>CAVVFP010000002.1:0-1141885 GCA_963747615.1 uncultured Acidobacteriaceae bacterium
CTCGCGTGAGTCTTCATCATCAAGGCAGCGAGATTCAGAATGCGCTCTGCGGCGCGCTCCGGGCTCACGCCGCGCGCGTGAATGTTTGAGATGAGGTTGCGGTGAGCGTCAGTGTCTGAAGCCTTCGGCAGGTAGGCCATGTAAGCCGAGAGGCTCTCGGCAGTCGCGAGACCCGGGCGTTCTCCGATCAGCAACAGCGCAACCGCAGGCGTCAACAACTCGCCAATCTCATTGAGAATGCCCACGCGGCAGTGACGAATCACAAACATCGAACCGAGACTCAAGCTTCGAGCCCGCGCGCCATCACAGAGCAGCGGCAACAGCCGCGGAACTTGTGCGGCAACTGCGGTGACGGAGAGCCCATCACCAATCACAATTTGCAAATCTTTTCCCGTCGCGCAATGCCGGCTCAACTCCGCGCGGGACGCCTCGTTCAGGCGACGTCCCAAGTCCGGACGCAAAAGATACTCTTCTTTGTTCGCGGCTTGCGTGGAGACCTCAATCAGATTCCACTTACGAGCGAACTCTTCGCCGAGATCGGCGCGCAGATTTAGTCCCGCGCGCACGGCATCGCGGGCAGCCGCGTGCGCCTCGCGCAATTCCATTTGAGTGCTCGTTCGATACGCTGCCCCGCTTCGGCCTGCCAGCAGCCGAGCCGGAGTCTGCGCGCTCAACCTCTTCAACAGTTCAGGCAAGTCGCGTGACTGAGCGAGCGGGTCTTTTTTGTTGCCATCGCGTTTTTCTTCTCCGCGAGCCATTCAGACTGTCTTCTCCAGGGATGACTCCAGACCGCGCATCAGCTGCCGCCGCGCAGATGAATCGAGCGTCGCCGGTTCGAGGCCGCGATAGATCCCCATATTCTGAAGCCAAAGGAGAAACTCCGGAGCCGGACGCAGTTGGAACAGGCGCCGCGCGGCCAATGCGTCGTGATAGCTGGTCGATTGATAATTCAGCATCACGTCATCGGAGCAGGGAACGCCCATGAAATAATTGCAGCCAGCAGCAGCCAGCAGCAGCAGCAGATTGTCGGCCGAGTTCTGGTCGGCGGCAGCGTGATTGGTGTAACAGACGTCGCAACCCATCGGCAAACCAAGCAACTTGCCCATAAAGTGGTCTTCGAGGCCGGCGCGAATGATCTGCCGCTCATCCGCCAGATATTCGGGCCCAATAAATCCGACGACACTGTTAACGAGAAAAGGCTGGAAAGCGCGCGCGACTCCGTAAGCCCGCGCTTCGAGTGTCAGTTGATCGACTCCGTGATGCGCTTCGGCTGAGAGTGCGCTGCCCTGGCCGGTTTCGAAATACATTACCTGATCCCCAGCCCAGCGGACGTCGCGCTCGCGATGATGTTCGAGCACCTGCTGCTGGCCTTCGCGCAGCATGCCCAATGTAATTCCGAAGCTGCGGTTGGCGGCTTCGGTGCCCGCGATGGACTGAAAAAGAAGATCGACCGGCGCGCCCTGACTCAATGCGGCCAGTTGCGTTGTGATGTGCGCCAAACAACAGGTCTGCGTGGGGATTTCGTAAGCGTCCACCAGACGATTCAAAGCAACGAGAATCGACCTGACGCTTGCGACGGAGTCGGTCGCAGGATTCACACCGATGACAGCGTCTCCGCAGCCATAGAGCAGTCCTTCGAAGGCAGAGAGAAGAATGCCTCCGACGTTATCGGCAGGATGATTGGGTTGCACGCGGATGCCGAGCACTCCGCGCTCGCCCATGGTGTTGCGGCAGCGAGTGACGTTGCGAATCCGGGAGGCCGCGAGGACGAGATCTTTGTTGCTCATCAACTTGGTAACAGCAGCGGCGATCTCAGGAATGATGGCGCTTTGTAGTTGCTGGATTTGAAGGTCCGTGGTTCCGTCGTCGAGAAGGAACTCGCGAAACTCTCCGACGGTCATGCTTGCGAGGGGACGGAAGGGCTGCTGGTCGTAGGTTTCGAGAATGAGGCGCGTGACATCGTCGCCGGACGAACTGGTCGTCGAAACGTCAGTCGTTGAACCATCTATCAGAGGGCGGCTGACAATATCGCCGAGCGTCAGGTCGGCTAGTTTTCGTTTTGCAGCGACTCGCTCTCGTTCCGATCGCGCAGCGATTCCGGCCAACTGGTCGCCTGACTTTTCCTCGTTGGCTTTGGCAAACAGTTCGCGAAGATCGGAGAAATCGAAGCGCTCGATCATGGGTCATTCTTTCATGGGACATCATGTTATCGAAAGAAGTTGTGGGCCAGGTGCTGCCTGTTCAACAATAGGAAGGGTGCAGACTTACTTCGGAAGACTCGGTGGTGCACTGCTGTACCACGCATTCAAAAGAACCGGGAATGTTGCGCCATTGTACATGCATTTGATTGGATGGTCATCACCCCACGCAGACGCAAACACGCCGCCGAGAGTCACGAAGGCTAGGGAAATCAATACCATTCCAAGCGTCAAATCGTGGAGGGTAAAAGCTGCGTGCTGCTCCTTGAGGAGTTTAAATAGACGTACTACCTCTGGCGCTGCCGCCCCGGCAGTGCCGTACCAAAAACGACGCCAGCTCCAAGTGACGTTCACGTTCGATTAATTCATCGGAACAGCAGCCCTATATAGTCCCTCAATTGCTGTGGAAGCAATTGAGCTAGCCAAGGAAATACGAACAGAAAAGCCAACATCCCAAGCAGTATAGGATTCACCGTGGACCCTGGGTTCGGCACGAAGATCGGAAGATTGCGTTTCGATTCCATTTCTAATTTGAGCAAAGCCATCTCGGTTTCGATGTCGATCATTATCCGATCGTCATCTAGGTCCAATGACCTCGACACCGGAAATGATGCCGATCCTTCCGCAGTGCGGCTGGCGGAAGATCGTAGGCCATGTATTGATGTTGTTGTCATACCGAGTGTCCTTCGCTGGTAATTGCATGGCAACAGTACAATAGTAACGTCTGACTTGCCTCATTATATCCCTCCCCAAGATCAGGTGTTCGTAGCGGGGACTAACTTCTCAGCCTTGCGCTTTCTGACCTTGACCTTGGAACGCTTCAGGGGCTTGCCACGAGTGTTCTGGGGTCTCAGGGGCGCGCGGCGTTTCCCATCATCAGGGCGAACAGCAGAGGTAGGTAAATTACCGTGGCCTGTAACACCTGCCGGGCCAGCATTTTCGAGCGCGGACTATTTATGGGTAGTTTGAGGAACGCCAGCCGCGCTCCGAAATAGAACAGCGCAATGCCCAGCACCAGCGCTCCGACCAGATAGATCTTCCCCGCCATCCCGAAAAAGCTCGGCAGCAGGCTCAACGGAATCAAGACCAGCGAATAGCCTACGATGCGGCGCGCCGTCGACCGTCCATCTTCCTCCACTACCGGGAGCATGCGGATTCCGCCGCTCGCATAATCTTCGCGGTAGAGCCACGCGATCGAGAAAAAATGCGGGAACTGCCACACAAATAAAATCGCAAACAGGATCAGCGTGCCCCACTCCAGGCGGCCGCGCACCGCCGTCCAGCCCAGCACTCCCGGCATCGCTCCGGGAAAGGCGCCCACGAAGGTGCAGATCGGCGAGATCCGCTTCAGCGGCGTGTAAGCTGCAAGATATACCACCGAGGTGAGGAAGGTCAGCAGCCCGGTCAGCGGATTTGTGAAAACCGCCAAGTAGATGGAGCCGCCGATTGTAGCCAGCAATCCGCCAATGGCAGCGTGCAGCAGGCTCATGCGGCCCGCGGGCAGCGGACGCTGCGCGGTGCGGCGCATGTGCGCGTCGACTTCGTGTTCCATCACTTCGTTCAGCGCCGCGGTACCGCCCGAGACCAGTCCGATTCCGAGCAGAGCGTGGAACAGGCCCCAGGACAGCGAAGATACGCCCGCTTTCTGCGCGCCGAAGAAGTAACCGCACCACGCCGTCATCACGATGAGAGTGGTGACGCGCAGCTTCATCAGCTCGGCATAGTCGCGCAGCAAGGACGTTGCCTGCTTGCGAAATAACAGCAACGGTTGTGTCATCGCACTCATGGGGAAAGTTTGTGATGGTCGACGAACCGAGTCTCTTATACCTCTACGAACGCACTGAGTCTAGCAAAAAGAGGCAGTGACCACCAAGCCGGGCATTTATGCGACGGTGGCACTGTCGGAAAACATACTCCCGCAGCGGCTAAAGCCGGGATTGAGTTTAGGATACCTACGGCGCGGCTGAAGCCGCACCCTTTCAAAACCAGGGCGGTTCTACTTAAGTGTTATTGGGCTGCCGAAATTGTGGATTCGTTGAAGGTTTCCGGGGGATCGAAGAAGCACTGATGCCAAAGGGCTGCATCGGACATTTTGCCGGCCTTCCATTGTTGGAGCGTCTGGAGGGTGGCGGCAATCATGCCTCCATCGACGGAATCGAAGATCAAGACAATGCCCGCCAGTTCCTGCGGCTTCTGCGCGAGTTCGGGATAATCCTTGTCGAGCACGGACTTGGCGAACTCCAGTCTGAGTTGCGGGGCGGCCTCTTTGGCTTCGTTGATTTTTTCGACCGAAACGATCTTTACGCTTTTTCCGCGGAGCGGGGGCCAATTACCCGGGAAAGGCGCGGTCTCTTCGCGAGTGACATGAAATAGATCGGCGGCGACTGCGCCCGGCGCTGCGCTTGTAGGCGCGTCGCTGTTGGGAACGCTGTCTGGCATTTCCAGGCTGGTGCGCCAGATCCATCCGCGAGAGAGACCGGAGATACGCACGTGAACCCAATCTCGATTGAAATCCAGCATCTCGAATTCATCGTGTGCGCTGGCCAAGAACAAAGTTTTCGCAGTCAAACTCGCGGTTGCAACCACCGGAGTGCCGGACTTTTTTACCGCAACCAGATTCTTCGGACGGGCCTGGTTCTTCAAAATTTCTTCGAGGCTCTCGGCTTCGGCTCGCAGAGCGGGATCTTGGCCGCCAGTCTTCTTCTGCCCGGTTTGTGAACTGGTTTTTTCCTTGTCGGCCAAACTTTGAGCGAGGGAGGGCGAGAAGTTGCCCCCGTTCTGGGGGAGTTGAGGAACCGGCGCCGAGATGAGAGGCTCGGCAGAATCCGGCGTTTTCGCGGCAGGCGTTTTCGCAGCTTCCGGCGAGGAAGATTCCTGAGGGGATGGTTCTGCCGGCGAAAAAGACTGCTGCGAACGGGACGCTTCGCCAACCGATTTTTCTGAGGGGAACGGCCTGTGCGCGGTCTTTGCCGACGAATTCGCGTTACCTTGCGGCAGCTTGCGGGCGAGTTGATCCGCGAGTTGGTCGAGCAGATCGGCTTCAAGGCGGCCATTCGAGGATAGCAATTGATACCCGGAGTGCGCGGCGACCGGATCGGCGTACCAAGCCGTAACCTGCACGGTCACGCGCACGATCGACCCTCCGGAAGGGGCCGCTGTGACCTGGAACTTGGACTGATAGTAGCCGCGCTGATAGCGGTCCAGCGGGTGATCGGGAAGGGAAGTCGCGAAGCCTTCGAGCACGGGAAGACGTCCGCCAGCAGCGGATTGCATTGTTTGCAGAACTTTTTCTATCACGGCTTTGGACTGCGGGAAAGCACGTTCGAGTCCGTCGCTTTGAGCGTAGGCGCGTTGCGCGCTGCAAAAAACTATTGCCGGGAGCAGGAGCAAAAAAGCTTTGCAGAATCGTGCTGTGCTGAGTCTTGAAGGAGCATGGGTCATGGTTGCTCCAACTGGTCGCGCATCACCCAGCCGTGCTGGCCTTCGTGGGTCTCAATGCCGTACCAGTAGGGCGTTGAGATCAGGATGAGGACTTCTGCGCCGGCGCTTAGCGTTTGCAGCGTGCTTGCGGTGTGGAAGGGTGCGGATTTGAGCGGCGCTCCTGGCGCCTTTACCAGGCGCTCGACTTGATTGCGAAGATCCTTGACGTGGTCTTCCAGGGTTTGACCCGGCAGCATTTGACCGGGCAGCGATTGAACAGGCGCTCGACCGGGCGCTTGATCGGGCGCGGCGGAGCTGGGCGCGAGTTGACTGGACGACACCTCACTTTGGGAAGATAGGCCTTGGGAGGGCTCTGCGGCGGTCTTCGAGACGGGATCGCCCGGAGTCTCGGCGGCTTGGGGGAAGGCGCGATCCGTAGATTGTTGCGCGGTCTCGGTCGGCGCGTAGGTGGGAACGGCAGGCTTGCGTTTCTTCGCGAGCTGCTCCTGCCGCTCTTTTTCGGATTCAACGTTCTGCTGCTTCATTACTTCAATAGCTTCAAGGTGTTCCTGAATGTCTTTGTACTCGTTTCTCTCGACGGAGCCGTTGGAGGGATGGAGGGTGTGGCGGAAGTCCTCCTCGAAGATGGCGTCGATGCGCAGGACCGTATTCTTTTCGCCTTGAGGCTGTACCACATAGCGCACGGCGAGTGTTCCGACGTCGCCACCATCCTTGAAGTTGCGCGGATCGAGAGCGTGCTCGCGAATCTTGTAGAAGACCTTGCCGGATTCGGTCCATGCTGGAAACGCGTGGGAGGAAGTAGCGGGTTTGGCGCCGCTGACGAACTCGTCCTTGTTGTACTCCTTGGTGCCCCGGATTATGCCGTTCTGGGTGATCTCAGCGACGACTTGCTCTACTTCGCCCGGGAGCAGCGGAATATTGACGATCAATCCTTCGCCGTAGGTCAGATTGTCTTTTTCTCGGGCTGCGAGTGGACGAGTGGATGCCACAAGCAACAGGGAGAGTATGAGTGCGGCGCTCGAACAGAGCCGGCCCAGCGGCCAATTGCGGCTTCCAACGCGCTTCCGCGAATCCCCCATAATTCTGTTCAAGACTTCCCAGAGTCTCTTACTGCTGAGGCAAGGCTGTCAACTGTTAACAGCGGGTAGGGCCGAATGCCTGAGTTAGGAGGCAACTTCTTTGACACTGTTAAAGGTTTGTAAAACTTTGTATTCTTAGCGAAATTCAGGCAAGCGAAATTTTCTTGAAAATACTCTTGACGTTCGTCTCTGCACCGCAGTAGGATGCACGCCAGTTGATGACAACGTAGTCGATAGTAGTGAAGACCATGGGGAAAGCTTCCCAGTTCGACTCTGTTTGGTTGCCGCGTCCGCACCCGCTCACCTCCAGGGAAATTTCACTTTCCACAAACCAGATATTAGATTCGAAATTCAATTCGAAATTCGATTCGAAATTAGATTCGATCTTGCCGAGGAGTACGGCCATGCACGCTTTTAGTCGTTTTCATCTCCGCAATGCCTTTCGGTTTGCGACCTCCTTTGCGGTTGTCGCTCTGGTTCTTGCGTCGGTAATTCTTACCTGCAGCGAGCCCGCGAATGCTTTACCGGCCTTCGCCAGAAAGTACGGGCTGCGTTGCTCGGCTTGCCACGAATCGTGGCCGATGCTGAACTACTTTGGACAAAAGTTCAAAGACAATGGCTATCAGCTGATGAACGATCGCGATGCTCCGATCTGGCAGAACCCCGGCTATTGGCCGGTCACGTTCCGCATCACGCCGATCTGGCACCGGGTGAGCACGGGCAAGGTCGCGATCGATACCTATACGGGCGGGGCGCTCGACGGGGGCCAGTCGATCACGCGCATTACCAGTTCCGGCTTTGACTTGAGCGGACTCGACTTCCATACGGCAGGAACTCTGGAGAAAAATATTTCGTTCTATTTGCTTCCATCCTCCGACTCTACTGGCGCTTTTCACTTCGAACAGGTCTTTGTACGGTTGGACAACATTGCTCACAGTTCGTGGCTCAACATCAAGCTGGGTAGATTCGAACTGGACAATCTGCTTTCTGAAAAACGTATTCTCACGCTGACCGGTAACGGCGGAATCTATCAGACGTATCACTTCATTCCGCAAGGGGATGGGAATATCTTTGGGCAGATCGGGGACAACCAACTCGGCCTGGAGTATATGGGACACTCGGTGGATGACCGGACACGCGTTTCGGCGTCGCTCATTAGCTCGAGTGATGGGAATGTGAATCTGAGTACGGGAGCGAATTCTTACACCGGATTCGTTACTGCGAGCCAAGCTTTTGATACGGGCAAGCTGGGGGTGCAGCGAATCGGCTTCTACGCCATGGCCGGAGAAGCGGCAACCTACTATCTGACTGCGGGTGGCGGAGTGCCGATTGCAGGTTCGGGAATTGGCAACAAAGGCTTCAGTCGCGAAGGTTTTGTCGGGCAATTCTACTTCGGCCCGCATTTCGATCTTCAGGTTGTGACTCAGCATGGCTCGGATAACGTATGGTTTGGCCAGGGTTACGGGAACGCAATCGCTACTGACGGCAATGGCGGGACGACCTGCACGACTCCCATTCCCAATGGTTGCCCTCCGAACAACGTGCCGGGGTCAACTCTTTTGCCGGGGTCCCAGGCTCCGAGTTGGAATGGCGCCACCTTCGAGGCGCACTACGTGTATAGTCCGCAGCTGATATTTATCGGCCGCTACGAGTTGGAGCGCATGTCGCAACAAGCCAACGGGGCGGGATACACGGGAATCGGGCCTACGGGGCTCATAGGCCAGTCGCCAGGGAATCTGGGCAATATCTCTACTTACACCATCGGCTTCCGCTACAACCCGTTCATGACGAGCCGTGCCGGTTTAGCCTGGCACAACGAATACAACTGGCTGCATCAGGATGGCACCGGACCCGCGAATCCCTTCAACGGATTGCCGTCAAACCTCAACACGAGCGAATTGCTGATGGGACTCGACTTCGATTTCTAGAGAGAGGAAAGACATGCGAACAAGATTGCAGAAATGGTCGCTTCTACTCGGCGCAGCTGCGGTTTTGGGGATCCCGACGGCTTCCTCGGCGCAACTCACGACGTTCAACATAGAGACGCGCATTGGGGCGGAGAGCCACGTTGGAAACGTCACCGGTCACGCCAAAGATGCGGCGCTCCCGTACCGCCGGTTTTGTGTCGGCTGCCACGGTCCGCTGGGCGATGGCAACGGCGAAAACGCACCTTACATGCAGCCCCCCATGTACCAGCAGCCGCGCGACTTTCAATTGGGCATCTTTAAGTGCCGCTCTACTCCGACTGGAACCTTGCCCACCGACCAGGATCTCTACGACTCCATCACTCGCGGCTTCGACCGCTCCAACATGCCGCAATGGAACACCTTAAGCAAGCAGGAGCGCGCCGACCTTGTGGCTTGGGTGAAGCACTTCTCTCCGCGCTGGACCGGTGAGAAGCCGGGGACGCCGATTCAGATTCCTCCCGAGCCGGAAGTCACCGCCGAGCGCATCAGGGCGGGGCGCGAAGTGTTTGCCAAGGTGCAGTGCTGGAAGTGCCATGGCGTGCAGGGTATGGCGAACGGGCCGTCGGCCTCGACACTTCAGGATGATCTCGGGCGTCCGATCGCGCCTTTTAACTTTACTGACGGAACGCGGCCCAAGTGCGGCGACACCGATCAGGATATTTACCGTATTTTCATGACCGGACTGGACGGCACGCCCATGCCTTCTTTCGCCGACAATATCAAGCCAGATGAGGCGTGGGACCTTGTTTTCTATCTGCGAACGTTTATGGCGCAGAAGAGCAAGGAAAAAGAAATGGCCAAACAGCTTGGCCTGAAGCCAGTTGATCCGAATGCTCCTGCGGGGCAACAATAGAGACGGAGCATCGTTAGATGGTCGCCTTCGCGTAGTTCTTAACAGAAAGGACTTTCTATGAGGAAGAGAAACAATCTCGGGATACTATTGGCAATAGTTCTGATCTGCTGCGGGACCTTGATTTTGAGTCAGGGAGTCAAAGCGGCTGGGGAAGGTAAGATCACGGGGACCGTCAAACTTGACGGCCCGGCCCCGCACATGAAGGGCATCGACATGTCGAAGGATCCTTATTGCTCGAAGGCCCACGCCAGCGACCCCGCGCATCTCGAAACCTACGTGGCGGGCGCTAACGGAGGACTCGAAAACGTGGTTCTCTACATTTCCGACTGGAGCGGCCCGGCCCAGGTTACAACTGCGATCCCGGTCTTCGATCAAAAGAACTGTATGTATACGCCACACGTGCTGGCGATGGACGTAGGCGAGACATTTAAGGTGGAGACCAGCGACCAGACGGCCCACAATATTCATCCGAATCCTAATCCGATGACCGGCAACATTCCGTGGAACCAGTCTCAGCCTCCGGGAGCGCCGCCGGTAGAGAAGAACTGGAAGGCTCCGGAGTTTATCGAAGTAAAGTGCAACATCCATCCCTGGATGCATGGTTGGTTTGCTGTGGTCAAAGGGCCTTACGCGACCACCGATGAGAACGGCAACTACACCATCAACAATGTGCCGCCCGGAAACTACACGGTGACCGCGTGGCAGGAAGCCGCCGGTATGCAAAACCAAAAAGTGACCGTGGCGGCGGGCGCGGCGGCAAAGGCGGACTTCACCTTCAAGGCTAAATAGCGGCCAGGGAACACTACCGAGGCAATCCCGGACAAAAGGGCGCGGCAATATGGCGAAGATTTTCGCGGTGACGATCATTCTGATCGCGATCGCTTCGGCGATTCCGATCGTGATGCACATGTGGCCCATGCCGCAGGACATCTCGACCCACGGTCATCTGATCGATGAGCAATATACGGATACGATGTGGGAGGCCGGTCTTTCGTTCCTGGCTTCTCAGTTCCTGCTGGCTTTCTTCATCTGGAAGTTTTCCAATCCCAAGCCCGGCGACAAAGTCAGGAGTTTCCCCGGGGGCGCGGCTGGTTTGGTGATCGCCGCTTTCCTGCTGGTGGGCACCGAGTGTCTGGCCTTGGGTGTGTTTGGAGTTAAGGCGTGGGCCAGCGTGTATTTCACGCCACCCTCCGCGAATGCGTTGCCGGTCCAGGTGCAGGCCGGGCAGTTCGCATTTTATTTTCGCTACCCCGGCCCGGACGGAACTTCGGCCCGCTGCACGCCGACAAGATCAACGAGGCCAACGCGAACTTTTTTGGCATTGACACCACCAACGACCAGGATTCCAAAGACGACATCGTCACTGCCGAGATGGCCATTCCGGTGAATCGGGAAATCCATCTGCTAATGCACTCGAAGGACGTGGGGCATTCCTTCTATGTGCCGGAATTGCGAGTGCAGCAGGATTTCGTTCCGGGATTGGACGTCTCGATTCACTTCACGGCAACGAAAATCGGCAAGTACGAAATCGTCTGTACCCAGCTTTGCGGCCTCGGGCACTACAACATGAAGGCATATCTCGAGGTGATGTCTCAGGAAGATTACGATAACTGGATTAAACAGCAGGCGGCGCTGCAGTAGGCAGTGCGGCGTCGGGACCACACATTTCGTCTGAGGTAAGGGCCATGCACGATATGTCGGCACATGCGGTGGAACACGGAGCGCCTACCAGCTTCATCCGCAAGCATGTCTTCAGCATTGATCACAAGGTCATCGGTAAACAGTATTATGCGCTGGCTTTGCTCGCCGCCTTGGTCGGGATGGTGCTTTCCTGGATCATGCGCATCCATCTCGGGTTCGGAAATTACCCGATTCCCGGGCTGCACCTGCTCTCGAAGACCGGCGCGCCGGGCAATGTGATGACGCCGGAGTATTACCTGCAACTGATGACCATGCACGGGACGATCATGGTCTTCTTTGTGCTTACTACGGCGCCGTTTGCCGCGTTCGGCAATTTCTTTTTACCGATCCAGGTGGGCGCCGAAGACATGCCGTTCCCGCACTTCAACATGATGTCGTTCTGGGTCACCTTTGTGGGCTTCCTGGTTCTGGTTGCTTCGTTTTTTGCCGGCACAGGGCCGACTCTCGGCGGATGGACGCAATATGCGCCGTTGAGCGCTGTGGGTGATGTTGGCGGGCCGGGCGAGGGTCTGGGAGTGGTTCTTTGGGCGAGTTCGATTGCGATTTTCTGCGTCGGCCAGTTGTTGGGTTCGTTGAACTTCATTACGACGACGCTCGACATGCGTTGTAAAGGAATGTCTCTGATGCGGCTTCCGCTCAGCGCCTGGGCTTGGTTCATTACCTCCATCATGGGCCTGACGGCGTTTGCGGTGTTGATGCCCGCCTGCATCCTGCTGATTCTCGATCACGTCGCCGGAACCAGTTTCTTCGTGCCGTCGAATCTGGTACTCAATGACCAACTCTTGCCGCATTCCGGCGGATCTACTCTGCTATGGCAGCACCTGTTCTGGTTCTTCGGACATCCCGAGGTGTATATCGCAATCGTGCCGGGGATGGGAATTGTTTCTCATGTCCTGATCACGAGTATGCGCCGGCCGATGCTCAGCCACAGGGTGCTGATTTATTCCATGGGAGCGCTGGCAGTGCTCAGCTACATGGTTTACGGGCACCACATGTTCGTCAGCGGGATGAATCCTGTCTCTTCGCTGGCGTTTTCGTTTCCTACGCTGATCATCACCATACCGTCTACCATCGTGGTGCTGATCTGGCTGGGAAGCCTGTATGGCGCGAGGTTGCGGATCAACTCGGCGTCGCTGTTTGCGCTGGGATTTATTTCGATGTTCATCAGCGGCGGGGTCAGCGGCTTTTTTCTGGCGCAGCCCTCCATTGACATCATGCTGCACGCCACCTATTTCGTGGTGGGCCACTTCCATTTGGTGATGGGAGTCGCGGCCATGTTCGGCATCTTCGCGGGAACTTATTTCTGGTTCCCGAAGATGACGGGCCGCATGATGAACGAGACCTTGGGCAAGATCCATTTCTGGATGAGCTTTGTGGGTGCGTACTGCATTTTCATGCCGTTCCACTATCTCGGAATCGCGGGCAACGTGCGCCGCTACCAGGCTTTTACCGACGATTATCTGATTCCGCTGATTCCGGTGCATAAGTTCATCACCTTTGCGGCACTGTTCACCGGCTTGGCCCAACTAATTTTCCTCTACAACCTGATTCACAGCCGGTTCTGGGGCGAGAAGGCACCGAACGATAATCCGTGGGAAGGCACGTCGCTCGAATGGAGCACGGCGACACCGCCGCCGCACAATAACTTTGGCGACAAGATGCCGGTGGTTTACCACGATCCGTACCAGTACAGCGTCGAGGGTGCGAGCAGCGATTACATAATGCAGACCTCGCCGGAGCAACTTAAGAACGCGCCTGACGAGAAATAGTCGAGGACAACAGACGGATGGCAACTACGGTTCAGCAACCGCCGAGAATCGAGCCTCGCGGTTCATTGCAAGCTTCCGGCAATGGAGGATGGCGCAACTTGGTTCCCGCGGACGGAGACCTGCGCCAAGTTAAGAACTCCTCTCCGCCTCCCGCTAGTACTGGCATCTGGGTGATTCTGGCGTCGATCACCATGACCTTTGCCGCCTTCACCAGTGCTTTGATCGTGCGTCAGGGCGGGGCGACGGATTGGCGGCACTTCACTCTGCCATCTGTGCTTTACCTGAACACTCTGGTGATCATCGGCAGCAGCTTCACTCTGGAAATCGCGCGGCGACGGATTGCGACGTTTATGGGAAGCTTGCGGGATAAGGGTCATGCCGCAAGTCCGGCGCGATGGCTTTATGTGACTCTGTTCCTGGGGCTGCTCTTCGTTGCCGGGCAGACCTTCGCGTGGATGCAGCTCAGGTCCCAGGGATTTGGACTTGCCAGCAATGTGAGCTACTCGTTTTTCTATGTGCTGACGGTGGCGCATGCGGTGCACGTGTTTGGCGGCCTTGGCGGCCTCGTCCACGTGATAGGGAAACTGCATCATGGTGCTCTGCGTCGGAGTACTTTGGACGCCACCGCGCGCTACTGGCATTTCATAGGCGCGCTGTGGTTGTATCTGCTTTTGCTGCTGTGGATGAGGCTGTAATCCGGTCGAGCTCTGATCCGATCAAGGGTAGGAGGCAAGGGTGAGCCAAGCCGATCTTTCGATTCACGCCCAGGTGTCGCGAACAGGCGCCACGGAGGCAATGACCGCGCCCACATTCTCGGTCGCCGCGAAGAAAATGGCGATGTGGCTGTTTATCATCGCAGACAGCGCCACCTTTGCCGGATGCCTGGTCGCCTACGGATTTATACGCAACGCCACTCCCGATTGGCCCAGACCCTTTCACAGCATCACCAACGTCGCAGCCATGACTTTGATTCTGCTCACCAGCAGCTTGACCATGCTTATTGGTGTGCGTTCGGCTGACGCGGGCGACAAAAGCAAAGCCTTCCGCTTCACCATGATTACAGCGGCTCTCGGAATCCTTTTCGCGGTTCTGCACATTCGGGAGTGGTTGGGAATGATCAGCGAGGGAGCGACGCTGTTTCACAATCCCTGGGGCACGCCTTTGTTCAGTTCTTTGTTTTTCAGCATCACCGGCTTGCATCTGCTGCACGTAACCGGCGGTGTGGTTGCGCTGATAGCCGTAGGGCTGAAGTATCAGAGTGGACGCTACAAAGCCGACGACCTCGAAGTTACCGGACTCTATTGGCATTTCGTGGATCTGGTTTGGATGTTTGTTGTGCCGCTGGTCTATCTTTTGAATTTGGCCCACTGAAATGAAAAGAAGCAGGAGCAAATCACGATGACTACAGCCGAGGCACGCAAGGCTGGTGGGATTAGAAAAGACCTGATCGTCTACGCTTGCTTATTGGCGCTGGCGGGGATTCAGTTCGTTATCGCGTATCAGGACAGCAGCGTATCCCAGATGTTTGTTCGCATGCTGGTCGTCGCTATCATCGAGGCTTCGCTTGCGCTTCTTTTCTTCATGCACTTATGGGACAATCGCGGGTTGAGGTGGTTTGTCCTGGTGTTCACGGTTGCCGTGATCCTGGGAATGCAGTACGGATGGACCGATAGTTATCGCCTGTTGGACGGCGTAAAATGGGCGAAGTAACTTCATGAAGCTTTCGAAACAAGTCGGAATTTCCGTGATTGCGCTGGTGGGGCTGATGCTGCTGCTGGCGCCAGCGCCGGTGTTTGCCCAGAGCTGTTCGCTTTGCTATACGCAGGCCGCGTCCTCGGGTTCGCGAATGATTCAGGCGCTGCGCAGCGGAATTTTGATTCTCATCGCTCCACCTACCTTCATGACCATCGGCATGATCTTGGTCTGTTATCGCAAACGGAACCAGACTCGCGATAACGTCGACGATTCGGACCGCGAATGCGAAGGCGAATGGAATCCACCCGAAGCCTGACTCACCTTCCTGCCGCGTAAAGCCTCGCCTGCTCGCCTGCGTGCTGCCGCGACTAACCGCTGTAGGCTAGTTCTTTGGCGCGTTGCGTGGCTTTTACTACGGCCTTGATCAGAGTCACGCGCAACTTTCCCTCTTCCAACTCCATGATGCCGTCGATGGTGCAGCCGGCCGGCGTGGTGACTGCGTCTTTTAATAGCGCAGGATGATCGCCAGTCTCGAGCACGACCTTGGCCGCGCCCATCGTGGTCTGGGCCGCCAGTAATGTGGCAACATCGCGCGGCAGGCCGACCTTGACCCCGGCCTCCGCCAATGACTCCAAGATAATATAGATAAATGCCGGGCCGCTGGCCGAGAGACCGGTGACGGCATCCATGTGCTTCTCATCGACGACTACCGTTCTTCCCACTACATCAAACAACGAGCAGGCCAGCGCAATTTCCTCCTGCGAGACATGGCTGCCCTTGCAGAGGCCGGTCATCCCTACTCCCAGGGCGCATGGAGTGTTTGGCATGGCTCGCACCACAGCGGTCTTCACCCCCAGAGCACTTTCTATTTGGCTGGTGGACACCGAAGCGGCCACCGAGATCACGAGTTGCCCGGGAGAAATATGGGCACGGATTTCTTCCAAAACTTCCTGCACGGTCTGCGGCTTCACGCAAATGAAAATGATGTCAGCGCCCTGCACGGCCTTGGCATTATCGGTGCCGACCTCGATGCGGAGTTTTTCCGCGAGGCGGAAGGCGCGGTCGGAATGCCGCACCGTCGCCCGGGTTAGCTCCTTCGAGAGCAACCCTTCCCGCAGTAATGCCTGCAAGATGATTCCTCCGAGCTTACCCGCGCCGAGGACGGCTACTTTCTTGTTCGATAAAGTGGTCGCCATGCAAACCCTGCCTTTCGCTGTGAGGTTAACATCTTACTTTTATTCAGTGGAGAAGAATAGAAGCGTTGAAACCCCACTCCACAGTAGCACCTTGGCTGTCCCACACGAGGCCGTTGCCCCGTTGACCCCGCTCCCTCGCGCCTGCTACCGTCATGTGTTTGCCCTCGAAACGCGCCCCTTTGCGGGCGGCAAACCTGTCTGGCTGGACTGGGACCTAATTTTCATCTTCATGGAGAATCATCATGCCTGCTATCAAATTTCGCGGTGTCGATTTCATCCAGTTCGATGCGTTGCTCACAGAAGAGGAGCGCCTGGTGCGCGACACCACGCGCCAGTTCATCGAAGACAACCTTATTCCCATTATTGAAGAGTGCAACCGTGCCGGCCGATTTCCGCGCGAACTGGTCAAGCCCATGGCCGATCTTGGCTTCTTCGGCGCATCGCTCAAGGGCTACGGGTGCGCCGGCATGGGCAATGTTGAATATGGACTGATGACACAGGAACTCGAACGCGGAGACTCCGGGGTGCGCAGCTTCGTCAGCGTGCAGTCGGGCCTGGTGATGTTTCCAATTTACGCTTTCGGCAGCGAAGAGCAGAAGCAGGCCTGGCTGCCGGCCATGCAGAAGGGCGAAAAGCTGGGCTGCTTCGGGCTTACAGAGCCGGGTTTCGGCTCCAACCCTGGCGGCATGCGCACCCGCGCTCGCAAAGTCGGCAACGAATACGTGCTCAACGGCGAGAAGATGTGGATCACCTCCGGCAGCATCGCCGACGTGGCCGTGATCTGGGCCAAGGTGGAAAACGAGGACGACAAGATTCGCGGTTTCCTGGTTGAGAAAGATCGGAAAGGCTTCACATCCGACGACGTTCACGGCAAGTGGTCGCTGCGCGCCTCGGTCACTTCGGGGCTGTCAATGCAGGATGTTCACATCCCGGAGTCGAACTTGCTGCCGAAGAGCGATGGGTTGAAATCACCCTTGATGTGTTTGAATCAGGCGCGCTACGGCATCGCATGGGGCGCGATCGGCGCGGCCATGTCCTGCTACGACTGCGCCTTACAGTATGCCATCCTGCGCAAGCAGTGGCGCGATCAGCCGATTGCCTCGCACCAGCTCGTGCAAGATAAGCTCACCTGGATGATCAGCGAGATCACGAAAGCGCAACTGCTCGTGCTGCAGGTCGGCCGCCTGAAAGATGCAGGCAAGGTGGAGCACCAGCACATCTCTATGGCTAAGCGAAACAATGTCTGGATGGCCCTCGAGTGCGCCCGCCTTTCACGCGATATTCTCGGCGCCAACGGCGTGGCCGACGACTATCCCATCATGCGGCACATGATGAACCTGGAGTCAGTCAAGACCTACGAGGGCACGCACGACGTGCACTCGCTGATTATCGGGCAGAGCGTTACGGGGATCGACGCGTTCTGATTCTTAGGCCGTCGGCTTGTCCCGCGGAGGCTCGACCGCCAGAAACTCCTCGGCAAATCGTCGCGCGTAGCTTTCCAATAGCGTCTGTACGCGCACTGGATCATCAGATCGCAGAATTAATCCGGCGTGGTGATGTTTCTTGATCCGAAGGAAGACCTCCGGATCGTTGTATGAGGAAGTATCGGGATCTTCCTGCCGCGCCAGCGAAAGAATCACGCCCGCGTACTCCTCGCGCGCTGGAGGAAGATGGTAACTTCCACGCTCTCCGGCGATTTCGATGCGGGCCCACTCCCGCCAGAGATTGATTCCCGTGGCCGCCTCGACCATTTCGTTGATGTAGGCGCCACCTACGCGCGCCGCGCATTCCAGGAAGTAGAAATGCCCATCGGCATGGGCCTGGATGAATTCCGCGTGCGCTACACCCCTCACCAAGCCTAGCGCGGCGATGAGGTCGCGATTGATCTGGCGCAAACCTCGATCGGTGTCATTGCCTCGCGGCACAACGCAGGTGGTGAAGATTCCGCCGCCCTGCGCGACATTCATGGGCGGCTTGCCGTACTTGCTGACGTTGGCGAAGGCGACTTTACTTTCCGAGACCACCGAATCCACGTGGTATACGTCCCCCGGAACAAAACTTTCCAACAGGAACGACGACTGCTTATCGCCCAGTTGCTCGAGCAGGGGCCACAACTCTTCGGCGGCCTTAATCTTTGTAATGCCAATCGCCGAGGCCTCCTGCCGCGGCTTCAGCACCCACGGCCCCGAAACATGTCCGAGGTAGTAGCGGATGTCTCCGTGATTAAGCACAGGAACAAAATCCGGCACCCGCACACCGCGATCGAGCGCCTTCATGCGCATGGCGAGCTTGTCGCGGAAATAGCGCATGGTGGTGAGCCCCATGCCCGGCACGCGCAGGTGTTCGCGCAAAGTCGCGGCGGTCTCCATGTCGTATTCGTCGAGTGCGACGATGCGGTCGATTTTTTGCGTGCGGGTGAGGTGGGTTACCGCCTGCACAATGTCGGCGAGCGGAATGTCCTCGGGAAGATAGAATGTGTCGTCGAGGCTTTCGCGCGGCCAGTCCGCGTCGCGCAGCTTTTCCGCGGTGAGCAGGAACACGCGGCAGCCCTGGCGTTTGCACTCGCGCATGAACTCCTGTCCCTTTTCGTAGGTCGTGATGCACAGGAAGGTTGGCGGGTGCGATTCCGGCATGGTGTCTCTCTTCAAAACAGGCCTGTGAGAATAACACGTCACCCGCGGTCCTGATTATCGGTTATTCTCATGCGTCCGGCCATTCCTTTCAATCTCTTGGTGATTTGGGTTATATTCTCAGGCCGGTCGGAATGGCTGGTTTTTATCGCACTTGGGGGGCACTTATGGTTAGTAAGACTCGTCTGGAAGGAAAGGCCCGCAGTTTTGGGGAAAACATTGAGAGCGATCTGGCGTCGCGGTTTCTGCGCGTAGTCGAAGTGGCGGCGATTGCTTCGGCGCGCACCATGGGCCAGGGCGAGCGCAAGCTCTCTGACCAGGTGGCTACCGAGGCAATGCGGCAGACGATGGACTCCATTCCGATGCGGGGCACGATCGTTATTGGCGAGGGTGAGCGCGACGAAGCGCCCATGCTTTACATCGGCGAAAAGGTTGGGGCTGAATTTCCGGACGGCCGCGAGGTGCCGGAGGTCGATATCGCCGTTGACCCGCTCGAAGGCACCAACCTCTGCGCCACCGGTGCGCCGGGGGCGATCACGGTGCTCGCTGCCTCGGAGCGTGGAGGCCTGCTGCATGCTCCTGACTGCTACATGGAAAAAATCGTGGTCGGGCCATCGTGTAAGAACGCCGTCGAACTCGATGCGCCCGTGGCCGACAATTTGAAAAACATCGCAAAGAGAATGGAGCGCGATGTGGAAGACCTGGTCGTGATTGTGCTCGACCGTCCGCGCCACGAAAAACTGATTGCCGACATTCGCGCTGCCGGCGCGCGCATCCGGCTGATCGGCGACGGCGACCTCTCGGCCGGCATCGCCGCGGCCGTCATCGGCACCGGCGTGCATGCCGTCATGGGATCAGGTGGTGCGCCGGAAGGCGTGATTACTGCCGCTGCGATCCGCTGCCTCAATGGCTACATGCTCGGACGCCTGGTGGTGAAACCCGAGCAGGAGGAACGCCTCGCGCGCATGGGGGTTAAAGACAAAAACAAAATCTACGAAGCCGAAGATCTCGCTCCCGGCAAGCAACTGATCTTCGCCGCCACCGGCGTCACCGAAGGCGCTCTGCTCAAGGGAGTCCGCTTCTTCGGCGAAGGCACGCGGACTTCGTCGGTGATCCTGACTCAACTCACCGGCAAAGTTCGTTTCATCGAGAGCATACATCTGGAGAAGGGCCCGGATGTGAAGGTACGGTTTCTGTAGGTCTTCCGGTCGCTACTTCATATACTCCTTCTTTATGTCCTCCGGAACACTTGGTTCCGGCGGAAAGTCTTGCGACCAGCCTTTGAACAGCGGCACCGCTACTTCGGAGCGGCGGGTGCCGTCGTGCACTGCGATCTTGTGCGGCTTGCCGGGCTCGTAACCCTCCCACAGCGACACTCCGGCGTAGGCGCCATCTTTGCGCAGGATGTAGTAGGTCATGTCGACAAAGCGCAGCTTGTTCATGTCGCTGTTGTAATTGCGCACGATGCGCTTGAGCGCGTCCGTGCCCGCTTCTTGCGGGGACATTCCATGGCGCATGTTTTCGATGATGGTGTGTGCGCCCGCGACCTTGATGTTTTCTTCGCCGCTGCCAGTTGCTCCTGCTGAACCCACATCTTGGTCGGTGTAGCAGCCGGCGCCGATGATGGGCGAATCGCCAACGCGTCCTGGAAGTTTGAAGGCCAACCCACTGGTGGTGGTGCAGCCGGAGATTTCACCTTTCTCGTTCAGGACCGAGCAGTGGATCGTGCCGGTCGGCGGAAACAGCACTTTGTGAATGGCCTCGCGGCGCAGCTCGGGGGCGATGCCCAAGTCAGCCGCTCGTTCTTCGAGTCGGTGGTAGCGCTCTGGCCATCGTTGTGACTGCGGCTTCCCGTCAGTCGGTTTGGTGTCGGGCGGTTGCCAGTGCGGGTCAGCGAGGCCTGGGCCCCACCAGTCGTCGTTAGAATGGAATTCCTTCCACAGCAGCCAGACCTTGCGGGAGTGGTCGGTGAGCAGGTTCTCGCGGGGAAAGCCGACGGCGACTGCGAAGCGCTCTGCGCCTTCGCCGACCAGCATGACATGGCCGGTGTGATTTATGACGGCCTTTGAGACCAGCGAGACGTTCTTGATGTTGCGCACGCCTCCGACTGAACCGGCGCGGCGCGTGGGTCCGTGCATGCAGCAGGCGTCGAGTTCGACCACGCCTTCTTCGTTGGGGATTCCACCGAGGCCGACGCTGGTGTCGTTGGGATCGTCTTCCGGTCCCTTGACTACTTTGAGCGCGGCGTCGAGCGTGTCTCCGCCGGCTTTCAGGAAAGCGAATGCCTCCTCGAGATAGTTGAAGCCGTTGTTGGCGCAGATGATGATGGGGCGCTTGTGGGAGGCGGATTGCGGCTCGTGCTCTTGCTTTGCGTCTTCGGCTTGGCCTCGCGTTCCTACTCCGGCGGCGACTGCTCCTAGTACGGATGTCCTTACGAAATCACGGCGCGAGAATGGCATGAGTTCCTCCTGCTGGTACGAAAGCGGGAAGCATATCACGCCGGGTGTGAGTTCCACAGGCTTCGACTCAGGTCAGAATTGCGTATCGAAAAAAAATAGAGATCGAACCTGCTTAGTTCCTTGGAATCAATTACTTGCGTGGATCTTGGTCGACTCGAATCCGGCTAAAATATTGATTCCAGACAACTTGTCTGTAAAATCCTGCGGACAAAGGAGTTACATGCACGCCTGTCACTTAACTTCTTTAGAATCAGTGAGGCTATTTCTGTCGGGACTGAAAACAGGCGGATTCGACTCGCAAAGCCCTGTGGAGGAAGGACTTAGCCACCGCTCTATTCAGTTTTCAATGAACTGTTTGTTACTGCCTGTACCGGGGCACGGATGACTGAATTTTGGTGTGAGGCGCAAGGTTAGATGTCACACGATCCGGGTGTGGAATAGGAGGTCGAAAGCATTCTTCATTTTTAATGATTGACATTTGTTCGCGTTCGCACGTAGTATTGTGCTGCACTCATTTGTGTGCTCGCATGAAAACCAATATCACCCTCAAGCTGGATGCCGATCTACTGCGCGAGGCGCGAGTATTGGCGGCGGAAGAGGACACTTCGATCAGTGCCATGCTGGCGGCGCGTTTAGAACAAATCGTGCACGATCGCAGGGCTTACGATCGGGCGCGCAAGCGGGCGCTGGCGCGGCTCAGCGAGGGAATGGATCTTCGGTGGACGCCCGTTCGCTCTCGCGATGAGCTTCATGAGCGATAGCCGACGAGGAGTGGACGGTGGCCGACAAGTACTTCGTTGACACCAACATTCTGATCTATGCACATGACCGTTCTGCGGGCGTGAAGCATGAGCGAGCTCGCCAGGTCGTCGAGCGTTTGTGGATGAGCGGGCAGGGTGTTTTGAGCACGCAGGTTTTACAAGAACTCTGCGTCAACCTGCGACGCAAGGTTGCTCGTCCGCTGGCTGCGGACGAAATCCGCCGGCTGATCTACGACTATATGAGTTGGGAGATCGTGGTCAATGCTCCGGAAGCGGTGATCCAGGCGCTCGAGATCGAAGCGCGATACAAGACTTCTTTTTGGGATGCCCTCATTCTGCAAGCGACGGAACAATCAGGCGCCGCAATTCTCTACTCCGAGGACTTGGCGGCTAAACAAAGTTACGGGACGGTTCGTGTGGTGAATCCGCTGATTGAGTAGGTAGGCAGAACTATGCCGGAGGGCACGTGGCGGAGATGTCAGTGGTACCCACCCTTGCGGGACGCATGGATAGGGGAGCCTCGGGCGTTGTAGCGCAACGCGAGGAGTGAGGTACCCGGGGATCAAGATCCTAAGAGATTGGCGTCCGTGGAATCCCACTCCTGCGCTAAGAACGCGCTAGAATGGGCACCCATCTTTCAGTAATTCACACGCAACCTACAATCAGCCGCTGGCCAGGCCTCGGTAGCGGCCTAACAGGCCGGGCTGGCGGCCGCGGGATGGATGGGCCGGGTGCTCGGCGATGGAGCGGACTTTATTTGTGTTGGTGTTTTGTTCGGAGCGGTAGCGGAGCAGGGCGGCTATGTTGCCGACCTTGTCAAAGTCGGGATCGTCCTTGACGTAGAAGAGTTCTATGTCGTGGCGGATCACGCGGGGCAGAATCGCTTCGCTCACATCCGCGACTTCGCGCGTCTCGCGGCCGCAGACAGGACAGAGGACCACCAGGTGCGCATCGAGGTGGCCGCAGGCGGCGCACTCGACGGTTGGCGCAAGTGATAATTGTGGTCTACGAGCAAGGTTTGCACTTCGCCCAATTCGAGAGAGTGGAGCACGCGGCGCAATCCGGTGACGCCGCGAGCATTGTGGCGGGCCTGGTTCAGGGCTTCGCGAAGCACATCCTGACAGCGGCGCTGTTGCGCCCCGGCGAAAATCTCTTCGGCTTGCGAGCGGATTTCTTCGAGATTTGCGTGAGCCACCTCGGCGGAAAACCGGCCCAGCAATTTCTGCGAAACGTAGGGATGCAGTTGCGGTTCGAGCTGCGACCAGTGCGCGTCCTGGCAGCCCAGGATCCATTTCTCAAACATCTGCTTCTCTTTTCCCTTACCCAGCGCGTCTTTAAGGAACTCGGCGATGAACTTGTAATGGTGGAGAGCATCGTCGGCGACGCGGCGCTCGGCGTGTCCGGCATCGTAGCCGCCAAAGCCGTCGCCACGGCCGCGGCGGGTTAGAGGATGAAAGAAATCCATACGTTCCGTGAGTTCGCCCAGGCGCAGATCGAAGAGGCGGGCGCGGTGACGATCGATCAGGACGATGCCGAGGCGGGGAAATGCACCGAGCAATTGCGCGAGGGGTTTCAGGTGGAAGTGCCTGTCTACTGAAAGCTCGGTGGCGCTGAGTTGTGCCGGCAGATCGTATTCGCGCCACAACCCTTGCGAGGAGCAGGCGAATATGGCCTTGGCATGGTTGCCGCTGGCGCCGTGGCTGCGCCACGCCTGCGAGAGGCGCACGATGCGGTCGAGATCGGCGCGGGCCGACTCGTACTTGTTTTTCTTTGTCCTTATCTTTGTTTTTATCTTTATCTTTATTCCTACTACTCTTGCTCTTACTTTCCAGCTGGCGCAAGGCCTCGCGTCCCAGATCTTTGGTAAGGATCGTCTCTTCTTTGTGAGCTTTATTGCGGGGCGCAGTGGGCTGAAAGTAGAAACTCAGGGCGCAGCCTGCCATGATCTTCAAATTGGGCTAGTTCGTGAATTTGTTCCCGAGTAATCATGCGCGGTCCTGCTCTTTCGTTTGGATTTCGAGGATTTTAAGCGGTTCCGGTGGGCGCGAATCGTCCTTTGAATTGGTGGACGAAGCTGGGCGATTGGCGCAAGTGGGCGCGAGCGGCGGCGATGGAGGTCAACACTTTCTCCGGCGGAGCGCCAGTAATGGCGGAGATTTCGTCGACGCCGAAGCCTTCGATGGCGTGCAGGATGAAAGCCTCGCGATGGTCTGAATTCACGTCGCGCAGAGCGGATGCGATGAGGCGCATCATTTCATCGGAGCCGACGATTTGCTCGGGCGTGGACACGCGTGCGTCGGCGATGACGGTCTCTTCGGTGATGGCTTCATCGGGCTGATGGAACTGTAGTTCCGGCTCGTCGCTGGCCTTGACGTTTGGCTTGCGGGCGGAATCTTCCAGATGCACGGCGCTGAGGTTGGTTCCATCGGGGCGGGAGAGTTCGTCGAGAGCCCGCATGGCCAGGCGGTAGAGCCAGGGCTCGAGGGCTAGACGTTCGGGCTTTTCGTTATTCGCATTTGTGCTATCGCCGCCATCGCCGAGAGCAGCGGCGATGGTTTCGTCGATCACTTCGTCTTTGGTAATGGAATCGGGAGCGATGAAATCGGCAGCTTCGCGGAAATAGATTTCGCGCTCCACAAAACGTTCCAGACGCGAGAGATTTACGTTGACGTAAGAGCGCACGTCGTCGTTGGAAACTGTTGCCGGGAACACTGCGGCCAAAGTTTGCTCGAAGGGCACGGAAACATTGCGGCGGGTGAAGGACATCCTTCTGACGGCGCGGCCACTTGCGCGTGGAGCGCAGCATGTCTTTGTGCTTGTTGACCTGCTGCAGCAGATCTTCGAATGCGCTCTTCACGGCGGCGGGGGCAGTTGAGGCTTTGGCCTGCACGGCCATCTGTCCCGAGGGCAGGCGCAGGTTGAGGGAAACGCTGGTGCCTTCGCGGGCGGAAATTTCCTCGACCATGCCTTTCAAGTGAATCAGTTCAGGACGGAAAACCTGCAGGCGCTTGCGCAGTTTTTCGACTTGATGCTGGATATCTTTTTCTACGGCCGGAGTTTTATGAAGGCGGTAACTGATGTGGACGTTCATTAGCACCTCGGGTATAGAACGAAGTGACGCAACCCAGTGCTTACTAAGAAAATTGTACACCCGTTGGAGATGGCAAGAGTGAAATTGAAAATTTTGATTTTGAGGGTCGACAATTTTGGGAATTTCTGGGGAGACTAGTTTTCTGGGTTAGTTTAAGAAAGGTTAACCACGAAGGACACTAAATTACACGAAGGAAGACCAATCCAATCACAGGGGCGGCTTATTTGCAGCCAATCGCGGTGCGGGGATATGATCCGAGAACCCCATGACCTGGACACGGACCCGGACACACGCCCTGCTGGTTGTATCTGTGGCTGCGATTGCCGCCGCTCAAGCTCCTCCATCCAAAGAAGTCGAGGCTGTCTATCCCGATGCGCACGCGCTGTATCTGGACCTGCACGAGAACCCGGAACTCTCCACTCACGAAGTGCAAACTGCGGCGAAGCTTGCGACACGACTGCGGGGGCTTGGATATGAGGTCACAGAACGCGTGGGCGGAACGGGGATTGTTGCCATTCTAAAGAATGGCGCGGGGCCGACTGTTATGCTGCGCACCGAGCTTGATGCGCTGCCCGTGGAAGAGAAGACGGGCCTGGCTTATGCGAGCAAAGTCCGCACTAAAGACGACGCCGGACACGATGTTCCGGTCATGCACGCGTGCGGACATGATCTGCACATGGCGGCGATTCTGGGCACGGCCACGATCATGGCGCAGAGGAAGAACACCTGGCACGGGACCTTGATGCTGATTGGGCAGCCGGCCGAGGAGACGATTGGCGGCGCGAAAGCAATGCTTGCCGATGGCTTGCTGACACGCTTTCCAAAGCCCGACGTGGCCGTGGCGTTGCATGTGAGCAACCTGCTGCCGGCCGGGAAGGTTGGGATTGTTCCGGGCATCTACAACACGAATGCGGACTCGCTGCGAATCACAATTTATGGCAAGGGCGGGCATGGGGCTGCGCCGCAGACGACGATTGATCCGATCGTCATCGCGGCACGGACGATTCTGACGCTGCAGACCATTGTTTCGCGCGAAGTGAAGCCCGGGGAACTGGCGATCGTCACGGTGGGTTACATTCGCGCTGGGCACGAAGGACAACATCATTCCGGACCAGGCCGAGTTGGGGTTGACTGTACGTACCAATAAAGCGGAGGTGCGGAAGCAGGTGCTGGCGGCTATCGCGCGGATTACCAACGCGGAGGCTGAAGGGGCGGGCGCGCCCCATTCTCCTTTGATTGAGCACGTCGAATCGACGGATTCCGTGTATAACGATCCCGAGCTGGCGCAGCGGCTGAGAGGCCCGCTGGAAGGGGCGCTGGGCAAAGACAATGTGCTGATCGAAGAGCCGATCACGGCGTCGGAGGACTTTTCATTCTTTGTTGAACAGGGGATTCCGGGGTTTTATTTTGAGCTGGGCGGGGCGGACCCGGGGAAATTTGCTGAGGCTAAAGCGGCGGGGACGACGCTGCCGTCGAATCATTCTCCGTTGTTTGCGCCGGATGTGGATCCGGCGCTGCGGACTGGGATTGCGGCGGAGGTTGCGGTGTTGCGGGATTTGCTGAAGTGAACAGGCTTGCGGCGTTTCTGCAGAAGCCGCCTCGCTTCGCTCGGCGGGACAGCCGAGGCGGCTGTCCCCACATGAGCATCTCCGCTGCGATTAGCGACGCTTTAGGGCTTCGAGTTCTTCGAGGGTTCTTGGCCAGTCTGATCCCAGGAGGCGGGACAAGCTGCGGTCGGCTAGAACCTTGCCGCTTGTCTGGCAGCGGGCGCAGTAGTTGGTTTCCTTGTCGGCATAGCGAATGCGCAACACTTTATCTCCGCAGCGTGGACAGGGTTTGCCGTAGCGGCCGTGGACTGCCATGCCCTCACGAAAGGCGGTCACCTTTTCGGGGAAGGTGGTGTTCGCTTCGGCGCGGAGGCGGTCTATCCAGAAGCCGAGCGTGTGTTTGGTCGCGGCGAATAATCTTTCCCATTCGGGCGGCTTTAGTTTTTGGGTAAGCGTGAGCGGGGAGAGCTGGGCGGCGTGCAGGATTTCATCCGAATACGCGTTGCCGATGCCACTCAAAAGACGCGGATCAGTGAGCGCCCGCTTTAGGGTGTGGTTTTCGGCGGTGAGGGCCGCACGAAAGGTTTCGAGGTCGCTGGAGAAAACGTTGATGCCACCGGCGTCGAAGGAGTGCAATGCCTCCTCGCCTTGCACAACGTGCAAGGACGCGCGGCGTTTGGAGCCGGCTTCGGTGAGAACCAGAGAGCCGTTGGGGAAGTCGAACGCGGCCAGAGTCTGACGCCCTGCCAGCTTTGCATTTGCTGCGTGCCAGTGCAGGCGGCCGGCAATCATCAGGTGAAGGACCAGCCAGAGATCGCCTTCCAGGCTGATTGCGACGCGCTTGCCGACTCGCCGCAGTTCGCGGACGACGCGGCCTTCTGCATCTGTGAGCGGCGGTTGGGCGGTTCGCAGGAGGAATGCGCTTTGCAGGCGGATCCGCTCTAGAGGCTGACCGACTATGCGTGGTTCGAGGGCGGTGATGTAGGCGGAGATGTCGGGTAGTTCTGGCATGTGGATAGCTTGCACGTGGCCGCCACAATTTAGCAACGCCCGAGGCGGCAGCGGTCGAGCTTCGCTCGACCCTTCGGCTTCGCTCAGGGCAAGCTCGCCGAGGGCGGCTGTCTGCACATCAATCTCTTCGCATACGCCTATCAGCTGATCTGCTCCAGGATCGCGCGGGCTTCTGCCGCCGGATCGGCGGCTTCGGTGATGGGGCGGCCTACGACGATGTGGCTGGCTCCGGCGGCGATAGCTTCGGCGGGGGTGGCTACGCGGGCTTGATCTCCGTGGGCGCTGCCGGCGGGGCGGACTCCAGGGGTGACGATGGCGAAATTGTGGTCCAGTTCGGCGCGGACGGCGGCGGTCTCGTGCGCGGATGTGACGATCCCCTTACATCCATTGTCGAGGGCCAGCTTGGCGAGGCGCAACACTTCGTCCCGCACCGTTCCTTTGAACCCGATTTTTTCCAGTTCGTTCTGGTCGAGGCTGGTGAGTACTGTGACGCCGAGCACGAGCAGAGCTGGGTTGTTGGCGCGGGCGGCGTCCACGGCGGCGTGCAGCATTTTGCCGCCGCCTGCTGTGTGGACTGTCAACATACTCACGCCGAGCCTAGCCGCTTCGTGCACAGCCGCCGCTACGGTGGTGGGAATGTCGTGATACTTCAGATCGAGAAAAACACGCCGGCCCGAAGCCACGAGATCTCGCACCACGCGTGGGCCTTCGGCGGTGTAGAGCTGCATGCCGACTTTGTAGGTCAGCGCTGAATCGCCGACGGCCGCCACGATTTTCTGTGCGGCCGCCGCCGTGGAAACGTCGAGGGCAACGATCAGCTTTTCTCGCACATCATTTGTGCGCGAGTCGGAAGGGATGAGGTGGGGAAGAGAAGCCTGCATCCCAAGCAGTGTAGAGTGTTTAGCGGAGTTCCGCCAAGGGGTAATTGGAGGCGACGGTCTCGTAGACCTGGCGGTTTTTGGTCCGAGGCTTTACGAGATCCAGGCGAACCCGCTGCAAGCCGCGATTTTCAAACTGCAGCACCTGAGCGGCGCCGTACGACAGGTCGATAATGCGGCCGGGTACGATAGGACCGCGGTCGTTTACTTTGACTACCACCGCTCGTCCGTTGCGCAGGTTCGTGACTCGCACGTAGCTTCCCAGAGGAAGCGTAGGATGAGCCGCAGTCATGTCGTACATATCGAAATCTTCGCCGCTGGCGGTTGGTTTACCGACAAAGTAATCGCCATACCACGAAGCTGTGCCAATTTGATACGGTTGAGTCTTACTTGTCTGGTTGCGGATTTCGGGCTTGGCTTGAACCGCCCTATTCAGGGCTGAACTGGCCTCCGAGTTGTTTGGGCCCTGAGCCGCTCCCAGACCGACGATCAAAAGAGCGATCATCAGTCCATGAGCAATATGTCCACGCATTCAGTTCTCCTCGCATCTCAAGAGTCGTCCTAGCTAGGTTATTTGTTAAGGTTCTGTTAATGCTAGGCGGCCAAGTGAGGGTTGTCAACCCGAAAGTACGTGGCCTAGAGTGACCTGATAGTTATGGATATCTCACGTAACTTGTTGTTAATCATGAGTAATCGACAGGATGTCATTCAAAGCAATGGTGTTAGCTGTTTATCATATGGTAAATACTCAGCCGGGTGTAGGCTGGGAATAATTTACATCTCCTGTAGATTCAGTTAGTTACGACGGAATTATTTCTAAGTTGTTTATAGTAAGCGTTTTAGGTACAAGGTTGTAAAGCAGTGAAGAAATAATCTTTCCGTAAGTGCTGGTCGCATGCGGCATTTACGCGCGAGTTTTGGATAAAAGGCCATGGCCGAGAAACCACCTGTCGTGCTGACAATCGCCGGTTTTGACCCCTCGTCCGGGGCGGGCGTGACGGCCGATATTAAGACGATCGCAGCCCATGGCTGCTACGGCGTGGCCTGCATCACAGCGATGACTGTGCAGTCGACTGCCGGCGTTCTCCGCGCGGAGGCCGTCGACCCCAGGCTGGTGACGGACACGCTGGAAGAGCTTGCCGCGGATATTTCTATTGCAGCTGTGCATATCGGGATGCTCGGCTCGGCGAAGGTGGTCCGGGCTGTGGCGGAGTTTCTCGGCTCGGGTTCGGGCAAGGCCGGGTCGCCGACTAAGTTGCCGAATGTCGTGCTGGATCCGATCCTGAAGTCGTCCTCCGGAGCGGACTTGCTGGATGCTTCCGGAACCCGGCTGCTCGTCGAGAAGCTCATCCCTCTTGCGGACGTGATCACTCCGAATGTGGATGAGGCGGCTCTGCTCACAGGGTTGAAGGTGACGGATCTCGAGGAAATGCGCGCCGCCGCGGCGAAGTTCCATTCCATGGGCTCGGCCGCGGTTGTGATCACTGGCGGGCATTTGGAGAAGGCCATCGATCTGTTGAGCTATACGGCGAACAGCGCAGTGCAGGAAGAAGTCTTCAAGGCGGAGTTGCAGCGGTCGAACTCCACTCACGGCACGGGTTGCGCCTTCGCGACCGCCATCGCCTGCCACCTGGCGCTTGGCCGCGGATTAGCCGAGGCCGCCTTGCTGGCCAAGACCTACGTGGCTGCGGCGATCGCCGCCGGCCATCCCCTGGGACGCGGAACCGGTCCGGTGCATCATCTTTATCGCATGAACCAACAGAGGCGCGCGGCGGGCTCGGGGAACGAATCGTAAAAGCGTGCGGGAGCGTGGATTCTTGCAGCAAGCCGCCGAGACGGCGGCGCTACTCTTTGTCCGAGGGATTCTTCAGCAGAATTCCGGCTACGAATGAAGCCGTCGCGGCCAGCAGCCACTCGATCCGCCACATCTGGATGGCCTGAAACTCCGCCAGATTCGACGCGCGGAAGATGATGCTGACACCAATGGCCCCGGCTACGCAGCCTAAGCCGATCATGAAGGCGATCAGCGCCGCCGTAGGCAGACCGACCCAGCGCTTGATCTCATGAAAGTGGAGATAGTGCATCCAGCCAGGCAAGGAAAGCTTGCGCCAGGCAGCTGCGACCGAACTCGACCCTGATCTAATCCTCGATACGCTTCGCGCCCAGATACCGGTGAACACGGCTTTCGCAGCGGCTGTCGCTATTGGGGGACGACGGAGACCGCAGGTATGGCAAAATCTGGCGCCGATCATGAACTCGCTGCCGCAATCGGCACAGGCCTCAGCCATCTGTGAAGTCGTGACCGGTAGCGTGGTCTCGATCGCGGGCTCGAGAACGTCCGGAGAGCGCCAAAACTCCTGGCGCGCATCTTGAGCGACTTCCGCCATAACGTTAGCTGCGTCAGACATAAGAAAATTAGGAGAGCTTGTCTCCTGCATGGCAAGCGGACAACCAAAGCGACCTGTCGATTAAGATGTTTTCAAGTCAAACACTTGCAACTTCCACAGCATTCGTCTGGAAAGTGATCCCGCGCAATAATTACTCGCAAGACCGTAAAGATGCGTCAGTTACCTTGGTTTAGAGAAAGACGACCTACTCTCTAACTGCGCCAAATTATAGGGCGCATCCGCAAGAAGCCTTACGAAATTGTTGACTCTCGTCGAGTAACGCCTTTGGTTCATCTCGTGCACCAGCACATTTCAGTTAGACTGAAAGGATAAAGGCTAACGGTTGGGATGGGATTCAGTCTGATATTGGTGAAACGGTTCGTTCGCAAGCGTGCGTTGTACTGCGTCGCCATCTTTATGGTTATTCTTGGCCTGGGGTTGGCTCAGGTGATGGCTGAGACCCGGCTTGCGGCAGAAAGTGTTGCACTTTCAATCGCGGTTGCTTCTTCCGAGCACGATCCGCTGGTGGACGCGGCCTTCGACCATTTCTACAACCTGGATTATGACCGTGCGATCCAGGAGTTTGAAAAGGTGCTGGATCGGCGTCCGAATGACCCCAACGCAGTCAACCACCTGTTAACTACAGTTCTGATGCGCGAGATTTATCGCATGGGCGCGATGAATTCCGGTGAATACGCCAACGATAGCTTCATTGGTGACGCGCATCGCACCGCCGACCCCAAGGCGAACGACCGAATTAAGCAGTTAGTAGACCGCGCAGAAGACCTGGAAGAACAGGAACTCAAGTCGAACCCTAACGACGTGGAGGCACTTTATGCCCGCGGCGTCACGCGGGCGGAGTTCTCGATCTACACGGCGCTGGTCGAGCGGGCGTGGTTTTCGGCCCTGCGCAACGCCGTGGGAGCGCGGCACGACCACGAACGCGTCCTGGAACTCAATCCCAACTATGTGGACGCGAAGCTAGTCGTCGGCACCCACAACTACGTGACGGGCAGCTTGCCCTGGAGTGTGAAGGTTGTCGTGGCCATGGTGGGGCTGAGTGGAACCAAGGAGAAAGGACTTGAATACCTGCGTGAGGTTGCCGACAGCAGTGGAGAGAACAGCGTTGACGCCAAAGTCGTGCTAAGCCTGTTTCTGCGGCGTGAGCATCGCTATGATGAGGCGCGAGTCCTGATGCATGATCTGGCGGCGCGTTATCCCAGGAACTATTTGTTTCCGCTGGAGGAAGCCAATCTTCTGCGTGCCAGCGGCCACACGGCGGAGGCCGCGGCAGGCTATCGCAAAGTGTGGCAGAACGGCCGGGAAGGGAAGTATGGCAACCTGCATTATGAAATGGCGGCCTGGGGTTTGGGAGAGTTGATGCGCAGCCAGAAAGATTACGCTGGCGCCGCTGCTGCCTATGAACTGATCAGTGAAGCTCCCGACCCCGATCCGGAGATCCTGCAAAAGGCGAACCTGGCCGCTGGTGAAATGTACGATCTGCTGCAGAATCGCGATCTGGCAATGAAGAAGTATCAGATAGTCTTAGCGGAAAATGGCAGCACTCTTTTCGCCGAGAAGGCGCGGGAGCACATCAGGGAAGCGTATCGGGAGTGACGATTCGAGTAGCCCCGGCCTCTCGCCCCCGCTACGGGGCAGAGCCTGACCCTTCGAAATATTCACAGCGGAACTTTCGGTCTACAATTGCCGTATCGCCTTGCAGGGGCCTTGGGGAGGCACAGCTATGTACTGCAACTACTGCGGCAAAGTGATTCAGGATGATGCGGCGGTTTGTGCCTATTGCGGCATTCGCGTGGGCGCGTCGGTAGCCCGTAAGCGGCTGGTGCGGCCTCGACAGGGACGCAAGATCGCAGGTGTCTGCCTGGGTTTCGCAGAATATTTTGACATCGACGTGACCGCGATCCGGCTGGTGTGGCTGATCACTTCTTTCATGACTGTAATTGGGCTGCTCTCCTATCCCATCGCCTGGATCGTGATGCCTGAGGAGCCACTTCTGCTGACGGCGCCGGTAGGCGCGCAGAGCGTTACCAATCCATAGTCTTGCCCGGCCCATGCAGGAGATCGCCTTTCAGCAAATCAAAAGCGGCGATGCCGAGATCGCCTACCGCGTGTTGGGGGAAGGGCGTCCTGTAATTCTGCTTCATCCTTTCCCTGCGAATCATGAGTTTTGGCTGCTGGTAGCTTGGACACTCGCCACGCGCTACCGCGTCGTTCTGCCCGATCTGCGGGGGCATGGAGACTCTGGCGTGGGCGAGGGTCCGGCGACCATGGAAAAACACGCCAGTGACATCGCCCGTGTGATGGACGATGCTGAGATCGGTCGCGCTGGTCTGGTTGGCGTTTCCATCGGAGGATATGTTCTGTTCGAATTCTGGCGCAAACATCGCGGCCGCGTGTCTGGGCTCGGTTTTTGCAATACGAAGGCGCCTGCGGATTCCGGCGAAGCCCGCGCCGGACGCCTCCAGTCTGCGAACGACGTGCTGGAGCGCGGCACCGAACCGTTTTTCGAGAGCATGATTCCGCGGCTTCTCGGCGCGACCACGCGGGAGACGCGCCCCGATCTGGTCGAGGGAGCGCTGCGCATGATGCGGAAAATGTCCCCCGAAGATGTGGCACAGGTGCAGCGAGGGATGGCGGAGCGTCCGGACTCGGTGGGAACTTTGAAGACCATTACAGTTCCCACGTTAATCGTGACGGGGGCCGAAGATATTCTGACCGGTCTGAACGAAGCCGAACTCATGCGCCAGCATATCGCCGGGAGCGAGTTGCGCGTGATCCCGAAGGCCGGTCATTATTCGCCGTGGGAACAACCGGAGGAAGCAGGCTGGGTGCTGCGGCAATTTCTGGATGGAATTTCGTGGTAGTGGCGCAGTTCGAAGAGGCGTCCCCTCAGCGGCTAAAGCCGCGCCCTTTCAAAACGAATTCAAACCGACCAGCGAATTTCGTGAAGGGACATCCGTCGCGCAGGCACGTGCTACAATTTTTCGGCCATGATTGATACGGTTTTAGTCGCAGAGAAGACTGTGGTAAGCGCCAAGGGAGACGGACCCACCGTGGACGTGAGCGGCGCGACCGGCCGCGTGTTCCTGCTGACGCTTGAGGTTACGAAAATTATCGAGCAGGAGTCGCTCGAAGTCAGCATTTATGGTTCCGCCGACGGTGCAGTTTGGGGAGCGAAGCCTTTGGTTTCGTTTCCGCAGAAGTTTTATAGCGGGCAGTCTCCGATGCTGCTGGATCTGACGGGGCATCCGGATGTGAGGTTCGTGCGCGCGCACTGGGAAGTGGCGCGCTGGGGACGCGGCACCGAGACACCGATGTTCGAGTTTGGCGTAAGACTGAAAGAAATCCCCGCGGACGTGCTGCGCGAGGCCGCGACTGAGGCCAAGGCAGTGATAAGTGGCTAGTGATCAGTGGTCAGTTTTCTCAGGCTGAATTTCTGACGATCGGCCACTGACTACTTCGGCTTTCCTTCCGCTATATTGATCCCAGATGAAAAGCGAACCCTATGTGATCGTGCGCCCGGTGCGCAACGTGCGCGGCAGCATGGGTCTTCCAGGGGACAAATCCATATCGCACCGTTACGCCATGTTGGCGGCGATCGCCGAGGGGCCGTCGCGGCTGGAAAATTTTTCGACCGGCGCGGATTGCGCCAGCACCCTCGGCTGCCTGCGCTCGCTGGGAGTGAAATGGGAGCGCAAGGATGGCGCCGATAATGTTATCGAAGTGCAGAGAAGCGGGCTGTCGTTGACCGCGCCGAGCGAGGCGCTGGATTGCGGAAATTCCGGCTCGACGATGCGCATGCTGAGCGGCATTGTGGCGGGGCAGAAATTTTTGAGTGAAATGGCGGGCGATGAATCGCTGTCGCGGCGTCCCATGGAGCGCGTGATCACGCCGCTCACGGCCATGGGTGCGCAAATCACGTCGCAAAATGGCCGCCCGCCGCTACGGATTACGGGTGCGCGGCTTAAGGGAATTCATTACAAGATGCCGGTAGCCAGCGCCCAGGTGAAGACTTGCCTGCTGTTTGCCGGGCTGCTGGCCGATGGCGAAACGCGCATCGAAGAGCCGCTACGGACGCGCGACCACGGGGAACTAGCCCTCAGGGCGTTCGGCGCGCATCTCGAGCGCAAAGGGAACGAAGTACGGATAAGCGGGGGGCAGCATTTGCGCGGCATCGAAGCGCGCGTTCCCGGCGATCTTTCGAGCGCGGCATTCTTTCTCTGTGCCGCGGCTCTTTTTCCGGGTTCGCAATTGACGGTCACTAATTTGTTGATGAATCCGACGCGCGCACGCCTGCTCGATATCCTGGTGCAGATGGGATTGCATATTTCCGTAACGCAATTGGAGGAAATCCACGGTGAGGTTGTGGGCACGCTGCAGGTCGAAGGCGGACAGTTGAAAGGCGCGACGATTGCCGGAGCGGATAGTGCTGCTCTGATCGATGAAATTCCCGTTCTGGCCGCGATTGCGCCTTACACAGAGCAGGGAATCGAGTTCCGCGACGCCAAGGAATTGCGGGTGAAAGAGTCGGATCGTATTGCATCCATCGCGGCTAATCTTCGCGCCATGGGCGCACGGGTGGAAGAACTTGAGGATGGACTAAAAATCCCCGGGGGACAGTCGCTTCGGGGCGCGGAACTTGAGACCTTCGGCGATCACCGCATCGCTATGGCCTTCAGCGTCGCGGCCCTGCGAGCCCAGGGCGAGACGCTGATTCGGGGCAGCGAGTGCGCCGCGATCTCCTACCCCGGATTCTTTCCTGCTTTGGAAGGGTTAATCGAGCGCTGACTGTCCCGGCGATCGGAATTCCTGGTGGCGGATTGGGCTGCTGCACTGGATGCCGGTGTGTTAGAGTGGTGCCGCCCACGAATCGTCCGGGCCGGGAGTTCCGGCTAATTCACTCGCCACCTCGACGTACCGTAAGGAGCTTGCCATGTCTACCCTCCGCGACCTTGTGAAAGACCGCAAAGTTTACTCCATCGATGCTGGGCGCAGTGTGCTCGAGGCGGCGCGCTTCATGATGGAACACAATATCGGCGCCCTGCCAGTGCTTCGCAACGGAGAACTGGCCGGCATCTTTTCCGAGCGCGACATCATGAACCGCGTTGTAGCCGCTGGACGAACACCCGGGCACACCGCTGTGTCAGAAGTAATGACTGCCAATCCACGCGCTGTTGGTCTGGACGAGACCGTCGAGGAATGTCTCTTCATTATGCACGAGTTTGGCTTTCGGCATCTGCCCATTGTGGAGGGCAAAGAGCTGAAGGGATTGGTCTCACTGCGGGATATAGTCATGCGTCAGGCCGCCGAACTCGATCGCGAGGCGAGGCGTGCGGCGTCGTAAGAGCGGGCTTCGGGCTTCGGCTTTCGGGCTTCGCAGTTCTGATTTCCGCGTTTTAGTTCACCGTCAGCGTAACGGACTCTTGCCCCGCGTTGCTAGGCGCCGCCCCGGTTTGGTCCGCGCCCGTTAGCGTAAAGGTATACGTATTATTCGGAGTGATTTCTCCATTGGGAGAATTCGTAGTGCGGCCCGAACCGCATGCTGGTGCCAGGAGTAAACCGCCGGCAACCGCCATAAGCAAAAACACGCCCAGCAGTTTTTTCCCTCGCGCGCCAGGGTTGCCGAACCCCACGAACGCCAGTCCCGGAACCAAAAGCAATAAGGCATAAAAAACTTGCCGGTTGCGCAAGCTGGTTACGGGGTTCGGGCCGAGCGTGGTAATGGTCATGGTAGAGGTGGCCGCAACGCCGCTAGTCAGGGGCACGGTCGCGGGATTGAACGAGCAATACGGCGCTGCTACCACAACTGGAGTAACTGAGAGGCAGGCCAGTGTCACGCTGCCGGTATAGCCGATAATCGGACTCACGGTCACAGTTGTGGTCGCGATGCTGCCTGCAGGTACCGGGCTCGGAGTCGCGAGGGTCGGCGACACAGACAGAGTGTAGTTCTCGGTCACATTCACAACGTTAAGCGTCAGGGTGAGCGTTTGCGAGGTCGTGCCGGTGCTGCCGGTCACGGTAATGGTGTAGACCCCTGCCGGTGTTCCGCCGGTGTTGCCCCCCATGGTCGTAATGGTAAGAAAGGCCTGGCCGGGCGGAGTTACTGAGTCGGGGCTCACCGTACACACCGGGGTGGCGGCCAGTTGCACCGGCGTTACCGTGCAGGGGGCCGTATCAAATGACACCGGCCCGTCGAAGCCGCCGACGGCTGCGACGTCGATGGTCGCGGTTGAACTGGTGCCGGGATCCACAGCCGACGGAGCGAGGGGGCTCGATACGGTCAGGGTAAACTGCTGTCCATAAGCCATGGATGCAGAGGCAGCGAAGAATAGGGAAAGCGACAGAGCGATGACAAGGGCGCGCACGACCGGCCTGGGATTCACCATGAGGGGATGAGAACTCACTACCTTCGATTCCTCCAAGGGCACAAAAGCTGCCCGAGCGGCCCAAAACAATGCCGCGAGTTCATCTGCTGCCAAAGTAATGTAATACGAGAAACCTCTCGCAGGATGTGCCAGACAGAATCTTAGACTAGAGTCGTCCATCATGCCAATCGGTTCGGGATGGGAATCGCGGTGCCGATTGTTTATTGCTCGTCCTGGAGAAGCTCGGGCGACGGCAGGCTGCCGTTTTCTACCTGCTTCTGGCGCGCGGCGCGGCGTTCATTGTCGATGCGGACGGAGGTCTCCAGCTCCTTTTTGCCTTCTTCTTTGCGGCCCAGATGAATCAACACCTGGCCGCGGATGTAGTGAATGTCGGTGCGGCCGGGATCGAGCTTTTCCGCAGCGTCGATCGCAGTCAATGCCTGCGGATACCTTTCCTCCCGCTGGTAAATCTTGGCCAGCCCCAGGTAGGAATTTACCAGGCGTGGATCGCGATGCAGCGCTTCGTGGTAGCTCTTCTCGGCTTCGCCGTCCTGTTGCAGGAGCGAGTAGACGTCCCCTAGTTCGTCATAGTTGAGAGCCAAGTCGGGCTCGACAGCCGCATCTTTCAGAAACTCGTCACGGGCGTGCTCGTAGCCCTGTTTTTTCAAATAAGCCAGACCGAGGTTGAAATGAACGAAGGTCAGCGTGGGATTGGCTTCGGCCGCTGCCTGGAAATCGGCGAGGGCCAGGTCGTACTGCTCCAGATTGAGGTGTGCCTTGCCCATGAAGAGATGAAACTCGGGAGAACCCTCGCCGGTCTTAACGAGTTGTAGCGTGGCCTTTTCGTCCAGGTCTTTTCGTCCGGCGCGGTGGGCGGCGATCGAGAGCACGTAGAGATAACTCAAGTGGCCGGATTCCTGTGCCCAGAGCGGCTCCAGGGTGTTGGCCGCATCGCCCCAACGCTCTGCGAAAAAGTAGCAGAGCCCGAGCAGATACCGGGGCTGCACCCAGTCCGGCTGATCGCGCACTACGGATTCAAAAGGCGGAATAGCTTTAAGAAACTCATTTTGCCGAAAATAGGCGAGGCCAATATTTAACCGGATTCCCGGCGCGTGCGGCAGCAGATGTTCCGCTTGGCGCAGCGGCACTAGAGCCTTCGACCATTGCTTGCGCTTCATGTAGACGACGCCAAGATTCGCGTACGCTCCGCCCACTTGCGGATTTGCGGCGAGAATCTGGCGGAAGTCGCGCTCGGCTTCCTCCAGGCGGCCGTGGTTCAACGCATCTTCCCCTTTGAGCAGAAGTTGAGGGATGTCGACCGCCGCTCCAGACGGGGCTACTGGCGCGGAGTGTCGAGGATTGGGCGCTGTTCCCGGCGAAGAATTCTGCGCCGATGTTGCCGCTGCTGCGCCAGCCAACAGCACGTAGCTCACGACTCGCAACCGAATGTGCGCTCTTGACACTGGTCTCACTCTCTGCTGTAGTGTCCGCCAACCTCCGCATTAAATTCAAGCGCGAGGGTTCGGCATTTCGTCACTCAGTATTCGAAAGCATTCGATGGTCACGATTCGCGATGTCGCCAAGGAGAGTGGGTTTTCATCCACCACGGTGTCGATCGTTCTCAACGACGCTCCGCTGGCGCGCTATATTCCGCCGGTGACCAAAAAGCGCATCGAGCGCGCCGCGGAAAAGCTGGGCTATCGTCCCAACCAGTTCGCGCGCTCGCTGCGCAGCAAACGCAGCCACACCGTCGGCGTCATGGTTTTCGATATGACCGATCCCTACTGCACGCTGGTGCTGCGCGGCATCGAAAACTCGCTCTACCAGGCTTCCTACCTGCCAATTCTCACCGATGTGCACAATGAGCGCAGCCGCTTCGAGCGCTATCTCGAAATGCTGCTCGACCGCCGGATAGAAGGCCTGGTTGTTTTGGCGAACTGGCTTTTCCTCGATCTCAACTTGCTCGCCGATCTGGAAAAGAGCAGCATTCCCACCGCTCTGATCGCGTGCGAACTGAAGGGGGATTCGATGAGTTCGGTGATTGTCGACAACGAACTCGGTGGCTACCTTGCGCTCGAACACCTCTACAATCTCGGGCACCGCAAAGTTGCGATCATCCGAGGCCCGAAGACTTTGGCCGACAGTTCTCCGCGCTGGCGCGGCATTCGCAAATGCGCCAAGGCATGCGGCCTAGAACTCGATACCCGCCTGGTTGTGGATCTGCCGGAATCGCGCGATCCGCTTTCCAGTTTTGAGATGGGCCAGAAGCTGACCGAGAACCTGATCAAGCAGAAGCGCCAGTTCACGGCTTTGCTGGCCTTCGATGACATGACCGCCTTCGGCGCCATCCGCGGCCTGGCCAAAGCCGGCTTGCATGTGCCGGAGCAGTGCTCGGTGATCGGCTTCGATGATGTAGCCGCGTCGGCTCTTTGCACCCCACCGCTGACCACGGTGCGCCAGCCCATGGAGGCGATGGGTGCGGGCGCGGTGGATATTGTTCTTGAGGGAATCAACTGCGTACTTGAAAAGCGGGAGGTCACCGCTCACCATCGTAAGGTGTCGCCAGAGTTGGTGGTTCGGGAGTCTACGCGCGGCCTCTCGTAGAGTGCGGAAGCCATGCCGGCAAGAGGCGATCTTTGCCGGGCCGGAGCGCCCCTGCTGCCACGGCGTGTTTTTTCTCTTGACATGAGATGGCCAATAAAAGCACTATTCATACGTTTTAATAAACCGGAAGTGAGTGTTGGGCTGGTTGCCGGGATCCGGGATAGTTTGCGCAGCGGGAGAAGAACTTGATCATGAAATCTAATCGTATGCGGTTGTGGGCCGCGTGGTTGGTGCTGGCGCTTGGCGCGGCGGCTTGGGCGCAGGACACTGCTTCCATCACCGGAACAATTACCGATCCCAGCGGAGCGGCGGTTGCCAACGCTCAAGTCTCGGTCAGGAACAGCGAGCACGGCATAAGTCGCACCAGCACGACGAACGGCAGTGGCGATTTTCTCTTTGCCTCGCTGCCCATTGGTTCCTACGATTTGACAGTAGCGGCGGAAGGCTTCAAGAAGTATGAAGCCAAAGCGATCACCCTGGTCATCGCACAAAAGGCCCGGGTGAACGTCGCGCTGGAAGTCGGCACCATCAGCACCGAGGTCATTGTCCAGGGCTCACAGGTGGCGCAGGTAGAAACCCAATCTTCCGACTTAGGCAATACCATCAGCGGCAAAGAAATCACTCAGCTGGAGCTGAATGGACGCGACTTTACCCAACTGGTTAATTTGTCGCCAGGAGTCACAAATCAATCCGGCCAGGACGAAGGCGGAGAAGGCGCAACCACGGTAGCGTTCAGCATCAACGGGGGCCGCACCGAATATAACAACTTTGAAATCGACGGCGGTGATGCGCTGGATAACGGCAGCAACACCACAATCAACGTCTACCCCAGCATTGACGCGATCGCCGAAGTGAAGGTTTTGACTTCCAACTATGGCGCGCAATATGGCAAGAACGGATCGGGTACGGTGGAGGTTGAAACCAAGTCCGGCACCAACCACTTTCACGGCGACTTGTACGAATTCGTGCGCAACGACGATTTCAACGCGACCCAGTTTGGCTTGACGACCGTTCCGGAATACAAGAAGAACGATTTCGGCTACACCATCGGCGGCCCGGTTTATATTCCGGGCCACTACAACACCGACAGGCAGAAGACTTTTTTCTTTTGGTCGGAAGAGTGGCGCCGCGAATTGACGCCGGCTTCGGGGTTCTTTTCGCAGACGATAGTTCCGACTGCGGCCGACCGCACCGGAAACTTCAACGATCAATGTACCGGCGGGGCCCCAAACCTCGAATGCCCGGTGGTCCCGCAACTGATCAATGGTTTGCCCCCGACGGGCGGCCTGGTGCCCGGCCAGCCATTTCCTGGGAATCAAGTGCCCATTCAGAACTCGGCAATTGCCTCTGCGCTGACCGCGCTGATTCCAGCGCCGAACGGTGTATCTTCCGACGGCCTTACTGACCAGTGGTATGCGACGCCCACGCTGCCCACCAACTGGAGCCAGGAGTTGTTCAAGATCGATCAAAACATCAACAGCAAACTTCGCGCCAGCTTCCGCTTCATTCACGATTCCTGGAACCAGCAATACCCAGTTCCGTTGTGGACCTCGGGCACTACTTTCCCCACGATTCAAACGAATTTCAATAATCCTGGCGTCAGCATGGTAGCGCGGCTTACCGCGACTGTTTCTCCCACGCTGCTTAACGAGTTCGTCGCCAGCTATACCACGGATCACATCTCCACGCAGCTTACCGGCCCCTGGCAGCGCGGCAACGTTCCCGACACGCTGGGCCTTTATGACAATGGCTTTGGCGGCAAGGTGCCCGGTATAAGCCTGGCTGACGGCCAGTACCTCTTTGCAGAAGATCCAGGCTACGTTCCCAATGGCCCCCTGAATTCGAATCCGACGTTCACCTACCGCGACAACGTAACCAAGATCGCTGGGTCACACAACGTGCAGTTTGGCATGTACATCGCTGACGCTCACAAGAATGAAATCCCGCAGCCACCTAACGCTCCGAACGGCTTGTTAGGCTTCGCGAACGGCTCTAACGGCAGCACGGTTTCGACGGGTAACGCCTATGCCGACCTTCTGCTCGGCAATATCGGCGGCTTCGCTCAGCAACAAGCCCAACTCAAGTTGCACAACTTCTATCACATTTACGAACCGTATGTTCAGGATGACTGGCATGCCACAAGGCGCCTCACCCTGAACATCGGCTTGCGGATGAGCTTCTATGGAACCTACCGCGAGCTGAATAATCTGGCTTACAACTTCGACCCAAGGTTCTACGTGCCAGGAGCCAGCAGCGTCGACCCGGTTACCGGTCTGGTGGACGGTAATCCCTACAACGGTTGGGTGGATTGCGGAGTAACGCCGGGCGTTCCCAAAGGCTGCATGACGAACCACTGGTGGAATCCCGCGCCCCGCGTCGGTTTTGCCTATGATCCATTTGGTGATGGCAAGTGGGCCCTGCGCGGCGGTTACGGAATTTTCTTTGAGCACACCAACGGCAACGAATCGAACACCGACTTGCTCGAACCGGACAACATCAACACGCAGACCACGAGTGTGGTAAACATTTCCGGCTACAACAACCTCAATTCCGGACTGCTGGGCGGCGGCACTCCCCCGCTGACGGTGACGTCGATTCCGAGCAAGGCCACTTGGCCTTATGTGCAGCAGTGGCACCTCGACATTCAGCACGATCTCGGCAAAGGCACTGTGGCCACCGTGTCTTATGTGGGCAGCGCGGGCGTCCACTTGACCCGGGCGTATACGCTTAACCAGATTGCGCCGGTTCCCAGCAGCCAGAACCCTTACGGTCCGGGGCAGGTAATCACGGCAGACGACTGTAACTCGGTTGCGATCGGTCCCAACGGCCAGGCTACTGCGACCGCCAACGTGGATACCGGCGATCCCGTTACTATGACAGGCGGATGGGCGAATAACCTGGCAGTTGCTTGCGGCAACAATCCAAACTTCTATCGTCCTTTCCTGGGCTGGGCCAGCATCGGGCGCAAAGACCAGACTGCGTCGTCGAACTACAACGGGCTGGAAATCTCAGTGCGGCACAACATCGGCGGACTCGATCTGAACGCCGCCTACACTTACAGCCACTCGATTGACGACTCCTCCTCCGCGAACGATGCCGGATTGTTTAACGCCTACAACCTCAATGCCTTTCGTGCCAGCTCTAACTTTGACCAACGGCACACCGTCACCATCGCCTATGTTTATGACCTGCCATTCTTCAAGGGGAAGGGCTTGGCGCATAAGACGCTTGGAGGCTGGCAGTGGTCGGGCATCACTCTGATTCAGAGCGGCACTCCTTTTAGCGTGTATAACGCGGGCAATGGCGCGATCGCGCCCTCTGACAATGCTGGCGTGGCTACCGGCGCCTCTCAAATTGGTAACCTTGGCGGACTTACGGGCGGTTCCTATCCGGACCTTGTCGGTAACCCAAAAGCGGGTGTGCAGAACGGTCCAGACCCTGGTTTCGGGCCGCTTCTCTACAATCCCGCTGCATTTGTCGCGCCTCAAGGCCTGACTTTCGGCGACGCGGGACGGAACATATTGAACAATCCCTGGCGGACGAACTTCGACATGGCTTTGATCAAGCACTTTGCAGTTACGGAGAGCAAGTATTTCGAGTTCCGGGCGGAAGCGTTCAACGTGTTCAATCACACGGAATTCAGCTGGTTGGGTGGCGACGGGGGATCGGCTGGGGCTAACTCGGGGGCAGGGAACTCGTCCAGCACGGTGGTCTGCTACGGCGGAGCCAATAACTCGGCCGGTGATCCTACCTGTTTGCCTAGCCAGACAGGCTTTCTCCGCCCCGGATCCGCGCACAATGCGCGAATTCTACAGCTGGCGCTGAAGTTTATCTTCTAGCCCAGGAGGAACAACAAGTTGGGGTTATCCGACTGGCACGCGCTCGGAGGCCGCCACGGCTTGCAGCGCGTGTTCCAAATCCGCGATCAGATCGTCTGCATTCTCAATGCCCACCGAGAGCCGGATCATCTGCTCGGTCACTCCCATCTTGGCGCGCTCTTCGGCGGGGATCATGGCGTGCGAGGTCAGGACGGGGATCGAGACCAGGGACTCCACGCTGCCGAGGCTCGGCGCCAGCGTAAACAGCCGCATGGCCTCGCTGACGCGCCGGGCGTCTTCGCCTGTGCCCTCTACCTCAAAGCTGACCATGCCTCCGCCCCCGCTCATCTGCTGGCGTGCCAGGGCATATTGCGGATGGCTCTTGAGAAACGGATAGTGCACACTCCGCACTTTGGCATGTTTAGATAAAAACTCCGCTACGCGAAGCGCGTTTTCGTTCTGCCGCGCTACGCGCACTGCCAGCGTCTTCAGCCCGCGCACCAGCATCCAGGACGCGTGCGGATCCATGCAATTGCCCAGGGTCGTACGCGTATCCCAGATTCTTTCCATCAATTCGTGCCGTCCCGCGACCACGCCGCAAATCAGGTCCGAATGTCCGGCAAGATATTTCGTTCCGGAGTGCATCACGAGGTCAAAACCGAATTCCGCCGGATGCTGGTTGGCGGGTGTGCCGAAAGTAGCGTCAATCATGCTGAGCAGCTTGTGCTGCCTGGCCAGAGCCGCCACTTTCTTGAAATCCACGACGCGCAGAGTGGGGTTGGTGGGCGACTCGAGATAGAGCAGCTTTGTGTTCGGGCGGATCGCCCGCGCGTGCTGGTCATACTCCGTAGTATCGACAAACGTGGTCTCAATCCCCATTTTCGGGAGCCACTGCGAGAGAAACTTGTTCACGCCGCCGTAAATATCGCGCTGCGCTACGATGTGGTCGCCGCTCTTGAGCAAAGCCATGACGGTTGTGGTGATTGCGCCCATGCCGGAGGCGAAGGTGAGGGCAGCATCCATGCCTTCGAGTTGCGCAATTGTCTTTTCCGCAACCGTGTTCGTCGGATTGCCATAGCGCGTGTAAAAGTGGTCAGTGTGAGTCGCGCGCAGTTGCTCATCATTGTCAGCAACTTCGAACGTGGAAGTCTGATAGATCGGAGTGGCCATTGGCCCGTTCTTCTTTTCCAGATCTGCCGCGCCGCGCACCGGTTTGGTGTCGGAGTGATAGGGTTGCCGTTTCATAGATACCTCGCCGACTACAGATTAATTGCGCAAGGGGACTCCCGCAAGCAACGGGATGCTTGCGTTTATAATTCCTGCTCCGATGGATCTCGGCCTGAAAAATCGGGTTGCCCTCATCGCTGCTTCCAGCCAAGGGATTGGCCTCGCCACCGCAGAGGCCTTTGCGGCCGAAGGTTGCCGCGTTGCCATGTGCGCCCGCAACGCGCAGACGCTGCAAGCCGTCGCGGAGAAGATCAGAACTCAGTACAGCACGGAAGTGTTTGCGGAGGCCCTCGACGTCACCAACGCCGAAGCCGTCCGCCGCTTCGTAGCGGCCGTGGCCGAACGATTCGGCGGCGTCGACATTTGCGTGACCAACGCTGGAGGTCCGCCTGCTAAAGGCTTTCTCGCCGCTACTCTCGAAGAATGGCAACGCGCCCTCGAGATGAACTTCCTCAGCACAGTCTACTTCGCGCGCGCAGTCGTCCCGCACATGCAACGGAAGCGCTGGGGCCGCATCATCACGCTCACTTCGATTACCACGAAGCAGCCAGTCACCGATCTCGTCCTCTCGAATGCGGCGCGCGCGGCGGTGGTTGGGCTGGTCAAGAGCCTGGCCAACGAGTTCGGAAAAGATGGAATTCTGGTCAACAACGTCGGGCCAGGGTTTACGGCCACCGACCGGCTGAAGGAGTTGGCGAAAGCCCGCGCCGCCTCATCTGGAAAAAGCGAGCGAGATATTCTCGATGCGTGGGCCGCCGACGCTCCGCTCCAGCGGCTGGGTGAACCACGCGAAGTTGCCGACACCATCGTATGGCTCGCGTCGGAGCGCGCTTCCTACATAACGGGCCAGACCGTGCTGGTCGATGGCGGCATGTATAAAGGCTTGTAGATTTTCGGAGACGGGATGCGATTATGAAACAGCGTCTTCTTTTATTGCTGTCTCTCGCCTGCGCCGCGTCGGGCTTTCCGTCTTTCGCTGCCGCCCAAGCACGTCCGTTCCCCGGCCCGGATCTTCAACAGACTTACCAGCGCCTGCTTCCACAGATTGAGAAAATTCCGGCCTTCGACCACCATGCGCACCCCGGGTTTTCCGACGATCCCGATGTTGACGCTATGGCCTCGGCCCCGGACACCAACCTTCCCCAGCGCACACGCGCCGATAACCCTGAATTGATTGCCGCCGCCAAGGCTCTTTTCGGGTATCCCTACGATGATCTCTCACCCGAACACGCCAAGTGGCTGGTGGCGAAAAAGGCGGACCTTAAAAAGCAGTATCCCGGCACAGCTTACTTCAACCTGATTCTCGACAAGATCAACACGGAGAGTTCAGTCGCCAACCGCGCCATGATGGCCGACTACCTCGATCCCAAACGTTTTCCGTGGGTGTTCTTCGCCGACTCGTTTATGTGGCCCTTCAACAATCTGCGCGAGGCAGCGCGCAATCCTGATGAAGAGGTCTACATCCCGCTCCAGGAGAAAATGCTGCACCGCTGGATGCAGCAGGAGGGCGTGAACAAACTTCCGGCTAAGTTCAGCGACTACCTGGAGTTCATCGTCCGGGTGTTGGGGGATAACCGGAAAAAGGGCGCCATCGCCATGAAATTTGAAGTCGCATACTTCCGCCCCACAACGTTTTCGGATCCAACGCATGAGCAAGCGGAAGATATTTATAAGCAGCACGCGGCGGGCGGGGTCCCCAGCGAAAAAGATTACCGGACGTTTCAAGATTTCATCTTTCGCTTTCTGGTGGGCTTGAGCAGCCGCTTGAATCTGCCCGTGCACATTCACACTGCAGCCGGCATCGGCAATTACTTCAATTTCACCGAGAGCAACGTCATGAATCTGGAGAGCGTGCTGCGCGATCCGCGCTATCACAGCACAACGTTCGTGCTGATTCACGGCGGCTATCCGTTGGAGCGCGAGGCTATCTGGCTCGCCGCCTTGACGAATGTTTACCTCGATTCCTCGCTCGGCGAACTCGTCCAGTATCCTTCCGCGTTCAAGGACACGCTGAAGATGTGGCTGGAAACCTTTCCCGATAAGATCACTTTCGGCACGGACTGTTTCCCGTACAATGAAGTTCTGGGCGCGGAAGAGAGCTACTGGCTGGGAGCGCAATCGTCGCGCATGGCACTGACCGCGGCGCTGGCCGAGATGATCTCGGAGAATGAAATCACCGAAACTCGCGCTCTGGAACTTGCCCACGGTTATCTGCACGATAATGCCGTGAAGTTATACGGAGACAGGGTCCATTGAACGAGGCGGCTTCCCATTAAGAAGCCGGGAGCGACTTTCATGGCGAAGAAACCGAAAAGCAAGACTTCTGCTGGTAAGAGATCTAAAAACGCGAAGCCGCATTTCCGCGCTCGGCGTGTTGTCACAAAGCGCGCGGCCAGCAAGACTCAACTGCAATACGTTCCCTGGCGCACGATTCCGCTCGAAGATCTTAACCCGCTTCTGCAGCGGCAGTTCGTTGTCGGTCAGGAAATTATGGTGGCGCGCGTGCTGCTGAAAAAGGGCTGTATCGTTCCCGAGCACAGCCACCACAACGAGCAACTCACTTATATCCTCGATGGGGCGCTGAAGTTCTGGATCGACGGCCGGGAAATCGTCGTCCACTCCGGCGAGGTGCTCTGCATCCCGGCCCACATGCCGCACAAGGCCGAGGCGCTCGAAGACACGGTTGATCTCGACGTCTTTAATCCTCCCCGCGCCGATTGGATCAACAAGACCGACCAATATTTGCGAGGGCCGAAGTAACCTGCTCATCGATCATCCATGTCTTCTGCCACTACTTCTGGGAAACGTTTCAAATCCAGCCCAGCTATGTTTCGGTTCCGTTGCATCGGCTGTGGCTCGATCACGGACTCCGCGGCACAGGATTTTCGCTGCTCGGAGTGCGGCAACCTGCTTGAAATTACCGATTCGTCCTGGAATTCCCGTAACCCTATTGCTTTGAAATCTTTGTGGCGCGAGCGCCGAACCCTAAACGAATTGATCGACCTCAGCGGCGTGTGGCGATTCCGTGAGCTTCTTCCTGCACCTACTTCCGAGGAGCACATCGTTACCCTGCGCGAAGGCAACACTCCACTCTACGACCTTCCGCAAGCTTCACGCGCGACCGGCATCGCGCGCCTTTACGCCAAACATCAAGGCATGAACCCCACAGGCTCGTTCAAGGATGCCGGCATGACCGTCGCCGCAACTTTCGCCCGGCAGGCTGGATACCGTTGGGTGGCTTGCGCTTCCACCGGCAACACTTCCGCATCGATGGCCGCCTATGCAGCGCGCGGTGGCATGCGCAGCCTGGTCCTCGTGCCGGAAGGAAAAATATCGTGGAGCAAACTATCCCAGGCCCTCGACTATGGAGCGCTCACCTGCCAGCTTCGCACTGATTTTGACGGCTGCCTCCGGCTGCTGCAAGAGCTTGTGCGACATGCTCCGGTCTACCAGCTGAACTCAATCAACCCATTTCGCCTGGAAGGGCAGAAGACGCTCGCGCTCGAATTGCTGGAGCAACTCGACTGGCAGCCGCCCGACCACATCATCGTGCCCGGCGGCAACCTGGGCAACAGTTCTGCCATCGGCAAGGCCTTGCTCGAGATGCTTGACATCGGCCTGATCGCGAGTTTGCCGAAGTTGTCTGTGATTCAAGCCGAGGGCGCCAATGCGCTGGTGCGAACCTTGCGTGAAGCTGGGGGAAAGCGGCTTGTCAGTGTGCAAGCTGAAACGCGCGCCACCGCCATCCGCATCGGGAACCCTGCCTCGTGGGAAAAAGCGGTGAAGGTGCTACAAGCCACGCGTGGTAGCGTGCGAAGAAGTGAGCGAACTCGAGATTGCCCAGGCCAAGGCCGAAATCGGCGCCGAAGGGATTGGTTGCGAACCTGCCTCCGCCGTTACCTTGGCCGGTCTGAAAAAACTGCTGCGACAGGGTTTTGTAAAACCGGAAGAAACCGTGGTGCTTGTTCTTACCGGGAATCTTCTCAAAGATCCTGACTTCACCATGGGATTTCACCGCGGCGAGCTTTTTCAGGGAACCGCGCAAGAAAAGGAAACCGCGAAGCTCGATCCGTTCCGCCATCCTCCTGTCGTCATTGATGCCACCCTTGGCGCCGTGATCAAGACTTTGGAGCAAGCGGAGAAATCTGACCCGACGCCATCGAATGCCTAAGAACAAGAAAAAAACGTCTAAGAAAAAGAAGACCCGGCGCCCAGCCACGCTGCACCTCGAACTTCCGGCAACGTCGGCCAATCTAGGCCCGGCCTTCGATGCGGCTGCTCTGGCGATGGACCTCTACATCGTCATCGATGCCAAGCCCGCTTCCAACTTCTCCATCGCGGCGACCGGACGCGACCGGGACATCTGCCGGAGCTTGGAGAATAACCTCATCCTCACGACTTATAGCGAGATCCTTCAATCGCACGGAACGAGCGTGATCCCTCTATCGCTTCGCATTAGGAACGACATCCCCATCGGCAAAGGCTGTGGTTCTTCGGCGGCGGTCCGCCTCGCTGGCATCGCCTTGGCTAATTACTTCGGCCATTTGCGCTGGACCGACGCCCAGATCATCGGTGAGGCTTCTCGCCGCGAGCATCATCCCGACAACGCCTCCGCCTGCTGGATGGGCGGTCTCACCGTCGCCCGCATGTCTGGTGACGCTGAGGCCCAGGTGGTCAGCATCCGTCCAAAAGGGAAATGGCCCCTGCTTCTTGCCGTTCCCGATTATGCTCTGTCCACCGAAGAAGCCCGTCGTGTGCTGCCCGGGCAGTATTCTCGGGGCGACGCCGTGGCGAACATCCAAAACTCCATGCTGCTGCTCGCGGCCTTCGTCCAGAGCCATTACGACCTGCTCGCCGTTGCGCTCGAGGACCGAATCCATCAGCCGTACCGCGCCGCACTCTGCCCCCTGCTGCCTTGTCTGCAGAAATTGACCGGGAAACCGGGAATCCTCGGCGTAGCCCTCAGTGGCGCGGGCCCCTCGGTCATCGTCTTCCTCGACCCCCGTTCCGACGCGCAAGCAACGCGAAAATCGATAGCCGCGCATCTCGGCCGCAACGGACTTAGCGCCGAGTTGCTCCTGACCTCGATCACCCCACACGGTGGCCGCCGCTGATCGCCCGGAGTCCCCACTCAGCTCCCATTAACCAGGAAGTACCACTAAAGTGCCATTTACCAAGCCAACAATCCCGGCATATCTTTAGGGTGCTGCCCCCAGACCGAAACTTATCCGTCCCCAACGGGTTTATGGCGACAATACGGGTCGCTGCGTCGTGGAAGATCGAGCTAAGTTTGTTTGGGATGGCAGGGATGAAGCCGAAGATGTACCAGCAGATCCAACCTCGGGAAATTGCCCCACCAATCGGTGCGCAGGTACACGTCCGGGTAGCAAGAAACAAAGACGACGTTCAGGAGGAAATCCAGAATTTTCTCCGGGCCGTCAATTCCTACCCCGCCCGCGTCGCGAAAGAACCCCGCGTCACCTTCCAGCAGCACTTAAGCAGTATCTTCGCGGCCGGCAGCGACGATGTGAAGGTTGACGATCGCCGCGACCGCGGTCCCCGTCGCCACTGATCTATCTCGATTCCTAATCTACCGGCTGGCTGGCGGAATAATTCCATTCATCCGCAAATACTCCACCATCTGCCCGTAGTGGTCGAAACCGTGGGCCGAAACGCTCGTTGCCAAGCCCAACCTCGTTACCATTCCTTCTCCAAACGGACTCTTTACCGTCTCGATCAGATTCTTCTCGTTGATGGTCTGCACCGCCTTGTGTACGTAGGCGAAGGAGTCTTTCAGGTAGTTGAGGATCTCGGCCTTGGTCTTGACTGATGTCGGCCCCGATTCATCGCCAATATCAACTGGCGGTTTTTCTTCTAAAATAGCCGCGCCCAGTTCATAGTTGACGGCCGCGACATGTTTTATCTGCTCGCCGAAGGTTCGTACGCCCTTGAACTCGCCGTTCGTCGGCGCGAATCCGAATTTGGCTTCCGGCATGGCATCCGCCGCTGGGACGAATTCACGCTCCATATTCAGAACGGTGCGGTCCAGCACTTGCGTGACGGTGCGATGTTCGTCTTTGCCCTTATTGCCCTGGGCCGCACCAACTAGAGTCAGCGCTAGCAAGCAAAGCGCAAGACGACCAAGTTTCTTCAGCATGGGTGATTCCTCCAATTCGATCGCTACCCTGTGTGAGTCTGGATCTTCAGTGTTGAAGAGTCTCAATCTCCCCTTAAGACTTTACTACCGCAAACGGCCACTCCCGGCCCCTCCAGGCACGAATCATGTAGATTACAAGGCCCGCCAACAATATCACGACGGCGTATCGGACTTCCTTCTGCCAATTCTCGCGATTGAAAAGAATAAAGAGAAATCCCGCAATCGCCACCAGAGCCGGCAGCGGATACAGCCACATGCGAAATGGACGTACAACCTCCGGCCGCGTGATCCGAAACACGATCAACCCAACCGCCTGCACAAGAAACTGCAGAACGAGGCGAATCACCACCAAGGCCGCGATCGCGTCCCTCAGCCGCAGAAAGCAGAACGCTGCCGCCACTAATCCCAATGCCACCAGCGAAACATACGGAAAGCGGTACACGGGATGCACTTTGGCAAAAGCACTGAAATAGTTCCCGTCCAGGGCCGCCGCATAGGGGACGCGTGAATACCCCAGCGTCAGCGAGAAGACCGATGCAAACGCGGTTACGATGACCAGTCCCGTAACTAACCGCGCCGCCCAGGGCCCATAAATCCTCTGCATAAACAACGACACAACGTACAATCCGCTGTTGTTCTGCCCCGCATGCAGCATCTCCCGCCAGGGGACCACGGCCAGAATGCACAAGTTCATCAATAGATATAGACAGGCGACCAGCAGAATGGAAAGCAACAGGGCCCGCGGAATATTTCGCGTTGGATCTTTTATTTCGTCGCCCAGGTAGCAAACATTGTAGTAGCCCCAGTAGTCGTACGTGGCCACAAGAAGAGCCCCGCCCAATCCCGTGAAGAACGCAGGCGAAAGGGTGAACGCGCCGGGAGGAAAATCAAACGCGCGAGCGGCGTTGAAGTGCGTGAGCCCGGCGAAGATGATCCATCCAATCGTGGCCATCACGCCCAACCACAATACTTTCGAGAAGCGCGCGATGACTGTGATGCGCCGGTAGAGCAGCAGCACCGTGAAGAGACAGATGCCTACCGCCAGCGCGGTTCCCGGCATCACAATCCAGCTCACCTGAAGCGGTCCTGCCCACGGGATAGGGAGAGCCGCAGTGTGCGCGGCGTAAACCGTCTCCAGGCTCGGCCAGTAATAGGCAGCGTAGCCTGCCAGCCCGATGCATCCGCTGGCAATCGAAAGTGGAGCGCTGAAGGAAAGTTGCCAGATAAACAGAAATGAAATCAGCCGCCCCCACTTCCGCGGCCCATAAATCTCGCTCAGGTAGCGATACGATCCCCCCGACCCTGGAAACATCGAGCCCAGTTCGGCCGACACCAGCCCGTCGCACACGGCCAACAATGCGCCCGCAATCCATCCCAACATGGCTTGCGGCCCGCCCATTGCGCCCAAAACCAGCGGCATGGTAATGAACGGCCCCACGCCGATCATATCAATCATGTTGAGCGCCGTAGCGCTCCCCAGGCCCATGCCGCGGATCAGGCCGGGAGAACCGCTATCCGGTTTTTGGGGAGAACCCATGCGTAGGTCGGATCACACACCGGGAAACGAACTGATCACGAATACAGAACAGGTTTGCTGGCCACTGACGACTGACTACTGATCATTGATTACTGCTTCTCATGCCCCGCGCTCAACAGATTCACATACAGCCGCACCGCTCCCGGGACTCCTGCCGGCAATTGCCGGAAGAAGGCATACCCCGTGTAGATGTACGTCCCCTTGCCGTATTGCGCGCGCAGCAACCCGCCTTTTTGCGCTTCCTCGCCCGGATCGTGACAGCTTAGCAGCGGTTTGAAATGCTCATCCCATTTATCCATGAAATAGAGTCCGCGCTCCTGCACCCAGCCTTCAAAGTCGTGCGCCGTGATCTGGTTCGGATAATGAAATATTCCATCTTGCGGCGCCAGAATTTCCACTGGAGCTTCCTCCACCGAAACCCGCGCCCGGCTCAGTTCCGCAGGATATGGAGTGAAGTGTCCATTGTTAAAATCTCCCACGCTGGCGTTGTATTGTACGACCAGAGTTCCGCCGGCCGCGACAAAATCGAGCAGCTTCTTATTGTTCGTCGCCACATCTTTCTGCGTGTCGTAAGCTCGAATTCCCAGGACGATCGTCCCATATCCACTTAACTCCGCGCTCGCCACCTTCTCCGGCGGAATCAAAGTCACGTCCATGCCCACCTGCTTCAACACGGTGGGAATGTCGTCACCCGCCCCCATGATGTAGCCAATCTTCAAATCATGCGGCGCCTGCACATCCACGATGCTCACGCGCTGCACAGCCGGCTGGTAATAATAGAAGCTGCCCAGATCCTCGCGCGCCACCAGCGAGTAACCTTCGCTGAACTTTTCGCCGTTCGCCTCCAGCACGGCACGAATCTTGGCGCGCCCCTCCTGCAATCCGGCAGGGAAGACCTTGAACTGGAAATCCTGCTTCTCTCCGCGCCGCGCGAGTTGCACGGCGAACTGCTTCGGTTCGGGCCGCCATCCTTCGGGCAGTTCCAGCCGCAAAGTTCCTCGCGTCTCCCCGCTCAAGTTGCCGGTGACACCCACCGTCACCATTGATCCGGAACCGTTGTGCGTCGAAATCACCTGCGTGCCGGGCTCCAGGGCAACCGAAAATGCAGGCACCACCGCCAGCGGGCGCGCGCGTTCCACTCCGGCATCGTCCACAAAGCGCGTCACCACAGTTGCCCCGATGCCGTTCTTTCCACGCACCCCGTCGCCGCCTTCTACCGAATATTCCACTCGCGCTCGCAGCACGGGAGGCGGGAACGGAAGCGTCACGTACTTCTCGTCGTCGATATGATTCACGCTCTCCGTGTCGGGATTATCGCGGTGCCAGTAGGGCCGCGTGTAAGCCGCGTTCTTCGGTACCCGCAAGCGAAAAACTACGTGCTCGCTATCTCCCGGCTTAATCGCCTCCCGCTTCGCTTTGTCCGAAATCGTTGCCCAACCCTGCGGCACTTCCAGCTTCAGCCCGTCGATAAACAGGCGGTCTTTCGATCCGTTGTGAAAGTCGACTGCAACCAGAAACTCCTCGCCTGGAGAAACCGTGGTCATCGCATCCGCTTCTTTCTTCGGAGCCTTCTCCATGGTTTCCCCATTCACCCCGACTCGCGAAATCACAGTCGCCTGCAGTGTGACGTTCAGGGCCAGGTTCAGCGCCATCTCGGCCTGTTCGCTTTTTTCTTCGAGGCGCGCGATTAAGTCGGATTCCGCGCTGGCGTCCAGGCCCGCTGCTTTGACATCGACGCTAAGCTGCTTGAATGTAGCAGCTACTCCCATAAGTGAGACCGCCGCGGCGGGCGCATCGTTTCGGTTAGCGGCATCCGTGGCTTTGGCGATCCTGCTAGCAATCGTTTGCAGTTGAGCTCTCAGCTTTGGGACCTTGGATTCCTGGATACCATTTGCGAGTGCCGGCAGCGACGTGTCAATTCCATCAAAGAAGTCTTTCTCATGCCCGTCCTTATCCAGCTTCGCCCCCATTACCGAATCCACCAGCTTGTAAAACGTAAACCGGTCTCCCGGATCGACAGTCCAGTTCCCCGATCCCTGCGACAACTGGTGCCGCAGACCCTCCATTGCAAACTGCACAAAAGACTCTCCCAGGTCCACGCTTTTCTCGCCGGTATTCAGCTTGATCGTCCAATTCGCGTCCGGACAAGTCATCGCCCCAAAGCCGCACACATTTCCGATGTAGAGCTTCTTCGCCTGCCAAGGCATCAGCCCTTCTGCAATCTGCTCGGGAAACCACTTCGGATCCGCCGCCGCGCGGAACGCCTCTTTCGTCAGGATGGCCGAAGCCTGGTGGTGCCCGTGCCCATCCCTCTCTGTACCTGAAAACCGCGCCACCAGCACATCCGGACGGAAGGTTCGAATCACGCGCACCATGTCCGACAGCGCAACGTCGTGGCCGCCCCATTTGGCAAACGTCTCATCCGCACTTTTTGAGAAGCCAAAGTCGGCCACGCGCGAGAATCTTTCCTGCACCCCGTAGTACTCATCGGAAGCCAGCAGTTCTTCCGTGCGCAGCACGCCCAGCACATCCGACAAATTACTTCCGACCTTGTTCTGTCCGCCCTCGCCGCGGTTCAGCGTCATCAGCAGCACGCTGGCTCCGCGCCCGCGCGATTCCAGCGTCAACATTCCGCCGTCTTCATCATCGGGATGCGCCACCGTCTGCATCAAGCGCGCAGTCGTACCCAACCGCCGCAGTTCCTGCCGTAACCCTGTGATTCCCTGATCTTGTGGAAGCTCGGGAGGAGTTCCCTGATAAGGAAGCTGAGGAAAGTTCGTTACAGGCGCTTGCCGATTTTCAGCAGAGGCAACAGCAGTAATCGGACGCGGCGAACCTCCCCCTGTCCTCTGACGAGAAGCCGCCAGTAGAATGGGAATCGCCAACAAGAAGAATAAGAATGAAGTCCGGAGGATTGAAGGTTCGACAAAGTACTGGACGAGCCGCCCCAGGCGGCCCGCAAGATAGTTGAAGGGTAGAAAGTTCACCCTACAAGGATGGGGCCTAGTCCGGCTCCGACGCAAATTCTTTCCTCGAGTAGCCTACAAAGATGATCACTGAACACCGACCACTGACGACTGCTACTGCCGCCCTTCCTTCAGCGTCTCCTGACATTTACTGCCCGCCGTCAGCACTTCGTTGAACGCGGTGTCCTTCCGCAAGTCTTTCAGCAGCGGATCCTCCAGCAGCGCCGAATATGCGCAATAATTCTGCTGCACAGCAGACTTCAGCAACCGCAGAGCCGCGTCCTTCTGCCCGCAATAAGCCATCAAAGTCCCCACGTGATACCACTCCTCGGGATCGGGCTCCGTCATCACCGAGGTTTCTTCCTCGTGCGCGATCCTGTCTATATCTGCTGGCCGTTGCGCCTGCGTGCATGCCACTATCAAGTTTCGGTGGTAGACCGAAGCCTTCGGCACATTCTTCGCGCTGTCTCGCGCCTGGGCCATATTTCCCGCGGCCAGGTAAACGTACGGCGTTACCCAGGCCGCCCATTCCGAGCCCGCGTCCAGGTGTACAAAATCCATCGCCCGGTCTGTCTTGCCCAACTCCAGGAACGCCCAGGCGCACGACCGGAAAGTGAAATTCCCCGGATCGAGCGATCGCGCCGTGTTGCACTCCTGCGTGGCCTGTTCGAGCATGCCCGCATAGCGCAGCACATAGCTGAGCGCGAAGTGCGCTTCGGCGCTCTGCGGTCTCCGCCGGGCCAGATCAGTCGCCGCATCGTATGCTCGGCCCAGTTCACCCCGTCCCACGCGGTTCGTGATCAAATCGCTGGCCGCTGCCACGCGGTTCGGGTCGAGCGCAAGGGCGCGCTCATACGCGGCGTTCGAACGCTGGAAAATCTCCTCCCCACCCCCGCCGTAAAGCGAATCATAGTAGTACCTCAGGCCCAGCGCCTCCCACGCCGGCGCATAGTTCGGGTCTTCTCCAACCACATGTTCTAGGACGGCGACCGCGTCTTTGTTCGGGCCCGGATCGTGGGGCAAGACAAGCGCATGCAGGTAGAGGTCGTATGCTTCCTGACTCTTGGGACGCGACGCCGTGCTCAAAGCTCCCCCGGCAACGCCCAATGCGGGCAATAGGCCTTGCTGCACCTGCGTGCTCAATTGGTTCTGCAAAGAGATCAAATCGTTCACCGGAGCTGCTACGGTCGCCTGCCACAGTAGCCGGTCCGTCGGTACGTCAATCGCCTCCAGCGTCACGCTTAACTGCTCGCCCTGCCGCATGAAATGTCCCGTCAGCAGGCGGCCTACGTGCAGTTCCTGACCTACCTTCCGCGGATCCAGATCCAGCGCCACGAACCTCCGCGTCACCGACGAAGGCCGCACCTCCAGCGAACGCGAATACGTCAACACACTGGTCAACTCGTCCGCCAGCGCGAAGCGTAGGTAATCCACAGCAAAATCACCATTCATGTTCTGTAATGGCAACACCGCAATCGCATTCTGCTGCTCCAGGTTGGCCACCGACCTGTGTTTCAGCCAATACGCGCCCACTGCCGCCAGCACCGTAATCAGCAGCGCTGCGGTTCCCAGCAAGAGCCATAACTGCCAACGACTGCCCGAACGACCGAAGGTCTGGCTCGCAACCCGAAGCTTGCCGCTATGCAGTCCGCTCTTTACCTGCCCTGACTCATTTTCGCGCTTCAGTTGCTGCAGGTCCGCCTTCATCTGCGTGGCGCTTTGGTACCGCTGCTTGCGGTCCTTTTCCATCGCCTTGCCGATGATGCCCTCAAGTTCGACCGGGACTTTCGGGTTCAGCTGCGCGGGCGGGACCGGCTTGTCATGCAGGACTGCATCCAGCGTCATCAGCGAGTTCTTGCCCGCGAACGGTTTCTTCCCGGTGCACATTTCATACATGACCACGCCGAAGGAGAACAGGTCGCTGCGGAAATCGATTTCCTCGCTCCGGGCCTGTTCCGGCGACATGTAGATCGCAGTCCCAGGAATTACCCCAACCGCGGTTAACGATTGATCCAGCCCGGCGCCGTCGCTGTCGGTCCCGACGTTATGCATCAGCTTGGCCAGCCCGAAATCCAGCACCTTCACCTGTCCGCTGGGACAGAGGAAAATGTTCGCCGGCTTGATGTCCCGATGCACAATGCCCTTGGCGTGAGATGCCGCCAAGGCGTCCGCTACCTGGATACTGATATCGAGCACCTTCTCTATCGGCAATGGCTGCCCGGAGATGCACTGTTTCAGGCTCTCGCCCTCCAGCTTTTCCATCACGATGAAGGGATGGCCGCCGTTATCCTCAATGCCGTGAATGGTGCAGATATTAGGGTGATTGAGCAGCGACGCCGCCCTCGCCTCTCGCGTGAAGCGTTCCAGCGATTTGGGATCGCCCGCCAGATTTTCCGGGATGAACTTCAGGGCAACATGCCGTCCCAGCTTCAGGTCTTCCGCCTCGTACACCACACCCATGCCACCGCCGCCCAGCTTCCCCAAGATGCGATAGTGGGACACGGTCTGGCCAATCATGAGAAGACGGAACCCCCGAACGCGGTAATGTTAGGCCCACCAGCGACTCAGGTCAACTGGCCCGTTTTGAATGTGGTCGTTCCCAAACTGACAACCACACCATCTTTTGTGTCTGCTAACCGGTTCTAAGTTGCCTGAGGGCGACTACTATGATGCTAGCGACCCTGAAATAGCGAGGCGGTTCTGGTATGGCGCGGACCTCTGGTAACGATTCTCCCCGACTCCGAGAAGACATTCGCCGGCGCGCCACTGAGCTGTTCCAGCGGGGCGGAGCCGTCGAAGGCCGCGACGCCGAAAACTGGTATCAGGCCGAAGCCGAAGTCCTCCGCGAATCTACCATTCATGCCCTCCGCCGCGCTGTCGTGGTCAACGTCCGGGGTGTAGTTTATACCGGAGAATACGAATCCGCCTCAGCCGATGGCTACATTCCAGGCGAATGGAAACCAGGCGATCCTGTCCCTGTTCGGCTCGCCGGCGACAAACTCTACCTGCGCCGCCCCAACGGCCGCGAACTCCAAACCACCATAGTAAAAAGAATCGGCTAACGATCTACTCCTCCACCCACAGCGCCGCCGACGCTCCCACCCATTCCATGTCCCTGTTGTGATCCACGCCCATCATCAAGCCACGCCCCATGCGGATAATCGTCAGTACCGCTTGCAACTCCTCCTGCCATACATACATCACCCGCACCTCGGCTTTCGTCCCGCCAAACGGAGTCTCGATTACAGGCTCGAAATGCAGCCGCTCCTGCAGAATGTATTCCGACCGCTTCTCGGCTGGAATCGCTTCGATGTCTTCTTTCTTCGGCGCGATCACTACTCCCAGCCCGGCGAACGAATACAGCGGCTTCAGCGCATAGTTCTGCAAGTCCTCAGGAATATGATCCAGTCGATCCAGAAACCAGGTTTTCGGCACCGACTCATGCCGCAGATACGGGATCGAAAACTTGCTGATGCGGAAATACCAATTCGGATGACCCGCCCACTCCACGTCAAGATCGTCCCGCCAATCGAAACCGAGCTTGACCTGCTTACGCTGCAATTCGTCCACGATCGTCCGATTGTAGATGCGCCGGATCGGCACACGCTTCCCGTTCCAATCGTAGTAAAGCTCCGATCCTTGCTTCTTGATCGCCTCAATGTCGACCGTCCTCACCCCCAGCATTTTCTCCGTCAGCAGAAAATCGGGCAGGGTTTTCTGCTGCTGGGGATGAATCTCCATCAGAATCACATTCTCAGGATCATGGGAGCCCACAATCGCCCGCCGCAAAAGGTCGCGATACGAATCAGCATCCAGTCCGCTAAGGAAAAAGTTCAGCCGTCCGTTCCCGGAGGCCGAAGCCCTGAAGCTGGAGCCCGAAGCTCGATCCAGCCCGTAAACGTCAATGTAGCTTTGCGCCAGCGTCAGTTGATACGCGTACAGGGAGGGGAAGGCCTGCAACTCAACCAGCTTCGGCTGCAGTTCACCACCTGCGCCCCGCACCAGGCCAAAATCCACCTGCACGAACAGCGGACGATCAGGCTCATTCGCAACCCGAAACTCCGCCGGAATCGACGCATCCGACCGCGCTCGATACTCCGGACTCTCCACCAGTTGCCGGATCAATTCCTTCCCATCCTCCGCCATCCGCTCCAGAAGGGCCTTGGGAAAGAAACAAGGAGTCTCTGAGAGACGAAATTCCACATGGGTCCCACAAGCGTCGTCAATTCGCCGCAGAAATGTCTGATATTTGTCGGGAGTGAAGCTGGCGTTGAACTGCTCTCGCAGGAAAGGAATCATCGTAACGCCGCAGTACCGCGTAGCGCCGGCGTCCCGCCGGCGAATCATCTCAAAGCACTGTCATCCTGAGCGAAGCAAAACGCACACGAAGTGGGCGTCTTGCGCAGTCGAAGGACCCCTATAACCTAATAATCTTCCGCGGCCTGGCGAGGAGTTTCCGGCACAACGGCTCTAAGCTTCCACCAGAAACTTCCCATCCTGCATGATCTGCTCGTCGTCGACCCAGATGTTAAACTTTCGCCCCACGACATCGATGTGGGTCGACGAATCCCACTCCGCCCCGGTGTGGGCGCCATAGGGATTTCCAAACGCAATGTGCACTCCGGGATACTTTTCATCCTGCAGAATCTGTCCAATCACGTCTTTCAAATCAATGTTCGTCCCGATGGCAAACTCGCCCACGCGGTCGCTGTTCTCATCTGTGTGCGTGTACTTCCAGAAGTCATCTTCCAATTCGTGATTCTCCGAGTGCGCCTCGGTCAGCCGGTTCTTCTTCATGTGAATGGTCAGCGGAGTCTCGCTCAAGTTCCCAAACTTCGCGCACAGATAATCTCCCACCACACCGTCAATCACGAACGTCCCATTCACCTCGCCCGGCGTCGTGAAAATTTCTCCACCCGGCAGGTTTCCCCACTTCTCCGGAGTGATGATCCCGCTGGTCTTCAGCCAGTGGTAATTCGGATTTAAGTCCGCTGTCAGGTCAGTTCCCGCGGCGGTCGTCGCCCTCACCCGCTGCGCCTTGCGCACCATCGCCACCACTTTGGCGCTCAGCCGGTCCACCTTCCGAAAATCCGCCCGCATGCCTTCCAGCATGATCTGGCGGTTGATGTTCACCATGTGCGCATGCCGAATTTTTCGCCGGTTCACCACGTCCGTCATCTGCATGCGCGTGCGCAGCTCGTTGCGTTGCGCCTGCACCGCAAAAATGGAAACCTGGCTGGTCTCGAGATCTTCCAGAATCTGCGCCGGCAAATCCTTCAGGGGACGCTCCGCCAGATCCTCCAGTACCCAGGCGCGATAAGGCGAGCCCAGTTCGTCAAGTTCATGCACGATCGCCGCCGCGATTTCCAGCGTGGCTTCATCGGTGATGACGCAAACCTTCTCTTCCGGCCGCACCCGCAGGCAAACCCGCACCGCATTGCGAGCCCCAGGAGTGTATTCAGGATCAAAAGGAATGTTGAGGGTGCCCCGTCCTTGTCTCTGCTGGGTTTGCAGAGACAGGGCGGGGTTTTTGACTTGCTCGCCCGGAATCGTCATTAGCCTACTTTTCTCACGGAAGCCGGCGCATCCTCCGCCAGCCCCGTTTCCGTCTCCTCGATGATGTAATCGACTACTTTCTTGAAATCTCCGGTCTCCTGATACACCTGCAACTGCCGGTCGGCGCCGCTGCCCCGCTCCAGCATCGTGTGGATGTAGTTCAACTCCTCGCGTGAATCCAGCTCATCCACAACATCATCCACAAACTCCAAATACTCGTAGATCAGATCCTTTGCCGGCACTTCCGTCTGCTTGCCGAAATCGATCAGCTTCCCGTTCATTCCATATCGCGCGGCCCGCCACTTGTTTTCCATGAGCAGCGCGCGGCGGTACAGACGGAACCCCTGATTCGCGGTGTGCAGCTTGTACAGCTTCGCCACCGTCGCCTGAATCAACGCCGCCAGCGCTATCGACTCATCGGCGCGCATGGGAATGTCGCACACCCGGAATTCGATCGTATTAAAGAACGGATGCGGCCGGATGTCCCACCATATCTTCTTCGCATTGTCGATGCAATTTGTCTTGATCAGCAGCTTGATGAAATTTTCGTATTCGCCCCAGCTGGGAAAGTAATCGGGAATGTTCGTTCGCGGAAACTTGTCAAACACCTTGCACCGGTAAGACTTCAGCCCCGTATTCATCCCCAGCCAGAACGGCGAATTCGTCGACAACGCCAGCAAATGCGGCAAAAAATAGCGCGCATGGTTCATCATGTGGATCGCGGTCTCGCGGTCCTCGATCCCAATGTGCACATGCAGCCCGAAGATCAGGTTCGCCCGCGCCACCAGTTGCATGTCCTCGACGATGTGCTTGTACCGGTCGTCGGGATAAATCTCCTGCGCCCGCCAATCCGCAAACGGATGCGTCGCCACCGAAGCCAGCCGCAGCCCGTTCTCCCGCGCCAGTCGCACGATGTCGCGCCGCAGCATCTTCACTTCCGCCTTGGCTTCCTTGATGGTCTTGCAGACCGAAGTTCCCACCTCGACCACCGACTGGTGCATCTCCGCCTTCACCCGCTCCTGCAGGATCATCTTCCCTTTTTCAAGGAGTTCCACCTGAATATGCGACCGCAGATCCCGAGTCTCCGGATCAATGGTCTGATATTCCTCTTCGATCCCGATATTGAAAGTAGGTTTCATAGCGTTACTCAAGCGTCCGTAGCGAACGTCTTGTCATTCCGAGCGAAGCGAGGAACCTTTGTTTTTGCCGAAAGCCCCAAGTGCGGGATGCCCATCACTGCTCCATCACTGCGCAGTTTGGCAAAACCCGCCCAAATAGTATAAATGACGCAATATCTGGACCGTCGGACGATTCACAACTCCTGTGGGGACAGCCGCCCTCGGCTGTCCGTCGAGCGTAGCTCGACGCCTACTTCACCACCTTGCCCCGCTTCCGCTCCGCCACCCACTCCGGTTCTCCAATTCGCCGTTTCCTCGCCCGATTAGGACCGTTCAGAAAACTAGCCCACCGCAACTCCTGCGCCGGATTCTCCCCGCTCAAAGCCATCTTCACTGCCATCTCCGCAACCGCATTCACGATCCAGTCAAAGTTCTCCTGGCCCACCGAAGTAATCTCAGCATCCGGCGCCGGATTCAGAAAATCAATCGCATAAGGCACTCCACCCTCCACGGCAAACTCCACAGTATTCAGGTCATACCCCAGCACCCGGCACAGAGTCAGCGCATCTTTTTCAATTCTGGACCTTAAAGCCTCCGATGACGGCGGAGGATTCCCCTTCACATACCGCTCGTGATGCGGCGCCTTAGGATCGTATTTCATGATGTGCACTTTTTCCTGCCCCACCACATAGCATCGGTAATACTCCTCAAACACGACGCCGTGCTGCAAAGTCATGCACAAATCGCCGGTCTGGTTGTAGTTTTGGAAAAATTCCTCCGGCGAATGCACATGGTAGACATGCTTCCATCCACCTCCGGAGTAAGGCTTCAAGAAAGCAGGGAAGCCGACGTAATCAAACAGCTCCTGCCAGTTCAGCGGATAAATCAAATTCCGCATCGACTTGTCGGTAGTTCCCTCCGGATGCTTGTTATGCGGCAAAATCACCGTCGGCGGAATGGCCACGCCCAGCTTGTGCGCCAGAGCATAGTTGAAGAACTTATCATCCGCCGTCCACCAGAAAGGATTGTTCACCACGATCGTTCCATGCAAAGCCGCGTTCTTCAAATAAGCCCGGTAGAACGGAATATCCTGCGAGATCCGGTCGATGATGACGGAATATTTCTGCGGCTCATCCATCCGAATCCCACCAATCGAAACAAACTCCGCCGTAACGCCCTCGACCTTCATCGAATTAATCTTCTCGACAAGCGCGGGCGGAAACGTATTCTCCATCCCAAACAAAATTCCAATCTTCTTCACAGCGTTCTCCATTCCGGAACTCTGTCCCTACCAGCCACTGATCAATGGCCACTAACCACTAACCACTGACCACTAACCACTGACCACTAACCACTGACCACTGCCCCTAAAAATACTTCGCCGCCATCCTCTGCCACAACGGCCAGTCATGCTTCGAATTATCCCCGTAAATATCCAGCCAGTGCGGAACCGCCTTGCCATTCAAAATCGCCGACATCTTCACGTTCTGGTCCAGGCACATATCCCAATCCGCCGAGCCCAGCACAATCTTCATCTGCCGGTAACGGCTCAAGAACCAGTCATCATTCTGATTGGGCAAATAGTCGGGCGGACAGTTGAAGTAGCAATCGTCGTCATAATACCCATCCAGAAACTGATGGATATCGAACGCTCCGCTCATGCTAATGCAATGCGTCACCACGTCCGGATGCTTAAACGAAAAATTTACCGCGTGATATGCCCCAAAGCTGCATCCGGTCACTGCCAGGCGCGGCGTCTGGTTCTTCCAGCGGATAAACGGCACCAATTCATGCAGAATGTAGCGCTCATACTGTAAATGTCGCAACACCCGCACCTTGGGATGTACGCCCTTGTTGTACCAACTCTCGGTATCGACGCCATCCGGGCAAAACACCTGTAGTTCGCCGCGCTCGATCTTCGGCGCCAAAACCCCTATCATACCGCGGTCTTCATACTCGAAAAATTTCCCCATCGAGGTCGGAAACACCAGCAGCGGCGTCCCCCCATACCCATAGACGAGCGCTTCCATCTCCCGGTTTAATTCCTGGCTATATGCCTTGTGATATTCGCGATTCATTCTCGGGCTAACCCCTGCAGACGAAGTATCTTACATGAACCGAGGGTCCTCCACCCACTTTTGTGCTCAACCCAAACCCGTTTCAGTTCCTCTAAAAATGATATCGTGATACGAGATATGTTGTGGAGGCCCGCCAAACTCGTTCCGCGTTCCGCGCCTCTCATACTCCTCATCCTAACTTTAGCAGCCGCTGTCTCCTTCGCCGCAGTCAGCCATCTCGTCGCCCGCTTTACCGCCAATCAACAATCCCGCGGCCACCAGCTTTACCTCGTGGGCCTCGCCGATGCCAGCGCCGGCCGCTATGACGACGCTATCGCCGCCTTTCGCGCTGCCCTCACGTGCGATCCGAGCAACTCCCAGTACCAACTCAGCCTGGCACGCGCCCTGCGCGACAGCAACGATCCCCGCCGTCTCGACGAGGCCGAGTCCTACTTGATTACGCTGTGGCAGCGCACCCCGCAAGATGCCGCCGTCAATCTCGCTCTCGCCCGAGTCGCGGCCCACCGCGGTTCCATAGAAGACGCCACCCGTTACTACCACAACGCCATGTACGGAGTCTGGAACTCTGACCCCGACATTAACCGAAGCAAAGCCCGCATTGAACTCATCCAGTTCCTGCTCAAGAAAAGCGCTCCCGACAAAGCTGAATCGGAACTCATGGCCCTGGCCACCTCCTTGCCGCCCGACCCCGCAGCGCATCTCCAGGCAGCGCAACTCTTCGAGCCAGCTGGGGACTATGCTGGCGCGCTTGCCCAGTATGAAGAAGTCCTGCGCCTCGAGCCCGGCAACCCCTTGGCTTTGACCGGTGCAGGAATGGCCGCCTACCATTCCGGCAAGTACGCAACTGCCCAGGGCTATTTGCGGCCTGCTGTAAACGCCAACCCGCAGGATGCCAACATTCGCGAACTGCTCGCTACAAGCGACCTCATCCTGCACGCCAATCCTTTCCAACGCCACATCTCTGACGCCGAACGCAACCGCCGCATCGCCGCCGCCTTCGCCCAAGCCGAAAAACGGCTCACGGAATGCGCTCAGCAAGCGGGCGTCGACCTTAAAATCCCCGCTACCGTTACGACGTCTCCGCTCTCCAGCCTGCAGTCCCGCTGGATGGCCGCCAAGCCGGATCTCGCCCATCTCAGCTCTGCAGCAGAAACCGATCTCCCGGATTCGATCATGGACGTTGTCTTCCAAATCGAACAGCAGACCTCTGCTATCTGTGGTCCGCCGCAAGGCCTCGACCTCGCGCTACTTCTGATCTCACAAAAACGCGAGGCCGCCAGCCAATGAGCAACCCCGCCATTGTTCCCGGTTCCCCGGCGCCGCAGCCCTCGGTCGTGCGCTTTCGCGCCACGCGCCGTCTATTTTCTACTTTCGAAGGCTTCTTCAGCGAAGAAGTATTCTTCCTGATTCTTTCCGTATTCATCGGAATCTTCTCCGGCCTGGCCGTGGTCTGCTTCCGTCTCGCCATCGACTGGATACACCTAGCCTTGCTCGGCCCTCTTCCCGAAACCCACAGCTGGCGCCTGTTCGCCGTGCCAGCACTTGCCGGACTTGTCGTAGCCGTGCTCGTGCTGCACCTCTTCCCCGGCATCCGCGGCAGCGGCGTCAACCAGACTAAGGCTGCGCTTTACATCTTCAACGGGGTCATCCCTTTTCGCACGGCTGTCGGTAAATTCATCTGCGCGGCGATCGCGATCGGCTCTGGCCAATCCCTCGGCCCCGAAGACCCCTCACTCCAGATCGGAGCCAGCATCGCCTCCGCGCTAGGACGCTGGCTCAATATCTCCCGCGAAAAGCTGCGCCTCATGGCGCCGGTCGGCGCTGCCGCCGGCCTCGCCGCCGCCTTCAACGCTCCCATCTCCGCAGTCCTCTTCGTCATCGAAGAGGTCATCGGACGCTGGAGCGCTGGCATCCTCGGTTCCGTCGTGCTCTCCGCCGTTTCCAGCGTCGTCATCGTGCGCTGGTTTCTCGGCAGCGAGCCCCTCTTCCGTATTCCGGTCACCACCTTCAAGCGGCCCACCGAACTTCTGGCCTACGCCATTCTCGGTATCGCCGGAGGCCTCGCCTCCGTGGTCTTCGCCAAATCCATCGGCTACCTTCGCCCCCGCCTCAAAGCTCTGCCCCGCTGGACGCAATACTTTCAACCCGCACTCGCCGGACTCCTCGTCGGCCTGATCGGCTTTCTCGGCTTTCCGCAAGTCATGGGCGCTGGTTACGATTCCATGGATCAGGCCATGCACAGCCAGTACACCTGGAAAGTCCTCGCAATTCTTGCCGTTCTTAAGATTCTCGCCACCACCATCTCTTTTGTCAGCGGAACTCCCGGCGGTATGTTCGCCCCTACGCTTTTCATCGGAGCCATGCTCGGAGGCGCGGTCGGCGATCGCATGCACTATTTTTTCCCGCACCTCACCGGATCAAACGGAACCTACGTCCTCGTCGGCATGGGAGTTCTTTTCGCTGGATTCCTCCGTGTCCCGATGACTTCCGTCTTCATGGTGCTCGAAGTCAGCGGCAACTACGAAATCATCGTTCCTGTAATTGTCGCCAACACTTTCTCCTACCTCGTCTCCCGCAGCTTGCAGAGCATCCCCATCTTCGACTTGTTGACCCGTCAGGATGGGCTAATCCTGCCCTCGCTCGAAGAGGAGCGTGAAGAAGCCATCCTGCGCGTCGAAGACGCCATGCTCCCGGTCCCCACCGTCATCCTGAGTGCGCAGGATTACGTCGACGCCAACGCCCGCCGAACCCAGGATTCGCCCGACTCGACGTTCCTCGTGCGTCTGCATCCCAGCGGGTGGAACATGGTCAGCCGCGAACAACTCCAGCGCCTTTTCCAGGAAGGCAAGGGAGAACATACCCTCGGCTCCGTTCTCCCGCCGCAGTCCCTGCCGAGTCTTTACCCCGATCTTCCACTCGACGCCGCTCTCCGCTACGTGAATGTTTATCCGCTCGTCCCCGTAGTCAATCGCGCCAACTCGCGTCAGCTGGAAGGCGTCATCTCCCGCGACTCTGTCTTTAAGAAATACGGAAGCAAGCACACCGTAGTAGAACCGGAATAACCGCCGACTAAAGAGCAGGACGGTGTTTTCTTAGCGTCCTTCGCGGCTTTCCCTTGGCGATCTCTGCGGTTAAAAGCTTTGTTCCCGCGATAAACCCCGATCTTCCACATATGTGCAAATGCTTGCGACCGGGGTTCTTTGAAAGTCCTCTAACTCGAATCCCATCCGCGCCGGTTTGGTATGCGGATTGCCCTTACCACAGTGGAAGCCGCGCTAATTAAGGCATTCCGACAGTTCTTTACACATTGCAATTTTCCCCCAGACAGGATCAATCGCATGAAAACTACAATCTTTGCTCTCTTTTTTCTGTGCGGCACCGTTGCCGCTTTCGGACAAACCGCTTCGGTCCAGAGCAACAATCCGCAACCCATTTACATGCCCGATGATCGTCCTTCGCACGCCTCGCAGCATGCCATGGGGCTGGAATCCAGCCTGCTAGGCACCTCCGAATACAGCTACGCCAAGGGCGAACAGCCTGTGGGGGATTTCGGCACGCTTCCTCAGGAAACCCCGCTCGGCGATATCGCCCGCGCCTACCGAAAGGAACACGTTCAAGTTCCCAAAGCCGTTATAGTTTTCAATAAGTAACTCTCTAAGAGGGAAGCACGCAGTAGAAAGCGCAGACGCTCGTGTGAGGACAGCCGCCCTCGGCTGTCCCGCCGAGCGCAGCCAGGCGCTCCGGAACAGCTGCCAGCAGTGTCTTCGAGGCATGAAGTGGAGCAGGCCGTCAGGCCTGCGTCGAGAAGACGACCAAAAATCCGCGGGGCTTCAGCCCCCTGAGCGATCCAACCAGACCTACTCGCCCGCGCCCATCATCACAATCGGCATCGTCGGCGTAGCCGACCCCGCTTCATCCTCAACGGTAATCGCAAACGCCTTGGCCTCGGCTCCCGCCGGCAGCGGAGGATTCACCACGCTCGCGCTCCCATGCGCATCGGGCTTGAACAATCCCGCCGCAATCGGAGCCCCGCTCGTCGGAATCAACCACAACTCATAAGCCTTCCTCGGCGCTAGCGACGGCAGGTTATTCGCCAGCAAAACCAGACTGCTCCGGTTCCGCAGATAAAAGACCTTGCCTTGTGGTTGCGGCGGAGCCTTCGCCGCAACCAGCGTCACCCGCTGCGCTTCCGGCTCCAGGATCGGCGCTGCGATCCTCCGCAGTTCCTCCATTTCGCGCACGCTCTTCGCCGCCTGAGAACTCGCCGATGCCAAGGTCTCCTTCAAAACGGAGTTCTCCCGCCACAACGAGAATGCAAGAATCACCACCGCCGCCGTAGCCGCCCATCCCAGCCATCCCCACCACAAACGACGAGGGGAAGTCTCGACAACGCTCGGCACGCGCGCCTCCCGCGCCACCGCATCCAGCAGCCTCTGCCGCGCTCGCTGCGGAGGCCTCGGCCCCGCCGTCGACAGCGCCAGCAGCGCCGTATCGCCGCGCAGTTGTTCCAGCTCCCGCCGGCACGCCGCACACTCCGCCAAGTGCTCATCCACGCGTGCGCGCTCCTCTCCCCGAAGCGCATCCAGCGCGTACAAAGCCAACTCCTCCGCGTATCGTTCGTGCTCGTTCATTTGCTCTTCACAACGATTCCTCTGCTCACTCGATCTTCAAATGTGGGGACAGCCGCCCTCGGCTGTCCGAGGAGCGCAGCTCCTCCCCTGCACTCAACTCTGAAACGCCTTCCGCAGCAAAATCAATCCCCCGCGTATCCGGGTCTTCACCGTCCCCAACGGCTCCCCAGTCTTATCGGCAATCTCCGAATGACTCATACCTTCCCAGTAAGCCATTTCGAGGGCGCTGCGTTGTGCCGGAGCCATCCCTCCCATGACGCCTCGCACTTTCTCCGCCGCACGCGCCAACTCCGCTGCTCCCGCCAGGTCCGGAGCCACCGACAAAACCACATCTTCTATGTCCGTTTCCGGCCGCCGCTTTCTAAGAGAGTCAATCGCCCGGTTCCGCGTGATCACCGCCAGCCAGCTTCCCAGACTGCCGCGCGCCGCATCGAAAGCGCTGGGCTTGCGCCACAGTTGCAAAAACACTTCCTGCAGCACGTCTTCCGCCGCCCCCGTATCTCCCAGCACCCGCAACGCGACCGCATACACCACCGAAGAGTAGCGGTCATAAAGCTCCGCCATCGCTCCCTGGTCGCCGGACTTCAGCCCCGTCACCAGGGCCAGATCCGCCGAAATGCCTTGTGCTTGCGGCCTCGACAACGCTAGGTCTCTTCCTTCTATAGATATACGAGAAATCAGCCCTGGCCGGATTGCTGCGAAAACTCAGTGGTCAGTGGATAGTGGTCAGTGATCAGCCACCTGGTTTTACTGACCACCGACCACTGATCACTTGCCACTTGCCGCTGATCTCTTCCGGGACGAAAGTCTATTCCCGTGGCTGATGCGCGTCAATTAATGGGGGGTTGTCGAGTTCGCGGGCTCTATGCGAGGGTGGGCTGAGACTCGCGGCTATCTCACTGGCGGGTGCCCCGTCCTTGTCCCTGCGTCTTTTTGCAGGGACAGGACGGGGATTTTGACTTCAGCGCCAAAACAAAATTCTAGTGATGGTCGTTCTCGTGATGATCGTCCGGATGGGCGTGCCGCCAGTTCCAGTATTGCCCTTGTTCCTTTTTGCTAGCCTTGGAATATTCGTGATGGTTCTTGTGGTTCTCAGTCAGATACACTCCCCAGGCGCGGTTCTCGTTGTCATCCCAGTTGTGATAGTCCTTGTGGTTCTTGTCATATACCCGCACCTGAACGCCGGCATCTTGAGGGGAAGCGAAGAGAGATATTGGCGCAGCGATGGCGGCAGTCAGGAACAGCGAAGCGAGGTAATGATGTGGTCGGTGCATGGGGCCTCCAGGGTCAGAATGTCCGCGTGCGGAAATGCGGTAGCTATCAATCTGCGCTGACGGGTGGAGAATTAATGTGTCATTTAGCTCACGTTATCCGCTTCTAATCGAGACTCGACACAAGCAGCATGCGCCAAATTAGGACACTACTAACGCTCCCAACTCTGTAGCCTCGCCACCCTGTGGAAAAAGTTGTCAAGAGGCTGAAGGGCGTCATTTTCGACTAAGTGGTTGATTCGCGGGGAGAAATAAATGTGGCTAATATGGCCCATTTACCCTATGCCGTATGATATAATAAAATTATAGAGTCAAAACAGCGGCGCAGGCCATCCGGTCTGCGCCGTTTGTGTTTACAGCCAAACAGGCGTGGGCCCTCGGGTTCGCGCCTTTCGTGTTTCTGGGCAACATCTGGGACGGATGGAAGTGTCTGTTCTACAAGCAATATAACCAGGATGCATCCGAGCAATGCAGAAAACTGGAGATCAGTATGACTGTGTTTTCGCGTAACGGGAAACCCATAGGCCGGCCAACGTCGAACCCAAACACCAGAGCGCTTCATGAACGTCCCAAGAAGATTGTCTATCCCACCTGGCCCCACGCCACCCGCAAGCAGCTAGGAGAACTAGCGGAAATGATGTTCATGGTAAAGGCCACCAGCAAAGGCCTGATCGTAGCCAAGCCCTACGGAGACAGCCACCGCTACGACTTCCTGGTCGACTCCGGCAAGCGCACCTGGCGCGTGCAGGTAAAATCCAGCACCTGCACCCACTACCGCGCCTACACCGTGAATGCCTATTGGAAGACCACGCACAAACACATGCCCTATCTGCCATCGAAAGTCGATTTCCTGGCAGTAGTGATCTTGGGCACCGACATCTGGTATCTAATCCCCGTCCGCGCTCTCGCCCGCCGCCTGATGGTCCGCGTCTACCCATTCGGAGGCGATCCCCGAGGCAGCCGCCGCCACGAAAAATACCGCGAAGCCTGGAACCTACTCCAACCAAACAAACGCCCCCGCCGCCGATAGCGAGGGAAACGTGTTCGAAAAAAGGGGAGCGTGGTGAAAAAAGGGATGTCATTCCGAACCGGGCGCCAAGCCCGGTGAGGAACCTGCTGTCCCGGCGATCGAAGAGATCGCTGGGTGCCCCACTTCTCGCGTCCTTTGCGAGAAGTGGGCACGACTTCAGTCGTGCCGTAAAGCTACCTTCAAAGGAGAAAGCGGTCCCACAAGAACTAATCGATCCCCAACTCCTTCGCCAACGCCTTCCACTTCCCATCCACCAGCGCCTTGGTCTTAGCATCCATAACAATCTCATCCGGCCACGGCCGCGTAAAGCCTTCAGTCGGCCACTTCCGCGTGGCGTCAATGCCCATCTTCGACCCATAGTTCGCCAGCCGCGAAGCGTGGTCGAGCGAGTCAACCGGGCCAAGCGTGAACTGGATATCGCGTTCGGGGTCGATGTGGTTGAGCACTTTCAACGTCACGTCGGCGAGATCCTGCACGTCAACGTCTTCATCGACCACGATGATGCATTTCGTAAACATGGCCTGCCCCAGCGACCAGATGGCGTTCATCACTTTGCGGGCCTGCCCGGGATAGGATTTGCGAATTGAAACGATCATCAGGTTGTGAAAGACGCCTTCAATCGGAAGATTGACGTCAATCAATTCAGGAATGGTAAGCCGCATCAGCGGCAGAAAGACGCGCTCCACAGCTTTGCCCATATAAGCGTCCTCCATCGGAGGCTTGCCGACGATGGTGGTCGCATAGATCGGATCCTTACGATGCGTGATGCATTCCACGTGGAACACGGGGTAAAGATCTTCCAGCGAGTAGAAACCGGTGTGGTCGCCAAACGGCCCCTCCGTGCGCAGTTCGTCAAGATCGACGTAGCCTTCCAGAACAATTTCGCTGGTCGCAGGAACTTCCAGATCAACCGTCTCGCATTTGACGAGTTCAACGGGAGCAGCCCGCAGAAATCCTGCAATCAGATATTCTTCGACGTCAGGAGGCGCTGGCACAATGGCCGAAAAAGTAACGGCAGGATCAGTACCAATAGCAACAGCAACCTCCATCCTTCCCGAAGAACGATCTCCGTCAGCAAGAACCTGCCCTCCCGAAGTACGAGCCATAATGTCCACCGCCGCAGATTTGCCTCCCACCGCGGCCCGCATGCGCTGCCGCGCATGCTCCGCCGCAACCTTCTGTCTCTGCCAGTGCGCCCCGGTTGTTTTTGCGTCGTAGACCTGGAGGCGGTACATGCCTACGTTGCGTTTGCCGGATTTGGGGTCGCGAGTTATCACGCAGGGGAGGGTGATGAAGCGGCCGGCGTCTTGTGGCCAGCACTGCAAGACGGGGAAGTCGAGCAGGGAGAAGTTGTCGCGCTTGATTACTTCCTTACAGGGGCCGGTGGGGACGGTCTTCGGAAAGAACTTTCCTGCTTCGGTCAGGAGTGGAAGCATTTTTAGTTTGTCGAGGAAGCCCTGCGGGGATTTGAGATCCATGAAGACTCGGATTCGGTCCGCAAATTCGTCGAACGAGTTCACCCCGAGGGCTAGCTTCATGCGAGCTTCGGAGCCGAACTGGTTGATGAGGAGTTGGGAGTTTGGATAGCCCTTAATGTTTTGGAATAGAAGAGCAGGGCCCCCGGGCGCTGCACGCCTTGCTGCGCTCGGCGGGACGGGCGAGGCGCCCGTCCCCACATGAACCTTGCCTTTGCTTACGCGGTCGGTGATTTCTGCGATTTCCAGGATGGGATCGGCTTCGGTTTGGATGCGCTTCAGCTCGCCGGCGCGGTCTAACGCGGCGATCCATTGGCGGAGGTCGTCGAAGGGCAAAGGGGCTCTCCTCGGGAACTAGTGATTATACCGAGGAGGCAGTGGTCGGTGGTCAGTGATCAGTGGTTAGTTTTCAAATGGCAAATTGGTAGAGCATCGCGGCTACCAAACCAAGATCCCTCACTTCGCTCGGGATGACAAACGAAGGTTAGAGCTTGCCGCGGAGCATGGTGATTACGTCGTCGGAGGTGACTACGCCGACCAGTTTGTTGTGTTCGTCGATAACCGGGAGGGTCACGAGGTTGTATTTGTCGAAGAGTTCGGCGACCTCGTTGTCGCTGGTCTCTTTATGGGTGAGGACGAGAGGCTCCTGAGTCAGAGAGAGGAGTGGGATGTCGGGCTTGGCGGCGAGAACAAGATTTACCAGGGGGACGGCTCCAACCAGAGTGCCGTGGGAATCAACGAGATAAATGGTGCTAACGGTTTCTACGCCGCCCTCGAACTCGCGCATCACGCCTATGGCGTTCTCGACCGTGGCTGAGACGGGCAGGGCGAGGAATTCAGTGGTCATGCGTCCGGCGGCGGTTTCTTCGCGGTGCTCGAGAAGTTCAACGACTTCCTGGCTGGCCTCGGGCTTCATCTCGACGAGAATCTGCTCGGTGCGATCCTGCGGGAGATCGCCGAGGAGGTCGGCGGCGGCGTCGGGGTCCATTTCCTGGACGATGTCGGCGGCGCGTTCGGAGTCGAGAGATTCGACGATCGCCTTCTGGACCTTGGGCTCGACCTCTTCGAGAGTTTCGGCGGCAACATCTTCGTCGAGAGTGCGGAAGACGGCCTCGCGCTCATCTGGGGCAAGGTCTTCTACAATGTCGGCGATATCGGCGGGATGGAGGGTGGCCAAACCGTCGTGAGAAATCTTGAGTTTGATGCGGCGCGCGGGATCGGTCTCGATTAAGTCGACAAAACTCCACGGGATGGTGCGCGGAGGAATCTTATCCAGCAGCACATGGAGAGCGGCGCGGGGCGCAAGTCCTCGCAGAAGGCGTCGAATGGCGCCCCGGACGCCGATATCGACAGATTGGATGTGCAGGACGGCATGAGAATGTCCAGCTTCGATCGTGGAGTCGATTTGAAGGTCGACGTCGTTGACGCGAACGACTTTGCGTCCATTAATGTCGATGACCTGCTGATCGAGGAGATCGCGCTCAAGAAGGAACAGGCCCTCGGCGCCGTTGGCGGCGGGCCAGTCCGCGGGATTGGTGGAGGTGTGAATGTTGGCGTCGATGACGGAAACGGCGGAGAAAGGAAGGACGCGATTGCCGGATTTGGTCCTAACAATGAACGAGGCGATGCGGTTACGGTCTTCCTGAGGAGCAAGAGTGACTTCGCGCACCCGCCCGGTAGCCGCGCCGGACGGGTCATAGACCGTGGCGCCGATCAATTCGGAAAGGGGCAGGGTAGTCATCCGGGTAGAGGATAGCTGAGTTTTGCCGGAGAGAGAAATTATTTGTGGGGCAGAGCAGAAAAAAAGTCCAGCCACAGATTTGCACGGATTGGAACGGATTTGGACAGGGGGAACCAAAACACAGAGCATAACCCAGAGACTGCGCTTGGGCGCGCTTATTTCCGCAACAGCAATTCGGAGAACTGGAAGATCCGGTCTATGGTGACCGCAGCGATTCCCGTCGCGATGACCGTGGCCATCTTGAAAGTAAGTGCCTTCACAACCGCCTTATCTTTGGTGGTTCGCCAGACAATGGGCAGGTTCACGGCAGCGCTGGCCAAAGACGTGAGCACGGTAGCGCTGCCGGCGAGCGCGGGGGTTATTTTGCCGTGCATCGCCATGGTAGCGGCCGCCGCAGTGGTGCTGGCGCTGCTTACGAGGCCGCCGAAAACGCTGGTGGCAAGCATGCCTCCGCTGCCAAAGTATCTGGTGAGCAAAGTCCCGACGACCTGTATGGAAATGAACACGATACCGAACCAAAGAACTTTTTTAAGCGAGATCGGAGAAGTAAGCGTCAGGGTTCCGGGGACATTTTCCTGAATTCTGCGGTCGCGCCAAACCCAGAAACCGGCCACCAGAGTCATGGCCAGAAGCGGCAGCAGAGTGGCACTCAGGGAGCGGGGCGAGAAAATAGCAGCGAGAATCAGATTCCTGGCGAACATCGCGATTGTGGTCAACAGGCACAGAGTCGTCGTTCGGGCAACCATCCCTGATTTTTGCAGCCTGGTACCCAACTCAGCGACGGTAGCACTGCTGTTCACCAGGCCGCCGAAGAGAGCTCCCAGATAGAGGCCGCGCGTGCTGTAGATACGGAGCAGCACATAATTAACGAATCCGATTCCGGCGATGGCAATCACGCTGATCCAAGCGTCGCTGGGGTTAAAGAGTTGCCAGGGGTCGACGTAGCGGTTGGGAAGAACCGGATAGATGACAAAGCCGATCAGGCCGAGCAGGACGGCGCTGCGAATCTCCGCCGGCTGCAAACCACCGGCGAAGCGGCTCAGTTCGGTCTTCCAGGCTAGAAGCATGGTCATGACGATCGCCCCCGCCACGGGAGTGAAGATGTGACCAAGACCGACCAGATCGCCGAGGAGGAAGTTCACCATCAAAGCGGCGGAGGTCGTAATTTCCAGCGAACGGTCGTGAAGAATACTGCGGGTGTTCATGGCGGCGACCAGCAGGAACACACCGATCAGCCCGGTAATAACGAGGCTTTGCCCAATCAGGGAAGCGAGCATGCCAAACAAGGCAACGAGCGCGAAGGTCCTGACGCCGACGTCCTTGTTCGACCATTCGCGTTCCATCCCGACCAGCATTCCAATGCCGATCGCGACTCCCATTTTCAACGCGATGGGAGTGGCCGGGAAATGTACAGATTCCGATTGCATTCTTTATATTCTTGCGGCTCAATGAATCCTAATACAGAAGGTTCCTTCGCGCATTAAGTGTTGAATCCCGGCCCGTATAATCATTTGACCGCGTTGGTAAGAGAACACGAACCTTTAACCACGCCAGAGATTCACCGGGTGACCAAGGAATGACTTTGTCCGACGACATCTTGAGTTTGACGCCGGCCAAGGCAGATGTGCGCCTGGCTTATGGAGGAAATGAAAATCAGTTTGTGGATTTGCGGCTGCCGAAAACCAAAGCTCCGCACGCACTCGCAATCGCTATTCATGGTGGCTACTGGCGGGCTAAATACGATCTGAAATATATGGGGCATCTTTGCGCGGCGCTGACGGCGAACGGAATTGCCACCGCGAATCTGGAGTACCGGCGGGTTGGCAATGCAGGCGGCGGATGGCCTGGGACGTTTGCAGACATCCGCGCGGGCTATCAATTTCTCACACAGAATGCGCACAAGTATGACTTCGATGCGCGGCGAAGCTTGGCGATCGGGCACTCGGCTGGCGGCCAGCTGGCGCTGTGTTTGGCGGCGCATGAGACGGGTGTGAAGGCGGTGATATCGCTGGCGGGCGTAGTGGATCTTCATCGGGCTTACGCCTTGCATTTGAGTAATGATGCGGTGGTGGAGTTTCTAGGCGGGACTCCGGCAGAGGTTGCGGATCACTACCGGGAAGCTGATCCCATGAAGCTTGCAATTCGGGCACAGCAGTGGCTGGTGCATGGCGCGGAAGATGACGTGGTGCCGCCCGCTTTCAGCAGCGACTACGTGAACGCAAAACAGAAGACGAAGGAAGATGCGCGGCTGGTGGAGATAGCGGGCGCAGGGCATTTTGAAGTGGTCGATCCGCGGTCGGGCGCGTGGAAGGAAGTGGAGCGCGTGGTGATTGAGGCGGCGGGCTGAGGGCTAGGAGCCAGCTCTTTTCCGTATCGCCTGTTCGGTCTCCACTGCCTGCTGGCGCACGTCATTGGAAATATCCGGCAGGTCGCGCTCGTAGGGGCGAATCGCTGAGAGGTCGTCGGGCTGGCCGATGAGATAGAGCGCGCGCAAGGCTTCCCACGCCTGTTGGTTCGCGGGATCGACGACCGCTACCTCCGCACCGGCGATGACGTTTGCTCCGGCACCGGCGACCGAGCGAATCCGGCCAGGGATCGGAGAGCGGATTTCTGCCGTCTGCTGCTGCCCGTACGCGAGCTTTGCAATGAGGCCGCCCTGGTGGATGGCAGTGCCGGGGCGGTCGGCGTCGACGATGCGGCCGGATTGCGGAGAAGTTATTTGCGCTGGCTGCAGAAGCGCCAGAATCTGCGGACGGCCCGTTGCGTCACCGAAGCGCACTAGCGACAGTGCGGCATTGCCACGCACCATCGGCGAGGGGTCGGCCAGCAACTGCAGCAGCGCTTCGTGAAACCCAGCGCCGGACGTGTCCTGGCCCATGATCCACGCGTCGGTGTTGCGCACTTCTTCCACCGGATCGGCGGCGAGGCGCACCAGGTCTGGATACCACTGTTTCGCCTTGGCATCCTGCCGCGTGATGCGCTCGCCCACCTGCACCAGCGCCTGCTGAATGTGTCGCGGCTTCTTCGCGTCGTGGAGATATTCGGTCAATTGCTGGTCGGAGAGCTTGCGGCCGAACCAGGTGTTCCACCAGAACAGAAAGGGCATCAGGCAGATCAGCCACGCGGTCACGAAAAATAGAAGTTTTTGGGTGCGGGACATGCCGGGTTTGGGAACTCGAAGGTCGTCGGCAGGCGGGGCTTGAATTGGACTGGCAGACATACTCATAGACAGCTTAGTGTCAGTACTACTCTACGACATCGGCGTCGATCACGCGCTCCTGTTCCAGATAGTGTGAAACGGCATATTGAGCCAGAAGCGGCGTCTGGAGCCGGATTTCGGCTCCGATCCAGGCGCCTTTGGGGTAAGGGTTCCGTTTCGCTTCGGTTGGCGGCAAGCTCAGGGGAGGCTTTGGCGGCACGGCCGTGGCCACAAGGCTCGGGGAAAGGCCGCCGCTGCCGAACTGAGGGCCGAAGTCGGCGCTTTGGATCTGATCAAACTGCTTGATCTCGCGCCAAGCCTCGTCGCCAACGGTACCGGCTACATCGATTTTCAGTCTCACGCTTGCCATAAATCTTTCGGAGCGAGGACCTCAGGGGCTAAAGCCGTCGTCCTTGTTGCGTCCGTAACGGCGCGGCTGAAGCCGTGCCCTTTCAAAACCGTTAGCTGTGCGGGAACCACTGATACAGCATGAAATATACGATCACTCCGGTAATGCTGACATACATCCACAGCGGCCAGGTCCAGCGCGCTATCGCGCGATGCCGATCATAGCGGGCGCGCAAACCGCGGACCAGCGTGATGATCACCATGGGCACGATCACGATGGCCAGCGTGACGTGGGGGATCAGGATCGCGAAGTAAATCGTGCGCCACACGCCCTGGCCAAGAAAAAGAATATCTCCCACATGGGCGTGAAAATAAACGTAGCAGACCAGAAACAGCGCTGAGGCGACCACGGCGGCGATCATGAAGGCGCGATGCGCCGCCATGCGGCCGCGGGCAATCATATACCTGCCGACAATTAGAAAGACCGCGCTGATGCCATTCAAGCTGGCGATCAGAGCGGGGAAGAACGAGTACTTTTCGGGGATCACGCGGCCGGCCTCGTGGTGCGGCGGTTTGCCATGTAGAATGCGAGCGCGAACATCACCAGCGAAAACAATAGCAACGTCGCGATGGTCGAGGGCAGAGGAAACTGCGTCTGCGTGCCGGGATAGAGCAAGTCGCGTAGCGCCTCGACTCCGTAGGTGAGCGGGTTCATATACATCAGGCCGCGAATCCAACCGGAGGCGCCGGAGAGCGGAAACAGTGCGCCCGATAAGAGCCACAGGGGAATTAGAAACAGATTGATGATGCCATGGAAGGCTGAGGTCGAATCCATCGGCCAGGCGATGGCGAAGCCTAGCGCGGTCAGCGCGAACGAAACGAGAAAAACCACCACCGCGACCAGCAAGATCTGAACCGGTTCGAGATGTACACCCGCAAACGGTGCGAATATGAGGAAGATCATTCCCTGAACCGCCGCGAGCGTTGTGCCGCCGAGAACTTTGCCCAGCACAATCGCCGACCGCGGCACCGGTGCCACCATCACAGAAAGTAGAAATCCTTCTTTGCGGTCCTCGATAAGCGACATCATCGCGAAAATCGAGGTAAACAGCACGATCAGGATCAGGGTTCCGGGATAAAAATAATCCATGTAGTGCTGCTGAGCCGGTCCCGTGGCAGAGCGGAACGAACTCCCAAAGCCCGAGCCCAGCACAACCCAGAACACCAGCGGAGACGCCAGTACGCCGACTACCCGCGACTTCTGCCGGTAGAAGCGCACAATCTCGCGCCACCACAGCGTGAACGCGGGCAGGACGAGCCCGGCGGAAGCGGGCGCAAGCGGTCTCGACAGGGCGACGGATCGAGTGGCCATGAAGTTAACTCGCCTTCGCGGCGGGAGCTTTGGCCGCCGCAGGCGCGGCTTTCTTTTTGCCGATCATGCCCTGGTCACGCATCTCCCAGTATGCATTCAGCCAGAAGGTTCCCGAAAGCGCGAGCAGGATCAAGCTCATAAACAGACCGTCCACGGTGGCCGAGGGCGGCGACAGAGTGATCATGCCGTTCATGAAAATCCAGGCCACTCCGAGCAAGGGGAGAATGCCAAGTACGAGAGAAAGTACAAGATTCATAGAGAGCAAATTACCTCCTGTGATCTTCCGCGCTGGTCTGCGCGTCGTTTTGTTCGGTCCAGAACTTGTGCCCGGTGCGGCGAATGAAAACATCTTCGAGCGTCGGCTTGCTGACGGAGATCGCCTCTACCTCTCCAGGAAACGCCTCCACTACTTCAGTTACAAAGCGGTGGGCGCCTTCACGCTCGATGCGCACCTGGTTTTCTAGGACGGTCGTTTCCACGTGATAGCGTGCCCGGATGCGCTCCGCGAGCACCCCGGCATCGTGGGCGGCATCGAGCAATACTACATCTCCACCGATTTCGCTCTTCAACTCGGCGGGCGTTCCTAAGGCGACCAGGTTGCCTTCGTTCAAGATAGCGAGCCGGTCGCAGCGCTCGGCCTCCTCCATGAGATGCGTGGTCACAAGGACGGAAACATGCTCTTCGTCGCGCAGCGTCTGCAGGTATTGCCACAGATCGCGCCGTGCGCCGGGGTCGAGGCCGGTGGTCGGCTCATCCAGAAGAAGCACTCCTGGATGATGCAATAATCCCTTGGCCAACTCGATGCGCCGCTGCATTCCGCCGGAGAAAGTTTCGACCAGTTCACTGGCGCGATCGGCCAAGCCCACGCGCGAAAGAATTTCCTGAATTCGTTCTTTCAGCGAGGGCCCGCGCAAACCGTAAAGATGTCCCTGATGCCAAAGATTCTCGTAGGCTGTGAGCTTCAGGTCGACGCTCTGCGCCTGAAAAACCACTCCGATTTGCCGCCGCAAGCGCGCCGGTTCCTGCGCGGCATCGCAGCCCATGATGATGGCGCGGCCCGCGGTCGGAAGCATCAGGGTGGAAAGAATCCGGAAGAGCGTCGTCTTACCGCTGCCGTTCGGACCCAGCAAGCCGAATAGCTCCGCCGGACGCACGTCGATGGAAATGCCATTCAGGGCAGTGCGGCTCTCGTAGCGATGCACGAGGTTCTCCACGGAAATGACGGACTCTGCGGAAGCAGGCATTACTTCCGGCGCGGCGTCAACGATGGCGGAAACCTTCGATCCCAAGGGCGTTCCTGAATTAAGTCCTGATAACGATGAGTTCTGTAACAGTTTACGACGATATTGTGTCCAGCATCATGAGAATGAACAAAAGAGGCAAACAGCAGGACGAACGGGTCACGCGGCGGAAACGCCCTGTCGGGCCTGGGGAAGCGTTTCTGCCAGGGCGACTGGAACGAGCCGCCATACTTGGATTGATAGAACTACGGTAGTCGCCAGTAGCAGTGCTCCGACGGCCACGTGCGCCACGGTTGCCACGACCATGGGAAGTTCCGGTTGCGCCGTGTCTCTGCCCCAGGCCACGCGCGTCAAGAATGCAGTGAATCCCAGGCAGAGCTGCGTGATTAAAAGCGAAAGCATTACGATCGCCGGGCGGCGCACCGCATCAATGTGCGAATAAACGGAGAGAGCGCGTACGGCCGTCCACGCGAGCACAAATGACACCGTCACCGCATTCAGTACGTGCGGCCACCAACTCAGGCCGTGGTGGCGAAACATCCCGCCGAGGATCAGTTGCACGTACAGTATGAGGATGGAGAGCAAAGTCAGCGTGAAGAGGCTCGGCCGGCGCGAGTCGAAGTCCGCGCGCGGCTGCTCTCCTTGCGTTCGATCTTCTTGCGCTCGATCGTTTTCCGGTCGATCGGTGACCCACTTGCGTCCGGTGAAGAGCGCGATGGCTACCGCAATGCAGAAAAACGTTTGCGCTACGGTCGCGTGCGCCGTGGAAAGCCAGGGCGGCTGGAAGAACAGAACCGTCATCCCGCCTAAAGTGGCCTGAGTGATGAACGTGCATAAAGCGCCTATCGCTAGCCAGCGCACCCACCGGCGGCGTTCGACCACCAGGGTCCAGATCGCGATGGTGAGCGTCAACATTCCCAGCGTGCCCGCCACCATGCGGTGGCTCCACTCATAGCGCACGCCGCCCACGAAGTGAGGCACCTTCACCAGATAGCCGAACGACGTTGGCCAGTCGGGAACCGACAAACCAGCGTCGTTGCTGGTCACCAAAGCTCCAGCCGTGATCACGACCAGCGTCGCGCATGCCGTAAACACGGCGAAAGCGTGATGGGCGCGGTTGTAGGTTGGGATGGCTGCCAGAGTCGTTCCCCCCTGAGTACAGATTGGGTGTGTAGACGAGGTGCGCAGACGACTATCCCGTCGTCAAGGGGCACAGCGGTAAGTAGTCCGGGCCTTCAGTCTACTCGCCAGCCTTGAAGCTCTGGTCCACTGTCTTCGTGTCTTTCGGGCCGACCGTTACCTTCTGGTCCTGTTCGCCCAGCTTCTCGTGCACGAAGGCAATCGTGTAGTCGCCCGGCGGCAGCCCCTTGATTTCATATTTCCCGGACTTGTCGGTGACGGCGTAGAACGGGCTCTTTACCACGTTGATGTACATCTTCATCCACGGATGCTGATTGCACTTCACCGGAAGCATGATTTCTTCGCGGGCGAAGTTCTTCTCGAGCGGAGCGGACGCCGGTGGCTGCGATTCGTTCCACTCGCGATTGTCTTTCGGCGTGGGATGAATGTTATGCGTGGTCTGATCGTCATTCTTGATCTCGACCGTCTGCCCGGCCATTACGCCGAGCACGTGCGGATGGTATTTGCAGCCGCTCTGGTCGAGGACGACCGGGGTCGTGGGAACGTCGAAGGTACGGCTGCCGAGGCCGTCTTTTACATAGACGAAAACGTTGGCAAGATCGCCGCCGGTTACTTGCACGGCCTCCGCTTCGTTCATGCCTTTGCAGGCTGGATCCTGGCTCATGTCGATCTTGGCGGCCTTCGGGGCCGCGCCGTCAAATTTCACGGTGCCGCTTACAGTTGCGACTGTGGCCGGATCAATCGGTGTTGCCGCAGGCGCGGGTGCCGCTGTCTGAGCCATGTTATTGCTCGATTGCTCCGTGTTCTCTTTCTTGCTGCACGCCGCGGTCAGCAGCATGGCGCTCAACGCCAGCACGCCAGCCGATATCATCCAACTTGTTTTCTTATTCATAATGTCCTTCTTTCTTTTCTTAGTAGTCGACTTAAGAAGCTTTCGTCACTAACAAGCGCGCGTTATCGAACTCGTCATTCTACCGCGAACCGCCGGTCGCCGCTTGATGCGATTCCGCCGCAGCCTGCCTGCGATCGCTCTTCGGCTGCACGGCCGCTTTCGCGTGAGGCATCGACGCCGCAACTTTACGCTGTTCTTCCGGCGTCAACTGGAAAATGTAATCGGTGAGCAGCTTGCGATAATCTCCCTCGTAACCCTGGAATGACGGCGGCGTGGGCCCGGCAAAGACCCACTGATTATTCTGTTGCTTGAACAGGCCCGAGGGCATTGACGTTCCCGGGCTAACCGCCTGCGGATCGGTGATCCAGCGCTCGACCCAGTCCGGCTTCAGCCGTTCTTTTGCCAACAGGAAGTTCGGAGCGGTGGCGATCTTGTCGTGCGCGGGATCGCCCGTAGCGTGGCACTTCAGGCAAGGAGCCGCAGTACTCGAGAACAGACTGCGCGCCATGTCCGTTTCCTTCGCTGTCAGCACTCGCATTTCCTCGGGAATGTAAGGCAGCGGCTGCTGCGACAGTGCCTGGAAGAACCGAACCAGCTTCCGCAGTTCGATGTCGGAAAAAGAGAATGTTGGCATCCGCACTTTCAAATATGGACGCACGCCGTTGCGGTTCGTATCGGTGGTGCTCAACGCCGGATTGGACAAGAACCTGCGCAGCCATTCGGGATCAACACGCGCGCCCTCGGTCAAAAGCTTCGGAGGCAGTTGCTCCTGAATGTCCTGATACTGCTTCAATCCCATCAGGATCGTTTGCTGGCCCGGGATGAACTGGTGGCAGCCCATACAGTTGTATTTCTTGATGACCCACCAGCCCTCCTGAATGTCGTGGCGCGCGTCGCCCGGCTTGTATTGATAGCTCGAGGGCAGGGAAGTCTCTTCACTTCCCATGAGGAAAGTTGTGAGGTCGAGCACCTGTTCCTTGGTGAGGTGCAGGTTGGGCATGCGTGATGCGTCGAGTTCGCCCTTGATCTTGCCTTTGTCGTAAACATTGGGTTCGGCGAGTTTGTGCTCGAAGAATCCTTTTTGGTCGTACCAGGGATCTTTCGCCGGACCGTCCGGAAGCCGCGCCAGATCGTCCTTATCAGTAATCGGCTCGGCATCTTTGCCGCCGCGCTCCGCGATAGTGGTAAACAACGCGAAGTCGAGACGTTCGATCGGCTTGCTGCCTTCGTACGTCAGTTCGGTGCCGATGCGTCCTTCATCCTCCATACCGGAAATCTCATGGCATCCGCCGCAGCCAAAGTGCCGCACCCACTTCTTGCCCTCGTCTTTCAGCTTGGGATCGTCCATGAACGCAGCATCTGCATAGGACGATGGCTCCTGCTTCTTCTGCGTCATCAGATAAGTTGCAATGTCTTCCGCATCCTCTGGAGCCAGGCGCAGGCTGGGCATCACCGTCATGTTCTGCACTTGCAGTTCGTGGCCGTCGTTAGGACATTTGCTGTGATCGAGATCGAACTTATAGGGAAGTCCCTTCTTGGCGTAATCTTCGGGACCGATGTCCTTCTTCTCGTACGGGCAATAGGGACGCGTGCGCTCACGGGCATTGTGAATCCAGCGCACCAGGTAATCGTAATTTGCCTTCTCGCCTACGCGGGTCAGATTGGCGGCAAACGTGCCGCCTTGGAGTTGATCGCCTTCGCCGATCGAGTGGCACGCCAGACATCCACGCGTCTCAAACAATTCTTTCCCGTGCGCGGCGTTCCCTGGCTTTTGCTTAGGAAGAGGATCCGTGAATGCCGACTGCCAGATATATGCTGAAATCGCCTGAATCTGATGATCCGTCAGCCGGAAGTTGGGCATCTTCGTCGTCGGACGGAAATCCGAAGGCTTCTTCAGCCAAACCGGAATCCAGTTCTTGTTGAGCTTCAGCCGCGCATCCTTCAGGTTCGGCCCAACCTTCTTCTCATCCTGCATCAGGCTGTGCGACTGGTAATCGAGCTGCTGCAAACGCCCGTCCAGCTTGCTGTTCGCCACTCTGAGGTCAACCGCCTGAGTGTTCAGCTTGTTTGCTTCTTCGTTCGACGCGGCCGCGTCGGCCTGCTTCATCAGGTATGCGTTTTGTTTCAGATTTTCGATCTTCTGCGTCTCGATCTGCTTGATCTGCTGGCCAATCGAGTTCAAATCTTCGGGCTCTTTGTCATAACCCTCGTAGCGATGGCAGCCCATGCAACCTCGCTGGCGGTAGAGGTCTTTGCCGTTGTTGATGGTCTGCCACTGCACATCGCCGCTCACCAGCACCATGTCGGCGGCATGGCAATTCTGGCAGCCCGCTTCCGCATTTTCCTTGGGATAGAGCGGCCATAGCCAGTGCTCGTAGTTTCCGTGCGCCTTCTCGATGCTAGTAGTCGCGCGCCCGTTTCCCTGATGGCAGGGCGAGCAGCCAAACTTTTCCGGATCGTGAATCTTCAACAGCTCCGGCTCGGGATGGCTGACGAACGCATCGGCATACTCATCCGCCTTCTTCTCGCCTTTCGCCATCATTGACGCCGGTGTGATTCTCAGCGGTTCCCGCGCGTTCATGTGACAGGATTCGCACCGGTCAACAATGTTGGCGTCGGCCACGTTGATCTGTACGATCTTCGGGTCCCACTCCGCGGCTTTTTTCTTCAAGCCGTCGATCTGCGGCGGCGTCAGGCCGACCAGGTGATCGGAGATGTATTCATCCATCTTCGTCTTGGCCGCGGTAACGGGTTTGAGCACTTCGCCCAGTTCCAGGCTTTTCTTTGTGCGCTCGTCCCGAATCTCGTTGTAGGTCTTCTCCAGCTGCCGAAAGTCGAATTGTTTCTTGCTACCGTCAGGGAACTCGACCGTTGCCAACTTGCTCTTATACTCTTCTAATTCTTTCTGTTTGCTGGCTTTCGAAGAGGCGCTGTCGCTGGTCTCGATTTCGTAACTAAGCGCGTTCACATACGCGCGCCGATCGGTAAACACGCTCTGCACTGCCAGCAGTCGCGCGCTGACTTCGTCTACTGCCTTGCGCGCTTCCTCGGCCTGCGCCTTCGAATCCTGATAAGTCTTTTCGTAAGCCTGCTTGAGCGCAATGTAATCCGGATTCTGCTCGACGTCCTTCTCCGAGGTTGCCGACTTCGACCGCGCCGTGTTCAGAAACGCGGAATAGCGGTCTTTCCATTGCTCCTGAAAGGCCTTCCATGGCCGCTGCACCCACGCCTCATCCCACAAGGCCCAGAACAAAGTCGCCATCAGAATCACCATCGCGACCAGGTAATACGCGGCATACGACTTAGTTGTGATCGGGTCCTGCTCGGCGTTGGGTTGTTCGGGCACCGCTTCCTCCGGAAACCGTCGTTAGTCGTTGGTCGTTAGTCGTTCGCTATTCATCTCTGGTGCCCGCACCGTGGGCGTTGGCCAGCGACTAACGACCAACGACCAACGACAGTTTTCAAATATTGAACCAGGGCGTAATCCACACATACTTGATGTGCCACAGGAGTCGCAACCCCATCTTCAAGGGCAGCGCCACCATGGTCAGTAAAAGAAATTGCGTGAGCCCAAATTGCAGCAGGCTCATACGCTTGAAATCTTTTCCCATGTATCGCCGGAACAGCGAGTACACGAGAAATCCTCCGAGCAGGTAATAGCCGCCGACCACGACCGCGCCGAATATCGCCTTCGCCATGTTCGAAGTGATTCCAAAAATGTCAGGCAAGTCGCGGTTCACCTCGTAAATCAACCGGTTGTGGTCCCAGGTTTGCCCCGGCCAGAACCACTGCCAGCCAGGCCCCCGTATGAACGTACCGATAATGATCATCGCGACCCAAAGAATGATGAAGCCGAAAAGAAAGGTCCCAATAGAAAACCTGCGCTGCTTCCACGTGTAATAGCCGCTGCCCAGCGGGTTCGTATCGATGTAAGGTATGACCATCAAACCTACGATGATCATCGTAGGCATGACTACGCCGGCGATCCAGGGGTCGAAATAGACGAGCATCTCCTGCAGTCCGAGGAAATACCACGGAGCCTTCGCGGGATTCATCGTCAGGTTGGGATTCGCCGGCTCTTCGAGCGGAGCGTTTAGCGTGATCGACCAGACCATCAGAATAATCGTGACGATGATGGCGGCGAGAAACTCAATGCGCAGCAGGAATGGCCAGACGTGAACTTCCTTCTGCCAGCCGGGTTTGAAGGGCCAGGTCTTGCGGTGATGAGTCTTGGCGAGGGCGGCGTCGCCTTCCAGCTGGGCAATCAGTTGATCGTTGGCGTGCGCCTGCTTCCATGCTAGATAAATGTAGAAGCCCAGCAGCGGGATCAAGCCTACGATCGGCACATTGTCAGGAGCCGAGCAAATTTCCCAAAGTTGTCGCCAGTCCATAAGTGTTCTCGTGTCGATCTACCAACAAAACTTTGTCATTCCGAACCGGGCGCAAAGCCCGGTGAGGAACCTGCTGTGGCTTTCGTCACTCCCCCGCTGCCTTCGGCCCTCTTCGCGGTTTATCCGCCTCAGCTTCCAGCATCACCGGCGCCGGACCCGAGATCCCGCCATCCTTCCGTACCCGCCAGAAGTGCACGATCATCAGGATCGAAGCCACAATCGGAATTCCGATACAGTGCCAGATGTAGGACCGCAGCAGAGCATTCGCATCCACGATCGACCCGCCGAGCAGGCCAAAGCGCACATCGTTATAAGGAGTCATGCCCAGCATCGAGCCGAACGGACCCTCATGCCCGAGCAGCGGAGTAGCGCGCGCCATGTTCGTGCCCACAGTTACGGCCCAGAACCCAAGTTGATCGTCGGGCAGCAGATATCCCGTGAACGACAGCAGCAAAGTAAAAACCAGCAGCAGCACGCCGATGTTCCAGTTGAACTCGCGCGGCTTCTTATATGAGCCCGTGAGAAACACGCGGAACATGTGCAACCACACGCCAATCACCATCAAGTGGGCGGCCCAGCGATGCATGTTGCGCAGGATCTTTCCGAAGGGCACGTCGTGCTCGAGATAGAGCACGTCGCGAAACGCCTGCACCTTGCTGGGATGGTAATAAAACATCAGCAGTACACCGGTATAAGTGAGGATGATGAACAGGAAGAACGTGATCCCGCCCATCCCCCACGTGTAGCTGTAACGCACCGCATCGCGATTGATCTTCGCCGGATGCAGATGCAGGAACACGTTGGAAAGCACGCCCAGAGCCCGGTTGCGCGGGGTATCGTCGTGCTTGTGGCGGAAGATCGAGGTGTAGACCTGGGTCTTGGTCGGATCTTTCAGTCCCTCGATCTGCTCCTTCGCCTTGGCGGGGATGTCGACCTTCATCGCCTGAATATCGTCTTTGACGCGGTCGACCAGGCCCACCTTACCGTTCTTGCCGTTCGGAGTTTCGTCAGCCATAAATGATTCCCAATCTTTCAGTGTTTGTCATTCCGAACCGGGCGAAGCCCGGAGAGGAATCTGCTTTCGCGTCTGCCGCAACCGCTCTTACACTCCGGTCAAGAACGCTCCCGGGTCATTGAAATGCGTCGGCATTCCCTTCGGCCACTGATAAAGGCGCGAAGTATCGACGATGATCTGCCCGTCGGGCGCCAATTCCACGTGCGCGCGATCCATGGGCCGCGGGGCCGGCCCCTCAAAATTAATCCCCTCGCTGTCGTAACCGCTGCCGTGGCACGGACACTTGAACTTGTTCTCACTCGGTTTCCAGTCCGGTGTGCAACCGAGGTGCGTGCAGCGCGCGTAGATCACGAACACGCGGTCCGGCGTGCGATCGACCCAGATGCGGAATCTCTGCTGAAACTTCGTGTCGACTCCCAGAGCGAACTCGGAAGGATAACCAATCTTGAAAACGGTATTAGGCTCAAACAGCGTGCGGGGAAGAAAAAATCGGAAGAAGGCAAGGAACCATGCGGTCAGGAACGCAGTGACGGCAACCCACACCAGCCGCCGCCGCCGCCGGTCGATGTCAGTGTTCGCCGGCCCGGACTGCGAAAGTCCAGCGGACGCTGCCGCCTTCGAGGTTCCCACCGCCGGCGTGCCCACGTATTTCGTAGCATCCACCGCGCCCGTGGCTGCGGGCTTAGCTGCCTCTGGATTCGGGCTGGGCTTCTCGCCCTCCGGCTCCGCCATGACTCTTCCTCCTGTCCTTTGACTTCTAGTCTTAAGTTCCTAGGTCTCATGGTCTTGGGTTTTTGCCTAGGACCCATCGCCCAAGACCTGCTTTCTTAGTCGGCCGCCACCAACGAAGACGCGGCGATCCGACTCTCAATATCGTGATCGTGCACCGGAATGCTGGCACTAGATGTTTCAGTCAGCGCCTCCAGCACTAATTGCCCCAACGCCGAAACAAACTTTGGAGAATCGTTCAGCCCCGCGCTCATCTCGAACTGCCGGATGCCCAGCCGCCGAGCTTCCTCGCGCGCTTCGTGATCGATTTCCCCCAGCGTCTCCACGTGATCGGAAACAAAGGCCACCGGCACGATGCAAACTTCACGGGCCTTCTCCCGCGCCAGATCGTGCAGCGTCCGGTGCAGCGAAGGTTGCAGCCATTTGCTCGCGCCCACTTTGCTCTGGTAACAGAGCCCGTGACGATTCGGCCATCCCCCACGTTCCATCAGCAGCCGCACTGTCTCCTCAATCTGCCGCTGGTAAGGGTCGCCTTTCGCAATCACCGACATGGGAACGCTGTGTGCGCTGAAAACAATCTCGGCTCGATCCGGCGCTGGGAATCGCGCCAGCGCCTCCTCAATCTTTTCGATCACCGCATCCAGATACATCGGATGCCGATAAAAGGCACCCACGTTGTGCACGGGAACGCTGCCCTGGAACAGCCTCCGCCACTCGTTCAGGCTCGATCCTGTTGTTGTTGAAGAATGCTGCGGATACAAAGGCAGCAATACAACCTCCTCGCATCGCGCACCTTTCAACTCGGCAATCGCTTCGCTGGTGAAGGGATGCCAGTAGCGCATCGCGACGAAGCAGCGCGCATCCAGACCGCGACTTGCCAGCTCCTCTTCCAGTGCCCGCGCCTGCCGCTCGGTGAAGCGCCGGATGGGCGAGCCTCCGCCAATGGTCGCGTAATGATGCTGCACTTTGCGCGCCCGCGTAGTCGAAATCAGTTTAGCCAGAGGTTTGCGCCCGATGCGGGCAAAAGGAAAGTCAATAATATCGGGGTCGCAGAAGAGGTTATAAAGGAAAGGCTCTATCGCAGCCAGCGTGTCAGGCCCGCCCAGCTGAAACAGAACTACCCCCACACGGCGCGTTGTCTTCGCCATCCCCTCTGATTCCCCAGAACCCGCGAATTTACTCCCATCTCCGGCGAGAGTCAATGGCGGAAATGGTGAGCTTCAGGTGAGAAGTCTAGAAGTGCGTTCATTCAGCGTGCAGCAACGCATTTCCCGACGCCCGATTGCCGAAGCCCGAAGTCCAATGTCGCTTACGGCAAATGCAATTCAGCATGTTGCCAGCGTACTCTTCGCCCGCTCCATCTCTTCGATCACCGCGTCCGCAAATTCCGACGTGCCCGCCTGCCCGCCGATATCCCGCGTAAGCTTTTCCGAATGCCGGTACACCTTCTCCAGCGCATTACGAATCTGCGTGGAGGCATCGAACTCGCCCAGATGCCGCAGCATCAGCAGCGCAGACCGCAGCAGCGCCGTCGGGTTTGCAATGTTCTTGCCGGCAATATCGGGCGCCGAACCGTGCACCGCCTCGAAAATCGCACAGTGGTCACCCAGGTTCGCACTCGGCACAAATCCCAGGCCGCCGACGAACGCCGCGCACAAATCCGAAATGATGTCGCCGTAGAGGTTTTCCATCACCAGCATGTCGTACTGATACGGATTCATCACCAGTTGCATGCAGGTGTTGTCCACAATGTGTTCGCCGTAGGTAATCTCAGGATAATGCTTGGCCACGCCGCGGCAGCAGCGCAGGAATAACCCGTCCGACAATTTCATGATGTTGGCTTTGTGAATGGCGTGGATTTTCTTGCGCTGATTCTTGCGCGCGTACTCGAAGGCAAACTTGGCGATGCGGGTAGAGGCCTTCTCCGTGATGATCTTCAAGCTTTCCACCACGCCCGGCACCACTTCGTGCTCCAATCCGGAATAAAGGCTCTCCGTGTTCTCACGGACGATGATTAGGTCGACGTCTGGGTAACGCGTGGGAATATGCGGCAAATTGCGGATGGGGCGGAAGTTCGCATACAGCTCAAATTTCTGGCGCAAGGCAACGTTAATGCTGGAAAATCCTCCACCGACTGGCGTCGTTACAGGCCCCTTCAACCCCACATGCGTACGCTCGATCGATTCAATCACTTCCTTCGGAATATATTCGCCATACTTCTCGAATGCATCGGCACCGACTTGGAACGGCTCCCACTCAAACTTCACGCCCGTTGCTTCCAGAATGCGCACGGTAGCCTGGGTCACCTCAGGCCCAATGCCGTCGCCCGGAATGAGAGTTACTTTATGACTCATAGGTTGAATCCAGTGGCTAGTGGTCAGTGATCAGTGGTCAGCAAGAACATGCGGTTTTAACTGACCACTGACCACTAATCACTGACCACTGCTTTTTACTGACCACTGCCTTTCACTTTCACCAAATCTCTCAACTCATTCATGAACTCTTTCACGTCTTTGAAATCCAGATAGACGGAGGCAAAACGCACGTACGCAACTTTGTCATACCGGCGCAGCCGGTTCATGATGAGTTCGCCCAGTTCGCTGGTCTTGCGCTCGCGTTCCTGCGATTCGATGACGAACGATTCCGCCTCGTTCACAATCTGTTCCAGCTTGCCGATCGGCACCGGACGCTTCTCGCAGGCCCGCAGCAGCCCGTTCAGAACCTTCTGGCGGTCGAACTTTTCACGCCGTCCGTCTTTTTTCACCACCATGTAAGGAATTTCGTCGATGCGCTCGTAGGTGGTGAAGCGCTTGCCGCACTTCAGGCACTCGCGCCGTCGGCGGATCGATTCCGCCTCTTTGCTCTCGCGCGAGTCGACCACTTTATCTTCGGCAAATCCGCAAAAAGGACATTTCATGCTGATGTCGGTCCAGAAGAACCTGTCCAGCTACATTGAATGTTTGGGATCAACAGGAAATTGTAACAGGCCACTAAGTCCGCGAAGCCGATCCGACACATGAAGGACGTCGATGCCTCGGTTTTTACTGACCACTGACCACTGACCACTGATCACTGATCACTAGCCACTGTAGTTCACGGCCCGCCCATCTCGGCTTCTTCCGCCTTGTGACTCTCCTCCGACAACTTCCGAATTGACAATCTTTCGTGATGTGCCAACGCCAGCCCCAGAGGCACGACCGCCGCAAACGTGACCAGCCACAGCAAGATTCCGCAACTCGCCGCCAGCTCCGGAGGCACGTCGAATACGCTCGACAGCGTCGCGATCGTCGCCATCTGCGAACCGCCGCCCACCGCCGGCAACTGCAACATCGACCCGGCCATGCTCGCTCCCATCAGAATCAAGAGCTGCGAGACCGGAATCTCCAGGGCCTCCACACCATAGGAGTGTGTGACTTCCTGATAAGCCAAGGCCGTGACATACCAGATGCCCACGGACAGCAACGCCAGCCACAGCAGCGACCACGGGCCATGAATCGTATTCAGTCCCAAGCCAAACTCGCGCACCTTCTGCGCCAGTCGGTGTCCCAGCCCGGAAGATAGGTGAGACAAGCGGCTCTCGATCCACTGCGCGATGGCTTCACCGCTGCGACTGATCAGCACGGCGGCCGCGGCCGCAGCCGCGACTCCCAGGATGAGTAGGAAACCCGCGTCGCGAAATTGCCGGTAGTATTCCGGATGCGGAATCGATTGCAACGCGCTGGGCAGGAAGATCGCCAGCACGATCAGCACCGCGAATGCGCCCACATCGAAGGTGCGCTCCACGGCCCAAACCGCCAGTTGCGACGAAAAGGGAAGTTGAGTGCGCCGCGCCACCAGATACGGGCGGATGAACTCACCCGCCCGCCCAAGCAATGCCAGGCCGGTAAAGCCGATCACCATAGGCGGCACCAACGATATGACCTTCACTGTCGGCCGCACGGGCTTGAGAAACATCTTCCAGCGCAACGCTCGCAGCACATACGCCGCGTAGACCAAAGCGATGCCATGCACTACGTGAACCTTCTTGATGCGATGAATCTGGGCCCAGAACGTGCCCCAATCAAAGCTCTGCCAGTGTTTATATTGCAGGTAAACCAGAACTGCGAGGATGAGGAACACCACCACGCTGGCCGCGATGCGCTTTTTGTCCATGAAGGGGAGAATCGGCACTCCCAAGGTAAATGACTGCGCTCGGAGGGTCAAACGTAGTTCGGCGCTCAAACGTGGTTCAGCGTTACTGGCTGGACAGTGCGGGACTTGCCTTCGCCTGGGTTTGCGGCGCGGGCTTGTGAGGCTTGGCGGCTGAAGGTGTTGCAGTTGATTTGCTTCCTGAAGTCTTCGGAGTCACCGGCGGAGCCGCGGCCTTTGCGGCGAGTTTCTTTTTGTTGAAGTCGCGCACGATGCGCGCCACGTAGGCTTTGGTTTCGTAATAGGGAGGCACCCCGCCATACTGCTCGACGCGCTGTGGACCAGCGTTGTAGGCAGCGAGAGCCTTGATCAAGTCAAAATCGTAGCGCTCTAGCAGTTCGCGAAGATAGCGCGTGCCGCCTTCCACATTGGCCTGAGGGTCAAAGGCATTCTGCACGCCCAGTTGTGATGCGGTCTGAGGCATCAGTTGCATGAGTCCTTGCGCGCCCTTGGGCGATACCGCTCTCACATTGAAACCGCTCTCGGCGCGAATCACGCTGTTAACCAGATCAGGGTCCAAACGGTAGGTTCCACTCGCTGTATTTACCACTTCGTTCAGATCGACCGGAGCAGCGAGTTTCGCGGCCGAAGCTTGGAGCCCGGAGTGCGATGCTGGCGCGTCTTTTGCCGTTTCAGGCGGCGCGACTTCCAGGGGAAGCGTTTCGAAGTGATCGATTTCCTCCGTCGGAATGTCGACAAAGCTCGAATCGTCCCCATTCATGTAGAGACGTGTGATTGTTCCAATCACTACACGGCGCTCATGACGGATGGAGAATCCGTTGCGCAGCACGGCCGTGTCGTCCGCTTTGCAGGGAAGTGATGTCAGCGCGAGTAGAGCCACCGCTGCTGCCCATCCGCCGATCCGGATAACCTTCTTCATGAGAGAGATTAATCAGCAACTATGTTCGCCAACGCTGCGGCGACTCCGCACTGGTCGTTGCCCAGAGTGACGCTCCAGCCGCGCCCGCGCAGCTCCTCGCAGGCATTCCCCATGATAACCGGATGCCCGGCAAACTCAAGCATTTCCACGTCATTGTGGTTGTCACCGATGGCCATGACCTGTTCGCGCCGAAAGCCGCGATGCACAGCCCAGCGCTCGAGCGCGTGTCCCTTGGAACAGCCTGCATTGAGCACGTCGATCATAGAGAGATCACGCTCGGGATATTCGGTGCGCAGCACCGTGATGCGGTCACCCATCCCGCAGGCTTCGAGCCTCTGCAAGGCTTCGCTCATGCGCGCCATCGAGCCGCAAAACATGGTCTGAATGGGATCGCTTACCAGGGCCTTCTCGATAGGCACGACAAATTCTATGTAGGGCATATTCTTCTCGAGCCAACGCCGGATGCTCGCATTCAAATCGTCCAGATGCTCGAGCACGATGGCGCCTTTGGTCTCTTTATCAAAGGTAAGAACGGTGTTCCCGCGGAACTCTTGCATCGAAGCGCACAATTCACCACAGGTCTCGCGCGGCATCAGGTCGCGATGGAAAGATTCTCCAGAGAGCGACCGCGTGACCGCGCCATTGGAGCTGATCAGCCACAGATCGAAACCGAGTTGCTGCGCGATGGGCAAAGCGAACGTGTGGCGTCGTCCGGTGACGAGAACAATCTCAATTCCCGCGGCGTGAGCCCGCCGGAGTGCGGCCAGGTCGTCCTCGGAAATCTGGAATTGCGGATTGAGCAACGTGCCATCGATGTCGGAAGCGATGAGGCGGATCGAGTTAGGCTTCGGCAAAGCCGGGCTTCGGGCTTCGGCTTTCGGGTTTCGGCCATTTCCATTCGCGTTCTTCACTCTTTCATTGTCACATATGCCGATCTTCGCCGAAGCCCGTGTTATATTTCGCATTCCATGGGATCGCTTTTCTTTTTCTTGCACGGCTGGGGATTTCTGCTGCAGGCATTCGCCATCGTGCACTTTATTCGCCGCCGGCCTGACACTTACTGGATATTTATCATCCTCTTTCTGGGATGGATTGGCGCACTGATTTATATTGTCGCTGAAGTGGTTCCTGATGCCGGACTGCTCAGCACGTCTTTTCAAGCTTTCCCGCGCCGCCGGCGCATTCGTGAACTGGAACGCGCCATCCTCGACAATCCTTCGGCCGGCAACTATGAAGAACTCGGCCTGCTCTATCTCGACGATGGCGAATTTGCCCGCGCTCGCGCCTGCTACGACAAGGCCATCTCGTCGCGAACTGACTCTGTCGATCCTTTCTATCGCCGCGGCATCGCGGAAATCGAACTGGGAGACTTCGCGGCAGCTGTACCGGATCTCGAGCGCGTCGTTGCCGCCGAACCTAATTACGACTTCCAGCGCGCCAAGGGCCTGCTCGCCCATGCCTACGCGCAGACTGGACAAGCGGAAAAGGCCGAGACTCTTTTTCAGCATGCCATGAAGACTTCCACCAGCTCCGAAACTTATTACAACTACGCAACCTTCCTTCACGCGCAGGGCCGAGTTGAAGAGGCGCGGCAGTGGGCCCAAAAAATCCTCGACAAGCGGCCCTCGATGCCGGCTTATCAGCGCCGCCGCGAGCGTCCCTGGTTTCGCAAAGCGTATGCGCTGCTGGCTCGGTTGCGGCTGCAATAGGCAGGGCTTCGGGCTTCGGATTGTAAGGGCTTCCCGATTTAGGAAAGTGGCCCTTTAACCACTTGCTGGGTATCCCCCCTCCCCCTCGGTGTATTGGAATCATTGTGTTGGAGCGAAAATGCAAAATGATCTCTCGCAATCAATAACTTGCGGGCAAAATCTTGACGGCACAGGACTTAGCTCTGCGCTAACCGAGAATAAATCGCATTTACGCATTGCCCCCGCTGCCATGATCGGATGCTGAGGCTGTGGATGGCAAGGTTACATGTCACATCGGGCTTGTGGATTTCAGGGCGAGGATCACTTGCAGACAGACAAAATAAGTCGAGCTTCGCTCGACCGGACAGCCGACGGCGGCTGTCCCCACATAAACCTTAATAGCGGTCGTTGGTGTCGATGTTGAAGCCCAGGATAGCGTTTACCTCCACGGGCTGCACGCCGCGCATGGCGGGGCGGAATTTCCAGGTGGGCAGGGCGGCCATGATCTTGGCGGTCATGGCGGCTGGGCCGGGTTCGAGGACCTGGAGATTTCTCAGATTGCCAGAGGCGTCAAGCCGGCACTTGATGACTACACGGGCGTGGGGAAGGTTCGCGGGCAGATCGGTGCGGAGGCCTTGCGGTCCAACGATTGTTCCTTGTCCATGCGGGACGGGATTCACCTCGGCGAATTGCATCACTACCGTGCCGTTCGTTGTATCCACATAGACTGAGTAGTTGTCGCCGGGGAGCTTGCCGTAGAAATCAAACGCGCCTCCGGAGCGCGACGTGGCGACGATGGTGATGGCCGGGCCCTCCTGCTTTTTCACGGTTGAGCGTCCCGGACGACTAGGCTCGCTGCCACCTTCCGATCCGAAGCTGGGCAAAGTGACAACCGTTGTGGTGCTGCCGCCGCGAACGTCCACGCCAGGCACCGCGGGCGCGCCGGTGGTGGCATCGCCTGCACCGCCGGGACCGGGGGTGGGAGAGATTCCGCCACTCGCGTTGGGATCAGAGCCGCGGCCGACGCCAGTCTTGCCCGCGCCTGAGCCTGCTCCGGTCAAGCCGCTGCCTGAGCCTTCGCCACTGCCGATGCCGGAGCCTCCGCCGGTGCCGCCGAGGCCGGGTTTATCTCCGCCGCCGGGGGAGAGCGCGAGCGAGCCTTTGCTGCCGCCGCCCGGTGTTCCAACTTTGGAGCCGGGTTCGGACGAGATCACTATTCCGGAATTGTCGCTGTTTCCTCCCGCGCCTTTGGGAGGAGCGAGAGCTGAGCCAACGTCGCCAGGACCGCCGAGGCCTGAGCCACTTCTGCCCGAGCCGTTGAGGCCCGAACCTGAGCCGATCGACGGAGGTGGCGGAACGATATTGTCAGCCAGGAGCGTACCGTTGGGCGATCCGCCGGAAGTTCCCGATGGCGAGCCTTGGCCGCTGCCTGCGACCGACGGAGGCGGAGGAATTACGTTCGGTCCGCCGAGGGTTGTGCCTTGAGTTCTGCCAGAGGCTGAGCCCCCCGCTGCCGTGCCGGAGCCTACAGACGGCGGAGGCGCAATGACGTTGGGCGATGCGCCCGTGCCGCTGCGGCCTGCCCCTGAGGCGCTTCCAGATGAAACAGTAGGCGGAGGCGGCACGACATCCTGCGTCCCGAAAAGCTTGCCGACGATACTACTCAGCAATGAATTGTTGGACGCTTGGGTTGGCGGCGGAGGAACCACGGTCGGCGAGACGCGGCCGGAGCCGCCGCTTTCCAACCGGCGAAAGTCGCGAGTGGAATTAGCGGAGGGCGGAGGAGCGATGACCGAAGGCGCGGGGAGGTTGAGTTTCGCATTCCGTCCAGCCTCGCGCTCCGGCGCGGAAACGGGCGGAGGCACGACGGCAGCGTCGTTCATCTGCACTCGCGATCGCGAGACTTCGCGGCCAGCGGCGGGAGCGGGCGGAATCACGCTGGCGCTGAGCGCCGGAGCCGAACGCGCATTGTCGCGTGAAACGCGCGTGGATGCCGGACCAATCACGTTAGCGCTTAACGAAGGCGCGGCCCGACTGCGATCACGCGAAACCCTGGGTGCCGGACCGATGATGCTGGAGTCGAGAACCGGCGCAAACAGCGTGTGCTCGGAATTGACGTTGGGCGCCGGGGGAACTACGGAGTTGAGAGTGACGCCGCGACGCGACTGATCGCGGGTGACGCTTGGCACGGGAGCAACTACGTTGGCGGCGAGGCTGGGAGCGGTGAGGGAAGAGCGCAGACCCTCCAACGGAGGCGGGCCGGGGTTGGACTTGACGGCAAGGAGGTTGGCGACTGCTTCAGAAGAGGACGGAAGTTTAAGGTTGGGGGCGTCGAGGACCTTCGGCGCAAGCGATCCGCCGCGGGCGACGTGAATGGTCTGGGTGGGGTGATGAGCTTCCTGACCTCCAGCGTGGCCGGTGGCTCCGGACTGGGCGCCGCCGAGGTCTTCGGTGCGGGGCAACTCCTCGCCTGAATAGTAGATCACTTCATCGGGCTGCAGCCGCGGTGGCGCGTAGGGCCGGAGGCGGTCAATCTGCCGCGGAAGGACGATGAGCACGAAGAGTGCAAACAACTCCATCAATAACGCCCCGGTCATGTCCCGATAGGGCATGAGGGTGTCCGGAATTTCCCCGGCCAACCGGGGGCGCGAGCGGGCAAAGGCCGGGCCGAAGTTGCCCTTGAATTCATCCCAGCGCGACGACCACTCAACCAGCAATTGAGGCTCGTCATGAAGCTCGATGATCGTGACCTTTTCGAGTTGGAGAGTTTCGGTCAAGTTTCGGTCACTTCTTGGTCGCTTTTCGATCGTTTTCGGTCAAGCCGCACGCTTCTTCTTATCTGGCTTCGTTGAGATGCTAGGGGGGAACAAGGTGTTAGCTAGTTTGCTTCATTTTCATCTTGATTTCAATATGATCGCCCAATGCAGTTTCAGTTCCAGCCACGGTGTGGCTGGGCAACTCCAGGACAGAGGCCGCCTGCATTCGAACGGGGGAGAAGCGCCAGGGCTGGACGTTGTGCTCGAGGTGTACCACCTGCCCGGCGCGGTTTAAATAGACTACGTCAATGGGGAACCGCATAGCAAGAGTATGAATTCCATGGCAGGGGCGAATCCATAGTCCCCAGCCGTTACCGAAGTCACCAGCGGAAGTTCCCAGAAGACCACGCAGGCGGGTCCAGTGTGTCTCAGCCACAGCGAGCTCGGTGGCGAGATAGACCTGGCGGGTTTGGTTGAAAGCCTGGCCTTGGGGGACTAATCCCGGCATGAAACCTACTTCGAAACCAGGGAGCGATAGGCCTGAATGAGCGCTGGACCAACCGTGACGGCGAGGAATGGCACCAGAATGAATATGACGAGGGGAGGGACCATCTTGATGGTGGTCTTGGCAGCCTGTTCTTCCGCGCGCTGACGGCGGGCGGTGCGAAGGGAATCGGAGTGAACCCGTAGAGCCTGAGCCACGCTGGTGCCGAAGCGATCGGTCTGGATGAGAGTGCCAACCAGCGCGCGAATGTCATCTACCCCGGTGCGGTCGACCAGATTGCGCAGCGCCTCGGCACGCGGTTTGCCGGCGCGCATCTCCAGGTTGACGAGGTGGAATTCTTCGCTGAGATCGGGATGGGCGTGGTGGAGGTCTTTCCCTACGCGCATCAATGCCTGGTCAAGAGCCAATCCGGCTTCCACGCAAATCACGGTGAGATCGAGAGCGTCCGGCAGTGCGATGCGAATGCGCTGCTGGCGGTCTTTAATCATGCGCTTCAGGAAAAAGCGGGGAAGGAAGAAGCCGAACGCGGGTACGCAGACCAGCAAGGGCAGGCTGCCAAAGCCGGAAAAGACTACCACTCCGGCTAGGCCGAGAATTGCAAACACCAGACGAGTGCCGAGATAGTAGCTGACATGGCGCGGTTCGCGAAGTCCGGCCTGGATCAGCCAGGCGCGGGTGCGGGAAACATCGGAGGGCGAAAGAGGAATGGCTTTGCTGATGGGATCGAGGGCCTGCTCCAGCCGCTCTTTCACCTTGGTCACGGGCTTTTCGGGGACCTGGACCTGCTGCCCGCCCAGAGCGCGGAGGCGGGCTCCGAGCACGGAAGTGGGCGTGACCGCGGCCGCACCGAAGGCAAATACCACGAGCGCGACGGTCACGAATACGACGATGACGAGAATCAGCAAGGGCATTTCTTATAGCCGATCTTAACTAAAGCGATCCTAACTAAACCTGAATCTTAATAATCTTGCGGATGACGAAATAGCCGACAGTTTGCAATGTGATCGCGACCACCAGCAAGATGTGGCCGAGGGGATCATAAAAAAGCGGCTTGACGAAGTCCGGACTGAAGACCAGCAGAATAGCAACAACCGTCGGCGGCATGGCCATGAGTAAAGCCATGGTAAGCCGGCCCTGCGCGGTGTGAACCCGCACCTGGCGCTGAATCTTGAAACGTTCGCGGATCACATAGGATAAGTTATCGAGGATTTCCGCGAGGTTACCGCCGGTTTCGCGCTGCAGCATGACGGCGGTGACGAAGAATTTTACATCCACCAGGGGCACGCGCTCGGTGAGGTTCATGAGGGCGTCGCGCACCGGCATGCCGAACTTCTGCTCTTCGTAGAGCTTGCGAAATTCGGTGGCCAGAGGCTCGGAGATTTCGTTGGAGATCATTTCCAGGGCCGTTGTGAAGGCGTGTCCGGCGCGGACGGCGCGGGCCAAAGTGTCGATCGCCTCGGGAAAAAGCTCCTCGATTTTTTCAAAACGTTTCTGCCGGCGGTAGGACACAACGGCGTAAGGGAGAACGGCGCCGATGATCAGAGCGGCCCAGCCGATGGCAGGGTTTTTGCTGAATATCAAGGCCAGGAGCCCACATAGAATGCCGACCATCAGGCACAAGGCGAGAAAATTGCCGGCACGAAGTTTCATGCCCGCCTGCTCCAAGGCGTCCTGCATGGCCGAAACCCGCGCGGAGCGGCGCAACAGAGTGTCGAGGGCGGGAATCTTGCTCAGTTGTTCGTCGCGAACCAGGGCGAGTTCTTCGTCAGGCTCGCGTTCTGGCGCCTTCTGCACAGTGGCCAGACGATCTTTGATAAGACGGGCCTGAGCGCTGCGCTCGTCGAACAGAGAAACGATGGCAAAGGTCGCGAGGGCAACCACTACGAAGACGAGAAAAGCAATTATCAGTTCGGACATTGTTTACCCAAATTGCTGTTCTTTCAAATCTCAGTTCTCGATTCAAACAGCGCCGGGCGCAAGCGCGCGCCCGATGTGGCCAGCCGGTCGGCAAATGCCGGGCGGATTCCGGTGGCACGGAAGGTACCGCGCACTTTCCCGCTTTCGTCGATACCCCGCCGGTCAAAGGTAAAAATATCCTGCATGGTGATGGATTCGTCGTCCATGCCGGTAACCTCGGAGACCGAGATGACCTTGCGGGTACCGTCGGACAAGCGGGCGACCTGCACCACGGCGTGAATGGCGGAGGCGATCTGATGGCGAACGGCGCGCTCGGGAATATTGAGATTCGCCATGGAAACCATGTTCTCGACGCGAGCCAGGGCATCACGCACCGAATTGGCGTGGACTGTGGTGAGGGAACCTTCGTGACCGGTATTCATGGCCTGCAACATATCGAAGGCCTCTTCGCCGCGGACCTCGCCGACGACGATGCGGTCGGGGCGCATACGCAGGCTGTTGATGACCAATTGCCGCTGCCGTACCGCGCCTTTGCCTTCGATGTTGGGCGCGCGGGTTTCGAGGCGGACCACATGCTCCTGCTTGAGCTGTAGTTCAGCGGCGTCTTCGATGGTGACGATGCGCTCCACGTTGGGAATGTAGCCGGACAGGACGTTGAGCAATGTGGTCTTGCCGGCGCCGGTGCCGCCCGAGATCAGCAGGTTCAAGCGTCCCTTCACCATGATGGAGAGAAGCTCGAGCATGGCTTCAGTCAAGGATTGGTTCTCGATCATGTTGCGCGCCGTGACCGGGTCGCGTCCGAAACGGCGGATCGAAAGGCAAGCGCCGTCCAGTGCGAGTGGAGGGATGATTGCGTTTACGCGGGAGCCATCGGCCAGGCGGGCGTCGACCATGGGAGAAGATTCGTCGACGCGCCGGCCCACGCGGGAGACGATGCGCTCGATGATCTGCATGAGATGGCCGTTATCTTTGAAGGACAGCCCGGTCAATTCCAGTTTGCCGGCGCGCTCGATGTAAACCTTGTCGAAGCGGTTGACCAGAATGTCGGAGATGGTGTGGTCCTTGAGCAGGGGTTCGAGCGGACCCAAGCCGAAGATCTCGTCCAGGATTTCGCGTGACAGACGCTCGCGTTCGGCGAAGCTGAGGGGAACGACTTCGCTGTTGACCGAGTTGCGGATGAGGATGAGAACTTCTTCGCGGGCAGAGTCTCCGGTGGAGCGGCCCAGCTTTTCCAGATCAAGGCGATCGAGGATCTTGCGGTGGAGATCCGCCTTTACCTGCTGGTACTCGCTGTGCTCGAAGGTCTGCAGATTCGCCATAAACTGTTATGCCATCTTAAGCCTACACTGTCTTGAGCCTAAACTGTTTTGAACAAGGACCAGTGGGCGCGTTTGGTGTCGACGTCGTTGCGGGTCAATTCGTTCGCCAGCCCGGAAAAGCAACGAGCAATCTCGGTGTGACTCTGCTCCATCACGGGCGTGCCGCGGTCAATGGCCGAGGAGATGGCGAAATATTGATTGGGAATGCGCCACAACAATTTGACCCCGGCGGCATTTTCGGCGTCTGCCTCACTAAAGCCCGGCACCTTACGGAAACGGTTGAGCACCAACCGCACGCGTTCGCGGTGGCCGGTTTCTCCCAGATACTGTTGCACGCGAGCCGCGCTCCAGAGCGAGGCCACATCGGTACATGCCACCAGCAGAACGCACTCCGACAAGTTCGCCACCAGGCGACTGGCGGCATCGAGGCGGGAGGAGTTATCCACCACGACGTAGCGGTAGTGCGCGTCCAGCATGTCGAAGAGCCGAACAAACTCAGTGGAGGAAGGTTCGATCTGGGCGGGCGCGTTTGTTCCCGCCAACAACTGGAGGCCGCCGCTGTGCCGCGTCATGAAGCTCTCGAGCAGAGAACTATCCATGCGGTGGAGATTGCGCGTGGCATCGGCCAGCGTGAACAGAGGCTTGAGATTCAAATGCAGCGCGGCGTGCCCGAGCGGGGCAAGATCGACGAGAGCGGTCTGGCCATGGGCCGCCTGCAGCGCCAGGGCGAGGTTGACGGCCACGGTGGTTGCTCCGCTACCACCCTTGGCATTGGCCACCGTGAACACCTTGCCGCGCGGACCTTCCTTCTGAACCCGGCGCTGGGCCGTGGTCAGCCGGACAAAAGCCTCCAGCAAATCGGTGGTGGTGGTGGGACGCTCAATGTATTCGCGGGCGCCGGCTCGCATGGCACTCACGATGACCTGCGGCTGATTGAGGTTTCCGATGGCAAAGACAGCACAGTCGGGCAGTTCCTGATGCAGAAGCTCAATGCTACGCATGGCCGGGACAGGATTATCGGCGGGGATATCGACCAGCAAGACGTCTGGATTGGCGGTTTGCACGCGCCGCATGACCGGATCCGACCCTGCTACCGGGAAGCTGGCGCAAGTGTGGACGGTGCGGGCCACGCTGGTGCCATCCACTAACACCTGGAGCACGGTGCGCTGTTCATTGTCCGCGGCCACGATTACTACGGAAAGATCGGGCATAACCTACGTCAACTCCTAAATCCAATTGCCAGTGTCCAGTTGCCAGCAGAGTTCGCCAGTGACTTCAAATGCATCAATGTCCTACGGTTTCCACAGAGGCTTTACCACATCGAACTTGTCGTTATTGATGAAAGGCTGCGGATTCTTCGGCCCCGGCGGAGCCTGGTTATTGGGCGACAGCCGATGCACTGTGCACAGGACCATCAATTCCGAGTTACTTTTCTGGACGCTCTTACTCTTGAAAAAAGCACCAAGGATCGGAATATCGCCCAAGCCGGGAACCTTGTTCCAAATATCGGTGACGCGATTGTCGATCAATCCGGCGATGACAAAACTTTGACCATCCTGCAATTCGAATTCGGTTTCCGCCTTGCGCGTGCTCAATGCCGGAATGGTGAAGCCGGAAATGGTAAGCGCGTCAGCAAAATCCAGAGTGCTGACCTCGGGCGCGACCGTGAGGTGAATGTTGCCGTTAGGCATAATTACGGGAGTGAACTCGAGCTTTACGCCAAACTCCTTAAAGGAGATTGTGACGGCGGTGAATCCCGCGCCCGGTTGCACGATAGGGAAAGGAAACTGCCCACCGGCGAGGAAGCTGGCTTTCTTGCCATTGACCGCGATCAGATTGGGCTCGGCCAGAATCTGGAGAAGATTCTTAGACTCCAGCGCCTCAATCGCTGCGCCCAGGTGGATATTGGGCTGGAAGAGGAACAAGTTGAGAACATTGCTGATGGTTTGATTGGCGGTGAAGGGCGGGCTTTGTCCTTGAGTTTGGGTGATCGTTTGCGAGCCGAAACCGCCGTATTGGCCGGTAGTTGAGGTCCCGATCAAATTGCCGGCGCCGGTGGAGAAAAGGTTGATCCCAAGTTGGGTAGTGGCCGAGCGGTCAACCTCGGCGAACTTAACTTCCAGCAGCACCTCCTGCGCGCCCACTGGACCGAAGGTGAGGACGTTGACAACATTTTTCGAATAAGCGGAAGCCAGTTCTCCGGCGCGCTTGGCGACGTCTTCGGTAGTTACGTGACCGGAGAGAACAATGGCTGCGCGCGACGGCGTAACCGAAATCTGTTCCTCGGGGAAGACGCGATGTTCTTCTTCGGCGGCGGCGCTGACGTCGACGTCGACGCGAAGATCGAAGCTGCGCGAGCGTTCGTTTTCGTCCCAGATGATCAGGGAAACTTCTCCGGGGGCTCGCCCGTGAACCAGGATCTGAGTGGGAGTCAGCACGGTGGGGTCCGCCACGGTGGGGTCGGTCACCGAAATGCGCTTGATTTGCTCGGTGGTATTGATGAGCAGAGATTTATCGACCATGACGCGCAGCGGAGCCGAACCTTGAGGTTGAGCCGATTGCGCGGGAAGAGTGGTCTGAGCAGCGGCCGGTGGAGTGGGTTCCTGGGGCGCTTGCGTCGCGGCCTGTTGAGACACAGCTTCGGCCGAGGCAAGTCCTGGCATAACGAATGCCGGGAGTAGAAACGACATTATGACCGCTGCGAAAAGTGTCCTGCGAACCTTCATCGTGTGATTCCTCTCCACTTGAGGAAACCTGCCATGCAAACTAGAGAACGCGGGCCGAAACTGCTCTGCGCTACTTGGGTTCATCACTACTTTGTTCCGGCAACGGGACGACAGTCTTCTTGTCACCTTTATAAACCTCTACACTGAGCACCGATGGAGGGGGAGGCGGTTTTTCAGTCTTCTGTTGCTTCACGGGATGAAAAGCTGTCCGGGGGGGAGCAGCTGGAACGGTGCCGCCTTTGTATAAACCCTTGGCGTTGGCTGGGTCCACGGCATCCTGATGCGTGTCGAGCGGGTTGCGCAGGGAGAGTTGAATCTTGCCTTCGGAACTGGCCAGGGTCAAGCGTTCGGCGTCCTCGGGCGAAGCTAGAAGCGTGATCACCGGAGTGCTCTGAGCTTCTCCGTTGGCATTGCGTTCCAGGGTGTGGCCGGAGGCAATCACCGCGACATTCTGGAGGACCGTGGTGGTCTGGGGTTCGGTGCTGCCGTTGGGAGTACCGGTAAGCAGCACATCCACGCGGGTTCCCGGACCGACGAAGCCGGCGACCGAAACCACTTCATTCACTCGCACCGAGACGGCGCGCATCCCCGGCGGAATCAGGGAAGGCAGGCCTGATCCGGCATTTTCGGGAGCCAGCTTGCTGGGCAAAATGAATTCGCCCCTGGTGATGGGAATGATTACGCCGCGGCCCAGCACTTGCGACTTTTTGCTGTAGGCGCTGGGAGGCAGGCCAGAGACGGGGAACTTCGCGATCCGTATGTCATGATCTTCGATTCGTGCTCCCACCTGAATGTCATCGAGGGCCACGATCACGTCCGCGCCGGCTTCGCCGTTGGACGCGCTTCTGCCTTGCAGGGACTTGTAGACCCAGACGCTGGCGATGACTCCCAAGGCCAAAGCCAAGCCTCCGATCATCAACAAACGAGTACGGTTCATAGTGCTCCGTCAGGATGAGTAGACGCGATTATCCTCACTATCGCCCGGCGAGGATCGCCTCTGTGGGGCTGCGCCGCAAATTCTTTATTGAATCGAACTGGCGACGTTGGAGAAAACATTATTCGCGTTGGAGCCGATGAGCCGAATCGTGCCCACTACGATCACAAGGATCACGGCCAGCATCACGGCGTACTCTGCGATGTCCTGCCCTTCTTCCTCATGCCACAATCTTCGAAGATGATCCATACCTTGCGCCCTCCTAAAGAAAACAGCAAAGTCCTGCGACAGCTTCCTAAACTAGAGTAAGGGCCCATGCTCTCAGGGACTTGCGTCCTCGTACCCGTCTACAGAGAGATTTATCCCGAACTGATCACACACATAATAACCCGCAAAATGCTCTAACAGGTGTACTTTCTTGCATCCCGGCGGCAACCGCCACGCGGTAGCCGTCTGGGTGGCAGGAGCAGGCTTGGCCAGGATGACGGCTTGGGAGTCCTCGTAGGCAACCTTCCACCCGGGTGAACTCCGCAGACCGGTCGCAAGGGCGGAGCCACTGGGAACCAGCACCGTCTCGATGTTCCACTGCCGCAGCGTCTGCTGCCACGCTCCTTTGAATTGATAAGTGTCCGCAAACTGGTTTAACAACTGCTCGCCGTAAAGGTCAGCTCGGCCGTCGATAAAGACACGAGTGGCGGGGTAAAGCTTCCAGACCAGATAACCGCCCCAGTCGTAGTGGTTAAAGATCGGGCCGGAGGGCGGGTGAGTCTGTAGAAACGCCACCGCGCGGGCTGGGAAGGTTTGCATCTCAGCCTGCGGCTGGCGCTCGATCACCTGGACGGTGTGGATTCCGGCGAAGCCCACCATCGCCAGCACAATCGCGCCATTGAGCAAAGGAGCGAGGACTGACAGCGGACGCACCGCCTGCGATTGGCTCATGGACCAGTCGCCGAGCCGCTGGCAGATGAGCGGCACAGCGATCAAAACAAACAAGGGGATCATGCGGATTGAGCAAAGGCCGGCGTACAGGCTGACTAGTAACAGAAGCAGGTCGCGCAAGCGCAGCTCATCGCGAGACCTGCGGCGAGACCAGCTGAGAGTCGCGAACGTGCCCAGCACTACCAGCAGAAAAGGCCAGTACTCGGCATGATGGAAATTAGGTGAGGCCCATTCGGCGATGTAGTTCTGCATGGCGGCGGACCGCAGAGTCTCAACCGGGTAGGAGAACATGCGCAGGCCGTTGGGATTCAGCGGCACAATCAGCAGATCGAGAAGAAGTATGACTGAGGCTGTCTGCAGGTGCTTCGCGTTTTGCTGGGAGCGTCCCAGAGCGCGTTCGGCTAATTCTCCCACCAGGAACAACGCTGACAGAGCCAGGCCCAGAGCGAAGCCGGCGTGCAGATTTGCCCAGAGCAGCGTCAGCGGGAGTGTCCACCAGAGAATCTTCGGACTGCGTTCGGAACGCTCGAGAATCAGCAGCCATAGACTGGTCAATAAAAGAGAAAGAACCTGAGGACGAACTCCCCAGACAGGTTCAGTTGCCCAGGCGGCGTAGAAGACGGCCACGCCGGCAAGATAGGGGTCACGGCCGCATCGCAGGTATAGGAGGAAGAACGCCGCACAGAGAACCATAGCAAAGACGATGATCAAGCCACCGAAACCAGTAGCGCGCAGAAGTTGGTATAGGAAGAGGTCGGTAAGCCATTCGTGCGCAACCCAGGGCTCTCCCGAGCGAGTGTAGGAAAAAGGATCTGTGCGGGGAACGGTATGATGCTCGACGATATATTGCCCGGTCTCGAGATGCCACCACACGTCAGGATCGGTGACGTTGCGCGCCGTGAGGGCGAACAGCCCCACCAAGAGGACTGCGAGGAAAGTGTTTTTTACGGTAAGCAATCCTCTCATAGCGAATCCATCATAGCGGTTGGCTGGCATGCAAGGTAAAATCGCAATCCATCGTGCCTGCTGAGAACTTGCCCGCTGAGAAGGGACAATTCGTGCTGGCGAGCCCATCCAAATTGCGGGGACGTCTTCTGCGCATATTTATCGCGGGCATGCTGTGTCTGCACCTGCTGTTTTTCGTCAATCTGAGGGAACGCATCAAGCGCGGATATCCCGACTTCACGGTGTTCTACACGGCAGCGACGATGTTACGCAATGGGCTCGGACATCAGCTTTATGACGTGCACGTCCAATATGAGGTACAGAAAACCTCTGTGGGGCAGATCCCCTCGCGACAGGGGCCTTTGCCCTACATTCACCCGCCTTTTGAAGCGCTGATTTTTTTGCCGCTGAGTTGGTTGCCCTACCCGCAAGCGTTTGCCGTATGGGATGTGCTGAACCTGGTCGCGCTTTTCGGTGTCGTCCTGTTGTTGCGGCGATCTGTAAGCGCGCTTCGTCAGATTCCCCCGTGGGAATTCGTAATCGCGAGCCTGGCCTTCTTTCCAATCTTCGACTGCTTTCTGCAAGGCCAGGATTCCATCTTGCTGTTGTTGCTCTGTGTGTTGGGATTCAACGCCCTGAAAAGGGAAGCGGACGTGCTTGCGGGCTGCTGGCTTGCCCTGGGAGCGTTCAAGTTTCAGTTCATCATCCCGATCGTTCTTCTCCTCGTGATTTGGAAACGAAGCCGCGTCGCGATCGGGTTCACCACAGTTTCGGCGCTTCTCGTGCTGATTTCGGCTGGCGTGGCGGGCTGGCAAAGTTTGCCTCATTATCCTGCGTTCGTTCTGGCGGTCACGAAGTCACCGAGCACAGGCGGCGTCGCCGCGGGGTTTGCTCCAAATCTTCGGGGGTTGGCACAAGGCCTGCTTTCGAGTTTCTCGAAGCCGCTTGGTAGCGCCGTGGCCATGCTCAGTTCAGTCGCACTGTTTTTTTTCGCGGCGGCGAAAGGGCGCGAAGCCTCGCGGCCGAACAACCTCGAGTTGCAATTTTCGCTGGCTGTCGTGGTGTCCGCATTGATCGCCTGGCAGACGAATATGCATGACCTCAGTCTGCTGGTTCTGCCGCTGGTTCTGATTACCGACTATTGTCTGCACAGGCTCCCTCAATCGCATGGAACGTTCTTGCTGCTTCCAGTGTTGCCCGTGCTGATCAGCCCGTTGTGGATTGTGCTTTGGCTCGTGTGCGGCATGGTGAATCTGATGACGATCCCGCTTCTATGGTGGGTATGGGAGATCGGCAGAGCAATATCGCGCGATCAAAGTGTCAGTCTCGGTACTCGCTATACGGCAGAGTCCGGATTGCGATAACGCCGTAGCAGAACCACGACGAGCATCGGCAAATAAAGGAAAACAACCGCCCACCTCCCCACCTGGGTGAAGTTGTGCGGAACGTAGTACCAGCGCCAGATGCCCGCGCCCCAACTGAGGACAACGGTGAAGAGAATCTCAGCGCGTGATTTTGGAATGAGCCACAGAATGAAGCTGTCGAAAAACCACCGCTGCGGCATGCAGGCGGCGAGCAGAAGCAGAATTGCGTCGCGATCTCTGTAACGCCACAGCGCCAGCAACAACAGCGGTCCGGGCAAGATCAGCAGCGGAACGAAGTGTTCGTAGTTTCTCGTCTGCGCGATCCACAACAGAGGCCACCTCGGCATCACCGCGAGGCTTAACGCTCCGACGATAGAGCAGGCGATGACACCACGGCGGCTGGCGCGAGTGAGGAACACGGGCAGCCCGATCTGCGGTTTGGCCATGGTTGCCGCCAGCAGCGACGGAAAGAATGCGCTCGCAGCGATTAGCGGAGACCATTGCGCAGTAAGCAATCCAGCCCAATAGGGGTAGGCGAGAAATATCATGAGACCGCGATAGCTGTACCGCGTGAGCCCGAAGGCGAGCAGCGCGGAACTGAGACCGTAGAAGATGCCGGCGGCAACTTCCGGCTGCAGGCGCACGAGCGGCAGCGCGAAAAGCGCCGCGGTCAGGGGATACTGTTCGAGCGGCGTATCGTAGGGATTTTGCCGGGCCAGCAGTCGTTGCGCAAGATGCAGGGCCCAGCGGAAATCGGCGGCATCCTGATGAATGTGCTTCATCAAGAACCAGCAGTAGACGCCGCTGGCCAGGCCTATAGCCGCCGAAACTGCGATGCGCAGCTTCATGAGGAGTTCTTCAGAGCATAAGTTGTAACATGGACGGCCAGGGAGCCGGGCATTCCGCGCACGTGGCCGAAATCGCGCGCTTCGCGTTCTCACCTTGCGCAAGAATTTTCAACTCGAATTGTGCGTTGCGCTCCTATGTGCGGGCAGCATGTGGTTCTACGTGCAGCGCGTGCTAATCCCCTATGAAAAAGCCGACGCGGCGGCGCACGAACGTCCGCGTGGCAATCTCTCTGATCTTTATCCGCGCTGGCTGGGCGCGCGCGAACTGCTGCTGCATCATCGCAATCCCTACGGCAGCGACATCACTGCGGAAATCCAGCGGGGATACTACGGCCGCGAACTCGATCCGGCGCGCCCCGGCGATCCCAAAGACCGGCAGGGATTTGCCTATCCCGTGTATGTAGTGTTCCTGCTGGCGCCGCTGATCGGTTTTCCTTTTCATGGAGTGCAGATATTTTTTTACTGGCTGCTAGTCGGGGTGACGGCATTGAGCGTCTGGCTGTGGCTGCGGGCGCTGCGCTGGCAGTTGCCGCTCACGGCCATAGCTACCGGGATCGCGCTTACGCTGGGCAGCTTCCCGGTGGTGCAAGGAATAAAGTTGCAGCAATTGAGCCTACTGGTGGCCGCGTTGCTGGCAGCGTCTGTAGCTTGCGTGGGCAGCGGTCTCCTATTTCTTGGCGGTGTGCTGCTGGCGCTGGCGACGATCAAACCGCAACTGACATGGCCTCTAGTGGCATGGCTGCTTTTTTGGGCGATGAGCGATTTGCGGGCACGGCGAAAGTTGGTGCTCGGTTTCGGGCTGGTGATGGCTGTGTTGCTGGTCGGCGGCGAAATCATTCTGCCGGGTTGGTGGCGAATGTTCGCCCAGGCCATCGGCCAATACCATGACTACACGCAGAATCAGTCGGTGCTCGAAGTCATATTGAATCAGCTCTTGGGCGCGATGTCCGGAGGCAACCTCGGCCGCATTGGCGGACAAATACTTGCAGCACTCGCCGTTCTCGCGTGTGTGCCGGCGCTGTGGAAGTTAAGACGAGAGCAAGCAGACACCTCAGGATTCAGCGCCGCGACAGCGTTGACGCTCGTTCTGACTGTGCTGGTGATTCCGATGTACGCGCCCTACAACCAGATCCTTCTGCTGCCAGCAGTCCTGCTGCTGGTGCGGGACCGCACAGCGTTCGTGTCGCAATCACGCATGCGACGCTTGGTTTATGGCGCAGGCGTGCTCCTTGTGGGATGGCAATGGGCCGCGAGCTTTGCTCTGACATTGCTTTATTTTCTGGTTTCGCGAGCGTCGGCGCTTGCGGGCTGGAGGCTCCCGTTCTTCGCAACGTTTGCGTTACCGGTGTGGGTGTTCGCGCTGACTTTCTTTTATGCGCAAGACGCGCTGCGGAGCGCCGCGCCAACCGCAAACAATCCAATCAAAGGAATCGAAACAAGTGCGTAGGAATGCCACTGCAAGGCGAGCAGATGTAATGGGGGCAGGAAGAGGATCGCGGAAAGGGCGATGATTAACCGACGCCAAGAACCTGTCTTTGTTTTTGCGACGTTTCCGCACAGCAGAATGGCTGGCAACAACAGCAGACTCAGGTCATGCGGGTTGAGATGATAGCTGACCAGCAGCGCAAACAGCACGGTGATGGCGAATGCGCGATCGAACTCGTCTCGTTCCGAAGCGACGATCCCGACGTTTCTCCAGTACGTCAGCGTCCTGATCAGCGCTGTTATCGAGAAGATCGACACGAAGGCGATCGCCCATAGCGAGCGGTCGCGGTGGAAAAAGAAACAGGTCAATCCTCGAAAGTTGGCCATGGCTCGAGGACTGATTCCGGCGAATGGCTGTCCGCTCAGATGTGCGAGAAATTCCGGGTAGACGGAGAAGACTGACCATCCGCAGATGGCCGCGGACAATCCTGCCAGCGCAACTGCAACCAGGGCAAAGCCTTTCGCCAGCCCGGCTCTCGCGTTTCTGCCGTCGGTCAAAACCAGCACGAGTAGGAGCGGCAGGACGAGTTCAAACTTAAAGAGTCCGAGGCCGAGCCAGCATCCTGCGGCAAAGGCGCGGCCGCCGCGCAGGGTTGTGAACGCGAGAACTACAAGCAACAGCAACAGCAGAGAATCCTGACCCTGCACCAGACAAAGCAGCGCCGGAACAAACGTGAGCGAAGCCGCGAGAACGAGACGCCAATCCCAGGGTAACAAACCATCGTTCGCCAGGCGACGTGCGGCGGTGGCGAGAAATGCCAGGCTCAGAAAAGACCACAGCAGGTACGCTCGCCGCAGCGGAAGCCAGGCCACCGCCAGATAAACCGCAGCTTCAAAAGGCGGGTGAATGTAGAGCGTGCCAACCCGTCCGGTGTAGCGAGCCTGACATTCGCGCTGGGCCGCGGCGTCATAGAGTTGGTGTCCATGGCCCTCGACCAGCATGCGGGCGGCGCAATAAAAATCAGGGAAGTCGGTGCCCAGCAAAGAATCCGAGAGCCGCGCCCCGGCGAAAGCGGCCAGGGACAACAGAAAGACAAGAAAAACCAAGGTCTTCAGTCGAGAACTGAATGGCTGCTGGCGACCTGGGTCTGAAGGAGGCACGCCGCCGCAGTCTACCGAAGCCGCCGCGGAAGTGCTAGGCAGTCGTCATCCTGGAGACCAGCTAGGCTCTTCCCGCGGGGGCCCGATTCCTGTCATTATGCTTATCTGCGCCGCTTAGGGGTAAACTTGGGTGGGGGCGGCGCTACACCCGATGACATTGAGTGCGATAAGCCGTGGGAAGTCTTCTGGCTCCGGCGTATTTCCCGCGCTGGTGCTGGTGCAAGGTAACGAGCAGCGGAACATCGTCCTCAACCGGACTCCGTTCAGCGTCGGCCGCAAGGTCGACAAAGATCTGGTGATCGCCGATCCCCGCGTCTCCCGCGATCATGCGCTCATCGTGCTGGAGGAAGACGGATTCTTTCTGGTTGATCAGGGCAGCAAGCACGGCACCTTCGTTAACGGAGAACGGATTCAGCGGCAAAAGCTGGAGCGCAACGATCGCCTGGAGTTTGGAGCGCGCGATTCGACCTACGCCATCTTCAATCCGGCGCACGGGACCTCGAACACGGCGCGCGAGTTCTTGAGCCAGATTTCCGGCATCCAGATTTCGCAGGAAGCCACCGACCTCGAAAAGCTGACTTTGTTTCTGGAAGCTGCCCGCAAGTTGAACACTGCCGGCGTGCTCGACGAAATCCTGATGACCATGCTCGAGGTGACGCTGCGCCTGACCCGCGCCGAGCGCGGCTACGTCTTTCTAAAAGACGACGAAAACAACCTGCGGCTGGCCGCGGGACGCAACAGTAAAGGCGAAGCCCTGCTGGATGACAAAACCATTTCGCACTCGGCTCTCGACGAGTCACTGCGTTCGAATTCGGAGTTTCTGCTCACCGACACCGGCAGCTCGATGGATCTGGCGGCGCGGCAGAGCATTGTGGCCTACGACCTGCGCACCGTGATTTGCATTCCGCTGCGCAAGCGGCAGGTGCAGGCCGTCCGCGACCAGCAAACCCCCGCGCCCAATGCATCCGCGGAAGTGGCGGGAGTCTTGTATGTAGACTCGCGTTTTGCCTCCAGGGAATTTTCCGGCGTCGGCCACGACATTCTGCGGGCTATCGCGACAGAAGCGGGGTCGCTGATCGAAAACGCCCGTCTGGTGCAGGCTGAAGAAGAGTCGCGGCGCTACCAGCAGGAACTGACCATCGCCGCCAGCATCCAGCAACGCCTGATGCAGGTGAAGATCCCAGACGTGCCCTTTGCCAAACTGCGCGGCAAGAACCTGTCTTGTAAAGAAATTGGAGGCGACTTCTTCGACGCCGTCAACACCAAAGAAGGCCTCGCCATCGTGCTCGCCGATGTGAGCGGCAAGGGGGTCTCCGCGGCGCTGCTCGCTTCTACGCTGCAGGGCATGATTTATTCGCATTTGAGTTCGGGCATGCCGTTGTTGGATGTGTGTACTGCCGTGAACCACTTCTTCACCGAAAAACTTGTGGGAGAAAAATATGCCACCGTGCTGCTGGCTCGTCTGCGCAAGGATGGCGATCTGGAATATGTGAACTGCGGCCACGTGCAGCCCCTGCTGGTCTGTGGTGGAGAGGTGATGCGTCCGCCCCACGGCAATGTGCCGGTGGGGTTACTCGCCGATGCGACCTTTGAAAGTGCCCGCTGCCAGCTCAATTCCGGCGACCGCTTTATCCTCGTTACCGATGGTGTGACCGAAGCAGAAAATTCCATGGGAGATTTTTTCGAAGACTTCAGACTGGAAGCGGCCGCTGCCAAGGCTCCCACGCTGGAAGGCATTTTCTCGGCAGTCACGGAGTTCTGCGCTGGAAATCCTCTCAGCGACGACTGCACCGTGGTGGAACTGATTTACTCGACCGCAGCAGAGGCGTAGGCCGCAAAAAGAGGGGATGCGTTGACCAGGCCTCATTCGTTCGAGTCTGCATTCAGCTCTGCGTTTCCTTTCCTTGCCGTTTCCGTCGCGGCTTTGTGTTTCGTCGTTTCTTCCTTCGCCTTCGCGCAAGACTATTACCCCAACAAAGAAGTCCGCATCGCCGATCTTCCGTCGGTGACGGCGAAATCCAAGGACGCTTCCGATGTGCTGGCAGCGTCGGTGGAGATTATTCTTCGCGACCAGCAAGTCTGCTGCGGGAAGGACTCCGCCCTTGAAGACGACATCCAAAGAGCGGATCGGAAGTCGTTGAAAGATGTGGGCAACAAACTTCAGGGACGGCACCTGCTGAGTGATTGCCGTCCGATTACTGTCACTGCTGAATATGTGCCGGCGTCCTCAGTTAATCCCAGCAACTTGATCGCAACGCTCACGGAGAAGCAAGCCCCGCTCCTGGAGTGGAATTCGCACTTATATGTTGTCTACGGGGTAATCTTTGACCTGACCGTGGACGACACCAACCAGGCGAAAACGTATGCGATCCGCAAGGTCTTATTGTTGGACCCGCGCTTTTCCGACCATTGCCGCGAAGTTGCCTTCGATCGCCAAACCGACGACTGGGGAAAGGTACAGGGCTTGTTGATGCTGAAAGCTACGCCACAATAGGCCTTTGCTCGCCCTCGCCTACGCCACAACTACGCTGTAGTCCTTGCCTTCCCAACGATTCTCCTGCGGCCAATAAAACGTAAACACAACCTGGCTACCCGCGGGCAGTGAAGCTGTCGGCAAGTCAAGGATGTGGATGCCTAAGCCCGTGTCGCGGGTGTTGGTATCGACACATGTCTTCCAGTCGTCGATGCTCCAGTGCACGAGCGCGGGAGTGAGCAGCACAATGCGCAGCTTTTTGTTGCGGGGCACCGATCGGGTCTTGTTGTTGAACCTCCAGCCGAACACTTGCCGCACAGGTTTCTCGACCAGATAACGTTGCACCGTTTGTGGAGGCTGGTCGAAGATCTTGCCGTCGCGCATCGAGCGGCGCAATTTCACATACTCGGAATGGGCCCAGACCAGAGGACAGGCCGAGCCCGAGGGCTTTCCCCGAAAAAGTTCAAGGTCGGGGATATCATCGGCATCCCAGACTTGCTCGGGGAGCAGACGGCTGTTGCCGACGGTGCAATTCTCGATCATCGTCAGCAAAGCGTCTGCTTCAGCGGTGTGGCCCGCGGCCAGTTCATAGTGAGCGCGTTCTCCGGCCAGCAGCGGCCAGGGGCGGCCAATCCCGGTTCCGTCGAAGGGTGATCCGTCCTTGTGCTCGCCATAGCCGTCGCCGTTGTAGCGATACCAGCAGGGACCCTGCGGCAGTTGCACGCGCAACAAAGCGTCGATGACACGAATCGTATTAAGAATGCGGGGATCGTCGGGCGCTCGCAATCCGAATCGTACCAACGCCAGACAATCAGGACTGACAAGATGAGCGGCGCTCTCCATGTTGTCCCCGGGAGGGTGGTTCTTGATGGGAACAAAGCCTTGCGTCGGGGAAGCTGCTGCATCGGTGACCGGTGGAGCGATGCGCACGTAATAGCCTTCCACTCCGATCTGCTGGGCAAGATCGCCGCCCGTGGCATAGGTCCAGCGTTCGATGTTGTCATTCCAGGCGTCGGCCGCGTCGCGCAGGGTGGAGGCTGCATCGGAGTGTCCTGTCAATTCGGCGATCTCGGCCGCAGCCAGCAGCGCGGAAATTTCCGCCGCCAGCGTGAAGGGCGAATAGCCCGCATCTTCTTCCCAGCGATCCTGCTGCGTGACCGGGCCGTTGCGTAAAATAAAACTGGCGGCGTTGCGCACCATCGGCCACCAGCGCTCCAATTTGCCCATCCCCGGCGCGCCTTCGCGCCGCAGCAGGTCGACGAGCAGGATGGGCAAAGCGGTTTCGTCCATCTGAATGCCGCTCCAGTAAGGCCGCCCGTCGAGCCAGAGATTCTGCGCCCAGTTGCCCGCGGCTTCCTGCGTGGACTCAAGATAACGGAGCACTCTGACGGCTTCGTTAGCGGCGCCGGCCGCGATCAACGCTCCCGCAGTCTCGACCAGATCGCGCGGCCACACCAGGTGATAGCCCCCGAGATCTTCATCGCCTTTGTTGAAGCCCCACGGAATCGAAAGGCTGGCGATGATGCCACCCAGAAAATCCTTGGACTCATGCGTACGCAGAACTGCGGTCGAGGCGCGGTAGAGATCGTTGGGGCGCTTCGGTTCATCGAGTTGGATCAACGTGTCTTGCCAGTTTCTCCAGTGGAAAACATAGTGCTCGCGGAGTTCGTCGTAATCCTCGAACAGGCTGGAGCGAACTTGCTGCCCAGCTTCATTCCACATCGCTCCAAATCCCAGGGCCAGCACGAACTCCCCTCTGCAGGCTTCGAGGTCGATCTCGCCGGTGCAGGCGAGGTTGCCATTTTCCGCACGCTGGTATTCCCACTCCATTTGGAAGTGATCGGAAATATCTTGCCAGCCGTCGGAAGCCCCCACGAATCCGACCGACATTTTTTTCCACGGCGCCAAGCAGCCCATGGCTAGCGCCGCCCCATCGCGCTCGGCGAAAAACATGGGCAGACCTTTGTAGTCGCCGACCCAGCCCGTGTTGTGGTAGCCACAGTTGGCCAGGTGCGGCGAAAGCAACGCGTAGAGATGATAGTCAGAGAGCTGACCCTGCAGCGGCTCGAAGCGGATTTTCTGCAGCACCACGTTGCGATAAGGATCGGTCAGCACTTCCTTATGAATTTTGTAGCGGCCGCTGATATCTGTATTGATCAGCTCGAAGGCGGGGATGCCGGGCTCGAACGGCGCGTTCTCAAACGTGCAGTGCCGCTTCTCCTCGGAAAAGAAAGCGCTGCCATCGGTGACAATGAAGCCGAGATCGCGGGTACAAGCCTGATCGACTCGCGGGAAATAGACTTCATTCAGAATGCCATGACTCAGCGTAAACCAAACCTTGCTGTGCCGGTTCAACGCAGTCCCGGCGCCGGTTTTGGCGCTGGAGGTCCAGCGGGGCGGAATTCCGGGCCAGCCCGGGGCATAGCGCGTGGGTGAATCGCTCATAGGGTGATGATCCGAACGGGAATCTGGTGCTGGAATCGGATGGACGAGGCGTCAATTGGTTTCATCGAATCTTCGAGATCTGCTTTAGCCTTACCATAGTAGAGCACGCCAGCTCATTCACTATAAATTCACCCATTTGTAACAGTGCTGTAACATAGCGCCCATAAAAACGAGCATGCCCATTTCAAGGAGAAATCATCGCATGATGCGTAGACTCACCCTGTTACTGATGTGCGCAATTTTCACGCTGCTGACCGCGGATTGTAATCGTTCCGAACAACCGAAAGCACCCCAGGCCGGCCTGAATGGGGCCGGTGCTACCTTCCCCAATCCGATGTACTCGAAGTGGTTCAGCGAGTATCACAAGCTGCATCCGGATATTGAGATCAACTACCAATCCATCGGCAGTGGCGGCGGCATTCGTCAGGTCACCGAGGGTACAGTCGACTTCGGCGCCAGTGACATGCCCATGACCGATGCGCAGCTCGCGGATGCTCAAACCAAGCTCAACACCAGGGTGCTCAACATTCCAACCGTCCTGGGTGCCGTCGTGCCCGCCTACAATATTCCGGGTGTCACCGGGGACGTGAAGTTTACGCCCGAGGCGCTGGCGGGAATTTTTCTCGGAACAATTACGAAGTGGAATGATAAGGCCGTCACCTCGGCGAACCCCGGCGTTAAATTCCCCGACAAGCCCATTATCGTAGTTCACCGTTCCGAAGGCAGCGGGACCACCTTCATTTGGACGGACTATCTATCGAAAGTGAGTAGCGATTGGAAGAGCAAGGTGGGCAGCGGCACCTCCGTTCAGTGGCCAGTTGGCCTCGGCGGCAAGGGCAACGAACAGGTCGCAGGGACGGTCCGCCAGCAGGCCGGTGCAATCGGCTACATCGAACTCATCTACGCTTTGCAAAATAACATCGCGTTCGGCAGCGTCCGAAATACCCAAGGCACTTTCTCGAAGGCGTCTCTGGACAGCGTAACGGCGGCAGCTGCCTCGGTCCCTGATCTTCCGCCGGATTTCCGCGTCTCGATTACGAACGCGCCCGGCAAGGATGCATATCCCATTTCCAGTTTCACCTGGCTGTTGATTCCGGAGCAATCGAAAGACGCGGCGAAAGGCAAAATTCTGGCCGACTTTCTGAACTGGATGGTTACCGACGGACAGAAGATGACCGATGCGCTCAGCTATTCGCCGTTGCCGGATAACGTTGCCCAGAAGGTGAAGGAAGCCATCAAGACAGTCAAGTAAGTGCTTGAAAAACAGTGATCAGTGGCCGGTGGCTAGCGGTCAGTAGGGCTTGTTGCAGATGGCGCATCGAAAAGGGCGAAATCGCTTGTTCCGATGCGCCGGACTTTTTTTGGGAGGAGCAGCGGCCAGTATTCGGCTGCCAGGGTAGTTACTGATCACTGACCACCGATCACCGACCACTGGCTTTTTTGCTTTATACTAGTGGCTTCGTAGTGTTCGCCGAATCGAACCAGTAACACCCTCGCACATGGCTCGCATTTCGCTGGAGAATCCTGAGTACTACCTCAACCGCGATACCTCCTGGCTCGCCTTCAACAGCCGTGTGCTCGAGGAAGCCCAGGATGAAGGCAACCCGCTTCTGGAGCGGCTGAAGTTCCTGGCCATTTCCGCCAGCAATCTGGATGAGTTTTTCGAGATTCGCGTGGCCGCCATGATGCAGCAGATCGAGGACGGCTACAACGAAGCCGGTCCCGATGGATTGACGCTGTCTGAGAAGCGCGACGTTTTGGCGCGCCTTACTCACGAGTTTGTGGATGAGCAATACGAGTGCTGGAACGCGTTGCGTCCGGCACTGTCTGAGCACGGCATTCGAGTGCTCTCGCTGCACGAACTGGACGCCGAAGCCCGCCGCTTCGTCAACGAATATTGCGAGAAAGAACTCGATCCTCTGCTCACGCCGGTGACCGTGGATCCCAGCCATCCCTTTCCTCGCGTCATCAACAAGGCGCTCTGCCTCGGATTTCTTTTGCGCCGCCGTCGCCGCTCTGCTCTTACATATACAGGTGTGGTTTCCGTGCCCCGCGCCTTGCCTCGCCTGGTGCGCCTGCCCTCCGACACCACGACCGACTTCATTTTTCTCGCCGACCTGGTCGCGCATCATGCCCAGAACATGTATCACGGCTACGACATTGTTTCGTCCGCTCCCTTCCGCGTCACGCGTAACAGCAATCTTTACCTGCAGGAAGAAGAAGCGCGCAATCTTCTCGAATCCGTGCGCGCCGAGTTGCACAACCGCCGCAAAGGCGACGCCGTTCGCATGGAGATTGAGGCCGACGCCGACCCAGAAATTATCGAGCGCCTGCGCACTGTCTTCGAACTCGATCCCTGGCAGGTTTTTCCGGTCAACGGTCCCGTCAATCTTTCGCGCCTGTTTAACGTCTACGAACAGACGCCGCGCCCTGATCTGAAATATCGTCCCTTCGCCCCGCGTGAATTGCGCCTCACCGCCAAATCTCAAAATCTTTTCGAGGAACTGCGGCGGCACGATGTGCTGCTGCACCACCCCTTTGACTCCTACGACGCTGTAGTGTCGTTCATCGAGTCGGCGGCGGAGGATGAGCACGTACTCTCGATCAAGCAGACGCTCTACCGCACCAACGAGCATTCGCTGATCGTTCCTTCGCTGATGGATGCGGCTTCGCGCAAGGAAGTCACGGCCGTAGTCGAATTGAAAGCGCGTTTCGATGAAGCCCACAACATTCGCTGGGCGCGCGAAATGGAAGATGCCGGCGTGCAGGTCTTTCACGGACTGGTCGGCCTGAAGACGCATTGCAAACTCTCGCTACTGGTGCGCCGCGATCCCGATGGCGTGCGCAGCTACGCCCACATTGGGACCGGAAACTACAACGCTACCACCGCGCGCATCTATACCGACCTGAGCCTGTTCACGGCGAATCCAGAAGTCACCCGCGCTGTGCACGACGTTTTCAGCTTTCTCACTGCCTACGCCGAGAACCCAAGCTACGATCCGCTGCTGGTGGCCCCGCTCGATCTCGCAGAGAAAGTCATCGCTCTGGTCGACCGCGAGGCCGACCATGCGCGCCAGGGCCGCGCCGGACGCATCATCGCCAAGATGAACGCCCTGCTCGACAAGAACATGGTCCAGGCCTTGTATCGCGCTTCTCAGGCCGGAGTGGAAATCGATCTGATCGTGCGCGGCATTTGCGCCTTGCGTCCGGGAGTGCGTGGTCTCAGCGACCGCATCCGCGTTCGAAGTATTGTGGGACGCTTCCTCGAGCACAGCCGCATCTACTACTTCGGCAACGGCGGCGAGGAAGAAATTTATATCGGCAGCGCCGACTGGATGCCGCGTAATCTCTACGAGCGCGTCGAAGTGCTGGTGCCGTTGCGCGACGAATTTCTACGCGAGCGCGTGCGCCGCGAGATTCTTGATGCTTACCTCGCAGATAACCGCAAGGCCCGCATCCTGCTGCGCGACGCCACCTACATCCGGGCCTGGCAGCCCATCCGGGGCAAACGCAATCGCAAACCGCCTGCCGCCGCGTTCAGCGCGCAGGACTACCTGATCAGCGTGGCCGAAGGCAAGCAGGAGCCAAGTCCCGCGCTGCCGCAGATCGAGGCAGGGAAGCGCAAAGCTTCTCGACCTGCCGCCTCGCGCTAATTCAGCTTTCTATTGCGAGCGATCTTGACAACCCCTACGACTCCGAAGACGACCATGGCGATCCCCCAAAGCACGAACACGCTTCCGCAAAACAGCTGACCATAGTTTCTGTTGAAGGTTGCCTCGAGATGAAGCTCGCTCGCGATCAGCATCGCTCCGATCCCTAACCCAACACCTAAACCAGTGATGATCAGCCCGACAGATTGGAATAGAGTTAAGCTCTTGCCAGCGGTCGATCCGGTAAGTAGGACCTCATCGACGGAGCCAGTAGGTACAAGGCGCTTCTGGGGTTTGGAGTAGTGTCGATGTTTCTCGTGGGGTTCGGAGGTCATTTCCCATTCCGCCGTTACTTTGATATTATCGCGTCGTTGTCCGTCCGGAAGCAAATTCAGCCGAAGTTTACCCCCGGAAACCAGAAGAACCGGCTCCATTTTCCGACAAAGATTAACCCCCGATGATCATTTATTTTCTGCGTCACGCCAGCGCCGGCGAATCCGTTGTCAATCAGAAGAAAGACGAAAAACGCGCGCTCGATAAAGATGGCATCGAGCAGTGCGGCTACGTCGGCCGTGCCCTCACTGCCATTGACGCGCAGGTCGACGTAATTATTTCCAGTCCTCTGAAACGCGCCACCCAGACCGCTTCACTGGTCGGCAACGAGATGGGCTATGAAGGTAAGCTGCAAATCGAGACCGCGCTGCGTCCGGGCACGACTTTCGCCGATTTCCGCCGCCTGCTTGAAAAATACGCGGGCCAGGAATCGATCATGGTCGTCGGACACAATCCCAACCTGAGTCAGTTCCTCGGCACCATGATCAGCGAGTCGGGATGCGAAGCGTCAATAGAGTTGAAGAAGGGAGCCGTGGCCCGCGTCGACATGCGCCGCAGCTCCGGCACATTGCAGTGGTGTTTGACTCCAAAAGCGTTGCGCACTCTTTACACCGCCGCAGTGGAAAGTTCCCGCCCGAACACTTCGCGGAAATAAGCGCAGTCCTTCTCAATCGCCCACAGCTCCAGGTCCACTCCCATGCGCCGTCGCGGCACCAGCGTGAGTCTTACATCCGCACCGTGCTGGCTCACGCGTACCTTCTGCACGGCGCGGCTCCGGCCCAGGTTTAGCGAGCGCGCCAGCCGCAGCAGCAGAATCGCTTTCTGCACGCCGGCCCGGTCCGCGGGATCGATCGCCTTCATCGGAGCCTCTTCCATCGACGGCCGCGACTTCCCCAAATAGCGGGCAATGGCCGCGATGATGCGGCGTTGCTGCGGCGTGTACCCGAGAATCTCCGAATTCGAAATAATGTAATACGTGTGCCGGTGATGCCCGTTGCGGTTGACGTAATCCCCCACCTCGTAAAGCATGGCGGCAGCGGAAAGCCATTCGCGGAATTCCGGCGCCAGCCCATGTACCGAGCGCAGGGCCGAAAACAAGAACATGGCGGCGTCGCGCACATCGAGCGCATGCTTCATGTCCACGTGATAGTGTTCGACCGCGCGCGTGATCGATTCCCAGCGTTCCGATTCAATCTGTTTTCCCGAGCGAGTGCTGCGGTCGTGCTCTGCCGCCATCTGCGCCAGCAGCCCGTCGCGCAAGCCCAGCGCGGAATAGCGAAAACCCTTCAAATGGCAACGGTCGAGCAATTCGTGATAAACAATCGCGCCGGCAACAATAATTTCCGCCCGCCGCGGACCAATACCTTCAATCTGCCGCCGGTCGTCCACCGGCAGACGCGCCAGTTGCTTGGCGATTCGCGTCATTTCCGCGCGAGAGACGACCGTACGCTGCCGGCTCCCATTTTTTCGTAGATGGCTGGCCGCGGCCGCCAGCGCGGCGGCGGTCCCCGATGTGGCAATTACATTCTTGACTTTCGCCGCCACCACGCGCGAAGCGATGCGGTTCACTTCCCGCGCGACGAACCCCTGTAGCCGTTTGAGTTCGCCCTTGCGCGGCGGGTCATGGCTAAGAAATTCATCCGTGAGGCGCACCGCTCCCAACGGCAAACTCACCATGTCTCGAATGTGTCCCCGCCCGGAAACTGTCAGTTCGCAACTTCCGCCTCCCAGATCCATCATCAGCGCGGGCGCGCTGTCCACGCGGAGATTCGAAACAAGTCCAAGATGAATCAACCGCGCTTCTTCCAATCCGGAAATAATTTCGACCTTCCATCCCGTGGCCGAACGCACCCACTCCAGGAAGGCTTGCGAATTGCGCGCGTCCCGCAGGGCGCTGGTTGCGACGACTCGGACTGGGTCTGTGACCACTTGCTGTGTAGCGCGGTGAAACCGCCGCAGGACCTTCACCGTCTCGGCCATCGATTCGGGAGTAAGAAAGCCAGAGCGAAACACGCCCTCGCCCAGGCGCGTAACCTCGCGGTCTTCGTGGATGGAACGAAGCCGGCCGCGCGTAAGCCGCGCAATCTTCATCCGGACGGAATTGGATCCGATATCAACCGCGGCAAAGGTCGGCATGGGCGAAGGCCAACAGTTTACATCTCAAATCTCGCGCGGTCATCCGCCGCCGCAACAAGGCTCTTAGGTTACCCTGTGAAACCCCGCGGTTAAGATTTTAGGGAAGTTTGCTAAAGCGCCAAGGGAAGGTTTCGATCCGTCAAGCCGCAGAGCTAGAAGGCCGGCTCTTTCGAGCAGCCACGAGAGTGGGTGCCTGTGCTGCCAAAGTGGGCTTCGCTGGACCGCGTGCGCGCATTTGCGAGAGCACCGCGACCGCGTGACGAAACTTCGCTCCGGTCACGTTGTGCAACTCCGCCACCAGCGCCGATTCGCGCACTTCGCCGAGATGCTCGCTGGCGCTCCGCGTAAGAGTCAGCCAGTCATGCCAGTCGCCCAGAACATCTTGCAACCGCTTAAGCCCGGCGATGAACTGCTCAGCTTCGGTAGAAGGCTCGGCAAACTCGGCTGCATATCGCGCCCGCTTGCTCAAAATGCGGTATTGATGCAGCAGCGCTTCGGTGACTGGAGTTTCCCCGCGTCCAAGTGCTTCCAACATTTTTCGCGCGACCGCCAAGGGATCGCGGCTGGCTGCGGGCTTAAACTCCTTGCTGGCGCGTTTCAACCGCTTGCGAATCTCCCGGACAGTGTCTTCTTCTACGGATTTCCGCAGCTTCTTTTCCTGCCGGCCGCGCAGTTCGATCAAATGATTCACCAGTTGGGTCTTACGCCGCGGCTCCCGCGGCATTTTCAGAGTTCGCAACGCCGCCAACTGCACGTCCAAATCGCGCACCTTGCCGGCGCGCTTGCGAATTCGTCCCAGCAGCTTGAGCAGCTTCTTTTGACTCCGATCGAGCTTGGGAGAAAGTTCGCTTAGCAGTATCTGCAGCCGACGCGTGCCCGTGCGAAAGCGGTGAACGTTCTCCGCCCGGGGTTTCGAGGAAAGCTTGACCAAGTCCTGCTCAAGCTTCTGAAAAACCGTGCGGCTGCGCTTTGAGGCGATCGGCATAACGGAATCGACGGGGCAGATGAAAATACAGCTTTGGCGGAGAAAAGGCAACCCTGAAAAGCTTTGCCATTTTAACATCCTGTTAACAGGATTCTGATACGGTGAAGTCGAATGGCCATGCCTGCCCCACTACGGCCTGATATGCCCGGTCCGCAACCTATTGAAGCGACGAAGGTTAGCCAGCCCACTCCCGCCGGAGGGCGAGCCCCATCCTTGCTCCGGGGAGCCACCGGCGAATTCGGCGATCGTGTCTTCAAGTTCACCATGTTGCTGTGCGGACTGGCGGTGATTGGCACATTGGTGCTGATCGTCTACGAATTGATGCTGCGCTCCGGACCCTCATGGCACGCTTTCGGCTTTAAGTTCTTTTCCGGGCGCGATTGGGATCCGGTGAACGAAAGATTCGGCGCCCTTCCGTTCATTTACGGAACCCTGGTCTCGTCTCTGCTGGCTTTGCTCATCGCCGTGCCGCTGTCGATCGGTGTGGCCGTATTCACTACGGAAATGTGTCCCAAGAGGCTGCGCGGGCCGCTCTCGTTTTTCGTGGAACTGCTGGCCGCGATCCCGAGCGTGGTCTACGGACTCTGGGCGATCTTTGTGCTGGTACCGCTCCTCAGCAACTACGTTGAACCATTCCTCTCCAACACATTGGGCTGGACGGGATTATTTACTGGTCCGCCCTACGGCATCAGCATGCTGGCGGCGGGAATCATTCTCGCGATCATGATCATCCCGATCATCTCCTCGATCACTCGTGAGGTGTTGATGGTCGTGCCCCAGCATCAGCGCGAGGCCGCGCTCGCCCTTGGCGCCACGCGCTGGGAAATGATTCGGGTCGGCGTGCTGCGTAATGCCCGCGCCGGCATCATGGGCGGCATTATCCTTGGACTTGGCCGCGCCCTGGGGGAAACCATGGCCGTGACTATGGTGATCGGGAACCGTCCGGAGATTGCCAAGTCGTTGTTCGCGCCGGGATACACCATGGCCAGCGTGCTTGCTAACGAGTTCAGCGAGGCCACGGGCAATGTGTACCTGTCATCTCTTATCGAGATTGGTCTGGCTCTGTTCCTGGTCACAATTGTGGTCAACGCGTTGGCGCGATTGCTGGTCTGGACCGTCACCCGCGGCCAGCCTTCGAGGGCGAATGCCTGAAACCAAAACTTCCGCGCTGCACAGCGTGCCGCCAATTGCTTTGCGGCGTCGCATCACGAACCATGTGATGACTGGCGCGGCCGTGTTTACAGTCATCCTTGTGCTCGCGCCGCTGTTCGCCATATTCGCTTATCTCATCTACCGTGGTGTCGGCTCTCTCAACTGGGCTTTCCTTACGCAAATTCCAAAGCCCGTGGGTGAGACGGGCGGCGGAATGGCCAACGCCATCGTGGGCTCCGGGCTGATCCTCGCCCTCGCCAGCATTCTGGGCGTTCCCATCGGCGTGGGCGCGGGCATCTACCTTGCAGAATTCGGACGCAACCGTTTCGGCGACGTCATCCGCTTCATCGCCGATGTACTGAATGGCGTACCCTCCATCGTGATGGGAATCGTCGCTTACGCTATCGTGGTTCTCACCCAGGGACATTTTTCAGCTCTGGCGGGCGGCGTGGCCCTGGCCATCATGATGATTCCGACCATCACGCGCACCACCGAAGAAATGCTTTTGCTGGTGCCGCAGGCCTTGCGTGAAGCGGCGTATGGGCTGGGCATTCCCCGCTGGCGCACGACTCTCTCCATCACCTTGCGCACCGCAACCTCGGGCGTGATCACCGGAATCATGCTGGCGTTTGCGCGCGTCGCCGGCGAAACTGCGCCGTTGCTCTTCACCGCGCTGGGCAATCAATTCTGGAATCTAAGGGTCAACGAGCCGACCGCCGCTCTACCTCTTCAGATCTACACCTACGCGCTTTCGCCTTATGACGACTGGCATCGGCAGGCTTGGGCGGGGGCGTTCGTGCTTATCGTCTTAATCGTCACCGCGGTCTCGGCTGTGCGCTTCGCCGTACGCCGTGGTACCTTCGGAGCCGCATAGTCTATGGGCGTTGGAATCCAGGTCGAAAACCTGAATGCCTGGTACGGCAAAACTCAGGCGCTGTACGACATCCAATTGACGGTGGCGGCGAACCACGCCACCGCGCTGATTGGGCCCTCAGGCTGCGGCAAATCCACTTTCATCCGCTGCCTGAACCGCATGCACGAGACCATTCCCGAGGCGCGCGTCACGGGCAGTGTCCGCATCGGCGAGATCAACGCCTACAACGGAACTTCGGCCACTCAGCTTCGCCGCCGGGTCGGCATGGTCTTTCAAAAAGCAAATCCATTTCCCACCATGTCGATCTACGACAATGTCGCCTCCGGCTTGAAGCTGAACGGTTTCCGCGACCGCGGCAAGCTGGATGAAATCGTGCAGCGCTCGCTCGACTCCGCCGCTTTGTGGGACGAGGTAAAGGATCACGTCCACAAAAAGTCCGGCGCCAGCCTTTCCGGTGGCCAGCAACAGCGTCTTTGCATCGCCCGTGCGCTGGCCGTCGAGCCCGAAGTCTTGCTGATGGACGAGCCCTGCTCGGCGCTCGACCCCATCTCCACCGGCAAGATTGAGGAGTTGATCTTTCAACTCAAAGAGCGGTATACGATAGTGATTGTCACTCACAACATGCAGCAGGCGGCGCGCGTTGCGGAGTTCACGGGATTTTTCCTGCTCGGCAAGATGATTGAGTTCGATAAGACGGAGAAAATCTTCACCAAACCCTCCGACAAAAAGACGGAAGACTACATCACCGGCAGATTCGGATAGGTGAAGAGTTTTGAAAGGGCGCGGCTTCAGCCGCGCCGTAAGTAAGGCAAACCTGTTCGCGGCTTCAGCCGCCGACTGAAGGATAAGGGTTCATACAATGCGCACGCGCTTTCAACAGGGACTCGACGATCTACGGCAGAAGTTGCTTCGCATGGGTGGACTGGCGGAGCAGGCGGTCGATCGCGCCCGTCAGGCCTACATCGATCGCGATCTCAGCCGCTGCCAGATGGTTCTCGAAGGCGAAAGCCTAATCAACACCGCCGAGCGCGAGATCGACGAGGCCGCCTTTGATCTGCTCGCCATGCAACAGCCCATGGCCGTCGACCTGCGATTCATCCTCGCCGTCACCAAGATCAATTCTGACCTGGAACGCGTCGGCGATCAGGCCGTCAATATCGCTGAGCGTGTCATGGACATGGTGGAAATGCCCCCCGCCGACTTGCCCGTCGATATCGCCCGCATGGGTGCGGCTGTGAGCGCCATGGTTCGACGCGCGCTTGAATCCTTTATCGAAGGCAAGGCGGAACTCGCCCAGGCCGTCCTCGAAATGGATAACGTAGTCGATCGCATGAAGGATGATGCCTTCATCCAACTAGTGAAGACGATGAACCAGCGCCCCGAGGTAGTCCGGCAGGCTCTAGACGCGCTCCTGGTGGCCCGTAATTTAGAGCGCGTAGCCGACCACGCCACCAACATCGCCGAAGATGTAATCTTCTGGGTCCAGGGCGCCGACGTTCGCCACAATGTGAGCACGACCGAGGAGCATCCCGAGCCCAGTCACGAAGGCTCGACGCGCGCCTCGGGCGTGTGAATTCCAGGGGTGCCAGATTGCTGTCTTCCCATGGGCGTCTGTTCCCAGATCGCTCAGGGCGTCAATTTGAAAACCGTAGACCCCGCCTGAGTGGTGCCGTACAGATTTCCCGCCGAATCCCGAATGACGCCTGCCACAGGATTCGCACCGTCAGTCCCCGAGAAGTAGTGAAGCGGCTCGTAATTGCCGTCGTCTTGTACTTGGTAAACTGATCCAAACCCTCCGTCGAACTCAGTGGTTCCAAAACTAGTTGCATGACTGGCATCTCGAGCAAGGACGCCTTCTGCCGCTACGGTAAGGTCGTCGTTCAACGGGAAAAAGTTGTAAATTGTAACCTCGCGCTCCTGATTCAACACCCAAACGGCGCCACCCTGATCCTCTCCCCCGGATACCGCCGGACCATACAGGCTACCTTCGGAAACCAGCAGACCAGTCGGATTAAACACGGTGCTTCCAAACTGCCGCAGGAGTTTTTCCCCTCCAGCGGGCGTGATCTGGAAGACCGTCCCGCCTCCCGCGGTTCCGCCAAACTGAGTCGTTCCGTAGATATTGCCTAGGGAATCCCCTACTAGCCCCCCAAGCGGCCAGGAACCATCATTCGGAGCGCCTTTGAAGTTGTAGCTGTACAGTTTATCCGCGGGAGTGAGCCGGAAAAACGTGCCGCAGCCCGAGGGTTCGCAACTCGAGGGAATCAATCCACCGAATTGTGTCGTACCCCAGAGATTGCCTGCTCTGTCAAGAAACAGGGCCCCGCCCGGCGATGCACCATCGGACCCGCCGTGGAACCTATACAGAACCGTCTCTTTGCCTGTGGTATCCAGTTTGAAGACCGTCCCGCAGCCCGCCCCATTTCCCCAGGTGCATTGAGGGTCGCCTCCAAAAGCCGTGGTGCCATAAAAATTGCCCTGCGCATCTCGGATTAGGGTTGCCTTCGGACCAGCTCCGTCGGTGCCGCCATTGAAGGCGTAGAGAACAGTTTCGTGCCCGGTCTGACTCACCCTGAAAATCACTCCGCAACCCGAGAAGCCAGTTGAGCTGTAGATGCAACTCAGGTTTCCTCCGACCTCGGCGGCCCCGTAGAGGTTCCCGGCCGCATCCTGGATCAAGCCAGCACTCACCAGGCCACCGTCAGTGCCATATTTGAAGGTGTACAGTGTCGTGAAAGTCTGCGCCTGCATGCGGTTCATCAGCGGCGCGATCGTTATAAGCAGCGCGATGATTATCGGCGCGATGCGACCTGCCTGGGTCCTGAAGTCGCGGCAAAAAACCTCGTTGAGCGGGTACAGCGAATTGGGTAGGGTCACAAGATAGCTCCTGGGGATGCGATCGACTGGTGCGATTGACCTATGTAAGGGGGAGCGGCTCGATCCTGAAAACTGATCGTGAAACTTTATTGCGCGCATGCTAGCAGAGCCGGAGAATCCGTGCAATCCTTTCCTGTCCGTCTTGTGTTTGTTTAAGCCGCAGGAGGAGCCGTGAATCGATTATTCTGCCTCGTTTTGGCCATTGCTGTCTGGAATATTCCCAATCTGCTCAAGGCGCAGGAGCATCATCCCGACTCCCCTCCCATCAACCTGCCCACCAGCAAAATGCTGACCACGCGCACTCCCGGCCGCATCGGCAACACCAACAGCTTTCCCGCCACCATCGCGCTCAGCCCCGACGGCCGCTACGTCGTGCTCTTAAACGACGGCTACGGTACGCAAGAAACCTTAGCCACGCAGTCGATCGCAGTTCTCGATCTAAAAACGAATCTACTCTCCGACTATCCCGACCACCGTTTCGGCGAAGAGGCACACCAGAGTTATTTCCTGGGCCTGACCTTCGGTTCAGACGGCAAGCATCTTTATGCGTCGGTAGGATCCATCACCGATGCAACCGGCGAAAAGCCGGGAGACACCGGCAACGGCATCGCAGTCTACAGCTTCGCAGAAGGCAAGGTCGCGCCTGAAAGATTCATCGCCATCGAACCGCAAGCGCTCGCCGCCGGAAAAAAAGTAGCAATCGCTCTGCGCAAGACGCCACCGGGCACCGCGATTCCGTATCCCGCAGGATTGGCGCTGGTTTCCGCCCAGGGCTGCAATAGCGACCGCCTGCTCGTCGCCAACAATCTTTCCGACAACGCGGTGCTGCTGGATGTAGCAACCGGCAAAGTACTCCAGCGCTTCGACCTCAGCACCAGCGATCTGGTTCCGTCGTCCTACCCCTACACCTGCGTGGCCACGCGCGACGCCCGCCGCGCCTGGTGCAGCCTGTGGAACGCATCCCGCATCGCCGAACTGGATCTGACCAGCGGCAAAGTCGCCCGCTGGATCAAGCTGAAAGAACCTGAAGATCCACTCGCGCCCGGCTCCCATCCCACGGCGCTTCTATTGAGTCCAGACGAGAACTCACTCTACGTGGCTTTGTCGAACTCAGACTCAGTCGCTGTGGTTTCGGCCCAGAGCGGAAAGATAGTCGCACTGCTGGATACTACGGTTCGTAATCAAGAGTCTGCCGGAACGTATCCCAGCGCCCTGGCGCAGTCCGCTGATGGCAAGCGATTGTTTGTGGCCGACTCCTCCGTCAATGCCGTGGCACTGTTCGATACCTCCGTGTTCGGTACGTCAAAGATGCCTGCGAATGCCCCTCTCGGCTTCATCCCCACGGACTGGTACCCCAGCGCCCTAGCTGTTCAAGGCAACGATCTGCTGATCGCCACCGCGAAGGGTCAGGGCACAGGCCCGAACAAAGGGATGGGCAAGACCGCCTATGAGATCAAACACCACGCTCATCCCTACATTCCAACTCTGCTTCATGGCTCGATCGCAAAGCTCAACATTCCATCCACGCTGGGCAAGCTCGAAGAACTCACACGCACCGTCGAGCTCGACAACCTGCTGCACAACAATCCAGGAGCGATCCAATTCCCCGGCGGCAAAAATCCCATCAAGCACGTCATCTACGTCATCAAAGAGAACCGCACCTACGACCAGATTCTCGGCGATCTGAAAGTGGGCGACGGCGATCCATCCCTCACCCTCTACGGCGCCGACATCACTCCCAACGAGCACGCGCTGGCCTTGCAATTCGGCGTGCTCGACAATTTCTACGACAGCGGAGAAGTTTCCGGCGACGGCCATCTCTGGTCGACCGCCGCCATCACCAGCGACTACAACGAAAAAACCTGGCAGATCGCGTACCGCGGCAAAGAGCGCACCTATGACTTTCAGGGCTCGGTCGCCGATGAATTTCCCCTCGAGAACAACCAGCCGGATATTGACGATCCCTCTACCGGCTTTCTCTGGGATAACGTCGCGCGCCATAAGCTGAGCTATCGCGACTACGGCGAATTCGTGAATGCCGCGTGGTGCAACAAGTCTCGCAAGGCCGCGTCGCCCAAGAAGGGCACTCCTTCGGCGCAAGAGTCAACTTGCCCGCGCACCGAACTACACCAGGGTGACGAACTGCCGCCGAATGTGGGCGATCCGCACGGCGGGCCAAGTCCGTTTCCCTGGAAGGTGCCATTATTTGACGGTGTGAAAGGCACAAAGGCGGCGCTGCGCGATCACTTCGACCCGCTCTATCCCGATTTCAACACCGACTATCCCGACCAGCTGCGCGCCGATGAATTCCTGAATGAATTCGCGGCATACGCCCGCGCCCGTGAAGAAAAGGAAAGCCCCGAGTTCCAGCTTCCGGCATTTGTCCTGCTCTATCTACCCGACGATCACACCGGAGGCACGCGACCTGAGCGCCCCCGCCCCGCAGCCTCTGTGGCTGATAACGATCTGGCGGTGGGCCGCGTAGTCGAAGCCGTCTCGCACAGCCCGTACTGGGATGACACTGCCATCTTCATTCTCGAAGACGACGCCCAGAACGGCGGCGATCATATCGATGCCCATCGATCCATCGCCTTCGTGATCAGCAAATATTCTCCGGGCACGCCCGCCGAGCCCTACGTCGACCACCGCTTCTACACCACAGTCAACGTCATCCACACCATGGAAATGCTGCTAGGCCTGGCACCCATGAACCAGAACGACGCCTACGCCCCGGTCATGGGACCGATGTTCTCAGGCGCAGGCGTCCAGCCCGCGTTCAAAGCCGACCGTCGCAATCTAAAGAACGGCCTGATCTACGAAACCAACAAGCGCGATGCCCCCGGCGCAAACGAATCGGCGAAGATGGATTTCTCCCGCCCCGATGCAGCCAGAGCCGCAAGCCTGAACGAAGTTCTCTGGCGCGACCAGAAAGGCGACGTCCCCGTACCCGCGCCCCGGCACACAGTCTTTCCCGCCGGAGGAGATTAGAACATCTAGCCGAATTTGATCGGGAAGGGCACGGCTTCAGCCGTGCCGCCCAGAGCCAATAAAGACTTGGGCTTTAGCCCCTGAGGGCCACTGGGAATGCCGACAACTGAGTGACTCATTTGAGTCCGTTAAACCAGGTCTTGAGATACTCGCCAAATGGTATATGCCCAACGAAAAAATACACCTCGCCCGGTTTCGGGTGAAACTTGTCACTGACGTTCGGAAACTTAGTGTCCGGCCAATTGTCGGCTTGCTCGGAGACTCCGTGCAACAGAATCTCCTTGGTGTTGTAACTGTTCGGCGAGCACTCGTACCAATAACCCATCGACTTCCCCAGCCTAATCGACATTCTGACTGGAGGGTCATCGAGATGAAACGCAGCAGCTCCGTCTGGCGAGATCTTCTCCTCTAGCACTCGTTTACGTTCGCCCGGTTTGTGCCACGTCAGTTCGATATTTCCGCGGAGAATCGCGTTGCCTGTTTTCGCGTCCACAACGTGTACATACACGACGTGGTCAGAAGCGTGACACCTGAGAGAGGACAGGGCCGCGAAAGCTACGACGACAACACCGAGGCTCCAGAGCCGAGTCATCGAGATACTTTAACATTGGGCACGTCAGGCGTATGCACCCGCGAATTTCCTTGATCTCAAACAGAGAGCTGACCAGAAACGGGAACATATTCCGAAAGACCCAAACTAGGACCCCAACCTATTGTCTGAACTAATTCAACTTCTTGCCGATAGATCTGGCATGAGCGCTGCTGTTCCCGAGTTTCGCACTCCGGTGATGACCCTGGTCGAAGCATCGTGGGAAGACCAAACTGGATCGCACACGGCCTCAGCACGCATGGAAGACAAATCCTTAGGCGGAGCATGTATCCGCCTCAAGACCCCCATCGCAGTGGGATCCAAGCTGAGAATCCAGTGGCGCTTCGAGCAGTTCTCTGGCATCACCAAGTACTGCCGCAAAGAGGGCAGGGAATATCTGGTAGGCATCCAGCGGCATGCCACGGACAATCCGGCCAGCCTTCCTGCCCCAGCAAAAGTTCCGCCGGCGGACGTGCGCACCAGCGATCCGCCGGCTCCGACGGCACAAATCGAAACCCCGCTGCGGCAGCAAAGTAGCAAACCGAACGAAATCCTCATACCCGAGCGAAAAATGGAAGAGCCGCTCGTTCCCGCAGCAAGCTCATCCATAACCCCGCCGCACGAAGTAGCGGCCGAACTAGCCCGTAAGGACAGCCCCAGAATTTCGCGACTTGAAAATGTAAATGCGCTTCGACGCACTCAACTTAGAACCAAACGGCCTCCAAAAGAAGCCGACGAGAAAGGGAGATCTATGCCACGCAAATGGCTCGAAATGGCGCCCTGGCGCAACAAGCAGGAGACCGTTAGCCCAGGCGGCGTCTGGAACGGCGAAGCCCGCACCGAGACAAATCAGGGCGGCAAACGCAGTAAGGAGAATCTTATGTCCCCAATCACGCAATCCCTGGAAAAAGCTCCCGCGCCTTCCGCGCGAGAGGTCCCAGACTTCCAGGTCGAGCTGTTGCCGATGGAAGATATTTACCGCGCAGCCGGAATCATGACTCCGCGCAAGGGATACAGCATCACCAAAGTGGTGGAGATGCTTCACAGCCAGCACATCCGCGGGTTGTCGCAGGAGATGAAGCGGGCTGCGGTGCTCATGGCTCTCGATGCCGCCGGCATCTCCCTGGAACAGTTGCAGCACGACGCGAAAGCGCGTCAGGATGCCCTGGATGCCCACGAGGCCGACCAGAGAAAACAAGTTGAAGCAGAGTGGGCGCGGAAGGCCGAAGAAATTATCCAGATTCAGGCGGAACTGGAGAGCATAAAAGCCCATTACACGGCGCGCATTGGCCGCAACCTGGAGGGCGTCGCGCGCGAGAAAGCCACGTTTAACGCCTGGCTGGGCACGAAGCAGCAGGAAACCCAAAACATTTCGGAAGCCGTGAATCTGTGCTCGAACCCGCTCCTATCGGATCCAGTCGGCGCGTCGCCTCAGGATTTCAGCAGCGCCGCCGCCGCAGGCGCCACCCAAGACTCGCAAAGCGAAGGCATTCATTAGCCCCACACGTAATTCGTAAAAGGCGACCAGGAGAGAGCCAAGTCGCGTCATCGGCGTCCGCCAAGGCTCGCGCAGGAATTAAGTGCGATCCCCGCAATTCCCTTGACTCCGATTCTCAGAGCTGAGACCATTATCTCTACCTGCATTTGCTCTTTGACATCCGAATAGCGATGAGATAACTCCTGTCAATGGAATATTTTACGAGCGGCCCATTGATTCCAAGCCACTTAGCCTGAGTTGCGACGACCTAAGTCCTGTGAATGGAATATTTTACGAGCAAGTTATTTGTTTCCAGGATTTTAGCCGGATTCAAGCCATACCCGAAACCGTAACTCGCTGATTCCAGGTATTTTAGCTTGGTCCGATCTGTATTTTTTCTTAGTCTGGATCCTCTCTCGGCGACGCCGAAGCCCGGAGCCCAAAAGCCGAAGCCCGCGCTCCTGCTTTACACTAAACATGTGAAGATTGCGCTGGGCCAAGTCAACCCCACGGTCGGAGATTTTTCCGGCAACGCCGCCAAGATCATCGACTACTCCCGGCGCGCGCAAGCCAGCGGCGCGGGACTGATTCTGTTTCCCGAGTTGTCCGTGTGCGGATATCCGCCCCGCGATCTGGTCGAGCGGCCGTCGTTCGTAGCGCGCAATCGCGAGACCGTCGAGCACATCGCCGCCCAAACCAACGGCATCGCAGTCATCTGCGGTTTAGTCACTCCCGCTGAATCCGAAACCGGCAAGTCAGCGATGAATTCTGCCGCGCTGTTGCAGGATGGCAAAATCGCCTTCCTTCAATCGAAGATGTTGCTGCCTACTTACGACGTCTTTGATGAGATGCGCAACTTCGCTCCCGCCAGGAGCCAGGACTTGTTTTCCTTCTGCGGAAACCGCATGGCGCTCACCATCTGCGAAGACGCCTGGAACGACAAGCTGTTCTGGCCCAAGCGCCTGTATACGGTCGATCCCATCGAGGCGCTGGTTCGCGCCGGCGCGAACTTCGTGCTCAATATTTCCTCGTCGCCCTTCTGGATCGGCAAGCGCGAACTTCGCCGCGACATGCTGGTCGCCATAGCCCGTCACCACAAGGTCCCGGTCGCGCTGGTCAATCAAGTAGGAGGCAACGACAGCCTGGTCTTCGACGGCTCCAGCATCGTGCTCAATGCCGAAGGCAACATCATGGCGCAAGGGAAGTCGTTCGAAGAAGACCTCATCTACTTCGATTCGAAGACGTTGACGGGCGATCTTCACAAACAGATCGAGGGCGAAGAGGCGAGCGTCTATGCCGCGCTGGTGCTGGGCACGCGCGACTATATGCGCAAGTGCGGATTTCAAAAGGCGATCATCGGCTTGAGCGGAGGCATTGATTCCGCGCTCACCGCCGTAATCGCCGCCGATGCGGTCGGGCCGGAGAACGTGATCGGCGTGGGCATGCCTGGCCCCTACTCTTCGGCCGGCTCCATCGACGATGCCCGCGCGCTGGCGAAGAATCTTGGCATCCGCTTCGAGTTGCTCTCAATCGATCGCGCATTTGAAGCCTATCGCGAGACTTTGAAAGAGGTCTTTGTAGGCCGGAAGGAAGATGTTACTGAGGAGAATATTCAATCGCGCGCGCGGGGCACGCTGTTGATGGCGCTGTCTAACAAGTTCGGCGCCATCGTGCTGTCAACGGGTAACAAGAGTGAACTGGGCGTGGGCTACTGTACACTTTACGGGGACATGGTGGGCGGCTTGGCAGTCATCTCGGATGTGCCGAAGACACTGGTTTACCGGCTGAGCCATTATGTGAATTCGCGTCGCCCGGTGATTCCGGAGGCCACGCTGGAGAAGCCGCCATCGGCGGAGTTGCGGCCCAACCAGAAAGACAGCGACTCGCTGCCGCCGTATGAAATTCTCGACGCCGTGCTCGAAGATTATGTGGAAGCCGCCCACTCAGCCGGGCAGATTGCGGCGGATCACGGATTTGACCTTGAAGTGGTGCGGCGCGTGGTACGAATGGTAGACCGCGCCGAATACAAGCGCCAGCAGGCGGCCCCGGGCATCAAGGTTTCCGCGAAGGCCTTTGGCTACGGCCGCCGCTTTCCTATCGCTGCCAAGAGCGAGGCTTGAAGACAGACTCGTCAAAGAATGCAAGCATCTCCTGAACACCCATTTGGTGAATTGAAAGGAAATCATGCGCAGTTTTATCAAGCTGATTCTTATCCTCGTAGTGACGGGCAGCATGGCTGCGGCGCAGACCAAGGCAGCCGCGAAGCCCACGGAGAAGCCAGCCGCTGACAACCTTCCTTCAGAAGCCACCGTCGACTCCTTCTTGCAGCAGACGTTTGGCTATGAACCACAGATGACCTGGAAGATCTCCAGCATCAAACCAGCGCCTGCGCCTGGTCTGGCCCAGGTCGACGTCGTGATGGCCACGCCGCAGGGCCAGCAAGTCAGCCGCTTTTACGTCACGGCAGATGGCCAGCACGCGGTCGTGGGCGAGATTATTCCCTTCGGCGCCAAGCCCTTCGATCCCGTGAAGAACAATCTGGAGAAAGGCATTGGCGGCCCGTCGCGAGGACCGAAAGACTCTCCGGTTACGATTGTGGAGTTCGGCGATTTGCAATGTCCGGCCTGCAAGGCGGCGCAACCCGCCATCGAGGCGCTCATTGCGGCTGAGCCCAGCGCCCGCTTCGTCTTTCAGAACTTCCCCCTGGATATGCACAACTGGGCGGCAAAAGGAGCGGCTTACGCCGATTGTGTTGCGCAGGCCTCGAACGATGCTTTCTGGAAGTTCATCGCCAAGACCTACGAGACGCAAGCTGACATCACGGCCGCCAATGCCGATGAAAAGTTGACCGCGCTGGCCGATGGCGCAGGCGTGAAAGGCAAGGACATCGCAGCGTGCGCCGGCACTCCTGTCACCACGGCGCATGTCGATGCTTCCATCGCACTTGGGAAATCAGTGGGCGTCAGTGGCACACCGACTCTTTTCATCAACGGCCGCTCGATCGGAAACGTGGCCAACGTTCCGAACGATACACTCAAGGCGCTGGTGGATTTCGCAGCGAAGCAGGGCAAGTAAGGCCGCTTCCGGTTCCCGGCTAGCGGCCTTTGGCTTTTTTCAAACCGGATGGTAGAGGCCATTCATCAGCCCAAAGGCACTCTCTAAAGCCGGCGGCCGGAAGCCGGACTTACTTCTCGCTGATCCAGATCTCATCTGTGGTCAGGTCACGTCTGGCGGTTACGTGCGGCGTGAGGACGATGAGCAATTCGTCGTCCTCTTTCATGCGGGTGTTATCGGCTGCCGCCCAGTTGAGGCCGGGAATGGCTGCGATTGCCGGGATGCCGCTCATCGAGCGCTGATCGTTGGTCGTGATTTCTCCCGCCACCACGGCCGGTTCGCCATCGCGCAGGCGAATGCTGCCCTTGTATTCCTGATTGGAAAGTACGGGCACGCCATTCGCGCTCTGTCCGGTCAGCGAGCGCACTTGCAGTTCGAGAGTCAGGCTCACATCTCCGTTGCCGTGGATCGTGGGTTTAGCTTTAAGGCTCAAGCCCAGATCCTCATAGCTGACCGAAGGAAACGGCGGGACATAGCTCTGATTGCCCAGCACCGCGGAGATTGCCGACGAATTGTAAATGGGCGCGTAGGTTCCGTTCAGAATGGGATAGCGTTCGCCCAGGTGGAAGGTCGCTTCGTTGCCTTGCTCGGCGCGCAGAGTGACGTGGCTGAGGCTGCGCGACCACGACTCGTTGAGCGAAAGAGCGGCCGTAAGGTGATCCAGGCTGACTCCGGAGAAGGTAAGACCGCCGCCGAAGGTAGCCAGAGGCTGGCTGAAGATCCCGCTTGTCTGACCTTGCAATTGCGCCAGAAGGCCGGAGAGCGCCGAATTTCCCGCCGCATTGATGCCGCCGGAAGCAATCAACTGATTGACGAGCGATGAGATGCTCTGTCCGCCCAGGGCCAGCAGCGCTGCCACCGGAATGTTGTACAGATTGAACGTATTGGGGATGTGCACGCCAATCTCTTGGGCGAAATTGTGATCGATCTGAAAGATCTGCACATCGAGCGACACCTGCGGGCGGTCGCTGGTCAACTGGCGCAGCAGCTTTGTGCAGGCCGACAGCGTTGCTTGCGGGGCGCGTACTTCGACAGTCCCGCTCTGTCCCGAAGTGATTTTCTGGAAGTCGCAAATGTTGCGCAAGGAAGTAATCAGTTCTGTGGCTTGCTGCGGCGTGGTGGCTCCGGGCACGGTGAACGTAATGAGAGACATGCGGTCAAACTGCTTGTGATTCTCCGGGCTATCGGCCGCGATCAGCAACTGGTGGGCGTCAAGCGGGGTCCACATCGTTTTACTCACTCGACATGCCAATCGAAGCGCGGTGAAGAAGTCAACGTCGTCCACAAAGAAGCGCACTGACTTCGATTGCACCGAATCGTCAAATTGAGCCGTTACGCCGAAGGCCGAGGCCAGCCCGGTGAATAGGCCCCGAACGTCGCCGCGGTAGCGAAACGTTGCAAGCTCCGCTTTGGGTTGAAGATGGATCTCGCTGGAATCGGCGAGCAGCGCCGCTACTCCGGCGAGGGCGTGTACCGAAGGATTGCGCAGCGCCTGGGCCAGGCGTTCCTGGGTGTAGGCGTTGTCGGGATCGAGCTTCAAGGCCGCGCGAAATTCGGCTGCGGCCTGCTCGCGCTGGGCATCGGCCAGGAATGCATCGCCGCGCTCCGTGTGCTGAAAGACCAGTTGCGCCTTCGTCATTTCCCGCGCGGCAAGGAACGTCCGATCCTGGGGAACCAGGCGTGAGGCCTGGTCGAACTGGGCGAAGGACTCTTCCAGTTGGTCGTGCTTCTGCAGTTTGACGCCGTGGGAATAGGCGCTGCGGGCCTGTTTGAGATCATCCTTAGTGGGAACGCAGTTGACGCCACCAGGCACGCCCTCGGAGCAGGAGACTTTGGGAGTGCTGGCGGTCGAGTCATCCGCCGCAAACGCGGGAACGCCCGCCGATACCGCCAGAAGACACAACGCCAAAATGGACCTCGCGTTCCGCATTGGCTTCAATTTTAACCTGCTGCCCGCAGCCCGCGAATATCTAGTAGTGCGCGTACCTTTGGTCTAAACGGGGGACGGGGATAGAGCAGACAACCATGGGAGAACGGAAAAGAGGTGTTTCCTTGCAGGAATTTTCAATGAAAGCGTCTCCGGGAGTTACAACTCTATTCACTCGGGACGATTCTCAGTTTATGGTAAAAGGCTGTTTGCGATAGGCGTCCTCGAAGCCGTCACAATCGGCTGTAAGAGTGACAACGTCTAAATGGAGAAGAGCCATGAGAATCGTCGTCTTAGTTATGCTCTTTGCAACATCCACGCTTGCACCGGTCGTCCAGCCCGGCGCTGCTACCGCAGCCTGCGGTAATGAACGTGTCAGCTTCAAGGTAAAGCTGGATGAATCTCAACACACGCTGGCGCAGCCGGACCCGGGAAAGGCGCGGGTCTACTTCATTCACGATGCCGGCACGAACAACACGCTTGCATATCCAACGGTGAAGGTCGCGATAGACGGAGCATGGGTAGGCGCCCACCACGGTAACTCCTATTTCTCCATCTCCGTCGAACCGGGAGAGCATCATGTGTGCGTTACTTTGCAGTCGTCTCTGGTTGCACAGCGCGTGGAACTGGCGCACTTCGCGGCAGAGGCTGGGAAGATCTATTATTACCGCACCCAGCTCGTTACCTCGCGAAGCGTGGAGTTGCTGGAGCTTGATCCGGTTGACAGCGATCAGGGCAAGTATCTGATCGCGTCCTTTCCGCTCAGCGTTTCAAGTCCCAAGAAGTGAGTCGGGAACGGCATGCGCCGTCCAGGTTTAACTCAACATCAGGCGCTCGATGTTGCGGGCTTTGCCGGTTTTTTCGTCGCAGTCAATCACCACCGCGCACAGTCGGACGTCGCCCGTCGCCGGCTCGAAGCGCACCGGCATGCCGTTGAGGAACTTGTTGACCACGAGTTCTTTCTTCACGCCGATCACGCCGTCGTAGGGGCCGGTCATGCCAACGTCGGTCACGTAAGCGGTGCCATTGGGAAGAACGCGCTCGTCGGCTGTGGGCACGTGGGTATGCGTGCCGACCACTGCAGTTACGCGGCCATCGAGATACCAGCCCAGGGAAATCTTTTCCGACGTTGCCTCGGCGTGGAAGTCAACGAAAATTATCTTGGCGTCAATCTTCTTCAAGAGTTGGTCTGCGATGCGAAAGGGATCGTCGTTCGACGCCATGAACACGCGCCCTTGCAGGTTGATTACCGCGTAAGGAATTTTGGCTTTATGACCCTGATACAGGCCCCAGCCGGGCATATCAGTGGGATAGTTCGCGGGACGAAGCACGCGGCGTTGCGGACCATGGCCGTTACCTTCGGCCATCTGGAAGTAATCGAGGATTTCGCGCTTGTCCCAGACATGGTTGCCGGTGGTGATCACGTCGATATTCAGCTCGAAAAGTTCCTCGGCCAACGCGGGAGTGATGCCGAAACCCGCCGCGGAGTTCTCGCCATTGGCGATGATGAGGTCGATGGCGTGGTCGCGGACAATGCCTGGCAGGCGGTCTTTGACGATGGTCCGTCCCGGCCGCCCGAAGATGTCGCCGATGAAGAGAATCCGCATGTTAGCGCCGGCTTCCGAGCTGGCGAAGCTTTGATGGTAACACGCGAAAATGCAGGAGCTCGATCGCGGAGTTTGCGGAGACGGCCGCGGAGGCCGCCGAGAAATGTCTCAGGGGTTGACCAGCTCCGCCGTGCGCAGAAAGTCGTAATTGCCCGCCGGGTTCAGCTTAAGATTCGTCACGCGTTTGTTGTGGACGAGAACGTTATCCAGATACCACAGGTCGATGTAAGGCAGTTCTTCAGCAAGAATGCGCTGTAGTTCGGCGTAGATCGGCTTGCGTACGGCGGGATCGACTTCGCGGCGCGCCTGATCGATGAGCGCATCCACCTTCGCGTTCGAATAGTAGCCGCGGTTCGCGCCGTTGGGTGGGAACCTCGAAGAGCTGAAACACAAAGAAAAGATATCGGGATCTTCGTTGCCTCCGATCCAGCGCAGTCCGTAAAGCTGGAACACTCCGTGAGTTACGTCGGAGAAGAACGTGCCGAACTCGAAGCTGCGAATGTCGAGTGCGATTCCGACCTCGCGCAATTGCTGCTGAATCACGGCCACCATCAGGCGTGTGTTCTCATCCGTGGAGGTCTTCATGGTGATGTGGAAGCGGACGCCGTTCACCTCGGGGTAGCCGGCGGCGTCGAGCAACTGTTCCGCCTTGCCGGGATTATGGTCATAGGTCGGTACGTCGCCGTTGTATGCCCAGCTTTGCGGGGGAAGAACGCTGCGCGCCGGTTGTGCGGCGCCTCGCCACAGATACTCAATCATCGGTCGACGATCGAGGGCGTAGGCGATCGCCTGGCGCACGCGAACATCTTTCAGAATGGGGTCGCGCAGATTGAATCCCAGATACGCCAAAACGGTTCCGGGAGCACGGTCGACAGCGAGTTGCGGATCGCGTTGCAACGCAACGATGGTGTCGGCCGTGAGGGCGTTGATGGTCACGTCTCCGCTGCCCTTGCGCAGTTCGAGCGCGCGCGTGGTGGCATCGGGAACGATGGCGAAGCGCACCCGCGCCAGCGTGGCCTTCTCGCCCCAGTAGTCGGGGTTGCGTTCAATGACCACTTCTTTGTCAGTCTCGGCGCTGACGAACTTGAACGGCCCCGAACCGATGGGGCGGCGGGCAATCTCATCCCCGCTGCCGTAGGGCACAATGCCGATCGCGCCGTCGGAGATGTTCCACAGCAGCGCCGCGTCCGGTCCTTTCATATGAAGGATCACAGTGAAATCATCGGGCGCGTCGATGTGATCGACAAAGCGATACGCCGCCGCTTTGGTGCTTCGCACTTTCCCTTGCAGCAAAGAATCGAAAGTCCACTTCACGTCGCGCGAAGTGAGCGGACGGCCGTCGTGAAACCTTACGCCGTGATGCAGATAAAAGATGTAAGTGAGAGGATCAGGAATCTCCCAGCGCTCGGCCAACCCTGGCGCCACATCCAGGTTGTTGCCGCGCGAGAGCAGGTCATCGAATATGAGGTTATCGATCCGCTCCGACTGCGCGTCTTGGCCGACGCGCGGGTCCAGATTTGTAGGGCTGGATTCGATCACCATGACCAGCGTATTGGGGTCAGGCGGGTTGGAGCAGGAGAGCAGGGAACCTATCAAAAGGAACGTGCCGAGAACTGGCAAGAGTCTGCGGGTCATCCGTGAGAACCCCCGCGTAATCCCCCGCGGCACTCCTCGCACATCTGCAGGAGTTGGTTGACGGTTCTCCAGTTGCGAGTGGTGGTGACGACCGACAAAATCCGGTCTGCAGGGCTTTTCATTAGAACGCTCTGGGAAACTCCGTTCGGGAGGTAGAAGTAGATCTCCCGCTCTGAAGGGCGGCATTGGTCTGGCGCCGTGGTCAGGTCAACCAGCTTCTTCAGAGCGGCCGCCTCGGGAGCTTCGGAGAGGAACATGACATGGAGCTTTTCCGGGTCGATGCCGGGCGTCTTCAAAAAAGGATTGTTCGAGATCGCCTTGCCCATCTCGTGAAGGGTTCTTGAAATGACCGAGACTGAAAAGCCGAAGTCGCTAAGAATTTGTTTCTCGATTTTCTGCGATAACGCCGATGTAGAGAGCTTCGCGGCCGTGAAGACTACGTTGCCGCTCTGAATATATGTTTGGACCTGCTCGAACCCTAGAGTTTCGAACGACTTCCGAAGCTGGTCCATTTTGATTCGCTTATGCCCGCCGATGTTGATTCCGCGAAGCATTGAGATGTAGATCGGCATAGATGAACGAGTGTTCCCTTACAAGTCCCACGTTCGAGTTTAAGGATACGATACCTTGCCGAGCACCGCAGCGCGCTTCGCTCCCGTCGCCGATGGCACGTTGGACGGCCGCCGGAGCCAGGTTTCGTGCGCCATGACCGCGAAGGCCACTGCCTCTTTCGCCGCCGAGGGCAAGCCGAATTCGTCGGAGAATCGCAGCCGCAAACGCAGCGGTGCGAGTTCACTCGCCAACATGGCCACCAGCGTGGAGTTCTTCGTTCCTCCGCCGGAAATAATCATTTCATGAAATCCCGGTTTCCGTGCCGAGTTTGAATTCTTTACTACGAACTGCCGCACCGCATCCGCGATTGATTTCGCGGTCAGGGCCGTCGCAGTCGCGACAACATCCTGCTTGGGGGACGTTTTGCAGCTTTGCAGAAAGTGGGTCACAAAGTCCCGGCCGAATTCCTCGCGTCCTGCGGTTTTGGGCGGTTGCCTCTGGAAAAAAAAGCGCTGCAATGTTCGGTGGACGACCTTATCGAGCACCTTACCAGAAGCCGCGATTCTGCCGCCGCGATCGAACGGACGAGCGAAAAGCTTCTCGGTGACGGCATCGATCACCATATTGCCGGGGCCGGTATCGAAGGCGACTAGATCACTCGCGACCGCACCTGCGGGGATCGCGCTCAGGTTCGCGATGCCGCCAATGTTCTGCGCGATTCTTCCAAGGCGCGCATCCCGGAACAGTGTGTAGTCGAGGAAGGGAACCAGCGGTGCGCCTTTGCCGCCGGCCGCCATATCTGCGGGACGGAAATCGGAAACGACGGGCACGCCGACTCTTGCGGCGACGACTGCCCCTTCGCCCGTCTGCCACGTGGCAGCGAGCTTACGCCCGAGAAAGCGTTGTGGCTCGCCTTGATGATAGAGCGTTTGTCCGTGGCAGCCGACGAGATCTACTTTCACGCGGAACTGGGTCTGGGTGGCGAGCACTGCTTCAGAATAAAGTTCGCCCAGCAAAAAATTTAACCGGGAGAGATCGGCTACGCTTGCCCGCGAAGCGTTCATTGCTGCGAGCACGGCCGAGCGAACCTTTGTTGGGTAAGGGTATTCGGCGTGGCCGAGCAATTCGAATCTTGTTTGGGAACGCGCCGGCAAACGCACTAACGCCACGTCGACGCCATCGGCAGATGTTCCGCTCATCACTCCGGCGACGATCAATGCTTTTCTCTTCATCGATTCAGAGCCTCGAGTCGTACCTGTTCGCCGAATTCCCATAGCTTGCGGGAAAGCTTCTCAACGGTTGCGGCAGACGGGGAAGTTGTTTTTCGTAGCATCTTCGCGGACTTCTTTTTGAATGCCAGCACTCGCCGCGTTGCTTCTTTGACTTGCTTAGCGAAGTTCTGATTGCGTTCCGCTGTCCTTATCAATCCTTCGCTGGCTTGGGCAATGTGATCTTCATGACGGCAGATCAGGAGCAAGTCTCCACCGGCGCGGATGTGCTGGACCGCAGCCTGTTCTGGCGGCGCTGCCGAGAGGACTCCGCCCATATCGAGGTCGTCGGACACGATCAGATTGCGGTAGCCGATTTTCTTGCGCAGGATGTCTGTGATCCAAATCTTCGAGAGCGACGCTGGAGTGTTATCGTCGGTGACTTGGGGATAGGCGGCGTGCGCGACCATCACCATCGGCATCTGTGCACGGAGCATGCGGTAAGGGAGCAGGTCCTCTGCCCAAAGGTGTTTCATCGGCTTGTCGATCACCGGCAGCCGTTGATGGCTGTCGAGCGTTCCCTCGCCGAGGCCGGGGAAGTGCTTGCCGCATCCGAGCACGTTAGCTGCGCGGAGTCCGGCGAGGAATTCACGGGCATAGCCAACCGTTTCGCGGGGGTTCGCGGAGACTACTCGGGAACTCATCACGGTGCGCGAGGCTTCGAATGCGAGATCTAGCACGGGGGCGAAGTCAAGGTTGAATCCGAGGGCGCGGCAGTTTTCTCCGATTACTTGCCCATGCTTGCGGAAGAGTTTGCGGTCGCCGGTGGCGAAGACTTCTGCCGCTGAAGGCGCCGGCCCCAAAACTTCGCGGAAGCGATCGACGCTACCGCCTTCGAGGTCGACGCAGGTCAACAGCGGCGTCGAAACGCATTTCTGGCAATCGCGCAGAAGCTGCCAGGTCTGTTCGGCAGTCTTAATGTTTCGCTTGAACAGGATTACGCCAGCCGGCTGCAGCCGCGTAAGCAGGGAACTGAGGTGCGGCGTCATCTCGGTGCGGTCGAAGCCGACGATCAGGAGCTGGCCGATATTCAACGTGCTTTCCATTTCTTCTTACGCTTGCTGCCGAGGACGTGACCTTCATCGCAGGGGAGCTTATGAAGATAGAGGCCGAGAGTCGATTCCTTAGTAAACCATGCGTTGCCCGCTTCTCTGGGATGAAGACCGTTATGGCAGTCGTTCTTGTCGGCGCGGGAATGAGCCAAGATAAACTGCCCCAGGAATTCGAGGACCGCGGCATCTCCTTCGATGAGCACCGTGTCTTGATCGAGCTTCGCAATGGTCAACTTTGGCCGTTTTCGCTTCCGGAAATATCGTCTGACGACGCCGTTGGTGGTCAGCTCTTTTGATTCTGACATTTGAATTCGTCCCAAATTCTCGTCTATAACTGAAATACTTACAGTGCCTGCTTCTTCAACTCCGCCAACAGATTCAGCGCTTCCAACGGCGTGAGGCGATTCAAGTCTACTTCGCGGAGTTTCTCCAGCACGGGCTGCGACAGCGGCGTGAAGATGGTTAGCTGCGTTGGTGGAGGCGAGGCTCCGGGCGAAAGATGGCTCGTCAGTTCGCGCTCCGCCGACTCATGTTCGAAGAGCACCTCGCGCGCCCGCGTGATAACTTCGTTCGGAAGTCCTGCCAGCTTAGCTACTTCGATGCCATAGCTGCGGTCGGCCGCTCCTGGCTCGACCTTGCGCAGGAAGACTATGCCGCCGCCGGTTTCCTTTACGGAGACGTGGTAGTTCTTCACCCCGGCGAGTTGCTCGCCCAATTCTGTCAGTTCAAAATAGTGCGTGGCGAATAAAGTCTTGGCGCGCACTCGCGCGTGCAGATATTCGATAGCGGCCCAGGCGATCGCGAGACCGTCATAGGTGGAAGTGCCTCGGCCCACCTCATCGAGGAGAATCAAGGACCGTGGCGTTGCCGCGTGCAGGATCGCGGCCGTTTCTGTCATCTCCACCATGAATGTGGAGCGTCCACGGGCCAGATTGTCGCTAGCGCCGATGCGGGTGAACACGCGGTCTATCACGCTCAGGCGCGCCGAGCGTGCGGGAACGAACGAGCCCATCTGCGCGAGAATCACGATCAGAGCCGTTTGCCGCAGGTAAGTAGACTTCCCGCCCATGTTCGGCCCGGTCAGCAGCAGAATAGTGTGCGTAGTCGCGTTCAGGTAAAGATCGTTGGGGACGAAGCGCTCGCTGCCTCCGGCCATCTCCTGCTGCTCGATCACCGGATGGCGGCCTTCCACGATCTCCAGATCGCCAGCATTCGCTTCAGTCGGAGCCTCGTCTACCGAAGCTATAAATTGCGGCCGGCAATAATTGCGCAGCGCTGCGATGTGCGCCAGCGAAGCCAGCACATCGACTTCGGCCAGCGCCAGCGCGGTCTGGCGGATTCGCTTGGCTTCGGAAGCGACTGCGGTGCGCAACTCGGTGAAGAGCCTCCGCTCGATCTCGACGATCTTCTCCTGCGCGTCGAGAATCTTGGCCTCATATTCCTTCAACTCGGGAGTGGTGAAGCGCTCCGCGCCCACCAGCGTTTGTTTGCGTTCATAATCTTGCGGGACGAGGTGAAGGTTCGGCTTCGACACCTCGATGTAGTAACCGAAAATCGAATTGAACTTCACCTTGAGCGAACTGATCCCTGTGCGGCCGCGTTCGCGCTGTTCGATCTGCGCCAGCACCTGCTTGCTGTTGCGGGAGAGTTCACGCAATTCGTCCAGATCGTGATTTATGCCCGTGGCGATCACGCCACCGTCGGCGAAGGTCAGCGGCGGTTCGGGCACGATTGTGCTTTCGATGAGATCACGCAAATCGGCTAGCTCGTCGAGCGATGTGTGCAAAGTGTTCAGCCGCTCTGCCGCCAATCGTCCCACTGCGGCTTTGATTGCCGGAATCTTCTTGAGTGATGCCGCCAGCGCCAACACATCGCGGGGATTCGCGGTTTCGAGAGTCACGCGGCTCAAGAGTCGCTCCAGGTCGAGAACGCCATCGAGCGCGCGGCGGAGTTCTTCGCGCGCTATGGTGTTCTTCACGCCCGCCTCTACCGCATCGAGGCGGGCGTTGATTTCAACGAGATCGAGCGATGGGCGCAGCAGCCAAGCACGCAGAAGGCGCTTGCCCATGGGCGTAACCGCGGCATCGATGGAGCGAAACAGGGTGAGGCCCGCATCTGTGCCGGCGAACAGCGGCTCAATCAGCTCAAGATTGCGGACGGTCACCGCGTCGAGCACCAGGCAGTTCTGGCGCTCGTACCAGCCGATGCGGTCGACGTGGTCGAGGGACCCGCGCTGGGTGGAGCGTACATAGTAAAGGATCGCTCCTGCTGCGGAAGCCGCTGCGACGTGCCCCGCCAAGCCAAACCCCTCGAGCGACAAAACTCCGAAATGATTTTCGAGCAGCGGAATCGCATGGTCGGGAGCGAATATCCAGTCGTCGAGCGGAGTCTCGGCGCACGTAGCTCCAGGGGCGCGAGGTTGAGGCGCTTGCGCCAGCGCCGGTTGCGCGAGCAAGGCTCGGCTGGTCCTTGCGTCAAACAGCGGCGCTGCTGAGCCATATAGCAGTTCTTTTGGCCGTAATTGCTCCAGTTCTTCCTGCACGCGCCGAAGAGCGCCTTCTCCTGAAAATTCCGTCGCGCGAAATTCTCCCGTCGAAAGATCGAGAGCCGCAAAGCCCACGCGCTCTCCGACCTGAGCGAGGGCTGCCAGGAAGTTGTTTTCTTCCGAGCCAAGCAGCGAATCCGCCGCCGTCCCCGGCGTAACCACCCTCGTCACTTCTCTCCGCACGAGTTTCGCGCCAATCTGCTTCTTCGCCAGCCGGGCGTCTTCCATCTGTTCGCAGATGGCTACTTTGAAGCCTTTGCGGATGAGCTTGCCGATGTAGCCTTCCGAGGCATGGTGCGGCACTCCGCACATCGGCACTGCAATGCCTTTCTCTTTGTTGCGCGAGGTCAGCGTGATCTGGAGCTCTTTGGACGCGACAATAGCATCATCGAAGAAGAGTTCATAGAAGTCTCCCAGGCGAAAGAACAGGAGCGCAGTTGGATGTTCTTTCTTGACGGCAGCGTATTGCCGCATCAGCGGAGTAGACGGCTCGGTCATTGTCTCAATATTTCAATCGGGGGCAGCGTTTCCATCGAGAAAGAGGGCTTGGCGCGGATTATAACAAGTCCTCAGGCTTGACTGCCCGGCTTGACGCCGCACCGGCGGAAATGACAGTTGACGCCAGTTCTCCGGCAGTGTTTAGCTGATACATGGAACTGCGGAAAGATCCCATCACTCGCTCCTGGGTCATGACGGGAGATGATCCAGCCGAAGGCGCTCCGCGAGCGGAAACAGGCTGCCTTTTTTGCCCGGATTCTCCCGGGACTCCACAGATAATATCCGCTGCGCCCAGCGCCACAGGCTGGTCGGCGCGCTCGGTTGTGCATCCCACGCCGCTCTATCATATTGAGGGCGAGCCCGGACGGCGCGGCGACGGCATTTACGATCGCATGAGCTCGGTGGGCGCCCATGAAGTTCTGGTGGAGAATGCCAGGCATGACCGCCAGCTCTGGCATGCTAGCGACGAGGAGATCGGGCAATTCTTACGCCTCGCCTCGGAACGAATCATGGACCTCAAGCGCGACCCGCGCATCAAGTACGTCAGTCTCTTCAAGGACCATGGGCCGAGTGCGGGCCAGGAATTCGCTCATCCCACTTCGCAGCTTACCGCCACCATGTTTGTGCCCCGGCGCGTGCTTTACGAGCTGCGCGCGGGACGGGAGTATTTCCAAAGCAAAGAGCGCTGTGTCTTCTGCGACATTCTTGCCCAGGAAGAACGGCAGGCTTCGCGCGTGATTGAGGCCCGTGGAGATTATGTCGCTCTCGGTCCCTACGCTCCGCGCGTGCCCTATGAAACCTGGATTATTCCGCGAAATCACGATGCTTCGTTCGAGCGCACAGGTCTGTCCAAGCCAGGACTTCGGACCAATCTCGCGGCGCTTCTGCGCCGGACTTTGCAGCGGATCCGGGCTCTCACGGAAGGCTTCCATCTAGTGTTGCACACCTCGCCGAACAGTCTGCATCCTTCGAAGAGTCTCGGTTATTGGAAGACGATTGACGATGATTACCACTGGCACATCGAGATTATGCCTATTATCGCCGCCAAGGCCCGCTCCTATACTTTTAAGGAGGTTTATTATTCGCCGGTCAGCTCCGAGACTGCGGTGAAGCAATTGCGAGAGGCGAAGATCGATGGCTGAGGCAACCACCATTAAGACATCCGCTGACGGCAGGGTTACGTGTCTCATCCCCATGGCGTTTGTTGCTGATGTACAGCGGTCGATTGATTTTTACAAGCTGCTGGGCATGGAAGTGCGCGGCTCTTTGAAGTCCAGCACCGGGAATCTTCAGTGGGCGCATATCACGTGCGAGCGGGCCGATCTGATGTTTGCTCGCGCTACGGAACCGGTTATCCCCAGCCAGCAGGCGGTGCTGTTCTATCTCTACTCGCCCAATCTGGTTACGCTGCGGGAGCACTTGATTTCGGCCGGCGTCCACGTCTTGGCCATCACCTATCCTGATTACATGCCGAAAGGCGAAGTCCGAGTTGAAGACCCGGACGGCTACACTTTGCTCATCGGCCAGGCGGGTTAATCAAGGCTTCGCGGACGCGTCCGCATTGTTTACAATGAGGGATTCGTGTGCCCGGAGGCAGGAAAGCCTATCGTAGGCACAAGGAACGATTTGGAACAGCCAACCCAACTAGAACCGTCAAACCACAATCCCGGCGCCTCGGCCGGGGTGTCGCCCACCGTTTACTGGCGGGTGGAGGGAAGTCTGCTGGACCTGACGGTGGTGCAACCGGTGGCATTCTTCACCTGGAACGCACAGACCTTCGCCGAGCGATGGTGGCGGCGGGGGCTGATCTTCTTGATGGCGGCGCTGCGTCCCTTTCTGTATTCGACGAACCGGAAGTTCGCAACGCGCGTGGTACACACGGCATTGCGGGGAGTGACACGCGACCGGCTGGATCTGCTGGGCGAGGAATATTTCCAGTACAAATTGAGGCCGCAGCTGAAGACGCACGGAGTTGAGCGCGTGCAGGGACTGGTGCGGGCGGGCGCGGAGGTTGTGCTGGTGAGCCAGGGCTTGGAGCACGTTATGAAACCGCTGGCGCATCATCTTGGGGTGAAGCGGGTGGTGGCGAACCGGCTGGAGTTTCGCGACGGCGTGGCGACGGGAAGATTGCTGGAGCCGGTGATCCGGCCACGAGGAGGATTGGCGCTGATCCGAGAGCAGAGTCCGGACGGGCGTCGGGCCCCGAAAACCTTGGCGCGTCAATTGGATATCACGCTGGAGGAACTGCGCGCGGCTGTAATTGGGGCGGGTCGGGAAGCAGCTGCGCAGGAACCCCCGATTGTGCATTTCGAGGGACAGCGGCAGGCAGCAGGATTTTCAGTGCGGCAGGCGCTGGCGGGCAAGCATGTAATGCTGATCGGGGTCACCGGATTTATTGGGAAGGTCTGGCTGGCGAATACGCTGATGGAGTTGCCGAAGATCGGGCGGATTTATCTGCTGATCCGTCGGCAAAAGTCGAATCCGGGGGTGCGGCGGTTTGAAAAGATTGTGGAAGAATCGCCCGTATTCGATCCGCTGTTCGACGCGCACGGGGCCGGCCTTGGGGAGTTTCTGCGGGACAAGGTGGAGGTGCTGGAAGGCGACGTCACGCAAGCGGGGTTGGGGCTGAATGCCGAGACGGCGAGGCGGCTAGAGAGAAATCTTGATTTGATTGTGAATAGTTCGGGCTTGACGGACTTCAATCCCGACCTTCGGGATGCGCTAACGACCAATACGGATGCGGCGATGAACATCCTGGAGTTTGTGCGGGGAACGGACCACGCGGGGTTGCTGCATTTGTCGACGTGTTATGTGGCGGGTGAGCGGGATGGGCGGGTTACGGAGAAACTGATTCCGAATTACACGCCCCATCGCGTAGCGAACTTTGACGCGGAACAGGAATGGCGGTCTCTGCGTGAATTGATCGCGAAGGCCGAGGCTGAGGCTGAAGGCGCGGAGGTGACGGCCGGGTTGAAGATGCAATCTCTCGCTAAGGAACATGCTGCGAAAGAGTTGCAGGGCACAGCTCTGGAGAACCAGATCCGCAAGAACCGCATCCGGTGGTTGAAGACCTATTTGACCGAGGCAGGGACTCAGCGGGCGAAGGAGCTAGGCTGGCCGAATACTTATACGCTGACCAAGAGCCTGGCGGAATCGCTGATTGTGAAATATGGAGCGGGGTTGCCGATTGCGGTGGTGCGTCCGGCGATTGTGGAGACTTCGGTGGCGAAGCCGTTCCTGGGCTGGAATGAAGGGATCAATACGTCGGCGTCGCTTTCTTATTTGTTAGGGACATATTTCCGTCAGTTGCCCTCGAATGAGAGCAAGCGGCTGGACATTATCCCGGTAGATGCAGTGTGCGCGGGGATGACGCTGATTGCGGCTGCGATTGTCGAGCGGCGTCACGATCAGCTTTATCAGTTGGCGACTTCAGTGACCAATCCCTGCGACATGGGAAGATCGATCGAGTTGACGTCGCTTGCGCATCGCAAACATTACCGGGCGCAGGAAGGGTTGGAATCGTGGCTGCGGCTGCGGTTTGATGCGATTCCGGTGTCGAAAACGCGGTACCAGCGCATGTCGGCGCCGGCGCAGAAAGCGATCGTGAAGTCAATTCAGCGAATCATGTCGCCGCTGCCGCTGAAAAAGACGCCGCTGGTGAAGGCGGAGAGAAATCTGGAGCGGGTGGAGAAACTGATTGAGTTGTTTGAGCCGTTTATCCTCTTTAACGATCATGACTTCGCGGCGGACAACGTGGAGAAATTGTCGCACGCGCTGGTGGAGGATGAGCAGGAGGAGTTTGGATACAATGCGCGAATGCTCGACTGGTGGGATTATTGGATCAATGTGCATATTCCGGCGCTGCGGAAGTGGACCTATCCCTTAATCGAAGGTAGGCCGTTGGAAGCGCGTCCCGCACGGAGTTTGGGGAATGGGGAGACGGTGAAGACGGGCACGTGAAGGGCGTTTCGACGCGGGGTTCCCGGAAGACTGTGGTAGACGCAGAGATCTTTCGACTACGCATGCCGATTCGCTTTGCTCTTCGGCATGCTTCACTCAAGATGACAAGAAACGGAATCGGTGAATGGCAATATTCTTGACGGGATCGACGGGATACATCGGGGCACACGTGGCCGCGAATCTGCTGCGGGACCATGGTGCTGCTTTGAATGTGCTGGTGCGGGCGCGTGATGTAGGCGAAGCGGAAGGACGGCTGTGGCAGGCGTTGCAATTGCATCTGGAGTTCCCGCAGTTTTATGAGTTCCTGCAAACGCGCGTGCGAGTGTTTCGAGGCGATTTGACGGAGCCTGGATTCGGATTGGATCGCGACGAGTATGACCGGCTCGTGCACACCAGCGATTCCGTGATTCACTGCGCGGCCTCGTTGAACCGGAAGTCGGAGAAGAGTTGTCTAAACGTGAATCTGCGAGGCACGCTGGAAGTGCTGACGTTGGCGCGGCATGCCGAGCACTATCACGGGCTGAGGCGCTTCAGCCAGGTCAGCACGGTGGCGGTAGCCGGGAAGCGCCACAACGAGGTTGTGAGCGAGGATAGATCGATTGATTGGGAACGATCGGACTACGATCCGTATGCGCGAACAAAGAAATTCTGCGAACACATGATGCGGGTGTTGCTGCCGGAGACTCCCAAGACAATCTTCCGTCCGAGCATCGTGCTGGGCGACAGCCGCTATGCGGAGACGACGCAGTTCGACATGGTGAAGGCGTTCGTTTTTCTGGCCGGGCTGCCAGTGCTGCCATTTCGTGCAACCGACAAGATCGACATTGTGAACGTAGATTTTGTGGCAGAGGCAATTGCGACTCTACATCAGAAGGAAAACCCGGCGCACGACACGTATCACCTTTCGTCGGGAGTCGGATCGCAGACATTTCGGGAGATCACCAAGGCTTTGGCGACGGCGCAGAATAAGCGTGCTCCGGTGTTTGTGCCGGTGGCGGAGCGGCCGTTTGCAGGGTCAGTGGACTTTCTGGCGAACCGCAAGGGAGCGATGGGAAAGGGCGCGTCGCTGATGAAAGTGTTTCTGCCGTATCTTGTGTGGAACACAGTGTTCGACAATTCGCGGGTGACAAGAGAGTTGGGGAAGAAGCCGGTGCCGTTTTCTGAGTATTGCTATCCTCTATTGAAGTTCAGCCGGGAGAATGATTTCGCTTACAAATACCATCCCTGGCCGGCTCGGGCCGGAGGGACAGCGGCATGATGGATTTTATTCTGGAAGCCTGGGTCAGCAGCTCGATCGAGCGCGCCCGAGCGGGATGGATGCTGGGCGAAGGCGAGCGCTGGAAGCCGGGCGACAAGCTGAAACTTCTCTTTGCCGGCTACAACGGCACGCGAAATATGGGGTCGGATGTGCGGGTGGAAGAGATGCTGCGGCAGATCCGGCATATTCTGGGCGCGGAGCGGGTGGAGTTCAGCGTTATGAGCCAGAATTTCGATTTCTCGCGCGGATACTTCGAAGGCACGAAGCAAGTGCATCTACCCGACATTTTTCCGCCGTTTCTGGCGAATGAAGTTACGAAGCACGACGGAGTGGTCGCGTGCGAGGGGTCGATGTTCAAGAGTAAGTTCGCCAATGCGCTGACCACGATGATGATTGGGTCGCTGGGCATCGCGGCGGCGCAGAACAAATTGTCCGTGGGCTACGGCGCCGAAGCCGGACAGATGGATCCGCTTGTGGCGAAGATGTGCGGACGGTATTGCCGTAACTCATTTGTAATTACGCGCAATGAAGAGTCGCGAGGAGTGCTGCGTGAGCTGGGTGTGCCGACTGAGTTGGGGACCGACACTGCCTGGACATTTGAACCCCGTCCCGCGGAATACGGGCAGAGCGTGTTGAAGAAGGTGGGGTGGGACGGGCGAACGCCGGTGCTGGTGGTTTGTCCAATTAATCCCTTTGAATGGCCAGTGAAAGCGTCGGTTGCGAAGCTGGCTTTGCACAGTGTGGCCGGGGCTTATAAGGATAGCCACTACCGCGGACCGTATTTTCATACCGCGGGACCTGCTGCGGAACAGGCGTATCGCAAGTATTGGACAGCGATTGCGAATGCGGTGGACGCGTTTCGCAAAAAGAAGAATGTTTTCGTGGTTCTGGCGGCGACGGAGCGACTGGATGCGCGTCCGGCGAACCGCATTGCGGAAAAGCTGGGCGGCGTGCCTGTGCTGACGTCAGACGAGTACAACATGTATGAACTGGTTAGCGTTCTGCGGTCGTGCCACATGATGGCATCGTCGAGGTATCACGGAATTGTGACGTCCATGCCGGGGCTGGTGCCATCGGCGGGAATCACGATGGATGAGCGCATCCGGAACTTGATGCGGGAGCGGGGACACCAGGATTTGCTGATGACGGTGGACGATCCGGAGCTTGAAGGGAAGCTGCTGTCGGCTTTGGAAAAGCTGAGTTGTGAGGGCGAGGCGATCGCCACCGGGATCGCGCAGACGGTGGTCAGGAATTTGAAAGTGATGGCGCGCATGGGTGTGTATTTTGAAGAAGAAGTGCAGAGAAGGTATCCGGCGTTTGAGACCCGCCGGGGAGAGTGGATTTGGGAAGATTATTTGCCGCCGATGGGCCAGGGACTTCGGGAGTTGCTGGCAGCTTACAACTAAGAGTTCTGCCTGGGAAAAGAGGTAGAAAGCCTTTAACCGCATAGAACGCGAAGGCCGCGCGACGGACGCGAAGAAAAGCCTGAACGCGGTGTTGCTCTCCAAACTTTGAATACAAACATTCCATTCATCGAAGAGATATTCTCGCAACTGCAGGTGGCTGCGGATACGCGGATCCTCGCTGAGATTCGTGATGGCGAGGTCATTGGAATTACCGGGCGCGAGCTGCTGGAGTTGGTCCGCAAGGCGAGAGCCTTTCTCGCTTCAAAGGGACTGAAGAGACGGGACCGGTGCGGCTTGCTGGCTCCGAACAGCATTCGTTGGGTCGCGATGGACCTGGCGCTCATGGCTGAAGGACTGATTGTGGTGCCACTGTATTCGCGGCAAGCCCCGGCAGAGTTAGTGGCGATGATGAAGTACTCGACGCCGTCGCTGGTGTGCTGCGGGGATGCGACGTTGCGGGATGCGATTGTGCAATGTTGGCCAGAGGCGCCTCCGCAGTTTTTGTTGGACGAGATTTTTGCGGGCGTGGATGGAGCGCAAGTTGGACCGGTGCAGATGGGCGAGGATAGTCCGGTAACCATCATCTATACCTCCGGAACTTCGGGCGAAGCTAAGGGCGTAGTGCTGACTGCGGCGAATGTGGGCTTTATGCTGGATCGGACGGCGGAACGATTGGAACAGTTGATGTCAGGTTCGTCGTCCAGGTTGGCGGGACAAGACCGCATCTTTCATTACTTACCGTTCACATTTGCGGCGTCCTGGATCGCGCTACTTACGTTTCTGAAGCGGCGGAGCCTGATCACGATCAACATGGATCTGGCGAAAATCGCGAACGATATGCGCGCGGTGGCTCCCGATTATTTCTTGAATGTGCCGCAGTTGTTGGAGCGCATGCGGCGGGCGGTGGATGAACAGCTGTGGCAGACCGGCGGAGTAGCCCAGGCCATCTATTCGCGGGCGAAAGGCGCGTGGGCGCGAAAGCAGGAAGGTCAGCCGAAAACAGGCGATGCGATGTGGCTGGGGCTGGCAAATGCGCTGGTATTTCCGGCGATTCGGAAGAAGATGATCGGAAGGGATCTCAAGGCGCTGATTTGCGGGTCGGCCCCGCTGAGTGAGGAGACGCAGCTCTATTTCATCATGCTGGGAATTCCCGTGTTGCAGGTTTATGGGCTCACGGAGACGACGGCGATTTGCACCATGGACGATCCGAAGCAGGTCGAAGTGGGGCGCGTGGGGCCAGCGATTCCGGGCATGGAAATGAAATTGGGCGAGCATGATGAGATCCTAGTGCGCGGGCCCAATATTTTTCCGGGTTATTGGAACCGGCCCGAGCAGACGGCGGAAGCCTTGCGCGACGGATGGTTTCACACAGGCGATCAGGGTGAAGTAAATGCAGCCGGAAACTGGCGGATCGCCGGGCGGATTAAGAACCTGATCGTTCTGGGATCGGGGCACAAGATTTCCCCGGAGTCGATTGAGAGCGCGCTTGCGAAAAGTTTGCCAACGGCGCAGCAGGTGGTCGTGGTGGGAAATGGGCGGGGATACTTGACGGCAATTGTGACTGGGAGCGTAACAGCTGTGGATGTCCAAGCCGCACTGGACGTGTTGAATCCTGAATTGCCTCATTACAAACAGGTACGGGCGTTTTATGTGCGGGAGGAGGCGTTTTCCATCGAGAATGGATGTTTGACGGTCAACGGGAAGCTGAAGCGCGATGTGATCGCGGCGCGAATGAAGAATGAGATTGAGGAAATGTACCGCGTGAGGCAGGCGGTTTAATTGGGCGACAAAATGCTGGGAACCGCGAAGGATACGAAGGTGCTCGAAAGAAAATCCGAGCGTCAAGGTGCGAATCAGACCGCCGGGAGCGCGTTGTCGTGGAGAGTTGCAGAGGGCGTGATCGAGTTGGCGTTGCACCGTGAGCCTTGCAACGAACTGGGGTCAGCTTCGCTCGAGGAGCTTGAGAATTTCGCCACGGCCTTGGGGGACATGCAGGCGGAAGCGCACGCGCTCATTATTTATAGCGAGATGAAGCCGGGATTCTGCGCTGGGGCCGATTTGCGCGAATTGTATGAGCGGTCCCAAAGAATGGATAAGGCTGAAGCGGTGAGAGGCGTACGGGATTTTCTGGAGCGGATTCATCGCGTGTTGAATCTGATTGATGCCGCGCCTTTGACCACGATTGCTGTGGTGCATGGAGTGACATTTGGTGGAGGTTTTGAGCTGGCTCTGGCCTGCGATTTAATTATCGCTGACAAGATGGCGCGGTTCTGTTTTCCGGAACTGAGGCTGGGATTGATTCCGGGCTTCGGCGGGATCCCTCGGCTGACGCGCGATTTGGGCAATGCCGTCGTCAGGGACCTGTTGCTGACCGGGCGAAGCTTTAACGCGACCAAGGCGCAGCAGATCGGGCTGGTGAGTCAGGTAGTGGGCGAAGGCGAGGCGCTTCGAGCGGCGAGGGCTACGGCGGCGCAACTGGGGAAGTTCGACCGAGCGACCGCGGCGGCGGCAAAGAAGTTTATCAAGCCGATCCCGCACGAGGAGTTACGCCGGGAAATCGATGTTTTCTGTGAGTTGTTTGCGCGTCCCGCGGTACAGGCCGGGTTGAAGAAGTTTGTGGAAAGTACGGATGCGCAGCCTTATCTGCCGTAGAGAGTACCGAGTACCTCGTACCGAGTAGTAAGCGGCTTCCTTACCGCCCTTCGACCCGGTTCGGAATGACAATCTTGTTGGGTGAGGAGAGAATGGCGACTGCTGAACAGACGCTGGATGAAATATTGAAGCTGGCCGCGGCGCACTTCAAGGTGCCCCGCGAAAAACTTGCTCCCGACGACGACTTCTTCAAGACGCTCGGGATTGACAGCTTGCAAACCCTGGATCTGCTGACCAAGCTGGAGAATCATTTTCAGGTAGAGCTTCCGGATTATGAGTTGCAGGGAGTCTCCGACTTTCGCACGCTGGCGGGCAAGATCCAGGCGCGACTCTAGCACACCAATTGTTGATTGCTCATTTTTGATTGATGATTGTAAGAGCGGTTCGGGACTCAAGTTGTTTAATCAACAATCATCAATCTACAATCAGCAATTCTCTTATGCTTGATCTCCAAAAATATAGCTGTTTAGGCGCGGCCTTGCGCGATGCGCTGGATCGCTTTTCGGGCGAGACCTGCCTGATCGAGGCGGACCGCGAGCGGGAGAAGTCGCTGCTGACCTACTCTGACGTTAAGGAAATCAGTTTGCCGCTGGCGCGCGCACTCGAGGACGCGGACTTCGACGCGGGGGATCGGGCGGCCATCCTCATGACCAATCAGTCGAAATGGCTGATTTCGGCGTATGCGATTTTTTATAGCGGCGGCGTGCTGGTTCCTCTCGATTTCAAGCTGACGCCCACCGAGCAATTGCAACTGCTGGAGCACTCGAAGGCCAAGGTGCTGGTGGTTGAGTATTACCTGTGGCTGGCGATCACGCAGGCGCCGGAGTTTCCCAACATTAAGGCGAAGCTGGTGCTGGTGACGGAGGCGCCGCTGGGCGCGGACCTGGCAGGCGGATTCCGGTGGGAGGACTTCAAACGGCAAGGCGCCCCAGATTTTGTCATGCGGCGGCGGGAAGATGTGGCTTGCATCGTATATTCGTCGGGCACGGGCGGGCGTCCGAAAGGCTGCGTGCTGACACATGAAAATTATCTGGAGCAGTGCCGGGCGCTGACCGCGTGGTATCCATTCTGGCCCGGGGTGCGGTATTTGAGCATTCTGCCGACGAACCACGCCATTGATTTCATGGTGGGATTCATTGGGCCGTTTGTTTGCGGAGCCTGCGTGGTGCATTTGCGGACGCTGCGTCCGGAGTTTGTGCGGGATGCGTTTGTGCGCTACCGGATCACTTATGTGTCGTTGGTCCCAATGATTGTGAAGAACCTGGAGCGCGGGTTGCGGGCCAAGTTCGACGAGTTGCCGCCGTGGAAGCGCACGATTCTGAATCGAATGATCGGACTCAACAAACTGCTCACACGGCGCAAACCGTTGGTGAGAGCGAGCCGCGCGCTTCTGCCGCAGGTGCATCGGGCATTTGGCGGAGAGTTGCTGGCGCTGATCACAGGTGGCGCGTTCATGGAACCTTCGACCATGCAGTTTTTTTATGATCTGGGAATTCCGGTGGTGAACGGATACGGGCTCACGGAAGCGGGGACGGCGCTCACCTTGAACGATCTGAAGCCGTTTCGCGCGGACACGGTAGGCAAGCCGCTGCCCGGGGTGGAACTGCGAGTGCTGAACCCGAATGAGGAGGGTATTGGGGAAATTGCGGCACGCAGTAAGACCGTGATGTCGCATTATCTGGACGATCCCGAGTTGACGGTGGAAACGATCGTCGATGGATGGCTGCTGACGGGCGATTTGGGACGGTTTGACAATAGCGGGCATCTACAACTGTTTGGGCGAAAGAAGAACATGATCGTCACTGAAGGCGGCAAGAATATTTATCCCGAGGATATTGAAACGGTGTTCGACGGACTGCCGGTGAAGGAGTACTGCGTGTTCGCGGCGAATTATGTGTGGCCTCAAAAGGAGTTGGGAAGGGAGGTGCTGGTGATTGCGCTGCGACTGGAGCAGAATCAGCGTCTCGACAGCGCGCTACTGGGTGAGGTCCTAAACCGTAACCGGCGTTTGCCAGATTTTAAGCGGGTCGGCGGTTATGTGGTCTGGGAGAAAGATTTTCCGCGGACGGCATCGATGAAGATCAAGCGGCAGGCGCTGGCGGAGGAATTGGGAAAGACGGTGGAACGTGGAGCGGTGGTGGTGCTGTGAATGGGCGGGCGGCTTATCTAGCCATCGTGAATCCGGCGGCGGGTGGCGGGCGCAGTTGCAAAATGCTGGGTTCCGCATTGGAGCGATTGCGGGCAGGCGGGGTTCTGGTTGATGTAGTGGAGACGCAGGGCGCGGGTGACGCTACGCGGCTGGCGCGCGAGGCTTACGGGCGCGGACAGAGATATTTCATCGCCGTGGGCGGGGACGGAACTTCGTATGAAGTGGTGAACGGGCTTTTTCCGGAGGCGAGTGCGGGTGACCGTCCGAAGCTCGGGTTCTTGCCGCTGGGGACGGGGAATTCGTTTCTGCGCGATTTCAGCGACCGTGGGGTCGAGCACGCCATCGAATCGCTGATTGCTGGGCGGACGCAGGCCTGCGATGTGCTGCGGTTGCGGCACCGTGGCGGAGTGATCCACTACATCAATCTGCTGAGCGTGGGGTTCCCGGCCGACGTGGCGAACTTACGGGCACGGCGTTTCAGCGGGCAGGGAGAGTTGGGATACGTCATCTCGATTTTTCTGGGTCTGGCGCGGTTGCAAAGGCGGCCGTTTCCGGTGCGCGTGGATGATCAGAAAGAGTTTGACCGGCGGCGATGTCTGTTTCTCACCTTCAACAACAGCAAGTTTACCGGTGGGACGATGATGATCGCGCCCAAGGCCGAGGTGAATAGCGGGCTGATTGAATACGTCCGCTGGGGTGCGATTGGGCGGCTGGGGCTGATACGGAATTTGCCGAAACTTTATGATGGCACGCACATTGAGCATCCCCTGGCCGAGCGAAAAGCGGTGAGGCGCGTGGAATTTGATCTGGATGCTCCCGTGGATCTGATGGTGGATGGGGAAGTGCTTACGCTGCATTGCGAGCAGTTGGATGTTTTGCCCGGAGCGCTAGATGTTGTCGCGTAGGGCCGGAAGCACTCCAATAGAGCGTATTTGCGATGAGTATGGCTTCCAAACTCGCACGCTGGGCGCCGCGGCTAACACAGGCGACGGGTCTCCTGCTTATCTTGTTGGGGATAATCCATCTGATAGCAACGCCGTTCTTAGTCGGATGGTTAAGTCGCCAATTACGTTCTGATCAAGTCTCGCTGGCAGTTGCGGCCATCCGGTTAAACCATATTCTGGTGGGGATTCTATTGCTTCCTTTGGGAGTATCGACCTTCTGGTCGGGGAAAGCCCTTGGACAGTCGTGGGGCTTGCGCCTGGCAGCGGTGAATGCGCTCACACTTCTTTGTCTTCCTATATTGCTTGTTACAACCATGCCTCTCGAGTCGCTTGATGCGCCGCTGTTTCGGCTGGCTATTCTTGTCGTGATCTTCGCTTGCCTTATCCAAATACTGGTTCTTGTGGGAGTTTGGAAAAGCCGGCAGAAACAATCGTGAGGCATGCCCGCTCGAAGGCCGTGATATAAAAAGAATCATGTCTGAAGCGAGGCGAAAGCGGCAGCAGGAACGCGTGGGAGGACCGGAGGCAACTCCCCAGTCGCGCAAAAAGATGCTGACCTGGGGCGGAATCGTGGTGCTGTTTGTGGTTGCCTACGCTGCCGGGTGGGAGTACAAGAATCACCGCTACGATGGCTTCGCGAAGTGTCTGGCGGTGAAGCAGGCGAAGATGTACGGCCTGTACTGGTGCCCGCATTGCGCCGAGCAAAAAGAAATGTTTGGGAAAGCGTTTCACTATGTGCCTTACGTGGAATGCGCGATCAAGGGCTCGAATCAATTGACTCCGGCGTGCACGGCCGCAGGAGTGAAGTTATTTCCCAGTTGGCAGTTCGCGGACAGTAAGCCGATCGAAGGCGTCTTTCCCATGCAGGAGCTGAGCGATAAGACGGGATGCAGTTTGCCGTGAGTACAAGCAGAGGTCAGCACGCTGTAGCCGACACAATTCTCAAGAAGGACAATCGGGCGTTGTTTCTGGCTATCGCGGTTTTGGCCGGCGCAGGTGTGGTGGTTTCAGCGGTCTCGCTGCAGCGGCATTACGCGAAGTCGGCGACGGCGTTCTGTGATGTTGGAGAAAGATTCAATTGCGATATCGTGAATCGGAGTGAGTATTCGAGTGTGATGGGAATTCCGGTGGCGGCAATCGGGATCGCGGGCTACGGACTTCTGCTGTCGCTGGCGACCGTTTATCGATCTCGCACCGAGACGCCGTTGCGCTTGCTGGTTGCGGCTGTGGCGGGATTGGGGTTTGCTCTTTATCTGACCTATATCGAGGGGCGCGTACTCGATACCTGGTGCATTCTGTGTTTGAGTTCTTTGGGGCTGATTGCGATGATTGGCGTGCTGGCGGGTGTGGTGAAGGCTAGGGCCTAGAGTTATCCGCGCGCTGAAGGGCCGCGCCACTCAAAGCGAAAACTCTTCTGATGGGAAGAATCCAGAAAATCAAGAATGGGGCCGAGGCAAATGCCGAGGTTATTCGCGCCACCGGAGCGACCGGCGATCTGCGGCTGCATCAGTTCCGCAGCCGCGTCTTTCGGAACACGCGCTTTTTGCGGGTCTGGTTGCCACCGGGCTACGACGATGCGGAGAACTCCGGCCGCCGCTATCCTGTCTTGTATCTGAATGACGGGCAGAACCTGTTCGAGCCGGCCACGGCGTTCGCTGGCGTCGAGTGGCAAGTGGATGAGACGGCGGATCGCTTGATCCGCGATGGCGCGGTCCCGCCCATGATTTTTGTGGGTATAGATAACACGGGCAAAGAACGAATTCGCGAATACATGCCATACCGGTCAATGCATCCAAGACTACTGCGGGTGCAGGGGCGGTATTACCCGGATTTTCTGATGAAGGAAGCAATGCCGTTTGTGGAGAGCAATTACCGCGTGGCCAGCGGGCCGGAAAACACCGGGCTTGGGGGATCATCGTTGGGTGCGCTGATCGCGCTGTACACCGCGATCGCGCGACCGGGAGTGATTGGACGGCTGCAGTTGGAGAGCCCGTCGCTGTGGGCGTCGGGCAGGCAGCTCATCAAAGAGAGCCGGTCAGTAAGAACTTGGCCAGAACGAATATTTCTGGGAGTCGGAACTGCCGAGGCAGGAAGCGTGGAGCGCAGCCGGACCGTGGTGGACGACGTGCGGGAACTGGCGGCCATCATGCGGCGGGCTGTGCTGAGTGAGAGCCGGTTGCGCCTCGTAATCAAGGATGGAGCCGGGCACAACGAGGCGGCATGGGCCGAACGATTTCCTGAGGCGCTGCGGTTCTTGTTCGGGGAGTAATCCTAATCAACGAGAATTCGGAATTGGAGCTGACTCCCTGCCGAGGTTCCAGATCCCATATAAGAGCGCGGCCATCACTGGGACGGAAAGCTGCAAGTGTGTCCAGCGCGCGAGTGGACCAAGCAGCGGAAGTATGAAAGCGAGATAGAGGAGCAGTTTGAAGTGGCGTGCGGCGGGATGTTCGGGTAGAGAGACGAGCCAGTCGGCAAGCAGCAGAAATGCGGGCGCGAGTATGACGAGGTCATAGACGGTGAGGTGCGGGGCGAGCAGAAGGGTCGCCAGCAGCAAAGCGGAATAGCGCACTGACAAAACAAGATGGCTTCGCCAGCAAGCAACGGTCAAGGTCAATATCAAGAGCACTGAAGCGAGATAGAGCGCGAGAGAAGGTGCGGGCCAGGGGATGAGCATGCTCCAGAAGGTGCGCAGGGAGTGGGTTTGGTACGGTTTGGGCTCAAGCAGCGGAAGCAGGCTGGGGAGGTTGAGCAGTGCGCGTATCCAGTCGCGCAGTGGACCTGCACCGTAGTAAAGCCAGGCTGCGGACAACTGAGCGGCGGCAGAGGGAAGCGCGCCGGCGATCACCTTCCAGTTGAGTGTGAGAATAAATACAAGCGCCGCCGCCAAAGCTAATTGCGGTTTGAAGATGAGAGATCCAAGCGCCAGGCCCGCGAGAAATTCTCGCTGAGCGCGCAGAGCGAAGAGCATGACAGTGAAACAAGCTAGAGCCAGAGCGGAAGTTTGTCCCCAGGCGATGAGATGCCAGAAAGCGGGGAAAGCTAGAGCAAGAATCAAGACGGTCGTTTTGTCTTTTCGCAGACCGGGGCATGCGCGCCAGACGGCGTAGCAGCACACACCGTAAATTAGCGAGCTTAGAATCAGCCAGAAGGTCAGCGCACCAGCGTAGGAAAACCGGGCAAGCGGCGCGAAGAAAAGCGAAACCTGCGGCGGATATAGCGGCAGATAGCGGATGCCGGCAGCGGCAGGGACTCGCACAACCGCGAGTTGAGATTGCGCGTTCATGTTATACAGATCGCTGCCGTCGTGATTCAGGGCCAGTGATCCGAGGGTGTAGAAGTGAAGAAAGTCTGTGCCCTTGAGGTTGCCGGCGCGATCAAGCAGGCCCGGCGTCGACATATTCCACACGTAGACAGACCAGAGGCAGAGTGCGAGGATCGCCCCGTGGGCACGCAGGCGTTTGGCGGTGAGCCAGAGGGCGGCGTTCAGAGGCGTCATGTCGCGTCCCTGCTCATCACCCTGCTCATCAGCAGGAGAGGCAAAATGAACGGCAGAAAGAGTGTCGCGACCGAAGGCAATAAAGGTACGTGGCCACTCGGGTAAGAGCCCGGGGAAAACAAGAACAAAAGAGTTATTGATGCGATCGAAGGCCAGCCCATGATCGCGACGAAAGCGTAACGGGCGAGCGGTCGCAGACTCGTCCAGTCGCGAAGAACAATCATCACCGGCAGTATCAGCAGCAACTGATTGAAGAGCGGAAACAATGGCATAGTGAGCATGGTTACTACAAGAAACATCACCAGTACAATCGTGAACTGCGGTGAATCCCCGGCTTCCTTTCGATTCCTCCACGCGAATGCGAGAAGCATAACGATCAACGCTCCGGAAACTATTGCTCCGAGGCTATTTCCAAGCGTCAGTTCGAGCAGAGGCGGGCGGTACGTATATCTTCGATAAGCCCGAAGCGCTTCAAAAAAATAACGCAGCCATCCAGGCAGAATAACTTCCCCTGCTCCAATCAACGCGGCAAACGTAGCAGCAAAGCCCGCTAATAATCGCCATCGCTGTCGCCAGTCGCTCATTGCCCAGCACACAAACCACAGCAGAGGGAGGGCCACCATCTGCGGTTTGATGGTTGCGAGCGCCAGCGCGACGCCGGCAGCGCCCAGCCGATCTCGAGTTACGCACCACGTCGCCAAGGCCAGAAGGAAGCCCACCAATAAGCCGAGTTGACGAAGCCGCAATCCTTGCACGATCGGCGGAGCGCTAAGTACGAATACAACTATCGCTGCAACGCTTGGCCAAGATGGAAGCCAGCGCACGATGTCGAGCCACAGAAGCACGCCGATGGCGGTCAATAAAGCAAGAACGACCGGAGCCCAGCTCTCGACTTGGGCGAAGCTTAACTTCGCCGTGGGAGCCATCAGGAACACGACATACACGGGATAAGCGAATCGTTGTTCATCCACCGCAGATTGGGCGGAGATATCAGGTGCTTGTGCAAGGATGCGCCCATAAAACGCCATCTGAATTTCATGGCTCACGTCCGGCGAATACGGGTTGCGCTTGTAGAGAAGAAGATCTCGCGCGCCAATCCATGGCGAATACAAATCGCCGAGCTCGGCCTTCAGAGTGCCGATCTCAACGTTCACATGGTATTCCCACGGGCTCAGAACGCGATGGACGTAGAGCCACGTAGTCGCACCAACGACCAAGCTCAACAGAAGCCAGAGGAAAGACTTCATTTATGTTGCCGACTCCACAGACGCGGAAAACGCGGTGCAGGACTAATCGCAGCCGTCGACGCCGCAGCTTTCACGATATACTCGATGCCCGAGCACGTCCGCAGTTGAAATCAAATTGACCATTAACAGATCCGGCACCGGCCCGCTCCTTCCGCGTCCCGCGCAGATTCCGTTCTCGGTCTTCATCGTGCTGGTCGTCGCTTACACGGCGGTTGCCCCGAATTTTGATCAACCATTTATCAGCTATGCCTTCGCGAGTGCTGCTGTCTTTCTAGTTGCCGTAGATGCGGGAGTTCGCGCCCGGGCCTGGCCTATCATCGCAGCAATCGTCTTCACCTTATCTCATCGCTATTTCCCGGAAGGTTCGAGCATGGCTGGCCCGTCGGTGAGCCTCTATGCAGGCATGCTTGGACGCGGTTGTCTGGTGGTTCTGGGTTTGAAGGCAGCGTGGGGAAGCCCTGACGAAAGCTGGCGCTTCCTGAGGTGTGCGCTGCTAACGGTCGCGATCGTCGCATTTGTTCTCGCTTCTCTGCTTGCACTGAACCTCACAGTCAGCGGGCGTTCGCGCGTTCTGGATTCTTATCTGTATATATTTGACGGCAGCTTGGGTTTTCAGCCCAGTTTTCTGCTCGGACAGCTTTTTGCAAGGCACAAACTGATCGCGGCCGCGGCGCAGGCCAGCTATTTCGCTCTCCCGGCAGTCATTGCCTTGGTTAGTGCGGGCTATTTGAAGTCCGGGGCGCCGTGGCGGCTGCTTGCAATCCTCACGTCTGCTGGCGTGTTTGGCTACCTACTTTACTGGGCTTTCCCTGCGACAGGGCCTCTCTACGCCGCGGGAGCGGGCTTTCCGGCCTTTCCACACTCTTTTGCCACGCTCGCGCAGATGCAGCCACATCCGATCACGCTGCCTGTCCCGGCACCACGCAACGCCATGCCGTCTTTGCATATGGCATGGGCTCTGCTCTTGGGGTTCAGTTGCCGGCCATTCTCGCGCCTTGCGCGAGGTTTCGCGCTGGCCTACGTTTTCTTGACCATCGTGGCCACCCTGGGAACCGGGGAGCACTACCTGGCTGATCTGGTCGTAGCGCTGCCATTTTCCATCGCGGTGCAGGCGCTCTGGACGTCTTCCCAGGGAATTACGCGCTACACAGCCCTGGCTGGTGGAACGAGCTTGATGCTGATATGGCTTTTTGCGCTTCGCTACGGCTCGCAAGTCTTCTTGCTAACGCCGATCATCCCTTGGGTATGCGTGATTGTGTCGACGGCTATTTCGCTGGCACTCGGGCGGTCTCTCTATTCGCCGCCGTCTCACCCAACTGCAGCGGACGCGAACAGACTTCACTGAGTCCCAGGCCGCACGGATATACAAGGTACATCGGCAAATCGCGAGATTCGACAACGTAAGTGCCGGCGGACACGGCATCTATGTCGGCGAAGTTATCCAACACGATTCCGTTGCTGGGACCGGCGCGAACGCGAAACTGCTGCGAAGACGGCTCATAATTCGCGTAACTGAAACAATGACCAACGCAGGCGCGATCCAGGTCATGGTGGACGCAGAGCGAATACAAGGACGGGTCGGGAAGAAAACTGACGACACGTCGTCCCTGGGGTAATGCTCTCACCGCTGCATCGAGCCGGTTTTCCATATGGTTGAGCTTTCTCTCATCAGTGTAGAGAAGCCCGAAGGACAACAAGGCGATCGCAGCCAAGGCCGCTTTGGTCAGGCGAGTAGTGGGAGTGGCCGCGAGAAGCGCGCACATCGACAGTCCAGCGGCTAAAGACAGGCGTTCGGCGATGAAGCCAAACGATTGTCCGAACTGCGGGAACATAACACGGTCCGGGATCAGCACTACAGCGGCTGCATTCAACAGCCAAAGTTGAAACGGGATCGTCCGGAATAGATGTGCGATGCCGCTGCCCTTCGCTAGCTTGCGGAGCAACAGCAACCAAACGGCAAGAAGAGCGGTGAATGGAAGCACGTACTTCATTCCGAACAGCGCGATTTGATTCGCGCCCGTAATCAACATCGCCTGATCGAGGGACCAGACGCTGGCATATCTATGGGTGAGAATATAACGAGCCCCTGCAAGAATGGCTAGGCCGAGCGCGAGGAAAAACAGCCGGTGCCTTGGCTGAAGCCGAGTTCCAACCGCGACGTAGGCGGCTGTGCCTACCGCCCACGCGACCGGAAAAGGATGTGCGATCCAGGCCACGATCAAGAGCGGAGCGGCCATAGCATGAACCCGCCAGCCTTTTCCCCAGGAGATCGCGAGGTACCAGAGGCACAGACCCAGCGCGAGATAAAAGTTGAAGAATCCCATGTGGAAGATGAAGCCATAGGTGAGCATCGCGACGCAGGGCGCGGCGAAACACCAATTCCTGCCGGCCACGCGAAAGATGAAGAGCACGGCCCCCCATCCAAACACAAGGACTGAAATTGACACAGCGAAACGTTGCGCGAGGTCTGGGCCCACGCGCCCCAGCAGCCACTCCAGCAAGAGATCGAATAGAACGTTATTCGACTGGGAAGAAATCCAGAGGCCCGGCGCTTTGCCTTGATGAATCTGACCAGCCAGCCACGCGTTGTAAATGTGGCTCGAAAGATCGGCCGACTGAATCCGCGATTGCCAGAAGCAGGGGATCAACAACACGATCGAGAACAGCGGGATCGCGATCCAGCTGCGGGCCTTCTGGCGATAGACATTGAGACTCCCGATGCGCATCCCAGGGAGCATTCTATCCTTCTCCAGCTTTGAGATCGGACGCTTTTCGCCAACTGGTGCGGGGAATATTATTCATTAACCGCGGATCAATTCTTCTTAGGGAATCATCGTTGCCGGTCATAAAATCTGTCACAATTAGACCAGCGTCGGCGAAATATCTGCTAACTAGAAGGTGGAAACGTGAAAGCAAAGAAAGGTGTAATTGGAATTCTCACTGGTGGCGGAGATGTGCCCGGGCTGAACCCCGCCATCCGCGCCGTAACCATCCGCGCCATGCGCGAGGGCTGCCAGGTGATCGGCATCCGGCGGGGGTGGGCCGGGTTGGTCGACATTGTCCGCGAAAAGGACTACGACAATAGCGAGAACTTCCAAACGCTGTCCGAAGATCTGGTCAACCGCACTGGGCGCACCGGCGGTACCTTCCTGCACACCTCTCGCACCAACCCCACGAGGGTCGAGAAGGGTCGCGTCCCGCCTCACCTGCGGGAGACTTACAACGCCGAGAAGAACGACCTGACCGCGGAAGTGCTGAAGAATCTGGATTGGCTCGGCATCGACTACCTCATCCCCATTGGCGGTGATGACACGCTGAGCTACGGCGTGCGCCTTTATCAGGAAGGCGTGAAGGTGGTCGCGATTCCCAAGACCATGGACAATGACGTTCCCGGCACCGACTACTGTATCGGCTTCAGCACCTGCATAACGCGCACCATTGCGATGACCAACAGCCTGCGCACCAGCGCGGGTTCGCACGAGCGTTTCATGGTGCTCGAAGTCTTCGGACGTTATGCCGGGTTCACCGCCATGCTCCCCACCATGGCCGGGGCGGCGCATCGCTGCGTGATTCCAGAGCACCAATTCGACATCGAACGGCTTACTGAATTATTGGTTTCTGACCGGCAGAAAAACCCCAGCCACTACTCCGTCGTCCTGGTTTCAGAGGGAGCGATGTTCAAGGGAGGGGAAATGGTCTTCGAAGGAGAGTCCGCTGACGCCTTCGGCCACAAGAAACTTGGCGGCATCGGGGATTTGGTATCGGAGAAACTGAAGGAGCTTTCCCCCAAATACAACAAAGGCAAGAGCATCAACACTCTTACTCAGAAACTTGGCTACCTCGTGCGCTGCGGCGATCCCGACGCCATTGATTCGATTGTGCCGATGGCCTATGGCAACCTCGCCCTCGACTTGCTTCTGGGCAAGATCCACGGGCGGCTCGTGGTCCTCAGAAATGGCCGTTACGATAACATGCCCATCGACACGGTTACTTCCTCGAAAAAAGTTGTCAACGTCAAAGAGCAATACAATGTCGACCGCCTCCGGCCCCACTACAAGAGCTTCGAGATGAAGCCACTGTTCATCATGACCAGCGAAATGGGATAGTCGTCATTCGGTAGCAAAAAGAATGAACAAGACTCTCGCAATTCTGGCGTGGGGAGCCGTCGCGTTGCTCGGCTCGGTGGCGGTGGGCTCGGTGGCCTTGCATCGCGGGGAGCCCATCAATGCGCTTTGGCTGGTAGCGGCGGCCGCCTGCTGCTACGCGCTCGGATACAGGTTTTACAGCAAGTTCATCGCGGTGAAGATTCTCGCGTTGGATGGTCGGCGCGCCACACCGGCGGAGCGACTGGAGAACGGCCGCGATTTTCTTGTCACCAATAAGTGGGTGGTGTTTGGGCATCACTTCGCTGCAATCGCGGGACCGGGACCGTTGGTGGGGCCGGTGCTGGCAGCGCAGTTCGGGTATCTTCCGGGGACGATGTGGGTGCTGGCCGGCGCAGTATTTGCCGGCTGTGTGCAGGACTTCGTGATTCTCCTTTTCTCCGTGCGGCGCGACGGCAAATCGCTCACCGCGATGGCAAGAGATGAAATCGGGCGCGTCGGCGGATTCGTTGCTTACGTGGCCGTGATCGCGATTTTGATTATCTTGCTTGGGGTGTGCGCTCTGATCGTGGTGAATGCGCTGAAGTCGAGTCCATGGGGCACGTTCACCATCGCGATGACCATGCCGATTGCGCTGCTGATGGGCGTGTATTTACGTCGGATTCGCCCGGGAAAGGTTCTGGAAGTATCGGCGTTGGGATTTGTTCTGGTGCTCGCGGCCATTTGGGGCGGGCAATATGTATCGCAGAATGCGCCGCTGGCGCGGGTTTTCACGCTGAGCGCGCCCACGCTGGCAATTCTCATTATGGTTTACGGCTTCGCCGCCTCCGCTCTGCCAGTGTGGCTGCTGCTGGCGCCTCGCGACTATCTCAGCACGTTCGTGAAGTTGGGGACGATCGCGCTGCTAGGCGTCGGAATCGTTGCGCTGCACCCCACGCTGCACATGCCGGCGCTGACACGCTTCGTCGACGGCACGGGCCCGGTCTTTGCCGGGAAGATATTCCCGTTCGCCTTCATCACCATCGCTTGCGGAGCCATCAGCGGATTTCATGCGCTCATCTCCAGTGGAACCACTCCCAAGCTGATTGCACGCGAGACCGAGACGCGTATGGTCGGTTACGGCGCGATGATGTGTGAATCCGCGGTCGCAGTGATGGCGATTATCGCGGCTTGCGTCATGCAGCCTGGTGTCTATTTTGCCATCAACAGTCCGGCGGGAATCGTCGGGCAATCGCCCACTGCCGCAGTGGCGACGATTTCCAACTGGGGCTTTCCAGTGACGGCGGCGGATATGCAGGCGCTGGCGCACGCGGTCGGCGAGTTGACGCTTTACAACCGCACCGGCGGAGCGCCTGCGTTTGCCGTGGGCATGGCGCACATCTTTTCTCACAGCCTGGGCGGCGAGACGCTCATGGCCCTGTGGTACCACTTCGCTCTCATGTTCGAGGCTTTGTTCATATTGACCGTGCTCGATGCCGGCACGCGAGTGGCCCGCTTCATGGTGCAGGATGCGCTGGGGCACGTCTACAAGCCGCTGGGACGAACCAGTTGGTATCCCTCGATTCTCGCGACCAGTGCCCTGATCGTCGCGGCCTGGGGATATTTCTTGTGGCAAGGGGTGAAGGATCCGCTGGGCGGGATCAACTCCTTGTGGCCACTATTCGGCATCGCCAATCAACTTCTCGCGACGGTGGCGCTATGCGTGGCCACGACCATCATCATCAAAATGCATCGCGCGAAGTACGCGGCTGTAACGCTGATACCGCTGGCATGGCTGGTCGCGGTCACTTTCACGGCGTCGTGGCAAAAGATTTTATCCCCGAATCCGCGGCTGGGATTTCTGGCGCAGGCGAACGCATTGGCGGCGGGTCCGGCCACAAGCGCGACGGCCCGGCTCATCTTCAACAACCGGCTCGATGCCGCCGTGAACGGGATTCTGGTGGTGATGGTGACGCTCGTGCTCGTGGAATCGCTGCGGCAGTGGATCGGAATCCTGAGTGGAGCGAGCGAAGCACGCATTAAGGAATCGCCGTTTGTGAGGTCGAGGCTGGCGGAGGAGCAAGGATGAAACGGATCGTTTCCGGCTGCCGTATTCTCGTGGCAGCTTTGCGCGAGATTTTTGACGAAAGCGCATACGCGCGATTCCTGCGTCGAGCTGGCATCGCATCTTCGCGCGAAGCGTATGCCGCCTTCCGGCGAGAGTTCGAAGAGGCGAAGCTGCGGCGGCCGAAGTGTTGTTAGCTTGTGGACTTGCTGAATCTCCTCTCTAGGTTCCGTGCCGTTTCCGCGCTACACTGCACTCACATGCGAGTTCTGGGCATCGATTGCGGCGGGGAGTACACCGGCTACGGAGTAGTGGAGATGCATTCCGGCGGACAGTTGGTCTGCCTGACCTGTGGGGCCATCAAGCTTTCGCCGCGGGAACCCTTGGCGCGGCGACTGGCTCGCATCTATGACGAACTAGGCGTACTCATCCTCGAGCATCACCCCGATGAAGTTGCGATCGAGGGGATTTTCTACGCCCTTAATGTGAAGTCGGCCTTGAAGCTGGGCCAAGTGCGGGGAGTGGCCATGCTGGCGGCTGCTGCGGCCGGGCTGGAGGTCGCCGAGTATTCGCCGCTCACGATCAAGTCGTCGGTGGTGGGCTATGGGCGGGCAGAAAAGCAGCAGGTGCAGCACATGGTGACGCGCTTGCTGGGATTGGCCGTAGCTCCAGAGCCGATGGACGCATCGGACGCGCTGGCCATCGCTATCTGCCATCTGCATACCGCAGGCACTCTGGCAAGGCAGAGGGTTGCGGCGCAGTCATGATCCAAGTCATGCCGCGCTGGCGGTTTGGGATGACGGTTTGGATGGCGTTGCTGGCCGTGATAGCGATGCCGGCGAGGTCACAGCAGACCGCAGCCACTGCGGCTTCAACCCCGGTGGTTACCTTTACTTTCGACTTTCCCCAGTCCAATCCTGAGCACTACTCGATCGCGGTCAATTCCGCTGGACAGGCGCTCTACGGCTGCACGGGGAGGGTAGAGGAGGATTCGGAGCAGCAAGCATACCGGACGGAATTCGAGGTGTCGGCGGGAAATCGCGAGCGCATCTTCGAGTGGACGAAACAGGCGCAATACTTCGCGGGCAAGGTCGACTCCGGCAATCGCAAAGTGGCTTTCACCGGTTCGAAAATCCTAAGCTATCAGGATGGCCAGCGCTCTTTTACCGCGAGATACAACTATTCGAGTTTAGCCGCGGTGCAGCAGTTGACGGCGCTTTTCCAGAGCATGGCCGACACGCTCGAATACGGTCGGCGCCTCGCCTATTACCATCGCTATCAGAAGCTGGCTCTCGACGAAGAATTGAAGCGGATGGAAGCGCAGGCGAAGAGCGATGAACTGAGCGAGATACAAGGAGTCGCGCCGGTGCTACAGGAAATTGTCGCCGACAACACGGTGATCAACGTGGTCCGCGCGCGGGCGAAGGAAATCATCGAGATGGGGAGCCGCGCCGCGGGCGGGCATTGATGGCGCGCACGTCTAATCCAGTCGGCCGCTAACGAACGACTACGCCAGCGTAGCCTACGACCAGATCGCGATCGCCGGAAACATCACCGGAGGTTGCGTACTTGATCAGCTCCCCGGAGGTTGCGCCGAGCCTCTTTACTGCGGTCAGCATCGCGACCGCCGGACCAAAGCCACACATGCTGATGTGCTGTTGCCTGACTACACCATAGAGGGCGCGTGCGTCGAGGCGAAGAATCGGCTCGATCGCGCTGTGGTCTTTCACGCGCGTGATGGCGTCGGATTCGTAATGATTCATGTCGCTCGAGGCGACGATCAGGACGTGACTGTTCTGCGCCACTATCACGTCAGCAATCGCGCTGCCGAGCTTCTCGAGACTCTCAACATTCCTCGTGCCCACAGCGATGGGAACTAATGTGAGCTGGGGTTGGAGCATCTGCAGAAAAGGCAGCTCGACTTCAGCAGCATGCTCACTGCGATGCGCCGTTGAATCTTCCTGCAGAACCGGACAGCATCGCTTGAGTGCGTCCGCGAACGCGCTGTCGATTGGGACGTTTCCCAGCGGCGTTTCCCAGGCCCCTTCACTAACAATCGCCAGCGGGCGGCCCACGCCGGTGTGGTTGGGGCACAACACAACGCAGAGCTGGGGAATCTCCAAAGCAGCAAATACTGCTCCCGCCACGTGGCCCGAGTACATGTAGCCCGCGTGAGGAGCGATGCAGCCTAAAGCGCGAACCGGGATTTGCTCAGAACTCTGGGAGAGGTAGTCGCGAACTTCTTCGCGCAAAGCATCAGGATCACGAGGATAGAAGCGCCCCGCAACCGCCGCATGGCGAATCGGAGTCGCAGGCGTCGGGGTCGCAGTCATCGATACTCCTCGCCGAAAAGAAGGCGCTCACCAACACAGTGCCCTGACTCAGTTATGCTACGAGCCGTCGTGGTTGTCGCGCAAGGCGCGAAACAGCGCAGCGCTTTCTTCCAGAGTCAAAGTTTCAGCGCGTGCGGCAGCCTTCACTCCGGCGTGGGCCAGGGCGGCGCGCAATCCAGGTTCCGGATAGTTGGACTTGAGATTGTTCCACAGCGTCTTGCGTTTCTGGCCAAACGAGAGCTTAAGAAAATCGATAAAGCCATTCTCAGTATCGCTGTCACCGAGGCGCAGTTCTTTCTGCCGAGGGGCCATGGTCAGCCGCAGCGCAGTCGAATGCACTTTAGGCGGCGGCGCAAAGGCGCCGGGTGGCAGAGTGAAAAGCTTCTCCACGCGAGCGTAGAGTTGCGCGGTGGCTGAAAGCAGGCCGTAGTCGCGGCTCCCCGGTTTGGCGGCAATGCGGTCGGCTACTTCGCGTTGCACCAGGATGACGATAGTCTCAAAGTATTTGGAGTAGTCGAACAGCCGCAACAGGATCTCGGAAGTGATGTAGTAAGGAAGATTGCCGATGACTTTGACCGCCTCGGGTTTGAATTCGATGCCAGGACGGCGCAGGCCAGGTTTGGGGCCGAACAAGGAATCGAAATCGATAGAGAGAATATCGGCCTCAATCACCTCGACATTCGTGAACATCCCGAAGCGCAGGCGAAGCTGTGCGGCCAGCACGCGGTCGAGTTCCACCGCAATCAGGCGGCGGACGCGCTTGGCCAGCAGGGAAGTAAGGACGCCCCGCCCAGGGCCGATTTCGAGCACTGTACTTTGCGAAACATCGCCCAGGGCGTCGACCATCTGCAATGCGAAGCTATCGCTAGCAAGAAAATGCTGGCCCAACTTGGGTTTATGTTGCGGACGTCGAGTCGATACGACCTTCGGCACGTTGACCCTCATTTCATGGGCCATATAGACTGGCTATCGGCCCGCGTTCATCGCGCGGGAAATTAAGTCCCGCAGCAGCTATCCATCATAACGCGCCTGCAACATACGGGTCTTACCCTGCTTCTCGAACTGAAAGGAACTGGAGGCTTTCATGCAAATCGCATTCGTGGCGTCGGAAGGGGTGCCGTTTTCAAAGACCGGCGGATTGGCGGACGTAGTGGGCGCATTGCCGCGCGCTCTGGCCTCCTTGGGGCACCAGGTCAGCGTGTACTTGCCTCGCTACCGGCAGACCAAGCTGGCCGATCCGGCGACCGTGGTGCGCAGCATTACCATCCCTTTCGACGACAAATACCGCTTTGCCTCGGTGGTGACGGGTGGAAGCCAATCGGGCGTGCGTTTTAATTTTGTCGGGTGCCCTGAGTACTTCGATCGCGACGTGCTTTACGGCACAGCTGCCGGGGATTATCCCGACAACGCGGAGCGTTTCGCGCTCTTCTGCCGTGCCGTGCTCGAAGCCACAAAGATTCTCGGTGTGCCGCAGATCTTCCATTGTCACGACTGGCAGTCGGCGCTGGTGCCGGTCCTGCTGAGCACCGTGTATGTCGAAGATCCAGCTTTTCGCGATGTGGGCACGGTCTTTACCATCCACAACATGGGCTATCAGGGACTGTTCCCGCCCGAGACTCTGCCTTTGCTTATGCTGCCCTGGGATTTATTCACCATGTCGAAGATGGAGTTCTTTGGGCAGGTAAACTTTCTGAAAGGTGCGCTTACCTATTCCGACTACGTCACCACCGTGAGCCGCAAATACAGCCAGGAAATTCAAACCGCAGAATACGGCTTTGGACTCGAAGGCGTACTACGCGACCGCGCCGCCACCGTCACCGGCATCCTGAACGGTGTCGACTACGACGAATGGAATCCGCAGGTAGATAAGTTCATTGTGGCGAAATATTCGCCGCAGGATTTATCGGGCAAGGCGCTATGCAAGCAGGATCTTCTGACAGCGTTTGGCGTGAAGAATGCCGATGCGAAACTGCCGGTGATTGGAATCGTCTCCCGCTTCGCCGCGCAGAAAGGCTTTGACCTGATCGCGCAGATCATGGACCGGCTGGCCCGCGAAGAGATGATCATGGTCGTGCTCGGCTCCGGCGACAAGCAGTATGAAGAAATGTTTGCCCGCCTCGCGAAGCAGTTTCCCAACAAGATTGCATTGAAAGTAGCCTACGACAACGCCATCGCACACAAGATCGAGGCAGGGTCTGATATGTTCCTAATGCCCTCCAGATATGAACCTTGCGGGCTAAATCAAATCTATAGCTTGAAGTATGGGACAGTGCCGATAGTTCGCGCCACCGGCGGCCTCGACGACACCATCGAGCCCTGGGACGCGCGCTCCGGCAAAGGCACCGGCTTCAAGTTCACGGAATACAACGGCGAGTCTCTGCTGTTGACGATCAAACACGCGCTGCTCGCTTTCCGCGATCAGACCTCCTGGCAGGTGCTCATGCGCAACGGCATGAACAAAGATTTTTCCTGGAACGCCTCCGCGCGGGAGTACGGCAAGATTTACGAACGAGTAAAGCAGATGCGGAGTACCGCGCCGGTACAGGAGAAGGTTCTGGTCTAGGATTTTATGTGGGGACAGCCGCCCTCGGCTGTTCCCGGAGCGAAGCTCCGGCGTTTTCTTTCGGCTGCTACAATCCGCTCATGGCCGTCACATCCCACCTGCCGGCTTTCGCCCGCACCATCTTCCACGTCGACATGGACGCCTTCTTCGTCTCAGTCGAAGAACTCTACGATCCCTCCCTGAAAGGCAAGGCGGTAGTCGTCGGAGGACAGCGCCACGAGCGCGGCGTGGTTTCAGCCGCTTCTTACGAAGCTAGAAAGTTCGGAGTGCATTCCGCCCTCCCGCTGCGCACCGCTGCGAAGCTTTGTCCGCACGCTATTTTTGTCGATGGCCATCCGGCGCGTTACCGCGAGTGCTCGGAAAAGGTCTACAAGGTTCTGCAAGCATTCTCCCCGCAAGTCGAGATGGCTTCGATCGACGAAGCCTACCTCGACATGACGGGGACGGCCCGTCTACACGGCCCGCCCCTCAAAGCCGCGCACAAACTACATCAACAGATGAAAGAAGAAACGCAGCTGAATTGCTCGATCGGCATCGGTTCATCGCGCTTGATTGCTAAAGTCTCATCCGCGCAAGCCAAGCCCAACGGCGTGTTGTGGATTGTCCCCGGAGAAGAATCCAAATTCCTTGCGCCGCTCGATGTGCGGGCCATCCCCGGCGTCGGCAAGGTGATGGAAAGCCATCTTCACGAACTAGGGATCAGGAAAGTAGGCGACCTGGCGCGTCTCGAAGAATCCGAGCTTGAAGAACGGTTCGGCAAGTGGGGCCTGGCGCTGGCGGGCAAAGCGCGCGGAGAAGATTCCGGCGGATGGTTCGACACAGAAGTCGGCGCAGACACCGAAGCCAAGTCGATCAGCCACGAACACACTTACAACGAAGACACAGCCGACGCAAACCAGCTTGAATCTACGCTGATGCGGCTCTCCGAGATGGTCGGACGCCGCCTGCGGGAGGCGAAGTTGCACACGCGCACCATCCAACTCAAGCTCCGCTACAAAGATTTCACTACGATCACCCGGGCTCACACGCTACCGGCCCCCACGCAACTGGATGGCGAAATCTTTGAACAGGCACGCACTCTGTTTCGCAAGAACTGGAGGCCAGGCAGGCAGGTGCGGCTGCTGGGAGTACAAGCATCCTCATTCGAAGCGCAGGTGGAGCAGATCAATTTGCTCGAAGGCGGCCGGCAGCAGCGTTGGAAAGACGCGCTGGCAGCAGCCGACCGCCTGCGCGACAAATTCGGCGAATCCAGCGTGAAGCTGGCCACCGGCCTCCGTGGAACCTTCCGCGAACGCACCCACGAAAACCCGGCCGGATTACCGGGGAAGAACAAGGCAAAGCCCGAGTAGTATGACTCCCCGAAGTTGACCGCGCCGCCGCTGGCACACTAAGATTTCCGTCGCCCTAAATCGTTACCTATTGTCAGGAGTCTAAATGCGTATACGTCTTCGGCAGATCTCCGCTCTGCCTATCCTCTTGTTCTGTCTGATCTCTCTCTGCACCGCTTCCGCCCAAAGTGATCCGCCGCTGCTGCTCCGCTTTCCCACGGTGAGCAAGACGCAGATCGTATTCAACTATGGTGGCAACCTCTGGATCGTAAGCCGTGCGGGCGGCGATGCGCGCCGTCTGACCTCCGGGGCCGGAGTCGAAATCCTTCCCAGCTTTTCTCCTGACGGAACCATGATTGCCTTCACCGGCGAGTACGACGGCAACCGCGATGTATACGTGGTTCCAGCCACGGGAGGCGTCCCGCGCCGTCTGACTTTCCATCCCGCCGATGAGTACGTTCTCGGTTGGACGCCCGACGGCAAGAGCATCTTATTCAATTCATGGGGCAGCAGCTTCCGGCACTTTGAGGACCAACTCTACACCGTGCCGGTCGAAGGCGGATTCCCCACCAAGTTGCCCATCCCCATCGGTGAAGAAGCCCAGTTCTCCCCCGACGGTACGCATCTGGCATACGTCCCCCATCTGCAATGGCAGGCCGCGTGGAAGCGCTACCATGGCGGGCAGACCACGCCCATCTGGATTGCCGATCTGAAAGATTCCAGCATAGTAAAGATTCCCCGCGACAACTCGAATGATCACTATCCGCTGTGGGTGGGCGACACCATTTATTTTCTTTCCGACCGCAACGGCCCGGTAAGTTTGTTTGCCTATGACACGAAGAGCAAGGCAGTGTCGGAGGTTCTGCATAGCGACGGCTTCGACTTCAAGACGATTTCGGCCGGTCCGGACGCCATCGTCATCGAACAATTCGGCGCCATCAAGCTCTATGACTTGAACACGCATCAGGCCCAGAATGTTCCCATCCACGTCAGCGGCGATCTCGTAGCGGTGCGCCCCCACTTCGCCAAGGTCGAAGCCAAGAGCATTCAGAATTTCGGTATGTCGCCCACGGGAGCAAGGGCCGTATTTGAAGCCTGGGGAGATATTTTCACGGTCCCCACCGACAAAGGAGATATTCGCAATCTCACGAGCAGCCCGGCGGTTGCGGATCGCGATCCAGCCTGGTCTCCCGATGGAAAGTCAATCGCATATTTCTCCGACGACTCGGGCGAATATGAACTGTGCATACGCGCGCAAAATGGCCTGGGAGAGGTTCGGCATATCAATCTCGGAACTCCGCCGTCGTTTTTCTACACCCCCATATGGTCGCCCGACAGCAAGAAGATTGCGTACTCCGATAAGCGGATGAATTTGTGGTATGTCGATCTTGAGAATCCCAAGCCCAAGCTTATTGACAGCGATTACTACGGAGGCTTCGCCGCCACGCAGTTCAGCCAGAACTGGTCTCCAGACAATAAGTGGATTGCCTATACCAGACAGTTGCCGAGCGGCCTGCACGCTGTGTTTGTCTACTCGCTCGATCAGGGTAAGGCGTTCCAGATTACCGACGGCATGAGCGACGCGCTGTATCCCGTCTTCGACAAGAACGGAAAGTATCTTTACTTCACTGCATCGACCGATGTAGCGCTTTCGACTGCGGGACTCGATATGTCGAGCGAGGAACACCGCGTGTCGCGCAGCGCTTACGTGGCAGTGCTGAGCAAGGACTTGCCCTCCCCGCTGGCACCTGAAAGCGACGAGGAAAAACCCGCAACCGCCGACAAAGACAAAGATAAGGATAAGGACAAAGACAAGGCAAGCGACAAAGCCGCGACCAGCAAAGACGCGCACAAGCCCGTCAAAGCTGCTAAAGACGATAAAGACAAAGAGGGGGACAAAGACAAGAAAGAGGAACCCGTCGTCGTCAAGATCGATTTCGAGGGTATCAGCCAGCGCATCCTGGCTTTGCCGATTCCAGCCAGGAATTACATCAACATGCTCTCCGGAAAATCCGGCATTCTGTTCCTGCAAGAGGTCGGGCCCGCCCTAAGCGAGGAAGATTATCGCAACCTGACCGGAACGATCCAGAAGTTCGATTTGAGCAAGCGCAAGGTCGACAAGTGGATCGAAGAGGTGAATGACTACACACTTTCTTACGACGGATCGAAGATCCTTTACCGCAAAGGTGACGCGTGGGCGACAGCGTCGGCCGATGATGCGCCTGCCCCGGGCGGTCCGCCCAAGCCGGGCATCGGTCCCCTCAAACTCGACGGCTGGGAAGTTTATGTTGAGCCCCGGCCCATGTGGAAGCAGATTTATAACGAAACCTGGCGCATTGAGCGGGACTTTTTCTACGACCCGCACTACCACGGTCTCGATCTCGACAAAGCGAAGAAGAAGTATGAGCCGTATCTCGAGGGTATCGCATCCCGCGCCGAACTTACCTATCTCTTCAACGAGTGCCTGGGCGAACTGACGGTCGGCCACATGTTCGTCGGCGGAGGCGAGATGCCAGAGACGAAGAAAGTGAAAGGCGGACTGCTAGGCGCTGACTACACTCTCGAGAACGGCCGCTACCGCATCGCGAAAATCTATGACGGAGAGAACTGGAACCCCGGCCTGCAGGCTCCACTGACCCCGCCCGGCGTCAACGCCAAAGCCGGCGAATACATTCTGGCGGTCAACGGCCGCGAACTGCACTCGCAGGACAACATCTACAGCTTCTTCGAAGAGACGGCGGGGAAGCAGGTGGTGTTAAAGATCGGCGCGAATGCAGACGGCAAAGACTCCCGCGAAGTCACGGTGGTGCCGGTCGATAGCGAGGAAAATCTCCGCCATCGGGCATGGATAGAAAACAATCGCCGCATCGTGGACCAGGCCACTGGAGGCCGTGTCGCCTACGTCTACGTGCCCAACACCGCAGGCGGCGGTTACACCAGCTTCAACCGCTACTTCTTCTCCCAGGTGGGCAAGGAAGCGGTCATCATCGACGAACGCTTTAACGAAGGCGGCCAGCTCGCTGACTACATCATCGACTACCTGCGGCGGCCCATCACGAGCAGGGTGGTCACACGCGAGGGCCACGACTGGTCGAGCCCATCGGAGGCGATCTACGGACCCAAGGTGATGATCATCAACGAAATGTCAGGCTCGGGCGGCGACGCGCTGCCGTGGTACTTCCGAAAAGCTAGCCTTGGTCCACTGGTCGGCAAGAAAACCTGGGGAGGGCTGGTAGGCATCGGAGGCTATCCCGTGCTGCTCGATGGCGGCTTCGTCACGGCGCCGCGGGCCGCGATCTATGGCCTCAAAGGCGAGTGGGAAGTGGAAAATCACGGCGTCGCTCCAGACTACGAAGTCGATCTGGACCCCGCTGCTTATCGCCAGGGACACGACGCGCAACTCGATAAGGCGATCGAGGTCGTGATGCAGCAATTGAAGGAGCATCCCCTCCCGCAATACCAGCGGCCCGCGTACCCGAATTATCACGAGAAAGATGGGCTGGGAGCGAAGTAGTAGAAGTACAGGTCGAAATTTCCCTAGGCCCATTTTTGGACCTAAGGCTACTCCGAATGGTTATTCCGAGGATAGTCGGTGTTTGCCCTTTCGCATCACAGATTGTAAAGAGGGAAGGCCTAGGCCGAATGTGGAAACCACCCCTTCCGATGGCCATGGCGATCCAACTGCTTCGTACAATAGCGTTACGCCTTGGGAGTTCTACCGTGACTGCCAGGGCTCAGGTGGCCAGACACCACTAAAGAGCCATTGACGAAACGACAATCCGGTACTAGCGTCCAACTCGCGTAGCTTTCCGAAGAATGAAATCCCCCCGTTGAGCAAAAGTGGCTCACCCACCCCTGCTCCTCGACGCGACGTGTCATAGACCCCAGTTGTTATAGACCCAGGCGTTCGACAAATTTGCAATCGACAGAGGGCACGGTCTCTAAGTTCTGACCTTGCCTGTAGCGGCAGTGGGACTGCCGCGATTTCCGGGCCCCTGCACAAATTTCAAAACACAGAAAGGAATGCCATGCGCCCACTTTGCTTTACACACCTCGGTAAACTCATTGGCGGGAACACAGCCTGCACTTTGCTTCTCCTGTGCGTAACAACGGCGATTGCATCGCCTGCACAGACGTTGACCACGCTGTACGCCTTCGACGGCACTCAGGGTGCCGAACCCACCGGGGGGCTCGTCCAGGCAACCGACGGGAACTTCTACGGGACGACCTTTGCCGGCGGGGTCGTCAACGAATTGTGTTGCCCTAGTAATAACGGTGTTACCGGCTGCGGCACAGTTTTCAAGATCACCCCAAGCGGCAAGCTGACCACGCTTTACAAGTTTTGCTCCAAACCCAATTGTACAGACGGGGCTAGCCCTGAAGCTGGGCTGGTCCAGGCCACCGATGGTAATTTCTACGGGACAACTTATGTCGGAGGGGTCGGCAACGAAGAGTATTGCCCATATCATTTTGCTATAACCTGTGGCACAGTTTTTAAGATTACCCCAAGCGGGGAGCTGACGACGCTCCACAGGTTTTGCAGGCTACCCCTATGTACTGACGGCGCATACCCTGTCGCGTCGCTGATCCAGGCCACAGACGGAAACCTCTACGGGACGGCATCTCAAGGCGGGCCTGGGGGCGGCGGCACGATCTTTAGAATCACTCTGGGTGGGGAGCTGACGACACTGCACGCTTTCAGCGGATTCGTCCCAGGGCCCTATGCGACGCTGCTCCAGGGCGCTAACGGAAACCTTTACGGAACAACTTGGTTCAACGGCGCGATCTTCGAAATCCGGCTGGAAGGCCAGTTCAAGGTCCTGGACAGCTTCAGCGGCGACATCAATGCGGGTCTGGTCGAGGCCGCTAGCGGGGAAATCTACGGTTTGTCAAACTCGGGCGGGGCCTACAGCGAGGGCAGCATTTTCGATTTGGGCCCCCTCGGCGGCGGGATGACGACGCTTTACAACTTTTGTGCACAAAGCCCATGCACGAACGGCGCAAATCCCGAGGCCGGGCTGATCCAGGCCACCGATCGGAACCTCTACGGAACATCCTCTGCAGGCGGAAGCAACAGCGGCCTCTGCTTTTTTTTCGGCTGCGGCGGCACGATCTTTAAAATGACCACAAGCGGCGAGTTGACGACGCTTTACAGCTTTTGTTCACAAAGCAATTGCACAGACGGCTCAAACCCCTTTTATGGGGACGGGCTGATCCAGGACACCAACGGGACCTTTTACGGAGCAACCTACTGGGGCGGGAACAATACATCCTGCGACAATGGCTGCGGGACGATCTTCAGTTTTTCTGTGGGTCTGGGGCCGTTTGTGGCGGCACAGCCGACTTCCGGAAGCGTGGGAACAGCCATCAATATTTTGGGCAGCAATTTTACGGGCGCCACCAGAGTCAGCTTCGGGGGCACTAAGGCGACGTTCACTGTAGTCTCAAGCTCCCAAATCACAACCACCGTACCCGCCGGCGCAACTTCCGGCGAGATCGAGGTGACGACGCCGAGTGGCACGCTGACCAGCAACCCGACTTTCCGCGTGATTCCGTAGCAGCAACGCGGGCTCCGGAAGATCGTTGACCATAAATCGTTACGCCAGTTGCGCTCAGAAGCCTGGTGTCAGCGTGAGTCGACCGGAGAACAACTACTGGCACACAAACAAAGGCCGGGTATCCCGGAAGGTGATTCCGGATCCCGGCCCTCGTCTTATTGCAACTCGGATTAGATATTAGTTAGCGCCTGGCGTTGAGTTGGCGGCGGCGGTAGCCGGCGTCGTGCTCGGAGCCGACGCGCCGTAGCGAGCCAACCGCGGATAGAACGGCGTGACTTCAAACGGCATCTTGTCGCGCGCCGAGGTGATGGCGACCGGAGCCGTCTTCACCATCTCCGCCTTATCGTCCCAGGGATTGACCTTCACGCGTCCCCCCAACGGCAGAGCCGCAACCTGATCCAGTTTGTTGTTGTCGAGCGCCGGACCCTTGCTCTCCAAAGCCGCAAGCCGGTCAATGGTGCCGTTCGATGCCAGCGAATTGCCCAGGTGCGTGGTCAAGAGCGCGTTGAGCTGAGGAGCGCGGGCTTGCAGCGCCTTCAGGAACAGGCCGACGTTGTCGAGCTTCTGCGCATAAGGCGAGTTGTTCAGCAGATCGATCGCCTTCTTGTCAGCCGCGGCTTCTTCTTCAGGAATGTGCCTGAAGCCCAGGTTGTTGTAAGTGGAATCGTCGGAGAACAGCATGCGGTCGTTGAACGCATACTTGCTGCCGAGGTTGTGGCCGAGCACGATGTGCGCCAGTTCATGCGAGAGCACTGCCGCCAGACTGGCCTCGTCGGGAAGCACGTCGACTAATCCGCGGCTGATCACGATGGTGTTGCCCACGCTGAAGGTTTCAAGCGGAGCGGTGAGCAGCACGCGAGTCCGGACCGGACGCGGCAACTCGATATTATTGGTGACCTCCAGGTTGTTGACCACGGTCTGCAGAATGTGGTCCACATCGCCTTCGGGAGCGAGCAGGCCAGCGCGGGTGAGGCGCTCAATCACGTTGTCTTCCGCCTGCTGCTGCCATTGCCGCTCGGCCTGCAGCGGAGACGCATCCTGCGCCGCCGAGCTTTCATCCTTCACGCTGTCCACACGAATCTGCGTAAGTTCGTCGTCCTTGTCGCCTTTCTTCAGGTCATAGCCCCAGATGCGGGTCTGCGCCTTGAAAGCCATCTTGTTCTTTACCCCAGCGCTGAAGTCGCCTTCTTCGCTGTAGATGTAGGCGGGCACCCAGTAGCCCGGAATCAGGTTCAGGCGCCAGCTGTCCATGTGGAAGAAAAACGAATTCTTCGGCGCCGGAGCGTAGGTGCCATTCAGGCGGACAATGTTGTAGTCCTCGTCTTCCACCCAGACGCGGCCCTGAAATCGTCCCCTGCCGGAGTTCTTCTTCGGTGTGACGTCGAACACCAGGCAGCGGACGTCGCCAAGAAATTCGCGCCGGATGTAATGAAAGTCATAGTGCGAGCGGTCAAAGTCGGTGCGGTCGGCATAGACCATCCAGGAAAAGCCCAGTGGCTGGTACTGCACCTTGAACAGCTTGTTGAAGCCGCCCATCAGGCGCGTCTCCATGCCCTTGTCCTGCTCTTTCAAATAATCCTTGCGGTCGATCGACTCGCCCATATCCATGCGTCCCAGAAAGTAGTGGTCGGCGCTGGGCACGGGACCGAGCTGCGGATCCGCGGTCAGGTTCTGCAAATAAGTCTCGACCACCGGCGTGCGGTTGGAGAGCGCCTTCATCAGCCCGTGCTCGCGCTCGATGAAGCGATCCACAACCTGATCCATCGTGGTCGGCTGCGGCAGCGCCGACGGAGTCGGGGCCGGAACGGTCGATTGCTTCGACTGCGAGTCGCTCGCAGACGCGGGGTCCGCCGCCCGCTGCGCGGCTGTGGCAGCATCAGGCTGCGTCAAAGGCTGTGACTCCGACTGCTGCTGTGCCGCAGCGCTCACCGAAACCAGCAGTGCCGCTGTGAACATCCATTTCCAAGTGCGCATGACTCTTTTCTCCAAGGTTGTAACGATGTTTCCTTAAGAACTGTTTATGTTCGCAACTCGACCCTCAATCCGCCTCGCAGCTTCAGCACCACAAAGCGAATCTTCTGGCCCAAAGTTTCTCGAGCATCCAAACTTTTAGTACGCCATCTGAAACGTCACGTGCACGATCGCCGTCGAATCCACCGGCTCTCCGATACGCAGTGCCGGCTTGAAGCGCATCTTGTTAGCGGCCGCCACGGCGGCTTCATCCAGACCGTGACCCAGTCCCCGCACCACGCGGTTCACATGCAGACTTCCATTGGCCCCGAACATCACTTCCAGCAGAACCTCGCCTTCGAGCTTCAGGTTGCGGGCTTCGTCGGTATAAACCGGCTGCGGCTTGAACGTGATCTCCACGGGAGTCGTCGCCGGTCCCGCTCCTGCCTGCGCGATCTTCGGTCCGCCGTGGACCACCTGCTCCGACGAGAATCCGCCGGTCGCAATCCCGGCCCCGTTGCTGCGGCCATCGCCCTTGCCTCCGGTCGCGATGCCATTGCCAAAGTCGGCGCTGGCTACTGTTCCCTTGATGCCTTTCGCGCCACCCGATCCGTTGCCTTGGCCCGCGCCGACCGGCATGTCAAACCCACCGGCCTGCGCCGCATACAGCTTGGCGCCTTGCTTGCCCGTCCCTTTCAAACCATTGGGATCGCCGAAGCCTCCGGTCTGCACCTTCTCCACCGGCGCATTCACCGTGGGTGTTACCGAACTTCCCGAAAATTCACCGACATGCAAAAGTTGCGGACGCGCTCCACCTGCGGTTACTTTCAGCTCGGGAGCAGCGAACTTGTTGACCACCACTTTCGGCGCTTCCACCGGCTCCGGAGCCGGCGCGCGATGCACTTCGCGCGGCACAATCAGCTTCGGGCGCTCGAATACCGGCGCCGGAGGCAGCAGCTTCGGCCTCACCACCGGCTTCGCCACCTTGACTGGCGCCGGCTCCGGCTTCAACGCCGGCATCGGAATCACCGAAATGACGCGATACTGCTTCAAACTCATTCTGTCGGGAAACAAAACTCCCAGGTTCACCAGGAGAAAAGCCAGCACCACCATGAGTGCGTAGCTCGCCGCCAGCGCGCGCCGGTCGATCTTGCGCTCCGGCAGAATGCCGAGCTGAAAATTATGTTGATACGTAGCCATGTATAAACTCCAAGGGGATCCTGGCCGAGGGAGCGGACCGGGACTGGAGTTTTCACCTTACGGGAGAACGGACAGGGGGTAAACGTGTCCACGGCTCTTGACCTAAGGTAACCCAAAAAGGCGGTTACGGAACCAAGGCCAAAACTGGCGCGGGACGCCGCACGAATACCTCCACAGTTTTGTCATTCCGACCGGAGCCGGAGCGAACGCGACGGCAGAGCGGAGAAACCTGCTTTCCTCGGCAGCACCATGGACCATGTGGGAATGGCCGCCTCGGCCGTTCAGCGAAGCGCAGCGACGCCCGTGTGCAACGGACATTCCTGTCTGCGGCCTTTTTGACTTCGATCTTGAAGTTGGCCGGGAAGGGCGCGGCTTTCAGCCGCGCCCTAATAGGTGTCTAAGCGGCCACCAGACTCGCAGCCCGGGCCTTGTGCGGAGGGCCCACGTAAGGGAATGTGGCGAGCAGGTCTTTATGCGGCCCTACCTTATCTTGCGTGACCTTCCCATTGGAAAGCAGAGGAAGGAACAAATCTACGACGTCGTCCGTCAGTGTCCGGCCATTTTCCGGATAGGCCGCCGGCCGCGTGGGATCATAGTGGAGAACATCCGGCAGCATGGTTCCGGCGACCCGCGTTGCTTCTGCCGGAGTGTATCCGCCGGCGTGCTCCAGCGCGTGCGCAAATACGGGGATGAAACGGGCATCGCCCGCCGGCTCCGCTGCCAGATACGCGGCGTTCTGCTCGCCGGCAAGAAAGGGAGTTTGATTGGTCCGCGCCCCGCGATCCGCCTGAATCCACTTCCCGCTCGCGCCATCCAGCGTGCGAGCCCACAGGCCCATCTTCTTACCAAGGCCAGAGTTCGGCACTTCCAGCACAATGCAGCACACGTCCTTGTCGGCGAAGTAATCGTCGCCGGTAAATTGCAGGTTGTTCAGGGCGCCCTGCACGTCGAAGAAAAATGGATCGCTGCGCCAGCCAGCGAAGAAGCGGTAGTCACCGGCTTCCGTCACTCGTGTCTCCAACTCCGTCGAGACCGGTACCCCTTCGGCGATGACCTGTCCGTCGTCGCCTGTTCCTGCAGCCTGCGCGCCCTCAACGCGCCGAACCGTCGCGGTCTGCGCGCCACCCTCGGAAGACTTGAATCGCACCCGGTACGCGATATCGGCGACGTTATCGCCGTTGGTGTCAATCTTAAGTTCATAAATCGCATCGGGCGAGAAGGCGACCGCCGTCGTGGGCCCTGGCGGGTTCACCCCGGCGGACGGATGCACGTTCATAATCAGGATCGACTTGCTAGCATCCCCAGGCTTCGGGAAAGCATAAAGATCGGTGAAGTCCAGTCGGGCGTCGCCGTGAGGGAACCCGAAGTCAGGACCGGAATAGTGGTGGGACATGCTGCACCTCTTGGATTAGCTGGGATTGAGAGTAGAACCGAGAACTTCCGATTTGGACTCTGGTTAGTCGATTATACAGCGCCACGAACCATGTGGGAACGGCCGCCTCGGCCGTTCAGTGAAGCGCAGCGACGCCAGTGTGCAACGGACACTCCTGTCTGTCGCGCTTGAGGTTGATTTTGACTTCGATCTTGAAGTTGGCCGGGAAGGGCACGGCTTCAGCCGTGCCGAAGAGTCCGCGATGAACTTTTGTCACTCCGACCGGAGCCGGAGCGAATGCGACGGCGGAGTGGAGGAACCTGCTCTTGCTCGGCAGCACCACAATCCATGTGGGAACAGCCGCCTCCGATTAAGAATTTTCCACAGGCCAGCCTTGTGACATCTGACCTTGCGCCTCATCTCGAATTCATTCATCATTGACCCTGCAAAGGCAATAAGAAAATAGTTCATTGAAAACTGAATAGCACACGGCTAAGTCCTTCCGCCACAGGATTTTGGCTCGCAGATCCGGCTGTTTTCAGTCGCGACAGAAATTGCTTTACTGACTCTAAAGGACTCACGGGATGCTCACGCCGCCAACTCCTTTGTCCGCAGGATTTTGCAGGCAAGTTATTTGGAATCAGGATTTTAGCTGAATCATCCGGGTGTCGGATCTACGTAAGCTACTGATTCCAGAAATGTTAGCAGATTAGGTCTGAGAATGTTTTCATCGGCCAATCTGTCCTGGGAAGGCAGGAATGCTCACCGATTACGCCGCCGCCGAAACCACTCGAACACCGGAATGCCCGTCAGAATTACCAGCAATCCATAAAACGAGTTCGGCCAGTCTTCTCGGAAGGTGTAGTAAAGAAGAACCGCGGCCGCGGCGATGAACAGCGCGGGAACAAACGGGTAACCAATCATGCGATAAGGCCGGACAGCATCCGGATCGCGCCAGCGAAACACGAACACGGTACTGCCTGAAATCATGTAAAAGAGCCACTCCGCAAAAATGGCGAGCGAAAAGAGCTGCCGGAAATTTCCTCCCAGCAGCAGCAGAATGATCGACAAAACCGCCTGCAACACAATGGCAACCGAAGGCGTATGAAACCGCGGATGAACTTCCGCAAGTGCCGAGAAAAAATATCCATCGCGAGCCACAGCATAAGGAACGCGCGCCCCGCTCATGATCGTGCCATTGAGAGTGACTAGCATCGAGATCGCCATACCCGCGGAGACAATGCTCGCCCCAAATCGCCCCATGACCAAAGCAACTGCGTCAGAAGCAGGCCGCGGCGAAGCCGCTATCGCACTCGCCGGCAGCACGTACTGCACGCCGGCGTTCACCAGCACATACAACACTCCCACAGTAGCAACGCCGGCAATCAGCGCAATCGGAATATTCCGCTCCGGCCGCTTCACCTCGCCAGCGACCATGTTCAGATCATTCCATCCGTCATATGCCCACAGCGCCGCGACCAGCGCGGCCATGAAGCCGGCGATTCCGCCCTTCGCTCCAGTGAATGTCGTTGCAAAGTTGCTCCAGCCGCGTCCAGGAGCGCTTCCAGCTCCGCTGAAGCAGACCACCACAATCCCGAGAATGATGGCCACCTTCAGCACCGTGAACACAAGCTGAAACTCACCCGCCTTCTTGACGCCAAGGTAATTCAAAACAGAAATAAGAACCGCTGCGGCAATCGCAACAAGCTGACCCCAAGTGACAGGGAAGGGAACGGTGATGGCATGAGCAGGGAAGAATGAAAAAATGGGAAACGTCCCCAGAATGCGAACCAGTCCGGTAGCAATAGTGGCCACCGACGCGGGTTTCGCGATGACAAACCAAGTCCAGGCGTAAAGAAAACCACCGAGAGGCCCATACGCGTCGCGGACATAAACGTATTCGCCCCCAGCCTGCGGCTTCATGGCCCCAAGTTCCGCGTAGGTAAGTGCCCCAAAGAACGACAGCAGCCCGCCCACCAGCCACGCCAGATACACCAGCTTCGCCGAGCCCACAGCCTGCATCATCTCGGCGGGAACCAGAAAGATTCCGCTGCCAATAATGGTTCCCACCACCACCGCGGAAGCATGGCTCACGCCCAGATCACGGGCAAGCTCGGGACGGGAAGTCGTGACTTGGATGGTTTCAGGCATGAGCGGAGTGTGCCAGTATACGTCAGCTCGGTTTTCGAACAAGCAAGCTCGCTGCGTATCCCACAGAGAACGTCACTACCGTCCCAATCGTCACCCACCACGTCCACGGCACGCGCGTTCCCCACAGATACAATTCCACGCTGAACCCAAACAGCATTCCCACCATCGCTCCGGTCTGGTTCGCCTTTCGCGTCAACACGCCGAGCAGAAACACTCCCAGAAGTGCGCCATAAGCCACGGACGCAATCTGCAATCCTACTTCGATCACGCGTCCAACCTTGTGCAGCGAGAGCACGGCCAGCGCGAACAGCAGCAAAGCCCAAACAAATGTCGAAAGCCGCGAGAGGTGCATTCGTGTGCGCTCGTCCGCCTGCGGACGGAAGCGCACATAGAAATCCATGATGGAACTCGACGACAACGCATTCAGCGCCGCGCTTAAGTTCGACATGGCCGCGGCCAGAATGGCGGCGATCAGCAGCCCGGAAATCCCATGCGGCATCCGGCTGACGATGAATGTAGGATAAATCCGGTCCGGCTTCCCAAACGTCGCCGAAGGCACGCGATAGTAGGCCCAAAGCATCACTCCCACCATCAGGAACAGCGCAAACTGAAACAGAATCGCCACTCCGCTTGAAAGCAGCGCCGTCACCGACTGCTTCTGGCTTCTCGCCGCCAGCAACCGCTGCACGATGAGTTGATCGGTGCCGTGGCTCGCCGTAGTAAGAAACGCCCCGCCAATCACGCCCGCCCAGAAGGAATAAGGAATCCAAAAGTTTGGTGTGAAGTCGAACACCTGCAGTTTGCCCGCGCTCGCGGCCGCAGCGTGAATCGCATTCCATCCTCCGGGCACAAGATGAAGAATCGTCCACAAGCCAACCAGCGTTCCGCCAACATAAATCACTGTCTGCACCACATCAGTCCAAATTACGGCAGCCAATCCACCCTCGAACGTATAGATGAGCGTCAATACAGTAATAATGGCGATCGAGGCCACTTCGCCCGTTCCTAGGGCGATTGCCACCACGATCGACACAGCATACACACGCACGCCCTCGGCCGCCGTCCGCGTCAACAGAAACAGACCGGCGGTCAGCGAGCGCAAGCCGCGTCCAAAGCGGCGTTCGATCAGTTCGTAGGCAGTGTAAAGATCGCCACGAAAATAATGCGGCAGGAGCACAAAACTGATCACCACGCGTCCCACTACGTAGCCCATCACTACTTGCAGGAAGGTGAAGTTGGTGTCGTAAGCCAGGCCAGGAATGCTGATGATGGTCAGCGTGCTGGTCTCGGCAGCAACAATGGAAAGCGAGATCGCCCACCATGGAATATCGCGTCCAGCCAGAAAATAATCGCGCAACGAGCGCTGCTTCTTGCGGAAGCGTAGCCCGAACAAAGTGATTCCGACTAAGTAGAGCGCGATGATCGCGAGATCAAGCCTGTCAAGTCCCATAACCGAAGTGCTCAAACCGTTCTGATTATGGCGTGAATCGAACTCCCACACGAGTGCGTCTTTATGGACGTTGATCGAGCCCAAGGCCCAGACCCAAGACCCAGACCCAAGACTCAACGCCTGACCCGAGAACTGCCCTGTGGTAGAACTAAACGCGTGGGCTACTATCTCGGTATCGACGGCGGCGGCAGCAAGACGACCTGCGCTGTGGGCGACGAAGCCTCGCTCCTCGCGAAAGTCACTGCCGGACCGAGCAACATCACTCGAGTAAGCGAAGGGCGAGCTCGCGAGTCTCTGCAAAAGGCCATTCGCGAGGCGTGCGCGGCTGCGCGTATCGCGCCGCAACAAGTGCAACGTGCCTGCATTGGCGCCGCGGGCGCCGCACGTGAGGAAAATGCCGGAGCCGTTTATAACATTGTTGCCGAAATAATTTCCGGCACTATCGAGGTCGTGGGCGACATGCAGATCGCCCGGGCCGCTGCGTTTGGCGACGAGCCGGGTGTGATCGTTATCGCCGGGACCGGGTCAATCGCCTACGGCCGCGATGCAGGGGGCAGGACCGCTCGCGCCGGAGGCTGGGGCTTCACCATTTCTGACGAGGGCTCCGCCCACTGGATCGGCGCGGCCGCGGTCAGCGCTCTGCTGCGCGTGATCGATCACACTGAAGAAGGTCGAACGACTGCTGAAGGCTCGCTGCTCTTCGGCGAAATGAAAGCCGTCTGGGGTCTGGGCTCGGTCGACGAGTTAGCGAGCGCCGCCAACGCGACTTCCCGCTTCGCGAGATTGTTTCCCGCGATCCTCACCGCAGCCGGGGCGGGCGATCCCTTGGCCCAACGCGTTCTCGCCCAGGCAGGTAGAGAGCTCGCCCAGCTCGCCACGATAGTGGTGCGCCGGCTTTTCGTGAACGCCAATGGGAACCTGCCAACGGAATTGCTGGCTATGGCCGGCGGCGTCTTCCGGCATTCCTCAACCGTGCGCGACGTCTTCCGCGATGAGCTTCGCCAACTCGATTCCCGTCTCGAAGTGAATCCGCAAGTCGTCGATCCTGTCCTGGGCGCATTGCAAATGGCGCGCGCCGGCAAGAGGAGCTGAAGCAAAACAAGAGAAAGTGAAGTAGGAATCGATCAGCGTCCGCCACCAATCTCCAAAATAGCGCCGGTGGATGCCGCGGGCAAAAGCAGCCACAGCACCGCTTCGGCCACTTCGAGCGGCGTGCCCGGCCTTTGCATAGGAATAGTTGCAGCCAGTCGATCGAGCCGGTCGGGCATACCGTTTGCGGCATGCAGCCCGGTCTCGATCAGCCCTGGTGCAACTGCGTTAACGCGGATTCCTTCAGTCGCTACCTCCCGTGCCAGCCCGATCGTGAAGCTATCGATTGCGCCTTTGGACGCGGCGTAATGCACCCATTCTCCTGCGGATCCAATCTGCGCCGCGCGAGAAGAAATATTTACGATCGCGCCGCCCGCCCCGCCGTGGTGGGTGGACATGCGGCGCACCGCTTCGCGCGCGCACAAAATCGCTCCCGTGACGTTAACCGCCATCACCTGCGTCAACGTTTCTGCGCTCACCGATTCCACGCGAGCAAAACCGCCAGTGATCGCGGCATTATTGACCAAAGCCTTGACCGGCCCCAGGTCGCGCTCGGCGGTCTCAAAGAGCCGGAGAACATCTTCTTCGCGAGCAATGTCTGCCTGAATCGCGCAGGCGCTTCCGCCGGCGGAGACGATCTGTTCAACCACGGCAGCAGCTTCAGCCCCGCCAGTTGCGAAATTCACTGCCACAGAGAATCCGCGCTCACCAGCGAGCTTAGCGATGGCGGCGCCAATCCCGCGCCTTCCACCCGTGACCACCAGCGTGCCGTTGCCCGCCTGCACACTCATTCGCTCGAACCTCTCCAGGAACCGCAGACCAGAAACCAGAGGACAGAGAACGAAGATCAATGTAACAAAAACGTATGCTTCCGTCTGTCCACTCCCAGCGCTGACCTTCGTAACCTGCCCCAGCTGGCTTCTTGTCCTAAGATCTGGATAAATTAAGATCTGGACAAGAAATAAAGAAGATCTCTATCAAGCCATGCGCGATTTCCTGTATTCACTCCTGGATGAACTCGGCTTCGACGAGCCCTGGAAGCCGGTCTCGCAGCTGGCGCTATGGGCGTGGACTGCTTTTTACGTCGCCTTCCTCATCTATGCTTTCCGCGCGCATGGGGGATTTCTCTTCATCGATAGCGCCAACCTGGTCGTCCACGAAGGCGGCCATAATCTGTTCTCTTGGTTCGGTCCCACGCTGTGCCTCTGGGGAGGAACGCTGCTGCAGTGGCTGGTCCCGTTTCTTCTCGCCCTGTACTTCTTCAAGCAACGCGAGACCACCGGCTTCGTCTTCTGCCTGTTTTTCTTCTTCGAAAACTGGCTCTACACGGCAACCTACATGGCGGACGCGCGCGCCATGGTGTTGCCGCTGGTGACCACTGGCGACCCTGAGTTTGCCAAGCACGACTTCAACGCGATCTTCACGAGTCTTGGAGTCCTTGACTATGACACCACGATCGCCGCAGTTGTGCGAACTCTGGGCTGGTGCGGAATGATCGCCGTGGTAATTTGGTTTGCGCGCCAAACACCCGCTCGAAAAGGATTGAGCCCGCTGCAAGCGACAGACGAAGAGTCGGCTAGGTTCCAACAGTTCCTGTCTAAGGAATCCAATCCGCAATAAAAATATTCGTCTCGTGCGGGGCTTTAGCGTTGCGGTTCGATGCCCACACCAGTTTCTTGCCATCAGGACTGAACATCGGGAAACCGTCGAAGCCGTCACTGTAAGTGATGCGCTCGAGAGCGCTGCCATCGGAGTTGATCAGCCACAGCTCGAAGTTGCCCATGCCGCCGGTCGAATGGGTCACGGGATCGTAATTCGACGAAAAAATAATGCGCTTGCCGTCGTTGAGGAACGACGGCCCAAAGCTGGCTGCGCCAAGATTCGTGATCTGCCGCTTGCCGCTGCCGTCGGCCTTCATGATCCAAAGCTCCAAAGAAGTGGGGCGAATCAGATTTTGCTGGAGCAGCTCTTTGTAGTCGCTGATTTCTTTTTCTGTCTGGGGATGATACGCGCGATAAACGATCCACTTGCGGTCGGGCGAGTAGAACGGGCCGCCATCGTAGCCCAGTTCGTGCGTGAGTTGCTTGACGTGCTTGCCGTCGGCGTCCATTGAATAAATGTCGAGGTCGCCGTGGCGCAGGGAAGTGAACACGATCTTTTGTCCGTCAATCGAAACCGTGGACTCTGCGTCGTAGCCCGGGGTGCTGGTGAGTTGCTTGAGGTCAGAGCCATCGGGATTCGCGGTGAATACGTCGTATCCCGGATACACCGCCCACACATATCCCCTGGAAAAATCCGGCCGTGGCGGACACTCCGCGCTAGCGAGGTGCGTGGAGGAAAACAGAATCTTCTTGCCATCCGGATAGAAATAGCTGCACGTGGTGCGTCCCTTGCCGGTTGAGACCATGTGCTGGTCGCTGCCGTCAATGTTCATCACGAAGATCTGATCGCACTTTACGTCGCCATGGGACGATTGGAAGATCAGCTTCGTGCCATCGGCGGAGAAATAGGCCTCGGCATTCTGTCCGCCGAAAGTAAGTTGGCGGACATTGCGCAAGTGCTTTTCCTGCGGCGTGGACAGATCGGGCGGAGTCGAGGTTTGGGCAGCGGCAAAGGAGAGAAGGGCAGCCAGGGTTACAAGAACTGCGGGAATCGGCTTCATGAGATTGCGACAGTGTAGCAAAACGGCCATCCAGCCGATCATGGGGGCCGCTTGCATTTCTTGCCTGCAATGCCTACAATTAATGCATGCAATACACCATCCGCAATGTGCCGGATACTTTAGACGAAGCGCTTCGGCGGGCCGCGCGCGAGCGGGGCAGGAGTCTGAATGATGTAGCGATTGAAGCCCTCGCCCGGGGCGCTGGTGTTAGCGGGGAACGCAACCGGCAGCGCGATCTCGCCGACATCGCAGGTACTTGGCGCAAAGATCCCGCTTTCGACAGCGCCGTGGCCGCGCAGGATACGATCGACGAGGAGATGTGGCGGTGAAGTTGGCGCTCGACACAAACCGCTATACCGACCTTTGCCGGGGCAATTTGCCCGTAGTTGAAATGGTTGAACGCGCTGATGAAGTCTGGTTGCCCTTCATTGTGTTGGGAGAGTTGCGTGCCGGATTCGCAGTGGGCAGTCAAGGGCCGCGCAACGAGGCGGTCCTGCGCCGTTTTCTGCTCAAGGCTGGGGTCGGAGTGCTTTATGCCGATGAACAGACCACGCACCATTACGGCTCGGTTTACCGACAACTGCGCAAGCAAGGCACTCCAATTCCGACCAATGATATGTGGATCGCGGCCCTCGTTTTACAGCATTCGCTCGTCTTGTGTGCCCGCGACACGCACTTTGACGCTCTTCTTCAGCTCCCGCGCGTTTAGGAAATCGGAATGTTCCGTCCGTTCTCGCTTTCTCCCGCTTTCTTTTTCTTGTGTGTTTGATTTCTCCTGTGATCCCCGGTGCCCTCTGCGTGTGGATTTCACTTGGGGCGAGTTGGATGACCAAAGAGGACTAAGCCAAACCACACGCCGAAGAAAAAATAGATGATGGCGCCGACGATAATCTCATGTGACTTCGATCCCCCGAGCAAAGCCTTCAGCAGAGTGATTGCCACCATGGCAAAGTGAAGAAAGTTGCCGAGGGCCACAGGCCGACTGTAGATTCCTCCAACGAGAACAGACTTAGCGGTCCAGTTGAGAATCGCAAAGCCCAGATATAACGCTCCGCCGATCTGAATAATCGAGACGACACCGGAACCTGGAGGTGTGCCAAGGCGCGCGGCAATTTCCTGAGGAAGAAAAGAGGCGAATACTCCCAGGGTGGCCATGAACAGAGCGCTGAGACTCATCAATAGTTTTGTGTTCATCCCGGTTTCCTAAATGAATGAGCTCATCCGATGTAATCAGTTATTTCCGAAAGTGGCTGCTGATCGCTTCCGCCTGCACCCGGGTCACGACTGCCGAAAGCGCCGACGCGTCGGCCTGCTTAACCGCCTGCAAGCTGCCGAAGTGTTCGAGAAGACGCCGGGTCGTACTTTCACCTACCCCAGGGATCTCCAACAACTCGGTGGAGCGGTCGCGCATCTGCCGGCGTTTGCGATGGAAGGTCACGGCGAAGCGGTGGGCTTCATCGCGAATCAGCTGAATTAAGTGCAACACCGGCGAATGATGATCCAGAGCGATCGGATCTTTCTCCTGCCCATAAACGTAGAGAATCTCTTCGCGCTTGGCGATGGCCGCGAGTGGCTGATTAATAATCTCCAGCGAATCCAGCGCCTCGGCGGCCGCATGCAGCTGGCCTAGCCCGCCATCAATCAGCACCAGGCTGGGCATCGCCTTCTTCTCTTTTTCTTGTTCTTGCAGCAGACGCTTGTAGCGGCGCGCGACCACCTCGCGCATGGAAGCGAAATCGTCGACGCCCTCGACCGTGCGGATGATGAATTTGCGGTAATCCGATTTCTTCATCTTCCCGTCTTCCCACACCACCATCGAAGCCACCGTCTCTGCGCCTTGAATGTGTGAGATGTCGAAGCACTCGATGCGCTTGGGCAGTTCCGGCAGGCCGAGCACGTCCTGCAACTCTTCTTGAATAGCCTTGGCATTGGGCTTGAGCACGCGGAAGCGCTGATCGTAGGATTGTTTTGCGTTAGTGCCGGCAAGGTCGATGAGCGAGCGCTTGTCGCCGCGTTGCGGCACGAGGATGTGAACTCTTGCCGCGCGGGCGTTCTCGCCGGTGATCTGCTCGGAGAGTAAGTCCTCGAGAGCTTCCCGATCCTCAAAGTCTACGGGGACGTAGAGATTGCGCGGCACGTAAGGCTGGCCGATATAGAGCTGTTTCAGGAGAGCGGAGAAGAATTCGCTGGGATTGAAGGGGTCCGTGATAGGAGAGGCAGGCTCGCTGTGCTCGCCTGGACCCCTCGGCTTCGCTCGGGGCAGGCTCGCGAAGGCGCCCGTCCCCACACGATCTTTCTCTATCTCCACATGATCTGTCTCGGTCGCCGCGTGTTCTGTTCCGAACTCGGGCAGATCTTCCCAGAAGAATTCGCGGCGGTCCACTACGCGGCCGCCGCGCATGTGAAACAGATTTACCGCCAACATGCCGTTTTCATAGTGATAACCGAAGACGTCGGCGTCATCGCCCTCAGCAGCGGCGATGCGCTGGCGTTCCTGCAGCTGCTCGACGGTCGAAATCAGATCGCGATAGCGCGCGGCGCGTTCATACTCCTCGGCCTCGGCGGCCTGCTCCATGCGCGCATGTAAAGACTTGCTTAGATCCGTCGGACGGCCTTCCAGAAACAGCTTTACGTCGCGCACCGCTTCCTGATAAGCATCGGGAGTCGTGAGATCTTTCACGCAAGGCCCGAGACAGCGCTTGATGTAGAACTGCAGGCAGGGGCGCGGATGAAAGCGCGTGAGATCAACTTTGCACGATGGAATCAGAAAGTTGCGGTGAATGAGATCGACGATTCGGTAGGCAAGGTTGGCAGGGAAGTATGGTCCGTAGTAGACGCTGCCGTCCTTGCGCAGGCGCCGCGTCACATAAACCCGCGGCCAGCGCTCGCCCTGCGTGAGCTTCACGTAAGGGTAAGTCTTGTCGTCGCGCAGCAGGATGTTGAATCGGGGCTTGCGCTGCTTGATCAGATTATTCTCGAGCGCCAGCGCTTCTTTGTTGTTGGCAACAACGATGTAGTCAACATCGACGGCTTCGCGCACCAGGGTGCCAGTCTTCGAGTCCTCCCAGCGGCCTTCGTGAAAGTAGCTCGCGACCCGGCTGCGCAGGTTCTTCGCCTTGCCCACGTAAATGACTTCGCCTTCGGCGTTCTTGTAGAGATACACGCCGGGCTCGGTGGGGATGGTGCGGATTTTGGCTAGGAGATCCATGGGGGAGCGTTATGCTCCATTTTACGTTCTTCCCACTGTTTGATCACAAGCGGCGGGGGATCGACTTTGCGGGCCGGCAAAGCTCTTAACCGCAAAGGTTGCAAAGAAAGGCCGCGAAGGACGCTGAGAAGAGCAGTTGCTTGGCGGAGCCCCAACCGTATAAAATTTCCATTCCCTATGTGGCGTTTGCGTGGCCCGGACTCCAAGAAGTTAAGGGCCTTTACACCGTTCCCATTCGCAACTGATTGAAAACGTATATACTTATAGCTGCCACTTTACGAGGACGAAACTGGCATGTCCCGTGCAGAAGCAAGAGGTGGAAGTTGCAACGCATCATTCCCCAGGGCCAGAAGACATAAAGAATTCGGCGCGTTAGAATGATCGCGCCGAGACAGATTGACAAGATACTGGATTGACAAGATAAGGAGCCTCTCCACTATGACCCGCACTTCGTTAACGATTTTCCTGGCAGTCGGCATGGCGGCCACGGTCGGCTGCACCAGCAAGAATTATGTAAAGCAACAGACCACACCTCTGATCAACAAAACCAACGAACTCGATGACATGACGGCGAAGAACAGCAAGGACATCAAGGACGTTGATGCCCGCGCCCAGGCTGGCATTGCAGCCGTGAATGCCAAGACCGCAGATGTGGAACAGAAGGCGCAAGCCGCCAACCAGTCCGCGACCTCGGCCCAGCAAATGGCGGACGCAGCCAACAACCGCGTGGGTGTACTGACCAATGCTGTCGCCAACCTCGACAACTATCGCCCGGTCGCCGAAACCTCGGTGAAGTTTGGCTTCAACAAAGACAATCTGACGCCCAAGGCCATGGAGGCGCTCGACCAGCTGGCTGGCACCATTTCGACCACCAAGGGCTACATTATTGCGCTCGAGGGCAGCACGGATTCCGTCGGCTCGGCCGATTACAACTATGACTTGAGCCAGCGCCGCGCGGATGCGGTGATCCAGTATCTGGCTTCTAAGTACAACGTGCCGGCGTACAAGATTTACGTGATCGGTCTGGGCAAGGACAAGCCGGTAGAGTCGAACAAGACCAGTCAGGGCCGCGCCGACAATCGCCGCGTAGATGTTCGTCTGATGACCAACACCATCGGCGACACAACGCAGCCCACGGCAGCCCCAGCGACGACCGGGGCCAGCAATCCGTCGTCGATGTAAAAAATGTTTGTATCCTCCCCCCGGAGGACTTCACCAAGCAGGCCGCTCAAGCCTCCCCCTGAGCGGTCTGCTTTTTTGGTAGCGCCGCCCTCCCGGCGGCTGGGAGCCTGCCCTGAGCAAAGCCGAAGGGGCGGGCGTCCTCTCCCGCTGCGCCGAAGCCAGCAAACCACCGGCCCTACATTCGCGGTAAAATAGAGGCTATGCGACGCTGTTTGCAGGTGGCCTTGCTATTGGGGTTGAGTGGCGTAGTGTGGGCGCAGCAGGGCTCCTCACAGCAAGGTTCGGGACAGCAAGGTTCGGGACAGCAAGGCTCGGCGCAGCAGGGTTCCGCACCAGCCTCCTCAACGCCGGCGCCGTCCTCCTCCGAGAAGGACGCTTCCGGGTTGAGTCGCGACCTTAGTTTTCCCGAGGACGATGCTCCCGCGAACTCTCCTCCGGCGAACAATGCTTCCAAGCGACCTCCTAGTATGGAGCCGCCGCGCTCCGATCGCGTGCGTGTCGAAGACCTTGGCTCGGGCGTCGGGGAAAGCTCCAGCAAAGATACGCAGGTGGATTTGAATCCTCCCGGAGACGACGCCAAGGTGCATCCGAAAAGCTCGACAGCCGTTGCGGATGCGGAAGCCGGAGCTTCGGGCGGGGTCACCGAATTGCAAAGCTGGGATCCGCACAAGGCGGCGAAAGACGTGGAGGTTGGCGACTTCTATTTCAAGCGCAAGAATTATCGCGCCGCCGAGGACCGCTATCGCGAGGCGTTGCGCTACAAAGACAACGATGCCGTGGCCACGATCCGGCTGGCCGTCTGCCTGGAGAAGCTGGGAATCCTCGACGATGCCCGCGCCGAGTATGAAAGCTATTTAAGGATTCTGCCGCACGGTCCACAAGCCTCCGAGGCCGAGAAAGCGCTCAACCGGTTGAAGACGGAGACGGGCGCGAAGCAACCGCAATAGCAGGTCTTAGGTCTAGGTCTCTGGTCTTGGGTTTCAGGTCTTAGGGTTTGCCTAAGACCAGAGACCTAACACCCGAGACCTTTTCTCTTGCCCCGGCCTTTCGCCCCGGGCTTCCCATTCCCATCAGCCTCGCCGTTGTTTACCTTACTTTCGGCAGCTTCTCCCAGGATCAGGTTCGCGGGCCACTTCGGTCCGGACCATGTTTTGTCCTTCGAACGCGCGGCCTCGGCAATGATGGCTTCGACGGCATCCCGGCAGGAGTGAATCATTTGTGTGCGCAGCGCGCCCGCCGCGCCTCCCCGGATCATCAGCATCGCGGTGCCGTGCATCAGAGACCACACCGACAGCATAAGGCGAGTGTGCTGGCGAGGAGTTCCGCCCAGGCGTTGCGTCAGACGCAGGCGCATAAGATTGAAAGAAGGCCAGGGCTCGTGCAGGGATGGGGGCTGGGCGAATCCGTCAAAGAGCATTTCGTAGGCGTGGGAATGCTCGAGGGCAAACTCTAGATAGCGTTCGCAGGCTTGCGTGATGGAGCGAGTACGGCTGAGCACGGCGAACAGTTCGACGCGGGTCTGCAGGCGGACCGCGCGCAGAATATCGTCACGGTCCTGGTAGCGCTCGTACAGCGTCGGAGTAGTAGTGCCGGCGGCCCGGGCGACGCCCCGCATGGTAAGCCCCTCTTCACCGCCCCGGGACCAAAGTCGGCAGGCGGCATCAAGGATGCGCTGTTCGAGTTGCGGATCAGCTTGTCTGGGCAACCACCCGCCTCCGTACCGCCTCGGTCTTTGCTTCGTCGATCGTTACTTCGTCGATCGTTACTTCGTCGATCGTTGCTTGCTCGATCATTATTTGCCGATCGTCGTTTGGCCGGTCTTGGTCTCTGCCCCGATCCAAATTATTTTGACTATGTAGAACTAACATCGTACAATTTATTCACACTAGCTACAGAGTCAATCCACAGGCTGTGCCCCGCCGGAGCCGCAGGGTTATTGCTTCACAATCCTCCTCAGTTAACTCGGCTCCGGCGGGCACACGCCATCATCCCTTCAAAGTGAGGACTTGTAGATGTTAAACGATGAATTGAGCAAGCGTCCGGGAGTTGCCCGCTTGATGTCCGATCTTCGCAGCGCAAAACTAGAACTGCTGAGTGCGCAGTGTGCCACCGACCGCCTCCGTCTCCAGTATTCTGTTGCAGACATTGTTTCTTTCGGCGAGCCCCACACGCTAAAAGGCGCCATCGCCTCTGCCAGCGCCCTGTGCCGCTTCTTTGCTTCGATCGAACACCAAATGAAGCAGGAGGAGCCGCGGGAATAACTTCCTCGGCGTAGTTTTTCTTTTTTCCTTGCAGTCACCCCGGCGCCGAGCGAGTTCAAGACTATTTCTCCACGCGGGTAAACGCGCCGGTGGTGGCGTTCACCGCAACCGTCAGCTTGGCGGTTTCGCGAGAAGCGCCATAGATGACGTGCCAGGTCAGTTCGTTGGTGTTGTGGTTCCAGTCGCAGATGTAAATGACCGGGGTCGTGGGATCTTTCTCCAGGATTTTGTCGCCGCCGTGTTTCTGGGCCTCAGTGAAGGCCTGCTCGGAGTCAACTTTGAGGAAGCCGGCATCGAAAATCTGAGTGGAAGCGTTGCTCGGGTTGTAGGCGTCTTCGTTGCCGGGGGAGACCCCGCGCGAAGGAGCGTCTGGGGCGTTGCTGCCGGACCAGAAAAAGGGCTTCACGCCGTGCTGTGTGGCAGAGGCGAAGCTGGCCCGCCAAATCGCCGACTTGCCATCCAGACCATTGCCATCTGCGGACGGGATCGACTCGATGCGAAATGGCTTCACGTCTGCGGCGTAATTGCGAGCGGCAATAAATGTCTTCTGAAAGGCGGCGCGTCCCGTAAGCAACTCTGGAGGCTTCGGCTCCGGCTTGGCCTGGGGCGCCGTGGCCGGGCTAGGGCTCGAGTTGCAGCCCGCCAGCAACGCGACAAGCACAGTCACGGTAATAGTCATAAAGACGGTGGCGCCAGCCGTCCGTTGCACAGAGTCCCGCATTTTCATTGCGACCTTTCCTGCCATAACCGGGATGATTTAATAGACGCGCAACATTCTACCTGAAGCCCGCGCAAATGCTAGAGTAATGCCGTGGATTCCCGCCTGGCAAAATTGAAACAGAGCCTGGAATCGGCGGTGGAAGGCATGTCCGGCGAGCAATTGAGCTGGCATCCCGCGGGCAAGTGGTGCGCGGCGGAGGTGCTGGAACATCTGTACCTGACCTACACGGGAACGATTAAGCGATTCGAGAAAGTGATAACGAGCGGCAAGCCGCTGACCACGCGGGCCTCCATGAAGCACCGGGTGAGGAGCTTCGTGGTGCTGGGATTTGGTCACCTGCCTGAGGGACGCAAAGCTCCCTCGAATACCCAGCCGAGAGGTTTACCGGTGGAAAACGTGCGAAACGAAGTGGGGGCGAAGATTGCAGCGATGGATGCCATCATCGAGCAGTGTGAGGCCCGCTTCGGGCAGCGCGTGCAGCTTCTGGACCATCCGATTCTGGGTCCGTTGACCGCAATGCAATGGAGGAAGTTTCATCTGCTGCATGGAATGCATCACCAGAAGCAGATTCTGCGGCTTCGCCAGGGCAGACTGAGAGCGTAGCCGTATCACATCATCCTTATTCAATCATGGCGGATGGAACCCCAGCCTTGCGGGCTTCTTCCTTCATGTCGTCAAGTTTCTGCTTGGCGTCCTCGACCGCCTTCTGTTTGTCGGCGATCTTTTGCTTATATTCCGCGTCTTCCTTATCCCACTGGGTTGAGTTGCGGAGGCGGTTGCCGGTGTCGGCATACATTACCGCGGCGCGAAGCTGGTACTCGCGCGTCAAGACGTCGAGTTCGCGGCTGGCCAGGTCAATCGCATCCTTCTGCGCCGATAGCTTATCCTGCCAGGCTTTCCAAGCTGCCTGTTTCTTGGCCTTGTCGTCGTCGGCGGAAGCGGCAGGTTTGGCCGCGGCATCTTTGCTGTCGACCGCCGCGGCATCAGCGGCGGCAACGGTTGCTGGTTGGCCCACGACGGAGATCTTGTCGTCCATCGGAAGGTTATCGTTGTCAAAAACTTTAGGCTTGGCCTTGGCGCCCGGATCCTTGCGGATCTTGCGCGCATAGTTGCCGAGAGACGACTGATCTGCCGAAGACTGCCCTGACGAAGACTGCCCGGACGCCGCTTGCCCCGGCGCCGTTGACGATGCCGTGCTCTGCGCCACGACCGGCGAACTCAGTAGAATTGTCGACAACGCGAGTACGAATCCCACCTCGACATAGCTGTTGCGCATCATAGGTTTCATCCTTGTAATTGCATTTGCCTTGCGGCCCGATCTTTGATGTGAACTCTTAACCTGAATTCCTTACGCTGAATTTCGTGAGCCGAATTTCCTAAGCTGAATTTCCTAACACCGATCCTCAACTTTCCTTGCCCGCGGCAGCGCCCTTCGTTGCCAGGAATCCTCCAATGCGGCGATCGAGACGAGCCGCTTCGCTGGCGATGTCGGCAGCCAACTCCGGCGCCAGCTCAGGATCGCGGTTCCGCGCTAACTGTTGCGCGTATCCGGCGATCGTGGCCAACGAGGTGCGCAGTTCCAGCGCCATCTCGGCAGAAATCTCGCCATGCAACTCTTGCTGGCGGCGAATTCGTTCGAATTCGCTGCGGTCGCTGATCAGACACGCGGCACCCAGCAGACTGCCATCCGCCGCGGGCACCGGCGAGACCGTGACCGCGATCCGAAGCTTCTGCCCGGCCGGAGTCGTGTAGGCGGCCTCAAGTTGCCGGCGCTGGCTGCCCTCACGCAACACCGCGTTCACTTCTTCGGCAAGCCGCCCGGCTTCATCTCCCAATCCGGAGGAAGGAGTCGGCGAATAGACAACCGCACTGCGAAAAATATCCTTCGCGCTCATGCCTGCCGGAGAATTGAAACCGAGAATTTCCTTGGCCGCGGGATTGGCCTGTCGCACCAGTCCGTTGAGGCCGAACACCAATACGCCGGAGGAAAGATTCGAAAGCACGGCCTGGCTGAAATTCTCCGTAGTGCGGGCGCGGCGTTGTTCGGCCATCGTTTGCACTTGCAGTTCGTGTTTCTGTTGTTTGAGTTGCTGGATGACGGTGTTGTAGAGATGCAGAGGCAGAGCCTCCAGCTTGGGTGCGGCGCCGGAGCCGAAATCGGATTCCGAGGCGATGTTCTTCCGCAAGCTGCGCATCACCCAGATCGCAAATACAAAGGCGCTTGCCGTTACGAAGAAAAGCAGCATGGCGCGCAAGATCAGCGGATTGGCCAGCAGCCTTACCACCAGAACCTCCCGTACCAGCGCAAGAACTGGTTGCCCACAAAGAGTGCGAGCAGGGCCATGCTGCCCAGGAAGACGCCAAAAGGCATTTGATAATGCCGGTAAACCATTTGCGCGGATTGCCATCCCCTGCGTCGCGCCGCGTGCAGGTTCGCGAGCCGGCGTTGAAAACGATGCGTGCGCTTGATCCACACCACCAGAACCGTCGTCACGCCAAACAGCGAGCCCGCCAGCGAACCCGCAAAGATCGTGAAGATGGTCAGCTTCATGCCCAGAAACGCGCCCACCATCGCCATCAACTTCACATCGCCGAAGCCCATGCCTTCAGCTCCACGCCAGCGCAAATAAACGGCGCCCGCGCCATAAATGAACGACGCGCCCAGGGCTGCGCCCAGCAGAGAATCAAGCAGGGAAAACAGTCGAGTGGAGACGTCTGCGCTGAAGGGAAGATTCACTATTCCCGGCAAAAACTGCGAGGCAACGTCATGCACCGGAACCATCAGGCTGAACACCAGACCGAGAGCGAGGCCGGGGAGCGTCAGCTTATCGGGCAGCAGCTTGGTTTCCGCGTCGGTAAAGATAAGCCCGAGCAGAAGAAATCCGAAGGTGCAGTATTTCAACGCAGCCAGCGTAAGCCCGCCATAAGCGTAGCAGCCGAGAAACAGAGCGGCGGTAAGCAGTTCCACGAAAAGGTAGCGTGGTGAAATTCTGGCTTTGCAGTTGCGGCAGCGACCGCGAAGAATCAGCCAGCTGAAAACCGGCAAATTGTCGTAAGGAGCGATGTGCCGCTTGCAGCGGGGACACGCCGAACGCGGCGTCACCACCGACAAATCCAGGGGCAGGCGGTAGATACACACGTTCAGAAAGCTGCCAAAGGCCAGCCCGAGGGCAAAAATCGCGAATGCGTAAAACGGATCCACTGAATTTTAGGGCGTCCCTTAGGAAGCACGCACTCACACTTCGACGCGCGCATCTTCCTGAGAACGCGGGTAGTGCTGGTTCTTGAGTGGATTATAAAGCGCCAAAGCAGGGAGGACTAAGGTACTGAAGTCACTGTCCGGACGGACAATGGCGGCTGCCACCGTCGCCACGCTCCGCCAGTTTGACCCTGAAACCTAACTATGCCACACTGCTCCCCGGCATTATTTATGACCCGCCGTCGCGCCGCTGTGGGCAAGGTTTGTGCGCGCCTGCTCTGCGCGTCATTTCTGCTGTGCTCGTTGCTCGCGGCAGCTCAGCGCGGCGGCATCCTTGATGACACCGGTCCCCGCCTGGAGACTTCCACCGTCTACGAAACCGCTCCCGGCACCAGCGTGCTTATCTTCACGGTCTTCGCCGAAAATACCAGAGTCCATCTCGACCGTCAGGCGCTGCTCCGGCTGGTGAACCACACTACTCAGGCCTCTACCTGGCAGACCACCGAAGGTTCCTCGCAGGGAGTCTTCACCAACATCCCCTTCGGTAGCTACGCCGTCGAAGCCAGTGCCGTGGGCTATCTCAGCGCCCAGAAAGAATTGCAAGTAATGAATTCCGTGCGCCCGGCTCTCATCGACATCGTGCTGCAACGCGACCCTGCCGCGGTGAATCTCGACGTCGCCGATCGCATCCTTTCCGCCAAGGCGCGGAAGGAGACCAAACGCGCGGTTTCAGCGCTGAAGTCCGGCAACTTCAACGCTGCCCAAAAGCAACTCGACGAAGCGTACAAGTCGGCTCCATCCAGTTCAGACCTCAATTTTCTCTTGGGATATTTGTATTTCCAAAAGAAAGACTTCGAGAAGGCATCGACGTACCTGGCCACAGCCGCAAGCCTGAGCCCTCGCGACAGCCAGGCCCTGACTCTTCTGGGAAGGTCGGGTCTGGAGCGGCACGATTATGTTGCGGCGCGCTCCGCACTCGAGCAAGCGGTCGCCGCCGATGCCGAGAACTGGCTCCCGCACGATCTGCTCGCCGACAGCTACTTGCGGCAAAAAAATTACGGCAAGGCCCGGGATGAAGCTCAGGTTGCAATCGCCGAAGGCCAGGCCGAGGCCGGCCCCGCGCAACTCGTTCTGGGTCAGGCGCTGGTCGGCCTCGGACTCGACCAGCAAGGCATCCAGGCGCTCGATACTTTTTTACAGGAGTCGCCGAGTCACCCTATGGCAGGCCAGGTTCGCGATCTGATCGCTGAAATCCGCGAGCATGAATCCGCCAGCCCGGTAAGTGAGACCTCGGCCAAGGCCGAGGCGCAACTCGCAGGTGTCGATTCTCTTCAGGCGCTGGCCGCGCCGCGCCTCTCGGTGAACTGGCAGCCGCCCGGCATCGATGAAGCGAAGCTTGCGCTGGCTTCCGGCGTATCCTGCCCCACCGAAAAAGTTGTAGAAGAAACCGGAAAGCACGTCCAGGATTTGGTGGACGATGTGACCCGCTTTGCCGCCGTCGAAGAACTTTTCCACCAGAGCCTCGACGAGTTTGGCAACCCTATTCGCACCGAAACGCGGAAGTACAACTATGTCGCGTCGATTTCTGAACCTCAGCCCGGCTCTCTCGCAGTCGACGAGTACCGCTCCGACAAGTTGGGATTGAAAGGCTATCCCGATCAGATCGCCAGCACGGGCTTCGCTGCGCTGGCGCTCGTCTTTCATCCCCACATGCGCGACAACTTCGATATGAGCTGCGCAGGTCTCGGAGACTGGCGCGGTCAGGCGACCTGGATCGTGCGCTTCAGCCAGCGGCGCGACAAGCCCAGCCGCATGCACAGTTATAAGGTTGGCGAACTTGTCTATCCCGTAGATCTGAGGGGGCTCGCGTGGATTACTGCGGACAAATTCCAGATCGTCCGCATCGAGTCCGAACTGGTTCGCCCCATGCCCGAGATAAAACTTCTTAGCGAGCGTCAGTTGGTGGAGTACGGTCCGATTCAGTTCGAGAAGAAAGACACGTCACTCTGGCTGCCTAAGAGCGCCGAGATTTATTTTGAGTTTCGCCGTCACCGCTACTATCGCCGGCACAGCTTCGACCATTACATGCTGTTTTCCACCGATAGTGAAGAGAAGCGCAAAGAACCCACACCCTGAGTCGGGGCCCGAACTCTAGCGGATGAACTTGTAGTCGACGATCGAAGCGGCCAGCAGTCGATCGCCGCTTTCCGTCTCTTGGATTTGATCCTGATCCTGATTTTGATCCTGGCCTTCCGCACCTAACTGTTCGCTGCAGCGGATCACGCGTCCCTGGCAGAGCACGTTGCGGTTCTTCTGCCCCGAAATTTCTTCCGGCATCTCGAACACCATCTCGACCAAAGCATTCACCGGCAACTGCTGTGGCCCATGGAACAGCACGCCGGTCTGGCTCAGATTTTCCGTGCTGCCCTCATACCACGTGCTCGTGCTATTCACGCGGTAACGGAGCGCCGCATCCAGTTTCAGGCGGCGGGCGCGCGGCGTCCAGGAGGGTCGCTTCTCCCGCGTGTGGCTGCGCCTCACAACCGGGTCGGGCTTGGCATGCTCCACGCGCTTGGTGCGACGCATGGTCGTCCAGTCATACTTGTACTCGGCCGCGCACAACATGCAAACCTGGTAATAGTCTCCGTCCGCGCCGCGACGGGGCCAGGCAAACTCGTGCGAACAGCGCCCGAGCATTAGAACGTCCATAATTTTCTGCGGCATGATGGGTTACTTCCGGTCCTAGCGCCAGCACCATCATCTCCCGAAGCAGCCCAATTGGGTAGGTTACTTACGTGTCGGTTAAACCGTGAACCCGAAGGCAAATCGTGTGGATGGAGGCACTTATACGGTGGAAACCTTTCCGCAGCTGAGAAGCCGGGGTCCTGCCGAAAGGCTGTTTACAACGGCAAAGTGTATCATCGCGGCATGGCAGCCGCTGCGCCCGATGTGACCGCGTTCATCCTGGCCGGCGGCAAGAGCACGCGTATGGGCACCGACAAGGCGTTTGTGGAGTACGATGGCCGTACCCTGTTGGCCCGCGCGCTCATCCTGGCTCGCTCCATCACCCCCGACGTGCGCATCGTGGGCAGTCACGAAAAGTTTGCCCCGTTTGCCCCGGTGGTGCAAGATATATTCCGCGACTGCGGGCCGCTCGGCGGAATTCATGCCGCGTTGCTGGCTTCCTCAAGCGACCTCAATTTGATGCTGGCCGTGGACACGCCATTTGTCTCGTGGGCCTTCTTGCAGTATTTGATCACTCAGGCGCGGAGCGCGCCCGAGGCCGCCGTAGTGGTTCCACGTGACGATGCCGCACGGCAGCCATTGTGCGCCATTTATCGCCGCGAATTCGCAGACGTCGCTGAGAGCGCGTTGCGTGCCGGAAAAAACCGCATCGACGTGCTGTTCGAAATGGTACAGACCCACGTGATTGAGCCGGAAAATCTGGAGGCAGCCGGATTCTCCCGCGCCATCTTCCGCAACCTGAATACGCCACAGGAATTGGAAGCCGAGAAACGCAGACCCTGACCGGTGATGGCTCAGTTGAATTCGTTTTGAAAGGACGTGAATTGGTTTTGAAAGGGCTTCGGCCGCGCCGTAAGCGAACGTATAATCTGTCGCGGCTTTAGCCGCTGCGATAGTTTCCTTCGCTTCCTTTCTATTGAACGTTTATATTGAACTCTCGAGAACGAACCCATGCCCGATCCCGTCCGCCCCTACATCGAGTTCCGCGACGTTTCGAAAGCCTTCGGAGACAAAAAAATCCTCGATCACGTCAACTTCGATGTCATGCCCGGAGAGACCGTTTGCATTTTGGGCCGCAGTGGCGTAGGTAAGTCGGTTTCGCTGGCCCTGCTCATGGGCTTTCTCAAGGCCGATTCCGGACGGGTGATCGCCGCCGGCCAGGATATTACCGACTTTACTGAAGTACAGATGGAAGCCATCCGAAAGAAAGTCACCATGGTCTTTCAGAACGGAGCGCTCTTCGACTCCCTCACGGTCGGCGAGAATGTGGCGTTCCCCCTGCGCGAAACCCGCGAGCTCTCCGAAGATCAGATTTATGAGATCGTCGAGGGATTGTTGAAGATGGTGGGAGTGCAGGAGATGCGCGACCTGCTCCCCTCCGATCTCTCGACCGGTATGAAGCGCTCGGTGGCGATCGCACGGGCACTCGCGGCGCGTCCGCAATGCATTCTCTACGACGAGCCCACCACCATGGTCGATCCACTCATGGCGCAACTGCTCGGCGATCTCATCGAGCGCCTCAAGCGCCAACTGAACCTCACCAGCATCGTAGTCACCCACGACATGCGGCTGGCCCAAAAACTAGCGGACCGGGTCGTCTTCTTATACGAAGGCAAAGCAATTTTCTTCGGCACCTATGAAGAAATGGAAAAATGCAAAGAGCCTATCGTGCAAGAGTTCCTTGAACTCGACGAACTGAAGATCGAAGCGTAGATCCACACGGCCAGTCCCGAAAGTTACGAAGTTTGATCTGATTGTTTTCTTCAATCCAGATCAGTCAACGATTCGGAGCCGCAGGCTCAGCCCGGCTGTAGCCGCTGCAAGTTACAACCGGAAGTCTAGGATACTTCTCAAAGCGAACATCGGTCAGCGCCAGCCGGCACTGCACAAACCTCGATCCCCGGTCAGACTCAATGATCCGAGCATGAAGGCAATCGCCGCACAAGCCGGGATTCTTAGCCGAGACGGATTGGTTAGATGAGGTCACAAGCGTCCAACGAATCGCCCTTGAATCACTGACCACTGCTTTCAAAATCCCTGCCGCACCAACTCTTCCACAGTAAAGGAACTCTCACCCGGTTCGCTGCGCATCATCTTCTCGACATACTTCGCAATCAAATCAGCTTCCAGATTCACCGGATCACCGGGCTTGAGCGATTGGAGGTTCGTCATCTCGACCGTGTGCGGAATGATGGCGGCAGTGCAGACCCCATCCTCAAGGTTTGCCACAGTCAGACTGATGCCCTCAATGCAGACGGAGCCTTTGTAAACGGTGTACTTCTCCACACCGCGAGGCAACTCGACACGAAGCCACCAGTTTTCGGACTCCGCAATGCGCTCGAGCGCGACGAGCTTGCCCACTCCATCTACGTGGCCTTGCACAATGTGTCCGCCGAAGCGCCCGTCGGCTTTCATGGGCAGCTCCAGATTAACCAGTGCGCCTTCGTGCATGCGCGAGAGCGAAGTCCGCGCCCAGGTCTCCGGAGCTAAATCGGCGGAGAACGACCCAGCCCTGATGTCGAGCGCTGTAAGGCAGACGCCGCTCACAGCAATGCTGTCACCGGTTTTCAGCTCCCTGGGCGAATTCGAGGCCGCAACGGTGATGCGCCGATTCTCGTCGCGTTGTTCGATGCCGGTGACACGTCCAACTTCTTCCACGATGCCAGTAAACATGAGGACCTCGCGATAACGACACATCATAAACCCACCAGGAAGGAGAACAGCAATCAGCAATTAGCAGTTAGCCATTGGCCAACTGCCATTGACCAACTGCCAATTGCCAACTGCTCACTGCTCGTATGGATCGCGCAGGTACCCCTCGAGGGCGACGTCTTCTTCGAAGCGATGCAGGCGGAGATGCTGGACGTGTTGAATTTCATTCATTTGGCGGAAGCTGTCGCCGGAAGCGAATGGAACCGATCCAGCAGTCGCCATGATCTTCGGCGCGTAGTACAGGAAGACTTTGTCGACCACGCCAGAGGCGAGCGCGGCGCCGTTCAGCTCCGATCCACCTTCGATCATCACACTGGTGATTTCGAGCTGGCCCATGCGGCGTAGAACTGCGTGAAGGTCTGGGCGGCCATCCGACGCGGCGGGTATGAACTGCTCGACCCGAACACCGCGCGCCTCCAGTGCATTCTTTTTCTTTTCATCGGCAGAAGAACAGAAGACCAGCACATCATTCCGGAAGATGCCCCCATCTGCTGCACTCTCCACGATGCGCGATTCCAGCGGCGTTCGCAGATGTGAATCCAGAATCACGCGCAGCAGCGGGCGGCGCCGCGGATTACCGCTACGATCGGTGAGCAGGGGATCGTCAGCCAGAACAGTTCCTACGCCCACCAGAATCGCGTCGCTTTGGTGGCGCTGCTGTTGGACGTGGGCGCGCGCAGCCTCTCCAGTAATCCATCCGCCAGCAGGAGTTCCCGCCGCGCGGTTCGGCTCCACCGATGGTGGCGGCGCGATCTTGCCATCGAGCGTCATCGCAGCTTTCAAGGTCACGAAAGGAACGCCGTGGCAAATGTAACGCGCGAAAGCTTCGTTCAGACGGCGAGCTTCTGCCTCAAGTCCTCCAACTTCCACGTCGACACCCGCCGCGCGCAGCTGCTCAAAGCCTCGCCCACTCACCTTAGGGTTAGGATCGGGCATGGAAGCAACCACACGACGAATTCCAGCAGCAATTAAAGCGTCAGTGCACGGAGGCGTGCGGCCCTGGTGCGAGTGTGGCTCGAGATTGATGTAGAGCGTACCGCCGCGGGCCTTGCCGCCGGCCTCTTCGAGGGCTCTGATTTCGGCGTGGTTCACGCCGTCGTATGTGTAAACACCCGTGCCCACGACGCCCCCCTGAGAGTCGAGAATCACCGCACCGACACAGGGATTAGGCGAGGCCAAACCAATGCCTTGACGCGCAAGCTCAAGCGCGCGTTGCAGGAACTGCTCGTCAGTAGAGTGATCAGGCATTGGACGATGCGGAGCCGGAAGGGTGTCTCCGTGGTGAAATACAATCCCTATTCAAACAGCGAATCCACAAACTCTTTTGGATCGAACGGCAGCAAATCGCCGACCTTCTCGCCCACGCCAACGAATCGCACGGGCAGTCCCAACTCGCGCGAGATGGCGACCACCACGCCGCCCTTGGCGGTGCCGTCGAGTTTGGTGAGTACGATGCCGGTGACGCCCGCCGACTGCGTGAACTGGCGCGCCTGCTGCAATCCATTTTGACCCGTGGTTGCGTCCATCACCAGCAGCGTCTCATGCGGCGCTCCCGGAATAATGCGCTGGGCCGTGCGGCGCATCTTGTCCAGTTCCGACATGAGGCTGGTTTTGGTGTGCAGGCGGCCCGCGGTGTCGACGATTACGTAATCTGTCTTCCGCGCGGTTGCGGCTTGCAGCGCGTCGAACAACACGGCCGCGGGATCGCCGCCGGGCTTGGTCTTGATCACTTCCGTCCCCGTGCGCCCTCCCCAGATTTCCAATTGTTCAATGGCCGCCGCGCGGAAGGTATCTGCCGCGCACAGCAGCACGCTCTTGCCCTGTGCGCGAAACACCTGCGACAGCTTGCCGATTGTTGTGGTCTTGCCGGTTCCGTTCACTCCAACCACCAGGATGACTTCAGGCGTGCCATCGACCCTCTGGACGGGCCGGGAATTCGCAGCGCTCAAAATCGTCAGCAATTCTTCCTTCAGCAGCCGCTTGAGTTCCGCCACGTCCTTGATCTGTTTGCGGTCGGCCTTCTCGCGAAGTTTGCCCAGCACTTCCTGGGTGGTCGCAGAGCCGAGATCCGCGCCAATCAATGTGACCTCCAGATCGTCGAGCGTGTTGCGATCGATTTCCTTGCCAATGCCAACTACCTCTTCGATGCGCTCTGCGAGGTTCTCGCGGGTGCGCGTGACCGCCTGCTTCATGCGCTCGAAGAGTCCAGTTTTCTTTTCTTCGGTGCTGCCGAACAAGGTTTGAATCATGAAGGAATCCCACTTGATTATAGCGGTCAGGCATCAGTACCGAGTACCCAGTACCTGGTACCGAGTAACGCGTTGTCCCGGCACTCGACTCGGTTCTAGGTACCCAAGCAGAGGATGAACGCGACAGCAGCTTAGACGCGGGTTCTTTCGAGATTAACAGGTTCGACGGCGGGCTGGGCCGCTGCCGCTGATGAGGCTGCGGCGTTCACGGCAGCGTCGGCGGCGACCGGCTTTCTGATCGCGATGCGCTGGATGCGAATCTCGCCACGCTGGTAGACCGCCACCAGCGCTGCCACAGTTTCAGGATCAAGCCGCTTTCCGGCGAGATTGTTAATAATCTTCAGCGCTTCTTCCGGAGGGTACGCATGTTGATAAGGGCGATTCGTAGTCAAGGCATCGAAAGTGTCGGCCACCGCGATCACCCGCGCCAGCAGCGGAATCTGATCTCCCGTGAGGCCGTAAGGGTAGCCGCGGCCATCGAGAGCTTCGTGATGAAGTTCGATGCCAGGGAGCATTTCAGCGAGCTGGACCACGGGGCGCAGGATATTTGCGCCCTTGGTGGTGTGGGTTTTCATGACCTCAAATTCTTCCGCGTCCAGCGCGCCCGGCTTCTTGAGAATGCGGTCTTCGATGCCGATCTTGCCCACGTCGTGGAGCTGCGCGGATATCTGAAGCGTCTCCATGAAACTAGGGGGGAGATTCAGCTCCTTGCCAATCATCAGCGAGTACCGAGTCACCCGGTCGGAATGGCCGCGAGTGTAGGGGTCCTTTTCATCGACAGCGCCCGCCAACATCTGAATCGAACCCAGAAACAGAGCGCGATTTTCTTCAGCAGCCCGCTTGAGGTCTTCGACGAACTGTTCCAGGTCTTTCGACATGGTGTTAAAGGTTTCAGCCAACTCGCCAATTTCGGTGCGGCTCGCCAGGTGAACCCGCTGCGAAAAGTCGCCCCGTGCCAGAGCACGGCTAGACTGGGTGAGGACCTGCAGGGGATGGGTAATTCTGCGGGCCGCGAAAATACTTACCCCAATGCTCAGCAGCACGGCCAGCAGCGCCAGCAGCCGCGCGGTGCGCTGCATCTCGATGACTCCGCGGTAGGCTTCGAGCTGTGGCTTCTGTACCACGACCGCCCAATCGAGCGGCATCACCGGACTGTAGGTGCCGAGCATCTCTACATTCTTGTTGCCCTCGTGTACGGCGAATTCTTTGGTGGCGGCTAACTGCGCCTTGCTGCCCTCATCCACAAAATTGCGAACGATCTCCAGGCTCTTCATGTCCTGGCCTGTCACATATTGCGAAGTGCCGGCGGCCACGAGCCGGCCCTGAGCATCTACAACGTAGGGGATCAAACCACCGCCGCTGACTTCCTGCAGGCGGCGAATCAGGAATTGCAGATCCACGACTGCGCCCACCATGCCCAGAAAGCGACCGCCGTAACTGACCGGACTGCTCACCAGCAGGACCGTTCGCGCCGACTTACCATCTCCCACCTCCAGCGCCTGCCCGTTGTAGGCGCGGCCATCGCGGGCTGCATCAAAGGCATGTTGCAGCTCGCGTTGCAGAAAAGCATCAGGCGCAATGCGTCCGGCGGAGACTCCCTTTGCATCGGAATTGAGCAGCGTCGCGTAAGCGAGTTCGTCGGAGGAAGAAACAAAGTTTTCCAGCAACGCCCGCAGTTCAGGCGCCTGAATATTCTTGCCGCCAATGTCCCCGCCGCTCGCCACTTGAATCGCCGACGAAAGGTTAGCCAGCATCATCCGCAGAGAGCGCTCGTGCTGAGAAAGATCGTCCGCCAGCGATCGGGTGACGGTGTTTTGCAACAGCATCTCGTTGGTCTTCAGGCGGTCGCGGTTAATCGCCTCCACTTGCGCCGAATAGAAGTACATGGGGACGATGCTGATGATCAGGAGCACGCCCAGGATTACATACAAAATGGGCACGCGCGCCGGATTGAGTGCTGTGGATGACAAGTCGCTGCCCTGGCTCGTTTCGGAGGCGTCGTCGATCGAAGTGGCGACGGAGTTCACGGGTATCTATAGAAGTTTAATGTGGATGGAGTGCGCAGAGGGGAAAACCGCGAGCCCTCTCATTACGAAAGTACCAGGCAAAACACTCTGCTGGCGCGGGTTTGGCAATGAAATGCACGGAATTCTGCCGCTTTTGCCGGCTCACGCTCCGAGCGTTTCGCTTTTGCTGCTGCGCGTCATCAGCTCATAAATTGCTTCGCGCGGAGCTTTGCCCGCATGCAGGATGGCGTGTATCTGCTCGGTAATGGGCATCTCAACGCCGCGAGCCCGCGCCAGTCCCACGGCCGCCGCCGTGGTAAAGATTCCTTCCGCGACCATGCCATGCATCCCGGCAAGAATCTCAGGCAACTTTCGTCCGCGGCCGAGTTCAACGCCCACGCTGCGATTCCGCGAAAGCCCGCCCGTGCAGGTGAGAACCAGATCGCCCAGGCCTGCGAGACCTGCCATGGTTTCGGCTTTGCCTCCACAGGCCACGACCAACCGCGTCATCTCCGCCAGTCCCCGCGTGATGAGGGCCGCCACGGAGTTGTGCCCGAAGCCGAGGCCCGCGCTCACCCCGGCGGCAATCGCGATCGTGTTCTTCAGCGCGCCGCCCAGTTCCACGCCGACCGGATCTTCATTGGTGTAGATGCGAAAGCTGGCATGGCTGAACTCCTGCTGGACTGTGCGGGCGACGTCTTTATCTTGGGACGCGACAGCGATTGCGGTTGGATCTCCCCGGGCCGCTTCCAGCGCGAATGATGGGCCGCTGAGCGCGGCGATTCGCGGTATGGGCATATTATCTTCGCGGCAAACCTGCGCGATCACCTCGGTCATGCGCAGCAGGGAAGTCTCTTCCAGGCCCTTGGTTGCGCTGACAATCATGGTTTCAGCGTGCAAATGCGGGCGCATTTGTTCGAACAGATGACGGCAATGTTGCGAAGGCATCACGCTCACGACGATAGACGCGCCCGCAAGAGCTTTGGCGAGATCGTTGCAGGGGGTGACGCAGGGCGGGATGGACTGGCCGGGAAGAAACCTCTCATTCACGCGTCGCTGCGCAATGGACTCGTAAACTTCTTTCTCGTGCGCCCAAAGTCGAATCTGGTGAGCGTCTTTGTCTTTGCGGCCCAGAATAATCGACAGCGCCGTGCCCCACGCCCCCGCACCGATGATTGCGACCTGGCTCATGCCGGTCTTGCTCCCAGGCGGCTTTCTGTGCGGGCAAACAAGCGGCGAACGTTTTCGCGATGGCGGACAATGATCAGCAGGGAAGCGAAAAAAATCATAGCCAGCCCGACAGGAGAAATATCAAACTGACTGATGAGCCATGCCGCAATAGGAAAGGTTGCGACCGCGACGATCGATCCCAGAGATACATAGCGAAAGATCGCGACCACTATGATAAACATGAACACCGCGACCAGCACGGCTTTCGGAGCGATCAGCACGAACGATCCCAATCCGGTGGCAACGCCCTTGCCACCGCGGAATTTCAGCCACACGGGAAACATGTGACCGATCACGGCGAACAGCGCGGCCAGCGCCATTTGTTCGAGCGTGGGGATCGCGACTGTGCAATCAGCGACTTTATAGGACAAGGCCACAGCAGCGGTTCCCTTTAGTGCATCCAACAGCAAAGTCAGTGCACCAAGCACCGGCGATTTGCGGGAGACGTTGGTCGCGCCGATATTTCCGCTTCCGCTTTGGCGTACATCCTCGCCGCGGAAGATGCGTACCAGCAGGTATCCGAAGGGAATAGAACCCAGCAAGTAGCTCAGTACGGCGATGATCAAAAGTGTCGGCAAGGGTGTTTAGGATTTCTGCTCGATAGGCTCACGCAGGCCAAATCGAGCAAGCTTGCTGTACTTGGAGCCGCCGGCTGAAAGCTCACTCCGGTAAAGAAAGAAATCGTGGAGTGTCATGGTACCAAACTCCGGCGCAGCCAGGGCGGCTAGTTTTTCCTGCAACTGCCCGAAGCTGCGGTTCGGGTGATCTCCCTTTTGCTGGCGCGGTGAGCCTGAACCTCTCCCACCGCGCCCCAGAGTAAGATGCGGAGTGAAAGCATGCTCCTCCTTCGGGATGTCGAGTGACGCCAGCTTCTCATCGACCGTCGCAGCGAGAGAAGAAAGCTCGGGCCCCGCTTCAATACCGACCCAGAACACGCGCGGTGCACGCGCGGTGGGAAAGAATCCGTAGCCCCGAAAGTTTATTTCGAACACGTCAGCCGCAATCGTTTCGAGAGAACGCTTGATTTTCTTAACGTGCTCGTCGGGCTTTTCGCCGATAAACTTCAAAGTGACGTGCAGAGATTCAGGGCGCGCCCAGCGCGCGTCTGGGGTAAATCCGCGCACACCGTCGAGGAAGCGGGCAAGCCGGCTGCGGATTGCGTCGTCGATGTCAAGAGCAACGAAGAGGCGCATAAGAAGCTCTTAGCAATTAGCTCTTAGCCTTTAGCATAAACCGCATGTACTACAGAGTTCCAAGCTAAAGGCTAAAAGCTAAAAGCTAAAAGCTCCCTTCACATCAGCTTCTTGCGCACCATATCGAGCGCCATGGTAGTCGCGAACCATCGAATGCGTTTGCGGTCGCCGGGAAAAGTGCGCTCGATTACTTCCGTCCCGCTGGCGCTGGCCAAAGCGTGGAACACCAAACCCACGGGCTTCTCCGGAGTCCCTCCGGCGGGGCCGGCCACACCTGTGATGCCGATCCCCAGCGTTGTGTCGCATCGATAACGAATGCCTTCCGCAAGCGCGGCCGCCACTTCACCGCTCACTGCTCCGTGGCGCTCAATCATGTCGGCGGGAACTCCAGCCAGCTCAGTCTTTATTACATTTGAATAGACGATTGCGCCGCCGGCAAAGTAGCGCGAACTGCCGCCGACGGAGGTGATCCGCTCGCCGAGCAAACCGCCGGTGCAGGATTCGGCCACGGCCAGCGTGGCGTTGCGCATCTGCAGCCAGTAGCCGACGATCTGCTCGAGGGACTCGCCGTCACGCGAGAACACGGCGTCATCAAGTTCTTCTTCGACCGCGTCGGCGGCTTCATCCACCCGTGCCTGCGCTAATTCCTTCGTCTCGGCACACGACGTGAAATGCAACTGAATCTCTCCCGCGCCCGCAAGAATGGTGGTCTGGACGTCGGTGAATCGTTTGTAGATCGGGGCCACGCGCGCATCCACTTGAGATTCGCCGAGCATGGCTACCTTCAACACCCGAGTCGCGAGGAACGCCGCAGGCAACTTGGCACGCAGCCGCTCACGGCACTCCGCTTCAAATAAGGCTTTCAACTCATGCGGAGGCCCGGGGAGCAGGATGACGATGCGCTCGCGTCCATCGAATTTGCCGCTCAGCCATTGTCCGGGCGCGGTTCCATTCGCGTTGGGAAGCACCACCGCGCCCTCGATCACGTCGGCCTGTTTGGCGTTGTTGGCGGACATTTTCGAGCCACGCGCGGCGAAACGCCGCTCGATGCCGGCGAGAACATCTTCATCGCGCCGCAACGACAGGCCCAGAGCCTCGGCCACAGCTTCGCGGGTGAGATCATCCTCGGTGGGCCCGAGACCTCCGCTGAAAATTACGATCTCCGAGCGAAACAGCGCATGTTGTGCGGCCTCCACCAGGCGCTTGCGATCGTCGCCGACCACGCTTTTGAAAATTACTTCAACGCCCAACTGATTGATTTGCTCGGTGAGATACAGAGAGTTGGTATCCATGCGGAAGGGCGTGAGTAATTCGGAGCCAACCGCGATGATCTCGGCGTTCACGGGAGAAGTGTAACCGAAAAACAGTTCTCAGTTCTCAGTCGCACCGGTCTGATTTGTCTGAGAACTGAGTACTGAGAACTGTGTTTCGGCTACTCTGGCAGCAGCGGCAGCCCGGCAATGTTCCAGGAAAGATGATGCACCGCGTCGGTGGTCGCCAGTATTGCGCTCCGCCCCGGCGCAAAGGCCAGGCCCACCAACCCATGGCCCGCGACCTCCAGGCTGGCTTTGCCCTCTGGTGTGATCTTCACAATGCCGCGCCGGCCGGAAAGCGATGCAGCAACATACAGATTGCCTGCGGCGTCAAATGCCAGGCCCTGCGGGCGCCCCAAGCCGCGGAAAAACGTGTGCACCGTCCCGTGCGGATCGATTCTGTGCACTGCGTCAAAACTCGGTGTGGTAGGCCCGGTCACAAATAGGTCGCCCTGCGGACCGAAGGCGAGGTGATACGCCGAAGGGCTCGGCTCCAGCGTGGCGAACACAAATACCTGCTGGTCGGGGCCGATCTTGAAAATCGTACCGCTGCGGTCGCCCACATAGAGATTCTGGCTCCGGTCGAAAGCAATGCCCGTCGCGACGCCCATGCCTTCGGCATATGTGGTGATGTTACCGTTGGGCGCGACGCGATAGACCGCACCGTCATGGCGCGAGGAAACATACATCTGTCCTTGGCGATCGAAGGCGATAGCAGTTGCGTTCATCATCTCCGCGACGAACGGCTTCACGGCGTAGTTGGTGTCGATTTTGAAGATCGCGACCGGAACCTTTTGGCCGCGCGAGCCGGAAAAAGTTGCGTAGATGTTGCCGTGAGCATCGAGTGCCGGATTGGTGACAGGATGCAGGTTCTCGGCGATAGGGACGGCCACCTTGACGGTGTGCGCGTTGCTCACATGTCCGTCGGTGGCGACCACGACCGGGCCCGAACTCGCTCCCTCGGGAACGCGGGCGACCAGAAAGCCCTCCGAACTGATGACGACGCCGCCTTCGACGTCGCCAAACTGCACGCGCGGGCGCTGATAGTGCTGCGGCCGCAATCCCGAGCCCGCAATGCGGACCTCGCCGCCAGTCAACGCCAGCACTGGCGATACGGACTCGATGTGCGGCCCACCATTCGCGCTTTTCTTACCCAGAATGCGGTCGGAGAATCCCATGAGGAAAACACTCGCACTACGTTAGAAGACTAAAGTGTAACAAGAGATGCACGACTCCCAGCGCGTAGAGACCGGCTGCGATATCGTCGAGCACAATTCCGGCGCCTTCCGGAAGGGCCTCCAATTGTCGCACCGGCGGCGGCTTGACGATATCGAAGGCACGAAAAAGTATAAGGCCCGCCAGAAAAGATTTCCATGCGAGCGGCACGGCGACCAGAGCTACCAGTTGACCCGCGACCTCATCGATCACTACAAACTGCGGATCTTTAATTCCGGAGCCGCGCGCGACCCTTGTAGCTGCGGCAATGCCGATCAGCGTGACCGCCACGACTAACGCTATGGCAACCGGTGTTCGCAACGAAGGCGCGAGCGCTTGAGCCAGCGCCGCCCACCATAACACAGCTGCCGCCGATGCCCATGTACCGGGCCCGGGACGCAGGCGTCCAATCCCGAAAAATGTGGCGATGAGAGTGGCCCATCGTGGGATCAGTTCGAGCGTCTTCACGAGTCTTCTTCCCGATCTTTTTCCCGATCTTCGGGCGTGCTCTCTCTGATTTGTTCGTCTGCGTCCGTCACCGGGGACGGAATCACGTAGGCTCCGCTGGCCCACTTACCTAGATCAATCGCGCGGCAGCGGTCGCTGCAGAAAGGGAAATCGGAATCGCCGCTCTTCACTACTTTCTTGCAGATCGGGCAGCGAAGTTTCAGAGTTCGTTTGCGAGGCATGGCCAGGGAATGTTTCAGGTTCTTGCCGAACCAAACTAAAGACTCCGACAATAGCTACAGAATCCTCGCTACCAGATCGTAGTCGTGCGCTTCCGTGATCTGGCAATGATAAAACTCGCCCGGCCGCGGCTCCGTCTCTTCGGGAAAGTCGTTCACGAAGACCTTACCGTCGATCTCGGGCGCATGCATCGAAGTGCGGCCTTCCATAAGGAGATCGGTTTCTTCCGACGTTCCCTCAAGCAACAGATCGAACTCCTGTCCTACCAGCGCCTTCTTTTTCTTCTTGCTGATCTGGCGCTGGATTCCCATCAGGTGTTTGCGGCGCCGCTCGATTTCGCGAACCGAAAGCTTCTCGTCTAGACCGTATGCGTCCGCACCCTCCTGATCGGAGTAGGAAAAAGTTCCCATCCAGTCAAACTGAGCTTCGCGCACGAATTCGCAAAGCTCCTCAAATTCTCTTTCCGTCTCGCCCGGAAAGCCGACGATGAAAGAAGTGCGTAGAGTGAGACCGGGAATCGCGCGCCGCATCTTCTGAATCGAGCGCAGAAAAACCTCCGCGCCGCCGCCGCGTTTCATACGCTTCAGCACCTGCGCCGAGGCATGCTGGAGCGGCACATCCATGTAAGAGCAAATCTTGTCTGAGGATGCGATCGTCTCCAGCAGCTTGCCAGTAATTTTGTTCGGGTAAGCGTAGAGGAAGCGGATCCAGCGCAGGTCTTCGATCTTCGCCAGCTTTTCGAGCAGGAGCGCGAGACCATCTTTCAGCCCGAAGTCTTCTCCGTAGCAGGTCGTGTCTTGGCCGATCAGAGTGACTTCGCGCACGCCGCTTTGCGCCAACCGCTCGGCCTCGGCTATGACCGACTCGAAGCGCCGCGAGCGAAACTTTCCCCGCAACTGCGGGATGATGCAAAACGTGCAAGGATGGTCGCAGCCCTCGGCGATCTTGATATAGGCCGTCGATTTCGGCGTGGCCAGAATGCGCGGAGTCTCGTCGTCGTAAAGATAGTTCGGCAGATCTGCAATTGCGCCGTCCCATAGCGCGCGATCAAATCGCCCCTGCGCCGCCCTCGCATCGCCCTCGGCCCGCGAATTCAACACCACAAATGGGGAATGATTCTGTATCGCAGCCACTCCAATGCCCGTCGCCGCCAGGATGTTTTGCAACTCCCCGGTTCCCACCACCGCGTCCACTTCAGGAATACGCTTGCGGATCTCATCGCGAAAGCGCTCGACCAGGCACCCTGCCACGATCAGCTTCTTCGCCCGACCCGAGGTCTTGTGCTCCGCCATCTCAAGAATCGCATTCACCGACTCCTGTTGCGCGCTCTCGATAAACGAGCAGGTATTAACCACGATCACGTCGGCGTCTTCGGCTCGAGGGGAGAGTTCGGCCCCGGCCCGCGCCAAAAGGCCCATCATCACTTCGCTGTCAACCAGGTTCTTGGGGCATCCCAGGCTGACGAAGCCGACCTTCTGCGGACGCCCCTCCAGACCCCGGTCTTCCGGCGCGAGGTCAGTGGCTTTTGGGTTGGGAGCGGGAATAGTGAGGCTCTTCGAGGGCATGTACTCTGGGTATTCTAACATTCCCCCACGGCATCCATGTATGCGGGAGGGGCCCGCGGTCAATGAGTGAAATGATTCGTGGGTGTTGAAAAAGTCACGTCGATTAGCGGGATGAGATTCGGCAGAAGCATGGTAGAAGAAAACATCTGCCCATGCTCTGTTGGATTCTGATCGTCGGAGGCCTGCTGATCATGATGGGGCAACACGACCGCTCTGAAGCCTTGTTCTACTACTTCCGCCTGGAAGATCAGATTCCTGAAACCCACCTGCTGCGGCTCATCGACAAGCACATCAGCTTTGAGTTTGTACGTCAGCAACTCAAGGACAGCTACAGCGAGACCGGCCGCCCGTCGATTGATCCCGAACTTCTGCTGCGCATCCTCTTGATCGGCTACTTATATGGCATCACCAGTGAACGCAAGTTGGTGGAGGAGTTGCGCATGCATCTGGCGTGGCGCTGGTTCACAGGTCTGGGTTTCGATCAGGAGATCCCGCATCACTCCACGTTTTCGAAAAACCGGCATGGCCGATTTCAGGAATCGAAGCTGTTCGAGGAACTGTTCGAACAGATCGTGCGGCAGTGTGTGGACGTGGGATTGGTCGAGGGCAAGCACCTGTCGGTCGATGGCAGCTTCGTGGAAGCCAACGCTGCCAAAGAGAGCCGGATTCCAAGAGAGCAGTTAGTGGAGGCGGCACAACTCAACCGTTCGGTGCGTCAGTATCTGCAGGAACTGGAACAGCAGAACCCGGCGGAAGAACCAGTTCATGAGCAGGATCAGGTATCGACTACCGACCCGGACTCCACTTACGCCACCAAGGGCGGCACACCGGCTCGGCTGGGATACTACGACAACTATCTGGTGGATAACGAGAGCTGCGTGATCGTCGGAGTGCAGGCCACGGCGGCACGCATGAGCCAGGAAACCGTGGCCGCGCAAGACATGCTCACCCGCTTCACGCGATGGCAAGGACGAGAGCCGGAATCGGTGGCGGCCGATACGACCTACGGCAATGGCGAGTTCTTGCAATGGCTAGCCGATCGGAGCATCACTCCCTACATGCGAACCCGCGACAGTATCCACCGAAAGAGGAGTCCATTCTTCGGTCCCGAGTGTTTCACCTACGAACCGGAAAACAATCGCTATATCTGTCCTGCTGGCCAGTTCCTCAACTACGGCGGCCGAGTTTATCGCAATCGAGCCTTCAACTACATCGGGACACGCAAAAAGTGTGGCCCGTGCTCGCTCCGACCACAATGCACCAGTGCTGCCTTCCGAGGCCTTATCATCCACCAGAACGAACCCGCCCGGCAACGTGCACGGGAGTTGGTCAACACGCCAGAGTTCGCCAAAGCACAGCGGCAAAGAAAGAAGGTGGAAGCCTTGTTCGCGGAACTGAAGAATCAGATCGGATTGCGGCGCTTGCGTCTACGGAGACTCAGGTTCGTGCGGGAGCAGTTCTTCCTGGCGGCTGTGGCTCAGAACATCAAGCCACTAGTGCGGTTCCTCAGCGCGCCGCTCACACCTGCCTCGATCACTACTTAGACGAGAAACAAAAGCTCGCCAGCTCCGACCCCCGACCAAAAGAGCATTCCTGGCACAGAGTTTTTCAACACCCACATTCCATAACAATGTCGGCTCCTAGGCCCGAGTAGACTTTGGAGGCGCAAACCAACCAAAGGGCTCGGAGGAAAGGAGCCGAACATGTTGATTATAGGTTGTGACTATCATCCGGGCTTTCAGCAAATTGCTTTTGTGGACACAGAAACCGGAGAGTGCGGCGAACGGCGGCTGACTCACCGCGAAGAAGCCGAGCAGTTTTACAGCGCGCTCAAAGGGCGGAGCGTGCGCGTGGGGATGGAAGCAAGCGGGCATGCACGCTGGTTTGAACGGCTGTTGATCGTCTTGCAGTTTGAGTTGTGGATCGGGGACGCAGCGGAGATTCGCACGAAGCGAGTGCGCAAGCAGAAGACGGATCGTCAGGATGCACAGTTGTTGCTGAGACTGATGATCGAGGACCGATTCCCGCGGATCTGGGTAGCGGACGCAGAGAATCGCGATCTGCGGCAGCTGTTGTGGCATCGCCACCGGTTGGTGCAGATGCGCACCCGGCTGATGAATCAACTGCATGTGGTGGCACTCAACGAAGGTCTGCGGCGCAAGAAAGCGCTGTGGCGGCCGGCGGGTCGCAGCGAACTGGAGTCATTAGTGCTTGCTCCGTGGGCAAGCCGACGACGCCAGGATTTACTCGACGTACTCGACCAACTCACTCCGAAGATCCAGGAACTGACGCGAGCACTGGAAGAGGAAGTGGAGAAGCGGCCGGTAACGCGGCGGCTGATGACGCATCCTGGCGTGGGCCCGTTGACGGCCTTAGCCTTCGAGTTAGTGATTGGAACTCCCGAACGCTTTCACTGCGGCAAGCAGATCGCCAGCTATGTGGGACTGGTTCCGTCGGAAGAGTCCAGCGGCGATCGCCGCCGCCTCGGGCACATCAGCAAACAGGGCAACTCACTATTGCGCTTTTTGCTGGTAGAAGCGGCCCAGGTCACGGTGCGAAGCCAACCGCAGTGGCGGAGCAAGTTCTTCCACCTGGCCCTGCGCCGAGGACGAAAGATCGCGAAGGTAGCAATGGCCCGGAAGCTGGCGGTGCATCTGTACTGGATGTGGCGCCGGGGCTGGGATTATGGCCAGTTCGAAAAGCTCGGTTCGCACGCGGGAACGCCCGGAAATCGCCATGGTGTGCAGTAGATCACCGGCGTAATGATTGGGCATCCCGCTCCCCTTTGTCGGGGAGTTCGAAGTAGTAATCATGATCGCAGTTGGGATCGAAGAGATGGATGGGTCGGACTGAGTTCCTGACCCCAACGATTAGAAGCGAGCCCAGGTTGGAAAGCGCAAACAATCTACGAGAGCGAAATGGCGCTCTTCTTCGAGTGCATGCAGCAGTGCGCTCGAAAAGCGCTTGACACTGCCGACATTGTTAGAGATGGCGATTTACTAACAATCGCTTGGTACCAGAGGAAATCTTGCCGGGTTCATTTGAAGTATTCGAGCAAGGACTGAAAATCGTTTCTTTTGCGCTTGACGGAGATGTCGATGTCTGCCACCGCGGTTGATGTTGGGTTCAGTTGCCGAATTTGCGGCGGGTGCGGCGGACGGACGATTGAGAACGTCATCATCTGGGCTAGGTTGTCTCCGTGACAAGCTGCGCATCTGGTCCTCATCTTCACTTGGATCGGCTCACCTATTTCCGGCAAACTGTAATGTTGGCCCGTAACTGGCTGGCTCCCGATAAAAGGCCCTTCGGCAAAACTATAAGTTCCACCGTTGGTCAAGTAAGCCGGAGTATCGTCGTTTTCCACGACCATACCGCCAGACTCGGGGTCCTGCAGAAGGCGCTTCCGGTTGATCTCGCACACCTGTATCGACCCCTTCCCCGTGCCCGATCCGGTTCCCCGGGCAAGAAGCCGGACTTGCGCTTCGCTCGTCAGTCTTGTGGGCCACAGCTTTCCGTGTGAGTCGATCAGAAGGAGTTGTGTTATCAAGGCGGCCCCATCGAGATCAGACACATCCTCGGGAACGTCGGCCTGGGCTTCGAGGAACTTGTGCACATCAGCCGGGGCATGCGCCGGCTTAAGGAAAACACGGCTTACGCGTCGGTAATCAGCAGCGTCGTCATGCGTGCGCGGCAGGAACCAGGCGACTTCAATCCATCCGCTGTCTTTCGCGAACACATCTGGAAGGGAATAACGCCGCATCGCCGAAGAATAATTCTCCTGCAGGGCATTGATCTCATCAGGCGTCAGCGCAATTTTGCGGATCAAACGGCCAATCAAGTCCAGTGCTGTCTTTCTTCTATCCCCCAACTTTTTCTCGTCATCCGGCAGGAATGGAAAGAAGAGTGCGTCATACGCGCCCCAAAGGTCGCTCTGCATGAAGGCGCGAGCACGCGTAGGACGCGTCGTATTCTCCTGCAGCGCATCGCGCAGTGCCTGGGTAAATGCAGGGTAGGCCGAGTCGTGGAGCACCAGCATACTTCCAAAACCCACCGTGAATGTCGGATACATTGGATCGATGGCCCGATCGCCAATTTCGTTTCTTTCGAATACCCGAGTGCTCACCTTCCTCTGGGCCGGACCTTCGACGAAAGGCGCTCCTTCCGCGAAATCCGAAGACAAGCGCACGGTGAGTCTGCGCGAAAAGAGGAAATAGAAGATCTTGTTCCATGGGTCGTTCGGGTTGGCGGAGTAGATCGGCTCCTGCGCCGCACCCATCTCAACTCGCGGGAGATTGCTGGGCGCTCCCTGGGCCAGTGCCATGAGGCTGACCAGCAGGGTTGCGGTTAAGGCTCCGATTAGTCGAATTAAACTTTGCATGTCCCCGACCAAGTGTTTTCGGAAGGTCGCTCAAGTGCCGTCACGAAATATGTTAACTCGATCTTCGAGGCGTATGACTGGATGGGTGTTGTAAACAGGCGGTAGCGCTCAAAACTCCTGCCGGAGGTCAATGAGTGAGATTGATTCCATGACAATGTCGGCTCCGACGCCCGAGTAAAGTTGGTGGTGCTAAAGCCAACCAACAGGCTCGGGAGAAAGGAGCCGAAGATGATCATTATAGGTTGTGACTATCACCCGGGCTTCCAACAAATTGCGTTTGTGGATACCGACACGGGAGAACTACGAGAGCGACGACTGCCACACCCCGAGGAAGCGGAACAGTTCTACCGTGACCTCGCAGCGCAAGGAATGAAAGTGCGCGTAGGGATGGAGGCCAGTGGGCATGCGCGATGGTTCGAGCGACTGCTGGCAGAGCTGAACTTCGAGCTGAGCATTGGCGATGCCGCCGAGATCCGAGCCCAGCGGGTACGCAAGCAGAAGACCGATCGCCAGGATGCACAGCATATTCTGCAGTTGCTGGTGGAGGATCGGTTTCCGCAGATCTGGGTACCGAGCGGGGAGAATCGGGATCTGCGGCAACTGCTGTGGCACCGGCACCGCATGGTGCAGGCCCGCACCCGGATCATGAACCAACTGCAAGCCGTCGCCCTGAATGAAGGGTTGCGTTGCAAGAAGAGGTTATGGCGGGAGCGGGGACGGGAGCAACTGGAGTCGTTCCGGTTAGCACCGTGGGCGAGCCGGCGACGACGCGATCTGCTGGAGTTAATGGATCGACTGAACCCTACGATCGCCGAGCTGACGCAAGCCATTGAGCAGGAGGCCGAGAAGTGTCCGGAGGCGCAGCGCTTGATGACGCATCCCGGAGTAGGACCGCTGACTGCGTTGGCTTTCGTGCTGATCCTGGGGAGGGCCGATCGGTTTCAGTGTGGCAAGCAGATCGCGTGCTACTTGGGGCTGGTGCCGTTGGAAGAATCGAGCGGTGATCGGCGACGGCTTGGCCACATCACGAAACAAGGCAACTCCCTGTTGCGCTTCTTGCTGGTGGAAGCGGCGCAGGTGACGGTGCGTAGTGACCAAGAATGGCGCAGCAAGTATTTTCACCTGGCGATGCGGCGGGGACGGAAGATCGCCAAGGTTGCCATGGCTCGCAGGTTAGCGATTCAGATGTACTGGATGATGCGCAAGGAATGGGACTACGAGCAGGTGAAAAAGTTCGGTTCGCACGCGGGACAGCCCGGACATCGCCATGGTGTGCAGTAAAACACCGAGAAATTGATTGGGCGTCCCGCTCCTCTGTAAGGGGAGTCTGAACTAGTAATCATGATCGAGGTTGTGACCGAAGAGATGCATGGGTCGGACCGAGTTCCAGACCTGAATATTGATTACGAGCGAGCCTGGGTTGGCAGAGCAAAAGCAACAGCTTCAACGAGAGCGAAATGGCGCTCTTCTACGAGTGCATGCTGGAGTGTGCTCGAAAACTGCTTGACACCGCCGACATTGTCAGAGAGGCGATATTTCTCCAATCATCCTCTTGAGCGGCCCGCCAACTCTATCGCTTTCATTGACCTGAGCCATTTTGCCAGCGTAAAGGGAAGTTCGCTATATATGTCACTGGTTTTGCAAGTAGGCAGCCGGCACGGCCATTGCCGGGCGGACCCAAGTCGTTGTGGCTTCTTGTAGTATTTCCGATCCCATTCGAGCCACTTTGCAACTGAATTTCTTGATCCGCGTAGTACTCTCCTGTTGGTGAGAGCACTACTTTTGGTTCGCCGCCCTCGATCGACCATTCTGTGCGGATGGCGTCGACTCCTATGGCGTCACACGGAAGTTCACATTGCTGGTCAACGCGCCGTCGGGCGTTACTACCTCGACCGGGCCAGTAGTCGCGCCCGTGGGCACGGTAGTGGTGATCTCTGAGCCCGAGACCACTTTGAAAGTAGCCGCTGTGCCGTTAAACGTCACGCTGGTCGCGCCAGCCACATCGGTTCCCAGAATCCTGACCGCCCCTCCCACCCTGCGGGAAGTCGGCACTGTTTCCACAAAAGGAGCAAGATCCAACGAAAGGCGGAATATCGTGCCATTGTTGCTGTCGGTGCCCGCTTGGGTGGTGGTTCCGTAGAAGTCTCCGTTTGTGGCCTGCATCAACTGCGCCACGGGACCGCCGCCGGTTGTGCAAAGTCCACCCCCAGCCTTGTTCGTACAAAAACTGAACAGCGTGGTCAGCGCGCCGCCAGGGGTGATCTGAAATATTGTGCCGCAAGCGTTGTCGGAGCACCGGGAGCTGCTGGCGGTGCCGCCGTCCTCGGTTGTTCCGTAGAAGTTCCCATCGCTGCCCATGATCAGTCTTGAGGCAGGGAAATTGCCATCGGGGCAGCCGCTTAGCGAGCAAAAACTGTAGAGCGTGGTCAACGTCCCCGTTGTGGTGATTTCGAAGATCGTTCCACAACCCGATATGTCCGGCTCTGTACTGCACGCCGTACCGGTGCCGCCGTACGCCGTTGTTCCATAGAGGTTGCCGTTGGTGCCCTGGATCAACGCCCCGAGGGGATATAGGCCATCGGTGCAATCGCTTAGCGAGCAAAAGCTGTAAATCGTCGTAAGGGTGCCATTCGGCATCATCTGGAAGATCGAACCCCCTGCCTGCCCCGCACCGAAGGCCCCAGTTCCACCCTCCGCACTTGTTCCGTAAAAGTTGCCGTCGGTGCCTTGGATCAGTCCCGCTTCCACTTCGACGCCGCCGTTGCAATTGCCCGCGATGCAACCAAAGGTTGCAATAGTCTCCGTCGTGCCACCGGGAGGAACTTCGAAAACTACCCCCTGGCCCAAGGGCCGGCCAAACTCAGCTACTCCGTAGAAGGCGCCGTTAGTGGCCTCGACGAGCGCCCCAACCGGGTAGGCACCGCAGGCATTATCGCCATCGGGTGGAAGGGCACAAAAACCGGAAAGAACGCTCGGTAACCCAGCTGGAGTCATCTCGTAGACCACACCGACGCTCTCTCCCCCACCACCGGCCGTTGTGCCGTAGATGTTGCCGTAACTGCCCTAGGTCAGCGGCCCTGGGTTGGTCGCATCCACGCAATTCCCTCCGGTTCCGGGGGCACAAAAGCTGTAAATCGTCGTCACTTTGCCGCTCCGGCGAGTCCGGGCGCCGCTGCCGAAGCGGCCCTTGCGTTTGCCATGGTCGGCGACACCGGACGCGCCGAATTCTTGGCGCAAGACTTAGAAAAACGCTTCCCGCTGGACACGCAGATGCAGTCGCTTTGGCTGCCATCGATTCAAGCACAATTGGCACTGGACAAAAAGAACACGCCTGTCGCTCTCAATGCGCTGCAAGCTGCTTCAACCATCGAGCTAGGGAATATTCCGTTCGTCCCCAACACTTCCTGCCTTTATCCGACGTATGTACGCGCAGAGGCCTACCTGGCAGCCGGCCGAGGCGACGCTGCCGCTGCCGAGTTTCAGAAGATCATCGACCACAACGGCATCGTCTGGAACTGCTGGACGGGAGCCTTGGCCCATCTGGGAGTGGCTCGTGCGAACGCATTGGAGGTGAGAACCTCGCAGGGAGCGGATGCCGATGCCGCCCGTACCCGTGCACTCGCTGCCTACAAAGATTTCCTCACCCTCTGGAAAGACGCTGACCCCGACATCCCAGTCCTGAAAGAAACCAAGGCAGAGTACGCCAATCTGCAGTAGACCGACGGAGCACTGATTTCGTCCGTTTGTGTTTGCTGATGGTTTACGAAACCAGGCAATTTCACATTTCGACCGCCTGGTCAGTGAGTACTGGCGATTTTGCAACAGCGGGGACGCCAACCATCATAGATCAATGTTCATGCATTTTAGAGCAAAATTCCTTCGGTTCTTCATCGCATGCTTGACTGGGCACTGCGGAGTCGCTCTGTTGGACCTCGACAGCCCCGAAGTTCTCATCGTCCGGAAGTTGCTTAGTCGGAGTCCCAAGAGATCAGGGGGTAGCGAGCGACAGAAATCGGGATGCTATTCCGCCGGGTCGTAGTTCAGGTTTTGCCCGAGCCATCGCTCGACTTGAGCTACGCTCATTCCCTTGCGTTTGCTGTAGTCGGCGACCTGGTCGCGGTCAATCTTGCCGAGGCCGAAATAGCGCGATTTCGGATGGGCGAAGTAAAGGCCGCTCACGCTCGATCCGGGCCACATGGCAAACGACTCCGTGATCAGCATTCCGGTATTCGCCTGAACATCGAGCAAACGCCAAAGTGGGCCCTTCTCGGTGTGGTCCGGGCACGCCGGGTAACCTGCGGCCGGCCTGATGCCACGATACTTCTCTTGCAAAAGGTCCACGTTGCTCAGGCCCTCCGCACAACCATAACCCCATTCATCGCGTACGCGCTTGTGCAGGCATTCGGCGAAGGCCTCAGCCAGGCGGTCGGCGAGGGCTTCCGCCATGATCGCGTTGTAGTCGTCGTGCTCGGCCTTAAACCGGTCGCACAGCTCTTTCAGGCCGATGCCGCTGGTTACCGCGAACGCACCGATATGATCGGGTAGGCCGGTTTCGCTTGGTGCGATGAAGTCGGCGAGCGATCGGCACGGTTCGGTGCCATCTTTGTTTGATTGCTGGCGGAGGAAATGGAACCGTTCGAGAATCTCTTTGTGTGTATGGTCCGCGTATAGCTCAACATCGTCGCCCACTGCGCTGGCGGGGAACAAGCCATACACGCCCCGCGCTGTGATCAGTTTCTTCTCAATGATGACATCGAGGAGAGCATTGCCTTCACTGAAGACCTGGCGGGCCTGCGCACCATGCTCCGGGTGTTCAAGAATCCGTGGATAAATTCCCTTTAGTCCCCAGGTATGGAAGAACGGGCTCCAGTCGATGAACTCGCGGAGCGTCGCCAGGGGAAAGTCGTTAAGCACGCGCACACCGGTAAATGAAGGCGTTGGCAGGTCTTCCGCGCGCCACTCGATCGGAGTGCGCCTTTTTCGGGCGGCCTCAAGCGACACGACAGTTAACTTCGGCGCCGAGTGGGCCTTACGGAGCGCCTCGTAGTCGGCGCGATGCTGCCTCACGAATGCAGGTTTACCTTCGTCGCTCAGAAGGCTGGTGGTGATGGGCACTGCCCGGCTCGCGTCGAGGATGTGGACCACCGGCTCACCGTAATGTGGTGCAATCTTAACGGCAGTGTGTGCCCGGCTCGTGGTGGCCCCGCCGATGAGCAGCGGCAACTTAAAGCCTTGACGCTCCATCTCGCGCGCGACATGGACCATCTCGTCGAGAGAGGGAGTGATCAGCCCGCTGAGTCCGATCAAGTCGGCCTTTTCAGCCTTGGCGCGTTCGAGGATCTTTTCGCAGGGCACCATCACGCCCATGTCGATCACTTCGTAGTTATTGCAGGCAAGCACGACTCCGACAATATTCTTGCCAATGTCGTGAACGTCGCCTTTGACCGTTGCGAGTACGATTTTCCCCTGTGCTTTGACTACTTCGCCAGCCGCAACCCTGGCTTCCTTCTCGGCTTCCATGAATGGCGTCAAGTGGGCCACGGCCTTCTTCATCACGCGCGCCGACTTGACCACCTGGGGCAGGAACATCTTGCCCGCTCCGAAAAGATCACCCACCACGCTCATGCCCGCCATCAGTGGGCCTTCAATAACTAATAGAGGGCGGCCCAGCTTGACGCGGGCTTCCTCAGCATCAGCCTCGATGTGCGTGTCGATTCCCTTGACCAGCGCGTGAGAGAGACGTTCCTCAACCGTGCCGTTGCGCCATTCTTCCGCCTTCTTCTCACTTACGGCCTTGCCGACGCCCTTGAGCTTTTCGCCGTAATCCACCAGTCGCTCGGTGGCATCGGGACGGCGATTCAGCAGTACATCCTCGACCAGTTCTTTCAGCTCCGGCTCGATCTCTTCATAGACCTCAAGCATGCCGGCGTTCACAATGCCCATGTCCATGCCTGCCGCGATTGCGTGATACAGAAAAGCAGAGTGAATCGCTTCGCGGACCTTGTTATTCCCGCGGAAACTGAATGAGATGTTTGATACTCCTCCGCTCACTTTCGCGTGCGGCAAGTTGGCCTTGATCCAACGCGTGGCGTTGATGTAATCCACGGCGTAGTTGTTGTGCTCCTCCATCCCGGTAGCAACGGTGAGAATGTTAGGATCGAAGATGATGTCTTCGGGAGGAAACCCGACCTGATCGACCAGTATGCGATAGGCGCGCTCACTGACACGGATCTTGTCCTCGAAAGTCGCGGCCTGGCCCTGTTCGTCGAAGGCCATCACCACCACGGCCGCGCCATATTTCAGGACCTTCGCGGCATTCTGGCGAAACTTTTCTTCGCCCTCTTTCAACGAAATCGAATTAACGATCCCCTTGCCCTGCAAGCACTTCAGGCCGGCCTCGATGATCTCCCATTTCGAGGAGTCGACCATAAAAGGCACTTTGGCGACTTCCGGCTCACTCCCAAGTAACTGCAGGAAGCGTGTCATTGCGGTAACGCCGTCGATCATGCCCTCATCCATGCAGATGTCGAGGACGTTTGCTCCGTTTTCGACCTGCTGCCGGGCCACGCTCACGGCATCCTGATATTTGCCCTGCTTGATGAGCTGCGCAAACTTCGGCGAACCGGCCACATTGGTCCGCTCGCCAATCATGATGAAGACGCCCAGTTGCTGGGTGAAAGGCTGAGAGCCCGACAAGCGGAGTGGCTTGGTCTTCGCGGCCTGAGGCGCACCGATGCTTTCGGACACGCTCACGCTGGAACTCTCCTACTGGTGTGCGAAAGAGTTCTCAAACCGCAACCCCGACCTTTCGCGGTGGCTGGCCTTCCAGGGCTTTCGCTATAGCCGCGATGTGCTCGGGAGTATTTCCACAGCAGCCGCCGGCGATGTTGATCAACCCTCCCCGTGCAAAGTCGCCCAGATAACGGGCCATATCTTGCGGACCTAGATCGAAGCCGGTTTCCGACAGGGGATTCGGCAGTCCGGCATTGGGGTAACACGAAATCGCGACGTCCGCCTTTTCCGAGAGTTCCTCCAGAAACGGATACATCAGATCGGGACCGAGTGAGCAGTTGAGGCCGACCGACAGCGGTCTCACGTGCCGCACGGCGTTCCAGAACGCCTCAGTCGTTTGCGCCGAGATCATCGTCTCGCCGCCACGCCCCACTGCCGCCGAAATCATTACTGGCAACTCTTTGCCGTCCTTATCGAATACCTCACGGATTGCGACGAGAGCCGCCTTGGCGTTCAGAGAGTCAAAGATCGTCTCGACAAGGAGCAGGTCTACGCCTCCGGCGATGAGGCCACGTACCTGCTGAGCATAAGCCGTCCTAACCTGATCGAAGGTGACGACCCGAAAGCCGGGATCGTCGGCATCGGGCGAGTTTGAAAGGGAAACGGTCAGCGGCCCAATCGCTCCCGCCACGAACCGCTGACGCGAGGTTGCGCTTCCGACACGATCGGCCCATTCTCGGCACTGCCGCGCCGACTGCTCGTTGATATCCCAAGCCAGGTTGCCGAGAAACGAATCGTCAACGATCTCTTGGTAGAACGCAGGATCCTTGCGGCCGCCGCGCTCCCGTGGATCATCGACAAAGAATTCGCTCTGGGTGATGCTGGTGGCTCCGAAGGTGTTGGTCTCGATGATGTCTGCCCCTGCCTCCAGAAACCGGCGATGGATGTCGCCGATCATCTCCGGCTTAGTCAGCGAGAACAGGTCACCGTCGTTGAGAATCCCCTTTGTAGAGTCTTTGAAGCGCTCTCCTCGAATATCCGCTTCCGTCATCCCATAGGTGCGGATCGTTGTGCCCATGGCTCCGTCGATGATGGCGATTCGATTCTCCAGGATCTTTTCCAGAGGATGCTGGTGGACTTTCTTCATATCCTTTTGATGATCTTGGTCAACCTTCGATTCCGCCCTGACTTGGCGGCCGTACCCACAAGTCGGCCTCATTTATTATAGCGATTGGCAGAACATCCAAGCTCTGGGGCGCGTGATCACTGAAGTAATTGAGCTTCGGCATCCTGGAAGGCTTCAACCCGAAATTTCAAGGCAGAGTGCGGCGCCACCGGCGATGCCGGCATCGGCGCCGTAGCGGGCCGCCACCAGCGGGATTTCCTGGCAATGCGAATTCACACACCAACTGGGGAGGCGATCGCGCATCTCCCCAAAGAACGGCTGCAGCATGGTAGCTACGCCCCCGCCGACAATGATCACGTCGGGCTCGAGTAAGTCCACGATGTTGCCCAGCCACACGGTAAGAAACATGGCGGTCTCCTGTAAGACCTCTTTGGCCAATAAATCGCCGCCGATGTAAGCGTAACCAACTTTCTCACTCGTAATGCTGTCCATGTTGACTTGGGTATCTTCCAGAATGGCAGAGCGGCGGCCGGCAGCGATTTTTTCCGAGGCTCGCCGGGCAATCGCTGGCCCGGATGCCAGAGCTTCGATGCAACCCAGCTTGCCGCATCCGCAGCGCGGGCCGCGATAATCGATGGTGATGTGACCGCCCTCAGCCGCGGCTCCGGTGCGGCCGTGATAGATGCGGCCATCGAAGACAATCCCGGTGCCGATTCCAGTACCGATGGTGGCGCAGAAGACATTGCGGTAACCACGGCCCGCACCCCACAAGGCTTCCGCCAAAGCCGCCGCGTTGCCGTCGTTGTCGACCCGAACGGGCAGGTCATAGGCTTTCGATGTTAGGTCGGCCAAGGGAAAATTGCGCCACCCCGGCAGATTTGGAGGATTAATCACAACGCCAGAGCGTGGATCGAGCGGTCCGGGAGCGCAGATTCCTATGCCAGAGATTAAGCCCTGCGATTCTGGATCGGAACCGGCCGCTGCGCGGATCGCGTCAATCGCCGAACGCACCGCAGCCAAGCCAGCGGATGCGTCGGCTACTACCATGGGGACTCGCGTCCGGTGAGTGATCTGGCCGGTGGAGGTCACTAGACCGGCCGCCACTTTCGTGCCGCCGACATCTACGCCGATGTAGTGTTGTTCTGCCATTCGCACATTTTCTCGCGGAGATCCCCAGGCGATTGCACCATGCAAATTACGCGGATCGCCATTCCAATATACGGGAGGATGTGAGAGGTTGAACATCACGGACGTTGGAGTGAACAAAGCGAATGAGTTATATGATTGGGAGATCGTTATGGCGAATTTCTTTCCACGCGCCAAAGACCGGGCGTTGATTCAGATAGTAGACTCCGCCTTGGCCGAGGTAACGCAACGCAGCGGCGAGTGGCTTGTATGCCGTCCGGGGTGCACGCAGTGCTGTATCGGAGTATTCCCGATCAATCAGCTCGATGTCTTGCGTTTGAGGCGAGGGATGACCGATCTCGAAAAGCGTTCCACTCAACGCGTCAGTCGCATACGCGAACGCGCTCGCGAGACGGTTGCGCGCCTGTCAGCGGACTTTCCTGGCGATATGGTAAGCGGGGTGTTGGACGAAGGAGACGAAGCGGACGCGCGTTTTTCTGATTTCGCGAATGACGAGCCTTGCCCTGCGCTGGATCCGGAGACGGGGAATTGCGAGCTTTACGAATCACGTCCCATGACGTGCCGAGTATTTGGCCCGCCGGTCCGCTCCGAAGATGGGCTGGGAGTTTGCGAACTCTGCTACCACGGAGCAACGGATGAGGAGATTGCAGCCTGCGAGATGAGGCCTGATCCGGAGAACCTTGAGTCAGAGTTGGTGAAAAGAATCGAAGACAGGTCGGGAACTCAGGGAAACACCATCATCGCTTTTTGTTTGGCAGGTTAAGCAGTCGGGAGACGAGAGGGAAATCAGTTTTTCTTTTTCTCCAGCTCCGCCCAGCGCGCGTAGAGAACGTCCACCCTTTCCTGGGCTTCCTTCATTTCTGAATGCGCCGTGACCAGTCGCGGACCATCGCTGACAATTTCCGGATCTTCAAGCTGAACACGTTTTTCCTGCAACACTAACTCGGCATCGGCGACGCGCTGCTCGATCGTGTCATATTCGCGGGCCTCCAGGTAAGACAGCTTCTTTTTCCCCGGAAATTGTCCGGCGCTCTCCGCGGGGGCCGCGGCTCGCGCGGCGGTGCGCGCGTCGTTGCTCGCTGACTGCTCGCGTTCTTCCTGCCACGATTCCCACTGCGAGTAATCGGCGAAAAGGCCGGCGCCGCCCAATCCATCGAGTCCGAGAACCACGGTTGAAACGCGGTCCAGCACGTAGCGGTCATGGGTTACCAGAACGAGCGAGCCTCGAAACTCCAGCAGGCTTTCCTCCAGAATGTCCAGCGTCGGGATGTCGAGATCGTTGGTAGGTTCATCGAGGAGAAGAACATCAGCGGGCTGCAGCATAAGCTGAGCGATCAAAACTCGCGCCCGTTCGCCGCCGGAAAGCCGGCCTACCGGCTGATTCAACTGCTCACCGGCGAACAGGAACTTTGCTGCCCACGAAGCAACATGGATCACGCGGTCTTGATACACCACGGAATCGCCTTCTGGAGCCAGAGCACGACGCAGCGTAATATCAGGATCCAGTTCACGGGTCTGGTCGAAATAGACAACGCGCAACCAGTCGGCACGGTGAATCTTTCCGCTCGTCGGGGATGATTCTCCTTGCAACAGCCGCAGCAAACTCGTCTTGCCGCTGCCGTTAGGCCCCACCAACCCCACCTTCATTCCGGCGGTGATCACGCAATTAAGTCCGGTAAAAAGCGTGCGGTCTCCAACCTCACAAGAGACATCTTCCAGTTCGATCAGGCGTTTGGTTTTTCGATCCGTGGCAGAGAAATCGATCAGCGCGGTTCCGCTCCGGCTTCTCGCGTTCAGGTCCGCGAGTTCGCCCATTAGTCTGCCTGCCTTGTCGATGCGAGCCTTCGACTTCCTGGTCCGCGCTTTGGCGCCGCGGCGAAGCCACTCGATCTCGTGATGAACCAGATTCTCCAGCGCTTCCTGGCGCTTCGACTGCGCATGCAGGAATTCTTCTTTCTTCTCGAGGAACCGGCTGTAGCTTCCCACAACACGCAGCAAGCCATCCGGATAAGTCCGGTTCAGTTCCGCCATTTGGGTCGCGACGTTTTCAAGAAAATAGCGATCGTGACTGACCACGACACACGCGAATGATGCGGCTTCCAGCAAGCTTTCCAGCCACTCGATTCCCGCCAAGTCCAGATGATTGGTGGGTTCATCCAACAGCAGGATGTCCGGCGCCTGAACCAGCGCCTCGATGATTGCGAGCCGCTTCTGCCAACCGCCAGATAATGTGGCCGCCTCCGCCTCGAAGTTTTCGAAGCCCGCGCGACCGAGAGTCTCGGCGAAGCGAGTGCCTCGTTCCGACTCCGGCACCGCGGCTCGCTCCATGGCGCTTTGAGCAACAGAGCGTACGGTCGCGCCGGGCTTGAATTTCGAATCCTGTTCGATGTAGCTGAGGCGGATCCTTTTTCGGGAGGCGATTTCCCCGCTATCGGGGTTCACGTCGCCGGCCAGAATCCGCAGCAAAGTTGATTTGCCGGAGCCGTTCGGACCGATCAATCCGATACGATCGCCCTCGGAAACCGTAAACGAGATGTTCTGGAAGAGCGGATTGGCCCCAAAGGCTTTCGAAATTCCCTGCGCATTAATAATCGGCGGCAACGACTTGGTTTCTCCCGGGACTCAGATCAGGGTATCAGGAAACGACCCGCAGCCGCGCCGAGCGCGGCGGTCGAAAGGTCATGTAACATACGGTACTGCGAAAAACGACTTATTTTGTCGAGAGATGTTTGGAGATTTCAATGGATCGATTGTTTAGACTTTCGGTAGTGGTCACACTAGCCTGCCCGATGTTGCTCGCCGGCGCTATCGCACAAACAACCGAAAAACCTGATCTGACGAAGCAGCCGAGCCTCTATGTAGTCGGCTACGCCCACCTCGACACGGAGTGGCGATGGGAGTATCCGCAGGTTATCAACGAATATATTCGCAAAACTATGGAGGATAATTTCGCGCTCCTCGATAAATATCCCCATTACGTGTTCAACTTCAGCGGCGCCAATCGTTACCGCTTAATGAAGGAGTATTTTCCCGCAGATTTTGCGAGGTTGAAGAAGTACGTCGATGAGGGAAGATGGTTCCCCGCGGGATCGTCCATGGAAGAAGGCGATGTGAACGCGCCGAGCGCCGAAGCTATTATCCGGCAAGTTCTCTACGGAAACGACTGGTTTCGCAAGGAATTGGGCCGGGCGAGTGCGGAGTATATGTTGCCGGACTGCTTCGGATTTCCCGCGTCGCTGCCGAGTATCCTCGCGCACTCCGGGGTGAAAGGATTCTCGACGCAGAAGCTGGTATGGGGATCGTCTGCTCCGGGCGGGGGGCCGGAATCGGTGGAGAAAACGCCGGAAGGCACGCCGTTCAATGTCGGCGTTTGGGTAGGGCCGGATGGCGAGAGTGTGCTGGCAGGATTGAATCCGGGCGCCTATGACAGCGGCGTCGACACCGATCTGAGCAAGGGGTTGCCTCCGATGCCGCCCGACAAAGCACTTCAGGATGTACAAAATAAGATGCAGGCTGTGCGCGCGAAACTGGACCAGGAAGAGCGCAGTGGACATGCGTCCGATCCGAACGACATTGAAGAATCTATCCACCTTCGAAGCGAACAATCAACGCTTGCCAGGATCGATCAGGATCGACGACTGGACCATCATCAAGGAGATTGGGCGGCACGCGTCGAACTGAACGGCAAGGTCAGCGGCGTCTTCGCCGATTATCACTACTACGGCACGGGCGACATCGGCGGGGCGCCGGCTGAGGAATCGGTGAAGCGGCTCGAAGCCATCGTAACGAAAGGCACAGCCAGCCTGCCTCTCGCCGCCGACCCGTCTTCTAGTTTGCCGCGTGCTCAGAGCGCTCCCGTGAAAGTCGGCGATGGACCCATCCATGTGATTTCCGCGAATGCTGAGCAGATGTTTCTCGATATCACTCCAACCGAAGCGGCCGGACTTCCACGCTACACCGGCGAAATGGAGTTGACCAACCATTCTGCCGGCTCTCTGACGTCGCAGGGCTACCAGAAGCGGTGGCTGCGGAAAGAAGAATTGCTGGCCGATGCTGCGGAAGAATCCTCGCTCGCCGCGGAATGGTTGGGTGCGCGGCCGTATCCCCTACAGCGGCTGAACGATGCCTGGACTCTTGTGATGGGCGGTCACTTCCACGACATTGCTGCCGGCACTGCGACGCCCAAGGCGTATGAGTTCGCCTGGAATGACGATGTAATCGCGATGAACCAGTTTGCCGGCGTCCTGAGCGATGCGACCGAAGCTGTGAGTGCTGCCCTGAACACGGAGACGAAAGGGGTTCCGCTGGTGGTTTTCAATCCCTTGAACATTGCACGCGAGGACTTGGTGGAAGCGACCGTACACTTTCCTGAAGGAATGCCGAATGCCGTGCACGTTATCGATCCTGACGGTCACGAGGTTCCGTCTCAGATTTCGAATGGGAGGGTGATCTTTTTGGCGACCGCACCCTCTGTAGGTTACGCGGCTTACGACGTGCAGGCGGGCGCGGGTACGACCGACTGGTACCAGATGAAAGTGTCAGAGAACTTGCTCGAGAATCAATACTACCGCGTGAAACTAAACTCCGATGGCGACGTCTCCAGTATTTTCGACAAGTCTTTAGGTAGGGAATTGTTGAGGGCTCCAGCGCGCCTTGCGATTTCCTACGATAACCCGGAGCACTGGCCGGCCTGGAATATGGACTGGGACCAGGAGCAGGCCGCACCGAAAGCTTATGTTGGAGGTCCGGCGAAGGTTCGAGTGGTGGAAAACGGTCGGGCTCGAGTGGCAATTGAAGTTTCGCGCGAGACAGCAGGGTCTCGCTTCGTTCAGACCATCAGGCTCTCCGCCGGCGATGCGGGGAAGCGAGTGGAGTTCGCGAACGCTATCGACTGGAACACGAAAGAATCAAATCTGAAAGCGACTTTTCCGCTGGCAGCGTCGAATCAACTTGCCACTTATAACTGGGACATTGGCACGATCGAGCGGCCGACGGCCGAGCCGAAGAAGTTCGAAGTGCCGACTCACCAGTGGATTGATCTGACCGACATGAGCGGCCAGTTTGGCGCGACCATCCTTACCGACTGCAAAAACGGATCGGATAAGCCGAACGACCATACCATCCGGCTCACTTTGATTCGGACTCCGGGAACGCGAGGGGGTTATGCGGACCAGGGCACCCAGGATATTGGGCACCACGAGTTTGTCTACGGCATCGCCGGGCACGCAGCCGACTGGCGGCAGAGCCAGACTGACTGGCAGGCGCAGCGCTTGAACGATCCGCTCATTGCGTTCGAGGTGACCAAACACGCAGGTACTCTTGGCAAAGAGTTTTCTCTCTTGAAAGTCAGCAACCCGCGGATTCGAGTTTTCGCGCTGAAGAAGGCAGAACAGGGCGATGAAACAATCGTGCGCCTGGTGGAACTTGATGGCAAACCGCAGCCCAGCGTCCAAATCTCATTCGACGCGCCGATCGTCGCAGCGCGCGAAGTCAACGGCCAGGAGCAACCGGTCGCGAGCATCCCCGTGAACGGCGGTGCGCTGGTTGTCTCGTTCTCGGCATATCAGCCGCGCACGTTCGCCGTTAAACTTGCTGACTCTTCAACCAAGGTTGCGGCGGTCCATTCTGCTCCAGTGAACCTGCACTATGAGTTGGCGACCGCCAGCAATGACGGCGGAAAGTCGAAGGGCGGATTTGACGGCAAGGGCAACGCATTGCCGGCGGAGATGCTGCCCACGCAAATCAGCTTCAAAGATGTGCAGTTTCGACTGGCTTCAGCACAGACGGGTGTCCCCAACGCTGTCATAGCAAAAGGACAGACAATTGACCTGCCGGCCGGAAACTACAAGCGCTTGTACGTGCTCGCAGCCTCTGCGGAAGGTGACCAGAAGGCGACATTCAAAATAGGCGAGATTGGAGTCGACCTTAATGTCGAGGATTGGGGAGGATTCATTGGCCAGTGGGACGACCGTCAATGGTCCTCGAAGGATACTTCACATGACGATTATGGCGAAATGACGGGCATCAGGCCGGGCTATATCAAACGTGCGGACCTGGCATGGTACTGCTCGCATCATCACAACGCTGAGGGCGAAAATGTGCCCTACGCCTACTCCTATCTGTTCGCGTATCCGATTGATCTGCCGGCCGGCACGAAGACGATTACACTGCCGAATAACGACAAGATACGCATTCTCGCAGCGTCGGTGGCCGACGGAAATCCCGAGGTGAAGCCGGCGCAGCCTCTGTATGATGTGCTGCCTTCACCTCGATCGACGACAGACTGAAGGCTGCACGGCGTAGGTCGACCGCTCTACTTATGTTGAAAGAGGACGCGCAGGCTGCGGCTGGTAGCTTTCAGGATTCGCAGAACCGCTTGGCTGTAGGTCTCAGGGCGGGGAGCCTTGGCGGCGGCTGCGCTCCGAGCGAGATGGGTTTTGGCGGACGGGTGTCCCGTGCTGAGGGTGCACCTCTCTTTCGGTAACGCCCGGCACATCGGGCAACGGACTGACAAGATCTGTCGCGGGGTGAGGGTTTCTGGCTGCACACCAACATTATTCAACATCGCCACGCTGAGAGATGGTCAATCTTGCTCTCAAGAGTCTCAATAGGTCCCAGAACGGGAATCCAAAACTGATCAGTCCCTGCAAACAATTTCGCAAAGACTCACCCTTTCATGGTCGAGACATCTCCCGCGCCAACTCGCGGTGCCCGAAAGGGGATGGCTGAATTTCTCCTAAGTCGGCCATTATCGGCGCCGAAGCATTTTCTTGACATCGTTCATGAATATGCATTAGGTTTCCGCCCCATGTGTATGCCCAAGCCTGAGCTGGGCGGAAAAAGAGGAGACAACGTCTATGTCGACGCTGAGAAAGTGGACTTCAATCTTGTTAGTCGTGGCCATCACAGCTGTGCCTGTCATGGCAGGAAGTAACGATGGGAAAACTACAAAAGATAATTCAACGAATGCAACCGGCGCGGAAGCCACCCCCGCTGCAGCTAGCCCGAATCTTGCCCCGACCGCGGGAGATGCTAACGTTACGGCTTTACTTGGTGTGCTCGTGATGAAAGGCGTTCTGGCGCCCAATGAGGCGAACGCCATTCGAAATGCCACACCCAACGCCCAGTTTCAGGCTCTCGTGGAAGCGCTCTCACGGAAGGGAATAGTGAGCGCGGCGGATTTGTCTGCGGCCGCAGTCCCCGCAGCGAAACCTTCCGCTCCGGCACCGGCCCCTGCTGCGGTTCCGGAAACGGTCACAGCTTCTCTCAGCGACCCGGAGGCTGAGTCTAACTCGGCTCCGCAAGCCGCGCATCCGAACCCCGTAATTCAGGGAACGCAGCCGCCTCCGCCGCCGTCCGTGGTCCCGGCCATTGCTCCTTTGCGGACCTTGCCCGTCGATCCACCCAAGAAAGACGGCCTGAATGCTGCCTTTAAGATGGGCCCCGTCAAGATGACGCCCTACGGCTTCATCAAGGCGACGGCAGCCTATGACACGAGTTCGCCGAATGGCGACGATTTCCCATTTGTGGGACTTTTCCTGACCACGCCCCAGACTTTTGACACCGGCCCCACGACAGACCCCGAATTCCATATTAAGGCGCGCTCCACTCGTCTCGGAGCGAACATCGAATGGCCAGACATCTCGCCCAAGATCGTGCTGACTGGCCGGGTCGAGGGCGACTACGAAGGCAACTTCAGCGAAGTGGACAACCGCGATGTATCGTCCATTCGCAGCAACGCTTTCCAATTGCGCCTGGCTTACGCACGGTTGGACTACACCGCCAGTGATAAGACTGACCTCTATTTCGAGGGCGGACAGGACTGGACGCTGTTCGGTTCAAGCGTGCTGCCCAACATTCTGGAAACTACCTTCCTGGGTGCGTTCTACGGCGACATATATACGCGCTCTCCGCAATTCCAGTTCGGAGCGGTGCAGAAGCTGAGCTCCTGGCACGACCTCAAGATCTCTCCCACCTTTGCGCTCATGATGCCAAGTTCAGGTCAAATCCTGAAGCTCGGATCGTTAGGCGTAGAGGGTCAGCTTGGCGAAGGTGAGCGCGAGGGTGCCGACTCTGGACGTCCTGAACTGGAAGCCAGACTGGCCCTCCAGTTCAAACTCGACGATGCCCCCGGCGTCGCCCCGGCGCAGATTATGGTGACGGGATTCGATGGGCGGCGTAAATCGATCGTTCCCAATTCCTCCTACATCGGCACGGGGGGATGCGAGATACCGGCTAACTACTGCGCTGCTTTCCCGAACGGCTTTACCGCCTCCAGCAGCCAGTATGGCGAGCAAGTCGCGCTGCAATTGCCCACCCGTTGGGCTACCCTAGTCGCAAGCCTCTATCAGGGTGCTGACCTGCGCTTCTTCTTCGGCGGCCAGGTCAACTCCTACGCCACGGATACTACCGGGCTAACCAACATACAAGGCCCATTCGCTACCCTGGATGGAGGTCCGCTCGCTGCTGCGGGTGCCGCCGTGCTCGGAACGAATGCGGCAGGCCAGGTTGTGGCTGCTCCGCAGCGGCCAATCCGGTCGTTTGGCGGGTTTATCAATCTGGGTCTGCCGCTTTCCCGCTGGTTCAATGCCAACCCGAAAGGCCACAACGCCGGCTGGCAGCTCTTCTTCGACATCGGCAAAGATCAGGTAAACAACAAGGACCTGAACTATCCCGGCTACACGGCCAACGCCAACACCTTGTCCCCATTACCACTTTTGATGGGCAAGATGTTTGCTGCAACCCTGTACTACAAACTCAACCCGTACATCTCGTTTGGCATCGAGCAGTCGGTCTATGCCACTCGTCTTGAGGATCACCTGACGCTTTACAACATCGGTGGACAACCGTCCAACGAATGGCAGGATCACCGTACAGAATTCGGCCCGATTTTCTCGTTCTAGAACCGGTCCGGATGATCGAAATGGCCGGCGTCGATTGAAGTCGCCGGATTACCGAAGCAAGGGGGGCGGGCTCCCATCGGGCGATGGCCCGAAGGTGAGTCCGTCCTCCCAAGCTCCCGTCTGTCAAACGAAACCTATTGCACGGGGCGGGACAAGAGATCACAATGTACCGGTTCTTGGCGTCGACTCCCACGATCGTACGGGGAACGCCGGGCGGCGACCGGCGCACTGGGCGGAGTCCGGAGGAGTTTGGTCCCATGAGTATGCGTAGAATGGCGGCCGTGCAAGCAGGTCTTCTACTGGCGGCCATGTTGGCGAATGCCGCGTCGAAGACCAACCTGATGCGGATCAAGGTTCTGGATTCTGAAACTCGTTCAGTCAGCCTCGGCGGCAACGAGGTTCCCAAGAATTGCGATGCCGTAAATTTCGACGCTTATTGCAATAACAGCAGATCGGCGATCCTGACGAATACTTTGCTGGTGCAGGAAGAAAACGGGGCGCCGTACCGCATCAGTTGCACGATTGATTCAAAATACTCCCGTTGCGCACCGTTGCCCAAGGGCGAAAGTTACGACGCCAGAAGACAGAAGCACGGCCTCGATGTCTACTACGTGGATGACAAGGGCAAGGTGAGAAAGCAGCTGTACACCTTGGTCGCTGCGGAGGGCAAGGCCGCTCCACAGGCTACGGCGGCCGCAGTTGCGACTCCGCCAGTCCCCGACTCGTCCACTCCGCGGCAGACTTCTCCGGTAGCTACAGCAGCCTCACCCTCTGTCGCGGCGCAGCAAGTTTCTCCGCAGAAAGCTTCAGAGAAAGTAAAGTGCAATTTCGGTTCGACACCCCCCGGCGCGGAAATCACCGTGGACGGCAAGTACCTGGGCAGCACGCCATCGGAGATTCCCCTCAGCACCGGGACGCATGTCGTTATTTTTTCCATGCCGGGCTTCAGTCAATGGAAGCGTGAGCTTACGGTGTCGCCCGGAGCAGAATTGACGGTAGCAGCAGTCTTGCAGAAGCAGCAGCCATGACCATTTCTGGGATGGTCCCGGCGCTGAGAAGGTAACGGGCCATGGGTTGGTTCAGTGCTGTCAGCGGTATATAGTCCTGGGTTTTTTCCAAGCCGTGTCGTGCCTGAGACTTGCAGATCGAAACGCATGTCCAGGACCAAAGAACTTCGCGTGAATGGAGGAAGTTATGGCAAATACTGCAGTGGCGGGAAGTGGCAATGCAGAGTACAGCATCTGGAGAGTGATTGGCGCGTCGTCTGTCGGCACCATGATCGAGTGGTACGACTTCTACATTTTCGGTAGTCTCACCGCCATCCTGGCGTTGAAGTTTTATCCTCCGGGGAATGACACCTTCGCCTACCTAGCCTATCTTGCGACGTTCGCAGTCGGCTTTCTGGTGCGGCCTTTCGGCGCATTGTTCTTCGGCCGCATCGGTGATCTGGTCGGGCGCAAGTACGCATTTATTGTGACGCTCTCCATCATGGGTTTTTCAACCTTCGTCATCGGCCTATTGCCCTCCTACGCGACGGCGGGCTGGTTCGCGCCGATTGTGCTGCTAGGCATCCGTATCCTTCAAGGACTGGCGCTGGGCGGGGAGTACGGCGGCGCTGCGGTCTACGTTGGCGAACACGTTCCCGACAATAAACGCGGCTTCTACACCAGCTTCATCCAAATCACGGCCACGCTGGGTCTTTTTGTCTCGCTGATCGTGATTCTGGTCACGCAGAACTCAATGTCGAAGGAAGACTTCACGGCTTATGGCTGGCGCATCCCCTTCCTGGTTTCCATCATCCTGGTGATAATCTCGCTCTATATCCGCCTGAAGATGAAGGAGTCGCCCATCTTCTCCCAACTCAAGGCGGCGGGAATGACTTCCACGCAACCTCTCAAGGATGCCTTCACCAAATGGGCGAATCTGAAACTCGTTCTGATTTCGCTTTTTGGAGCGACTGCCGGGCAAGGTGTGGTCTGGTACACGGGGCAGTTTTACGCGCTGTTTTATATGCAGACCGTTCTGAAAGTGAATGTAAAAACCGCGAACATCGTGGTCGCGATCGCCCTCCTCATCGGGATGCCGTTCTTTACCGTGGTGGGCGCACTGTCTGATAAGATCGGCCGAAAGAAGCTCATGATGGCGGGCTGCCTTCTCGGAGTACTGACCTATATCCCGATCTACAAGGCCATGGAACGCGCTGCGGGGAACAACGTTGTTACCGTAAAGTCTGCCCGTAACAAGGTGACAGGCGCCATCTCGCTGACGGCCATGACTACGGACGCGACTGGTGCATTGGTTCCGGTCAAGGAAGCAGTGAATCCCAACACGACGATGCTGGTGATCCTGATTTTCATTCAGGTTCTCTATGTTTGCCTGGTTTACGGCCCCATCGCCGCTTATCTGATTGAGGCCTTCCCGGCCAAGATTCGTTACACTTCGCTTTCCTTGCCGTATCACATAGGAAACGGAGTGTTTGGCGGGTTGCTACCCTTGATTGGTCTATCGTCGGTTGCGGCCACCGGAAATATCTATGCCGGACTCTATTACCCCATGATTGTCGCCGGCATAACGTTCATCGTGGGAAGTCTGCTGCTGAAAGAGACGCACGGCAATCGCATTTGGGATGAAACCGGAGGGCGTGCATCGGCGGCTGACTAGGGAAAGGTTTCCGCTAGAGTGTTGCCGATTCGAAAACTGCTGGCTCTCAGAGGCAGCTGCCAAATTCAACGGTATCGCGAGCGCTTAGTCGTCAGACGACTCAGCGCTCGCGGAGCATGCCGGAACCGCGATGTGACATACTTCAGCAAGACGTGTTCAGCGAGTCTTAAGCAATCCAAGGGGTAATCGAGATGGCGGAAATACGCCCGAAACCACCGGCAGTCAGTGAAGCCACAGAAGCGCAGATTGCCGTCCATTGGCGGGAGGAAGAGTACTACTATCCTTCTGCGAAGTTTATCGGCCAGGCAAATCTTACCGATCCCAGCATCATGGAGCGCTTCAGTGAGAAGAATTTTCCGGAGTGCTTTCGTGAGTACGCCGACCTTCTGAGCTGGGAGCAGTACTGGCATACCACACTCGACACCAGCGACCCGCCGTTCTGGAAGTGGTTTGTGGGCGGCAAGCTCAACGCCTCCTACAACTGCGTGGACCGGCACCTTGCCAAGTATAAGAACAAAGCCGCGCTGATCTTTGTGCCGGAACCAGAAGACGAAGCGCCAGTATCGGTTACTTACCGCGAGCTTTATGTGCGAGTGAACGAATTCGCCGCGCTGATGCGCGATTTCTGCGGTCTGAAAAGCGGAGATCGCGTCACCATTCACATGCCGATGCTCCCGGAGTTGCCCATTACCATGCTGGCCTGCGCCCGTCTGGGAGTTATTCACTCCGTGGTGTTCGGGGGTTTCAGCGGCGAGGCCTGCGGGATGCGCGCCGCCGATTCCGGCAGCCGCGTTCTAATCACGATGGATGGTTACTATCGCAACGGCAAGATGATCGACCACAAAGCGGGCTCCGAGATCGCGTTGGATGTAGCAAAGAAGGAAGGCCAGCCTGTGGATAAGGTCATGGTCTGGAGGCGGCACGCCGGCAAGAACGCGTCCGCTTCGCCATTCATGAAAGGGCGCGACTTCTGGGTTGACGAGATTCTTCCCAAGTATGCGGGTGAAATCGTGCCACCCGTCCCCATGGACGCGGAAGCCCCGTTGTTTCTCATGTACACGAGCGGCAGCACCGGAAAGCCTAAAGGCTGCCAGCACCGGACTGGCGGCTACCTCTCCTACGTAACCGGTACATCCAAATACATTCAGGACATCCATCCCGAAGATGTGTACTGGTGCATGGCCGACATCGGATGGATCACGGGTCATTCCTATATCGTGTACGGTCCGCTCGCACTGGCCGCTACCAGCGTTCTCTACGAAGGTGTGCCTACATTCCCTGATGCTGGAAGAGTGTGGAGGATTGCCGAGCGCCTCGATGTCAACATCTTCCACACTTCGCCCACAGCCATTCGCATGTTGCGCAAGTCCGGTCACGATGAACCCTCCCGTTACAACTACCATTTCAAGCACATGACCACGGTGGGAGAGCCCATTGAGCCTGAAGTTTGGCGCTGGTATCACGATACGGTAGGCAAAGGCGAGGCCGTGATTGTGGACACCTGGTGGCAAACCGAAAACGGAGGATTCCTGTGCAGCACCAAGCCGGCTCTCGATCCCATGAAGCCGGGAAGTGCGGGTCCGGGTGTTCCGGGAATTTATCCCACGATCATTGACGAAAACAACGAAGCGGTCGCAGCGGGGTCAGGCAAGGCGGGCAACATCTGCATCCGCAATCCCTGGCCGGGAATTATGCAGACTGTTTGGGGTGATCGCGATCGGTTCGTTAAACAGTACTACAGCAAGTACTGCAAAGATCCCAAGAGCAAAGACTGGCATGACTGGCCATATTTTGCGGCGGACGGAGCCGTGCTGGCCGTAGACGGTTATTTCCGTATCCTCGGACGCGTGGACGACGTAATCAACGTCGCCGGCCATCGCCTAGGCACAAAGGAAGTCGAGTCTGCGTGCCTCACAGTTTCTGAAGTAGCGGAGGCTGCGGTGGTGCCGGTGGTGGATGAAATCAAAGGGCGTGTGCCTGAAGTCTATGTCGCTCTGCAGCCAGGTGTACAGGCGAGCCCGGCAATTGTAGACAAGATTAACAAGGCCATTGAAACCATGATTGGCAAGATTGCCCGTCCGCGTAGGATCCTCATTGTCCCGGATATGCCAAAGACACGGTCCGGTAAAATTATGCGGCGCATTCTCGCAGCGCTCTCCAACAACATGCACACTGGAGACATCACCACCTTGGCCAATCCGGACGTGGTGGAAAAGATCCGCGAGTTGGTTCAGGGCAAGGAGCCAGTGAGGTTGGCGGACGGGCCGGAGGACTTGAAAAGATTTGGGACGGAATAAAGCGGGCCCGCCGCGATGTTGAATATTAAGAAGATTCTCCTGCCGGTTGATTTCCCGAACGCCTCGCTGCGTGTGCTTCATCAGGCTGCGACCCTGGCTCAGCATTTCCATTCGGAGATTGTGATGCTGCACGTGGTGACAGCGCTCAGCCATGTCGCCGGCGTGCCCGCGGCCGGCGCCGCACTCGCTCGTTGGGATTTGCTCGCGGCGATCCTTGGAGAGGCGGAAACAAAACTGGACACGTCTCTCCGGCCAGAGCTTCAAAGCCTCGCCATCCGATGCGTGTTAGGGAAAGGCGATCCGGTCCAGGCTATTCTGCAGACCGCTCGCGCGGAAAAGGCCGACCTGATCATGATGCCGTCTCATGGCTATACGTTCAACCGGTTCTTGCTGGGCTCCGTGACCGCGAAAGTTCTGTACAGCACCGAATGCCCGGTTTGGACCGGGGCTCACGTGGAAGAATCGAAAGTGCCGGAGTTTGCGGTCCGCAACGTCTTATGCGCAGTCGATCTCACCGAGCGGAGCCACGAAGTTGTTTCGTGGGCCGCGCAAATGGCCACCGAATTCCGCGCCCACCTTACGCTTGCCCACGTTACGGCTTCCGTGGAGCTTTGGGGGCCTGGCGGCAATTACTCCAATCCCAGGTGGAGAAACGAACTTGCCAGTGATGCTGCCCGGCAACTCGCGCAGCTTCAGAAGGACACTGGCGTTACGGCGAAGGTATTCATAGGCAGCGGTGACGTGCCTAAGGTCCTGAGCCAGGCCGCGAAGCAGACCAAAGCTGATTTGCTGGTTACCGAGTGCTACCCCTACGGCGGCAATCTGCGTATTCACGGTTACGCGATCATTTGCGCGGCACCAATTCCTGTTCTGAGCGTATGAGGGTTCGAGTTTTCTCGTAAAGATGGACACCGCGCGCATCGCGACCGCTGTCGAAGCCTTGATTAGATAACGATGCCTCAACACAATCGATCGGATCAAACGGTCTCACCCAGTCCATGGCGGCCTCTGCGCGTCTCAATCTTCCGGAACTTACTCATTGCGGATCTGGTGTCGGACATCGGCACTTTCATGCAGAGTGTAGGGGCTGCGTGGCTGATGACTTCGCTTACGCACAGCCCCCTTTACATTGCGCTGATCCAGACCGCTTCTGCTTTGCCGTTCTTCTTATTTGCCTTGCCCGCGGGCGCGGTCGGCGACATCTTCGACCGCCGTCGACTGATACTCGGCACGGAAACCTGGATGTTCGCAATTGCTGTGGTCATCGCCGCGACCACGATTCGCGGAGTGATGACCCCCTGGCTCTTGCTCCTGCTCACCTTCAGTCTTTCGCTGGGAGATGCGATCGAAACTCCGGCGTGGCGCGCCATAGTCCCTGAACTGGTAAGCAAAGATGATCTCTCGGCTGCGCTGGCGCTGAATGGAATCGAGTTCAACCTGGCACGGGCTGTCGGTCCGGGGCTGGCAGGCTTGATCATCGCGGCAACGGGGATCGCTGTCGCCTTTGTCGCTAATGCCCTGTCATTTCTGGGAGTGATTCTTGTTATCGCGGGATGGAAACGCCCAGTGCGCAAAAGCAAATTGCCGGCAGAGACCCTGCGCGGGGCTACTTCGGCCGCCATCCGCTACGTTCGCTATTCTCCCGGCATTCGAGCCTTGCTGGTGCGAACCGCATGTCTCGTCTTTTTCACCAGTTCCTTCTGGGCTCTGCTGCCAATGGTCGCAAGGGAACTGAAGCGCGGCCCGATCGCGTATGGATTGTTGCTGGGTTTCTTTGGAGTTGGCGCGGTGCTCGGCGCCGTCGCGCTCCCCCGGGCAAAGGCGGCGTTTTCCATGGAAGCCATTATCTCGATCGCAACCGCCGCCTTTGCGGCAGTCCTCTTGAGCACCGCCGCGTTACGCAGCCTCTTGATTCTCTCCGTTCTGATGCTTCTCGGAGGCGCAGCCTGGACCGTTTTCATGTCTCTCTTCAATACGATGGTTCAGAACCTTGCGCCGGATTGGGTCCGCGCGCGGGTGCTGGCTGTATACATGTTTGTATTTCAAGGCAGCGTCGTGCTAGGCAGTACGCTATGGGGACTTGCCGCCGAGCGCAGCAATCTTCATCTGACTCTTGTGACTTCTGGCATCGGAGTTGGCGCATGCCTGCTGCTGCAATTCGTATTTCCGCTGCCCAACACCGCAGTCGATCTCAGCACGTGGAATCACTGGGCGAAGCCAACCATGTTCGAGGAACCGGCTCCCGACTTAGGGCCAGTTCTGGTCACGGTGACGTACGTTGTCGATCCGGCGAAAGCGGCGGAATTCCTCCGTGATATCTACAGCTACCAACGGATTCGACGACGCGACGGCGCCACACGGTGGGGGATTTACTACGATACGGAAGATCCTAAAGTTTATCTGGAGACCTTCATCGTGGATTCCTGGGCCGAGCATGAACGTCAGCATGATCGGTTCACAGTGGCAGATCGAGACCTCGAAAAGCGGGTCTCCGGCTACAGCTCAAAGTCCCCCGAGGTTAAGCACTATATTCACGCGAAGAAAACGGGACGCTCGTAGCTCCGTGCTTTCACTGCAAGAGCAGCTAACAAAGCCTGACTTACTCGGTCTTCTGCTCGCCGGCAATCTCTTCGCGCTCCTCCTCAGACTTTTGCCAGCCAGCATCGGGGTTGTAGACGGTAATGGCTTTGGCAGTTGCGTCGGTCTTCTTGCCAAGATCTTTTTGATAAACCACTCCGTCCTTGCTAACGATGAACGTCATCACGCCCGACGACCTGTATTCCGCGGGATACGCCACGAAAGCGAAGCCCGCGGTCATTTTGCCGTCTACGATGTAGCTCTTGGCGCCGCCGGAGGCATTTTTTCCTTGGCGGGTCAGGATGTGGTAATAGTAACCACGATAAGGAGTCGGAGCGCTATCTCTGGCCTTGGCATAACGCTCAGTGACAGCCGCTGCCACGAGCGGTCCGATGGGGCTCAGGTGCTCGCCACTGGATTTCCAATAGAGACCGTCATGTTGTCCTTCATCGCTGAAGATCTTCTGGGCGAATTCGTTGTGGTCCGCCAAGTATTCCCTCTGCGCCGCAACTAGCTCCTGGCAAACACGAATCGCTGACATTTCATTCCGGCCAATTCGCCGGTATAGGATTTCCTTCTTGCCCGCGTCCGTATCGAAATACCATGCATTGCCTTTGTTCCGCAGGGGTATGGGTGTGGGCCAGTTCTCGGCGCCGATATACAACATTGTGGTTCCATTCGATTGTTTCACCAGGCGGTGCATCTGTTCATATCTTTTTACGAAATTAACGCGGCTTTCGGCGTCCTCCGCGTCGTCTCCGGACGAGACCACTTGCTTTCCATCGGCTCCGAAGATATCGAGCATCGCTTTTTCGTCGTTGTTCCGCGCGGCAGTCACAAGCGCCTGGCTTGCGTCTTCCGGCGATGAAAAGGTCTTCTGGCCGGGCTGCTGCGCCACGGATGTGCTGGAAAAGCACCCCGTCAAAAGGATTGCGACCGCAGCAAGTTTTGGAAGACTGGCCCAATCGGATTTTTCGACGTTCAGCTTTGTCCACATACGTTTTTCTCCATGATCAGACTCTCGCAAACTGTAAGCACACAACCTAACTTCGATTATCGATGTCCCCCACCGCCGCCCCCGTGAGATCCTCCTCCTCCGCCGCCATGCGCTCCACCGCCGCCGAAGCTGGCACTGCCGCGTGAGGAAAAGCTCTTGGTATCTCCGCCATGGTTGTAGCCACTGAAGGCGCTCGAGCGTGTGCCGCTCTGGCCGCGGGGTGCGGCATATCCCCGAGCCGCCTCTCGATTTCCATCGAAAGGCCTGGCGCCACCACGAAGCGCTCCGCTGCGATAGATATTGTTCCGGTTGTAAAACGTCCTGCTCGCGGAGTAGTACCTGCCATGGTTATAGACTACATAGTGATTGTGCCAGTCGAATCCCCAGTGACCCCATCCCCATCCGAAACCTCCGAACCAACCGATTCCGAAGCCAATTCCGAACGAAAGATACGGCCCCCCAAACCAGATTCCAGGATATGGGTACCACCCCGGCCAAGCCACGATCGGATATCCATAAACGAGCCATGGATTGTATGCGGGAACGTAAACAACATCGGGATCCGTAGGCGCAATTGTGATGTCCGAGTCTTGAGTCGCCACGGTTTGCTGCGGCGTCGTCTTAAGATTGCCGGCATCTTCGGCTTTCTTGCGCATCGCCTGCACCGCATCCATCACATCCTGTTGCTGGTTGTAGTAAGCCTCGCCCAGAGACGACGTCCAGGAGAGGTTCTTGTCCATATTTCCAAGGACGGAGGGAAACGCCGCAAGGGCCTTTACACTCGGGTCCCAGGGCTGTTGATCCACGGCCTTACCCAAATCGTCGCCCTTCAAATCAGGATGCGCCTGCACCCATCGGTCAGCCTCGACGACCTGCTCGGGAAATGTAGACGCCGCCAAAATCTGGGCCACCAGAGAATCTGGATAGAGCGCAATCGGCGCTACCAACTGCTGCAGTTGCTCAGGCGCCTGCTGCATATACGTGGGTCCCGGCGCGCCTTGCCCTGCGGGAGTCGCGTCCTGCGCCGGCGCTGCCGCGTTTTGGTCCTGAAGAGCCCAAAGGTTCTGAGGCAAAGTCGCGAACACCAGAGCTAATGACAACAGGGAACTCAACAATCGCCCACCCATTCCTGGCTTCGAGAGTCCTCCGCTACCTCTGAAAATGTTCATGTTCTTGAACCTCCGTTTGCAAAACTTTACAGAGCCCTTACTCATACGGCCTACCCGTACTAACACTTGCTTAGATTCTAAGTTGCCATGCCAGGCTGCATCATTTGACGGTTCACTTCGGGAAACTCGCAGCGACTGGCGGCAACCGGGCATTACGATAGCGAATCGAACTCCAGTCTCCCTCGACTATAATTCTGAGCGATTCGGAGCCGACCTAAAAGGAGATTCCTTTTGACCGTTGCCACGAGTGAGCATCCCATCAACGACCCCGGCCATCAACTTCCCGCTCACGAGTCGGAGATCCATCGTCATAAAACGTGGTGGATCGTCATCGGGATTGTCTCGTTGCTCCTCCTCGTGCTTGCAGTTGTGCTATGGCGTCAACACGAGGATGCGAAAAAAGCCAAGCCCGCGCCGCCGAAGATCAACATTGCAACCGAGACTGCCCAGAAAGGCGACATCGGTGTTTACCTCAACGAAATCGGCACAGTTACCCCTGTATACACCGATTCGATTACTAGCCAGGTAAATGGCCTGGTCGTTGCCGTGCATTTTAAGGAAGGTCAAATGGTCAAGAAGGGCGACGCCCTGATTGACATCGATTCGCGACCGTATCGCGCAACTCTTCTGCAGGCTCAGGGCGCATGGGAGCGAGACCAGAACGTGCTCGCGCAATCCCAAATGGATCTGGAACGCTACCGCGTTGCATGGGCGCGGAATGCCATCCAAAAGCAATTATTGGACGACCAGGAAAAGCTCGTTCTGCAGAATGAAGGTACGGTAAAAAACGACCAGGGAACGGTTCAATACGATCAGGTTCAGGTCGACTTCTGCCATATTACCGCCCCCATCGCTGGCCGGGTGGGTCTACGGCTGGTGGATCCGGGCAACGTGGTGCAATCCGGGGGGACCGTTACCCTCGCCGTCATTACGCAGATGGAGCCCATCACCGTAGTTTTCACAATTTCGGAAGACAATCTGGGCCCGGTTGCAGATCGGCTCCGTAAGAAGGCAAAGCTCAGCGTCGATGCCCTGGATCGAACCGCGCAGACCAAGATTGCAAGCGGAACGCTACTTACGCTCGACAACCAGATTGACACTACGACCGGGACGGTCAAAGCACGAGCCATCTTCGACAACAAAAATGATGCCCTTTTCCCGAACCAATTTGTTAACGCGCGGCTGTTGGTGAATACTTTGCGCGGAGTGACGCTGGTTCCAGCCTCAACCGTTCAACAAAATGGCCAGGCATCATTCGTCTATTTGATTCAAAACAATGTCGCCCATCTCCGCACCGTAAAGACAGGAGTTACCGACGGCGGCCTAACGCAGGTGGTGGGCATCGGTCCCGGGGATGTTGTGGCCAACAGCAATTTCGACAAGTTGCAGGAGAACACCGCAGTCACGATTGCGAATAAGGCTCCGGCCAAGCCTGTGGCGTCCGGTACAAACGGGAGCGCCACGCCGTGAGTCCATCCCGCCCGTTTATCTTGCGGCCTGTCGCGACCTCTTTGCTGATGGCTGCAATTCTTCTGGTTGGCCTGGTTGGCTACACGCAGCTGCCGGTTTCCGCATTGCCAGAAGTCGATTATCCGACCATTCAAGTGCTCACGTTTTATCCTGGAGCAAGCCCGACGGTGATGGCGACCACGGTAACCGCGCCCCTCGAGCGCCAATTCGGCGAACTCCAGGGTTTGAGCCAGATGACTTCCACCAGCTCCGGAGGCACTTCCGTCATTGTGCTGCAGTTCAACCTCGCCCTAAATATCGATGTCGCCGAGGAGGAAGTTCAGTCAGCCATAAACGCGTCCCAGAGTTTATTACCATCCATCTTGCCCGCTCCGCCGACCTACAGTAAGACCAATCCCGCTGATGCGCCTGTGCTCACCCTGGCGATCACTTCGAGTTCCATGCCGCTTTCCCAGGTGGAGGATCTTGTCGACACGCGCCTTGCGCCCAAGATTTCGCAGCTCAGCGGCGTCGGTCTAGTAACTATCAGCGGGGGACAAAAGCCCGCGGTCCGCATTCAAGCCAATCCCACGGCGCTGTCATCCTACGGCATCAATCTGGAAGACTTGCGCTCCGCGCTGACTCAGGCGAGTGTGAACGCCGCGAAAGGGAACTTCGACGGGCCGCGCCAGGATTACCAGATCGACGCTAATGATCAACTGATTACCAGCGACGACTATCGGAAGGTTGTCGTTGCCTACCGTAACGGCGCTCCCGTGATGCTGACCGATGTGGCAAACGTCGTCGATGGCGTGGAAAACAATAACCAAGCCGCGTGGATGAATCAGACCCCAGCCGTGATTCTCAACGTCCAGCGGCAGCCCGGGGCCAACACCATCAGCGTGGTCAAGAGCATCAAGCAGCTATTGCCGCAGCTGGTGAATAGTCTGCCCACGGGCATTCAAATAACCATGCTTACTGACCTTACAACCGCCATCAAAGCGTCGGTTTCCGATGTTGAGTTCGAATTGCTGTTGACGGTAGGTCTGGTGGTGCTGGTTATCTTCCTCTTCTTGCGGAGCCTCTATGCCACGATTATCCCCAGCGTGGCAGTGCCGCTGTCCCTGATTGGCACTTTCGCGGCGATGTACATCCTCGGTTACAGCCTCGATAACTTATCGCTCATGGCGCTCACAATTTCGACTGGTTTCGTTGTGGACGATGCCATCGTGATGATCGAAAACATAGCGCGCTACATCGAAGCTGGCGATCCGCCCATGGAAGCTGCGCTCAAGGGTGCGGAGCAAATAGGCTTCACCATTCTTTCGTTGACTGTGTCGCTCATCGCCGTGCTGATCCCTCTTTTGTTCATGGGCGATGTTGTGGGGAGACTGTTCCGCGAATTTGCCGTAACGCTTGCCGTTACTATCATTGTTTCGGCGGTGGTCTCGCTTACGCTTACGCCCATGATGAGCGCGCGAATCTTGAAGCACCAACCCAAGGAGCAGCAGGGGCGGGTCTATCGAGCCTCCGAGCGCGTGTTTGAGAGCATGATCGCCTTCTACGGCCGCACGCTGAAGTTTGTCCTTCAATTCCAAACGATCACGCTCATGGTCGCGCTGGCCACACTGGCGCTCACGATTTTCCTTTACATCATTATTCCAAAGGGTTTTTTCCCGGTGCAGGACACGGGCGTGATCCAGGGTATATCTCAGGCGCCGCCGGCGATCGGCTCAAAGGCAATGGCGCAAAAGCAACAAGAGCTGGCGAGGGTAATTCTGGATGACCCGGCCGTGGAAAGTCTTTCGTCGTTTATCGGCGCCGATGGGACTAATACAACGACGAACAGCGGTCGAATATCGATCAATCTGAAGCCGCTCGACCAGCGCAAGCTGAGTGCTTCCGACGTAATCCGCCGGCTCAGTTCTAAACTGGACCAGGTTCAGGGCATTCAGTTGTTCATGCAACCGGTTCAGAACATTACAGTCGATGATCGCGTGAGTCGCACGCAATACCAATACACGCTGGAAGATCCAGATGCGAACGAACTGAATGTCTGGACCAGCCGCTTCGTCAGCCGGCTGAAGCAATTGCCTGAGCTGGAAGATGTTGCTACCGATCAGCAGGCGGGAGGACTTGCCGTAGCTCTGGTGATCGACCGGGTCACGGCCTCGCGACTAGGCATTGCGCCCTCAACCATCGATAACACTTTGTACGACGCCTTCGGCCAGCGGCAGATTAATACGATGTACACCCAGGTGAATCAGTACCATGTTGTTCTCGAGAGCCAGCCGCATTTTCAACTGGACCCCGACAAACTAAACCATCTCTACATCCAGTCCAACGCGTCGGCGGGTGCGACCGGCGCCGGGGCCTCAACCTCGTTCGCGTCTTCGGGAGCATCGGCGGCGGGGTCTAATGCGCTGACATCCTCAGCCCTCTACACTCCGTCGGCGAATACCCTTGCCCCTCCTGCGAACGCGCTCTCACCGGGCACACCTTCGACGTCGAATAATGGAGCCATCTCGGCAGGCGCCACGAGTTCAGTCATGAGCAATGCGGTGCCGCTGGGCGCGTTCTCCCACTTCGAGAAGACGACAGAGCCACTCTCCATTACTCACCAGGGTCAGTTTCCCGCCATTACTGTGTCGTTCAATCTCGCGCCAAGCGCCGCGTTGGGCGAGGCTATCGCGGCAGTCGACAAAGTGCAGAAAGACATGCACATGCCCGCCAGCCTGCAGGCCGGTTTTCAGGGGACAGCGGCATCCTTCACGAATTCGCTCTCCAACGAGCCTTTGCTGATTCTTGCCGCGCTGGTCACGGTATACATTGTGCTCGGTGTGTTGTACGAGAGCTTTGTGCATCCCATTACGATTCTCTCTACGCTCCCCTCCGCGGGCGTGGGCGCTTTCCTCGCACTGATTCTCTTTCACCAGGATTTAAGCGTAGTGGCGATTATTGGCATCGTGCTGCTGATCGGTATCGTGAAAAAGAACGGCATCATGATGGTTGACTTCGCTCTGGAGGCTGAGCGGCAGCACGGAAAGAACGCGACGGATGCGATTTATGAAGCCTGCCTGCTCCGTTTCCGCCCCATTATGATGACCACGATGGCCGCGCTGCTGGGTGGATTGCCGCTGGCCCTCGGCACTGGTTTCGGATCCGAGTTGCGCCGGCCTCTGGGCATCGCCATGGTCGGAGGACTCCTGCTGAGCCAGGCGCTCACGCTGTACACCACTCCTGTGATCTATATCTTTTTCGATAATCTGGCGCATCGCTTTGCCCCCGAACCGAAAAGAATAGAAACCGGGGAGGCAGAACAGGCAGGGCCCGCATGAACATCTCCAAGCCCTTCATTCTACGGCCGGTAGCTACCACGCTGCTCACAGTGGGGGTTGCCCTTGCCGGGGCAATTGCCTTTGAGGTGCTTCCGGTCGCACCCCTGCCCGAGGTTGACTTTCCGACGATCTCAGTCAGTGCGAGTCTGCCGGGAGGCAGTGCCCAGATTATGGCATCGTCGGTCGCCACTCCCCTGGAGCGTCAGTTTGGTCATATGGCTGGTGTGACGGAGATGACCTCTTCTAGCACGCTCGGCAGCACGTCCATTACTATTCAGTTCGACCTCACCCGCGACATCGATGGCGCCGCGCGCGATGTGGAAGCCGCCATCAACTCAGCCCGCACCTATTTGCCAGCGAACCTGCCAGGCAATCCAACCTATCGCAAGGTGAATCCGGCGGACGCGCCGATCATGATTCTCGGCCTGACCTCCGACAAATTCGGCCCCGCGAAATTGTATGACGAAGCCTCCACTGTCCTCGAACAAAAGCTGTCGCAGATCCAGGGCGTAGGACAGGTTGTTGTGGGAGGCGGCGCCTTGCCCTCGGTGCGTGTGGAGGCAAATCCGACACAACTGGCCGCCTACGGACTAACCCTAGCGAATCTGCAATCAGTATTGAGCCTGCAGAACGCCGACCTTGCCAAAGGCCAGATCACTGACGGCAACGTGACCGCGGACATTCTCGCCAACGATCAGATCTCGCTCGCCGCAGACTACAAGCCGCTCGTCGTCGGCTACAAGAATGGCGCGGCCGTCCATCTGTCCGATGTGGCTGACGTGATCGACTCCGTACAGAACGTTCGAGCCGCGGGTTATTTGAACGGCAAGCGCTCGGTTACGGTCATCATCTTCCGCCAGCCCGGGGCCAACATCATTGAGACCGTTGATCGCGTAATAGCGCAACTTCCGTCTATCAAAGCCTCCATCCCGCTCGGTATCGACACGACCATTGTTCTTGACCGCACCACTACCATCCGCGCCTCAGTCAGCGACGTTGAGCGGACGCTGATCATTTCCATCGCCCTCGTCATCGTCGTGGTCTTTATCTTTCTGCGCAACGGTCGCGCTACGCTCATTCCTGCCGTCGCCGTGCCGGTCTCGCTGATTGGAACGTTCGCGGTGATGTATCTGCTCAACTATAGTCTTGACAACCTATCGCTGATGGCATTGACCATTGCAACGGGATTTGTGGTCGACGATGCCATCGTGGTGATGGAGAACGTCGCGCGCCATCTGGAAAACGGCATGAAGCCTTTTGCTGCGGCGCTGAAAGGTGCGGAAGAAATTGGATTCACCGTCTTCACCATCAGCATTTCGCTGATTGCTGTTTTTATCCCTCTTTTGCTGATGGGCGGAATCGTTGGCCGTCTATTCCGCGAGTTTGCCGTTACTCTCTCGACCGCCGTGTTTGTGTCGATGATCATCTCCCTGACCACTACCCCGATGATGTGCGCGTACCTTCTAAAGGACGAGCGCAAGGAAAAACATGGCCGCATCTACATGGCCAACGAGAAGTTCTTTGACTGGGTACTGTCGTTGTACCGAGGCAGCCTGCGTTGGGTGCTGGAACACCCCGCCCTCACACTCATCGTGCTATTCATCACCATAGCGCTCAATGTGGTGCTTATTATCAAGATACCCAAGGGGTTTTTCCCCGTGGAGGACACAGGAGTCATCCAGGGCAGCGTTCGTGGGCCCCAGGATTCATCCTTTCCGGCAATGGACGACTCTATTCGGCAGATCGGCGCCGTAATCAAGAAAGATCCTGCCGTGGCGAATGTGCTTGCGGTTGCCGGCGGGAGCGGGGCCACAAATACCGGCTCCGTCTACATTGCGCTCAGACCCCTGGCCGAGCGCAAGGTAACTGCCACTGAGATCATTAACCGCCTCCGCCCTCAATTGAACCGTCTGCCGGTGGCCTCCGCGTTCCTTCAAGCCGCACAAGATTTGCGCATCGGCGGCCGATCCAGCAATGCCATGTATCAGTACACGTTGCAATCGGACACCTTGGGAGGTCTTGCCAAGTGGGCGCCTATCATAACCAGTGAGATGCAGCACCTGCCCGGCTTTCAGGACGTAAGCTCGGACCAGCAAAACGGCGGCCTGGACGAGTTGCTGAACTATGATCGCGTCACCGCCGCAAAACTTGGTATCACGGCCCAGTCGCTGGATTCGGCACTGTACGGCGCATTCGGCCAATCGGAAGTGTCCATCATTTACACGCAGTTGAATCAGTACTACGTGGTGCTGGAGGTTGCCCCTCAGTATTGGCAAAGCCCGCAAGGATTGAACGATATCTACTTCCATACCACCGACAGCGGGGGCATTCCGCTATTCGCGGTCGCCGATGCCCATGCCAACACAACCCCACTTGCCATCAACCATACGGGATTATTTCCCTCGGTCACGGTGTCGTTTAACCTGGCGCCGAACATGTCTTTGAGCGATGCCACATCAAGCATCGCCCAGATGCAACGCCGTCTCGGCACACCTTCCACGCTGCAAGGCTTTTTTGCCGGCACCCTGCTGGCCTACCAGCAATCTCTGGGCACCGAGCCATGGCTGATCGGGACCGCGCTGCTGGCGGTCTACATCATTCTCGGTATCTTGTATGAAAGCTTAGTCCATCCCTGGACGATCATATCGAGTCTGCCCTCGGCCAGCGTGGGTGCGATGCTCGCATTGCTGCTCTTCAAGCAGGATCTGAATATCATTTCGATCATTGGTATCGTTCTGCTGATTGGAATTGTAAAAAAGAACGCCATTATGATGATCGACTTTGCTCTTCAGGTGGAACGCGAGGAAGGGAAGAGGCCGATCGAGTCGATCTTTGAGGCCTGCATGTTGCGCTTCCGTCCCATATTGATGACGACCATGGCTGCATTATTGGGAGCTTTGCCGTTGGCTCTGGGGACCGGCACGGGATATGAACTTCGCCGCCCTCTGGGCATCACCATTGTCGGAGGTCTGATCTTGAGTCAGCTGCTCACGCTCTATACAACTCCAGTCGTCTATCTGGAGTTCGACCGGTTACGGCTGCGCCTGCGGGGGGGAACGGCGCGACATCCTTCGCCAGCCCCGGAGGCAGCCTAACGCGTTGGGTTGAAGGGGATGGTTTAGGCAGACGGAAGATTATGAAAGTCCTTACGGGAAAACTGATGTTAACGAACGGCATTGTTCGGCTCTGTGCCGCCGCACTCTTGCTAATTTTGCCGGGCTGCGTGGTCGGACCAAAATACCACCCTCCTGCTCCGCCCGCCCCGTCCCCTGCCTACAAAGAAGCCCCCACGAACTCCCAAGAGAATGAAGGTTGGACCGTGGCTCAGCCCGCAGATGCGAAACTGCGCGGTAAGTGGTGGGAGATTTTCAACGATCCCGAACTGAACGCTCTTGAAGATCAATTAAACATTAACAACCAGAACATAAAACAATATTTCGAGAATTTCATGGAGGCTCGCGCCATCGTGCGTGAGGCCCGTTCACAATATTTTCCCGCCCTGAGTGTCGCGCCGGCGGTGACGCATTCGCGAACCTCGGCGAACCTGGGATCGACTGCCGCCAATACCGCTGCTCCTAACGGTACTCCACAACTGCAAAGCACTCTGTATACGTTCCCGGCGGAGGCATCCTGGGAACCAGACCTCTGGGGTAAAGTTCGCAACGCCGTGCGCCAAGCCCAGTACGCTGCCCAGGTCAGCGCGGCCGATCTCGAAAATGAGAGCCTTACCGAACAAGCCAGCCTGGCGGAATATTTTTTCGAAATTCGCGGCCAGGATCGACTGCAGGAAATCTACAACGAGACGGTTGCTGCGGATCAGAAAACTTACGATCTAACGCATTCGCTGTACGAGACCGGCATCGACGATCAGATTTCCGTAGTCGAAGCCGAAACCGCGCTGCGGAGCGCGCAGGCAGGCGCAACCAACGTCGGAATTGCGCGGGCACAGTATGAACACGCGATCGCCGTGCTCATCGGCAAGACCGCCTCCGATTTCTCCATCCCAGTGAAACCCATGACGACGGCTCCGCCACCGATCCCGGTCGGAGTGCCTTCCGAACTGCTCGAGCGCAGGCCCGACGTTGCCGCCGCGGAGCGCCTGATGGCCGAAGCCAATGCATCGATCGGCATCGCTTATGCCGCTTATTATCCGACCCTGACCTTGACCGCGGAGGGCGGCTTTGAGAGTTCGGTTCTCCATCGGTGGTTCACTTGGCCGAGCCGTTTCTGGTCAGTTGGCGCGTCGCTTCCCGAAACTGTCTTCGACGCCGGCCTACGCCGCGCGACCGTTCAACAATACGTGGCGACCTATAATGCCGATATCGCCGCCTATCGTCAAACGGTCCTTTCCGCTTTTCAACAGGTAGAAGATGGCCTTGCGGAGGTTCGCATTCTATCTAAGGAGATCCAGCAGGAGCAGCAGGCGGTAAGCTCAGCTCAAACTTTCCTCAAGCTCGAGCTGGCGCGGTATGAAACCGGCGTCGATCCATACCTCGATGTGCTTGTTGCGCAGATTACAGTCCTCTCCGACCAGCAGACTCTAAATGGTCTTCAAGTGCAGCAGATGGCCTATGCGGTGGCTCTGGTGGAGGCCCTCGGCGGAGGATGGGACCGCTCGCAACTGCCGAGCACGCAGCAGGTGACGCAGAAACCACCCAAGTCGGAGACAATGATCCAGCAATAAAGACGAGCAATAAAAGCCAGCACTAAAAACGGAGGACCCGTACTCAAGGTCCTCCGTTCTTCTTGTATGTGTCGCGTTAGTTGGTGCGCGCGACCTGGTTCTGACGGTAACTCAGGTTGTCTACGTTGCGGAACATGGGAGTTCCGGGCGGCAGGTTCTGAGGTTGCGCGAACAACGGGTCGAACACGTAATTACGGTTCGGCGGGTTGTACACCAGGTTGCAGCACTTGAAAGTGCCGGTTGCATAGGTGGCGTAGTAGAGGCTAACTAGAGAGCCTTTGTAATTCAGGTTCTGTTGAGTCGCCGTGCCGCCCCAATCCTCGAGGAAGCGGAGGAAGTTGTGGATGCCGCCATCCATACCGAAAGAAAACTCCGGATTCTGAGCAGTGTTGGTAAAGGCGATGTTCTTGCCGGCGGCGACGGCGGCCCGATAGTACGTATTAACCGCGATACGGTTGGGCGTGACAGCAGGAGAACTCTGGCCGCCGGGATTGGTTGGGTTCTGCAAGCTGCCCGAATAAAGTCCACCGCTGACTCCAGCATCCTGCCAGTTGTTGGAGAGGACCGTAACAGCGTCCGCAATCACGGCTGCGGCCGCGTGTATGGGCTCCGCTCCAGCATTCCAGGTTTGGTCAAGGTTGGCGTTGCCAGGAGTACAGTCGGCGCCGCCAGCCGTATAGCAGTTGGAATTGTAGTTTCCCTGAATGTAGACGGGGTTCTCCGAGCCAACCGTAAAACCGCCGCAACCGGTCGGGCTAGCTGCGGTTTGGGCGCAGTTGTTAGAGGCATTGCCCGGAGGCATGGTCGGAAGATAGCCCAGTGATCCATCCACCAGTTTCAGCGCGTGGCGGGCGCCCGTGACGCGGTTAGCGCGGCCCACGGTGAAGGTCTGAATCCGGTGAAGAAAAGGATTGTGCGGATTGGTGACGTCCGTATCGGTTGTCGTTTGGCTTCCGAAGGCGTCGCCAACAGTCACCGCGCCGTAGGTAGTGACGGTGCCGTCATTCCATTGTTCGGTGTCCTCCGGAGAAACGCCGTTGTAGTTGACTGGTTCGAGCGTTCCATTCGGAGCAAACGGGGCCCCAGCGGCGTAATTGACGACATCCTCGAAGCCGTAAGCGCCGAGCAGGATATTGCTCGGGTTGTGCGCCAGGTTGGGGTCATATTGCATGCCGCGCCGGTCCGAGAAATACAGGACATAACCGTTCTGGGTAGTAAAGTTCACGGTTGTCCCGGTGGCGCCAGTCTGGCCGAGGAGCCAGCGCCTCAAGTTTCCTACGTCGAGTTCGACACAGTTGATGATGCCGTTGGCCGTGCCGGTCCCGTGAGCGAAACCGGCCGTATCGTTATTTTCTCCCTCGCGCGCGTCATAAAGGTTGATGGGATACCAGTTGTACTGCGAATTCGCGCCGTAGTTAACCAGGGGGGTCGTGGTTACCGCTCCCCCGGTGTAGACGGAGGTGAAGGATATTGCATCCCCCGCAGTGACAGTTCCGTTACCGCCGCGATCCGCAGTCTGCTGGAAATAAAGAATCGCGTTCTTGTGGTCCGTGAGAAAATTGCTTCCCGTGGTACCGACGGTATTGGTGGTTTGCGCCGCCGCACTGCCCGGAGCTGTCGGTACTTGCAATCCGCGGGCAAAGCCTAGTTGCAGCCACTCCTTGGTGACGCCGACCCACGCGCCGGAGCCGGAGTTCAGAACTTCCACCAGCAACCAGCCGTTGACGATGGGCCACTCTGCTTTGGTTGTATTGTGCGCGGCGGTGGTGCCTCCCGGAACCCAAGGCGGCCACACGAAGTCGGTATCACCCTGGGTGCAGGCGTTGCCTATGGAGCCTGCGCCGCAGGCACTTTCGCCGAAGTAGTAAGTGTTTCCGTTGACGATGATTCCGCTCTGCGCGCCACCCGTGGTCGCAAACGGCCCGGCGGTGTTCGTGAATTCAGCAGGCGGGACCATGCTGGCCAGTTCCACGTCCTGAGTTACGTCTCCGTTCCAGCCAGGCAGATGTAAATCAGCTTCTTTGTCGCTAAGCAGAATGCGAATCTGAGCTTCATTCGCCAGGCGAGATCCGCCGAGCAAAGATGTCGTCGATTCGCCCGGTGGCGGCCGACGGATGATCTGGAAGGGAAAGGTTGTCCCGTTCACAAAGGGAAGCGTCAGATCGCTGGCGCCGGTACCGTTGGGACCGTCCACGGGAGGGGGACCGGGAAGGCCATTGCCGTCGATAATATAGCCGTTGTACGGCGTACCGAGGGAGACGTTATACCAGGCCGGAACCTGTGTCGACGCGTGTCCGGCGGTGACGCTGCCGTTGGTGGCGCCAAGAGCCGTAGTGGAAATGTCGACGCAAGTGGCGCTGGGGTTAGCCCCCGCTAGGTTGGCCAGCTGCGTGGAACAACCCCCGCTCGTGGTTGGAATCATCACCGTGCCGCCGTTGTCGTTGCCTGCGGACGGGACTCCGTTGTCCATCTGTTCGCGGATTATATTGCCAAAGGCGCTGATCTTGTCTCCAAAGACCAGGTTAGCGCCATCGGCCACGCCTAGGTAAAGATCGCCGTTCGTATGCACGCGGCCGGCAAACGCGAGGTTTGGACTGCGCCCGAAGAAGCAATCGCCATCGCAGAACACGCCGAACTGGAATACGGGAATCAGCGCCACTTCCGCCGTGCGGGTCATGCTAACGGTCTCGGTGTTGCCCAAAATCCGTTGCGCTGTGACGTTCATCGTGACAGGAATAATCTGTGCGTACAGACCCGCGTCCGGGCCAGACTGGATCGGGCCCCAGACCGGAGAGAGCGGCGAGACGCAGGGAGTGGTTGATCCCGGGGTAACCGGCGTTACGTTATAGGCTCCATCCTGCCCTGTGAAGGTGATGGTCGGGTCCCAGGTGGGAGGGTTGTTGCTGACCGCACAAATCTGGGCGGCGGTGGGTGCCTGGATATTCTGGAAGGTGCTGGCCAGATCGGAGGTCATCTTTTCCATGGCGCCTTCGGCGGCCCGATAGGTGTAGTTATTGCTTAGATCGGCCGCGCCCGATCTTTGCTCGGTGTTCACCATCATGAGCAGGGCGACAGCGAATCCCGCCAAAAGCAACGTCAACAAGAGGGACGCGATCAGCGTGAATCCTCGTGATCTGGATTTGGCGCTAGGCATGGTGTTTCTCCTCATTTTCCCGAACGATTTCTTTTGTCCTTCCACTGGTATGAGATCCATATATCAATAACTTGAACCCGAAATCGGGTACTCCTGCTGTGACGTCAGATTGCGCGCTGAGATCGAAGTCTGCAGATCGAGACCCTGATAGCCGACGCCCTGGTATTTGGCTTGCTGGCTGCGCATGCTCATATGCAGAATGTTGACCTTTGTGATCATGCCGGGGTTCGTGCCAGCGGGAAGCGTCGACTGATTGGCGTCGACCACTCCAGCGTCGTAGACGTCATAGCTGAACTTGAGGTAAACCACGTTCTCCGCTACCGGAGCGGGAGGCTTGCCGCTTTGCAGCCGCATCAGCGTGGGTAAACCAGTCGTGGGGGGAATCGCCAGATAGTAGGTGACCGCCAGTAGGCGCACCGCGGAGTAGGGAATTGCCGTCGATGCAGGAGCTCCAGGGCCAACGAATTGTTTGAGGCTGCCCGTGACAGCGGTCGGCTGATTAATATGGCCAGGATCCGTGGCCGCAAAAGGTACCGTGTAACACGCGGTGTTCGTTCCGGTCGGGGCGCAAGCTGTGACCAGGCCGGTGACCACACCGACGCCGTTGTTGCCCCACAGGATCATATCGCCTTGTTGCAGGCCGACCACAGCCGCATTCAGAGCTTGCGGCGCGGCTACGCCCGTTGGCAGAATGCACGTGCTGGGCAGAGGGCTCGGCAACTGAAACGTTACAACCGTAGCCGCGGCATTGATTGCCGAGGTGTAACAGTTCAAGGCCAGAGTCACGTCCGCGGAGATGACGGTAATGATGTCAGTCGGACCCTGTGCTGCGTTCACAGTGATTCCAAGACTAGGGCCGGGGATAATGGAATACAGATAGGGTACGGTCGGAGCGCCCGCCTGAGTCGGATAAGCCACCGGCAGGCTATTGATATAGTTGCAGGTGACCAGGCCGTTGCAGGGATAAACCGGCAGGGTGCCCGTACTGGCAGGCAAGCCCACGGCGCTGGTAGAAATTCCTTGCTGGCCCAGAGCGCCGGCGCCCGCCATGCTGATGTCGCGCTGCAGCAAATTGCTGGCGGCGCGAAAGTCCTGCTGCAGCTCTGACCTTTGCGAAGCAATCCAGCTTGCCCTCATCGCCCGGCTGAACAAATCAGCCGCGAAAACGATGAGGACGGCTCCGATAGCAGCGGAGATCATAAGCTCCAGCAGCGTGAAGCCAAGAACCGATTTGTGTGCGCGCCGCATCAATCCCTTTCTAGTGGTACGAGGAAATCTCTTCTTCCAGCACATAAGTTCTTGTCCCTCCATGATTGGGGACCGTGTAATTGACCGTAATGGTGACCAGGACCAGCGTGGGGACCGTCGTGCCGTTTTCCAGCAGCGGCGTGATTGCAATGGTCCGTGTGAAGTTTTCCAGAGATACGATCACGTCGTCAGCCGTGCCCACGATGCCGTCGGGTCCAGGTTCGGTCATGCACTCGACGCCCGCGAAGGGGCACACCGCTCCGGCAGCGGTCAGACACGCCACATCATCGGCGGTGCCCAATATGCCATCCGGTCCGGCACACTTTGGTGACTGAGCGGTGGCAAGGAAAACGCCTGGGGGGCTGGCCGTGGTGTTGGCAATCGCGGAGAAGCCCAACTGCGAGGTGTTGCGCGCGTTGAAGATACTCTCCATCGCCTCGGATGCAATCTGCCGGGCAAGCATGTCCTCTTGCGAGGTCTCTGCCGCCCCGATCATGATGCCCAGCGAGGCAAGTGTTGCCAGCAGGCCGATGGCGAGAATCACCATGGCGAACATGACTTCAAGAAGCGAGAAGCCGGACTGATCGATTTGTCGCGAAGATGCAATGCGCTTGTTAATCATGACTGGATCCAGCTCCATACTCCGCCGACGCTAACGAGTTGCCATCCCCGGATGCGCCCGGTGTAACCCCACAAGGTGACCGCGCGCTGGTTGAAAAGGTTCCCCGGTGTTCCCAGGTAAACCACGCCGTTGTTGACATTGCCCGCGGCGTCTTGCGCACTGCCGTCAGGCTGAAAATAGATAACCGCGCCCCCGCCTGCGCCGCTCGGCGGCTGGTCAAAATCAAAGATGCTGGTGCCCGTGCCAAAACCGTCCGGGGTTGTGGCTGCGGTGTTCGGAATACCTGGCTCTAGGTGATAGGTAACCTGTAGAGGCAGGACGGCATAGAACAAGAGCGTGCCCGCCGGGTTGGTTTCGTTCACCATGATGGTGCCTCCGGTGTTCATGGAGGTCCCATTAATGACAACGACGCCCGGAGGCCCGAAGGTGACGCAGTACACCCGCATATCCGCGGCGGCCTGATCGCGAGCGCGGCGCAAGGTAGTCAACGTCGTGTTGTAGGCGTCGTTGACCTGCTGCTGCTTGAATGTGGTTTGCATCGTCACCGTGACAGCCCCGGCCAGGATCAGCGAAACGCTGATGGCGATGATCAGTTCCAGCAGTGAGAATCCGTTTTGTTTGCGCGCTGCCATAATTCCTATCGACCGGGGAAACTCGGTTTCGGCGAAACGTCCAGATCGCGATTCCTTGAATTCCGCCCCGTCCAAATTACTGAGTCTAAAGCTCATGCCGCTTGCAGCCAGCACCGACAGCACGCCCGTCTGCGCATCTCCGGCATTCTTCATCGTAGGGAGCGGCGAGGGTACCGTCAAAGCACCACGGTGCAACGAAAAACTATTGGCCTTTTGTAATAGGGATGGTGACTGAAGTCACAGGATCACGACCGCAAAGGCCATCAACAGACGAATTGACACCCATGTACGATAGAGATACACGTTTCCCTCAAGCCTCACGCCTGCGTGTTTTATAAGGTTGGATTAAATTAGAAGGCCGGCACCGACACAAAGCAATAATCCTGAACTCTGTACGCAGGAAATGTCTGAATCCGGACATGCCCACCTGAACGGGATCGGGGTGTCCTTCTGCACATATCTTTCTGCGAAACGGACAAGCTTGCCGGCGATACTCTTGGCTCCTCTGGATACCTCTCCGCTCGGGGTAGCATTGCACCATGGAAATGCGGCACCAGTCGCCTTGGTTCCAGTGGGCATACGCATCTCTGGCAGTGCTGGCCCTGGGGTTTGCTCTGGCATGCAACGGGGTCAGCAACTCCCCAAGTGGGGGCGTCGGCGGTTCGCAAGGCACTGCTCCATCCGTCCCGGCAGGATTAACGGCCACTGCAGGCGACATGCAGGTTAGCCTCTCCTGGAATGCAAGCACCGGCGCTACTAGCTACGACCTCAAGCGCTCGACTACGCATGGCGGACCCTATGCGCAGATCGGCGCGCCCAGCACCACGAATTACAACGATACCGGGCTGACCGACGGCACTACCTATTACTACGTGATTTCAGCAGTCAATTCGAATGGGCAGAGCGCGAATTCCAACGAAGTATCGGCCAGGCCCGTATCGGCCGCGACCATTCCCGCGGCTCCAACGGGCCTGTCCGCGACCGCCGGCGACCAGCAGGTAGTTTTGAACTGGAATGCCAGCGCGGGCGCTACGGGTTATCACGTGAAGCGCGGGACGACCTCGGGCGGTCCCTATACCCAAGTGGCTTCCCCCAGCGGCACCAGCGACACGGACACCGGATTGAGCGACGGCACGACTTACTACTATGTTGTTGCGGCTGTGAATGCAGCCGGGGAAAGCGCCAACTCGACTTCGGTCTCCGCCACGCCCGTGTCCTCGTCGGCCTCGGTGCACGTTACGGTGGATGTTCTCACCGATCGTCATCCGATTAGTCCATACGTTTACGGTGGCGCCTATCCTCAGAACGCCTCGACCATCACCGACAGCGGTTTGAGCGTGGTGCGCTGGGGCGGCAACGCGACTTCAACCTACAACTGGCAGTTACAGACCGATAACGCCGATAACGACTGGTATTTCGAGGACTTCAACTACTCTGAAATCGGGGATAGTGACTCGGCGAAGTTTATCGAGGATGTGAAAGCGGCAGGCTCCAATCCTCTGATGACGATGGTGATGCTGCCGTGGGTGGCGCAGGCCGCAGAAAATAACAATGGCCACTGGAGTTTCTCCGTAGCCAAGTATGGCGCGCAGTGCAGCGTGGACCCGTACAACTCAGACGCCGGCGATGGCTTGAAAACGGATTGCTCTACCGCGCTCACTGCCGATCCCAGCGACGCATATGTGCCCTTGCTCGATCAGCCAGGGAGCAGCGATCCCGCCGGGAGCGTCTATCGCAACCAATGGGCGGCGGCGCTGGCCACGGCATTCGGCGGCGCGCCCCATTTCTACGATATGGATAACGAGATCGACATCTGGGGCAGCACTCACTTCGATATCCATCCCAATCCCTCTGCTTACAACGAACTGCGCGAAACCTATCTCACGGAGGCGAGCGGACTGAAAACTTGGGATCCGGCTGCGATTCGTCTGGGGCCAGTGAGCTGCTGCTGGTGGTTCTACTGGAACGGCGCCAACAATAACGACAAGCCCACCCACGGCGGAGTGGACTTTCTCCCCTGGTGGTTGAATGAAGTCTATTGGCAGGATCAGATTGCAGGCACGCGCTCGCTAGACGTCTTCGACATTCACGCCTACCCTGATACTCCAGATACATCGAGCTTCACCACGGCGCAGAAGCAAGCGCTGGCGGTGCGGATCTATCGCGATTACTGGGACCCGACTTATGTCAGTGAGTCGAGCTCGATCAACCAGCCCTGGGCCACGCAAATTCAACCGAACCGGACGATTCCATTCCGCATTCCGCGGATGCGGGCGCTGGTGAACACCATTTATCCGGGCACGCCGCTGAGCATCACCGAGTGGAGCGCGGAAATCGTCAGCGCCGCCGATTTTTCTACCGCCCTCGGTGATGCAGACGCCTACGGCATCCTGGGTCGCGAGCGCGTCTACCTCGCATCGAGATGGACGGCGCCTAATCCGGCGAACCCGAACTACCTCATTTTGAAATTATTCACTAACTATGACGGAGGGCATCACGGCTTCGGGACCACGTCGGTCTCCGATACGAACGATGGGAATCCAGACCTTTTCAGCAGCTACGCGGCGCTCAACTCGGCCGACACAACGATGACCTTGCTGGTGCTCAATAAAGATCCGCAGAACACAGTTACCACCCAGTTCGCATTGAACGGATTCACTCCGAGCAGCGTCGTGACTTACACGCTGGCCACCAGCGCCCCCACGGCGATTGTTGTTTCTTCCTCGCATGCCTGGTCGTCGGTAGTTAGCTTCGCGCCTTACTCGGCAACTCTGTTCGTAATTAGCGGCAGCATGGCGCAGACTCCGGCCTCGGAGTGGGACCTCAACCCGGACGTCATCACCGTTCCCGCGAACGGCACCGTCACTCTGCAGCCGAAGATCACCGGCGGATCGACCAATGTCACGCTGGCCTCGGAACAGTCTGATTCCGGCATCAGCGCGGCTTTGACGCAATCGAGCGTCACTCCCAGTCAAACCGGAACAATTACGATCACTGCTGGAAGCATTGCGGGTTTCTATCACTTCAGCGTGACCGGCAACGACAGCAGCGGAGTGGGTCAGACTAAGGACGGTTGGATTCTCGTGGGTAATCCTCCCGCCGCCCTCGCCAAGACAGGCGACGGTCAGACGGGCGCGCCGGGCTTGCAGCTTGCCTTGTCGGTGAACTTGAACGCCGGGTCGTCCGGCGGGTCGAATCAAGGCGCTACAATCTACTTCACCACAGACGGCGGCACGCTCTCCAGCCCCATCGTGACGACCGATGCAAACGGCAACGCCGCTGTCGTGCTTACTCTGCCTTCATCGCCAGGTCCGGTGCACGTCACTGCTCAGGGCCAATATGAATTGGGACATCCCGAAGTGGTCTTCACCGAGACCGTTCAGTAACTGGCTCCGACTGGAACCGTCTCAGTGGTACTACGTCGAATTACACACCATAACCGATTAATGAACCAACGCGGGTGGTCCGAGGGACTAGGACCACGGGCAGCTACTAACACCGCTGCCTGCGCAATAGACTGAGATTGCTCAGGATCACGCAATGGACTCAGCTAATTCGCTTCGCGGAAATAAGCTCAGCTCTCCGGGACTCGACTCGTCAAGACTGGCTCTCGGCGCGCTGGTCCTCATTGCATTTGCTTGTGCGGGACTGGTGGGTTGCGGCGGGATTTCGTCGGGCGCGCCCTCTGGAAAAGACGCTGTGCCGGCGATCACTTCCTTTACCGCGGATCCGACAAGCGTAAACTCCGGTGCGAGCAGCACACTGAGCTGGACAGCCGCAGGGGCGACGAGTATTGCCATCACGCCGGGGACATTCACGTCCACATCGGCAACCAGTTCAACCAGCATGAGCCCAACGGCGACGACCACCTACACACTGACAGCAACCAATGCCGCCGGCTCGACCACATCTACGCTGACCGTTACCGTAAACGCGGCAGGCAAACCAGTGATCAGCTCGTTCACAGCCAGCCCCACAAGCATCACTTCGGGTTCGAGCAGCACGCTGAGTTGGGCGACGACCGGCGCGACCAGTCTCGCCATCACGCCAGGGTCATTCACGTCCACATCGGCGAGTGGGTCGACAAGCGTGAGCCCATCCGCGACGACCACCTACACTCTGACTGCGACCAATCCCGCAGGCTCGACCACTTCAACGGCAAAAGTCACTGTCGCGGCGTCTGGTGGTCCATTGGCGATTCTGACCACTTCGTGCCCGAGTGGAACGCAAGGCGCGAAATATGCAGGCTGCACAATCGTCGCTAGCGGTGGCTCTCCGCCTTACGCCTTTTCCGTGAATGCGACTTCCAACTTTTCTCCGCTGCCTGAAGGAATGTCACTGAATGAAACAACGGGGACCATCAGCAGCTCGTTGATCGGTGGACAGGGCACCTACACCCCAGAATTTATAGTTACAGACTCAGCAAGTGCCCAGGCGACTCAGAGCATCAACATCTCGCTCAATGGCAACAACGCGTTCCTGGCAACTATTTTTCCATCAACCTCTATTTTTCACCATCGAGTGGATGCTGCCACAACCGGCTTGCCCGTGGATACTTCCCCGGCAGCGCCTATGTACAGTGGCTACTTGTCAGCAACGGTTAAGCCATTCTTCGGGAACAGTTCGTACGCTACGTTTCCGAATGGAATACCAGCCATTGAGGTCCCTTACAACCAGGCCGACGTATCGGTTACGACCACCTTATATCAATCCTATTTCACGTCGGGTCCAATTCCAGCGTATGCGCCGGTGGAAGGTACCAGCAACTCGAACGGAGATCGGCACGTTCTTGTTTACGTGGAGGCAGGTGGCGGAAACGACCCTGCTCTTTACGAAATGTGGCAGGGAATCTACGAAGGCGGTCCCTGGACCGATTCCTCGAACGCTTTTTGGCCCGACGTGACTACGAATAACCTGACACCGCAAGGCAATGGAACATCCGATGCCGCGGGACTTCCGGTGGGGCCGCTGCTTGCCAATGCCGACGAAGTAATCGGCGCCGGCACACCCAGCTCGCCGAGCGGTACGATTCAACATCCCATCCGATTCACACTCAACCATATGTTGAACTACTGGGTATGGCCCGCTACGGAGACAGCGGGCGTGGGAAGTTGTACGGAGACGGGCGGCGGAACCATCCCCGTGGAATCGCTGATTTCGCAATCGTCTCCTCCGGCGAGCTGCACCATGTCTGGACCCGCTGGCGAGATCTATCGACTGAAGGCGTCCGTTGCGGCTCCCTCCTGTGCTTCCACGAGCCCGCAGGCGGCCATTATCATCACCGCGTTTCGAAACTATGGCATTATCCTGGCTGACAACGGAGACAGCGGGGGGCTAATCGGCACACCCGACGCTCGCTGGAACGATACCGATCTTGCGTGCCTCACAAGTCTCACTCTATCGGACTTCGAGCCGGTCAACGTCTCAAGCCTCATGGTCAACAATGACAGCGGGGCCACCAGTCAATAGCCTGGCGGTTCGTCTGCGCGCGAATGCTAATCGGCTTTGCAGTGGAAGAGTGAAGAGCAGGCTCACAGCTAAATCCGTGCGAATCTCCTGGATAGCTCCCTTCCGTTCGCATGATATTTAGTTCTTGGGTCCTGGCCATAGGTTTCCCATTGGCCTTTGCCGCCCGTTTCAGGTATTATTTCGGCCCAACGAATGACAACACTAATTGGGCTGTTGTGAACAGCCTTCCACGGGCCTCCTTCATCAATCAGTCCTGGGAGATCTCCCGCTAGGTATTTGCCTGTCAGAAGTTTGGCGAGAAGCTCTGAAACGGTATTTGTGTAGTGGTTTGGAAAACTCTAATCCACGTGTGAGGGACAAGTGAAACGACGATCGCTCGTACTAAATGCGGTACTCTTGCTGGCCGTTCCAGTCACGTGCGCCTTTATGCTGGCGTGCGGAGGATCAACCTATGTACCCCCGATCGTCCCAGCTCTCCCAGCGATTGGCGCGACATTTGTCACCACCACGCCAAACCCTTTGGTGGCGCAGTACACGGTGACAACAGCCCTGGGATGCCCGGGACAAGTGATGGTCGAGTTTGGCCCCGACACCTCCTATGGAAGAAGCACGGCGTGGTATCCCGTCCCGGCCACTTCTCAGAAAACTTCCATTCTGGTCGCAGGGATGAGAGCATCCACGACCTACCACATGCTCTTGCAGGCAAAGTGTACCGTCAACACCAACACATTCACCGGCAACGACCTTACCTTCACGACGGGGCCACTTCCGCCCGTTCCATTCCCCGCGCTCACCGTGACCCGGCCGAATCCCTCCCTGAGTTCTACAGAAAACCCGGGGATCGAACTCATTAATGTGATTGAGTCCACTGCGAGAGCAATTCAGGGCTATTTTACCGACCGGGATGCCAACCCCATCTGGTATTACGACGTAGGAGCCGGCAATTATCCGTTCACGATGAAACTACTCCCCAACGGGCACATGATCTTCAGCATCAGTCAGACAGATGCTCCGTCGATTCTGCGAGAGGTCGATTTGGCGGGGAACACGATTCGCGAGATGGACGTGAACACTTTGGGGCAAAAGATGGAAGCCATTGGAGCCGATTTCATTCCGGCTTACTATCACCACGATCTTCTGCCGCTGGCAAATGGCCACTTGATTGTTCTTACGGACTTCACTAAGAACTTCACCGACCTCCCCGGATATCCGGGGACGACGGCAGTAACGGGAGATGGCCTGATTGATTTAGACGAGAATTGGAATCCAGTGTGGTCGTGGAACGGATTCGACTATTTGGACGTGAACCGCCATCTTTTTGGCCTGCCCGACTGGACCCACAGCAACGCGCTTGTCTACTCCCCTGACGATGGAAATCTGCTCTTGTCGATGCGACATCAATCCTGGGTTCTGAAAATCGATTACAACAATGGAGCGGGAACGGGAAACATACTGTGGAAGCTTGGTTATCAGGGTGACTTCGCTCTGACTCAAGACGGTGTGCCGACCGCCGACCCGAGCATGTGGTTCTCTTTCCAGCACTTCCCCTCCATCGTAAGCCAGACCGGACCGGAAACTACGTTGACGATCTGGGATAATGGGGATTTTCGCCTCCTCGATACGGCCGGCGACACGTGCAACGACCCGGGGCCCAATCCGTGTTATTCACGTGCCACCGTCTTTCAGGTGGATGAGAGCGCCATGGTCGCGAACCTGGCGTGGTCGAATCTGCCGGGGTTTTATTCGGAGTGGGGCGGAAGCATCAATCAATTGGGCAACGGAAATATCGAATATGATATCAACTCTCCCTTCGGTTCGCCCACCCTGGCCTCGGAGGTGCAGGAGGTAAACCAAACATCAAGTCCGCAGGTGATATGGATGCTGGACTTTCCCCTCCCGTTCAACGCGTATCGCGCGTATCGGGTCCCTAGTTTGTATCCTGGGGTGGCGTGGCAGTATTGACTTGGGTCGGCGGAGGAGGGTCAGCGGAGTGGGATCATCGGAGGAAATTCGCTGCAAGCAGGAAAACATGTACTGGGCATTCAGTATGCGTTCTTGCTGCTGAACATGCGCAGGAAGGTCATCGTGATGATCTGGAGATCGAAGGTCAGACTCCAGTTGCGGAGATAATAAAGATCGTATTCCACTCGCTTGGCAATCGAAGTATTACCGCGCCACCCGTTTACCTGGGCCCACCCGGTGATCCCAGCCTTGAACATGTGGCGGGAGTTATAACGATCGAATTCTTCCAGAAACCGCTCCACAAAAAACGGCCGCTCCGGACGTGGCCCGACGATGCTCATGTCGCCTCTCAACACGTTGAGAAACTGGGGCAATTCGTCGAGATTCGTCTTGCGCAGAAAAGCGCCCACCCTCGTTCGCCGCGGATCATTGTCGCAGGTCCAACTCGTGTCGCCTTCCTCGCGGCTGCCCGGCCTCATAGTGCGGAACTTGAACATTCGGAAAACCCGTCCGTTTAGCCCCACCCGATCTTGAACAAAGAAAACCGGGCCTCGGCTCCCTGATTTTATCGCCGCTGCGACTAGCAGCGTGACCGGAAGAGTCAGCAAGAGAATGAGACTCGAGAGAGCCACATCGAAGATTCGCTTCTGCACCAGATACGGACCGCTCTCCGCCAAGGTTGGACGGAGATCGAGCATTCGGATCCCGCCCAGATCGATGAGGCGGTCGCGAAGGATAACTCCGTCCCCAAGGTCAATGACCACCCGCGTTGGGACACATAGTTTCTCCAGCGCAGGTGCGATTGTTTGAACATCGTTCAAACGAGCGGCGGGCAAGGCAACGATCACATCGTTGATGGAGTCGCCGTTATGGAAGTTGGGTATCTGGTCCATCTCGTACACGGGGCCTTCTACTGCAATCTCCTGTCCCGGGAGCCGCACGAAACCCACTATTCTGCACGGCAACACCTCGCCATTCAGAAGCGATGTCCCCACCCGCCTGGCGAAACGATCGGTTCCGACGACCAGAATCTTAACTTCGTTTCTTCCATCCCGGCGCAACAACTCCAGAAATACTCGGAATGCGACACGGACAACCGTTGCCAGGACGAACAGTGCCACGGCGCTGATGGCAATCACAAGCCGCGAATAACTTGCTTGCCGGTATAGAAATCCAGCCGCCATCACTACGGCATACGTAAACGCCAAGGCTTCCAACAGCCGGCGGCTCTTCCCGCCTGGAGCATACAATTGCTCCACATTCCAAAGCCCGGATTCTTCCGCGGCGATCGCCCAGACGATGGTTGTGACCAGAAGAATGCTCCAGTAGGAAGGTAAACCCGGAGGAGCTGTCCGCGTGAATAATACGTTAAACCCGAAACGCACCTTTACCGCGATGAAATAAGCGCAGGCAGGCAACAACAGCGTCACGATTCTCAAATACAAACGGGCAAAGCTAAGACGACTCCGAATCATAACTGCGCTGCTCTTTCTGCCCCCCAAGCAAAATCGTAAATCTCTGCGTGGCCCCTTTGTCTACCTTAATTATGAACCCCGTGAGCGCTTAGATGCCGTCTTAAGACGGAAGGTAGATAGCTCTGATTCAGTCCCAGAAACAGTCCCACGGATTTCGCAATGTCCTGTCCGATGGCGACCCCGGCGCGGCCCCCGTCTTTGCTGCTCTTGAGGCGCCGCAGCTTCTTCCCCAGCATCTTTCGCCCGTCCCGCAACAACGACGAACGCATGCCCGGCGCATCCGCAATCTGCAGGCGTTGCAGGGTATATCCGATGTCGAAGTAACGTTTGAACAGGCCCACCGTCGTGTGATGGTGGGAGTGAAAAACGCTCGGCTCCGGGTCGTACACAATTTTCCAGCCGGCATCAAGAATGCGTTTCGCGATTCCAAGATCCTCAAAAATCTTGAGATCCTCCGGAAAACGCGTGACCTCCCAGACGCTGCGCCGCATCGCGGAATTCGCGTCTGAAAAATGATAGAACCGGTAACCCTGTCCATTGCGGTTGGCCGGATCCTTCACAATCTTTTTTTCGCCGTATACTGCGTCCAGAGCGTGCTGGCGTTCCAGGGATGACCCCGGCTTAGGTACCTGCCGGCCATACACCGCTCCCACGCCCGGGTCGTCAAAGTTGGCGACCATCGCTTGCAGCCAGCGGTTGGATCCGGGAACGGCATCCTGCGATAGAAAAACCAGAAACTCTCCTCCCGCAAGCGTGGCCGCGAAATTTCTCGTGCGCGCGTGATGGAAGCTTTCCGGAGGAATCCGCTCGAGTCGTACGGGATAATCTTTCATGACTTCCAGCGTCTCATCCGTCGACCCGGAATCCACCACAATGATCTCCACCGTCCCGGCGTGAGACTGAGCGCAGACCCCCTCCACGCAGGTTCGAAACAACGGTCCGCCGTTCTTCGTTAGAATAATTACGGAAACTTTACTCATGCAAAGTCAATCCTGAAACCCTCAACGACCCAAAGCAGGGAAGAAAAGTTCCCAACTCTGCCTATCTTCCTGACCATAGTGAAATTGTACTCGCGTCGCACGTATAAGAGCATGTCTTACTGGGCAACTCCTATAAGAAAAATTGATCGACTAGATTCTCCCCTTCAGCGCGTGGGGTTATCAGAGTGGCCCTTGAACGGGCCGTACCCAGACTGAGAGAAGCTTCTTCCACTTGGCAGAAAACAACGATCTCCGCATGATTGCCCGCATGTGCGAGTAGCTGGCAGTCTTCCTCTTCTGAATCTCCCGGCGCTTCCGCAAGATCGACGGCAGGCATCTCAAAACCTCCAGTTTTGCTCGCAAAAACGTTGAGCCCGCACCTTGCCGTGCAAAATAAATTCCTGCCCCCGCCTCATAGGCCAAGCGTTGCGGCAGCGACCGCAGCATCAAGCCCAGCGGCATATTCTTCAGGTACACAAACTCGATATTTCGCTGGGAGTAAAAAACCTGACGCAACGGCGCTTTTCCGATCGTGACCCGATAGCGGTGATAAACAATCGCTGCTGGAACATAAACACACTCGTAACCACGAAGTTGTGCGCGAAAACTTAAATCCACATCTTCGTAGATCATGAAGAACTCCGGATCCAGAAAACCAACGTCTTGCAGCATCCTCCGGCGATAGGCGACCGCTCCTCCACATCCCCCAAACACCTTACGTGGTTGAGCCCAGTCTGGCCCGTCGGGCTTGTCTCTGCCCAACTCCAATGTCGCCCCCGTGATTCCCATGTCAAACCCGCAATTCTCCACCCGGCCCCGGTCCTCGAAATACAACATCTTCGAAGCAAAGCTCCCGGCGTCAGGATATGCCTGACTCGCCCTGTGGATTTCCTCAAGCCATTTTGGATGCGCCTCAGTATCATTGTTCAAGAGCACGATTAGGTCTCCGCTCGCATGCTCATACCCCGCAATGTTTCCCCCGGTGAACCCGCTGTTGTCAGCCAACGGCACCACCTTCGCCTCCGGAAACTGCGTACGAACGTACTCCACCGAGTCATCCTCCGAGCCGTTGTCAACTAGAATCGTCTCGAAATCCCGGAACGCCTGCTGCCTTAGAGCAGAAAGGCATTCCCCGAGAAGATGTTTCCCGTTCCAGTTCACGACGATTACGCTGATCTCAGGCATTACGAGTGAGCCGCGACATTTCGCCGTCGACAAGTTGGTTGCTGGTTTTGAATCAAAGGTTCATCCATTTGTTTTATTTGGACCGCTCCGATGTTTTCTCCGACATCGTCGTGCGGAACTGCCTCAGCGAAGACATGGCTCGGTTGCTTGACCGAGCACTGCTCACATCCTAGAATCCCCTAAGGTCACGGATCAACCCGCGCATGCCTCCAGCAACCAGGTACGAATCAGCCGACGTCGCCGTCTTTACGCTTGTCGGCTTTGCTGAATTCGTCTACCGGTACGCGAAAAAGACTGGGGCGTTGCTGTCGCGACCGGTCCTTTGGCCGGCCATACTGCTCCTTATTCCAAAAATAAACTTGATTCCCTTCCGGAATGAAACCGCTGGCATAAGATTTGACGATTTTATTCTGTTGATAGTTACTACCTTACTCCTGTGCGGCTGGATATCGGAGCTGGACTTCCACATCGACCCGATACCCGCCACGGGACTCGCGGTGGTGGCTATCTTCTTTACGTCTAATCTTATAAACGCAGGTCATTCCAATTTTCTCTATTCCCTGCGTCTCGTCGAGTACCTCGTTTTTTATTGGGCGGGAAAATATTTTGCCCGCTCCCACTACGATTTCACTTCTTTCGTCGAGCTGCTTCTTGGAGTCAATTGTGGCGTCATCTGTCTTCAATATGTTGGAATAATGGGAGGGTTCACCGCCGATGGGTACGAATCGGCAGTCGATCGGCCATTCGGATTATCGGCCAACCATCCCGCCGAGATGGGTGCGTTGCTCAATTTGGCGTTTGCGGCGTTAGTTTTTGGGACCAAAACCGCTGCGAGGTTCTGGTATTGGTGCGGGCTGACGGGATTTTGTATCTTCCTCACCGGGTCGAGGAGCGCGCTTTTCGCGCACGGGCTCTTGACGTTGGTCTACGTCTACAAACACTCGAGAAATAAGACCGCATTCGCGATCAGAACCGGGGCCATCCTCGCATTGCTGGTTGGAGTTTTCACTGTCATTCCCAACTCGATCGGTGACCGATCGACTGACTTGTTTTCCGCGCAGAACGTAGACACCTTTCGCGATGCATACGACGCCATCCCCACCGACACACACTTCACGGGCATGGACACCGGGGATCCGGGGGAAGCACCCGAGGGTGTCGATCCCAGCTGGTACATGCGCGGATTTAAATGGGCGCAGGTCGTAAAGACCATGCTCACGGAGCGATGGACAGTTTGGATAATGGGCTTAGGTCCGGGATCCCTGACTCCAGCGCTCGATGGCGGATGGCTCCGACTGATTAGCGAGACGGGGGTGGTCGGCACAGTTGCATTTCTCGTCCTGATGCGCAGAATATCTAGCCTCAGCACAGCGTGCTTGATGGCCGTATTTGCCTTGGGAATCAACATGCTGATGGTCGACTCTCATAACGCTTACAAGGTAATGGCGTTTCTGTTCTTTCTGGCTGGGACTCAGATAAAGGACAAGCTCAAGCAGGGCAACTCCGCCGCATCGTTGGCCGATTCGGGCTTGCACCCGGCCTGAGGTCGTCCCGCCCACTCAATCAATCCCATTGTCTTACGCGATACCAATACAAAGACCGGTAAATCGGGGACGGTAGAGGTATCTTGGAATCCAGCAGCCGTGAGGATGAACTGAGCACGGTACCCACTGCCGTCGCTGCGAACTTCGCAAGCCGAGCTTTTACTCCGTTGATCCGTTCCTTGCGCTGCGCGAGGAAGTACTGACCAGCTTCCTTCTTGAGGAAAATCTCGCGGGCGGCCGAATTTCCCAGCGCCTTGCGGCACGCCTCATCGAAAGTGAAAAATTGGTGGTGGAATGCGACCGCTCGCGGATTGTAGAGAAGCCGCAGCCCCGCCTTGTGAAGACGGTAAGCTAATTCAGTGTCTTCCCACGAGGCGCTCTTGAAGTCTTCGTCGAATCCACCACACGCCCGCAGAAAGTCGGTCTTCAAACTAAGATTACAGGTGTAGAAGAAATGAAAATCAATTTCGCGCTGGCCTCGAAGCTGGCGATAAGCAAAAAGAGCGCCTTCCTCGCCATACCAGCGCATGAACGGAGTCACTTTGATCTCCGGAGGCCATGTCACATAACCCAGAACCGCCGCACCGGTCTGGGGATTGTTCCTATGCCATTCCAGGTGTTGTGCGACCAGTTCGCGCTCGGGAACAATGTCGCTGTCCGTAAACAGAATAATGCTTGATCTCGCCTCTCGAATCCCTAAGTTGCGCGCCGCTGCCGGCCCTTTGTTGGCCTGCCGCAGATAACGAATCGTAATAGGCGACCGCCTGCTGAACTCTCGCACCATTGATTCCGTGTCATCCGTCGAACCATCGTCCACAATCAACAACTCATCGACCAACTGCGCCGAGGACTGCGCCAGATATCCATCCAGCGCTTTAGCAAGCACATCCTTCCGGTTGTAAGTCGGGATGATGACGCTCAACGATTTGAACGATGGAGTCTCAGCCATGGAGCGGTCTCAGATACATGCAGGCTGCGATGCGCGCGTGAGCACAAAGATCTTCCGGTAGGGAGGCTCCCGGTTGACCCGTTGCAGAAATCCTTCCACAACGCTGGGCATGACCAGCAGGAGCAAGCGGAAGGAGTAGTTCCACAACCTGAACATCTCCGTTCTCATCATCCAATAGTGAAACGGAAGACTTTCGTTGGGGATAACCTTTCTTTCCCATCCCGCTGGCAGATCCGCCAACAGGTCTTCACCGGGGTACGGGTGAAGCATATGCTCCTCCAGCCATACTGGTGGAGTAATATCCCGGCTCTGGTAGTCGCGATACAACTTCTGGTCGAGTTCGAAAGCCGCAGGGCCGCAGGGATAGCCGAACACCACCACCCTACGGGCGACGCGAAGCACCTCGGCGACAACTTCCCTCCGCTGCCGGGGAGGCACGTGTTCCATCACATCCGACACGACAACCGCGTCGAAAGCCCGGTCTTTGAAGGGCAATCGATTTCCCGAGCACCGAACTGCGCGCATGTTCTTCACCGGGCGCGATACAAAGGTTACGTCGCATCCCACAAAAGGATCGGCCCAAAACTCTCCCAGTCCCAGAGAACCTGATCCCACTTCCAATAGCGTGCCGCCAGCCGGAAGCAGAGACTTCAGCTCTCGGAGAATCGGGAAAAATCGAGCGGCTCGATTAAGCAATCCGGCTAACCCTCCTGAGGTAGCGGGCCGCTGGTATGAGGCTCTCCACCTTGCTCCAGTCGTAATCGTCAAAAAAACGGCTCAGCAAAATGCCCGTAGAATAAAACCCTCCGAAAGCAGCTCCCATCCCAACCAGCCCGAACCAGGAAAGATCCTTCGCGGGATGAATCGCAAAAAGAGCAGCCAGTATCAGAACCGAGCAGGATATCGGCTTCAAATAACCTTCTCGCATTACGCGAGAGACAGAATACCGTGTGCGGCGGTGAAACATCCATAGGAAGTAGCCCGAAGCAAGAAATAACGACGCAGACGTCCCCAGCACCGCGCCCGCGAACCCAAACTTGTAAATCAGACCTAGGCTCAAGAAGACGTTGAGAACGATTCCCAAAATCGCGGACTGGACACCAGGCTTCATATATCCGCTTCCTGCGAAAATCAGAAACCCGGGACCACTCACAAGATTGAAAAAGTTAACGATCAGAAGAACGCTTAAGGGCAAAGCGATCATCCCCATGCTGCGTCCGATCCATAGCTCCACAAAGCGACTCGAGATGGCCACGATGTAACACACAACCGGCACCCCGAACAGAGCCAGATATTTCTGCGCTCGGTAGTAAAGCTCCCTCTTTCTGGTTTCGTCACCCAGGGCGTTCAGCTCCGACGCTGCCGGCAGCACTGGGCTCAAAATCAGGCCGATGGCACCGCGCACCTTCAACGCAATATCGCTCGCGATGTCGTACCATCCCACCGGAACCACGCCGACCAGCAATGCCAGGAAAACCTTTTCCACCTGGTTGTGCACTGCCACCGCTGCTTGCGTGACATAGAGCCGAATGCTGTAGGCGAACATCCTCCTGGCCTCGTCCGTGTCCAGGCGAAATGGATTAAGCGCAACCTGCGGCAATAATCTTCGAACAAGCACAAGATAGATGGCAATGGTAAGAATTCCCGATCCGATATATCCATATACCAAACCGCGCAGGCCCCATCCGCGGAGCAGCAGAACACTGCCAAGAAGCGCGCTCATCACAACATTTGCCGCGCTCAACATGTGGGTCAAATCCAGCCGCTGCAAACCGGTGGTCACCGAGGCAAACAGTTGGGTTAGGATGTTCGCGGCAATGACAACCAGGAAACAACGTAACAAAATCACCAATTCCGCCGGTGTTACTGAGCTGCCATGGAACAGCATGACCGCAAGTCGGGAGCTTCCGGCCCATAGCGCCATGCTAATGACGAGATCGAGCAGCAAAAACAGGCTCAACCCCGAGCTCAACAGTCGGCTTAGACCGGGGAAGTCACCGCGCGCGTGATAGTCGGCGACAAACTTGCTCACCGTTCCCATCAGCCCCAAATCCGCCAGCGATGTCAGCCCGTTGATGGCAAGAAACACAGCCCACGTGCCGTACCCCGCCACTCCAATCTTATGAAGTATGAGCGGGGTCATGATGAAGGGAATCGGCGCGACCAGGACGTAACGCACCCCGCCAAACATCACGCTGCGTATCATCTTGGCGGCCAGTCGAGGCTGTGCCGGACCAACAGCAACCGGAACTGCCGTCTCGTCCTGGATTTCGTTGGTCAGCGTGTCCTCATCAGCGCGGCGCTGAAACATTGGCTGATCACTATAGGCACTCTGTCATGAATCGGGAGAATTCTCTTCTCCACCGTGTCCCGATTTCTGCACAACTCGGCTCGCGATTCCGCTCACTCCCGTCCGCACGGTCTGGAAAACTTCCTGCGCTAACGCCTTCCCGGGATCGTTGGGGTCGACTTGCTGCCAGCGGGCGTGCGTTAATACCCAAACGCAACCCAGAACGCACGCGATACCAGCACCCAATAGGGTAATGAGGGTTCTTGGCGGGTATGACTTTTCCTCCGGCACGTCTGCTCGGTCGAGCACCTTCACGCTGGGCGTTTCCCTCGCTTCTTCTACCTTCGCAAGTTCGTACTGCTTGGTCAATGTCTCGAACACCGCCTCTTCCACTCGCGTGCGACGGTAAAGATCAGACCATCTGACACCCAAAATTGGCAGTCCTCGAATTGTTGGGTACGAGTCTTGACCCTGCTCGGTCGACTCCGAGGTTTGAGCGGTCTCGCCTCCCGGGCTTGCCGCAGACTTGCCTCCCAACTTCTGCAACTGGCGGCGATACTCCTCGATGCGCGCCTCAATCGACCGGATACGCACATTGCCCGGGGCGTAAATCTGTCGCAGTCCCTCTAGTTGGGTCTCGGCCGCAATCAGTTCGCCCTCTACGTCCGCGGCTGCGACGATCATTGCCTTCCCCTGTTCCTTCATGTCGATTGTTGTGTTTTGACTGGCGTATTGGCTGAAATCTTTCTCCGCAGCTTCTAGTTCCTGCTGCACTTGTCCGATCCGTTCCTCGAGAAAGACTCTCTCTTTATGCGCGGAAGACGTGTTCAGCGTGATGACAATCCGGTTCAATGCTTCCACGTATTCCAATCCCATCGCTGCGGCCCGCTCAGGACTTCTGTCGCTCACCTTCAGCGTAATGATCCCGCTCTTACGCTCTGCGACAACATCCGTGCGCTTGTCCAGTTCCTTCCGGGCATCGGAATAGTGCCGATCCCCGTACACTTTTCGCAAATCAAACTTGTTGATGAGGTCGTCTTCTACGGTCCGGCTACGCAAGACGCCGACAAACATATCCGCTGACGTCTTCAACCCCAGCAATTCTCCACCTATGGATCCTATGTCTCCGCCGCCGCCCCCGCCCGTCTTTCCCAATGCCGCCAGCATCGAAGCCACGCCCTGCTGCGCCTGATCGGGAGGCATCAGCCGCACCGTCGAGGTATAACGTACCGGAATTACGAAGGCGATGACGATTGAAACCGCGAGGCCAATCGCAGCCCAGCGGTAGAGAATCCGCCTCTGCTCCCACAGCAACCCAAGTCTCTCAACGACTCTCCGCCTTTCCCCGGCTTCTTCCTCGGTGCCGCGGATAAGCTCGGGCTCCAGGCTTGGCTCGTCGTATCGGGACTCTCGATTTGCGATGTGCTTGGTCGCCATATCTGCTTACTAGGAGTTCTTAGCCCTCCCCAGTATCATTCCCCTGAATTCTTCCGCGAAACTCCCTTGGGCCAAAAAGACAACTGCACCGACGAGGTCACGTTCGATTGCTTGGTCCACGCTATGACCGGATAGTTCCACACCTCGTATTGTACGGACGCAGACACGCTAAAGGTTGATCGCGCCCAAAACTCCGCCCGGACATCAGCGTCCGTCAGTGTGCCCCCGTTGGGAATGAACTGGGCACTGACTTTCTGATGCCGGAACCCAAATTGCAGTTTATTACGCGGGCTGAACCAATAAGTAGTCCACGCCTGAGCACCCTGCCCTTGCCGTCCCATCCAGCTGCCCATCAAGTGCCCTGCATTCTGAAAGCCGGTAAGCCAGGTTGCATCCCAATAAAAAGCGCCGTGCGAAACATCGCTCAGGCTATTCGGCGGATCAGTGTACCCACCCTCGACGCGGAAATCCAGCTTCGCGATCTTGGGCAGCCGCGGAATGTAGAGCCCCGCGAGCCAGCACGCAACATCAGGGCCAAGAATAGGACTAATTTCGTCATGTTCCGCCATCCCCTCAGCGTAAAAGGTCATTCCGTTTCGCAGACCCGGAATCCGGTAGCTGAAATCCAATCCGGATCGGTGCGACCCCGACTTGTTTGCTGTGCCAGGATTTGAATTGCTCGGCGAGAACACACTCCTCACAAAATTATGGATGGTCAAAGGATAGCCAGGCCCTCCGTAATCGGTGGTTCGGGAGAGGCCAATTTCAAGATTGGGTGTCGGCTGGAAGCTGAATCTCTCGCCATGAACGATCGGCTGCGGATTCAGCGATTGACCATACTGGCCGACGAGTCCGGATGGAGTAAACACGAATTGGTATCCTGAAAACTGTCCAATGAATCCCTCCGTCTGCACCGGTCCAAGCACTCCTAAGAAACCAGGAAGCCTGAAGGGCGTGGTTCGGGTAACCCGGAACATCCGCATTGGCTGCGCGTTGTTGCTAAACATCAAGGCGCCGCCTTGCGAAGGCCCCCACCAGAGGCTCTGATTTCCATAAGAAAGCTGGAAATTAAAAAGATTCATTGCCACATAAGCATCCAGGAATCGGCCCTGGTCAAAGGCTGGGGTGGGCGTGCCGGGCGGCACCGGGAACGGCTGGGGCACGATGCTCGATCGAAAATCAGCTTGCGATATGGCGTCCAGCGCACTCGGCGGCAACGCCGGCGCCGATGGGGAGTGCTGATATTCGCCGCGGCCATAAACTGCAAATGGACCATCCGTTGCCCAGCCCGACAATCCCGAAACATTGTTAAAACCCTCCTCCTCGGGCCGGCCATAGTCATTGATGATGGTCTGTCCGAAATGATCCCCGTCGGTCAGCGGTTTGCCGGCAATGTCTGTGCCTCGCGTGTAGACGGATTCCACACGGAGTTCAGCGTTGTCTCCGCCACCCAGCAAACTCACTTCTACGGCAAATTCCTTTTGCAACTCCAGATACAGCTGTGCCGCTTCTGTCTCAGCAGCGCCTTCTCCGCTGATTCGATCCGACGCCTCTTCGACCTGCCGCGCACACTCCAGACGCGTCCACGGACGCATGTCGGCAAACCCACTGTGGATGTACCCGAGCGCGGTCAGACGATCTAACGCCGGATAGACCCAGCTATCCAATGGCACGAAGGGTGATCCCATATTCTTGGCCTGCCAGTGCCCCGGCGGTTCCGGTCGAACCGCGGGAATCTCCCAAGTCCCACCCTGCAAATCCGGATCATGATGCTGGCGATAAGCGTACGCACTGGTCAAATATCCAATGGCCATGCCAACAAACACGTCAGAGGGAAAGTGCTGCTTCGCCGTAATTCGCGACGCGCTGATGACCGTCGCCGCGCCATACGCCATAAACTTCATAAAAGGACTGGGATACTCATGTGCAAACGTTCCCGCAATCGCCCACGCAATCGCCGAATGTTGTGAAGGAAAAGAAGTTCCGCTATGCCAGAACTTCCCGTTCGCGTTATCCTGAAACGGTCGTTCCCGCCCGGTAGCGTATTTCAGCGCTTCCACGATCGCAAGGCTATCGATAGCCGATTCTCCGCTCAGAAAGCCGGTTTCACGCTGATGCGCGTTATCCGTTACCAGTCCCAGCAGATAGATTCCCCCTGCGCCTCCCACCATCGAGTAAACGCCATAATCCGAAATATGGCGATAGCGCAAGAGGGTGTTCGGCCCGTTCGAAAGATCGCGGCTTACGTCGCTATCGGTGGCAAACAACGCAGCGGTGAAGCCCCCCGCCGGCACTAGCCAGGTCGCATCGGAGAAGCGAATTTTTGCGGGACTCGTCCACAGGCCGATCTGATCGCGCCATATCTGGCGCGGCAGGTTCAGGACTTTGTTCTCGGAAGAGGCGTCAGGGGCCGGATTGTCCGGAACACTACTCTCAGGGGACGAATCTTGCGGTTGGCTGGCCGCTCCTGTGACCGGGCGCGCAGACCCCGCGCTTGTACTCGGAGAGAGCGGACTCGATTGACCGAATGCAACCGTCGCGCTCACCAGAAGAAACATCGTCTTTAAGTATCCGGAAGCCAAACATCGGATCACGTACGAGTCCTTAGAAATATACCGTAGCTAGAATTGCGCTTGTGGCGATCGAACTCACAATCTGTGCATTCTGGAACAGATTCTTCCAGATGGGCGGACCACCCAGCGCTTTCTCGGGGACAACTACTATATCGCCCGGCTGCAAGGCCACATTTAATGTGTCGCCCGTGAGCCAGTGTGAACCGTTATTGCCAATGACCGTTCCATCCGCGTGAATGGCGAAGATGGCTTTTCGGTTCGCCATGTTCGTGGTGCCGCCCGCCTGCATCAGATACCACCTGGCGCTCTTGCCGGGGCGATACGCAACGGCCGTAGGTCCGTACACTTGTCCCTGAACCAGTACATAGCTCGGCCGTTTAGGCACCACAAAAATGTCTCCGGCCCTGATCGTGATGTCGCGCGGGGTATTCGCCCAACTGCGGACGTTCGAGGAAATTTGAATCGTTACCCGGCCCGTAGGAGGACTGCTCGACAAATTGTCGAGCGTGGTTTGCCACTGGACGAGAGCGGATTCCGCCGAGAGTTTTTGGTCCGGATCGGTCGCACTCGTCGCCGTTAACTTCAGAGTCGCCTGCTGTTCCCGTATCCGTTGAACCAGTTCGCCATAGGATCGTTGTTCGAGTTTCTGAACTTCAGATCGCAACAGCACTGATCCGTATGGGTAAGCTCCGGGACCAAATCCTCCCGCACGGGCAAGCACCGAACTTAGTTTCTCACCCGGGCGAATTCCGTAGGTCCCGGGATGCAATACTTCCCCCCGAATCGTGATGGAGGCGCCCAGATCCTCCCAGCCTGGCACTTGCCGAATCGACAGCACGTCACCATTGTTTAGCACTCTGTTGTCAGCCGAATTGCCGCTCAGAACGCCCGCCAAAACGATCCGTTCCTGCTCGCCCGTGACCTGCTTCTCATCTTTCCAAATGTAATGCATGAGATCAGCTGACTGAAGGTCGGCGCTCTGCTTTAAACCGCCAGCCGCTTGGATCAGATCAGAGATTCGCATGTCTGCTGTGAGCGGATAGCGCCCTGGTCGACCCACTTCTCCCTTCACGTAGACCGTAGTCGGGTCCGCTGCCGCCGCGTTCCGGTGAATCAGAACCCTGTCTCTCGAAGCCAGCACGATGTTATCCGCTGGGTTGCCATCCAGCGCACCGCTCAGCCGGACGTTCAGAATCTTCAAGGTGCTGTCCGACGTGTAGCGGAAAACCTGTGCGTCCAGAGTCGCCGCGTCCGGCATAAGTCCGCCTGCCAAATGAACGGCGTCGCTAAGATGGATATCTCCGGAGGTTCGGTAGGTTCCGGGCGCGCGCACATCCCCCAGCACTGAAACGTCCGGCGGATTCTCGAAGTCGTACCGTCCAAAAATCCGGACGGTGTCCAGCGGAGTCAGCACTGGAGACTTGCTCGGTTCAGCCAGTGCCTCAGCCACGCTGAAGCTTTCCACCTGGGGACGGAAATCCGGCTGACTCAATCGAATGATCTCGCCGTATTGCAACGCCGGTTCCGGCAGCAGCTCTTTATAGGAGCCGATCAGATCGGTTACTCGCATGCCGCTGCGGAACGAGTATTTCCCCGGGCGAAGCACGTGCCCCTCCAGATAGACTGCATCCTGGCTGTACGGCGCGATGGGGAAGATCCGAATCCTGTCGCCATCCTGAATCTGGAACGCTTCCATTTCCTTCCTTGCCGTCTCAGCGCTGTCATTCGCCGGAACATCCAGACTCAGCATGGTCTGCTTCTGATTCGCAACCACACGCTGCACTTCGACGTGACGAAGCGTGGCAGTAGGAAGCAGGCCGCCGGCCAGCGCCACTGCATCCGCCAGCGACTTTTCATCTTTCTGCTCGTAGATCGCCGGTCGGCGAACCATGCCTTCCACGGTAATTTCCGGACCGAGCGGCGGAGCCATAACCGTGTCGCCATTTTCCAGTCGCTGGATGTCCCCTTTCACTCCGTGCAGCAAGAGATCGTAGACATCGACATCCTGCACCAATTGGCTTCCACGATAATGTTTGAGAATGCGCAACGAACCGCGGCCCGTAGGGCCGCCTGCGGCGAACAGTGCGTTCAGCGGCGTAGAAAGCGAACCAACGTCATATGCCCCGGGGCGAAGAACGTCCCCCACTACATAAACCCGAATCGTCCTCAGTCGCGACAGCGACACATCGGCAGAGACATCGTGGAATTGGGTCCGCAGGGATTTTTGAACTGACTCCTGCACTTCAGCCAGCGATTTTCCCGCGACCAGCACCGGCCCCACTTCAGGCAGACTGATCCGGCCTTCGCGATCGACGGCGCGATAGAACCGCCGCGTCACCCCTCCCCACAGGTCCACGGTCAAACCGTCACCAGATCCCAACACATAATCAGGGCCTACGGGAAGATCTGTCGGAATCATCTGCAGATCGCGCGTGCCGTTTTCAAAAACCTGCATGCCAAAACGCTCGACCGCCGCCGGCCGTGCCGCCGCTTGCAGATACATGTCATACAGCGACGGAATGTCCTGATAGGGATTTGGCCTTCGCACCATGCGCTGGCTTAGATTGCTCGACTCCCGGGCGCGCAGCATCTTGTCGCGCGCCAGAGAATTGTTGACGGAACTGTTATAGCGCGAGTTCCCGGGGTTAACGCCATCCGTCCCATAAGCCGCGGACGGATTAGAACTCGCACCTGGTGCCCCGGTCGAGTACGAACTCCGGGTCATCTCTTCGTCGAGAAAATCTGAATTCAAGGACAAGTCGTCAAGGCCCGTCCCTGAGTTCGCCGAACGCTGATTTTGCGATCCGCCTTGACTGCCTCGCTGCGATCCTCCGCTGCCATCGTCGCTCTGCGTGCTCCGCGATTGCGCCGATTGCCCGCCAAACTCGCTACCCGGCTGCGCCTCTTCCATCGCCAGCGGATCCTGCCCGCTGGTTCGTAGCAATTCGGCCATGTCATTAGTAGGAGCGGTTCGCTGCGGCGCGTTATAAGGGCCGGGCGTAGAAGGGTAGGTCGGCGGAGCTTCCAGCCCTGGAACTCCTATCGGACCTTGGTTGATTCCCGGCTGCTCTTGCGATGACTGCCCGTACTGTTGCCCGTAAGGATTCGCACCCGTCTGTGCCGGGCAATTGGAGCTGATCTGAGCATCGCAGACCTGCGTCTTTTGCAGAGCCAACTTTGCCTGCTGCCGCGCATTTGCGCGGTCCGACTCTTCATCCTGCGCCAGCCACTTCACTCTCTCCTGTATTAAGAGTTCCTGCTCTTTGGCGAGCGGCGAGTCTGGATTTACCTGAGGCTGCAGATAGCCGTATTTCCGCACCAGCAACGTAGCCACAGCCCGGAAATCCGTGTCGATCCCAAGCCGTTCGAAAATCGCCTCGTCCGTCAGGTCCGGGTCCGAGATCAATTGTCCGTGATCGGTCGCATCTTTCGCGATCCAGCGCTTCAACTCCACCATCAGGCCCGGGTCGCGGTGCAGGATTGCGATCAACTGACCTGTGGACGCGGCCACGCGCGACATGTTCTGCCGTGACAGTTCAGACTGAGGAGCAGGCGCTCGCTGTTGCGTTTGGCTGAAAACGCCGATACAGCACGCGGCAAGGAAAAGGGAAACACGAAAAAGAGCTTTCAACTCCAATGGGCAAATCGTGGCGAGGCCAGCCACCCTCACAGAATTCATCACTTCTCCACTCGCAAACCTGAGTTCCGCCACCTTTATCCGAACCCTGTACTGTTCTTAATGTCTCGCTATTCTAGAGCAAGCTGGAATTATAAATCAGTGTTGACCCCGATTACGCGCGGGTTGTCGCACAGAGTGCCAATTCGGGATGACGGCAGGCAGGTGAACATGCACAAGGAATCCGCGTAAATCGGGCAGCGTTTCGGGGATTAGAGTCAGCAACCAGCCGCTAGATTTGCCCACCCCGTTGAAACCAACAAGAGGTTTGGTTGGGGGTTTGTGCTTTCGCAGAAATGTTCGGATGCAGCTGCGAAACCCGGCCCCAAAGGCGGTCATGTCGGCCATACAGGTTTTCCAGTATTGTTGTTGCGTGCGAGTTCCGCCTAGGCTACTGGCGATTCGAAAAGGCATTGACATCAGCTTCAAGGCGAAATACTTTGGACTGCTGATTTCACTTACTGAAGCATATTGGCTGGAGGAACGCTTATGAAACACGTCACATTCTTTCTGATTGCAGTTGTAACAATGACCGGCCTCGCCGCCCTCATTGTTCCTGCACGGGGGCACGCGGATGGAGAAGCCGCGGCGCCCTTCGTTACCGAAATTCCTCACGGGTACCGCGACTGGAAATGGATCTCCTCGGCCCACGAAGCGGGCAAACTCAACAGCTTGGGCGCCGTCCTGGGCAATGACGTAGCGTTCAAAGCCTTCCGGGAAGGGAAGCTTCCGTACCCCGATGGCACAATCCTTGCCGCTTTGCATTATCGCAACGTCCCATCGGAGGAAAACAACAAAGTCTTTGGCGATGCCCAATCTTTCGTTCCCGGCGCCCCCACGAACATCCAGTTTATGGTGAAAGACTCAAAAAAGTACGCCGCAACCGGCGGCTGGGGATTCGGTCACTTCGCAGACGGCAAAGCTGGCGACGCAGCGTTTATGAAAAGCTGCTTCCCCTGCCACGAAAAGACCAAAGCGACCGACCTTGTCTTTACTCGTTACGCGCCTTAATGCTGAGGGCTAGAGAAGAAAGACAATTATCGTTTGGGCATACAGAAACAGAGATTGTTGCCGTCTGGATCAGTCACCGCAAACTCGCGCAATCCCCACGTCTGATCGACGGGCGAGGTGTGAAGTGGTGACTCTGGACGCCGTGTGGTATCCAGACCCCGAGTACGAAAGGTCACATAACGCTCATCGACGTCGTCTACAAACACACGGTTGACGGAGCCGAAGACACCGTCCCCTGCATGACGTGAAAGCTGCAGTTCAGCTCCGTCCCGAACCAAGTCGATGACTCCATTGGCCATCTCGCGGTCCTCGTACCCTGGCCACTTGCGTTCGAAGTCGAGAATTTCGGTGTAGAAGTGCAATGTCCGTTGCAAATCGCTGGACTTGATGACAGGCACAATCTTCATCAGATTCTCCGCTGGCAGCACGCCAATTGAATACTTCCGGTTCATCCGGAGCATCGATTCCACCACATGAGTCCTACGCTGCTGGCTTGATGTTCTGGTTCACGCAGAAGAAGTTTGCCGGGTCGTACTTCTTCTTGATGGCGCTAAGGCGAGCGTAATTATCGCGGAACGAAGCCTGCACGCGTTCCTGTCCTTCGTCCATCATAAAGTTGATGTAGGCGCCTCCTGCCGCGTAGGGATGCAGCGCGTCATAATAGCTCTTGCACCACTCTGTAATTTTCCCCGCGTTTGCCGGATCCGGATCTACGCCGACAATGACCTCGGCAAACAAGGCTTCCCGGAAATTGTAGGCGGTATCGTTCTTGCCTACGCGTTGCGCTGCGCCGTTGACGGGATAAAGATGCATAGTCGAAAGCATTGTCGGCAGCTTCGAACCATGTTCGACGTGCTTCGCGATCGCCGCATCGCTCAGCGCTGTGAAGTTGTCGGCCCGCCAGTACCACTGCAACCCCGGACCATACAGACCATCAAAAGTGCTCTGCACCGCTGGAAATGGCGCAGGCCCAACCGCATCGAGTAACGGCGCTCCCACGCTGCGCATGCGGCGGGTCGCCTTCTCGGTTTCCTCCGCGGTTCCCGTGCTGCACCAGACAATGGCACAGACCTTTTTCATATGAAGATGTTCGGGAAACATTGGTGCCGGAGGGACCGTGAGAAAAGCAAAGAATCCGTTCACTTCTTCTGGAGCCGTAAGAATGAATTCGCGATAGGACTTCAGCACGTCCGCCGCCTGCTCCAGCGGCCAGAACGTGGGCCCGAATTGGACAGTGCTCACCGGATGCAGGCGGAACTCGAATGAAGTGACGACGCCGAAGTTCCCGCCGCCGCCTCGGATTGCCCAAAATAGATCGTCGTTCTGGCTGGCACTTGCGGTCACGAATCGTCCATCCGCAAGAACCATGTCGGCGGAGAGCAGATTGTCAATGGTGAGACCATAGCGGCGCGTAAGGTAGCCGATGCCTCCGCCCAAAGTGAGCCCAGCGACTCCAGTGGTCGAGATAAAACCGGAAGGCGTAGCCATGCCGAAAGCATGGGTGGCATGGTCCACGTCGCCCCACACGCACCCCGCCGCGACCCGCACCGTCCGCGCGGCCGGGTCGACCCGGACCCCTTTCATTGGCGAAATATCGATCACCAGTCCGCCGTCGCAGGTTCCGAGACCACCCCCGTTGTGGCCCCCGCCGCGAATCGCGGTGAGCAGTCCGTTCTCGCGTCCGTAATTGACGGCAGCCATCACGTCGGCCACGTCAACGGCACGCACAATAAGCCTCGGCCGCTTGTCGATCATTCCGTTATAGACCTTGCGGGCCGCTTCGTAGCTGGAGTCTTCCGGCTGGATCAGCTGTCCCCGAATCGCTGCTTTTAATTGTTCGATCGAATTCGCCATAGATGGCCTCCACGTTTGCTTTTATTCTTTGACAGGATCCCAAGTGCGCTCACCGAGCGTCACGCTGGCTTCGAAGTGGCTGCCGTTTTTGGCTTGCCCGTGATCGGCAGATTTTAGGACTAGCATTCGCGTTAGTCAATCGGGGCAATAACCCGGGGCAGTTCAGCCGGGTTAGGGATCTCCCTGGGACAAACGCATGCGCGGCGCGTGTGGAACAGTTTTTCTCTTTTTCTGTTGAAGATATTCTCTTTCCGCTTGGTTATTGATTACAGTCGTAACCTCCGAAGTAACCCTAAAAGTAATCTTGGGACAACGCATGTTTGCCGAGTTCCCCTCTCCTGCGGGGCTAAAGCTCGAGTTAAGTTGTTTCACTGCTAGGAATTCCGAGGCGCAAATTAACAGCGCACGGCCGGGGAAGCTTCAAACGCGGGGCAATTCTAAAGCTGGTATGGCGATTGCATCAGTTCTTACGTCAGACGGAGAAAGCCACGGTCACAGGGGCCACGAGCTTGGCAATCATAGAAAAAAAACGGAAGCTGATATCTCTCGCGTCGATCGCTGTTATCTCTCTTTTACTCGTAAGTTGCGGTGGCAGTCCGACGCCCGCTTCAACAAAGCTCGCGCCACCCTCGCTAACTTCGATCACACTGACTCCGCAAACCGCGTCAGTACAGGTGGGGTCCACGGAACAGTTCACCGCCGCACCCAAAGACCAGTACGGCAATTCCATGGCAGGCGGCTCTCTGACATTTGCCAGCAGCAACACGGCAATCGCTACCGTCAGCGCATCTGGGTTGGCGACAGGGATAGCGGCAGGTACCTCGACCATCACAGTGGCATCGGACGGTGTTAGCACATCCGCGCTGCTGACGGTAACCCCGCCGCCGAACTTCACTCTCTCAAGCGCACCCGGCACCCTGACCGTCACTCAAGGCAGCAGCGTCCCCATCACGATTACGGTGAATCCCACAGGCGGTTTCGCGGGCAGTGTAAGCTTGGTAGCCTCGGACCTGCCCAATGGAGTAAGCGCCTCATTCGCCTCAACCAGCCCGACTACGAGCACTTTGACGCTGATGGCGAGCAGCACGGCTACCACAGGCGCAACAACCGTAGTCATCACCGGCACTTCGGGAACTTTGACGCCGCAAACCACCACCATCAACCTCGCGGTTGCCCTGTCTCCCTCGGTATTGACCAAGGTCAGCGTATCGCCCGCGTCAGCGTCCATACAAATCGGGAGCCAGCAACGGTTCACCGCCCAAGGGATCGATCAATACAACAAGCCCATGAGAGGCATTGCATTCACTTGGGCGACGACACCTTCCAGCAACTGCGTCACGCTCAATCAGTCTTCTGCCACGGGAGTATGTCAGGGCACGGCGAGCATCGTTGCCTCGGCACAGGGTGTTAGCAGCTCCCCGGCGTTGTTGACCGTGCTTCCACCGCCGCCCGTGTTGACGACCATAATGCTGACTCCCGTGAACCCATCTATTCTTACGACGGGTTCTCAACAATTTGCTGCCAGTGGGATTGACCAGTACGGAAATCCGATGAGCGGGATTACGTTCACCTTCGCCAGCAGCAACCAGAGTGCGGCAACCATCAGTGCCGCCGGGTTGGCTACCGGCGCAGGTGGGCCTAACGGGGGGACAAGCACAATAACCGCTTCGTCGCAGGGGATCAGTGCGAGCACCACCCTGACAACCACCAGGCCTCCAGCCACATTGACAACGATGACCGTAACGCCATCGACCGCCACAGTGCCGGCGGGCAGTTCCACATCGTTCGCCGTAACCGGATTAGATCAGTTTGGCGTTCCTATGTCCGGACTCACGTTCGCGTGGGTGAGTTCCAATCCAAACATCGCTACCGTAAACGCCCTCAACGGCGAAGGCCAGAACACTGCAACCGCGACTGGCGTCGCGCAGGGCGGTGGTTCTGTGACCATCACGGCCAGCGCCCAAGGCGTCACTGCATCACCAGTGCAACTGACTGTAACCCCGGCCCCTCCTGCGCTAACAACTATCAGCATCGCCCCGACCAATGCGTCGATAAACGTCGGTTCGACTCAAGCGTTCACCACCTCCGGCACAGATCAGTTTGGCGCGCCGTTTACTCTTTCTTCTGTTCAATTCAGCAGTGAGAATCCAGACATAGCTACGGTGAACGGCAATGTCGCTACCGGAGTCGCCGCCGGCATCGCTCAAATTACCGCTACGGCGGGCTCTGTGACCGGACAGGTGTTCTTGACAGTCACAACGCCGCCGCCGCCGCCTCCAGCTCCTCCTGTGATTACCCGGCTATCGCCTCCATTGGCTTTGACAGGCAGCACTGACCTGACGTACTTGACAATCACAGGCAGCAACTTCGCCACCGGGGCCACGGTGAATTTCGGATCTAACATACTCACCCCTGTTTCCATCAGCTCGAATACTATAACGGTCACGATTCCGGCCGCCGAATTAGCCGCGGCTGCTACTATTCCGGTCACGGTCTCGAACCCGGCGCCCCAGGCTGGGACTTCCGCGCCCCTGTCTTTCGTGATCACTGCCAGCGGCTTCGTCTCCATCGACTTCGACGATGGTTACCAGTCGATGTACGACAACGGTCTGCCTATCTTCGACGCCGCGGGAATAAGGACTACCCAATACATCATCACGGGCAACACTCTCGGGGGTACCATCGTCAACCCTGACCTCGGGCCGGTAGGTGTGGGTAACGACGGCTTCCTCACCTGGGACGAAGTCCAGACTATGGCCGCCAACGGTCACGAGATCGGTGCTCACACCCGAACCCACCAATCCCTATCCACTCTTTGCCAGATACCCGATTGCTTAGTAGCGGACACCTTAACCAACGAGATTAATGGGTCTAAAGCAGATTTGATTGCGCAGGGACTGAATCCCCTTACCTTCGCCTACCCGTATGGCGACTATGGGTATCCAAATGGCGCAATCGGACAGGCCGTTCAGAACGCTGGCTTCCTCGGCGCGCGCGACTCCGACTCAGGGTACAACGGTCATCACTCCGGACACGGAAAGCCATTGCCCTATTATCTGTGGTCCCAGGCTGGAGAGACCGACCTGAATACCACGCTGGCCAATCTGACGGGCTACATCGACTACGCGGTTGCGAACAAGTTGTGGCTGATCATTCTGCTGCATCGCGTTGACGACAATTCACCTGACGACGTGTCGATAAGCATCAGTTCAACCATACTTCAAGGAATGGTTGACCATATTGTGCAGACCAACGTAAATACCGTCACCAATTCCGAGGGGTTGGTCATCGAAAACCTTAACGGCCAGACCCAGCCGTTTGCGTTTCCCGATTAGTAACAGGGACTTCCGCCTTACGAAGCTCCTAGCCCAGTTGTATCCGCCTTGGGACTCTCAGGGAACATAGACGAGGAACTCCGGCATGTCCGGAAGGTTATCAATGAATGTCCCCTTTTTCTTTCCCTTGGGGGAAAAGCGCCGCACCCGCTGCTTCTTCCGCTCGGCTACATAAAGATCACCATCGGGGCCGACGGCGAAGCCAGAGGGTGCATCGAGCTTTCCGTCGATCACGACGCGCAGCTCGACCTTGCCGCTGGGGGCTATGGACTTCAGATCTAGTGCCAGGATGCTGCCGCTACCCGAGGCTCCGATGTAGAGTGTCTCACCGTGCAGTATCAGGTGCACGGGCGCCACGAGCGCCCGTCCCGCGATGCGGGCCACCAACTCCCCGGACTTCACATTAAAGACCTTCACGGCGTCGGCGGCTTCGTCCGCCACGTACAGGTGATTCCGGTGCACGACGATGCCACGCACCGAATGGCGTGGCTGGCCGTGCTTGTCGAGCACCACCTTGAGGCCAAGCGGCGCCGGCACATCGAGGGGCGCTCGATCACCGTACTCTGGAAGGCTCCCCTGGCTGGACGCGACCAGCGTGCCAGGCAGAAATTTCCCGTTGGGATAGTGCTTGCGGAGGTGCGCCGCAACCGGTGCGGGTTTGCGGGACTCCGGCACAAGCGCCACTACGGTATTGGTGTCCTGGCAGGAGACGTAGATGCGACCATCGTCCCCCAGCTCCACGTCGAAGGGGTGCACCATCGCCGCCACCTGCTCGGTCTTCGCGAGCACCTTCTCGAAGCGGAAGGTGTCCCGGTGCCGGTGGTAGCGCGCGATGTGGCTATCCTTGCGCCACGCGTTCGCGATGTAGAGGTCGTCGCCCACCAGTGCGAAGCCGCGCGCGATGTGCAGCGGCTGCGCGGCCGGCGACGGATCAAGAAGTAGCGGATGTATCTTGCGCGGGGAGCCGTCGTCCTCAAAAACGCCGATGTTGTCGACGCCGTGCCCCGATTCACCCCGATAGCTGATCCACCACACGTCTCTGTCCTCCCGAACAAATCGTTGCAGAATCCATACTCGGCAACAGGCGTTTTTTCCCTAAATCAGGAATCGCCGCAGGCGTTCAGTCCACTACGATTGCAGCAGTTTGGAAACTGTCACTTATGACAGCAGCCAGTAGAGTGCGATTGTAGCTACTATCCAGTCTACGAACAATCATTCCAGTAGTTTCATGAAAAGCGCCCGGAAGCGCGTATTCGCCTCCATTTGTACAGTACTGTTTCTAAGTCCGGCACTGCGGGCGGAGGTAACGTGCCCGGTTGAGGCCAAACTCTTGCTTTCTCCGCCAACGATCCAAAATGTGATTGCGTCCCTCAGTTTCGAAAAAAAGACGACAACGCACGTATATTTTTTCGATACCGGCGCGCTCGAGCTCCTGAAGCAGGGCGTGATTGTGCGAGTCAGGCAGGGCGCGGACAATGATCTCACGGTGAAAGTGCGCCTGCCTGAGGGCGACAGGCAAGTTGACACCGCCAAACTTCGGGAGCTCTTTCCGTGCGAGATAGATCGGACCGGAACCGGAGAAGACGCCGACTACTCAGTGCAGCGCCAGTACAAGGCGCTGCAGGTACCTGAAACGGGTGGCGATATTAACAGCCTGTTCAGTCCGCCGCAGGAAAGACTGTTACGAGAAGCGCATGCCTCGATTGATTGGTCTCGGGTGACGAGAATTGCGAACATCCAATCAACGAAGTGGGAAGCCGCAGCTCACCCGCCATTTCGCAAACTTACGCTGGAGCTGTGGGAATGGTCGGCGGGTAGCATTCTGGAGATTTCTACGAAGGTCGGTCCTGGTGCAGGAACGGCGACGTATGCGGAGTTACAACGGCTAGCGAACAGGAAGGGCCTCTCGTTGAGCGCGGAACAAGGTACCAAGACGAGGGCGGTTTTGGAGACGCTTAGGGTGCGACCCAAATAGAGAATTTGGTTGCGGGGGGTGGATTTGAACCACCGACCTTTGGGTTATGAGCCCAACGAGCTACCAGACTGCTCCACCCCGCACTTCGATCATAATCAATGCCCGCGCCAGCGTCAAACGACAGAACAATTCAGCCACGCTCCTGCCCCTACTTTTTCTTCATCATCACCCACCATGCGTCGCGATACTTCTCAAACATCGCTCCCTTCTTGCTTCCATCCGGATAGAACCATAAATTCTTCCGCGGTACGAACGCCTTCACCGGGACCACATACCAAATGTCGCGCGACACAATGTAGGCCACGATCACATCAATATCTTTCTCCGTAAGCCCCACAATCTTCCGTCCCACATACACCGACGCATGCACCGCATATCCACGTGCCCCAAACCGCTCATCCGTCGATCGCACCTGCACCCGCCACAACCGCCCGCCAGTGTCGCAAACAAAGTCGTACCGGTAGCTGTCTCCCCAGGGCTTCGAAACGATCATCCCCATCCCCATACTCTTCCGAAGAAAATCCAGCTCCGAAAGCTCCCCCATCCGCTTAGGAGGCAGCCACTTCTCCTTCCTCAAAGACTCCGGCGTCGCCGAACTCCGGGTGCCCCATTTCTCGCGTCTTTTGCGTGAAGTGGGGACGCCAGGCAACAGCCTCGATTCAGGACGCGACGCTGCGCCCATCCTCTTCTTCTTACCATCCCGCTTCTTGCTCTTCTTCTTCCGCTCGCCCGGCTGATACGCATCGTCCGCCGCAGCCATCAAATCCCCAATAAACACACTCATCCCAAATCACCCATGTCCTCTCTTTTGTCATCCTGAACGAAGTGAAGGATCTCAGCGACCACGACCCCGGTAAGGAATCCGCAGTTCGCCGGCACCATCAAGACTCGCCCTATTCCAAGTTCCCCTGTCCCAAAATCGGAAGCAAGGTAATCTGAACATCAAAAAAAATAAACCTGTGGAAATCTTCCGGGCCCCCGGATTGGCTTTCCCAAAAGCGGCACAGTGCCGTCGAAAAAGGGCTCGGGAAGGGCACGACTTCAGTCGTGCCGTATTAGTCTGCGAAAAGAGCGGCTTCAGCCGCTGAGGTACGCTCTTGAAGCCGACTCGTTCCCTCAATCCACACGGGACTTACTTTGTAACCTTCTCGACCTGGGAGCGACGAAGACTCTTCATCGTCGAGCCTTACGTACGACTCTTTCTCAAGACGCTATACGGCTATCGCCGCCAGGGACGATTCGATCTCCACGCATTCGTCGTCATGCCAGAACACGTCGACCTGCTGCTGACGCCAGCACCCAGCGTCACGCTGGAGCGGTCAATCCAATTCATCAAGGGAGGCTACTCCCACGCAATGGGAGTGGAGTTAGACCGGAAAGGTGGAGTGTGGCAACGTGGATTCACGGAGCATCGCATCCGCGTCGGCGAAGATTTCAACGCCCATCGCAACTACATCCACGGAAATCCCGTGAAGCGTGGGCTCGTAGAGTCGCGCCTCGGATTATCGCTATTGCTCAGCCTACCCAGGATTCAAATTGGACAGCTGGCCCTCAGCGGCTGAAGCCGCATGACGCTGAGCAACTTTGCAGCACGACTGGAAGTCGTGCCCTTCCCGAGCGTATTCCGGCAAGCGTCGTGAAAGGTGGTAACAATAGGCTCGGGAAGGGCACGAGTTCACTCGTGCCGTAAAAGCCAGAGAACGGAACCCGGCTTCAGCCGTTGAGGTAAGCCGTGAGCAGCCCAGGCCGAACCACGGACCTGGCCCACCACGCTCGGGAAGGGCACGAGTTCACTCGTGCCGTAAGAGCCGTAAAAGAGGAACACGGCTTCAGCCGCTGAGGGCAGCCGACCCAGCCCGGGCTCATCCAACACGCTCCCTTCAACTCTGTATTCACCTTCGACGAGCGCCTGTTTGACATTTTTCTTTTCCTCGCGTTCGGCCCCTGCATCGTGATCGAAGCGTCCTAATCGGATTGGCTAGGTCGGGCCAGCGAGCAGCCGCGTCCCTGTGACTCATCGAGGCGAAGACGGGAAGGGCACTGGTGGAAAGACGGTACTGTCGGAGTTCTGGCGAAACTCCGGCGCACCGGCGAACCTGGCCGAACGCGCCCCTGAAAAAAGCCAGTGTTTACGCTACTTCTGCAACAAACGAAGCATCAACGGCGTTCCGGACGAGGGAGCGAAGACGGCATGCGGGCCGCAACGCAACGCCGGTACGACCAGGCGCCAGCAGGTCGCCGCCTCAGAGCGACATCAAGATGTCCTAATGGTGAGAGCATTCACTTAACATAGAAACGATAAAATACCCACCAAATGCCCTATTTAGTGGGAGTTGTTGCACCTTGATCGGATTGGCTAGGTCGGGCCAGCGAGCAGCCGCGTCCCTGTGACTCATCGAGGCGAAGACGGGAAGGGCACTGGTGGAAAGACGGTACTGTCGGAGTTCTGGCGAAACTCCGGCGCACCGGCGAACCTGGCCGAACGCGCCCCTGAAAAAAGCCAGTGTTTACGCTACTTCTGCAACAAACGAAGCATCAACGGCGTTCCGGACGAGGGAGCGAAGACGGCATGCGGGCCGCAACGCAACGCCGGTACGACCAGGCGCCAGCAGGTCGCCGCCTCAGAGCGACATCAAGATGTCCTAATGGTGAGAGCATTCACTTAACATAGAAACGATAAAATACCCACCAAATGCCCTATTTAGTGGGAGTTGTTGCACCTTGATCGGATTGGCTAGGTCGGGCCAGCGAGCAGCCGCGTCCCTGTGACTCATCGAGGCGAAGACGGGAAGGGCACTGGTGGAAAGACGGTACTGTCGGAGTTCTGGCGAAACTCCGGCGCACCGGCGAACCTGGCCGAACGCGCCCCTGAAAAAAGCCAGTGTTTACGCTACTTCTGCAACAAACGAAGCATCAACGGCGTTCCGGACGAGGGAGCGAAGACGGCATGCGGGCCGCAACGCAACGCCGGTACGACCAGGCGCCAGCAGGTCGCCGCCTCAGAGCGTAACAGGAAGAAGTCCTGTACATAGTTATCAGTATATAAACAACATAATGCATATGTCTCTAACAACATGAAAAGAAGCACTATAAGTGGTGCACGAGACATGTGGTGTTGCAATAATGATATTGTGGTATTGACAAAACGATAATGCGGCGCCACAATCATGGCTGGTGACCAATGGACGAACTTCTTAAGTACATGCGAGCTTTGGTAGCGCTGCAGATCCACGCACTCAATAAAAGCGAGGAGCCACTCAAGGCGGAACTCCTCCTCGCTCGATCAGGATTATCGGCGCGGGAAATCGCAGAATTGCTCGGGAAGAGTTCGGCCGCAGTGGCCAAAGCAATTCAACGTGCTGGAAAGGATAAATAGCCCTCATGGCCAAAGGTGCATCAGCGACAATCGACGATTTGGTGAAGCAGGTAAAAACGACGAATCGCCTGCTAGCGGCGCAGTTGAAATCCCAAATGAGTCAGATGGAACTCGTCAAACTCTTGGGCACCGCGGGGCTGACGGCGAAGGAAGTGGGAGAAATACTCGACACGACGGCCGCGACTGTTGCGGTAACGCTGCAGCGACTTAAGCATAAGGCAGCCAAGAGGGCCCGCGGCGAGGCTTGAGGCGAGAATTGGAGAACGGACAATGTCAACTAAAGGACGCGAACGCCCGGAATCAGACAGCGGAACTGAGCAGCTTCTAAGGAGGCTGACGATTGTCCAACTTGGACTGGCAGGCATTCCCCAGAAGAACATCCGCCGGATTGTCGGGGGTGCGATTGGTAAGATCAATGGGATCGTCAAGCTGTTGCACCCTAAAGCGCACGGAGGAATTAATGCCCCCAAAAACTGAAAAACCGGGCGCTGCTTCTCCTGAGCGTGTGACCGACCTGCTTGAACGCTTAGGCGCCATCGGTCTTTACCTTCTGACCGATATGGATCACCATTCGATTGCACGACGCCTAGGGATGGGCACGCAGCGCGTGACGGGGATCCTGAAGGGCATCAAGAAAAATAGGAAGTGAATACCATGGATTCAAAATTGCCCAACTGATCGAACGTCAGGAAGTTTTTACTCTTGACTGTCGCCAAAGGCGCCATTCTAAGAACATTGCCCGTGCACTCGGCGTCGATAACGCCATCATCACGAGAATTGCTCCGGCGAGGAAGATCAAGAAGGGCATCACCCAGTCTTGAGCTGAGTGCTTGCCCCGCGTGGACCTAGAAGGAACCTACGAGCTATGCCGATTCAACAGACCACGGAATTCGCGGCGACTTCTCCCGAAGTTACCCGAGCTGTCGTGCAAAATCTCCGCACCTCAGACCGCAGGTACAAGATCTTAGAGGCCGTGTACGGCGGAGGAAGTCGGCCGAAGGACGCCAGGGCCTTAGCGGCGAAGACAGGACTGACGGAGGTAGCAGTTCTTCAGCTTGCGACGCCAATGGCCAACATGCAATTCTTCGAGCAGGTTAAGCATGACGGACGAGTTGCGTTTAAGAAATATCCCCACATCAACGCGGTAAACAGACATCCTCGGGCCGCGAAGAAAAGCGCTCCGGTTCAAACCAAGAGCGTGCCGGTTGGCCAGGTAGACAAGCTCCGCGACGACGGCCACGAGGATCTTCCCCACGAAGCGCATGGACGAGCACCACACGAAAAAGGAAGCCCAAAACAACATACGACGTCTTTGTTTGTCACGCCTCGGAAGACAAAGGTTTTGTCGCTCGGCTTGTGAAGGCCTTGAAAGGGCGCGGCGTGAAGGTCTGGTACGACGAAGATTTACTCCGATGGGGAGACGGCCTGCGGGGGTCGATCGATCGAGGGCTCGCCAACTCAAGGTATGGAATCGTCGTTTTCTCCAAGGCTTTCCTCAAGAAGAAACATTGGACGGAGCACGAACTCAATGGACTGTTTGCCAAAGAGAGAAGGGGCCGCAAAGTAATCCTCCCCATCTGGCACAAAATTACCGACAGAGAGTTGCTTCAGTACAGCCAGCATTTGCGGATCGCATCGCAATGGTCTCAAGAGAGATTCTTCACCGAGATAGTGAACAGTTTGAAGAACGCTGGCGACGAAAAAAGGCCTCTCCCGAGCAGGGCCTTTGACTTTACTGACGGCTGAAAGCTGATGGCTGGCATTGCCGCTGTTGATGCGAACCGGATTCCCTAGCGCCCCGCCCTAGATTTCGCTAAACTTGCCTCATGGCAAACGGTTCCACCGACGAAAAACAACACGCGCATGAACTGATCGACCGCATGGCTCCCGGCCAGGTCGCCGCCGTGGTCGGCCTCTTGGAGATCATGCTCGATCCGCTAGCCCGCACCCTGGCCAGCGCCCCTTATGACGACGAGCCGGTTGGCGCAGAAGAAGCACGCGAGGTCGATGCAGCCAAGGCGTCGCTCGCTCGCGGCGAAGGCATCCCCCACGAAAAAGTTCTAGCCGAGTTCGGCCTCACCTCCGAAGACTTCGAGCGCATGGGCCGCACGCCGCTAAAGCCATCAGACCCTAAGCAGTAACGTATGCCGAAGAAGATCGTTTGGAAGGATCGCGCCAAGGCCGAACTCCGCGCCATCGAACAAGCCATGGCCCTCCGCATCCTGCACGCTCTAGCCCGCGCGATCATCACGGGCGAAGGCGACGTGAAGCGGCTCCGGGACATCGAGCCGCCAGAATTCCGTCTGCGCGTAGGCGACTACCGCGTCCGCTTCCGCGACTTTAACGACTCCGTCGAAATACTCTCCGTAAAACACCGCCGCGAAGCGTATCGCTGAATGGAAGGCAGGTTCCTCACCGGGCTTGTTGCCCGGTGAGGAATGACAAAGGGTTTATTAAGTGCAAAAAAGGCCCCACTCTCCCGAGCAGGGCCTTTGACTTTACTGGCCACTGGCCACTGACCACTGACCACCGCCTCTTAGTACATGCCTTCCATACCGCCGCCGCCGTGTCCGCCGCCGCCCATGGGAGCTTCCTTCTTTTCCGGAATCTCCGCGACCAGGGCTTCGGTGGTCAGCATCAGGGACGCAATCGAGCCGGCGTTGGTGAGTGCGGTGCGCACTACCTTCGTGGGATCGAGCACGCCTGCCTTGACCAGATCCTCATACTCGTTGGTCAGGGCGTTGAAGCCGTAGTTGCTGTCCTTGTTGTCGAGCACCTTGCCGAGGACGACTGCGCCTTCTTCGCCGGCGTTCTCGACGATCTGCCGCATCGGCTCCTGCAGGGCGCGCTTCACGATGTTGACACCGATCTGCTCATCGCCTTCGAGCTTCAGCTTGTCGAGAGCCGCGACGCAACGCGCCAGTGCCACTCCGCCGCCCGGGACAATTCCTTCTTCCACGGCTGCGCGAGTTGCATGCATGGCGTCTTCGACGCGGGCTTTCTTTTCCTTCATTTCGGTTTCGGTTGCGGCGCCGACTTTGATTACGGCTACGCCACCGACCAGCTTGGCCAACCGCTCCTGCAACTTCTCGCGGTCGTAGTCGCTGGTGGTCTTGTCGATCTGGCTGCGAATTTCCTTTACGCGGCCTTCGATCTCCGAGTGCTTGCCCTTGCCTTCGACCAGGGTGGTGTTGTCCTTGTCGATGGTGAGCTTCTTGACCTGGCCGAGATCGCTGATCTGCACGTTTTCGAGCTTGATGCCGAGATCTTCGGTGATGGCCTTGCCACCGGTGAGGATCGCGATATCCTGCAGCATAGCCTTGCGCCGATCGCCGAAGCCCGGAGCCTTAACGGCCGCGACCTGCAGCGTTCCACGCAGTTTGTTGACCACGAGAGTGGCCAGAGCTTCACCCTCGACGTCTTCCGCGATGATGAGCAACGGCTTGCCGCCCTTGGCAATCTGCTCAAGCAAGGGAAGAAGATCCTTCATCGAGCTGATCTTCTTCTCGTTGATCAGAATGTAAGCATTCTCAAGTGCAACTTCCATCCGCTCGGGATCGGTGACGAAGTAAGGAGACAGATAGCCGCGGTCGAACTGCATACCCTCGACCACTTCGAGCTGAGTCTCCAGCGTCTTCGACTCTTCAACGGTGATGACGCCATCCTTGCCGACCTTCTTCATAGCTTCGGCTATGATGTGCCCAATAGTTTCATCGTTGTTCGCGCTGATGGTGCCTACTTGGGCGATCATTTCGCCGGAGACGGGCTTGGAGAACTTGTCCAGTTCGCCTTTGGCGCGCTCGCCGGTTTTCTTGTCGAACTGTCCGCAGACCAGGGCCACGGCTTTTTCGATGCCGCGCTTCATGGCCATTGGGTTGGCACCGGCTGCTACTGTCTTTACGCCTTCGCGATAGATTGCCTGGGCTAGAACAGTGGCGGTGGTGGTGCCGTCTCCGGCTACGTCGGAGGTTTTGCTGGCTACTTCACGAACCATCTGGGCGCCCATGTTCTCGAGGCCGTCCTTGAGTTCGATTTCCTTGGCTACGGTTACGCCGTCTTTGGTGATGGTCGGCGAACCGAACTTCTTTTCGATTACAACGTTGCGGCCTTTGGGGCCGAGAGTGACTTTTACCGCGTCGGCAAGAAGGTTGACGCCGCGCAGGATTGCCTGGCGGGACTCTTCGCCGTGTACGATTTGTTTTGCCATTTGCTTTTCTCCTTGATTCTGTTTGCAGGATGCACCTGCGATGTTTTCGAGTGCTGTCAGCTCGCAGCCTTTAGCTTCTGGCTGCTAGCTTCTAGCTAAACCTAACGGTTCCGATTAGATTGAGATCCTTCGCGCAAAGTGCGCGCTCAGGATGACAACGCGTACGGGCGCGCTCAGGATGACAAATCTTAAACTACTTGCGAGCGCCGGCTAGTTCTTTCTTGGCTGTGCTGGCGGCGCCGCTGAGGATGCCAAGGACTTCTTCTTCTTTCATGATGATGAAGTCTTCGCCGTCGATCTTGATCTCGGTGCCGGAGTACTTGCCGAACAGGATGCGGTCGCCTTCTTTGACGGCCAGGGGGAAGGTCTTGCCTTCGTCGTTGGTGCGTCCCTTGCCGGTGGAGATGACTTCGCCTTCCTGCGGCTTGTCTTTGGCGCTGTCAGGGATAATGATGCCGCCTCGGGTGGTGGAAGCTTCCTCCACACGACGGACCAGGATACGGTCGTGGAGCGGGGTAAATTTAGCCATGGTTGCAACTCCTTTCAAGTTTTGGGTAGAAGGTTGATGTTCGTAAATCTATGAATTGTTTGGTGTTAGGGAGCGCTGTTAGCAGTCTCGCCTATCGAGTGCTAATTATAGAGATGTGAGTGGGGGGTTGTCAAGGGCAGTGGAATAGTGGTCAGTGGTTAGTGATCAGTTTTTGCGGCGGAGCCTTACTCAATTCTTGCGTTGTGGCATGATGGCATTATGAGTAAACGGTCTACCAGGATTGCAAAGCGCAACGAGTTTGAGACTTCGCTGAAGGATGTAGAAGAGAAACTACGATCCCGACGCGGGAACAATTCGGCGGCAATTGCCCCGGAGTCGACTGGGCGGCCTGAAGGACGGGACGGCGAGAGTGAAGAAGAAGTTGAGATGCACAAGCCAGGAAAAGAAAATAGCGAGTAGCGGCAAGTCGCTGGAGTGTCTGCCCCGCGCGGGTTTGCCTCAGGGAAGCCCCGATTTTTTTGGCGCTCTAACGGCACGACTGAATGTCGTGCCCTTCCCGGTCTCGACGTGGGTCCGCGAATGCCGAACCCTCAAGAGGGTGAGGACCGTGGAATCCCACGTTTCGCAAAAACGCGAAACATGGGGCACCCGTCTTTTGTGGTCAGGTGAGGCTTGCAAAAAAAGCGCTTGTCGGGCAACCTCTTAGACCATGATGCGAGCGATTAGCTGGGGCAGAGCTTTTCTTTCGTCTTTCTTTTTCTCTTCTTTCTTTGTCTCCTCTCTTGCTGTTTTCTCTTTTGTTGTCCTGATGGTGGGGGTGGGGTTTGGGCAGGCGGAGCCTGGGCCGGAGGAGGACGGACATGAAATACAGGTGTGGGCTGGGGGCGGACATTCGGTGCCGGGGGGAACTTCGAACACTGGGATTTTTGACGTCGGGTTGCGGTATGGGTGGGTGATTACGGGGGAGCACGGGCCGGGGTTTTTGCGGGGACGATTCGAGTATGCGCTGGACGCGGAGCCGGCTTACGTAATTTTTCAGCCTGCTAATACGGCTTATGGCGTGGGATTTAATCCGCTTGGGTTGAAGTGGAATTTTGTGCGGCGGGGGCGGCTGTCTCCTTATTTTGAGCTGAGTGGGGGGACTTTGTTCAGCGATCACAATATTCCGATTTATACGAACACGGTGAACTTTACTTCAGCGGCGGCCTTGGGAACTCATGTGCTGGGGGCGAAATACAACTGGAGCGTGGAGTTGAGGTACCTGCATATTTCAAATGCGGGGCTGGCTACGCCGAATCCGGGGTTGAACACGGTGCAGGTGCGGGTGGGAGTGGGAAGGTTCTGGAAGCGAAAGTAGAGACAGAGGTCGGCGCGTGCCGCCAACGGCGGAGAAAGACGCTCGGTGAGCCATGGGCAGCGTTCTTCTTCCTCCCTTGACGTACTGTCAAGGGAGGAAGAAGAGTTTTCCGTGCGCTTTCTTGCAGGGCCCGAAGGCACACCAGGTTCGTTAGGGGACGGTTACGGTGTGCGTAGCCTGCGCTTGGCTGCAACAACCCACGACATAAGTGTACTTCTTGTTAAGAGCTGGAACCGCGATGGTGAGGATGTTCCCAGGGTAGATGGTGGCCTGAAGGCCGTTAGGCCCCTGGGTGTTGGGAGTAAAGGGAAACACGTTGTTGGCGCCATTCTGCCAGAGAGTGCAGCCGGCTGGGGGGACGTTTTGAAACTGAACCTGGTCGCCATTGCCTCCTGGAAAATCGGAGCAGATACCCGGGGTGAGAATTGTGTCCTTTTTTACGTTTGCCTTTTCATTTGTCATGCTCGTGTTCCTTTCGGATTTGCCTGGCGTTGAAAAGCGCCGAGGCTGGATTTAGTAAAACAGTTCGCATTGCAGTGTTCCCGAGAAAACAGGGTTCCCTTAAGAGCTAAAGCCCGCATTCCTATTTGCCGGGTAGCGTTGCGGCTGAAGCCGCGCCCTTTCAAAGCCGAGTCTCAGGTGAAGTTTTTCCGCGGCCTGCGAAGCCTTGCCCTTTCAACCACGTTCCCCTGGCCGCGAAGGGATTTACGGATGCGCAGACTTCATCAACTGCTGGTAACCCGGCGTGTTGACCAGGTTGGCGAACTCGGGGTCGCTCCGGATTTTATCTGCGGTGTAGCCAGCCTGCACAGCCTTGCCCAACCATTCGATTGCGAGTCCGGTTTCGCCTAACTGGTTATAAACCCCCGCCGCATCTATCAGTATCCCTTTATCGTTATGCCCGTACTGCAACGCCTGACCTAAATACAGGAGAGCGTTCTTGCGATCATCAAGCATGGAATAATACCCCGCCAAGTTGCTGAGTAAGTCCGCGTCGCGAGGATTGACCTGCAATTCCTCCGAAGCGAGTTCGGCAGCCTTGCGATTTGGCGCCAGCGACTCTTGTTTTTTGCCGCTGTAGTAGAGAGCAGCACCTAAATTGCCCCAGGTAACGTGCTGCTGAGGGTCGAGCTTGATTGCCTCCCGGTAGGCTGTGGCAGCGTCGTCAAACTTCTTCAAACCAAAGTAGGCCGCCCCCAAGTTAACGTATCCGGGATAGCTGGGTCTTATGGCGATGGATTTTTGCAGGGGATCGATCGCCTTCTCAAACTGACCCATATCAACGTAAATGGATCCGATGTTCACATACGTTCCGTACCAGTCGGGAGCAATCTGGATGACCCTGGCATACATTTGCAGCGCTTTTTCGTACTCGTTGCGACGGAGGAAGAACGTGCCAAACATGTTGTAGCTGAAGCGGCTGTTGGGATGAGCTTGAATGGCTTGCTGGTAGGCCTTTTCGGCCTCGGCGATCTTGCCTTCATGTTCGTAGGCCAAGGCCAGGCCGATGGCGGCTTCCTCGTTGGCCGGTTCGAGACCGAGGGCGAGCTGGAATTCGGCGACGGCTTCGGGGGAGCGTCCGGTGCCATCGTTGATGAGGCCGAGGCAGACGTGGCCAGCGGCCCCGGAGTTGCCGAGCTTTACGGCCTCATCGCAGCTGGTTTGAGCGGGCGCGATCCACTGCTTCTGCTTGGTGCCGGAATACTTGAACCAATAGCTTTCGCCGAGCACGGCTTTGGCCATGCCGAAGTTGGGATCGAGCTTGAGTGCGGTTTGGGCCATCATGGCCGCAAGGTCGAGCTTCTCGGCTTTACTGTGATCGAGCATATAGCCTTGAGCCTGGAGATAGTACTGATAGGCCTCGGCATTATCGGTGCCGTGATATTTCAGAGCAGCCTCTTCTTCCGGGCGCAACTGCAGGCGCAGAGCTTTGATGGTTCCTTGAGTGACGTTTTGCTCGACCGCGAAGGCGTCGGTGGTGGGGACGGTGACTGAGCCGCCGCCGACAGGTGCACCAGTCTGGGTATTGAGCAGAGAGTAGGTGACTTTGACGAGGTCGGCGGGCTGAGGCTCCAGGGTGATGGTGAGGCCGAGATTTGCGCCGAACATGTGGGCGGCATCGGGAAGGGTGGAGATTTTCTTTTCCTGCAGGTTGCCGGGGGGGACGACTTCGAAGGCTCGGTCTTCGGTGAGCTTGCCAAGCTTGGCTGCGATACTTTCAACCAAGCCCTGGCCGAGAGCAGCGAGTTTGGCGTCGGCGCTGGCAGCAGGGGTGAAGGGAAGGACTGCCAAGATCTTGGTTTGAGGGAGTCCGCCGGAGTCTGACGCAGGAGCGGCGGGGTTTGCGCTGGAAGAGCGCAGCCGCCGGCTTGCGGGACGGTAGGCGAGCGCTACGACAATCAGGACGATCGCCAATGCAGCAAGCATGCGGTACTGGTGGAGAACGCCGGCAGCCGACGGTGCGCGCTTTGGCCTTGCACCCTGTTGAACGCGGCGCAGATCATCCAGGAGCGCTCCGCCGTTGGGGTAGCGGGCGTCGGGATTTTTGGCCATCGAACGGGAGATCACACGCGCGAGCGGGACGGGGACATTGTTGAGCGGGGGCGGGTTGACGTGGACGATGCGGGCGATGGTGGTAGCAAGACTGTCAGTCTGGAAGGGCTGCTCGCCGCCGAGCATTTCATAGAAGACGAGGCCGAGGGAGAAGATGTCGGAGCGTCCGTCATCGGGTTGCTGGAGCAGGACTTCGGGAGCCATGTAGGCGGGAGTGCCACCGGAGGCAGTCATGGTCTGCATGCTCTTGGTGACTTCGTCGGGCCCGGCGGCCCTCCACACGCGGCGGGCGACGCCGAAGTCGAGGATCTTCACCCGGTTGCCGGGAGCGATCATAATGTTTTCGGGCTTAATGTCGCCGTGAATGATGCCTTTTTCGTGCGCAGCCTGAAGTCCCTCGCAGCACTGGGTGGCGATGGTGAAGAATTCTTCTGTGGAGATGGGGCGCTTGAGGCGGTGGCGGAGGGTTTCGCCTTCGACGTACTCCATAACGACCCAGAGTTCTCCGGCATGCTCGACGACATCGTAGACGGCGCCTACGTTCGGATGATTGAGGGCGGAGGAGCGCTGGGCTTCTTTGAGCAGGCGTTTGCGGTCGGCTTCAGTGGATTTGGTGCTTGGAGACATGCGCTTGATGGCTACAAAGCGCTTCAGCGTGGTGTCTTCCGCGCCGTAGACCTGACCCATGCCGCCGGCGCCGAGCCGCCTGGAGATTACGAAGCGACCGACAGAGGTGCCGGTGAGGGGATCCGCAGCAGGGTCGGCCGCAGGGGGCGTCTTGATCTGATCTGCCATGGACGAAATGCGCGCTGGAAATCGCAATTCTAGTCTTAATCGGAGAGGAAAGCCAAAGGGGAAGTGGGATTGGAAGTCGTAAATTCGTTAACCACGAAGGACACTAGGAACCACGAAGGAAATCGTTTGGCGCGCTTGATCGATTACTTCGTCCCGGCTATGCTTCTCACCTATGTCTACGCTGGTGGAGTGTGTGCCTAATTTTTCTGAAGGGCGCGACAAGGCTAAGGTTGACGCGATTGTCGATGCCATGAAAGTGGAAGGAGTCTACCTGCTGGATCGCGAGATGGATGCGGACCACAACCGGTGCGTGATTACGCTGGTGGGCGAGCGGGAAGCGATTCAGGAGGCGGCGATTCGCGGGGTAGGGAAGGCGGCGGAGTTGATTGACCTGAATGCGCATAAGGGGGCGCATCCGCGGATGGGCGCGGCGGATGTGGTGCCGTTTATTCCGATCGATGGCGTGACGATTGAAGATTGCGTGGCGATGGCGCGGCATGTGGGAGAAGAGATATGGAAACGGTTTCAGATTCCGGTTTATTTTTATGAGGCGGCAGCGGTGACGCCGGAGCGGCAGAATCTGGAGAACATCCGGCGCGGGCAGTTTGAGGGCATTCGGGCGGAGATTGCAACGAATGGGGCGCGGCGTCCGGATATTGGCGAGGCGCGGGTGCATCCGACGGCGGGCGCGACCGTGGTGGGAGCGCGGAAGTTTTTGATCGCCTACAACGTGTTCTTGAACACGCCGGATGTTGAGATTGCGAAGAAGATTGCGAAGGCGGTGCGGTTTTCTAGCGGAGGGATGCGGTTCGTGAAGGGCGCGGGATTTCTGGTGCGGGGGTTGGCGCAGGTCTCGATGAATCTGACAGATTTTGAGCAGACGCCGGTGCATCGCGTGTTTGAAATGGTGAAGCGTGAGGCGGCGCGGTATGGAGTGACTCCAGTATCGAGCGAGATCGTGGGATTGATTCCGAAGAAGGCGCTGGAGGCCACGGCGGAATGGTTTCTGCAGGTGGAGAATTTTGATTCGTCTTTAATTCTGGAAAACCGGCTGGCGGCAGTGATGAGCGGGAAGATGGCCGTGGGCGGATTACGTGCGGGGGTGGAACCATTCATCGAACAGCTGGCCGCGCCTACGGCTACGCCCGGGGGGGGAAGCGCGGCGGCGGCGGCGGGTGCGATGGCAGCGGGGCTCGCAGCGATGGTGGCGTCGATGTCGCGCGGGAAGAAGGCGTATCTGCAATATGAGGCGGAGTTAAGCGCGGCGATCGGGCGGCTGGGGACGTTGCGGGAAGAGTTGAAAGCGGCTGTGGATGCGGACGCGGAATCTTACGATGCGGTCATGAAGGCTTACAAGTTGGCGAAGGCTGACGCTAGCGTCTCCGCCGATGGTGCTCTCAAGCTGGCGACCGGGGTCCCGCTTGGCGTGGCGGAGAAGGCGCGCGAGGTGGCGCGGATTGCCGGGAGTCTGGTTGCGATCAGCAATCCTAATATGAAGTCGGACTTGATTACGGCGCAGGCGCTCGCTGGGGCGGCTGTTACGGGAGCGCTGGCTAATGTAGAGATCAATCTGGCGTCGCTGAAGGATCAGGCTTTCGCGGGCGATGCGCGAAAGAGGGCAGAGGCCTTAAGGCTGTAACCGACGCCCGGAGACCATCAAATAATTTCTTTCCGAACCGAGTGAAACGTTTCGTATCGGGGTTCATGTGTGAAGGACAATAGGAGTGTGCCCCTTTGCGCGAAGGTATGCCACAATGAGTCGCTCGGCATGGCTATCGATCTCGCTGTTGCTGCTTTGTGCGGCTGGATTGCTTCTGGGACTGAACGGTTGTAGCGGCAGTAGTAAGACTACAATCACGGTCCCACCGCCAGTGTCGAAGATTCAGCACGTGGTAATTATCTTCCAGGAGAACCGCACTCCCGACAACCTATTTCAGGATCCGGTGCTGATCTCGAACGGCGCGGCCATCCAGAACTATGGGGTGAACTCAAAAGGCCAGACAATCCAACTGAGCCAGATTGACCTGGGCACGGCCGGCAGCAATCCCGACAACTACGATCTGAGCCACGCCCACAGCGCTTTCGTCTCGATGTACGACAACGGCAAAATGGATGGCGCTGATTTGATTCCGTCGTCGTGTAACCCGGGAGTTAGCGGTTGCGCGCCGGCGAATCCGCAATTCATGTATGTGAACCCGGCTGACGTTCAGCCTTACTTTCAAATGGCCGAGCAGTACACCTTCGCCGATCGCATGTTCCAGACGAACCAGGGCCCGAGTATGCCGGCGCACCAGTTCATCATTTCAGGAACATCGGCGCCGTCGGTGGGGAGCAACCTATTCGAGGCCGAAAACCCGGCGGGGGTAAAAAACGCCACCAACAACACTGGCTGTACGGCTCCGGCTGCCGAATTCGTTAACTTGATCGATCCTGCGGGAGTGGAAACGCCGGCTTACCCGTGTTTTGACCATCCCACGCTCACCGATTTGCTGGAGGCCGCCAACATTAGCTGGCGGTATTACGCGCCCTCCGCTGGCTCCATCTGGACGGCCCCCAATGCGATTCAGCATATGTGTGGCCCCAACGCGATGCCACCGAACGCCACTGCGTGCACGGGATCGGATTGGACCAACAACGTGGTGCTGACCAACACCCAGGTGCTGACGGATGTTGCCAACGGACAGCTCTCTACGGTGAGCTGGGTCATTCCAACCGGACTAGAGTCCGACCACGCCCTCGGCAACGACGGCTCAGGACCGTCATGGGTGGCGTCGGTGGTGAACGCCATCGGCAACAGTTCCTACTGGTCGAACACTGCCATCATCATTACGTGGGACGACTGGGGAGGATGGTACGACCACGTTGCGCCACAGATTCTGAATTCTTATGAGTATGGATTCCGGGTGCCGATGATTGTGGTCTCGCCTTACGCCAAACCTGCTTACATCTCACATGTCACGCACGACTTTGGGAGCATTTTGAAGTTCATTGAGTCGAACTTTAATCTGCCGTCACTGGGCTATGCGGATGCTCCTGCCGACGATCTCTCCGACTGTTTCAACTTCACGCAGACGCCGATTCAGTTTCAGACGATACCTGCGCCGCTAACAGCCGACTACTTTCTGAACGACAGGCGCCCGCCGACAGATCCTGACGATGACTGAAGGTGCTGTCTAGTCTCCGGCGCTAGTTGCTGGTGCTATCTCGGGTCTGGATCTTGATACCCACCACGCTCCGAAGCCCTGCCTTAATAGTTTTGAGATGGTGTAGCGGTTCTCTGAGATTACCTTCCACCAGGCGAAGCGGCCGAGCATGGGGAAATAGATTCCGCGGAAACAAATTCGCGCGAGGAAAATGTTGACGCGGTAGCCGAGCGGCTGGTCATCGAGCGAGTTCACGGCTTGCGCGATGGCTTTGGCGCCATAGGCATGGGCCCAGCCATAGTTGACTTCGGCGTGAGCTTCGTCGATGGTCATCTTCAGAGGAGTGTGCGCCATGGCGAAGGGGATGAACTGCTGCCAGTGCTTGGGGCGCGTTAGTCGGCCCGCGGCTGCGAGGCGCTTCAGAAGCGGAGTTCCGGGCAACGGTGTGAGCAGGCCGAAAATTGGCAGGCCCGGGGGCCAGGTGCGGACCTGGGCGAGCGTGCGCTCGGCCGCGCCCACGGTGTCGTTATCCATCCCAAAGATAAACGACGTGATGGCGTAGACGTTGCGCTGCGCCAGGCGCTCGAGCACGGCGGCATATTCTTCGGGTTTGTTGAAGCCCTTGTTGACGTCTTTCAAGTTGGCGGGATCGATCGACTCCATGCCGATGAAGACCCACTTGCCACCGGAGGCGGCGATGAGGTCGACGAGTTCCTGATCGCGCAGGAGGTTGGCGCTGATCTGGGCTACCCAGTTCAGTTGAGCGCCGGCAGAGATGATGTCGCGCAGCAGAGACTTGGTGCGCTTGAGGTTGATGGCGAAATTGTCGTCGATAAAAAAGACGGCGATCTGGCCGCGCTCTCTCTTGGCGCGCGCCTTGAGCAGCAGGAGTTCGTTGACGACGCTTTCATTGGTGCGAAAACGGATGGAGTCGCCGAAGAATCCAGTTACGGTGCAGAACTCGCAGCCGTAGGGACAACCTCGTCCGGACTCGACGGGAATGATGCGGAAGGTCCCCCAGCCCTCGCCGATTTTTTGCAGCCAATGCTTTGCTGACTTGGGCACCAGATTGAATTGTTTGAGATCGATGGTGTCCCAGGGAATGACGGGATACGGTTTGAGTGAAGGCTTGAGTTCTTTGCCGAAGGGATCGACGGGGGCGTAGACATCCTGCAACGCGCCGCGCGCGGCATCTTCCACAATGCGCGGCCAAGTGTTATCGGCCTCGCCAAGGGCGACTGCGTCGGCGTGACGGGGACCACCATCGCGGCCCAGGGCTTCGTCGGCCATTTCGGTGACGTGCGGGCCGCCCATCACCACGGGCACGCCGACGGCACGAACGGCATCGGCCATGCGATAGGCCTTGGCGATCATGCGGGTCATAGCGCCGATGCCAACAAGATCGATTTCTTGTTCGCGCACGTAGCGGGCAATCTCGGCTTCGTCCATGGGCTGGGCGTTGCCATCGATCAGCACAACTTCATGGCCCGCTGGGGTTAGAGACTTCAGGAGGAACATCCAGAGGTGAGGCATAAAGTTACGCGTAACCCCGTTGTCGGGGTTATACAGTAGGATTTTCAATGATTTCCCTGATTTCTCTAGCGTCGGAGAGGAGACGCTTCTGTGTGCGGTGGCGTACAAAGGCATCTTACAGCCACTTGCCTGCCGCCCAGTGAATTTATTTGTTCGACAAGGGAAGTACTGTCCCAAATTGATCACTAAGGCTAGTACTTTTGGCTGAACCGGGAATGGGTGGGTTGGCTTAGAATGGAGCCACTGGGTAACGGGAAAGCGTGAACCTGCATCTAAATCGCAAGAACACAGGGAAAGTTTCGTTCATTTGAGGGCAGCATTTGAGAGCAGCATTCGAGAGCCGCATTAGAGTTCAGCGCTCAAGAAAATCTTTGTGAGGACCCATTCTGTTATGAAAACCGTGAAGGCTTGTCTGATTTTAGCAATGCTGGCTGTATTCAGCGTGGGCGTGGCGAGTGCCATGCCCCTGAATTCGTCGGCGCGGGCAGTGATTCCTGCCGATCTGCAACAGTTGATTTCAGTGGATTACCGGGCCCTGAGGGACTCGCCGACCGCGATCGCGCTGAAGGCGCAAATCATGGATTCGCAAGACGCCGTGAAGGAAGCCGAGGCCGCGCTGAAAGGTGTGGGCATTAATCCCGATAAAGATATCGACACGCTCGCACTGCCTTCTTTCCGGACGCCGAAGCAGGGTATCCGGTTGATCTTTATCGCTAGCGGACCCTTCAACACGAAGGCAGTGCTGAAGAAACTGACGCTGGCGAAGGTCAAACCGGTGAAGTACCACACTGCGAATCTTTATCCGATGGGCGGATTTGTAATGACGTTTCTTGACGACAGCACGTTGCTGTTTGGCGAGCTTGCGGCCGTAAAACTCGGACTGGACACGCGCGATGGAGAGATCCTGAACGTGGACTCAAACCAGACCATGTCAGACATGATGAGCAGCGTGGATTCGGCGGCCTTCTGGAGCATTCTGGACCAGCAGGGTTCGCAGAACATGATGCGCTCGGCGCTCGGCGATGCGGCGAAGATCGCCGACTATGACACTGTGAAGAAGCGGGTATTGGGTTCGTATTACACGATGGACTTTACCAGCGGCGTGAATTTCGATCTCACGGTTGTGACCTCGGATTCGATCACCGCCGGAACGCTATCGATGATGATGAAGGCGGTCATCATGTACAAGAAGAGCAGCGCCTCACCGGTTGAAAAGGCGGCAATGGACATGGCCACGGCCGATTCCGATGGGTCAAAGTTTACAGTGCACTTCAAGGACAGCGACGCGCAGTTTCAATCGCTGATGCATTCGCCTCTGTTTGCTGCGATTTCGCACTAACAGAAAACCAACACCTACCACGGAGGCACTGAGACACGGAGAAAACCCGGGTCTTAGTGCCTTTTTCTTGCGGCGGAAATTTTACTTTGATTTTCGGGCGGCTCGTTTTGCGCTGGCCCAGCCTTCCTTTATGACCTGCCGGGCGCGACCAACGCCCAGAGCGTCCTCGGGAACGTCGTTTGTGATGCACGATGCTGCCGCTACGTAGGCGCCTTTGCCTATGCGCACGGGCGCTACCAGAGTGCTGTCGCTGCCGATGAAAGCTTCGTCGCCGATTACGGTGGGATATTTTTGAAAGCCATCGTAGTTGCAGGTGATGGTTCCAGCACCGATGTTGACTCCGTCGCCGATTTCGGAATCGCCGAGATAGGTGAGGTGGTTAGCCTTCGATCCCTTGCCGATGCGCATTTTCTTGGTTTCAACAAAATTGCCGATGTGTGCGCCCTCGCCAATATCGCTGGCTGGGCGCAGGTGAGAGAACGGACCGAGCGAGGCGCCTCTGCGGACGATGGATTTTTCCAGCACGCAGCCCGGTTGCACCAGGACCTCGTCGCCGATCTCGGTGTCGCGAATCACGTTGAAGGATTGAATGCGGCAGGCGGCTCCGATTCGCGAGTTGCCGAGAATCTGGACGAAAGGTTCGATCACGGTGTCGGGAGCGATTTCTACATCGTCATCGATCACGCAGGTGGCGGGATAAAAAATGGTGACACCCCCGGCCATGAGCGCGTAGCACTTGCGCATGCGGATCTGATAGTCGATGACCGAGAGTTCGGCGCGCGTATTGGCGCCTAGAACTTCAACGGGAGTTTCCGTTTTCCAGACGACGACCCGTTGCCGGGCTTTGCGCAGGACTTCGGCCATGTCTGTGAGGTAATACTCGCCGTGATGGTTGGCGGTGGAGAGGTTCGCGATCTGCGAAAACAACTGCGGGGTCGCGAAGACGTAGAAGCCGGCGTTGATCTCGTGGATCTTTTTCTGGGCGGGGCTGGCGGCTTTTTCTTCGACGATGGCCTGGACTTCGGCGCTGCGGCTGCTCTTCCGAATAATGCGGCCGTAGCCGGTAGGATGGTCGAGATCGGCGCTGAGCAAAGTCATGGCGGCCTGCTCGTCGAGATGGAAGTTGAGCAGGGAGGCGATAGTTTGGGGCGTGATCTGAGGGGCGTCGCCGGAGAGAACGATGACATGATCGTAGGCGGCGACCGCCGGCTGCGCAACCATTAGAGCGTGGCCAGTGCCGCGCTGTTCGGTTTGCAGGACGAAGTTTACGCCCGTGTGGGCGAGGGCGTCGCGGACGCGTCCGGCTTCGTGGCCGACGATGGCGAAGACATCGGCTGGCGGGACTACGCGGGTGGCGGCGGCGATGACATGAGCGAGCAGAGGCTTGCCGCCGACTTCGTGCAGCACTTTTGGAAGCTGCGACTTGAGCCGCGTGCCCTTTCCCGCGGCCATGATGGCGACGGCGACGCGGGGCGCGGGGGCTGAAGAGGGTGAGTTCCCAAAGTTCTTCATTTGCCCCACTATACCTTGAGACAGAAAAGTACAGAAGAGGGATGGAGGGTTCCGGTAACGGCGTCTGAAACCGCTGTTAATTTTCTGGGCTTCTACGGCGCGGCTAGAAGCAGCGCCCTTTCAAATCAAAGCCGCGTTTTTCCAGGTCAGAGACCAATGCCGCCGTCGACTGCGAGAATCTGGCCGGTTACAAATTGCGGTGCGGTGGCGAAGAACAGGACTGCGGCGGCGATTTCTTCTCCGGTGCCGTTACGTTGCATTGGGGTCTGCTTGGCCATTTGCTTCATGAACGCGGCGGCTGACTTCTCGCCGAGATCGATCATGCCGGGCGCAACGGCGTTGACGGCAATCTCGGGGGCCAGCGCCTTGGCCATGACCTTGGTGAGCATGTGCAGCGCGGCTTTCGAGGAGCAGTAATGGGCGTGCGTGGCCCAGGGACGCAGGCCGCCGAGCGACCCCATATTAATGATTTTGGCTTCGATCTTTTTTGGGTACTGCGTTGCGTACCGCGAGTTTGCGCGCTGCGGACCGGTCCGTTTGCGGCGCATCCACTTGAGGGCTTCGCGCGAGACCAGGAACGGTCCGCGCGTGTTCGAGGCGAACATGGCATCCCACTGGCGCAGGGTCAGGCGCTCGAACTCGGCAGTCTCATAGTTGGCGGCATTGTTGACCAGGATGTCGATGCGTCCGAGTTCGCGTCCGGCCTCTTTCATCATGGACTTGACGCTGGCCTCGCTGGTGATGTCGCAGTGCAGCGCGAAGGCGCGCACGCCAAGGCTGGAAAGGTCGACGACGGTTTGTTGGGCCTCGCGGGCGGAATTGCGAAAGGTGATGGCGACGTCGGCGCCGGCCCGGGCTAAGGCCAGGGCGGAGGCGCGTCCGAGACGCTTGGCGGCGCCGGTGATGAGACAGGTCTTGCCGAGCAGAGGCCGGGAATCGAGGGCAACCATTTTCGGATTTTACTCCTGAAGCGGGAAGGCCATTTGGTCGAGAGACTGCCCGTGTCGGTTTTCTCTTGCCAGAGGGTGGAGGAGTAACGGTAAAATCGCGGCGTGTCCGAAGCTCGCCAGGTCGTGGTTTATTCGCGCAAGGGATGCCATTTGTGCGAACTGGTGAAAGAGAGCCTTACCAAGCTGTCGCGCCGCGGCGGCTTCACATGGCGGGAGGTGGATGTAGATAGCGACACCGAGTTGCGGCGGAAGTTTAATGACGAGGTGCCGGTCGTGTTCATCGACGGGCACAAAGCCTTCAAGTACCGGATGGACGAGCAGGAATTCTTGAGGAAGTTAGCGAGTTGACGAGAGTAGGGGTTTGAGGTTCGGAGCGGGGGTGGATTTGCGTTTTTATACGAAAGAAGAATGCGAAGATTGGCTTCGCGGCCGGGAGCGCCTAAGGCCTGATGCCGTGCCCGAGACCCAAAGGGAGCGAATCGGCTACCCGACAGAACCGCACCGTGTTTTTTCCATAGCCCACTGGATTGCGAGTTCATTAACATTCCGAATGCCCACGCTAGTTTGGGTCACAGAGTGGAGTATTTGGGCCAGCAGCGAGAACTGGCATTTGTATTACAGGTTGCGTCAGAGCTACGGGGATCTGCGGCTGCTTCACGAAGCGCCGGGGCATTTCTTTCTGGGCCACGAATCAGAAGATCTCGCATCTCTTCTGCAAATCGCCATGTTGAACGGTTGGGGCGGATACATTTTGACTCAGGCTGACTACGTGAATGCATTCTTCAGCCACGACGAGTACATCGATTTCTTTGCTAAGCTGAGCGGCAACCTCCAGGTGATTCGCGAAGAACTTGGGACCAACATGACGAGTCGGTTTCGAGTTCCAGACGCTGAGCGACCGCAGTGATCCGCTACAATCTCCCCGGCCATGTTACGGACCCAACTCTACGCCGACCCCAACAACGTCTTTGTGCATGATGCGGTTCTGGCGTCTTGCCGGCGGCATCCCGATAAAACCGCGCTGGTGGATACTTCATGGGGGCGGCGGCTCACCTATGCAGAATACGGAGAGACGGTGGAGGCGCTGGCGCGCGGTTTGGTTGCGGCGGGGCTGAAGCCGGGAGAAGTGGTCGCTATCTTTCTCTGTAATTCCTGGGAGTTCTGTGCGGCTTATCACGCGGCGACCCTGGCCGGGGGGATTCCGACGCTGCTGAATCCGACGTATCGCGAACGGGAAGTGCGGCATCAGTTGGGGAACTCAGGCGCATCGCTGCTGATCACTGATCGAGCCAATATTGACGGCATCAATCTGGCTGGGCTGCCGAATCTGCGGCGGGTGTTTTGCACGCGAGAGCAGGGAAGTGGAAGCGAACCGTTTTCCAATCTGCTGAAGCCAGTCAGCGCGAGGCTGCCCGGGCCCGATCAAGGCTCAGAAAGGACTTTGGCGGCGCTGCCTTATTCCAGCGGCACGACCGGGTTGCCCAAAGGCGTGATGCTTTCGCATCGCAACCTGGTGGCCAACGTGTATCAGTTTATAGGGCCGCGCGGGAGTCCTCTGAACTCGAACGACAACATTCTTTGTTTCCTGCCGCTGTACCACATTTATGGTTTGAATGTGATGCTCAACCCAGCGCTGATTCTCGGGGCAACCCTGGTGGTGATGCCGCGGTTCAACGTGGGGTCGCTGGCGTCGCTGATCACGAAGGAATCCATCACCATGTTGCCGCTGGTGCCGCCGGCCATGAACGCACTTTGCCAGGCGGCGGAGGCAGGAGAGTTTCCCAAGAATCATCAGGTGCGCTGGGCGAAGTCGGGAGCAGCGCCGCTGGCGCCCGATTTGCCGCGAAGATTCACGGCGCTCACCGGCATTCTGGTGTGTCAGGGTTATGGGATGACGGAAGCTTCGCCGGTGACCCATGTGGGGTATCTGGAGCCGGAGTTATACCGGCCAGATTCGATCGGGCATCCCCTGGCCGCGACGGAGTGCCGGGTGGTAGAAGCTGACCCAGAGACCGCGGGTGATGCGGGGGAGGTTGCTGTCGGCGAGCCCGGAGAACTGGTGATGCGCGGGCCGCAGTTCATGCTGGGTTACTGGAACGAGCCGGAGGCAACGGCGTCGGTGCTGCGCGACGGATGGTATTGGTCAGGCGACATCGTCACTCGCGACGGCGAGGGTTTTTACCGGGTGGTCGATCGGCGCAAGGAAATGATCAAGTACAAAGGGTTCCCCGTAGCGCCGGCCGAGGTGGAAGCGGTACTGCTGGAGCATCCGGCGGTGCGCGAGTGCGGGGTGGTGGGGCGCAACGATGCGGCGGCAGGTGAGATTCCCGTGGCGTTTGTCGCGCTGCGCGAGGGATTTGCCACCAGCAAGAGAATGGAAGATGAATTGTGCGCCTTCGTCGCCGAGCGTTTGACTTACTACAAGCAGCCGCGAGAGGTGAATTTTGTGGAAGTTGTTCCCAAGACAGCGTCGGGAAAGATTCTGCGGCGAGAGCTGAGGAAGCTGATTCGCTGACTCTTCTGCGGTCCTCCCGGGTTTCTGAAGTAACTCAAAAAACGATCCGAGCTATTCGATTTCCTGGTGACGTGTATTTCCGTTGTTTCTCCCGCTAGACTTACGTTAGGATCACTGCCCCATGTTCCGGATCCTGTTGCTTTTTGTGCGCCGCCTTTGGCTGCCGGTGGTAGTGTTCGCCGGGTTCAGCCTGATGTGTGTGCTGGTGTATCGGCGACTGGAGGGCTTAGGTTGGCAGAATGCACTGTTCTGGATGATCCAGCCGCACGCCATCGATGCCAATCGTGTGCGCAACGCGACCAAGCTCTTCTCGCTGTTCGTTTATATGGGAGTGTTTGCTTTCCAGATATGGGTGGCGGAGCGTGTGGCGGTCACGATCTTCAACCGGCAAGGGATGGAGGCCTGGAGAACCATGGTCAACGACGTCAGCATTGAGAAACTGCGCGATCATTTCATTATCTGCGGTTATGGGCAGGTGGGCCGGACGGTGGTGGATCAACTTGGCCGCCTGAAGATTCCTTTTGTGCTGATCGAGACCAACGAAGGCCTCTGCCGGGAGCTGTTGAAGGATAGAATCCTGATTATTCAGGGCGATGCCAAGCGGCACGACGTGCTGCACTCCGCCGGGATTGAGCGCGCGCGAGGAGTGTGTATTGTGATCGACAACGATGCCGACAATCTGTACATAACGGTGACCGCGAAGGCGCTGAATCCGAAGGCGCGGATCATTACACGGGCCGGGCAGTCGCGCTACGCCCAGGCTATGCGCAACTCGGGCGCGGATGAGGTGATCATTCCCGAATATGAGGGTGGACTGATGACGGGGCGGATGATCGCCAAGTTCTATCCCGGCGCACATCCAAATCTGGAATGAAAGCTATTTGTGCGCGCTGCTGTCGCCCGCAATTTTCCGACCGGACAGGAAGCTCCAGATGACTTCATTGGCGTTGATGTCAGCGCTGGTCTTGCCCACTTCCTTTTCTGATAAGTATTGCTCGCCGCCGGGCCATGTATTGCCGCCGCCCTTGATGCTGTAAAGAACTACTTCTGCGTTTTCCTGACAGCCGTTGAAAGTCAGCGTTTTGATTTCCTTGCCGCCTTTTTCCGCTGCTGCCACTTTGCCTTGCGCTGGTTTTTCTCCGCAACGGTCGAATTTAGCCCATGCCTTGGCGCTGTCTTCGGCGGAGAGCACGTGGAATTGGCCCGGTTTGTAGCTGCCTCCGCCGTAAGGGATGATAGGGTCATCCGTGCCCTGGATGAACAGGGCGGGTACGGGACGCGAAGGCAGGCAGATCATAGTTTTTGGAAGACTCGCGCCCACTGCGGCGACCGCGGTCACGCGATCAGCCATGGCACAGCCCGCCCGCAGCGCCATGAACCCGCCATCGCCCAGGCCTGTGGCGTAAACCCGGTGAGCGTCTACCGAATAGCTGAGTGCAAGCTGATCGAGCATTTGGTTAAGAAAAGCAATGTCATCGGCGGGCTCAGGTTTGTTCCTAGTATCGTCCGGAGTCTGTCCTCCGCGCCTCCCGCCCCCTGGATAACCGCCACCACCGCCAGGATATCCCCCACCGCCGGGATAGCCGAACCCGCCGTGCCGTCCGCCGCTGCGCGGCCCCATGGCCGTCGAAGGCTGCTCCGGCCGCACGCCTATATTCCACTGCCCGCGCAAGGCATTGGGGTAGACGGTAATAATTCCATCTTTATCGGCGAGCAGGTTGAAGTGCGTGAGGCGCGCCATATCGTCGGCATCCTGGTTGCTGGCGTGCAGAAGTATCACTACGGGATAGTGTTGCTGCGAGTCGTATCCCTTGGGCAAGCGCACTGTGAAAGTTCGGGAAACGTCATCGACCGTGATCTTTTCCTGAGTCTCTTGCGCCCGCAAAGGAGCGGCGAACAGCAGCCCGGAGACGCAGGCTGTGATGTACATTCCCGCGGCGCTAAGCCTCATTTCCAGTGCCTCTTTCTGAATTCCATCCGGTTGGCCGTCATTCGCATAAGAAACAATAGTGTAAGCCTGGGTTGCTAAGGGACCTCCGGGAGTTTTGCAAAGATTTGTAAGCCGGCGCCGGACAGGAGAAACGACTGGAGCAACGGAGACCCGATAAACGAAGGCGGAACTTTTTCCTCCGGGGTGCGTACCTAGCTATGACGCGGCGCCAAGCATGACGGAAATAAGCGCTGGCATCAGGAGGCAGCAATGGACGGCAACATTGTGGGGCTGGCGGCTGTGGTCATGAGTCTGGGGATTCCGATGGCGGCCATGTACACCTTTTTCCGGGTGCGCAAGCTGCGCAGCGAAGAGCGGATGGCGGCGATTGCGCGCGGAGTGGATGTACCCATGCAACCCGAACTCTCGGAAGCGGCTCGTTCCCGGCGTGCGGGAATTCTGCTGGTGGCTGGGGCAATCGGCTATATCGTGACTTTTGTTCTAATCGGACGCCAGGAACCAGAGGCGATGATCGCGGCCACGTTTGGCGTGATTCCGCTGGCGATCGGCTTAGGCTTCTTTGTGGATCACGCGTTGATCCAGAGAGACTCGCGCGCGCACTGAAGACCCGGTGTTGACTCTTTACAGGCCAGTGACGAACTTGTATTGAGCGTCGGTCAAGGGAACGACGCTCAATCGCCCCTGGCGTACCAGCGGGGAATCGGCAAACAGTTTATGCGCCTTCACCTCGGCCAGCGTCACAGCCTTGGGCAGAGGTTTGCCTGCCTTGATTCTCACTCGAGGATTCTTTGCGTCGGAGGCGTCCACCGATACTACGGTCGCGGTTCCCACTGCGCTTTTCTCGTCTCCGGTGTGGTAAACAACCAACTTCTCGCCGGGTTTCATGCCGCGCAGATTCTTGACCGCGACAGGATTGGTCACGCCGTCCCAGATCGTCGTGTCTTCGCGCTGGAGATCGGCAAAGGAGTAAACCGAAGGTTCTGTCTTGAGAAGATAGTTCATAGGAAAATCCAAAGATTGGTTTCCAGTTTCCAGTTTCCGGTTTCTAGTTTCCAGTGTATGGCTTCACGAGACTAGAAACTAGAAACTCCATCTACTGCGGCTTGGCATTAGGGTCGGGCGCAGGCGGCTTATCATCCTTCTTATCGTCCTTTTTTTCTTCAGGGTGGTCCTGGTAAATCGAGTACTGGCCTTGAGGGCGTTTCAACTTGATGGTGAGATCCATCTTCGCCTGGGCCACGTCGTAGTCCTCGCCAAAAGTCTGGAATCCCGTGGCCAGCACCTGCACGCGAAGTTTGCCGTAGGGAATGCCGTCAAAGCTGGTCTTGCCATCAAGGTCGGTCTTCAGTTCGAGTCCTCCCCTGGTCTGCTGGCCGTGAGAATTCACGGGATGCATGATCACGGCCGCGTTGCGAACGGGCTTACCGTTGTCTTCCTTCAAGATGAGAAAATGCATCTCCGCAGTGGGTTCTTCGGTCTTATCACGCTGCGCGACGGCGGTTCCGAGCAGGCAGAAAATCAGGAGAATGCCGGCAAGATTCTGGTTGTTCATCGCCTTCTTCATTTTAACTTCGTCCCTGATCCCTGTCCCTGATCCATCGGAGACAGTTGCGCTGGTTTATTGTAGCGCCGCCGCCGAGAGTTAACCTTTACCACCAGGAGGACTCTTGCGTTCTGCACCGCCGCTCGCTGCAAGCTGGACCAGGTCGCTGGCGACCCGAGCGGTGTTGTGGCGCGCCGCGCCCGCTTCTTCCAGGTAGTCTCCCATCACCGGGACCACGCCAAGAGCTTCGATGGCATCAAGGTCGGCGACGATCTGGCAGGCGCCTTCCAGCTCGTACTTGGCTTTGAGTTCTTCGGAGACGGGCGCACGATTGATCAGCGCGTAATCAAAGATCTGCTGGTGGGCATGGGCATTGAGCGCGCGTATGTGATCCGCGGCCGTGAGTCCCAGACTCTCGTTCGCCTGCGTCATCAGGTTGCAGATGTAAACCTTGGTCGCGGGCGAGTCCACAATGGCGTCAGCGATGCCGTGCACCAGCAGATTGGGAATGAGGCTGGTAAACAGCGACCCCGGGCCGATGCTGATGATGTCGGCGCGGGCGATGGCCTCGAGCGTCTGGGGCAAAGGTTCAACGTTGGGCGGGACCAGGAAGAGTTCCTGAATGCGAACTTTGCTCGCGGTAATTTTGGTTTCGCCGCGGACCCGAGTGCCGTCTTCCATCAGGGCCTCCAGTTCGATGTTCGAAGTGGTGGCGGGATGAATGTGTCCGCGCGTCACGAGGATTTCAGACGACAGACGCACCGCTTCCGAAAAGTCCTGTGTGATGTCGGTTAGGGCGGCGAGAAAAAGATTGCCGAAGCTGTGCCCCTCAAGGCCGGTGCCTTTCGCGAAGCGATGGCGAAAGAGTTGCGACAGCAGAGCCTCATCCTCGCTGAGGGCGACGATACAGTTGCGTATGTCGCCGGGAGGAAGCATGTTGAGTTCTTTGCGCAGCCGTCCGCTGGAGCCACCGTCGTCGCTGACCGTAACCACCGCGCAGAGATGCCGAATCACCGGCGAAGCGGGCGTGGCTGCGGCCATCTCCGCGGGGGTGAGTGCGAATCGTTTGAGTCCTTTGAGCAGGGTGGAGAGGCCGGTGCCGCCGCCAATGGCTACCACGCGCAGACCCCGCTCGCGCGTGGCCTTCTCCATCGACAACAGATCGGCGATTTTCGTTTCCATCCGAGAATCTATTTAGGAAGATTCATCTTCCCGGAGGTAGCTCTCCTCGGAAGCGAGGTCGGCCCCGGGATCCGGGTATAACAGTTCCGTAAAGCGAGGGTCTTCGGCCAGATTGTGGAAATCCGAATCATTGCGCGCCTGGAAGCGCAGGCCGGCATTCAATTGAAGCGCCTCGTCGAGGTGCTTGAGCGAGTCCTCGACATGGCCGGTGAGACAGTCGAGCGCAGCTAGACCATAGATGACGAAATCAGTCTTGGGCGCCTGCTTGAGCAGTTTTTCAATGTGCTCGCGGGCTGTGACGTAATCCCCGACGTTCATCAGAGAGACGGCATAGTCGTAGTGCTCTTCCACGCTTTTGAACTGCTGCGTGGTCGAACGCTCAAGGTGCTGGGTGCAGGTGCTAAGGTGCACCGCCGCCCGGTCTGTGAGTTCCTTGCTGGGGCCGGCCAGCACTTTCTCAAACAGCGGTTTCGCCTTCTCGAACTTGTGTTCCTGCAGGGCACGCAGTCCAGCTTCGTAGTTTTGCAGGGCCTGGGCGACGCGCGGATCGTCCGCGACCGATGATTTCCTGGGGTTAGCCTTTTGAGCCATGTGGAGAATTTTTCCTGTGCTCGTTGTAATGGGGGACTCCTTGGCTCTTGAAAACAAAGAGCCGACACTCAAGTATCACTCAAAGGGCCGGTATAGGGCAATGCTGGAACCGGTACCGAGTACCCAGTACCGAGCAAAGGCCAAGCTTCCGCAGGGTCTTACTCGGTACCAGGTACTAGGTACTCAGCACTAGAGCCTAGTTGATCGCAGCGGCTGACTGCAGATCGATCGACTTCCACTCTCCCTTGATGATCCCGGCGCGAATCTGAGATGCCGTCTTACCCTTCTGGTGTTGCTGATAAGAGTAATAGAGTTCCTTCAGGCAGGTGGAGCATCGCGCGCCGTGTGTGTCTTCGTAACAGCTGTGCAGGCTGTTGTGCCCCATGCGGTCGCAATAGCAGTAGCAAGGCTGCTGGTGGAGCACAGCCGGAATCTTCGCCGCCAACTCGTAGGCGTGGGTCTGGTACGGATACTGCGCGTCCGGGCCCCAGAGGTCGGCCTTGGTCAGAATCGGAGGCAACTTGGTTCCCTTAGGGGGCGGACCGGCGTTGTAAGCCGGGATGCCTCCACCTTCTTCTTCCTGAGCGGTCCACTGAGCCGACATGGTAAGGGTCACGGTCAAAAGAAAGATGAGAGTCAGGACGCGGTAGACGTATTTATTTCGAACCAGCTTATTTCGAAGCAGGATGCGAGCAGTCATGAAGGCCCTCCGGGTGCACCTATTTTAACGCAGGTTTTAATGTAGCGCCGGCGTCCCGCCGGCTTTCGTCGAGCGAGGCTCAACCCCAGCCAAACCCTCTTTTCGCTCGAGCAAGTTCGAAAAGCTGTTCTCAGGTTCACTTACGCGTTCGCGCCCCCATCCACCTCCAGCGGCGTCACGGCAACGTACCTTATAAAGTACGTCGCGCCGCTGTCAAGTCTACTTTAGGAGACATTCGACCCCCTCGAAAGTAGACATTTTTTCCAGAGGCTAACCCATTGATTCCATTCATCCGGCCCAAACGACGCATGAAGAATCAACAACTTACGCCGATTATTTTCTGCAAAGTTCGAATGTTCCAGTTGGAACATTTAAGCCAATTCACCCCGCGAACTGCCAGCCTCAGGGCTGCTGCAAACTTCAGTGCCGGGCAGGCGCGATCTGTATACAATAGAAAAGTCGCATGCCCGATACGCCAACCACCGAATCAGAAAACAAGCAGCCGTTTTTGCAGGCTGCGCCGGCGGGAACAGACCCTCCGGTACGGTTGCGTCCGGCTTTGGGCGTGTGGCTGCGCGATCTGATTCTGTCGCTCGCGATCTCCGCGTTCATCATCGTGTTCATCTACCAGCCGGTGAAGGTGGAAGGCACCAGCATGATGCCCTCGCTCGAAGACCAGGAGCGCATCTTCGTCAACAAGTTCGTCTATCGCCTCGAGCCGATTTCGCGCGGGGACATCGTGGTGTTTCGTTATCCGCGCGATCCTTCGAAGAGCTACATCAAGCGCGTCATTGGCGTGGCCGGGGACCGCATTCGCATCGACGGCGGACAGGTGTATGTGAACGGCGAGGCGTTGGATGAAGATTACGTTCCGCCCGCCTATGACGACGCGCGGTCGTATCCCGAGGCCGTGGTGCCGCCGCAATCCTACTTTGTGCTGGGCGATCACCGCTCAATGTCAAACGACAGCCGCGACTTCGGTCCGGTGAATCAAAGCTATATCTACGGCAAGGCTGTGTTTGGCTACTGGCCGATGGATAAGCTGGGAAGAGTCAGATAGCCATTGTTGATTGGCGATTCTGATTGTTAATTTGAAAGCCTCGGGGCTTGAGCTTCTAAATCATCAATCAAGAAACATCAATCAATAATATTCGTGAAGATTTCCACATCCCATTCGGGTTCCGGGCTTGGTGCTGACCGCAATCCCTGATAAAATCCTTGAAATCCACACACTGGAGCGAGAATGCAGGCTACGCTTGCTCTCGAAGACGGTCGAGTCTTCCGAGGCAAAGGCTACGGCGCTAAAGGCGAGTGCTACGGCGAAGTCGTTTTTAATACTTCCATCACTGGCTATCAGGAAATTTTCACCGACCCATCCTATTCAGGACAGATTGTTGTCCTGACCAATCCTCAGATCGGCAACTACGGAACCAATCAGGAAGATAACGAAGCCACGCGTCCGTGGATCGAAGGGCTGATCGTGCGCGAGTTCTCGAAGGTGAGTTCGAACTGGCGCTCGCAGCAGGTAACGGACGAATATCTGGAGCAGTTCAAGGTGCCGGTGCTGTCAGACATCGACACGCGCGCGCTGGTGCGGCATCTGCGCGACCACGGCGTGATGCGCGGCGTTGTGTCGACCATCGAGAGCGATGCCGAGAAACTGATTGCCAAGGCCAACTCGATTCCGAAGATGGACGGGACAGACCTGGCGAAAGTTGTGAGCACCAAGGGTCCTTACGTGTGGGAAGTGGGCGAGCGCTCGCACGAACCAGTGGCGCAGGTAGGAGTGAAAGACGAGCCGCCGCGCTTTCATGTGGTGGCTTACGATTTCGGCATTAAGCAAAACATTCTACGTAAGTTACGCGGTGAGGGCTGCCGTGTGACCGTGGTCCCTGCGCAGACTCTCGCGGAGGATGTGCTGGCGCTGAAACCCGATGGAGTTTTCCTGTCGAATGGTCCTGGCGACCCGGAACCGTGTACGTACGCGGTCGATTCGATTCGCCGGCTGATGGGACGGCAGCCAATCTTTGGCATTTGCCTCGGACATCAACTCACCGGCATCGCGCTTGGCGGGAAAACTTTCAAGCTGAAGTTTGGCCACCATGGCGGGAACCATCCGGTAAAGCAGTTGGCTACGGGGAAGATTGAGATCACGGCACACAATCACAACTTCGCGGTCGATCCAGATTCGTTGCCGGAGAGCGAAGTCGAACTCACGCACATGGATTTGAACGATTCGACTCTGGAAGGCCTGCGGCATCGCAACCTGCCGCTGTTCAGCGTGCAGTATCACCCTGAAGCCGCGCCGGGGCCGCATGACTCGCATTATCTGTTCAAGGAATTTACCAAGATGATGGAGGAGTGGAAAGGGTGAAGTTGCGGCTGACGATCTCGTGCGTCTGGTTGCTGGCCGGTGTTATCACGACGTCGGCGGAATCTTTGCCAAGGCTTGTCAACCTCGATCGGTTATGCGGCGAGTTGAGTTTCGTCACTCCCGTTTCCGGAGGCGGGATGGATTCAGAACCGCTGAACAATGTGAAGCTGGCGCTTTATCCATGGGAAGAGGGAATTGCATGCTGCCGTAACACACGTCCATTTTTCAGGACGATAACTGGTAGAGAGGGAGACTTCGAGTTTAAGAATGTCGACCGAGGCCGATATTGGCTCGCAGTGCGCAACCGGCAAAAGACGTTTCAGCTTGCAATCGCGTTCGATCCCGGGAGTCGCACCGCTGCCAGCCCGGCGTGTTGGCAGCAGCTATTCGACATCGACGCCAAGGGCCACTTCACCATCGGAGTGAAGAGTGAGATGTAGCCCGAGGAATGCAAGTTGCGCTTCAATGGCTTTGAAAGGGCGCGCCTTCAAGGCGCGCCGTAATGGGCAACAAAAGAATTGCGGCTTTAGCCGCCGAGGTACCGTCGTGAGACCAACCAGAGAGCACGCCACGAACACAGGCCAGACATACATGGTGACTTCTTCAGCTTGGGAGCGGCGATCTCTGTTTCGCAACGAACGCTGGGCTCGTCTGCTTATCGATACCCTTTACCACTACCGCGGCACGGCCTATCTGGTACATGAATTTGTAATCATGCCCGATCATTTTCACGTACTCCTTACTCCAACGACGAGCTTGGAGAAAGCCGTTCAGTTCATTAAGGGCGGGTTTTCCTATCGAGCGAAAAGAGAGCTCGGCTCGAATATGGAAGTCTGGCAGAAAGGGTTTTCGGATCATCGCATTCGTGATGCGGGAGATTATCTCCGGCACGTGGCCTACATTCGGGAGAATCCGGTGCGTAAGAAGCTGTGTGAACGCGCTGACGAATATCCGTATTCGTCGATTGCAGCCGGTGTCGATCTGGACCCGGTACCTCAGGGGCTAAAGCCCGTTCTTCAGGAAGACGATTATGGCGCGCCTGAAGGCGCGCCCTTTCAAAACTGGGAACCTGACGGCGCGGCTGAAGCCGTACCCCTTCAAAGCAAACCCGCTCAAAGCGAGACTGCTACCGCCACGCCGGTACAAGACACATCCAGGAAGATTGCATCGTAAATGCCAAAACGCACTGATATCTCGAAAATCCTGATCCTTGGCTCCGGACCCATCATTATTGGGCAGTCGGCGGAGTTTGATTACTCTGGCACGCAGGCTTGCAAGGCGCTCAAGTCGGAGGGCTTTGAGGTGGTGCTGGCCAACTCCAATCCGGCGACCATCATGACCGATCCTGAGATTGCCGACCGTACTTATATTGAGCCGCTGACGCTGGAATATCTGGAAGAGATCATTCGTATTGAGCGGAAAATGTCGCCAGGCGCTGGTTTTGCCGTCTTGCCTACTGTCGGCGGACAGACTGCGCTCAACCTTGCCATTGAACTTTCCGACGGCGGCGTGCTTGAAAAATACGGCGTCACCCTGATCGGCGCGAACGTGGAGGCCATCAAGAAAGCTGAAGACCGCCTTTTTTTCAAAGACGCGATGCAGAAGATCGGGCTGGACGTGCCCAAGTCGGCGCTGGTGAACAACACGAAGGACGGGCTGGAGTTTGCCGGGAAGATTGGTTTTCCGGTGATCGTGCGTCCGTCATTCACGCTGGGGGGGTCGGGCGGCGGCATTGCTTACAACCGCGAGGAAATGGTCGAGGTGCTCGCGCGGGGGCTGGATTTCTCTCCGGTGCATGAAGCGCTGATTGAAGAGTCGGTGTTGGGATGGAAGGAATTCGAGCTTGAGGTGATGCGCGACACCAAGGACAACGTCATTATCATTTGCTCGATTGAGAACTTCGATCCCATGGGCGTGCATACCGGCGATTCGATCACGGTCGCTCCGGCGCAGACCCTCACCGACCGCGAGTACCAAGCCATGCGGGACGCGTCGATTGCGGTGATCCGCGAGATTGGCGTCGATACTGGAGGATCGAACATTCAGTTCGGCGTGAACCCCGAAACCGGGCGCATGGTGGTGATTGAGATGAATCCGCGCGTCTCGCGGTCTTCCGCGCTGGCATCGAAAGCCACCGGCTTTCCGATTGCGAAGATTGCCGCGAAGCTGGCTGTGGGCTATACGCTGGACGAGATTCCCAACGACATCACGCGCAAAACTCCAGCATGTTTCGAGCCGACGCTCGATTACGTCGTGGTGAAGATTCCGAAATGGCAGTTCGAGAAATTTCCCGGCGCCGACGATACTCTGGGGCCGCAGATGAAGTCGGTGGGCGAAGTAATGGCGATCGGGCGCACGTTCAAAGAAGCGCTGATGAAAGGGATTCGCTCGCTCGATACCGGAAAGCGCGTGGGGGGCAGCAAGATCGAGCCGAAGATTCTGACGCAGCGGCTGGTGACGCCGCATCCGGACCGGCTTGCTTATATACAGTACGCGCTACGGCAGGGACAGACCGTTAAGCAGGTCGCGAAGATGACCTCGATGGATCCGTGGTTCCTCTACCAGCTCAAGGAAATTAACGACATGCAGCTGGAGTTGGAGAAGCATCCCATGGAGTCGATTCCGACCGAGGTGCTGCGCGAGGCCAAGCGCATGGGATTTTCGGATGGGCGTTTAGCGAGCGCGTGGCGGCTGGAGGGGCAGGAGAAGGTTCGTCATCTGCGAAAGAAACATGGGGTTCTGCCCGTCTACAAGCGGGTGGACACGTGCGCGGCGGAGTTTGAGAGCTTCACACCGTATCTTTATTCGACTTACGAAGACGAAGATGAGGCCGCGTCCACTGACAAAAAGAAGGTGATCATTCTGGGCAGTGGGCCCAACCGCATCGGGCAGGGAATTGAGTTCGACTACTGCTGTTGCCATGCTTCATTCGCGCTGCGCGAAGATGGTTACGAGACGATCATGATCAACTGCAATCCTGAGACGGTCTCGACCGATTACGACACCAGCGACCGGCTCTACTTCGAGCCGCTGACGCTCGAAGACGTGCTGGCGATATATCAGCACGAGACTTCGAAGGGCGCCCCCGTTGGCGTGATTGTGCAGTTTGGCGGCCAGACGCCGCTCAACCTGGCTTTGCCGCTCAAGCGGGCGGGAGTGAATATTATCGGGACGACTCCGGAGTCGATTGATCTGGCCGAGGATCGCAAGCATTTCAACAAACTGCTGGAAGAGCTTCAGATTCCACAGGCCGCGGGAGTGATGGCGACTTCGCTGGAAGAGGCCATTGAGGGCGCGAAGCGGGTTGGATATCCCGTGGTGGTGCGGCCTTCCTACGTGCTGGGCGGGCGCGCCATGGTGATCGCCTACGACGAAGAGTCGGTGGTTCGGTATATGAAGGAGGCGGTCGAGTACTCGCATGATCGTCCGGTGCTGATCGATCACTTTCTTGAAGATGCGATTGAACTGGATGTGGATGCGCTCTCTGACGGCGAAGACGTGGTGATCGGCGGCATCATGCAGCATATTGAGGAGGCGGGCATTCACTCGGGCGATTCGTCGTGCGTGCTGCCGGCAGTGGATATTCCGCAAGCGCTCATGGACCGCATGCGCGATTACACTTTCAAGCTGGCACGGGCGTTGAAGGTTGTCGGCCTCATGAATATTCAGTTTGCGATTCCGCGGGGAAGCGGGCTAGGAAATGGCGCGGAAGGTGGAAAAGTTTACGTTCTCGAAGTAAACCCGCGGGCTTCGCGTACGGTGCCGTATGTTTCGAAGGCAACGGGAGTGCCGCTGGCCAAGATTGCGGCGCGGCTGATGACGGGACGAAAGCTGCGCGAATTTTTGCCGGAGAATATTGATCGGCATACGGATCTCGACACGGGAAGCTGCTTCTACGTGAAGTCGCCGGTATTTCCGTGGAATAAGTTCCCTGGTGTCGACACCGTGCTGGGGCCGGAGATGAAGTCCACGGGAGAAGTGATGGGCGTGGGCGACAGCTTCGGCGAAGCCTTCGCCAAGGCGCAGCTGGCTGCGGGCCAGAAGTTGCCGACGCAAGGCACCATCTTTATCAGCGTGACGGACCACGATAAGCGCCACGTTGCAGATGTGGCGCGCAAGTTCGTGGATATGGGCTTCAAGCTGGTAGCGACGTCGGGCACGGGCGATGTGATCGAAGCCGCGGGCATGAAAGTCGAGCGGGTTTATAAAGTGAAAGAGGGGCGTCCGAATGTGGTGGATTTCATCAAGGGCCAGCGCATTCATCTGATTGTGAACACGCCTACGGGACTTGAGCCGTGGTTCGACGAGAGGGCGATCCGGCGGGCTGCGGTGATGGCGCGCATTCCGACGATTACCACGCTTTCTGCGGCACGCGCGGCTGCGGAAGGGATTGCGGCCCTGCAGCGCGGGGAGTTGAATATTCGGGCGCTGCAGATGTTGCACGCGGACAGGGCAGTGAGACGTTAGACACATCGTTTTCTACGAGGCGCCTCAATGGCTACGAATGCGGTTCTTATTCGAAGGTGGTTTGAGGAAGTCTGGAATCAGGGTCGGAGCGAGACTATACACGAGATGTGCGCCAAGGATGGGATCGGTTACGGACAGGCGCAGCACGGCGCCGATATTCACGGTCCAGAGCAGTTTGAAAAGTTCTGGCGCGGCTTCAGAGGAGCGTTTTCCGGCATTAAGGTGGAGATTCACGACACCATCGAGGAAGGGAACAGAGTCATAGCCCGATGGACGATGGCTATGACCCACACGGGAGACTTCCTCGGAATAAAGCCCACGAACAAACGGGTCACTGTGAATGGGATGAGCATTCAGCAATTTAAGAATGGACAAATCGTTGCTGGATGGGACAACTGGGACCAGTTGGGTTTGATGGTGCAGTTAGGCGCGGTGCCCGCTCCCAATTTTCTGTAAAAGAATCGCCTCGTCAATTGCGGTGCCTCTGGTTAGAATTGAGTATGCTCCTGTACGGTATTTTCCCTCCCATTACGACGCCGTTTTATCCCGATGGAAATGTTTACTTCAAAAAGCTCGAGAGCAACGTAGAGCGCTATTCGCGCACGCCCTGCGCTGGGATCGTCGTTCTCGGTTCGACAGGCGAGGCAATTCTGCTCTCTGATCAGGAGCGGCGCGATGTGTTGAAGTGCGCGCGCGAAGCGGCTGCGCCGAGCAAAGTCCTGATCGCTGGCTCGGGGGTTGAGTCGGCGATCGAGACGCTGCGGCTTACCGATTACGCTGCCGAACTCGGTTACGACGTCGCCATGGTACGCACACCGCATTACTACAAGAAGCAGATGGAGCCGGCGAACATGCTTGCGTTCTATCGTACGGTGGCTGATCGCTCGCCGCTGCCGGTGATCATTTACAGCTTTCCCCAGGCGACGAGCTATGACATTCCTGCCGAGTTGGTGATTGCACTGGCGGAGCATCCGAACCTGATCGGGATCAAGGAATCGAGCGGCGACGTGGAGAAAGTGCGCAGGATGGTAAAGGGCACAGGTCACATCCAGCGCAGCGCTACTGTCACTGAAACGTTTGAAGCGGTGACGCCGCGCATGCTTGCGGCCGCCGGATCGAGTGGAAGCGGCGGGGAACTGGTACAGGTAGGAGGACTGCCGGAGTCGTCTTTGGGGAAGCCGTCTTCGGCAGCGGTCACGATGGTTGGCAAGATGAAGACCCGGCAGAAAGAAGCGGGATTTCAGGTGCTGGTGGGTGCGGCGCACAAGTTGCACGCGTCGCTCGACGCCGGCGCGGCGGGGGCGATTCTTGCGTTAGCGTGCGTTGCGCCAACCGCGTGTTATGAGATTTATGCGGCATGGAAGGAAGGCGACGCCGAGCTGGCGGGTCTGAAGCAAGAGCGCGTAGTCCGCGCCGCGCAGCGAGTGGTCGGCGAGTTAGGGGTCCCCGGCGTGAAGTACGGTATGGATTTCAACGGCTACTTCGGCGGTCCGGCACGCCTGCCGCTGCTGCCGATTACGGGGGAGATGAAGCAGGAGATCGAGCGGTTGCTGGCGGATGTCAGGAACTAATTGGATTGCCGGCACGAACCCTTATACAGCTTGTTATCAGGATTAGCTTGCCGTATACTCAATTCGAACGAACGTTCGAATTGCCCGAGTTATCGAGATCATGGCGAGTTCATCCCCGGCAGCACGAGTTTCGAGGCGGCTACGCGGCGTCTCTCCAGTGCCAGCCACGCGCTTTGACCGGCGGCTGGCGGAACTCCTTGCCCATGCCACCGATGTGTTCTGCGAAAAGGGATATGAGGGCGCCTCGATGCGCGATCTTTCGCGCGCCAGCGGGATGTCGCTGGCAGGACTTTATTACTACTTCGAGTCCAAAGAGCGCCTGCTATTTTTGATCCAGAAGCACACGTTCACCACTATTGTGCGGCGGTTGAAGGCTCGGATCGAGGGCGTGAGCGATCCGGAACAGCAGATTCGCATCTTCATTCTGAATCATCTGGAATATTTTCTCGCCAACCAGGCAGGCATGAAGGTGCTGTCGCATGAGGCGGAAGCGCTGAAAAACGGCTTCGCCTCGGAAGTCGCGGCTATCAAGCGCGAATATTATCGCATCTGCGTTGGGCTGCTTGATGAGCTGAAAAGCGATCGGGGATTGCAATTCTCCACGCGCATCGCGGTACTCAGCCTATTCGGCATGATGAATTGGATTTACACGTGGCACAATCCGCGGGTCGATGCCGATGCGGAACAGTTGGCGCGGGAGATGGGGGACATTTTTCTGCGCGGGGTGATGACGGGAAATCGGGCGCGCAAAGAGGCGCTCTGAGGGCAGATTTATTCGTGTTCCCGGCGAAACCAGGATTCCTCGCTTCGCTCGGAACGACAAAGAGATAATGAGACGACGAAAGTAAGCTGAGCTACAGGAAAATAAGGAGCTACAGATATGGCGACCACAATGCAGCCGTCAGCCGGCGAAACCACAAAGCAGCTTGTCAACTACCGTAGGGATGGTGGCGTAGCCATTATTGAGATGTGCGACCCTCCGGCCAATACCTACACCTACGAAATGAACCGGCAGCTCGATGAGGCGATCCTGCGCGCGCGCATGGAGAATGACGTGTACGTGATTTTGCTGACTGGAGCTGGCGACAAGTTTTTCTCCGCCGGCGCCAACATCAAGATGCTTTCCAGCGTCGATCCTACCTTTAAGTATTACTTCTGCCTGCACGCCAACGAAATGTTGTTGCGGCTGGAACACACGCCCAAGCTGGTGATCGCGGCGATCAATGGCCACTGCGTTGGCGGCGGGCTGGAGATTGCCATGGCGGCCGACATTCGCATCGCGCGTAAAGATGCGGGCAAAATTGGCCTGCCGGAAGTGAATCTGGGCGTTCTTCCTGGCACGGGCGGCACGCAGCGGCTTTCTCGGTTGGTGGGGAAGAGCAAGGCGATCGAGCTGATGGTCACTGGCAACACCTTCTCGTTTGAGGAGGCGCAGGAGCTCGGCATCATCAACGACATCTACGAGCGCGATGGTTTCATGGAGAACATGATCGAATATGCCAAGCAGTTCTGTCCGCCGAATAAAGCGGCGAAGGCCGTGGGACGGATCAAGCGCGCGGTGCAGACAGGATGGGAGATTCCCATGGAGTCGGCGCTGGCGGTCGAGCGTGAGAACCAGCAGATTTTATTCCAGAGCGAAGATGCGAAAGAGGGGCTCGCTGCTTACGTGGAGAAGCGGCCGGCGGTTTTCAAGGCTAAGTAGTACTCAGTACCTGGTACCTAGTACCGAGCGGGACGGGCGGGACGCCGGCGCTAACAAGGAAGATCGATGGTTGCAGCCAAGGTGAAGGTTGAACCCGAATATGGTCTAGGAGCGGCATTATGCCAGGGAAAGTAGCAAAGATCGGAACCTTCAGTGATTGGGAAGGCATGTTCAACGACTGGCGCAAGGATATTGGCGTCAACACCGCGGACATCGAAGCCTTCCACTTCGACACGCTTTACGGCGCGATTGACACCGATGAGATCGAGTTCGGTTCGTACAAGGGCCGGCGGAAGTGGGAGAACCTGCGGCAGATTCCCACGCAGCAGATGCGGGATGCGCTGATGAACATGATTGTTTATCAGGGTGACACCGAGTTCGCCAGCGTGGAGCAACAGCGCAATCTGCTGGAGAATGCGCCCACGGACTGGGACCGGCGGGCCATTACGCGCGTGATGATCGAAGAAATGCGGCATGGTTGGCAGATGTGTGCGCTATTGGTCGATCACTTTGGCTACTCGGGCAAGGTAGAGGCGCAGAAAATGCTGGAGCGCCGTGCGTTCGAAAATAAGCGGCTGCTGGGCGCATTCAATGTCGACGTCGACAACTGGATGGACTTCTTCACTTACACAGACTTCGTCGATCGTGACGGAAAGTTTCAGTTGCAGATGCTGAAGTATTCCGCGTTCGCGCCGTTGGGGCGGTCGATGTCCTACATGCTGCGCGAAGAGGCGTTTCACATGGGCACGGGTAACGATGGCTTGCGGCGGATTGTAGAAGCGGGCGTGATCCCGGGCTGGCTGATTCAGAAATATCTGAACAAATGGATTTCCAGTTCTTACGATCTCTTCGGCACCGACCATTCATCGTCCGCGCACTGGGCCTATGTGTGGGGTGTGAAGGGGCGCTACGATGAGCCCAAGAACGTGCGCGCGCCGGACCTCGACGATTTGAACGACTACAACCGGAATCTTTATCGCGACGAAGTGGCGGGTCTGATCGAGCGCTTTAATGGCGCGTTGAAGCCGGGGCAACCGAAATTGTATGCGCCTCACATCAAGTTTAATCGCGAGATCGGACGCTGGGCCGGGCAGAAGTTCCACGCGCAGACCGGCGAACCGCTCGATGACCGTGCGTATGAAGAGCATCTGAAGGAATACATGCCGTCTGCGGCCGACAAGAAACTATTGCTGGAGATCATTGGAAACGAGAAGAAATGGATTGCGGAGAAGACCGGTGCGCGTGATCCGCTGGCCAGCATCGGCGAAGTCAGGAAGTCGGCGATCAATCTTTAAGGCGAACGACCTTTAAGGCAAACGATGACGACTGCCGTGGATTTGAAACTCGCTCGGCTTACGATTGATATCGGCGCTCCTGTAGCGCGGATTGCTTTGCGTAATGCTCCGTTGAACGTCATCGACATTCCTATGATGGAGGAATTGGCGCAGGCGCTGGGAGAGATTGAAGCGCGTTCGGATGTTTCTGTGGTTGTGCTCCGTGGAGAGGGCAAGGCTTTTTCGGCGGGCGTCGATGTGGGGGCGCACGCTCCCGATAGAGTCGAGGCTATGCTGCTAAAGTTCCACGCGGTAATTCGAGCCTTGGTCGGCAGCAAGAAGGTAACCATCGCCGCTGTACACGGTCATTGCCTAGGTGGCGGCGCGGAGTTGGCGATGGTCTGCGATGTGGCATATACGACTACTTCGGCGCAGTGGGGATTTCCAGAGATCAAGCTCGCGTGTTATCCGCCAGTTGCATGTGCGGCATTGACTGCGCTTGTGGGGCAGAAACGTGCCGCGGAATTGATTTTGACCGGGCGTACGATTAGCGGTACCGAGGCAGCCGAGATGGGGCTGGCGAATTGCGCGGTTCGCGACGAAGAACTCGCGACTTCGGTCGAGCGTACCTTGCAGGAACTGCTCAAGCTGAGTCCCGCTGCGTTGGCCGTGACTAAGAAAGCCATCTACGCGTGGGACGCGATGCACTTCGACAAAGGGTTGGCGCGCGCCGAAAAGATTTACGCGGAGGAGCTGATGAAGACGACGGACGCCCAGGAAGGCATTCGCGCTTTCATGGAAAAGCGGCCGCCGAAGTGGACGGGAAAGTAGCCGGCAGCCAAGGTACACATGGATTACGAGATTAGGCCTGAAGAAGTGAAGATGAAGCTCGACCGGGGCGAGACGTTTACGTTGCTCGATGTGCGCGAGCCCTGGGAGTTTGAAGCGGCGCACATGGGCGGAGCAAAGCTGGTGCCGATGGGAGATGTCCCATCCCGCGCGCATCAGGAACTGGATCCGGAGGATCACATCGTAGTGGTGTGCCACCACGGGGTGCGTTCGATGAGTGTGACGGCGTGGCTGCGGCAGCAGGGATTCGAGAAAGCGCAATCGATGCGCGGGGGCATCGACGCCTGGTCGCGGCAGGTGGATGGGAAAGTGCCGGTGTACTGAATGATCACGGACTGCCACGTTCATATCCAGCCGATGGAGATGTTCAAGCCCCACGCGCTGGAACTGATGAAAAAGAAGCGCCCGAACTTCGAGCAGATTGCCGAGTTTTGCCGCTCGCCCAAGGCTTTTCTGAAATATCTCGACACTTGCGGCATAGACCGCGCGGTGCTGATCAACTACGTGGCGCCCGAGGTGATCGGCTTCACCAACGGGGTCAATCAATTCGTTGCGGATTACGTTAAAGAAAATCCCAAGCGGTTGTTGTCGTGCGGCAGCCTGCATCCGCGGCACACCACGAATGTCCTCGCCGATATGGAGCAGATTCTGCGGCTGGGAATTCGCATGATCAAGATTCATCCGCCGCACCAGCTTTTATTTCCCAACGACTACCTGAACGGCGTGAAGGAGCTGGAAATTATTTATCGCGCTGCCGAGGCCAACGGTGTGCCGGTCATGTTTCACACGGGAACCTCCATCTTTCCGGGAGCGCGAAACAAATATGGCGATCCCATGTACGTGGATGACGTAGCGGTCGATTTCCCCAAGCTGAAGATCCTGCTGGCGCACGGCGGCCGTCCGCTCTGGATGCAGACCGCGTTTTTTCTCATCCGCCGCCACGCTAACGTCTATCTCGATATCAGCGGCATCCCGCCCACGGCTTTGCTCAGATACTTTCCGCGCCTCGAGGAGATCGCGCTCAAGACCTTATTCGGCACTGACTGGCCAGGTCCGGGCGTGGCCGACATCAAAAAGAATCTCGACGAATTCTGCGCGTTGCCGCTGGACAAAAGACTTCAAGAGCAGATTCTCAGCAAGACGGCGCTTAGCATCTGGCCCGCCTGATCTTGACTTACATCGATCTTGATTTACTTCGGTCGAGCCTTATTTGGGTTTCCACAATCCGATCGTGTTGCCATCCGGGTCGGTAAACCAGGCGAAGGTTCCCGCTGGAATCTCGACCGGCGGCACGACTGTTTTGCCGCCCAGCTTGCCCGCCTTGTCCAGATAACCCTGCACGTCATCCACCTGCACGTAGAAAGTCGTGTAGTGATACGGCTCGTGGCCAAGCGCAGTGATGTGGCCATGAATGCCGCTGTCAGCGCCCGTATTGATCATGGTGGCCGGACCCATGGCTTGCATATTCCAGCCGAAGAGACCGGAGAAAAAGTCTGCAGTTTTGGCGCTGTCGCGGCAGCCGATTTCGAAGTGAACTACGGGTTGTCCCATTAGGATTTCCTTTCACGAATCGGCGGAGATGATAACACGGCTAAAGTGAAAGGATGTTAACCAACCGTGAATAGCAAAGGCTGGATTCTGACAAAAATAAAAAAGCCCGCGCTGAACCGCGGGCCCGTGATCGAGAGTCTTTTTACTTGCCTGCCTTCGCGGCATCGGCTTTGGTTCCAGAGAGTTCGTCGGCCAGGGCGGCGGCGCCGTAGATCCTGCGCAGCGCTTCCTGGATTCCGCGTGAGTCCACAGATACAGCCCGGCTTTGCTCTTCGCTGTAGGCAAAATTCGCCGATAGCGACTCGATGTTGCCGTCGAAAATGATGCCTACCACTTCGCCCTGCTTGTTGATCGTAGGCGAGCCCGAGTTGCCGCCGATGATGTCGGCAGTCGAAACGAAGTTCAGCGGAGTCTTCAGGGCCAGCTTCGACTTTGCGTTCATCCAGCTTTCGGGCAGCTTATAGGGAGGCTGGTTATTGTGCTCAGCCGCGTGCTCATAGGCGCCGCCCATGGTTGTGAAATAAGGAATGTCCTTCCCACTTTCCTTGTATCCCTTTACCACGCCATAACTCAGGCGCAGAGTGAAGGTTGCATCGGGCGGCTGGCTGAAGCCGCTCTGCGCAAAGCGGGCCTTTGCAATGATTGTCCCGTCGCGTCGCACGACCGAGTCAACCTTGTCGTCAAATTGTTTGCGCACGGCCAAAGCGTCAGGCTCGATCGCCCGCATAGCGACAATCAGTGGATCGTTGCTGGCCTCGATTGCAGCCTCGCCGCCTTCATAAAGTTGTTTGCGTACGGCGACGTCATCCAGCTTGGTGCCCGCAATCATGTCTTTTGCCGCATCGGCCGGCGTCTTCCGATTCAGCACCTTTTGCACGTCGGGGTTATCCTTTCCGAGAGCTGCTTGCATCTCGGCCAGCGAGTCTGCGAGAAGAGCGGTGTCGAGGCTCTTGTAGACCGGCGCGGGAGAGAACAACTGTTGTTCGAGCGATGGCAGTCCGGAATCACGGAACTCCCGCAGTCGTTCGCCATTTGGTTTCGGTTTCTCTTCTGCCGCCCGCACCAGCACCCTCGCGATCTGCGGAAGCCCGGAGGCAAATCCGCGCAGACGCTCCAGGTAGCTCAGTTGAAGATAGATTTCGCGCTGCAGCTTCATGGCCTGCGCAATTTCATTCCACGGGTCGGGCGCGCCGGCGTTTTTCGCGTCCGCTTTGTACGCGGCCCGAAGCTTCGCCTCATCCGCAGCCTTCGTATCGATGATCGAGTTATCCATCAGGCCGGCCTCGTATCCCGTAATTGCCTTCTGGCTATTTTGCAGGCTGAAGATATCTTCCTTCGCGATGCGGGCATTCTCTTCCGACTGCTTACTGAAATTCTGCAACAAGGCGATGCGCCGGTTCAGCAGCGCCAGTACTGAGGGATAATTCACGTCGCGCGTGTACTCCAGTTGCGCCAGCGTCTGCTGGCGGCTGGTGCTGCCGGGATGGCCGGAAACGAAGACTAATTCATCATCCTTTACGCCCGTACGCGACCAGCGCAGATAGTTGTCAAGATGCGCGGGGTGACCGTCTTCATATACGCGGAAAAAAGTGATGTCGAGATCGTAGCGAGGATAGGTAAAGTTGTCAGGATCGCCGCCGAAAAACGCCGAATCAAACTCGGGGGCGAAGACAAGGCGGACGTCGGTGTACTTCTTGTACTTGTAAAGGTTATAAACCTGCCCGGAGTAGAACGTGACCACGTCGCAGCGCAGCCCGGTCGAAGTCGAGCAGTCCTTCTCGATCTGCGACATGGCGGCGCGCTGCGCCTGTCCCGCATCGGCGGCAGACATGCCCGGTTTGACTCCAGCATTCACTTTGTCAGTTACGTCTTCGATCCCAACCAGTTGGTTCAGTTCTAGATTCGGGCACTTGGCCTCTTCGGCCTGGGTCTTGGCGTAGAAGCCGGTCTTGATGTAGTCGTGGCCCTCGCTCGAAAGTTGCTGTACGCAAGCCGCGCCCACGTGGTGGTTGGTGAAGGTCAAGCCATCGGCGGAAACAAACGAACCGGAGCCGCCATTGTTAAACCGCACGGAAGAGAGCCGCACATGATCCAACCACTGCTGGGTCAGCTCGAAACCATACTTAGCCTTGATCTTGCCCTTGGGAGCTTCGTTGTAGAGCCACATGCCCTCGTCGGCCGAAGCCACGGTAGAAAAGAAAAAAGACAGGGCAAGGCAAAGTGAAAACAAACGCTTCATCAGGATTCCTCCGGTAGGGTTTGAGGCGCGACTACAAGGCCTTCGGCGCATCATGAACGAACTATCCACTATACGCTGCGAGAGAAGATCGTGGCAAAGATGCCGTCGACGTGGCGCGCGAATCCCGCCACGGCGATTTCGACGGTCCGCGCTGGTCTGCGTCTGCGCCAGTCGTCGCGCTCACGCACCGAAGTCATGCCGGCCGTCTGGAATGTGCGCCTTATTTGGGGTATAAAAGAAAGTTGCATTCCCCGCGACCACTTCACGCGGCTCCGCAACGGGTACTCAATCTATTTGAGCGAGAAACTATGTCGAGCGTGACCAGCACTCCTGCCCCGAAAGGCCTGGAAGGTATTGTTGCTACCAACTCCAGCATCTGTTACATCGATGGCGACCTCGGCGTTCTCGCCTATCGCGGCATCGACATTCATGAGCTGGCCGACCACTCCAATTTTGAAGAGACTTGCTACCTGCTTTGGTTTGGGCACTTGCCGAATCAAACCGAGCTGAAGGATCTGCGGGAGCGTCTGGCGCAAGAACGTCGGCTCGATCCTGCGATCATTCAGCTTCTGCGAACAGCGCCCAAGACCGCGCTGCCCATGGATGTCCTGCGCACGGCGGTTTCGGCGCTGGCTTTCTACGATGCGGATGAAAAGAATAATGATCACGATGCCAACGTGCGAAAAGCAATCCGGCTGACTTCTCAGATCGCAATGATCGTCGCCGCCTATGACCGGATTCGCAAAGGCAAGCCAATTGTCGATCCCGACCGCTCACTTTCGCACGCCGCTAACTTTCTGCTGCAGTTGAATGGGACCAAGCCTTCTTCCACGGCCGAGCGCGCTCTCGATATCGCTCTGATCCTGCACGCGGACCACGAACTGAATGCGTCCACGTTCGCGGCCCGTGTAACCGCCGCGACCTTGTCGGACATGCACTCCGCGATCACCTCCGCCATAGGCGCGCTAAAAGGCCCACTGCATGGAGGAGCAAACGAGGCAGTTTTCCGCATCCTGGAGTCGATTGACCGCGAAAAATCTGATCCGGTCGACTATGTGCGCGGCATGCTCGCGCAAAAGAAAAAAATTCCCGGCTTCGGCCATCGCGTCTATCACACCGAAGATCCGCGGGCCACGCACCTCCGCGTAATGTCGCGAGATCTGGGACGTTCCAGCGGCCAGCCGCAATGGTATGAGATGTCGGAAAAAATCGAGAAGCTCGTAAAAGCAGAAAAGAAGCTGAACGCCAACGTGGATTTTTACTCCGCATCCACTTACCACGTGCTGGGTATTGACGAAGATCTATTTACTCCAGTGTTCGCGGTCTCTCGCATCAGCGGGTGGGCAGCGCACGTCATCGAGCAACTCGACGACAACCGCCTGATTCGCCCCCGCGCCGAATATCTCGGACCGGAGTATCCCAACCACTACGTGCCGATGGAAAAGCGCTAATCGCCTCGACGATTGCAAATATGTTCATGTGGAGACGGCCGCCTCGGCTGCCCCGCTGACTGAAGCGAGGCGACTTCTTGGCTGGGGCCGGCAAACTGAAATACGACACGAAGCTTGATTCCCCCAGCCAGCAAGGGGAAAGCGGGTAGAATAGTAAGCTGATGGCCCGCATCTACCTCGACAATAACGCCACTACGCCGGTTTTGCCGGAAGTGCTCGAAGCCATGCATCCGTGCTTTGGCGAGCATTTTGGCAACGCGTCGTCAATCCATCACCGCGGGCAGGAGACCCGCGCCGCGGTCGAGCGGGCGCGCGATTCCGTGGCATTGTTGCTAGGTTGCAGGCCCGCGGAAATCGTCTTCACCAGCGGCGGAACCGAGGGCGACAATCTGGCGATCGCAGGATTGACCAACGCCGGCGATCACGTCATCACTTCCAGCATTGAGCATCACGCTGTACTGATGACCTGCAAACATCTCGACGAAAACGGTCGCGATGTTACGTATCTGCCGGTGGATGGCCGTGGCCTGCTCGATCCCGACGATGTGCGCAGGGCGCTGCGGCCCAACACAACTTTGATTTCGATCATGATGGCTAACAACGAAACCGGAGTGCTGCAGCCAGTCGAGGAGATAGGAAAAATTGCTGCGGAGGCCGATGTTTATTTCCACACAGACGCGGTGCAAGCCGCGGGCAAGGTTCCGCTTGTAGTGAACCGCATCGGCTGTGACGCGCTAACGATTTCCGGCCACAAGATGCACGCGCCGCAAGGCGTGGGCGCACTCTACGTGCGTAAGGGAACGCGTCTTCAGCCACTGTTCTTCGGCGGACGTCATGAACGCTCACGCCGCGCGGGAACCGAGAACGTTCCGGGAATTGTTGCGCTGGGCAAAGCAGCGGAGTTAGCGATACAAGCCTTCGAGCGCGGCGACGATAAGAAAATGTCCGCGCTGCGCGATCACCTGCAGCAGGGAATTCTCGCTCAGGTCGAGGAAGCCGGCGTGAACGGTGAGCGCGCGCCGCGCGTCCCGAACACATCCAATATTTATTTCGATCACATCGAGGGTGAGTCGATGGTCATCTCTCTCGACCTCAACGGTCTGGCGGTTTCGACAGGCGCCGCATGTTCGTCGGGCGCGATTGAGCCCTCGCACGTGCTCGTCGCCATGGGGCTCCGGACTGATCGGGCGCGAGCCAGCATTCGCTTCAGCCTGGGCAAGCAGAACACCGAGGAAGAAATCGATATCGCGCTGGCATTGGTGCCGGAGACGATCGCGCGGCTGCGAGAGCTGTCACCGATGTACAGAAAGACAGCAATTAGCACTTAGCAGTGTGCCCGCCGTGGCCACAGCTAACTGCTAATTGCCAATTGCTGCATTTAAGACATGCCAAATCTCAAGACCATCGCCGTAGCCATGTCGGGCGGAGTCGATTCCTCCGCCGTCGCGGCCATCCTGCGCGCCGAGGGACACAACATCATCGGCCTGACCATGCAGCTCTGGAACCAGCGCCGGCTCGCGGGACACGAGGGCTTGCCCGAGCAGGTGACCGGACGTTGCTGCTCACTCGACGACGTCTATGACGCGCGCCGCGTGGCCGAGCACATCGGCATTCCATATTACGTTGTCAATCACGAAGAGCGCTTCGAGCGGGACGTGGTTCGCCCCTTCGTCGCCGAGTATCTTTCGGGACGCACGCCCATCCCCTGTAGCCTCTGCAACAATCATTTGAAGTTTGATCAGCTTCTCGTCGTCGCGCAGCAGATCGGCGCAGACTGCGTCGCCACCGGCCACTACGCCCGCGTCGAGTATGACGACGCCCGCGGACGCTGGCTGCTCAAGCGTCCCGCCGACCGCAGCAAGGACCAGACTTATTTCCTCTTCGGCCTGACGCAGGATCAGCTGAGCCGCACGCTCTTTCCGCTTGGCGGCATGACCAAGCCCGAGGTGCGCGAACTTGCTCGCAAGCAGGGTTTGGCTCTTGCCGAGAAGCCCGATTCGCAGGAGATTTGTTTTGTTCCTGGAGGCGACTACAAGCGCTTCATCGACGCCTATCTAGCCGAGAGCGGCGAGGCTTTGCCCGATACCGCCGGCGAGTTAGTGACGGCAAACGGAGAGGTGATCGGCGAGCACGGCGGCATCCACAACTTCACTGTCGGCCAGCGCAAGGGTCTCGGAGTGGCGACCGGTTCGCCGCTCTACGTGATACAGATCAACGGAGCCGACAAGCAGGTAGTCGTCGGCGGCGATGAGCATCTCTATTCGCGTACGCTGCGCGCTCGCCGGGTTAACTTCATCTCCGTGGACGACCTGCGCGCGCCGATGCGCGTCTCCGTGAAGATTCGCCACCGCCATGAGCCCGCTCCAGCCCTGCTCGAAAAGATTGCCACCGACGAGGTTCTCGTCACCTTCGATCAGCCGCAGCGCGCCATCACCCCCGGTCAGGCTGCTGTTTTCTACGACGACGAGATCATCGTCGGCGGTGCCTGGATCGCATAGATTCGGATCGCATAAATCTGGATCGCTTCGATTCTGGATCACCTAGACCGAGGAACTACACGCGACTGGGCCAGACCTCGGATATAGCGAGCGCCACCGCGATCCCCACCGAAACCTCCACGAAGCGGTGCGAAGCCACGATCCACGCCGGACTTGTGTGCGCGATCAATAAAATGATGCTCACCGTAATCGCGGCAAACCGGTAAGCGCCCAGAAATCGGAGAAGAGTACAGAGCACTCCGCACGAAAAAATTGCCGTCGCGTACACCAGCACGCTGGAGCGAAGAAAGGTGGCAATCAATCCTCCCAGCACAGCGCCCAAGGCAGTTCCTGCAAAGCGCTGCCATGCCAGGGTTCTCGGCTCAATGGTCGACTGAATAATTACGATGGCGGAGATCGGCGCCCAGTAAAACTCAGGAAGCTTTAGAAGGCGAGCCAGCAGCAACGACAAGACTGCTGCTACCGTCGTTCGTGCCGCATCCAGAAGCGTGTCAAATGTCAGCTTGTAGGGATTTGCCATGGGTCAAAGCGATCGCGTCTACTCTCCCGAGTTTAACGACGGACGCGAAATCTTGCGAAGCTTGGATGGGGCAGACTCGTCCGCCGACGGGACGTCGGGACAGGGATCAGCGCCTCGCAGCAGATCAAGAAAAGGTGCTCCAGAAATCCTCAGCTTCTGCTCCAGCCGGGCGGTGCAGTCGCAATCCCCACAAGCCCAGGGTTCCCTCCCATTTTCGTCGCGGCACTTGCGCCGGTCGTGAGCATCCTGCACCTTGGTGAGATCAAAGTATTTTTCCCAGTAAGGTCGTTCTTCCTGCAGCGGCGTAGGGCAGTAGCAGACTTCCACCCAGCGCACGGTCTGGTCGTCGCAGAGCCGCGCTTCGTTCATGTTGCGCAGGTATTCGCCTTCGGCAACCGATCCCCGGCCAAGGGTCTCCTGTTCAATGGCTTGAACCAGATCGTCTTCGCGACCGGGCTTAACGCGGGCTCGAACCAGATAACGCATGGGAAGGGAATTGTCGATTGAACGGCAGGACTGGGACAGCGGGCGATTTCGCTTCTAAATCAACAATCAGAATCAATCAAGAATCGCCTTCAGATGAACATCTCGTCCTGCGGCACGGGCCGCCGCGCCTCGCGGCTGCCGCCGTTTCTGCGGCTGCGGCTGCCCAGCAAGAACTCGATGCCGGCGGTAACGCCCTGGATCAGGCCCGAGAACTGTCGTACCGGCGAGACCACAGTCTTATGCACCATATCGGAAGTTTCTTCCACGCGGTCAAGCGTGCGGCTGAGCAACTCGTCGGCGCGGATCACTTGCAGGCGCGCGCGATCCACCGCATCCGTAACCGTGGCATCCACGCGTTCCACCTGCGCGCGCACCGAGTGTGTCGTCTCCGTAAGATTGTCGGCAATCACGGTAAGCTGGGGCCGCAGTTCCGTAAGCATTTCTTGCACCGTCTCCAGCGTGGGCAACGCCTTGGTCTTGACCTCGACGGCCAGTGCCTCCATGCGGGCGCTGCTTTTGCGCATAGCCAAATACAACGCCGTCAGAATGCCCGCTTGCAGAAGCACGGCAGCTGCCGTAACGGCGATGAACACCATGGTAAGGTTTTCCATAAAGCAACGTCCGTTCTCCTGAGCCAAACTGCCTGCTGCAAGAGACAAGAAATACAGAAAAGACGATTACAGGTTCTTCGGCGCTCCCGCTTCCGTCGTAGCCTCTTGATAGGCTTGGCGACCGGCCTCGTAAGCGGCGCGGAACTGGTCCTTCTGCTGATTCACGACTTCACGGCCGCGATCGACCCATTCTGAAGCCTGTCCGCGGGCCTCTCTCGCGCGCGTGCGCACATAATCGCGTCCTTCTTCGGCTCGAGCGCGCAGAACGTCCCGCGTCTCGCTTCCTGATCGGGGCGCGTACAGAACCCCCGCCAACGCTCCCAGGCCCATCCCGGCCAGGAACCACACAAAACTATTGTTGCTGCTATTTTCCGACATGGCAAACACCTCCCGGCAATGAACGCCGATGTTCGGATGTTAGCACCCGCCTCAGGGAAATACAATTACAGCGAAATCACTAGAGACACATATGGATTGCCGCAGCTTCGCCTTCGTGGAAATTTAGCACGGAAAGTGAGCTTACTTCTGGGTCGGAGGATTCGCCGGAGTCGGCGCTGGCGTCGTAGCCGGCGGGGTCTTGGCAGGCGCCGATTTCACACCCTGCAACACCGAACCGGAACTCGCCGACCCATGCTTGATGGCGTTAATGGAGAGCGTCACCGACGTCAGCATGAACAGGACCGCCGAAATCGTAGTCGCCCGGGAGAGCGTGGTGGCCGCGCCGCGCGGCCCAAATGCAGCCTGGCTACCTTGTCCGCCGAAGGCCGCCGAAATGTCCCCGGCCTTACCGCTCTGCAGCAGAACAACGACAATCAGGAACAGACAAACGAATACGTGGATGATGGTGACAAGAATAATCAGCATGGAATCAAAAGATCCTTAAACTCTTCAGAATGAATGCAATGGTGCGGAAGGGGGGATTTGAACCCCCACGCCTTTCGGCGCCACCCCCTCAAGATGGTGTGTCTGCCAGTTCCACCACTTCCGCACGGATGTGAAACAACACCACTGGGAGCGCCTTCAATTATAGCAGAAGGAATCAGCACGGCATTGTTCGGAGAAGTGTGGGAACGGGCGCCTCGTGAGCCTGCCCTGAGCGAAGTCGAAGGGTTCAGCCGAGCGAAGCGAGGCGTCTAAGCAGAGGCCGCCAATCTGAAACACGGCCGCCCCGGCCGCGTGAATGCCGACGTCCTAGTCCCCCGAAGGCAGCAACATCTCCTCAGGACCAATCTGGTCGGGAAGATGCGGGAGGTCGCCCACGCCAGACTTGGCAGCATGACCGTGTTCACGAGTAACCGATGCCTCGATCCCGCCAAACTGCTCGGCCTCGGTCGATCCCGCCAGCGCCGTGGTGGAAGCCAGCCCTCCACTGATCACCTGCTGCACTTGATCGAAGTATCCCGTGCCGACCGCGTCGTCGCGCAGGCGCTCCAACATGGGCAATACCAGATGCCGGAGCCAGAGGTTCAGGCGAGGCAGGCCGTGACGTGGGCGCGCGATCATGTCTTCGAGAGATCGGCTGTGCAGGACCGCCGCGCGATCCTTGAAACAGCGCTGGCGCGCGGCATGGGAGAAACCACCTATGCCCAGGTCCGGCAGGAATTCGAGCGCCGGATCGAGGCCGGGGAGTTGCGCGAAGTCTCGCATGTTGGTGCTGGCAGACACTTGAGCTGATCGCTGAATTGTCAGGCGCAGGCCGCAAACGCTATCTTCGCCTGCGTCAACGCAATCGCCAAACCGCGCTGGCGACAGCGTCAGCATATCCAACTCCCACCGTAATAAGACAGCTCTAGCCAATGCCGGGGCTGGCGTGCCGAGCAGCGCCAGTATTACAGGCGGCAAGGCGGTGGTGGCGGGAAAGGCAGTCCTCCAGTGATGGTCGGGCCGCTCGGAGCCATCCTAAAAGTTGACCGCTTCGGACGGGGAGGCAGGGGACGGCCTGGGGTCTGCCGTTGCGATCAGCGGAGGGACAATCGTAGCTGGAGCGCCCTTCGCGGCCATCGGCTCCCACCATTTCCAGGGGTCCACGTATGTGTTCCTGAAGCCCGCGAACGGTTGGAGCAATGAGACCGACACCGCAAAGCTCACTGCGTCTGACGGCAGATATAAGTCCGAGTTTGGCTCCTCCGTATCGATCAGTGGTAACGAGGTAGCGGTAGGAGCTCCTTACCAACCCATCGGAGCGAGTCAATCGCAGGGAGCGACCTATGTGTTCGCGAAGCCAGTGAACGGCTGGACGAATAAGACCCAGAACATCCGACTAACGGCCTCGGACGGGACCGACGGCCGACTCGGAGCATCGACGGCGACCGGTGGAAACGTGGTGGTGGGCGGTGCGCCGGGAGTCATCATCGACGCCGGGGCCGAACAGTTTGGTGCCATGTACGTGTTCGGCCCGGCGCAAAGCAAGGCTGCAACCCGCCGTCCACCAAAATCAACACCTGCCCGGTAAGGAGCCTCTACGAACTTAGCCGCGATGTATCCCATTCGCCCGCCCCGGTTCAACAAGGGCTGTCGGGCCGGTTGTCCTAACAGTCCGTTGCTGACTTACCGAGTCATCGTCAATTCCAGCGTGCGGTGGGTTGGATCAGTTGAGGTCGGCGCTGTAGGGCCCAGAGAGGCCACTACCTCTTATAGTTAGATCAAGCCCGCAGCGGAGTAGCCGTCAAGGACGCGCGTTTTCTGCGCACCGCGTCAGCGGTCGTCATTCCACTGCGGAAGCGAAAGGCAGGGGTTCGGAGTTAAGGCTTTCGGGCTGCGATATTAGCTCGGATCACGTTCAAGTAGTCGCTAGCGGATTCGAGAGCTTGCTCAGCTTCATGGTGAGAAACAAATCCGGTGTCATCATAAAGGGCTGTATTGCGTTTCCGGCGCAGGCGGTCAAAGACGATCAGCAGACCGGCATGTTTCTTGTCCATGCGCGAACGCACGAAGTCGATGATAGCGATGTGGTGCCCAGGCTGACTTCTCGCACGGAATCCGTGGCTGAACATGAACCCCAGCGAAGCTTTGAGCATTGCTTCGTAGGCTTGTTGAAGACAAGCTTCTTCGTCAAAGGCAAGAATTTTGTGAGCCGAGGCGAGCTTCTTGTCCGCGCTCGCGAGGAAACGGTCGATTTGTGCCCAGTCAACCGCGTGCGTCTTCAACTTCGTCATTCGGACCTATGAGTGAAACACGCTTATTGTGCCAGACGTTTTCCAGAAACGCATCCTTCCGAGCGCGGCGCGACCCGAATTCCTTCGGTGTTAGAACCGTGTAGTTGATTTCGCGCCCTAGCTGCCGCTCAAGCCTTCCCACGGCCTGTGCTAAATCTTTCTCGCGGGGGGAGCCAATCACGAGCACGTCTACATCGCTGGCAGCGTCCTGCTGGTTGCTTGCAAATGAACCGTACAAGTATGCCTCGTCTATTCCCTCAATTCTCTTGAGGGATTGTGCGATCAACTGTGCCGCCCCAATAGTCTTCGCAACGATCTTGCGCACTTCATCAAAAAGCGGATACTCCCGGTTCAGTTGAAAATACTTTTGGCGGCCACTCACTTCCGACCGAAATAGGCCATCGCGCTCCAGACGTCCCAGCTCTTTCGACAGGTTAGACGGATCGATGCTCAGCCGCTCCGCCAAGTCGCGCAAGTGGCGACGGGCCGTCGGGTTTGTGAAGTAATAAGCCAGCAGTTGCTGGCGCGCCTTGGAGCGAAGGTCAAGCATGTGGTAGAAGTATACCACACGTGTGGTAATAGCTGACAACGGTAAGACGAGGAGCTTGCTCGTCGATGTCGAGGCGAAACCGATGGTTGTGGGCTTTGTGGGACTGTCCTGTCGAACCCACGATTCCGACCCACGATTCGCACGTCTCTCACGACTTCTCAAGGACTTAGGCGGCCACCTGGAGTCACTTAAGTTGTTGAAACTACAGCGTAAAGTAGCCCTGAAAAAGCTACGTCAGAGCTTCCAGGCGCTCCGGTCTGTGCGGCCTTAGTCTTTCACGTAATCGACGCAGAGCGCCTCTTCTAGGACGCCCAAGCAACTGCACCGGCTTTTGCACCGACTGCCTGCCTCCGGGGCTTACTGGCGTCTACTGGCCGCTCCGAGGGACGTTGTCGGAAGTCATTGAGGAGAAAGGTAGAAGGTTTATTATCAGAAGTTTGTAGAGAATTTCTAGAGCGATACGGCTAGATGGTGTGTCTGCCAGTTCCACCACTTCCGCACGGATGTGAAACAACACCACTGGGAGCGCCTTCGATTATAGCAGAAGGAATCAGCACGGCATTGTTCGGAGAAGTGTGGGAACGGGCGCCTCGTGAGCCTGCCCTGAGCGAAGTCGAAGGGTTCAGCCGAGCGAAGCGAGGCGTCTAAGCAGAGGCCGCCAATCTGAAACACGGCCGCCCCGGCCGCGTGAATGCCGACGTCCTAGTCCCCCGAAGGCAGCAACATCTCCTCAGGACCAATCTGGTCGGGAAGATGCGGGAGGTCGCCCACGCCAGACTTGGCAGCATGATCGTGTTCACGAGTAACCGATGCCTCGATCCCGCCAAACTGCTCGGCCTCGGTCGATCCCGCCAACGCCGTGGTCGAAGCCAGCCCGCTGCTGATCACCTGCTGCACTTGATCGAAATAACCCGTGCCGACGAAGCGCTGGTGTTTCACCGCCTGGTATCCGTGATCCTGCTCACTGGCAAATTCTTTCTCCTGCAACGCCGAGTAAGCAGCCATCCCGGTTTTTTTGTACCGACGTGCCAGCTCAAACATGCTGAGGTTGAGCGCGTGGAAGCCCGCCAGCGTCACAAACTGGAACTTGTATCCCATGTGCGCTAGCTCCTGCTGGAAGGTGGCAATCGTCGCCTCGTCCAGATGCTTGCGCCAGTTGAAGCTGGGAGAGCAATTGTAGGCGAGCAATTTTCCCGGATGCCTGGCGTGAACGGCCTCGGCGAATTGCCGCGCCTCTTGGAGGTCAGGATGCGAAGTCTCGCACCAGATCAAATCCGCATAGGGAGCATAGGCCAGACCGCGTGCGATCGCCGAGTCGATCCCGCCTCGAATGCGGAAGAATCCCTCCGCCGTGCGTTCCCCAGTACAAAACGCGCGGTCGCGCAAATCGATATCGCTGGTGAGCAACTGCGCGCTGTCGGCGTCGGTGCGGGCCATAATCAGCGAAGGCACACCCATCACATCGGCTGCCAGTCGGGCTGCCACCAGTTTCTGAATGGCTTCAGTGGTCGAAACCAGCACTTTGCCGCCGAGATGCCCGCACTTCTTCGCCGACGAAAGCTGATCTTCGAAGTGCACGCATGCCGCCCCTGCCTCGATCATGCCCTTCATCAGTTCAAAAGCATTCAGCGTGCCGCCGAATCCAGCTTCCGCATCAGCCACCAGCGGCGCAAACCAGGTTTGCGCAGGAGCTACTTTTCCCTCCGCGTGATGCACTTGATCGGCCCGCTGCAACGCACTGTTGATGCGGCGGCAAAGGTTCGGAACGCTATCCGCCGGATACAGGCTCTGGTCGGGGTACATCTGCCCCGCATTGTTGGCGTCCGCCGCCACTTGCCACCCACTCACATAGATCGCTTTAAGCCCCGCCTGCACTTGCTGCACCGCCTGGTTGCCGGTCATCGCGCCTAGCGCGTTGACGTAAGGCTCGGTCTGCAACAGTTCCCAAAGCCGGTCCGCTCCCAGATGGGCCAGCGTGTGCTCAATCTGCACCGACCCGCGCAGCCGCAACACGTCTTCCGCCCCGTAAGGACGCTCGATTCCTTTCCATCGCGGATTAGTCGTCCACTCATGATTCATGCATTCCGCTGCCAGCGCGTATTGCGCCGTCTTTTCTTCTTCGCTCATGAAAGGGAGGTGAGTTGCGTTCCGGTTTCCGTTTTCTTTGGCGGGCATTGGCGTTTCTCCAGCGAACTTATACGTTCAATATAGTGAACATGCATTCACTATACCGGCGCAGCGTATGTCAGCTCCCGGAAGCCGTCAAGGCCGTTGTTCAGCGGGGTGAACATACATTCATTTAATTGTCCAACTAGGGCGTTTTTGCAGTATTCTCTGGGAGTATGCCGGCTTCGCCCGATTCTCCTTCCGCCGCGGTAGAACGCGCTCTGGCCATGCTGGAAGCCGTTGCCCAGGACCCCGATGGCCTGAGCAACGCCGAAATCAGCCGCAAACTCAACATTCCAAAGAGTTCCGCCAGCTACATCCTGCGCACGCTTGAGACTCAGGGATACTTGACTCGCGATGCCGAGTCGGGAAAGTACCGCGTAGGTCTGAAGATCCTAAGCTTGAGCCGCGGAGCGCTCGGCGGACGCGATGTTCGCGGCGTTGCCCTGCCCATCATGCGCCACCTCACCCACCAAACCGGCCTCACTTGCCACTTAGCCGTTCTGGATGGACCCGAGGCGGTTTACATCGAGAAAGTCGAACCCGAGGGCTTTATCCGGATGGACACCTGGGTCGGCCGCCGCATGCGCGTGCACGCCACCAGCGTAGGCAAGGCGATTGTCGCCTACATTCCTCATGAGCAATTGGAACAGATCGTGCGCAAGAGCGGTATGGAGAAGCGCACACCCAAGACCATTACCACCCTGCCGCGTCTCGTCAAGGAACTGGAAAAAGTGCGCATGCAGGGCTACGCCGTCGATGATGAGGAGAACAACCTGGGCGCGCGCTGCGTCGGCGCCCCGATCTTCGATGAACGCGGCTCCATCGAAGCCAGCTTAGGATTGAGCGGCACCACCCAGCAGGTCAGTCCGCAGACCATGCCGCGCATTCTCGAAGCGCTTAAGGACGCCGCCCGCCACATCTCCATGGGCATGGGATACCGTCCCCCACACCGCCGCGTCGGCACCTAGCCCATTTGTAGAACTGCTCATCCTGCCGAACAGCTCATGTGCTCGTGTGGGGACAGCCGCCTCGGCTGTCCGCCGAGCGAAGCGAGGACGGCTCATGCCGGAGATTGCCTGCGCCCTACGCCGACTCCCTGCACGCCTCCGCCGTAACCCCAGCCCGAGTGGGCGCCCTTCGCAACGGCACCAACACGATCCCCTGCATGCGCTCGTGCACCAGCGTCCAGGCCTCCGCGCACTGATCGCACAGCCAGTACCGGTCTACTTGCCGGGGCCGGCGCATCTGGGCCGAGGCCGGGGCTCTCTGTTCTCCCAGTTTTGCCGCGGATTCCGTCTCTACCAGGAATAGCTTCCCCTGGCGCAGACGGAGAAATGGTCTTGAACATTGCGGATTCGCGCAGTGGCTGAGCATGGTGCCCTCCACTGGACGGCTCTTCGCTGCCTTGGGACTTCAGCTGTCAGACTCAGTCCTAAGACGCGTACCCTTCAGACCCAGGCTTGAGACATATTAAGAGCGGCCAGTTTCCAAAGGCTATGCAAGTCAGATTCCAGACCCTGCGAAAACTTCTCCGGCGCGATTCCTCGAATTCGACACTAGTAACCAGGCCAAGCGCCGTACCTCGGTGCCGAACTCATCGGCACTCTGCCGAATGGCCGTCTTTCACCCTCAGTGCACCAGCGCCCCCAGCACCGCCACTACGACTCCCACTACGGTGAGAACAATCCCAAAATGCCAGAAGATTCTCCGTCCCGAAAGCAGCGTGATTGAGGTAACCACCAACCCTACCTCCAAAAACACTTCTGCCAGGTCGTACCGGTCGGCGCGACGTTGTGCGAACCTGCCTTCCGCCACCAACTTGTCGGCCTCGTCTTTGATCTCTTCCTTATCATGCTTATAGCGCTCCGCTTCCTGGCCAACCTTTTCGTGAAATTTTCCCATTCCGTCGGAGTCCTTGCCGGCCACGAATCCACTCAGGTCAGAGAACAATTCGTCCTCGTGCTGCCGAATACTCTTGGCCTGGTAGTACGCCCACTGATCGGACGCCTTCGCCTGCAGCAGCACTTCCTCCGTGTGCGCCCGATGACCCAGCAGCGACACCACCGCCACGCAAACCGCGACCACCGCCATCGTCAGCGATACCGCCGCCAGCGAGCGATCTTCTCTAGCTTTCTCCGCTCGTTCCCGCAACTCCTGCGCTTCATCGGCACTCATGGATCCTCCGGATCAGTGGCCAGTGGCTAGTGGTCAGTGGCCAGTTGTTTGTGTAGGCATTCAAGTTTCTCATCAACACTAGGTGCCACCCGCCACATGCCAAGCGGCAGCACTCGATACTACGGATTCAGACCAACCCAAGCAAGCAGCAATCAACTCTCAATGAAAAAATCGGAATGCCGGGCACCATAAGCTGACCACTGACCACTGATCACTGCTCACTGCTCTCCCATCACTTTCACAATTACGCGCTTGTCGCGCTGCCCATCGAATTCGGCATAGAAGATCCGCTGCCAAGTTCCCAGGTCGAGCTTTCCGGCCGTGATCGGCACAATCACCTCATGATGGATCAGCAGCGCCTTCAGGTGGGAATCGCCATTGTCTTCGCCGGTTTCGTGATGCTTGTAGTTCTTCCGAAATGGAGCCAGGTGCTCCAGCCACTGATCAATATCTTCGATCAGGCCGCTTTCGTTGTCGTTCACATAAACGCCCGCCGTAATGTGCATGGCCGAGACGAGAACCATCCCCTCTTGAACTCCGCTTTTGCGAACGATCTCTTCCACCTGAGGCGTAATGTGCACGTAAGCCCGATGCGTCTTGGTATGAAACTTCAGATATTCCGTAAGAGTTTTCATGGAGGCCGCGACGTAGGAAGGATTCTATAGGCCGCAGATAAACGCCCGCAAACACGGAATCGGGAAGGGCACGACTTCCAGTCGTGCCGTCAAGGGCCATAAAATTGCCCGGCTTCGGCCGCGGGGGGTAGCTCTGATTAACCTGACGACGGCTCCGCCTCATCGGAATTGCAAACGTGACGCGAGAACTCGAGCTTCAAATACTCCGTCGCCCCGGCCACCCGCCTCAACACCTCGAGAGGAACCCGAAACTCGCGATTGCAGGATGTACAAACCGCAATGGCAGGAGTAGTTCCCAACCACTTAAGCACGCGAAGATTGCGTTTAGGCATGTAACCTCAGCGGGTGCCCCGTCCTTGTCGTGTTCTTCGCGACAGGGCGGGGATTTTGACTTCTCGGCCGGCGAGACCTGGACGGGGCCGAAACCCGGGAACTGGGGGGACGCAGTTCGGTTTCTCTGGCAATCTGTACCTTATAAAGTACAATCCGCGGCTGTCAAGTCTACTTTAGTAGGCATCCGGCGTCTACTAAAGTAGACGTTTTTTCCACAGCTCAAGATATTGATTCCATTGGCTAGCCCAACAGCCCACACGAGGAATCAACAACTTACGGCGATAATTTTCTGCAAAGTTCGAATGTTCCAGTTGGAACATTCGGCACAATGTTCCAGCCGGAACATTAGGCAGGAAAACCTACCGCATGGTCTCTTCAATCTCAGAAATCCAGTCCGGCCTCTTCAAAACTTCCCGCGGCTTGGGACCATCGGCCGCGCCCACGATCCCGTCATGCTCCATCAGATCGATCAGATGGGCCGCGCGCCCGTAGCCAATGCGCAGCCGCCGCTGCAGCAGTGAAGTGGAAGCTTTTCCAAACTCGATCACCAGCTTCACCGCATCCTGATACAGAGGATCATCCTCGCCGTCACCGTCTGCTCCATCGACGCCGCCGCTGCCGGCCTCGCGTTCGTCTCGCGGCGCTTCGAGGAACTGCTGCTGATATTCCGCTGAGCCTTGCGCCTTCCAGAATTCAACCACCGCTGCGATCTCTTTTTCCGTGACCAGCGGCGCATGCAGGCGATGCACTCGCGCCGATCCCGAAGGCAGGTAGAGCATGTCGCCCTTGCCCAGCAGCGCCTCGGCGCCATTGGCGTCAAGAATGGTTCGCGAATCCACTTTGGTTGCCACGCGAAAAGAAATTCGCGCGGGGAAGTTCGCCTTGATCAAACCCGTAATCACGTCGACCGACGGACGCTGCGTCGCCAGCACCAGGTGAATGCCCACGGCGCGCGCCATCTGCGCCAGCCGCGTGATCGACTCTTCCACGTTCGAGGAATCAAGCATCATCAGGTCAGCCAACTCGTCGATGATGATCACGATGTAAGGAATCGGCTTGTCGTCGGAGTCTTCTTCAAACAAGCTCGGCGTGCCGCCATTGTCGAAGAGGCGATTGTACTGGTCGATGTTGCGGACGCCTTTAGCGGCCAGCAGCTTGAGACGCCGCTCCATTTCGCGCACAGCGTTGCGCAGCGCGTTCGCCGCCAGCTTTGGTTCGGTAATGATCGGTGTGTACAGATGCGGAACGCCCTCGTAGTTGCCCAACTCAAGCCGCTTGGGATCGACCAGGATCAGCCGCACTTGATCGGGCGTGGCCTTGTACAGAATCGACATGATGAAGGCATTGATGGCCACGCTCTTGCCCGAACCAGTCGACCCGGCAATCAGCAGGTGCGGCATGCCATTCAGATCAGCGGTGACGATGCGGCCGTTGATGTCTTTGCCGAGGGCCATGGTCAGCCTCGACTTCGACCCCATGAATTCCTGCGACTCGATGTTCTCGCGCAGCCAGATGATTTCGCGCTGGCGGTTGGGCACCTGAATGCCCACGGTCGACTTGCCGGCCATGCGTTCGATCAAGATGCTCTCGGCCTTCAGCGCTAAGCAGAGATCGTCGGTGAGGTTGGTGATGCGGCTGTACTTGATTCCCGCATCGGGCTTGAACTCGAACGTGGTGACCACCGGACCAGGATTGATCTGCGTGATCTGACCATGGACGTCGAACTCGGCATACTTTTCGGTTAGCACTTGCGCCAGCAGTTTCAGTTCGTCGGCGTCCACGGCCTGCTGCTCATCGGGACGCTGGAGCAAGCTGCTTGAGGGCAGTTTATAGCCTCCAGCAATGCGCGGCATCGTCGTCTTAGCTTTGCGCTCGCTGTCGGCGCGCTCGGTTACTTCCGGGGCAAGCGCGTCTTCAGCTTCAACCGACGACTCCGGCAGAATCCCGCCGGTTGCCGAAGGCGTCCTCTCGGTTACCTCGGGCTCCAGCATGCGTTCGATGCCGGTACGGCGAGGTTCCGCGGACGCTCGCGGCGCGTCGACTGGATCGGCCACATGCCGCGATGGAATCAACTGCGTCTTCACCAGTGGCTTCGAAATACGGCGCTTATCGAGTTCCTTCTGCTGACGCCGCTTGGCGCGGTCCTCGCGCCAGTCCTGGTAGCGGTTCCATAAGGCGGTCACAAATGCGAAGCGCGTCGGCGCCCACAACTGAATCGCTGAGAACGAGAATGCGGTCGAGAGATAGAGCGCGACGGCAAGCACGGTGGCGCAAACAATGTAGGCGCCGGCCACGTTCAGGTAGTGGATCAGGCCATCGCCCACAACCCGGCCCAGCAGGCCTTCGATGGGCATGGCGTTCATCCAGCGCGTGTGACCCGGTAGTAGCGCCAGCAGCGCGGGGACGAAGACCACCAGCCAGATTCCTCCCAGGCTCTTAGCCAAGGGAGATTGAATCTTGCGCGAAGCAAACCAGCGGATTCCCAGCAAAGCAGGAAAGACGGGCAGCAGGAACGCCCCGACGCCGAAGAACTGCAAAGCGAGGTCCGAGATGAGCGCGCCGACCACTCCGATCCAATTGCGGGCGACGTGAGTTCCGGTGAGCGCTGAGGCGCTATTCAGGGAAGGATCGAAGGGCGAATACGAAGCCAGGGCGAGGAAGAGAAGGAGCGCGGATACGCACAACAGGAACCCGATCAGCTCATTGAGCCGCCGGTTGCCCGTGGGGACAAAGATGCTTGCCAGAAAACGCATGTGGGCCGTTTCCCACGGATAGAAATCCCGTGGCGCAAATCGGCCAGAGCGCAATCATTATTACAAGAACCGGCGGAGTGGGCAATGGAGGAATTGGGTGCGGGGTGTTGAGTTGAGTTCCCTCGGGACCGGGCTCAAGATTCTCTTGTGCCCATTATGGGCACATGGTAGACTGTAGTCGTCGCGGTGGGGTTCTGCCTTGTGCGGATTATTGCCCGGAAGACGTTGCGAGATTTCGTGGACTCCCTTCGCGGCGGCGCGGACCAGAAAGCCGTCAAATCGGCGCTGGATTCGTGGTTTCTCGAAGCTCAGAATTCGCGGTGGCGTACGCCCGCCGATGTAACGCGAAGTTACGCAACCGCAAGTATCGTAAGCGGCGATCGCGTGGTATTTAACATCAAGGGCAACGCCTATCGGCTTGTTGTGGCAGTGGACTACCAGCGTCAGATCGTTTTCATAAAGTGGCTGGGCACTCACGCGCAATACGACAGGATTGACGTCAGGACGGTGAAGTATGAAGGTTAGACCAATCAAGAACGAATCTGACTACAGGATGGCGATGAGCCGCATTGAAGCTTTGTGGGGCGCGCCCTTAGCCACGCCGGAGGGTGACGAACTCGAAATCCTGGTCACGCTGGCCGAAGCCTACGAGCGCCAACACCATCCCCTTGACCTTCCTGACCCGGTCGAGGCCATCAAGTTCCGACTGGAACAGCAAGGCAAAGACTACCGCGCGCTGATCGGAATCATCGGCCAACGCACCCGGGTATACGAAGTGATGCGGGGCGCGCGCCCCTTGTCGCTCAACATGATCCGCAGGCTGCACCGTGATCTTCAGATCCCGGCGGAGGTCTTGATTCAACCCGCCAGAGAGAGTGCACGTCGGGTGGCGCGCCGGGTGCGCGTGCCCCGGGTTCGCCGTTCTGCCTAGGGACTGATGTTCATGAACAGGAAGAAGGAAGAAAACGTGAAAAAGAACATTGGCTCAACTCTCGATAGCTGGCTTCGCGAGGAAGGCCTCTGTGAGAAGGTCAGTGGGACTGCTCTCGAGCGAGTCGTTGCCCGCCGGGCGCGTGCCGATGCCGAGGAACTCAAACGGATGAATAGGGTGGCCGACCAACTGGATTGTGAAGTTGCGGACGTGTTGGAATATCAGGCAGCGGACGATCAGGTGGTGGTTAAGTTTTGCGGCACTCGCCAGGAAAGCAGTCGAGCTTCGCTCGACGGACAGCCGAGGGCGGCAGTCCCCACATGGCATTCCCGCAGACATTGGCTGGCGCTCACGCCCTATACTCGACAGTCGACGTACACCCTTACTTCACGACGCTATCTGTTGTCACACCGCCCGCGCCGATTCTTTGCCACTCTTCGAATGGTGCTGCGGATGGCCGCAAGCGCCCCGGGTTCATTACATTATCGGGGTCGAGTCCTGCTTTAATTGCGGCTATGGCCAGCACGCCTAACGGAGAAATGTCATCGGTCAACCACGGCAGGTGTTCGGTTCCTACTGCGTGATGGTGGGACAAAGTTGCGCCTTTGTCCATGAACGACTGTTGTGCGGCTCGCTTCGCACGCAGATACTGTTGCATCTCGCGGCCCTCCTGCTGCCGGCAGGCGAAGGTTAGGTAGAGGCTGGCCCCACTCTGATAGGTGTGGCTGATATGACATCCGACCCAGGGCCTTACGCCACTTTCAGAAATCGCGCTGCGCAGGGCCGTGGTCGTTGCCCTGTAGAGGGGAACCAGGTTGCTCCAGACGGTTGAGGTCTCGCTCACGTCGGATGTGATACCGCGATCTAGAAGAAAGTCACGGATGTGCGGAAAATCGTACTTGGTCGATTCGAAAGACTTCCCCGAACCCGACCCAAGGTCGACCGCGCCGAGGCGACGGTAGATCGCATTTACTTGATCCTGTTGGCGGGTGGTGTTGGCGTTGCTGCCCTCGAACGTGGTGAGCATCAAGCAGGCTCGGGCGAAATCGAAGCCCTTCGCTCTGAGGAAACCCTTCATCACTTTGCTTACTGCCTGTGAGAGCCGTGATGATGGCGGCTTGAATGCTAACGACAACGCTGTCTTGTCAGGATCGCTAAGGCGCAACATGGAAGGGACGCATTCTTCCCGCACGCATTCATGCATGGCCTCGATGCCCGCTTCGAAGTCGAGAAACAGGTAGCCATGAGTGCGGCGCGATTCGGGCCGGGGATGCACTCGCATGGTGGCCTCGGTAATCACTCCGAAAGTTCCCTCGCTGCCGATGCACAGATGATTGACATCAATGCCGTTCGAGGACTTGGGCACGGTTCGCGTCGCCAGCACACCCAGCGGAGTGACCATGCGCAGCGCGATGACCATGTCTTCGATCTTGCCGTACTTGTCGCTTTGCATTCCGGCCGAGCGCGTGGCAATCCAGCCACCTAGCGTAGAGTGCAAGAAAGAATCCGGAAAGTGGCCGAGGGTCAAGCCGTAGCTACTCAATTGTTCTTCGAGATCGGGGCCAAAAGCGCCGGCCTCGATGCGCGCGGTAAACGACTCTGGATCTACTTCTAGCACCCTCCGCATGCGGCGCATATCCAGCGACACCGCCATGCGGAGCATTTCGCTGCGTTCCAGACAACCCGCAATATTTGAACCGCCTCCGAATGGAATGACCACGACATCATGACGCGCGGCCGCCCGTAGCGTCATCAGGACATCCTGTTCGCTCTCGGGATAGAGCACCAGGTCGGGAGCGCCCTCAGCCGTGCCGCGCCGCATTCGAAATAGATCGCGGAAGCCCTTGCCGTAGGCATGGATCACACGCTCCCGGCGGCTATCGGAGATTTGATCGGCGCGCATCCCCCGGCGCAGTTCAGCTAGAAAGCCATCATGACGAATTGCTTCGCGCAGCTGCACAGCTTCGATCGGTACGGGCGCCGTATCGACCTCGTCGGCTTCCACCTCGAGTTGTTCTTTCGCATAGGGCCAGAGGCCCGGATGAGCGTTGGAGTTGAAGCCAACCGCTTCATCTCCCCACCCCCACCATTTCATGTGCCTCGCCGTGTACATAACTTTGTCGGATGTGCAGATCGCACTAGCGTTCATGAACCTGGGCCGGCCCGGGCATTAGTTCGCCACAGTCGCCGGCGGAAGGCCTCTGACTTAGACTGCGTATGCGCTGTTCGAGCAATTCGACAGCCGCCCTGCGACGCCCGCGCCCGACCTGAGGATCGGACGCACTAGATGGGAACTGAATCGGCTCCCCGAAGCGGACGGTAACGCTTCCCGGCCGCGGCACCAATTTCCCCTTCGCCAGAATCCTGCCGGCGCCTTCGACATAGGCCGGCACGACCGGTACTCCAAGCTCGACAGCAAATAACCCTGCACCCATCTTGAATGTCTGCATCTCTCCTCTACCGGAACGCGTGCCTTCAGGATAGAGGATCAGATTGCCCCGCGTCCGCCATAGAAATTCATCGCACATTGCCAGACTCTGGCGCAGTGAGTTGTGTCGCGCATGGCGATCGATAGGGATGACGTTCATGAATCGAGAGACGACAAACTTCACTCTGCGGGAGTCAAAGAAATAATCGCTCGCGCCCAGCATTGCGAAAGCGGAAAAGGGAAGGCCGGAAGCGGTCATCAGAACTGCACTGTCAATATGGCTGGTGTGATTGCTGCAGAGGATGAATGGGGAAGGCGGCAGGTGCTCTCGTCCTTCAACCGTGAGCCGGCAATAACAAACGAAAAACATCTGGCAGAAGGCTTGAAACATAGCGCCACCGGTGGCCGGCGCCACGAACATGCCTTGCGCTTTGCCCGGGCCAGTCATGTGACGTGCAGGAGTTGCCTCAGCTATTCTCCCCGATCTTCTCTTTGATCACGACGATTGCGTCAGTTCCGGCGCGCTTATTGAAGATGCCACGCGTATGCCAGGACAATGACGACAATGCCAACCACGATCCTGTAGATGATAAAAACCCGCAGAGTATTGGACTGCAGGTAGCGAATGAGCCAGGCGATGGTGACGTAACCTACAATCGCGGAAACTATAATGCCAACCAGGAAAGGCGCGTGCATCCCGGCGGGCAGGCCCTCTTTGCGAAGTTCGTGCGCTTTCAGCAGCGCTGCGCCGGCGATGATCGGAGTAGAGAGCAAGAAGCTAAAGCGAACCGCAGCCTCCCGGGTCATGTTGCGGAACAATCCCGCGGTGATGGTTGAGCCGGAGCGTGAGACGCCCGGGAGCAGGGCAAAGGCCTGCGCCACCCCGACTATTAGTGAGTCGGCGAAAGAGATGCGGGTCAGGGGTTTCTCGCGGCGGCCGACTTTTTCTCCGAGCCACATGAGAAGCGCAACCAGAATCAACGCTGCTGCAATCAGGACGATGTGTTCGCGAAAATAGTCTTCGGCAGAATGCTCGAGCAGCTTGCCTGCGATGGCTCCCGGAATCGTCGCCAGAGCGAGAAACCACAGAAGCATGCGTTCATCTTTGCGCTCTTGCAGAGTCAGGTTTTCGTCCGAGCCGCCGGCTTCGGAAAAACGGACGATTTTTCCTCCCAACGCTGCGCGGACGATTTGAAACCACGTACGGCGGAAGTAGAAGAGCACAGACAGCAAGGTGCCGAAATGCAGTGCGACGTCGAAGGTTAATTCATGGGCCGGGGAAAGCTCATTCCAGCCGAGTAGACGCCTCACAATAATGAGGTGTCCCGAGCTTGAGACGGGAATGAATTCAGCCAGCCCCTGAATAATGGCCAGAACTACCGCTTGATAAATGGGCAAATTTAGTCCGCCGTGCTTCCGTAGGTTGGAATGCCTTGCTGAATGTAGAAGATCAACCGCTGTGCGCGCAAGGCCCAATCGCTCTGTCCGTACTGGCTCATGATCTTTTGCGCCAGCTCCACGGCGCGGTCCCTGGATTCCGCGGATTTCTTTTGGTTGGGCTCTATCTTATACATTTCGATCAGCACCGAACGGCGCCAGGCCGCGTCATACAAGGCTTCCGGAGCCGCCGGAGATTGCGGATGATCCTTGGCGTAGCTCTCGTAGATGTCGGCTTCCTTGTCGGGACACTTGGTCAGGCCCTCCCATTCGCCGCAAAGCTTGTTGTCGATCATGCGAAAGGCGGCCAGATCGGCCCACTTCGTGCCAGGATATTTCTTGATCACCAGCTTCATCCAGTCTTCCTGCATTTGCCCGCGCATATAGGCTTGACGTTCGCGCGCGGAGGGCCGCGTCATTACGTCAGCTCTCTCGATCTGCCAGCGAATATCGGCGGCGCGATAAAGCGCCTGTGCGGCCAGAGGCGAGGCTGGCATCAGATCGTAAAGACGATAGTAGAGCCGCAACGCATCCTGAGCCGCATCGCGACGGCCGCGGCGGCCGCTTGCCTGGTCTTCGGAGTCCACCGCTTCTCCGAAGATGACGCGGTCGCCGTCTTGCATTGTGGCGCTCACGAATGCTTTGCCCGAAACCCAGCCCGTAACCGCCTTGCCTTCCTCTTCTTCTTCGGTTGCGCCCTCGTCATGGCGCGGCGGGAGCAGAATCGCTTCCACATGAACCCAGTCGTGGCTGCTCTCGAGGATGACCAGCTCGCGTCCGCGCGCCACGTCGCCCAGCTTGGCGGAATCCGCGCTGGGCCCGACGCGAATGGTTTCGGCGTTCACCAGTGTTCCGCGCTGCGCCTGCGCCATTGCGAATGGAGCGGAATAGAAACAGAGAATGATGGCGGCGATCGCGGCTGGGGCAATCAGGAGTGGGGCAATCATGACTGCGGCAATCGCTAACTTCGAAATTGATACGGATTGTAGTTTCATGAGCTTCGCTTTATGCGTACCAGGTTCTTGGAGCCTGAAGACAATGTGACCATTGAGTAAGATTGGGCGTTGGCAGACACGGTTGTAAAACCGCCAGCTTTTATTTCTCGTGCGCGCCGTTGGATGTGCAACGCGTACAGGTTAGTGCTCGTGTTTCGCGACGGTCAAGCGGAATCGGGCTTGTCGGGAGCCAGTTCGACGGGCGGCGATGGGCGTGCAGCATAACTGGTAGGATTGCTAACCACGCTTGCTGACCAACCTATGCAGCCAGCGTTTCGATGACGCCCTTATCCATTTTCGGACTGTTTGCAGTCACCGCGATGCTGGTTTGCTATGCGCTCGAAGCGCGGAGCCGATGGTTCATCCTGGCCTTTGCCGGAGCTTGCGCGCTGGGCTCGGTTTATGGATTTCTACAGGGCGCGTGGCCCTTCGGATTGGTCGAGGCCGTGTGGTCTGTGGTCGCCCTACGGCGCTGGATGTTAGCAGGACGTGTGAAATGATTCGCGGCGGTGCTGATCAAGCAGTTAGCAATTCGCAACTAGCTGTTAGGAGTTTCGCGATTGGCCAACTGCTAATTGCTAATTGCTCTACGGCGCGCGCTGTCGAAGTTCTTCCAGCATCGTGGGGTCGATGTTGCCGCCGCTGATAATGGCGACGCTGACATTCGCATCAGGAAGTTGGTCGCGGCTGAACAGGTGGCCCGCGACGGCCACAGCCCCGCTGGGCTCGGCTACGGTGTTGGAGTTCGCCGCCAGCAGTCGAACCGCTTCGCGAATCTGATCTTCAGTCACGGTCACGATGTCATCTACGTAGCGGCGGATGTGCTCGAAGTTGATGGGGCCGATGCTCTGCGCGCGGAGTCCATCAGCGATGGTGCCCAAGACTTCATTAGCAGGGAATTGAACAATTTTCCCGGCGCGTAAGCTGGCCTGCGCATCGGCCGCCAGCTCCGGTTCCACGCCGATCACCTTGACTGAAGGCTTGCTCAACTTAATCGCCGTGGCCACGCCGCTGATCATGCCTCCTCCGCCGATGGGCGCAAGAACCATTTCCACCTCGGGCAGGTCTTCGAGGATCTCCAATCCAATCGTGCCCTGGCCGGCGATGATCTGCTCGTCGTTGTAGGGAGGCACCATCACGTATCCATGCTGCGCGGCCAACTCTTCGGCCTTGGTCTGACGTTCAGCGCCACTCGGGCCGACCAGAACGATCTCCGCGCCCAGAGCCGCCGTGGCCTCGCGCTTGATCGCGGGCGCATTGCCCGGCATGACGATGACGGCTTTCACTCCCAGCGCCCGCGCCGCGTAGGCCACCCCTTGCGCGTGATTGCCGCTGGAATAAGTGATCACTCCGCGCGTGCAGTCGGCTTCCGAGAGCGAGGCGATCTTGTTGTAAGCGCCGCGAAGTTTGAAAGCTCCGATGGGCTGCTGGTTTTCAGGCTTGAGGAAGAGGCGGCGCAGATCTTCGGCGCAGAGTTTGAATTCGATCAACGGAGTGTGGACCGTAATGCCGCGAAGGCGCGCGCGAGCGGCTTGGATATCGGAAAGGGTGACCATTTCTCTTCATTATCACCTACCGAATCGAGATCAGGCGAACGGGATGGCGTTGACATCATGATGCCTCAGATGGTAGCATCGTGATGTGCGAACCACTCTCACTCTCGATGAGGACGTAGCCGCCCTGTTGAACAAGGAAGTCCGGAAGACCGGGGAACCGTTCAAGCAGGTGGTGAACCGGTACCTGCGCCTGGGGTTGACGACGAAACAGCCTCCGCGGAAGCCGTTCAAGGTGACACCCATCAATCTAGGGCTTCCTGACTTCGACAAAGTGGAGGAATTACTCGAGTACCTCGAAGGCCCGGACTACCGGTGATCGTACTCGACGCGAACCTTCTCATCTATTCGTACAACAGAGGCTCGTCTCATCACGCGGGTGCGCGCGCATGGCTCGAAAACACGCTGTCGAGCATTGAAGTGGTCGGACTGCCTTGGCAGGCAGTTTCCGCCTTCCTGCGCGTTATGACCAATCCCAAGTTGCCTGCCGAACGCTTTGATCTGGAGCAAGCGGCACGGATTGTCGACCTCTGGTTGGCGCACCCCAATGTACAGGTTCTGACGCCCGGTGCCGGTTACTGGCCGTTGTTTCGGCGTATGGTGATCGATGGGCGGGCGGCGGGTCCTCGAGTGAGCGATGCCGAGATCGCGGCCCTTACAATGGAATACGGTGGCGTGCTGTACACGGCGGACCGGGACTTCGCGCGATTTCCGGGACTGCGGTGGAAGAACCCGCTTGGCTAGAACGTCGTTCCGCTCCTAAATCTCCAAGATCACCGGCATAATCAGCGGACGCTTCTGTGTTTGCTTGGAAATGTAGCGCTTCAAATCGGCCCGGATCTTTTCTTTGATGACGCCATAATCAGCTTTTTCCTCTTCGCTGGAGTGTGCCAGGGTATCTTCGACGATGCGCCGGGCTCCATCCAGCAAGCCGTCTTCGCCGGGATTGAAGCCACGCGTCACGATCTCAGGCGCAGTCTCGACGCGGCCGGAAAGCTTGTTGATGGCGATGATGGGCAGCACGATGCCGTCTTCGCTCAGGTGCCGCCGGTCTTTGATGATTAAATCCTCGACCACGTCGGTCCGCGAGCCGGAGTCGATGCAGACGCGGCCCACATTGACGCGTCCGGCCTTGCGCGCATTGTGTTCGTCGATCTCAAGGACGTCGCCGCTCTCGATCAGAACTACTTTTCCCACGGAGCTGTGCATGGCTCCGGCCATTTCGGCGTGCAGCTTCAACTGCCGGTACTCGCCGTGGATGGGAATGAAGTACTTCGGCCTCACCAGGTTGATGATCAGCTTCAATTCTTCCTGGCTGCCGTGTCCGCTGACGTGAATGGGAGGCGTGGTGCCGTCTTCGTAAATCACGTACGCCTCGCGGCGGAACAGGTGATCGATCATGCGGTAAATTGTCTTCTCATTGCCGGGGATAATTCGCGACGAGAGTACGACTGTGTCGCCCTTCTCAATCTTGGCATGCTTGTGGTTGTCGACGGCCGCGCGCGACAGCGCCGACATAGGCTCGCCCTGAGTTCCGCTGATCATCACGCAAACTTTTTCCGGCGGGAAATTCTTCATTTCGCCGGGATTGATTACGGTGCCCTCGGGAATTTCCAGGTAACCAAGGTCTTCGGCGATCTCCGCGGAGTTGTTCATCGAGCGCCCGATGAAGGCCACCTTGCGCCCGTGCTGGTGCGCCAGTTCAACAGCTAATCGGATGCGGTGAATCGACGAAGAGAAGCACGAAATAAATAGCCGCCGTTGCGTGTGCGCGAACACTTCGTCAAACTTCCGTCGCACGGCGCGTTCGCTTGGCGTGTAACCCTTACGCTCAACGTTGGTGGAATCCTGAAACAACGCCAGCACGCCCTGTTTGCCGTATTCGGCGAAGGCGTGCAGATCGAAAAGGTGATTGTCGGTAGGCGTAGGATCGACCTTGAAGTCGCCAGTATGAATGATCACGCCCAGCGGCGTGTGAATCGCCAGCGCGACGCAATCCACCAGGCTGTGCGTCACGCGAATGGGATGAATCGTAAACACGCCGGCCTTGAACCATTCGCCAGCCTGCATCTCGCGCAGGTCGGCGTCTTCGAGCAGTCCGTGCTCGTCAAGTTTGTCTTCCACATAGGCCAGCGTGAACTCCGTGCCCCACACCGGCACCTTCAGCTCGGAGAGAATCCAGGGCAGCGCGCCGATGTGATCTTCGTGGCCGTGGGTGAGGACAATGCCACGAACCCGCTGCCGGTTCTCGATGAGATAGGAAATATCCGGGACCACAATATCGACGCCGAGCAATTCAGCTTCAGGGAACATCAAGCCCGCGTCGACCACAATAATGTCGTCACCCCAGCGGATCGCCATGCAGTTCATACCGAACTCGCCGAGGCCCCCCAAGGGGATAATCTGCAATTTTCCAGTTGGCATTTAGATATTCGGAGTAACAGCAATGCTAGCACAGTGAGCAGTGGGGAGTGAGCAGTGGCCGGTGACTGAGAACTAAGAGCTACGCTGCTCGCTGGCCTTTCGCGTTACCCTGAGTTAAGGTTGAGACATTGCCCGATGCTGAACCCAAAACGTGGCTTCGACGCCGTGTCGAGAAGACGCTAATCAAGGGACTAACGCGCGCCTACTCCACGGTGCAGGTCGATCCCGGAAAGTTTCTGGTGCAACTCCGCACCGCTTACAGATTGCCTATCAGCGGCTATCACGGTGTGTATTCACTCGATCTGGGCGAGCTTGACGCGGTGGCCGACGAACTGATTCGCAGCGGCATGAAACTGGCCGCCGTCGAAGGCGCCGGCTTCGGTTTGGGCGGGCTGATTACGATTGTCCCTGATCTTGGCATTCTATCGGCCATCACCATGCGCACCATCCAGAAGCTGAGCCTGGTCTATGGTTTTCAATTCAACACCGACCATGAAATCGCTGAGTTGTGGATCGCCGCCGCCAGCGCCGCAGGAGTCGACATCAGCCGCGAACTGATCGAGAAGGAAGTGGTCAATAAGTTCGTGCCGCGCGTGATTCAGCGTATCGCCGCGCGGGCCAGTGCGGAAGTGGTCGAGAAGTGGGCGGGACGTATGATTCCTCTGCTCAGCTCCGCCCTCGGTGCCGGCTTGAACTATTGGTTCGTGCGCGCCTGGGGCGAGCGCGCCAAGGCCCACTTCCGCCAGCGGCATTGGCAGTTGCGAGAGCAATCGCAGCAAGCCGCACTGCCGGCATCGCGGCCGGTTCTTCCCCAGCTCCGCTAGCCGCTCCGTTTTAGAAATCTGTGTTAAAAAAAAGAATGACCACCTTCCACTGCTCCGCAATTCTTTTCGATCTCGACGGAGTCCTCGTCGATTCCACTCGTTCTGTTGAGCGGCAATGGCGGATCTGGGCCCGTGAGCGGGGAATTGACGGAGACAAAGTGATGACCGTAGGCCATGGAGTCCGCGCGGTCGACGTGATTCGGGCCGTCGCTCCTCACCTCGATGCGGATGCGGAAGTTAAAAAGCTGGAAAGCCGTGAGGCGGATGACCGCGATGGAGTCGTCGTGATGCCCGGCGCAGTCGAACTCGTGCGCGCGATTCCCCAGGGCCGATGGTGCGTGGTCACGTCCGGAACTCGTCTTCTGGCCAGCGCGCGGCTGCGGCTCGCCGGCATACCGGTTCCCAAAGTCTTGGTAGCAGCGGAGGACGTTGCAAAGGGGAAGCCGCATCCAGATCCATATCTAAGAGGGGCGCAGCTTTTGGGCGCAAATCCCGCAGAGTGTCTGGTGATCGAAGATGCGCCCGCCGGAATCCGCTCCGCGCACTCTGGCGGGATGAAAGTGATTGCACTTACCAGCACATATCTTGCGCCGGCACTGAGCGAAGCCGATGCGGTAATAGAGAAGCTCGCGCAGGTTAAGGTTGGTTCAGACGATGTGCGGAATTTGGCAGTCAGTGTCAGTTAAATCCTGTCATTCCGGACGCGGCGGAGCCGCGCCAGAGCACGGCGAGACAAGACAGGAATCTGCCTTTGGGATTGAATCGCCACAGCCAAGGCGATGTCTAAGCATCAGCGCAGCCAGTCCTCCAACTCGATTCCCCGGTCAGTCTTCTCATCGCGATACTTCACGATGACGGGCGTATATAAAGAGATTCCCAACTCAGCCGCCGCGCCTTTCTTCACCGCGCGCGATCCCGGCACAACCACAGCGCCTTCCGGAACTTCGAGCACGGCGTCAGCAGTTGCGCGATAAACTTCGCCGCGCACGAGGTCATAAAGCGGAGTCGAACGCGTCAAAATCGTTGCTGCGCCTAGCACCGCCCGCGCGCGCACCAGAGTGCCTTCATATACTCCGCAATTGCCGCCGACCAGCACATCGTCTTCAATAATCACAGGCGCTGCATTCACCGGCTCCAGCACGCCGCCGATCTGCGCTGCCGCGCTCAGGTGCACGCGCTTGCCGACCTGCGCGCACGAGCCCACTAGCGCATGCGAATCGACCATCGTACCTTCGTCCACGTAAGCGCCTACATTGATGAACATCGGTGGCATACAGATCACCGATGGAGCAACATAAGCTCCCATGCGCACCGACGAACCCCCCGGGACAACACGCACGCGGTCAGCCACGGAAAAATGCCGGGCAGGGAAGGTATCTTTGTCCACGAACGTCAGCGCAGCGCATCCTGTCTCAGACAATTCGCCGAGCCGGAAGCCCAGCAGAATGCCGTGTTTTACCCAGGTATTGACGACCCAGCGGCCGTCGATCTTTTCTGCCGCGCGAATCTTGCCCTGGGTGAGTGCGTCACGGAATTCAAGGAACGCCGGCCGCGCCTCGGGATTGTGCTCGACCTCGCCTAGCGCAGCTAGGCGTTCGATGGAAGTTTTTAGAGATTGCATGCGGGGAAAGTATAAAGGAAATGCAGAAGTCAGAGGTTAGAGCGCAGAAGTAAAAGTCTGAACCTACGGAATTGTTACTTCTGCATTCTGACTTCTTACTTCTGCATTCACACGCACTTGCACTCACTACGAATCAATATCCCGGTCATGCCATGCGCAGCGTCGCGTCCCAAGACCAGCGTCGCATACGGTCCGTGCCAGCGCGCGTGGTTGGCGTCGTGCCCCGCGGGACGGCCTTTGCCCTGATTGCATTGTCCACAAGATCCGCGGTGCAGCACGATCTTGTGCGGACCAGCGGCCCAGTTTTCGTAGATGTAGAATTCCGTCGCTTCCAGCGCGGGAGCCGCCGGCTTAGCGATCAAACCAACCTCCATCACAATTTTCTGCAGCTTCGATCGCGTGTCGCGGCGCATGGGCAGAAGCGGCAGGCGGTAGTTTTCTTCAATCTTGCCCATCATCGCCAGCACCGCCTTCACCGGCAGCGGGCTCGATTCGATAAAGTTCGCCTGCATCAAGGGTAGATATTTGCGATGGATGCTGCGTGCCGTGGCCCAGTCATTGTTGAGCGCGGCACGAGTCATGTTGGCCATCTCGTGCGGAATCTCATTCGATGCCACCGAGATCACGCCCACACCGCCGAGCGCAATCACAGGCAACGTGACCGCGTCATCGCCGGAAAGAACCAGAAAAGTGTCGGGCACTGAGTTGATGGCCTCGGCAATCTGCGTCATGTTGCCGCTGGCTTCCTTCACACCCACAATGTTCGGAATCTCCGCCAGTCGCGCCAGCGTCGCCGGTTCCAGATTCGCTCCGGTACGGCCGGGCACGTTGTAAAGAATGATCGGCTTCTCGCCCACAGCCTCGGCGATCGCCTTGAAATGCCTGTACTGCCCTTCCTGCGTCGGCTTGTTGTAGTAAGGAGAAGCGGTGAGGATGGCGTCCACGCCAGGCCGCGCAGCAACTTCTTTAGCTTTTTCTACGGCGTCGTGGGTGGAGTTCGAAGTCGCGCCCGCCACGATAGGCGCGCGCCCCGCGACCACTTTGATGGTCGTATCGATCACGTGCAGCCATTCATCGTGCGTGAGCGTTGGCGTCTCGCCAGTGGTTCCGCAGGGGACGAGAAAATCTATACCGGACTCCACCTGCCACGCCACCAGACTACGCAGGGCAGCGTCATCGATGGAACCATCCTGATGAAAAGGAGTGACCAGCGCGGTACCACAGCCACGGACTTGCATGTTAATAAGATAACTCGAATGCGGTTTGCGTGGAAACCCAAGACCGAACTACAACTCCCTCCAAATATCCTTGAACTCGTAAAAGCCTTTCTTACCCACGAGCCACTCCGCCGCGCGCACCGCACCATCGGCAAAACCCTGGCGCGATTTGGCGTCGTGGCACAGATAAATCCTGTCGGCAGCGGATTCGAGCACAACCTCGTGCATTCCCACGACATCGCCTTCGCGAAAAGAAGTGATTTCGATACCTTCACTCTTATCTTTGTCCTTGCGCGCGCCACTAGCTTCGAGGATCGCATGCTGGATGGCAATCGCCGTCCCGGAAGGTGCATCTTTCTTCTGAGCATGGTGCCGCTCGAAAATCTGTCCGGAGTAATCGTGCCGCAGAGCCGCAGCGGCCACGCGCGCGACGTCGAGAAACAGATTCACGCCCACCGAGAAGTTTGCCGCATAAACGAATCCCGTGCCGCGGCTCTCGACCAATTGCCGTACCCGGTCGACCTCTCCATGCCAGCCGGTAGTGCCGACGACCATATTCGTTCCCGCCGCGACACAAGCTTCGATATGGCCGACAACGCAAGAAGGAGCGGTGAAATCAATCACCACATCCACCGTGCGCAGCCCTTCCGCCGTGAGCGCGGCGCAGGAGGCGTTCTCCGCGGCGCCCGCCACCTTAAGAGTATGCCCGCGCCAGCGCGCGATTTCCGCCACCAGCGATCCGGTCTTTCCGCGGCCGAGAAGGAGAATATTCATGAAGTTAAAAGCTGTTGACTCTCTCAAAGCTAAGCGTACACTTCCGGATCCAGGTCCGCAAAAAACGTACCGTGCAGCCGCTGGATCACCTCCGGCACTTCATCTTCCTCAATCACAAAAGTCAGATTGATCTCAGAAGCTCCTTGAGAAATCATGCGAATTTTCTTGTCCCTCAGTTCGCCAAACACCAGCGCGGCCACGCCCGGTTTATCCCGCAGACTCTCGCCGACCAGGCAGACGATGGCTTTCCGCCCTTCATACTTCACGTCGGCCAGCTTAGCCAGATCGGCGGCTAGCGCGGGAATCGCGTAGTTCGAATCCACGGTCAACGAAACGCTGACTTCGGAAGTCGAAACCACATCGACCGCGACCTTGTGCCGGTCAAAGGCCTCAAAAATCGCGCGCAGAAATCCGTGAGCCAGTAGCATGCGCGGCGCGGCCACGTCCACGATGGTGATGCGCTTCTTCACGGCGATCGCCTTGAAAATGTTCTTCCCCTGCGGCGCGCGGGTCGTAATCTTGGTCCCTTCGCATGACGGGTTCTTCGAATTCAGCACGTACACGGGAATATTTTTCTGAATCGCCGGCAGCACCGTCGCCGGATGCAGCACCTTGGCGCCAAAGTATGCCAACTCCGCCGCCTCATCAAAGCTGATCACTTTGATCCGCCGCGCCTGCGGACAAATGCGTGGATCGGTGGTCAGAATTCCATCCACATCGGTCCAGATTTCAATTCGTTCCGCGCCCAGTCCAGCCCCGATAATCGCGGCCGAAAAATCGGAACCTCCTCGCCCAATCGTCGTGGTAACGCCGGCGCGGTTCGCCCCAATGAACCCGCCCATCACCGGAACCCGGCCGGCATCAAGCAGCGGCGTCACCTTCGTTTGCAGCCGTTCGTTGGTTTCTTCCTGCTGCGGAGCGGCCGCCATGTAGTTGTTGTCGGTGACCAGAACTTCGCGCGAATCCACATGCGCGCCGTTCAGTCCATGCGCCACAAACGCCGCCGCCACAATCTTGCTCGAAAGCATTTCTCCGAAAGCCGCGACGTGATCGGTGGTCCGCGGAGTGATCTCGCCGACCGCCGAAATCCCCCGCAACAGCTCATCGAGCGCTTCGAAGTCCGTTCCTAGCTCCGAGTGGAATTCCGTAAACAGCGCCGTCCCCAGCAGTTCGCTGGCGGTGTTGTAGTGCCGTTCCTGCAGCGACCGGCAAAGCTTGAGCGCGGTTTTACGTTCGCCGGCTCCCGCGGCGCGCGCCATAGTCAGCAGCGTATCAGTGACTTTGGCCATTGCGCTGACCACCACCACTGGCCTCTGTGGTAGCCGGTCTTTGACGATCGCGGCCACGCGCTCAATGGCCCGCGCGTCTTCCACCGAAGTGCCGCCGAATTTCATCACGATCATCGGCGTGACTCGCTTGCGGGATTGCAGGAGTGCCGCTCATAAAAGCGCGGCCCGGATTTCGTTCTAGGAAGTTGCAAGGTAGCCCTTGGCCTTGAGCAGTTCCGCGTTCAGCACCGCCGCGCCCGCGGCTCCGCGGATGGTGTTATGCGAAAGCACCGTGAACTTCCAATCCAGCACGCCGCACGGCCGCAGGCGCCCCACCGCAGTCGTCATGCCCGCTCCCATGTCTACATCAAATCGCGGCTGCGGACGGTCATTCGCTTCCAAATAGATCACGGGACGCTCCGGCGCACTGGGCAACTTCAGCTCCTGAGGCTCGGCACGGTATTCGTTCCACGCGGCGATAATTTGCTCTCGCGTAGCTTTTGTCTTCAACCGAACTGAGATCGACTCCGTGTGCCCATCCTCGACCGCGACCCGGTTGCATTGCGCGCTCATGGCAAATCCCGCCGGCAGAATCTTCGTCCCATTCATTTGTCCCAGCAGCTTGAGCGTTTCCTCCTCCATCTTTTCTTCTTCATTACGGATGTAAGGAATCACATTGCCCAGAATGTCCAGCGAAGCCACGCCCGGATAACCCGCGCCGCTGACCGCCTGCATAGTCACAGCCATCACGGCTTCCAGGCCGAAACGCTTGTGCAGCGGCGCCAAAGCCAGCACCAGCCCGATGGCCGAGCAGTTGGGATTGGTCACCACATAGCCGCCGGATTTCTTCCGCCAGGCCTGTCCGTCAATCAGCCGGATGTGCCCGGCATTCACCTCGGGGATCACCAGCGGCACATCGGACTGCATGCGCAGCGCGCTGGAATTCGAAACCACAGCGCAGCCCGCCTCGGCAAACCGCGGCTCCATCTCGGCGGCGATCGACGCATCGAGCGCGGCGAAAATAATCTTCGGCGCGCCCTCCGGCGTAGCTGGAGAAACTTTCATTGCCGCCACATTTGCCGGAATCGCCGTCTTCAGCCGCCAGCGTGCCGCCTCGCCATAGGTCTTGCCTTCAGAGCGGTCCGAAGCGGCCAGCCACGCCACTTCAAACCACGGATGGCGCTCCAGCATCTGGATAAACCTTTGCCCCACCACGCCGGTAGCGCCCAGAATCCCGATAGGAAGTTTGTTGCTCATAAGAGGGTCTTTCGATTCTACAACAGCCCGTTGCCGCGAAAACTGAGGGTTCCGGAGCCAAGTCGAAGGGACGCCACAAGTTCTGCTGCACCCATGTGGCGGGGAGAACCGAAGCTAAGAACTGGAAACGTGAAACTGAGAACAAAGAACTGCTAGTTGCTAACTGCTCACTGCTCCCGTCATTTCTCCAGCCCAATCGTTCTCTCCGGCACATACTCATTCAGCGGACCAAACTTCCTCTTCTGCGCATACAGCCGCCAGCGCCGGAAGACGATTCGCAAGCTTGCCATCACCGGAATGGAAAGAAAAATCCCCAGAATGCCTGCCACTTCGCCGCCCGCCATCACGCCAAAAATTGCCGCCAGCGGATGCAGTTCCATACTGTGGCCCATGATGCGAGGGGAGGAAACGTAGTCTTGAATCAGCCGCCAGACGCCGAGAAAAATGACCAGCACCAGCCAGTGCTTGTAGCCCATCAGCAAGGTCATACCGATGATTATGACTCCCGCTGCGAGCGGCCCTACGACCGGAATAAATTCCAGCAGCCCGCCAATCGTCCCGAGCACCAGAGCGTACGGCACTCGCATCAGGCCAAGGACGCCCGAATACATCAAGAATGTCAGCGCCGCCAGGGTGAGTTGGGCCCGGATGAAGTGGGCCAGCATCTGGTTAAGGTCGCTGAGCACGCCTTGCAACAGTTCGCGCTGCAAGCGCGACTGCACCAGATCCAGCAAGATTTCGCTGAAGTTGCGACCGTCCTTCAGGAAGAAAATCGCCAACAGCGGAACCACCACCAGCAGCCACGCCTGTTTCGCTACGTCCGCCAGGTGAAGTCCCACATTCTGCGCCAGTTTGGCGATTTCGTCGCTGTGGCTGGCCAGGTAGTCGCGAAGCAGATCGACCGCTTTGCCGTTCCAACCGTGCTGTTGGCCTAGCTGTTCTGCGATCTCCCCAGAGCTAAGTTGACCGATGGCCGGCAGTGACTTGACCAGCCGCCCGCCTTCATGGCCGATCCGCGGTCCCATGGAAACGAAAAACAGCACCACCAGGCCCAGCAAAAGCAGGTAAATGACCGCGATGGCGCGGCCGCGCCCATGCAGAATCTTCTCCAGGCGCGACACCACCGGACTCATAAGGTAGGCAAAGAAAATGGCAAATAGGAAAGCGATCAGGGTCGCCCGCGCCAGGTAAAGAAACCCCAACCCCAGCGCAAACAGCAGCACCGTGATCAGAACCCGCGCCGTCCGTGCATCCGTCACCGGCATCGTGCCTACCTGGCTTTCGCTGCACCGTGGAAGAGCGGCGCTTCAGCGCCGCGCAAAGCCCAAAAAATGAGTCCCGGCTTCAGCCGCGGTGGTTCGTCTTTTGTTGATCCGCTAGAGCCGCACGACCTGGGCCCTAGTCTCGCACTACCTCGGTATTATCGTCAGCAATCAGCACTCGCACTAGCTTGAATTGATCCTTCTCATCAACCCAAAGGGCCCATGAGAACGACTCACCCAACAAGTTCAACCGTAACAGTTCCCGTTCGGTTCCGCGGATGTTTACTTTCTCTCTCCCTACCAGCTCCATGCGTACCCTCATCGACGATCGGTCCTGCGGCACCAGCACCCCGAATTCCACCGGTCCCTGCTGGCACTTCAGGCCACCGCCATCTGTATGACAGTCAGCCGCCAGGTAACGCCAGGCCAGCGCCTCGCGATGGATGAAGAAATTGTTGTCCAAAATCGCTGAAGTGCTTGGCATCAGAAACGGCTGCTCGGCCGGCTTGGTCGTCGCCCCGGTCGTGATCTTTTCCAGCAGGAATTCGTCCTTGGGGGTTACCACCATCGAAGCGTTGCTATCGGTCCACTCGTAACGAATCAGCTCTCCGCTGCTATTCATCTGTAGCTCCGACCGCTGACCGGGCGAAGTGGGAGCGCCGGCCTCCTTCAACTGCGACTTCACTACGCTGACGCCGTTGTCCTGCTGCACGCTGAAAGTTTCGGTGACCACACGTTGGCCCCTGACAAAGACCCCGAACGAGCCCGAATCCACGAACTTATCGGCCTGCTTCGCCTTGTCCTTCTTATCGCCGGCATGCAACAGAGCCGCGCAGGCTAGGACCGCCACTCCCGACCACCGCATCCGCGCCATCAGATTCACTGCTTTTCTCCTCGTCTTCCGCAACTTCGATTGAGTCCGAGAGCCAGAACAACCTCTGCGGCAATCTCCGCCACAGTCTTCCCTCCGGTCTCTTGCCGAAGTGATGCCCTCAAGTAATGCGGCCGTCGCGATTCATGAAGTTTCTGAAAACTATCCCGACTGCCCAGTAGAGGACGCTCAATTCCTTGCTGCTCCGCCTGCAACCGGCAACGCCGCCACAATTCTTCCGCGCTCGCGTCCAGGAAGACCGTGGGAACGCCTGAAGCCTCGATCAGCCGCGCGTTTTCCTGTTGCACAAAAGCGCCACCCCCGACGGCTACGACTCTCTCAACCCCGATCCGCAACTCGCCGAGTAATTCCTTCAAAGCTCCATGTTCGGCCCGGCGAAACGCCGCCTCTCCTGAATCGCGGAAGATTTCCGGCACCTTCCGCCGTTCCCGTCGCTCGATGCGCTCGTCGAGGTCCTCAAACGTCCAGGCCAGTTGTTCGGCTAAAGCCCGGCCTACACTGCTCTTGCCGGCGCCCATGAAGCCGATCAACACCACGGCCCGCGTGCCAGGCTTGCTGCCCGCCTCGCGCTGATCCGGTTTGCTCTTTTCTTTGGTTATTTGTTTTCGGAGCGTTTTCTAAGGTGGATTTTACCACTGAAGGTGCGCAGTACCACTGTAGAGGAGACTGCCACTCGGCCCATGGTACCTGCGAAGGCACGTCCCTTGTCGACCGCAAACCAGGTGTGATTTTTCGGTTGCAGCGGAATATCGTCGTGCACCTCTCCCCGCACGGAGCGGGCGCTCACGTCGGCGGAGGTCCACTCCGGAATAGTCGCGTCGATGTCGCCGCTGTGGCTGCTCAGCCGGTATTCGCCGCTGTTGCCGAAGTCTCCAATGTAGTTGATTCTCCCGCTCGTCGATACCACCTGCACCAGCGGGCCGTTTACGCTTCTCATCGTAACTTCTCCGCTCAGCGAATCCACCTCAACATGCCCGTTCCGGATGTTGTCCAGATTCACAGTCCCATTCAGCGTCTTCACATGGACGTGGGCATCGGAGACGTCGCGAACATCCACCGTCCCTCCCGCGCCTTCCAGGCTCACGTCGCCGTGCAGTTTTTCGGCGCGCAGCGACCCGGCGCTGGAATGCAAGGTGACGCTGGCGTCAGCGGGAACCAGAACTTCATAGTCCACGCGCCCCGAGTCGGCATCGGCGCCGGCCAGCAGGTGCGATTGGATATCCACGCGGTTTCCGTTCTGGTTGTTATCCACCTCGACCTTGTCGGAGTGCAGGACCGCGCTTACCACGACGGTATTGTTCAAAGACGGCTTCACCGAAATCGACCCATACGGATTCATCACCGACACGCCCGCTCTCGGCCCCACCACGAAGTGGTATTCCTTCTTGCTTTCGGCCACCAGCACGCCCGCCACGATCACGCCAATCGCCACCAGTTTTGCCGTCCGTTTCTTCACCATATGCGACTCCCCCAAGCAGCAACTGTCATTCCGAACAAGTTCTTCGCGCCGTGAGGAACCTGCTCTCGTGTTTTGGCTCGTTTCCTCATGCCTAAGGTACAGAACGGTCCATCGCCATCTCGAACAGCATTGACTTCTGGTGATACGCGTCCATCAGCGATCGCCGCGCCTCGGCGTCATTCGGACTCTCATCCACCACCCCCTGCGCATCGCGGATGGATTGATTCACCTGCCGCAGGTTCTCGGCAAATTGTGTCTTCATCGCCGGCTCGCTGTCCGTGACCTCTTGCATCAGATCTTCGTCATTGAGTTCCGACGGGCTGGCCACGGCCACGGACGCCTGTTGGGTCACTGGATTAGGCTGGGACTCACGCCGCATGTAGATACCCAATGCCAGCAAGAACATCGCCGCCGCAGGCACCAGCCATCGCGCCGCTCCCCAGCGCGCGCTGAAGGAAGGTACCAGCGCCCGCTGCGGACGGATCAGCCCCTCTCGCCGCAATGCGAATTCAATGGAATTCCAAACCCGCGGACTCGGTTCGTCCGCCGCCTGGAGTTGGCCGGCCGCCGCCGCGATCAGATTCAGTTCTCTTACCAGCGCTGAGCACGCCGGGCACTCTCTCAGATGAGCCTTCTGCTCCCAACTGCTCGCGTCTTCCGCCAAACTCTGTTGCAGCTCAACGCAATTCATAACTTCCCCCAAGTCCTCTGCGGCTTAAAATGGCGCCGCAGCGCTTGCGCCCCCTGTCCAAGTGACTCCCATTCCCATCAGCATCCAGCTTTTCCTACCCCGCCCGAGATTTCCCGGCCTTTTCGGCTCTATTCATCTTGAGCAGATCGCGCAATTTCATGCGCGCCTTGTGCAACTGCGACTTGCTGTTCCCAATCGAGCATCCCGCGATTTTCGCGATCTCATTATGCTCGTATCCTTCAACGTCGTGCAGCACAAATATCATCCGGTACCCCGGTGGCAGACTGTCAACCGCCCTTTGCAACTGCATCCGGTCAATCGACCCGGCCAGCGCCACATCGTCCGCTCCGAAATCTTTCTTCGGAGAATCTTCCTCAGTCCCCTGCGTAGTCTCTTCTAGCGAAACCACGGGAAGACTTTTCTTCCTCAAGTGCATCAGAACCACGTTCACCGAAAGCCGGTGCAACCAGGTCGAAAACGCCGACTCCCCGCGAAACGTCGCGATCTTGCGGTAGAGCTGCAGAAACGCTTCCTGCGCCAGATCTTCCGCCTCCGCCGTGTTCGCAGTCATCCGCAGACACAGCGAATACACCCGCCGCTTGTGCTTGTCATAGAGCGCCTGGAACGCCGACGCGTCCCCCAACTTAGCCCGCTCAATTAGGTCGGCTTCGTTAGGTTCGGTGCTCTTCAGCTGTCGTGGCTCGGTCAAATCAACTGTTCCGGGCCGCACTCGTTGGGATGCGGCATAAGTAGTTTCTGTTGTATTGTTTGCGTGACTTTGGTCCGTAAGGAGCGACCTCCGCACTTCCAGAATATCAGAGTATTTCTACCGATCTTAGGATCAATGCCGCCGACCCGATTCGACTATCGGACCGCGCCGGGAAAGCCTTTGCATCCGCAGCCTTGGATGCACAGCTTCCACCTCAACCTAAAACCCCAACCGAGCTAAAGAGTAGCAACCTCCGAAAATCAGTAGCTTCTAGGTTTAACCCTGTGTTTCCTCTGTGAACGCTGTGTTAAAGGTTCTGTGCTCCGGGGCCATCGCTACGCCACGCCCTTGGCCGTAGTAATACTCTCCAGCCCATGCCCTTGCGGCCCCAACTCACGCTGCCGCAGCAGGAACGCGAAGGTCAAGCCCAGGAACCCCAGAATCGAAAAGATCCACATCCCCAGGTTGTAACCGCTGGGATTCTCAGCCCCGGCGTGGCCGTGGTCGTTCGCCCACCCGACCATCAGATTGAAGCCTGCCAGCCCGATGTTTTGGATCATCGTCATCAACCCGTACGCCGTCCCCAGCTTCGACTGCTCAACCAGGTAGGCCACCGACGGCCACATCACCGCCGGAATCAGCGAGAAAGCAATCCCCATCATAGCCATCGTCAGCAGCAGAATCGGGGGCAAGTGATGGGCTACAAAAGCGAAATGCCCGTCCGCCGACGACGGCAGGTACACCGTCACATAACTCGCGGACCGCATATAAGCCATCATCAGATATACCGGGATGAGCAGCAGGGAACCCAACATCATCAACAGCGCCCGTTTGCCCAGTTTGTCGACAAACAGACCGAAGATCGGCGTCCCAAACATCGTGAACAGCGTAAGCATTCCCACCAGATCTCCGCTGGCTTCGCGGGTGACATGGTGCGCGTCCATAAAGAACTGGTAAGCGAAGGTTTCAAACGGAAAGATGGCCGAATAAAAAGTGATGCACAGCGCCACGATGTACCAGTACGACAGCCCGAACCCCTTGATATCGCTGAACACAACCTTGTCGGTGGCTCCGGCGGGTCCAATCTGGTATCTCTTCTCAGCGTAAACTTCGAGCACCCAGTAGATGCTTGCGCCAACGATACACAGCGCCCCAAACCCCACCGAAATCAGCAGAGGATTACGCCAGTAGTTGTAAGCGAAGCCGGCCCACGACGGCGATTGCTGCGCCAAAAGCGATCCGAACCTCGAGATCATCAGGTTGATCCCGAACGCAAAGCTCAATTCCTTTCCCCGAAACCACTTGGCTACCGCGGTTGTCACGGCCACGATCAACGATTCGGCGCCCAGGCCGAAGATCAGCCGTCCACTCGCCATCACGCTCAATGCCGGCGATAGGCACGTGAACGCTGCCCCAACGAAACATAACGTTCCAAAGATGAAAATCGCCTTGCGCGTTCCAATGCGGTCCACGATGTAGCCGCCGATCACCACCATGAAGATGTTGGGAATACTGTAGATCGCCTGCAACAGCCCAATATTCGACTCGGAGAATCCGAGCTGTTTGACCAGCAGATCCGCAACAGGCGCTATGCAGTCATATACGTAGTAGTTCCCGAACATCGTCAGGCTGATGAAGATCAGCACCAGCCACCGGAATCGCCGGCTCGGTTCAGGACGCACAGTTTCCGTCATCCACGCTCTCTATATCTACAACCAGATTGAACCCAGGCATTGCGAAGCAGGAAGATTAGCAGATCATAGCGCAGTTAGCATCGCAGAAAATCCCCAAGTGGCGCAGCCGTCCTCGGCTTTCACCCGGGGGCAGCCCGGCGCCCTGCTCGTGTGGATCGAACACTCTTGTCCGATGCTTTTGACTTTGCCAGCCACTACTCAGCTGGGCGTCATCCCGCGACGCGGCGCCGGCAACGTCCTGAGAATTTGTCATTCCGGAGCCGGAGGTCAGCGGCGGCGCAGGGAGGAATCTGCTGTTTTCGTTGCGGCTAATTCTGCTAGTTCGGGTTTCCCAATGGTGAACCGTGAAGAGCCGCACTCGAAGCAGATCGAAATCTTCGGGAACGATAAAACCGGGGGAGCAGCAAGATTGTCGATGCCCCTGAGATAGATCATTACCTCACCGCTAAATTCCGCCTGATGGCTGGACTGGCATACGGGACAACATACTGGAGACATCTGCCACGGATGCTACGCGTAGGCCTTTCTCGTGTCGGTACGCTAGCGCTCACAGCAGGAAAATCAAAACAGCCCACGACCAAGGATTCCCTTGACTCCGAATCCCCGCCAGCGTTCTAATAGTCCTTAAAGCATTAGCTCTTTGATAATCGAATAGCGATGCGATAACTAACCTGGAATAAATATTTTGCCCGCAACGGAGTTCCTGCTTTGGAAGTCTCACTCCAGCTATTGTAAAAGCAAGTGTTCGACTCCAGAGCTATACGAAGGCTCAGTACTTCACAATCGCCGCAAACGACTTGGCATGCAGCGACGCTCCGCCCACCAGCGCGCCATCGATCTCCTCCTGCGCCATCAGAGATGAAGCATTCTCCGGCTTAACCGATCCCCCGTAAAGAATACGCAACTGTGCCGCGAACTCCTCGCCAAACACCTCGGCAGCTTCTCTCCGGATGACGGCGTGCGCCTGGGCTGCAATCTCCGGAGTGGCGTTCTTGCCAGTGCCAATAGCCCATACGGGCTCGTAAGCCACGACGAGTTTCACAGCCTTCCGGGAAGAGATGGCATGAAATGCGCGGACGCACTGCCGTCGAAGAACGTCGTCGCATAGTCCCGCCTCTCTCTCTTCCAGTACTTCACCCACGCAACAGATCGGCGTGAGCCCGGCTTCCAGCGCGGCTTTCAGCCGCAGGTTCACCGTGTCGTCAGTCTCGCAAAAGTACTGCCGCCGCTCCGAGTGACCGATAATCACATGAGTCACGCCCAGGCCCTGGAGCATGGCCGCCGAAGTCTCGCCCGTGAAGGCGCCTTCATGTTTCCAATGTGCGTTCTGCCCGCCAATCGCCACGTTCGATCCATTCGCCGCTTCAAGCGCGGCCGCAAGGTCAATGTCCGGAGGGCAAACCACGATCTCGTCGCGCGTGTGCCCGCTCACCAGCGGCAGAAACTCACCGAAAAACTCGCGCGCCTGCTCCGGCGTTTTATACATCTTCCAATTAGCGGCAATGAGCTTGGTTCTCATGAGGAGGCCTTTTCGATTCGGAATGGAGGGCAATTCCCGGAGGGCAACTGTTCGGGAGTAAGGTCGATCATTTCTTGTCCGTGAGAGCTTCGACCCCAGGCAACTTCTTTCCTTCGAGAAATTCCAGCGACGCGCCGCCACCAGTCGAGATGTGCGTCATCTTATCCGCGACCTCAGCGCCGTTGACCGCAGCCACCGTGTCGCCACCGCCCACGATCGAAATCGCGCCCACGTTTTCCGCAATGGCTTGAGCGATCTTGAAAGTTCCCCGCGAGAATCCCGGCACCTCAAACACCCCCATCGGCCCGTTCCACACGATGGTGCGCGCTCGCGAGATTTCCTCCGAGAAGAGTTCGATTGTCTTCGGCCCGATGTCGAGCGCCATGCGGTCGGCCGGAATCGGCTGTCCTTCGCCGATCTGCTGCATCACTGCATTCGTCTCCGGCTTCATCGCTACGACGTGATCAATGGGCAGCAGAAACTTCACATTCCGCTTCTTCGCGTCCGCGAGCAGTTGCCGTGCCAACTCGATCTTGTCAGCCTCCAGCAGCGACTTGCCGATTTCTTTTCCTTGCGCCTTCAGGAAGGTGTAGGCCATTCCGCCGCCGATGATGAGCGAGTCGACTTTGCTCATCAGATTCCGGATCACGCCGATCTTGTCGCTGACCTTGGCGCCGCCCAGTATCGCCACAAACGGCGGTTCAGGGTGCTCCAACGCGCTGCCCAGATACTTCAGCTCTTTCTCCATGAGCAAGCCAGCCGCCGATTTCGATACGAACTTGGTAATGCCCACGGTGGAAGCGTGCGCCCGATGTGCGGTGCCGAACGCGTCATTGACATAGAACTCCGCCAGACTTCCCAATTGCTTGGCGAACTTCTCGTCGTTCGCTTCCTCCTCAGAGTGGAACCGCAGATTTTCCAGAAGCAGGGTCTGACCTTTTTCCAACTGGCTGGCAACTTCCTCCGCTTCTGGCCCCACGCAGTCGGGACAGAAGCCCACGTTTTCGCCCCGCGCGAGTTCTTTATCGAGCACCATGCGCAGCCGCTCGGCTACCGGCTTCAGACTCATCTTCGGATTGGGTTTGCCTTTGGGCCGTCCCAGGTGAGAGGCCAGAATCAGCCTCGCCCCGTGCCGCAGGGCATACTCGATGGAAGGCAGAGTTTCACGAATGCGCGTGTCATCGATTACGCGGCCGTCCTCCAGCGGAACGTTGAAGTCGACGCGCATGAGGATGCGGTTCCCGTTAAGAGGCAAATCGCGGATGGATAACTTGGACATTGGCTGGTTTGTCCTTATTCGATAAAAGCGCTAAAGAGCAGCGGCGTCGAACTACAAACCCTTGTCGGCAATGTAATGAATCAAATCCCGCACGCGGCACGAGTATCCCCATTCATTGTCATACCAGGAGAGCACCTTGACGCAATTGCCGCCCACCACAAGGGTCGTAGGTGCATCGACAATGGAAGAGCGTGAATCACCCTTGAAGTCCGACGATACCAATTCATTCTCTTCGTAACCCAGATAGCCCTTCAAAGGCCCGCTTTCAGACGCCTTCTTCAACGCCGAATTCACTTCCTCCTTGGTCGTCTTCTTTTCAACAAAAGCCACTAGGTCGACTACCGAAACGTTCGGCGTAGGCACCCGCATGGAGAAACCGTCCAACTTTCCCGACAGCTCCGGGATGACCAGCTTCAGAGCTTTCGCCGCACCGGTCGACGTAGGAATCATATTAATCGCCGCTGCCCGCGCGCGCCGCAGGTCCTTGTGCGGGAAGTCGAGGATGACCTGATCGTTGGTATAGGAGTGAATCGTGGTCATCGTCCCGCTGACAATCTTGAACTCGTCATTGATCACCTTGGCGATCGGAGCCAGACAGTTCGTGGTGCAGGAAGCGTTGGAGATAATGTGGTGCTTGGCTCCATCATACTTCTCATGGTTCACGCCCAGCACGAGCGTGATGTCCTCATTCTTCGCCGGAGCGGAAATGATCACCTTCTTCACCGACCCCCGCAGATGCTTCTTTGCATCGTTCGCATCGGTGAAATGCCCGGTGGATTCGACCACCACCTGAGCGCCCACCGACTCCCAGGGCAGGGCTCCGGGATCTCTTTCCTTGAATACTCGAATGGTTCTGTTATCGATGGTGATGCTGTCGGCGCCGGCTGTGATCTTGTTCGGCAGATTGCCAAGAATCGAATCGTACTTCAGCAGATGGGCGAGCGTCTTCGGGTCGGTAAGATCGTTGACCGCCACGAATTCCAGGTTGGGGTCGCTGAGCGCCGTCCGGAACACGTTGCGGCCGATGCGTCCGAAACCGTTAATGCCAACTTTGATTGCCATGGTCTCTCCGAAATTATGAATGCGACATCAGAAACCTTCCTGAGCCGGTCTACAGACAGATGATGTTAGCAGGACAGGGAAGCGGCGTAAATGATCGTTGCCCGGATTTGGAGGTCTCCGGTTTCCGTCACGGAACCTGCGTCACAGGACTCTATGCTTGCGGCCCTGACCTGACGTCAGGGAAAGCTCATTTCCAGGAACGCATCCGCCCTGCTGAAGGGCGATGTCAACCGGGCCAGCAAGTATTTCCGGTTGATGGTCTGGCGCGCGCGGGCATGTTCTTCCGGCGGCAAAAGGCGAACCAACGCCGCTACCTCAGGTCCAGTCAGTTTGCCCCGCATTGTGCAGGGAGCAACCGTCACCTGCGGGTTGTTGCGAACGCGCTTCGTCTTGCCCATATTGCTGAGCGTCATCACGTAAAGCTTGTCGCCCTCTTCCCCAAACCACACGGGCGTCGCAATCTTCGCCCCGCTCTTGCGGAACGTGCCGAGCGAGATGTACTTCTGGCCGCGGATCTCTGCGGGGATTCCAAGCATGGCGCTATTGTAACGGCTCTATCCCGATTTTGGCTGTCGCGGCTGGTTCGCCGGACCCTGTGCTGATTGATCCCGCCCTTACTTTGTGTTAAAAGCCGTACATGCGTAAATGGATGCGCGAGCGCCTTACGCGCCGCAAAAAGACTCCCGCAGAAGCCTCCGATCAGCCTGCTCCGCCGCCTTTGCAGCCAGCGTATTTCGAAGCGGAACAGCAGCCCAGTGCGGCGCCCGACGCCGGCAACATCGAATCTGAGATCCCACCTCCGGCGCCATCGGAGCCTCAACCCGTTCGGCGGACGCGTAGCAGTTCCCTCGAAACTCCGCCCGAAACGCCGCCGTCGGAAGAGCAGCCGCCCGAAGCGCCGCCTGTAATATCGCATGCGAACCCCAGCCCTTCAAACACCGGCCGCAGTCGCCGCCGCCGCGGCGGCCGAGGACGAGGTGGCCGCGGTCGCGAGCAGGCCGTTGCGCAAGCCTTTACACCTGCCGCAGTGAAGGGGTCGATACCGGTGATACCTGCCGGTACGGCCGACGAAGAGATCGCCAATGCAGGTGAGGTAGAAGATCAAAGCCCAACTCTGCCGGTTGCGGCTCCGGTTCCGCGAGTTCCGGCAACTGCCCCGGCTGAGCAACGGGCGCCGAAGGGTGTGGTGGTGCTCGCGATCGGGCTGCCGGGTTCAGGGAAGAGTTCGTGGTTCAAGCGGCACAACGTGGTGCCGCTCTCGAGCGACATGGTGCGCTCCTTGCTCTTCGACGATGTGCGCGAGCAGCGTTTCCAGGATCTCGTGTTCTCTAATTTGCGTTCCATGCTCAAAGCGCGGCTTATCGCCAAGCGTCCCATGAATTACGTGGATGCCACCAACCTCACACCGCAGGAACGCCATCACTGGATCAAGCTGGCAAAGGATTATCAATACGAAGTGCACGCTGTGTTCTTCGACGTTCCGCTCGAGGTCTGCATTGAGCGCCACCAGCGCCGCGACCGCATCGTTCCAGAAGATGTGATGCGCCGCATGGCCGCCAAGCTGAAGCCGCCCGCGTTTGAAGAGGGCATCGCAAAGATTACCGTGGTACGGGTAAAGAAGAAGGAGTCCGAGGAAGCCTAGCCGTCTGCTTGGCTCGGGATGACAGTCCGTGAGAGGTGCGTGTGACCTCTATCCCTTCAGATGCGGCAGCATCTCCTTGAAGGCCGGGGACGACGAAGAACGCATCAGCTCGTAGATCATCATCTCAGTGGAAGAGATCACCGCACCCGCGGCGCGCATTCTTTCCAAGCCAATCTTCCAATTCCATTCCGTTCGCGAGCTTACTGCATCCGAAGCCACGTGCACGATGTAGCCTTCGCGCAGGGCGGCCAGCGCCGTCTGCATCACGCAAATGTGGCTTTCCATTCCGCACAGCAGCAGGGTGTTGCGGTTGCCGGGGAGCCGCTTGAGCAGCGCGCAAAAACCATCGCTGCCGAAACAGGAGAACCGATCTTTGTCGATGGCCTCGGTTTCCGGTAGCAGGGAAGCGATCTCGGGGAGAGTCTTGCCCAGGCCCTTGGCATATTGCGTACTCATGACCACAGGAATCTTCAGCACACCGGCCGCGCGAATGAGCAACTTCGAATTGCGCACCAGTTGGTCCTTGTGAAAAATCGGCGGCAGAAGTTTTTCCTGAATATCCACCACGATAAGGGCGCACTGTTCTGAATCGATCGGACGCCGCGCGAGTTCGGGATAATCGGCGGAAGTGTTTTCAAAGGCTGTAACCATGAGCAACTCCTTTGGGGCGAGGCGCGAGTCAATGACTCAAATAGAGTCTAGCGCGAAGCGGCGGGTAGCGCGGAAAAACGGGCGATTCCTATCGCCTTCAAAGCGAAAGTCTGGGACAATCCGTGAGATTATTTTCAGGACACGCCTGAGTTGGAGGAAACTCGTGAAGCGATTCTCAAGCAAGAGATGCGTGGTACCGGCGTGGGTCGTCCAAGTTGCTCTCGGCGCGGCCGCCCTGACGGCCACTCTGCCAGCGCAAGAGATTTCACTTCAGACCCTCGTGACGCCTTCCACAACGATCATGAAAGATGGCCATCCGGTCACCTTTGCTATTCACGGATTCATTGAATTCGGATCGCTGGCTGACTCGTTTCTTTACATCGAATCGCAGACTCACCGCTGGAAGCCGGACGGAACGCTAACACTGGAAAAACGACGGCTGCTGGCGCGGGAACTGCTGCGCCGCGGGGTCGAGAGCCGGGTTGTTTCGATGATCGATGGGCGGCCACTGGAAACGCTGGTAACGCATACGAGAGAGGAACTGCAAGAAGCGCTTGGCAGGGTGAAGGAGCCAGTTCCTCCCGGCTATGCTGAAGCCTTCCTCGAAGTACAAGAAAAATGGAAGCATTCCCTGAACTGTTGGAGCGCTGCACCGTCTATTCCAGCGCGCGTGCTCTCGAATTGGTATCCGATTGAAGAAGGCATCGCTCTCTTCGGCGCGACCTACGATTCCACTGAGCATTTTTGGCAGGCAGTGAAGTATAACCCCGATACCACGGTGGCTGATCTGACGAAGCTGCTTGCCGTGCTGCAGCAGAGAGATTGGAAGACTTGGATTGCGCGATTGGATGATGATTCGGATCTGTATTTGCCCAATGCCTATGCCGTCGAGTTTCTGCGCCACAACCTCGTGCCCGACCGGTTCCGCTGGTTTCGGGATGAACTCGGCCGTCAAGTCTTGCGGCCGGATGAGCATGCCAGGTCAGTTCAACAACGAAACGCCACTCCATTTCGCTTCAGCGCGAACGAGGAGAAGGTTCTGTGGGGTGATCTGGCCGATTTATTCCACCTGATCTATACCTTCTCTCCGGCCGACGATCCCATTCGGAGCACCTTGGCTGATAGCCATTTCGACGCCATTTACCTGGGCGAGCGTCGCATGGGCTTCATCAGCGAGGAGTTTCGGTCGTTAATGCTCGAGATATGGCGGGTGAAATACCTCGAAATGCCCCGGTTCCGGGAGCTGATCAGCGCGATTCCGCTGGAAATTCATCTGTCACACTTTCTCAACGATGGTGACTCGCCCGATATACCAATCCCGGTCTACGTTGAGTACTTGAACCAGATTCGCAACCTGGCTCGCGTTTCTGCTGGTATGTGAACTTGCCAAGTGAGCTGGCTAAGTGAGCTTGATAGGAGGGAACTCCAGGCACCTCTGCAAAGCGACTCGCGGTGCTGAGATTTGACCCCCTTCCGAACTCGTTGGATAATGAGGGGAGTTGCCCCCTCGTTCAACGGCTAGGACACCTGCCTCTGGAGCAGGCTATCGGGGTTCGAATCCCTGGGGGGCAGCCAGACATCCTGGGTCGGGCCAATTCTAATCAGGCCAATTCCAATTCAATCTTCTTGGCAGCTGCGTCCAGGGTTGTGATCCTGAACTTGCGAATCTGCCCGGAGCGAGCTGGATCTGGCTCGGCTCCGGCGGCGGGCGTTCCGCCTTTCCAACGCGCCTGCAGCATCGACCCCAGCGATGACAGATCGGGTTTCACGCTAAGCGACAATTCGGGCCCTGCCTGCGCGTTCTTCGCGGGTGATGCGCTCGCCGCATGCATACGGCAATTAGCCTGGATGCCTTCGCCCAGTTCCACGCGGCCACGTTCCCCTGAAACCTCGATCATGCGGCCGGTGACCACATCGCCTTCCTTGTGCTCGGCGATATATTCGTCGAGGCCGCTGGGAACCAATTGCTTCATGCCCAGCCGCATCTGCCGCTTCGCCATGTCGATTGCGAGAACCTGGGCTTTCACCAGTTGACCAACCTTCAGCACTTCTTGCGGATGGTTGATGCGCTTCTCGGCGCTCATGTCGCTGATGTGAATCATGCCCTCGACGCCTTCCGCGAGCTGCACAAATGCGCCGAACTTCGTGATGCTGAACACCGGCCCTTCGACCGCAGTGCCGACTGCGTAGCGTTCCGCGACTTCGGCCCATGGATCTCCTAGTGCTTGTTTCAGGCCGAGGGACATGCGGCGCTCGGCTGCGTTCACGCCAAGAATCACCGCGTCGACAATCTCACCCGGCTTTACAAGGGTGCTGGCGCTCCTCATTTTCTTTCCCCACGACATTTCGGAAACGTGGATCAGCCCTTCAATACCGGGCTCCAACTCCACGAACGCTCCGAACTCGGCGACGCGCGTAACCGTGCCACGAACGCGTTCGCCTACGCTGTACTTTCCGGCCACTGCATCCCAGGGATGCGGCTGCAACTGTTTCATGCCGACAGAAATTCGGCGCTTGCCGGACTCCGAAGAAATCTTGAGCACTCGTGCTTCGATCTGCTGCCCCATCGTGAGCGCGTCCGCGGGTTTGTTGACGCGACTCCAGGCGATGTCGCTCACATGCAATAAAGCGTCCACGCCCCCGAGATCGACAAACGCTCCGTAGTCGGTGAGGGTGCGCACGGTGCCACTCACCGTATCGCCTTCCTTCATCTCGGCGTAGCGGCGTTCCGTTGCCGAGCGCTCCGCCTCTTCGGTCACGACGCGGCGATCGACCACCACGTCTTCCTCGGTGACATCAAGCTTGATAATGCGGCAGAGGATCTCCTGCTCCACCAACTTCTCCATCTCGGCGGCGTCATGCGCACCGCTGCGCGAGGCCGGCATAAATGCGCGCACACCCACGTCCACGCTGAGGCCGCCTTTGATCACACCCGTCACAGTTCCCACAATCGTTGCTTTGTCGGCGAAGGCTTTCTCCAGCGCCGACCAGTCCTTCGGCCGCTCGACTTTGGCGCGGGTGAGTTGGTAGTAGCCCTCGGGATCGCGGCCAGTGACCGAGACCGGCAGCTTATCTCCGGGCTTCACAGTTTCTCCAGCGCTTTGCAGAACAGAAAGCGGCAGAATGCCTTCGCTCTTGAAGCCGATATCGAGGAAGACCGAGTCGCCGGTAATAACAATCACCGTGCCCTCGAGTCGTTTGCCGCCGTCTTCGCTTCGATGCGAATGGCTCTTGTCATATTGAGAAAGAAGGTCGCTAAATGACTCGTCGGGCGCGACGGAGGATTCAGAAGGGGATTGGGAGTTTGGAATGCTCGGGTTAGACATGATGAAGTCAGGAAGAAGCTAAAAGATGGGAGGCGCGAGGAGGTTCGAACTCATCACCTCTAACGGTAACAATCCTAAGGTACCACACCTAAAATCCTTGCTGTTCGTATTTTGTAACAAGCACTGATGGCACCTTGTTTTGTTGCTGGCCTGTGCTAAGTTTTTGAGCATCCAACGGGCCAGCAGCGATTCATCGAAATTGCAGAGGGCTGGGCTCCTTCCCAGGGTTTCAAGAACGTACTCCGGTAGCAGCTGCGCTCTGCTTTTCTTCGTGCTCGGCTCGCCCCGAACGAAAGGAGATTTATGTCTACTCCGAACAAAAGCTTTCAACTTGCCGGAAGTGAGCGCGCTCCGCTTAGAGGAGCGCGAGAGATTGGCCTAGCCAACCCAAACGAAACAGTAGACGTGACAATTCGTCTACGATCCCGCGCTGGGAAGAAGCCGATTATCGACGCCAATGAATACAGGAAACCGGTTGCCAAACGCACCGTTCTGAGCCGCAAGGATTTCGAACAGATTTATGGCGCGGATCCTGCCAGCATTGCCCGTGTTGAGGCTTTTGCACGCCAAAACAATCTCACCGTGAAGGAAAAGAGCCCGGGACGCCGGACTGTAATTCTCTCCGGGACCGTGAAGGCAATGAACCATGCGTTTGGAGTTGAACTGAAGGAATATAAGCATCCGAACGGCAACTATCGCGGACGTACGGGAGCGATTCGACTCCCAGTGGAACTGAAGGATATAGTCGAGGGCGTGTTTGGCCTGGACAATCGTCCTCAGGCCAAACCGCATTTTCGAAGGCGGAGCGGAGCGGGCGGCATACGTCCCGCTGCGCAAGGAGAAGGAGAATCCTACACGCCGCCACAAGTTGCCGCGCTTTACAACTTTCCCACCGGCGTAGATGGCTCGGGACAATGTATCGCGCTGATCGAGCTAGGCGGCGGATACAATCCGACGGACCTGAGCAATTACTGGAAACAACTCAAGCTCACCGAGACGCCAAGCGTATCAGCGGTTCCGGTCGGCGACGGTAGCAACAATCCAACCGGTGATCCGAACGGGCCCGATGGCGAAGTGATGCTGGATATTGAAGTCGCTGGGTCGATCGCGCCCGCAGCCAAGATCGTCGTCTATTTTGCGGATAACACCGATGCCGGTTTTCTGAACGCTATCACAACCGCGGTGCACGACAGTACGAATAACCCATCGATCGTCTCAATCAGTTGGGGTGGTCCGGAATCTTCCTGGACGCAGCAGGCCATGACGTCTATGGATCAGGCATTCCAGGCTGCCGCGGCGATGGCGGTAACAGTTTGCGTTGCTGCTGGAGACGACGGCTCGACCGACGGAGTCGACGATGGACTGAACCACGTGGACTTCCCGGCGTCGAGCCCGAATGTGCTGGCATGTGGAGGTACGGAGTTGATGGCCTCGGGCAATACCATCAGCAGCGAGACCGTGTGGAACGAACTGGCAAATAGTGAAGGTGCAACGGGAGGCGGCGTTAGCGATGTCTTTCCGCTTCCGAGTTGGCAGAGCTCGGCAAACGTGCCGCCTTCCGCCAATCCGAATCACAATGTTGGCCGAGGCGTTCCGGATGTGGCCGGCGATGCCGATCCAACCACCGGCTACGTTACTCGCGTCGATGGGCAACCCGATGTGATTGGGGGCACGAGTGCAGTGGCTCCCCTCTGGGCCGGTCTGATTGCGCTCATCAACGAGAGCCTGGGAAAGCCGGCGGGCTTTATTAACCCACTGCTTTATCAAAACCCTGAAGGTGATTTCAACAGCATCACCTCGGGCAACAACGGAGCTTATTCCGCGGGTCCGGGATGGAATGCGTGTACCGGGCTGGGATCGCCGATCGGGACTCAAGTGGCGATAGCGTTAGGTGTACCCGCACAGAAAGCGATGAGAACGGGCACTTAGCCCAGGAATGTTGAAGCGGCGCGGTCTGCTGGGCCACGCCGCTTCTTTTATATCCGCAAAGGACGGTTCCGGATGTCGCCTCGATTCAGCTCCCGACAAACCGCGCGTAAAGACTACGCGCAACCCCAGTGTCGGTTGTCCCTTTGATGATCGCGCGTCCGTCAGGGAAGAGCGTCATCTCATAGGGCTCGCGCCAGAACTTCAGAACGAATTCGTTATGCCGCACCGTGCCGTGCGCTGCCAGCCGCCGCTGCATCTCGGCAAAATCGATGGGCCGTGCGCGTTCGTGAATCTGCACTGAGTTTCTTCCACACATCGTGATGTGCGGACGCCCCTCGCCGGCGAGATGCACAAAATCCCGTTGCCCGCATGCCCGGCAGCCCGGACGAGGATTCGCCGCTGCGATCTCCGCGTAATCATTCGTCCACACATCAAACGACCACAGCGTCTTTCGCAGATGCTCCGCTGCCGCGCCGCCCACCAGCAACTTCATCGCCTCCGTCGCCGCAACCGATGCCACAACGTTTACTGCCGTATTCAATATGCCCGAGGTCTCGCAAGTCTCCACCATTCCGTGCGGCGCATCCGGAAAGATGCAAGCGAGGCAGGCGGTTTTTCCGGGCAACACATTCAGCGTAACGCCATAACTGCCCACAGCCGCCGCGTAGATCCACGGCACGGAGTTCCTCGCGGCGTAATCGTTAAGCAAATATCGAGTCTCGAAATTATCAGTGCCATCGAGAATTACATCCATCCCCTCAAGTTGCGGATTAATATTTCCCGGAACTAGGTCTTCCACCCTGGCCTCGACCGTAATTTCCGAATTGAAGGCTGCAATCTTTCGCGCGGCGGAAATCGCCTTGGGTACCGACTCCGCCGCATCCTTTTCTTCAAACAACGATTGCCGTTGCAAATTGCTGGCCTCTACATAATCGCGATCGATGATCCGCAACGTGCCCACGCCCGCGCGTCCCAGCAATGACGCCAGCACTGACCCGGTCGCTCCGCAGCCCACAATCGCGACTCGCCCCGCAGCCAGACGGCGCTGACCCTCCGCTCCGATGCCGCGAAACAGAGTCTGCCGCGAGTACCGTTCCTGGAACTCCTCTTTCTTCACGTCTGTCATCTTCTCCACGCCCGCATCTTTTCTACGGCCTGCCTCAAGGAGGTCACCAGTTCTGACCCACAAAACCTTTATTATAAGTGGCTGGGCTGCTTCCGCCGGTGGAGGCAGACAACACAGGCCTTCCGCGCTTCATCGAATGTAGGCAGCAACAGGCCCAAGGACATGGATTGCTGAGACGGCACGCTTCATTTTTCATCTTGATCATGGTTTTGCTCGGCCCGGCGGCTCCTGCCCGATCGTCCGCGTGCGCCTCTTCGCAACCGTTTCAAGAACCGCAAACCGCCCAGCCCTCGTCCGCTCTCGACGCCATCACAACTTACGCCGGGCGTACCGTTCGGTCCATCGAACTGCCAGGTATTTCGGATAGCGCCAACTTGCTGCAAATGATCCCGCAAAAATCTGGCCGGCCGCTCGACCGCGACCAGATTCGCGAGAGCATCCGCGCTCTCTACGCGACCAGACGCTTTGCCGACATTCAGGCCGAAGTTATTCCCTCCGGTGCGGAGGTGCGGCTTACCTTCGCTACCTCGCTCAATTTCTTTGTTGGCGGCGTCGATGTGGAAGGCGCTCCTAGTCGTCCCAACAGCAACCAAGTCCTCAATGCCGCGAAGTTCCAGCTCGGAGAACTTTACACTCGCGATAAACTCGACCGCGCTTTGAAGAACGTCGGGCAACTTATGCAGGAGAATGGCTACTACCGCGCCCGCGTCACTGCCGAAAGCACTTCCGACGCCGCCACCCAGCAGATCAGCATCCTGTTTCACCTTACCCCCGGAGAACCTGCCCACATCGGCGAAGTGAAGGCCACGGGTCACTCGGCTTTTTCCCAGGGCCAGCTGCAGGACATCGCCAAAATGCACCCCGGCGAGCGCGTTACCGCCGCCCGGGTCACCAATTCACTTCAGCGCTTGCGCAAGAAGTTTCAGAAGCAGCAACGCGTTCTCGCTCAGGTCTCGATTGCAGAACAGAAATACCACCCCGAATCGAACGCCGTCGACTACAGCTATCTGATCGAACCGGGACCGGTGGTCCTGATCTCGGCTCAAGGTTTTCACATCAGCCGCGGTCTCCTGAAAAAAGAAGTCCCAGTCTATGAGGAGAACTCGCTGGACGACGACCTTCTGAACGAAGGTAAGCGCAATCTCCTCGACTATTTACAGAGCCGCGGCCACTTCGACGCTAGCGTTGAGATCCAGACAGAGAACAGCCCGGACACGATTCACGTCACCTACCATATCGTTCCTGGCATTGTGCACAAGCTCCAACTCATCGAGATCGCTGGGAACAAGTATTTTTCGAGACAAATGCTCCAGAGCCGCCTTCAGATTCAGCCCTCTGGAAAGTTTTCCAGCGGACGCTACAGCGGAGCCTTGCTTAAGAACGACGTTGCGAATCTCCAAGCCCTGTATATCTCCAATGGATTTCGCGATGTCAAAATCCAGACCAAGGTCGACGACAACTTTCGTGGAGGGCAGAACCACATCGCTGTTCACATTCAGATTGAGGAAGGCCCGCAGACTCTCGTCGGCGCATTCCAGATTACAGGCAACCAGAAGATTGACCTCAAGGCTTTTCCTGAACTCAACACCACCGAAGGCCAGCCCTACTCTGAACAGAACCTCGGCAAAGATCGTGAGTCCATTCTCACCTATTACTTCAATCACGGTTTTTCCAATGCCACGCTTGACGTTACGACCAAACCTTCACCGGGCCAGCCCAACCGCGAAGACGTCACCTACACCATTCAGGAGGGTGAACAGTTCTTCGTCAAACAGGTGATGGTCGGGGGGCTCGTGCACACCCGAGACTTCATCGTGAAACGCGAGATCCAAGGAGTGGCCGGCCAGCCTCTCAGCCAGCAGGACCTTCTCGATACGCAGAGCCGGCTCTATGACCTCGGTATCTTCAACCAGGTCGACACGGCCGTGCAAAATCCTGAAGGCTCCGACCCCGAGAAAAACGTTCTTGTCCAAGTACAGGAAGCCAAACGCTATACCTTCACCTATGGCTTTGGGCTGGAATTCGAAACCGGCCTGCCCTCAGGGACTAGCTCTCCCACGGGTTCCACTGGCGTGAGCCCACGCGTGGGATTCGATATCACCCGCCTCAACGTCGGCGGCCGAAACCAGACCCTGACCTTCCAGTCCCACGTCGGACGCCTCCAGCAACGAGGCCTCGTCAGCTACGAAATTCCCAAGCTCTTCAATCAGGACCGCTTCAAGATCTTCTTCACCATCTTTTACGACAACAGTCTGGACGTTGCAACGTTCACGTCGCAGCGCGAGGAAGGGAAGATCGACCTCCGCCAGCAAATCGGCAAGCCGCTGCTCAACCACTCCACGTCGATCACCTATCGGTTCGACTACCGCTACGTGAAAGCCAGTCACCTGGCTTCAGACTTTTCGCCCGCTGAGTTTAGTTTGTTCTCTCTGCCTGCACGTGTTGGCGGCCCCGGCTTTACCTTCATACGCGACAAACGGGATAATCCCCTCGAAAGTACCAAGGGCCAGTACTTCACCCTCGACGGCTTTACCGCATCGAGTTACTTCGGTTCTCAGGCTAATTTTGCTCGAGCTCTCACTCAGGACTCCACCTACTATGCCTTTGGGCGGCCCAATCACAAGTTTGTTTTTGCGCGCTCCACTACCTTGGGATTGGAACAGGTCTATCAAGGGACCGTGGTTCTGGCCCCGGGAGCCTGTCAGGTCGTTAACTTGATAGACTCTTGCCCCTCGGGTATATCGGTAATACCGCTGCCCGAAGTGTTTTTTGCCGGCGGTGGCAACTCCCATCGCGGTTTTGGGTTAAATCAGGCAGGACCCCGCGATCCTGATTCTGGTTTTCCTGTTGGCGGTACGGCACTGTTTGTTAACAGCGAAGAACTACGCTTTCCGCAGGTGACCCTGCCCTTTGTTGGAGAAGGTTTTGGCTTCGCCATCTTTCACGATATGGGCAACGTATTCACTGCCCCGCACGACATGCTGAAAGGTCTGGTGCGTTGGCATCAGCCTAATCCCGTGCAGTGTGTGCCATCCAGCGGCGTAATGGATATAGGATGCGAGACCTACTTCAACAATAATGGCTACAACTTCACGTCTCATGCGGTAGGGCTTGGTTTACGTTACAAGACCCCCATCGGTCCTTTGCGCTTCGACTTCGGTTACAATCTGAATCCAACCGGCTACTTTCAGGGAACCGTGTTTTCATCTACAACGGGGCAGGCGCAGTTCTTTGAGACCCAGCACCTGCGGCCCTTCAACTTCTTTTTCAGCATAGGCCAGCCATTTTGATGAGAATTCGAATCAAGGGAACGCTTTTAGTTGTCGCGCTTGCCCTGTTGGTGGCGGCGCTTTTGCTTACGCCTACGCTCGCTTCCTCGGAAGTAGTTGACCGCATCGTCGCCACTGTCAATGGCCGCGTTATTCTGCAGTCCGACTGGGACGATGCTCTCTGTTACCAAGCGCTCCTTACCAACCGCACGTTCTCACAGTTTAATGACGACGACCGCCGTGCCGTCCTCGACCGTCTCATCGACCAGGAACTGCTTCGGGAACAGATGAAGTCCGCCGACTTCCTCCACGCCTCGGATGCTGAAGCCGCCGCCCGCGTCGCCGATGCCCGCAAGCAATATCCTCAAGCCGCATCCAGCGCGGGCTGGCAGGCGCTTCTCGCCAGCTACCATCTCACGGAAAAGGACCTTCTTGCCCGCGTTCGGCAGCAGATCGACGTGATGCGCCTTGTCGACGCCCGCCTTCGTCCCGCGGTCCAGATCGATTCCAAGTCCATTGAGGCCTATTACCGCGACCAGTTTGTGCCCAAGTTGAAGCAGTCCGGCGCTTCCGACGTGCCGCTCGCCGACGTCTCTGCCAAGATTCGCGAACTGCTGACCGAGCAGAAAGTGAGCGAGATGCTGGTTTCCTGGTTGCAAACCTTGCGCTCTGAAGGGCAGGTCCGTATCCCCGGCGCCACATCTTCCGCCTCCGACCCGGGAGTTCGATCGCAGTGACCGAATCCGCCGCTAAGCCCACCCGCCGCTGGTGGAAATATGTGCTGGTCATTGCCGCCGTCGGCCTCGTCAGCGCTTTCGGCCTGCTGGTTTATGTCAACACAGATTCATTCCAGTCCCTGGTGCGCCGCCGCCTCGTCGCCGAGGTGGAACGCATCACCGGCGGCCGCGTCGAAATCGGCAGCATTCATACCACTCCTTTTCGCCTCCAGGTCGACGTACGGGGCATCACCGTCCACGGCCGCGAAGCCGCCACCGAAGTCCCGCTGGCCCACATTGATCGGATCGTGGCGCGTTTGAAGATAATTTCTCTTCTGCGTTCCGAGTTCGGCTTCCACGAAGTCATTCTTGAGCAGCCCGTCGTCCACGTCGCGTTCTATCGCGACGGCACAACAAATTTTCCTCCGCGCAAGACCGCTTCTGTTGGCAGTGAGACGGCAGTCGAGCAGCTTTTTGCTCTTTCCATCAGCCGCTTCGAACTCCGCCAGGGCCAGATGCTGTGGGATGACCAGATTATCCCCCTTGATTTTGCCGCGCGCGATACCTCGCTCCAAATGGACTACTCTTTTCTTCGCCGCCGCTACGATGGACGTTTTCTGGTTGGCCACGTTGATACCACGTTGCCAGATTGCCATCCCTTCGCGTGGATGACCGCTGTGGAATTCAGCCTCGGGCCCGACTCGGCGGCCGTACCCTCGCTCAAGTGGAATTCCGGCCACTCCCATATCTCGGCCAGCGGTCAGGTGCTGGACTTCCGCCATCCGCATCTTCAGGGTTCCTACGATGCCCAGATCGATCTCACGGAGGCCGCAGTCATTGCCCGTCGCCGTGAGTTGCGTTCCGGGATGCTTGAACTTAAAGGACACGGCGACTGGTCTCTTGACCAATTCACCACCAGCGGTTTGCTCGCCGTCCGCGATCTCGCGTGGCAGAACGATCAGGTTTCATTCTCCAGAGCATCCCTCGACACCGACTACTCAGCCAGCGATCAGGAACTCAAACTCTCCAAACTGCAAGGCAGGATTTTCGGCGGCGCCGTCACGGGGGATGCCGAATTCAATGAGTGGCTCGCACCCTGGCAGCGCCTGTCCGCCGCCGCTAGAAAAAACCTTGACACTACCGTCATTTCCGCCGCGCCTCCCTCCAAGAGGTCCAGCGTTAAAGCGCCCAAGCCAGGGAAGCCACCAGCAATACAAAACGCCGTCGTTGTTCTTCATTTGCGCGATCTCTCAGCTGAGGATATTCACGACGCGCTGAATACTCGTGCACATCCGTTGCCGTACTACCACCCCGCCGCATCCGCTTCCGGTACAGTCACTACGCGCTGGAAGGGAACTCCTCGCGATGCGGAGGTCGAATTTGCGCTCGATCTCACTCCTCCCGAGCATCACGTCCCCGGGCACCTGCGAATCAGCGCGCATGCCAAAGGCGTTTATCACGCCGCCAATGACGCTCTGGACCTGCCGCAGTTCACTCTGATCACGCCCACCAGCCACGTGCAAGCCTCCGGTACTCTCTCTGCTGCATCGGCGGTTCGCTTATCCGTTTCCACTTCGAGTCTTGCGGACTGGATGCCCTTTATCGCGGCCGTTCGCGGTCCCGAGATGTTTCCAGTCATCTTGAACGGCAGTGCCACCTTCAATGGCAACATGACCGGCGCACTTTCTTCACCTCAGCTCTCCGGCAGTGTGCGAGTTGAAGATTTCGACATTACTGTGCCCGCCACAGCGAACGCTCACCCCCACAAAACGCAATGGGAATCTCTTTCCACCTCGATTCAGCTTTCGTTCCACGGCATCGCTCTGCACAATGCCACGCTGCGCCACGATGATACTTCCGCAGAATTCGACGCCTCCGCCGGGCTACAACACGGCCATTTCACCGGAGATAGCGCCTTCATTCTTCATGCCAACCTCCACAACTTCGATCTCGCTCCTCTGCAGGCTCTCGCCGGATACAACTATCCGTTCACCGGCAAGGCAGATATCTTTGTGCAGGCTGCAGGCACATTATCCGAGCCTCACGGTGTGGGACGGCTCCATCTCACTCATGGCTCCGCCTACGGCGAGAACATTCAGGAATTCGACGCCAGCTTCAATGTCGCCGAGCGCGAATTTGCGTTCGACAACATCCATCTCATCCATGACGACTCAGTCGTCACCGGAAGCGCTGCCTATAACTCTTCTTCTCGCGCCTTTCGCCTGGACCTCGCCGGCAACAACTTCGATCTCGCCCGCGTCCGGCAGATCCAGTCGGATCGTTTTCCCGTCGAAGGGCGCGCCGACTTCGTTGTCAAAGGCTCGGGTACTCCCGGCGCACCTTCGATTAATGCTGACTTGCGCGTCCGCGACTTTATTTTCTCTCATGAATTTGCCGGCGAATTCGACCTGCAAGCCGTCACTCAAGGCAGCGAGCTTCATCTCACTGGCAAATCCCATTTTCAGCAGGGCACGTTGCTGCTCAGCGGCGACGTTCAATTGCGCGACGACTATCCCGCCAAACTCTCCTTCCATGAGGCCCAGATCGATCTCGACGGGCTGTGGCGTTCTTACTTCCCCGGCCGGCTCACGGGACATTCTTCGGCCACCGGGTCTGTCGATATGCATGGTCCGTTGCGCCATCCCGGGCAATGGATTTTCGACAGTACCTTGACCGGACTCTCACTCGATGTCGAGAATGTCAAAGTCCACAATCAGGACGCCGTTCGATTCTCGATTGCCAATGGGTCGCTCAACATCCAGCAGCTCCACCTCGTTGGGGAGGGTACTGACCTGACAGGGCACGGCACCGTCCAACTCTCCGAGCCGTACGCCATGGACCTTATCGCCGATGGCCGGCTCGATCTTAAACTGCTCTCCGGCTTCGATCCTGACTTCAGTTCCTCCGGCCTTGTGAGCATGAACATGACGGTAAATGGCACCTTTGACGAACTCTTGCCCCAGGGACGCCTTCAAGTGAGCAACGGTGCACTCTCCTTCGCCGGATTGCCCAGTGGCCTCAGCGAACTCAACGGCTCGCTCCTATTCACTCGAGATCGCTTTCATATCGAGACCCTTACGGCCCGTACAGGGGGTGGCACGCTCGACCTCAAAGGGGACGCCAATTACACGAACCGGCAAGTTAACTTCAACCTCACCGCCACCGGCAAGGATGTTCGCCTGCGTTATCCACCCGGCGTCAGCTCCACGGCCAATACGGAATTGCATTGGATTGGCAGCCGCTCCGCCTCCACGGTTTCCGGCGATATCAGCATCACCAAGATCGCGGTGACTCCCGGATTCGATTTCAGCGCTTATCTTGAGCGCAGCCGCCAGTTCTCAAGCGTTACCGTCGCGAACTCACCGCTCAATAATGTCAAACTCGATATCCACGTTCATACCGCGCCCGAACTCCAGATGCGCACCGCAATCGCCCGTCTTTCAGGCAACGCCGATCTTCGCCTCCGCGGCTCCGTGGCTCGTCCCGCCGTCCTCGGCCGAGTCGATATTCTCGAAGGCAAAGCTACTTTTCACGGCATCCGCTTTACTCTTGAGCGTGGCGACATCACTTTCGCCAATCCGGTGGCCATCGAACCCCAACTCAATTTGCAGGCGTCCAGCCACGTCCGCAGCTACGATCTAAACATCACGGTGGTTGGCACGCCCGACCGACTCAACATTAACTACCGGTCCGAGCCACCCCTGCCTAAATCGGATATTATTGCGCTGCTCGCGCTGGGCCGCGCCAACGAAGAATCTACTCAACTGCAGGAGCAGTCCGGCCAGAGCGTCTTTTCCGATCAGGCCAGCGATCTCATCCTGAATCAGGCCCTCAACGACACAGCCAGCAGCCGTTTCCAGCGGTTGTTCGGCGCCAGCAATATCAAAATCGATCCTCAGGGACTTACCAACATAACCAATCCTGTCAGCAACGGCCCCCAGATCACGATCGAGCAGCAGTTCGCCAACAACCTGTCTCTTACTTACTCCACCAATGTGTCGCAGAGTTCACAACAGATCATCCAGGGGGAGTACTATGTCAATCGCAGTGTTTCCCTCGTCGGCAACCGCGACCAGAACGGTGTCATCAGCTTCGACATACGAATTCGCCAACGCAAGAAGTAACTGGCGGTATTGTGAAGCGCGCGGACATCAGACCCATCTGCAAGTGCGGGAAGCCGAACGCCGGAACCCCATGCTTAATCTGACGGCTGCTCGTCAAATCATGGTCGACTCTCAACTGCGGGCCCGCGGCATCTCCGATGAACGCGTGCTCTCCGCCATGCTGCGCGTTCCCCGCCACGAATTTGTGCCTGAGCCTTACCGCGCCCAGGCCTACGAAGATCATCCTCTTCCAATCGGCGACGGCCAAACTATCTCTCAGCCTTACATCGTTGCGGTCATGCTCGAATGTCTACAACTGACTTCCAACGACAAGGTTCTCGAGGTTGGCACCGGCTCCGGCTACGTCACCGCTCTGCTGGCAGAACTTGCGGAGAAGGTCTTTTCCATCGAGCGCCACGGATCCCTCGCCGAACGTGCGCGTACTCTTCTCACCGCGCTCGGCTATACCCAGGTCAGCGTTATCACCGGCGACGGCGCCCTCGGACTCCCCTCCTTCGCGGCTTTCGACGCGATCCTCGTTTCCGCCGCTGCTCTTTGTTTGCCGCTGGCTCTGCCCACTCAACTCCGCGAAGGCGGACGAATGATAATTCCTATCGGCTCCGACGACTCTCAGCAGTTGCATTTCATCCGCATGGTGAGCGGACAACCTATAGATTCCCTTCGCGAACTTGTCCGCTTCGTTCCACTCGTTGCCAACCAAGAATGAAGTTGAGCCTTTCGGGAGGGAAAAGTTGCGCGGAAAGGCGAAACAGGATTACTTCGAGGATAAACGCCACTCGTAACGCCGCAGTAAATAGAGGGAATCCTGGTCGACGTCACTCGCGTTCTTCGGGGATTCTCCGAGAAGCGCAGTTCGATACGTGGCTCGCAGAGTGCCGTCTCCGTAAAGATCTGGGAACTGCGAGGCCGCGAAAGTCACCCGAGTGCTATACCCAAGAGCAATAATCCCGAGCAGGCAAAACAGAAAGCAATAAACGAAGATCGCAGGCCGTAGCAGACGAAGCGGCGTGACTCGTTTCGCCCCGACCAAAACATAACCCATCAGCAGCGGCAAGACCGGCAACCAGAGCCTCGTATCAAACCAAGGGTAGGCGAACACGATGGATGCATACCCTGCCACATACCAGACCGGTGCATCGAGCGTGCGGCGTTTTTCCCAGATTCCGGTCGCCGCCAATAAGATCGCCAGAAATCCAGCGATCCGAACTGGAAGTTCCAAGCGCCCCGGCAACTTCGAAACAGGCGCGTTAATCGTTAGTTCGCCCCATTCCAGGCCGTGGTCGCTTAGGTCCGATACAATATTGCCGATCACTCCTCTTCTATGAAGACTCTTCGCATTGAACTGCAGGTAGCGAGAATGGAGCAACATTCTTCCCACCCCCCCCATCGCTCCTAGGACCAGCAGCAGGAGCACAAGGGACGCGACTCTACGCCGCCGCAGCCACTGAGGTACGCTCCTGCCCCAGGCGGCTCCGCCAACCGCGGCCCACGCAAAAGCCGGAATCAGCGCAATCCCAATCGTCCGCACTTCGATGCAAAACACCAGCAATGGAGCAGCGACGGCCAGGCGCCAATAGCGACCAGCAGTTCTATCGGCTTCGGCCCGAAGAAGAAGCAGCAGGCATGGCATCGACACGCCGAAAAAGCAGACGTCGCTCAACGGATACGTAACGTGCTTCACCATCACGAACGAAAGAAGGGTCAGCAGGCAAATGATCTCCGCCGTCGCAGATTCAAACTCGAACGAACGGCGCAAAACGTAGTAGCTCGACCAACATCCAATTCCCAGCAGGAGGCAATTCAGCGCAACGATCGCCCAGGACTTTCCTATGCCCGCCTTCACCAGTAGAACAATCAATGCGGGATAACCGGGAGGCCGCATCGATCGTTCGCCGTGCACCCGGAAACCATGTCCGTCGACCGCGGAACTTGCCTGCATCAGATAGTCGACTCCATCGCCAATTAACCGCAGGGGGCTTGCAATCTGCACCAGGTATGCCATCGAAACCAGCAGGAGAGCCAGCGCCGCAGCCACTCGGAAGCGCCGCAACGTATGGATCATGTTAAAGGGTTGCTGGAACCGTCGGAACAGGTGCGGAAGAAGTAACGCGAGGCTGAGGCGGCTGGAGGAGTTGCTGAGCGGAATCCTGAGTGTATTGCAGCACGCGGCTGGGAAAGAGTCCGAGATAGAGCGTCGCGGCAAGGCAGGCTGCCAGCGCTACGCCAAGCGGAAGTGGAACCGGCATCGCCGGAACTTCCTTCCGCGATTCCCGCATGTACATCATCACGATGATGCGCAGATAGTAATACGCGCCTATGCCGCCGTTCACAACGCCGATGACGGTGAGCCAGATAAGATTAGCCTTCACAGCCACGCTGAACACATAGAACTTGGCAAAAAAACCGCCGGTCATCGGGATGCCAATCAGCGAGAGCAGGAAGATAGTCAGTGTAGCCGCCAGCAGCGGGGAACTGCGGCCCAGGCCCTCATAGTCCTCAAGCGTCACGTATCGTTCGCCGGCGTTGGCAAAATGACTGACCACTGCAAACGCACCCAGATTCATCGCAGCATAAGCGGCGGTATAAAACATCGCCGCCGACGTTCCGAGCTGAGGCGCGGCTGCAAATGCCACCAATAAGTAACCCGCGTGCGCGATCGACGAATATGCCAGCAATCGCTTTACGTTGCTTTGCACGAATGCGCTTATGTTGCCAAGGGTCATGGAGAGCGCCGCCGCGATCCAGATGACCCAGAAAATCGCATGCACATTGATCACAAAGACGACGCGCAGTAGCACCGCAAAAGCCGCGGCCTTGGGCGCGGTCGACATCAAGCCCACAATCGGCGCCGGCGATCCTTCATAGACGTCGGGAGTCCAGATGTGAAAAGGCGCCGCCGCCACCTTGAAGCCCAGGCCTACAAACATCAGTGCCACGGCCACGTAAGCCAGTAGTGGGACGGGAGCAGCCTGCAATGCACTGCTGATCTGATCGATGTTCGTTGAGCCCGTGGCCCCGAACATCAGCGCCACTCCGTAAAGAAAAAACGCGGTAGCGAAAGATCCCAGCAGGAAGTATTTGAGTGAGGCTTCCGCGCTGGCCGCCTCGTGCCGGCGGAATCCCGCCAATACATAAGAAGAGATGGAGGAAATCTCGAGTGCGATGAAAATCAAAACCAGTTCGACCGCCGACGACATCAGCGCCATGCCGACCACGCCGAAAAGAATAAGTGCGTAGTATTCCCCTGCGCGAATCCGCTGCACGGCCATGTATTCGTAAGAACTGAGAATAACGATGGCTGCGATCGCAATCACAAGAACATGAAAGAAGACGCTGAAGCCATCCACCTGCACCATGTTCCAGAAGGCCAGCCCCGGTGCCTGCGCCATGAACCAGGTTGCCCCGAGCCCCGCCAGCGCGCCAACCATCGCGATCAGACCCAGAATCTTCTGGCCCGTCTTTTCATCGAGCAGAGGTTCAAGCACCATCACGATCATGCCGAAAACGGAGAGAACAATCTCCGGCAAAATACGGACATAATCTGCGCTCTGCGGCAGCGCCTGTGAGAAGGCCGGGACAAAGTTGCTCATTGCCCCACCACCCTGCCCACTACTTGCTCAAAGGGAATAAGCGCGGCCCGAACCGCTGGATCAATCGCGCCCAGCCACAGAATCGGCGCGACGCCCATCACCAGCGCCGCTGCCGCACATGGCCAAACTGCCAGTTTCTCGAATCCCGAAAGATCGCTCAGAGAATTATTCACCGGATGCGTGACTTTACCGTAGAAGACGCGCTGATACATCCAGAGAAGATAGATGGAACTCCAGATTATGCCGGTCGCCCCAAGAATCCCGTAAACCGCTTTGTCCTGGAATGCGCCGCTCAACACCAGAAATTCGCCGATGAAGCCGTTCAGCAGCGGCAGGCCCGCCGATGCCAGCACAATCACCAGATAAGACGCGGCATATACGGGCGTGGGCGAGGCCAGTCCGCCGAACTCGGTAATCTCGTAAGTATGACGGCGTTCATGCAGAATGCCCGCCAGCATGAACAGTCCGCCCGTGGAAATTCCGTGAGCCAGCATCACGAACATCGCGCCATCCAATCCCGCTTGCGTGAAGCTGAAGATTCCCAACACCACAAATCCAAGATGGCTGACCGAAGAGTACGCGATCAGCTTCTTCATGTTGGGCTGTACCATCGCCACCAGCGCCCCGTAAATAATGCCGATCAAAGCTAGCGTCATCACCCACGGAGCGTTGCGCCGGGCTTGCTCAGGGAACAGGCCCAGGTTGAAGCGCAGCAATCCGTAAGTTCCCATCTTGAGCAGAACCCCTGCCAGCAGCACCGAGCCGGCCGTAGGCGCTTCCACGTGTGCGTCGGGCAGCCACGTATGAAAAGGAAAAAGAGGGACCTTCACCGCAAACGCCAGAAAAAATCCGAGAAACAGCCACTGTGCTGCGGCCGGAAACTGGGGCACGCCGCCGCTCGCGATCTGATCTCGAATCACGACAAAGTCGAAGCTGCCGGTATGCGCGTAAAGCCACAGGATCGCGGCCAGCATAAACACCGAGCCAATCATGGTGTACATGAAGAACTTCACCGCGGCGTAGACTTTGCGCTCGTGCCCGAAGATGCCAATCAGCAGCGCCATCGGGATCAAAGTGGCTTCCCAGAAGAAGTAGAAGAGAAACAGGTCAAGAGAAGTGAAGACACCGATCAGCGCGGTCTCCAAAATCAGCAGCAGGATGAAAAATTCTTTCACCCGCTCATGAATCGACTTCCAGGAAATCAGCACACATAGCGGCGTAAGAAACGTGGTGAGCACCACCAGCCAGAGCGAAATGCCGTCCACGCCCATGTGGTAGTGGATATTCGGAGTAGAAACCCACTGCCGGTCGATCTCGTACTGGAAACCCGTGTGTCCTCGATGAAAATAAACCGGCAGGTGCAAAGACAAAACAAACGTCAGCAGCGAGATGACCAGCGCAAAAATCCGAATGTCGCGGTCACGACGTGGCAGCAGCATCAGCAGCACGCCGCCCGCCAGCGGCGCGAAGGTCACCAGCGTAAGAATGACGGAGCTGAGATCGTCGGTCCTCATCGGGCGTTCGTCCCCATCCAGATCATGAAGGCAATTACCACCGCTGCACCCGCCGCAATCCACCCCGCATACGAGCGAATGTTGCCGGATTGCATGTGGCGAGCCTCGTCGGAAACATGGCGCGCCCCATCGCCCGCATCATTCACGGCCGCATCGATAACCTTCCGGTCGACGTCTTGCCAGAGAATTCGAGTCGAGCCGTCGATCAACGGCTTTACGAAAAGCACCGCGTAGATCTCGTCAACGTAGTACTTGTGCACCACCGTCTGATAGAAACCGCCGAGCGAGTCCGCGATCTTCTGTGGAAGGTCAGGCCGCTTGTAATAGAGAAGGTATGCCAACCACCATCCGGCAAAGGCCACCAGCACTGACACACCCATCAGCAAATATTCGGTGGCGCCGCTTGCCCCTTCGGCAGCAACTTCTCCCGTTCCGAAGACCGGCGCAAGAAAGCGTTCGAAATGATTGCCCCAGCCTACGAATCCGCCAACAAGCGAAAGCACGGCGAGGATCATCAGCGGCACCAGCATGACCATCGGACTCTCGTGGGGTTCGCCGTGTCCATGAGCGTCGTGTCCATGAGCATCATGTCCGTGAGAGCCGTGCGCATCCACCTGCGCTCCGCGGAAGTCACCGAAGAACGTCATAAACAACAACCGGAACATATAGAAGGAAGTAATAAACGCGGTCACTACGCCGATCGCCCAGTAAACAGGGCTGACCTGATAAGCCTTCCAGAGAATTTCGTCCTTGCTCCAGAAGCCGGCAAGCGGTGGGATTCCGGCAATCGCCAGCGTTGCAATCCCCATCGTTAGAAACGTCCACGGAATAAACGACTTGAGCCCGCCCATCTTACGCATATCCTGCTCGCCGCCCACGGCATGTATCACTGAGCCTGCTGCCAGGAACAGCAGTCCTTTGAAAAAGGCGTGCGTCATCAAATGGAAGATGCCCGCCGAGAAAGCGCCCACGCCGCAAGCCATGAACATGTAACCAAGTTGCGAGATGGTCGAGTAGGCGAGAACTTTCTTGATGTCGGTCTGAGCGATGCCAATAGTCGCGGCAAAGAACGCCGTCAACGTTCCGATGATCGCCACAATCGTAAGCGCGGTCGGAGCGCGCTCAAAGATCAAGTGCGAACGGGAAACCATGTAGACGCCAGCCGTGACCATGGTCGCTGCGTGGATCAGCGCCGAAACCGGCGTCGGACCTTCCATCGCGTCGGGAAGCCATACGTAAAGCGGAATCTGCGCCGACTTGCCGCAAGCGCCCACCATCAGGAGAATCCCGATCGCTGTCAGCAGCCCCGCGCCAGCACTCTCGGGCGGCAAAGGAGCCACGGCACTAAATACCTGATCAAAATTCAGCGAACCAAAATGCTTGATCATCAAAAACAGCGCAATCAGGAAGCCAAAGTCCCCGATGCGATTAACGATGAACGCTTTCTTGCCCGCGGACGCCGCGGAATCTTTCGTGAACCAGAACCCGATCAGCAGATACGACGCGAGTCCTACGCCCTCCCACCCAATGAACATGACCAAATAATTGCCCGCCAGCACCAGTGTCAGCATAAAAAACATGAACAGGTTCAGATAGCTGAAGAACCGGTAGTAGCTGGGGTCGTCCCACATGTAACCGACGGAATAGATGTGAATCAAGAATCCCACGCCCGTGACCACGAGCAACATGACCAGGGAGAGTTGATCAAGATAAAAGGCAAAGTCGGCGCTGAAGCCGGTGATACGAATCCAGTGTGCGAAGAACTCGTGGTAGGGAAGTGTCAACGACGAGAAACGCAATGCGACGCCCAACGCCCACACAAACGCGGCCCCACTGAAAAGAAGCGCGACAGCCGTCACGCCCGGCCGCGAAGCTTTCTTCCCGAGAGAGCCGTTGATCGCAGCCCCCGCCAGCGGCAGAATCGGGATCACCCAGAGATTGAGGTTCGGGTTCATAGTTTGAGCAGGTTCACCTGATCCACATTCAAAGTTTCCCGGGTGCGGTAAACCGCTATGATGATCGCCAGTCCCACGGCCGCTTCCGCCGCCGCCACCACCATCACAAAGAAAACAAATACCTGGCCCGACAGCGCGTGCCAGTGTGCGGCGAACGCCACAAACGAAAGGTTCACTCCGTTCAACATCAACTCAATCGACATGAAGATAGTAATTATGTTGCGCTTGATGAGAAATCCGACCACGCCACAAGCGAACAGAAATCCACTGAGCAGCAGGTAATAAGAGAGCGGCACATACGACGGCACCATCAATCCGCCTTCCCGGCCACAGGTTCGGGCGTGCTCGCCAGAACCACGGCCCCCATAATGGCAATCAGGATCAACACCGAGGTGACTTCAAAAGGCAGAAGAAAATCGTGAAACAACAGTTGCGCGATATCTGTGGGATGCCCGGGCAATGCGCCGATCGGCACCGACTCGCTTCCCGAATGCTGCAGTATGACCCACGCCAGCAGCACGCTGCCGGTCAGCATCCCGGGCACGCCGAGCAGAACAGCGACGCGGCTTCCCATCGTATGTTCTTCCGCGCCTGCATTCAGCAGCATAATGACAAACACAAACAGCACCATCACGGCTCCGGCATACACAATCACCTGCACGGCAGCGACGAACTCCGCGCCCAGCAGCATGTATTCCCCGGCCAGCGCAGCCATGACCGCAATCAACGACAGGGCGCTGTTAATGGGATGCCGCTGCGCCAGCAGGTTAATCGCCCCGCCCACGCAAACCGCTCCGAAAGCCAGAAATAAGATGAGATGCATCGGTCAGTTCTCAGTTCTCAGTTTTCAGCTCTCGGCAAAAGGCCTTTCAGAAGGCTATGTTCGCAGCCGGCGCTAATGCCGTGACTGAGAACCGAGAACTGAGAAACTGAGAACTCACTTTTGTCACCATGCCACGGCTATCGCTGTGGCCACCAGATTCGCAATCGCCACCGGCAACAGAAATTTCCAGCCAAACGACATCAGTTGGTCATAGCGGAAGCGCGGCAACGTCCCGCGCACCCAGATATAAAGAAAGAGAAAACAGAAAATCTTTGCCGCAAACCAGAACAGCGGCAGCAACGCCTCTAATAAAGGAGGCCCAAATAGCGGCCCGTGCCATCCACCGAAAAACAACAGCGTGGCCAGGCACGCCACCGTAATCATGTTGGCGTATTCAGCGATAAAGAACATGGCAAACTTCATGGAACTGTATTCCGTGTGGTACCCCGCAACCAGTTCGGTTTCGGCCTCAGGCAGGTCAAAGGGAATGCGATTGGTCTCCGCATAAGCCGCCATCAGATACACAAAGAAGCCGATGATTTGCCCATGAAAAATATTCCACCGCGGAATGAACCCCCAGAAATGTCCGCCCTGCGCGTCAACGATCGTGCGCAGGCTAAAGCTGCCGGATTGAATCAGAACCCCCACCAGGGAAAGTCCCAGCGCTATCTCATAGCTGACCATCTGCGCGCTGGCCCGCAGTCCGCCCAGCAGCGAGTACTTATTGTTCGACGACCAACCTGCCAGCGCCACGCCGTACACGCCCATCGAAGTAACGCCCAGAATCAGCAACAGCCCGATGTCTACATCGGTAATCTGCAGCGGGATGTTCAGTCCAAAAATCGTGATCGAGTTGCCGAACGGGATCACCGAAATCGAAATCAGAGAAAAGATCAGCGACATTAGCGGCGCCGCCAAAAACAGCGGCTTATAGACGTGTGGCGGCGTGATATCTTCTTTGAAAAAAAACTTCAGCCCATCGGCCGCCGGCTGCAACAGTCCAAACGGCCCGACTCGGGTCGGTCCCCAGCGATTCTGCATGTGGCCCACGACTTTGCGTTCCAGCCAGACCGTATATGCGTCTGCGGTAAGCAAAACGCCCAACACGATCATCGACTTGATCGCCGACACGAGCATGAAGGCGCCAACTGACAATGCCGTTTCTTCCTCTCCAAAAGCTGATTTGCAAAAACTGATTCGCGAAATCTGATTTGCGAAAATAAGTATCAGTCTGCCGCAACTTCGGCGGGTACGACCGCGTGACCCTCCACCACCGACCTCAACGCGCGCGAATAGCGTCCCAGGGTTCCGGAACTAAAAAGACTATCGTTCGCCGGAGAAATAGTTCCCGGGTTGTGCGCAACCCCGGGCCCGGCCTTGGCCAGCGACGTATGCTCGCTATTGCCCGCCAGCAGATTCATGCGGGAAACGTCATAGCCGGGAACCAGCCGCTGAATTTCGTCCAGAATCGCCGTAGGATCGAACGGGCTCAACTTCGGCTCCAACCCACGCGCCTCGAGCCAAACCGCATGCCGGTCCGCCTCACCCGATTGTGCCCCGCGCGACTGCCCCATGTCGGCATGCGTCCCGCCGCCGAAGGGAACAAGCTTGCGCACGTCAAATCCCATCGCATCCGCGATGCGGACGATCATCTCGAAGTCAGCTTTCGTGCCCGTGACCTCGCCAGCTTTCTTTAACAGCTGCAAGTCGCCGCAGGTGTTAGTGAATGTTCCCGTCTTCTCATATGCATTCGCCGCAGGCAACACCACATCGGCCACCACTGCGGTCTCGGTCAAGAACATATCTTGCACTACGACAAAGCCCTTCGAGAACGCGAATGGATCGATCTGCAATCGCCCAATAGGATTGGAGCCGACAACATAGAAAGCTTTCAACGCGCCCGCTTTCGCTGCTTCAACCATGCCCGATAAAGCGAGCCCGGGAGTCTGCGGGATGTTCCCCCACTCCTGATGAAACTCGCTATTCCCTGCGACTGGGTGATACCCCGGCAACAGATCGGGATACAAACCCATATCGGCCGCTCCGCGTGAGTTGGCATAGTCCGCGAGGCAGACAAACCTGGCGCCAGAAATTCCAGAACCGAACTTAACAAGGCTCGACAGATCGCCTCCGCGGACTTCGGAGCCAAAAACTATAACCAGATTCTGCTCGCCGCGCAGCGTCTCGCGCAGAGCAAGCCATGCGTCCTTGTTTCCGGAAGAAATGATCAATGCATCCAGCGCAGCATCGTCGCCCGCAAGAAAAGCAGCAACACTGCCCTCCGTACCAACGGGAGTCGACATGAAGCTCGTAGCCTGCCGGTGCAACTTGATCAGTTTGGAGTTGATCACGTAAAGCCGCGCGCGGTGCAAGCGAACGTTGTTGCGAATCTGCCAGGCCAGCAGCGGATGCTGCTCAGTAGGATCATTCCCAATCAGCAGAATTGCTGGCGCGGTAAACACATCCGCCATGCTGACTGTGGCATCCGTCTTGCCTCGAAGCGCAGCCGCCAGGGCAGGGAAGTCCGCCGTCCGGTGATGGTCCACATTGTTCGTCTTCAATACCACGCGGGCAAACTTCGAAAGCAGGTAGGCTTCTTCGTTCGTCGTGCGAGTGGAACCGATCACGCCGATCGCCGCTCCACCGTCGCGTTCGCGAACTTCCGCAAATTTCCTCCCGATCAACTCAAATGCTTCTTCCCACGTCGCGGGAGTCAGCTTTCCCTCTTTGCGAATCAGCGGTCGCGTGAGCCTTTCTTCGTGATTCGCAAAATCGAAAGCGTAGCGCCCCTTGATGCAGAGAAAATCCCCATTCGTCCCACTCTTGTCGCGGTTGTCGCCGCGCACAATCTCCATCCCGGTGTCGGAGCGGCGCACGCCCAGCGTGGTCTTGCAGCCGTCCCCACAGTGCGTGCAGATCGTGCCCACATGCTTCATCTCCCACGGGCGCGTCTTATAGCGGTACGCGCCCGAGGTAAGAGCGCCCACGGGGCAGATGTCGATGCACATCCCGCACTCTTCACACTCCAGATGGTCCACCTTATTCGGAGCGATAATCGAACTGACGCCGCGGTTTTGCACTCCTAGAGCCCAAACGTCCATGCCCTCACCGCAGACGCGCACGCACCGATAGCAGAGAATGCAGCGCGGCCGGTCAAAGAAAACCACCGGCGACCACTGCTGCTCGTCTTTATGGTTCTTCGCCTCCATGAACTTCGATTCAGCGGCGCCGTAGGAGAACGTCATATCCTGCAGTTCGCACTCGCCGCCCGCATCGCACACCGGACAATCCAGAGGATGGTTCCCCAGCAGCATCTCCAGCATCGACTTGCGCGCCTGCTTGATCTCGTCGCTGTCGGAAGTGACGATCATGCCCTCGCTGACCACAGTCGTACACGCGGTCTGGAGCTTAGGCATTTTCTCAATCTTCACCAGGCACATGCGGCAGGCGCCCTGCAAAGAAAGATTAGGATAGTAGCAAAACGAAGGCACTTCGATGCCCACGATCTTGCAAGCTTCGATCAGCAGCGTCCCAGCAGGAGCCACGACCTTCTTGCCATCAACTGTAAGTGTCACATCAGCCATGGGAAATTGAGAAATTCAGTAATTGTGCAATTGAAAACCCGTTAAGCCGTCCGTCTTCTCGCTACGCCATCACTTCTTCCGGCACGCCCGCCTTCTGATACGCACAAGGGCGCCCGTCCAAATGATCTTCAAACTCTCTCCGAAACTTCTTCACGAACGCAATCGTCGGCATCGCCGCCGCATCCCCCAGCGGACAAAATGTCCGCCCCAGCATGTTCTCCGCCAGATACTGCATGTTGTCGATATCTTTCATCACCCCGCCGCCCGAATGAAAACGGACCAAAGTTTTCTTCAGCCAGTCCGTTCCCTCACGGCAAGGGATGCACCACCCACAACTCTCGTGTTGATAGAACTTCATGGTCCGGAGAGCGAACTTCACGATGCACTGGGCGTCGTCGATCACGATCACTCCGCCCGAACCCAGCATCGAGCCAGCCTTCGCGACCGAATCGAAATCCATATTGACATCGACCTCATCGGCAGTGAGGCAGGGACAAGAAGCTCCGCCAGGCACAACCGCCTTCAATTGCCGGCCGTGGGGGATGCCGCCGCCCACTTCATAAATCATCTTCTTCAGGTTGTAGCCCATGGGAAGTTCGTAAACGCCGGGTTTCGCCACATTGCCGCTAAGGCAGAACAGCCGAGTCCCGCCGTTCCGCGCCGGACCAAGCTTCGCAAACCAGTCCGCGCCACCCAGAATAATGTGAGGAACGCAGGCCAAGGTTTCCGCATTATTAATAACGGTAGGCCCGCCCCACAGCCCGACAACAGCCGGAAACGGAGGCCGAATCCGCGGAATACCCCTCTTGCCCTCAAGGGACTCCATCAGCGCCGACTCTTCGCCCACTTCGTAAGCCCCGGCGCCGCCGTGCCAGTAAACATCAAAATCACGCCCACTGCCGAAAATATTCTTGCCCAGAAAACCCTTGGCGTAAGCATCGCGGATCGCCTTCTGCATGATGATCGACAGATATCGATATTCGCCGCGAATGTAGATATACCCGCTGCGCGCGCCCACAGCCAACCCGCCAATCATCACTCCTTCAATCACCGAGTGCGGATCATGCTCAAAGATCAGCCGGTCCTTGCAAGTGCCAGGCTCGCTCTCGTCGCCGTTGCACAGCACATACTTCGGCATGACCGACTGCTTGGGCACAAACGACCACTTCATCCCGGTCGAAAAGCCAGCGCCGCCGCGTCCGCGCAACCCTGAATTCTTCACCTCATTAATAATGGCGTCCGGTTCCATCGCGAGCGCCTTCTGCACGGCCTTGTAGCCGTCCAGTTCAAGGTAACGGTCAATATTCGTCGCGCCCAGTCCAAAGCGCCGGGAGACGACCTTCACCTCATCGGGATGGGACACCAGATCAGCCATAAGAAATTGAAAATTCTTACTGCGCAGCCTTCTTCCTGTACGAATCCAGAATTCGGTCCATCTTCTCCGCCGTCAGATCTTCATGAAAATCGTAATTCACCTGCGCCGCTGGAGCCCAGCTGCAAGCCCCAATACACTCGACTTCTTCCAGCGTAAACAAACCGTCAGGCGTAGCTTCCCGGCTGCGGACGCCCAGCTTCTTCGCGCAGTGTTGCAGGATCTCTTCCCCCCCGCGCACCAGGCAACTGATGTTGGTGCAAACCTGTACGTTGAACTTGCCGCGCGGCTTGGTCGTCAGCATCGAGTAATAGCTGATCACGTTGTTCACTTCCAGCACAGTCAACTCAAGCCGCCCCGCAAGCTCGGCAATGACTTCGTCAGACAAAAATCCAACTTCATCCTGCGCATAAAGAAGCGTAGGCACCAGCGCCGACCTCTTCGTGGGATAATGCGGCACCATCTCCGCAAAGCGAGCCTCGAATTCGTCGGAAAACTTCAACGGTCTATCTCTCCTAAGACGATATCGATCGATCCAATCGCCGCCACCACATCCGCAATCAGCCGCCCTTCACACATCGTCGGCAAAGTCTGTAAATTCGCCAAACAAGCCGCCCGCATATGCACGCGATACGGCTTAGCCGTCCCATCGCTAACAATGTAGTAGCCCATCTCCCCGCGCGGCGATTCCACCGCCTGATAAACCTCGCCCGGCGGCACCGCGAAGCCCTCGGTAATAATCTTGAAGTGGTAGATGAGCGCTTCCATCTGCGTCTTCATCTTCTCCCGGTCGGGCAGCACGATGCCCGGAGCGTCCGCCTTGATCGCTCCCTCGGGCATTCCATCCACAGCCTGCTTCACAATCTCATTCGATTCCCGCAGCTCCCGCACCCGGCACATATAACGCGCAAATACATCTCCCTCCTGCGCCACCGGCACTTGGAACTTGAAATTCTCATAGCCCGAGTAGGGCATATCGCGCCGCAAATCGAAATCCACGCCGCTCCCCCGCAACGTCGGACCGCTTGCCCCCAACGCAATTGCGTCCTCCGCCGTCAGCCTCGCCACGCCTTTGGTCCGCATCATCCAGATCGGATTTCCCGTCAGCAGGTTTTCGTATTCATCCACCTTCTCCGAAAAGCGCCCGGCAAATTCGCGGACCCGTTCAAAGAATCCGAAAGGTGGCTCCAGCGCGATGCCACCGATGCGAAAGTACGAGGTCATCATCCGCTGTCCGCTCACCATCTCGAACATCTTCAAGACTTCTTCGCGCTCCCGGAAGCAATACAGAAACACCGTCATCGCCCCAATATCAAGCGCGTGCGTTCCCAGCCAGACCAGATGCGAATTGATCCTCGTCAACTCGTTCATCAGCACCCGCATCCACTGTGCCTTCGCAGGAATCTCCAGCCCCAGCAGCTTTTCCACGGCCAGCACGTAGCACAGATTGTTGGTCATGGGGCAGAGATAGTCGATGCGGTCCGTAAGCGGCACGACCTGCTGATAAAACTTCGCCTCGCACGTCTTCTCGATTCCCGTATGCAGAAAGCCGATATCCGGCATGATCCGCACCACGGTTTCGCCATCGATCTCCAGCAGCAGGCGCAGCACGCCGTGTGTCGAAGGATGCTGCGGCCCCATATTCAGGATCATCGTGCGATCCTGGCCGGGCTCAAGCACTGGAGTGGGCGCAAGGTGGGCCATAGTCGATCCTAGCGGTAGCCCTCCACTGGATAATCCTTCCGCAGCGGATGGCCTTCCCAATCCTCCGGCATCAGCAGCCGCCGCATATAAGGATGCCCCGCAAACCGGATCCCGAACAAATCAAAGACTTCGCGCTCAAAATAATTGGCGCCCGGCCACAGCGAGGTCAGCGACTCCACCGAAGGGCTCGCGCCGTCGAGCTGCACTTTAAGCCGTGCTCGTTCCTTCTTGGGAATCGAAAGCAGATGATAAATCACCTCAAACCGCGGCTCCCTCGGATACCAGTCCACACAAGTAATGTCGGAAAGAAAGTTGAAGGCGCACTCCGCATCGTCCCGCAGCAGGGCGCAAGCGTCGCGAATGTTCTCCCGCGCCACTGTGATCGTCATCTCATCCCGATCGAACTTCACTCCCGTAACCACGGCCGCATTCCAAGCCAGCAGCCGCGCCACCGCTGGATGTCCTTTCAATTGCTCAAGGTCGGTGATGGCAGGCGCTAAAGACACTACTTTCCTCCTCGCCCCACAACTGATGGGCCCCAATCCAGAACGCCCTTCTTCCAAATGTAAAAGAAGCCAACGAGAACAATGCCGATGTAGACAAACATCTCCCACAGCCCAAAGTGCTTAAGATCGCGCAGAATCACCGCCCAGGGGTAAAGAAATACAGCTTCTACGTCGAAGAGAATAAAGAGCATCGCCACCAGGTAGAACTTCACTGAAAACCGTCCGCGCGCGTCGCCCACAGGCTTCATGCCGGATTCATAAGGAGCGAACTTGGCCCGCGAAGGTTTCCGCTCCCCGATCAGCCAGGAAAGCGTGATAATTGCAGTCGCCAGTCCGACCACCAGCAGGCAATGAATCAAAAATGGCAGGTAGCGAGCGAAGTAATTGTCGGGCATAGGACAAGCTATATATAATTCGCGCCAAGCATCACTTAAACGTTCTAGATTAGGTGCTGGCGCGCAGCAGTGTCAAGGGAACGGAGAACAATTCAGCAATTATGTGATCAGGTAATTGAGCAATTGAAAAATCAAATCCTAATTACCTGAAAAGCTGTAAGCTCATGGGGGGTTAGGGGTTTCAATTGCGCAATTAATCGATTGCCCAATTACTCAATTCTTTATGATTTTTGGATTTAATACCGACGTAAAACACGGCGACACCATCTACCACGTGCAAAGTGAAGCTCGCGAGAGCGAGAAACTGCTTCAGACCCAGGTCTTCGTCCGGGGACGCTGCGTCGGCAAGCGCGCCGTCTCCTATGCCACTTCGGCCGCAGAGTCCGGCGTCGGTGATCCCCAACTGGGCGATCCTAAAAAAGAGCAGCAACTCCGCGACCAGCATCGCCTCGTCCTCGAAGCCATTCGCGAAGGCCGACTGGAGAGTGTCCTCGACCACGCCGATACCGAAGCCCTGGCCTGCGTCAAGCAACTCGACGTTCAATGGGACAACGCCAATGCGGTTCACTCCAACCGCAATCTGACTCTGCAATTGCGCGTCACTGAAGCCGGAGCCGCCGTGCCCGCCGCGCGCCTGACCCTGCGCTTCGCCCGCGCCGACGCTACCCCGTTCTACACTCAGGCCGTCACCGACGCCGCCGGCGCAGCCCAGATCTCCATCGAAGTAGAAGAGTCAGCCCTGCCAGACTCCTCAGTCCTGGTCCAGGCCGCCCACGAAGGCCGCACCGTAACCCGCAAATTCGCCCTCCACAAATCCGGCTAGAAGTGCAGTTTGTCGGAAGGATTTCAGACCATGTGGGGACGCAAGGATTGCGTGGGGACGGCCGCCCTTGGCCGTCCAGCCGAGCGCAGCGAGGCTTCTGTCCGGCTCCGTGAGAGAATACAGTTCTCAAAGCGCGCACAGATCCCTGGTTTTGCGAGACCGCAATGAATCTTCACATCAACGGAGAGGAAACCACCGTCGAAGCCGTACTCGGCCACGATACCTTCACCCTGGCGGCCCTGATTGAATCTCTAAGCATGAAGCCCGACCGAGTGGCCGTAGAACTCAACCGCGAAATAGTCCCCCGCGACCGCTGGCCCCAAACCCAACTGAAAGAAAACGACCGCCTCGAAATAGTCCACTTCGTAGGCGGTGGCCACTAACTTCTGTCATCCTGAGCGGGGCATGTGCTTCACGAAGTGAAGCACATGCGGAGTCGAAGGATCCCTTACACGCCCACATCACATGCGGCTCTGCGAGGCATTTCTAAGATCGCCCCACGTTCCTACCTTCCCAGCAAGACCAACAACTTAAGCTGTCTTCTGAACCGGTTCACTTGGACGAAGCTTTAACCTGTTGCAGCTTGCTTGGCTGTAGTTTAGGCGCCTGAGGCGGTGCTTTTCTCTTCACCTGCCGCATCGCCGCTGGATATCGCGCCCACGCGATCCCATGTTCCTTAGACGCGCCGTAGAGTTCCGGATGTACGTAGTAGCCACGTTCCTTGGCGCTCTTTTCCTGCTCAACGATCAGCGGATTGGCTTTGGCGTACGCGTCCTGCCGCACACCGGTCACTTGCCATGAGACCTTGACGTTGGGAGCGCTCGTCCTGATCTCGAATCGGTTGTTTTCCATCTCGCGTCCAACCATCGCTTGGGCGAATTGTCCGACCACCGTCAACTGGTAGCGGAAATCGCTGTTGAGAGCCTGAAACCACCCAGTGGCAGCTGCACTGTCGCATAGCCCTGACCATCCGTTGTTACGTTGCCGGTGTAAATGTTCATCATTTCGGAAGACTCCACCGACGAGTGCAACAGGTACTTGTTGGCGGGATCAGTTGGATCGTCGATCTTGAAATCTTTTGTGCCAGCAAAAATCGCGCCGGTCACGTTGATGTCGCCTTCGAAATCTCCTGCGTACCCACCCGTCGAAGCGGTGCCTCCATCAGGATTAGTAGCGAAGATTCCGTCACCGTCGGCGCCTTGATTACCGCCACTGCCCGTGGCTAGAACGCCAGGTCCGCCAAAACTTTCGTACCCAGTGCCCCCAGTGCCCCCAACGCCTGAAACCCCAGGCCCGCCGGTTATGCCCGCTTCGCCTCCGAGACCCATGACACCAATCGTTCCGTAATACGAACTGATCGTTCCGATCCCAACCACGCCTATCGCAAACGATCCTCCATAGCCCTCCACACCATTTCCCCCACCAGAGGATGGGGCAGTCTGCGGCCCGCCGGTTCCAACCACCCCGGCTCCTCCGCTTACCCCTCCAACCCCGGAGCCGCCTCCGAAGGAATCAATGCCATCTGTGCCGTTTACACTAACGCAGCCAGGAGAGCAGCAGATACCATTGCAATACTCCGCACCAGGAGCCCCCATGGAAACGAGACCGGCGTACGGATACGTCGGCGAAGTAGAATTCAACGTACCCGTCGGACTCGTGCTCTCTACTCCCACCTGCGTGATTCCAGTGCCGCCCACGCTGAATACCTCGGTGCCGCTGTTCTGCGCGCTTAACACCTCTCCGCCGCCAGTATTATTGAACACGCCCGCAATGCCCGTGCTGCTTGAGCTTAGGCCCTGCACTCCAATTCCATTTCCATCCCCTTGCACTCCCACCCCGGTGCTGCTGGAAGTCGTGCCTTCCACGCCCAGGGGACTGCCGGATGTAGCCTTCGCCACACCGGCAACTCCAGCCCCGGTTGTACTGTAGTCCCATCCCAGCACGCCCTGCGTGCTTCCCGTCGCAGCGAGCGCGACTCCCGCCACGCCGGCGCCCACGCTACTGTGACTGTCTCCTTACACGCCCTTACCGGTGCCACTCGTGACCGTTGAATCGGCGTAAACCGCAACTCCGCTCGCGCTCGCCGTCACGCGCTCCCCCGTGGGCTCCCGAATGTCCAACGTTGCAATAGGAGATGTCGTACCAATCCCCAAAAAGTTGGACGTACTCTGAAAGATGAGTGAATTTCCCAGGTTCGTACTGCTCGTCCAGCGCGGGATATAGTCGGTCGTCCCCCCGCCTGATATTGACGAGGAAATCGCACTCTTCTCAGTGTTAGAAGCCCTGCTCGCGGCGGCCGCGCTGCTCGGCGCAGATGCTGACGCGCCTCCCGTCGCTTGCGGATTGAGCAGGTAAGCCGAAGCCGGCCGCCCGCCCAGAGTCTCCGCATCTGCGGCTTTCAAAGCGTAGGGCACGCTCAGCAGCAAAACCCGCGCCTGTTCCGGTTGTCCCTCGGCCTGCACACTCAGCCAGCGGCCATCTCCGGAGATAAAAATGTCGGTTGGTAATCCCGTGCTCTTTTCCGCGCCCAGCATCACCGAGTAACGGCCGGCGTGGTCCGGATAGACGTTTTGTACCTCGCTCCAAACCGGGACGCTGCTTTGAGAATCGCTGTACAAAGAGAAAGTAACGCCAACCACTCCGGTGAGGGGGTTGCCATTCACGTCTTTCAAGACGCCGCTGTACCGGACGAACGGCGGCACAATCACGCTACTGGAGCCAGCAACGCCGGCAACGGACGCCTGCTGAGCGACCGCCGGAACCAGGCAGCCAGCCACAAGCAAAAACAACAACACGACGCCGCTGCATGTTTCCAAACGTAATCTCGTCGTAACGCTGCTTGGCGATTGAAGTCGCTGAGAGAAAAACAGTCGGGCGCGATGCATGAGAGTAGACCTCCACTGGAATTGTCAAACGCCTGGGGTCTAAAGCACCTGGGGTCTAAAACGCTTGGGGTCTAAAACGCGTCGCGTCGAGGAGCAGAGGTGGGTCAGCCACTTGTGCTGAACGGGGGGATTAATTTGTCAAAAAGCGGCGCACCCCGGAAGCTAGGCCCCACGTGTTCGTTTCGTCAATGGCACTTTAGTGGTGCACGCCCTTTGGCACCCGCGAATCCGCGCACAACCGTGGAAGAGCGGCGCTTCAGCGCCGCGTCAGGCCCTACAGATTGACTCGGGCTTCAACCCCGGTGGTCGTACCCTTCCCCAGCACTCTTCTAGTTAACCCTCCTACACGAATCCCTGTTGACACCCGCCAGCCCACGCCTAGAATGTTTGAAACATTCGACGTGCAGCATGTTTCAAACATAAACGGGGAATAATGCCAGACCGCTTCTCATCGCATGACGTGATCGCCCTGACCGGCGTTACCGCCCGCCAGCTCCAGTGGTGGGACGAGCGCGGCGTCGTCAAGCCCGAGCGCGAAGGCCATCGTCGTCTGTATTCCATGGAGAACCTCGCGGCCATCGCCGTCATCTCCGAGCTGCGCCGCAAAGGCTTCTCGCTCCAGGGAGTCCGCAAGGTCATGCGCTTCCTTCAGCGTGAGTTCGGTAAAGGTCTCGCCGAAATCGTCGGACGCAACTCCGACGTTCACTTGCTCACCGATGGCAGGCATCTTTATCTCGAAACATCCGCCCGCCAGATCGTAGACATCCTGAAGAATTCGAACCAGCCCATTCTGGGTATCTGCCTCAGCGATGCCGTGCGGCAGGTTCGGGCTGAGGTCGTGGCGAGAAAGGCCAGTACTTCCGTAATAGCGTCGGCAGAGCGTCGGCGTGCTAGAAAAGCTTCGTAGCCAACACAGGGCAACTCACAGGAGGAGTGCATGGTCGGCGAACTGGATCTTCTAAGCGAATGGATTCCCGAACAGATGCAGCCCGGAACCGTTTTTGTTCTGGAAAACGCCGGCGAAGTCGGCGAGAAAGAAGATCCCTACTGGGCTGTCCTGTCCTGCCCATCCTGTGGCATGCTCGGCCTCATCACGCGCCGCCAGATCAACGGCCTCATCCCTGTCATCTGCGGCTCAGAGCAATGCTCCGCGCAATTCTTCATTCGCGAAGCCGAGGTAGTAGTCCGCAAACCATTCTAGCTTTTTCGGCTGTGGCTTTACCCTGTGCGCCTCAGCCTGCCCTGAGCGAAGTCGAAGGGTGTCCTCTGCGGTAAAGGTTTAGGTTTGTTGCACTGAAGCCCGGCTCAACTCGACCGGGACCTGGTCGACAATCTCAATCCCAAATCCTTCAAGCGCAGCCACACGTTTGGGACGGTTCGTCAGCAGGCGGATGCGCCGCAGGTTCAGGTCGGAAAGAATCTGCGCCCCGATCCCGATCTCGCGTTGGGTCTGGCGTTCATTGTCGAGCAGCCCCGGCAACTTCCGTCCGCGATGGAAGCTGAGAGCGTTGCGCTCGCCGGCTTTCTCAATCGAAAATCCCTTGGATGTTTGATGTAAATAAATCAGCGCCCCGCGCCCTTCCTGGGCGATGGCGCGCAGCGAGCCCTCGAGCGTGGCGTGACACTCGCAGCCAGTCGCGCCAAAGACGTCGCCCATCAGGCAGTGCGCATGCATGCGCACCAGCACGGGCGCGTCGCTACCTTCGATTTCTCCTCTAATCAACGCCACGTGCGACTCTCCGCCATCGATTTCGCTTTCGTAAGCGATGAGGCGGAATTCTCCGAAGCCTGTGCCGACCAGCGCTTCGCCCACGCGATGCACGTAACGTTCATGCGCCATGCGATAGCGGATCAGCTCCGCGACCGTCAGCATCTTCATGCCATGTTGCTCGCAGAACTCGATGAGGTCTGGGACGCGGGCCATGGTGCCATCGTCCTTCATGATCTCGCAGATGATGCCGGCGGGAATTAACCCCGCGAGGCGCGCGAGATCGACCGAGGCTTCAGTCTGTCCGGCGCGGACGAGCACTCCGCCTTTGCGGGCGCGAAGAGGGAAGACGTGCCCGGGGCGCGCCAGGTCTGAGGCTTGCGTCGCAGGATCGATCGCGACCTGAATGGTGCGCGCGCGATCGTACGCCGAGATGCCAGTGGTCACGCCGACGCGCGCGTCGATCGCTTCGCAGAATGCCGTGCCATATTGCGAAGTGTTCTCGGCGCTCATGGGACCGAGGCGCAGGTGGTCGAGGCGCTCTTCAGTCATGGTGAGGCAGACCAGGCCGCGTCCATACTTGGCCATGAAGTTGATGGCTTCGGGCGTGACCTTCTCGGCGGCGAGCGTGATGTCGCCTTCGTTCTCGCGGTCTTCATCGTCGACGACGACGATCATGCGGCCAGCGCGGATCTCCTCGATGGCAGTGGGAACATCGGCGAAGGCTTGGGTGCTCATGAGGCGATTGTAGCAAAGGCATTGGCGAGTTGGTTAACCTGGCGGATGCCTTGAGGAGAAATTGGCTTAGTGTTCCGACTGGAACATTGTGCTGAATGTTCCAGTTGGAACATATCTCACGTTTTACTGGAACACTGTGGAAATTGCGGAAAACTCGGAAAACCACCTTAAAGCTATAGTTTGTGATCGGCAAATGACCGGGGTGGTTGGGGTTAGGGGCCGAGGCGGCAAACGTGGCTAAAAAGCCACAGGGCGAAGGAAAAGCGGGGGGAGCGGGCGGATGAGTTCGCAGTCGGGGGTGGGGACTGCTAAATACATAGACTTGCGGGGGATAGACGACGGGACACTCTGAACTGCGTACCCTCAAGCCAAAACAGGGATAGAGGGGCTCTCATGGGTTTTCGGGTTTTGCATCAAGTCGAAAGCCCCAACCCTTTAGCCGTGCGATAATTAGCGTCTCGGCTGCCAAGGCGAACTTCAAAAGCATTTCACGAGTCTTTGTCATCGAGTCCGCGAGCGCCGCATCGAATACTTCGTCATCGGAAGCAAACCCAACGAGCATTTCGGCGGTGATGACGTCTGCAAACGGATAGTACACGCTCTTATTAGCGTTCCCTTCGGCTTCGATAAACGGACATTCGTCGCACGTGGCTTTTTCTAGCGTCTCCGCAAACCTTTCCGGTAAGAAGTGGAACACCGCGCCATTGCGCACAGGATCGAGGTTATTCGACTTAAGCTTCTCAGCTACAGTGCCTTTCGCAAGCAATCGAAGTCCGTTCTGAAAGATCTCATCGTTTTGGAACGCCTTGTGCATCTTTTGTATCAGTACGAGGACTCGTAGAGAATCGCCGAGGCAAAGAAATATGAGTTAAGGCGATCCCTTTGGGCGTCCGGCGTGTTGCGTTCCCCTGCATGAAGAAAGGGCGAGTGCGCGAAGTTGAGCGCATTCATGGCCCGCGCTAATGCGACGATAAAGGGAAACTTGTCGTCGCTTCGACATGCTTCAAAAGTCGTCCGATCGCAGCTGATCTTCCATTTTTTCGGTTCAAACCTCATTGTCGAAACTCCCTTCTTGAAGGATGTTACGCAAGTATTTGCGGGGCGACTCTGCTTCCTTAGGATGATAGCGGTGTGGGCTGGAGTCAAAATCCCATGGGATTGAGATTTGTGATCCCACTTCTCGCAAAGGACGCGAGAAGTGGGGCACCCCACAGCGCTAATGGTGCCGACTACCTCGGGGGCTGAAGCCCGGTTCGTTTTTCTTGGCTGTTGCGGCACGACTGAAGTCGTGCCCTTTCCGATCTCCTTTGGGAGTGTTTTCGCAGCGCTTCAGCGCTGCTCCACCCATACGCTTTAAGCGGCGCTTAAGCGCCGCTCTTCCACAGTGCTGCTTGCGGCTGCGATCCTCGGCCAGGGTCAAAATCCCGTGAGGTTGAGCTTTGTGGAATCCCACTTCTCGCAAAGGACGCGAGAAATGGGGCACCCGTCGTCGGTAATGGTGCGGAAGTGTCCGTTCCACGCGAGCAAAATCGGGGTGTTTGTGCTTGGTTTTCGCCAGAAGTACATGATCGAGCCTTCTCACTGTTTCTTGCTAGATCTGGGTTTTGACCTGTCGATGCAATAGGTTGCGCTGGCTTGCGTAGGGGCCACCTAAGTGCACCACTTAATTCGAGTGAGCATTCTTCTCCTCTTTCAGGTTTCCTGAACTAAGTCAGCCCATCCTGAAGTTCTTTTCTTCTTAGCTACCTCACAACCCTAAGGAGGTTGCCTATGTTTGCACGCAATGTATCTTTCCATCTGAAGGCGAATAACTTGTCGGATTACAAGAGAACATTTGAAAAAGATGTTCTGCCCATGCTGCGTAAGCAGAATGGCTTCAAGGACGAAATCACTTTGGCCGGCACGGGCGGAGTGGATGTGATTGCGATCAGTCTGTGGGAAAACAAGCTGGATGCGGAGAACTACAACACCAATAGTTATCCGCAGGTGTACAAGATGCTGGCGCGATTCATCGAGGGCACGCCGCAGGTCCATACGTTTGACGTGGTTTCCTCGACCCTCCATCAGCGCGAACTCGTTACTGCGTAAGAGAGACATGTCGCGTTTTTTTGGGCGCGGGGAGGCGGAGATTTGGTTCCGCCTTCTCGGGCCCGCTGTTTTTGATCACGCCGAGGAGGCTGCCACGCACCTAAGCCATGCAGAACGCGGAAACCATCAATCGCCTGGTGGAACAGGGCGAATTTCTGCTGAAGAGCTTTCATGATGAACACCGGAAAGACCCCGCGGGAGTGGAAACTGAGTTCGCGCGCGGAGAGCTGATCGGCTGGCGCAGCACGTTACATACTTTGTACCGCGAGTACGCAGAAGACATTGTGAACCGCGTGGTCACGCGGACGCGCTTGAGTATTCCTGACGGCGAAGTGCCGTGCGGCGGCGCTGGTGACTATTTCGGGTAGCGGGCTGAAGCCCGGCTAATTTCGAGTGACCTACGCGGCGCTGAAGCGCCGCTCTTCCACGGTGCTGCTGGTGTTTTGTGGGACTCCTTCAGTTTGAGATCAAAAGCGACAGCGACAGCAACAGCAACGTCAACGGCAGCGGACAGGAGTGTCCGCTCCACACGTGCAGTGGTGCTCGCTGAGAGTCGAGCTTTGCTCGACGGACAGCCGGGGGCGGCTGTCCCCACATTTCTGTTCTGTGCTGCGCACAGAACTTTATCCGGCTAGTTCTTGTTCTGCTCCTTGGAACAGCTTGCGCATGGCTTTGAGTACTGCTCGGGCTAGCAACGCTATTACTGCTACCAGGGCTAGCGCTATTGTGGCTGCTGCGTAGGGATGTCTTGTGGCTAGCCAGGTTAGGGAGACGGCTAGGGCGTCCTCGGCGAGGCTTAGGGTGATGTTGGAGAACGGCTCGGGGCTTGGGGTTACGGCGGCTCGCAGGGCGGTCTTGCCGGAGTGGGCGGCGAGGGCTATGGCTGCTCCTAGAGCGGCGGCCAGGAGCTGTTCGCCGGGGCTGAGTTGTCGCGTGGCTCCGTAGGCTAGCAGGGCGGCTACGGGGACTCGGACGAAGGTGTGGAGGGCGCTCCAGATCAGGTCGAAGGCCGGAATTTTGTCGGCGAAGAATTCTACGGTGAAGAGGGTTGTGCTGGCGGCGATGATTGGCCAGGTTTGTAATAGTTGGAGAGCTGGCGGCAGGGGGACGTGTGCGAAGCGGGCTAGCAGCCCCAGGGCTGCTACCGTGGCGTAGACGTTCAAGCCTGCGGCGAAGGCTACGGCTGCTAAGACTGCGAATAGTTCGGGGAGTGGGATTTGGAGTAGGTTTAGCATTCGCGGTTAGGGGGCGTCCCTCAGGGGGCTAAAGCCCTGATGCTTCCACTGGCATCTTAACGCAGGAATGGAAGGCCTGCTCTACCCTCGCCAAGCAGGGCGAGAGTCGGGAGAGCTGCCTGCGAGACCGAGATCCCTCACTTCGTTCGGGATGACAAACCTTTTTAGGGTGACAATCCTTTTAGATAGAAAAAGGGGGTCGCTTTTCAGCGACCCCTGAATTCTGGTTTTGGCTTCGGTTAGAGAGTGGATTCTATTTCGAATCCCCAGGCTTCCAGTAAGGGCTCGGGGATGTATTTGGAATTCTTGTTGCGGCGTGCCCACTCGCGCAGACGAGTCGAGCGGAGATACTGGTCGGGGGAGAGCTTGTATTCGCGCACAACCTGCTCGAACTCGGTGATGGTCGGGACAATTGGGCCGATCGGCTCAGGCTTGCCCCAGTTTGGATTTCCGCGTCGCTTGGCCATGAAACTTGCCTTTCCTACAAAAGGGGAAATTAACTCTGTACAAATTCAGACTGCTCTATCTATATGATTCTCCGGACACTTTGGGGATTCATGGAATAACACGAGCTTGCATTGGACTAGAAACTGCCCGGTATCCCACTGCTCTCGAAAGCTAATCGGAGACCCAGCATGTTATGGCAATATTAGCCGAAAGTCAACGATAATCTGCGGTGCGTCACTTTAGTGAATCATTTCTAAGTAATTGGATTTATAGGGCTTATGGTTGGGCTGGTCCGCGCCTGAAGGCGCTCTTCCCCAGGCACCGGGCTTTGGGTATGCCCGAAGGCATGCCCTGATACGGAATCCCCGGTGGGATGCCCGAAAGTGTTCGAATCCTCATAATTTCGAAGTTACACCCGTAACCTCCGGCGCAAGTGTTTCGTTGATGGGCATTTGTGGGGAAGCTTACAGTGGGATGGGCCGTGTTTCGTCCCTGGAGTTTGGAGATTCGAGGCGGTACGATGAACCTGAAGTCACTGCTGCTCTGCTCCGACGAGAAGATTGTACGAGTGCTGCGGCGGACGCTGGGCGAGCTGGACATTAGCGCGGAAGTCTGCGGGAGCGCTGATATTGCGCTGCGGCATTTAACGCGAGGGCGGTTTGAGGCAATCATTGTGGATTGCGCCGGCCCCGGCGCCGGCGACGTTCTCGGCGTGGTGCGGACATCGCCTAGCAACCAGCGGGCGGTCGCGGTGGCAATTCTTGATCCCGCTACTGGGCTGCGTTCGGCATTTGAGCTGGGGGCGAACTTCATCCTGTACAAGCCGGTGACGGCGGAGCGGGCGAAGTCGAGCTTCCGGGCGGCTCGGGCCTTGATGAAGAAAGAACGGCGACGGAACACGCGGGTTCCAATCCAGATTCCCGTGGAGATGTCGAGCCGGGAATCGGGCGCACGTTTTAAGGTCAACACGACGGACTTAGGGGAAGGTGGGCTGGCGCTCAGCCTGCCCCGGCGGAGCAAGCCTCAAGGACGTTGGGAGTTGACGTTTACGCTGCCGGGTTCTGCCACGCCTCTTGAGGTGAGTGCGGAGTTTGCCTGGGAGGGTAGCGGGACGCAAGTGGGATTGCGTTTTCAGGATCCTTCCCCGCTCGCGGTGCAGATGTTGCGTGAATGGCTTGACCGGAATTCCATGGACGTTGAAAAAGACGATCCGCCGGTCCGGTGCCAACTTTTGGATTTGAGTTTGGGTGGTTGCTACTTGGAGATCACTTCGCCGTTCCCGGTTTCGACGCGGGTGACGCTCTCGATGCGAGCGGGAGAAGTGGAATTGAAGGCGGAAGGCGTGGTTCGGGTTATGCATCCGGATAAGGGAATGGGAGTGGAATTCACCCAGACGACTCCAGAGCATCGTGGGCTGCTGGAAAGGTTCTTGAACGTGCTCACGGAGAATCGCGACTTGTTGCCTGAGTTGCTGGTTGAGCCTGAGGGGCTGGAAACCGGGACTTCGCAAGACTTGCGACGTGCAGCAGCGACAGGCGATCCTGAGGACGCACTGTTGGCGCTTTTCCGCGACCAGACCTCGCTTCCCGCCGACTCTTTCCTGGCGGAGCTACGCAAACAGCGCAGCGTTAGCTCGGCCGCGGCGGGCATGTCGGTCTGATCGCGCACCACCGGAAATCACCTGCCCGAACAGCTATTAGGATTATGACTGAGGAAGCGGAGCTCCTTCTGCAGGACCACCCGCGACCATGTCGGTTTTAACCGTCGACTTCTGATTGGCTATGAGGTCGATATCGGTCTCGAAGTCGTGATATCCCGGCAAACTGATCTTGATCTTGTGCTTTCCGGGTGCGACCAGCAACGCTTTGCCGACGCCTTCGAATTCGGCGATGTGACCGACGAAGACGCCATCGACAAACACTGCGGCACGATTTGGTTTTACTTCTAACTTGATTTCCGCGGTGACTTTTGGCAGGGTTACTCGGGTATCTTTTTCCATCTTTACGTCGATGCTCTGTTTTTCCCCGGCGCGTACGGTAACTTTTTCCGTGAAATCCAGGTAGCCGCCCTGGCGTACGGTCACGTCATGTTCGCCGGGAAGAAGCAGAAGTTTTTTCGATCCCTTCAGTTCTTTCAGATAGCCGACGTACTGACCGTCGACCCAGACCCCGGAGGTCTTTTCGACTTTTGAGGCGCCGACCAGTTCGACTTCTCCCAGCACTTTATTCTGAGCATGCAAGGCTGGGATGGCGGTCACTGCGCTCAAGAGGACGAGCAGACACATGAGAGCACGGCCTTTGCGGCAATTTATTGTCATCATAGGAAGTCCTCCTGCCTTTCAGATGACGTTGAGGGCGCAAAGGTAGCTAGACGTTGGTTGGCGGATCAGGTTCGTGGGTCGGTTCCGGCTGGAACTAACCCAGGGTTGACGTTGAGCCTTAGAACGTCTTGCGGAATAGCCAGAATAGTGATCCTGAGAGCAACATGGCTACTGGCAGGGTCAGGACCCAGGCCAGGGCCAGGTTACGCACGGTGGACCACTGAATTCCGGAATGATTAGCGGCCATGGTTCCGGCGATGCCGGACGATAGCACGTGGGTGGTGCTGACTGGGAGACCGAAACCGTCGGCTGCGCCGATGGTGGCCATGGCGGTGATTTCTGCGACCGCGCCCTGGGCGTAGGTCAGATGACTCTTGCCGATTTTTTCTCCGACGGTTACGACGATGCGCTTCCAGCCGACCATGGTGCCGAGCCCGAGAGCCATGGCGACGGCGACCTTGACCCAGAGGGGAATGAAGCGGGTGGAGTGATCGATGTGCTTCTTGTAGTTGGCGAGGATGGCAGTGTCAGCCGCGGTGAAAGTCGGCTTGCCGCTCTTCTGCATGAGGCGGATGGCTTCACTGCAGAGATACATATCGTTGCGGAAGTTGCGCACGCGGTCGTTGGGGATGTTCTTCATTTCTTTGTAAAGCGCCGTTTCGTTGCCGATGTCGCTGACCAGAGTGCGCAGCGCGAGCATGGTGTTGGGGGTGAAATTCTTGTCGCGTATGTAGGCCGTGACGTCATCGCGGGGATCGCCGACGACGGCATTGGGGCTGACATATTTGGTTAGGACGTCGGCGGCCTGGATGGAGACGGCGATGAAATCCTGCGAGTCCTGGAAGGTGACGGCGTGGTTGAGAGCGTAGGCGGTAGGAACGGTGCCGATCAGGATGAGCATGATGAGGCCCATGCCTTTTTGTCCGTCGTTCGAGCCGTGGAAGAAGCTTACGCCGGTGCAGGTGAGGATCAGCAGGCAGCGAATGTAGAACGGCGGCGGCTCGGTGCCTTCAGGAGCCTTGTACAGCTTGGGATCTTTGATGAGGGCCTTGGCGAGTAGCAGAAGGAGCAGGGCGCAGCCGAAGCCGACTATCGGGGAGAGCAGCAGGGAGTAACCGATGTTTTTGGCTTGTCCCCAGTCGACGCCGCTGGTGCCGCTTCTGCCGTTGATGAGCTGATTGGCGATGCCGACGCCGATCACGGAGCCGATAAGCGTGTGCGAACTGGAGGCGGGCAGTCCGAACCACCAGGTGCCAAGGTTCCAGATAATGGCCGCGACAAGTAAGGCGAAGACCATGGCGAATCCGGCCGAGCTGCCTACTTGCAGAATGAGTTCGACGGGCAGCAACGAGACGATGGCGAAAGCAACGAGGCCGCTGGAGGCGAGGACGCCGAGGAAATTCCAGAAGCCGGACCAAACCACGGCGATGTGGGGCTCGAGTGAATGGGTATAGATGACGGTGGCCACGGCGTTGGCGGTGTCGTGGAATCCATTAACGAATTCGAAGCCGAGCGCGACCAGCAGCGCGATGCCCAGCAAGACGAAGGGCAGGACCGATTGGTTATGGACGAACGAGAGATCGTGGAGCAGGCTGGAGCCGGCATAGGCAACTCCGATGACCAGCACGATGCCGAAAACTATCATGCCGATTTTGCCGGGAGAAGAACGCGAGAGTTTCTGATCAAGCACGCTTGGCGTTGCCGTGGCCATAAGTTATTCCTCAGGTCGCAATCGGAATTGGAAACAATTGCTAAAGTTCGGAGCAACTATACGGAAGGATTGTTACGGCAGTGTGAAAAGGCAGTTCTTAATTCTCGGTTCTCAGTTCTCAGTTAGAGCCGCTGAGATGCTTTTAGGTTCCTGTCACCTTCGCTTGGGAAAGCGCACTGCGGTGGCGCAGAAAATCTTCGGCTGCCTTGGCCTCTAGCGGAGGCGAGAATACGAATCCCTGGCCCAGATCGCAGCCCAACTGGTGGAGGTGATCGAGCTGCCTGGCGGTTTCGATGCCTTCCGCAATGACCTTGAATTTCAACTTATGTGCTATGAGGATGATCAACTCGACGGCGTCGGAGGTGGAACGATCGGCGAGCATTCCGCCGATCAGGGAGCGGTCGATCTTTAAGGCACTGATAGGGAATTGCCGCAGTCCATTTAAGGATGAATTGCCGGTGCCAAAATCGTCGAGGACCACCCTTATCCGCAGGTGCTTCAGGTGCGCGAGAACGGTTGCCGTCAACTTTGGATCGGCTGCGACTGCGTTCTCTGTCATCTCCAGGTGCAGGCGCGAGGGGTCGATTCCGGTGTGCTTCAGGGCTGTTTCTATTTCGGTCGCGAAGCTGGCGTCGGCCAACTGCCTGGCCGAAACGTTCACGCTCATGGTGACGGGCTCGAGCGTGGGACGCTCGCTCCAAATCCCGGTGGTCGAAACTCCAGTCGTCGAAATTCCAGTGGTGCAGGCGCTCAACTGCTTGCAAGCTTCGCGCATGAGCCAGTGGCCGACGGAGATAAGCAGGCCCGTGTCTTCCGCCGCTGCGATGAACTTGCCGGGCGAAATCAAGCCTTGCTCGGGATGCTGCCAGCGCAGGAGCGCTTCAAGACCAGTGATCCGCCTTGTTTCGAGATCGACTATGGGCTGGTAATGAACCCGGAACTGGTGTTGCCCAACGGCCTCGCGCAGTTCAGCTTCGAGCTTGAGCCGGTTGACGGCCCGAGTGTGCATGGCTTCGTCAAACACCTCGCAACGGGAGCCTCCCATGGCTTTGGCGCGCCGCATGGCGACGTCGGCCTCCTGCAGCAGATCTTCGGCGCGCTCATGCGCGGGCGTGCTTAATGCGATTCCCACACTCGCCGAAGTACGCACCTCGCGACCTTCCACGAGGAAAGGCTCGGCCATGGCGGCGAGGATGCGTTTCGCGGCCCGCATGGCGTGACTGGGATCGGTCACCTCTTCGAGCAGGATGGCGAACTCGTCACCGGCCATGCGGGCCAAGACTGTTTCCATTGCGGGGAGTTCGTCTTGCGGGCGGGAAACTGTATTGTCGTTTCTCAAGCAAACTCCAAGCCGCCGGCCGATCTCGACGAGCACCTGATCACCTACCGCGGGACCCAGAGTGTCGTTGAATACTTTGAAGGCATCAAGATCGACGAACAGGAGGGCGTAGCGGCGGTCCGGGCTGCGCTGGGCGCGGGCAAACAGGTGCTGCAGGCGATCGAGGAAGAGACGGCGGTTGGGCAGGCCGGTAAGCGCATCGTGAAAAGAGTTGTGCTCGAGCTGCTGTTCCGCGCGCTTGCGCTCGGTGACGTCGCGATTCACGATGACCAGCTTGACGACCTCGCCCTGCTCGTCGCGGATGGTGCTGGCGATCGACTCCAAAACCTTCCAGGAGCCGTCTTTGTGGCGGATGCGGTATTCCAGCTTCTTGCCGATGCCGGAGCTGCGCGCATCACGCGCCGCCTCGAGCACCTTGAAACGATCATCGGGATGAATCTGCTCGAAGGATGAGGTTTCTCCGAGTTCCGCGGCGGAATAACCGAGAATTCTCTTGTAGGCGGGGCTGTTGTAGAGACGATGCCCTTTGACGTCGACCAGCGCGATCATATCGGCAGCGTTTTCGGTGAGGATCTGGAAGAGTTCTTCGCGTTGTTTCGACCCCCGGCGGATGCGGTAAACGCGGAACTGCTGGTAGAGGGCGAGCAGAAGCAGTGCGGCGAGAACGATCGAGCTCCACAGAGGCATGGTTTTGAAAGCGAAGACGTGTCTTCAGGGGAGATATCGGCAATTCCGGGGAAAGACTTAGCCGCACCACCGCGTGTCTCCGACCTTCGTGCTGCCGGCCGAGGAGTTCGCGACCAGCGACGACAAATGATCAATCACGGGCGATAATGTCGGCATGGGTGCAGATAAGACCGTCCGCCGCCTGAAGACGTACGCCGGCACTCAGGGCTACGTCTATCAGTATTATTTCGTGGGGCAGCGCGCCGCGCTCGCCGACGATCCTGAAGCTCCAGCTACGGAATTTGTTTTCGATGTGACCTCTGATCGCAAGCTGACCTACGCTGTCAGCGTCTTCCTGCCGGAGAAGTCCGTGGCGGCGTGGGCGGCAACTCATGGGCGTCCGCTGACTGAGGCCGAGAAGTATGCCGCCGCGAAACTCCGCCTCTTCCGCGGGTTTGATGAACTGGAAGATGTGAAGGCAGATGGGCGGCGCCTGGTGATTGACGCGGCTCTGCTCGAAGAAGCGCTAGCCAGCTTAGGCGTGGAATAGAGGTTGAATTTTATTGCTGCCGCGCAGACCCTCGCGGTTTGCGTCTGCCCGTCCATGGTGCAGAATATAATGTGTGGAAACGGACGGGTCCCTCGTGTAAACGGGCCGTTACTTGCATTAAACTCAGCGGACTCTGATACTTACCTAGCCTATGTCTTTGCTTTGGCTGCGTTTCGCGCTGGCTTGTTACTTCGTAGGGCTGATCTATGCCTTCTTTGCGCTCAGCCGCACCAGCGATCTTTTCAGCCGAATCGCGCTGCACGCCGCCAGCCTGGGGATGGTCTTCCACTTTGTTTCGCTAGTCGAGCTATTTCTCTCCGGACAGGTCGTCTGGGCTTCGATACATAACGGGGAGTCTTTGCTGGCCTTCTTTTCGATGACGTTTTTCATGATTGTCTACGCCGTTTACAAGACGACTTCGCCTGGCGTGGTGGTATTCCCCATCGTATTTTTTCTGACGTTTGTGGCAGCGATCGACCAGCAACCAGTGCTGCTGACTGCGTTTGTTCAGCACAAGGGATGGCTGATCGCACACATCATTCTAATTTTCGCCGGCTACGCTGCGCTCGTCCTCAGTTTCGGGGCCAGCTTGCTTTACCTGTTGCAGGAGCGCCGCCTGAAGGCGAAGAAGCCCAGCAGCCTCATTTCTTTCCTGCCGGCGCTCGAGGTGATTGACCAGATCGGCTACCGCTCGTTACTGCTGGGCTTTCCTTTTATGACGCTGGGATTAATTACGGGCTCGGTGGTGGCTATGTCGACTTATGGACGCATCGACTTTGCCGATCCGAAGATTCTGTTGTCGATCCTGATGTGGGCCGTGTACATGATCATGGTCTTCACCCGCTGGAATTCGGGATGGCGGGGCCGCCGTGCCGCGGTGCTGGCGACGTTCGCATTTGTCGCCGCTGTGGTGGCGTGGGCCGCGAACTATTTCTCGACCATCCACAGGTTTACGGCCTCATGAGATACCAGATCATTGGCGTGAATCACAAAAGCGCGCCGCTTGAGTTGCGGGAGCGGCTAGCGATCGCGGAGTCGCGCCTGCCGGATTGTTGCCGCGATCTCGCCGCCCATCCTGGGATTGAGGAGGGCATGATCATTTCGACGTGCAATCGTGTGGAAGTGGTGACCCACACTGCGAACGGATCAGCTGACCTGCGCGGTTTTCTGCACGATTATTTTCACCTGAGCGCGGAAGAACTCGACTCGCACTTGTATGAGTTTCGCAAGAAAGATGCGGTGCGGCATGTGTTCCGGGTGGCTTCGAGTCTGGATTCGATGGTGGTGGGAGAAGCCCAGATTCTGGGGCAAGTGAAAGAGGCTTACGCCACCGCCCGCGCGGTAGGCTCGGTTCGCGGCCAACTTGATCAGCTCTTCACTCGCGCGTTCGCGGTCGCGAAGCGCGTGCGCACCGAGACTGCCGTGGGCTCGTCGTCGGTTTCGGTCGCTTCGGTGGCGGTGGAGCTGGCGAAAAAGATATTCGGAACTCTACAGGGCAAGAATGTATTCATCATCGGCGCCGGGAAGATGAGCGAACTCGCGGCCCGTCATCTGATGGCGCATGGCTGCGAATCGATTTTCGTTTCCAACCGGACTTACGACCGCGCGATTGGGCTGGCGCATCGGTTCAAAGGCCAGGCTATTAAGTTCGATGATCTGTACGAGAACTGCGATCGCGCCGATATCGTCATCACATCAACCGGCTCTCGGCAAGCTATTTTCCGCCGCGAGCATGGCGAGCAGTTCCTGGCGCGCCGCAAGAACCGGCCTATGTTCTTCATCGACATTGCTGTACCTCGCGACGTGTCACCAGAAATGGCCAAGCTCGACGGCATTTTCGCCTATGACATTGACGACCTGCAACAGGCGGTCTCGAGCCACGTGGCCGATCGGCGTCACGAAGCCGAGGTTGCCGAAGGTATCATCTCGAGCGAAGTGGAGCGCTTCGAAGCGCGGTTGCAGACGCTCGATGTGGTGCCGACGATCGTTTCGTTGCAGGATCATCTGGAAACTATTCGGCAGGCGGAAATCGATCGCGTACGTGGCCGCATGGGCCCGCTAACTCCGGAGCAGGAGATGGCGCTGGAGACGCTGACTCGCGGCATCATCAACAAAGTCATGCACACTCCGATTACCACGCTGAAGACCGCGGCTCGCGATGCGGAGGCGACCACGGTGGTCGATGTGGTGCGGAGGCTATTTAATCTGCGGGAAGAAGACAGGCAATCAAAGGCGCGGGGGACGGGAAAGAACGAGGAAGAGGGGACGCATCGCTGATGGCGCGTCTTTGCATCGGCTCCCGCGGGTCTCAACTCGCACTATGGCAGGCGAATCACATCTCAGCGTTACTGCGCGCGCGAGGCCACGAAATCGAAATTGAGATTATTCATACCACTGGCGACAAGATCACTGACGTCCCTCTGGCCCAGGTTGGCGCCAAGGGTGGACTTGGCAAAGGAATTTTCACGAAAGAGATTGAAGAAGCACTCGCCGCCGGCCGCGTCGATCTCGCGGTGCACTCCTTAAAAGACCTGCCTACTGAACTGCCTCCGGGATTTGCAATCGCCGCGATCACCGAAAGGGAAGATCCGCGCGATGCTTTTTGTTCGCGGCTTTATTCGACAACTGCGGATCTTCCACGCGACGCACGCGTAGGCACGTCGAGCCTTCGGCGGCAGGCGCAATTGAAGGCCCTCCGTCCCGATCTCGATCTGCATCCACTGCGCGGGAACGTCGATACTCGCCTGCGCAAGCTCGAACAGGGCGAATACGACGCTATTATTCTGGCTGCAGCCGGACTGAAGCGATTAGGTAAGGCGGAACTGGTCAAGCAGATCATCCCTGCGGAAATCTTGTGTCCGGCTGCCGGGCAGGGTGCGCTCGCCATCGAAATCCGCGAAGGCGATTCAGCCGCGCGCCATCTCCTCGCATTCTTGGATGATGCCGCCGCCCGCACCGCGACTACCTGCGAGCGCGCGCTGCTCAATCGTCTTGGGGGAGGTTGCCAGGTTCCGATCGGCGCCTTTGCGGAGATGCGGAACGGCAAGCTACATCTCGATGCCATCGTCGCTGACCCCGACGGCTCGAAGGTTCTCCGCGAATCACGCGACGGCGAACTCAACGATCCCGAACGACTTGGCCACGTGGTCGGCGAAACTTTGCTCAGTCGCGGCGGCGATGAAATCCTCGAAGCAGTTTATGGCCGCGGCCTGGCCACGCCGCCCCAGCCATGAGTGCGAGCGCAGAGCCAAGAATGGAGAGTGGCAGCGTTCTCCTGCAACTTCTGGGCGGCACCAAGTCGCATGCTCTGCGGCGCTGGGTCAATTTCTGGCCGCCGTTTCTGGGCATGGGCATTCGGGTCAAACACATCACGCCCGACATGAAGGCGATAGACGTCGAGATGAAGCTGCGCTTCTGGAACGCGAACTATGTTGGGACGCACTTCGGCGGATCACTCTTTGCCATGACCGACCCGTTCTATATGCTCATGCTGATGGCAAACCTGGGCCGCGATTACATCGTGTGGGACAAGGCTGCAACGATCCGCTACAGAAGGCCGGGGAAGGGAACGGTGCGCGCGGAGTTTCGTCTCCACGACAGCGAGATCGATGACATTCGCGAGAAGCTCAAGACGCTGCCCAAATATGAACCGGTATTTTCGGTGGAAGTGAAAGACGAGGATGGGGTTGTAATTGCCGAGATCGAAAAAGTTCTGCACGTGCGCAAGAAATAATTGCTAGCAATAACAGTGTGGTCGGCAGCTGTAATCGCGCCCTTTCAAACCAGAATCGCAGTATTTTAGGAGATTCGAAGTATGTACATCCCTGAATTTAATCGGGTACGCGATCACGCGGAGGCCGTCTCTTTCGTACGGGCGAATCCGTTCGCCATTCTAGTATCTGGTTCGGACGGGGGTCCCTTCGCCACGCATATACCGATCCTCGCCAGGGATGCGGACAGTCAGTTGGTTCTGCATGGGCACATGGCGAAGGCGAATCCGCACTGGCGCCTTCTCGAAAACAATCAAGAATCGCTGGCCATCTTTCACGGGCCTCACGCATATATTTCTCCCAGTTTGTACGAGAGTCGAGAGAGCGTCCCTACCTGGAACTATGCGGCAGTGCATGTGTACGGCCACGCCCGCGTGGTTAGCGAGCCGGAACGACTTCTGGAAGAGACACGAGAAATAATCAACGTCTTTGATCCGTCCTACTTCGCCCAGTGGAGCGCTCTAAGCGACAAGTTTCGCTATGGAATGCTGAAGCAAATTGTGGGTTTTGAGTTGGCCGCTACCCGAATCGAAGCGAAGTTCAAGATCAGTCAAAATCGCAGCAAGAAGGACCAGGCAGCGGTGATCGCCTCTTTGGAACAGAGCGCGGACTCAGCCGTGTCTGGCATTGCCCGGCTGATGAGGGAGCAAGACCTGGGAGTCGATAGCGGAGAATGAAACATGGCAGACAATCCGCAAAGGCGCCGCGCCCTCGGTTAGAGGGCGTGCGCGTTCTCGTAGGCCGCGCGCGGCATCAGGCCAGTGCTCTCTCCGGAGAGCTACGCAAGCTGGGCGCGACCGTGATTGAAATTCCGTTCATCGAAATCCGCCGGCCGCGGAGTTTCAAGCCGCTGGATTCCGCGTTGCAAAATCTTGACGGCTACGACTGGCTTATTCTGACTAGCGTGAACGGAGTCGACGCTATGTGGGAGCGCTTGCGCAAGCTACGCCTCACAAAAACTCTCAAATACTTACGTATTGCAGCCATCGGGCCTGCAACGAAAAGAGCCATCGAAGAACACGGCTGCAAAGTGGATGTCGTTCCTAAAGAATATGTCGCGGAGTCGGTGGTGCGCAGTCTCCGGCGGCGGGTGAAAGGGAAGCGGGTGCTGCTGGTGCGGGCTAAAGTTGCTCGGGATGTGATTCCGCGCGAGTTGCGCCGAACGGGAGCTTGCGTCGATGTCGTGGAAGCTTATGAAACCGTTGTGCCGAAATCTTCGCGCGCGCGCTTGCGTAGCGTCCTGAAGAATCCGCGGCGGCGTCCGCATCTTGTTACATTTACGAGTTCCTCTACAGTGCGCAACTTCGTGACTTTGCTGGGCTCACGCGACGTGAACCTCGAGGGGATACAACTTGCCTCCATCGGCCCAGTCACATCTTCGACCTTCCGCGAGTTGAGTTTTCGCACGGATATTGAAGCCAAAGAGTTCACAATACCGGGCCTGGTTGAGGCCATCGTGCTCGCGATGGGCGGGCGCGCCTCTAGAGGCACTAGTCGTTGACACGATCGCCCAATCTGCTAGATTGCACGCATGAAACCGAAGACAATTTATCTCGTGCTCTGTTTTGCAGGGGCATTGCTGCCTTACTGGCAGTTTGTGCCGTGGGTCACGCAGAACGGTCTGAGCGTTCCGATTATGTTCCGCGAGCTATTCACCTATCGCATTAGCGCGTTTTTTGTGATGGACGTATTGGTTTCTTCCGTTGTGCTGATCGTGTTCATGCGAGTCGAGAGCGCCCGGCTGAATATTCGCCGACGATGGCTTCCCTTGCTGGCTGTGCTTACGGTCGGAGTGTCGCTCGGCTTACCGATGTTCCTCTATATGCGGGAGCTGCGAATGAACAAGCTCAAGTCCATCGAGGGTGATCCGGCAGCGGCTTGATCTCTTGATCCGAGCGTCGCGCTATTCCGTCAGCGAACAACTGCAATCCGCTGGGGGAACATGTGCCAGCAGGAAATCCGCCACGCGTTTGTAGGCGTCGATTTGATTCTCCACGCGCGCGAAGCCGTGGCCTTCGTTTTCGTAAATCTTGTAATCCACCGTCCCGCCGCGCTTCTTGATGGCATCGACGACCTGCTGTGTTTCCTCTTTGGGGCAACGCGGATCGTGTCCTCCAGCAAGCAGCAGCAGGGGCGATTTGATTTCATCGATGAAGTTAATGGGCGAGCGGTCTTCGTATAATGCCTTATTTTTCACGACATCTCCCATGGTCGCTAGATCGGATTGCTGCAGCACCGGATCTTCGTGCTCGATTTCAGTGAACCAGTTCACGAAGGGCACGATAGGCACTCCTGCGGCCCAAACGTCGGGTGCTTTCGTGACGGCCATCATGCTGAGATAGCCGCCGTAGCTTCCACCCATGACCGCAATTTTTTTAGGATCAAGGTGGCCGGTCTGCTTGATCCAGTCGACGCCGGCGAGAACATCCTGAAGATCGCCGCCGCCCATGTCGAATAAATTAGCCTGCTGGAATTCCTTGCCGTATCCGGTCGAGCCGCGGTAGTTGGGCGCAAGCACCATGTAGCCTTGATTGGCGGCGTATTGGACGAATCGGTTGAAAGAATTCAGCGTTTGCGCCGCAGGCCCGCCGTGAATGTAAACGATGGCGGCATTCTGTCCGTTACGCGCCATGTTGAAGGGTACGTAGAGAAAAGCGGAAATGGTCCACTTGCCGTCACGGCTGGGATAATGCACTAGATAAGGCTCTACCATGTCTTCTGATCGCAGGCCCCCCACGAGCGAATGCGTGACTTGATACGACTTGCCGGTTGGCAGCGTGTACACCCAGAGATCGCCGGGAGCGGTCGGGCCGTTGTGATAATAGAGAAGACGTGAGCCGTCTTTGGTGAAGGCGAAGTGTCCGCCGGCAGGCTCGTTTACCCCCTTCGGGATGGGCAGTATCCCGGACTTACCGGCCGCGAGATCGTGTAAGTAAATATCTTCGTTTCCATCGACGTTGGCGCTGAAGGCGACGTGCTTGCCGTCAGGAGAAAACTCGACGCCGCGAATTTCCCATTTATCTTTCGTGAGCCACTTGATCTTGTTGACGGCGCCCGGCTGAGGGTCGCCCCTGGTGCCGACCAAGAGAAGTCCGATGTTGTCGTAACCATTTTCCGCATTGGAGGTGAGTAGCACGGTCTGCGCGTCGGCCATACCGAGGGAGGAGATATCATTCGCGAAATAGAGTTTCTCTCCCTCGTGCGCGGTGAGCAGCGTGCTTTTTCCGGTGGCAACGTGGGCGATAAAGATGTTCGAGTCCGTTCCCTTGGCCTGCTCCTGCGTGTACACGATGTATGCCCCATCCTTCGACCAGATGGGATTGATGTTGCGTTTGTCCTGCGGCGTGTTCGTCGTGACGTGCTGCACCTCGCGCATCACCGTGTCATAGATATCGATTTCGTAGGCCGCGGAAGTTTTTGGCTTTACGAGATATGCCAGGTAGCGGCCGTTGGGGGACCACGTTGGATCGGTCTCGGCGATTTCGCGCGTGCTGGTCAGGTTGACGACTTTCCCGGTCTTGGGCGAGACCAGGAAAATATCCCACTGCTCATCGCCGTCGTAATCGGATTGAAAAGCTATCCATTTGCCATCGGGCGACCACGTGGGGGAAGACTGGCGCTGGTCGCTAACCGTCAGTTGGACTGGCCATCCGCCTTCGGCTGGGACGAGCCATAGGTTGTTGCGGCCGCTCATGTTTGAGATGAAGGCGATGCTCTTGCCATCGGGTGACCACGTGGGCCGTCCCACCTGGCGGGTCATGTAAAGCTTCTCGATGGTCAGACTGCGCGGCTCGACCTGCGCGTTGGGTTTGGAGGCGACCTGCTTAGGATCGGTAGTTGCCTGCGGCGCAGGTAGAGTCTGGGCAGCGACGGTTTCAGCAGCAACTGTGCTCATGAGTATGACGATAGCAAAGAGGGCAACAGTGCGCATGAGGAATTGCAAGCCTCGGACGTGAGGATTGCAGAAAAAGTGTAGCAGAGGGCTCAGGCCTTCGCGTTCTTGTGCATCTCCACCGTGCTCCAGGTCTTGTCGGCGGCGTGGCAGAGGTTTTCCAGCGCGCACTCGACGCATTTTGGCTTGCGGGCGATGCAGAGGCGGCGTCCGTGCCAGATGATCTGGTGGGAGAAGAGAATCCACCTCTCGCGCGGGATGATTTTCATCAAGTCCTGCTCGATTTTCTGTGGGTCGTCGTTGGTGGTGAGTTCGAGGCGGCGCGAGATGCGGTGGACGTGAGTGTCAACGACCACGCCTTCGGCTTTCTTGAACCAACTTCCGAGTACTACGTTCGCGGTCTTGCGGGCAACGCCGGGGAGGGTAAGCAGCTTTTCCATGTCGTCGGGCACTTTTCCCCCGAAGTCGGCGACGATCTTTTTCGCAGCGCCCACGACCGACTTGGACTTGTTCCGGAAGAAGCCGGTGGAGCGGACATCGGGTTCGAGTTGCTCAGGCGTGAGCGCGGCAAACGCTTGCGCGGTGGGATATTTGCGGAAAAGCTCAGGCGTGACGCGGTTGACGTTGACGTCGGTTGATTGCGCCGAGAGGATGGTCGCCACTAAAAGTTCCCATGCGCTCGAATGCACGAGCGCGCAGGTGACATCGGGATAGAGCTGGTCGAGACGCTTCAGGATTTCGGAGATGCGCTCGGGAGCGAGGGGATTGTAGGCAGGTGCGGCGGCTTTCCTTCGGCCTTTCGGCTCTGGCGCCGGGGCTTCGCCCCGGGGACCGGCGGGGGCGCGCGTCCCCTCACGAGCATTGCTGCTTCGCCTCTTCACGGCTTCTGGTATGCGCGGCACGCCTTCCTGGCGACCGGTGCGGGCGGGTTGGCGGGGCGTACTTCCGCGGGGCATGAGGGCAACATCTTAGCAGAGCTCAAAATGGAAGACGATTTTCGACGTTCGATTTCAATCGCCGACTTTGTCAGCAATCGGCGATGCGTAATGGGGCTGTCCCGAAGTAACCATCTGGGGAATTGACTCGCACCGTGCGCCCCGGTAGTCTGGAACTAATCTCGCATCAATCAGGAAAAGGTTATCGTGGCTGTAAATTCCATCCAACTCGGGCAGGTTTGGCGCAGCGACTCCGATGGCCATGACTATCTGGTCACCAAGGTATATAGCGAAGTGTTCACGCAGTATGCCATGCTTCGGCCAGCGGGGATTACCGCTCCGGACGCGCCGACCGTGCGCATTAAGGTGGCTAAGAGCCCGCAAGGCGCGTCTCTCCCAGGCTACACGTTTACTCAGGACGGCTCGTTCTAGGCCGTAGCTTCAGTTCCCAGTTTTCAGTTCTCAGTCTCGGCACCAGGCTCTGGCTCAGACCTGAGGGCTGGCCTCCTGCACGATCTTCTCCGGCGCTAAATTCCGATACACTAAACAATCGGTTCGCAGTTCTGAGTCTCGGAAGGGTTTTCCTGAGTAGTGAGAACTAATTGAGAACTGCCTTCATGACTGAAAAACTTCTGGCTGTCATCTTTGTGTTTATCAATTCCGTGATCGGCGCGACCGGCTACGGCGGCGTCACGCTGCTGATGGCGATTGAATCGGCGTGCATCCCTCTGCCTTCAGAATTGATTATGCCGTTTGCCGGATACCTGGTCTTTACGGGCACGTTCAAGCTGCTATGGGTGGCCACGGCCGGCGCGCTCGGTTGCAACCTGGGATCTCTAGTGGCTTACGAGATCGGATGCTATGGCGGCCGTCCGTTGGTGGAGCGCTACGGGCGCTGGATTCTAATGGGCCGGCGCGAACTCAACTGGGCTGACCGTTTCTTCGCTCGCTGGGGATACCTCGCCGTATTCATCGGCCGGCTCCTGCCTGTGATTCGAACTTTCATAGCGCTTCCGGCAGGAGTATCGCGCATGCCGCGGGTAAGGTTCCATATCTATACATTCCTGGGATCATGGCCCTGGTGCTTTGCGCTCGCGTTGCTGGGAATGAAGCTAGGAGCGAACTGGCGTGAGCTGGGAACCTACTTCCACAAGTTCGACGCGGTCATCGGAGTAGTGTTGGTCGCAGGGGCGGTATATTTTGTTTGGACTCACTGGAAGAACAGGATCAGAAATCAACCGTCATCGTTCGGCCGCTAGAAATGCAGGGACGTCATTCGTTACGGGTTCACCAGGAGGATTCTGTGATTAGATTGTTTCGCGCTTTCGTGTTGTTCCTGTTCTGCACTCTCGCCCTGTCCATTTCTTCCTATGCTCAAGCTGCACCGGCAACCTCCGGCCAGCCATTCGTGGTCGAGTATTACTACAAAGTCAAATGGGGACACGTAGACGAGTTTCTGAAGCTCTTCAAGAAGAATCACTATCCGCTGCTCAAGAAGGGAGTGGAGTCGGGACGCGTGGTAAAGGTCTGGATGGATCAACCCCGTTATCACACCACTGAGGACGGCCGCTGGGACTTCCGCGTGACCATCGTCTTCAAGAATGCCACCGTCGCCAATGACCCGGTGGATGAATCGGCTTTGCAGAAGCAGATGTATCCGGATCAGGAGACGTTCCAGCGCGAGGAGCAGCGGCGCTTTGAGATACTCGACGCGCATTGGGATTTGCCGGTGAAGACTGTGGATCTCGACAAATAGTACCGAGTACCCGGTACCTAGTACCGAGTAAAGTCAGAACCGAGAGTGAATCGCGACTCAGAATCAACTACACATTATTGTTTTTGACTTGGGTACTCACGTACGGGGTACAGCGAGAGGATAGCGGCGAGGCGGAGTCTTGCGGCGATGCAGCGCTCCCGCAAAAAGATGTTAAACGGTGGTGACAGTTCTGCCGCAAATCCTTTCTGGTACCCATTGAAATTTGGAATTAGACAGATTCCCCGAAGTGCACATACCCTTAACCATGGACAACTTAATATCTGTTGAGGACTCACATGTAGATTTGCTGCACGAGATCGGCGTTCGGCTGGCGACGGCCGACGGCTTTCATGAAGTGCTGACTCGTGTGGTCGACTTTGCTACTGCGCTGGTGAAGTGCGATTCCTGCCTTATTTATGTTCTGGAAGGTGAAGATCTCGTCCTGCGAGCTTCGAAAAATCCCCATCCGGAAGTAGTAGATCGCCTGAAGCTGCGCCTGGGCCAGGGCATTACGGGATGGGTTGCGAAACATCTTGAGCCGGTCGCGGTCGCGGAAAAGGCGGCGCTTGATCCGCGTTTTCAATTCTTCCACGAGCTGCCTGAGGATAGCTATGAGGCGTTTCTGTCTGTGCCTTTGACGTCGCGGGGGCGGGTGGTGGGAGTGATCAATTTGCAGCATCGCCAGCATCATGTTTACCGGCGGCGCGAAATTCGTCTGATCTCGATGGTCGGATTTCTGGTGGGGGCCGAAATCGAGATGGCGCGGCTGGAACATGCCAACTCCGACCTGTCGGAGCAATTGCAGACGCGGAAGATTGTCGAGCGCGCCAAGGGAATCCTTCAACGCGACCTGCATTTGAGCGAGGAGCAAGCTTACCTGACATTGCAACGCCAGAGCCGGCAAAAGCGAAAGCCGATGAAGGAGATTGCCGAAGCGATTGTGCTCAGCGACGAAGTGAGAGGAGACTCGCCCTCGCCGAAACCTGCCTGAGGAAACTTCCTGGAGCGCGATCGAAGGGGAACTTGCTGGGACCGGGCGAACAATCCAACCTACAAAAAAACCCGAGAGCAGATTTGAATACCTGCTCTCGGGTTTGGCAGGTGACCGACTAGCGGGCGGCGGATGCGGTCTCGACTGTGTTTGCGGCGGTTCGTGCCACTTCGGCAGTTTCGGCTGGTACTGCGAAGTGCAGCGTCATGCCGAAGCCAGGAAGGAGCATCGTACTGACAAAGCGTCCACCTGGTTTCGACACAACGAGGAGTTGGCTGGGGCCTGAAGGTTGAGAGGCTTCGACGTCGGTCACCAGCAGCATGAAGCCCGTTGCGTTGCCGCTCACCTTGCGCAGCGTGAGCATTACCGCAGGGCCTTCTGATCCGAGGGTGAACCGGTACTCCCCGGCCGGAACCACGGCTTTCTGCCAGTGGACCTCGTGGGTGAGCGTGAAAGTGCCGGTGGCATCCTGTGCAGAAGCCAGGTTGGGCGCGAAGTTCAAGGCACTCAAGGTTAAGACGGCAGTGTAGGCGAACTTGCGAATCGATTTCATTGGGATCTCCTGTTTGCATTCGTAGTCTGAAGAGCACACACCCGGCGTTGTGCCGAGTGGAGTCAGTTCAGATTTGAGTGGGAAAACAACGAGGTCAGGAGATTGCGCTGCCGCGTCAAGGCCGGCATGCAAACATCAGCTTCGCGGGACCGGCTGCAGAGCTGGTCTGCGAAGTAATTTCACAATGAAGGAAGCCGCCGCCAGAGTCCAACGCAAAGAATCTATTGCGCGCATCAAAATGGACGTTCACAGCTTGATGATCCCTTTGCCCCGTTGAGTTGATTTTCTGCGCGTTTGGCCGCTCCAGTTTGCAAAAGTTCCGCTCGATGCGAGAACATACAGGGTTTGCACATCGATTCGGAATATTACTAGAGGAAGTGGCCAAAATATGGCGACACGGAACGAGTCCGCAAAGATCAAATCCGCAAAGATGAAGACAGCATCGGAAGCGCTCCTGAAACAAGTGAACGAGTACGTGAAGTCCGAAGGGAAGGCTCGCACCAGTTTCACACCCGCCGGCACGATTCAGCCCGCGAAGGGCAAGCTGGGGGTAATGATCCCGGGGATGGGCGCGGTGGCGACCACGTTTGTCGCGGGTGTGGAGGCGATCCGCAAAGGGTTGGCGAAACCGATTGGGTCGCTCACGCAAATGGGTACAGTGCGGTTGGGGAAGCGCACCGACGGCCGGTCTCCGAAAATCAAGGAATTTGTGCCGTTGGCGGGCCTCGATGATCTGGTCTTCACGGGCTGGGACATTTTTGAAGACAACATGTACGAAGCAGCCTCGAATGCCGGCGTGCTCGATCAGCGACTGCTCGACCAGTTGAAGCCCTTTCTTTCATCCATTACGCCGCGGGCGGCGGTGTTTGATCACAACTACGTGAAGAAGATCGACGGTCCGAACGTGAAGAAGGGCAAGACGAAGATGGATCTGGCCGAACAGTTGCGCCACGACATCCGCGACTTCAAGAAAACCAGCGGAGCGAGCCGGCTGATCACGATGTGGTGCGGGTCGACGGAGTCGTTCATCGCGGCCACGGAGGCGCACCAGTCGGTGAAGGCGTTTGAGAAGGCGCTGCGCGAGAACGACGAGATGATTGCGCCCTCGATGATTTATGCCTACGCGTCATTGATGGAGGGCGTGCCGTTCGCCAATGGCGCTCCGAACCTGACCGTGGATTTGCCGGTGATGCTTGAACTCTCGCGGAAAAACAATGCTCCGATCTGCGGTAAGGATTTCAAGACCGGGCAGACGCTGATGAAGACAATCCTCGCGCCCGGATTTAAGGCACGGATGCTGGGGCTGAATGGATGGTTCTCAACCAACATCCTGGGCAACCGCGACGGCGAGGTGCTGGACGATCCGGGTTCGTTCAAGACCAAGGAGGAATCGAAGCTGTCGGTGCTGGAGCACATTCTGCAGCCCGAACTTTATCCTGAGTTGTACGGCGATATGTACCACAAGGTGCGTATTAACTACTACCCGCCCCGCGGCGATAACAAAGAGGGGTGGGACAACATCGACATCTTCGGATGGCTGGGCTATCCCATGCAGATCAAGGTCGATTTCCTGTGCCGCGACTCGATTCTGGCGGCGCCGATTGTGCTTGATCTCGTGCTGCTGATGGACTTGGCGAAACGCTGCTCGGAGCTGCGCGGACTTGGAATTCAGGAGTGGTTAAGCTTTTACTTTAAGTCTCCGATGACGGCGCCGGGGCTTTATCCCGAACATGATCTGTTCATTCAGTTGATAAAGCTGAAGAATACGCTGCGGCATTTGAAGGGCGAGGAGCTGATTACGCATCTGGGGTTGGAGTATTACGACTGAGTTGCGGTCGTCACCGGACCAATTTGCGTTCGGAAAAATGAAGCTGGAAGGCGGCGGCCCATCATGCCACCTTCTTTTCCCGCTTGTACTCGTCAAACTTCTCCAGAAAACGGTCGATATCCTTCTTCTGCAAATAGTAGGGAGTCGACAGCCGCAGCTTGTTGGGGTCGGCGCCGCGGATGCGGAGCTTGTGCGTCTTCCACAGCCAGTTTTCCAAATCCATGCGCTGGACCGGCGGGACGTTCACCGTCACGATGGCGCAACGCAGGGCGGGATCGGGCGAGGTCCACGACTCGGCTCCGCGCTTCTTCATCTCCACGAGTACATAGTCGGCAAGTGTACGATGCCGGTGTTCGATGCGGTCCAGGCCGATGTCGTTGGCGAGTTTGATTGAGGCGCGCAGTCCCCACAACGCCGGCACGTTGGAACTCCCGATGCGCTGGAAACGTTCGGCGCGAATCTTGGTGTCGTCCCAGCCTTCCGTGACAATCGTGTTCCATAGGCGGTCGATGACTTCGTCGCGAACGTACAGAAAGCCTGAGCCTTTGGTCGCCTGCAGCCATTTGTGTGGGCTGGCGGAGTACATGTCGCAGCCGATTGAAGTCAGATCCAAGCGCATCATGCCCGGCACGTGCGCGCCATCGACGGCAGAGAGAATGCCTTTGGAGCGGGCGAGCGCGCAGAGATCTTTCGCAGGCAGCACCACACCTGAAAAGGTTGTGATGTGGCTGAAAAAAATGACGCGCGTGCGCGGGGTGATGGCGTCGTTGAAGAGATTCAGCACTTGGACCGCATTTTTCACGGGGCGGGGCAGAGTGACTTTCTTGACCACGATGCCGTAGCGCTTGGCCTTGAGATTCCAGGGGTGCTCGCCGCCGGGATGCTCCTGGTCGGTCATGAGCACTTCGTCGCCCGGCTTCATGTCGATGCCATTCGCGATGTAGCTGTTCGCTTCCGTGGCGTTGCGCAACAGAGCAATCTCGTCGCGATGGCAGCCCACGAAAGCGGCCAGGGGATCGCGAAACTCGTTCCAGGCGGCGTACCCCCAAATTGGATAGTCTTCGGGATCCTGTTGATCCATTTTCTCGGTCGTGGTATAGCCGTCGAAGATGGCGCGCAGCACGGGCGCAGGGCTGGAGCCGACAGTGCCGTTGTTGAGGTAGATTTCGTCGGCCGGAATAAGGAATTGCTGGCGCAGCGCAGCCCAGTAGGCGTCCTCATTCTGGTCGAACAAGGAACGGTCGGGGAGCGGCGGAATCTTTTCGAGTTGCGCGAACAAGTTCTCGCGGAGCGCCGTCGAAGAAAAAGATAAAGCGGCGAGTCCAGTGGTGGCAGTAGTAAGAAAGTGACGGCGGTCGAGCAAAGGCACCTCCCGGCGGAGAAACGACGGAAGGCGCTATGGTACGACCCCGAGGGAGAATCCTCAAGCGGGAACCGAAGCGGCGTCTCATGGGTCTAAATGCTCCGCCAGAGACCCAAACGGGATAACCCCCAAGGCAAGCCGCGCGTCTAATCTGGAGTGAAAGTTTGGGGTTGGTGTGCCTCGAACCGGGCGTATAATGTTGGTAAACGTGGGCGGGCGGTAAAAGGAGTTCCCCATGAAGTCGCGTTGGTTGGCAATCTCTCTGGCGTTAGCGGCGTTCAGCGCAGGGTCCTGGACGTTGGCGCAAACACAAGGTCAAACTCAAACTCCGACTCAGGACCCAGACAACGGCCAGCCCAAAGCGGGCGATGTTCAGAATGCGCCCCCGCAAGCGCCGGCTTCCTTGCCGACCAAGGATGACGACCAGATCAAACACGACGGCAGCAAGACCGACGTGGATGCGGTAGGGAACCGCAACGTGGGTTGCGGTCGCGGCGTGGGTAACTGGTACACCGTGGAAGGACAGGTATCGCGGGGCCGGGTCTACGCGCAGCAGGTCGAGTCGCAGGTCAAGCTGGTGAACGATCCAGTGATCACGGAGTATGTGAACCGGATCGGCCAAAACCTGGTGCGCAATTCGGATGCGCAAGTGCCGTTCACCATCAAAGTGATTGACTCCGATGTAGTGAATGCCATGGCGCTTCCCGGCGGATTCTTCTACGTAAACTCCGGCCTGATCCTGGCGGCGGACGAAGAGGCCGAAATGGCCGGAGTGATGGCCCACGAGATTGCCCATGTGGCGGCGTGCCACTACGGACGCGAGATGACGCGCGCGCAGATAATGCAGATGGCGACAATTCCGTTGATCTTCATTGGCGGCGCGATAGGATACGGAGCGTACGAAGCGTCGGGGCTGGCGATTCCCATGACCTTCCTGAAATTCTCCCGCGGCTTCGAGGCGGAAGCGGACTATCTGGGCGTGGAATATATGTACCGCGCCGGTTATGACCCGTCGGCGTTTATCTCCTTCTTCGAAAAGATTCAGGCCATGGAGAAAAAGAAGCCGGGCACGTTAGCCAAAGCGTTTGAAACTCACCCTCCGACTGCGGATCGCATCGAGAAGTCGCAACAGGAAATCCGCAAGATACTGCCCTCGAAGCAGGAATACATCGTCACCACATCCGAGTTCGATGAGGTGAAGGCACGGCTGGCTTCGATTGAAAATCGGCATAAGGCGCTGGACCAGAAAGACGGCAACAAGCCCAGCTTGCGGCGGACTTCCACCAACAGCAGTGACGGCAGTACAAGCACTCAGAGCGATGATGATCGTCCAACCTTGAAGCGGCGGGACGATTCGTCGAACTAGCTTTCCTCGACCGAGAATAAGAGTCAGCGAACCGGCGGCCATGGCCGCCGGTTTTGCGTTGGGATCGATCTGGGCAAGAGCCAGGCGTTATTCGGGCGACTCTGATTACGGTTACGGCAGGTTGTTGCCGAAGCCAAATAGTCTGAGCTACCCTAGCGTAACCAAGGAGCCCGTTCTCCATGTCAGATCCCAAGCCAGATCCCGTTCCAGAGAACACACTCACCATCACCGACAATCGTACCGGTCAGACCTATACCGTCCCGGTCGAGAATGCCACGATCCGGGCGATGAGTTTGCGGCAGATTAAAACAAGTCCGGAAGATTTTGGGCTGATGACGTACGATCCGGCGTTCATGAATACGGCGTCGTGCCGCAGCAGCATCACCTATATTGATGGTGACCGGGGAATTCTGCGTTATCGCGGATATCCCATCGAAGTTCTGGCCGAACGTTGCACCTTCCTGGAAGTTGCTTACCTGTTGCTGTTTGGTGAATTGCCCAGCAGCACTGAATTGAAGAACTGGGTCCACGACATTACCCACCACACCATGCTGCATGAAACCACGAAGAAGTATATGGAGGGTTTCCGCTACGATTCTCATCCCATGGTGATGTTTGTGAGTACGGTGGCTGCGCTTTCCAGCGTTTATCCGGAAGCCCGCCAGGTGCACGATCCGGAGAATCGTCTGCTGCAGATCAAGCGGCTGATTGGGAAGACGCCATCGATTGCGGCCATGTCGTATCGGCATAACGTTGGATTTCCCTACGTCTACCCGGACAACGATCTGAGCTATACCGAGAATTTTATGAATATGTTGTGGAGGATGGTCGAGCCGAAATATGTGGCGAATCCGGTTCTCTCCCGCGCGCTCGACATTCTGTTCATTTTGCATGCGGATCACGAGCAGAACTGCGGAACCAACGCCATGCGGTCGGTGGGAAGCGCGCAGACGGATCCCTATCTTTCGACCGCATCGGCGGCGGCAGCTCTGGCCGGCCCGCTGCATGGCGGCGCCAACGAAGAGGTCCTGAAAATGCTGGATGAAATTGGCTCGAAGGACAACGTGCCTGCCTACATCAAGAAAGTGAAGGAAGGGCATGGCAAGCTGATGGGATTCGGGCACCGCATTTACAAGAATTACGATCCGCGGGCGAAGATCATCAAGTGGACCTCGGACCAGGTCTTTCAGGTTACGGGGCGCAATCCGAAGCTGGATGTAGCTTTGGAATTGGAGCGCATCGCTCTCGAAGACGATTATTTCGTGAAGCGCAAGCTGTATCCCAATGTTGATTTCTATTCTGGCATCATGTACCAGGCCATGGGCTTCCCGCCGGAGATGTTCACCGTGCTGTTTGCCATCGCACGCACGGCGGGATGGTTAGCGCAATGGCAGGAGCTGGTGAATGATCCGGAGCAAAAGATCGCGCGGCCGCGGCAAGTCTATACGGGACACGAAGAGCGGGAGTTTGTACCGATGGAAAAGAGGGCCGAGGCCGGCGTTTCCGCGCGCTAGCACTTCTGCGCATTTGTCATCCTCTCGCTTCGCTCGGGACGTAGCTGACGCGGCGCTCAGGCAGTCCTCTTAGGCGGCGTGTTTCGTGGCAAGCGCGGCCACGTACTCGCGCCTCTCGGCCGACGAGGTGATCACCTTCATCTCGTGCCAGTCGTAGGGAAGTTCTCTTCCGCAATCGAGGCAAGCTACATACGTACCGGTCAATGCCGCAGCCTGGGGACGGCGAGCGCTCCCGCGAATGGTTACCGGAAAGCTGTACCGCGAGTGCCAGCACCCGAAAAACACGCCTATTAGTTTTTCCATCCAGCCCCAAAAGACATCAATCAACTTCGTTCTCACGGAGCACCTTCCACACCCGGGTCGTTTCCCCCTGGGATGTTCTGAGTGTGCGGCCCCCATACAACATCCAACTTCAAATACGCAACCACTCACAAACTTAGATTCTCCCCGGTAGAGTTTGGTTTCGTATTCCTTGGCGCGAATGGAGGCCATTGGACCCTGCCGTTGCAAGTGATTCTCAGGAAGCAAGTTAGGGGTAGCGAGGCGAAAATTTGTTTCGCTTTAAGGGAGATTTGGGGGCGAAGGGTTGTGACCGTTATCACACGCAGAAGGGAAAGATGTCACAGCGTCTCTAAGGAAAACTGAGGATTGCCGGTGGCCAGTGCTCGCCAGAAGAGATCGCATATTCCATGCCATCAGCTTGACGACTAGCCACGAACCATTGCTATGTCAGATTCAGGGCCTTCTTAATAGTCCCGCGCTCGTTCTGAATCTTCTCCTGGAGAAGCGTGATGGCGTAGATGAGCTGCTCGGGACGCGGAGGACATCCGGGAACATAAATGTCCACCGGAATAACTTGGTTCACGCTCTGCACCAGCGCATAGTTCTGGAAGACGCCGCCGGAGGTCGCGCAGGCTCCCATGGAAATCACCCACTTAGGCTCGGGCATCTGCTCCCACAACTGGCGGATGACTGGCGCCATCTTGTTCGACACGCGCCCGGCGATGATCATGAGATCACTCTGCCGCGGCGACGGGCGAAAGACCTCCGCTCCAAAGCGCGCGATATCGAAGCGCGATGCGCCCATCGACATCATCTCGATCGCGCAGCAGGCCAGCCCAAACGTCATCGGCCAGATTGAGCCCTTGCGCATCCAGTTCACGGCCGAGTCCAGAGTGGTCAGCACTACTCCTTCCGGCGTGGGATTGCCAAAGGTCAGATCCTTGACGACCTTCTTGCCGCTTTCGGTGTCGATGTAGGGGCCGAAATTCAGTTCCGGAGACATGGTCTTATTCTACTTGCTGTTCCGCCCGGAATCCACTAGGCAAGCCCGAGGCCGAACTTTTGCTTTATCCGCGAAGTCTTGTTCGTGAAACGTAACGGTTGCGGGGAACCAGTTGACAGCATAAGACGCGGGTGTAACTTGTGGTGCGTCTTCCCCTTCTTGATTTCCGGGCCCCGTCCAACATGCTGCTGGAACAGCTTGTGCGCTAGGGCCAACTGCGGCGCCTGGCGGCAGATTTCATGCGGCCCGATTCTAAGGAGACGATTATGAATCCGTTGCGTGTGTTCAGTACCGGCAAGGGTTCGGGCAACCGGCAGAGCCATAACCCGCCAATTTCACCAGCCAATTTTCCCGTCCAGGCGACCCAGACAGGCCGCGTCGAAGTCCCTCACTATCCCTTTCAACCCCTTCCTGCGCCTAACGGTCCGGCGCCTTACCGGTTCGACTTGTCCCAGTTGCTCTCCGCCTCGGACGTCGCACAAATCAAGGCGAACGGGGTTTTGGTATTTCACACTGTCGGCGACACCGGAGACTACCGGGGGCAGCAGCAAGATTTTGTCGCAGCCATGATGACGCAGGACGCGCAGGCCTCGCCCGACGGACGCACGCCGACTTTCTATTATCACCTCGGAGATGTGATTTACTTCGCCGGCGACATCGACATGTACGGCGCCAACTTCTATGCAACGTATCAGGACTACCCGAGCTTCATCGTTGCCATTGCGGGAAATCACGACTGCCAGCCTGACGATCCCCAAGACGGTCCGGTAGACCCGACCAAAAAGCCACTCGACGGTTGGGTGCAGAACTTCATGTCGAAGAACCCGGCTCAGTTGGGCTCGCTGAAGACGAACTCGGCGCGAACCCAGATGAACTTGCCAAACGTGTACTGGACCTTTACGACGCCGTTAGCGACAATCATTGGCCTGTTCTCGAACGTGGGCGAAACCGAAGGAGAGATTCATCCGGATCAAGTCGCCTGGTTCAAGGGCGAACTGACCGCAGCCGATCCTAACCTCGCGCTGATCGTCACAGTTCACCATCCTCCCTATTCCGGGGACGACGAGCATTCTGGAAGCAGCGCGGTTGAGAAAGTGCTCTTTGACAGCTTTGCAGCCACGAAACGTTATCCCAATCTGATCTTGTCGGGGCACGTGCACAACTACCAGCGTTTCACAAAGGTGACCCAGGGCCCGAATGGCTCGCTGCAGATTCCCTGTATTGTGGCTGGTGCCGGCGGCTATATCAACCTTGGGAATCTCCACACGGTAAATGGCGCCCCTCCCAAAGCTCCCCTGCTGCTCACAAACGGTCTCACCCTGGCGGGGTACGATCAGACCAACTTTGGGTTTCTCCGTTTGGAAGTAACCAAGAGGCAGATTGCGGGAACTTATTTTTCAGCCCCGTTCGTCAGCGGGGGTACCCCCGCGGCAAAGGTCGGAGACAATTTTGTGATTGATCTGGTTAAGAATACCGTCACAACTGGCGGAGCCGGCGGTAAGCCGGGACCGACGAAGCCGGGGAAGAAACCGAAATCTCCGAAGAAGAAGGGACGCTAATTCGGGAGCCGGCAAGAGCTAATCGGGGTCAGGGATTCACGATGACCTTCCCAAACATCTGGCTCTTCTCCAGATACTCGTGCGCGGCGCGTAGTTCTCTGAGCGGAAACACGCGGTCAACCACCGGTTTCAGCCGGCCGGTAAATACATGCCGCAGTACTTCGTGCAGCTCGCCCATGGTTCCCATATAAGAGCCGAGTAAGGTCAACTGCCGCGCGAATAGATGCCGCAGGTCGATTCCGATGTTCGGCCCCGTGGTCGCGCCGCAAGTCACGAGCGTGCCGCCGCTTTTGAGAGACTTGATGCTCTCGTCCCAGGTGGCCGCGCCGACGTGCTCGACCACGATGTCTACGCCTTCTTTATTTGTGATCTTGCGCACTTCTTCGGAAATCTTCTGCTGGTAGTGATTGATGCCGTAGTCTGCGCCCAGTTCGCGGCCCTTGGCCAGCTTTGCCTCATCGCCGGCAGTCGTGATCACGCGGCAATGAAAGAATTTGGCAATCTGAATTGCGGCGATGCCGACGCCGGAACTCGCTCCCAGCACTAACACGGTCTGCCCTGGGCGAATGCCGGCTCGTCCGACGAGCATGTGCCACGCCGTCACAAACACCAGCGGCACACTCGCCGCCTGATTGAAGTCGAGCGAATCGGGAATCGGAATCACATTCGCCGCTGGCACGGCAATTAGTTCGCAGTCGCCTCCGTCCACACCGTTGCCCAGCACAGTAAATGAGCGGCACTGATTCTGCAGCCCGGCAACACACTTCTCGCAATGCCTGCAGTAATGCATAGGCGCGAGCAGCACGCGCTGCCCGGCTTTGAATCCGCCAACGTACTCGCCCACCTCGACGATTTCGCCTGCGACGTCACTGCCGAGAATGTGCGGCAGCTTTACTCCGGGCAGGCCCCTGCGCACCCAGATATCCAGATGATTCAGCGAACATGCCCGTACGCGCACCAGCACCTCGTCCTTGCGCGGCTGCGGCTCGGGGATGTCTTCATAAGTTAGAACTTCCGGGCCCCCAAATTGATGAATGCGGACTGCTTTCATAGCGTCCTCCCAAGAGGCTGAAACTAACACAAAACGAGTTACGTTTGACTCCTCCTGTTAACCGACTGATAATCAAGGCTGCAAGCCGCCCACCTTATGGATATCTACGAACAAATCGTTCAGCTTCGGCGCGAGGGGCGCCGCGGCGCCGTGGCCACTATTATCAACGTGCGCGGCTCGATCCCTTCGTTTAAGACGGCGAAGATGCTGGTGCGCGATGACGGCTCGATCGTCGGAACGATCGGGGGTGGTTGTGTCGAGGCCGACGTGTGGCAAGCGGCCCGGGAAGTGATGGAATCAGAAAAGCCCCGGACACTTACGTTCGACCTCAATCAAGACCCGAAATACGATACCGGTCTGGTTTGCGGCGGCACGCTTGATGTTTTCATCGAGCCTGTTTTACCTCCAGCGTTACTTTATGTATTCGGTGCAGGTCACGTTTCCGTAAATCTTTGTCAGGTTGCTGCTAATGCAGGCTTCGACCTCGTCGTTACCGACGATCGCACGTCCTACGCGACCAAAGAGCGTTTCCCCGCCGCTCGGGAAGTACATGCGCTTGATTTCGACGAGGCTACGCAGATGCTCGATCCTAACGAGACTTCCTACATCGTGATCGTCACTCGCGGTCATCGCGACGATATGCGCATCCTGCGCTGGGCGGTGCAGACTCGCGCCCGGTACATCGGAATGATCGGATCGCGGCGCAAGGTCATCAAGATCTTCGAAACGTTGCAGAAGGAAGGCGTGCCTGCGCAATTATTCGACCGTGTGCATGCACCCATCGGACTCGACATCGGCGCCATCACTCCCGAGGAGATCGCCGTCGCGATCACGGCAGAGCTGATCGCGATTCGACGCCACGCGGGTCCCGGCCTGCCTCATATGAGCTGGTTCCAGTCTCGCGAGTCGCAGCCGGTAGCGGACGATGTTCCCGACGCGCCTGCGGCCTTCGATGAGCGAGGGTGAATTGCTGATTACTGATTGATGATTGTTGATTAAGAATCAGGGCCGAACCGCGTTTGGTTTCAATCAGCAATCAAGAATCAATAATTCTCTTAGTTTCCTGCTATCTTCGCAGCATGAACAGCGCTTCCAGCTTCGCCGGCGTGATTCTTGCGGCTGGAGAGTCATCGCGCATGGGGAGAGATAAGGCCTTGCTGCCATGGCCTCCGCCAACAACTGGACATGGGCCTTCCGGTGACACATTTCTTTCGGCGGCGATTCGTTCGCTCGCGCTGGCCACAGAGTTCGTAGTGGTCGTGGTCGGGAAGAATGAAGTGGCTCTGGCGCCGATTATTTATGCTCAGGGCGCGTCGCTAGTCGTGAATCCCGACCCCAGTCGCGGCCAGTTGAGTTCGCTGCAAGTTGGTCTGCATGAGGTACTCAACCGGGGCCGTGACGCTGCGATGATCACGCTGGTCGACCGGCCACCCGTTGATACAACGACTGTGCAGACGCTGCTCGATGCCTTTAAAGCTGCCGATGAAAACATCTGGGCAGTCGTGCCTGAGTTTTCCGGAAAACACGGGCATCCCTACCTCGTTGGGCGCGAAATGATGGAAGCGTTTCTGCGCGTGGCGGGCACATCGACCGCGCGCGAAATCGAACATGCGAATCAGGCGCACATTCAATATCTCAGTGTTGACGATCCTCTGGTCGCTTTGAACATCAATACTCCCGAAGACTACGCGAGCCTGCGAGCCCTGTAGAATTTCTGATCGCTGATTGCCGATTCAAAACCTAAATTGAGTTGAGCCTCGGGTTTTCAATCAACAATCAGCCTTCAAGAATCATCAACGTTTTCGCGCCCATTGCCTGTTTTCCCTGCGCACGTTATCGTCGGTAGATGGACGCCGCAGCGGCAGCATTCCTAGATTCGATCCTTCGCCTTGAACTGCGCGCCGCGGCATTTGATTGCGACGGGACGCTGTGGTCAGGCGATGCCGGGGAGCGATTCTTCGATTGGGAACTGAGAGAAGGTGGCATTGTCCCCAACGCGCTGGATAAGCCTATGCGAGCGCGTTATGCGGCTTACAAGCGCGGCGAAGTCGATGAAACCGCGATGTGCGGGGAAATGGTGACCATGCACCGGGGCGTTCCAGAGCGGAAACTGATGGACGCCGCTGTCCGCTTCTTCGATCAGTTCTTTGTGGGTCAGATTTTTCCCGAGATGCTCGAACTGGTGCGCCGTCTGCAGGAACACGGCTGCGAGGTCTGGGTGGTTTCATCTACGAACGAGTGGGTGATTCGAGCCGCGATGAAGCATTTTGGCGTCCCCGAGCGCCGCGTTCTCGCCGCCAAGGTTGAGGTTGAGAGTGGCGTCGCGACCGATCGTTTGATCCGCGTGCCCTCGGGCATAGGCAAACCGGAGGCGCTGCGCGAGATTGTCAAGAAGGAAATCGACGCGGCTTTCGGCAATTCCCGCTGGGACGCGGAGATGCTGGCGATGGCGAAGCATGCCTTTGCCGTCAATCCGAATCCGGACCTCGAGTCGACCGCCCTGGAACGGGGCTGGATCATTTATTTTCCCGAGGGGACGCGTCCGCGCGGTTGAGTTTGGCGCCGGAGGACTGCCGTTTAAAATGGTGCTGCCAAATGTATTCCGCGCAGTTACTCGATCATTTTCAGAATCCACGCAATGCCGGAGAGATTGCCGATGCCGATGCCGTGGCGGAGATTGAAAACCCGGCTTGCGGAGACGTGTTGCGTTTAAGCTTAAGATCCGGCGCAGGACGAATTACGCAGGTACGGTTCAAGGCCAAGGGATGCGTTGCGGCGATCGCCTGCGGGTCGGTGTTGACGGAATTGCTGGCAGGGAAGACGCTGAACGAAGCCGGGAACTTGCGCCGCGAAGAAGTGAGTGCTGCTGTCGGCGGATTGCCGCAAGCTTCAGAGCATGCGGTGCAACTCGCGCTGGACGCGCTTTCGGCGGCGCTGAGCCAGATCAAGCCGTAGTCTGGAGATTCATGCCATCCTCCCACACGCCTCGGCGCATCGTCAGCTTACAACCCAGCGCGACGGTCATCCTGGCCGCCGTAGGCGAACTCGATCGCGTGGTTGCTTGCACGAAGTATTGCGCGGATGTGGTTCCGGAAATCGCGCTGCGGCCGCATATCATTCTTGCCGACTCTTGGACTGCGAACGCCGAACAGATTATTGCCGCGCAGCCTGACCTCGTTATTGCCTCCGTGCCTTATCAGGAAAAAGCCGTCATCGAGATATTGAGGTCCGGAGCCCGCTTCCTGGGGTTTGCGCCTAAGACCCTTGCCGAGATCTACACCGACATCGCGACGATCGCGGGCGTGGTCGGAGCGAGCGATCGTGGCGAAGAGGTGATCGCCGGTATGCGACAGCAGATTGAACGAGCGCGCGCTCGCGTTGCGGGATCGCATCGTCCTAGAGTGTTCTGCGAAGAATGGGGCAAGCCGCTGATTGCCTCGCAAGCTTGGGTCGCGGAATTAGTGGAAGCCGCTGGGGGTGAGTTCATTGGCATACCGGGGCGGCAGATTTCCGGCGAAGAAGTGGCCCGCCTGGATCCTGACGTTATCGTCGCCGCCTGGTGTGGAGCGGGCGACCGCGTGCCGCTGGAAAAGATAGTCCGCGAGCGTGGGTGGCAGGGAACTGCCGCCGCTCGCGCTTCGCGAGTCTACTGCGTTCGCGACGAATACCTCAATACGCCCGCTCCAACGCTTCTCCGCGGTCTTGATGTGCTGGCGTTCGCGATTCATCCCGAACTGGTTTCGCCCGGTGAAGGAATCCGCCAGATTACCTCGGTGTTATCTTCCGTATCCGCGGATCGCCTTCCCTGAGTTAAGATTCTGCTCATGCCCGTCACGACCAGAATCGAAGAGGTTCGCAACGAAGTCACCACACTCGCGCAAGCGGCGGCTACACCAAAGGAACTCATGCAAGGGGTTTGCAAGCTGCTGAACGAACGCATGCTTAAATACAACTGGGTTGGGTTTTACATGCTGGAGCCTGGCGCCCAACCGCCAGTGCTGGTGTTGGAGGCTTTCGTCGGGGCCATGACTCCGCACACGCGCATCCCGCTCAACCAGGGAATTTGCGGGGCTGCCGCTTCCAGCGGGAAGACGATCGTCGTCGACGACGTCCGCAAAGATCCGCGCTACCTTGCGTGTTCGCTGGAGACCAAATCCGAAATTGTTGTGCCTATTTTTGTGGCGAAGCAGGTCGCCGGGGAACTCGACATCGATAGCCATTTCTCGGCCGCGTTTGGTGCCGAGGACCAGAAACTGGTCCAGTACTGCGCTGAGGTGGTAGGGAAGAGGCTAGAGAAGGCGGAGTGAAAGTCGAAAAAAGCCGGACACACATCTTCAGATTGCAAACGCCGCCACTACCACTCGCAGATTATGAAACGGGTCGTCGCAGCTGTGATCGAAAAGAATGGCAAAGTGCTGGTCTGCCAGCGCACGCGACATCAGACCATGCCGCTCAAGTGGGAGTTTCCCGGCGGAAAAATTGAAGAAGGTGAGCAACCTCGCGACGCGTTGCGCCGGGAACTGGAAGAGGAATTGGGGATTCATGCCAGCATCGGCGACGAGATCGCGCGGGTGCAACATACTTATCCGAACGGAGCGATGGTGGAGCTCCGGTTCTTCATCGTGCGCGAATACGCCGGTGAAATCGAGAATCGCATCTTCCGCGATGTGCAGTGGTCCGCTGCTAAAGACCTGCCATCGTATGATTTTCTTGAGGCTGATGCGTCATTAGTGAAGGACTTAGCGGCCGGAAGACTCATGTGAGGTCTGTGCGCGCTCGCGCAAGAAGACCTCTAACCGCAAAGTTCGCTAAGTAAAGCCCGAACAAGAACTCTCGTTCTGTTACCGATTAGCCGCCACTTCGCAGCGTCCAGAACCACGCGGCAGTCAAGCCGATCATTACTACCGTTGTTAGCCAGGCCACGGCGTTGAACAAGCGCGAGTTCACGTACTCGCCCATGAGTTCTTTCTTGTTGATCAGCAGCAGCATGAAAATCAGCACGAATGGCAGTACCACGCCGTTCACCACCTGCGACAAGACCGCGATCTTCACCAGGGGCAAGCCCGGTATCAGAAGCACAGCCGCGCCGGCGGCGATCAGCAGCGTGTAGAGCCAATAGAAGAACGGAGCCTCGTTGAATCTTTTGTCTACGCCAGATTCAAAGCCCATCCCTTCGCATACGGTGTAGGCAGTGGAGAGCGGCAGAATTGATGCCGCGAAAAGCGACGCGTTGAACAGCCCTACGGCAAACAGGATGTAAGCATACTGTCCTGCCAGCGGCTTCAAAGCTTGCGCTGCATCGGCCGCGTACTTGATGTCGCGGTATCCGTGGAGGTACAGCGTTGCGGCGCAAGCCACGATGATGAACCAGGCAACCACGTCCGTAAAAATGCAGCCCGTGATCACGTCCCAGCGCGAAGCCTTAAGGCCGCGCCGGGTTACACCCTTTTCCACAATAGAGGACTGAAGATAGAACTGCATCCAGGGAGCGATCGTCGTCCCTACGACGCCGATCACCATGAACAGATAGGCCTGTTGCCGAAAGGCGTGCAGTGCGGGCGGCCTGACGGTTGCGAGCGCCGCATCCTTCCATACGGGATGCGCCAGGGCTCCGGCAAAGATGTAAGTGATATAGAAGAAGGACGCCGCCAGGAAAACTTTCTCAACGCTTTTGTATTGACCTTTCACCACGATCAGCCAAACGATCACGGCGCAGACGGGGACGGTCGCATAGCGGGAGAGTCCGAACAATTCCAGACTGGTAGCGATGCCGATGAATTCGGTGACCACGTTGCCGAAGTTGGTGATCAGAATTCCCAGCATCATCAGAAACGTGATGCGGAGCCCGAACTCTTCGCGGATGAGGTCGCTCAACCCCTTGCCGGTTACCGCGCCCATGCGGGCGCTCATCTCCTGCACCACGATCAGAGCAAGCGTGATCGGGATCATGGTCCACAATAGGAGAAGTCCATATTGTGCGCCGGCCTGCGAGTAGGTGAGGATGCCACCGGCATCGTTGTCGACGTTGGCGGTGATAATTCCCGGCCCTACGACCGCCAGGAACAGCAGAGTCCGGCCTTTCCAGCGTTTCAGAAGCCTCATGCGAGCGTTTCACAAATATATTGCGGAAGATGAATGTTCCACGCCTTGCTTTGGCGGCAAAGAGCGGAACGAGAAGCCGCACTAGCATAAACGCACTTACGGATTTTGAACAAAGAAAAAGTGCTGAAAAGCAGACAAAAGGTGAGCTGCCGAGGCTGGCTAATTTTCATAAGCGACCGGAACCCTGAATCGCGGAGTTCCCGGAGAACGACCGCGGAGCGCGCGGGGAAGAGCGTTCTGTGGCTCCGGCAGTTTAAGATGGTTCAAGCCACGACTGCTAAGGCACAAAACTACGGATGACAAAAAACTCCGCTCGCGCCTTCTATTTGCTGATCGCCCTCATCGTTGTCGTGTCTGACCGTTGGACCAAGTACATAGTGGCGCAGCGCGTCCCACTCTACAGTCATATCCAGATCATCCCCGGCTTCTTTCGGATCACTCATACCGAGAATACAGGCGCCGCTTTCAGCCTGTTTGCCGAATCGACGGGACCGTGGAAATCTGGCTTACTAATCGCGTTTTCGGTGACCGCGCTTGCTGTGGTCTTGATTCTATTGTGGAAAAATCATCATGCCCGGGCTGCTACGGGCATTGGCTTGTCCTTGATCATGGGAGGAGCCTTGGGAAATCTTTGGGACCGGGTGGTACGAGGGCGCGTGGTCGATTTCTTGCTGTTCTACTGGAAGCGCTATCAGTGGCCGGTGTTCAATCTGGCGGACACCGCGATTGTGGTGGGCGCAGGATTGCTGGTGCTGGAAATCCTGTTTCACAAACCAGGTGAGCACGAGCATTCTCAGCCGAGCTGAGGTCGAACGTCTTTTGTCGGCTCCGGCCGCGTCTAATTTAGGTAGGAATGCCAGTGGGTACGATATTTGAAGAAACATATCGGAGGAAGCTATGAAGCGAAGCAACGTGCTTCCATTCTTGGGTGCGGCAGGTCTGCTCTTCGTCCCAATTCAGTGGGTTGTTGCGCAGGCAGCTCCAGATCAAGGCGGAGTTCCCGTGAGCATGGTGGTCACGGTGAAAGCGCGGCGCGGCGCGGCGATGTCGAACATTACGGGTGAAAATGTGATCGTATCGGAAGGCCGCGCTCGCGCCAAGGTCACCGATTGGGTGCCGCTGCAAGGCGACCGGGCCGGCCTGGAGCTTTTTATTCTGCTCGACGACTCCCGCAATACCAGCCTGGGCACGCAGGTGGAGGATATTCGCCGATTCATCCTGGCCCAACCAGCGACCACGAAAATCGGCATCGCCTACATGCAGGAGGGCGGCACGAAGATCGTCCAATCTTTGACCGGGGACCATGCGCTGGCGGCTCGAGCGCTACATGTTACGCTGGCAAACCTCGCGAGGAGCGCCAGCCCTTATGACGCGCTGGGTGGTCTGATTAAGGAATGGCCCGCGGGCACGGACCGCCGGGAGATCGTTATCATCTCAAGCGGAATTGACGAAGTAAATGGGGAGAGTGGCCCGGACAGGATTGATGCGAATGTCGATGCGGCGATCGACCAGGCGCAGCGCGCCGGCGTCGTAGTTTTCGCTATCGGCACTTCAGGCGAAGATGTTGATTCGAACCATATCGGGTGGGGTAAGAATTATCTCGCCCAGGTTGCCGAGGAGACTGGAGGCGAATCGTACTATCACGAGGCTGGTCCGGTGACTTCCTTCGTTCCTTACCTCGACGACATAAGCCAGCGGCTCAGCCAGCAGTACTTACTGGCCTTTGTTGCCAAGCCAGGGAAGAATGCGGGAATGCAGTCGGTGAAGGTGCGGACGGATGTTTCGCATCTGGAGATTGCGAGCGCTGAAAGAGTGTTTGTTCCGGCTGCGAGATAGCTACTACGGCGTACCATAAATCTGCTTGTACAAGCTGGCGTTGCGCATGATCGCCTGCACGTATTCGCGCGTCTCGGTGAAGGGGATCGACTCGACGAACTCTTGGGCATCGCGATATTTGCCCAGGCTCAGCCACTCGTCGACACGGTCCGATCCGGCATTGTAAGCGGCCAGCGCGTATTCGAAAGATCCGAACTTGTCCACCATGCCACGGAAATAACGGGTTCCCAGTTGCAGGTTCACCGCTGGCGTGTAGAGTTGGCTGGCGTTGTAGCGCTGCAGCTTCACCTCCTTGGCCACGAGCTTGCCGGTTTTGGGCAGCAGCTGCATCAGTCCGACTGCATTGGCCCGCGAGACTGCATTGGGGTTGAACTCGGACTCCTGCCGGATGAGTGATGCCACGAGGTAAGGGTCCAATCCATTGGCCACCGCCGAGCGTTTCAGGTCGTTCCAGTAGGCTTTGGGAAACAGAGCTTCCCAGTATTTCCGCGGCAGGTCGGGAATGTCGAGGGCGAAATAATTTGGCGCGGAATGCTTCATGAGTTCGATGGCCTGGTCGTAGTGACCGGTCTCGTCATAGAGCTGCGCGGTTTCCGCCGGACCCCAACTGCCGCCATCGGGCGTGGCCGCAGCGGCTGCTTGCAACTCGCGCACGGCGAAATCAACCAGGCCGCCATTTCCGAGAAGCTCCGCTTTCTGCACGTGCAACTCATCCCGCGGCGCTTCCGCTGGAGCGACTTTGCTGGCGCTGTCGAGGGGCGGCACACGATCGAGCAAGGCGTATTGTGTCGTCGCATCGGGTGACGCCGGAGGAAGATGCTTCATCCGCTCGCGTCCCAACTCGGCGTAATAGAAGTTGCGATAACGATCCGAGAGCTTCTGGTAAAACGCGCGGGCCATGAGCGGCTGATTGTCTTCCTCGGCCAAGCGGGCGCGCCAATATAGAGCGGAAGAGGTTTCCGCACCGTTAGGATAGAGCGCTATCTGATCTTCGAACGCCTTCTTGGCCTCCTCGGTGCGTCCCTGCCGGAAGGTGAGCCAAGCTGCTTTCCAGTGGCCGTACGAAGCGCGCGCCCCGTTAGGAAAGCGCTGCTGGATCTCGCGAAATGTGTCGAGCGCCTGATCGTACTCGTGATGGACAAGGTGCAAGTTGGCCGCGGAGAGCAACGCCTGCTCCAGCCACGGACTGGTTGGAGCCACTTGCCGCAACTCAGCCACGGTACGGTAAAAAGCGTCATTGTCGTTGGCGGACCAGGCAAGCTGGCCGAGCAGATAGAGCCGCTGCGCGTTTACTTCGCCGCCTTCGGTGCCGAGCAAGGCTAGGACTAACTTGGCGTCATGGTTCCTGCCGCCGCGATGAAGGGCATCCGCCAGGGCAAGTTGCAGGGAAGGCTTATCGCTCGCGCTGGCTTCATTGGCCAGGCTGCGATATTCGTCAGCGGCTTCGGCGTAACGCTTCCGATTCAGCAGTACGAGGGCCCGAGTTTTGCGTTGTGTGACAGTCGGAGGCGGCGCCGACGGCAGCTTCTTTAACTCCGCATAGGCCAAGTCGGCTTCCGCGCTGGTCGGCATTGTGTAGTAGATGTTCGCCAGGGTTTCGGCGGCCTTCGCCGGCTGGCCCGCGGCAGCGTAGGCCCGTCCCAGCTCAAATTCCAAGTCTGAGCGTACGGGTACGCGTAAAGGCTCCAGTAATTTGACCGCTTCGGCTGCTTGCCCTTCGAGCAGGAGAGCGTCGGCATACCGTACGGCGGCGTCGCGAACCAGCAGCGAATCCGGATGAGCCGCCGCAAAGTCGGCCAGGTTCGACACGCCTTCGGCGGTGCGCCCGGTCTGCAGGTATGAAGTGCCCAGATAATAAGCGACGTAATCGCCTAAGTCTCCCGCATGGACCTTGGCGCGATTCAGCGGGTCGATGGCTTTGGCATAATCTCGGTCGAGCACGTGCGCGTAGCCCAGTACAAGCCAGGCCAGCGCTCCGGCATCTTCCCTGGCATGGGCACGAGCGTAGGTTTCGACGCCGGCGTAGGCGGCTGGTGTTCGGTCCTGCAGAAGTTGCTGCGCCATGGGACGCAGGCTGGCTGACGCTACAAATGCCTGTCGCATGCGGGCGACGCGCGGAGAGATCGTCCGACGCTTTCGGGCCGTGGTGGTAGTGTGATGCGCGGCTGTGCCCGAAGGGGGCTTCTTGGCGGCCGTTGCGTTGTGGGACGGAGTCTTGCTGTGGACCGACTTACTGCCGCTCGGAGTCCCTTGAGCAGGCGGTTTCGCTGGAGATGTCTCGGTCTGGTTTTGCGGAGAGCTGGACGCAGATTGCGACGAGGCCTCTGCCGACGCAAGCAGAGCGCCAAAGAAGCCGCAGAGAACCGCGGCTGTGACCACCCACCACTTCATCGAACCTGATTCCACTGAACCTATTTGGACTGAACCTATTTGCACTGAACCTGATCTTGCGGGTTACGTCTACTGTTAATTCATGCAGCCAAATCTAGCCGTGGAAATTCGAACCCATAATCGAGATATCGTCTTCGGCCAGACTGCGCAGCAACTCATGCTGAAAATAGTCGCCGCTTGCTGCCGCCGTGTTGCCGTAGCGTTTCTGAAAAGTGCCACGGCTCTTGTCGATGTCTTCCTTGAGGCGGTCGTACAGGTCCTTGTTGCGCCTGCCTTCCGCAACCTTCGCCTGGTTGTAGAGCTTGATTTCATCCACCAGGAGACGTGCGAATCTTTGCGCTTTGCGATGGACGTCGGCATCTTCCGGTGAAAGTCCAGCCCAGGGATCGGTGGCAGCAGCCGGGGCCGCGGCCGAGGCTGAATGCGCCGAAACCACTTCCACAACCTCGGGCGCAGGTTCGGGATCGGGCGCGAAAGTGGCGGGCACATGTTTGGGTGCGTGGGCTGCGAAAGGATCAGAGAAAGAAGAAACCGCGCGCACCGGAGCGGGCGCGCTCTCGACCCGGCTCGCCGCCGCTCCGTCGTCCCTAGATGCCGCCTGCTTGCGGAGCGAGGTTACTTCCAACCATGCGCTGGTGGCCATCACCAGCAATTCCAGGGCGTCGGAATCAAGCTTACCGCTGTCGCCTCCGTCGGCGTAGACCAGTGCAGCGACTTTGTCCTTGAGCGCGAGCGGAAAAATCAGCACCTTTTCTTGGGCCGGACTGCCGAAGTGCTCCACGAAATGCGCATCCATCTCTGAGATGTTGCCTGACGTTGCCACTCGATTCTCGTAGGCGTTCGACACCGGCCCGGCATGCAGGTCGAGGGGAAAATCCTTGGCTGTTTCCTCATTGCCGAAGCCGCGAGATTGCCACCCTGACGCGGCTCCCCCCTTCACCACGAAGAGCGCGATGCGCGAGCAGTAGCCACTGCCGGCATCGAGGAGTGCGCGTAGAATTTCTTTTTGAGTTGAGCCGGCGCGGATGCTGGAGAAAGCATCGACCAGATTGCTGGCGTATTCACCCGATGTAACGGGGGTCTCGCTTACCGGGGCAGGCAACGCCTCCAGCACCTGCTGAACAATCTGCGATTGCAAGTGTGGCAGTTGTGTCTGAAAAGCCTGCGCAACAGCGTGTTCGACGCTCTGCCGCGCTTCATTCTGCTTCTCGTTCTGGTTGTCGTTCTGATTCGCCATGCCTAGAGAACCATATCCCTGGAAATCGAACCCCTCCGGTCCGCATCGCTCCGCAGCCGATCCTAACTGCTGATTATACGGCACTTGTGGGAGAGCCCCAGAGTACGCAAGGACGTGTTCAACCGCGTACCCATTGTTCTTCGACTGTATCGCAAATTGGGCCCCAGACAAAGCCGGATCGTATTGCTGAATTGTTCATCTTGACACCCGGCGGATCTCGGACTTGCTTGCATAACGCCTAAAGCAGGCTCGCTTCGCGTGATGAATGCACAAAAGACCGATAAGAGGCCGCTGTCTTTAAGAGGAGCATTTCTGCAAACTCGGATGTTCCCGATTGGGCAAACCTGCCGTTTACCAAGTAGAATAGAAATTCGCTATTGGTGCCGTGGTTTTTATCCGCAAAATACTGCATCGCCGAAACAATGGGAGCCATCCAAAACAAACTAGAGGGGCCTGTTACTGATGAACTGACCCTGGTACAGGCGGCCAAGAAAGGCGACGACTCGGCTTTTGAAGAGTTGGTTCGCCGCTATGACCGCAACGTTTTTCGGATCGCGCAGCACATCACGCAAAACCGCGAAGATGCGGAAGATGTGGTGCAAGAAGCGTTTCTGAAGGCGTATAGCAACCTGGCAAAGTTTCAGGAGCAGTCCAAGTTTTACACCTGGCTGGTGCGCATCGCCGTCAACGAAGCGTTGATGAAGTTGCGCCGCAAAAAGCCCGAGCGCACCGTTTCGCTCGATGAGGACATAAAAACTGAAGATGATTCTCTTCCGCGTGAGATCGCGGATTGGAGTCCCAATCCCGAGCAGCAGTATACGCAGGCGGAGTTGCGCGAGATTTTGAGCAAGACGATCCAGGGCCTTCCCCCGGGCTTCCGGACGGTGTTTGTACTGAGAGACGTGGAAGGACTTTCGACCGAGGAGACTGCGGCCGCTCTGGAGTTAAGCGTGCCGGCGGTGAAATCGCGGCTGTTGCGGGCACGCCTGCAGCTTCGCGAACGCCTGGGACGGTTCTTCCAGAGACGCGAGAGTGGAGATGGCAAACAGTGAAATGCTCTGAGTTTCTGCACGAGCTGACAAACTATTTGGATGGGGTGCTCGACGAACCGACAAAAGTCGAGTTGGAGAATCATCTTTCCTGGTGCCACAACTGCTATGTGGTTTGTGACACCACCAAGAAGACCATTGAGATTTATAGAGACTCCCAGCTCTACGAATTGCCCGAAGACCTCCGGACGCGGCTCCGTTCCGCCATCATGACCAAGTGCCAGCAGCAAAAGCGGCGCGGTCCGGAAAGCGTGTGAGTTCGCCCGTGAAGTCCTAACCGTTCAGCGCTCTGGCGACGCTTCCATTCCATCGCATATAATGAGTTTCGGGTCCTGGGGTGTTGTATGCTGCGATCTAGGAGTACGACTCTTCCGTTTTTCCGGTTCACTCTGTTGTCGCTTGCGCTGTTTTGGTTTGCTTCATCGTTGAGTTACGGTCAAGGGAAAAATCCAGGGTCTCAGAGTTCGGCGTCATCCGCTTCATCTGAACCGTCGAAATCCCCGCAGGACGATCAGGCTCCCGCCCCGATTTCGGAGCCGATCCCGCCAAATGCACCTCGAATCTCCTCGCAAACTCGCCTAGAAATCATCCGCGACTTTGAGACACAGTTGGTGTATTCGCGGACGACCTTTCCGATGGATACGAAGGGTTTGCGATTGAAGGGAGACGTGATCTCGCCGAACGGCCGGGAACTGCGCCAGGCGCTCTCACTCTGGGGTCCAGCTATAAAGCCGGGCGACCCGGCTCACATCTCACTTGTGCAGATTAAAGATGACCACATTCATTTCGAAATAAATGGCGGCCCAATGCAGCGTAAGAAGTGGTACCAGCACCTGGAGATTTCCGGGGCCAGCGGTGGCTCGGTGAGCCCGACAAGGGGTGAACCGCAATCCAACCCACATGGTTCGTTCGTGGACGTTTATTTCGGCAAGTATGTGCCCGAGATGACGGTGCCGCAGTTGCGGGCGCTGTTGTATCCAGTGCTCGACTTCAACGCCCGGAATAAAGAACAGGCCTATTTGAACGCGGTGCCACCGAAGGTCAAAGAGGCGATCCAGGCGCATCGCGTGCTGGTGGGGATGAATCAGGAGATGGTGCTTCATGCCAAGGGCAGGCCGCCCAGGAAGGTGCGGGAACGGGACGGTGAGACAGAGTACGAAGAATGGATTTACGGCGAACCTCCTGCGGATGTCGATTTCGTCCGCCTGGTGGGAGATGAAGTGGTGCGGGTGGAGACGATAAAAGTTAGCGGCGAGAAAATCGTGCGCACCGAGAAAGAAATCATTTTGCAGCCGCCGGACAAGGAAAAAGAGAAAGATAAAGAAGCAAAGACAGAACCCGGGGAACGTCCGGGAACCCCTCCAACTCTGCGGCGTCCCGGGGAAGATCCACAAGATGCGCCACAGCCGGCGAGGGGATCTACACCGCTGCCACCGCCCCCTGCACGCGGACCCGACGATCCAAAACCACAGGGGATTCCGATTCCGGGCGGCCCAGGGGAGTTGGTGGCCGCTCGATAGCGGCTGGCGCGGTGCGAGCAGAGGTGCAGTCGAAAGAGAAATCCCGATGCGGGTTCTCAACCCGTGATCCCGAAAAGTTCGTTAGAATCTCTGCGTGGCTGTAGCCATCCAATGTCGCGATTTGCGCAAGACCTACGACGGCAAAGTGGAAGCCGTGCGCGGCCTGAACCTCGAGATTCGAACCGGCGAATGTTTCGGTCTTCTGGGTCCGAACGGGGCCGGGAAGACGACTACGATTGAGATTCTTGAGGGCTTGCTGGAGCCGACCTCGGGTGAAGTGTCGATCCTCGGCCACTCCTGGCGCGAGGACGCGCGCGAGATGCGGGAGTGGTTGGGGATTTCACTGCAGGAGACCCGGCTTTCGGAAAAGCTCACGGTGCGCGAGACCGTCGAACTGTTTGCCAGCTTCTACCGGGAACCACGATGGTCCGATGAAGTGCTCGAAGAGTTGCAGCTGACGGAGAAGGCTGACGCTTGGGTGGGGAAACTTTCCGGGGGACAGAGGCAACGACTGGCGGTGGCGACGGCGCTGGTGTGCAATCCTAAGATTCTCTTCCTGGACGAGCCGACCACGGGACTGGATCCACAGAGCCGGCGACAGTTGTGGGATATTGTTCGTAGGTTTCAGCGCGCGGGCGGCACCGTGCTGCTAACGACGCATTACATGGATGAAGCAGAGAGGCTGTGCGACCGGCTGGCGATTGTTGATCAGGGGCAGATCATCGCGGAAGGTTCGCCTTCAGATCTGATCGACCGTCTGGGCGGGCACCACGTGGTGGAGTTTGCTGTTGGTACGAATTCGGACGGGGCTGCGCTTGCGGCGTGGGGCGCGCTGCCGAGCGTGGAGTCGGTGCGCGAGGATGACGGCATGGTGGCGCTGAGTGTGAAGGAGCCGCATCTAACTATTCCCGCATTGCTCCACGAGGTCGGCAAGCAGGGATGCGTGTTGCAGCATCTGACCACGCGGCAGGCCAGTCTGGAAGATGTGTTTGTACGGCTGACGGGGCGTCATTTGCGGGAAGAGTGATCTGAATCGAATCGACCTGAGTTGAAAGGATGGAGATGACTGTGAGCGGATATTTTCGCTATTTGGTGCTTCTGGCTGTAACGGCGGCAACGACGCTTTGCGGACAGTACGGCATCGCGCAGACCTCGGCGGCTGAATCACCGAGCGGTTTTCCTCCGCTTGATCAGTGGAAATCTGCGGTTATCGCGGGAGACGCTGCCGCCCTGAAGGCGTTCTACAGCACTGATCCCGCGGCACAGATTGAAGCAAACGGTGCCGCATCCAGCGCAGATGCCGATATGGCCTTCTGGCTGGGTTTAGAAGCGCGCAGCATGAAGCTGGAAATCGTACGGATGAAGGAGAAGCCCGGCGCCCAGAGCGTCATCTTCAAAGCGGACGTGCAGTTGACGAGCGGTCACACCGTGAGTGTGACTGATGCCCAGGGCTGGCGAAAGCAGGGTGACCAGTGGCGGATGGTCGGCGCCGAAAGGACCGATGCGCCTCACCTGACGCAGCCCTCCGACATGAAGAAGAACATTTATCCGGCGGACGCAGATGCGCACGCGGAGATCAGAGAAGCCGAGGAGAAAGCCGCAGCCGAACACAAGCGAGTGCTGCTCGTCTTTGGCGCCAACTGGTGCTTTGATTGCCACGTGCTGGACTTGGCGTTTCATCGGCCTGATTTCGCACCGGTGATGGCGGGCTACGAAGTGGTGCATATCGACTTGGGGGACGATGAAAAAAAGAACGCCGATATCGTGAAACAGTTTGACGCGACTTTGGACAAAGGCATTCCAACCCTAGCGGTGATCGAAGCCGACGGCAAGGTGGTAGTCAGCCAGAAGAACGGCGAATTCGAGGACGCGCGGTCACTCACGCCGGAAGCGCTGCTCGAGTTCCTGAATAAGTGGAAGCCTGAGGCGCGGTAGGTCGTCGTCACATGAGCGTTGCAGAGCAAATCCCGGCTGTAGAGCAGAAGGTCTCACGGAATCGCCCGCCCAGGCGGAACGGACGATGGTCAGGATACCTTCATCTGTTGATGGCGCGCATGCTGGAACTGAAGCGCGAGCCAGAGGTTGTGTTCTGGGTATTCGTGTTTCCGCTGTTGTTGGCGACTGGGCTGGGAATCGCCTTTCGCAACAAACCTGGAGACGCATCGTCGGTTGCGATTGTGGCAGGGACGGGAGCACAGGAAGCCGAGGCGCTGTTGCAACGTTCGCCGCAACATGCGGCATTCAAGATCGATGTGCAGGACGGGGACGTGGCGCGAAAGGGTTTCCGTCTGGGAAAGTACGATCTTGTGATCGAACCGGATGGCGCGGGAGGACTTCATTACCGCTACGATCCAGCGAGGCCGGAGAGCGTGCTGGCCCGTGCCGAGGTGGACGATGCCCTGCAGGCCGCCGCTGGCCGCAAAGATATAGTAGCGACCTCGGTGGTGACCTCGTCCGAGCCGGGTTCACGCTACATCGACTTCCTGATTCCCGGACTGCTGGGGATGAACCTGATGAACTCCGGCATGTGGGGCATCGGATTTGCGCTCGTCGACATGCGGCAACGCAAACTGCTGAAACGCTTCGTGGGCACGCCCATGCGGCGGGGAGATTTTCTGCTGGCCCTGCTTTCAAGCCGCCTGGTACTGATGATCATCGAAATCGGGTTGCTGCTGACACTCGGCGTGATCGTGTTTCACATGAAAGTGCTGGGATCGATTTTCGCAATCGTGTTGTTGGGCACGGCGGGGGCGATGACCTTTGGCGGATTAGGATTACTGACGGCAAGCCGGGCGCAGAAAATCGAGAGCGTCAGCGGGCTTATGAACTTGGTAATGATGCCCATGTGGATTTTTTCGGGAGTGTTCTTCTCCTACGAGCGCTTTCCCGCGGCGATTCAGCCGTTGATCAAGGCGCTGCCTCTGACAGCTCTCAACGATGCGCTTCGGGCAAGCATTCTGGAAGGCACGCCGCTGGTCCGTCAATGGCCGCGGCTTCTGGTGATGGCTGCGTGGGGTGGTATTTCGTTCGTGCTGGCGCTGAAGTGGTTCCGATGGACTTAGGAGGAGGCGCCGGTTAAGCTCCGGACGCCCGCCTCCCGAAAAACCCACGATCCTATATAGGCTACTGCTTGTCGTACACCGCGGTGTATGTGACCTTCTTGCCTTTCGCGTCGGTTGCGGTCACCGTCACGGTGCGGCTTTTGCCGTCGGCCGAAATGACAATCTTGCCCTTAGCAACGACCTTGTCACCTTTTTTGTTGGTTAACTCAGTGGTGTTGCCGTTGATTTTCTTGTAGGACCGCGTGTCTGCATTCGGATCACCGGTAAGCGGGTAGTCTTTTCCGTCGAACTTTCCAGTCCACTCGTTGTGCGTAGCCTTACCGCTGGCGTCAACGCCATCCACGGTAACTTTTATGTTATCGCCTGCAGCCTCGTAAACGACGGTGTTGTTCTTGGGGGCTCCTGGGGGAAACTTCGACTTGGCTTCGTTCAGTTTCCAGGTTCCCATCATCGGGCTCGCAAAAGCCAATGCCGCTACAAAGCACAGTGCCAGGGTGAGTAGAATCGGTTTTGTTTTCATGTTTCTCCTGTTTCTAGAAGCAAATTATTGGATTGATTGGAGCGGGCTGGATTCTACGCTAACCGGCGGGGTCTATCAAGGGTGGGCCCGAAGCTGAGGCCTCGTCCGAAAGACTTAGGAGAAGTCACGAACGAGGCCGGGCTGCGGCGCTTGCGAAAGCGTTCCTCTACTAGTTACGACTTCTACTTACGACCTGACTAGCTTGGCGGCAGCCTTTCGGACTTTGGCCCAGCGTAGTTTTTGCGCTTCGGCAATGCGCCTTCGGGCATCCTTGCTCAGAGTGCGGCCTGTCTTCTTGAGCTTCTTCCCGCTGGCGTGGCCGAGAGCGTCGAGCGCTTTCCCTACTTGTCCCATCTCTTTTTCGAGACGCGAGTACTCTTTCCGCAGGGAAGCGACCACTTTGTTTATCATCATTAGTACCCCCTCTTAAACTAAGGCTAACACGGAAGGACATTGATCGGGATTTATTAGACACCAAGTTAAGAAAGACCATTTCCGCTTCTCTAGGTTCGTTGACGGTTTGCGCTTGGTCTAGCTGTCCTGACTCCAGCCTTTGCCGGGGGCTTGGTGACAGCGGCAAGTAAATGTTGCCCGTCTTCGTATGGATTGTAGGTTGCGTCGGGATACCAGACACCGGCGAACAGATTTCCTTGCCGGGCTACAGTGCAACGCTGCACATGCACGCTGTCGACGAAGTTATGTTTGATGGTGGGAGCTCCCCAGTCGCCGCCCCAGATTAGACCGCAACTCTGCGCGAGGTGTCCCAGGAACGAGAAGTCACCTTTCCAGCAAGGTTCTCCGCCAACCACCCGGACGATGTCACAAGCTAAACCGAAGTGATGTACGCCGGCGGTTCGAAGCTTGGTGGCACCCTGGTTGAAGAGTTCCTGTTGGCGGTCCTGGCTGCGATAGGTCTCGTAGATCATTAGTTCGATCCCCATCTGGTTTGCCGAAGTGACTATGTCCTCGACTAGCTGGCGCATCGTCGGTTCCAGCAGGGAGGCGTCGCCGATCCGCGTGACTGAGTCAAAACGTGGGTCCAGGGAGATAACGTCTGTGTAAAAATTCCCGATTTGATGAACCTCCAAACCTAACGGCGGGGTGGTTGAAGCTAATCATGAGATGGTGCAATGTCCGATGAAAAGTCGTAAAAGTGCTTCGAATACTGTCAAGCGGTTCCAAAATGGGACTGCGGAACAGGGGTTGTCGTGAAAGTGTATAAAGTTGAGCAGAATCGGGAATAGTCACCTGTGTATCGTTACGGACAGAATGGGAAAAGGGCCGCGGCCGAGAGGCTGCGGGTGTTAATGGCGCGCCGGATCTTCCTGTTCGTTCCTTACGAACTGCCGGCGCGCCCGCTCCTCTGAAGGTCTCCGGTTCCACCACTGATTCCTGCCGTTGCCCGGTTGTCGCCGTTACAGATTAGGCGAGCGAGGTGTAGCATCAACCGGATGAGCAGCCTAGGTTCAGAATTAGTGGATGTGGACGATGCTGATCGTTCTCTGTCCGTGGATATGCTGGTTCGGGAAGAGCCAAGCGCAGAAGAGGAAGAGGATGAAGACGAGGAAGATGAGGGCGAAGATGACGACGACGAAAATGACGACGAAGGCAACTCCGACGGATACTCCGAGTGAGGAAGGTTCCGGGGGCCGGATTTTCGGTCGTCCGATCCGTCGGGGTGATAGTAAGGTGTATGCGAGATTTTTCGTTGGTTTTTCGGTTCCGCGTGTATAATTAGATACAGCTAAGTTTGATTCACGAGCAACTGAAGGTCGGTATCGCCAACCAGCGTCACCCCCTCACTAGCAGCGATTCTTCTCAGCACAATCCAAAGAAACAAGAATAGGACTATCAATGGCAGAACAAGGAACAGTGAAGTGGTTTAACGACGCCAAGGGCTATGGCTTTATTAGCCGTCAGAATGGCGAAGACGTTTTCGTGCATTTCTCCGCGATTCAGGCTGGCGGCTTCCGCAGCCTGCAAGAAGGCCAAACCGTGCAGTTCGACGTGACCAAGGGCCCCAAAGGCTGGCAAGCGGAGAACGTCCAAGCTGTCTAAGCGACCGCTTTCTGAGTAAAGAAGATGCCCGCGATCCGAGAGGATCACGGGCATTCTTGCTTGGGACGAGCGGCTAGTGCCTCAGACTGCCGTAGGCGTCAGGTCTCAGGTGTTAGGTTCTAGGTTTTGCCCAAGACCTGAGACCCAACACCTGAAACCTGTCCCTGCCGTGCCCGCTGCACCATTTCCACCAGAACTTTTCTAGCTTCCCCTGAATCCGTTACCTCCCGCAAGAACCCAATTCGCGCACCCTTCATTCCATCGGGAGTCTTCAGGCGCACGTGGAAACCTATACGATCCACCGCAGTCATCGCCGCTTCCTGAGACTCTATCCCGGCAAACGCGCTGGCCAGCAGAATTAGCGCGTCTTTGTGGTCGGCGTTCATATGTTCGATGATTCCAACTGCGGCATCGGCCAGGGGATCGGGCTCCGCCTGGTTGTAATCCGACGCCTCCACCCAGCCCATCACACCGAAGCCTCCCACGTAGTAAACGTCCAACACATCCATGCGGTAAAAAGAGAAGTCCTCGAAGTCGACCCAGTACTTGCTGTTAGCGTAACGCTCCAGGTAGAGCTGGCGCGCGTCTTGCATCTCGGGCTTCGGGATGGTTAGAACATTTCCTATGACTGTGACGCGCGACGCGCCTAACGGATCGCCACTACGGTCAGGTTGGGTTATGAGCAGGCTGGCCCGCGGATCCGCCTGCAGATTCTGCGTATGCATGGCCATGGTGCTGATGAGGAAGATAGGACGCCCACGCCCATCGAGCCCGTAGGGCATCACCGAGCCGAAAGGGAACCCAGGCTGCTTACGCGAGAGCGTCGAAAGGCTGCCAATGCGGCCCAAGTAGACCAGAGTGCGGGCCCGTTCGGAGAACGAAGGCTCAGGGACCGTTGGCTGATCGCCAGCGGGGCCGGGGCCCGCGTGTTTTCGTGGAGACGAAGAAGACATTTTGTTCTCTTCAGGCAGTCTAAATGAAATGAGCTGCTTCCGTGATCGAGCCCCGTAAATGAAGGAACCAACGGTCGCTCCAAGCGATTGTCTCCCGCCGCCTCGAGTGCTAGACTTTGGTTGGTTCACGCGAAGCGAACAGCCCAACTTGCCAGTGAGCGGGAGTAGTTCAGCGGTAGAACGCCAGCTTCCCAAGCTGGATGTCGCCGGTTCGATCCCGGTCTCCCGCTCCATCTTTTCAATTAGTTACGGATGGGGCCGAAAAAGTTGTGTTCGATACTGTGTTCAACAGGTTTGGAGTTTTCTAATTTCGTTCAAGATTGATAGGGGACGTGCTCAAGGTGAAGCCGCCGGAGAAACAACCAAACACAAGCCGGAAAGTGAAAAAAGCTAAATAGCTACATCGACCGCTGAAGAATGAGATCATCCCAAAAACTACGTAGCCCAGAATGTGGCAAGCCGATTGCTCCGAATGACATCAGAAGCCCAAGTTTCAATTGCAAGAGCTGCAATCGGGAACTCTGCATGTCACGTCGGTATTGGCTAATCACTAGACTGTCAACGGCCCCCATAGGATTGCTTCTGTGTTATCTTTTCGGCCTCAGAGGAATCCCTTTGTTCGCGGTATGGGCAGGCTCTACACCGATTGTCGGAGGGCTGCTCGTTATACCGTTGTCACTACGACTGTTTCCGCCTACTCTCGAACGCTTTTCACCCTCAATCGGCCTTGGATTAGATAAGTAGGGTTTGTCAAAGGCATAATTCCGCATAATTCACTGGATGCGGTCCGTTACCGGCTTGCTGTTCATCACATCATCAGCCACGGCGTTAACCAGCTTGCGCACACTCTCAGGGATCGCCCGGAATACGCCCTGATTCCTCGACGCAGCAGCAAGAGAAGGCCCCTCGAATTGAGAGGCCTGTTGAGTAGCAACACCAAGAATATCCGTGTTACGGGTTTTGACATCTCCGCTGCTTCGGTGACCACGCCTACGGCTGATAAATCTGGACGTAGTGGGTAAAGTTATCTGAAACCGGATCGTTCCCGCCGCCAAAGCAGTATAGTCGCCCGTCGTATACTGCCGCGCCGGAGGCTTCTACGCCGTGCGGCATTTGTGCGAGCGTCTTCCACGTCTGCGTCGACAGCGTGAACGACTCCGCCAGCGTTAATGCATTAGTGGTTGGGCTTTCAGAACCGCCGGCGTCGTACAGTTTCGATCCGATTGCCCCCGCACAGACAAGGCCGCGAGCCGTCGGGTCGGAGTTGAGCGCAGTCCACATATTGTCAGTAGCATTGTAGCTTTCGGTATCTCCCGTAACGTCGTTGCCGTTCTGGTACCCGTCAGCGACCACGATAGTCCCTCTGATCAGGCCGACTGCGGGTAATTGCGCCTGATTCGGTAGAGACATTTCCTCCTTCCAGGTGTCGGTCGCGGGGTTGTAGCTTTCGACTACCGAGAGATCCTGATCACCCCCATCAGGGGTAAAGCCTCCAATAACATGAATAATGTCGCTCTCGACCGCGATTCCTGTCTCCCACCTCGCGGTCGGCATGCTCGATTTTTGAATCCATTTGTTGATCTTAGGGTAGTACGCCCACACGGCGTTGGTCACATTTTGATTTGGGCACGAGGTTTGCCCACCGAAGACGTACAAGACGTTTTTCACTACCGCTGCTGACGCGTCACAAGTCGGAGTGGGCAAAGGCGTTCCCCTCCTCCAACTATTCGTGACGGGGTTGTAGATTTGGGTCTGGGGGACTGTGCCGTTCTTGCCCCACCCGCCAACCACGTAAATTTCATTTCCGAGCACTGCCGCGGGTGCTCCCTGCAGCGCCACCGGCATCGACGTGCCCTCGTACCACTTGTTATGCGTGATTGTTTGAGTTTGTGCAACTGCCACAGCCGCAGAAACTACGCACAAGAATAAAGTAACTGACAGGAAGAACTTCGCTCTCATCTGGAGCCTCCTATTGATCTCATTCTCAGAGATCTGCTAATCGGTTGTCTGATGGGGCCATGCCCTGGAGTCTCGAACACGTCGCGATGAGGAGCAAAAGTCGGCCAGTAACTTTGCTGAGCGGGGGATTTATTTTCCTGGGAAATCGACGCAACTCGGACGCTAGTGCGAGAGCGCCATTTCGTCAATGGCACTTTAGTGGGGTCTGCCTCCAAGACCTCGTCGCTGCTGTTTGCCGATAATTTACGTAACCAGCGATTACACTCATTGACCCTGGTCAGGAAAGTTGTGTTCAATAGTGTGTTCAATAAGTGCCGCTAGTGCCCTATAATGCCTGTCTGGACCCGCTCTAAATGCTTGATTCCGCTTGGAACGCGAGATTGCCGCCAGCTTTCCAAGCTGGATGTCGCCGGTTCGATCCCGGTCTCCCGCTCCATTCTTTTCATTGCTTAGGAAAACGCGAGCGGAACCTGTGACCAGAATCGTGGAGGTTTCGTTGGCCCGTTTTCCAAAAATCTCTCCCGCACTCAAGAAGCGCGCTGCGCGAATCAAACTGCTTCTCATGGACGTTGACGGCACCATGACCGACGGCAGCGTAACCTTGCTCTCGCAGACCGACGGCACCGCGCTCGAAATCAAGACCTTTGACGCGCACGACGGCCAGGGTCTGACCTTGGCCCAGGCCGCCGGCCTTCGCACCGGCTGTATCACGGGACGCGAGAGTGCAGCGCTCCTTCGCCGTAGTCAGGAAATGAAGATGGAATTCATCTATATGAAACAGCCGCTGAAAATGCCGGCGTATGAAGACATACTGCGTAGAGCAGGTGTGACGGATTCTGCTGTTGCCTATATCGGCGACGATCTTCCGGATATTCCGATCATGCGTCGCGCCGGCCTTGCTATTGCTGTGGGCGATGCCGTTCCCGAAGTAAAAGAGGCTGCGCACTACACAACCAGGGCCCTGGCTGGCCGAGGGGCGGTCCGCGAAGCAGTGGAGGTCGTCCTCAAGTCAAAAGGTATCTGGGAAGAAATGCTCGATAAGGCGCGGGCCTGATGGGCGGTTCGATCCCGGTCTGCACCTCTATCGTTACGAGATTTAAGCAGTTGCTGTCCCGACCTTTTTTCTAGCTCCTTCGAAGTGCGCTTCGATCTCCTCCAGAGTTTTTCCTTTGGTTTCCGGCAGGAATACCGCAGCCGTGATGAAGTAGATTACCGTGCATCCGGCAAAGCAGAAGAACATCGTCGCGTAACCGTACTTACCGACAGTGGGTAGAAATATAGCGGCGATGCCCGTGGAGACCGCCTGGTTGAGTAGCAGCGCGATGCTCATGCCGTTGGACCGAATGCGAGTTGGCATCAGTTCCGAAAGCGCCAGCCAAACGCAAACCCCAGGGCCGATGGCATAGAACGCCATGAATACGAAAAGAGTGAGGGCGATTTTCCATCCGCTGCGTTGGCTGGGCAAGGGAGTAATTAGCGCGTTGTCGATTCTCAGCGGAGCGTGGCGCGCAGCATTGAGATCCCCGAAGGGATTGGAAAAGAACGCGACGATTTTGTTGGCGGGCACACAGCTTTCGCGGGTGATTTCGATTGGGGTTGCGGCGGTGTCGTCGGAACGCGCGGCTTTGGTGGCGGCACGGAAGTCTCCATAGGAATAGATCACAACCAGGGAAGTTGGCCGGTTTAGGATCTGGTGGGCTGCGTCCTCGCCTGATTTCAGCAGCGTCTTGGCCAGCTTCTGGTCATAAGTAAGTGTGATCTTCTGGTCCGCGTCCGCATCGACCATCGACTGAACAGGGCCTCTGGAATCCACGCGCAGGCGTTCCGTCTGGCGGAAGAGAACGCCGGTGCAGATCATCGAGACAATAATCCCGGCCGTTCCCACCGACAGCAGGAACTTGCGTCCCTTGCGATCCACGAGCAGGACGGCGCCAATGGTAGTCAGGAAATTCACGATGGTGAAAAGAACATAGCCCCAATGAGCCTGGACGTCGGAGAGGCCGCTCTGCAGGAGAATGTTGGTGTTATAGCCAATGATGGAGTTGATGCCCGTGGCTTGATTGCACGCCAGAATCACACAGGCCAGCACAAACGGGATCACATATTTTCGACGCAGCAGCGATTCCTTGACCTTGGTTCCAGTTGAGGTCTGGGCCTTCTCAGCGGCGGCCACTTGTTCCATTTCGGCGAGTTCGAGATCGGCCTGCTCAGTGGTGCGGGAACGAAGAAGGGCGGCGTAGGCGGCATCGCGCCGGTGGCGGAGAAACAGCCAGCGCGGCGATTCCGCAACCATTAGGCCGCCGATGACGAACAAGATGCCGGGCGGCAGCGAAACCCAGAAGATGCTGCGCCAAGCCGTGTCTTTGAAAGCGATGAGCGTGGCGGCGTCGCCGAGTTTTGCCACTTCTTCGACGCGAAAACTGAAATACATGCCAACAAAGGCCGCCGCGGTGATGCCGAGCGTGAGCAGCCATTGAAAGATGCCCGTACCTTTGCCGCGACTCGATGCCGAAAGACACTCCGCCAGATACAGCGGGACCACCACACCAATCAATCCAGCGCTGATCCCCTGCAACAGGCGGCCAAGGATCAACGGCTCATAACCATGCGCGAGGGCAATGACTGGAATACTGACGACAAACAGCACGCCGCTAAGGGTCATGAGGAGCTTGCGCCCCATCCAGTCAGCCAGCGCGCCCGCGAACAGAGTCGAGACGACGCTGCCGAGTAGGACTGCTGCGACCACGGTCGAAAGCTGGCCTGCATTCAACCCGGAAGTGGCCTCCAGATAGGGCAAGGCGCCGGCAATAATGCCGACATCTACCCCATACAGCAAGCCGCCCAAACCCGCTACCAGCAGGAGGAAACGGTTGTAACTGGCCCTTTCGTTGTTTACCACGCTGGCAATCCTTTCGCCGAATCGGAGAACCAGAAAGCTATTCCTCGGGAGAATACTACGGCAATCGCTTGAGAAAGGCTCTAGGAGTGCGCCGGGGCTTCCGCCTTCTTAAGATAGTCCGAGAGTTGCCGCACCACCGCAATGAACGCCTTGTTAGCCACTGAGAGCGTGCGGTCACGCCGGTAGGCGAGACCGAGTTCCCGCCACAGTTCCGGGCCTTCCAGTTCGACCAGTTTCACCCTCCCGGCCGCTACTTCATCGCGCGCAAAGGCTGCGCTGATAAGCGAAATGCCCAAGTCGGCGGCGACGAAACTCTTAATCATCCCGATACTGGGCAGCTCCATTCTGACCTTGAGTTCCGTGTTGTATTCGCGGAACAGCTTGTCCAGGAGCCTGCGGGTGTGGCCGGTCTTGGGAAGAAGCAGTGGGTGCTTCACGATGTCGCTGATGTGCGCCGACTTCAGCTTGGCTAGGGGGTTCTTGGGGCTCACCATCAGCATCAGCCGGTCGCGGTAGATAGCCTGGATCTTCAAGCTGGGAGATTGAACTGGAAGGCTGAGTACGCCCACGTCGAGAGAGCCATTTTCCAGCTTCTCGATGATCTTGTAGGTGAAATTGCGATAAATGCTGATTTGCACGTCGGGATAACGGCGGCAGTATTCTCCAAACACCTCGGGCAAGACGTAAAGGCAAGTGGCTTCGTTAGCGCCAACCACGAGCGTGCCCCGCGGAGTATGTCCGTGGTCGGCCACAGCCACCAGCGACTCATCGCGCAGCTTTTTCATGCGCAGCGCGTAGTCGTGGAAGACTTGACCGGCGGGAGTGAGCTTGACGGACTTGCCGGAGCGGTCGAGGAGGCGATCTCCGTATTCTTGTTCGAGCTGGCGGATCTGTGCGCTTACTGCGGATTGCGAGCGGAAGACCTTCTCTCCGGCGCGGGAAAAGCTGCCTTGCCGGGCAACCTCCAGGAATGTGATGAGCTGATCGAAGTCCATGCGGCTTGTCGAAGAATTATAACGGAGTTTAGCTTGGCTTGCGGAATGGAATGCGCCGGCGATTGCGTCGGCGGTTATTGGACAACTGGCCTCTCGGAAGAGAAGAGTTTGTCGCGGCCGTAGCCGCGGGCTTCCTCAGCGGCCAGGCGAGTAAGAATCGATGCCCAGGTATCTTCGATCGAGCATGGCGGGGCCAGGGGCTCGACACGAAGCAGCGGGAGAGCGGAACTGGCGAGAAGTTGCGCGGCCCGCGGGCTGCCGGTGAGTTGCAAGTGCCGGCGAAGAATTCGGCGGAGCCACTCTTCTTCTTGAGGTTCGATCGTTTCGAAGCGCACGGAGTCGGGGTTGATGTGGTCGTGGTGGATGTAACTACCATTGAAGTAGTCAGCGGCATCCGCGCGCAACACATAGGCGAGGCCGCCCGTCATTCCGGCTCCCATATTCGGTCCTGCGGGACCGAGAATCGCCACCACGCCGGCGGTCATGTACTCGCATCCGTGGCGGCCTACGCCCTCGACCACGGCGAGAGCGCCGCTATTGCGCACCGCAAACCGTTCTCCGGCCCGGCCTGCCACAAACAACTCACCGGATGTGGCGCCGTAGAGCACAGTGTTCCCGACGAGAACGTCTCCGCGTTCTGACGCTTCCGCGTGCGCAGTAATGGCGATGCTGCCGCCGCACAGGCCTTTGCCCACGTAATCATTCGCTTCGCCGGTCAGACGGAAGTTGGCGCCGGAGATGAGAAACGCGCCGAAGCTCTGTCCCGCGGTGCCGAAAAACTCGCAGTCGGCGCCGGTCATCTCCAGATTGGAGAGTCCGAAAGAAGGACTGATCCGACGCAGTACTTCGCCACTAAAGTGAGCGCCAACCGCCCGATCCCCGTTGGTGATTTCAAAACGATAAAGATGGGCAGAGAGCGATTCCAGATCATCCACCACGCGATTCAATTCAAGGTGGAGCGCGCTGCGATCCTCACGGGGACAGGGGAACTGCGCCGGTGGATTGGTAATCGGCTGCAACAGCGAGGCCACACTGCATTCGGCTCCTACAGACTGCGGCCGCAAGCGCTCGACGGCGCCCAGGATTTGATCGATCGAGCCCGCGCCTATCCCCGCCAACAGTTCGCGGACATCGGCAGCCAGCGCGAGGAAATAAGTCTCGACCATCTCAGGGTTTCCGGCAAAGCGCGCGCGCAGGGTTTCGTCTTGGGTGGCGATGCCTACCGGACAAGTATTGAGATGACATTGCCGCGCCATGACACAGCCGATGGCAAGCAGAGCCGCAGTGCCGAAGCCAAATTCCTCAGCGCCCAGCAGAGCGGCGACCACCACGTCGCGGGCAAATTTTAAGCCGCCATCCACGCGCAATCGTACGCGGGCGCGCAGGCCGGCCCGCACGAGCGCCGTATGCGCATCGCGCAAACCAATCTCCCAGGGCAACCCCGTGTTCTTGATGGAGGTGAGTGGGGAGGCGCCCGTGCCGCCATCGTGGCCGCTGATGGTAATTACGTCGGCTCCCGCTTTGGCCACGCCGGTCGCAATGACTCCGACTCCAGAACTGGAGACCAGCTTGACCCCAATTCGCGCGTTCGGGTTCACAGCGCGCAGATCGTAGATCAGTTGAGCCAAGTCTTCGATGCTGTAGATGTCATGGTGGGGCGGCGGCGAAATGAGGGAGGTTCCCGGAACCGCGTGCCGCAGGCGAGCGATGTAAGGCGTGACTTTTGTAGATGGCAGTTGGCCGCCTTCGCCGGGCTTCGAGCCTTGCGCCATCTTGATCTCGATTTCATCGGCGTGTACCAGGTATTCCGCGGTGACTCCAAATCGTGCCGACGCCACCTGCTTGACGCGGTTATTTGCCTCCGGGCGCTCGTAATAAATCCTGGGATCTTCACCGCCTTCGCCGGTGTTGCTGCGTCCGCCCAAGCGGTTCATCGCGATGGCCAACGTCTCGTGAGCTTCTGGTGAGATTGCGCCCAGCGACATGGCCTGGGTGCTGAAGCGGCTGAGTAGAGAAACTTCACTTTCTACTTCGTCTAGAGCCAGAGGCTCTGCGGGACGAAACTCGATCAAGTCTCGAATGGCGACACTCTTCCCGGTTTCTTTTCGATCTTCTGAGAGCGCCTTAAAGGCCACACGATTCTGCTCGGTTGGCGATTTGATATAGCGATGCATGCGCCGCACCAGTTCTGGCGAACTCGCGTGCTGCTCGCCGTTGTGGCGGAAGCGATACAAACCCGCATCGCGGAACTCAGCGGCAGAAGATCCGAAGCCCGCAGCGTGACAAGTGATGCTGTCCCGAAGTAGATCGTCGAGTGATTTGCCGCTGAGGGTTTGGCCGGCATTTTCAAAGAACTCTCCGCACACCGATGGATCGAGGCCGATGGTTTCGAACAGTTGACTATTGCGATAACTGCTAATCGTGGAGATGCCCATGCGAGCAAGGACCTTACGTAAGCCCTTTTCGATGCCGGCGCGATAGCGAGCGGGACCGTAAACGTCGGCGCGTGATGCCATGCACATGGCTAGATGGGGATGCACTGCGCTGGCTCCCGCGGCAACCAGCAAGGCCAAATGATGGGTATCGACGACCTGGCCGGTCTCCACAATCAGCGGAACATTCCAGGCGCCGGCTTTCGTCATCGCTTGCCACACACACGAAACTGCGAGTAGCGCCGGCAGCGCGGCTCGTTCGCGGCTAACCGCTTCATCGCTCACCAGGATTGCACCGGCGTTGCGCACCGCCGTTCCCACTTCCGCGCGGATTCTGTCGACAGCCTGACGGGCAGCCGCAAGACCTGCCCCCGGCTCGAAGCTTATGTCGATGCAATGAATCGGCGACAGCGCTTCGGCAATCGAGTCCATCTGCCCGGCATCAAGCAGGGGAGAATTCAATCGGATATTGTTGCTAAGGTACACGTCGAGCGACATTACGTGGCTTTCGCGCAGGGGGTCGATGGGAGGGTTGGTAACCTGGGCAAACCGTTGCTTGCAATAATCCCAAAGAGGACGCGGGAGACTCGAGAGGAACGCGGGGGGAGCGTCGTCGCCCATGCTCCACAGCGGTTCCTGGCCGCGCTCCACAAGAGGGTAGAAGAGTAAGCGGAACTGATCCTCCGTCCAGCCGAAGGCTGCCATCAAACGGTTGCCATCCAGCGTGATCGGCTCGGCTTCCTGTTCCGGGGGAATAACCGTCGTCGCAGGCCCACTGGCGGCCGCCGGCACCAGTCGCGCAATTTCACTCGGCCGGAAGAAATTCCCGCTCGAGGGGTCTGCGATCAACATTTCTCCGGGACCAAGCCGCTGCCGCTCCACAACCTGCTTGTCGGAAAGATCAGTGATGCCGACTTCGGAGCCGACGATCAGCAATCCATCTGCGGTTAGCGTATAGCGCAGCGGACGCAGGCCGTTGCGATCCAGTTTGGCGCCTACGAACTTTCCATCGGTGAAGATCAGAGCAGCCGGGCCATCCCAAGGTTCTTGCTCGGGAGCGCTGTTGGCGAGGAATCGCCGCAGTCCCACATCGAGATGCTCATCCTGTTCCCATGCCGGCGGCACCAGGCGCAATGCGGACTCGGCGATGCTGGAGCCACTTCTCACCAAGGCTTCAAGAGCATTGTCGAAACTCGCGGAGTCGCTCATCCCGGGCTGCAGCAATCTGGAGTTTTCTGGAAGTCCGAGCTGGCGACGCAAAGTTTTCCCACGCGCCTGGAACCAGCGCCGATTGCTGCTGATAGTGTTGATCTCGCCATTGTGAGCCACGAAACGAAATGGTTGGGCAAGCGACCAACTGGGCTGCGTGTTCGTCGAGTAACGTTGATGGAAGACTACAAATGCGCTGGCAAATTCAGGATCATTCAGATCGAGATAGAAGGGAGCTAGTTGCTCAGGCGTGAGCAGTCCCTTGTAAACGATGGTTCTCGAAGACAGGGAACAGTAGTAACCGGAAGCAGCAATGGTCTCGAGTTCCTGCCGTAACCGGAAGAGTCGCAACTCAAAATTTGCAGCTTCGAGCCCTGAAGAATCTAAGCGCGAAGAAGGAAAACTCGGCGCGATAAAGCATTGCCTTATGACAGGAAGAGAATCGGCCGAGCGGGGCCCCAAGATGGAAGCATCTGTTGGCACCGTGCGCCAACCCAGAAGCGAAAGATCGTATTTCGCAACGGTGGCTCGAATCGCATCCAACGCCTGAGATTCCTGGCCACGCTGAAGAAACACCATGCCGACAGCAAACTCCTCGGGCAATTCAATACCGTGAGAGCGAGCGGCCTTTCTGAAGTAAGCCTTCGGAAGTCCCACAAGCAGCCCGGCTCCATCGCCGCTGCGGCCATCGGCGTCCACGCCACCGCGGTGGGCCAGGCGCGACAAGGCACCGATTCCGCGCTCAACCACGGCATGAGACGCAGGCCCGCCCAACTGGGCGATGAAGCCCACGCCGCATGCATCGTGATCCATCGCGAATGTGAGGCGACTTTCGGCCATAGTACTTGTCTAACCTGAAACACCCGCCTAAGTACAATCGACAATTTCGATGCGGCGCATGGGTTTTTCTGTACCGTTCCAAAAGGCAATTTCAAGAGCAGAGTCGCGGCATCCTGTATCGTGAAAGAGGGAGATTTGTTTGAAGTAGAATGGCGAATCCTGCTACAGCCAGCGCTCGAATGGTCGCTCTCTCTGATATTGAGTCCGCCCTTGCACGGGTTCGAAAGTCGATCTATGTATCGCCATGCACCCGGTCGGAAACTTTCTCTGAACTGATCGGCCATTCCGTTTATCTGAAACTCGAGAACCGGCAGAGGACAGGCGCTTATAAGGAACGGGGAGCGCTCAACAAGCTGCTAAGCCTTACCGAGGAAGAACGGTCCCAGGGAGTGATCGCAGCCTCGGCGGGCAACCACGCCCAGGCCGTGGCCTATCACGCCTCCAATCTGGGTATTCGGGCGCGGATCGTCATGCCGCTGGCGACGCCGTTGATCAAGGTCTCGGCAACGCGAGGCTACGGCGGCGATGTGGTGCTCCATGGGGCGAATTACGATGAGGCTTACGACGAAGCGCTTCGCCTCAGCGCACAAGAACGCCTCACGTTTGTGCACGCATTCGACGACGATGAAATCATCGCCGGGCAGGGAACTCTGGGACTGGAATTGCTTGAGCAGCATCCCGATCTTGAGGTTGTGGTTGTGCCCGTCGGCGGAGGTGGCCTGATTGGCGGGCTCGGTTGCGCGCTCAAAGAGACCAATCCGCGCATTCAGGTGATCGGAGTTCAACCGTCGCGGCTGCCTTCGGCAAAAGTCGCGCTTTCGGAGGGCAAGCCTGTGACCTTGCCCTCCGCGGTGACCATCGCCGACGGAATCGCGGTGCGTCGCATCGGTGTGCGCACGCTTCCGTTAGTCCAGAAATATGTGGACGATATTGTCACAGTTGAGGAAGAGGAAATTGCCAACGCCGTTCTGCTGCTTCTCGAAAGGGAGAAGATTCTTGCCGAAGGAGCAGGCGCCTCGGCGCTGGCTGCATTAGTTAACCGCCGCATTCCGATGATTCTGGAAAAGACCGGGAGGAAGGTCATCGCCGTAGTGAGCGGCGGGAATATCGATGTGACTTTGCTGGCGCGCATCATCGAGCGCGGCCTGGTTAAAGATGGACGCCTGGTCCGTCTTCGCGTTCATCTTCCTGATTACCCCGGAGCCCTGCACCGGCTCACCGGCATTCTTGCCCAGCACCGTGCCAACATCGTCGAAACTTCTTACGATCGCGCCTACCACAACGTGAACCTGGGAGATACGGCCATCGATATCACCATGGAGACCCGCGGTCCGGATCATATTGCGGAGTTGATCTCAGCTCTCGGCGCAAACCACTACACCCACGAACGAATTCTGTAATCGCTCCCGGTGAAGACAGTCTGTCGGCTTGGCTCACAGCGGTCGTCGCCACGCGAGTATGATTGACTGTTAAATCTTCCATGACCGTCCGCCCCGTAGCCGAGCCTTTTCTTGATGCCGAAGCCCGTCTCGAAGGCTTCGACAACCTGATGCCTTTTAAGGTCCAGAACATTCTTCTGGTCTCCAGCCTTTACGATTCTTTCATCCTACGCGAAGACGGGCGCCTCAATGAACTGCTGATCGACGAATCGCTCGAACTCAATCTGCAGCAGATTCCCGGCATCACCCATGTTTCGAGTTGCGCTGAAGCCCTAGAACTGGCGCGTTCACAGCCACGATTCAATCTGATCGTCACGAATCTTGCTGTTGGTGACATGACCGCAGCGGAACTGGCGCGCGAGGTCAAGAGTTCCGGCCTGGACGTCCCCGTAGTCGTGCTGGCCTATGATTACCGCGCCATCAAGAATTTCATCAGCCGAAATCCGGTTACCGATATCGAACGGATCTTCCTCTGGCAGGGAAATGCCCGCATTCTCATCGCCATGGTCAAGTACATCGAGGATAAACGCAACGTCTTACACGACACCCGGGCGATGGGAGTGCCCGTGTTGCTGGTCGTGGAAGACAACATCCGTTACTACTCGTCGTTCCTGCCGGTGATTTATACGGAGCTGATCAAGCAATCACGGCGTGTCATTCAGGAAGGCATCAACGTCGCCCACAAACTGGTCCGCATGCAGGCCCGCCCGAAGATTCTGCTGAGTTCTAACTTCGAGGAAGCGGCCCAGATGGTAGAGGAATATCGCGATTACCTGATCGGCCTGGTCTCGGACGTGGAGTTTCCCTGGGAGGGCAAGCTCAGTCCCGAGGCGGGCTTCGAACTCGCCCGCCTGATGAAGGCCCTGGTACCGGATGTGCCCGTAGTCTTGCAGACCAGCCGCACCGAGTTTCGTCCGCGCGCCCTCGCCGCGGGATATTCGTTTCTGCGGAAACGTTCGCCTACGCTGCTGAAAGATTTGCGCCGGATCCTCACCGAACAGTTTGGCTTCGGCGATTTCGTGTTTCGTCTGCCGGATTCGAGAGAAGTAGGGCGCGCCCGGGATTTGAATGAACTCGAAGAGCAGCTGCAGACAGTTCCACCCGAAAGCCTTACCCACCACGCCCAGAGCAACCACTTCTCTCATTGGCTGATGGCGCGCACCGAGTTTGCTCTGGCCGCCAAGTTGCGCCCGCGCAAGGTTTCTGACTTTACCGGTGCGGAACACTTGCGCAACGACCTAATCGAATCAATCAATGACTACCGTCGCGAACAAAGCGAGCTGCTGATCGGAGACTTCAACGCCGAGACGTTCAAGGCTTCTGAAACCGGTTTCCTGCGGATCGGCGCTGGATCGCTGGGGGGCAAGGCTCGGGGGCTCGCCTTCGCGCGCCATCTCTTGCGCAAGAACCGCATCACGCGCCGTTTCCCGGGCGTCCGCATCGCGGTGCCGCCCGCTCTAGTTGTGGCCACCGATGCTTTCGATCAATTTATGACGGAGAACAATCTGCTCGATTTCGCCCTGCAATGCGAGGACGATGCCGAGATTCTCCAGAAGTTCCTGGCTGCTCCGCTACCCGCAGAGTTAAAGGAAAACTTGAAGGTCTTTCTTGATGAGGTCCCGTATCCGCTCGCTGTGCGTTCCTCCAGCTTGCTCGAAGACTCCCAATACCAGCCTTTTACCGGAGTGTACGAAACTTTCATGCTGGGTAATCAGCAGAGCGATATAACGGAGCGACTCACGGAGCTAATGGATGCCGTTAAGCGCGTCTACGCCTCCACCTTCAGCCGCCATGCCAAGGCCTACGTACGTGCCACACCTTACCGTTTGGAAGAAGAAAAGATGGCGGTGATCGTACAGCAACTTGTCGGCACTGTGCACGGGCAACGCTTCTATCCGGATTTCTCGGGAGTAGTACGGTCGCACAATTTTTATCCCACGCCGCCGATGACATCCGCCGACGGAATTGCCGCGGCAGCTTTAGGGCTTGGCCGCGCCGTGGTCGACGGTGGAAAGTGCCTGACGTTCTGCCCACGTCATCCGCAGAGTCTGCTCCAGTTTTCGTCAGTGGAAGACATTCTGGCAAACTCGCAGACCGAGTTCTGGGCGCTCGCCTTAAACGGTGTTCCCCAGGGCCGCCAGGGGCATCTGCACGAGATGCGCTTCGGCCTGGATGTGGCGGAGACAGACGGCACGCTATCCGCGGTTGGATCCACCTATTCGGTCGACAACCACGCGGCGCACGACGGAGTGGACCGGCCCGGCGTACGCATTATCACCTTCGCGCCGATGCTAAAACACGAATTGTTTCCTCTGGCGGCGATTCTCGAGACGTTGGGGAAGACCGGAGAAGGCGCTTTGGGCATTCCCGTGGAAATCGAGTTCGCCGTTCGCCTGCCCCGGCGGCCGGGCGAAGCAGCGGAGTTTGGCTTCCTGCAAATCCGTCCGCTGACTCTTTCCCGCGATCACCAGGATTCATCGCTCGACGACGTGGACCCTCGGCAGTTGCTTTGCCGGAGCAGCAAAGTTCTGGGGAATGGGCGCATCGAGAACCTCTGCGACGTGGTGGTGGTCGATGCGCAACGCTTCGAGCGTAGCCGCAGCCAGGAGGTTGCGAAGGCGGTCGCTCATTTCAATGGCTTGCTCGGTGCTGAGAACCGGCCGTATCTGCTGATTGGAGTAGGGCGCTGGGGATCGAATGATCCCCGGCTCGGCATTCCAGTCGAGTGGGACGAAATCTCTGGCGCGCGCGTCATCGTCGAGGCCGGTTTCCGCGACTTTCGCGTCACGCCGTCACAGGGGAGTCATTTCTTCCAGAATCTAACGGCCTTCCAGATCGGCTACTTCACCGTGAATCCCGATGCAGGCGAAGGCTCGGTGGACTGGGGATGGCTAAGCGAGCAACCTTCCGTAGATACAGACGGCTGCGTCAGGCACCTACGATTTGATGCGCCGCTGCGGGTAATCATGAACAGCCGGCAACGTCAGGGGATCATTTTCAAGCCGGAAGCGGCGATGGCATAACACGGGGCTCCGCCGGAATCTAGTCCAGCCGCAGGTGCGGCCAACCTCGATGATTCCCGAAGCTAGTCGCCGAACGGGCGCCAAGCCACCTTTACCCGATCGGTACCTCTGCGCGCTCGGCCGGATGAGCCCCTCGCCGCCAACTGCATCTTACTGTTAAAGTGGAGACAGAAGTTCCCTCGCTTGCGACGCGATCGGATACGCAACACCTCAATCAACTGGACTTGGAGCCATCATAAATTTGAAATCGAGCAATTCAGCGCGCGTAGGCCTACTGATCATGTCGATCCTATGCTCTGCCGCTCTTTGCGCAGCTCAAAGCGCTCCGAAGACTCAAACATCGGACCCGGCGCCATCTCCCCAATCGCCCGCGACCAGTTCTTCGACGCAGGATAGGCCCGGGAACGAACCGCCTGTCCAAAATAAGACTCAGGATCCAAACGGCCCGGTCCAACAAGATTCAAAGAAGGTCAATGACCGGATGTTCTACGTGATGCCAAACTATCTGACGGTGGATGGTCAGTCGCAGGTGCCGCCTGTCTCCTGGAAAGAGAAGTTCGCCATGGCAGCCAAGGGCTCTTTCGACCCCTATGAGTTCACGCTGGTGGGCATCGTGGCGGGCATTCGGCAAGCGAGTAATTCCTCTCCGGGGTTCGGACAGGGAATGGAGGGATACGCCAAGCGGTATGGAGCGGCTTTCGCCGATCAGGTGGATGGCAATATCATGGTGGGCGGCGTTTATCCCACGATTCTAAAAATCGATCCGCGCTATTATCGATTGGGCAGGGGTTCGTTCGCGCACCGCTTTGGGTACGCTATCGACCGTATTTTCATTGCCCGAAGAGACTCCGGCGCTCACATGTTCAACATTCCCGAGTTTGCCGGCAACGCAACGGCGATAGCGATTTCCACGGTCTACTATCCCGCCGCCGATCGTAGTTTTTCGTCGAGCCTCTCGGGCTGGGGAACGCAAATGGGTCTCGACGCCTTTGGAAATGAGCTGAAGGAGTTTTGGCCAGATATTCACGGCTATTTGCAAAGGAGACACGCCCGCCACGTGGAGAAACAGCAGCAGAAAGCGCCCAACTAATGCCTGGGGTGCATCCAAACGCCGATTCAAACAATCCAACTTCGGGTGACTGGCGGGGGTTGTTTGAAGAGCGGGTAGCGCCGAGCGAAGAAATGCGGATGTAGGGGGAAGACTTGAAAGCGATTCGATTATTTTGCATGGCGGTAGCGCTCGCGGGGATGTTGGCAGCGGCGTCTGTTCAAGCTCAGGAATCCGCGAGCGCGCGGGAACCGTCGCGAGAAGGAACGGTTCCGTGGGTTCCGGACGATAGTTCTCTGACCACCAATGCCCCGCTGACCGATGTTTCGTTAACCGATGTTTCCCGAAACCAGATTCCCCAAAACCAGACTTCGCAAAACCAGGCTTCGCAAAACCAGGCTTCGCAAAACCAGGCCCCACCGCCAGCCGCCACAACCAAAGACGGAAAACCCTCCTTGCCAGACGCGCCGAGCGTCACCCCCGCAGATGCAAGTAATCCGAACGACCAGTTTGGTAAACAGCCAAAGAGAATTCTGGGGATTGTCCCAAATTACCGGGCGGTCAGCGCCAATACGAAGCTGCCTCCGCTGACTTTCAAGGGTAACCTCTGGCTGGCGACCCAGGATACATTCGACTATTCCTATTTCATTTTAGTGGCAGGGCTCGCCGGAATTGACATGGCCAGCAAGTCGCAGCCGGCCTTTGGGCAGGGCGCTGAGGGCTACGGTAAATACTACTGGCACAACTTTGTCGACGGCGGCATCGAGAACTACATGACGGAAGCAATCGTCCCCGTGGTGACGAGAGAAGACCCGAGATATTACACCATGGGCAGAGGCGGATTTGTTAAGCGGACCGGGTATGCGGTAACTCGGCTGTTCATCACCAGGACCAACTCCGGAAAGAGCACCTTCAATCTGTCGGAGATCGTGGGTGCGGGAGCGGCCGCGGGCATCGGTAATACCTATTACCCGGCACAATCCAACCCGTGGGTGAAAACGTACCAACGCTGGGGGACGCAGGTGGGCCTGGACGGCGTCTTCAACACGCTAAAAGAGTTCTGGCCCGACATCAATCAGGCGATATTTCACGGAAAATACTAGTTAGGCCTTAGCGCTGTTTTATACCGACCCCTTCCCGTTCGAAACGAAGCCCACGTCGATATAATCTGGATGATGGTTTCTGCCCATCATGTTCCCGCGCGAGATACAATCCGGCGCGTTCGGCGCATCCAGATCATCACGATCGTCTGGATGAGCGTCGAGGCTGCTGTGTCACTCGCGGCAGCGTGGAGGGCGCGCAGCACTGCGCTCGCAGCTTTCGGCGGGGACAGTGCAGTCGAGCTTCTTTCCGCCGCGGTCGTGTTGTGGCGGTTCGGCTCCTGCGACGCGCAGGAGCGTGCCGAGAAAATCGCATCGGACATTGCGGGGGCGTTGCTGTTTGTGCTGGCCGCTTTTGTGGTCTCGGCGGCGGTGCTGACCCTGCTGGGATACGGTGAACCCAAACCGAGCTATATCGGCATCGGGATTCTGATCGCCGCTGCGGCAATCATGCCGTGGCTTGCTTGGGAGAAGCGAAAACTCTCGGCCGTCACACGCAGCGCGGCGCTCCAGGCCGATGCTGCCGAATCGGCACTCTGCGCGTACCTCTCACTGGTAGCTCTGGCGGGAATGGCGGCGAACGCGCTCTGGCATCTTGCCTTGGCTGATCCACTTGCCGGTCTCGCCGTAACTCCCCTGATTGTGATCGAGGGCCGCAAGGCGATCCGCGGAAAGGCTTGCGCCTGTCGGTTGCAGTTCCAACCTTTGCTCCCAGCGACCCTGGACCTCCCATGAAGTGGTTCGGGGGCGGCGGTACCTACCGCCGGCCCCCTCGCCTCGCTAGAAGTGGAACCCGAGTTGGGCCGTCAGCGCTCGCGGAGTCACGTAGTGCGTGCCACTGAAGGTGGAAAGAAAGTTGTAGAGTGCATACTTGTTGGCGATATTGATCGCAGTCAGTGTGAGGCTCCATTTGTAACGCTCGCCTTTGAACAGGTTGTCGTCACCGAGAGCAAGATCGAACAGGTTGCGATGCGCGATGCGCGGTGGATTCTTGTCGTCATTTTCGGTCCCCGGCGCGGGCACCGATATGAGAGACGAGCCGAACTGGGAAGCGAGACACGTAAAGGGCAAAGGAACCGTTGGCGTTGCCCGCGCACCGTTGCAAGTAAACCCAGCTTGGAACTCCTGATCGGCAGTCAAGGGTGTCCCGAAGGGATCTGTCATGTTAACGGCAGGCTGTCCGTCCAGCGTGGTTGATTGAGGACAGTCGTTGGCGGAGCCTAAACCGTAGCACGGTGCCGCTCCGGCCACCAAGCCGCTGTCAAATCGCCAATTGAAGCCAAGCCACGGACCTCGCTTCCAGGGCTGGTATTGCAGATGGGTTGTTTGGTTGAACTTTTCGTCGTGGTCGATGCGGAACGGCGTACTCCCACTGTTGAAGGCCACGGACGGAACCGCACCCGCGCCGCCGATCTGCGGGGTGAAAAAACGCGCCGCAACGCTAGAGAAAACCGCCAAGGCACTGAAGCCATGGAAATCCGGTACGCTCACGCGGACGGCATAACCAGGAATTTTGGAATTGTGCCAGTCAATCGGGAAGGTAATCGGAGTCGCCCCCAGCACGCTGAAATCGTAGGCATTGTGCGTGTATTTCCAAATATAATCCCCGCTGATTACGGCATACTTTCCGAGCGCCTGCTGCAGGCCGGCGTGGAAGTCATTGCGGTAGCCGGGATTGAACGGCGTCGCTCCCGCTGAAGCAGGCTGAGAACAGAGAAGGAGCGGATTCAAGACAGGATTGGCGCAGCCCGTGCTCGAAAGCACCAGATTCTCATTGAACGGACTCTCCAGCGTACGCGCATAAGAAACTCGGAGGATCGTGTTGCTCCTCTTGATGTTGTAAGAAGCACCAACGCGAGGCTCGGCCTGACGAGCCACCACGAGGCCGTTATAAAGATCGCCCCGGATTCCCAGGTTGAAGGACCAGTTCTTTATGGTGATTGAATCCTGAACGTAAAGGGCGAGTTCCTTTATGTCTGTTTGTCCGTGATAGGCATACAGGCCGCTGATGGAATTGGCACAGCCGTCGGCGGACGATGGGGTCGATCGTGTTAGATCGTAGCAACCGAGCAATGAATCAAAACCGGGATTGGCCGCGAATGGCGTCGGATAAAGTGCAAAGTTCGTTGTCGTGGCACCGGCACAATTGCCCGGGTCATTCACCGTTGGATTCCCAACAAATACCGGTACGCCATTAGCATCCACGCATGGGGCGTTGAAATTTGGGTCGATAATTCCGAGGTTGAAGTTTTCCCTGAGAAAGGTCTGTTGATACGTAACTCCAGCCTTGATGTTATTGATGCCTACCACATGGGTGACATTCGCGAGAACTCCCGTGTTCGTGAGTGTCCGGTATTGCGAGATAGTCTGCTGCTGGAGATTCGGCGGGCCGAGATCCGCAAACGGGTTGTTGCTCGGATAGTAATTGTAGCCATCCCGTCGGACAAAACCGCCGAACGTAAACACAGTGGTCGCGTCGATCACCCGTGTCCAGGTTGGAGCGATGTTAAAGGTGTCGATCTTCGAGCGCTGGTCTGCCGGACCGACCGGGACGCCATTGGGACCAAGCCCGTTATTGCTGACGCTAACCCCGTTCCACGGCGTCGCGTTCTGCGAGTCATACGAATTGGGTGTCTGGAACCAGGAGCGGCTGAAGCCGAGATTCAGATGAATCGAGTCCTTCGTTGAAAACTGATAGTCGACCCGATCGAAGATGTTCTCTTCGTTGCCTTTGTCGTGCATCACGACAAATTCCGGCGGATCCAGGAATCTACCCGTATCTAGTCCGTTGGCCGCGATGAAATTTCCCCATTTATCGCCGCCATAAGAAAGGTCAAAGCCGATATTCGACGAGCCGAACGATCCGTAGGAGGTATTCACGCTACCATGCGGCGTTTGTGAGCCAAGGCCCGAGCGAGTGGTTGCTACAATCACCAAACTTGTCTTGCCGCCGTACTCGGCCGGGGGAGCTCCCGGAATTACTTCCAGCGACTCAATCGAGTCAAGAGGGACCTGGTTTGAAAAAACCTTGCTCTGCTGATCGGTAATCGGCTGGCCGTCCACCGAAAATGAGTTCGACGCATGGTCGCCGAGCCCGTGAAAGAGGCCATTCGAATCTGCCGACACACCAGGCGAGGCCAGCGTGACCAGCGAACTTAACGAGGAGGACTGGCTTTCGAGCGGGACCTTGTTGAACAAATCGCGATCCACGTCGGTGTGCCCAATCGGATCGTTTTCCAGCAAATCAGCCGCGGGAGCTTCAACGGTTACTGATGTGAGCGAACCCGACACTTGCAGGCTGACTTTGACGGTGGTGGGTATAACGGACCTGATTTCCACGTCCTGCGTACTTTGGGCGAACCCGGTCGCGGTTACCGTCATGTGATAGGGATTAAAAGGCACATTAGGGATGCTGAAATTCCCGGATTTATCCGTGGTGGTTGAGCGCTCGAAGTGACTTACCGGATTGTGAATCTCAACTGCGGCGTTGGGCACGACTGCCCCCGTAGGATCTAGCACGGTGCCATTCATCGATCCGGAATTCCCGCCCGACTGTGCGTTGACGAGAACGCCAGCCAAACACAAAGATGCGGCAACAATAGCTATAATCAACTGCTTGTATGAAGTAAGCATGAGTCCTCCCGGACTAAGTCAAGGAATAGGGATTCGACCGGCACACACGCCGGAGCTTCAATGTTTGGGAATCCCTAGACGGCAGGAGGACCACGAATGCCCAGGTCAAAAACGCTGAGCCAGGCCTTCGCGATAACTTCTTTTTCTTGCAGCAGACCGATCGCTTCGAAAACCGGCCGGGTATGATGGCTAGTGGCTGCAGGCGCAGTGCTATGCGCCAGCACGCAGATAGAGCAGGCAGCGGATTCGGTCTGGGTGGGGTGGTTGTGAGTAGATTCCGCCACCGCCGCCCACAACATCAGCGACAGGCAAAACCACGTCAACCATCGGCCAGTAAACCGCATACGTTCCTGCATTGGGCTAGATTCTCTTAAGCTTATATCGGTTGTCTTGCGCAACGCAACGCCGGGCAAGTTACTATGGGGTGGAGTCTTACAGTAGCGCCGTCGTCCCGGCGGCTGCCGTGGGGGCATCCGCGCTCCTACCGTCGAGGGGGACGGGCGCACAAATTTTACAAAGCGAGGAAAGCATGTCAGAACCAACCTACGAGGAACTTAAAGCCCGGCTATCCCAGTTGGAAAAGGAAGTCGACACCAAGAAGCGCAGCGGCGAGATGACCTTCAAGGTCGGCGAAAAAGGCGGCGTCAGCGTTTACGGACTTGGCCGCTTCCCGGTCACGCTGTATTACGAGCAATGGAACCGCCTTCTGGGCGCGGCCGAGGATATAAAGAAGTTTTTAGAGGAGAACAAGTCCCGGCTAAAGCTTAAGGAGCAGGGCTAACCATCGTGTTCCCAGTTCCTGCTCTCAGTTCTCGGCAAAGCCTCAAGGGTAACCAACTGAGAACTGACAGCCGCGAACTAAGAAGTGGTTTCGCGATATAATGAAAACCTGTGCCCAAGTACTCCATTGTCGTCCCTTTGCATAATGAGCAGGAGAACGTCACCGATCTCTACGACCGCTTGAAAGCGGTAATGGAGGCCGCGGGCGAGACCTTCGAGATTGTGCTGGTCGATGACGGGTCGAGCGACCACACCTTCGCGATGCTGCGCGAGATTGCGGCCGTCGACAGCCGCGTCACGGTGATCAAACTGCGCCGCAACTTCGGCCAAACCGCAGGACTGGCGGCTGGTTTCGATCATGCCCGCGGCGAATACATCATCGCCATGGATGGCGATCTGCAGCACGACCCTGCAGATATCCCGCTATTTCTCGAAAAGATTGCAGCCGGTTACGACATTGTCAGCGGCTGGCGCAAAGTTCGCATTGACAATTTCTGGATGCGGCGCATCCCCTCTCGTATTGCAAACTGGCTAATGGCCAAGCTGAGCGGCGTTGATATTCACGATTTCGGCACGACCTTCAAAGCTTATCGCCGCGAGATTCTTGAGCAGGTGCCCCTCTATGGGGAGTTGCATCGTTTTATCCCGGCGCTGGCGTCGTGGTACGGAGCGTCGATTTGCGAAGTGCCAATCCGTAACGTGAACCGTGAGCGGGGGGCTTCCCACTACGGCATTTCCCGCACCTTCCGCGTCTTCTTCGATCTCATTACCATTCGCTTCCTGCTCCGCTATCTTTCGCGTCCGCTGCACTTCTTCGGAACTTTCGGCCTGCTCAGTCTGTTCGGCGGCAGCGCCGTTGTAGCCTGGCTGGGAGTAGAAAAATTCCTACGCCACATTCCAGTGATGGGCTCTCATGGCCCGCTGATGATGCTGGCCCTCGGCCTTCTGCTCGGTGGATTGAACCTGCTGGCTATCGGCCTGCTGGGCGAGATGCAGGTCCGCCACTACCACGAACCCCGCCACCGGGCCCCTTACTCCGTCGATCGCGTCTTTCGTTCTCAAAACGAAGAACACAGCGTTTCGGAATAGAACTTGTCAAAGAGTTAAGAATACACACCTCAGTGTTGTTTCTGATCAAATGGCGGTAGGAGAGATTTACGTCTACCCTTGACGCGAAAGGCCTCCAGGAGGATTACGATGTCCGAATTGCAGCGCACGGCTTTGCTTGGATTTTGCCTTCTATTAAGCGCAAGCGCAGGTTCAGCGCAAAGCCAGACACAGCCGCAAGCTCCAGCCACTACGGCCACAGCCCCAGCGGCGAAGCCGGCGGATGTTGCATCGCCTGACGCTATCATCGCCGCCGTTTACGACGTGATTTCCGGTCCTGCCGGTCAAAAGCGCGATTGGGATCGCATGCGTTCACTTTTCTATGCTGGAGCGCGGCTAATCCCTACCAGGCCAAGAAAGGAAGGCGGCGTTGGCACATCCTCCTTCAGCGTGCAGGACTATAGCGTGCAGGGCTATATAGATCGCGCCAGCCCTTACTTTGAAAAGAATGGTTTCTCGGAAAGAGAAATTGCCCGGCACACTGACAAGTGGGCGAACATCCTGCAGGCGTTCAGTACTTACGAATCGCGGCACGACTCAAAGGACGCCGCTCCTTTCGCGCGAGGCATCAATAGTTTCCAACTATTTTTCGATGGAACACGCTGGTGGATACTGACGATCTATTGGCAGGAAGAAACGCCAGACAACCCCTTGCCGGCGGAATTTCTTCCCCATTCCCACTGATAAGGCAGCCCAAACAAGTCGAGGGTCAACTCCACCGCGCCACTGGCTGCCCCTGCCGCAGCCACTCGATGAAGTCCGTGCCCGGAGGCACGCCTCCCAATTCGCGCAGGCGACTTGCGTTCTGTCCCCGATGGTAGTGGCTGTGCATGGCCGCCTGCATCAGAGCGTGCCGCATGCTGATCTTCAGTGGAGGCTGAAACCATGGCACCTCAACGGTCTCTGCCAGGCGCGCGTCGCTTACTCCGCTAAGCTGCGCAGCCCATTCCGCGTGACCCTTCCGCGCAAACGCCTTTAGATCGCTCATATTCGGATAATCTTCAGCCTTGGTGATTGCAAACTTCGCCGCTGGATCGGTCACCACCCACAAAAACGCCGATTGCACCAGATGAATGTGATGCAGCCGCTGGCGAATTGCCCGATCCGCTAGAGCGGCAGGGCAGGCTTCGAACGCACGCCAGTGCTCGGCATCCGCCCACTCCTGATGTGCATAGAGTTCGTGAAGGTAGGTAGTCATCGATCGCTCCGCGTGGCAATCATTATAGAAGCGAGTCGGCCCAAGGCTTCCGTGGCCGCAGAAACGTCCCGTTTCTTCGGCGTATAATGTGCCCTTTGGCGTATTGGGAGTATCCGTCATCATGGCACAAACCACCCAACATGAATTGCAACTGGCCCGCCGTATGTCCCGGCTGGGCACTGAGACTGCCTTCGAAGTTCTGAACAAAGCGCGGGCGCTTGAGCGCCAGGGCAAGAGCATCATCCACCTGGAGATCGGCGAGCCGGATTTCGACACTCCCCCTAACGTGGTGGAAGCGGCCGTCGACGCTTTGCATAAGGGTTGGACTCACTACGGGCCCTCTGCCGGCTTGCCCGAACTCCGCCAGACTATTGCCGATTACGTCAGCCGCACCCGCGGGGTGAAGGTTGCCCCCGAAGAGGTCGTAGTCGTACCAGGAGGTAAGCCGATCATTTTCTTTACGATCCTAGCCTTAATTGATGAAGGAGATGAAGTTATCTACCCCAACCCCGGCTTCCCGATTTATGAGTCGATGATCCACTACGTCGGTGGCCGAGCAGTGCCGATGCACCTGCGCGAGGAGCGCGATTTCTCTGTCGATGTGGACGAACTTGCGTCTCTTATTACGGATCGTACGAAACTGATCATTCTGAATTCGCCGCAAAACCCAACTGGCGGGGTCATGGAGCGCAGAGACGTCGAACAGGTTGCGAACGCGATCGGCGACCGCAACATTTTAGTGTTGTCGGATGAGATATACAGCCGGCTGCTTTTTGAAGGCGAGCATTTTTCCATCATGTCGGTCCCGGGCATGCAGGAACGCACTATCCTGCTGGATGGGTTCTCGAAGACCTACGCCATGACCGGCTGGCGTATGGGCTACGGAGTTATGCGCCCCGACCTGGCAGCCCACATCACCCGCTTGGCCACGAATTCAACTTCCTGTACGGCCAGCTTCACCCAAATCGCAGGAATCGAGGCCCTGCGTGGAGACCAGAGTTCCGTGGATCGCATGTGCGAGGAATTCAAGCGCCGCCGCGATGTGTTCGTCGCCGGCTTGAATAAGATCAAGGGCTTTTCCTGCCGCATGCCAAAAGGCGCGTTCTATGTTTTCCCCAACATCACGAAGACGGGATGGGAGGCGAAAACGCTCGCTGACGCTTTGCTCGATCAAGCCGGAGTAGCGGCACTGTCGGGCACGGCGTTTGGCGACTTCGGCGAGGGCTACTTGCGCTTCAGCGTGGCCAATTCGCTGGAGAACCTGCAAACGGCGCTGGATCGCATCGATCAATGGACCCAGAAGAATCTTTAATCGGCATTCGTGTCGAGATGGCGAAACCCGCAAAGAAACATTCGAAGTCTACCCCCGGTCCCAAACCGAGCCGTCCACACATGCCGGGCTACGGCTTGCCGGAAGGCAAGAAGGGCCTGCTCCCGTGGAGTTGGGCCGAGCAGCGTCTGAAGAAATCGCACAACTATTGGATCACCACGGTCAGGTTTGATCATTCGCCGCATGTTTCTCGGCACAATGTTTCCCCTCACACCATGGTGGTCTGGGGTCTATGGCAGGACGGGCGATTCCTATTCAGCACCGGCAGCACGTCACGTAAAGCGCGCAACCTGGTGGAAAATGCCAACTGCGTTGTGTGCACCGAGCGTGCGGATGAGGCGGTCATCGTCGAGGGCAGGGCTGAAGTTGCCGATGTGCTCGCGCGCCGCAAGTTCCTTCCCGCCTATGAGCGCAAATATAAGTTCGACATGTCGCGAATGAAAGCCGACATCCTCTCGATGAAGGAACCTGTCTTCGCCGTGCGTCCGCGCGTGGTGTTTGGTTTGTGGGAAAAGCACTTCGTCGCGAAGTCGACGCGCTGGAAAGTCGAGTAGATGGAAGATCGAGTAAGACCTCGAACACTCAGGTCATCCTGACGCAATCTCTCCAGCTTTGGCTATGCGAGTGATCTGATCGGCGGCGCGGTAGGCCAAGGCCTGGATGGTGCAGGTCGGCTGGTTTCGGCCGCTGGTCACGAAGCTGCTTCCGTCCACGATGAAAAGGTTTGGAACATCATGCGCGCGATGATGCTTGTCGACCACGGAAGTCTTGGGATCATTCCCCATACGGCAGGTTCCTAGCAGGTGTACGGCGGCACTCGTATCTCCGTTGGGGTATGCCCACTTCTGAACACAGCCTGCCGCATCCAGCAACTCCAGCGACCGCTCAGTGAAGAAATCCAGAGTTCTGACGTCGTCAGCATGGGTGTTATACGTGAAGCGCAACGCCGGCAAGCCCCAGGCATCTTTTGTCTCGGGATCGAGGCTGACAGTATTGGATTCAATCGGCAGACACGTGGTATGGGTCAACACGGTCACAGTGCGGTTGTAATTCTGTTTTAGCGCCTCCTTGTAACCCGCACCCCAGCGTGGCGCGTCGGGAGGCAAACCGGCAAGCGCGAACCCGATGGGATAGAAATTAAAACGGGCATCGATTCCTCCGCCGCCGTAAAAGCCGCGCTTCGGATCGGAATCATAAAAGTCCTGGACCACGCGGGTCACCTGCACGCTCTTGAATTCGTTGAGTGGATGTTCAAAGGTGCCGAGCGCGAAGCTGCCCCGATCCACCATAAAAAACTTGCCGACCACTCCGTTGGAATTTGCCAGCCCCTGCGGATGCAAATTTGATTTCGACATCAGAAGCAGCCGAGGCGTCTCCGCCCCATTGGCACAGACGACCACCGCCTTTGCCTTTTGCAGGTGCTCCTGCTTCTGCGCATCGAAGTACAGAACTCCATCCACTTGCCCGTTCTTTGCAGTAGAAATCTCTCTTACATAGGAATTCGGCCGGATTTCGCACCGGCCGGTTTTCTCCGCCAGAGGGATCACAGAGGCGAGGGTGCTCGACTTCGCTCCCCACTCACAACCATAGAGCTCGCAAAAGCCGCAGTGCGCGCATGCCGACCGGCCTTGATAGGGTTGCGACAAAATCGCCATCGGCGCCGGGTAAGGATGCCAGCCCAGCTTGCGCGCCCCTCGTTCCAGCAGGACTCCGGAAGACTTAACCGGCATCGGCGGCAGCGGATAAGGCTTCGAGCGCGGAGGATCGAAGGGGTTCGCTCCCGCCAGACCAGAGATTCCCAGCTCCCACTCTGCTTTGGTGTAATAAGGCTCAAGGTCGGCGTAGGTGATCGGCCAGTCGGCCAAACCGCTGCCTTCGACCGCTCCCCACCGGCTGCGCTCAACAAAGTCGATCTCGTGGAAGCGCCAGTAGTTTCCGGTGAAGTGAACCGTGCCGCCTCCCACACAACGCCCGTACTGCGCGAAAGTAGCTGGCGCAGCCTTCTCGCTCGCAGTCTTGCGGAAAGTGTTGGGTTGAAGCGCATGATTGTTGGTCAGTGCGTCCTGTCCGAGAAAGGGCGGAACCCAAATGTCCTTATGCTTCAACTCATCGTGAGTGAAGTCTTCTTCATGGAGATAGGGCCCCTGCTCCAGAACCACAACCTGGAATCCCGCGGTGGAGAGCTCTTTGGCGACGACTCCGCCGGCGCCGCCCGCGCCGACGATCACAAAATCCACCGCCGTCTTGTCTTCGAATTTGATCATCGCAATTTGAACATGACTATTTGAATATGGCTTCGCGCGTCACCGGCCCTTGTTGTATTCGCTGTCGTAGTAGCCAAATGGCGGCTCGAAGGTCATCTCGTCTTCGAATCCAATCAGCTTCCATCCGGCGCGGTCGTGGTTGCCTCCGTACTCGGGGCGGGAAAGGTATCCCATGATCGTGTGCACCCGGACCAGTTCGAAGAACTCGGTTTTGTCGATAGCAGTCAGCAGTTGAAACTGTCGCGCGGGAGTTAGAGACGAAAAGTTGGGCGCAGTCGGAAACAGCTCCAGCGTCTTACTCTGCAAATCTTTGAGACCCTGCGTGTATGCCGACTGCTTGTCGCGGTCGAAGGTGGTCAGGACGCGATCGATGAAATAGATGACCTGCGCTTCCCGGGCCCCGGGCGCATCGTCGCTCGGGATGATTTGAGCAGCCATGGCCTCAATTTCGACGGCTTCTTCTGAAGAGAAGAATTGAAAAGGAGCAGGTTTACCCGATTCCACGGCGTGCTGTGCCTGCGCCTGTGCCGCCAGAACGGCAGGCCATCGCAAGGCAAGCCAGGTCGAACTCAGTCCGGAGGCTGCGCCCAGAAGGAACTGCCGTCGCCGCGAAGCATTGCCGGAGTTCATCGTCGATTGCCGATATGGTTGATTTGATGCAAGCAGAGAACTCAAAGCCGGCCCGCCAGCGACGTGATAAGCCCCTCGCGGACCGGGAAGGAATTGCGGACAACTATTTGTAGGTCGCGTTGGTGCGAGCCAGAAAGTCGCGGTGCTCGGTGAAGTCCATCATGGAACCGAACGCCGGGCCGTTCAGCGGGTTCGCCTTAAACGACTCCCGGATCGCGGCGTTGACCTTGTCTATGCCTTCCGCGTTGGCCGCCAGGTAGAAAATCCAGAACGTGCCGGGGGCTTGGGTGTGCTCTGCCTGGGTGTCAATTTCGTACTCGTGGATCGTGCCGTCGGCGAGCATTTTCTCCAGCAGCGGACCGATGAGGTTCTTGCTTAACGTTTCTATCGCATCAACGGGCGCGTCCGCCTTTAATTTATAGGACGCTCCTTGCGTGTAGAGATCTTTCCACGATCCCGAATGGTAGTTGTAGTGATGGCTGACGAAAATGGTGTCCCAGTGTTTCGTCGCGCTGGTCAGGACACCCGTGGTGGTGTTGCCCGATTTGTAGAACTGGTCGAGCACGTTGAGTACTCCAGCCAGGGACGTTGCCGACCACCAATCGTCGTGAGTATCGCCATCGGCCGAGTGAATCAGATTCGTGTCGCTGCCATATCCCACAAGGGTTCCGCTGGCGATGGCCTTGTCCAGGATCTTCCGGTCCGCATCGTCTGCCTTTGCCATGTCTGCCCACTGCGCGCGCGGAATATTCCAAAACGACACGTACGAGTACATCGGCGGCTTTTCTTTAGCTTCCGACATCTGAGCGCTTGCCGACGAGGCCCAGACCGCGGATATCGCAAGCGCGCAGAGCCCTGCAATAACTCTCCATAACTTCCTGTTCATGTTTTTCATCCTCCGTGATTTAGCCAGGACTCGCAATTGCTGCACACCCCTGGGCGACGGTAGTGTACACCCCAGGCGACCCCGGGGAGGGGCTAAGTGAATTGTTCGAAGCGACTTGTTCGAAGCCTCGAGGCGCGGGTAGATGCAACCTAGAAGTCAAAGCGCAAACCGAATTCGGCTTCACGCGGGGCGCCCACTGCGAACACTCCGCTGCCGCGTCCGACCCGCACCGTGTTGGTATCCGCGTTGGTTCCCGAAACAGTGCCGTTGATGGCCCCGCCTCCTCCGGTCAGTCCGCTAAGCGGCCCGAAGTTCCTGAAATTGAAAGTGTTGAAAAAGGAAACGCTGGGCGAAATGGTCAGGCGCTCGCGAAACTTGAAGGGCCAGGCCAGGATGGTGTCGACATCCTTGTAGTAGCCGTTCCCCGCATTGTTCGTGGGTGGGGGTTGGACTGAAGGAACAACCGCACCGAGAGCGACCAACTGTGGCTGGGTGAATAAACCGGCCGTGACCAGAGCTTGCCCGGCGGGCGTGAGTGTACTGCCGTTTCCGAAGGTGTTGTTGAAGATTGTGAGGTAGTTGTTCAGGTTGCTGGGGGAGACCTCGCGCGCGAAGGTTCCCGGTTTGCCGATACCGGTAGCAGCGGAGTTCAGGAAGTCACCCGTCGTGCCGTCCCCGGTCAGGTCAGAGCGGAATATCTCGCCCACGGTTCCTTGCGTCGGTAATTGCAGACTGGAAGGCTGGGGCGAGGCAAAGCCGCCGATCAGGCTCAGCCGTGGACCGTGGTGGGCAAAGTCAAAGGTTGCGCCGAACTTAAACTGACTCGTGCGATCCTCCAACGTGGGGCCCATGAAGGCGACGGGGTTGCGGAAATCCCACGCGTTGGGAGTGAAATGCTGGTCGCTGCCGCCATCGCTCACGAAGCGGGATAAAGTGTAGTTGATCTTAAGATCGAGACCCCGTACGCCCCGGAACGGATTCTTGACTCGTTGCTGCCATTCGCTTTGCAGACCGTTGTACACCGAGCGGCCCATGGGATAGTTCATGAACATGCTTCCAACGGTCGGATTGATACCTCCGAAGGCCGCACCAGTGTCAGCCGTAAGGCCGTAGTACGGGGCGGAATATCCTCCGTAATAGGAGACTCCGGAATCCAGGCCGAAATTGGCGAAGTCATCGATAGTGGCTGGGCCCGGACGGGATCCGTGACCGCTCGAGGGATGCAGGCCAGGGCAAGCTGCAATGGCTTGCTCGATAGTCGTCACGCCGCAGGCCGCCAACGTGCCTGCGATTGCATTGTTGGCGGCGTTTAACTCCAGGTACCGGGAATCGCCGAGATGGTTTACATCGACGCCCACCTGAAAGTGCAGGCCAATGTTGCGCAAGTAGTCCACTGTCAGGACGCCGCCCTTGGTGAGTTCACGTTGAAAGCCGATGTTCATCTGGTAAGAGCGGGCGGTGCGGAAGTTGGGGTTGTAGGGGTAGCCAAGCGTCAAAGTGTTGCCTACAAAGTTTGGATTCGGGCCGGTCGCGCCAACCGCAGCTGTAGCCGCAATATATTGAGTTTGCAAATCCGCCATTGCTTTGGCCGCACCTTCTGCGTTAAGGCTGCTGGGACCAAACGGCGCGAAGCAAACCTGCGTCGCCAGGTCGTAGCCGTCTACGGACGTGACAGGATTCTGGGTACCGCCAGGGCCAGGAAAAGCAAACGAGAGCGAACCGGCGGGTGCGCCTGGCTCACAGTTGAGATATGGAGTCTGGTTGAATAAGCCGGTAGCCAGTTTGTTGCTTCGATCATACGAAACGTTGTTGAAGATGTTGTTTTCGTAGTAAAGGCCGCCGCCGCCGCGGATAGAAGTTTTACCGTTGTGCCAGGGATCCCAGGCAAAACCAACCTGCGGGGCGAAATTCAGATTGGGCTGGCGAACGCGATTGCCCAGCCCCGGTCCCCATTGATCTAAAAGGTTCCCTGTGCAGGTGATCAAGGTCGTCTCCGAGCAGGGAATAGGCGCGAGATCGCTGTCGGTGCGCCCAGTGTCACGGATGTAACGCAATCCGTAATTCACGGTAAAGTTGGGCTTGATCTTCCAGGTATCGCCCACATAGGCCTCAAAGCGTGTGTCGAACAAACCGCCGGCGGGATAGCCGAAGGCGCCAAGTTCGGTACTGAAGCCCTGGCCATTGCCCAAATAACCGCCGGCGAAAGGATAGTCGGCGATATTGGGATCGCAGCCGCTGAAGTTGGTGCCAAGGTTACAGGAGTAGAACGGCGTTGTCTGCACGCTTCCTGTAGGCAGCAGATTGAAGTTGACATAGGAATACAGCAGAGGGGCCAGTCCGTTGAACGAGGCAAACCCGCCGGTGGAGATGCCGTTGACGGTGGCGCCGAAGCGAATAATGTGTGCCCCCAATACCCGGCTGGCATCGTACTTGATCTGCTTGTTGCTTTGGAACGTTTGCTGCGGCGCCAGATAGTTAGGTCCCGTGTACAAAGCGGTGTCGTTAAAATAAATCTCGGCGTTAGGGAACGGATTGATCGACAGTGGCTGCGAATTGGTGGCGCCGATGATTTGGTTGTGAAATTTAAAGTACCCGAGACGGATGGCGTGAGACCAGTTGCCTTCGGTGATGTCGATGCCGGCAGCATAAGTTGGGGCATAGTCGCGGTTGGCATAATAAGAGAAGCCGGTAGCGGCCGAGGACGTGGAATAATTCCAGTCGTAGGCGTACTTAAAAAACGCCCGGATGTGCTCGGTGGCCTGCCAGTCGAGCCGCGCGCTGACCTGCGTACTCTTGAAGGGAGAGTCGACGCCCTGTGTCAGGAGTTGAAAGGGAGCGCCAGCCACAATCGAATCGTCACTATCCTGCTTGAGCCGTTCGGAATCGATAAAGAAAAACAGCTTGTTCTTGATGATGGCGCCCCCGAAGCGGCCGCCGAACTGGTTTCGCTGAAATTCCGGAGACACGGCGCCGGGAAGATCTGCAAACCCCGCGGCGTAATCGCGGAACTGGTAGAAGGCCTGGCCATGATATTCGTTCGTACCGGAACGCGTGGCTAGGTTGACAGAGCCGGTGCTGGTGATCTCGGTTGAAATATCGAGTGAGGAACGGCCAATGCTGAATTCCTGAATGGAACTTAGCGCGACGTTCTGCGTAGTGGTGCCGACAGTTTCGTCGCTGACGTCGAGGCCGTCCACCTCGATGCGCGGGGTGCGGCCGAAATCGCCGTTGATCGAAATGGAGTTGTAGCCGACCTTGGTGGGATCAAAGTTTTGTCCGTCCTGCATCTGGACGCCGGGTTCCAACTGGGCGAGATCGAGAAAACTACGTCCATTCACCGGCATGTTGTCGATCTGCTCGCCACTGAGTACGCCCTGTACCGTAGATTGTTCAGTGTTGACCGTAACAGCGGAGGCTTGTACTTCAACCGTCGTGGTTTCCTTGCCGACCTCGAGCTTCACATTACCCGAGGTGGTTACAGTGATCTGGACCGGAATGGTCAGTTGCTCGGTCTTGAAGCCTTTGGCCTGCACGCGAACCTGGTAATCGCCGACTGGCAGGCCTCCCGAGTTGTAGGTGCCGGCTGAAGACGTCTTGACTGTGACGACCTGCCCGGTAGCCAGAGACTTGATCGTAATGACCGCCCCTGGCACGACCGCGTTGGTCTGATCGGTGACAGTTCCTTGAATGCTACCCTGGCTGACTGTGGTCTGGGCGAACGAAAAAGAAAACAGTGACGATACCAGCAACGCTCCGATGACAGCTCTTGAAAACAAGCAGGAGACACGTCGAAGACCACAAGCAGACATGGGGCACCCTTTCGATCTGAAAGTCGACATTCTACACCGGCACGCAAGCACCTGCCATACTTCTGTGACATATGATATTTTTCGATGGTCCGCATTATGACGCGAGCGAGCTTTCTGATTCAATCGAAGGCATTCTGAATAAACTCATGGCCAGAAAATTCCGAGTGTTTGCCACCTGCGATATTGGAGAAGCGATTGAACTGCTGCGCCGCGGCGGCTATGAAGTCGAGGTTTACCCCCAGCCGGAAGCGCCGCCGAAGAGCCTCATTATCGAAAAGGTGAAGTCTGGTATCGACGGCTTGATCACCACGCTGCGGGATCCCGTCGATGCCGAGCTCTTCGAAGCCGGCAAGGGTACGCTGAAAGTCGTGGCGCAGTATGCTGTCGGATTCGACAACATCAACCGGGTCGACGCCAACCACTACAAGATTCCATTCACCAACACGGCCGACGTCCTCACCGAGGCAACCGCGGAGTTCGCCTTCTTCATGCTCGGCATGCTGGCGCGCAAAATGTGGCCGGCCGAGCATCTCACGCGCGACAACCAGTGGGGATACTGGCACCCCTACTTGCCGTTTCTCGGGGATGAGGTGACGGGCAAGACCATTGCGATCATTGGCACGGGACGCATTGGACTCGCCATGATCAAGAAATGCGCTGGCTTCGACATGAACATGCTGTGCTATGACCCGGCCTATGAGAACCACGATTACATCAAGGCCATTCAAGAAAATATGGACCTGCGCCACGCCCGCGGCATTTCAAGGGAAAAGAACTGGATCAAATACGTCGGATTCGAAGAAGCTCTGCGCGAAGCCGATTTCGTCAGCGTGCATGTGCCCCTGTTGCGTGTGGGGGAAAGTGCAACGCCTACCTATCATCTTTTCAACGAGGAGACCTTGCGGCTAATGAAGCCAACCGCATTTCTGGTAAACGACGCGCGCGGCCCGGTCATCGATGAAACTGCTTTGGCGCGCGCCCTGCGCGAGAACTGGATCGCCGGGGCTGCCCTCGATGTTTACGAAAAAGAGCCACTGCCGGCCAATTCGCCGCTGCGCGATCCGGCGATTGCCGACCGCTGCCGGTTGATGCCTCACTTTGCCAGCGCCGCGCGTATCACGCGCCTGTCCACCGATCCCAACAAAGGCATGGCGGGACGGTGCATTCAAGGGTTGATCGACGTGCTCGAAGCGAACTACGGCGGCGATATTACTAAAATGCCTTACGTCGTGAACAAAGAGGCCTTCGGAAAGTAATCGCGCAGGAACAACGCCACCCCAGATGTTTTCCGACCGCACCAACTGGAAGCTCACGCGCAATCGCCTGACCGAGGCGCTCGACGAGGTTAGTTCGAGCGGCGTGCGCATCCTCGATCTGACGATTTCAAATCCGACCCGGGCCGGGCTGCGCTACAACGACATGCTGATTCTTCAATCGCTGGCCTCGCCGCAAGCCATGGATTATGATCCCCAACCCAAAGGTTTACTCAGTGCCCGCGAAGCGGTGGCAGCCTATTACCGCCAGGAGCACAACGTTGCTGGGTTCGATCCGGAGCAGTTGGTGCTGACCACAAGCACCAGCGAGGGTTATTCTTTTGTCTTCCGCTTGCTATGCAATCCGGGCGATGAACTGCTGGTTCCGAAACCGAGTTATCCGTTGTTTCAATTCCTCGCGGACTTGCAAGACGTCAAGCTTGTGCCTTATCCCTTGATTTACGATCACGGCTGGCAGATGGATTTTCCGTCGTTGCAGAAAGCAGTGACGGAACGGACACGTGGCATCGTAGTGGTCCATCCCAACAATCCAACGGGTTCGTTCGTGCATCCGCACGAGCAGGAATCGCTGAATCGCTTTTGCCGGGAACACGCACTCGCGCTAATTGCCGACGAAGTGTTTCTCGATTACGCCCACGATCAAGCCGGGCACCCAAGTTTTGCTTCGAATCGGGAAGTATTGAGCTTCACGCTGAGCGGACTCTCCAAGATCTCGGCCCTGCCCCAAATGAAGGTGGCATGGATCGCGACCTGTGGCCCGGCGACGCAGGTCGAGGCAGCCCTCGCGCGGCTGGAAGTGATCGCCGACACCTATCTTTCCATGAACGCGCCCATCCAGTGGGCGACTTCCGCACTGCTGGATCAGCGGAAGAGCGTTCGGCGTCAGCTACTCGACCGTATATTCAGCAACCTAGCCGAACTCGACCGCCAGTTCGCTAGGCAAACAACTTGTCAGCGTCTGCACGTCGAAGGCGGATGGTATGCAGTGCTGCGCGTCCCGGTGACGCAGACTGACGATGAACTGGCGGTTACTCTCTTGCGGGGTAAATCTGTGCTGGTGCATCCCGGCCACTTCTACGACTTTCCCAGCGACGGATATTTGGTCTTGAGCTTGATCACCACGCAGGATGATTTTAAAGAGGGAATTGAGCGGCTGCTGGAAGCTGTCGTTACCTGATGCATACGTTGCGTCCGCGGAAACAATTCGCTTTACTTCACGAAAGAATATGTTGGATGATCAGCTCGTGAAGTTGTTCCTCCCCAGCCTTTCCCTGTGCCTCCTGTTCATTCTGTGCGGATGCTACAGCAGTTCGCGCCCTTCGCACATTGGCCGTGCAGCGCCTGACTTCACCGTCCAAGACTCCGACCGCAAGGTCACGCTGAGCCAGCTTCGCGGTGATGTAGTCGTATTGAATTTCTGGGCCTCCTGGTGTCCACCGTGTGTGGAGGAACTTCCTTCCTTGATCGCCATGCAAAACCGCATGAGAGACAGAGGCATAATCGTGCTGGCCGTGAGCATAGACGTGGATTCCGGCGCCTATCACCGCTTTCTCAAAGAGCGCAACGTCAACTTGCTGACGGTCCGCGACCCGGAGCAGACGAGCAGCGGTCTGTACGGCACCTTCGGCTGGCCCGAGACCTACATCATCGACCGCAAAGGTGTAGTGCGGCGCAAGTTGATCGGTCCGGTGGATTGGAATTCGCGGGAGATGACGGAGTTCCTCAGCAGCTTGTAGCGCCGCGGGTGGATCGCTATCCCTTCAGCCACGGATTACTTTTCCGCTCTTCTCCTATGCTGGTCAGACCACCGTGCCCGGGGACGACGACGGTGTCATCGGGCAGCGCAAGTACTGTTCCGTGGAGAGACTGCATCATCTTCTGCATCGATCCGCCGGGCAAGTCGGTGCGGCCGATTGACCCGGCGAAGAGCGTGTCACCGGCGATGAGAGTCTTCTCAGCGGGGAAGTAAAGGCAGATGCTGCCCTCGGTATGCCCGGGCGTATGCAGAACGCTGGCGGAGTGTGCGCCGGCCTTCACTGTGTCACCGGTGCTCAGACTTTGATCAATCTCGACTGCGCCGGGAGCAGCCACACCGATCCAGGCGGCCTGCACGTCCAGCATCTTAAGCAGGGCATAGTCGTTCTGGTTGAGCAGAATGGGCGCTCCAGTAGCTGCGCGCAGCTTCATCGCGCCTCCCACATGATCGATGTGAGCGTGAGTGATGACGATCTGCTTCACTTGCAGATTATGTTTGCGGAGGAGCGCGAGCACTTCCTCAATGTCGTCGCCGGGATCGATGACCATCGCGTCGTGCGTAGTCTCGTCGCCAATAATCGAGCAGTTGCAGTGCAGGGGTCCAACGGGAAGGATCTCGTGAATCATCCTCCCATTGTAACGAGCCGCGAGTGCCTGCTGCCGAGTGAACCGGGAAGAATCTGTTCCGACTTGCCACGGAGCGCGGCTGGCGAGACAATACGCCGACGTGCTTGGGAGGCTTCCTGTGTCAGCGAAATACCGTCAGCATGGATATCAGGACAGCGACCGCGAAGATAAGCCGCGCAAGTCTGGAGAAAAGCCGGCTTCAGCGCCGCCCGCAAGACGCGATTACAGCATGGGTCCAAAGCCCGTGAACATGCCGGGGACGCGCGCCGTCTCGCGCTGCGCTCAGTGTGGGACTGTGCTGCAGGCAATTCCTCCGACGGGTCTGTGTCCCAAGTGTGGCTTCGAACTTCACTCCTGCAAGCAGTGCATGTTTTTTGACCCCGGAAGCCGTTTCGAATGCATGCAGCCGATAAAAGAGCGCATCGCCAAGAAAGATGCACGGAACGAATGCACCTTCTTTGAGATTCGCGTGACCCGTGAAAAGGAAACTTCCACGCCCGCCAGCCTGCGACCGAACGATGCGCGGCAAGCGTTTGAGAATCTATTCAAGAAGTGAGCCGCGCTGATTGTGCTACTCGCCTATGGTTTCTGCGTAGGCCGCAAAAGAATTTCGCTCACAAAAGACTGCGGGCTTTGCGTCACCAGCATGGCCACAGTGTGGGCGACGTCTTCGGGTTGCAGCATCTTCGCAGGATCCTTGCCGGCACGGGGGCTGAGATCAGTGTTGGTTGAGCCGGGACAAACTACAGCCACGCGGATGTTGTGGCCGCGCAACTCCTCGGCCATGGAATAGCTCAGCCCGTTCAATCCCCATTTTGATGCGGCGTAAGCTGCTCCGTTCGGCAGAGCGTTCTTTCCGGCGAGGGAAGAAATGTTGATGATGTGGCCGGAACGCGCGCGAATCATCATCGGCGCGAACGCGCGAGTCGTATAAAAGACGCCCCGTAGATTCGTGTTGAGGATCTGCTCCCAGGACTCTGGCGGGAGTTGGTGGAGTGGGCTGCCGAATCCCCCAACGCCAGCATTATTGACGAGGATGTCGACGCGTCCAAAGGAAGCTTCGACGCGCTCGGCTGCGGCTTCAATCGAGGGAAGACTGGTAACGTCGCACGCGACCACTTCAGCCTTTCCTCCTGCACCCGCGATCGCTTCGGCAGACGCTTCCAGAGGGGCGCGGGTGCGTCCGCAGAGAACGGCCGTGGCGCCCAGACTCGACAACTTCTGCGCGATGGCAGCGCCAATGCCGCGGCCTGCCCCGGTAATCACTGCTACTTGCCCGGCCAAAGGCTGTATCACTGTCTTCGAAGCTGTACTCATTGGAATACTCCTTCAATCCCACGGAAGATGCACCGTCGGCGCGCCCCGGCGCCACAACGACAGCCAGAATTACAGGCTCTCGCGAGATGTGGTTTCTTGCATCTTATACAATAGCGTCGAGGGCGAGTGGGAAGTCGCTTGCCTTCAGAGCAAGAGGTACTTATAATCCGGCAACCGGGAATGAAAGGGTCAGTCGCCCAGCTTCCGTCAGGTTAACTTTTTTCTTGCGGGGCGTGCCCGAGCGCTGCCAGGTAGCTCCCCTTAAGTAAAATTTCAGCGCAAGAAGCTGTCAGAGCAGAATGCAGCCAGAAGACTAAGCAATTCAAATTTCTAAAAATTGTGAATTTCCCCCCGATTCAAGGAGCCATACTGATGAAAAAGATTCTGGTCACGGTTGTGCTTGGAGTAGCCGTACTCGCAGCGGCCAAGGACGCGGCGCAGCCACCACTAGGACAAGCAGCACAACCCTCCGCGTCGCCCGCGCAGGGCCCGGTTATTAAGGACCCTGCCGAGTACAACGCCTACGTTGCCGCCACCGGGCAAAAGGATCCCAAGGTAGAGATCAGCGGCCTGGAAGCGTTTCTGACGCAATATCCCAACAGCATAATGAAGCCGCAGGCCCTCGACATCCTCATGGCGCTATACCAGCAGACGGGTGACCCTAAAGTGATGGACGCGGCCAAGCGCGTGCTAGCCGTGAACCCGGATAATGTGAAAGCGCTGGTAGTGCTGGCCTTCAGTGAGCGCGCAGCGCAGAATTGGGCCGACGCCAAGAAGCACGCTGAGCACGGCTTAGAAGTGCTGCCGAAATGGACGAAGCCCGACGGAGTCTCGGATGCAGATTTTGCCAAGCAAAAGACTCAGTTTGGCACGATCCTCGAGAGCATTGCGGGATTTGCCGCCCTCCAGTTGAAAGATTTTGCCTCGGCTCAGAAGCATCTGCGTGCCGCGGTGGAAGCTGATCCCAACAACGTCGAAAATATTTATCCTCTCGCCATTGCTTCGCTGCCTCCGTCAGCTCCTCCGGACGAAGTCAATGGACTGTTTTTCATCGCCCGCGCCGCTAACCTGGTCACGGATCCTAATGCCAAAGAGCAGGTAAAGAAGTTTGGACGTAATAAATACATGCGCTATCACGGCGGAGACGATGGATGGAACGAACTGCTGGCTCAAACTGCCTCCACCCCGCTACCACCGCCCGGTTTCACGATCAAGCCCGCTCCCACTCCGGCGGAACAGGCTCACAACATGGCGACTGCGACCGACCCTACCAAGATGGACTTTGGCCAATGGGAATTCATTCTTTCCAACGGCTCCCAGGCTGACCAGGATCTGGTGTGGAACGCCATCAAAGGCAAGGCGGTACAGCTACAGGGTACGGTGATCAAGGCGACAGCAAGTGAGATCGATGTAGCGGGGAGCCTGGACGACATCGAGGCCAAGAAAGCCGATATCACACTTACTTTCGAAGCTCCGATTCCCGCGAAGCTCCTTCCTAAGGAAGGTTCTACTCTAGACTTCCAGGGCGAGCCCGCCTCCTACACGCCGAACCCATTCATGATGGTCATGGAAAAAGGGAAGCTGCCGACGCCGAAGGTTGCGCCCAAGCCTACGGTTCACCACAAACCTGCTGCTCAATAGCTCAGATGGGATTCAAGCAAGAGGCAGCCCGCGAGGGCTGCCTCTTTTATTGCAAGTACGATTGCGGTCGGGCGGGGACGAGGGCTAGCGCACCGCCTTCTTCTCCAATGATACTGGCCGCGCGCTTCGGGGTGGGCGCTTCGCCCCGTCGCGAAGCTGGCGCACGTCGATCTTGAGTTCGTCGATGGTCCGGCTAAGAGTGTTGCGATGCATTCCCAGTTCGCGGGCCGCACGGCACTGGTTGCCTTTATTTTCCTGAAGGACCGTGAGGATAAAGCGCTTCTTGAATTCGCGTACGCCCTCGGAATAGAGGATATTGCTCTTGTACATCTGCAAAATGAGTGCTTCCAGTTGATCTTTCACGTTAGCTCTCTCTCTTTTCGTTCAAATATCAATAGTGTCAACTTGCTGGCGCGGCGTTTATTTCGGCTTGGAAGGGGAAGTGCCAGTCAATTCCTTCGGGCTCCGATGCAGAAAGTCGAGTCCCTCATAGAATCGAGCCCGCAACGCTGACGGCGCCACCCAGATCGCGGCCCTTCCGACCACCAGGAAATAGGGCGCCAGTTGTGAATTCTCCAGCATCTTCGAGGTAGGAGTGAACGCGGTCATTCCCATCAGCACCACGGCCACCACCAGCCCGCCCTTTAACACACCCAACAGCGCGCCCAGAAACCGGTCCAACCCGCTCAGTCCGGCTGCCTTCATCAACTTGCGGGCGATCCTGGCGGCAATGCCGAACAGGATCAAGATCGCAAAAAAGATGACGAGGAAGCCGAAAATATCAGCCAACCACTCGTTCTTCAGAAACGACATCAACCACTCCGCCAGGCGTTGATAGCGCCAGGCGGCGACAACGTAACCAACGATTAGTCCAGCCATGCTCAGAGCTTCCGCGAAGAAGCCCTGGATCGCCGCCGATACCACGTTTAGCAGCACGAGCACGACAATGAACCAGTCTGCCGCGGTCATGCTACTCTCCCGCCCACCCTCTTGCGAGCAATCCATTGCGAGCGCTTGTTGCGGACCGCGCTGCTGAGAAATACTCTGCTGAAAAACCGTCTGCTGAAAAACGCTCGCGCTCACACATCCAGTTTGTGCCCCGTAATCTGGAGAAAAGCGTCGAGATACTTCTCGCTGGTACGATTCGCTACCTCAGCCGGCAAAGCGGGCGCAGGCGGCTGTTTATTCCAGCGAATCTCTTCCAAGTAATCGCGAACGTATTGCTTGTCGTAGGATTCCTGCCCTCTCCCCGGCGCGTACTTCGCGGCGGGCCAGAAGCGGGAGGAATCCGGCGTGAGCACCTCATCGGCCAGCGTGATTCCCTTGGCAGTTCGTCCGAACTCAAACTTGGTGTCGGCGATGATGATACCGCGCTGGCGAGCATAGGCAGCGGCCTTCTTGTAGATTCGCAAGCTGATCTCGCGCAGATGGCTCGAGGTCTCTGCGCCTAATATCTCGCACATCCGAGCAAAGGAAATGTTTTCGTCATGGCCGGTCACCGCCTTGGTGGCCGGAGTGAAGATGGGCTCCGGGAAGGCCTCGGATTCACGCAGCCCTGCTGGCAATGCGATGCCACACACTTTGCCCGTCGCCTGATACTCCTTCCAGGCCGAACCCGAAATATATCCACGGACGACGCACTCAACGGGAAACATCTCGGCGAGCTGCACGATCATCGACCGCCCACGCAACTGATCCGCGTATTTCTTCAAAGCTTGCGGATAGTGATCGACATCGGCGGTGATGACATGGTTAGGCACCATGTCAGAAAGGAAGTCGAACCAGAACAGCGAAATCTGGGTCAGTACCCGGCCCTTGTGAGGGATTCCGGTGGCGAGCACATAGTCGAAGGCGGAAATCCGGTCGGTGGCGATGAACAGCAAGCGCTGGTCATCGAGTTGGTAAACGTCGCGCACCTTGCCGCTGGCGCGAAGTTGGAGATCGGGGAAATCGGTTTGCAGGATTACGGGATCAAGAAGGTCAGAGTTCATGTTTGAAATTTTACAGGGTAAGGAGCGAGGCGTATTCTAGACTTTCAGAAATTTTTGTCAACGCCAGAGATTGCCGCAGAGAAAGAAGTCCGTATCCTATTGATTGGGGAACCCTTGCCAGCCAGGAGGATCTTGGGAGGGAGGCGAATGCGGAAAACTGCAGTCGTCAGTTGTGGAAAAGCTGAGGATGAGAGTGGATATCGTGGTCGTGGGAAAGAACTGCCCTCAGCCGCATCCTGACATCTGCAATTACCACAGTTACCTCCCCAAGCGCCCTACTCGCAGCTAAGCTGGAGCTTCACGAGGGCTCTCATGGGTCTCAGGCTTTCAATCCTTCTACTAGTGCTGGCGACAGCGAGCGTCGCGCTTTCTGCTCCTTTCTCATCCGCCCAGCAAGATGACCAGGAAGTTGAGCGCAAGGTGGTGACCAGGGTAGCACCCGTCTACCCCGACTTAGCCCGAAAGTTGAAACTCCGCGGGGTCGTGAAGCTGATTCTCGTAATTGCCCCCGACGGCAGGGTAAAGGCCACAGAAGTGATGGGTGGAAACCCGGTGCTTACTCAGGCTGCAGTTGAGGCAGTAAGCAAATGGAGATATGAACCGGCGCCTCAGCAGACCCACGGAATGGTCGAACTAAGGTTCGATTCGCACTAGACTCGCCCGCCGAACCCCTCTAGGCTGCCCCAAAGCGCACCGACACTAGCTTCGAGACCCCCGGTTCCTGCATCGTCACGCCGTAGAGCACAGGCGCAATGCTCATCGTCTTCTTGCTGTGCGTGATGAGCACGAACTGCGTCTTGATGCTCATCTCTTTGACCAGTTCGGTGAAGCGGCCGATGTTGGCCTCGTCGAGTGGCGCATCCACTTCGTCAAGAATGCAGAAGGGGCTGGGCGTGTACTGGAAGATGCCGACCAGCAGCGCGAGTGCGGTAAGCGCCTTTTCGCCTCCGGAGAGCAGCAACACGCTTTGCAGGCGTTTGCCCGGAGGCGATGCGACTACATCGATGCCGCTCTCAGCGGAGTTTTCCTCGTCAGTCAGCTTCATGAAGGCGTGGCCGCCGCCGAAAAGCTTCTTGAAGGTTTCTCCGAAGTTGTCATTGATCTTAGTGAATGCTTCCTGAAACTTCTGGCGCGAGACCTCGTCGATCTCGCGGATGGTCGCGGTTGTGTTCTCAATCGATGAGATGAGGTCTTTACGCTGGGCATCGAGGAACGTGTGGCGCTCGGCGGTCCCGCGGTATTCTTCGAGCGCCATCATGTTCACCGGCCCCATGGCTTCGAGTTTGGCACGCATCTCACGATGGGACTGATCGCAGACCACGAGTTCTTCGCCAGTGACGAGGGCGATCGTCGTATCGGCCAACAAGGCGTCACGTTCGATGCCGAGTTCGTTCAGGCAAGTATCCGCCATGTACATGGCGTCGGCTTGCAGCTTGGCCGCGGAGGCTTGCAGCTCGCCGCGGTGGTCCCGCGCCTGGTCGAGGAGATGGCGGGCATTGCGAAGCAGCTCATCGATCTCGGTAAGGCGCGCGCGGAGTTGGTCTTTTTCGAATTGCAGCAAACCCTCGCGAGCCTGACCTGCATTGCGCTCGGCCGAGAAGTCGGCGGCCTGCTGCTCGAGCCGGATGTTCTCGGTTTCGCGCTGCACTTTTTCTGCGGCAGCCGCTTCGATCTGCGAAGCCAGAGCATGGAGCCGTTCGCCCATTTCGGTGAACAGGGATTCGATGCGCGCGAGCACCGCGGTTGCCGAGCGATGGCGTTCTTCGAGTGCAGCCACGCGGGCCACGCGCTGCGAACTGGTCTGGGCCGCGTCTTCGCGACGCTGTCGCAGGACGCCGAGATAGTCCTGGGCTAACGCGATCTGCTGTTCGAGTTGAGCGCGAGTTTGTTCCAACACGGCTATATCTTCCTGCTGCGCCGTAACGACCGATTCCTGCTCAGCCCGTTCTGCAGCCAGGCGTTGCAATTCGGCTTCCGAAACGCTCATGCGCTCAAGGATGCGGGCCATTTCAGAATCGAGCTGCTGCAACATGTGGCCTGACGTCATCGACTGGTGTTCGGCCTCTCGCTTCTCAGCGTCAAGACGTTCCAGCAGGGAAGTGAACTCTTTAATCTCCCGACCGAGCGTGAGCACTCGCATCTCCTCTTCGCGGAGAGCGCGTTCCAACTCCTCAAGCTGCCGCAAAACTTCGCGGAGTTCACGCTTCATGGAAAGTGGGCCTTCGGCGCGCTGTTTGCCGCCGGTTACGGTCACGTTGTGGAAGCATTCTCCGGATTGTGAAAGGAAAAATGCGTCCGGATTCTCGAGCGCTAATCCGCGCGCGGTGTCGGAACCAGGAACGATGTAGCCGTCGCGAAGCTTCGGCAGGATAACCTCGAGCGACTTTCCGAATCCATCGAGTACGCGAATGGTGTGCTTCAGCGGCACGATGGAAGCGGTCGGCGGCGCGCAATGCGCAGCTTCGTCCACTATGAAGGAAAACTTCGCCTGCGAATCCTCGGGATGAACCAGAAAAGTGGCACGGCCATCGACGTCGCTCCGCAGCACGCGGAGGCCTTCATCGGCAGCGTCCCAGGACTTGACCACGATGTAGTTCAATTCGTCGCGCAGGAAGTCCTCGACCACGCGCTCAAATCGCGGTTCGACTTCAAGAAAATCAGCGAGCACGCCGACCGGCGCAAGCCCGCTCTGCATCACTCCCGACTGGAACAGGCGGCGAACTGATTCGGTTGAATATCCGTGTTCCGCGATAACTGCTTCGAGAGAACCCTTCTTTCCCAGAGCTGTTGCGAACTCGGCGCGGAGCAGGTCGAGATGAGTCTTGGCATTGGTCTCTTCGAGGCGCTTGGCCTCGAGTAAATGGCGAAGCTGGCTGACTTCTTCCGTGATTCCCGCGACGCGCTGCGTCACGGTTTCGAATTCCAGGGCCAGTTGTCCGCGTTGGCCCCCGAAAGCCTCCGCCTGTAGGTTGGCATCGGTGATTTCGGTTTGCAAGCGGCGGGCTCCGCGATCCGCGCTCGCAAGCCGTTCTTCGGCTTGCGCCAGTTGATTGCGCAGCCGCGAGGCCGACGACACAGTGTCAAAGATCGCGACGCGAGATTCTTCCTGGTGGTGTTCGAGCTCGGCTAGCGCCGTGGTTGCCGCTGCGGCTTCCTGCTGCGACAAGGTGAGATCGTGCTGGGCTACGGCCAGATCGGCAGCAGCCGATTCCAGCACTTGCCGGTTCGAATCGCGCTCGGCCTCAAGCGAGGCCAGGCGATAACGAGCTTGCGCCAGTTCAGCTTCGGCGGAGGCAGAGCGAACCACCAACTCTGCGCAGCGTTCGTCGTTGTGTTGGCGGCGGGCGCGGGCGCGATCGATTTCCAAGTCGATCTGGCTGAGGCGGTCCCGATTTTCGTGCAGCTCGGCCTCGATAGCGTAGCCGCGTTCCGTGCCTTCGCCATGCTCCGATTCCAGCTGCTGCACGGCTTCGGTGCGGTGCTGCATATCTTCGGCGAGCGCGTTCAGTTGGGAGTCGAGTTCGGCGCTTTCCCGCTCGACCGCGGCAAACTTGCTAGCCAGCACCACGCGCAACTGGGCCCGCATCTCTTCGCGCAATCTAGCGTAGCGCTCGGCCTTCGAAGCCTGGCGCTTCAGCGAATTCATCTGGCGCGTGACTTCATCGAAAATGTCGTTCACGCGGGCGAGGTTCAGCTTGGCATCTTCGAGGCGAGCCTCGGCGAGACGCTTCTTGGTTTTGAACTTCGTGATTCCGGCGGCTTCTTCGAGAATGGCTCGCCGGTCGGTGGGACGGCTGCTGAGAATCTGGCCAATGCGTCCCTGCTCGATGAGGGCGTAGGTCTCCGGTCCCAGGCCGGTGCCCATGAAGAGTTCCTGAATGTCGCGCAGACGGCAGAGTTTTCCATTGAGCAGGTATTCGCTGTCGCCGGAGCGGAACAGCCGGCGTGTGACCACGATTTCTCCGGCATGGAATTGCTGCTGGTTGAATTTTCTCCGCCGGATCTTGAGTACGACCTGGGGCGCGCTGCCGACAGCCGCAGAACTCGCAATGGGCAGAACCACGTGGATCGGCAAGGCAAATACGGGTTCATCATCAGGAAAGGCTACGGCCAGAGTATCTACTTTTGAGCGGGGAACTTCCGCTTCTTCAGTTCTGCCGGGCTGGGCATCCTCCACGGCGCGCTCGGTTTCTTCGGCGGCGCGGGCTCGGACCGCGGCTTCGTCCCAATCCTCGGCGGGGCGTCGCAAGACTTCCAGACTCACCGGAACTTCATCTTGAATGTCGATCTCCGTGGGTGCGCCGGCATCGGGGCCGGGATACTCCTCGGGATCGATTAGCGTGAGCGAGACCTCGGCCATACCGGTTGGCTTGCGATCGCGCGTGCCGGCGAAGATGACGTCTTCCATGCGCGAGCCGCGCAGGGTCTTGGCTGACTGTTCGCCCAGCACCCAGGAGATTGCGTCAGCAATGTTCGACTTGCCGCAGCCGTTGGGCCCGATGATCGCTGCGATACCATCCCCATGGAACTTGAGGTCGGTGCGGTCGCAAAACGATTTGAAGCCGAGAATCTGAAGCCGCTTCAGTTTAAGCAACGTAAACTCCTTGGGAACGCAGTGGCCAGGTGGCCAGTTATCGGTGGCCAATCATTCTTCGTGATGCCCGCCGGTCTATTTACCAGATGGATACCCCCAGCGCCGAAACGATGCTTCCTCAGACTGATTCCGTCCCCGGCTAGGTGGGACAGGCACAAATTAGAGCTACTGTAACGGTGAAATCGGGGCGGGGTCAAGCAATATAACACTATATATTGTATGGCCTTCGGTCCGAGCGCGTTGGGTTGCACACACATTGCAGCAGGTGCCTGGTTTACGGGTAAGGGAAGGACGAGGTGGGAAGAACCGCGAGAGCAAGATTATGGTAGCGCGAGAGTGCGGGAAACACAACGGAAAGCGGTGAGTTGACTGCACCTCGCTGCGCTCAGCAGGCCAGGCGCCCGTCCCCGCATGGCCTGGCACGGAACCACCTTATGTTCTGCTCACATCAGCATGGTGGGTGGCCAACATACCACGGTGCGGTTACCGTGAAAATGCGCTCATTGCCGCGAGCGAGAAGCACCCACTCCAACAGCCGGCCGCGCTGATTGTGCAAGAAATATTCGTACCATTTGTCCTCGACAAGCTCCGGTATGACCACAACAATGCTGCGATCGGGATGTTTCTTCGAAAGATCGAGAACAAACTGAACCACCGGAATGACGACAAAGCGATAAGGCGAAGGCAAGAGCTGGAGCTGTGGCGGTTCCTTGCCCTGCGCGCGAAAAGGCTTCACAACGTAGTGCTCCCAGTCGTCTTGCAACAGTTCGGAGTGCTCGGTCGGCTCGACGTGCAGGGCGATGACTTCCGGGGAAAGCCGGGCGGCAAATTCGATTCCCTGGCGGATAACATTGCTCCAGCGGTCGATGGCGATCACTGCAATGGGGTGCTGGTTGAGGCCGGCCGCGTCGACTGGAATCTTGCAGCTGGTTAGAACTTTCACAGAGTGATAGTGGCGACGGACGAGAGAGAAGAAAAAAATCGTCAGAGGAATGAAAAGCAGGGTGATCCATGCGCCTTCGAGGAATTTCGCAACCAGCACGACGGCGGTAGTGATGCCCGTCACTAGGGCTCCGAGTCCATTCACGAGAGCGTTCTTCAACCAACCCGGTCCACGATTTTTCCGCCAGTGCATGACCATGCCGGCTTGCGAAAGCGTGAAAGCCAAAAAAGCGCCAACGGCATAAAGAGGAATCAGCCGATCGGTGACGCCCCCAAAAAGGATAAGAACACCCCCACACAGCAGCGCGAGAACGACAATCCCATAGGTATAGACCAGCCGCCGCCCGAGATAGCCGAAGACGTGGGGCAGGTAGTTGTTCTGCGCGATGGCGCGGCAGAGACGTGGAAAATCAGCGAAGGCCGTATTGGCGGAGAGTGAAAGAACGAAGAGAATAGAGCCGATGGTCAGATAGTAGAAGAACCCTTTGCCGAAAACCGCAGCGGTGAGCATGGAGAGCACACTCTGGTAGCCGGGCTGGCCAGGATCGGTGGCGGCAATTCCGTACGCCTGGACGAGATAAGAAATCCCGGCAAGCAGCACCGCCAGTAGAAAAATAATCACCGTAAGCGTGCGCTGCGCATTCTTGACAGTGGGTTCGCGGAATGCCTTCACGCCGTTGCTGACGGCCTCAACGCCGGTCAACGCCGTGCACCCGCTGGCGAAAACCTTCAACAGAAGCCAGTAGCTGACGGCAGCGATCATCGGCGGAGGAGGCGGAGGAGCGACTGCAGGTGTGGGATGCCCTCCGCTGAGAAGAACACGAAGAACGCCGGCGACGATCGTGATGAGAAGTGTTCCGACGAACAGATAAGTGGGGACCGCGAAAGCGCTGCCCGCTTCGCGCACGCCACGCAGATTGAGAATGGTAATTATGATCAGAATGCCAACGCATAAAGAAACGGTGTGCGGCAGCAAAGATGGAACCGCAGAGACCAAAGCCCCCACCCCCGCGGAAATGCCAACCGCGGCCGTGAGAATGTAATCGGCGAGAAGCGCGGCGGCGGCGAGCAAACTGGCGGGCGCTCCCAGGTTGAACCGCGCCACGGTATAAGAGCCACCACCGGAGGGATAGGCGGCAATCGTTTGGCGGTAAGAGAAGTAAACGATGACGAGCAGCGTGATGATGGCTGCGCTAATGGGCACGATATAACGAACGCCGAGAAGGCCAAGCGGGATGAGCAGGCTGAGTGCGGCTTCCGGGCCGTAAGCAGCTGAGCTGAGAGCATCCAGACCAAAGATCGGGATGCCCTGCACCGGGCCGATCTGCTCGGCACGTTCGTCGCTGGTCCGGATGGGCTTGCCGACAACGAGGTCAAGTATGTTCATGAGCGACCGTGCCCGATAAACTCCTCACGTCAGGGAAAAGCAATCGTCCACTTTTCGGCTCCTACTTTCCCCCCAGCTTCTCGAAGAAGAGGCAGATGGTCTCGATACCATGATGGAAGTTCGGGATGTGGAACTTTTCGTTGGGGGCGTGGAGGTTATCGTCGGGCAGCCCGAAGCCCATCATTACGGTGGGAATTTTCAAAGCTTCGTAGATATCGTTGACGATGGGGATCGACCCACCACTGCGGATGAAGACTGTTTCTTTCTTGAAGGTGTCATGCAAGGCCTCCGTCGCGGCTTTGATGTAAGGATTGTCGGTGCCGACCACGGATGCCGGACCCTTACTGAGCACTTTGACTTTGGTTTCAATGCCTTTGGGCGTGAGCTTCTTTACGTAGTTCGTGTACCGCTTGGAGACTTCGTCAGGATCCTGGTTCGGCACCAGACGCATCGAAACCTTGGCCGTAGCTTTGGCCGGGATCACGGTCTTAGCGCCCGCCGCGGTGAATCCGCCGGGCATGCCGTGAACCTCGAGCGTAGGCCGCGCCCAGGTGCGATAGAGAACTGAGTAGCCCGGCTCGCCGGTGAGGGCCTTCGAGCCGACCTCGGTCTTGCGATAAGTTTCCTCGTTGAAAGGCAGACGCTTCCAGGCTTTGAGTTCGTCTTTGCTGGGAGCTTTCACGCCCTTGTAGAAGCCTGGGATCAGCACATGACCTTTCGAATCCTTGAGCTTGCTGATGATTTCGATGAGAGCGAAGAACGGGTTGGGCGCTGCGCCGCCGTATACGCCGGAGTGCAGATCGACCTTGGCGCCAACGGCTTCGATTTCCGTATAGACCAGGCCGCGCAAGCCGACGCATAGCGTGGGAAGGTTCGGAGCGAAAAGTTCCGTGTCGCAGACCAGCGCGAAATCGGCTTTCAGCTTGGCTTTCTGCTTGCGCACATACTCCGCTATCGATTCGCCTCCAACCTCTTCTTCGCCTTCGAAAATGACTTTGACATTGATCGGCAGCTTTCCGTTGCCGGACTTCATCAGCGATTCGAGCGCTTTGACTTCCATCCAGAGCTGGCCTTTGTCATCCACTGCGCCACGGGCGTAGATGTTGTTGTTGCGCTCGGCGGGCTCGAACGGCGGACTTAGCCATTCATCCAGAGGATCAGGCGGTTGTACGTCGTAATGCGCATAGCAAAGCACGGTGGGTTTGCCAGGGGCGTGTAGCCAGTCCGCATAAATCAGTGGATGCCCCTTGGTGGGGATTAGCTCTACGTTTTCCATTCCGATGCGGCGCAAGTCGTCGGCTACGAATTGCGCGGCTTTCTGAACGTCTGGTTTGTGCTCGTCGAGAGTGCTGACGCTCGGGATGCGAAGAAGGTCTTTGAGTTCATTGAGAAAGCGCTGCTGATTATTGCGCGCGAAATCGACTGCGGGAGAAGCCATGGGTTAATCCTTTCAGGATGCGGAAACGCTCTAGTATACCCGAAGGAATCCTGTGCCTGCGGGCGATGGCCGCGTTGGGGCGGCTGCTAGCTTAAGAACCTCGCCGGCGAAAAAGGAGTGAGATCGTAATTAGGATTTGTTCCTTCGATGACGGCCGCCATGACCTGCGCCGTGATGGGGGCAAGAAGAATGCCGTCGCGAAAATGACCCGTGGCCACGTAGTAGCCGGGCCTGGAGGTTGCCCCAATGATCGGCAACGCGTCGGGTGTTCCGGGACGCAGGCCCGCCCAGTCTTCGAGAATCTTTGCATTGCGCAACTCTGGGACCAACGCGACCGCGGCGCGATGCAGCCGCTGAATCGTGGCGAGGTCGGTGCGCTTATCGAATCCCGATTCTTCTACTGTAGTGCCGACGATGATTCGTCCGTCGCTGCGCGGGATCAGATAAACCTCGGGCGAACGGACGACCCGCTTGAGCAGGCTACGCGAAGGCGCGACCAGGCAGAGCATCTGCCCTTTCACTGGTCGGGTGGGAAAGTTGTACGGCGCAATCTGGCCCGACCACGCGCCGGCGCAGTTGACGACTTTCGGTGCCAGGAACGAAGTCTTCTTCGTGGCAACTCCGCTGACGCCGCCATCGGAGAGATTCACTGCCGTCACTTCGTCGCCGGAGGAAAAGTCCACACCGCGGCGCTTCGCCGTATGCAACGCGGCTGAGGTGAGAGCGCGCGGGTCCACGCTACGTTCCTGCAAATAGAAGGCTGGCTCAGCGAAATTAGCAAGCGCCGGTTCGAATTCGGATAAAGGCATTGGAAGGTGTGCGCACTGCACTGCTGGATCGGAAGTGTGTGCGATAGAAGGAAAGAGAATCGTCCCGTGATCGCGCAAGTCGACGCTCATACCCGACTCAACCTGCAACTCGTACACAAACTCCGGATACATACGCGCGCTGGCAGTAGCCAGAGGTTGCAGGGCAGCGTGCGTCTCAAACGGGTAATCGACGAGCATGCCCCCTGCGGCATGGGAAGCTTCCCGCCCCGGCTCTCCCCGCTCGACGACTAGGACACTTGCGCCTTGCTTGCGCAGTTCGATCGAGAGCGAGAGTCCGATGATGCCTCCGCCTACCACGATCACATCCCAATTCTTCATTCACGCATTGTAGAAGAACGTGGGAGCTACAGAGCTAATTGACAGTGCTGAAATTATGCTGAACAATTGACGAAGCGCGCGGCCAATGCGCCAATTTCTTGGAGGAACCATGCCGGAAGAAGGCGATCAGATATTAGTTGAACAGCAGTCGACGGTGGGAAAGTGGATTTTTATTGTCCTCGCGATTGTTTTTGTCGCGGCGTCCGTCTATGGCTACGTGACTACCCAGCAGCACGTGGACAAACTGACTAAGGATTTGAGTGAGAGTCAGTCTCAAGTCGGAGAGCTGCAAAAGCGCATGCGGTCCGCGGAAGCTCAGGAGGAAACCCTGGGCCAAAAGCTGGGGATGACCAAGAAAGAGTTGGCCCAACGCGCCGCCGAACTGCAGGCGCAGCAGAAGGCCGCCGAATCCCGCCTGCAGGAAGAAGCCAATCAAGAAAAAGCTCAAATCGGCCAGGTGAGTGGCGAAGTCGCCGGAGTGAAGACCGATGTAGGCGGCGTCAAGACCGATGTAGCTTCGGCCAAAGCTGATCTTGAGGCGACCAAGGCCAACTTGCAGACCGCCATCGGCGATCTCGGCAAACAGAGCGGCCTGATCGCCAACACGCGCGGCGATCTCGAAGTCCTTAAGCATAAAGGCGACCGCAACTACTACGAATTCACGCTGCTCAAGGGCGCTAAGCCGCAACCGGTCGCGACCGTCAGCCTCCAGCTTAAGAAGACGGACCCCAAAAAAGGTAAGTACACCCTCAATGTGACCGCCGACGACCGCACCATCGAGAAGCAGGATCGCAATGTCTCCGAGCCGATCCAGTTTTATTCAGGGCGCGATCACTTGTTATTTGAGTTGGTCGTGTGGACCGTGGACAAGAAGAAGGCGACGGGATATTTGAGCACGCCGAAGAACGCCCCCACGCCGGTGACCGCCAATTGAACGGAGTGCTTTGGCCGGCCGGCGCGCACATCGCACTACAAATCGCGCTGCGCACGGCCGTGATCTACCTGGTCGTTCTGATCGGCGTGCGCCTCAGCGGCAAGCGCGAAGTGGGGCAGATGACGCCGTTCGATCTCACGCTGCTGTTGCTGCTTTCCAATTCTGTGCAGAACGCGATGACTGGACCCGACACCTCGCTGCTTGGCGGCGTGGTAGCGGCTTCCACCTTACTGTTGTTGAACTACGTGGTGGGTACACTTTCGGGCAAGAATCGCGGCTTTCGGCGCGTCGTACAGGGCGAGCCCAGCCTCTTGATTCACGATGGGCAACCCATCCAGGACCACATGGCGAAAGAGCACATCAGCATGGACGAACTGCAGCGCGCGGTGCGTGAACACGGCATCGCCGAGTGCAGCGATGTTGCTCTGGCCGTGTTGGAAGTAGACGGCTCGATCAGTTGCCTGAAATACGACGACATCAAACCTGACGCCAACACCCACCTCGTGCGGCGAAGGTTCATCCAGAAAAAGTAATTGCTTTCCCGTTTCCTCCTGGCATTTTTACTTGGTCAGAATAATCGGAACCGGCTGGTCGTAGGGCTGAACGACCACGCTCACCGAGCGACGATCCTTGAAATCAGCCAAGGGCACGGGGAAGCTGACGATCGCGGTTCGCTTGATTTCCTCGCCGGGTTGCAGTTTGTCTTCGGGGATGAGGGCCGGCTGTGTATTTTCCTTTAGCGCCGGAAAAGCCTGATAGTAGCGTTCGAAGTCGATGGCGGAGACCGCGTCGCTGCTGAATTCTCCGGCCGACGTCACGAGCTTGCCTTGGATGCCGTGTACCCACAGTGATTTCTTGCCTGAGTTGCTGAGCGTGAAGGTGAGTGCGACCAGAGAGGCATTTTGGCCCGGCAGATCGACCGCTGCAACATTGTCAAGCGATCCAGCGCCTTGCGGCTTGGCGCGCTGGATAAAGGAATATATCCCGACAATGATAAGGATGCCCGCCGTAGCCAGCAGCAGAACTTTGACCGGGGGGAGGTTCCGTTCAGCGGTACCGAACTCGTCGGCGATCTGGATCGTCGGCCCGGCTGAAGCCGGAGGAGGCGCATCCGCAGGCACATCGGACGTTGCTGGCGGAACGGGAGCCGGATTTGGAATCTGATCAGTCATGAATTCTTCGCCGACACGATTCTACTCCCGCGCCTCCGAAGCCCGAAAGCCGAAGCCCGGCCTTAATTCCGCCCATGCTTCATCGCCCTGGCAAATGTTTCCGTGGGCAAGGTATTGAGCACGTCGTCCTTGGTGAGCCAAGCCCGCCGCGCCTGCAAAATGCCGTAGCGGATCTTGTCCAGATGCGAGGTGTGGTGGGAATCCGTGTTGATCACGATCTTCACGCCGCGCTGCTTGGCCTGGCGCAGGTGTACGTCGTTGAGGTCGAGCCGATCGGGGTAAGAGTTCAATTCCATCGCAACTTTGCGCTTCGCCGCCGCGGTCAGAACCGCATCCATGTCAAAGTGGTAGGCGTCGCGCCGCAACTGCAACCGGCCCGTGGGATGACCGATGATGGAAGTGTTCGGATTCTCAATCGCTTTGAGCAGGCGCTCGGTCATCTTAGCGGGCTCCAGGTTGAAAACAGAATGCACGCTGGCGATCACCACATCCATCTGCGCGAGGACGTCGTCGGAAAGGTCGAGGTCGCCGTCGGCCAGAATGTCAACCTCGATTCCCGCGAAGATTCTGATGCCGTCGATCTTTTCGTTAGCGTCGCGAATCCGCTGGATGTGGGCCACAGCTCGTTTGTCGTCGAGGCCGTTGGCGAAGGCAAGATTCTTGGAGTGGTCGGTAATGGCCATATAACTATAACCACGTGCCCGCGCGGCTTCGGCCATCTCCTCGATCGTGTTCTTGCCGTCGGTCTCGACGGTGTGCATGTGCACGTCACCCTGAAGATCGTCCAAAGTGATCAGAACGGGCAAAGTGTGATTTACCGCGGCGTCGATCTCGCCCAGATTTTCGCGCAGCTCCGGAGGAATGTAGTCGAGCTTTAGCTTGGCGTAAATTTCTTCTTCAGTCTTGCCGGCCACAGGCGTTTCGGTCTTCAAATCAGCCAGGCTGTATTCGTTAAGCGTGTACCCCATTTTGAGGGCGCGCTGGCGCAGTGCCACGTTGTGCATTTTCGATCCAGTGAAATACTGCATAGCTGCGCCGAACGATTCGGGAGGAAGCAGCCGAACATCAACTTGCATGCCGCTGCGCAAACGAAAGCTGATCTTGTTATCGCCGCGCGCGATTACTTCCATCAGCGGAGGATATTTCGCTACATATTCCACGGCACTCGCGCGTTCCGTTTCGCTGCAACAGGCCGTGCCGGTCACCAGAATGTCGAGATCGCCTACGGTCTCTCGGCCGCGACGCAGAGAGCCGGCGGGCGTGATGCAGTCGATGCCGGGAAACTTCGCGAGGTATTCCGAGAGTTTGTTCGCCTCGGTCTCGGCGGCGTCGATCAGAAATCGGCCTGAAATCCGGCGGTAATCCTCAATCGCTTTCAGCAGCTTTTGTTCGTGCTTCTCACCCAGGCGCGGCAGCTCGCGAATCTTGCCTTCGCGCGCCAGTTTTTCCACGCCGTCAACATCCGAGACCTGGTAGGCGCTCCAGATCAAGGCAATCGTCTTCGGCCCCAGCCCCTGAATCTTTAGCAACTGCAACATGGAAGGGTGGTATTTCTTGAGCAGATCGGCTTGTACGCCGAGGCGGCCATCGTTCAGTAACTCTTGAAGATTGACAAGCATTCCCTTGCCGATGCCGGGAATGGCGAGGACTCTTTTCGGTTCGACGATGATGTCTTTAATTTGGTCGGTCAGGTTTTCAATGGCTTGGGCCGCGTTGCGGTAGGAGCGGATGCGGAAAGAATCCTGGGCGTCGATTTCGAGCAGGTCCGCGGTCTCGTAAAGAATATTGGCGATGGATTTGTTGTCCACGCAATAAAGATTAACCAAGATTGGGTCGCAGGGCCAGTGGCAGGAAGCAGAGCAGGACGTTACCCGAACAAATTCGCACACCCCGCCGCGAAGTCTTATGCACGCGCCGGATGAAGTCAGCCTGAACGAACGCAGCCCCGACGAACTGCTCAGGCGCTCTTGGTGACGTTTGCCGCCTGCGGTCCCTTTTGGCCGTCGGTGATCTCGAACTCCACCGTATCGCCTTCCTGCAGGCTTTTGTAGCCTTCGGAAGTGATCGCGCTGTAATGCACAAAAACATCCGGGCCATCTGCGCGCCCGATGAACCCGTAGCCCTTTGCGTTATTGAACCACTTGACCGTGCCTTTCAGACGTTCCACGTGAACCCCCGCTTTCCGCACGTCTTTTCATTGGGGGGCCCAAAGACGTGCCCGCATACGATGCATTTTGGAGCGATTGGGATGGAGGTGTCAAGACGAAACGGCTGCAAAAAAGTGTTGACGTGGAGACAGTCGCCTCGGCTGTCGGCCAAACGAAGCCAGGCGCGCCAAAAGACCCTACTTTCCTCGAAGCTCGTGATCGAGCCAGAGCAACGCGGAAATGGTTTTGGCGTCGCGAATGGTGCCGTTCATTATCATGCGGACCGCCGCAGGCAGAGACACCATCCGCTTGTAGATCACTTCGTCGGCCTCGGGCTGCGCGGTTCCGGCTCGAAGGCCGGTCGCCATATATACAGACATTGTTTCAGCAACGAATCCGGGGCTCGCGTAGAACTTGAGAATGCGCCGCCAACGTGCAGCCGTATATCCAGTTTCCTCCAGAAGTTCGCGCTTGGCCGCGTGGAGCGCCTGTTCGCCAGGATCGATGCGGCCGGCAGGGAGTTCCCAAAGATAGTCTTCGGCGGCATGACGATACTGGCGTTCCAACAGGACGCGCGGAGTCGAACGCGATTCATCGACCGCCAGCACTACGACCGAGCCGGTGTGATGAATGACGTCGCGGCGGGTGCGCACGCCTCCCGGTTCCCGCACTTCGTCGGTCGTGACCCAAAAAACCGGCCCGCGATACGCCACGCGCGAAGAGATCAGCCGGACCTTTGAGAGGGAACTGGTTCTGGATTTAGATGGCTTCGATTTAGAGCGCGAAGATTTGACCATAACGACAATATAAAGCACGGCCGGAATCGAGGGCCTTACTTCTGCATTCTGACCTCTAACTTCTGCCTTAGTGATGGAAGTCAGAAGTCAGCATGCAGAAGGATGACCCTCGTCGCAGGGCTGCGGGCCTTCGGATTCTGCTATCCTGCCGGGCATGCCCGCGAAGCTGCCAGCCAAACCGCGCATATCGATCGTCGGAGCGGGGAATCTGGCCAGTGCGTTGGCGGTATCGTTGCGCGCGGCGGGATATGCGATCGGACAGATCGTCACACGCGATTCGGCAGCGTCGATGCGGCACGCACGAAGGCTTGCCCGCGAGGTCGGGGCGTCAGCGGTGCCCGCGGAGCGAGCACAGATTCGATCTAAAGTCGTTTGGTTTTGCGTGCCCGATGCAGCCATCGCTGGCGCAGCAAAATCCCTGGCCGGTGCGGCGAACTGGAGCGGTAAAGTAGCGCTACATTCCAGCGGCGCGCTGGCCAGCGACGAACTTGCGCTCCTGCGGGCGCAAGGAGCCGCAGTGGCATCGGCGCATCCGCTCATGACATTTGTGCGGGGCTCGCGCCCGTCGCTAGCCAAAGTACCCTTCGCGCTCGAAGGAGATCAGACTGCGGTGCGAGCCGCGCGCGCCATCGCGAGCTCTCTAGGCGGCCGGCCATTCACAATCCACAAAGATCAGAAAGCCGCATATCACGCATGGGGAATGTTCGCCTCGCCCCTGCTGACTGCCTTGCTCGCGGCCGGTGAGCGTGTGGCTGGTGCCGCCGGCGTCAGCCGAAAGGCGGCCAGAGAAAGAATAGTGCCGATTCTCAGTCAAACCCTGGCTAACTACGCCCGGCTGGGCGCGCCGGGAGCATTCAGCGGTCCCATTGCGCGCGGAGACATAGCCACAGTACAGAAACATCTCAGAGCGTTGCGCAAAGTCCCGGGAGCCAGAGAAGTTTATGTTGCTCTAGCGCAAACCGCGTTGCGCGACCTGCCTGTGAAGAATCGCGCCGCTCTGGAAAAGATTCTTAAACGTTAACTTTATTATCGGGTCTCGATAACTGGTCTTTCCGTCGCGTTACTTCTTGCATCATCAGTCCAAGCAGAGCCAGCACTCCGAAGGGAATCGAGCCCGCGGTGCGGATGGGAAGCGTCAGCACATCCGATAAAAATACTTGACGAGAAAGAATCGGCCGCACAGCGATCACAACCGGAGCAAGAATCCACTGCCAGAACAGAGCCAGCGCGGTCGCGCCCAGCACGACACGAAAGAGACGCGAGGCCGCGAAGTCGCGCCATGAGAACGCGATCAGGATCACTCCGGGCAAAAGCACGACATGATCGTAGACGGCGTGTCCCGGCAGCAAAGTGATTGTCGTAACAGCTAACAAGAGGCTGATTGTCAGTGCGAACTCGGCAGATGTGGCTGCCACGTCACGCATGCGCCAGGCAAGAATGATTGCAGCCGCGAGAATTGCGACGATCAGAAATGGACCGAGGCGCGGACCCATCTGATCGCCGAGCAAATAACACACCAGCGGCGGCGTCGAGTACTGCCGGTAGCCGAAGACGACCCGCAGCCAGTCGGAAATCCAGTGCGGCCACACCAAGAGGGAAGAAACACCAAGCAGCGCCGGAACGAAAACAAAACCGCCCACAAATCGCCAGCGCACGCGCCCTTGACCGACACTCCATAGCAAAAGATACGCAATGACCAAAGCAGTCACTTGCGGCTTGATGAGAGTCAACGCCAACAAGCTTCCCGAGAAAGACAATCTTCCTCTGACAAGCGCCGCCAGCGCCCCCGCCAGAAGAAATCCCACAAGCAAACCCACTTGTTCAGCGTACAGACCTTCAAGCACAACATAGCTGGACAGAGTGAGGACGATCATCGAGACAAGCGTAGTCAGACTAACCCGCAGGCCAAAGCTCCGAAGCCAAAGAACAACGCTAAACGCGCTCGCCGCAGGAAGAATCACTGCCAGCACAATCCGAACCGCAGAAAAGGGCAGCAAAGCCAGCGGCCAAAAGAGCAGGTCAACGAAAGCCGGATAAGCAAAAGCGCGGTAATCCCGAAGATCGGCGGGGCCAGTGTCAAGCGAGCGCCCGAACAGTCCGACCTGAATTTTCCGCTTCATCTCCGCGCCATAAGGATCACGATGATGAAGCATCCATTCGCGCGAGGTCAGCCAGATGGGATAGAAGTCAGCGCCAAAAGAATGCCCGTTGCCGAAACCTTGCGCGGTGCGCACTTCCATCGCTCGCGGCACAAAAAGGCCGAGATGGTAATAAACCATCGCAGCCGCACCGAGAACACACAAGAAGAGGATGACGCTTCGTCGCCACCGAATCGTAACCGGCATGCTCTTACCGAAGTAGTTTTACCGCGACGAAAACAGGTGTCCTAGCTTTTCCTTCTTAGTCTTGAGGTACTCTTCTGCGTGTGGACTGGCCTTCACTTCGCACGGTACGCGCTCCACCACTTCAATGCCGGCGCGCTGCAGCGCCTCCACCTTTTCAGGATTATTCGACAGCAGCCGCACCTTGCATACTCCCAGCGCCTTAAGCATCCTGCCGGGCAGCGCAAAGTCGCGCTGGTCGGCCTTGAAGCCCAGCCGTTCGTTGGCCTCGACCGTGTCCAAACCGGAATCCTGCAACTCGTAAGCCTGCAACTTGGCCATCAGACCAATGCCGCGGCCTTCCTGCTGCTCGTAAATCAGAATGCCCGCGCCCAGATCGCGAATCATGGCGAGCGCCATCTCCAGCTGTTGCCGGCAGTCGCAACGCAGAGAATGGAAAACATCGCCAGTCAGGCACTGCGAGTGGATCCGCACCAGCGGTGGCGTAGATTGCACATCGCCCATGACCAGGGCAACAGCTTCCTCAACCTCGCCGCTTCCATCCGGGCCTGACTCCGCCCGGAACCCGTAGATCCGGAACGCACCCCAGCGCGTGGGAAAGTCCGCGGAAGCGATCGGCTGCAGTACGTTGGAGGTCACAACTTGATTATAGCGGCTACTCGACGAGGCGAGCCTTGTGCAACATCGGCCGAACCGCGAGCTTTGAAGGGAAAGATGGCGTCTTGCTTGGAAGGAATCGGAGCTCCGTTGCGAGTCGCAGGCTGAAAGCGCCAGTTCTCGAGCGCTGCCAGGCACTTGTTGTCGATCTCCGCACCAAGGCTCTGGATCACTGTCTTGCGCACGATCTCCCCTCGTTCGTCGATCGTAATCTCGATAACGACTTTCCCCTCGGAGTCCGGCCGCTGCCACGGGTAGACCACCGGGTCCGATGTCGCGATCGGTAGCGCTGGGCGAATCTCGTCGCCATATACCGGCGCTCCCGGCACCGATCCGTAAGGAAGTCCCGCAGGCGCGCCATGACCGAGCTTCGAGAGCGTCGCCGTCTTTGAATCGTCCTCCGCCCCGGATGGAGCAAGCGGGGCCGCCGGCGACGCCAACTTGGCCTGCGTCGAAGTCTGTTTCCAAATTAATTTCTCGTGTCCCAGGCGCTGGTGCCGGTAACGCTCGCTCGCGTTGTCGGAGGAACTGGTAGCGCTGTCGTCGGGATTTTGTGTCGGGAAGTAAAGATGCGCGATCACTTTGCCATTGTGTCCGACGGCAACGGAACTCGGCATCAAAAGTTGAGGTTCCGGATTATGCAGCAACAAGGCAAATAGCAGACCGTGCATCGCCAGCGAACCCGCCAGCACTCTGCGCTGCGCTAACGTGCCAGGACTCAGTTGCGTAAACATCTCGAAAGAAACTCCCACTGCACTAGTGTTAGGTTAGACGCGGGGTGGGGGCATTCGTCAAGGCTCTTTTGTTCAGTAGGTTTCAACTCTGGTAACTTGTGTTCCTCGGCAACTAAACGCTGGTAAAATAAATTGGCAGTCCAATCATGCGTCCGCCTAGTGGGGCTATAGCTCAGTTGGGAGAGCGCGTCGTTCGCAACGACGAGGCCGTCGGTTCGAGCCCGACTAGCTCCACCAAATTCTCGATTACATCGAACGAAGAACGAAGACTGAAAGGCCGGCAGGTGAATATGGACTCGCGTTCTGGAGACATTTAGCATGGCCACCACCACGATAGAAGTCGATACAGCCGCAAGCGGCCCCAGGAACGCCCGGCTGGAGCGCTGGGTCGAAGAAGCGGCGCGAATGTGCAAACCCGACCGCGTTCACTGGTGCGATGGCTCCGCTGAAGAATACCAGTCGATGCTCCGGCTGCTGGTCCTCACCGGCACAGCAATCCCGCTTGATTCGTCGAAGCGGCCGAATAGTGTGTTGGTCCGTTCCGATCCTGCCGACGTTGCCCGCGTCGAAGACCAGACCTTCATCTGCTCTCGAACCAAAGAAGAGGCCGGCCCCACCAACAACTGGGAAGATCCGGCGAAGATGAAGCAGAAGCTCGCGGGACTGTTTGCCGGCTCCATGGTAGGCCGCACCATGTATGTCGTGCCCTACAGCATGGGTCCGATCGGCTCGCCAATTTCAAACATCGGTGTGGAGATCACTGACTCGCCCTACGTCGTCGCCAGCATGCACATCATGTCGCGCGTTGGAAGCCGTGTGCTCGAAGTTCTCGGCGAAGATGGCGAGTTTGTGCGCGGATTGCATTCCCTCGGTGCTCCGCTCGCTCCCAATCAGCCCGACTCGCCCTGGAGCTGTAACGCCGAGAACAAATACATCTGCCATTTTCCCGAAACGCGCGAGATCTGGTCCTACGGCTCCGGTTACGGCGGCAACGCGCTGCTCGGAAAAAAATGTCACGCGCTGCGTATCGCCTCCGTCCAGGCGCGCGACGAAGGCTGGATGGCCGAGCACATGCTCATCCTCAAGCTGATCAGCCCGTCCGGAGAAAGTAAGTACATGACCGGCGCTTTTCCCTCGGCTTGCGGCAAGACGAACTTGTCGATGATGATCCCGGCGCTTCCCGGCTGGAAGGTCGAGACCATCGGCGACGATATCGCGTGGATGAAATTCGGCGCCGATGGCCGGCTCTACGCTATCAATCCGGAATATGGTTTCTTCGGAGTCGCGCCCGGCACCAGCATGAAATCGAACGCCAACGCCATGCTCAGCATCACCAGGAACTCCATCTTCACCAATTGCGCGATGACGCTCGACGGCGACGTGTGGTGGGAAGGCATGACTGGCAATGAGCCCGGTAAAGAGAAGCCCGCGAAATTAATTGACTGGCTGCGCCGCCCCTGGACGCCGGACTCCGGTCGAAAGGCAGCTCATGCAAATGCGCGCTTCACCTGTCCCGCCAGGCAGTGTCCCGTGATTGCGCCCGAATGGGAAGATCCGAAAGGCGTACCGATCGATGCGATCCTCTTCGGTGGAAGGCGCGCCGGAATTGTTCCGCTGGTCACAGAAGCCTTCAACTGGCGGCACGGCACTTTTCTCGGAGCAACGGTCAGCAGCGAAACCACAGCCGCGACCACTGGGAAAGTCGGGCAGTTGCGCCGTGATCCCATGGCGATGCTCCCGTTTTGCGGCTACCACATGGGCGATTACTTCGCGCACTGGCTCAAGATGGGAGCGCGCTCCAACTCTTCCAAACTGCCGAAGATCTTCTACGTAAACTGGTTTCGCCAGAATAAGAATGGCGCATTCCTCTGGCCCGGCTACGGCGACAACAGCCGAGTCTTGAAATGGATATTCGAACGCTGCGATGGAACGGTGAGCGCAAAGGAAACTCCGATCGGAAGAATTCCCGAGGCAGCCGATCTCGACACCAAGGGAATGGAAATCAATAGCTCTCACATCAAAGAATTGCTAAGCGTAGATATCGAAGGCTGGCGAGCCGAGTTGCCGTCGATCAAAGACCACTTCGCCCGCTTCGGCACCCATCTACCCGAAGGCCTGAACGCCGAAGTAAAAGCCCTGGAAGAGCGCCTAAAAGCAGCAAAGTAGCCTGGAAATGAATTACCACGCAAGACTGTCATCCTGGGCGGAGTTTGTCGCGCGCGAAGCGTGACAAATGGAGTCGAAGGATCCCTATTGCACAGCGGCACCTTTCAGCAAGGGGTGTGTGCTCCGGCGTTCACACCCGAACTTCCTCGACCGATTTGACGGCACAATCCGCGACACGCTGCATAACGCGCTTGTTCTGCTCTACCTTCTTCAGATCGTAGGCTGCCTGCAGCCGCATCCATACTTCCGGCGAACTGCCAAACAAGCGGGCGACCTTCAGGCACATGACGGTGGAGAGCGGCTTGCGCCCCGCCAGAATGTCATGAAGCATCTGCCGGGACACGCCCAGAGCCTTCGCCGCAGCCGTCACCGACAAGCCGACAGCAGGCAAAATGTCTTCCTTGATAATCTCGCCAGGGTGAACGGGTGGCAGTCCACTCTTTCTCCTCGCAGTCATTATCTGAAAGTAAACTAGATAGTTTACACCGTCAACGGAGCAAAACCTTCGTGATACTTCGCGTCCTTCGTGGTTAACCGGTTTGTCTCTTCGGCTACATCCCTCGGCGACGCCGAAGCCTCCCCGGCCTGAGCCGCGCCGATAAGCCGCCCTCTTTTTTCCTCGCGACCGACCTCTTTTTGATATAGTTCCCGACTGTCATGCCGCGCCCCACCGCGAACGAGGCCATTCCTCCAACTGCGATCGTCTCCCCCTCACTCACCAGCAATCAGATTCGCGGCTTCTGGGCCTCATGGGGAGGATGGACCCTCGACGGCATGGACTCCTTTGTTTACGCGTTGGTCCTCGTGCCCTCGCTGCGCGAACTGCTCCCTCGCTCCGGCATCGCCGCCACCAAAGCCAACATCGGGCAATACGGTGGACTGTTGTTTGCTCTGTTTTTAATCGGTTGGGGACTGGCGTTCCTGTGGGGTCCGGTCGGCGACAAGTTCGGGCGCGTGCGCACGCTCATGCTGACTATCGTCTGGTACTCGGTGTTCACTTTTCTAAGCGCCTTCGTCACCAGCGTCTGGCAACTCGCGATTCTGCGCCTGCTGGCCGGCATAGGCATCGGCGGAGAATGGGCCATGGGCGGCACCTTCGTGGCCGAGGAGTGGCCGGAGCATCGCCGGCGCATGGGCGCGGGTTACATGCACACCGGCTATTACGTCGGCATATTTCTCGCCGCGCTTGCCAACTACGGCATCGGCAGCCACTACGGCTGGCGCTTCATGTTTATTGTCGGCGGAGTCCCGGCGCTCTTGCTGGCCTGGATTCGGCATGGCGTAGTGGAACCCGCTGCCTGGAAAAAGAAAGAGAGCGTGATCCGGTCGTGGGCGGTCTGGCGTCCGTTCGCTACTCTATTTTCGCCAGCCTGGCGTCGGCGCACCATCCTGAATGCCCTGTTGATGCTGGCTTCCATCTGCGGACTGTGGGCGGGAACTGTGTACGTTCCCGCGGCGATTACAGCCCTCGCCGAAGCCGGTGGCCGCGTCGGCCCGCAAGCCGCGCAACTGGCTTCGTGGGGAGTGATGCTGGTCTCGTTCGCGACTATTCTTGGCTGCCTGGCGATGCCGGGGCTGGCGGAACGGCTCGGCCGCCGCGGGGCGCTAGCTTTCTTCTTTACTCTGATGATGGTGTTCATCGCGCTCACCTTCGGCAAAGTCTTCTACCTGGGAGCGAGCGGTCTGCCCTGGTTTTTCGTGTGTTTGTTTTTTCTGGGCCTGGGCGGGGCAAATTTTGCGGTCTATACTCTGTGGCTGCCCGAGCAGTATCCCACGGAGTGTCGCGCGAGCGCCTTCGCCTTTTCGACTTCATTCGCCCGATTCGGCGGCGCAGGAATTACTTTTCTGGTGGGAAGCGGCGTCCGCCACTACGGATCGCTGGGCACTCCAGTCGCGATCACTTCGATCGCATTCGCCATCGGATTAGTTCTGATTCCATTTGCCGTCGAGACGCGCGGGCAGCGCTTGCCCACCTAGTTCAGGCGCTCAGGGTCCTTTCGAGTTCCATCAGAAACAATTGAACGTCGTTTTTGGGTGGCAGATGGGCCCATCACGTCGATGCGAGCCCGCGAGCGGGCCAAAGCGAACGGCGGGGCTCAATGCCAGGTCCATTCAAGAGCTGCTCGGCGCTAATGTTCCGACTGGAACGTTGTGCTAAATGTTCCAGTTGGAACATATCTCACGTTTTACCGGAACACTGTGGATATCTCGGAAAACTCGGAAAACCACCTTAAAGCTATAGCTGGCGGGCGGCAAATGGCTGGAGTGGATGGAGTTAGCGGACGAGGGTGCAAACGTGGTAAGAAAGACACAGGGCGAAGGAAAAGCGTTGGACACGTGGCGAGCGGGCTGGCGGTTGGGGGTGGGGAGTGCTAATTACATAGACTTACAGGACACGGCAAACGTCTCGTCTGTCTCCAGATTTTCCCGTGTCCCCGGATTTCCCTCAGGGGCTAAAGCCCGCATCTGTTCGATGTTCTGGGCGGCGCGGCCGAGGCCGCGCCCTTTCAAAGCGATTTATTGGATAGCTGCTTACTTACTCGGACCCGTAGTCTCGCCTGTGGACGGGCCAAATCCCCAGCCTTCGCGAATGCCGCGGCGAAATCGTTCCCGCTCTTCCGGGGTCATTCGTCCGCAACTTTCTTTCATGCGCATACGTTGTCGAAGATTGGAGCGGCCCGGGCCATGCAAGCGAAATCCGCCGAAGAGGATCCGGCAGAGCGCCAGGAGTCCAAGGCCTTGCCAGAAAGTAATCTGCCGCCAGCCGAACAACGACGGCAGCAGCCAGTTCCACAGGTGCATCACCAGATAGCCGCCGAGGGTGACAAACAGCGCCATTGCCAGAATCGCCAGCGGAGCCATCCAAATCATCTTCCTTCTCATATTCAGTGCCTCATGCTTTCGTAAATTCGTCGTAAATGTTGCGCAATCGTTCGCGCAGATGCAGTACCGCATAGTGTTTGCGCGAGAGCAGCGTGTTCACGCTCACACCAGTCTCAGCGGAGATTTCCTTGAAGCTGCGCCCATCAATCTCGTGCGCCACAAACACCTCGCGCTGTTCCTCGGGCAACTCGTCAAGCGCGAGCTCCAGCTCATCCAGCAGCACGCTGCGGGCATAGAGCGCCTCCGGCCCAGCGCCGGGCGCGGGCAATAGCTCTTCGATCCGCAGCAGTTCGCCGTCTTCGTCCTCGACCGCCGTGTCGCTGAAGCTTTCCGGCTTCTTCTTGCGGAAGAGATCTGTGATGCGATTGCGCGCCACGCGAAAAAGCCAGCCCGTCACGTGCTCGATCGGCATGAGCAGGTGATTGGCTTCCACCAGTTCGTAGAAGACCTCCTGCGCAATGTCTTCGGCATCGGCGGGATCGGGCACACGCCGGCGGATGAAACTGCGCAGCCGTGCGCCTTCTTCCGCGACGATCTCGGAGATCGGACGCTTCGACTCAGTCATGCCGGCGACGCTCGATGGCTCATCCATCTACTCCTGTAGACGGATCGGGGCCGGGAATATTGTAGGGGTTTGGGTTGGCGAACAAGGACGCTGGCGGGGCGAGTCCTGGGGAGCGATGCCACATTTGTGATTGCACCAAGACGGGTTGGACGTTCAGAACTGGAATCAGGCTTTGTAGGTTGTGAAATGGATTCGTTCTTAAATGGTAGGCACAATGTACGGCATCGAATGATGCTATACTTCGTGCATGGAGAGTCTCTATGAGAACGACTGTTGCGCTGGACGATGATCTTTTACGCATGGCGACCGAGTTCACCGGGGTAGAGGAGAAAACGGCGTTGATCCGTGAAGCTCTCAAGGCGCTTATTGAGCGGGAGAGCGCCCGCAGATTGGCGGCTTTGGGCGGGACGATGTCCGGATTGAAAAACGTTCCTCGCCGCCGGGCGGGAGGGAATTGATTCTCGCGGATACATCTATCTGGATCGATCATCTCCGTTCCGGGAATAAGGAAATGCGCAATCTGCTGAACGAGGGGCAGATTGTGATCCATCCTTTCGTCATTGCGGAGCTTGCCCTGGGATCGATCAGGGAGCGCAGCAAGACGCTGGCGCTGCTGGACCTGTTACCACAAGTGCGAGTGGCGCAGATCAGTGAAGTGCGGCTCACGATTGAGGGTCGCCGGTTGTACGGGCTTGGAATCGGTCTGATTGATGCACATTTGATCGCTTCCGTTTTTCTCGACTCGTCCGCTTTTTTGTGGACTCGAGATAAGAGGCTCCGTAGAGTTGCTGAAGGTTTAGGCGTCCATGCCCGTTTGGGTTGAGAGACCTCGATGGGGACGGAGTCGGAAATGGGGACAGAGGGTCGAGCTTCGCTCGACGGACAGCCGAGGGCGGCTGTCCCCACATGAACCATTTCTCCTGCTGTGTCCGTTCCACTAGATCGGGTTGTGGTGGGCTTGGACTATCATCTGCTCCGCTATGCGGCGGGCTTCGGGGAGCGTGACCGCCGCTTTCTGATCGATCTCAGCCGGTGGGTTCTGCTGAAGCTTAGCTAGTTCTTTGTCGAACAAGCGTGTTATCAGGGCAGGAGTGTGTTCGATCACTTTGCCGTCGTCGGTGGTTACCTTTACTTTGTGAAGCACGCGTTGGGCGATCATCAGGCGGTAGATGCGGTCGGTGGCGAGGTCTTCCATGTAGCCATCGAGCAGGCTGGCACCTTTGCCGTTGAGCACTCCGTTGCGATAGCGAATTACGGTGCGCACGGCGGCGCGCGTTCCGGCTAGAGTGGTTGCGCCCACGCCCTTGGGGACGGGCCGCAGATCGGGATGGTCGTTCGGCAAGTTGGGCCGCTTTGAAATCTGGTTGGGATACGGAAACTGGGAGACGGCAATTTCGTTCTGGTCGGGATGGCCGGTCCAGGCTCCATCCATAAGGCAGTTGGCTTCGTTCTTTTTGTCCTGCTCAAGCACCTTAAGGGCGCGCTCGTTTAGTTCTTTGTCGGTGCGGCTGGGAAAAAGCGCGGTCATCCCGCCGATGGCGAGGGCACCGTGCTTGTGGCAGATTTCCGGTATCAGGGTGCGGAGGTTTTGGAAGAATGGCACATCGTGCGGGATGGTGTTGCGATCGGGCAGTATCCACTTGGGATCTTCGAGCATGAAATCGATTAGTGAAGCCATGTAGTCCCAGCGGCCGAGGTTCAGTCCCAGGCAGTGGTCGCGAAGATTGAAGAGAAATTCCTCCATCTGATAGGCCTGTGGGTGCGACTCCACAAGCGCCATGCATTTGATGTAATTGGGAGCCAGGCCTTTCTGTTTGGCGAAGACCTGGAAGAGTTCGCGCCACCACAGGGCCTCCTCGGCGGACTCGGTTTTGGGGATGTAGACGGAGAAATTGTGCGGCAACCATGCGGAATCGAGCTGATACCAGATCAAGGCCAGATCGAAGAGGGAAGCGGACATGATTTCGTTTGGGATCACTCCGCCCTGGCTGAGGTGCAGTCCGCGGGGACGCACCCAGGTCACGGTTTTCGAGCGCTGCACGGTGACTTTTTTCTGCCGCTTCTTGTCCTCATAGCTGAGTTCGTACTTGTAGGCGGCGATGGTGTTCTGCACTCCGAGGAGAGTTCGATCCCAGATGTTCGCCATGGAGTCTTCCAGGTCGATCATTACGGCGGGAGAACCGGAGTTGAGGAGCTTGACTGTGAGTTCGGCGTCGTCGGCGGGACCGGTCATCTGATTGCGCTGATCGACGCACCAGTCGGGCAGTTCGATGCGCCAGTCGGAAGTGGTGGCGAGCGAAGCGGGGGGTAGATAGTTGGGCGGGTGGCCGCGGTGCGATGTTTGCAATACCTCGGCACGTTTCGCTACGAGCTTTTGTTGCCACGGAGTGAATTGTTTGTGGAGCGGCAACAGGAAATCAAAGAATCCGCGGGGAAGATCTTCTTGAGGATTCAAATCGGCGGGTGCGTAGTTCATGTATTGCTGCGTCGTTTCCGTAGGCAGGGCCATGGGAGGAGTTCCTTATGCCGGCACATGGAAGCTAGGCCGGGGTTCTTGTCGTTTCGCGATTTATCCTATCTCAACGTTCAGTGTCGGTGCACTGCTGGGTTAGGGGTGCTTTTCCAAACCCTCCAGCCACCGGCTTTGTGCTGGCTGGCCCGCTTTGCTCGCTGGACAGCCGAGGCGGCTGTCCCCACATGGTTCTTTCGGTCCCGAAACGCCCCGACCCAAAGTTGTAATCCCTTCGTAACCGGCAGGGCTCAAAAACGCTGCTAGAATCGGCCTTAGCGCCACTGCACACATTTTAAGGCATTTATGAAACGCTCCCTCAGATCGGCTGCGGGTTTGCTGGCGTGGGCGATGGTATGTTTCGGCGTGCCGGCCGCGTGTCAAGCTCAAGCGACGCCATCGATTCGCAAGGTGCAAGTGCTGCGCGGGGGCCGCGGCCAGGTTGAGATTGAGATTGAGGCCAGTGAGCGCATCTTGCCGCACGCGAACGTGTTAACCGGGCCCGACCGCCTGATCATCGATTTTGTCGGTGCGGTTCCCGGAGCCCAACTGCGCAGCCAGGCGGTAAACCGCAGCGAAGTGAAGAGCCTGCGTGTGGGCTTGTTCTCATCGAATCCGCCGGTCACGCGCGTTGTTTTAGATTTGAATGGTCCCCAGCCTTACCAGGTTTTTCCGTCGGGACGAACTGTGATTGTGAAGGTTGGAGGCTCAGGGGCGGAAACGGCCGGCCGTTCTGGCTCCGCACCAGTGCTGGTGAATACGAATTATCCCTCCACGGGCGCGCACTTGTCGGTGCCGGCGGCGCCTCCGCTGAAGCCCGCGCTGGAGGTTTCTTTCCAGCGTGGTCTTCTGTCGATCAGTTCGAACAAAGCCAACCTCTCCCAAGTTCTTTTTGCGATTCACCAGCAGACCGGGGCAGAGATCGCCATTCCGGCGGGAGCGGAGCAAGAGCAAGTCGTGGCTGATATCGGTCCGCTGCCCGCGCCCGAGGCTCTGGCTCAGTTGCTGAATGGTTCCAAGTTCAATTTCCTGATTATCAGTTCATCCGGCAGTTCCGGCGCTTTGGACCGCGTTATTCTCAGCTCGCGTCCTGAAGGACCGATGCCGCCGGCGCCGGCGCAGAGGGCACAGGCGCGTGTCGTGGAGGAAGACGACCCCGATGCTGAGCCGAAGACTGCGGCGAAGCCAGGGGCGGCTGGCGAAAATCCCACACCTTCAGGCGAAAAGCCGGGTGCCGCACCTGACACCAAGGGTCAAAGCGACACCGACGCTCCCAACTAATCTTTAGGCTCTGATCGTTCTGGGTTTTACTTCGGGGCATTTCTTCGTTGATGAGTAGGAGGCAGGCTCCGCTCTCCATTCCAATTACGGCGGCGTGATCAGGCGGATGGGTACGGGAGAGCTTCCGTTCACGCCTTGTACAGCGGCTGCATTGCTGCATCCGGAGACGTTCATCACGGTTACGTTCAGACTGCCGTCTGCATTTACCGCATTGATGAAAACTTGCAGGAACCCGAGGATCGTAACCGGCGGCTGTGGCGGCGTCAATGAAAGGACTGTAGTGTTGTCGTAGATCGGTATGGTGACGATGGAATTGCTGTTTGAAATGAGGCCGGTGACACCTTGCGCTGCTAGCGGATTTCCAGCGCCCACCGTTATTTGGAACGGGTAGGTCGCCGGCAGGAGCGTGTCCGCGCCAACGGTTGAATTGGTCAAGTACGCTACTCCCATCGGTGTATCGCCGCCAGCGCCGGCCGGGTTCACGGGGTTTTCAGTCAGATCTACTTGCGCACCGAGGGGGTTTCCGCATGCATAGACAGTCGTCTGGTCACATCCGGCGATTGCCTCCTGGTAGTCATTTGCTGTCGCGCCGTTCGGAACCGCGCTGGAAGTGTTCTGCACCAGAGCTGGAACATACTCCAAGTCATAGGGCTGATCGGCCGGGGGCACCTTTGCGGAATTGAACGTGGGGGGATTGTCGTACATGCTAGTCCCCACCACCTGACACCCAGTGGCACCCGGTATGCAGTCAGAAACGAGGTTGAACGTCTCGTCGATCACACCCGCCGGCGAGATGCCTGGGCTATTGATCGCGCCAGCCGTGGAAACAAATCCGCCAGCGGTGGTGTGTAGGGGGTCGACATTCGGGATGATCCAGGGCTTCACGCAGCGCGGCTGCACGGGGACCATGCCATTGGCCAGCGAACCGGAGCCAGAGGGGTTGTACACTTCCGCGGTGGCGGTTGCGCTTACGCTGGTGGCGTTCCAGTTGGCGTTGAACAGGCTGAAGACATGGGCGAAGAATGTGGGCACCTTCGGATTTTGCACGGTTACCGTGACCGTGGGATTCACGCTGAAGGTTGAGCCCGCCGTAGCCAGGCTGGAACAGTCTGGGGCCGCGCCGCCTGGGCCGTATCCCACCGTTACCGTGGCCACAACTCCGCTGACAAAGTTCGATTGAGTCTGAGCCACGGCCCTAGCGGCGAGTGTGGCAGTGCCGCTGGCTCCGCAGGTGGCTTCCCATGAAGACGGCGTTGAGTTATTGGGATCGGTCGTGGCTCCAGAGATCGAAATGATTCTGGCCCCAGCCAAAGCCCCTGCATCTGCGGCGCGCTGGGCTTCGGCCTTCGCCTGGTAGAGCGTGCCCACGTCGATGGAGAGCGCCGCCATCCCGATGATGCCGACCATCGACAAAGCCACGAGCGCGATGGTGACACCGCGCTCCTTGGAGCGCGCGTCATTCTTTGTATTTCTGTTCGTGTTTCTATTTGTCCCAGCGCGGCAGATTAAGGGCGAGAGCATAAGGATTCTCAGTTCTCGTTGAACGCCAAGGCCTGCACGGTAATGGTGCTGGGCCCTGCGCCACTCCATCCAAAGACGGACGCGACGTTGTTGAACTGCCACTTGTAGGCGTAGGTGACAGTGACGCAGGTTCCAATCAAGTTGAGCGTGCCGGCGGTAGTGGCGATTGCGCTTTTGCAACCTCGGTCGATCGCCAATGTGATCCCGGCTCCCGGGCACGTACCAACGGAGGCGTATGTCCACTTAAGGCCGGCGACGGTGGGCGCGCCCGCAGTCGCCAGCCCGCAATCGTTGATCTGTTCCGATACCAGATAGTTGTCGACCACTTGGAAGGCATCACCGATCGATACCGGGACTGCCGTGGAAGGCGCGCCAAGGTCGTTGGCAGAATCTGCTGCGGCCGCGCGCGCGGCGTCCCGCGTGGCGTTGGTTAACTTCTGCTTTAGCGAAAGCGCATTGCTGAAATCAAAAATCCCGATGACGAACAAGATCAGCAAGGGCAGGGAAACAGCGAACTCCACGATCTGGGCCGCGCCCTCGTCGCTCCAGCATCGCCTGAGCCGCGCTTGTCGCGCCACTGTCATTGTGTCTCCGCTCTCATCTGCGCCTGGCCGGGAAGCTGGATGGTATTGAGGTCCAGATTGGTAAGGGGAATCCTAAAGTGGAAGGGATACTTGTACCGCATACTCACCGAGGTCCCGCAAGTACCCATGCCCCCTGGCGCAATGGTTGGGTACGACAGCTGAACGTTCTCCTGAACACAGATCGGGATCGTGATGCTGGCGCTGGCGTCGCACGCGACCTGTGTGGCCTTGGCAGTGCCGCACTGGTATAGCACCGGCGGCGTCCACTGAGAGGTGGGAACGAGTTGATTCACACTTAGATGCGCGGCAGCCAGGGAGGTCTGGACAGCGGTTTGCGCGTTCGCGCCCTGGCTGTCGGGCCCCGCGGAAGGGCACGTGGCGCACACCGGCGCAACGGCGGCGCGGGCTCCCGCGCGCGATGCCTGGGTGAGAGTGCCATAGACACGAAACGCCTGCCCGAACCAGAAGATCCCCATCAGAAGCATGAACAGCAGAGGCAACACCACAGCGGTTTCAGCGATTTCAGCTCCGCGCGTGTCGCGCAGAAGCCGGCGCAAGCTTATCCTTTCTGAATTTGTCATCGTCGTGGCTCTCACCGTTTCCATATTGTGGCGATGCCGAAAATCACGGTGGTCAAAGCTAATGCTACTCCATATGGAACCTTGAGCGACTGCGGATTATCAAGCGAGACTTCGGGCCCGGGCCGATGAAAAGTCACCATGGACGCCAGAAGTCTCCCAATATTGCGCAGCGTTTCCGTGAATCGACGTTTATAAATCACCAGCCCCAAGGCCATAACTCCAGCTATGAAAACCGAGCCCATCAGTAAATCTGCTAGGATTCCGGGGCCCACGAACGCTCCTAAAGCTCCCGCCAGCTTCCAGTCGCCCGCACCGAGGGCGCGCAGAAAGACAAACGGCAAGAGAAGCAGCAGCCCCAGCCCGGCACCGAGCAGGGAAGTCTTCAACCCAAGCCGCCACCCGCTGGCCAGCACGTTTACGGAGACACCAATCAGGAATCCCGGTACGGTCAGCCAGTTTGGAATCCGGCGGCTGCGCCAGTCTGTGTAGCCGGCGATCAACGCCAACGCGACCGCTAGTCCCAGCACTGTTGCCCTCAAGCTGACTCCAAAGCGCACTGGAAAAGCCGCATAGGGCCGCAATTCCCCCACTGCCGCGGATTTTCACATAGCCCGATATCGAAGTCAATGAAGCCGCTGGGCTCTAAGGCCGTGGGCGACGGACCTCCTAAAAACAAAGGCCCGGAAGGTATCCGGGCCTGCTGGAAATAACTCTCATGCTACCGGTTGAACGCGCCCGCGCCGTTATGTTCGGCCACGATTTTCTTGGCATTGTCGGCCAAGGCTTTGGCTTGCGGGAGAAGATCCAGGCCCTTCAGTATTTCCGGATCAGACTCCGCGCGCACCTTCATGCCCTCATCCTGACCGAAGGCATCCACAAAGATTTCGGCTTTGATGTTGGACTTGATCCAGTCGTTGTTATCCAAGAGATCCGCCTGAGTGTAAGCAATGCCAGCCTCGTCGAGCGACTTGCGGAAATCCTGCATGGTGACATCGTCGACTTCGAAGCTCTTCGTGGGATGATGATTCACCACGTAGCGTTTGGCGAAATTGAAGAACGCATAATGCTGCAAGAGCGTGTCTTGAAAGTGATTGCTCTTGACCGGAGGAATCACCACATCAGGCGTGATGCCGCCGCCACCGTAAACCGTGCGTCCGCTATCAGTGAGCTTCACTTCACGATTGGCATTGCTGCCGGACTCAGGCTCGCGGTTGTAGTAATAGTCGTAGAGGGAAATGTTGCTATAGTCGCGCTGGATTAACCTTCCGCTGGGCGTATAGTAGTGCGCCGTGGTCAGGGCCAGCCCAGTGTTTTCCGACAGCGGATACACAGTCTGAACCAGGCCCTTGCCAAACGTGACTTCACCTACGATCAGCCCACGATCGTGATCCTGAATGGCTCCGGAGACAATTTCCGCCGCCGAAGCGGTCAAGCGATTCACGAGGACTACGAGCGGATAATCCTTGCCGCCGTTGCCATGCTGCGCTACGTAACGCTTCTCAGCGGAGGCGCGGCCGTGGTGCGAAACGATGAGCTGGTTTTTCTTCAGGAACTTGTCGGCCACGCCCACGCCTTCGCTGAGCAGGCCGCCGGGATTTCCCCGCAGATCAAGAATCAGACCCTTGAGGTCGCCAAATTCATCCAGAGCTTTGGAGACTTCTTCTTCCGTAGTCTCGTTGAATCCGGTTACGTGCAGGTATCCGATGCCGGGACGGATCAGGAAATGTACGTCCACGCTGTAGCGCGGAATCTCGTCGCGCACCAGGGTGAACTCCATCGGCTTCTCCACGCCTTCGCGCGAGATGCTGATGTGTACGGTTGTCCCTTTGGGTCCTTTGAGCATGTCGGCGACGTCGGGCGTGCTCATGTTCTCTGTGGATTTGCCATCGACGGCAATGATGACGTCACCGGGATGAATCCCGGCTTTATAGGCAGGCGTGCCGGTGAAGGGGAAGATCACAATCACCTTGTTGTTGCGCGGTCCCACCGTCATGCCGACGCCGTAGTATTTGCCGCGCTGATCTTCGCGCATCAGGGCATAGGACTTAGGGTCAAAGAAATTCGAGTGCGGATCGAGCGCGTGAAGCATGCCTGGAATCGCACCGTTGTAGATGGCTTTATCGGGGTTGACCGGCTCGGCGTAGTTTTCCTCGATGACGGCGTAGACGTCAGTGAATTGTTTCAGGCTGTCTTTGACGTCAGAATCGGCGCTGAGCGACGACTGCTGTCCCGTGCGCTGGGCGAAGAGAATTCCCAAAAAGCCGCAGGCAAGAAGAAAAAAAACTACCAGAAAGAGTGAGCGGCGAGAACTACGTGCCATCTTGAATTTTCCTTCGGTTGAGGGCTGTGGACCATCCCCGGCTACCGTACTGAATACTCGCAGTATACCACCTCATTAGACGGTCCCGAACCGGGTTGGTCACCGCCGGTAACCATACCGGCACCGTCTTCCGTTCTGAGATGCGGATGGAAGCAGTTAGGGTTCCTGACAGTCAACGGCCGCATCGAATTGCCGCTTTTGCCCTCCCGCATCTATGATGATCAGGCCATGAGTTTTTCCGACACCGTCTTCCTGTTCTTCCTGGCGCTCATTCTCTTTGGGCCGAAGAAGTTGCCGGAGATGGCTCGTCAAGCGGGAAAGCTTCTCGCGGAATTGCGCCGCGCCTCGAACGAATTCAGGTCGCAGATCGAAACCGAGATCGCCCACCTGGAGGTTGAGAAGACGCAGACGATTCTCCCGCCCAGTCCGCCGCCGAAAGGGACTGTGGCCAGTTTGAGCATGAACCCGGCCGCAAAGGAAACCGTCCAACATGAACCCCTCGACACTCTAGCCGGTCCCGCCATCGAAGTTCCTGCGCCGATGTTGGATTCAGCAGATTCGAGTACGGCAGAATTGACTTTGCCCGCGCCATCGAATTCCGTTCCCTCGGTCGAGCCTGCAATTGAGGCCAGCGTCCCGGCCTCGCAGGAGCCTCATGTTTGATACCGCTGCCGCGGATTCCGGCGACGATCCCAAGCACGACGCCATGCCGACCATGGGCTTCCTCGATCACCTCGAGGAGTTGCGACGGCGCCTGGTTTACTCCATGGTGGCCGTGGCTGTAGGATTTGGCGCCTGCTGGGGATATCGCGAGCGAATCTACGCGATCATGCAGAAGCCCATCATGGACGCGCTCAAGTCTCACGGTCTGTCAGAGAAACTGGTCTATCTCAATCCCGTGGACCCCTTCAACCTTTACTTGAAGATTGCCGCCCTTGCGGGATTGTTCCTTACGTCGCCGTTCGTGCTCTACCAGGTCTGGATGTTTATCTCACCCGGCCTCTACCGCAATGAAAAGCGCTACGTAATGCCTTTCATGGCATCGACAATCGCATTATTTTCAGCAGGAGGCTACTTCGGCTACAAGATCGTCTACCCCCGAGCCCTGGAATTCCTGATCGGCTTCGGAAGTCAATTCACGCCCATGATCACCATCTCCGAATATACGTCGCTGTTCTTGAGCATTATCCTGGGCATGGGCTTGATCTTCGAGATGCCAATTCTTATCTTTTTCCTGGCGCTGATGGGCATCGTCAGCGCTGGTTTCATGTGGAAGAACTTCCGCTACGCCATTCTGATTATTTTCATTATTGCCGCTATTGTTACACCGAGCCCCGACATTATGAGCATGTGCATCTTCGCCGCTCCCATGGTCGCACTGTATGTTGTCAGCATAGGCATTGCGTGGTTCGTCCATCCCAAGCAACGCCGGGCCCGGACAGAAACAAAGGCGACGTGATCTGTGATTTCTACGGAGGTGTCATCCCGAGCTCGTTCGGGATGACAGACGTGTTGACGGATGATAGGGCTGAAATCCGAGGTCTATGAATTGATGAAGCTGATTTCTGTTCCAATTTTGCTACTCTCGTACGCAGCCACCTTTGTCAGCTGCGACCAAGACAAGAATGCCGGTCAGGCGCCGCCAGCGCCAATCGCCGCCGCCGCAACCGCGCCAAAACTTTCCCTTCCACCCGACAGCGGTCCGCCGCCGTCCATTAATTCCGCCCGCGCCATGCAGTATGTGAAGGAGATCGTAGCCTTCGGCCCGCGGCCAGTCGGCAGCGCAAACCATAAGAGGGTGGAAGACTACCTTCTCGCTCATCTCAAGGGCGACGAAGTCGAGAGCGACACGTTCATTGCCGACACACCCGAGGGTAAGTTTCCGGTCCACAACATCGTTGCCAAGTTTCCCGGGACGAAAGACGGCATCATCGTGATCGCCAGCCACTACGACACGAATTACCCCCTCCGCAATACTTCTTACATTGGCGCCAATGATGGCGGCTCATCGAGCGCGCTGCTTCTTGAATTTGCCAATCAGTTGCGCGGCAAGAAGCGCGACGGTTATAGCATCTGGCTGGTATGGGACGATGCGGAGGAGGCGATAAAACCGGACACTGAAGTCGCATTCCTCGATGACAGCCTCTACGGCATTCGCCACCTGGCGGAAAAATGGGAAGCTGACGGAACCTTGAAGAAAATCAAGGCCTTTCTGTTGGCGGATATGATTGGAGATGCCGATCTCAACATCGACCGCGACACAAATTCTACGCCCTGGCTCGAAGAGGTAGTTTACGAAGCAGCCACGCGGCTGGGCTACCAATCCCATTTCTTCGGACGCACGGTCGGAGGCATGGAAGACGATCACATTCCCTTCGTCAAGCGAGGCGTGCCATCCGTCGATATCATCGACTTCGATTACGGCTACAACAACGTGTTCTGGCACACCCCCCAGGACACGGGCGACAAGCTGAGTCCGAAGAGCCTGGAAATCGCAGGCGATACTATGCTCGAAACCGCAGGCATTCTAGACAAGATGGACCCGATGCCGCCCAAATGAGTGAGCTCTCGGCGATCTCCGCGCCGACTTCTTCCGCGCGCTCCGCGATGAGCTTTGCTCTTTTCCCGAATTTCATTTCTAATGCACCGACATGCGAAAGCTGAAAGCTCTGTGGTTGTGCTGCACCGTGAGCGCCATCTGTCTCGCCGCCACCCCGTCGACTGAGACCGACGAGGGGTCACGTATCATTCAGGTAGCCCTGCTACCCTCTCCTCTCGAGAGCAACCTGCGCCACCTGACCGACGAAATCGGCGGCCGCGTGCCCGGCACGCCCGCCATGCAGCACGCCGTCGATTGGGGCGTGCAGGCGTTCAAGGCCGCTGGCGCCGACAGTGTCGTGACCGAGAAATTTACCATTCCATATTCCTGGTCCGAGGGCGCGACGGAGATGACCGTCAGCGCGACGGGAACCGCCCTTGATCCAAAGCAGACCCAAATTCCCAAAGTCGAGTTCCGCGTGCGCTGCGTTTCCATCGCATGGGCGCCGGCGCTTGCTCCGGTTAAGCACGTGCCGGTAGTGGATGTCGGCAGCGGTAGTCTCGCCGACTTCGCCAAAGCCGGAGATATTTCCGGCAAAGTCGTGCTTGTTCATTCGGTTGTCCTCAAGACCTGGGACGATCTCTTCGCCGAGTATGCGAATGCACCGCCCGCGATCACCGCCGCCGTGAAGGGGAAAGCCATGGCTGTTGCTTTCATGGCCACGCGCGAGCACGACATCCTCTACCGGCACACGAATTCCAGCGAAGGAGAAATCGACCGCATCCCGCAGGTACTGGTGGCGCGCGAGGATGGTGAACGCGTCGCCCGGTTGCTAGCCTCTGGGCATTCCGTGTGGGCTGATCTCAGCATCCCCAATCACGTTGGCGGACCGATCACCGTTGCGAATGTGGTCGCGGAAATTAAAGGCAGCGAAAAGCCGGAAGAGTTTGTCATTCTCGGCGCGCATCTCGATTCATGGGAACTCGGAACCGGCGCACTCGACAACGGCTGCAACGCCGCGCTGGTAGTGGATGCGCTGCGGACGATCAAGGCCTCTGGATTGAAACCCCGCCGCACCATCCGCTTCATTCTTTTCTCAGGCGAGGAGGAAGGCTTACTGGGCTCGCGGGCATACGCCATTGCGCATCGCTTCGAACTCGACAAGGCTGTGGGGGTGATCATTTACGACTCGGGCACCGGCAAGACCACGGGATTTTCCGACGGAGGCCGCAAAGATGTGCTCGACACCGGCAAGCGCCTCATCGCTCCGTTACAGCAGTTTGGCCTAACAGAGCTGAAAACAGACATGGAGTGGGGCACTGACCACTTCGATTTCATGCTGGAAGGCGTTCCGACATTCGTCGCCGATCAGGAGGAGGCGAACTACCTGGAAAACTACCACGCCACCTCCGATACCTTCGACAAAGTCGACTTCGTGCAACTCAAGAAAAATGTAGCCGAGGCCGCGGAGTTCAGCTTCGCGCTGGCCAATCTTCCAGAAAGGATAGGCCCGCGCTTCACGCGCGCGCAGATCGAGCAAAGCCTCCGCGAGAGTCACGGCGACGAAATGCTAAAAGCCAACGGCCTCTGGGACGCCTGGCAGAGTGGACGCCTGGGCCGGCAGAAGTAACCTGCATATTCAATTCCAATTTTCAATTGCCACTGAACACAGTGGCTGTTTTCAATCGTGAATTAACAATCGACAATCGGCAATCTGACTTGCTCTATTTCTGGATTTTCTTCAACCTGTTCGCGGTCGGCATGCTGGTGCTGGATCTCCTCGTCTTCCACCGCAGTAGCCGCGTTGTGCGCCCTCGTGAAGCCCTGGCTTGGAGCGCCCTCTGGATCGGCCTGGCGGCGGCTTTCGCCGGGCTGGTTTTTTTCTGGCAAGGGCGACAGGTCGCGCTCGAATTCGTTACCGGTTACGTCCTCGAACTTTCCCTCAGCGTAGACAATCTTTTTCTCTTTCTCGTAATCTTCCGCTATTTCTCCGTACCCGAGCGGCACCAGCGCAGCGTACTCTTTTGGGGAGTTCTCGGTGCGCTCCTCATGCGCGGATTGTTCATCGTGGCGGGTGTTGGTCTGATCACTCGTTTTCACTGGATTCTCTATGTGCTGGGAGCATTGCTGATTTACAGCGGCATCCGCCTGGGATTTGCGGGCGAACATAAGGTCGATCCAGCGACTAATCCCGCCGTGAAGGTTTTGCGCCACTGGATGCCAGTGACGGATGATTATCAGGGCGGCCGTTTCTTTGTTCGCGGATGGAAGGGCAAGCCCGGACTCTACGCAACGCCGTTGCTGCTAGTTTTGGTCGTGATCGAAACCACCGACCTGCTTTTCGCTATCGACTCCGTTCCGGCCATCCTGGCCGTCACGCTCAACGCCTTCATCGCTTACACCTCGAATGTATTCGCCATTCTCGGACTGCGGTCTATGTACTTTGCCGTTTCCGGATTGATGAAAGTCTTCCGCTTCCTTCACCAGGGGCTGGCGTTGGTTCTGATCTTGGTGGGCCTGAAAATGATCGTCGCGAAGTATTTCGCGGTTCCGACCCATGTGACGCTGGCCGCGGTGGCGGGAGTGTTGCTGGTTTCGATCGCAGCATCCGTAGCGTTTCCGGCAAAATCGCAATGAAGACTGCCGACCGCCGATTCTTTTCCGCGCCTGAAGAACCGGCGATCGCCTGAGGACTTCCTGCTGGGACTCAAGGCCTCTGTTCTCGCCAGCACCAAGGCCTCCCCGGACCATGTGCTCAAAGGCGCACCGTCCATAGGCTATTATGGGATTCCATGGCGCAGGTCACCATCCATGTCCCGCCGCGGCCCTACCAGGCGCGCATTGAGAACGGTTTGCTGGCGCGGTCCGGAAACTTGCTGGCAGAGTTGCTGCCTCAAGCCAGCAAGGTATTTGTGATAACGGTTGCGCCGGTGCGCCGCCGCTGGGGCTCAAAGTTGGTTCGCTCATTGGTGTCAGCCGGCTTTAAGCCCCACGTGCTCCAGATGCCTGACGGTGAGACGGCCAAGAAGCTGCGCACGATTGAAACGCTGGCCGAAAAATTGTCGCGTCTGGGCGCCGATCGCAAAGCCGTTCTGGTCGCTCTGGGCGGCGGCGTGGTGGGCGATGTCACCGGCCTGCTCGCCTCCCTCTACATGCGTGGTGTGGAATTGGTTCAGGTTCCGACCACGGTCCTGGCCCAGGTGGACTCATCGGTCGGCGGCAAGACCGGCGTGAATCTGGGAGCAGGGAAGAACTTGCTCGGAACTTTCCATCATCCCCGTGCCGTTTTGATTGATCCCGAAGTACTCCGCACTCTTTCGAACCGCGAGTTTCGCGCCGGCCTCTACGAAGCGCTCAAGTGCGGCATCATCGGGGATATGGATCTTTTTCTGCGCTTCGAACAGAAGCGCGCTCAGATATTGAAGCGCGATCCGGTAGAACTTGAGGGGATCATCGCCCAGTCCGTGAAGTTGAAGGCGGAAGTCGTTTCGGCGGACGAGCACGAAGGCGGATTGCGCCGCGTCCTCAACCTTGGTCATACCATCGGACACGCTCTTGAAGCCGAAACCGGCTACGGCAGCCTGCTTCACGGCGAGGCCGTCGCCTGGGGCATGATCGCCGCCACCAACATCGCGCTCACGGTCGGCCGCACCGATAGCGTGACCGCGGGTCGAATCGCCGATGCTGTACTCAGTCTCGGTCGCCTGCCGGAACTCAAGGTGAGCGCCCGTAAGATTCTCGCGCGCTTACAGGCTGACAAGAAAACTCAGGGCGGCGTCGTCCATTTTGTGCTTCCCCGGGAGATTGGAAAGGTAGAAATCGCAGCCGACGTGCCGGATGCTGTCGTAATCGATGCCGTCGAAGAATTGCGCCGCCTGTCCCATGGCGGATGGGGAAATTGAAATTGTCGACTGATGATTTGAAAAAGAAGCGTCAGCATTCGAGAGTTCTCAGTTAACAAACAGAAATCAGCAATCAACAATTGCATCCACCGTGCCCACAACCAGCAAACCCGTAGTCGGCGCCGCCCCCGAAGGCGCGAGCTCTCCCGAAGCAGCCGCTCGCGCTGTCCGTGAGATGTTTACCTCGATCGCCCCGCGCTACGACCGGCTCAACCACATCTTGTCGTTCAATGTCGATCGCCTGTGGTGGCGCCGCGCGGCGCGCGCCTTCGCCCTGATCCTGTCCCAGCCCGACTCACGCATTCTGGATCTCTGCTGCGGAACCGGCGACATGACCTTCGCCCTGCGCCAGCGGGCAGGTGGCAGTTCGCAGATATTGGGCGCAGACTTCTCTCATGCCATGCTGCAGCGCGCCCGGCTCAAGTCTCTCGACAAGATTTCACGGAACGGCAAGTCTGACATACTGCACTGGATCGAAGCTGACGCTCTCCAGCTTCCGTTTCCCGGCCAGCACTTCGCCCTCGTGACCTCAGCCTTCGGCTTCCGCAATCTCGCCGACTACGATGCTGGCCTCCGCGAAATCGTGCGCGTCTTGCGCACCGGCGGGGAGTGCGGCATCCTCGACTTCAGCGAACCGAAGGGCTTCATCGGCAACCTGTATCGCTTTTACTTCAAGCAGGTCCTGCCGCGCATCGGCACAATGCTTTCCGGCGTCAGCGGACCCTACGCCTATCTCCCCAACTCAGTCGAACGCTTTCCAGAGCCGCAGGAAATGCTGGCCCGCATGCGCCAAGCGGGCTTCAGTGAAGCCACCTGGACGCCCTACACCTTCGGGATTGCCGGCTTGTATCGCGGAAAGAAGTAATGTAGCGCCGTCGTCCCGCCGGCTTTGTTGGAATTCTGCCCGCTCGTGGCGCGATACTATTTCGCGCCCTCGGCGGGAACCGCAGCAACCGCAAAGCTATCAGCAAACGCATCCGCAATCGTGCGGCGTATGACGTTCTCATACTCCCCGCCCAAAAAGCTTCGCAGTCGGTCCGTATTCATGATGTATTCGCCGGTGATGTAGGGCAGCGCCTCCGGAGGAATGGCCGAGATTTGCCGCTTCCATAAAAAGTGCAGCACCAGCTTCATCGCCCACTTTCCAGGAACGCGAACCAGTTTCGCCTGTGCCATCTCGATGCACTTTCCGAACGTGAGTGGCTCGCCGCGTCCAGCCACATTCAGAATGGTCAGCCGTTGCGCCTCCGGATCACGGTGCAGAATGTGTGCGATTAGCCGCGCCATATCGTCCACGTGTACGAACTGAATCTTGTTGTCAAGATATTGTTGCCCGCGCGGCAGCATGCAGGGCAGCCTTTTGCCCTCGCTGCGCATTTTCTCCGCCTGCGCACCCTTCCCGTTGGGCGTGCCTCGAAAGGCTCCGAGCAGATAATTCTCCACGCTGGCCCCGGCAAAAATATGAGGACGAAGAATGTAGACGCTGCACCCGCGCAGCGCTGTCGCGCGCTGCTGCACCACCTCATCGGATTGCTTCTTGTGAATCGCGTAGGGCAGCGTGTGGGCGGCCAGCACCGAGTCTTCGGTTGCCGGCCCCGACAGGCTGGGCCCATAGGCGGAAACGCTGCTGGGAAAGATGAACTGACGGATTGGAGAATCCGCCGTGCGATTCGCTTCTGTAACCGCCTCCATCACACGTGCCGTGCCGGCCACGTTGATCTGCCACATGCGCTCGGTTTTCAGCACCCCCGCGCGCACCGGATCGATCACGAACGCAAGATGGACCACCGAAACCGGCCGCGTGTCGTGCAGCAATTCGTAAAAGGCGCGGGTGGACGATTCCTCGCCCAAATCCATGCGCTCGAACTGCAGCGGAAGATCGGTTTGGGGCGGATTCAGGTCCACCCCAATCACCGAAAAACTCTCCAGCAGCGGGAGCAGACGCCTTCCCAGGTTACCCGCAATGCCAGTGACCACGACGACAGGTTTTGCGCTCTCCATTTAACTCAGCTTAGCCTGAATTAGTTCGGCTTCGCGGGAGCAGTCGCGCCCGCCGGGCTCTGCGCCGGCGCGCCCGCTGGTGCCGCGGGGGGTGGCGAAGCGCCTCCCTGCGGCTGAGCCTGCGGCGTCGGCGTCTGCGACGTTGGGCGCGTCCGATGCGGCGGTCCCGGCGGTCCGGGCGGCGGTGCCGGTCCAAAATACGCCTCGTTCGTCACTGCCTGATACGAGTTTGTATATTTGTCCATCATTTCCTTCAAGCGTTCGCCCTTCAGCTTGTTATGGATTTCTTCCTTCACCTGATCCAGCGGCAGAACTTCTTTGCTCACCAACTTGTAAATGTAGTGGCCGCCGTTGTCGTTGATGACCGCTGAGACCTCCCCGACTTTGAGCTCGAACACCGCCGCGTGCGCCGGAGGCAGTCCCGTACGCCGCACTTTGGGCAGGTTCACCGTCGGGTTTTCTATCTTTGTGCCCGACGCTTCAAACGCTTCTTTCTGCAGTTTGGCGAAATCCTCTCCCGCAACCGCACGTTGCCGCAAGGTTTCGGCCAACGCGGTCAACTCCTGCTCGCCCTTCTCCTGCTTCGCTTTGTCAGCCGCTTCTTTGGCCTTCTGCTGCTCTTCCGTCATCTTCTCCGGCTCTTTCGCCTGGTCTTTGTCTTCAGCCGAGGGCTGTTTGTTTTTCGGGATAAACAGCCGGTCCAACGAGAACTGCTCGTAGGCTTCTGGATTCTCCTTGTAATACGCCGCAACCTCCGCCGGAGGCACTTCGTCGGCCTGGTCGCGGATGTTTTCCTGCATCTTCTGCGCCAGAATCCGCAGCTTCACATATTTCAGGGTCTCCGTGTAGCTCTCGGTCTTATCCAGGCCCTTCTTTTTTGCCGCGTCCGAGAGAGCAATGACGCTCGGTAGCTGTTGAGCCAGGGTGCGCTTTTGCTGCGGATTCAGCGGATTCATGCCTTGTTGCAACGCCTTGGTAAGCTTCTCGAACTCCGCCCGCGTGATCTCGCACTCTGCCGGTTTTTTCGCGGCAGCCGTTTTTCCCGCGGCGGCTGGGGAGGTCGCCGTCTTCGCGAATTCAGGGCAAGCCACACCCTTGATTGTCAGCACAGACGCGCTCAAAGGCACTTCCGCGGCAGGTGCCGGAGCGGGCGCCGCCGGCGCCGCTGGCTGCGCCTGTCCCCAGGCCAGCGTTCCCAAACACACACACACCAACCAACTCTTACCCATACAAGATTCCTCCAGGATTGGTACATCAGGAAGTTAAACAACCCGAACTCACCATCGTAGCATAGAGGCCGTTTCCAGCAGTAGGCGCGTGCCACTACATTTGTAGCGTGCAAAGCCCTTCGTCTTGAATTGAGCGGCAATGGTCGGGTGTGCAATGGTTTTTTTCAACGAGCTCCGGGGCCTTTCTCCGCAACCTCCGCGACTAAAGCTCTTGCTCTGGATGCGAAAAAACTTCGCGTTGGCGCAATCCCGCGTTATCGCCGATAATTCCATCATGTCCGGGATGCCGGCCCTCTACTCGCCCAACGCCATGCGCGCCGAAAAGCGCGCCGTCGCTGGAAATTCGGTCATCGCTGCGTTCCTCATCACAGGCGGAAAAATCATAGTCGGCGTCACCACAGGCAGCTTGGGAATCCTCTCCGAAGCCGCCCACTCTGCCCTCGATCTGATCGCAGCCTTGCTCACCTATTTCTCCGTCGGAGTCTCCGACAAGCCCGCCGACGCCGATCATCAGTATGGCCACGGCAAGGTCGAGAACTTCTCCGCCTTCGTGGAAACCGGACTGCTGCTGCTGACCTGCGTCTGGGTCATCTACGAAGCGGTCATGCGCCTTTTCTTCCGCCACGTCGAAGTCGAGCCATCCGTTTGGGCTTTTGCCGTGATGCTTATCTCGATGGCCGTCGATTGGTGGCGCTCCCGCGCTCTCGGCCGCATCGCCACCAAATACGAAAGCCAGGCCCTCGAAGCCGACGCCTTGCATTTCTCCACCGACGTCTGGTCTGCTGGCGTAGTGGTTGTCGGTCTCGTGCTGATTCTGCTGGGCCGTATCTATCATCTGGAATGGCTTCGCCTGGCCGATCCCGTGGCGGCACTGTTCGTCGGCGGAGTGATTATCTCAGTAAGCTGGCGTCTGGCGCGCCGCACCATCGACGCTCTGCTCGACGCGGCGCCGGCCGGAATCCGCGCCCAGATCACCGACGCCGTCTCCCACGTCGATGGCGTGCTCGAGATCGGACGGGTGCGCATCCGCCGCGCCGGCAACCGCTACTTCGCTGATCTCGCCGTTGGCTTCGCCCGCACCGTAACCTTCCAGCGCTCCGAGCAGTTAGTAGAGGCGGTCACAGCCGCGGTGCACAGCATTCTCCCCGACGCCGACGTCACGGTTCAACCTCTGCCGCGCGCCCAGCGCTCGGAAAACATCTTCGATCGCATTCGTGCTGTCGCCACGCGCCACAACCTGAACGTCCACGACATCAGCGTGCAGGATCTCAACGGACACCTCCACGTAGAGCAGCACGTGGAACTGGACGAGGAGCTGACCTTGAAGGCCGCCCACGACCTGGTCACCGAACTCGAAGCTGACATGCGCCGCGACGTACCCGAGATCGCCGACATCCTCACCCACATCGAAAGCGAACCCGCGACCATTGAAACCGGCGACGAATTGGTCCGCGACGCCACCCTCGAGCGGCAACTGAAGCTGGTCGCCGCTAAGTTTCCCGAGATCATCGATATGCACGACGTCCAGATCAAAAAAGTACGCGGACGACTTTACGTTTCCTGCCACTGCACCATGTCAGACGATCTGCCCCTCGCCCGCGTCCACGACATTCAGACCGAATTGGAAATTCACCTCAAGCAGGCCGCTCCCGAACTTTTCCGGGTATTGATCCATCCCGAGCCGAGCACGGATAACCGAAGATAGGGTTAAACAGAGTGACGTACATATGACCAAAGCCCAAACTACTTGGATTGAAAAGCAGCGTTTCACCGGCATCTCCGACGGCGGCCACCAGATCGTGGTCGATGGGGACCACATCGCCGGCAACAGCCCCATGGAACTCGTGCTCATCGGCCTCTGCGGCTGCACTGGATACGACGTCGTCTCCATTCTGCAAAAAAAGCGCGAACCATTCACCAGCCTCGAAGTGAGTGCTCAGGCCGAACGCGCCCCCGAACCGCCCCAGGTCTACACCCAAATCAAGCTGCTCTACCGCGTCGGAGGCGAAGTGTCCCGCAAAGCGGTTGAGGATGCAGTCCGTCTTTCGAAAGAAAAGTATTGTTCGGTTTCAGCCATGCTCGCCAAAACCGCGAAGATCACCACCGAAATCGAATTTCTGGACGCTTAGGCCGCATCTCTTGACCGGTTACTCTCGGCTGCCTGATTATCGAAGCGATTCGCGAGGATCGATATCCAGAACTCAACTCAGCCGGATTCGAATCAGTCCGATTTAACTCGGCGACGCCCGCGCCCGCATCCTTTGCGCGGCTATGTTTTCATCGCCTCCGCGGCTCTCCTCTGGGGAGTCTCCGCCAACCTCGGCCGCGCCGTCTTCACCGGCAAGTTGGCATTAAACGCGACGGCTCTTCGTCCTATCGATCCGCTCATCCTCTCGCAGACCCGAACCACTTTCTCTCTGCTGGTGCTACTGCCTCTTCTTGCCGCTTCCCGAGGATGGCAGCGGATCAAGCTCCCAGCCGGCGATCTCGCCTATTGCTTCCTTCTTGGAACGTTCGGCGTGGCGGTCTCGAATTATTTCTATTACGTCGCGGTCCAGAGAACCAGCGTCGCCACCGCGATCATGGTGCAATACACCGCGCCAGTCTGGGTTCTGTTCTACGTGGTAGCTCGCCGCCAGCAAAAATTCTCCCTGCAAAAAGTGGTTGCCGTGGCCTTCGCGGTTGCAGGAATCGCCTTGCTCATTGGCGTCGTCGGAACGAGAGCAGCCGACGCACCATCCCTTGGCCTCGACTCGTACGGCATCCTCGCCGCGCTTCTGGCCTCGTTCTCGTTCGCCTTCTACAATGTCGCCGCTCACGGCATCCTCGCTCGTTATGACCGTTGGCGCGTGCTGCTCTGGACACTCGCCGCCGCCGCGGCCTTCTGGTTGTTCGTCAACCCGCCATGGAAAATCGCCGCCGCCCACTACACGCCGGCGCAATGGCTATTCCTGCTTGTTTTCTCGATGACCTCCGTGCTCGGACCATTCTCCCTGTATTTCCTCGGTCTGCAATATCTCGAGCCCACGCGCGCCATCATTGCCAGCTGCCTCGAACCGGTGTTCTCCATCCTCCTCGCCGCTCTCTTGTTAGGGGAGGTGCTGCGCCCGATACAGACTCTGGGAATTGCCTTCGTGCTGGCGGCCATCGTGATCGTGCAACGACCCAGCCGGGACAGCATGGCGGAAGAGTCAACCGTCATTGATCCGATTGAATAATGATCCGATCGAATAGGCCGCGCAGTCGCCTTCCCATTTCCGAATCGCTTTTCGATGTTTTCTTATTTGGCACCCCGCCAGCGATTTGACAATGTTTTTACTGCGCCGCCAGCAGTTCTAGGTTAGCCTCGTCTTATCACCCTCAGGAAAAGACAGCCTAAAGTGGATGTGCTTATGAGATTTCGCCGAATTGCTGTGCTTCCTTTTTTTCTTCTGACATTCCTCACGCCTTGTTTCGCCCACCACATGGCGGTCGTGGTCAACAAAGACAACAAAGTGGACAACGTTACGGCCATCCACCTGGGGAAGATTTTCCGCGCCGAGATCAAAAAGTGGCCGGATGGCAAGACCGTTGTCCTCGTGCTGCACCGGAACTCTGAAGGTGAAGCCGAAACGCTGGAGCGTCTTATCAAGATGAGTCCCGGCGAATTGAAGGCGCTGATCGCCGCTCACAAAGACTCCATCGTCCTGGCGGACACAGACGCGGAGGTGCTCAAGGTTGTCCAATCTACACCGGGCGCAATCGGTTTCGTGGAAATCCATTCCATCGACAACTCCGTCGACGTCGTGCGCGTGGACGGCAAATTGCCGATGGAATCAGGCTATCTGCCGCATTAGGTCTGGCTTAATCTCCGATCCTTAGATTCGGCGCGGCTTCCGGTAGTGGGCTACGTAGCCCACTACCCGGCTTCCGACTCAGCGTGCGGTTACGCGTTTTAGATAGAACCGGAAGAACTGGTCGGGATTTGAGTCGAGACAGACGTAAGCGTTGGGCGCGCCCGGTTCCTCACGCGTGAAACCCTTCTCATCCACCCGGATACGCAGTGCCTGCACCGGGCACAATTCTGGATTTACTGCGTAAGCGATCGTCATGGGATCGAAGAGGGTTGGCGTTTCCTGCCCCCAGAGGTGATAAAGAATCGTCAACTGATCCGTAATCGGCGTGCCCTGGCTGAACAGGAAAACGCGTTTCACTTCATCGAGTTTCAATTGAGTTGAATCTAGCGGCATTACTGCGAGCGGAACTCCAGAGGCGAAGAGTTTCTGCGCCGAAGGAATGTCGTTGATGATATTCCATTCCGGTTCCGGCCCGCGCGGGGCCGTGTATCCCAGGTCTCCGTAACCACGCCGGACCGAGCCGCCCATCAGCACTACGCGCTTCAGTTTTCGAAAGGTAGCCGCATCTTGGTCGATGGCGGCCCCTACGTTCATCAACGGGCCAATCGCGATCAGCGTGATCTGGCCTGGGTAGCGGCGAATCTGTTCCAGCAGGAAGTCCGCCGCCCGGGGGTGAGAAGTTTTCGCCGCGTGAACACGCTCGGCGTAGCGCCGCTGTGTCATCGGATTCTTAATTACGGTGGACGCTCCCGCCGCTACCGGAATCTCCGTGTGCCCTGTTTCTTCCAGGAAGCGGTCGACGATCCGCGCTCTGGTCTCGGTGTCACCGAAGGTCGTGGTTACGCCGATTATCTCGAGTTCCAGGCTGCGCAGGGCCAGAGCCAGGGCGAAGGCATCGTCCACGTCGTCACCGATGTCGGTATCGATGATTACCTTCTCACGCGCTATCGGCCTGGATGTTTCCTGGCTGCGGGCCGGAATGCCAGTAACGCTTATGATTCCGAATAGAACGCAGGTGAAAATCCAAGCCGCTTTCATAGTCACTCTCTTCTCAGAACTATCGGTCCATGACATCGCGCTTCATTGCGATCAGTGGCCGAGCTGCAGCAGATGGAAGTATCTCCGCGCCTTTGTCACATCGCGCGCAATCTGCTCGCGCAACGCTTCCACCGACGGAAATTTAACCTCATCGCGCACCCGTTCAAGAAAGCAGATTTCGACCTCGCTCTCCGGCGTCAACTCAATTGGATGAAAGTCGAGCAAGTGGCTCTCAATGGCGAACGAATCTGCCCCGAAGGTCGGACGATTGCCCACGTTGGTGACCGAATCGAAGCACTCCGTTCCGACCTTCGTCCACGTGATGTAAACGCCATCCTTGGGCACAAGTTCTTCGTAGCGCGCGAGGTTGATCGTCGGCACGGTGTATTTCGATCCCAGCCCGCGCCCACGCCCCGGCGTGCCCAGAATGCAGAACGGACGCGCCAGCAGATGCCGCGCCCGGCTCACCCGTCCATCGCTGAGCAACTTCCGGATATGACTGCTCGAAACCGGCTCGCCGCGCAACTTCTCTTCTGAATAGACTTTCACTTCAAAGCCCATCTCCTGCCCCAGTTGCGCCAGCAGCTTCACATCGCCCGCGGCCTTGTGCCCGAAGCGAAAGTTGTAACCTTCGTGCACCTCGCGCGCGTGCAGTTTCTTTTTCAGGATCCGCTCGGCAAACTGGCGCGGCGTCATCAACGAAAGATCGCGCCCAAAGGGCAACATCAGAACCGCATTAACTCCCGTGGCCTCAAGCAAGCGAAGTTTTTCGGGCATGGGAGTGAGCAACTTCAGTCCAGAGTCCGGCCGCAGGATGCGCGTCGGATGCGGCTCGAAAGTCACTGCCACTGCGGTGACCCCGCTCTCCCGCGCCCGCCGCACGATCTCGCCCAGCACGCGAGCGTGCGCCCGGTGCACTCCGTCGAAATTGCCGACGCTCACCAGCGACGGCCCGAATCCCGCCGGAACGTCTTCGAGTTTGTGAAAGATCTGCATAGCAGTGGTTAGTCATCAGTGGTCAGTGATCAGAAAAGTCGGCGTCCCGAGGGGAATTTCACTGACCGCTAATCACTGGCCACTGATTTCAAACTCCAGTGTCATCCCGTCATAAGCCAGCCGCACGTGCGGTGGCAGTGTCGCGTTGGTTGCCTCGTGCCCAAGATCGTGGCAGATGTGGGTGAAAAATGCCCGCTTCGCCTTCACGCGATCGGCGATGCGCAATGAATTCTCTACCGTCGAGTGCGTGGGATGCGGCTTATGCCGCAGCGCATCCAGAAAAAGAATGTCCAACCCTTCCAGTTGATGGAACGACGCCTCGGGAATCTCGCTGTGATCGGTAAGATATGCCGCGCTTCCGAAACGAAAGCCGTAGATCTCAGCATCGCCATGGATCAGCCGCACCGGCTCGAAGCGCGCCCCGAAAAGATCGACTGGACCGTCAATCGGCCGCAACTCGAGTTGGGGCAAGCTACCGTACTTGTAAGTGGCGTCAAAGATGTAGCTGAACATTTTGCGCAGAAAGGCGGCCGCGTCCGGGCGCGCGTAGAGCGGCAACTTCGCTGGCTTGTGACGGTAACTGAACGGACGCAGGTCGTCGATGCCCAGGATATGGTCGGCGTGCGTGTGGGTGTAAAAAACCGCATCGACGCGCATGATCCTCTCGCGGATGGCCTGCGAATAAAAATCGGGCGAGGTATCGATAAGGACAACTTTGCCGGAATATTCAATCATCACCGATGGACGCGTGCGCCGGTCATGCGGATCTGTGGAACGACAGACCGCGCAGTCGCAGCCCAGCGTAGGCACGCCCATCGACGTTCCACTGCCCAGCACTGTGAGCGTGGCCTTCATGCCCGAATCTTCATGATCTGCTCTTCAAGAATAGTGGCCGGGAACAGTGATCAGTGGTTAGTTGTCAGTAAAAGCAACGGCTCCCAAGATTTTACTGACCACTGATCACTGACCACTAGCCACTGACTTTAGCCGGTTCCCGTGGCAACTCCCGGCTGCGGCGGACGCGCCAGCGCGTTGGTAACCTCCACATACGCCATGCGCACTTCGTAGAGGCTGTTCTGCAGAAAGACTTCTTCCGTAGGTGTCAGGTTGCCTTTGGTCTTTTCGGCAATCAACGAAAGCGTGTCGATGGTCTGGCGCGCTCCAATGATGTCGAGGCGTGGCTGTCCGCCCTGCTCGTGCATCAATCCCAACTGCAGCATCGCGGTCATATACAAAGACGCCAGAAAACGCTCGAAGGTCATTTCAAATTCTTTGGCGGAGCGGCCGCTGAGTTCAACGCGCGAATCCAGCTCCTTCGACGATTCCCGGTAGGCATCGGCCTGTGCCTGCTGCTCGACTGCGGTAGGAGGCGGGGGTATTTCGGGCCCTGCACTTCCTTCTGCCGCCGCAGGAATAGAAACTGGGGCAGGCGCAGCGTCCTTCGGCGCAGTCTGACTTAAAGTTGAAACCGAGACGGGAGGCGTCGCAGTCGAGGCCGCTTCCTCGCCAGCCTCTTTTCGCAGCTCCCCGTCCTCCGTAAACAAACGACGGTCCGTTACAGTGAAACCCGATTCTTGCCTCTTCTGAGCCATAAAGTCGTGTCCTTAGTAAATCTCTCTTGCCAGAATATCTCTCTTGTTTCTTTGCACGTCGTATCTAAGCCCGTTGCAGCACTGACTTTTCAGTCTGCCTGAATGCCCCGTCTTCCATCGGCAACGAAACCACAGTGGCTTTAGCAGTCCCGATCGTCACCTCGCGACCCGGCACTCCCACTTCACGGCGAATATAGCCTAGCGCCACGGTCCGCGGGCCCAATGGTTCGTGAAGCACAGCAATGCTGGTGACCTCGCCCACTTCCTTTTCGCTGGAGACGATCTTGTCTCCTCCTGCGATCGTAGCTTCACCGTCCAAGTGGAAGCCGGTAAATTTGCGATGGACGTTGCCGCGCGAGCGAATACGTTCAACAATCTCCTGTCCAACATAGCAGCCCTTGTTGAAGTTGAGGGCGCGCATCTGCTCAGTCTCCTGGGGCAGATCGCGTTCACGAATGTCGACGCCATAAAGCGGAATTCCCGCAAAGACGCGCTGCATCTCTAGCGCCTCGCTACCCACCGGCGTTGCTCCGGCGGCAATCAAACTTTCCCACGTTTTGTAAACATCCTGGGGCGCGAGCCAGACCTCATAAGATTCCTGCGGCGCATCTTCGCCATGCACCGTGCATCGCACGCAGCCGCAATCGCAGGAGCACTGCGGAACGATTATCTGCAAAGCCTCGAGATTTGGGACTTCAATTCCCGCCTTGTTCAGAATGGCTCGCGAGTTGGGCCCCATCAAACCGATAGCAGTCTGCTTGTCGCTGATGTTCGTCACTTCCACATCGTCCATGATGATGTAATGCTCGAAAGTGGCGATGATCTTCTCCAACTGGCTGCGATCGGTTTCAACGATGAGCGCCTCACCCTGGTTATAGACGAACATGTCGCCGAGGATGCGCCCCTGCGGATTCAGCAGAAAGGCATAAACGCCGTGGCCAACGGCGAGATCGCGAATATTGTTGGTGACCATGCCATTCAGCCAGCGCACGCGGTCGCCGCCGGTGAGCGATATCCAGGCACGGAAGCCAAGGTCATACATTCCACAACCGTCGTTCAGAACGGCAAACTCCGCTTGAGAATCAGTAAAGCGCTTTGCCGTTGTGGCACCGCGGTAGTCCGCTTCGACGAGCGGGTGCCCTTCGCCAGCAAATTGCGTACGCAGCGCTTCTTGGAGAGCGGTACTCATCATGAAAGTATTGATTATAGCGAACGGCCTAATGATTCATTGCAGACTGGCAATGGCTCATTGAACCCCGTTTGGAAGTCGGCAGTTGATGGTGACCTCGGCTTCGATATTGCGGCTGCACTACGTAGAATCAATCACTTCCACCAAGACTCAACGACTTAGCCGGAAGTTAACGTTAGAGCCGTTCCCGGGCGATTCTAGAGACTCGAAGTGATCGGGAGGATATCGGGCCCACCCAGTCCACAAAAGTCGATGTACGAGCTTCCTAAGTGCTCCAGCGCCGATTTTATAGACGGGGCCGACTGGCAAACCGAGTTCTCCTCCTTAGGTTCTGGTCCGCCCTGCCTATAGCTGGCAGCAAATACAAGACGCAACCTACTCATTCTGCTCAGCTTGTGTTAGCTTTTCTGCCGTGAACCTGCAAAAGCCTTCCAAGAAACGCATCGCCGTCATCCCCGGAGACGGGATTGGTCAAGAGGTCATCCCGCAAGCCCTCAAAGTTGTCAGGGCTTCGGGAGCGGATGTCGAGTTCGTCGAGTTCGACTGGGGCGCTGACCGTTACCTTCGAGACGGAGTGACTGCCCCGCCCGAGGGCTTCGCCACGCTTGGCCGTGACTTCGATGCCATCTTTGCGGGTGCCTTCGGTGATCCCCGGGTCAAGACCAACATTCACGCTAGAGAGATCCTGCTCGGCATGCGCTTCAAGATGGATCTTTACGCCAACGTACGGCCGGTCCGATTGCTCGATTCGGCGTTGTGTCCGCTGAAAGGTGTAGAGCCGAAGGACGTGGATTTTGTTGTCATCCGCGAAAACACCGAAGGCGTTTACACCGATGCCGGCGGAGTCTTCAAGCAAGGTACGCCGGATGAGATCGCGATTCAGGAAGACATCAACACACGCAAGGGCGTGGAGCGCGTTATCCGCTATGCATTTGAGTATTGCGAGCGCCACACCAAACTCGATGGCTCGCCGCGGCGGCACGTGCTTATGTGTGACAAGTCGAATGCCATGACGCATGCCGGCGGCTTGTGGCAGCGGGTGTTCAAAGAAGTCGGTGGCGAGTTTCCGCAAATTGCCGCGCAGCACATGTATGTGGACGCGCTGTGCATGCAGATGGTGCGAGATCCGCGGCCCTTCGATGTGATCGTGACCAACAACATGTTCGGCGACATCATCACGGATTTGGCTGCGGGACTCCAGGGCGGGCTGGGCATGGCGGCGAGCGGAAACATCCACCCCGGCAGAACATCGATGTTTGAACCGGTGCACGGCTCTGCTCCGCCCATCGCGGGGAAGAATGTGGCGAATCCGTTCGGCGCGATTCTGACCGCGGCGATGATGTTGGGGCATTTGGGATTGACGCGCGGAGCTGAGAAGATCGATGCCGCCGTGCTCGACGCCGTGCGACACAAAAAGACTACGCAGGATGTCGGTGGAACGCTGGGGACGCGGGAGGCGGGGCAGTGGGTAGCTGAGAAAGTAAGTAGTCTGTCATCCTGAGCAGAGCGAACCGACCCGCGCTTCGTGAAGCGGTTTGCGCAGTCGAAGGATCCTAGCACGCTTGCGGCTGCTCAGCGTCTCAGGGAGTTCTCTCGGCGAACGGCAGCGGGACGTTAGCGAGGGCTAACAACGAAACTGCGCCGCAACAACTTCCAACGAGGTCTGTGATAGCTTGAGCAGGTATGGGGTCCTTCGACTCCGCTCAGGAAGACAGATTGAAGAAGCTATTGTTTTTCACAATTCTCCTTGCTTTGGTTTCCTCTTCGGCGTCGCAGGAGACTATTCGCTCTCCGCAAGATCAGAATCAAACTCAAAACCAAGATCAAGGTCAAAAGCAGTCGGACAAGAGTATCCAACCCACACGAGCACCTTCCGAACAAGAGAAAGAAGTGAAGATTACGCCGCGGGAAGCTGAGGAGCTTTTTCATTCCGTCGATGAGATTCTGGCGTTTGACAGCAAGCAGACGGGGTTGCCGATCAAGAAGCAGGTCAAGCGGCGGCTTACCAGCCGCGATGAAGTGGTCGCATATCTGACCAAGCATATGAAGGATGAAGATGTGAAAAAACTGCAGCGGTCGGAGCTGGTGCTGAAGAAGTTTGGCCTGCTGCCGCGCGACTACGATCTGGAGAAGCTGCTGGTGGCGCTGCTGCGCGAGCAGATCGCGGGTTACTACGATCCGAAGACAAAGACGGTGAATCTGCTGGACTGGGTTCCGATGGAAGAACAGGAACCGGTGATGGCCCACGAACTAACGCATGCCTTGCAGGACCAGACGATCGGTCTCGACAAGTGGATGAAGAAGGGCGACAAAGATTTGGGCGAGATCAAGAACGATCCCACACCTGAGGATATTGAGAACGACGAAACGGATGACGCGCGCGAAGCTGTGGTCGAGGGCCAGGCTGAAACCGTCATGATGCAGTACGAACTTGCCCCTCTGGGGCGCTCGATTGCGGATTCTCCGGAGCTGGTGGAGACGATGGAAGCGCAAATGGCCAACGGCACGGACGACTCGAGAGTTTTTAAGGACGCTCCCATCTTTCTTCGCGAGTCGCTGACCTTCCCCTATAGCTATGGAATGAAGTTCGAGATCAAGCTCCTGGAAAAGGGCGGCAAGGAGAAGGCGTTTGCCGCCGTGCTGGCGAATCCTCCGTACAGCACGCGGCAGATTATGGAGCCGGAGACTTATTTGTCGGGAGAGAGGATCGAGCCCATGCGCGTGCCGGAATTCAGGCGCGACTTCAAGGATTACTTGAAGTTTGACATTGGGGCGATGGGCGAGTTCGATGTCGCGGTGCTGATCGAGCAGTATGCCGGGAAAAAGCTTTCGGACCGTCTGTATCCGGAGTGGCGGGGCGGCTATTACTATGCTGCGCGTCCGAAGAACGACACGACGGCTCCCTTGGGGCTGCTGTATGTTTCGCGGTGGTCGAGCGCCGAGAAGGCGGGGGAGTTTGCGGAGATTTATGCGCGGTCGCTCGGGCAGCGCTACAAGAAGGCGAAGGAGATCGCGGATGCTTCGTCGGGCACGCCTTTACAGCCGCATTCGGAGTACAAGGTCGATGTTTTGAAAGGCCGCCATACCTGGACGACCGAGGAAGGTACGGTGGTGATTGAAGAACAGGGCGATACCGTTTTTGTGAGCGAGAGCCTGGACGCGGCTACGACGGCGACGCTGGAGAAGGAAGTGTTTGGGAAGTGAGAAGGCAATTCTCAGTCCGCGATTCTGATGTCCCGTCAGGGTCTTGATTTATTAATTCTTGCGCGATTTTCTTTTTGCGTTATCCTCCTCCTCCTCCATTTTTCCCAGGAAGTGTCGCACTTGGGCAATGACCGTAAATTGCTTGCCGCTGCGTTCGACAGTCAGCTTGCGTTCTTTACCGGATTCGCCGCCGAGCATCGACCAGACTTGTCCCATCGTGGAGCCGGCGACGGGGATTCCATCGACCGCTACGAGGTGGTCCCCCGCTTGAACTTCGCCTATCGAGGGCTTGCCGTCGAAATCGGCGACGCCGAAAATAGTGAAGCCCCCATCGTTGTCTGTGCGCAAAATCAGGCCGATGACATCGAAGTCAGGGACGTTGAACAATCGGCCGATGTCGAAATAGACGGTGGAGTGGGCGTAGTCGAGGCCGATGCGGTAGTTGAGCAAGGCCTCGGAACCAAGCAGGCCCGCACTCGGGACGTCAGAATCCTTTTCGAGCCAGGGCATAAAATCCTTCGGGAAATCGGCCACTGCCACATCGGTGAGATAGAGCGGGCCATATTGCAGGCGCTCTACACGCATCAGTTTCCATTTCAGTTCGTCGGCAAATTCTCCTGTGTTGGCTGGGCCGATGGCGCCGATCATGTGCGGCCAGTCGGGATGGGCGGCGGAGAGCTTGCCGAATAATTCTTCTGAAAGAAAGCTGATGGAGGAGCCCAAGCCGAGCGCGAGATTGTATTTCTTGTTTTCGATCTGACTCGGGACCTGGATGAGGCCGTTCCCGCTGTTCACAATTACTTTTGCTTTCACGCCGTTGAACTTCAGGGTGCCCGGTCGGGCGATGGTGAATTCGCGGTCGGGGAAGTTAATCAGCACATCGTAGTTGCGCAGAACGGTCGAGGGGATGTTGATCTCGGCGGACATGCCGGGAGCGATCGGCGCCCCACCGGCCGGAACCTTCGCCTCCTTGATGCCGGAAGCTGAAGTTCGTCCGCCCAGCGGCACTGTCATGCCGCCTATGTTCATCTCGATGGGTGGAGTGGCGGAGCAAAGCTGTCCGTCACAAGAAATCAGACCCCCTGTCAGTGAAGCTAGTCGCTGCGACAGATAAAGATTGGGGTTTCCGTTGTCGACCCAGGCGCGGACACGCTGCGTACTTCCATCAAGGAGTGGGATGCTTACATCGATGATGACTCGGTTGTGATCGAGCGCGAAGGGAATCGTTACTGAGTTCGATTCAGGCTTAGGCGCGAGCTTGGGTGGGCTTTGCGCGATGGCAACCGCGGTGAGAATCAAGATGACTACTGGACTGCATCGCATACGAAGATTGTAGCGGGTCGGAAATCCCTGAACAGCAGGCGAGTCCTGGGGGCTCTTGTATAATCGCGAGTTTGGCTTTCACGCGCTGAAGATTTCTGTGGGCGCCTGCTTTGGAGGATGGGTGGCACAGGCGGAGATTGGGATTATCGGCGGCAGCGGGCTTTATTCGATGCCGGGACTGAGCCGGGTGAAGGAAGTGCGCCTGAAGACTCCATTCGGCGCGCCTTCCGACGCTTACATCTGCGGCACGCTCGAGGGTCGCAAGGTGGCGTTTCTGGCGCGGCATGGGCGCGGACACCGCATCCTGCCTACAGAACTGAATTTCCGCGCGAACATCCATGGGTTCAAGCAGCTTGGAGTGGAGAGGATCGTTTCGGTTTCCGCCGTGGGGTCGCTGAAGGAAGAGCACAAGCCGCTGGATTTCGTGATTCCTGACCAGTTCTTCGATCGCACGCGGCATCGTGTGGATACATTTTTTGGCGGAGGAGTGGTGGCGCATGTTTCATTTGCCGATCCTGTATGCGGGCAGTTGGTGGGTATCGTCGAGTCTGCCTGCAAGAAAGCTGGCGTGACCGGCAAGCGCGGCGGAACTTATTTGTGCATGGAGGGTCCGCAATTTTCGACCAGGGCGGAGTCGAACGTGTATCGCGGGCTGGCCATGGATGTGATCGGCATGACTAATCTTCAAGAAGCCAAGCTGGCGCGCGAAGCTGAGCTGTGTTACGTCACGGTGGCGATGGTGACGGATTATGATTGCTGGCATCCGCATCACGATTCGGTGACGGTGGATCAGATTGTCGCTGTGTTGGTGAAGAATGCGGAGAACGCGACGAAGGTTGTGCGCGAGACGGTGGCAGCGATGCCGCCCGGGCGTTCCTGCAAATGCGGGTCAGCACTGGCGCACGCGATCTTGACGGAACCCGGGAAGATTCCCCCGGCGACGAAAAAAAAGTTGAAGCTGATTATTGGGAAGTATGTGAAGGGCAGTGGTCAGTGATCAGGAAGAATGTTTTTCACGAGGGATTTTACTGATCACTGGCCACTAGCCACTGACCACTTGACTGCGGAGAGACTTTCAACATGAGCATCGTCGTCGTCGGTTCAGTTGCGTTTGATGACATCACGTCGCCTTCGGGCAACGTGCAGGGGATTTTGGGTGGAGCGGCGACTTATTTTTCGCTGGCTGCCAGCTATTTCACTCAGGTGCGCGTGGTTGCAGTCGTGGGCGAGGACTTTGGCGCCGAGCACGAAAATGTCTTGAAAAAGCGCGGCGTGGACACGCGTGGCATCGAGCGTGCCCCGGGAAAAACATTTCGCTGGGGTGGGACGTACGCCGAGAACCTCAACGAGGCCAAGACTACCTTCACCGATCTGAATGTATTCGAGAAGTTTCAGCCGCGCATTCCGAAGGAGTATGAAGACACGGAGTTTTTGTTCCTGGCCAATATTCAGCCAACGTTGCAGGCCAACGTGCGCCGGAAGATGAATGGCGTGCGTCTCACCGGATGCGACACCATGAATTATTGGATCAAAGGCGCGCGCCAGGAGTTGGCCGAGACTTTGAAGCTGGTCAACGTGCTGTTGATCAACGATACCGAGACGAAGATGCTGGCGCAGGAGCCAAACCTGCCGCGTGCGGCTCTGAAGGTGCTGGCGATGGGGCCGCAGGCGTTGGTTATCAAGCATGGCGAATATGGGGCCACGATTTTCTTTCGCGAGGGTGCGTTCGGGATTGGGCGGCATCCTTTTCGCGCGCCCACCTTGCCGCTCGATGAAGTGAAGGATCCGACGGGAGCGGGGGATTCGTTTGCCGGCGGATTCATGGGCTATCTGGCGTCACAGGAAGAACTAAATCGCGAAGTGCTGAAGCGGGCGCTGTTCTACGGAGGAGTGATGGGATCATTCGCCGTGGAAAGCTTTGGCACAGAGCGGCTGCAATCGCTGACTCGCGAAGAGATTGACGCGCGCTTTCAGATTTTTCGCGAACTGACCCATTTCGAATGAAGCCGCAATCTCCGCCGCCGAAGGCGTATTCCGACATTGAGGTCACCCGGCTGGTGTGGCTGGCGATCTTCGTCTCCGTATTTTCCTTTCTCTCTTACAGCCGGCATGGGGATGTGCTGCTGTATGGCGACGCCGTGGCACACATCAACATCGCGCGTCGCGTATTCGACTCGAAAACTCCCGGGCTGCTGCAGTTGGGGACGGTGTGGCTGCCACTGCCACACCTGCTGATTATGCCCTTCATCGTGTCGAAGCAGATGTGGCAGAGCGGCTCTGGGGGCTCGATTCCGTCGATGGCAGGATTCGTGTTCGGAGTGCTGGGGATTTTCCGGCTGGCGCGTGCTGCGTTCCGTCGCGACGGGGAAGTGGATGTGGCAGCGAAAGTTGGGGCGTGGGCCGCGGCGCTGGTTTATGCCGCGAACCCCAATCTCATTTACATGCAGGCTACGGCCATGGGCGAGTCGCTCTATCTCGCCTTCTTCATTTGGGCTCTCGTATATTTCGCCGAGTTCGCGCGCGGCGCGGCAAAGGCGGGACGAGCGCTGACGAAGTGCGGATTTTGTTTGTTAGCGGCTTGCTTGACTCGGTATGACGGATGGTTTCTGGTAGGGGTTCTAGTGGTTGGGGCGCTAGTGGCTTCTTCGATTCTCGCAAAAGACGCGAGAAGCGGGGCTCCCAAATCTTTACCCGGGTCTTTGTTTCCACCGTCTCGCATCATGCTAGCGAAGTTTATTTTGCTGGCGGCTGCTGGTCCCGCGCTTTGGCTTGCCTATAACGCTATTGTCTACCGCAATCCCTTGGAGTTTGCGAACGGGCCTTACTCGGCACGGGCTATCGAGCAACAGACTGCGACCGTGAATCCAGCGAAAGGGAATCTGTTCGCCTCCGGTTCGTATTTTCTAAAAGCGGCGGAACTCAACGTGGGCGAGGGGAAGTGGCCAGGACGCCTGTGGCTGGCCCTTGCGCTGCTCGGAAGTCTGGTGGCAGCCTTCACAGGGCGCGGTCGGGTCGCCTTGCTGCTCTGGGCACCGCTGCCGTTTTACGCCTTATCAGTGGCATATGGCAGCGTGCCAATTTTCGTCCCGGCATGGTGGCCACTCTCCGAGTACAACGTGCGCTACGGATTGCAATTGCTTCCGGCGTTCGCCGTGTTTGTGCCTATGGGGATTGCGTTCGTAGTGGAATCTGCGATCAAAATGCGTCGTCTTCCTCCTGAGATTTCCTGGAGCAAGTGGGCGCCGGTCGTTACGATGGCGACTGTGTTGGCGCTGGTGACTGCAAGCTATGCCGCGATCTGGCGCGCGGACCCGATCTGTTATCGCGAGGCTGCGATCAACATGCGCGGACGCGTCGCTCTCGATCGCCAACTCGCAGGCTGGCTTAAATCTTTGCCTGCGGATTCCACGCTGCTGATGTATCTCGGGGCGCACTCCGGAGCGCTGGAGGAGGCAGGGATTCCGTTGCGGCGCGTGATCAACGAAGGCAACCACCGAGTGTGGAGGCAGCCGGTCGACGAGCAAGGCCTGTGGGAGCAGGCGCTGGCTAACCCAGCGGAGTACGCCGATTACGCTGTGGGGTTCGATGGCGATCCAGTGTGGAAGGCTGCGGAAGATGGGCATTTGAAGGCGCTAGTTGAGATCCATACCACGGGCGAGCCGCGAGCCGCGATCTTTCAAGGTCGTACTCGTGCACCGGGACAAGATACTGCGCGGTAATCAGGCAGGTTAACGCCGGAAGTCCCGGGGTGCCAGCGCTCCCGGTGATAAAATCGGCCATCCAAGCCTTTCCCGGACAGAGAGTCAAATCCATGAACTGGCAACACATCGCCGATTTGCTGCATGCCGAGATGGCGAGCGGAATTGTCGGGTCTTCTGTGGTTCGCCTGGTGCTGGCAGCAATACTCGGCGGGGCCATCGGACTGGAGCGCGAACTGAGACACCAGCCGGCAGGGCTGCGGACGAACATGTTCATCTGTTTTGGCGCAGCGCTGTTCACGATTCTTTCGGATGTGCTCGCGGTGGAACACATCGGCGATCACACGCGCATTTCAGCTCAGATCATCCCAGGCATCGGCTTCATCGGCGCGGGGTCGATCTTGCACACCCGGGGACTGACGACGGGCCTGACGACAGCCTCCACTCTATTTGTAGTGGCGTCAGTGGGAATGGCGACAGGCGGAGGCCTTTACCTAATGGCCGTGTTTGCCACGGTCCTGGTTCTGGCCGCGCTATTTGTTCTGGGCCACCTGGAGCTGACGTTCAACCTGAAAACATTGTTGACCAGCTATGAAGTGACGGGCAGCAGCGTGGAAGAGGTTACGCAGGAGGTCAACCGCATCCTCGAGCATGGCCATCGCATGATGCAAAACGTGGAGAGCGGCAACACCGGCCAGCACGTCCGGCTGCAGTTTGACGCAGAGGGGACGAACCGTGAGCAGAAGGAATTGTTGCGCGCGCTGAAATCATCTTCTGTGCTGGGTAGTGTGACTTCGTTGGGCCCGGTGGTATTGGAGTGAGCCTGAGGGTCGCGGTGATTCCGTTTGTGAAGGCCAGTGCGTGCGGAAATGATTTTCTGCTGGTCGGTTCTCTGGACGTCGAAGACGCTAAGGAACCGATGGACCTCGCAGCGCTTACGCAACGCCTGTGCGACCGGCATGAGGGCGTGGGGGCGGATGGAGTGGAATGGATGTATCCGCACGCGGCGGCCGATGTGGAGATTCGGCTGATTAATGCTGATGGTTCCGAGGCGGAAATTTCCGGCAACGGCACGCGCTGTGTGGCGGCGTATATCTGCGCGGAGCGCGGGATCGAAAAGATTGCGATCCAGACCGGTGCTGGATTAAAGACTTGCGTGCTGACGGGACGGAGAGAATCTGAATACGACTTTGAGATCGACATGGGCGAAGCCGCCGTGGGAGCGGAACTTGCGTTAAAGGTTGGGCCTCACGAGCTGCGTGGGATTCCGGTTTCGATGGGGAATCCGCATTATGTTTTGTTTGTGCCGGAGTTTGCTGAGAACTGGCGGACGACGGCTGCCGAGATCCAGCGCAGTCCCCAGTTTAAGCAGGGCGTGAACGTTGAGATGGTTGTGGTCGATGGAAAGCACGATGTGAGAACGCGATTCTTCGAACGTGGAGTAGCAGAAACGCAATCTTCAGGGACAGGTTCTTGCGCGGCGGCGGTGGCAGCGATGCAGACGGGCAGGTCGGAATCGCCGGTTCGCGTGCATGCTCTGGGCGGCATCCAGACCGTGCGCACGGAAGGGAATCAACTATTCTTGCAGGGGACGGCGCGCCTGGTGTACCGGGGAGAGTTTTTTCTGAGTTAGGCCGCCGATGTTTTCAATCAACTCAGTTTTACCGTTCGCGATTCCGATTGTGTTCATCAGATTGTGTTGATCAAATTATTTTCCTAACAGGCGTCGAGCCGCATGCCCTCTTCAACTACTCCGCGCGTCAAGCCGCCTGCCCTTCGGCCAGGAGATACAGTCGGCATTGTAGCGCCGGCCAGCAACGTCAAGCGCGGCGACCTGGAGGCGGGATGCGAAGGCTTGCGGCGCGCGGGCTATCGTCCGTTTTATTTCGATTCCATTCTCGATCAAGACCTTTACTTTGCAGGATCGGTCGAGCGCCGCGCTCGTGAACTGGAAGATATGTTTACCCGGGGAGAGGTGCGGGCGATTGTTTGCGCGCGCGGGGGATATGGCGCGAACTATCTGCTGCCGGTGCTCGGCCTGAAGAAGATCAAAGCACATCCAAAGATTTTTGTGGGCTATAGCGATCACACTGCGCTGCTCACTTATTTTGCCGAAGCCGCGGGCCTGGTGACTTTTCACGGTCCAATGGTCGCGAAAGACTGGGCGCATGAAAATGGTGTGGACGTGCCTTCCTGGCAGGCTGCGCTGACTGGGACCGCAGCCTGGGGACCCAATCTGGGCGCGGGGTCTGGAGCGCGTGGCTTAGTGGAGGGAACTGCCGAGGGAATTCTCTACGGCGGCTGTCTCTCGATTCTTGTTGCTTCTCTGGGAACGCCGTATGAAATTCACACGGACGGAACCATTTTATTTGTCGAGGACGTGGCGGAGAAACCGTACAGGATCGATCGTATGCTGATGCAGTTGAAGCTGGCCGGCAAGCTGAAGGGGGTGCGGGGAATTGTCTTCGGCGAGATGCGGGATTGCCTCCAAACTTCGGATCAGGGATACACGCTGGAAGAAGTAGTGTTACGGATTGTGGGCTCGCTGGGAGTTCCGGTGGCGTATGGAGTGAGGTCGGGTCACGTGACCGCGGGGAACATCACGCTGCCGATCGGTGTGCGGGCTGGCATGACGGTCAGCGGCGGGCGGGTGAGTTTGAAGATTCTGGAAGCGGCAGTGACAGCAGCCTAGCCGTCGAAGTCGAAGTCAAGAGCTAACCGCGAAGGATGCGAAGGAAACATGGACGATAAGAAGCACATTCATTTGATCGGCATCTGTGGTACGGCGATGGCGGCGCTGGCGGGAATGCTGCGGCAGCGCGGGTTTCGTGTGACTGGGTCAGACGCCGCGGCTTATCCTCCGATGTCTGATTTTCTCGCGGAACTTGGTATCGCCGTGGCGCAGCCTTTTGCTGCGCGGAATCTGGAGCCTCGTCCTGATCTTATCGTGGTCGGCAATGCGATTTCGCGGGGCAACGTCGAACTGGAGCAAGCGCTCGATCAACGCATTCCATTTTGCTCGCTTCCGCAACTGCTGCATGAAGAATTTCTGCGTGGCAAGGAAGTGCTGGTCGTAGCCGGCACGCACGGAAAGACCACAACCACCTCAATGCTGGCGTGGATTTTTCATACGGCGGGCATGCAGCCGTCGTTTCTGATCGGCGGCATTGCCGAAAACTTTGGATCGAGCTTTCACTTAGGTCAGGGAAAACATTTCATCCTGGAAGGCGACGAGTACGATACCGCGTTCTTCGACAAGGGTCCGAAGTTTCTGCATTACTTTCCGGATGCGATCATCCTGACTTCGGTGGAGTTCGATCACGCCGATATCTATAAAGATCTGGATGCGGTCGAGACGGCGTTCAAGCGACTGGTAAATCTGATTCCGCGCCGCGGACGCATCATCGCTTTCGACGGAACGGCGGGCGAGGCCGCCGAGAGTGCGAGTCTCGAACGCTGTCTGAGCAGGGCGTTCTCTCCGGTAGAACGGTATGGCGCGGCCGCGCGCTCCGATTGGCGAATCACGAACCTGAAGCTCGAAGCGGGGCGGACGTCCTGGTCCGTGTTGCAGAACGGACGCGCCTGGGCTGATCTTGAGTTCCCGCTCGCGGGTGAATACAACGTGTGGAATGCAACCGCGGCCGCGGCGCTGGCTGCTGCGTATGGCATTTCGAAAGACGAGATTGCCGCCGCACTGAAGACGTTCAAAAGCGTGAAGCGGCGCCTCGAAGTAAAGGCGCAGGTGAATGGCATCACCATCATCGACGACTTCGCGCATCACCCCACGGCGATTGCGGGCACGCTGAAGGCTTTGCGGGCGCGTTATGCTGGTGCGCGCTTGTGGGCAATTCTCGAGCCTCGCTCGAACACACTGCGGCGGCGCGTGTTGCAGAGCGACCTTGCGCGGAGTCTCGCGTTGGCGGACGAAGTGATCGTGGCGGGCGTGTTCCGTTCGGAGGCGGTGCCGGTCAATGAACGGCTGGAGTTGCCAGAGTTGGCGGCGGAAATTCAGAACCAAGGCCGGCGTGCGCGCTTGATTGCGAACGCCGACGAGATTGTGCAGACGCTCGCTCCCGAGATGCGCAGCGGCGATGTGGTCGCGATCCTATCCAACGGCGGCTTCGGCGGAATCTACGAGAAACTTCCGGCACGGTTGCGAGAGTTAGCGGGCGAGAGCCAAATTCCCAAGTCGGCGGAGGCAAAAGCCTGATGCGAGTCGGGGAGTTCTCATTCTCGAGCATGTTCGCGGCGGTGCTTCTGTGGGTATCGCTGTCTGGCTCCATGTCCGGCCAGGCTCCGGTTGTGGTCTTACCTCCGGGCACTGCTCCGATTCACATAACAACCCACGAAGAAGCCGGCATTCCGGCACCTGTCTATTATTCGGTGTCGCTTCTACACCCCGAACAGCACATGCTCCATGTGCACATTGAAGTTCCTCGCGGCGCTAAAGTTTTGGAGTTGCAACTTCCGGTGTGGAATGCGATTTACCAGGTGCGGGATTTTTCTCAGTATGTCAACTGGGTGCGGGCCCGGGCGCACAACGGGCGTTTGCTCGAGGTCCGCAAGCTGGACAAGAGCCGCTGGCAAGTCCTGGGAGCAGAGGACGGCGCGTTCGTGGATTACGAAATCTTTGCTGACGCCGGTGCGCCCTTCGGCGCGCAGCTTAACCCTCATCATGCCTTTCTGAATCTGGCCGAAGTCTTGATGTACCCGGTGGATCTGCGCTCGCGACCAGTCATCGTGACGTTCGATGAAGTTCCCCAAGGTTGGAAGGCCGCTACTCCGCTCGGGGAGTCGTCGGGCTGGTCTTTTCGCGCCGATAACTATGACCGCCTGGTGGATTCTCCAGTCGAAATCGGAGATTTCAAAGAAGCTGATTTCGATGAAGGCGGCGGACATTATCGTGTGATCGTTGACGCCGAGCCCGCCGACTTCGACATGGAAAAGATTGTTTCCATGCTGCACAAGATTGTGGCCGCAGCGACGAGTTGGATGCAAGACCGTCCCTTTGACACCTACATGTTTATTTACCACTTTCCGCATGGGCCGGCGGGCGGCGGCATGGAGCACGCTTACTCGACCGCAATATCTCTGAATGCGGAGGAGTTGGCGCGGGCTCCTGGGGACCTCGCTTCGGTAACGGCGCACGAGTTTTTTCACCTGTGGAACGTGAAGCGCATTCGTCCCCAAACGCTCGAGCCGGTTGATTACACCAGGGAGAATTACACACGCGCACTTTGGTTCAGCGAAGGATGCACGAGCACTGCGGCAGATTTCATCCAGTTGCGCGGGGGGTTGATCGATGAGCACCGCTTCGAGCAGGATCTGGCATCGGGAATCGGGGAGCTCGAGCGGCGTCCGGCTCATCTGACGCAATCGCCGGAAGAGTCGAGTCTGGACGCGTGGCTCGAAGGCTACCCCTACTACCGCCGTCCTGAGCGCAGCATTTCCTACTACAACAAAGGGGAGTTGCTCGGCATCACTCTGGACTTAGCGGTGCGCGAAGCCAGCCATGGGCAAGCGTCCCTGCGCGAAGTCTTTGAATGGATGAATCAGAATTACGCCAGGAAGGGCCTCTATTTCGCAGACTCGGAGGGCGTGCGCAAGGCTGCGGAGGCGGTGACCTATGCGGATCTGGGATGGTTTTTCACAAAGTATGTTTCGGGGCTGGAAGAAATTCCGTGGAATGATTTCTTTCGCGGAGTGGGACTGCGAGTGATAGAAGCGACGAATACGGTGGCGGATGCCGGGTTTGTCGCCTCGCGAAACTTCGATGGTCCTGTAACCGTGGCGGCTGTGAGTGCGGGCAGCGATGCGGAGCGCTCCGGTCTGCAAGTGGGCGAAGCCATCCTCGAAATCAACGGAAAGATGGCTGCGCGGGAATTCTCCGAGGAACTGGCGCGGCTCGCGCCCGGTGACGCGATTGTGCTGAAGGTCCGCGGCCGTCGGGGCTCGGAACGAGAGCTGAGCTGGAAGGCGGGAAGCCGCGAGGAAAAATCGTTTGAATTGAAGGACCTGGAAAAAGTTACGGCGGCGCAGCAGGCGCGCCGCTCGGCTTGGCTGAAAGGCGAGGCGGAGATTCCGTAGCGCCGGCGCCTCGCCGACGTTACTGACTTAGAGCACACTCAATTATGATCCGCACCATCGCGATGCTGACCTTCTGGGGACTGGCCGCACCCGTGGCGGCGCTGATCGGATTTCCTTGGACGTTCGTCACCGGCGATATTCGGCTGCTGTATCGCATGTTCATGTTTGGCGCCTTCAACGGCGTGCGGCTCACCGGAGTGCGCGTGAAGACCGCGGGGCTCGATCAACTCGACCCTGAGCGCACCTATATCTTCATGTCGAACCACATCTCGAATCTTGATCCGCCGATTACGATTCCTTTGATCCCGCGGCGTACCTCAGTGATGGTGAAGAAAGAATTGTTCCGCTTTCCGATCCTGGGGCAAGCGATGCGGATGGGCTCGCTGGTGCCAGTCGATCGCGGCAATCGTGACGCAGGCATCGAGTCGGTGCGATTCGCAAAGCAGGTCATCGAGCAGGGACTGAACATGACGATCTACGTGGAAGGTCACCGCTCCTTCGATGGCAAGCTGCTGCCGTTCAAGAAGGGACCGTTCTATCTGGCGATCGAGTGCGGAGTCCCGGTGGTTCCGGTAACCATCACGGGGACGCACGACCTGATGCCCAAGGGAAGGTTCGCGATCAGTCCCGGCACTGCGACGGTGATCTTCCATCCGCCGATCGAGCCGAAAGATTTCGGCAGCCGCGAGGGTCTGATGGAGAAAGTGCGCGCGGTGATCGAGAGCGGTTTGCCGGCGGAGTTTAAGGAAAAGTCCTTGACCACTAAGGTCACTAAGGTTCACGAAGGAAATCCTTCAGTGTGAATCTTGGTGCTTCATTCATTCTGTCCGCATCTTGGCTCGCAGCGCGCGCGCCATCTCCGGCAGCCTGGGCAGGATCGCTGAATACTTCAGCCACAATTTGTGCTCGACCGCCGGGGCTCCGCTGACCAGCGCTCCGGCGGGAATATCGTTCGCGACACCGCTCTGTGGCGTGACGATCGCGCCATCGCCGACCTTACAGTGGCCGACCACTCCCACCTGCCCCGTCAAGATCACTCGATTGCCAATCTCGGTTGAGCCGCCGAGGCCTACCTGCGAGCAGAGCAATGCATCTTCGCCGACTTGCGATCCGTGGCCGACGTGCACCAGGTTATCGATCTTAACGCCGCGCCCGATGCGGGTTTCGCCCACGCTGGCGCGGTCGATGCAGGAGTTTGCCTGCACTTCCACATCGTCTTCGAGGACGACCGGGGCAGGCTGCGGAATTTTGTACCAGTGTCCGTCATGAGTCTTGGCAAAGCCGAAGCCGTCGGAGCCGACGACGACGCCGTTGTGCAGCAGGACATTGTTGCCGATGCGGCAGTTCTCGCGGACCACGGCGTGCGCGTGAGCAAAGAAGTTGTCGCCAATCTTTACTCCGCGATAGATGACCGCGTGGGCTAGAAGGACGGCGTGGTCGCCGATCTCGACGTGCTCGTCGACGATGACGTAGGGAGCGATGTGGGCGTCGCGGCCAATCTTTGCGGTGGGGTGGATGACCGCTGTGGGATGGACTCCCGGGGCATAGCGCAGCGGTTGGTGGAAGAGTTCGAGTGCGCGGGCGAAGCTTAGGTAAGGATCTTCGACGCGCAGCGTGGCAGTCGGAATGATGGGAAAGCTTTCGGCGACGATGACGGCTGCGGCCTTGGTCAGCCTAGCTGCAGCAGAATATTTTGGATTGGCGACGAAAGTGATCTCCGAAGGGCCGGCCTGTTCTATGCCGTTGAGGCCTGTGATGTCGGTTTCGGGCGAGCCGTTTTCGAGGCGCGCGTTGAGGGCAGAGACTACTTGAGAAAGTTTCATGGTCGATGAGTTGGTTGCGAGTAAATCGTACACCAGCAGTGGTCAGTGGTCAGTGGTCCGTTTTCGCGCCCGGCAGTTTGTTTTGGGTGGGAAACTGCTCTTATGTTCCAACTGGAACATTCGAACTTTGCAGAAAAAGTTCGGCGTAAGTTGTTGATTCTTCGTGGGGGCTTTTTGGCGAGGTAATGGAATCAATGGGTTAGGCTGTGGAAGAAATGTCTACTTTCGAGGGGGTCGGATGTCTACTAAAGTAGACTTGACAAGGCCGCAACGTACTTTATATGGTACGTCCTCGCCGCAGCCGTAGTGGTGCAGAAATGGGGCAATGCGGCGAGAAAGCTTCACACAAACCAGGGAACGTCTCGTCTGCCCCCGGGTTTCACCTGTCCCGAGTTTCCCCAAAGTGTCGATGTGAAAAGTCTACTGCACCACCAGCGTCAAAACCGTTGCGGACGTGGTTGAGCCGCTGGTGGCGGTCACCAGGACGGAGTAAGTGCCGGCCGGTGTGGCCGGAGGCGGGGGCGGCGGGGGCGGCGGGGTGCTGCTGCTGCTTCCTCCGCCGCAAGCGGGCGCTAATAAGAGAAGCGCTAAGAGGAGTAAGGGTAACCGAAGCGAGCGGCGGCGCGTGTCACCTATAAACACGAAGGAAAAGAACATGAGACTTGCCAGAGCCAGCCAGGGTGCAGAAGGCAAGCGATGAGGAGAGCCGAATGCGGCGGTAGCGGCGGTCGTGGTTATGGTGAGAATGCCCGGAGTGGTGGCGGGCGTGCCGTTAGCGGTGATGGTTTTGGGACTGAAGGAGCAGGATGAGGAAGTGGGAATTCCCGAGCACGCAAGAGAGATGCTCCCGTTAAATCCGGTGGAGGAAGAAAGGGAAAACGAAGCTGTTCCGGACGAACCTGGCGCCGAAATCACGATCGTTGACTGGGGTGCGGAAAGCGCAAGGAGAAATCCTGGGGTGATCGTAAAGGATTGGGACTGAGCGCTGTTGCTGGGGTTGAAGCTGGGGTCGCCGCTGTAGCTGGCGGAGATAGTGTGAGGGCCTGAGTCGAGATTGAGGATGCCGTTGGGAGTGGCCGTGTTGCCTTGACTGTTCAGCGTAAGGGAACTGGCGGCAACGAGCGGGGCGCCGTTATCAAGAAAAGTAACGCTACCGGTGGGAATACCGGACCCCGATGCTCCGGCCACATCGGCGCGCAGGTAAACAAAGCTTCCGAAGGGACCGCCGGTAAAAGGAAGAGCAATACCCTGGGGATTGACGGTAAGCACGGAAACGGTTGTCGTACTCGATTCGGGTGAGACGGTGATTGAAACCGGATTGGAAATGCTGGGAGCATAGATGGAATCGCCGGCATAGCGTGCGGTGACGTTGTAAGGCCCTCCGCCGGGCAATTGGCTGGTGGACGAAACGACGGTACTTGAGCCACTCAAGGTGAAGAAGTCCACCCCAGTCTGCATGTTGAAGATCGCCCCAGTAGCCGCAAGCAGAGAGACGTCGCCCGATGGACTTCCGGTTCCACTGGAGGGTGAGACGGAAATGTCGACACCCACGGAGGATCCATGAGTGATGTTGACCGTGGGAGTGAGGCTAAGCGTGGTGGCGGTGGGCAGGAAAGTGACCGAATTCCACTGATTCACCAGGTTGGTGACATTGACTGATCCGAGTCCGGTGGCTAAGTCAAAGCCAACGCCGGCCTGATAATCGGCGGTGCTGAGCCCATAATTGGGTTCTCCCGGTACCGCGTTGTTGCCCACGGTAACGTCATTGAAGATGCAGGTGTTCGCCGGCAGCGCGGATGTGTTAGAGGCGTTGCATTGCGAGAGGCTACTGGCCTGCGACGCGGCGAGCCGGTAGAGCACATAGTTGGCTTGGCCCTGGCGAGGTCCCTGAGACGGATTTAGATTTGCCATCTGCCCGTCCACCAGAGCCATGATGCCGGCGAAAGAAGGTGCGGCCGCCGATGTGCCGGAGACGAAATAGATAAAGCCCTGAGGGCAAGACGCCTCCAAACAGAGTAAGTAGGGATCGTGACCCGCCGCGGTCAGTGCGACATCGGGCAGGTCGCGGACGCTGTCGTTGGGAATGCCAGCAACGCCTGATTGCCAGTAAGGTTTCGGAATGCCGGGGGTGGTGCCGCCGCCCAGGACATTTCCCGCGCTGGCGCCGCCGCTGCTTGCCCACAGACCAGCGGTAGCGCCGCTCTCGTTCCAAACGTCTTCCGGGATGTAGGAAATCGCGGATTCTGTCAATGGCGGCTCGGTTCCCCAGTAGGTACCGTCCTGGCCATGCTCGTTGAACATAGTGCCGCCCACGGAGATGTTGAAAGGAGTGGATGCCAGGAAGTTGACGGAAACGGGATGCGTGGCCGGCGGCTCGGAAGGATCGTCGCAGCCTGCGGCCCCATTATCTCCAGTGGAAACGAGATAGGTAATGCCCTGCGCTGCGGCTTGCTGAGCGAGGCCGTAGGTGAAAGCAAGTTGACCATCAGTGGCGTAAAGTTCGCAACTACTAAAACTTTCCGTCATGATATCGGCGAGGTTGTTTTCGACGATGAACATCTCAGAGAGGTCGATACCATCCGTAGTGTTGGTAGTGGCGGAGACGACGACCTGAACGACAGCCTGCGTAGCAACTGCGCCGGACCAGGTTGCATCGAGGGTGACTTCAGCCTCCTCACCGCCTCCGAGGTCGCCGGGATCAGGTCCGTTGAGGAGAATGTCGGTATTGGTAAAGGGCAAGAGAAAGTTGGCACGAAAGTCACCGACGTCATTGGCCGGGCCGTTTACGTTGTAGAGATTGCTGCGGGCGATGACTCCGATAACGACTCCCTGACCGGCGAGGTTCGGATTGCTGAAGGCGGGCGAGGTGTAAATTGTTGCGTAGTCCTGTGGCCCGAGGGCATGGGTGGCGGGTTGACCGTTTTGCGCAGGAAAAGTAATCTCCGGCTGACCATGTTGGGGGATGACCTTGAACGCCACGGGATGCTCAAACACGCGAATCTGCGGCTTCTTCAAGAAATTATGCAGTGTTGATATCCCCGCGACCGCCGGCGTTAGCGCCGACGGGATCGATGGGTTGTTAGCGTTGGCCCAGTGCTGCTCTTCGTTAACGACATACTTGTGAATTGTGGTGTGAAAAGCCTCCTGCACCTGGCTGGCGGAGCCGGAGAATTCGAGCACGGTGCGGCCTTTGGTTGAGCCTACCTGGAATCCGTGCGACTGCAGCCATGCGGTGATCGTCCGGATGTCGGCGTCGGAGGGGCCGAATTGCCTGCCGTATTCCTCTGGGGTGAGCCACTTGTGATAGTTGGGGGAAGATTTGTCCTGCTGGTCGCTGAGAAGCCTTTCGAGGGCGGATTCCTGTTGGGGACTGCGCTTCATTACCAGAAGCATTCGCTGTAGGGGGAGGGTTGCTGGTGCTGTGCCGAGGTCGAACTGGGGGCGCGCCAGAGGATGTGTGTTGCCCTTGAGAACCGTAAGTTGCGATTCGTTTATCGGCTGAGTGATGAGTGAAGTTGGAGACGCTAGCGCCGCTTGCTGCTGAGCGGTCGATGGTTGAGGCAACGACAACGTGAAGATCAGTGCGGAAAGACTGGAAATGGCGAACTGTTTCAAAGCAGGAGAATACAGGCCTCTCATAAACATCGACACCTCTACCCTGGGATATGGTTTGCTTGGAGACGCAGACGGGCCAGGGGGAGCGGGCCCTACCGTTCTCAGTACGCAGGATGAATGCCTGCGCCCGCCTTTTTACTTCAGGCTGATATAGATTGCAACTCCGACTTGTGGATTGTGTAGTGGCTTGAGGGATTCGGACTGGAGCCGGCTTCTTGTTATTCCTCGAACATGGGGACTTGGCGCTGATCGTCGGTGGGGCCCCGGCGGGGACGGCGGGTGGCGCCTATTACCGCTAAGACTGTTAGCGACTCCAGGGCGGTGCGGGGGACGAAGATGCGTTGCGTGTTGGAGCGCTGGTCGGGTGGGTTGACTAGATAACCTTCCGGCAGGTTTTGAGTTAGGTCGGAAGGCATTAGGCCTTCGAGGATTTCGTTGTCCTTAAAGCGCAGGCGCACCCATAGGCCTTCGGAGCGAGGGCGGGAGGTGAAAGTTTTGCGGGTGAGCGATTCGGAGTCGCCGAACTCGCGGACGAAGTAGACTCCTTTGATCTCGCGCAGGTCCATGGCGACCACATTGCCCGAGGTGTTAAGCAATTCGAGTTTGCCTTCGTTGAGGAATTGCGCGGGCGAGACGTAGCCGGAGACGGAATCGCGGTCCATCTTGCGGACGATGACCTTCTTGTGGGTCGAGGGCATGAGTCGGCTTCGGGCTTCGGGCTTCGGCTTTCGGGCTCCTCGGCGGCTGAAGCCGCATGTTAAGTTAGGGAATCTGGCGGCGCGGCTTGAAGCCGCGCCCTTTCAAGGCAACGTCGCAGTGAAGCGGCTCATAGTTTCCCCAGGCAGCCCATTCTCGCACCAAAACGGGGGAAATCGCCGGAATCCACGTTGGCAGTAGCCAAATTGTCAACCTTGTGTTATTCCTTTAAGTTGCCTTGGATCGGCTCAAGTCCGTATAAGTGTTTTGGATTGAATGGCTTGAGTCGGATTTAAGGCGAAGTAGCCGGGGTCGGGCTGCGTTACCCTGTGGAAATCTTGTGGAAAACGATAACGCAGACTGGATTGAGACCTGGTTGCTTGACCTAGAACGCTTGACGACGAATGGCTGATTACATTTACACGATGGAGATCCGATTGACGCCGGATCAGTTGAAGGGCGTCAATCTGGTGCAAGAGATAGCTCGCGCCGCGGGAATTACGCTTTATCTTACCGGGGGCGCGATTCGGGATATTATCAGCGGGTTCACGATCCGCGATCTGGATTTTACGGTCCAGGGCAATCCCCTCAAACTACAGAAGGATTTCGAACGGGCGGGCGCGCAGATCGCGGGCCACGACGAAGACGTGCGCACACTGTTTCTTGTGCTGCCGGGGAATGTGCGCGCCGAGATCGGGATGGCACGGACCGAAGAGTACGAGAAGGTGGGCAGGCCGCCGGTGATTAGCCCGGCCAGCATTCAGGAAGACTTGCGGCGGCGCGACTTTACCGTGAACGCCATGGCGCTGTCGCTGAATGAAGGCTCGCGGGGGCTGCTGCTCGATCCGTTCAACGGCGTTGCCGATATTGAGGCGAAGCTGCTGCGCATCCTGCACAATTATTCGTTCGTGGAAGATCCCTCGCGGCTGATTCGCGCCACGCGGTTTGCGGCGCGCTTTCACTGGCCTCTTGAAGAGCGCACGCAGCAGCGCTACAACGCCGCCAAGGAAAACAATTACATCGACCACATTTTGCGCAGCGCAGTGGGACACGAGATTGCGCAACTGGCGCATGAAGATGATCCGCTGAGCGTGGTGCGCGCCCTGGAAAAAGAAGAGTGGCTCAAGGTGTTGCATCCGCACTGGTCGTCGGCGAAGGTGGATGCGAACGGACTGGCGCAATTGATGAAGACGCGGCAGCAGATGGTGGATCTGGGGTATACCGTCGATCCATCCGCGGCGGTGATGCACTTTCTGACGGCGAAGCTTTCGGATAAGGATATTTCGGATTTGCGGCGGCAGATTCCGCGCAAGGATTTGATCGAGTCGTGGCGGGACATCGAGGACCACGCCAAGGAGCTGGCGAAGCGGTTGACGGGGAAAGAAGCGGCGACGCCTTCGCGGACCTGGAATCTTTTGTCTGCGGCGCGGCCAGAGATGATTCTGTTTCTGGCAGTGACGTCGCGGCATCAGGCTGTGGCGGGGAAGATCAAGAACTTCCTGACCAAGTGGCGGCAGGTGCAGCAGCGCATTCCGTTGCCCGAGATGACGGAGTTGCTGATTACGCCGCAATTGCCGGAGTATCCGAAGATTGCGCGAGACGTGTTCATGCTGCTGCTGGACGGGAGACTGCGGTCGCGGACGGAGACATTGAAATTTCTGAAGCCGTTTGCGCCGCCGCCGCCGCCACCTCCGCCGCCACCCAGGCGCGGACGCGGGCCGAAGGCAGCAGCAGTTGCTCCTGCAGCGGCCGTGCCGGGGAAAAAGAGTGAAGTCGCGAAAGGCAAAGGGAAAGCTGCGCCGGCAGTCGCGCCCGCGCCGGTAGTGCCGGCTGCCGTTCCTGCAACTGCGAAGCCAGCTGTTTCTAAGACGAAAGCCAAGGCTGCCAAGGCTTCGACAAAACCCGGCAAACATCCAAGTAAGCCTCAGCCCAAGCATTCCGCGGCGGCGGCGAAAAAGAAGTCTCCGGTGAAGAAAGCTAAGAAGAAGAGATAAGCTCCAAGCTCCATTCTTCAGCACTACCACTTGCAGAACAGCGGCTTTTGAGCGCATTCCAGGCTGTGAGGGTTTGATCCCATGAAGAGAGCGGGAAAGATTATCCGCATCGGCTTGCTTGTGTTCGCAGTGCTGGTGGTGGTGGGGATTACATTCACCATCGGCTGGCGGCCATTTATTGGACCGAGGAAGCGGGCTTTGACGAACCGGCAATTCGAGCGCACACCGGAGCGCCTGGCTCGCGGCCAATACCTGGTGCTGGGCGTGCTGGGTTGTGAAAACTGCCATTCCCGAAAGGACTGGAGCAAGCATGGGGCTCCGATGCTGCCGGGAACGGAGTTTGCCGGACAGGTGTTGGATGGGCTGATCGAGAGCTTTCCCGGCTCGCCCACGGTGCCGAATATTACGCCGGACCGCGAAACCGGCGGAGGCGATTGGACGGACGATCAATACGCGCGCGCCATCCGCGAAGGCATAAAGCATGACGGGACTACGCTTTTCCCCATGATGCCTTATTCCGATTACAAGCCGCTCTCGGATGAAGACGTTGCCGCGGTTGTAGTGTATCTGCGGGCTTTACCCGCGGTGCGGAATCCGGTGCCGCCGATGCGGGTGAACTTTCCGGTGAATTATCTGGTGCGCGGCGCGCCGGAACCGGTGACGGAGCCGGTGCATGGTCCCAATCCGTTGGACCGCCTGGCGACCGGGAAGTACCTGGTGACTCTCGGGTGTGGCTGTCATAGCGTGGCGCAGAACCTTGATCTTGGCGGCGGGGAACACCTGAAAGGCCCATGGGGAGATGTGACCAGCGCCAATCTCACCTCTGACCCCTCCGGCATCGGATATTACGATGAAGCAGGCTTCCTCAAGGTGATTCGCACCGGTTATGTGGGGGCGCGAAAACTGAATTCCGTCATGCCTTTTGGGGAGTTCAAGAACATGAGCGACGATGACCTGAAGGCTATTTTTGCCTATCTGCGGAGTGTGAAGCCGGTCCACCACCGTGTGGACAATACTTTGCCTCCAACCTACTGCAAACTCTGCAAGGAAAGGCACGGCGGGGGAGATCAGAATTAGACACGATCGCCCGGATAAGGTGGTCGCGAAGCATTCCGCGAAAGGCCGTGTCGAAGAAATCGAAGACTCTAAGGAGCGACAACTGCTCGTAAGCTCAGTGTCGGCATTGTCCTAATTCCCGCCTGAGACAGGTGCTAATTTCTGAAGCGGCTTGGCTGAAACGGGCATATAATGAGGGGTATGCATCGACCGCTATTCATCGCGGCGTTCGTGCTCTTGTTGGTATGCGCACCGCTTTCGGCGCAGCGCGGCGGAGGCCACGGGTCCGGTGGCGGCCATGGTGGATTTTCTTCGCATGGCGGCGGGTTTGCCGGCGGCCACGCTTTTGGCGGGACGCGTTCAGGTCCAGCCGTCGCAGGTCATCCGTCTGGGCGTCCCTACGCTTCCCATCCGACATTCTCCTCACGCGGCTACAATCGTTCCGGCGGTGTGCGACTCCAAACCTACGGCCTCAGGAACCGCTACGGCTACGGGGCTTATGGTTATCCGTGGCTGTATGGCGGGTACTATTCCCCGTACTATGATCCGTACTGGTCGTGGGATTCCGGTTCTTCGTTCGACTACCAACAGCAGTACGAGACTGGTTTGGCGAACGAGATGAATGAACAGAGCCTCGAAGAACAGAGGCTGCGCGAGCAGGGCAATCAGGATCTTTATGCAAGGTCGGCGCCTTCTCCGCCGCGCTACGATGAGCGCACGGAAGCCGTGCCAGCTACGGTGCTGGTTTTTCGCGATCAACGCAGACTGGAAGTGCAGAATTACGCCATCGTAGGCCAGACCTTGTGGACTTTCGCTCCGCAGCATACGCAGAAGATTCCGCTCTCTGATCTCGACCTTCCGGCGACCACAAAGGCTAATGACGAGCGCGGGGTGGGTTTCAAACTTCCCAGCGCGCATGAAGGTCAGTAGCCGCTCATCGAATCCTGTGTGATGTACTCTGTGGATAACTTGCCGCTTGTTCGCGCGCGTTTCCCGTTAGAATAACGATGTAAAGAGATTGTTGATTGATGATTGTTGATCGAAAAGCTTGCGGGACGAGCATTTCAATCAACAGCCCGCGATCAACAATCTTCGATTCGTTCTCCGCCTATGTCCCAATTCGTCCACCTGCACCTGCATACCGATTACTCCCTTCTGGATGGCGCCTGCGACGTCGAAAAACTTTGCCAACGCGTGAAAGAGTTGGGCATGCCTGCGGTGGCGATGACTGACCACGGAAATATTTTTGGCGCGGTGCATTTCGTGAATGCGGCGCATAAATTCGGAGTGAAGCCGATCGTGGGCTGCGAACTTTACATCTGCAAGAAAGACGATCACAACATCGAGCGCACTCCTCCCGAGGGCGATACCTACAACCATCTGCTGGTGCTGGCCGAGAACGAGGAGGGTTACCGCAACCTGGTGAAGATCACCTCGGAAGCCTCTCTGCATGGGTTTTACTACAAGCCGCGCGTGAGCAAGAAGTTTCTGGCGGAGCATTCGCGCGGACTGATCGGGCTTTCGGGATGCTTGAAGGGTGAGGTGGCTGAGCGGTTAATGGAAGGGAACTACGAGGCCGCACGCGCGGCTGCGGGAACGTTTCGCGATCTGTTCGGCAAAGACAATTTCTATCTCGAGATTCAAAACCAGGGGCTTGCCATGGAAGGCAAGATTAATCCGAGCCTCTTCCAGCTCGAGAAGCAACTCGGGCTGCCGATGGTTGCGACCAACGACAGCCACTATCTTTGCGAGGACGACGCGCACGCGCAAGATGTGATGTTGTGCATCCAGACGGGCAAGTCGATTCACGACACCGCGCGGATGAAGTTTGAGGGCTCGCAGTTCTTCGTCAAGAGCCACGACGAGATGTACCGTGTGTTCAAGGACTCGCCCGAAGTTCTGACACGCACGCTCGATATCGCGGAACGATGCAGTCTACGGCTCGAAAAGATCGCGACCCCGTTCCCGCAATTCGAGGTTCCCCCGGGTTACACCATCGACAGCTATTTTGAGCACGTTTCGCGCGAAGGCTTTGCGCGGCGAATGGAGACGCTGCGGCCGTTGCACGAGCAAGGCAAGCTGAAGCATCCGATTTCAGACTACGAGCAGCGGCTGGAGCGGGAGCTGGCGATTATTCAGCAGATGAGGTTTCCGGGATATTTTCTAATTGTGTGGGACTTCATCCGCTACGCCAGGGAGCATGACATTCCGGTAGGGCCGGGTCGTGGATCGGCGGCCGGGTCGCTGGTTTCTTACGCGCTGGGCATCACCGATCTCGATCCCTTGCAGCACGAGTTGCTGTTTGAGCGGTTTCTGAATCCGGAGCGCGTTTCGATGCCGGATATCGACATCGATTTCTGCATGAACCGGCGGGGCGAGGTGATCAACTACGTCACTCAGAAGTACGGCCGCGACAATGTGGCGCAAATCATCACCTTCGGCACCATGGCGGCCAAGGCGGCGATCAAGGACGTGGGACGCGCGATGGACATCCCATATAGCGATGTGGATCGCATCGCGAAGATGATTCCGACGCAGCTCAACATCACGCTCGACCAGGCCATTGAGGACTCGCCGCAACTACGCGAAGCGATGGAGAAAGACGGGCAGATTCGCGAATTGATACAAACCGCGAAGAAGCTTGAAGGGATGGTGAGGAACTCCGGTGTTCACGCGGCCGGCGTGGTGATCTCGCCGCGTCCTCTGACCGAACTCGTCCCTCTGCACAAGACCAAGAACGATGAAATCGTTACTGCCTTCGACATGGTTGCCATCGAAAAGATGGGCCTGCTGAAGATGGATTTTCTCGGGCTGACCACGCTGACGATCCTCACCGACGCGTTGAAGCTGATCGCGCAGGCGCACGACACTCCGATTACCCTCGACAATGTTCCTCTGGACGATGCGGAGACTTATCAAAAAGTCTTTCACAAGGGATTGACCTCCGGCGTGTTCCAGTTTGAATCGCACGGCATGCGCGACGTGTTGCGGCGTTACCAGCCAAACTCGATTGAGCACCTGACAGCGCTCAATGCGCTCTATCGACCGGGCCCGATGGGGATGATTGACGATTTCATCGAGCGCAAACAAGGGCGTCGCAAAATCGAATATGAGTTGCCCGAATTAAAAGAGATCCTGCAGGAAACTTTGGGCGTCTTCGTCTATCAGGAGCAGGTAATGCAAGCGGCCAACACGCTGGCGGGCTACTCGTTGGGAGAGGCCGATTTGCTGCGCCGCGCGATGGGAAAGAAAAAACCAGAGGAGATGGCGCAGCAACGCGAGCGCTTTGTCGAGGGTGCGGCGCAGCGCAAGTTTCCTCCGAAAAAGATCGAGAAGATTTTCGATCTCATGGCGCAGTTTGCAGGATACGGATTCAATAAGTCGCACTCGGCCGCTTACGCGCTGCTGGCTTATCACACGGCGTATTTGAAGACGCACTATCCCGTCGAGTTCATGGCGGCCTTGCTGACGTCGGTCACCGGCAGCACGGACGACGTGGTGAAATACATTAACGAATGCCGCGAGATGGGCATTTCTGTCGAAGCGCCCGACATCAATGTTTCGGATGCGAACTTCACTCCACACGGAGAAGCGATTCGCTTTGGCTTGGCGGCAGTGAAAAATGTTGGCGGCAATGCAATTGAATCGATTGTCGGGGCGCGAAAGAAGCTGGGGCGGTTCAAGTCGATCTACGAATTCTGCGAAAACGTCGATCTGCGATTGCTGAACAAGCGCGTGCTGGAGTCGCTGATCAAGAGCGGAGCGCTGGATTCGCTGGGCCGCCGCTCTCAGTTGATGACGGTCCTCGATCGCGCCATGGATCGCGCGCAGAAAGCCCAGCGCGACGCGGAATCGGGACAGCACGGGCTGTTTGGAGTGTTTCAGCAGGAAGAGTCCGAGGCGAACAACGACAAACTGCCCAATATCCCCGACTGGGATGAGCAGGTGCGCCTTGCTGCTGAGAAGGAAATCCTCGGGTTCTTCATCAGCGGGCATCCACTGGAAAAATACAAAGACAAGCTGGAAGATTTGCAGGCGCTGCGCCTTGATGAGATTGCGGTGATGACCAGATCGACAGGCAAGGATGAGACTATCGCAACGGCTGGGATCATTGGCAACCTGCGCGTGCAGAAATCCAAGCGTGGAGAGTTCTACGCGCAGGCCACCCTTGAGGACATGTCTGGCTCAATCGACATGATTGTCTTCCCGGAGGCGTACAAGCGTCTGGGAGATAAAGTAAAACTTGAAGTTCCAGTGCTGGTGCGGGCCGGCGTGCGAATCGAAGAGGGAGCCAATCCCAAGATTACGGCCGCTGAAATTATGCCGCTGGAGGACGCCAAGGTGCCGCTGCCGCGCGCGATTCGCATTCGCGTGCCGCTGGGGACCGCGGGCGAAGATACGGTGGACGATCTACACACGCTTTTCAGGGAGCGCAAGGGTGATGCGAGGGTGCTGTTCGATGTGGAACGTGCGGGGGATTTCATGGTGGTAATGGAAGCAGAAGGTTATAATGTGCTGCCGGATCGCAACTTCATCGCGCGCGTGGAACAATTGTGTGGACGCGGCAGCGTCCGAGTGATCAGTTAAGCTGTAATCCTATAAATATGGAAGCGACCCAAAAGGCGCAACAGGAACTGGAGCAGATCGAGCGGCAGGTGGCACTGATCGAAGCATCCGCCGGGCAGGATGAGGAGACTCACCGTCAGCTCGCGAAACTTCACGAGCGCGTTCACATTCTCAGGGAGGAGATGAAAGGCCTGCAGACTGCCTGGCAGAAAACGGAGCTGGCACGGCATCCGCAGCGCCCACAGACGCTCGACTACATCGAGCGGGTGTTCACGGACTGGAGCGAGATCCACGGCGACCGCGGTTTTGGCGACGATCCGGCGCTGGTTTGCGGCATGGCTCGCTTTCATGGCGAGGAAGTTCTGGTGGTCGGAACGCAGAAGGGGCGGGACATGAAGCAGCGCGTGTACCGCAATTTTGGCACGCCTCATCCTGAAGGTTATCGCAAGGCCTTGCGCGTGATGCAGGTGGCAGAGAAATTTCGCAGACCGATTTTCACGCTGGTAGATACTGATGGCGCCTACCCTGGAATTCACGCCGAGGAGCGCGGACAAGCCGAAGCGATTGCGTACAACTTGCGCGAAATGGCGCGACTGGAAGTGCCCATCATCGCGACGGTAATTGGCGTGGGAGGCAGTGGTGGCGCGCTGGCGATTGCGGTGGCGGACCGCGTGCTGATGATGGAAAATTCCGTCTACTCGGTAATTTCTCCTGAGGGCTGCGCCGCGATCATGTGGCGGGACGCTACCAAGAAAGAGTTGGCGGCGGAAGCCATGCGGATTACGGCTACGGACCTCAGCGAACTGGGCTGCATTGACGATATTGTTCCCGAACCCGAAGGCGGGGCGCATCGAGACCACGAGGCGGCGGCGAACTTGCTCGACGTCAGCCTGCAGAAGCACTTCTCAGAGCTGAAGAAGATCCCGCCGGCGGAGTTGGTCGTGTCACGATATAATAAGTTTCGCTCCATGGCCCAGTTCTTCAAGCCAGAGTGATGATCCCGCAGTGATCTTTTCTTGCCGCTTCCCGTTCCCAAATAGGTTCCTCCCCGCTTGGGGCGGGCGATTTGGTGTGCCGGCGGAACTCCGTCGCCGTATAATTATCTGTTCCCCTCGATTTCAAGTTTGGGCGGCTCTTGCTCCGCCCTTAAATCAAAGGAAGGTGTAGGGATGGCCACTACGGATATTGCGCCCCAGGGTACGGGCGGACAATTGGGACGCAAGCGCATCGTCAATGATATGAGCATTCAGGTTGCGACAGTGAATGGCTCGGGCTCGCAAAGTTCGAATACGGTCTTGCTGCGGGCCATTTTTCAAATGGGCGTACCGATCTCGGGCAAGAATCTTTTCCCCTCGAACATTGCCGGTCTGCCGACTTGGTACACGATTCGTGCCAACAAAGATGGCTATATTGGCCGCAAGAAGGAAATTGATTTCCTGGTTGCGATGAACGCCGAAACCGCAGCGGACGACGTGATGTCGCTCGCGCCCGGCGCTTCCGTGCTTTACGACGAACCGCTTGCGCTCGACCGGCTGCGTAACGACCTGGTTTTCTATTCCGTTCCCTACGACAAACTAGTGGCTGCGGTTTGCCCCGAGGCGAAGCTGCGCAAGCTGGTCAAGAACATGGTGTATGTAGGGGTGGTCGCTCAACTTCTCGAAATCGAGATGGAAGAAGTGGAGAAGGCGATCCGCAAGCAGTTTTCCAAGAAGGTGAAGGCAGCGAATCTGAACCTGGCCGCGGCGCAGGCAGGATTCGATTATGCGAAAGCCAGTCTGCAAAAGCGCGGCGTGTTCTACATTGAGCGCATGGATAAGACCGCGAACAAGATCATTATCGACGGCAATTCGGCCGCGGCTCTTGGTTGTATGTTTGCCGGATGTACTGTGGTTACGTGGTATCCGATCACGCCTTCTTCTTCGCTGGTGGAGACGATGATCGAGTACATGAAGGAATACCGCATCGGCCCCGATGGCAAAGCGACCTTCGCCATTGTGCAGGCCGAGGATGAACTGGCGGCTATCGGTATGGTGATTGGCTCGGGCTGGGCGGGCGCACGAAGCATGACGGCGACTGCCGGCCCCGGTATTTCTTTGATGGCGGAGTTTGCCGGCCTGGCTTACTACGCCGAAATCCCGGGCGTGATCTGGGACATTCAGCGCGTTGGGCCTTCGACGGGTTTACCCACGCGCACTTCGCAGGGCGACATTCTTGCTACTGCGTTTCTTTCGCACGGCGATACCAAACACATCATGCTGATTCCATGCTCGGTGGCGGAGTGTTTCAGCATGGCTTCGGACGCTTTCAATCTCGCGGAACAATTCCAGACGCTGGTTTTCGTCATGTCGGACCTGGATCTGGGCATGAACAACTGGATGTCCGATCCATTTGAATATCCGACTGCGCCGATCAAACGCGGCAAGGTCCTCGACAAAGAAGATCTGGAGAAGCTGGGCGGGTTTGCCCGCTATAAAGATTTGGATGGCGATGGCGTTGGCTATCGCACGCTGCCGGGGACGGACCATCCTGCTGCCGCTTACTTCACGCGGGGCAGCGGTCACAACGATAAATCCAATTACAGCGAGCGACCCGACGACTACGAAAATAACATGGAGCGCCTGAACCGAAAGTTCGAGTCGGCGCGGTCGTTTGTTCCACGGCCGGAGATTCTTAAAGGCGCGAATGCGAAGATCGGGATCATCGCTTACGGGACTTCGCATTGGGGAATCATCGAAAGCCGCGACCAGTTGCGCAGCGAGTATGCGATTGAAACCGATTACCTGCGGCTACGGGCTTATCCCTTCACGCGCGAAGTGCATGACTTCATCGAGCAGCATGAGCGTATCTACGTGGTTGAGCAGAACCGCGACGCGCAAATGCTCAGCCTGCTGAAGCTCGACCTGAAACCGGAGCTGATTGCGCGGCTTCGCAGCATCAGCCATCTCGATGGACTGCCGCTCGATGCGCGCTCCGTCACTGACGAATTAAGCACCATGGAGGGTAAGTAAATGGCGACCACGCCTGCCGCTGAACCGAAAACTAACCACATTGGCCTGACCGTGATTGATTACAAGGGCGGCAAGACCACCCTTTGTGCCGGCTGCGGCCATAACGCGATCTCCGAGCGCATTATCGAAGCCATGTACGAGATGGGCGTGCAGCCGGAGCGGGTCGCGAAGCTGAGCGGAATCGGGTGCTCGTCGAAGAGCCCCGCTTACTTCATGAACCGTTCGCACAGTTTTAATTCCGTCCATGGACGCATGCCTTCAGTCGCCACCGGAGCGATGCTCGCCAATCGAAATCTGATTGCGCTGGGCGTGAGCGGCGACGGCGACACGGCTTCGATCGGCATCGGCCAGTTTGTTCACCTCATGCGCCGCAATCTGCCCGTCATCTACATCATCGAGGACAATGGCGTGTACGGCCTGACCAAGGGCCAATTCTCGGCGACAGCTGATCTAGGATCGAAGTTGAAATCAGGTGTGCTGAATGATCTTCCGCCGATCGATACCTGCGCGATGGCCATCGAACTGGGCGCCACCTTTGTCGGCCGGTCGTTTTCCGGAGACAAGCGGCAATTGGGCACCATGCTGAAGGCGGCCATTGCGCATCATGGCACCGTGATGCTCGATGTAGTCTCGCCTTGCGTAACTTTCAACGATCACGAAGGCTCAACTAAGTCTTACAAGTACGTGAAGGATCACGAAGAGACTTTGCAGGAGATGAGCTTCGTGCCTCACTTCGAAGAGATTGACGTGGAATACGATGCGGGAACGACAGTCCAGGTCACCATGCACGATGGCTCCCACCTGCAACTGCGCAAGCTGGAGGAAGACTATGACCCCACGAACCGGATTCAGGCCATGACGCGCCTGGCCGAAGCACATGACAAGGGCGAGGTGCTGACAGGGTTGTTCTATGTGAACACTAAGGCTCCAAGCTTCCTCGATATGCTGAATATGGTGGATCAGCCGCTGGCCACTTTGCCGGAATCGTTGACGCGGCCAGGCAGGGAAGTGCTGGAAGCGGCGATGGAGGAACTGCGGTAGCGCCTTCAGTCGGTGATGCCGGCGACGAAAGCGGTTCCCTTCGGCCGGCGGGCCAAAGCGCACTTGCGCCAATTTATTTCGGCGCCGTCGAACCTCCCGGCTGAAGCCCGAGTCCCGAACCGTAGTATTCCGCCAACGCTCGTCTTTCTTCTTCCGTGAGCAGTGCCGCTATCGTTCGCATGGGTTCGTTGATGTCGTTGGTGCGAGTCCCGTTCGCAAACGCTTCGAGTTGGTTCAAAACGTAATCGCCATTCTGGGTCGCGAGGAACGGGGCTCCCGGACGAAAGGCCACGGGACCATGGCAGGCTTGACAGGGCGGAATGCCGCGCTCGCCATCTCCAAAGGAAGCCAAGCGCGACGCAATTGCCGCATGGCCGCGATCGGGAGGAGATTGCGGGAAGACTCGGTTGTCCAGGGGGTCGGTGAAAACGGGCAGCTTTGAGAAATAGGCCACCACATCGGCCTCAGCCCCGGGCGACAGTGATGCTGCGATCGGATCCATCGTGTGAGACAGTCGCTTATGGGTTCGGAAATCTTCCAATTGTTTCCAGATCGCAAGCTTGTTCATGCTGGCCAGGTTGGGAGTTGATGCTCGCGCGCTGAACCCTTCGTCTCCGTGGCAATGATCGCAACGCTTGGCAAGGAGCATTCCCTGAAATGCATCTCCCGAGGAGGCTGCTGCCACCGTTTCAGGTTTCCAAGCCACGTAGGACGGGATTCGATCCGGAGGATTATCACCCGCCTGAAGCAACAGCACGCTCGCGGCCAGTGCGACCAGAATCGTAAAGCCCAAAGTTAGCGCAGCCCTGGCGCGAGAAAGATCTGCAACGAGAGCGTCAGGCGGGTTATTGGGCTGCACAGGTTCCCCTTTCTCCAAGCTGCAAGACAGGGAACTGGTCGCGTGGCACGACTCTCACCTCTGAGCGCATGGCGTAATGTCCAGCGCCGCAAAATTCGCGGCAGACCGTCTTGTAATCGCCGGCGCGGGGAAACTGAAGTTGGGCTACGCTGATCGTGCCGGGAAGGACTTTCACCGCGTACTCGGTGCCGTTGACGGTGAGCGAGTGCACGGCGTCGGCGCTCGTGATGCGAAGGTGCACCGGGACCCCGGCAGGAACCAGCAGGCAATGCGGGATGAACAGATATTGCTGCGCGATCATACGCACCGTGACCGAACCATCTGCATTTTGCTCGGTTCCCAGATTGTTCTCTACGAACTCTCCCGCCAGGTGCAGCGACAAAGGATCGACATGGGGGCCTCTTAGAAAACGCAGCAACGGAACATCGATCTGGTAGTAGCGGGTGGCAGGGATCAGGGACAGAACCAAGACCCAGAGCAAGAGCGTTCGCAGCTTTCGCCAGTTCACAAGTCGCTCAATCCCGGTTGATTATACAGATCGTTGCTGTATACAGATCGTTCTTTGCCGCTGAGAAGCGCCGATTAGCGGGAGGCTTCCAGCTCCTTGAGCACCTCGCTGCAACGCTCACAGACCGTTGGGTACTTCTTGTCCTCGCCTACGCGGGTGGAATAATTCCAGCAACGCTCACACTTTAAGCCATCGGCTTTCTTCACTTCGACGTGCACGCTACCTGTGCCGTTGCCAGCGCCTTGCGTAAGCGTCACAGCGGAGACGATGAATAGGTATCGCAGTTGATCGGCATGCCGCGAGAGCACGGAATACAGGGGGTTGGCTGCAGAAATGGTGATCTGTGCTTCCAGCCCTGTCCCAATGATTCCTTCTGCCCGGGCCTCTTCGAGGCGCTTAAGGACGCTCTCTCGGACGTGTCGCAGCTGATTCCATCCCGTGTCTCCGGCAATCTCCGACAAGATTTCGCCGCTGATTTTGGTGGCCTGTGGAGTGCGGATCGCGCCCTCTGCCGTGAAATTGGCATCTACGAACTTCGCCAAATGAACACTCTCTTCACGGAACGCAACCTTCGGCAGGTAATCCCAGACCTCCTCGGCGGTAAAGCTCATGATTGGTGCGAGGGCACGTACTAGAGTCTCGCCGATGTGCCACAATGCAGTCTGCGCGCTTCTCCTCTTCCGCGATTTCGGAGCGGAAGTGTACAGGCGATCCTTGAGTACATCAAAATAGAAGGCACTCAGGTCCACAATGCAGAAGTTATTTGCCCGCTGATAGATCTTGTGGAACGCGAACTCGTTGTAAGACTTAGAGACGTCATTCGCGAACGAGATGGCCAAGAGCATTGCGTACTGATCAATCGCTTCCATCCCCTCGAACGGAACCGAGTCGGTCTGCGGATCGAAGTCTCCCAAATTTCCGAGGATATAGCGGAAGGTGTTGCGAATCTTGCGGTAGTTTTCTGCGACCGTCAGCATCAGGCGATCAGAGCCGACCACATCTTCGCGAAAATCGACCGAGGCGACCCAGAGCCGCACAATTTCTCCTCCGAGTCGATCGGCGATGTCGACCGGGTCCACGTCGTTGCCGCGCGACTTCGACATGGCCTGGCCTTTTTCGTCGAGCGTCCATCCCGGCGTGACAACGCCCTTGTAAGGTGGCGTGCCGTGCGTGCCCATGGCGCAGAGCAGAGACGACTGAAACCAGCCGCGGTATTGGTCGCCGCCTTCGAGATAAAGATCGGACGGCCAGGGATATGTAGGCTCATCCGCAATCAGGGCGAGATAACTCGCGCCGGATTCGAGCCAGACGTCGAAGATGTCGGTTTCCTTTTCGAACTTGCCGCCTCCACAGTGCGGGCACTTCGCATCTGCAGGAAGAATTGTGTCCGATTCCGCTGTAAACCAGGCGTCGGCACCCGAGCGCGCAAACAGTTCGACTACCTTGCGGTTGATGCTGTGGTCATTGAGCGGCTTCCCGCAGCCTTCGCAAAGAAAAACGGCGATCGGCACGCCCCACACCCGCTGCCGCGAGATGCACCAGTCGGGGCGGGTCGCGATCATATTCGAGAGGCGCTCTTCGCCCCACGACGGGTCCCATTTCACGTGCTTGATCTCTGCCAGCGTCCGGGTGCGCAACGTATCTTTTTCCGAACCTCGACCACCGGACCCGCCCGGCATCGGCGTTTCCATCGAGATGAACCACTGCTCGGTCGAGCGGAAGATCAGCGGATTGTGGCATCGCCAGCAGTGCGGATAGGAGTGCTCGGTTTTCTCCGCATGCAACAGAACGCCGCGGATCTTGAGCAGGTCGATGATCGGCTGATTTGCTTCCCACACGCGTTTGCCCGTGTATTCCGGCAGGCCGTTGCGCAGGATGCCTTTCTCGTCAACGTTGCTGGTGGCGTCAAGACTGTATTTGACGCCGGTAAGGAAGTCCTCCGCGCCGTGTGAAGGCGCAGTGTGGACAACGCCGGTCCCGGTGTCCATCGTGACGTAGTCGGCCAGAACGCCGAGGATTTTGCGGTCGAGAAAGGGATGCTGAAAGTTGAGATACTCAAGTTTGCGGCCAGGAAAATGTGCCAGTTCGCGCGGATCGGCGAGGTTGCATTTTTCCGCTACATCTTTCGCCAACTTCGTCGCTACTACATAAACTTCGTCGGCGGATTCCAAAGCTACGTATTCTTCATCCGGATGGAATGCCACGGCCATTGACGCGGGCAGCGTCCAAGGAGTTGTGGTCCAGATAATCGTGGAGACTTTTTTCCCCGCGAGGGCTGCATCGATCTTAGCGGGGTCGTCGAGCAAGGCGTACTTCACCCAGACTGTCGGGCTGGTGTGGTTCTCGTATTCGACCTCGGCTTCGGCGAGCGCGGTCTCGTCGTGCATGCACCAGTAGACGGCGCGCAGGCCTTTGTAGACGAATCCATTCTCGTAAAACGAAAAGAAGGTCGAGAGCACCACCGACTCATACTGCGGGTTCATGGTGGCGTAGGGGCGGTCGAAGCGGCCGAAGACACCGATCCGTTTGAACTGAGTCCGCTGCAAGTCGAGAAATTTCTGAGCGTACTTGCGGCACTCTGCGCGCACATCGGCGGGACGCATCTGCAACTTCTTGCCGCCGAGTTCCTTATCCACTTTGATTTCGATCGGCAAGCCGTGGCAATCCCACCCGGGCACGTAGGGCGCGTCATATCCCGCCATGGTCTTCGACTTGACGATGAAATCTTTGAGGCACTTGTTCAGCGCCGTGCCCAGGTGGATGGGGCCACTGGTGTAAGGCGGTCCGTCGTGCAAAATGTAGGTGGGCAACCCTTTGCGGGCCTCGCGGATGCGCTCGTAGATCCCCATCTGCTCCCAGCGGGCCAGCATTTTGGGCTCGTTCTGCGGGAGGTTGGCCTTCATGGGGAAGGCAGTCTTAGGCAGATTGATGGTGGCTTTCAGTTCGAACGGCACCCGGTTGGATTCTCCCAAATGATTGAATCTCTTCATTATAGGGAGAGGAGCTGAGAACGTCTAATGCGACCGTGCGGCTGCAATCGAGCCCCAAAAAACACTCCCACGGAAACTTGAAATACACTTCGTAAAGAGTGCCGGAAGGGGTACAATTTTAGTCGAGCCTGTGCTTTCGAGCGCCGAGGTTCGGGAGAGGTTGTGTCCGCGGAAGCCGGCAGGCCAATTCTGAGAAGCTAGAGTAGAATCAGAGAAGAGTTTCAAAGAGGGCAACTTGTGGTAAAGGCCGCTCATCTGTGTAAAAGGGCATTACCAAGATCTTAGTCCGTTCAGTAGTTAACCAGCGACATTGAGCCGGGGAATGATGGCATCACCAGAAGTAAATCCGAATCTTAGCCCGAATTCTGGCAATGAGCCGGAACTTCATCTCCTGCTGGCTCCCGACACATTTGAGCCGCTATGGAAGTCGCTTTCCCGTGGTCTGGACGAATTTTTCTTTCCTAAGAAGCTCCCACCGCTCAAGCTGGAATCGAAGCCAATCCCGGTCAAAGACATTTGGGGCTTCTACAACTACAAGAAAAACGGAGCCTTGACCTCGACCGCATTCCACGTTGTGGTAATCGCATTGATCATCGGCGGCACGATCTTCGCGCGGCGTCTTGTTACCAAGGTCGAAGCCAAACCGCAGGTCGCGATTTCGTTGGTCGATCCCGGGGATTACACGCTGAAGCCGGCCAAGACCCAGGCTGGTGGTGGCGGCGGCGGCGGCGATCGCGACGTGCTAAAGGCCTCGCAGGGACGCTTGCCGAAATTCTCGATGCAGCAGATAACGCCCCCGGCGGCCGTCATCCGAAATTTGAATCCCAAGTTGGCAGTTGAACCCACTGTGATTGTTCCCCCCGATATCAAGGTGGCTCAATTGAATATGCCAAACCTTGGCGACCCAAAATCCAACGCGGTCATTCCGTCGAATGGGACAGGTTCGGGCAGTGGCATCGGTTCGGGCTCCGGCGGCGGCGTCGGTTCGGGCAACGGCCCAGGGGTGGGACCGGGTTCCGGCGGCGGTATTGGCGGTGGCGTTTTCCGCATCGGCAAGGGAGTGACTCCGCCGCGCGTGATTTATCAAACCGACCCTGAGTTTTCTGAAGAAGCGCGTAAAGCGAAGTACCAGGGGACTTGCGTTCTAGGTCTGATCGTGGACGCGAACGGGCATCCGACGGCGATCCGCGTACTTAGCGCGCTCGGTATGGGATTGGACGAGAAAGCCATCGAGTCCGTCAAGAACTGGAAGTTCGAGCCGGGCAAGAAGGACGGGCACGATGTAGCTGTGGAGATTGCCGTGGAAGTCGATTTCCACCTGTACTGAGGCGCTCAGTTCTGGCTGTCGTTCCTGGCTATCGATAGAAAGCTTCCTGCACAGCTTTCTGGAAAAAGAATCGTTACTCCTTCCGAAGTACTGCAAGGTGCAACAGCACCCGTTGCTTGAACCCCAGCCTGTGATACAGCTCAATCGCCCGCACATTGTCTTCGCGGACGTGCAGGAACGGCGTTTCTCCGCGACTGCGGATGCGCCGCATCACCTCTGTCATCAGGATGCGCGCAAAGCCGTGGCCGTTGTGCTCGGGGTGCGTGCAGACCGCGCTCACCTCGGTATAGCCAGGAACCTTCAAGCGCTCGCCCGCCATGGCCACAAGCTTTCCGTCGCGCCGAATTCCCAGGTAGGTACCCAGTTCGCGTGTGCGTTTGTTGAAGGGACCGGGCTTGGTAAGTGCCGTGAGTTCCAGCATGTCAGGCACGTCGGCTGCGCCCAGCTCGAAGATCTCAGGATCGGAGGAGGAGCGCGGAAGCGGAATGCTCTCGCCGTCGTAAACCATCTGCGGCATCGAGGTGCGGGCGACGAGACTCCACCCCGCATGAGGTTCGTAGGGCATAGCCAGAAATAGCGCAATGGTCCCGCCAGTGCTGACCAATCCTTTAAGCGATTCGTAGCCACGCGCCGTGGGCTCAAGAAACGCAGACAGGGAGGTGATCTCGGGCAAGAACCTGCGAGCCTGCTCGAATGATTCGGCGAATTCGGCCTGCCGTGTGTTCAGGGCTTTCCAGATTACGTTGTCGAGTGGATGCATTGGTTAGCAGAAGCGAGCTACTGTAGATTTGAGTGATCCGGCGACCGCTCGGACACAGTAATTCTGGGATGCCGTTGCGCGCTATCCGAAGCTTGCGCACAAAAGGCCAATACAGCTGGATTCTTTATTCCTTCAAGTCCACGTGCTGTACGTCTTCTATGGAATGTCCTAGAAAGCGCTCGCCCAAGCGCCGGAATTTTTCCACAGAGTCGGTAGCGAAGAATCTTAGTCGGGGAAGCGCCCGCCGTTCCTCGCCGGCGACCGGCGTGGGAGGCAAGAGCTTCGTCAGCCGCCCGGCGACGGCGCGGGCCGTGGATTCAGCGGAGTCAACAATGCTCACATGCGGCGGTGCCACGCGATGCAGCAACGGCTTGAGTAACGGATAGTGCGTGCAGCCGAGCACCAGAACATCCGCATCTCCAAAGCCGTCGGAAAATGCCTCGCCCAGATAAATCTTGGCGACATCCTCAGTAACGGCGTGCTCCACCCATCCCTCTTCAACCAGAGGAACCAGCAGGGGGCAAGCTTTCTCCCGCGGGTCTAGGCCGCGGGCCTCAAGAGCTTTGTGGTAGGCGTGGCTGGTCACCGTGGCATCGGTCCCGATGACCACGACTTTCTTGTTCTTGCTGACCGAAGCCGCAGCCTCGGCGCCAGGTTCTACCACACCCACTACAGGCACGTGAGCCGCGGCCGTGATTCGGTCGAGAGCGAGCGCAGTTGCGGTATTACAGGCGATGACCAGCAACTCGGCTCCGTGGGCTTCGAGGAAGTGGGCGGCCTCGACAGCATAGCGTGCGACGGTTTCCACCGACTTCGAGCCGTAGGGAAGGCGGGCGGTGTCACCAAAGTAGAGGTAATCGGCCTCGGGAATGAGTTCAAGTAAAGCTTTAAGAACAGTGAGCCCGCCGAAGCCGGAATCGAATACGCCGATAGTGGGACGCCGCGTGGTCATGATCGCTGAAACTGCATCCCGATCATAGCAGTGCGCGGCAGTCGGGACGGATGAACAGGGATGACCAGCGCTGTTCCCCCGCGGGAGCTACGAGTGCTTTCGGGCGATTGAGCTCGAAACAGCCTCCCTCGAAATTTCAGGACTTCTTCCGCAGCACGCCCCCGGCGGAATCGGCGCTCCATGCGGGCAAGTTCGCGGGTGCCCGAGGAAGGTGCATATCTTGTCAGTCGCTTCGAGCGACAGGATGTGCTCGAACTTGCAGGCCTGCTGCTCGATCTCGGATTCGCTGTCCATGGCAAGGCTGTCGGTGAAGAGACGCTCCGCCAGGCGGTGGCGCCGGATGATGCTGCCGGCGCGTTCGCGACCGCGCAGAGTAAGGTCAACAATCAGAGTGCCATCGCCGATCGATGCGGCCACGGGCTTAAGGGCATCGTGGCAGGGATTTACGAAAGGTTTGTGATCGTGGGGATGAGGCGGATGCGGCGCCGAAACCACCAGGCCCATCTGAATCATCTTCTCAATCGCCAGGCTGACCGGCAGTGCGCCGTGCACTTCCATGCGCTCGACCTCGGCGATTTCTCCGTGCTCGGCGAGCACCCAGAGTTCTTCGAGCACCTCATCGAACTGCTCGTCGTCTGCCATCGCAAAAACTTCCTGCGACTCGATCTTGCCGTGATGGAATTCGATGTGGCGGTCGGCGAGACGCGCCACGACAGGATCATGCGTGACCATCACGATCGTCCGCCCCTGCTGGTGAAACTCACGCAGCAGCCGCAGGACGACCTCTTCGTTTTGCGCGTCGAGATTGCCCGTCGGCTCATCGGCCAGGATAATCTTGGGATCATTGATCAGGGCTCGCGCGATACAGACGCGCTGCTGCTCGCCTCCCGAAAGCTGCGAGGGCAGGTGATGCGCGCGGTCGCCCAGACCTACGCGAGTAAGAGCGTCTATCGCCTCTTTCTCATCGGTCATGCTGTGGAAGTATTGCGCCAGCATGACGTTCTCGACCGCGGTAAGAAATGGGATAAGGTGAAACTGCTGGAAGATGAATCCGATCTTTTCCGCGCGCACACGATTCAGTTCGCTTGCAGCAATGCCGGCAACGTTCTGGCCGTCGAGCCAGATTTCACCGGAAGTCGGACGGTCGAGGCAACCAATCAGATTCACCAGCGTCGATTTACCCGACCCCGACGGGCCCATGATGGAGAGCCATTCGCCTTGCGCCACGTGCAGCGAGATGTGATCCAGCGCATGAATGACGTCTTTCCGATTCTCCTTGCCCGCGCTTTCCTGTCCCGCGCCTTGCGAAGGGTAGAGTTTGGTGACGTCGTTGATCTGAATCATTTCACTCCCCCCTCAGAATGACCGCGGGCTGCACCCGGCGCAACAGGGAGATCGGCAGGATCGCCGCCAGCAGCGTCACTACTATGCTACCAGCCAAAACCAAGGGCAGAACACTAAAACGCGGAGTGATCGGAGCGTGAAAGTTAACCCGGCCAATCCAGGCCGCGATACCGATACCCAGAAGAAATCCGATCACCGCACCGGCCGCGCCCAAGGCTGCGGCTTCCGCGGCGAAAAATCCGTTCAGCAGGCGGTCGGACGCACCCAGCGCCTTCATGATGGCAAAGTCGCGGCGGCGGTCGAAGACCCACCCCATCAGCGTAGAGAGCACGCACAGCGCAGCCGTCAGAATAATAAGCGCGGCGGCGGCCAGAAGCGTGGAGCGAGTCTTACCCAGCACGCGGGCCTCGCCTTCCATGATCTGCCGGACCGGGCGAACCTCGGCGGACGGGACTGCCTGCTCGAGCTGCTGCATGATGGTGGTGACCTCCTCCGGCGGACCGGTGGCAGCGACCTCGATGGTGGAAAGCTGAACTCCAGTCCAGGAAACAAAATCCGTCAGCGCGAGATACACACGGCTGTCTTCTGCAGCGCCGGTCTGCACCGTGCCGGCGGGCGTGACGCGAATCGTGTGTCCTTGAAAACTAAGATCGAAAGGCTGATTCTTCGGCGACACCACCGCAGCCGCGCGCACTCCGATCAGGGCCTGCTGCGGCGCCGAAGGCCAGTTGCTCACCGACCACCAGCGGTCAAGTCGCTTGATGCGATCGAAATCCGCCCCTGCCACGACCACCGGCTGACCGTCACTGGTCCTGGCGACTACCAGCGCAAATGGAGCGACTACGCCGCGTCCTGCAAGCGTAGCCTCGACGCGCGCGAGACTGTCTGCGGGAAGGGAAGCGCCACCTTTGCCGACAAGAATAATGTTCGCACCGTAGTTGCGGAACTCGCGTCGGAGCTTGGCCTGCACATCAACGTAAAGGTTCAGTATCGCCGTGGCGACCGCAGCCGCCACGACCATGGCAAAGAGCGCAGTGACAGCCCGTCCGCGACGAAGCACGGCAGCGCGCACCAGCATCCGCAAAAACATGGACGTATGCTCAGACTGTGCCCGCTTCGCGGCTAATGTCTGCGCGCCCGTGTTCACAATCCACCTCGCAGCGCGAACACCGGATCAAGACGTACCGCGTTGCGAATGGCAGCAGCGCTTCCCGCAAAAGTAATGATCACCGCGATCGCAAGGATCACGGGCAAGAGCACGGGCGTAATCGTGATCTCGGAATTGAAGATGGAGCGGCCGATCTCACGGGCGAGGAACCCGCCCGCAGCAAAACCCACGCCGCCACCGATCAAGGCGAGCAGCGTAGCTTCAGCAAAGAAAATCGACGCCACCGCGAATCTTCCCGCACCCAAGGCCTTCATCAGGCCAACTTCGGTGCGACGCTCGAAGATCGCCGTAGCCATGGCGGCCGAGACTGCCAGCGCTGAAGCAAACAGGGCGGCCAACGTTACGAGAAAGATCAAGCCCTCGATGCGAATGAGCACCGCGCCTTCGTTCTGCGCGACCTGCCGAATCTGCTCCGCATGGGAATGTGGAATTGCCTCCTGTAACTGAAAAGAAATCGACTGCGGATATGGCGAGCAATACCAGCGGTCGTAAATGGGGCCAGACATACTTCGGGGATCGCGGCGGGCAAGCGCGTCTTCGGGCTTGGTGAGCGCGCTGACGTAAACGCGGCGAACCGCGCCCAGTTTGCCAATAATTTCCTGAGCCAGGGCAATCGGTGCGACGACCTGCTCGTCCTCGCCTCCGCCGGTCGAAAGAATTCCGCTGACACGCAACTGCCGGCCGGAAAGAGTCACTTCGTCGCCAGGCTTCGCTGAAACACGTGCTGCGAGGCGCTCTCCTACCAGAACATCTTGCGAGCTATCCTCGGGCCACGCTCCTGAGACTTTCCACCAGGGATGCGTAGATCGCACTCCGGTGGTGAACTCTTCTTTGCCGAACGAAACCTTCTTGGCGAAGTAAGTGCCGAGCAAGGTGAGAGTCTCTGTATTACCGTTGCGCTCGAACGAAACATTCACGGGTAGCATGGGTGCAAACCCGGTGATGTTATTGTGCCAGAACGTCCCCTTGATCTTGGGCAGGTCCGCCTCGCTCAGGAAGGCTCCGTCGCTCGGCGGCTTCAGGTTGACGCCGCCAATTTCCACGTCCAGCGTGTCTTCCTGCGGAGTCACAAGGATGTTCGCGCCAATCGTCCGCAGCTCGCGATTGATCTTGTCGCCGATGTCAGTAGCCACCGCAATCATCGCCGTGGCTACCGTGACCCCTAACGCGATGGCCGCACCGGCCAGCAATTTACGCCGTTTCTGGCGGCGGAAGGATTCGTAGACGAGCCGCACGAACATCGCTTACTGTTTCTCGAACACGCGGCTGCCGGCCGCAATGTCCGCCTCCTGAATGATCACGGAGTCGGCCGTCTGCGTGGCCTTGAGAGGAATTGGATTGCAGCCGCCTGCCGCTCCCACCGACTGCGGATTAATAGGAGCGGCGCAGTTCTTGCAAACCACTCCGTTCGCCGACTTGTAGAAGCCCACGCCGCCGCAGATTTCGCAGGCATCGAAAACTGTGGCAATCTTGCCGTCCGGCTTCTGATAAAGCCAGAAGCGAACCGCAACCCCGTTCTCCTCCGACTGGTAGCGGTGTAAATCACCGTCAGAAACCTGAGCAAGCGGAATCTTTATCTGACCATTCGTGAAGCTAACCTCGATTGCCGGCGACAGCGCACTCGCGCTTTTGGCGTAAACAAACTCCGCAGTCACCATCCCGATAAAGAGAAAAGAGAATGTGTAGACCGAAGTCATCCACAGCCGTTCCTTGCGGGCGCTCCAAATCGCCTTCCGGCGCTGGGCTGGGGAAACCGACTCCAGTTGTGGCTCGCGCCGCTTCGCATCAAACAACACCATCAGCGCCGCCAGAGCGACAATCGTCACAAAAAAGAAAAGATCGTTGCGCACGATCGGCCCGATGATGGCCATTTCGCGCTTGGAAGAGGCAATCACTCCGCTTTCCGAGAGTTCATGCAAACCGGCGACCACCAACTGCAACGCCACTAGAAACAAAATCGCAGTCGTAACCCGAAAGAACTTTTGAAGATTAATCCGCACGCTGCCCTTGACGAACATCACGCCGAACGCAATCGCCGCCAGCACTCCCAGCAGGGTGCCCAGAAAACTCATCAGCTCCGTGGAGTTGAGCGTGACTGCGGAAAGAATCAGCACAGTCTCCGCGCCTTCGCGCAACACCATCAGGAAAACAAAGAAGAACAGGCCGATCCATGCGTCCTTTCCAGCCAGCAGGCCGACTTTGCCTTCGATTTCGCCTTTCAGCTTGCGCCCCGTCTTCATCATGAAAATAACCATGGTGACGACAAAGAAGGCGGCCACCAGCATGATCCAGCCTTCGAACACATCTTCGTTCCAGTTCAGCCGGGAGATCACAATGGCGATCCCAATGCTGCCCACGAAGGCGCAGCCCAACGCGGCGTAGACGGCCTTGCGCAGATCATTCCGGCCAATCTTTGCCAGATAGGCCAGCGTGATCCCGACGATCAGGGCAGCCTCAACCCCTTCGCGGAGCGTAATGATGAAAGCCTGAAGCATTTATGAGCGACCTGGGTTTCTGAAAACGATCTTGAAAATGAATTTCAATTTCAACTTCAAGGATATGCCGGGAGCTGCGGGGGCGTCAATGCGCAGCGCCACAAACGCGCACGACCGCCATCACACGGGGAAATATGGGATTAAACGGAGTTGCGGCGGCGCGGCTAGCCCGAGTAAAGGGATGTTTCGCCGATTAATCGCAAGAGGCCCACCTACTCACAAGGGGCGACATCAGGTTCTCGTTGGTAGGTGCCGTGGCGGTTTTGCTCGAACTTGCGGCGTGGCAGAACGGCCGGAGATTGATCGGTTATCTTTCCGGTTTTATCCACGTGAGCGCACTTGCTGTCCAAGAGCACAGGTGCGATCCCGTTGGAGAAGCCTCCTGCCCAGTCAAATTCAGGTCGAACAACGATCTTTCCACTAAGGTCGATATAACCCCACTTGCTGGACTGTTGCCGGAAAGGGGCCAGCCCCTCTGAAAAATCATCATAAAAATAATACTTAGAACGCGAGTGGATTACCCAATGCCCAGTTCCGTCAATGTAGCCCATATTCACGAAGGAGGTCACGATGGGATCCGTAAGCGCAACGCCGCCGGTCCAAACTAGCGCTAGTCCCTCCGAGAAAGGATGCGCGCGAATGAACTGAGGCTTGATCACGACCTTTCCATCTTTGTCGGCATAGCCCCACTTTCCATTTTGTTCAACGGGAGTCAGGTCGGCGGCAAGCATTTGGTTTTGGTTGGTATGCGCACTTTGGACGAGAATCTGTGACACCGTCCCCGCTGTCGTCATCGTCGGGTTACGTGCCTGAGCAGCGATTGCGGCCAAGAAGGTGATAAGGATGCACGCGCGCTTCATAGCCGATTTTGTTCCGTTTTCAGTGTAGAAGCAACTGAATGCTGCGTCGCCCGTTGATCGTTGTCGAAGTCATGCATCTTACACTCACAACCCCTTCAAAAACGCGTTAGCCTCGTCCAACTGCGGAAACAGCTTCTCCTCAGCATGAAACTCAGCCGAGTGCACACACCGCCGGCTCCCGCGCAGCCGCACGGGATGTTTCAAGTGCAGCATCTCGTGGTAAACGATATATTCCACTGCGTAGCGGGGAACAGAGAACTGGTCAAAGATGCGGCTTATCACGATCGCATTATGCGCTGGATCATAATGCCCAAGGATGCGGCGAGTCTTCGTCGGGCTCCAACTCATGCGCGGCCGGCCAAGCAATCCATGAAAAAAGCGCCGGTTCAAATCCTCAAAAACAGCTTCAAGATCGTAGACGTGACCCTTGGGAGAATGGAGGCGCTTGCGTCCGCGCATCTGCCGCACCAAGTGCGCCTTGCTCACAACCTCATGGCTGGCCACATATTTTCGGTAGCGAGCTGCCTGGCTGCGGTCGATGGGTTTGCGATACATCTTGGCCAGCAGGATGTGGGCGATGGCACGGACCACGGCCTCAGGCGCGCCTTCGAGAAGATCGGAAAGCCTTACCAGCAGCCGGCCTTCGCGCAAGCGAATGGTGTTATTGACGTTGGCAAAAGCAAAGAACTCGACCTTCAACTCAGGAGGCGCGGTGCCAGGGCGCAATTGCCCGTGTTCTTCGTGGAAAATGTCGACCAGTCCCTCACGCACAGTGAGCCCAGATTAACACGCCCGTGATTAGCCAGATGTGCACATGTGGGGACAGCCGCCCCTTCGGCAAGCTCAGGGCGGGCCCTCGGCTGTCCATCGAGCGAAGCTCGATGGTTTCCCCCACGTGCCAGCAATGCCCACCATTTGGAAGCCGCTTACTCCGACTTGCTGCCATACGGCTTCGAGTCAGATTTCTTTCGATGTTTAGCAGCTTCTATCTGCTCAGCCAGGAGTTTCCGATGATCCTCGGCGGAGGTATCGACCGTATCGAGGACATTGGTCAGAATAAATTCGTATCGCTTCGCTTCCTCAGGGGCGACTTCGGCTGCCTCTTTTAAGGCGCGCAATTGGCCCTTAAACTCCACGTCGGCCTCGATGATCAGCTTCAAGGGTTTGCGAATGTCGTCCTTGCGCTCGACGTAGGTATCGATGTTGTCGTTCAACTCGTCGTAGATCAGCAGAAAGTCGTCCAGCTTGTCATGGGTTTGTCGCGGCCGGTCTTTGACTTTGGGATCGCTGCGCATCTCCTCCAGCCCAGCCAGACGGGCACGCGCAAATTTCACGTAAAGCGAAAGCCGCTCCTGAGGCTCCCAACTGGCGTCGCGGATCTGATCAATCTCCGACTGCGTGAAGGGATCGCGGTGACGCTGGGCCGGAGCCGCCACTGCGCCCGCGAATAACAGCCCCAGGCAAGCGTATCTTTGCAGCCGGCGGTTAGTCATTGTTTGACGCCTTTTGGAAACATGGCAGCCAGCAGATCGTCGCGGACCCGCTGCAGGCGGTCGATGGCCTTCTGTACTTGCTCCTGGTCGTCATGCGAGACCGTGTGCTTTATGTCGGCTAGCTTGTGGGCCATCTTCCGAATGGCGATCTCGCTCTGTTTCTCGTGTTTGTGCGACTGAATGGAGGAATCACCGGCCATCTCTGAAAATCCCACCACGTCAACCAGCGCGGCCTGGGCTTTCTCGCTGTCGCCGGCAATATAGAACCTGTCAGCCGCATCCAGTTGCGTCTCAGCTACGTGAATGCACAAACCAGGACGGTCAGAGATGCTGGCATTGGCGACTCGCGCCTTAAGTTCGTCGATAGTAGGTTGGTCGGCGCCAGTCAGAGTAGAGGGTAAGACCAGCATCGCTAACAGAAGGCCCGTCGCCGCCATCCGCCAGAATCGTAGATGTTCCATCGCGCGCGCCATGGGGTCGTCACAGTTATTTCTTCGGCTCGATGGCAATGAGCCGATGTTTCGCCTGCCACTCCTGATCAGGATACTTCTCAGTGCCCGTGTTGAGGAAGAGGTGATAGTTGATAGCCGCCTTCTTGAAATCACGCAGGTGATCGTACGCCGACGCACGCAGGAAATATGTCATCGGAGTTTCCGGCAGGAGTTTTGCCCGCGTATCCAACGCGCGAATTATTAGTGGATAATCCTTGTTGTCGTTCGCAGCGAATGCGAGATCGTAGTACACGCCTCCAAAGTCGGGCTTCAGCTTCAGCGTAGTGATAAACTCGCGCTCGGCCTCGGCGGATTTCTTTTGCCACATCAGAGCCTTGCCGAGGCCGTCGTGCAGCTCCGCGTCGTTGGGGTGAGCAATCAGCAGCGCACGATAGGCGGCCTCGGCCTGCGCATGTTTTCCGGCAGTCGCATACAGGTCCGCAAGATCGCGCTGCGCGGTATCGTCACCCGGGGAAAGTTTGATTCCAGCCTGCAGCTCGGCGATGGCAGCATCAGTCTTGCCCTCGGCTGCGAGCACCCGCCCCAACTGAATATGAACCTGGGCAGTCTCTGCATGGACGGCCAGCAACTTCCGCAGATAATCTTCCGCCTCGGGAAAACGCCGTCCGCGCATGTAGAGATTGGCCAGAGCGATAACCGCCTCCGTCGACCGCGAATCGAGTGCCAGCGCCTGCTTGTATTCCTGTTCGGCGTCGGCAAATTTATTTTCCCGTTCCAGAAGCTGGCCGGCAGAAAGATGAGGCTCCGCTTCTTTGGGTTGAAGAGTCGCCGCGTGCGCGTAGGCGGCAAGCGCTTCTTCCGGCTTCGACTTTTCAATTGTCTCCCCGAGCGACAGCCAAGCTCGATACTGACCCTCGGCGGGGCGACTGGTGGGCTTCAGCCGAGTCGCGGCCCGCAAAAACTCTTCCGCATCGGGCTGACCAGTCTTGGCCAGTTGCAGTCCGAGATTCAGATTGGATTCGAAAACGTCAGGTTTTGCCGCAACCGACTTTCGATACGCGCCGATCGAATCGTCCATCTTGCCTAAAGCATTGTCGACGAAACCCAGATCAAACCACGCCACGTAACTCGTAGCATCGTGCTCAACAAACTTGCGTAGAAGCGCTTCCGCCGCGGAGTAATTCTGCTGTTCAATCGCCGCTTCCGCAGCAGTAAGCTCGGCCGGCTGGCTCGGAGAATCCTCTTCCGGAACCTGAATGCGATGGACCGACCGGTGAGAGCTTGAAGAATCGTTCTTCCCAGAGTTTGACTGCTTGGAGGATGGGTTGTTCTCCTGCTGCGACGCCTCTGGCGAAGATTGCGCCTGAGGTTCTGAAGATGGCTGTAGAGACGACTCCGACCAGGAAAACCGAAAGTCAGATCCTTGAAACTGGGAACCGGAAACTGGAAACTGCGTTCGAGCATCCTGCGCGAATAAGCAAACGCCCGCTGTCAGAGCCAGCATCACACTTGCGAAAAGTTTACTCGCTCCCATTGAAATGCGCCGCCCCGCCTACATTCACCATGCCATTGCCATCCAACAGCCGAGCCAGATACTTGCCCGTGTAAGACCCGGAAAGTCTGGCAATCGCCTCCGGCGGACCCACCCCCACGATTTTGCCGCCACGCGCTCCACCTTCCGGTCCCAGGTCGATCACCCAGTCGGCGGTCTTGATTACCTCCAGATTGTGCTCAATCACAAGTATCGACCCGCCTGCATCAATCAGACGGCGGAAAGCGGCCAGCAGTTTGCTGACGTCATCAAAATGCAGTCCAGTCGTCGGCTCGTCAAAAATATAGAGCAAACGTCGCCGCCGGCTGTCGTCCTGCCGTCCCGCGCTAGGCCGCCCAATCTCACGAGCCGCGGGCTGCAGATGCGCCGCCAGCTTCATACGCTGCGCTTCTCCGCCGGATAAGGTCGTCGCCGATTGCCCCAGCCGCAGATATCCCAGGCCAACTTCCTCCAGCACGCGCAGCTTCTCGGTGATTTTCGGAACTTCCGCAAAAAACCTGAGCGCCTCTTTCACCGTGAGGTTCAACACTTCGTGAATATTCTTGCCGCGGTGGCGGACATCCAACACTTGCGACTTGTAGCGTGTGCCTTTGCACTCCTCGCAGATCAGTTCAACATCGGCGAGGAACTGCATCTCCACCGTAACCGTACCGTCGCCCTGACACGTCTCGCACCGTCCGCCGGGAATGTTGAAGGAGAAGTGCCCGGAAGCAAAGCCGCGCTTTTTGGACTCAGGCAGCGAGGCAAAAAGATCGCGGATCGCGTCAAAGGCTTTAATATAAGTTACCGGATTCGACCGCGGCGTTCGCCCAATGGGCGATTGATCAACCAGCACAACTTCGTCGATGAACTGATCGCCCTCCAGACTCTCCCAGGTGGCCGAGCCCCGCGCCGGGCCCGTCGTCTGCTGCTTCTTGGCTTCTCCCAAAGCTTGATAAAGAACTTGATGCAACAACGTAGATTTCCCCGAGCCCGAGACTCCCGTAATCGCGACCAGCATTCCCAGCGGTATGCAGATGTCGATGCCCTTCAGATTGTTGGCGCGCACGCCCTTGATCCTGATCTGCTGCGCGCCCGGCTGGCGGCGCACCGCCGGCACCTGAATGTGTAAATCTTCAGCAAGATAGCGGCCCGTCAGGGAAGCGGGATTCCGCAGAATCTCTTCGTAAGTCCCAGCCGCCACCACCTTGCCGCCGTTTTCTCCCGCCCCCGGCCCAAGATCGAGAATCCGGTCGGCCGTGCGCATAATGTCAGGATCGTGCTCCACGACGAGAATCGTATTTCCCAGATCGCGCAGGTCTTGCAATATCTTGATCAGCCGGTGCGTATCGCGGCTGTGCAGCCCGATCGAAGGCTCGTCCAGTACGTAGAGCGTGCCCACCAGGCGCGACCCGAGCGATGTAGCCAGCTGAATGCGCTGCGCTTCACCTCCCGAAAGTGTGGACGACAACCGGTCGAGCGTCAGATACTCCAGGCCCACATCGTTCAAGAAGCGCAAGCGCTCGCGGATTTCCTCGAGCAACCGCTCGGCAATGTCAGCTTCCTCCGGGCTCAACTGCACTCCGGCGAAAAACTTGGCCGCATCCTCCACCGTCATAGCGCAGACTTCGCAAATATTCTTGCCGTCAATCTTAACTTGCCGCGCTTCCTGGCGCAGGCGCGTCCCCCGGCACTCGGAACAAGTCGAATACCCGCGATATCGGCTTAAAAACACCCGAATGTGCAGCTTGTACTTCTTCCGCTCCAGATACTGAAAGAAACCGCGTATGCCCAGAAACTTTCCATCCCCATCCTGAATAAGTTCTTGCTGCTCGGTCTCGAGTTCTGCCCAGGGTACGTTAAGAGGAATATCATTCTGCTTGGCAAAGCGTTTCATGTCAGTGAACATCGGCCGGTACTTGGGCTTGTTCCACGGATCAATGGCGCCTTCGCCCAGAGATTTCATGGGATCAGGAATGACGCGCTCGAGATCGAAGTCGATCGTATTGCCAAATCCTTGGCACCGCGGGCACGCCCCATAAGGGTTGTTGAAAGAGAACAGCCGCGGCTCCGGCTCCTCATATCGCAGATTGCAGCTCTTGCACTCGAAACGTTGCGCAAACCGCAACTGCCGCGCCGGTTGGCCATCATGCGGTGGCAGGTCGAAAATAACTTCGCCCGATTCCCGGTACGCTGTCTCCACCCCATCCACGATACGCGCGCGCGACTCTGCTGAAACTGTAAGGCGGTCCACCAGCATAAACACCGGCTGGTCGAAGCGCACATCGAGCAGCGATTCCGGCGTAGAGAATTCAAATACCTGCCCCGCTTGATACAGCCGGTTGAATCCCGCCTTGCGCAAGTCGAACAGACGAGCTTTAAGCTGATCGGTCAGTCCGGAGTCCGGCACAGAGGTTTTCTTGCCGGATTTGCGCGCGCGCCCAGGTTTTTTATCCTGTTCCCGCGGCGCGGCAACGGCAGCCTGCAAGGGAAACACAACCTGCACCCGCGTCCCCGAACCCAGCGCCAACACCGCGTCCGCAATTTCGTCCACCGTATCTTTCTTCACTTCGCGGCCGCAGTTCACGCAATAAGTGCGGCCGACGCGGGCAAAAAGCAACCGCAGATAATCGTAGATCTCCGTAGCCGTCGCCACCGTCGACCTCGGATTCCGCGTAGTATTCTTCTGCCGGATCGCCACTGCCGGCGCAATGCCATCGATCGAATCCACGTCCGGCTTCTCAATACGCTCAAGAAACTGCCGCGCATAAGCTGATAGCGACTCCACATACCGCCGCTGCCCCTCCGCATAAATCGTGTCAAACGCAAGGGAAGACTTGCCCGACCCCGATACCCCGGTGACCACCGTCAAGGTATTATGCCGAACCTCAAAATCGATGTTCTTGAGGTTATGAACGCGGGCGCCGCGGACAACAATACTTCCTTCAGCTGTCAAGCTGCGCGTCGAACCAGGTATCGAATAAGAGGTCGGATCGGACATCGGGTAAGTAAGCCGTCAGCAACCCCTCGCCCGCCGGGAGGGTTCCCAGCGGTCTCAGAGGACTCTGCCGAATCCTTTATTATAGCCGCCTTCTTCACTTCGACGCCCATCGACCGCACTAGCCCTGTTTGTGAGGATGTGTAACCGTCAAAAGTGACCGTGGGCAGAGCGGCGTACTTGTTCTAGGGAGAACGGGCATCCTTTCTCGAGGAGCGTTCTCGGACTCAACCCTTGGCTGGTTCACGGCGCATCCGGTATGGTCCTGCCAATCTATAAGGGGGGAGCGCTACGAGCAGAGATCAAGATCGCAACAGCGGAAGAGGCGCAGTCCGTTGCGCACTTTGGCAGTGTGGCACTCGGAGCATTTGCCGAAGTGGAAGAGGCTTTGACGAACGAACGGCTATTGGCCGAACGCCTCCCCTTTGCGGAAGGCGCGGTCCTTGAGCACAGCAAAGCCGTTCGGGTGGCCGACCTCAGGTACAAAGCCGGGACCATGGACCTTCTGTCCGTGCTTCAACTGCAAGCTGGGCAGATTCAGAGCCAGGGCGATCTCATCAAGCTACGGAATACTCAACTCGCCAACCGCATCAACCTGCATCTCGCCTTAGGAGGAAGTTTCAACAATTCGCCGGCTGCAACGTTCCCGGCTGTGGCAGCCGGGCAAAAGCCTTAGATTCGAGATTCGAGCTAACGCCTTCAGGCTTAGTTTGGCCGCACGTTGGGACTAGCTAAGTCTCGTGCGCGCGCCGCTCTCATGGGTTCTCCGGGACAAGTTCCCTTCGGAACTGGTACTTTTGGCAGTCGTGGTGCCTTTCTCGGTGAGTAATAGTCCGATCCACGTATGTTGCGGATTCAACCAATCCACCACCCTGTAACGGTTTTCTGCCGGTTCTCCACTTCTGGCGTCTCTCGGTTGGAGGACTAAGACGGCGTGAACAAAGTGATTGCCGTTTCGCGGTTCGGGAGTCTGTGGCGGCGACTGGCTCTGCCATGCTTTTATCTGTTCGTCCGGATGTCACTTTTTACCTCGGCTCCCCTGGACCTCCATGCTCAGTCTCAATCCCCGGCTCCGGATGTTTCCGCGAAGGCTGACGTGAAATCATCCACCTCCCAGGAAAGCGCAGGAGCCAGTCCGTCGCCAGCATCCACCCAAACCAAGAAAGAGGCAGAAAAGAAAAAGAAGAAGATCCGTCGCGGCTCTATTGTTCCCGCTCCTCTACCGGTCGCGAGCCCGGCCATTGGTACGGGAATTATCCCGGGTGTGGGCTACATCTTTCCTTTTAGCAAGAACGACAAGGTTTCTCCTCCATCGACGGTTGGAGTGGCTGGCCTTTACACGAGCAACGGGACCAACGGCTTCGGCCTGGGCGCAGACCTGTATATGAAAGAGAACACTTATCAGGTCACAAGTTTGTATGCCCACGGCAGCGTGAACTACAACCTGTACGGCAGCGGTCCTCTCGAGGGGCTTAAGGTGCCGCTGGCACAGTCCGGAGATCTTTTCCGCGCTGAGTTTTTGCGCCGGACCTGGTGGAAGATTTTTGTTGGTGCGCGATTTTGGGCTGGGAATTCGTTTGCTACAGTGGCGTCGACCAATGAGAACATTCCTCCTCTTCCGCCAGGCGTCGGGATTCACGATACCTTGAGAGCTCTAGGAATGAGGATAACTCGCGACACCCGCTCCAACCTGTTCTATCCGACCGACGGTGAAAAGCTGCAATTTACATCCGACTTTTTCATGCAATCTCTCGGCAGCAAGTATTCGTTTCAAGCGTATCGATTCAGCTTCAACAAATACCATAGTCTGAGGAGGAACCAAGTCCTCGCCTACGATCTGTTCGCCTGCGGGACCAGCGGCAGCCCGCCGTTCTATGGAAACTGCATTTACGGGACACAGAACGAACTGCGCGGATATACAGCGGGTAAGTACTTCGACCGCTACATGTTCGCGACGCAAGCGGAGTATCGCCTGACGCTGCCGAAAGGGATTGGTCTTGCGGCATTCGGGGGCCTCGGCGGAGTAGTCCCTGGTTCGAGCCAAATACTTTTCAGAAACGCCCACTTCCTACCCGACGTCGGCGGAGGGCCAAGATATGAGCTGAGTAAGAAATACCACGTCAATCTACGCGCTGACTTCGCCCGAGGGAGGGATAGTTGGACATGGAGCATGGGTGTTGGGGAGGCGTTCTGAGGACCTCGCTCGACCTAATGTCTCAACAAGATGCGGACGATTTACTTTCACATCCCGAAGCAAGCCAAAATAGAGGCCACGGAACCCATTCGTCGTCCGGGCGGACAAATCCCGCAAGTACCTTAGGCAATCACCATAGCAGGCCAGGCATGCCCTCCCGGCCCCCTGTCAGTTTGCCCAGTTGAACCGGTCCGCCCGCAAGAATACACTCCCTAGGCCCCTGGCACGATGCGGGGCTAATTGCCTCGTGTGAGTACGTAGGGAGAATCTTGATACGGTGCCCAGTCCTCGTCGGGATTCTGTGTCTCGCCTCTGTTTTTTCATGCGCGCAATCGGACAGCGCTCGGATTTCCGGCAGGGTGACAGACCTCTCCGGCGCCGTGATCGTCGGAGCCGAATGCAAAATCACCAACCTCGAAACCAACGTCTCGACCTCCACCCCTACCAACGAGGACGGCATCTACGTCATCCCCGACCTGCATCCGGCCATCTACCGGTTGACCGTTCAGAAAGAAGGGTTTCGCACCGTGGTTCAGCCCAGCCTGCAGCTCTACGTGCAGGATGCGGTCAACGAGAATTTCACCCTTGCCATAGGTCCCATGTCAGAAAGCGTAACCGTGGGCGCGTCCTTGATTGAAACCGACTCGGCGTCTGTGAGCACTGTGGTCGATGACCAGTTTGTGCAGAACATGCCCCTTAACGGACGCAGCTTCCAGTCACTAATCGCGCTGGTGCCGGGCGTCGTCTTCACCTCGCAAAATCTCGGGGAAGGGCAGTTTAGCGTGAATGGACAGCGCAGTGACGCGAACTATTTCATGGTGGATGGAGTGAGCGCGAACTTTGGCGTGACCGTCAGCGGCCTCGGAGAGACTTTGGCCGGTGCCATCCCCGGATTTACTGCTCAAGGCGGCACCAACGGACTGGTTTCGGTAGATGCCATGCAGGAGTTCCGCATCCAAACCTCGTCGTATGCGCCTGAATTCGGGCGTGTGCCTGGGGCTCAGATCTCGATCGTCACGAAATCCGGGACCAATCATTTTCACGGCACAGCGTTTGATTATTTACGAAACGACATTTTTGACGCCCGCAATTATTTTGACGCGCCCCCGCTCATCAAGCCTCCGCTCCGCCAGAACGACTTTGGTGGCGTCCTTGGAGGTCCCATCCTGAAAGACAAGACTTTTTTCTTTTTTTCTTACGAGGGGCTCCGATTATGGCAGCCGCAAACGGCCTCGGGTGAATTTCTTACTGCCTCCGCGCGGGCGGCGGTTGCTCCGGACTATCAGCCGCTTCTCAATGCGCTGCCCCTTCCGGATCCCAACTCTCCCCTCGTCGACCCGACTTGCGACAACATCACGAATCCATGCCTTGCGATGCTTAACACCGCCTATTCCATTCCTTCTTCCCTCAACGCAACCAGCATCCGCGTTGACCATTATCTAAACAGCAAAATCACCCTGTTTGCACGCTATAACCACGCGCCCTCTTATAACACGACCCGCCGCTGGGAGGAATTAGCCTATGACAACGCGAACACCAACACGTTCACTGCAGGCGCGACCATCCTGATCGCTCCCACCAAGGTTAACGACTTCCGCGCGAACTGGAGCCGAAACACGAGTACTTTCATCACATCCCTTACGAATTTCTATGGTGCGGTTCCGCCGCCTATCTCGACTCTGTTCCCGTCCTCATCCCCTTACAGCTTTGATAACGGTCAGGCCCTTCTCTATCTCGGATCGATCGGCAATGGCGACATGGATATCAGAGAAGGTTCCGAATACAACAACGTCCAGCGGCAGCTCAATTTCGTGGACACATTCTCCTGGGCTGTCGGCGTGCACCAGTTCAAGTTCGGAATCGATTATCGTCATCTGCGCCCCACGTCCGGGCAAAGCACCGGATACGGCGTTTTTTCCACTGGGTACGCGCAGTTGGTGGCAGGAACCGTGAGCTCGATTCTCTTGGCTGCTGATGATCTCTTTTCAGTGAAAGTGAATAACTACTCCCTGTTTGCTCAAGACACGTGGAAGGCCAAGAGGAACCTGACGCTGACGTATGGGTTGCGGTGGGAGATCAACGCACCGCCGGTTTCGGCAACGTCAGGCCAACCGCTCTACGTGCTGCAGGGAATCTTCGACTCGAACCCGCTCGCTGTGCTGCCAGGTTCGCTTTGGCATACCAGGTTTGACAATTTCGCGCCCCGGATCGGAGCCGCATACCAACTCACCCCCAAGACCGTGGTGCGAGGAGGTTTCGGCCTCTTCTATGATCTGGGCTACGGGGACATCGGCCTAGCCGCTTTTGGGTTTCCCTATATGCACTCGAAATCTCTTTCCCTTTCTCCGGCGGTGCCTTTCAGCATCACCAACCCAGCTTTCCAGCCTCCGCCCTTCTCCACGACAATCAATGCCAGCTTATATGACGTCAGTGCTGTCGATCCCAACCTGCGCGTTCCGTTCACCATGCAGTGGAATGCGGCCATCGAGAGCGAATTGGGAGCGAAGCAAACCTTGACGGCAACCTATCTTGGGTCCGACGGAAGACGGCTCCTGCGAGAGGATGCCATTTCTCCTCCGATGCTTTTAAGCACGGGCAGTGACGGATGGGTCAACGCAATACGGAATGCCGGATACTCTCACTACAACGCCCTTCAGTTGCAGTTCCAGCGCCGCATGTCGCATGGCCTGCAGGCGCTTGTCTCCTACAGTTTGTCAAAATCAAGCGATCTCGGTTCCACAGATGCAGAGGGTCTGACGGCGCCGAGCGTGGGCAACATCCTCCTCCCACCGTTGACGCCCTCCGACTACGACATACGTCAGTCCATTGCCGGGGCCATCTCTTATGAAGTACCTGCGCCTTCCTGGGACCGCGCCAGCAACGCGATCCTAAAAGGATGGGCCGTGGACGGATTGGTTCGCGTCACGGCCGCGCCGCCCATCAATGTAACCTTCCACGGGCCCGATTCCAGCCCCTTTAATGATTACACGACTGAGGCTGAAATCGTGCCCGGCCAACCCTACTGGATCGCAGATCCGACGCAACCGAGTGGCAGAGCGCTGAATCCAGCTGCCTTCACTTCACCCGCTCCAGGGCAGGCGGGGAACTTTCCCAGGAACTCGTTGCGCAGCCCATATTCAATCGACCAGACCGATCTCGCACTGCGCCGTCGTTTTAACCTCACCGAACGCGTCAAGCTCGATGTGCGCGCGGAATACTTTAACGTGTTCAACCATCCGATGTTCGGAATTCCCGGATCGCAATGTGCTCCGGATCCCATGTGGGGGACCGAGAATGGGCCGAATCCGGCATTTGGCAAGGTATGTCCGGGCACGTCCACAACCAACCTCGACGGGGGAGGGATCCCAAATGGGCAGAGCGCACTCTACGCGGTTGGCGGCCCACGCTCGGCACAGTTCACGCTCAAACTGCTGTTCTGATGAGGACGGCGCTACCCTCCCTACGCGAAACACACTTTCGAGCGTAAGATCGAAAGCAAACTGACGGCGTAGTGCCTGGAGTGAAACAACATCTTGGATCGCTGGGCGCTTGACACACATCCTCAGTTCTTGGCTACTTCAGTCCAGCCGTCGTGCGGGTTGTATTCCGCCATGGCTACGGCGAGATCAGTGGTCTTTTCACCCAAGTCTTTTTGGTAGACGGTACCGTCCTTGCCGACGATGAACGTCATGATTCCAGAATTCCTGTATTCTGCGGGATAGGCGAGAATGGCAAACCCGCCTGTCATCTTTCCGTTCGCGATGTAGTCCTTCGCGCCGCCTGGCGCTTTGTCTCCTTGTTTGGTCAGTATCTGGAAGTAGTAGCCATCGAACGGTTGCGCCTTATTGCCTGCATTGGTATAACCAACCGCCTTCGCGAAGTCGCCGAGCGTCCCAAGGGGACTCGGGGCCTGTCCCTCCGGAACCTGCCAGTACAATCCGTTTTGCTTGCCTCCGTCGCTGACGAACTTCTGTGCGTACTGTTTCACTGCGTCGCCATCGTGAGTCTGGCTGAAGTATCGTTGTTGCGCGTCCGCGACAGCGCCGCAGGCGGCGATCGCGGTCAGTTCGCCCTTGCCGATACGGCGGGCGAGGATTTCGTCCTTGCCCGCGGCCGTGTCGAAGGACCATTGTCCCGCGGCATTCTTGGCCAAGGGAATTGGAAAAGGATAGTTGTCTGCCCCAACGTACAGAATCTCGCCGTCCGGTTTGATCTGGCGCCAGCGATTCATTTGGCCGTAGGCCGCAACAAAGTCCTGCAGCGCGTTCTTATCCTTTACCGCATCTCCGGAGAATAGTACGTCCTTGGTGTCTGGACCGAAGATCGCAACTAACCCACCCTGATCGCCGGATTTGGCAGCTTCCAGGAAAGCAGCGCCTGCGTCTGCCGGCGAGGCGAAGGTCTTTTGGGCAGGCTGGGCTGACGGAGAAACCTCTGCTTTGTTACACGCGGGTAGCGAGATTATCAGCACGAACAGCGCCGCAAATATTGCGAGACGTACAGCCTCTATTTTGTGGCTCCGCATGAAGCGCGACATACTCATTCCTCCAAGCCTTCTATTTCATCCCTCTACGAGATATCTTCGGTGGACATCAGCGCCGAAAACCGCCGCCGCCGAAGCCGCCGCCACCGCCGAATCGACCGCCGCCGAAACCGCTGGAGCCCATGCTCCCCCAACCTCGGCCGCTCTCTGCCCTCGAAGACCAGCCGCCGGAACCACCAAATCCGCCGGAGTGCCCATCCATGCCGCTGAAAGCGGTCGATCTTCCAGCGCCCGAATTGTCATGTTGCGCCCAGGAATTCGAGGCCGAGGAGTGATCAGAGTTAAAGTTTTGAGCACTCTGCTTATTGACGTTCACATTGTTGTAAGTATTGCCGCTCTTGTAGCTGTTGCCGTTGTTCGAGTGGTTATAGTCGTTGTAGTTGTAGTTGTTCGAATGGTTATATGCGTTGTTATAGCCGTAGCCATTATGGTAGCCGCCGCTGTAGTAGCCGCCGTGCCAGGCAGAATTGCCGTAATACGCTCCGCCGTGATACACCACCGTGGTGCTGTGCCAGCCGCAGTTCCAACTGCTATAGCCCCATCCGCAACATCCTCCGCTCATCATCGCCCCAACCGCGATTCCGGCGCCGAAGGAAAGCAGGCTGGCCGCTACGACGTCGCCGGTTGTGTAAACAGGAACGACATAGGCCGGAACCACATAGGGGTACCCGTAAATCACCGCCGGGTTGTACTGCGGAACATAGACGACTTGAGGGTTCGCCGATTGAATCACGATCGTCTGCGGCGTCTGTTGCACGACCGTGATCTGCGGGCTCGACTGGAGATTGCCTTTTGCTTTGGCTTGGGCGCGCAAGGTCTGGATGGCGGTCATCACATCCGCTGCTTGATTGTGGTAGGCCTCACCGAGCGAGGAAGTCCAAGCGAGATTGCTAGATAGATTTTCTAGCACCGAGGGAAATTGCGTCAGCGCCTTCACCGCAGGATCCCACGATTGTTTATCGACGGCCTGCATCAGGGCATTTCCGGTCAGGTTTTTGTTTTGCTGCATCCAGTACTCGGCCACCGCGACCTGGTCCGGGAACGTCGACGCCGCAAGGACCTGCGCCACCAACGCATCCGGATATAGTGCGATTGGCGCAACCAATGCCTGCAGTTCGCTCGCGCTCTGCGGGGCGGTTTCCGTGGAACTCCCTGACTCATTCCCAGGCGTCGCTCCCGAGGCTTGGAATCCATATATGAACTGTGGGGAAACGGCGGCGAGGATGAAGCTGAGCAATACCGACAGCACTTTCTTAGCATCGATCATGTTGAAACTCCAAATCAATGTCACTTGCGGAGACGGTGTTCAGTTCTTAATTCGTAACAATGAACTCGGCATTCGCCGTATCGCACATCCCATAGGTGGCCCCTGACCGGCAAGCTCCGGCGGAATACTTGAAGCATCCAGTCCTCTTTGCCACGACTGAAACAGAGCGGTCGGAGCCGCCGATGATGGCTCCGGATGGTTCAAACGGTGATGAAGGGCCAACATCGACAACAAAACCGTTATCTTTTTCGGTGCTGTTCCACGTCACTTTCGTGCCGACCTTTAGGCAAAAAAGAGAATTCCCCTTGGCGTTCGGTATGCTGGGCGTGGCCGATGTGGAAGCTGCCGTGCGCTTCACATCCACGGTACACGGACTAGAAGCCGATCCGCACGTGTTGGCGGCGGTGCACTGTTGCGCCGGATCTGGTTCCGAGCAGGCATACTTGCTGCTCTTCGACTGAGCTGTAGCGTTACTCAGCAACATCACAAGAATCGTGAAAACCAAGAGCGGCCAGGTCCCGAAGCATCGATAAGCTGTCATTGTGCGCCTCATGATTTGACCTCCATGCAAGTAGCGATTGAAAACAAATCTACGATCACATCAATTCGAAATGTCTTGCCGGACAACGTTATGGAACGGGACGCTCGCACTAGTTGACGCCGGCCGTCCCACTCCAATCGATGATGTCGACCAGTTTCCATGAATTCTGGTTTAGATCCCATTGCAGTTCGCCTTGTTTGTCGAGCACAAGCTGAGCCGCGGGATACAAAACACCGGTGCTCTTGCTCTTGTCCTGATCGTTGATCTCGAGTATGCCGGCGGTGAGGTTGTAGGACTGAGACTGAGTGTCAAAGAACGCTTCACCGAATCGAATCTGGCGGTTGGTCAAGAAAATAATCTTTCGCCCCGTCGACGTAGGAATCATCTTGATAAAGGAGCAGTCATTGCCGAGCGTGCCAGTGATTTCCACGTGGCCCACCGCCTTCATTTTCTGCAGCGCATTTACCAATCCTTGATTTTGACCCTTCTCATACGCCTGAATGAGGATCTGTTTGTCCGCGGGAGTCGAATACTCATAGATATTCAACGTCACGCCAATATTGGCCCCCAGTTGTGTACCTGTACCAAGCGCCGTGGCGTCGATCGTTTCCGATTTGTCTCTCGCGATACTGGGGAGGCTTATTGTCATCAACAAACCCAAACAAGCAAAGGCGCCTATAACCACTTTCACGACTCGCTCATTTCTGTGCATGAGTTCCTCCAATCTTGTGAAATTTCAAACCTAAGCTTTGGCTAGACCGCTGCCGCCGGCTGCCTCGCAGGGATGCGGCGATTGCACATGCCACGTTCGCCCCAAGCCGTTTACACCGCCAGCATCAGCGACAGTTAGGAGCCGGACAACTGTCATTTTTGACATAGCAGCAAAAAAGCCTTGGTAAGAAAAAGGCGTGAAAGGTATCGGGCGCGTTCTAAAAGCAGAATGCGGTTGTCACTGAACATGCAGGCTGGCAGGAAAGAAGTATGGCCGCATTTATTCCCCTGGTTTGCAAAATCGGGCCGTGCAGCCGCTTGCCAGTATTCCAAAGCACATTTACTGGCTCCTGTAATAAGCGACAGTTCCGCGAACGTCGGTACTAATGATGAACTGGGAGAACGGAAGCTTGAGAAAGAGGTCCCGATGGGAAATGCCGCCGCTACTCTCAACTCGTATTTTGTCGTCCAGTCGGCATGGCGCGCCGACTGGGAATGGGGTCTGCCGTTGATCGTACTAACCGTGGTCATCCATGTTTTGGGGCTCGTGTTCGCAAACGAGAAAGCAGTCGACGTGCTTAGCCGCCAGGCGGTTCACGGCCGCTCCAGAGTTCTGTTCGCGATGGTCATTAGCATCTGGATTTTGTTGGCCATCTGCTTACATGTGTTGGAAGCAGGCGCATGGGCTGCGTGCTATCTGCTTCTCGGCGCTCGACCTGACTTTACGTCCGCCATGCTCTATTCGATGGGCGCGATGACAACGTTTGGGTCGAGTCTGGTTCTGGAAGGCCAGTGGCGACTCATGGGACAGATCGAAGCTCTGAGCGGGTGGCTGCTGTTTGGGCTGACGACCGCCTTTCTGTTCAGCACGATTCACAAGTCTCATCAAGATCGCGACCGAAGATAAATGCCGAATACCCCAATATTGACGGAGCCCCGAAGATCCTGCCCTGAGCGAAGTCGAAGGGGGCGTCATGGGAAAGCCCGGCACGGAAGTGCCGGGTAGAAATGAAAAGATGGAACGAGTCCCGAAGGGACGGCACGCAGAGAAATCTACTCCCGCTCCTGATCGCGCCGCTTTCCATACCGAACCGCGAAAACTGCGCCACCCACCATAATTCCAACCGGAGGCAGCAACAGCACCAGCACGGCCCGGTTCAGCGCCCGCTGACCCTCTTTAGGCGTGCTCCGAGCATTCGCATTGCACATCGCGCAACCCTGCCCAACAGCGGGCATGGCGCAAGCGCCAAGCACCGCCAGCAGCGCAACAACCCGAGCCTTACCACAAAGAAATTTCATGACTCTACTTCACGCCCAGGCGCAAAACGCGGTCCGCGTCCGGAAAGAAGAAGAAGTACATAATCACAAAACAGCCGGTCACCGCAATCACCAGCATCCAGCGCATCAGCGCCTTCTCAAACTTAAGGTGCATGAAATACCCGATGATCAATGCCGACTTGATGATCGAAAGAATCATCAGGACTTCCAGCATGTGCCGTGGATCTTTGAACACCTGGTTATACCCGAGCCAGACCTCAATCCCGGTCAAAACCAGCAGCGCGCCCCACACCCAGAAATACTGACCTTTGCTATCGTCGTGCTTCGCCACATCGTGCATCGTTTTTCTCCACGCTCCCTAACCCAACTTATCTGCACCACCGCGCGTTCTCAGCCACCGTTACACTATCTTCGTCGACATCAAGTACACCAGCGGGAAGATGAACATCCACACTAGATCGACAAAATGCCAGTACAATCCAGACACTTCAACATCCTCCGCGTCGTAATCCTTCGCCTTCAGGAAAAGAATAATCGCGCAGACAACCAGCGCTATCCCCAGCACATGAACCGGGTAGTGAAATACGTTGCCGGCGGGAATCAGAAATGCTGCCGCAATCCAGCTTACCCCGAGGATCGGCAGAAACCATTTACGGAACGCCACCACCCCCAGATAAATCACACCGATCGTGACGTGCAGCATGTGCATGGCTGTCAGGCCGAAAAATGCCTGCGTGAATTGCGGAATGTTCTTGGAAATGTCCGCATACTCACCGCTGGCGTGCGATGGCGACACGCCCAGTAGAGACATAAATCCCGGCAAGTACAGCCCCTCATCGATCAGTTTGCTCCACTCCATGCCGTGAAGCACGATGAATGCGGTGCCGAAGATCATCGTCGCCAGTAGCCAGTTCCGCGTCCACGCTCTATCGTGCCGCTGCGCAGCGAACACCCCTAGCACCATGGTCAACGAACTCGATAGCAGGCACGCGGTCATAATCGAAGCGTTGATAATGCTGGCCACATGGAAAGGCGTTGGCCACGGGACCGTGTAGATGCGGTTGTAGCTGAAGGCAAACAGCAGAGCCCCGAACGTCAGCGAGTCCGAGGCCAGGAACAGCCACATGCCCACCTTCTTCGAGTATGCTCCAAACAGCGGAGCTTCATACTCGCCCGCCCCTTCATGTCCGGCAGCGGCGTTGTGTTGCAGCGCAGCGTCAGCCATCCCTGAAATTCCCCTTTCTGGTTATCGCACAAACGCTAAGAGAGCAAAAACATAAATCCACAGCACTGCCATGAAATGCCAATACCACGCCGCCACATCCACCACAATCCGCCGCTCCTCGATAGGTTTGTGTTGCAGGGAAGTGATCCCCGCCCATAGCAACGCAATAATCCCGCCCGCCAGATGCACCGCGTGGGCCGCCGTCAAAAGGTAAACGAAAGAACTGTCCGGATTTGTGCTGACCAGAAATCCCCGAGCCCTCAGCTCGCTCCAAGCCATCCACTGCCCCACCAGAAACCCCAGCCCAAGCACCACCGTCACGCCCAGCCAGGGAAAACTTCTTTCGTCCCCCAGCGAAACTCCGGGAATCGACTGCACCGGAGCCAACGCCGCGCGCCGCGTAATCTGCCGCCGTGCAGCTTCCATGGTTAGGCTGCTCACCAAAAGTATTGCCGTGTTGATGAATAAGAGTACCCAGGGCAACGGCACTGTACCCCAGTCGCGCAGGTAAGTGCGAGTCAAGTCATCGAACGTCGGCAACCCACGCCGCACAACGTACGCGCTGGTCAGTGACACAAACACCATGCTGACGGTTGCGATCGCGCAGATCAGCCCCAGCCGCGCCCGCCGGAGCCGAGCGCCATAATTCGGTAGCCCCGAATGCGGAGTGCCGCCATCATCCCCGCCGCCATTCGGGGGCGCGGGTCGGTCTCCGCCGCGGCCCAACTGATTCAAAGGAGTGCTAGGTGTATAAGTCGCCATAACCAAAATCTCTAGAGCCGTGTAACGACAAGACCCCGAAAGCAAAGGGCCGCGAAGCGAAGGGTGGAGCTAAAGCCAACCACTCACAGCGGGCTTTAGCCCCCGAGGTGCTTACGCCTCAGTGCCCCGACGACCCAATCGCCGGGTCAGTCTGCATCACATAATCCCGTGCCGCCCCCGGAACTCCATACTCATAAGGACCGTTATGCACCACCGGAGTCACGCCGCCAAAGTTGTCATGCGGCGGCGGAGTCGCTGTAGTCCATTCCAAAGTGGTCGATTGCCACGGATTGTCACTGGCTTTCGGCCCCTTGAACATGCTCCAGAACAAATTGATCACAAAGATGAACTGCGCCGCGATGGTAATAATCGCCGCGTAGGTCATGAACTGGTGAATCGGCTGCAGCTTCGCCAGGTACGCCACTTCCGTATATTGTGAGTACCGGCGTGTTCCGCCTGCGATCCCGAGATAATGCATCGGCATGAAGATGGCGTAGGTCCCGATGAGCGTGATGAAGAAATGTATTCTGCCCCACGTCTCATTCATCATCCGCCCGAACATCTTCGGGAACCAATAATAGGTCGCCGCAAACATTCCAAAGATCGCAGCCACGCCCATGATCAGGTGAAAGTGACCCACAACGAAATATGTATCGTGCAATTGAATGTCGAGCACCGGCTGCGCCAGGAAGGGTCCGCTCAACCCGCCCGAGACGAACAGGGACACAAACCCAATCGCATAAAGCATCGGAGTCTGGAAACGAATCCGCGCCTTATACATCGTACCCAGCCAGTTAAAAGTCTTGATCGCCGAAGGCACGCCGATGCACATGGTCAGCAGGGAGAAGGCAAACGCTGAATACGGACTCATCCCGCTCATGAACATGTGGTGGCCCCACACCATGAAGCCGAAAAATCCGATCGCGAGCATGGCATAGACCATGGCCTTGTAGCCAAAGATCGGCTTGCGCGAAAACGTCGACAGAATCTGCGAGGTCACGCCCATGCCCGGCAAAATCGCGATGTAGACCTCAGGGTGCCCGAAGAACCAGAACAGATGCTGCCACAGCAAAGGCGATCCGCCCTTGTGCCCCAGGACCTGTCCGTTCACGACGACCAGCGGCACATAAAAGCTGGTGCCAAGGTTGCGGTCCATCAGCAGCAGGATTCCCGCTGAGAGCAGCACGCCGAACGCCAGCAGCCCCAGAATCGCCGTGATGAACCATGACCACACCGTCAACGGCATGCGCATCATGGTCATGCCCTTGGCCCGCATATCGAGCGTAGTCGTCAGAAAATTCAACGCGCCCATCAGCGAGGCTAAGCAGAAGATCGCAATGCTGGTGATCCACAAATCAGCCCCAAGTCCTTCGCCCGGACCAGCCGACTGTAGCGCGCTCAGTGGCGGATATCCCGTCCACCCATGCAACGGAGCTCCGCCCGAAACAAAGAACGCGGCAATGATGCACACAAAAGCCAGGAACGTAGTCCAGAACGAAAGCATGTTCAGCACCGGGAACGCCATATCCGGCGCACCAATCTGAATCGGCAGAAAGTAATTGCCAAAGCCGCCCTGCGGCGCTGTCGTCAGCACGAAAAACACCATGATGGTGCCGTGCATGGTCAGCAGGGTGAGATAAGTCTCCGGCTTGATCTCACCCACCAGCGGCAAACTAGCCAGCGGATAGATCAGGTGAATGCGCATCAGCAGCGATAGAAACATCCCAACGAACACCGCCGTGAGCGCCAGAAAGAAGTACTGAATCCCAATGACTTTGTGGTCGAGGCTGAAAATATATCTTCGAATGAAGCCCTGAGGGGCCGCATGCGCGTGAGCGGTCGCCGAGGTTGCCATTTATTGTTTCTCCGTCTCCCGTGCCGCCAGCCACTTGTCGAAATCTCCCTGGCTGACGACGTGTACCATGCCGTGCATTTTGTAGTGACCCAGGCCGCAAAGTTCGGCGCACACAATTTCATACTCGCCAATCGCCGTCGGCTTGAAGTGCATGTGAATGTTGAGTCCAGGCACCGCATCCTGCTTGAAGCGCAACGAAGGCACAAAGAAGCTGTGGATCACATCCACCGACCGCAGACTCAAATCGACCTCGCGGTCCACTGGCAAATACATCGTGCCCGTGACCACATCGTCTTTAGAAGACGGATCGGAAGGATTCAACCCCACCGCCGCATCGCCGCCAGCCGAGGGATCCATCAACTTAACGCTGGTCCCGCCATACGTTCCATCCGGTCCCGGATAGCGAAAGTACCAGGCAAACTGCATGCCCGTGACCTCAACCTGAACCGCACCCGGTCCTGCCTGATCGAAACGCTGGCTGGCCCACACGCTGCTGCCCATCAGGTTCAACCCCACGAACAGAATCGTGGTCAGCAACGTCCACACCACTTCAAGCTTCACATTGCCGTGCGAGTAAGCGACCGGCGGTGAGGATGGCTGCTCGCGGTATCTCCACGCGAAATAGCCAAGAGCAAGTTGCGCCGCCACAAAAACAATTCCCATCAGCACGCAAGTGAGGGCGAATTGTCCGTCGATGAAGCCCGCGGCCGCCGAAGCCCCAACCGGCAACCACCAGGTCTTGGCGACAAAGAAGTACGTGCTGGCCAGAGTGATCAGCCAGATCACAATCAGTAACGCGAGGCCCATTCCCTAGTCCTCCCCGGAGACGAAAACGCACGAAACAGATTTTCCCGAAAACAATTGCGGCGCTCGAGAGCGCAAGTCAACAGTCGGCGGCGAGTTTACCACAGCCCCTTGAGGATAATGCAATCGAGTTTTGAAGAAAGGTGAATCACCCCGTGTACCTCCGTGTCCTCTGTGGTAAAGATTTTGCTTTTCCATACCCACGCACTCACCGAAGCATCAAATCGGCAAAGACAAACTGATCCTGAACCACAGTCTCGCCCACGGAAAACGGAACCACGGTATCAAGCATCGGCCCTGCATAAGCAAAGGAATGGAATTCCCCGCGTTCGCCGCAAGGGTCCACGCCTTCGGGCAGCTCCGCCAGAAGCGCCGAATCGAACTCGCGGCCCGCGAACGACCGGTCAAGCTTCCCGGTGTCGACGCAAGTCAACTTAGCCCGCATGCCGGAAGCAATCATCTCCCGCGCCAAAGCCAGCGTAGGCAGCCCCCACACTGGAAATATCGGCTCCAGCCCCGTGTCTCTCAGCTGCTTCACGCGGTAGGCGCGCACATCCTCCAGAAATAAATCGCCGAACGCAACTCCTTCAATACCTTCCGCGACGGCCTTGGCGCAAGTTTGAGACATCAGCGCCTCATACTGCTCATTCGAACAAGGCCAAGGCAACGGAACGCTCCACAACGGAAGCCCAGCGGCCGCAGCCTGCCGCTCCACCAACTCCCGCCGCACCGCATGCATAGCCACCCGGTCAGCCTCGCCGTTAAAAGTAGTCAACAACCCAACCACCTCATACTCCCCCCGCTGCCGAAGCACGTGCAGGCTCCATGCACTGTCCTTGCCGCTGCTCCAAGATAAAAGAATCCGCTTCATAACTTATTAGCTCTGTCATCCTGAGCGGAGGCTGTGCTTCGCGAACGCGAAGCACAACCGCAGTCGAAGAGTCTGCCCCGAGCGAAGCCGAGGGGACACCTTGCAACCTACGCCGCCTCTGGCTTCGCAAGGCGTTTCTATCACATCACCGCTCTCATTCCGCGTTTGCCGGTCCCGCTCTGGAATCCAAAGAAGCCGAGCAGGTTAAAATCCCTCCATGCCACCCAAGCCCCAAGGCCACGACACCCGCGACGTAAAACTACCAAAGAACAACTGCTTCGTCTGTGGCCCGGACAATCCCGAAGGCATGCAACTGAAATTTACTCTGGACGAAGCCCGCCAAACCTTCGTCTGCCGCTTCCGCCTGAGCAAGCGCTACACCGGACCGCCAGGCCACTGCCACGGCGGAATAATTGCCTCCATCCTCGACGACGCCATGGGAAAGGTAAACAAACTCCGCCACGTAATCGCACTAACCCGCGAAATGACCATCGAATATCTAAAGCCAGTCCCGTTGCACCAACCCCTGCGAGTAGAAGGACGCGAGATCCAAGTAAAAGGCCGAACCCACGTCAACGCCGCAGAAATCCTAAACGAAAAAGGCGAAGTCCTAGCGCGCAGCCAAGGCATCTTCATAGCCATCGACCCCGAAAAGATGTTCAAGAAATACGCAAAAAAATAGCCGCGTGGATATAAGTTCATGTGGGGACAGCCGCCCTCGGCTGTCCACCGGGCGCAGCCCGGTGCTTTTGCAGTGGCCGGAGAGCAAGTAGTCCTCAAGTTATTCTGCAAGTAGTACCGCGAATCGAAAACGCGCTGTAAAATAAGAACCTGAGCCGAGGCCCGAAGCCCGCAGAAAAGAGTCCTCACATGTCGCAAAACAACGGAAGCACCAGTCTCCGCCTAAAGACCGGCCTAGCCGAAATGCTAAAGGGCGGCGTAATTATGGACGTGACCAACGCCGAGCAGGCCTCGATAGCCGAGAAGGCCGGCGCAGTAGCCGTCATGGCGCTGGAGCGAGTCCCCGCGCAGATCCGCGCTGAGGGCGGCGTGGCGCGCATGGCCTCGCCTAAGAAGATTCGCGAAATCATGGCTACCGTTTCCATCCCCGTGATGGCTAAGTGCCGCATTGGACATTTCGCCGAGGCCCAAATTCTTCAGGAGCTTGGCGTCGATTACATCGACGAATCTGAAGTGCTTACGCCTGCTGACGAAGCTCACCATGTTGACAAGCACGCCTTCAATGTCCCGTTCGTCTGCGGCGCGCGCAATCTTGGAGAAGCTCTGCGGCGCATTGCCGAGGGCGCGGCTATGATCCGCACCAAAGGCGAGGCCGGTACTGGAGACGTCGTCCACGCCGTAAAGCACATCCGCCAGATTGTGCAGGAGATGAAAATCCTGACCGTGCTGGGCGAAGAAGAGCTCTACGCCAAAGCCAAAGAACACCAGGCCCCATACGAACTGATAAAGATGGTGGCCAAAGCCGGTAAGCTCCCAGTCCCAAATTTCAGCGCAGGGGGAATCGCGACGCCAGCCGACGCGAGCCTGGTGATGCAGCTAGGCGCCGAAGCCGTCTTCGTGGGCTCGGCATCTTCATGAAAGACAGCACCACCTTCGCCGATCCCGTCGAGGCCGAAAAGCGAGCCCGCGCGATCGTGAAAGCCGCAACGCATTTCAACGACCCTAAAGTATTACTTGAAGTCAGCGAAGATCTGCAGCGGAGCGATGAAGGGGCTGGCTGTGGCAGGGTATGGATGAGGCGCAGATGCTGCAGACTCGGGGTTGGTAGCAATCGGAGCTCAATAGTTTCCGAGGCTTGTGCGTTTTCAGCGAAGCCGAGTCGTGGTACCGTATCGCCATGGCTCAACGTGAAGGCAGGCACCGGGCAGATAGCGAATTAGAAGCGATCGGAACTATCCTTCGCGCGCTCGATGGACTGGAAGGGGAGTCCATCCAGCGTGTTCTTGACTACGTTTTCGGTCGCCTCAGTATTGGCCAGGTCAGGGCAACAGCCCCCCCGCAGGCTGCCGCAATCACGTCGGGCGCGGTGGGCCCTCCTGACTTCCGCCATTCACACACACAGCTCAGCATCCGCGACCTCAAGGAAGAAAAGCGACCCGAGTCATCGAATCAAATGGCCGCACTGGTGGCCTACTATCTTTCCGAAATTTCTCCTGAAACGGAAAGGAAGTCCTCCATTAATGCTGCCGACCTAGAGAAATATTTCAAACAAGCCGGATTCAAGCTCCCCCAAAAAATTCCGCAGACGCTCCCGAATGCCGCCGCAGCTGGCTATTTTGACGCGGCAGGTAATGGCCTCTATCAGCTAAATCCTGTCGGTTACAACCTCGTCGTCCATGGATTACCCCGTAGCCAGGGAGGGCCAGCGGCGACCCGAAAAAAATCAGCGGTGAGGCGGAAATCTGGCCGCGGATAAGATCACGCTTCCCGGCTAGGCGATGATTGATGCTCTTACAGCGCTCGACCGGATTTCCAAAGACGTTGCGAGACTCGCGTCTTCGGTAGGTAGCGTTCGCACTAAGTCCGTCCAACCAGCCCTTGCCCAGCCGATCGCGCGTGCGATCGCAAAAACATACTTCGAGTCGGTGCGACCTGAATTATTGGCGGTGCAAGATCGGGCGGGCCTAGCGGAGGAGATAGATTTCGTTCTGCAGAGCCTCCTCCAACTCGCGTCGGCGAAGAGGGAGAAAGAGGCCTATCTTGGCCAGATTACCGAGCTGCGACCTTATCTTCTGGAAGCGACGGTAGACTTTATGAAGGCGCGAGGATCCCCCCGCCTTGTCCTCTCACAAACGGAACGGGCGATCCTAGACACTTTAGGGAGGATGCTCCCGGTGACCGGAGCCTCGTACGAGCAGGCCCTCCTCGACATCGCTCAGGGTAAACGAGTCTCTTGGCGTGGAAGCGCAGCGGAACTCAGGGAGGTCCTGCGAGAGGCAATTGACCATCTCGCGCCCGATGACAAAGTTTTAGGTTCGCCAGGCTTTCAAGCCGAAGAGGGGCGAACGCAGCCTACCCAAAAACAGAAGGTGCGATTCATTCTTCGTGCACGAAAGAGTAATAGCACCTCGGTCGCTGTTGCAGAGGGGTCTTTGAACACAGTGGACGAGAGTATTGCGGCACTAGCTCGATCAACTTACACTCGAGGGTCCGCCTCAACCCACGCTACGACCGATGCCTCGGAGATACGTAAGCTGAAGCGGTATGTCGACGCCCTTCTTGCGGAGCTACTTGAGATCCCGTAAATCGACGCCTGAGGCTCGCGCCTCCGGTCCGTTTCATGCTTCACAATACGATTAAGATAGGGTCCTGTCCTGGGAGGCTCCGAAGGCTGGTAGTGTCCTGGGCTTCCGAGGATGAGCCTTAATTATGGAGCCAGGTTGAAACCACCAGCATGAGGTTGGCGGGTGGTCCACCCTTCGTGCCTTTCGAAGGGTGGGATCTCCCAACGCATGAAGCGTAGGCGTTCGTCCCGATTCGGCAGGCACTCGGGGAAATTCCGGATTACTTTCTTGCCTTACTCAGCACGGTCACCCAAACTCGACTCAGGGCCCGCGGTGTAAAAAACACAGCACTCTGTCACAGTCGCGGATGCGGGTTCGAATCCCGCCGGGTCCATTCTCCCTTTTGTGGAGGAGAAATTCATGAGGAGAGAACGCAGAGATAATCTCCTCAAGTAACTTGACTCTTCCATCCGATTCACCAATACTGAAATAGACAGAGTGCTACACCACGAGATTTTCACAATGGCTCCGGTATTCCGGGGCCATTTTCTGTTGCGTTTTGTTCTCGCGGGTGGCCCGGGTCTGCCGATTCCCATGTCTCGCAACAGAGGCGAGACCCTTCGACTCCGCTCAGGGCAGGCCATGGGGCACCCCGGCGCCTTGCTTTGAGCGCGGGTCTAGCTCACTTGCTTTCTGGAGTTGGGGATGCTGCCGCCGCTTCCGGTTTAGGTTTCCAGTCTTTCTGGATCACTCCGCAAGCATACTTTACGTTCTTGGCGATGCTGCCACCCTCCTTGGTGTACAGCACGTCACCTTCTTTGTTGGAGAGCAAGAACTGGTTGTCACGGGCGAATCCATGCTCGATATGATTGAGAGTGACTGTGTAATCAGCTTTTTCTTGAAGCGTAGTAACGCGGACCTGGGTGCAATCCTTCTGGAAGTCTTTGGTCAGTTCGATGGTCTGATCGCGGGTTGAATTCCAGTTAGATCCTTTGCTCGCGGAGGTTAAGAGCACTCGCGGTTGATCTTGTGCCATCGCAAGAGTCGCGAGGGCAAGCACTGCCAGTACGATGTGGCGCTGCGTCATTTGTTGCTCCTAGCATAAATTCTGGAACATTTGTGAAGACCCCAGATCCGTCTTAGTCTGGACGGATGTGATCTTTCTATCTCGCCTGTAAGAAGTTATCCAAGGAAAGGGTTCGGCCCGTGCGGCGAGAGGATAGTAGCTACTTGGCGAATGGCTGTCTGTGGCCCGTTCGTTGAGTTGTACTGGCACGATCGTGTAAGTAACGGGGTGTGACGTAGGTCCCAGGCGCCCAATCCCATGTCTCGCAAAAGAAGCGAGACCCTTCGACTTCGCTCAGGGCAGGCCATGGGGCACCCCGTTTGATAATGGTTCCCTCATAGAACGATTTAATTACGCCGCTGGTGGGCGGATTGTCATCACTAAGATGTCGGTATCGTTCACTCTGACCGGGCCTACTTCGCCTTTGGAGTACCAGCGAAAACTGCTCCAGTGCCACTGTTCCGGCGAGGCCACCAGTCCTCTCGCCACAGGATTGCGATGGATGTAGCGAAGCTTCTCGATTCGCTTCTTCTCCGTCCAGACGTTGAAATCGTAAAATCGCGCCTGCCAGAAGTGATTCGATTTTCTGGCCTCACCTACACTGGGGGTGCCCCAGGTCTCGCTGTTTTTGCGAGACCTGGGTGTCGGCGCATGCGAAGCCCTTGTCGTTTGAAGTGTGCAGGCTCCGGACCACGCCCAGCTTCAGCGACTGAATCGCAGTGGACCCCGACTCCCGCTGTGGTTCGCTTAGCAACAAATGAACGTGCTCCGGCATAACGACATATCCTACAACTACTAACCGATAACGGCGGCGGACTCGTTCGAGGATTCGCAAGAACAGGTCGCAGCGAGCAGGGTTATTGAAAAATGGCTGGCGTTGGTAACAACTGAACGTGACGAAATGTAAATCTCGTCCACCGTAGAAACGACGTGGAACCATGGGGTAGAGGGTAAGGAAAACGAAGTGGGAGTGTCAGTGACATGTGAACATGAGCAATCTGTGCGGACTCCCAGGTCTCGCAAAAGAAGCGAGACCTGGGGCACCCCCATTTCAGAAGAACTCGAAGAAACCCACAGCACCGCAATTAGCGGAAACTGTTCGCAGGAAATCTCCGCGTAGGCTTTCGTCCCAATTCGGCACGCGCGCAATAAAATTGCCCGTTACTCTCTTGCTATCCTCAGCGTCGTCCCACAAACTCGGCTCAGGGCCCGTGGTGCAACGGTAGCACGGCTCTCTGTCAAAGTGCAGATGCGGGTTCGACTCCCGCCGGGTCCACACTCCCTTTTCTGTGGAGGAGCTGTTTTGGGGAGAAAATGCGGAGATAATCTCCCCAAGTAACTTGACACCGCCGTAATGATCACACGATACTAAGAACTGACAGAGAGCCGCACCACGTTTTATGGCCCCGCCAATCCGGGGCATTTCCATTTGGGCCGGGCGGCGGGCTGCCGAGGTCTCGGCGCTTACTCCCATGTCTCGCAAAAGCGGTGAGACATGGGGCACCCGGCAACTGCTCTCTACACGCGACCGAAACGTCCGCTCTGCCCGCCTCCAGCGTATGATTCTCGGCATTCGTACCTCCAGGGAGGATTCCTATGATCCGCGAGCGCGGGCTTAAGGTTGTGCTGGTAATCGCCGGATTGCTGTTCGTCGCGCTGCTTTATCCAGGCGTGATGTTCTTTAGGCGGGACCCTGGGGTGGCGATGATCATGAGCCTTTACGTCACGCTCGGAATTTTCCTGTTGATGGCAGTACGGAATCCGGCTGGGCACCGCAGCCTGATTACGTATGCTGGTTGGGCCAATGTCGCCCACGCTTCGGTAATGGGCGGTGCAGGTATCCATGCACGTTATCGAGTCCAAGGAGTTGATGGGAGTGGTCGGGTTCGGAATCATCGGGATCGCACTTATCGCTTTGGCGCCTGCGAAGCAGCTGGGCGGGCCTCAAGTCTGCATAATCTCTACATGGTTTTGCAAGAGCTGTGGGAGAACTTTGTCATGAGCCTGGAGATCAGGTTTTGCCGGTTAAGTTGTATGGTTCGAAAAGCGGCGAGATCCTTCGGCTAACTCAGGGCAGGCTCTAGGCACCCCATGCAGGAAGAATCAAGATAACCATAGAGTGCGGAAACTGTTCGTGGGAAAATGCGGTCTTCCCGTTCTGCGCAAATTTTTTAGTCCTTGAACGGCCGGCTTTGGGGTCAAGATTCCTCGATGCGCTGGGAGAAATAAATTGGCTAATGTGGAGCTTAGCCTATGCGGGATGAACAATAGCATCCCCGGCAAAAAAGCGGCGCCGCCTTCCCGGGTTGCGCTTTTTGTGTTTGGGGGCGGGGTCGGGGATGGGACGCCAGGGCAGTGCCGAGGGCTAGGAAACCAAGATCCCTCGCTTCGCTCGGGACGACAACCTGGAAGGTCGGGATGACGAGCCACCGCGGCACCGAGCGGGAATATTGCACCGGGAATATTAAACAAGGAGCGTTTTGAGCGCGGCTTACAGGCTGCGCTTTTTCTTTATGAATGAGAAAATGACAATTCGGGTAAGCGAGGAGAGGGAAGTTCACTGGATACATGCAGTGGGTGTGCCTGCGCGTAAGCGCTGGGCGAGGCGGTGGAGGCGGCGTTCCTGGCGCGGGTACTATGCTGGGCATTCCGGTGTTGAAGCCGTGGGGAGATAGCCGTCCTTATGACTTTGCGGTGGAGGGTTGGCGGCTGTGGAAGGTGCAGGTGAAATGCGCGACCAGCTTTCGCGGTACGCGATGCGAGTGCGCGGGCTGCGGCAGCGGGGAACTCTACACTCTGGATGACATCGATTTTCTTGCGGCGTATGTGGTCTCGGAGAATCTGTGGTACATCGTTCCGGCGGATGCATTTGTTCCGCGGGTTACGGTGCATTTCAACTACGGGCCGAAAAGCCAGGGGATGTTTGAAATCTATCGCGAGGCCTGGTGTCTGCTGGCTTGTGCGCCGAAGATGCGTGGCAAGGCGATATTCCGAAGCGATGCCGGTGCGAGGAGATGCCGGTGCGGTGCGTGGTGTGCCCGCGGAGGTGAAACGTGGGGCTTGCACCACGATTTCTGTTTAGCAAATTTCGTTCGGGTTGATAGATAGGTCGCGGGTTGTACGGTAATCAGTGGCGGCAGCTGGACGGCAGTATTTCGTTAGTTCGTTGAGAAAACTCCCTGCGGCTCTTGTAGTAAACGTGAGAGTGCAGGGGTCCTTCGACTACGCAAGAGCTTGCGTTATGCGCGCAAGCTCTTGCTCCGCTCAGGATGACAAAATGTGGAAAGAGGCAAAATCCCATCCACTCCACTCAAGGCTCGACTCTATACGGGGCGTCAACCCGTCAGTAGTGTTCGCCTCTACGACCTAAAGCTTTGCAGGAAATAACCGAAGACTTAAGAGGGGTAGAGAAGGGAACTCGTGGTCCTCACAAAAGCGCTGCGCCCGCTGCTTACCGTATTAGCGCTGTGCGTAGCAATGTGCGCAGCGCTGCACGCGCAGTCCAATATGGCGCGCCAGTACGCGAGTCCCGACAGCGTGCTCTACGTGTCGGCGGTTGGCAGTGATGCGAATGATGGACTAAGCCCCGGCGCCGCCAAGCTAACAATTGAAGGGGCCCTTATCGCGCTGCCATCCTGCTCGCTGGTTCACGATCTCAGCAGCTACGCCTCCACCTACAACGCGGCCCCATACACCTTCAACCATTGCGGAGTCATCAATCTGGCCAGCGGTGTTTACCCCATCGCATCGCAGATTTCGATAACGTCTCCCTACGTCACAATACGAGGCAACGACAGCGGCTCATCCATTCTTAATTGGACAGGCACAGGCTCCGGCCAATGTGCCATTAACTGGACTGCATCGCCGTTCGTAGACGATTTCGGCGGCACCGGAGGGCTCTACAACATTCGCATCGAGGGCTACGGCGGAGGCAGCGGCACGTGCGGCGTTCAAACCTACAATCTTCCCGGCTTCCATATGGCCAACGTGGTGATTGCGAACTTCAGCGGCGCGGGCTCGGTCGGCTGGTTTGATACCTGCGATTCCGGCTGGAACGAGAAGTACGATGTAGAAGTCGTATTGAAAAATAATTCTATAGGCTGGGAGATCCTGCGCGGGGCCACGGGCGGAGGCGGCACCTTCGGTTACGGCCGCTTTTCTGTAAAAGAAGATGTGTTTGCCGGACAGATTGGCTGGCTCTTTGACGGAGGAATTCAGGGTGCCGCGGACTTCAGCTATTCCGACCTGCATATCACGGTGAACGAGGTGTCGAATCCGGCGAACGCAACGGGGATCCAAACCCTCAATGGGGCCATGATCACCAGCAACCTTTACATGATTCACGTCGAAGCGCCTTATGGGGTGGGTTCAGGAACCGAGATCAACATTGGTCCGGGCACAATTTTCAGCGGGGTCGGCGTGCTTGACCAGGACGTACCATCGTCGAACGTAATCAGCGGCGGGTTTAATTCCGCAGTTGCACCGTTGGTGGCCAACAGCTTGTTCGGCACGTCCGAAAACTGGTCAATCACCTCCGGGGATTCAGCGGGAATGGTAAACATCCTCACCCAGACGGCACCAAAAACCTCGAATTGGAATTATGGCAATGAGTCGATCGTTAACTACTCCGGCTCGGGCGCGGATGCCAGCAACTCGATCGCATACTTTGGGGTCGCCGAAAAAACCGGCACGGGGACCATGCAATCTCTGAGCCCCATCTTGGGGCAGGCGATCGTCAAGAATACGGGCGCAATCAATACTGCCTCGGCGCTGACCGCCGCGACGCCGACCATCAGCGGAGGTGGTTCCATCACCAACGCGGTCGGGCTCACGATCCAACCTCAGGCGCAAGCTGGAGTGACCTCGGCCTACGGTATCAGCCAGCAGGGAAGTAACGACACGAATGTCCTTGCAGGACCGACGAAAATCGGCCCGGGCGCGGCCATCACAAGCTCCGGCGCGGGGGGAACCATGGCTGCGGTAATCGCCAGCGGCACATTGATTCTGGCGGCGGGCCCGGTGTCCCCGAATACTTGTCAGACGCCGGCGATAGTCAAGGCGCGGGGAGTAACGGCGGGCGATGCGATTCTATGGACCTACGCTTCCGTTCCCGGCGTTGCCGATCGGCTAATGCAGGTCTCGATCTATGTGGCGTCAGGAAGCGTTGGCTTCACGCGCTGCAACACGTCCTCGGACCGGTCGAGGGCAACGGCCATCGTAGTTAACTGGCGTGTCATCCGCTGATGCGGGCACAAAATGTTCGTTCCGGGGATTTCGACCTCGACGTATTTCGGCCGTGCATCCGCTAAAATCGATATGGACCGCATGTTCCTACGAATAATCAACCACCAACGAGCGAAATGAAAATCGGAGTCCTGGCCCTGCAGGGTGATTTCGACGCCCACCGCCGCCGGCTCGAAGAGCTGGGCGCCGAAGTTGTGCTCGTAAAGAAGCCCGAGCAACTCGACGAAATCGACGGCCTCGTGATCCCCGGAGGGGAGTCCGGCACCTTCCTGAAACTGCTGGGAGAAGGTGGTTTCGAAAAGCTGAAGCAGTTCGTCCGCCTGAAGCCAACCTTCGGCACCTGCGCCGGCGCAATCTTGTTAGCCAGCGAAGTCGAGAATCCGAAGCAGGCGGGTCTCGGAGCAATCGACATCCAAATCCGGCGCAACGCCTACGGACGCCAGCTCGACAGCTCCATCCGCGAAGGCCGGCTCCTCGAAAGCTCGCTCAATGCCAAGCCCGGCTCGCCGCTCGAAATGGTTTTCATCCGCGCCCCCAAGATCGAGCGCATGGGCAAAGCCGTAGAAGTACTCGCCACCGAAGGAAAAGATGCGGTAGCGGTAAGGCAGGGAAGAGTGATGGCCGCAACTTTCCACCCCGAGCTCTCTGAAGACACGCGCGTCCACCAGGCATTCCTGGACCTAATCAACGCGTGTGGGTCGGAAACTCCTGTCCGACGCCTTTGACGTTGATTTTGGTCTTGATTTTGACCTTGAACGGCCTTCGCGTTCTCCGCGGGTCATTCTCATCACCCTCCGCGCGGTTGAAAGCACTTAGCTTAGCCGGCGAAACTCACTCGTCACATGACGGCCAGCGGCCCTGGGCGGCCGACGAACCATGCAAACTTCTGCCGCCTTTTACCTTCCGATTTGAAAACTAAGGGCTCTGCATTCAATATTCTCTCTTGCTCCGGCACCCGGATCGGGCTAAACTTTCTGTCGCCGGTAACGGTGCAGTTCCTCTCAGGTTGTTCTGTTCGGGGGCAACAGAACCATGGTCGATCGAGTCATCATCAGCAGAGCTATGATCAATCGGATGTCGCTGCGAGCACTTCTTTTTCTCCTCCTGTGCTCCTCCGCGTCTGCGCAGATGATGACCATCGGAGGAGGTCCGTCCGGAACATTTTCCAACCCTTACCAGGTGGTGCAGTCGTCGATGCTCGACCAGAGTCTTTGGCTCATCAATGGTCGCGATCCCAGCTCGCTCGAGAGCCAGCAGGGCTCTCTTTCGAAGCTCGACCTCAAGGCCCCCGGAAAGGCGCGCAACGAATACGACAAAGGTTACAAGTTACTGCAGCGCAAGGATCTGCAAGGCGCCGTCGAGCACCTCACCGCCGCGACTTCCATCTATCCCAGTTTCGTCGCGGCCCACAATGCGCTCGGCTCGGCCTACCTTGGTCTCGGGCAGAACGATCAGGCGCGTGCTGAGTTCACTCACGCCGTCGAACTCGACGATCATCTACCCACTTCCTATTTGAATCTGGGCTGCGCCGAACTCGCTCTCAGTCATTTTCCCGCGGCGGAACAGGCCATTCAAAAAGCTTCCGACATCGCTCCTCTTGATCTTCAACTGCTCACCGCGCTGGCCTACGGGCAATTCATGAACCACGATTTCGCCGGCGTGCTCGCGACCGCCCGTCAGGTGCATGAGCGCAAACACGATAGCGCTGCCATGGTTCATTTCTTTGCCGCCGCAGCCCTGGCCGCGCAAGACAAACTCCCGCAGGCCCAACAGGAGTTGCTGACCTTGCTGCGCGAGGATCCCAAATCGCCCGCGGCAGCGCAGGCCGTCCAGTTGGCCGAAGATCTCAAGCGGGATAAGACGCCCGCTCTCGCACCTGAAGCCGGCTTGAAAGTTTCCATCACCGACGTTCCTGCCGCTGCTCCCACCGGGCCCGTCGAGTTGCCCGAGCGCATCCGAAAGCTTTTGCAGGATGCCAAGGAAAATAGTCAGATAGCGGAGGCCGAAGCGGCCGCGGAATGCCCCAACTGCTCCGCCCCGGAGCCCCCAACCCCCGGCGAAGCCGATATGGCGCTCGCCCCCCCATCCCATCCCCGGGCCTCAAGCTACGCCGGTTTTACTCTGCATGCCTCCACCGACGAGGTCACCTTATTGTTCTCCGCGACCGATCATGGCAGGCCAGTCACCAACCTGACCGGTAAAGACATCGCCCTCCGCGACAAGGGTGACCCTCCTGCCGCTGTCACCGGATTCCGCAGCCAGTCTGAGTTGCCACTGCGCCTCGGTCTTGTCATCGACACCAGCGCCTCCATTGCCGAACGCTTCAAGTTCGAACAAGACGCCGCCACCAATTTCATGCAGAAGGTGGTGACCGGCAAGGACGATCTCGCGTTCGTGATCGGTTTCGCCAACTCGGTTCTGCTGGTCCAGGATTTCACCGGAGATCAGAAGCTGATTTCCCACGCCGTCGGCGAGTTGGTGCCCGCAGGCGGCACTGCCCTCTGGGATGCCGTCGCCTTCGCCGCCGATAAGCTCGCGCGCCGCCCCGAAGCCCAGCCCGTTGCCAGAATTCTGGTTGTAATCTCCGACGGCGCCGACAACTCCAGCGGCGCCGCCCTCCAACAGGCCATCAGCCGCGCTCAACATGGAGAAGTCGCCGTCTATACCGTCAGCACCCGCGAAGCTCTCGACGGCCCCGATCAAGATTCTGTGGTGGGCGAACACGCCTTGAGTACGCTCTCCGAACTCTCGGGAGGAATTGCTTTCGCCCCCGGCTCCGTTCGCAATCTCAACAACAGTCTTCTCGAGTTGCAGCAGGTAATCCGCAGCCGCTATCTCATCTCCTACAAACCGGCTCTCTTCAAACGCGACGGCCAATATCGCCCCATCGACATCAAAGCCCAAAAGGACGGCCACAAACTCCGTGTCTACGCCCGCAAAGGCTACTACGCCTCGGTAAACACCCCCACCGCCGACAAATTCTGAGAATGCAAGTGTAGGTCGGATGACTCGTGTGGGTCGGACACTCCTGCCCGACGCCTTTGACGTTGCAGTTGCTGTTGACGTTGCTGTTGACGCTGCAGTTGATGTTGCAGTCCCCCTCGCTGTTGGTGTTGACGTTGCTCGCATTGCAGGGTTTCCTAGCTTGATGCCCACGGCTCCGAAGTTCCAAACCCCAAAAGCGTCGGACAAGAGTGTCCGACCCACACGAGCATCTCCCACGTGCATCGCTTATACTGGCTCTATGTCAGCCGCCCCACACAAGACCTTCTACCTCGAAACCTTCGGCTGCCAGATGAACGTCCATGACTCCGAAAAGGTCATTGGCACGCTGGTGCACGAAGGCTACCGGCAGGTAGAGACCGTCGAGCAGGCTGACCTGATCCTCTACAACACCTGCTCCATCCGCGATAAAGCGGAGCAGAAAGTCTTCCACCGCCTCGCGGATTATAAAAAGCTGCAGGCCCAAGGCAAGAAGTTTGGAGTGCTCGGCTGCGTAGCCCAGCAGGAAGGCGAAAAGATTTTCGAACGAGCCCCGCACGTCTCACTAGTCTGCGGATCGGCGAGCTACCGCAACCTGCCGCAAATGCTGGTGCAACTAGAACACTCCCAGCCGGCAGAAGGGAAGTCCCGAAGCCCGAAGCCCGAAGCCCGAAGCCTGATTAGAATCACCGGCCTCGACGATCGCGAGACCGACGAGTGCTTCGAGACCGAATTCACCGCCCGCACCAATCCCAATCGCGGTTACATCACCATCATCGAAGGCTGCGACAAGTTCTGCGCCTACTGCGTGGTGCCATTCACGCGCGGCAAGGAGCGCAGCCGCACTTCAGATTCCGTCCTCGCCGAAGCCCGACAGATGGCCGATCTGGGCTACAGCGAGATCCAATTGCTGGGGCAGAACGTGAATTCATACAAAGACCCGGCAGGGAAGCGGACCTTCGCTGAATTGCTGGCGGCCGTAGGTGAACTCCGGGGTATCCGTCGAGTGCGGTTTACAACCTCGCACCCGCGCGACTTTGGGCGCGACATCATCGAGGCCATCGACGCCGTGCCGACACTCTGCGACCACGTACACCTGCCCGTGCAGAGCGGATCGGACCGCGTGCTGAACGCCATGCAGAGACTCTATACCCGCGAGCAGTATATGGAGCGCATCGCCTGGATGAAGGCGGCCAAGCGTGAGATCAGCATCACCACCGACATCATCGTGGGTTTTCCCGGAGAAACAGAAGAGGACTTCGCCGAGACTCTGAGCTTGATCGAGGAGGTCGGCTACGACTCGGTCTTCACCTTCAAATATTCTCCGCGCCCGAACACGCCGTCGCTGGCCCTCGAAGATGCGATTCCAGATCAAGAGAAATCCCGCCGCCTCGAAGTGCTGATGGCAAAACAAAAGGAAATCCAGATCGCCCGCTACAAGAGATATATAGGAACAATATCGGAAGTAATGGTTGAGAGCAGAAACGAAGCGCGAGCTCAATGGATCGGCCGCACCTCGCAAAACAAGACGCTGAATTTTACCGCCCCGGAGCAAGCCGCCCCCAGGGTGGGAAGCTACGTCCAAGTAAGAGCCACGACCAGCTTTCCCAACAGCCTCTTAGGCGAAATGGTGATATAAGAAACGAAGAACGGGCAATACACAGTCGGCTCAGTCGAAGGAGGTTCACGATGGAGGTAGAGATGACGATCCGAGGTCTTTTAATGGATCCAGTTAGTAATATGCCGATCGTGATCCTTAAGGATGTGGCGGGGGAGAGTGTGCTGCCGATCTGGGTGGGGGTTTACGAGGCGAATGCGATTGCTTTGGAGATGGAGAAAGTCAGCACGCCGCGGCCTATGACACATGATTTGATCAAGAATGTGCTGACTGGGCTGGAGACGCATGTGCACAAGGTTGTGGTGACGGAGCTGCGCGAGGACACGTTTTTTGCGGTGATCTGGCTGGAGCGCAGCGGCGAGGTGATCAGCATTGACTCGCGGCCGTCGGATGCGCTGGCGCTGGCGTTGCGGGTGGATTGTCCTATATTTGTGGATGAAGTGGTTTTGAAGAATTCTAAGCAGACTGCGAATGGGTCGGACCGCGTTACCGCCGAAGAGCTGCGGAAATATCTGGAAGGGCTGAACGACGAGGACCTGGGGAAGTACAAGATGTAGCAAGTGCCAAGCCAGCTTTCACTAGAATCAACATCAACCCCAGCGGATTGGGCCGCCTCCGGCGGGGCACCTCGCTCACTTTACATAATACCTGTTATCGGACATTGCATTAGCGTCCTGTCTCCATGGCCTGTGGGTGGAATCGGGCCTGCGACCCTCTGAACAGCCGAGGGGTGGCTATCCCCACATCCGCGATAATCATCCGTTGTCTGCCGGGAATACAATCTTGGGATGGAATAGCGTGCCGGCTACTCGGGTGGCTATGGCTATCAGTTCCCTTTGGCCTTGGAAGACTTTGACCTGGCGGGCGCGGGAGAGTTCGGGAAGGTTGATGGGACGGCCGCTGCGGATGCGAGCGGCGGTGGGCTCGTCGGCGGTTACCGAAGGAAATTGAGGTAGAAGCTCGCGGGGGTGGACGAAGAGGTTGAGAATTCCGTCCTGGATGGAAATAGCAGGTTCCCTTCGGCTTCGCTCAGGACAGGCTTCACCGGGCTTTTCGCCCGGTTCGGAATGACAAGCCTCTTTTATTGGTCGCTCCCTCGCATCTCCCTCTTTTGTTTGCGCCTCGATCTGTTCGAGGGTGTGGGCTTGGGTGATTGTGAATTCGGCTACTGAGGTGCGACGTAGCGATTCCAGGTGGGCTCCGGTGCCGACGAACTGGCCCATTTCGTGGGCTACGGAACGCATGTAGGTCCCGGAGGCTACGCGGGCGCGAAAGCTGGCTCGGTCGCCTTCTACTGCTGTGATGACGAATTCCTTGATCTCTACCTGCACCGGCTTCAGGATTACTTCCTTTTGTTTTCTGGCTAGTTTGTAGGCGGGGACTCCGTGGATCTTTTTGGCTGAGAACGGTGGCGGGACTTGTTCGATCACGCCTTGAAATCTGGCGGCGACCTGCTGGAGAGCCTCCAAACTAAGATCGATCCCTTCGGCAAGCTCAGGGCAGGCTACTGGTTCGCCGTCGGCGTCGTAGGTGTCGGTGGCGAAGCCGAAGCGGATTACTCCTTCGTAGGTTTTCTCGGACGCGGTGTAGAACTGGGCCAGGCGCGTGAGACTGCCGGTGACTAGCGGGAGCACTCCGGTGGCGAGCGGGTCGAGCGTGCCGAGATGGCCTACGGAGCGCTGGCCTAGAATGCGGCGCATGCGGTTGACCACGTCATGCGACGTCCAGCCGGCGGGCTTGTCGACGATGATGACGCCATTCATTGGGGAATTTGGTAATTTGGTAATTGGGTAATTGAGCAATTTGGAAACTCAATTACCACGTTAACAGATTTTCTATGCTTCCTATTCGCGATGACCAGCCTCGGTATAGCACTGCGTGGGTGACCTACTTTTTGATTGGGTTGAATCTGCTGATTTACTTGTTCGAGGCGGCGCTCGATCCGCGGGGCCTGGAGCTGCTGGTTCGCCAGTTTGGAGTGGTGCCCTCGCATCTGGCTGCTTTTCTGTCGGGCTCGCCGACTTATCCCCTGATCGCGGTCGTGCTTCCCTTCTTCACGTCGCTGTTTTTGCATGGAGGGTGGATGCATGTGATCGGCAACATGTGGTTCCTCTTTATTTTTGGAGACAACGTGGAGGACTACCTGGGGCACTTTAAGTATCTGGTGTTTTACCTGCTTACTGGAGTGCTCGCGATGGTCACGCATGTCGCCATGAATCCGCACTCGAATGCTCCCGCACTGGGAGCCAGCGGAGCGATTGCGGGTGTTTTGGGAGCTTATTTTGTTTTGTATCCCAGAGCGCGTGTGCTGACATGGTTCTTTGTGTTCGTGCTGTGGGTACCGGCGTGGATTATTCTGGGCTACTGGTTTGTGTTGAATTTTCTTAGCGGGACTGCGACTGCGCTGGCCGTGCAGGGGCAGAATATGGGAGGCGTAGCTTTTTGGGCGCATGTGGGCGGGTTTGTTTCTGGAGCGTTGCTGGTGAAGGTATTTGGAGAGCGAAGAATGCGGTATCCGTATGCGGTGGAGTAGGCACCTCAGGGGCTGAAGCCGTATCAAATTTGCGATGCTTACCCGGCGCTGAAGCGCCGCTCTTCCACGGTCGTGCAGGCGATACCTACGCTTCAGTCAAAGACCCCGCCCTGTCCCTCCAAAAGCGGAGGGACAAGGACGGGGCACCCCGGCACACGAGTTTCGCGCGCAATTACTTTTTCGGGCGGGACTCTGGCGGTACCAGACCTGCTACGCGATAGTAGACGGCTAGTTGGCCGTAGTGCTCGCCACAATGTTCGATCAGGCCGTAGGCCATGTCGAGGACGCGGACTTGCTGGTGGGCGAAAGGATCGACTAGCAGGTCGGACATTCCTTTATCGCCTTTAGCTTGGATCGCGGCTGCGCCATCGGCGAATGATTTCTTTACGAAGGCCACTACGTCGGCCTTAGTTTTGTAGCCGGAGCGCTTGGGATCTTCTTCGTTAGGCATCGCCTTGCCCATGGCAGGATTGGTGAAGAAATAATTTGCGCCGGCGGCGTGGAGGAGCTGTTCTGCAAAGCTGCGCTGGGCGGGCGTGGGCTTGAAGTCGTATTTGTCCTCGGGAAAATCTTCTGCCATCGCGATCAGCTTGCGTCCGATGTCGTTCCAGGCTGCGAGCACGGCCTGCGACGGAGTGTCGGCGGGCTTTACGGCCTGCTTGGTGGCGTCCTGGGCGTGGGCTGGGAAGGTGAGGATCGTCGTGGCCAGCAAGGTCGTGGCCAGCAAGGCGGCCTTGATCACTAACCTGTTTCGCATAGTTCCTCCGGTGTTGGCTGATCGGCGAGCGCAATCTTAGTCTTACTTTTTATTTGTGTAAACTCCGGAGCAGTGGAGGAGTGAAATAAGTTTTAGACACGGGGCATTGGTGGAGGCATCATGGGGCGCTGCCGGTGCAAGTTCTGGTCTTCACGAGAGGTAGAAAGTCGGTGGGAGTCAGCTTGTTGATCGCGTACTGCACCCAGTCATCACTGGCCTCCATCAAGCTCGTGTCGCTTTTCGGATTGCCGCCGTTGATGAAGCCTTCGGCATCCCATTCGAGACCCGAGGTCATAGTGAGCAGGTCGCGCAAGGTGATGCGGCGCTTGCGTTCGTCCAGATTTTTCACTTTGGATGTGTCGAAGTATTTCAACACTGGCGTATCCAGACCGGCTTTGAAGTCGCCACGTTCGATGGCTGCGCCGATGATGACCGACGTGACTGTCTTGCTGACTGATTGCATCGTATGCAGATCGGTGCCGTGATAGTAGGGGTGCCAATAGGGATCGAAATAGTTGTACCGACCCGTCAGGCGCTCGTTGTATGGCCCTCGTTCCCCGGCTTGCTCGCTATAGAGCTTTGCGTAGTCGTGCGGGTAGGCGCGATCGAAAACCTTTTTGCCGCAGCGGACGACCACAAAGCTGTCAATCATCTGCGAATAGGTCCCCGAGGCCATGTCCTTATCAAGCTTGAGGAGAAGCTGCGCATCCAGTCCGACGCTGGCGGGGCTGGCGGTTGCCCAGCCTTTGGTTGGCGAGGCGGCCTGTGCGGGCGTTGCTGTCTTTCGGCCGAACAGCAGTGCAGTTGAGGCCAGAACGATGGTTGCTAACAGGGCAATGAGCACGCCGCGTTTTTTCATGGTGCTCCGTTTTGAATCAGCCGAAAATCAAGAGCCACATCAACGGCAAGGTCAAAAGCGTCGGACAGGAGTGTCCGACCCACATGGTCCGTGCACCCAGACAACCTATCACGGGCGCTATACGCCGTTGGGGCGCTGGCGGATTAGCGAGAGGAATTCCTGGCGCGTTTCGTTTTCATTGCGGAAGCAGCCTAGCATGGAGGACGTTACGGCGGCGGAGTGCTGCTTTTCTACGCCGCGCATCATCATGCACAGATGGCGGGCCTCGATTACTACGGCCACGCCTTGCGGTTCGATTACTTTCTGGATGGTTTCGGCGATCTGCGTGGTCAGGCGCTCCTGAATTTGCAGGCGGCGGGAGAAGAGTTCGATCAGGCGCGGCACCTTGCTTAGTCCGATAACCTTGCCGTTGGGGATGTAGGCTACGTGCACTTTGCCGAAGAACGGCAGCAGGTGGTGCTCGCAGAGACTGAACATTTCGATGTCTTTGACGATCACCATTTCGTCGTAGCTGACGGTGAAGAGCGCGCCCTTGAGGAGGGCCTCGGGATCTTCGGTGTAGCCGCGAGTCAGGAACTGAAGGGACTTGCGAACGCGCTGAGGGGTTTGCTGGAGTCCTTCGCGTTGCGGGTCTTCGCCGAGGCGGACCAGGATTTCCTGGACCAGGTCTTCGAAGCTGGCGCTGGTGATGGTGGGTTGTTCAGTTGAGGGCTTCATGTGGCGATTTTGTAATTGGGTAATCTTGTAATTTGAAATCAAGAACTCTTGCCTGCGTATTCGAAGGCGTTCATCATGGTCTCTTCTAACCTTACCTTTTCAAGATGCGCCTGGGGGAAGCCGCGCTGCACTATTTCGTAGATTTGGATGCAGAGATTCTCTGTGGTGGGGACTTCCTGGGCGAATTCTTGCATGGTATTCAAATTCTCGTGGCCGTAGCGGGCCAGCACTTCCCATTCGATGTAACTGTCTAGATCGGTCGGGTTACAGACCATTCCGGTTTTTTCGTCCACCGGGCCGCTTACCGTTACTTCTACTGTGTAGTTGTGGCCGTGTCCGAAGGGGTTGTTGCATTTGCCGTAGGTTGTTTGGTTCTCTTTTTCTGACATGGCTTCGCTGTGCAGGCGGTGGGATGCTGAGAATCGGTAGCGGCGGGATAGATGGGCCTTCATGATTCACTTCACTTCAGAGTCAACTTCAACATCTTTACCACAGAGGACACGGGGTTTCACCGGGTAAACTTTTTTTCTCATGCTTCTCCGTAGAAATCTACAAAGAGGTCTGGGGTTTCGTAAACTCGGACGCGGTGGAGCTTTGCTTGTTCTAGTTTTGTGGCCAGGCGTTGCCAGATCGCTATGGCTATGTTTTCAGTGGTCGGGATTTGATGGAGGAATTCGGGGACCTCTTTGTTGAGGAAGCGGTGGTCCATGGCGTCTAGCACTTCGCGGTGCATGATTTGTTTTAGTTGTTTGAGGTCGACCACGAAACCGGAGCGCGGGTCGACTTCGCCTTTCACCGTGACTTCGAGAGTGTAATTATGGCCGTGGCCGTTGGGGTTGCTGCATTTGCCGAAGACGCGGCGGTTCTCCTCCGGGGTGAAGTCGGGGTTGTGGTAGTAGTGCGATGCGGAGAATTCGGCTTTGCGGGTTAGATAGACCATAAGAACCAGTGGTTAGTGGTTAGTGGTTAGTGGTTAGTGGCCAGTAAACCAACGTCATCCTCAGAATATTTGCGTCCCTTCCACGGTACGCTGCCTTTTGCGTGGGCGCTCTTTGAGCGCAGTAATAGATATGCGAACAGCGGTAGGCCTAGCAGGGCTGCGGCGTTTGCGTCGGCGGAGAAATGTGCTCGGCGGATTCTGGTTAGAAAGAGCGCGAACAAGATTACCGTCAGGATCGCCGCGGTGGCTGCGGGTTGGCGGTGCCCGCGGAGAGCGGTTACTAGCGTGATTGCCAGGCTGCCGAGTATCAGCACAAACTCCAGGGTTCGGAGCGCGGCTAGTCGTCCTGGTGCGGGAAACAATAGCGCCAGATTTTTCGTCCAGCCTTCACGGAGTTGGGTGAAGCTGCGATACATGCGGGTGCGGACGGCGTCGCCGCCGTAGCGAAAGAAAATCTTGCGGCCGGAGCGCTTGACTGCGCGGGCTAGGGCTACATCTTCCAGCAGATTTCCGGCGATGGCGGCATGTCCGCCTACGGCGTCATAGGCTTCGCGCGTGATAAGGATGTACTGGCCGTTGGCGGCGGCGGCGGGCGAGGTGGGATCGCTTACCTGCGAGGGACGATAGGTCGCGGCCAGGTCGGCGAAGATGACAGGCATCACTGCTTTCTCCCAGAGGCTTTTTACGATCTGCTCCGGAGAATACGAGAGCATCGCTGCGCGCTGACGCTTTGCTTCTTCCAGGCTGCGGGCTAGCGACCCCGGGAGGTGGATGGTGTCGGCATCGGTGAACAGAAACCACTCGCCGCGAGCTGCTCTTGATCCGGCGGTGACGGCGTTGTTTTTTCCGGTCCAACCTGCGGGGAGCGGGCCGGCCTCAATGATGTGCAGCTGAGGGCTGGCGAAGGATAGCGCTATTTCGCGAGTGCGGTCCGTTGAGTGGTCGTCCACTACGATGACTTCGAAGGACACGCCGGTCTGCGAGACGACAGACTGGAGGCATGCGCCTAGGCAGGCTTCCTCGTTGCGCGCCGGCACGATTACCGACACTGTGGGCCGCGCCGAGACTGGGGATGTCGCAGGCATAGGTCGAATCCACTATTATAGCTGGGTGCGACGTTTGCTTTGTTTTGCCGGCGCGATTGTCCCGGTCTTCATAATTCTGCTTCTTTCAGCGTGCTACGGGGGGAGTCGTCCGTCGCGGGTCGGTGCGGCGGCGCCGGATTTCACGGTGCATGACGCTGAGCGCACAATTACGCTGGGCCAATTCAAGGGACAGGTGGTCGTGCTGAACTTCTGGGCGACGTGGTGTCCTCCTTGCGTGGAGGAGCTTCCGTCGCTGATGCAGATGCAGCAGCGGATGAAATCCCACGGCGTTACTGTGCTGGCGGTCAGCGTTGACGCCGATGAGAATGCCTACCGGCGGTTCTTGCGAGATCACAGCGTGAATCTGCTCACGGTGCGGGACGCTGATCAGAAAAGTAACAGCTTGTACGGGACTTCTAAGTTTCCCGAGACTTACATTATTGACCGCAATGGAGTCGTGCGGAGGAAGTTTATTGGGGCGGTGGATTGGACGGGGCCGGAGGTTGTGGATTTTCTGGGGAGGCTGTAAGTCCACCACTGAGGCACGGAATCACGGAAGAAATCTTCAACCAACTAAGACGTTAGCTTGCGTCCTCATTTCTTCTCCTGACTTCATTGTTCACTCATAGCTTTACGTTCCGCAGGCGCAGGGCGTTGGTGATTACTGACACAGAGCTGAAGCTCATGGCGGCTGCGGCGAAGGTGGGGAGGATCGACCCGGGCAGCAGCAGGCCGAAGAGCGGGTAGAGCACTCCGGCTGCGATGGGCACACCGATCGCGTTGTAGACGAAGGCGAAGAATAAATTCTGCCGGATGTTGCGCATGGTGGCCTGACTCAGCTTGCGCGCGCCAACGATCCCGGTTAGATCGCCTTTCAGCAGCGTGATGCCGCCGCTTTCCATGGCGATGTCGGTGCCGGTGCCCATGGCGATGCCGACATTAGCCTGCGCGAGCGCGGGGGCGTCGTTGATGCCATCGCCTGCCATTGCGACTACTCTTCCCTGCCCCTGCAGTTTGCGAATGATTTCCAACTTCCTTTCCGGCAGAACTTCGGCTTCGAATTCTTCTATGCCGAGCGTCTTCGCGAGCGCCGCTGCGACGATGCGATTGTCGCCGGTGAGCATTACGATGCGAATGCCCTGGCTCTTCAGAGAGCGAAGGGCCTCGGGAGTGGAGGGTTTCACGCGATCGGCTACGGCGAGGTTTCCGACATACTTGCCATCGATGGCCACACACAAAACCGTGTCGCCCGGCTGCATCAAGGCGGAGACACTGGGTCCTTGCAAAGCTCCTATGTCGACCATCAGGGCGGGACTGCCGACCGCAACTTTTCTTCCGTCGACTACGCCGACAATGCCCTTGCCTGTGACGGAGTGGAATTCTTCCGGTTGGGAAAGCTTGAGGCCCCGGTTCACGGCGGCATCGACGACCACAGAACCTAGAGGATGTTCGCTGGCATGCTCAAGACTGGCGGCTAGGCGCAGCAGTTCGGGGTCATCCGCAAGCGGCTGAGAGACGCTTACGAGTTGCGGCTTGCCTTCGGTCAGCGTTCCGGTTTTGTCGAGGACCATGGTGTCGACCTTTTCCATAGTCTCGAGCATTTCGGCATTCTTGATGAGAATGCCGGCGCGCGCGCCGCGGCCCACGCCGACCATGATGGCCATGGGCGTGGCAAGACCTAACGCGCAGGGACACGCGATAATCAGAACGGCAATTGCATTGATGAGCGCATGCGCGAGGCGCGGTTGCGGACCGAGGAACGACCACGCGAGGAAGGTGATGATCGCGATCGCGACTACCAGGGGCACGAACCACCCGGCGACGCGGTCCGCGAGACGCTGGATGGGGGCCCGGCTGCGCTGTGCCTGGCCCACGAGTTGCACGATTCGCGCCAGCAACGTTTCGCTGCCAACGCGCTCGGCCCGCATCACGAACGAGCCGGTGCCGTTGAGGGTGGCTCCGATGACGTTGCTGTCCAGCGATTTCTCGACGGGCGTGGATTCGCCGGTGATCATGGACTCGTCAACGGTGCTGCGGCCTTCGAGTAGAATGCCGTCGACGGGATTTTTTTCGCCTGGGCGAACGCGCAGGCGGTCGCCGGGCTTGACCTGTTCGAGCGGAATATCTTTTTCGCTCCCGTCAGGGTTGAGCACGTGCGCAGTGGCGGGACTTAGATCGAGAAGTGCGCGAATAGCGGCACTGGTGCGGCTGCGTGCGCGTAATTCCATGAGCTGACCGAGCAAAACCAGAGCCGTAATCGCGGCCGCTGATTCGAAGTAGACATCGGGATAGCCTCCCATGCCGCGTAGCGATTCAGGAAAAATCTGCGGGGCGAGCGTGGCTACCGCGCTGTATCCATAGGCGACGCCGGTGCCCATGCCGATGAGCGTAAACATGTTCGGGCTGCGGTTGACGAGTGAAGTCCAGAAGCGCTGAAAGAAAGGCCATCCGCCCCAGAGGACTACCGGCGTGGCCAGGGCGAGTTCGAGCCAAGGCAGGATCGAGCTCCAAGAGACAAATCTGTCACCTATGATGAGAAATGCTCCCATGAAAGCGTGCGGCCAGATCATGCTGCCCATGGCGATGACGAGCAGTGGCGCGGTGAGCACGAGGCTCACCCAGAAGCGGCGGCTCATATCGCGCAGTTCGGGATTGTCGATCGAGCCGGATGCAGTGACCGTACGAGGCTCAAGCGCCATGCCGCAGATCGGGCACGAACCGGGCGCGGGCCGCACGATCTCGGGATGCATGGGGCAGGTATATTCCGTGCGGGTTGATGGCGCGGGAACTTCCGACTCAAGAGCCATTCCGCAGGACGGGCACGCGCCCGGCTTTTTTTCGCGGACCTCGGGGCACATCGGGCAGACGTAGGCGACGCCTTCCCGCGCTGCTGTTTGCCGGGATGAGGATTGGTCAGCCTTTGCAGTGCCCAGCATCACCAAACCGGAAGGCGCGGTCGGGCGCAGATACTTCGCCGGGTCCGCTTTGAATTTTTCGGCGCAGGGCGCGCAGCAGAAGTAGTAGTTCTTCCCTGCGTGTTCGTACATATGTTTCGCGGTCGCCGAATTTACGTTCATTCCGCAGACCGGGTCGCGTTCGACGGTGGGCGCCGGGTTGGATGGGTTCGTTGACATTCAGACGGCAGGTTTCCCGGGGGCTAAAGCCCACTTTATTTTTTCCCTTTACGCGGCGCCGAAGCGCCGCTCGTCCACGTTACTGCACGCTACGTCTTCGATGGAGAATGCTTTATATTGGATTCAGGGTCGGCGTTCGGCCCGGCGCCTGCATTCTTGGGCAGCAAGGATTATCCCATGACTTATCTGGAAATCGTTTTTCGTTATGGCGCGGCGCCTGGCGAGAATGAACTGCGGGCCATCGACGGCATGCGTGAGGTCTACGGAGTGAGGCGGGTTGTATTTAACGAATCCGAGCGCACGGTGCGCGTGGAGTTCGACGCTTCGCGGCTTAAGGCGGATTCGGTTGCTAAACTCTTGCGTGAGGCTGGAGTGGATGTGCGGGAGCGTTTGGCAGTAGTGTAGAGGAGTTGCGGGGACAGGCATCCGGCGGCGCAAGCAAACAGCAGGTTCCCTTCGACAGGCTCAGGGCAGGCTCTCACCGAGCCTTCGGCTCGATTCGGAAGGACAGAATTTTGAGGGAGAGGGCTTGGTTTTCAGCGAGATCAAATGCAAGGGGCGCCCAAGAAAACCTCTGGCCGAAGTTCTTCTTGGAGCGCCCCGTTGCGCGCCACTTCGTCTGGTATATGATAAGCACACAGCGTGCCGTCTGTAACCCACACAAAATGCAGGTCGCGGCTGCAAGGGGCCTTGTAGGAATTGCTCTGAGGCGGGAAAGATTTACTTCAGGCTCAGGAGGTCAAGCAAGGAGGCGGCCGAATGGTTGTGGAAAGGAACAAACGGATAAGCTTTGTGCGCCCCGCATAGCTCTATAAGGGAAAGACCCTACGGGCGCGGCGCAGGCTGCTGCAATGAAATAGACCGGCAAAAGCAGCCGCGATAAGGCTGAAGGTCCACGTTCGCGGCAAGCCGGAACTTCCGTTATAATTCTTCAAGAAGTTTTCCTGCCAAAGCAAAACCTGCGCCCTTAGCTCAGCTGGATAGAGCGTCTGGCTACGAACCAGAAGGTCGGGAGTTCGAATCTCTCAGGGCGCACCATCTTTTCAATAACTTAGGGCACCCCGCGAAGGGTGCCCTTTGGCTTTTGTCCGTGAATTGTCCGTGAAGTGAAAAATCTTCAACCGTTGGAAACCATCGCGACCACGTTCTCTTTCACCGTCGCGAGGTACTGCTGAGTCGCCCGTAGAGCAGTCCGAAGGTCCGTCTCGCTGACAATCGCGTAACGGCGGAACATCGAATCCGTCTTATGACCAGATACCTGCATCGCCGTTACCTGGGCCACTCCCGCCGCGATCATGTTCCGGCAAGCGCTTCGCCGGAGGTCATGGAACAACCGGGAAATCCCTGCCTTGGTGCAGGCCGTCGCCCATGACTTTCTGAACTCCCGAATCGGCTCGCCTTTCCGATGGAAGATCAGGGCGGAGAGCATCACGGTTTCTTTGACCTTAACCTGCCGTGCTGCCTTGCGCCGTGCGATAAGTTCAGCGAGTTCGCCTTCGAGGGGGATCAGCCGAGCAGTTCCGTTCTTGGCGTTCTCTGCGCGAAGCCGGATGCAGCCGCCGTCCACATCTTCCCAGCGCAGGGACGCGATCTCACCTTTACGCATCCCCGTGGTCCACGCAAAGAGGGTGAAGTCGGCAAGCTCTCCAGGCAGATGTGCCATAACCCGTCGAATCTCCGCCTCGGAGAAGAAGCCGCGTCGAACATTGTCGCTCTCATCCAATCTGCGAATCTTCGGCGCGGGGAATTCCGCGAGTGTATAGGCTTGCTTCAACAGTTGGAGAACGCGATTGATCGACGCCTTCGCGTCGCCATCTGCGAGCCGTTCCTCGACGTACTGATCCACGGCTTCAGGAAAGAGCGCCGTCGCCCGGACTGTACCGAAGTCAGCGCGCGTCCGTTTGATGTTGGATAGGTTCTGCTTGCTGGCGATGCCGCGAATCTCGAAATCGGATTTCAGGGTATCGAGCAGATCGGCAATCGAGCGCTTGCGATGCCGCTGCGTTAGGAAAGGCTTCGTGGGGTCTAGCTCATGGGCGTGGACTTCTTTGAGCTTCGACCGCAGGGTCTTGCGAGCCTTATCTTCGTCGTTCGTCTTGGTTGATTCCCGTTGCTCGCGACCGTCAACGTAAATACTCATCCACCAAGTCTCGCCGCGTTTGAAAATTCTGCCGTCGCCTCTCATGCCCTGCCGCCTTTCTTCAGATACTCGCGCAACGCCTTCGCGACGAGTTCCGACAATGAAATGTGCTCATCAATCGCCCTATGCTGTACATCGTCCCAGAGAGATTGAGGCAGCCGCATTGTTGCGCGGGCCAATTTCTCCGTGCCTTTCGGCTTCGCCATAAGCTTCTCTCCCCTGTGTGCCCTTATCGCACAGAGTTGAGCATAGCAGTGTGGCGTCTTGGCGTCAATGCGCCGGAGCGCTTTATGTACTCGTCGATTCCAAGGCTACTAAAACGCAGGGAGCGCCCCATGCGGCGAGTGAAGGGCAGGCCGGAGTGATTCCGGTAAAGATAATCCACGGAGAGGCCGAGCCTTTCGGCGGCTTGTTCAATCATCAGCAACTCATCGGGGCGTTGCGCGGGCGCAGGCATGGTCAACCTCGCCATTGCTGTACAGCGGATTTCCTCCAACTCCCCCAGAAGGCGCGGGAGTTCACCTGCCGGGAGTTCTTGGGCGACCAGCAAGACGGTTTGAAGCTCATTCCGCATGGTTCCAGTTCTCTTCCCTTCCGTGTGGAGACATCTGCTCCTTTCGCTTCACGTTTTTCAGCCCACTAGACATGAGTAGCAGTTACGCTAACGGCTACCACAGGTAGCCAAATCAAACGTATCTTGCCAATAAAACGGAGCGGGGCGAAGGCCCGGTCGAAGCCGTGCGAGTGGAAATCAGCAGATGGTCCAGTATTTATGCGGACATTAGGCGGAGGAAGTTTTACTCGCGTGTTGCGAGTTGCGCGAGTTGATTAGCCTAGTTATTTCGTCGAATTCAGCCTGTAGATGAAGAATGAGAGCCTCGGCAAACACGGAGTCGGAATACCTTTTCATCCGAGCGCCAGCCCGAGTTTTTTCATCCTGGATCTTCTTCGGCCACGGGGGACCGATCTTGTAGGCGCGCGGGTAACTGGTCGGTGCACCTTCGGGCCACTGTGGCTTTATTCCGTGCTCGTGTAAGAATGAGCAATATCTGGGGCCTTTGTGCCCGACCTTTATCGCTGCGAAGATAACCGTGTCGCGCTTTAGGAGCTTCCGTAGCTTGGTGGAGCGTGCAGGCATTCGAGCACTAAACTTGTCCATCACATACTCAAGAATCTTATCCCCGGCTGCGGCTATCGAACTATCGGCCGAATTGGGCATCTCGTCGGTCGTTCCGGTCGCCTGTCCTGTGATCGCTCCGGCAATTGCAAGAGGACTCGGCCCGAGGTTCTTCCCCAAAATCAGGGCCAGCAAGGAAGTCGGTTCGAGCGTTCCCCTGGCCAGATCCCCGGACCGCTCCGCGATTTTCTTTGTCAGAACATCCGTAACCGCCTTTCCATGTCGTTTATGCATGGCGATGATTCTTTCGGCGGATTCACTGCGCTTTCGCTCGTAGCGAACGGCCCGGCCGAGTTCGGCGTTAAACAACATCGCTAATTCTGCCTCTGACCGGTTCTGTAGCTCAATTCCATGCCGCGTGTAGTCAACCGCCATCTTCTTCTCGTACCCGTCCTTGCGAGGGCCCGTAAAGACATCGGAGACATAGTCGGCTTTGGGATCGTATTGCTCAAGACCGGCGGCAATAATTGCGAATCTTCGATCAATACACTGGCTGCAGGTGCCGCAATGCTTTTGAGCGTTCGATTTGAACATCAAATGAGCGCACGAACTGGTAGAAATAATCAGATCCTCAGCGTTGTGCGAGGAGAGAACTTCCACAACCTCCGTTTTTGTCTTGAACAAATAGGGATTGTCCACAACAAGATTCCGACCTGCAACGGCAGTGCACAAGGATTCCAAATGGTGTAGGGTGACGGGATGCGTTGTGCGGGATGCACGAGCCCGCAACACCTCCTCTGCTACAGGCAGGTTCAAACTTACAACGCCATTCTCATAGAAGCGAATCCCACCTGCACCAAGTGGTTCGGCCACAACCGCGCCAAGAGCTGCAAACAGGAATGATCTCGTGCGTTGAGTGGACTCGCGCCGGAACTTCTCATCTTTGTTGATCCAGACCGGTACGTGGACTAATCGATTAGGAAATCGCCTCTGCAGCGCATGAAAGAGCTTCGTCTGTCGCGCAGACACAGTCGAGACTGAGCGATGACTCATCAGCACCACATGGTCGTCCCCCGTGTTCGCGGTCTCGACTGCCCCGGCGAGTGAATCGAGCCCCCCTGAAAACATAACCACGCGCTTGGGTGCATGGAACGACCAAGTCTTGCGTTCCGCAAACTCAAAATAACGCTGCTCGGAACGATCCTGCGTCAGAGGCACGAAAGTGAAGGAATACTTGTCGTTGGAGAGATAACTCAATGATTCTTTGATGAGAGACGTGATCTGAGGTTTCGTCCAAAAGGCTGGGTCTCGCACCGGGACAACAAAGGCAAAGTCGCGACCCCACGCCTCCCTGCTGTCGTCATCTGTCCACTGTTCGCCACGCTCCGTAGCGCAATCAGCGGTAAAAACGTAGGAAGCAATCTCTAGAAAATCAACGAGGCGGGAAGGAAGGTGTTGATGTAGAGCCCTAGTGACATTCTCGAACCGAATGTTGACATTCGGGTGCGGGCTGATGGAGTCAAGAGTGATCCGCTGCCTGCCTTTTGCGACGGCGCTTTCTGCGTCGATCTTCGCGCCGCTGCATACGAACAGGCGGGGCGTAATCATAGCTCGTGCCCTTGGCGGCCGAGTTCGCTGCGCAGCTTTTTGAAGGCAACGGCTAGAAATTTGGACGTGTTGTTTAGATCAACTCCCTCCCGGTACACAGTCTTCGAGAACCACTCACCGCAGAAATCCCGCACGATGAGCGCACTCTGGTCGCAGTGGACGCGCAGCGCGTCGTTAAATTGAGCAACATCGCCCAGATCTCGCAGCCGCGGACTCCCAAGACTCGCCGCCGTCACGCGACTGAGATAGAAATTCAGGAAACGGGCCACAAAGCGTCCGAAGAAACGTTGCCCCAGATCACCAAACCCTTTCTTGGTAGAAAGAGAGCGAACGGCGTTTCGCACGTCGTCGCCGCTACCACCGAACATGCTCAAAGTTCGCGGGCCCGCCAGGCTCGCGATTGCCTCGCCTGCCGATTGCTGGGCGATTTCGCTCAGGTCTGTTGATCCCGAGCGACTCGCGCCGACATATCGATCTATGGCGTTCTGCATCTCGACGGTAAAATCGAAAACCGTGCTGTCCTCCAACAGATGGATGCCGTGTGCATCCAACGCCCTCTCCCAATTTGAGGCACGCGCAGCGAGGGCGACCTGAGTAATCAGGTAGAACGTATAGCGCACGCCGGGATCAGTGGCCGCTCGCTTTAGGCTCTTCTGCGTCGCATCCAACGTCTGAGCCGCAATAACGCCGATGCTGACATCGGCGGTAGCGACGTTGCCGGTGCGACCTGATCCAGAAATCCGATCGACCAGTTCGCTCCACTTGTGTGTTTTCGGAACTTCGCCCAGCCGGGTGTGGCCCATAACAGACTCCAGAGTAGTTGAACGGTCGTCTCGGGGTGTTTTCGATCTGCCTACGAACGGTCAGCAACCGATCAAGAAGGGAAAGGATAATCCTTTTGGGGATAGACGGGAGCTATTTCTCATAAGTTGGCCGCGACGAGAAACGTGTGCAAGGTTGGAAAGCGGCGCTCGGATCTAAATCGAGATCCTGACAACTGCTCCCGCCGTTTTCCGGCGAACAACCGCTCGACGTACTCGCGTAACTCGCGTCGCGCGAGTAAAAGTTTCTGCCTGCTGTGGCCCGCAATATCACTTGAGCATCTGACGATTTCCACTCGCGCTGTCCCAGGCGCGTATTTGAGGTCGGAGCCTCGCAACGCCCAAAATCCACAGACATCAGGGGGAAGCCTTTGCAAATGGACTTGCTCACCAAAGAAAGCGCGCCAAGTATTCTTTCGGCACCATCGGTTTCCCGAAGCCAGGCTGGGCCTAAGCCGCCTCAATCTACCCCAGTAATACGCCGGGCGGAAGGGCGTCCAACCTTTCGGTCACCAAGAGACTTGCTTCTGCATCCGTCGCTCGAAAAGGTCGGGTGGGGCGGTCTGGTTCCTGAACTTAACGATGCGGCTAGGTCAGCAATTGACTCCGTACACGACCCAATTTTGATCGCAACGAACGGAACCGTTCTCGCTGGGTTTGGGCGTTGGCGATTGGCTGTGTTTGAACAAGTCCCTGAAATCTACTGCATCGAACACCCGCTCAGCGCGGACGATTCGCTGGCATTCATACTCGCACATCATCAGACGCAACGTGGATGGAATGACTTCGTCCGCATTCGCCTGGCTCTAACCCTGAAGTCTTCCCTTCAACACGCGGCACTCAACAACATGCGCTTCGGAGGCAAGTACAAGGGGTTGGCAAATTTGCCAGAAGCTCAGCACGTTGATGTACGGCAACAGGTTGCTGACATGGCGGGGGTTTGCCCTCGTAATGTCGGGAACGTTGAAGCAATCCTCGAACTCGCTCACTCGACCGTGATCGAGGCTTTGGGAAATGGCACGCTCAAGATTAACCGCGCGATCCAATTCTGCAAGTTGCCCCGAGCTGCACAACTGGAGCAATTCATCCGTTACAGCGAGGAACGCGCAACCAACAGAGTGATCCGTAGCTGCATGCCTCAACCGAAGGAGAAAAAAGCCAGCCTCGATGCCCTTCCAGTGCTTGACGCCCTCAAGTGCCAAGAGGCGCGACAGCCTGGATCAGTGGCAGTACGGGTCGGCCGACATAAGCGCACCATTGTTCTTGTGGGTGAAGACTATCTTGCAGGTCCACACTCTCTCAAAAGGAGATGAAACCGACATGAAATATCAATATCCGCTCAAAACAATTCTGTCTCAAGGGCGTCGGTACTGGGAACGGGTTGAAATGCGCCCCGCAGTTCTTGAAGTCTTTGACAAGGCCATGCTGTGCCGCACCGCGGAGTTGGGCGCCGAGGTTTACTCTTCTGAGAACCGGGAACTCATCGTCTATCACACTTGCAAATCGCGAGCCTGCCCGAGTTGTGGCTACCGCGCCAACGTCCAGTGGCTACGCGAACGGTGGGCCGCCCTGCCAGATGCACTTTATAAGGGGATCACGTTCACAATGCCGGATCTACTCTGGCCCTTTTTCCGCGACAACCCGTTCTTAGCCCGTGCTCTGCCAGCCCTAGCTGCGGAGGTCCTACGGGTACACGTGGGGGTCCGGCATGGCTTGCGCGTTGGCGTCATTGCGCTTCTCCACACCTTTAACGGGAAATTGGAGTTCAACTCACATGTACATACGATGGTCACCGGTGGAGGGTTGCACGGGTCATCCGACACTTGGGCTCCTAGCCGGTACTACAATCACGACCGACTGATGAAGGCTTGGCGGAAGGTCGTGATCGCACTTCTCAGAGCCGCCCTCCAAGTCGGTCGGCTCCGGACGGAGCTAACAACTGATCAGACGGGGGACCTGCTCACTCATTTGGAAAAATGCTGGTGGAGCATCAAGATTCAGTCTTTTGAGAACAAAACGCATTTTCTGCAATACGCCGGTCGCTACGTAAGGCGGCCTCCCATTGCGCAGGGTCGCGTTACCTGGATTGGGGAACAAACGGTCAGGTTTTGGTACAAAGATAAAAAGCTCCGTAGTCGTGCAGAGGTGCAGTGCTCGCTGGAAGAGTTCATTAATCGTTGGGCGCAGCACATTCTGGAGCGCTATCAGCATGCTGTTCGGAGCTTTGGGCTGTTCGCTCCACGTGCTCTCAGCCAAACGTCGGCAGGTATCTTTGCCATTCTAGGGCAGGAGCGAAGGCCACGCCCCAAGCCCCGCCGTTGGGCGGACTCCATAAAGCGAGACTTCGGACATGATCCACTCCTCGACCACACGGGCAAAAGAATGAAGTGGGCACGACGAATAGCATCAAAGGCGACTCGCTAATCAGACCTTAGCCGAACAATTCAATCGCCCAACCGACACATTAAATGCCGAATTTCGCGTGCTCCCCTTGCGTGACTCCAAAGCGGACGGACTCGATCCCCACGGGACAACGTGAATGTCGCCCTCCGACAGACGACACCGACTCGATCACGCACAATGCCTCTTTCACGCCGAACACGAGATTTTGATTTTCCTATACTTCTAGGAAGCGTGTTGGCCCACGCAGACCTCACCAAGGAGCAGCGTGACAAGATGACGGCGGACGAAATCATCCAGCAGATGAAAGCTGGCAACGAACGCTTTCGGTCAGGCAAACCGCAGCATCGCCAATAATTAGCTGTCTCCATTTCAATTCAGCCTTAGATTCCGGCAGGCGGAGTTTCTTACACAATGACGCCACCGCCGGACGCCGGCATTTTCGCGCCGACTCGGTCTTGCGCCCAAGACGGAATTCCGCCTCGCTAGCGCCAATCAGAATCACGGCGAAGGACACAACCAGAACGAGCCACATGCCATGCGCAGAAGCAAGCTTTTTTGAAACACAGCCTAATTATTCGAAGCGACAGCTTCCTGGCGAATATTACTAACCACCGAGCTTTTGGTAATTGGAACTGGTCGTAGTCACGACGAGCTGCTTGGCCGTTGCGTTCAGAACGGTCCGCTGCACATAGTTGATGCCTTCGGGGAGGCTGGCCATCTGAACCTGCAACGTTACCGCTTCCTTGGAGTCACCCATGTAGGTGCTAATACTCAGAGACACGATGGCTGACTTGGCGAGATCAAACGTGAGAGTCATCTGATCGCCCGGCTGGGCATAATCCTTGAAGATGAAATTCACGATCCCCCCGGCAGGATTGAAAGAGAGTTTGCCAGCCGCGTAGGCTGCTTGCATTCTCTGTGGGTCAGGTGGGACGTACAAGCTCAGAAGGCCCTTCACGTCCCCCATGTAATCCGTCATTTCCGCTTTTTTATTTGCAATGACTTTTTGCTTCAAGCGGCCACCACTCGGTGGTGGCGCTGGAGGACCGATCGGCGTCTTCTGTACTTGCCCGTCAGGACCGTACTGACACAGGTTTTGAGATGGAGGCTTCGCATCTCCCTTCAATGTGAGCTGCGTGGTTTCGATCCATTGATACTGCCGGAGCCTCTGCTTGTTTTGCGCGACAGCCTGCTTCACGGCTGCGAGCTTTTCCTGCAGCTCAGCACTCTGAGCGATCACCGGCACAGTACTTGCCAGCAGCACGGCACTGATCATCACCCAGCGTTTGCGGACAGCCGCATCAGTGTCGGCGACAAACTGCTTTCGCAATCTACTTGCAAATCTGCTATTCATAGCACTCTCCTTGCCCTCAATGGCTGATGAGATCTCGCAGTTGATCAAGGCTTGCGAGAGCGACTCGTGGAGGTGCCGCTGCTGCCGCCCCAGCCGCCACCACCGCCCTTGCTTGCCGAACCGCGAGCACTCTCCGACTTGGCTTGCCAGCCTCCGCCCCCGCTGCTGAAGGCCGATGACCCGCTGCTCTTTTCCTGCTGTCCCCACCCTGATGCGCTGGATTTCTGGGTACTGTTCGAGGAACTTGAGCTGCTGGATTTTTGAGAGTTGTTCGGTTGGCTCGAGTAACTCGAACTGCCGGATTTCTGGGTATTGTTCGAGTTCCCGCTCCAACCGTTTCCCGTATTGCTGTAGGTGTTCCCGTTCGCGGTCGCATACTTGTTGCCGTTCGCGGTCTGGCCCACGGCAGCGGTGTTGCCGTTCTTGCCCGTAGCGCCATACGCCGAGCCCCCATTTGTAGTGTGCACTTGACCTGTCGTTCCTTGAGAGGTCGTTTGATGCTGGCCGTACGCGGTGTTACCGTTTTTCGAAACCGTCGAGGCTCCCCAGCTTCCATTGGCATTCGACCCTTGCACCGTCGAGGCGGAAGCCCCTGTCCTTGGGTTGTATGCTTGACCGGCACTCACGCTGCCGTAGCCGTTGGAGACTGTGCCGCCTCGCGCAACAGTCCCGGTGGAGGGGTTGTAACCAGAGCTATAGTGCGCTGCGCCGTTGGGACCGTACACCGACTTACTGGAACCATAGTAGCCACCGTGCCAGGCAGGATTGCCATAGTAGGCCCCGCCGCGATATACCACCGTAGTGGTACCGTGCCAGCCACAGTTCCAGCTGCTATACCCCCAGCCGTATCCGCCGCTGATCGCTACGCCCACGGCGATGCCAACCCCGAATGCGAGCACCGCAGTCGAGGGGGGCGGGGCCACATAGACATAGTTGGGGTAGACGTAGGGAACACCGTAGACTACCGCAGGGTTATATACAGGCACATATACCACTTGCGGACTTGCCGATTGAATGACGATGGTTTGAGGGGACTCTTGCACGACCGTTAGTTGTGGCCCAGTTTTCAAATTGCCGGCAGCCAGTGCTTTCGCTCGCAGGAATTGGACGGCCGACATTACAGCAGCGGACTGAGTGTTGTACGCCTCTCCCAACGACGAAGTCCAAGTAAGGTTCGTCGCCAGGTTGGCGAGCACCGAGGGAAATTGGGTGAGCGCCTTCACGCTCGGATCCCACGGCTGAGCATCAACGCTTTTCATAAGAGCTGTTCCTGTGAGATTGCTGTTCTGCTGAAGCCAGCTGGCGGCGGCAGCAACCTGGTCTGGAAAGGTCGTAGCTCCAAGAATCTGTGCTACGAGGGAGTCGGGGTAAAGCGCGATCGGAGCCACGAGTTGCTGCAACTCTTCGGCAGATAGCGGCACACCTTGTCCCGCATACCCGCTTGGCCCCGTTTGTTGGGCCGCAGCGACCAATGGCATTCTTCCCAAGACCAGCAGGAGGGATAGCGTTGTTGCCAACAGCTGTTTTGTGAGAGCAGTTGCGTTGGCCGACACCATAGTCATTTCCTCGCTTTTTTCGTGTGACTACATGCAAGACTGGATATTTGGGCCTTACGCTAGGCGATGGATGATCCGCCGAACACTGTCAAAAGTGACAGCGATACGTGGACCATGCAACAGTCATGCATGGCTGTGGAAGCCGCCTACTCCTTAGGTGAGAAGAAAGAACGTAACTGGCAAAAGTGGCACTCTGCTGAGAGAACGTCCGACTCTTGCGTAATCGCGCCCGGATCACGGGCAAACCAGGCGCTTACCCTCATTGAGATTGAGGCAGCCCAGGATCAATGAGTGATATGGCGATTTATTACCAATCCGAGACGGTAGCCGACCAGTTGGCGCTGCGGATAACTTCCGGTTGGCCGACCAAGCATCCAAGAATCAGGACGGTGATACTTTGTACCGGAGCTCTGCACCGTATCTTCGCGAGCCGCCCACATGAGCGGCGCGCTCAGTTCATAAACGGCTCACTTTGCTCCCGCGATTGCTGATGCATCGCGCTGTCAGCACTTCTCCCGTGACAATGTTTGAACTTTTTTCCGCTCCCGCATGAGCAGGGATCGTTGCGGCCTACTTTGGTTCCTGACGTCCTATGCCGAACGTCTGGCATGCTGTTAACCTGCATGATCTCGTCGGCAAATCGGCCCTGGCGCAACAGACCCGCCATGATCTTCATCGCAGGGTCAATATGATTGAAGAATGCCTTGTAGCCCGCGCACAGGTAGTTGAGCCCAGGCTCGCCATCCGGGGTCGTGATGAACCGGTTGCGCGGACACTCACCGTGGCAGGCGAACCGCACCTCGCACTCCCTGCAATACTTGGGCAGGCTACTCAGTTTGTGCTGCCCGAATGCGCGCTGCTTCTGCGAGTCCACCAGTTCTCGCATGGGCGTCTCCTGGATATTCCCTAGCCGATAGTCGGGCTCGACATAGTGATCGCAGGAATAGAGATCGCCATTATGTTCCAGTGCGATGGCATCACCGCAGGTGGGTGAGAAGATGCACAAGTTGTGCTGACCCAGCCAGCTTCCCAGCGCCACATCGAAAGTTTGCACGAACACGTCTCCCACGTCGCGGCGCACCCACTCATCGAAGATAGCGATAAGGAAGCGGCCGAACTGTTCTGCTCCAACCGACCTTTCGGTGACCAACCCGCCGTGCTGGGTGTAGAGCGGACGGTCCGAACCGGGCCGTTCGCCCCACCCCAGATTGGCGAGTGGAAGGAACTCCTTCGTGGTCCGCTCCACAATGGGGATGAACTGCATGAACTTTGTCCGCAGTTGGTCGCGAAAGAACCGGTACACCTCGATCGGGTGATCGGCGTTCGCCGCGTGAATCGTGCAAAGAATGTTGACGTCTACCCCACGCCGGCTTAGTGCTTCCCAGGCGGCGATGACCTGATCGAAGCTGCCGGCTCCGCCTTTATTTACGCGGTAAGCGTCGTGCATTTCTTTTGGGCCGTCTACGCTGAGACCGACGAGAAAGTTGTGCTGCTTGAAGAACGCGCACCATTCATCGTTCAGGAGGGTGCCGTTGGTCTGTATCGTGTGAAGGATTTTCTGCGCGGGCCTCCGGTATTTTTCCACGTATGCGATGGCGCTTCGGAAGAAGTCCAGCCCCATGAGGGTCGGCTCGCCGCCCTGCCATGCGACGTTGACCTCACCGGACGGATGCGCCTCCAGAAGCTGCCGGATGTAGGTATCCAGCAAGTCCTCGGACATGCGGAACCGGTCGCCCGGGTAAAGCATTTCCTTAGATAAGAAGAAGCAATACTTGCAGTCCAGATTGCAGGTAGCGCCCGTGGGCTTGGCCAGAAGGCTAAAGGGCCGAGGCAGCGACGACATCGTATTCTGTTCCATGGGTTGCCCGCTCCCCAGTGACCGGAAGCCGCACGTGAGCTGCCGGCGTTTGCCGCTGCTTGGTGTGTGCCAGCGAATGCCGTGCACATTGCGTTCAGCTTGCTCTCATCCTCCGCTCTTAGATTCCGCGGCCCTAGCCCAATGTCAACACGCTCGACCGTTCCGGTAAACAGAAACGGCGGTTGATAGTGTTACTGACGGGTGAGCCAGTGTCTGATCCGGGAATGCCGAGATGAGGAGATCGGGTTCCCGTTTCCTCAACGGCGAGATTAGGCGGCCATTGCTTTGTTGACATGCATTTCTGCGATAGCCCTCTGTGCCTCCTCGCTGAGGTTGGATTTGCCGACCTGGACGGTCACCTTGTTAATCTTACCGGTGAACCTGTTATCGCCCACTTTGTAGTCGTCGCTAACACACGTATAGAGATTTTCGCCCACGTCCGTCGTCTCGGCGCCAAACGCGAACGGCTGAGTGTGCCCGATCCGCCCTGCGGCGACTTCTTTACCGTTGACCAGGATCACACCGTTACCCCCCGCACCGAGGCCACCGCCATCGTAAGCAAACTCGAAACGGAGTATCACCTTCCCGGCCGGCAGACGAGCGGGGCCAACGATCTTGTAAATCTCACGGCCGAGAAAGTTCCAGGCAAACCGGGGTGCGCCGTCCGTGACATAGAGGCTCCAGCCGCCCATCTCCCCGCCCTGGGCGATGACCACCCCTTTCGCGCCTGCCTGCGGGACCTCGATATCGGCCGTAACCACAAAGGAGCTGTTCTTGACGTTGATGAAGCCATTCTCGGGGATTCCCTTCATCCCTTCATAGACTGTCATCTCGGTGCGGCCTTCCAGCAGATCCGGACGGCCCGCCAGGGCGGCATTGAAGCGCTCCCAGGCGCGGTCGTCAAGCGGAAGCACGTTGTACTTGACAGCCTCCTCAAGGAAGACTCCCTTTAGCTTCTCAAGTTTGTCGGGGTACTTCGCGGCAAGGTCATGCGCACAACTGAAGTCTTGCTCTACGTTGTAAAGCTCCCACTTGTCGTTGGCAAAGGTAGCGCGCGCTTTGGGCTCCCACGGCGGGCGGTGCACCGTGGTGGCGAACCAGCCATCCTGATAGATGCCCCGGTTGCCAGCCATCTCGAAGTATTGCGTGGTACGGTGCGACTTGGCCTCGGAGTTATTAAAAGTGTCGAGCATGCTCACGCCTTCGATCGGTTTCTGCTTGACGCCGTAGACGACCCCGGGCTGGGGCACCCCAACTGCCTCCAATATAGTTGGGACAATGTCAATCATGTGGTACCACTGCGTACGCAGGCCGCCGTTCTCCTTGATGCCCTTCGGCCAATGGACCACAATGGGCTGGCAGATGCCCCCGTAGGAGGCCACCTGGTGGCCCCACCCAAACGGCGTGGCGCCGGCGAAGGCCCAGCCATTGTTATACAAAATCTCGGATTTCGGCCCGCCAATTTCGTCATAGTGTTTCAGCGCAATGTCGAGGGGTTCCGGCATCCCGTTGAACACGGACAGAACATTAAAGGCACCGTTGAGGCCGCCCTGGAAAACCGAGCCGTTGTCGCCGGTGATGTAGAAGATCAACGTGTTGTCCATTTCGCCTAGGTCTTTGATCGAGTCGACGAATCGACCGATTTCGTAGTCGGTCACCTCGCCAAAGGCGGCGTAGATTTCCATGTATCTGGCAAAGACCTTTTTCTCATCGGCCGTCAACTCGTCCCATTCCTGAATCCCGGGTGGCTTGGGGGCAGCTTCCGTGCCCGGGGGCACGACCCCCATTTTGATCTGGCGGGCCAACGTTTCCTTCCGAACCTGGTCCCAACCCTGGTCAAACTTGCCTTTGTACCGGTCGCGCCACTTCTCGGGCACCTGGAAAGGGCTGTGGGTGCCGATAGCCGAGTAGTAAACGAAAAATGGCTTGTCGGGCGCGAGCGACTTCTGAGAACGCACCCAGTCGATGGCCTTGTCGGTGATGTCGGTGCTGGCGTAGTAATCGGGGCCGGGATGCATATCCACCCTGTTCATGTTGTCATAAATGACCGGATGAAATAGGTCAGCCTCGCCGGCCATGAAACCGTAGAACCGCTCAAACCCGCTATGCAACGGCCAGCGGTCGAACGGTCCGACATCGCTGGCTTCCCAGGGCCCCAGCTCGTGACACTTGCCGAACATGGCGGTGCTGTAACCGTTCAGCCGCAGGATCTGGGGCACCATCGTAACGCTGGCGGGACGCATCGCCGTGTACCCCGGGAAAGCGGTGGCAATTTCCGAGATCACGCCGAAGTTTGCGCTATGACTATTGCGGCCGGTAAGGCAAGCCACGCGGCTGGGCGAACATAACGGAGGGACTTTGAAATTGTTGTAGCGCAGCCCGGTCTCGGCCAATCGGTCCAGCGTCGGCATCTGGATCGGTCCTCCGAATGTCGACCCGTCGCCGAAGCCGAAGTTGTCGAGAAGGATCACAACCACGTTGGGCGCGCCTTTCGGCGCTTTCACCTGGAACCGTGGCGGGGCTTGTGCATTATGCACATCAAGCTCGGTGATTGGCGGATACTGAGGTTCGGGGACGGGCAGCACCGTACGATCCACGGAGGCGGCCTTGTCGAGCGCGCCACTTTGAGCCTTTGACTTTTTAAGCACGGGTCACCCCCAGCGGTTCAGTCGATACCAGACTGAAAAAGCGTGTCATAATCTTTCTCCTATCGATGACTCTTGACTGCGATCGCGAGTGACGGAGGATCACGCCTTGATGTTTTTCACAACCGTCGCTGTGACCGCACCTTCTATGCTTGTTCTGTCGTGCCGATAGTTTTCATTGTTGTGTTGTGTCTTTGATTGAGTTCGTCACTTTGCGAGGGCCGCGCCGATCACGCAGGAACGGTCGTTCTCGACCCAGGCACCACATGCAGCCAAACATTTTATTGGCATCATGCCGCTCCGCCGACTGGTAAAACTGACAGTACGCACGGAAAATCGCCCGAGCCTCGGATTTGGCCTAGTGCGGGAGTGAGAAAAAGTTCAAACAGTGTCACGGCAGAACCGCCGACAGCGCCGTGCTTCAGTAATCGAGGCCGGAGAACGAGCCGTTGCCTCGGTGGTGAAACGATAGGGCTGCTTGTGTGGCGGATTGCGAAGGTCAAGGATCTCATCGACAAGCACTTCGACTGACTCAAGGTTTTCGGGCCACGATATCAGCTCGGATCACATTCAAGTACTCGCCAGCGGATTCGAGCGCCTGTTCCGCGTCATGGCGAGAAACAAATCCGCTGTCATCATAAAGGGCTGTGTTGCGCTTCCGGCGCAGACGATCAAAGACAATCAGCAGGCCGGCATTTTTCTTGTCGATGTGCGAGCGCACGAAATCGATGATGGCGATGTGGTGCCCTGGTTGACTCCTCGCACGAAATCCGTGGCTAAACATGAACCCGAGGGAAGCTTTCAGCATTGCCTCGTAAGCTTGTTGAAGACAAGCTTCTTCATCGAAAGCGAGAATCTTGCGGGCCGAGGCCAGCTTCTTATCCGCGCTTGCGAGGAAACGGTCGATTTGGGCCCAGTCAACCGCGTGCGGCTTTAGCTTCTTCATTCGGACCTATCAGCGAAACACGCTTATTGTGCCAGACGTTTTCCAGAAACGCATCCTTCCGAGCGCGGCGCGACTTAAATTCCTTTGGCGTAAGCACGGTGTAGTTGATTTCGCGACCCAGTTGCCGCTCAAGCCTTCCCACGGCTTGTGCTAAATCTTCCTCGCGCGGTGAGCCAATCACGAGCACGTCTATATCGCTGGCAGCGTCCTGCTGGTTACTTGCAAATGAACCGTACAAGTACGCCTCGTCTATTCTCTCAATTCTCTTGAGGGATTGAGCGATCAAGTGCGCCGCGCCAATAGTCTTCGCCACGATCTTTCGCACTTCATCAAAAAGCGGATACTCCCGGTTCAGTTGAAAATACTTTTGCCGGCCAATCACTTCCGACCGAAATAAACCATCACGCTCCAAGCGCCCCAGCTCTTTCGATAGGTTAGATGGATCGATGCTCAGCCGCTCAGCCAAATCGCGCAAGTGGTGACGGGCCGGTGGGTTTGTGAAGTAATAAGCCAGCAGTTGCTGGCGCGCCTTAGAGCGAAAATCAAGCATGTGGTAGAAGCATACCACATGTGTGGTAATAACTGACAACGGTAAAATGAGGAGCTCATTCGCGTTCAACAAACCAGAACGTGCTGAATCCTATGTGGACTCCTAATTTCTATCTAGTCCAATGGCTCCAACTGGCGAAGCATCCCCAAGCTGATAAACCTGATCTTCCTCTTCGTTTTCGTTAGCCTCGTCTCGCCCGTGAACGGAATTTTCCTAAGTATCCCCGGCCTGTGCCGCACTGAGAACTTGCCAAAACTGTTCAGCTTCATCGTGAACCCGTTCGTACCCAGATTGTTGAGCAAAGTGTGCTCGATGCACGAGATCACGGTGTTGACAATGTGCTCTGCTTCTTTCTTGGTAGGCAAATTCAAAGCCTGCTGAACTCTCCCGGCCAACTCGTCCCGACCCATTCGTAAGCTCTCTCGCATGAAGTCCAACTCCTTTCGAAAGAGGTGTTTCACATGCTGAATACTGTGATTGTCACCAATCAACCCACTTTCCCGATGAATTGTTTCGCCGAAAGAAAGCCGTATAAAACTGACCCGTTCACGTTGATCGATGGCCGCTACGTCGGGCACGACGGATTCGTCGTCCCGAAGGACTTCGACGAGTTCCACCAACGGTTTCCACATCACATCTCGAACTGGGTGAAGAGGCACACCGACAGGCTTGCCCTGACAGAGGACTTGGAGGACTGGACGCAAGACCTAATAATCCACCTGAAATATCTGCCGCTCAAGTCCAAGCACCGGGAGGTCGGCAAGGAGGATATCGTTCAAACATTCGATCCTGCAAGGCACCACGGTGCAAACCAGGCCCGATTCTTGAACTACATCAACTTATGCCTCGCGAACAAGTTCAGAACCATTCATTCCAAACGCAGAAAGGACGCGATCTGCCACACGGGTAACTTGTCGCTGACCGGGCAAGTGGACGTAAAGAACTGTGGCGAGGTAGATGACGAGTATTGCCACGAGCACTCGGAATACCTTCGCCGAACTGCTGACATTTCCGAGAAGCGGGCACGGGACCGAAGTTTCGTCAGAGAGTTCGTTGATTTCGTGAGGCGGAAAGACCCGAGCGTTCTGCCTGCAATACGGTCGATCCTAGCCATTGGCACGCCGGACGACGCGGCTGAGTTCCTTGGGATCACGGATGCCCGGTTCTCTCGGCTGCGTACTCGTATACGACAGTTGGGCAAGCGCTTCATGACCGGGGACGACCACATCCCGAAACAGAGGAGGCCCTACAAAAAGCGTGTGAAGGCAATAGCGAAGCCAAGCCTCGTCCCGGCCTGATCCAACCTCAGAAAAGCCCTGAGCATCCGGATCGGCGACGATTCGCTGCTCAGGTATTTTCGTCGAACGGCGCTTGTAAGTTGTTTTGTAGCAGTTTCCCTTTTGAACTCGTTCCCCAAAGGTGTGACGCACTGCTGGCATGAGCGTCGTGATCCGAAGGCTCTGCCGTTGAACCCATGATTTCAACCCATGATCGCAACGTCTCTAACGACTTCTCAAGGACTTAGGCGGCCACCCAGAGTCACGTAAGTCGTTCAAACTACAACATAAACAAGCCCTGAAAAGGCTGGCGTCGGCGGTTCAACTCCGTCCCTGGCCACCATACTTTCAAGCACTTAGCTCCGTCGTCCAATCTGATTCGGCACCGGCGAATTTGATCTGAGTCGTGATGCCTGGCGCGCCGACACCTGTGGTCCACTTGGGGCGGCCCTCCTACAAAGAAAAGAATCGCAACAGTCTGTTCAATAACTTGAAATGCGTTGACACCCCTCGGAGCGATCCCTAGAAGTTAAGGGGTGCCAGGCGGGAGCAGCGGCGGTGTGTCTCACGCTGGCGGGGATTTATTTACTGGTCTGGCGGAGGAACCGGTCGGCGTGGCCTAATCTGCTCTTTTGTATAACGGCAGTGTCGACGGCGGCGTTCGCGTTCTGTGAATTGCGGATGATGCGGTCGGAGACGGCAACACAATTCGCAACTACACTGGAGTGGGCGCACGTGCCGGTGTGGTTGTTGTTTGTGTCGCTCGTCGGGTTCGTGCGTTTGTATCTGAGTGCCGGGCGAACTTGGCTCGCTTGGGCAGTCTGCGGACTGCGTACGTTCGCTCTTCTCCTCAATTTCTTGGTGGGGCAGAATCTCAACTACCGCGAAATCACCCATCTGCGTCACGTCCGATTTCTCGGTGAATCCGTGTCGGTCGCCGTGGGTGTACCCAATCCCTGGATGGTGGTCGGCCAATTAAGTTTGTTACTGCTCCTCATCTTTGCCGCAGACGCCAGCGTCACTGCCTGGCTGAGAGGCGACCGCCGTCGTGCGTTGACCGTCGGCGGAAGTATCGTGTTCTTCACATTTGTCTCAACCAGCCAGTCCCTGTTGGTGTTCTGGGGAGTCATCCAGGCACCAATTGTGGCGAGCATTTCTTTCATGGGCTTGGTCGCCGTAATGGGGTACGAGCTGAGCAGGGACGTGTTCCGCGCCTCACAACTCGTCGGTGAGTTGAAAGAGAGCAAAGACGGGTTGCGCGAGAACGAACAGCGGATGCGCTTGGCCGTCGAGGCCGCCAACTTTGGCATCTGGATTCGGGACCTCGCGAGGAACGAGATATGGGCGAGCGATAGGTGGCGCGAGCTGTTCGGCTTCACGCCGTCGGAACCGCTGGACCTCGAACGCATTCGGCAAAGGCTGCACCCCGACGATCGCGAGGTGCTCCAACAGATTCTGACGAAGGCGCTCGCAGGCGGAGGCAGCTACGAAACGGAATTCCGGGTGAGCTTGCCGGATGGCGGGTGCCGCTGGATATCTTCCCACGGCCGGGTCGAATTTGACGCTACTGGCCAACCAATCCGGGTAAGGGGCGTTTCCCGAGATGTCAGCGCGCAGAAACAAGCGGAGCAGGAGACACAGCTCTTGCGGCGAGAGGTCGCGCACGTGGCGCGCGTCACAATGATGGGCCAGCTGGCTTCGGCCCTGGCGCATGAAATCAATCAACCTCTCGGCGCGATCCTGCGCAACGCGGAGGCGGCGGAGCTTTTCATGCAGGATGCGTCACCCGACCTTGACGAAATTCGCGCGATCATTGCGGACATCCGGACGGATGACCAGCGTGCGGGCGCCGTCATCGACCGGATGCGCGGATTGCTCAAGCGGCAGCCCCTGAATACGAGAACGCTCGACGTGGGCGAACTCGTTTGCGATGTGAGAGCCCTCGTGCGGGCCGAAGCTGTGGCGCGGCACGTAAAGCTGGAAGTGAACGTGGCGGGGGATCTGCCGCCGGTGTGCGGTGACCGCGTGCATCTTCAGCAGGTGATGCTCAACGTCATCCTTAACGGCATGGATGCCCTCGACGGTGCAAGTGGCGGGGAGCGGCACATCAATGTCATCGCATTGCGCAACGGAGCGCAGACCGTCGAGATCGCAGTAAGCGACACAGGCAGCGGTATCCCCGCCGACAAACTCCCCCACGTCTTCGATCCCTTCTTCACCACCAAACCGAACGGCATAGGCATGGGGTTGCCAACCTCGACCTCAGATCGTTGGCGAAACATCGCCATAGCACTCATTGACCGTGAAATAAAGCGCCTGATTCGCTTTGGGTGATTGTTTTTCGCAGATGTGAGATCGGTGGCATCACGCTCCATAGTAAGGATGAGTGTTGATTGGAAGGCGTTTGACATACGCTTTCTGTCGGCAGCGAGGGCTGCATTGCTTCTGCCAAGATCGTTTTGGGCGGAATTCTCGTCCGCAGCCGCCGCATGCACGCAGACTGCCTTGACGATCCCTAGCTTCTCCCATGCGTCACCTTGCTCTCTGAGGCGCGGAATGACGCATTTGCGAGCATTCTGCGTGGTGTCTCATAAAAGAACCGCTAGTCGCTAAGTTAGCAGCGACGGTAGCGGCCGAATCTGGCCGGCTGAGATTGCACTTGGGATTCAGCGATCATCTGCTGTCCTCGGATTGCACCATCTCCTCGATCTCTGCCCGAACGTTTCTCACCTTAGTCTCCCATGAGTATTCTAACGTCCGGCAGAAGTGGCGATACGAACACAATTGGGAACAGGCGATAGTGCTCAGAACAATTCCGCCGTACGGATTGAAATAGTTCTTCCAGACGGCAGTGCCTAACTAGGTTCCGTCGTCTTTTGTCAGTATTCCTGTTGCACACCGGTGTGGTTTGGCAAGAGATCCCATTACCCTCTGCAAGGCGCTGACCTTAGTGGCGCGAAGGGAGGATTGCAGACTGAACAACTCGCCGGGGCGGCCCAGCTTCAGGTCTTCAGCTTCATACACCACACCCATCCCGCCGCCCCCGATCCTGCTCGGGATGCGGTAATGGGAAACCGTTTGCCCCACGGGTTGCGAGGGAGTAGACACTGGCTAGACATGTTAGGTGGCGATGAGGGAGAGGTCAATCAAGACGGGGGTAGTGTCTGGCGACGGCAAAATGCTCCCCTGCCTGAATGAGCGCAATCGCGATTTTGTGAACAGTAATCTGGCCTTGCAAAAACAGAAGGGGCGAATCTGAGACCGTCTTTGATCCCTCGGGTACCCTGCCGGAAGGTGGACATCTACGGCGAACCTTCGCGTTCCTTGACAGGCGGTGCGACGTACATGTCGGCAGCCATGGGTAGCAAAGCTGTTGCATCCCAAATGCACTTTTCTGTTTCCACACTCTGGACACCAATTTGACCCGCTCTTTCGCCGTCGCCGACCCAAGTCACACGGAACCGGGCTCTACTGGTCTTGTAGGTAATAGCGACAATCTCCCCAACCTTCAACGTGCCTTGAATACCTTCTAAGAAAGCCCCTTGCCGACTGACGTTGCGCGTCGGAACCATGAGGAGAATCGGCCGTCCGCCGGCATCGATCCCGGCGATTCGGACATGCAGTTTCGCCTGAATCCGAGGCTCTCGGCGTTTTCCCAATATCGCACCTCTCCTCTCGCGACCTGCATCGACAGCGGGAATTATGTCGCAATCACCAGAACGTTGTCAGGATTACTGGTGTAACCGCGATATTTTCCGTGCTCAACACCTCACACTGGCACAGCCCCACTACGAAAAGAGCCGATTCTAAATCTGGGCGAGTTAAGCGCCTGCCGCCTGCAACAAGCTCTTCCATACTTCATCAGTGGACTCGTCGTCAAGAAATTGGGAACGGCGACGCTTGGCTCGAAAAACAATGGATCATCCGGCGCCGGTTCACGGCCGAACTGTTCTCGAAACAGCTTCTTTTGCTGAGCAATGATCTCCACGGTCTCACGATTGATCGTAGGATCACTCCAGTTCTCCCGACAAGTTACCGGAGTCATCTCCCTTTGGCTTCAGATTCCGCAAAATTTCTGTTGACTCCAGCGGCGTCAACCGAGTGACCTGAGTCACCATCGCCATTACAAAAGACCAATGCTCCAGCGTTGCACCGTGGTGCGTTGACGCTGTCACCCCTCCGACCTACGATGGAAATGCTGACACCGGACAAGGTGTCTGCTGGCCGTGCTGCACTTCGCAGCGTCGGCTTGGCAATGACTCTTGCGTGGCGGCTTTACCAGACGACTCCCCCTCGACAAGGAATGGCTTCGATGAGGCAACGCGGCTTCTCAATGCTGGAAATGGCGATCGCCATCAGCTTTTCGTTGATCATCGCCGGGGTTACGTTCTCGACGCTGCAGCCCCTCTTATTGCAGAACCATGTCAATTCCGCTTACGAAACGACCTTGATGGTGCTGCGCAACACTCGAAACCTGGCAATTACCCAGGGCCACCAATACCAAATCAACTTCTTCCCTACTGTTGGCAACCCTTTTGCTGGTGGCACGTCAGCCTACATCCAGGTCCAGTACCAGCCTCCAGTGGTTGGAGGAATAGCGCAGCCGATACAGCAGGTCATGAACTATTCACTACCGCCGGATGTGAATTTTGCTGCGCAGGCTGGCATTCCTACCGCCAATACTCCGGACGGCTTCGGTGGCGGCCTCACTGCCCTCGATTTCGAATCCACAGCCGCGCCAGGTGTCCCCCTGAATCCACCTTATGTAGTGTTCATGCCCGACGGTTCGGCGCAAGACAACCTCGGCAATCTTATTGGTAGCGGAGTCGTGTACATCACTCGCCCCAGCGGAAACATGTACACCTCGAAAGCTATCACCGTATGGGGAGCGACGGGCAGAATCCGTGGATGGTTTCTCGTTCAGCAGGCAGGCGGTCCTACTTGGGAACAGCAATGACGCAAGCAAACAAAAAATTCGGGAAGCGTCGCGGCCAGCGCGGTTTCGCGCTGGTCGAAGTGATGATCGCCATGGTAATTCTGACGGTCGGCATGTGCGCCGTGCTGGCAAGCTTTGGCGTGGCTATTACGGCGACTGAGTCGGCTCAGGAAGACTTGATCGCCCGCCAGAAAGCGCTCCAGGCTTTGGAGAGCATCTACACCGCCCGCAACAGCCAGCAGATCCCTTGGTCATCGATCAACAACACTAACGCCAACCCCCCCGGAATCTTCGCAGTCGGCGCCCTGCCGATGCTGTGTGCTGGGCCTGTGTATGGAATTGTCGGCGTGCAGGGCGACACATCTTCCTGTACTACCGCATCCGGAGCCATCTGCCCCAACGGTGGAGTGGAGTGCATGGTCCTTCCTGGTCCCGATGGCATTCTCGGAACGGCCGACGACGAAACTCTTAGCCTGAACAACTTTACTCGCACCATCGCCTTCGCCCCAGTGAACCTGCCCGTCGGCCAGGGTGGAGGAATCAACACGAACCTCATCAGCGTCAGCGTAACCATCACTTATACCAAACCGAACTGGCCAGCCCGCAACTACGTGGTGAATGGCCTGATCTCGAACTATCACTGAGCCCCGGCGAAAACATGAAACCACCTATCTCAAAATCGCAACACGGTTTCTCACTTCTGGAGTTGATGATCGCCTCCATCATCGGCATCGCAATGATGGTGGCGATGACCAGCGTATTCCGCCAGGCCAACACTGCCGCTTTTACCATCATCCAGCGCGCCGAAACCCAGCAGAACATGCGAGCCGGCATCGAGTTGATGGCCAAAGATATCAGCCTGGCTGGCGCAGGCTTGCCCAACGGCGGCTTGCAGCTTCCTGGAGGCGCCGCAGATCCTAGCAAGATCGCTTGCAACCAGGGCGGCACCTGCTATGTTCCCGCCGCTACCTACCCCAACGGCAATTACATGACTGGCATCATTCCCGGCTTCGGCAATGGCGTACAAAACGGCGCAGTCATTCCGAGCGCCCCGGCCGCGGTCAACGACAGTATTACCTCGATCTATTCCGACTACAATTTTTCACTGAGCAACTTCAAGTTCACTTTTCCTCCGGGAGCTTCGACGCCTGCGACGGTATCATTAGTCGCTGTTCCCAATGCCTCCCTTCCCACGAACATCCTCGCACCCGGCGGTCTCAATGTAGGTGATTTGCTCCTGTTCAGCGTGCAAAACGCGGGCACGGGTGTGGGCGCGGCGAATGGCCAGGGTACCAGCTCCGTGCAGATCGCTTCCGCGGTCGCCGAGATCACCAGCATAAGTGGCACCGGCCCCTGGGTCATTGGCTTTACCAGTCCCGACCCGCTCAATTTCAACCAGGCCGGCGCAAATAGTCTTAACGCCGCCCTTGTCGCTAGCACAGGCGCGGGGGACACGATAAGCGTCAACCGGCTCTTCGCCGTCACTTATTTTCTTGAGGTTCCTCCCGCTGGCGGCACGGTTCAGACTCCGCGTCTGATGCGCCAGGTCAACGGCCTCAATGCCGTTCCAGTAGCGGACAACATCATTAACCTGCAGTTCAGCTATGACGTGATCAATTTTGTGACCGGCGCATTAGATCCGAATCAGTCGAATCCATTGCTCGCTGGAGATAATCTCGCCCTGATTCAAAAGACCAACATATGGGTGATGGGGCAGAGTTTGAATATCGGAAACAACCGCGCTCAGAGCATGTATCTGACTACCTCCGTTAGCGCAGGCAATATGAGCTTCTGCAATTCCTTAAGCAATAGCGGCACCGTTTGCCAATGACCGAATGATGGAATGATGGACAGTCCGTGTCGGTCGTAGGAGTTTGAGGGGGGTAATATGGGGAGAAGAACCACAGATTCGCGAGGCTTCACGCTCATCGCAACGCTTTTGTTGACGCTCTTGTTGTCGGCCATGGCGGTAGGGCTGTTGTACCTGGTCAACAACGAACAGCGCATGGGCAACAATGACCTGGAAGGCAATATCGCCTATTATGGGGCGGAGGCTGGCATCGAGAACCTAACCTCACAGGTCTCGCAATTGTATCAACAGTCTTCGACCCCCAGTGCTGCCGACATTGCGGCTTTGAGCAACGCGGCCAACTTCCCCACCGCGCTTACTGGTTCGACCATCACCGGCATTAACTACCCCACGTATGGTGTCACTTGGCCATCGGCGACACCTAGCGGAACGGCTTGCCCAACTCCCAGCTCGTGCTCAACCTGGGACATCGTTGGCTCCGGTCAGAATCAGGGCATGGTCGCGTCTCTCATCCCCTTTACCCTGACAGTCACAGCGCAGCGACAGTCGAGTGCCGGTCAGGTCGGCACGAATACTCTGGCGGCTACCGGCGCAGCCATAACCCTCACCCGCACGGTGGAAGTCGGTCTGCTTCCTGCTTTCGAGTTTGGAGTCTTCTGCGATGGCGATTGCGATTATTTCGCTGGCCCAAACTTTAACTTCGGCGGCCGAATTCACACCAACGGTAATCTGTTTCTTGCTTCGGGTTCGAGCTTAACCTTTACCGACAAAATTGCCGCAGTGGGCCAGGTTGTGATGGACCAGCTCGAAAACGGTCACCCTACCAGCACCGGCTACGGCGGCCAAGTCTACGTGCCCGCCGCCACCGGCGCTTGTCCTAATGGCCCTGCAGCCGGACCCGCCGCGAATTGCAACGCGCTCGGCGAGGGCAGTTGGACGGGTGGCTTCCCGCCCGTCGCTGGCGCGGTGAATAATGCCCCGATAAAATGGCAAACCGTCTCCACCGGAAACACTGCAGCCGGCGGATTCAACAGCTTCATCACCACCGGAGCAACCGGCGCAACCAAGCTGCAACTGCCTTTCATGCAGTCAGACGCGATTGGAGCCATAGAAATCATTCGTCGGCAACAAGCGAGCGACCAACCCCTTCTGGCCAGTGCCCGTCTCTACAACGAGGCGGCCATCCGCATCCTGCTGGCTGATACGGAGGCCGACCTCTACCCGGGAAGCGTCCGGGCCGACGCAGCCACCCAAGACATACAGCTCGGCACACCGAACGCTAGCCCATTCCAGAATCTACCGACTGTAGCGACCGGGAACGGAGTTACTGCCGGAAACATGTACTACGCCGCGGCCGTGCCCAGCGCGGGCACAAACAATTGGACCAGCACGGCACCGACGAATTGCACCGCCGGCACCGTTACGACATGGCCGAATTGGCCCCTGTTCGGACAGGTCAGCGTTGCCGGCAAACAGTGTCAGGGTGCATGGCTGCGCGTGGAATATTGGAACAACACCACCCTGACCTGGACTGGCATTACGACGCAATGGCTCGGTTACGGCTTCGCTCGTGGCTACGACTGGCCTCCCACTCATCCCTACTCCGCCAGCAGCGCCACCGTTCCATATTGCGCCAACTTCCCCAATTACCCGACGGGCATGTGCCAGAATCCAATCAGCCCCGCCATCCTCATACTCCAGCAGCTTCAAAGCGCGAAAGCTCCATCCAACGCAACTGGCGCTGCGGCAACCGCAAACAACTGGATTCCCATTAACTTCTACGACTCCCGCGAAGGAGAGCCTAGAGATAGCCGCCCTGCCGGCGACGTGGCGCCGCCCAACTCCGACTGCAGCCCGAACGGAATCATGAACGCCGTCGAGCTCGACGTGGGCAATCTATGGCTGTGGCTGCAAGGGGCAGCACCCTACGCCGGCGGCAGCGGCAAACTAGTGAGCACGACCAGCCAGAATGGCACCGTCGAGAATGGCTATATCGTTTATTTCATGGACCATCGCGGCATGATGCCAGATCTCCACCCGTTCCCTGCTCCGGCCGGTCCCTTCTATAACGGCTTCTCCGGCATGTCCGGTTTGAACGATGTAGTTAACAGTGGCTCAGCGGTGGGCGCGCCAAACGGCACGCTGGAAGCAATCACGTACTATGCCACCGCCACACCCACTCCTTATTCTCCGGAAGATACGGCCGTAAAAGGTACGGGGATACTTGGCACCAACGTCGACAACTGGGGCCAGACAAACTTGGGTGCCGGTTTTGGGATTACGGCCGCGAACATGGCCAAACCCTATTACATTCCCGGTACTGTCACGGGTAATTTGATCCAGTGCTATTCGGGCAGCCTTGCGGGCGTTCCCACGTATGGCACCGCTACGGCCGAATGGAACATGGTCACTGGCCCACGGCACGTCCTGCGCCTCGTAGACGGTGGCATGGACACCCTTGGAAATAGTTTCGTCCCACCCACGGGCGCCAACCCCCTGCCCAACGGGCAGGTGCTGCAAGGGACGGGCGGCTTCACCGTCGCCTCGGAGGAACCGGTCTATGTCTATGGAGATTACAACACCGGCTCCGCGGATCCCTTCTGGCCAAGCGAAAACACAACCACCACTCCACACTCCGCAGCTGCAATCATTGCGGACGCAGTTACCTTGCTTTCCAACCCGCCAAACACGGTCAACGTGCCAACGCCGAAAAGGGGCTGGTACGATCAGGAAAGCTTCAAATATCCACAGCAAGCCGTCAACGTCGCAGGCAACCCCGGCCGACAGGGTAACACCAGCTATTACCGGGTCGCCATCGCCGCCGGCAAAAGCATTCCGTTCCCCCAGCCAGGATTTGCCGCTGCCGTCCCCTGGAATGACTTCGGCACCGACGGCGGCATGCACAACTTCCTGCGCTATCTCGAAGACCGAAGCGACGGCGGAGATAATCCCGCGAACGCAGCGACGGTCAACTATGCCGGTTCGATGATCAGCATGTACTATTCGCAATATGCCACCGGCATATTCAAGTGCTGCAACTCCGTCTACGCTCCTCCCAACCGTAACTACTTTTTCGACACGCAGTTCCTGAACCCGAACAATCTGCCTCCCGGAACACCAATGTTCCAAAACGTGGTGAGCTTGAGTTCTCACCAAAGCTTCACCCCACAATAACTGACAGAACCGTTATAACCAGCCCCGGTCCGCACTGCGGACCGGGTTTTTCATTGTGTGCCCAGCATGTTCGACAGCTTGAGGGTGAAAGTCCCTTTGACAACCTGATGGAGGTGAAGTCATAGCGAAGCGCAAGGGTGAAATAACACTCGCCGCGAGGCGGGACCTGAAAGAAGCGTGGAGCAAAGGCGCGAACCGATGAACAAGAACCGGATACGAGGCCTACGGTGGCGGGCGAGCGGACAATTGATCGCGAAGCCCATATCCATCAAGCCCACTGGTGGTAAGTCCGGCGGTTGCGCGTCGAAGGCGGTCGAACTTACCTCGGGAGATCTGCGGCATGTCACACAACGTGACTGAGGATGAAGCGATTCACCCTGACCGTGTCGCAGAAGTCAGCAGAGGGCGTAGTAGGTCATGCAGTCGGCGAGGATATTGACGCACTCCAAAGGCCGAAAGGCGGAAAAACAGATAGACCACGCCGGGAACGATGACCGAAGGCCCGAACGGCACCGGTAACGGGAATAAAGGGATGGGCAAGTAAGCAGTGCGATCTCAGGGACGACACGCGGCAGAAAGCCCATATTATTTGCCCTTCCGGAGACAAGTAGGGGTGAAGCCCCGAGGGGCGTTCAGGAAGGGACGAATCGTCTCCTGGCGACGCACTATGCCGAACGCCTGGCTATTCACACATAGCTCAACCCGCCGAACCGCCGTATGCGGACCCGCACGTACGTGGTGAGGGAGGGGAGGACAGGCGACTGTCCCCCCCTATCCCGATTTTTGTGCTATTGCCTCTGCTCGATGGTTGCCAATCTTGCATGGGCGGATCAGCTGCAATTAACCTACCCTTAAAACTCTGTGCGCCGTGGCGTGGCCTGTTAGCTCGAATACCTCAACAATCCCCTCCCAAACAGTCTGTCCCTGAAAGACTTCTTTGACCGGCACGCTTTCAACGTGCGTAGCCTCAGCGCTGTGCAATCGGCGAATCACGTCCCGTAGTTCTTCCAGATAGCTCACGCGGCAGCCTCTACCAGATCGCCTACACTCCAGAAGTCCCGCTCAACTCCGGCGGCCATCGCTGGCGTGCAGCGCAGGGTGTTATGGCGCTTCACAAAGTTGTAATAGGCGAAGTGCAGTCCCACCGCTGCCTCAAAGTTTTCCAGTTTCTTACTGAATGCCAAGGTTAGGCGGGTTAGACGGCGCATGTGCAGCCGCGTGGTTGCGTTCAGGCGCTCAACATGGCTAGTGGAAACCAATTCCATTTCCGGGTTGCCAGTAATCGGCCTCCGTACAGCAGATGAAAAAATGCGGAGCACTGTATTGCCGTTCTGGGTGGTGCGCCGAGTCATGGACGTACACTTTTACGCAGCTGACCGTAATCCACATCGGCACCAAACGCGAGTTCCATAGCTTCAACATATAGGTGCATCGCGTCGCTGGAAACCTGCACCCGATTCCGCATCCGGCTGGCCACGTCTTGAACGAACTCGGTGGTGGTGGCATGGGTGCGCTTTCCAACCTTGAACGATGGCACCAATTTGGTTTCGGAATCTATTGCACAGAACGTCCACACGTCGCCTAGTTCTGGATTATCATCCACGCTGACATGCCGCTCTTTTTTGCCGATGAATCCCCACAGTTCATCGAACTGTAAATAGTGGCAGTCCAAGTCCTGCATCTTGGAATCCATCAGCTTCATGCATCCCTGACCAACCTTGACGCCCAGCCGCATGATCGTATCGCGGTGAACACCGGTAATGCGCTCAATCGAGCGAATGCTGGAACCCTCGGCCAAGGCTGCGATTATCGCGGTTTGCTTTTCGGCGCTGAGTACGTTTGCCATGCGATAATGATTATTTAGCTAGCTAGTGATACATTGGTCTTTTTGTAATCCTACTGGTTACGATTGTCGCTCGTTGAGAACAGTTCACTTTCCGTTTTTCGACGGGAACTCTTCACGCCGGAATATGACTGCGGTAACTTGCCTGAGGAACCGCCGGATTCGATCCGCTGCGTTCTTCGGTCCAGAATGACCACCTCTCCGCCAATGGTTCGTCGGCGGTATGCAGTGAGATAGGGGCGCTCATCAGACTGTTTCGTTTTTCCCGGGAAGCTGGCCAAAGGGCAGCTTTTCCACCTGAAAAAGCGCGAGCGCTACTGTCTGCCACGCTGGAGGCTGGCTATCGCGCGGACTCACTGGTCTGCGCCTCTTCCGCCCATCTTTGAGGGTGAGGTTCCAGTTCGGGTTTTCTTGCGTTTGCCGGTTGAGACATATCACTCAGGTCTCCGGCCCACATATATGCCGCCCCAACTTGCGGCCGGTCAGCGCGAATTACCTCACCGGTTGCGATCAAACGCCTCAATATGGAGTGAATCGAGGTCAGTGGATGCTTGTAATGGCTGAAATCAAAACCAATGGTGGGCAGTAAGTCCCGTACCGAAACTGGCGACAGCCACATGGGATAGTAGTGAAGCACTCGGCGAACAGCTTCGGTCACGCCGAGGGGACCCGCATTGGAAGAAAGAATGGCAGAACTCGTGGTTCCCTTATTTCCCCGTGCTGCGTTCGAACGCACGCGTCGCTGAACCTTGAGAATCTCGGCATCAAGATCCCGGCGGGCTCTTATAAGGCTCGAAAGTTGTAGAATTGAGGCCTCGGTCAGTCGCTGATAGTCAATCGCCATAGGAGCCCCGAGAACAGCCTACGCATCGTCGAGAATCTTGGCTGTACTTGGCAATACAACGGCGCCAGCCGCAATATCAAATCATTTTGGATTTTGTAACAAGGTTACTGAGGTAACACGATACAGCCCTCGGGCTGATCGGTTTTCCGTTTGGCATCCTGATGAAAGAATAACGCTGCATCGAGTTTGCCGTCGGTACAGTCGCGCGCAAGATTCAAAGTGGGGCCTAGCAGCTGTGCCAGATCCTCGATGCGCTCGTTGTATTCCACGATGCACTCGCTCAGCGACTCGATTGCGTTCAACAGAGGTTTCAGTGCGGCTTGCAGTTCTGGACTCAAGCTTTCGGCTTTCTCCGGATTCAGGTTGCGCACGTTGCAGCTGCGCAATCGTTCCCCGTAGCTCTTGGCCAACCCGCGAGCCGTGTTGACCAGCCCCGTGCGCGCCCGTACCAGCCCAGCGCGTGCTCGAATCAGTGTCAGATCGGCTTGCGCCTGCACGCTGCGGTGCTTCACCGGATACAGCAACTCCGGATCGATCCGGGCCAGCCGGGCCAGAGTCTGCGCATCCAGCCGATCGTCCTTCTTTCGGCTCTCTCCGATCAGCCGCACCTTGCGCGCATTGGCCACGATCACTTCATGTCCCAACTCGCTGAGCAAGCGACTGATCCAGGGCGAATGCGTCCCGATTTCCAGTGCGATCCGACTGCTCGGTAGCGCGCCGAAGACTTCCTGCAACGCTTTCGCACTCGTACCAACTCTCTGCTCCAGTTGTATCTGGCCTGCTTCATCCACCACGCAGTACCAGCTGTTGCGATCTCCCAGATCCAATCCGATGGTCAGCTTCTGCCGAGAAATATTCCTGCTCTGTTTTGCCACTACGGTGCTAACCTTCTTCATTGCCGGTCTCCTTTTTATCTGTGCTTCGAGCACGTCGATAACTTGGGAGCGTACACCGCATCCCGTCCGGAGACCGGCCTTCTCATCCCATCTGATTTCGTAAACAATGTGCCAAGGGCCATACGAAGAAGATTCATACATCTTGAGCATTAGGGCGTATTATCTCGACTGAATTGCCACTTGGGGGTGCTGAATGAGCGACGAGTGGATCAAAACGCTTGCAGATCGCAGAAGAGTGAAATTTACCAACCAAGAACTCGCCGAGAGGACGTTTCTTACCGCTCAGGTCGAAGGCAACAAAGTCGTGTATTCCATCATATTGACCAACGTGAAAAACCCGCTTAGTCATGAAGAAGTTGAAGCTCATTTCGAGGGCGAGCTTTCAAAGCGGTCGCCGAAATCGAATTGAACCTAGCCCTATTTTTGATTCGTCACGGAACGAGTGCCTACCGTCTGCCTTGATCCCATTTGCGGCTCCATGCTCAGGAGCGGTTCGGCAAGTTCCATCTTTTCCAGTGACCTTTGAAGAATGAGCAACTCTTCTCGCATTTCCTCGATGCGATCGATGATCTCTCCTAACGCTAAAGGCGGGTCGTTGGCTTTGGACATGATCCACTAAGGCTACGCTCTTAGGAGAGAAGCTTCAGTCCTTTAGCGTACACAGCCCTGTTGGGCCGCAACCAGGAGCGGTTCATCGCAATTCTTCAAGCCGCTTGCGCATATACTGCCCGCTCAAGCTTCCGCCAGGATTGCAGAGTTCGCAGCCTGCGCTGTGGATTTTCAGGAAGGACAGCAGGTGACAGATCCAATGTCTCAAATTCACGCCCCCATCTCCATTTCGGTCATTGGCCGATGTTCTGTAGCCAATACTCAATCCGCCGCAATTAAGCGTCGGTCACGATGCGGCGTTGTTCGGGGCTTTCCCGAGGTCAGTGCGCACTTCTTGCCCGGCTTCGCCCCGCAAGTCGGACACTTCACTCTGTCTGCCTGTTTCAGAGTAGGCTTCTTGCACTGCATGGTTGTCGATGATGTGGCAATATGCAGAAGAAAAATGGTCAATTTTGCACAGGAGTCTCGAATAGTTGGCGAAATATCGACATATCACTCATTGACCCGATCATAGTCAAGATTGTTCACGACACCTGCCCACTGACCTCCGGGAACAGAGTGCGATTGTTGTCCCGCCCAGTTTGTTCGTACGCTGCCCTCCGCGAATAGATTCCAGTTTATTGGGCCTTCCTTGCATTATCATTCCCTCGATTTGATAATTGCGATTCGAGGCGGACTATGGCTCGGACCTTAGGAAGACTGCTGGCAAGAATTGCCGGCTACGGATTTCTCGTTGTGTTGGTACTCGCCGCTCTTGCCATAACCTTCACCGTGGGCTGGCGGCCGGTGATCGGAGCAAAGAAGCGCGCACTCACGTCTCGCAAGTTTGAAGTCACGCCAGCGCGCATGCAGCGCGGGGATTACCTGGTGCACGCCGTCATGCATTGCATGGGATGCCACTCGAAACACAACGACAAAGCGGACCCACCCGTGCTTGCTGCCAAGGAGGGCTCCGGCCAAGTCTTATTTGAACAAGGCAATATTCGACTAGTCGCGCCCAATATCACTTCCGACGCGGACACCGGCATTGGCAAGTGGAGCGATGACGCCATCGCCCGAGCCATTCGCGAAGGCATCGCGGCCGATGGAAGCACGTTGTTTCCTCTAATGCCTTACGAACATTTCCGCGACTTGTCCGACGAAGACCTGGCTTCTACCGTAGTCTTCCTCCGCAGCGTGCCGCCGGCGCACAGCGATCTGCCTCCGGCAAAAATTCCGTTTCTGTTTGCCCGCCTCGTCCAGACCGCGCCGCGACCCGTGACCGCGCCGGTTCCGGAGCCGGACAGGTCTACCCCCGCCAAGTACGGCGCATACCTTGTCAGGATGGCGACCTGCAGCGACTGCCACACTCCGCTCAATCCCAAATTTCAACCAATCCCGGGACTGGAGATGGCGGGCGGCAATCCGATGGAGGAGAGGGTAAACTCCGCTAACATTACGCCGGATGCTTCCGGCATCGGTTATTACGACGAGGCATTATTCGTCCAGACCATGCGTACTGGCTCGGTTCGCGCCCGCAAGCTCAATTTTGCGATGCCATGGTGGATCTTTCGGAACATGACCGACGACGACCTGAAGGCGGTGTTCGCCTACCTCCGCACTCTGAAGCCCGTGCATCACCTTGTGGACAACACCGAGCCACCCACGAAGTGCAAAGTCTGCGGCCAAAAACACGGGCTGGGAGATCGCAACTAGGGGTTCCTTTCGGCGCACTTTGGTACCCTTAATCGTTAGGAGGTCTTCTTCTGACTCTCGGGCACTCTTTGTCTTTGATACTCATGGCGAGCTATACACGGTCAGGACTCTGTTGCAACATCGCTACTCCACTCATTGAGAACTAGCGTGCAGTCTGCGTGCATGCGGCGGCTGCGGACGAGAATTCCGCCCAAAACGATTTTGGCAGAAGCAATGCAGCCCTCGCTGCCGACAGAAAGCGTATGTCAAACGCCAACCAATCAACACTCATCCTTACTATGGGGCGTGATGCCACGGATCTCACATTTGCGAAAAACAATCACCCCAAAGCGAATCAGACGCTTTATTGACCCGTCAATGAGTGTAATTGATTCCATGACGATGTCGGCTCCGACGCCCGAGTAGAGTTGGTAGTGGCAAAACCAACCAACAGGCTCGGGAGAAAGGAGCCGAACGATGATCATTATAGGAGTAGATTTCCACCCCGAGTTTCAGCAAATAGCTTCGGTGGATACTGACACCGGAGAAGTGCAGGAAAAACGGCTAGCGCATCGCGAAGAGGCGGAGAAGTTCTACCGTGCTCTGGCGGTCCAGGGAATGAAAGTGCGTGTGGGGATGGAGGCCAGCGGGCACGCCCGCTGGTTCGAACGACTGGTGGCCGAGTTACAGTTTGAGCTGTGGATCGGAGACGCCACCGTGATCCATGCGAAACGAGTACGCAAGCAGAAGACGGATCGCCAGGGTCCCGTTCAGCGTGAGGGACGGATAGGCACCGAGTAGGGCGGGGACCGTCATCGCCCTTTCGCGGAAGGTGCCTGCTCAACTTCCTTTGCCGCGCGCATGACGGTCTTCTTCATGCGGTTCTCCCCAGCCCAGTAGATGCTAATCTCGTGGCCATCAGGGTCGTTCAGATAGGCGTGACGCCATCCCCATGGCATCAGGCGCGGCATCTGTGTAATGTAGAAGCCCTTGGCCTGCAGTTTGCGGCAAAAGTCGTCAACTTCGCGAATCTCGAAGTACAACCGCACGCCGTCACTGGCAAGCGGCGTGCCCGGCCCCGCCAGGTGCAGCGCGATCGTGCCGTCGCCTCCAGGCGCGCGCAGCCGCGCATACACGGGTATATCTTCGTGGCGAAATTCGTCCACAAGTTTGAATCCCAGCAGGTCGCGATAAAAGCCCAGTGCGCGTTGCACGTCCGCAGCATAGACCATTGCATGGTTAAAGGTCAGCTTCTCGCCGCCGACCTCCGCGGGCCGCCGTGGCGCAGGTACTTTTCTCACCTTACGGGGGGCCTTCTTCGCCTTCCTTGGTGGGGATTTCTTCACTCTTGTGCGGTGATTCGATTTTCTCTTTGCGGACATTCTTGCCATGGCTGGCCTCGTAGGTGCTCGGGAGACATTCTACTCGGGAGTCCGCACTTCAGTTGACGTAATCAAGACGTGGGTGTTGAAAAACTCTGTGCCAGGAATGCTCTTTTGGTCGGGGGTCGGAGCTGGCGAGCTTTTGTTTCTCGTCTAAGTAGTGATCGAGGCAGGTGTGAGCGGCGCGCTGAGGAACCGCACTAGTGGCTTGATGTTCTGAGCCACAGCCGCCAGGAAGAACTGCTCCCGCACGAACCTGAGTCTCCGTAGACGCAAGCGCCGCAATCCGATCTGATTCTTCAGTTCCGCGAACAAGGCTTCCACCTTCTTTCTTTGCCGCTGTGCTTTGGCGAACTCTGGCGTGTTGACCAACTCCCGTGCACGTTGCCGGGCGGGTTCGTTCTGGTGGATGATAAGGCCTCGGAAGGCAGCACTGGTGCATTGTGGTCGGAGCGAGCACGGGCCACACTTTTTGCGTGTCCCGATGTAGTTGAAGGCTCGATTGCGATAAACTCGGCCGCCGTAGTTGAGGAACTGGCCAGCAGGACAGATATAGCGATTGTTTTCCGGTTCGTAGGTGAAACACTCGGGACCGAAGAATGGACTCCTCTTTCGGTGGATACTGTCGCGGGTTCGCATGTAGGGAGTGATGCTCCGATCGGCTAGCCATTGCAAGAACTCGCCATTGCCGTAGGTCGTATCGGCCGCCACCGATTCCGGCTCTCGTCCTTGCCATCGCGTGAAGCGGGTGAGCATGTCTTGCGCGGCCACGGTTTCCTGGCTCATGCGTGCCGCCGTGGCCTGCACTCCGACGATCACGCAGCTCTCGTTATCCACCAGATAGTTGTCGTAGTAACCGAGCCGGGCTGGCGTGCCGCCTTTGGTCGCGTAGGTAGAATCGGGATCGGTGGTCGATACCTGATCCTGCTCATGAACTGGTTCTTCCGCCGGGTTCTGCTGTTCCAGTTCCTGCAGATACTGACGCACCGAACGGTTGAGTTGTGCCGCCTCCACTAACTGCTCTCTTGGAATCCGGCTCTCTTTGGCAGCGTTGGCTTCCACGAAGCAGCCATCGACCGACAGGTGCTTGCCCTCGACCAATCCCACGTCCACACACTGCCGCACGATCTGTTCGAACAGTTCCTCGAACAGCTTCGATTCCTGAAATCGGCCATGCCGGTTTTTCGAAAACGTGGAGTGATGCGGGATCTCCCTCCCGAGCCTGTTGGTTGGCTTTAGCACCACCAACTTTACTCGGGCGTCGGAGCCGACATTGTCATGGAATCAATCTCACTCATTGCCCCCCCGGTCGGGCCAATTCTCAGTTCGTGTAGTCGCCTTCCTGAGAAGGCGGTTAGAGTCAAAAGGCCTGATCGACCGGCGCAATGCAAATCTGCATTCCTCTCGCCGCCAGCCCAAAAAACCACAAAGAGTTTTCGAACCTTTTGCCGTTGCAAAAGCCCCAGTAGGAAAACACCCCCACCCCTGTGACGGGGGCCCTAGGCGGGACAAATGGTTGGGGGGGTTATATCGTGAGGGAAAAATTGTCGACCCCCTCCCCCTCTGCCACAGCCCCGCCGGTTTTGACCCTGGTCCCCCCGCCCGCCCGCGCGCGGGGATGCCGGAAAAGTCCTCAGAACGTCGCGCTACAATTGGAACCAAGTAGCGAGCCATTTCCAACGTCGGCTCACTCTTCTAGCACGGCACCTCCGAAGAGCGGCCGGCCGCCGAGGGAGGTGTAGAAGCCGTAGAAGGCCAATGCTGCCATCATCAGAATTCCGGTGAGACTGATGCCCGCATACCATGCAGACCCTTGGGTCGTCAGGGGCAGGCCGATAAAGCAGAATTGAAAAACGGCAGATGCCACCAGTGCCAGCATGCCGAGGCGGACCAGCAGAAACACGCTCAGACTATTCAGGATTAGCCCAATCACCAAGGCACTGGCGGCCGACCGGCCCCCCGCGAACAACTGCGGTGCGTTAAGAAAGACCGTAAAGAAAAGAACGAATGCTGCGGCGGCGGCCCACTCCTTGCGCAGCAAGACCCGGAAAAGGAACAAGACAAACAAAAAGGAAAAGGAGAAAACAAGCGAAATGTTCAAGCCATTCGAAATACTGGCAATCGTTGCACGCGCGCCCAAAAGCTGCCATAGCGGGCCGGTGGTCATTGGCCGCGACGGAAGATCGCCAAGCCAGGAAGGAGCAAACCAGCCCAGTTGCAGAAGAGCGTACACTAACGTCCCCCAGAGGCAGCCTGCCAGCACATCGCGACCCACTAGCGGATCTCTAAAGCCGCCAGCCAGCAAGCGGCTCCAGGAGACCAACGTGGCGGGCCAGCGGCGTCGCACGTAAGGCTCCAGGGCAATATAGAGAACCCAGACGAAACCGGACAAGAAAACACACCAGACCAAACCCTCGAAGAAGAGTTCAAGTTCGCTGAAGTTCAGCACGTGATGCGCGCCAAAAAGCGCCGCCACCGCCCAAGCCACGAAAACAAAGGTTGCCAGACGAGAAGCTCCACGGCGATCACCCCGGCCAAGGCGCAGGTTCCGCCGGGCGAGTACTGCGCCGATCACCAGCATCGAAAGCAACAAAATAGTGAGAAGCACCAACGTCACACGTTCGCCGACCGTCGGCTGATAAGGCTGCATGCGTCCGGGGCGGGTCCAAGGGCCAATCAACCCGAAATAGACCGGCTTGCCCCGGTATGCCGCAGCCTCGATCCTCATGGGGATGTCCGGGCGCTCAGCGAGCGATCCGGTCCAGGCGGCGCGCACATCACTATAAACCGGAGGGGTCCACATGGGCTGCGTGGGCGGCCACTTAGACATATCGAGCCCTGCGGCAGAGAACAGCGGTGCCCAGTCAGGGGGTGGCGCCGCGGAGCCAGCTGCCTTCTCAACCTGCGGAGGAATTACAACGAAGTCGGTAAGACGAGCGAGCGGATTGAGCTCGACCAGCGTCATTCCGGATACATCCAGCGGTGGGTCGTCAGTCCATAGGGCTCCCAATCCGGGCGCATCCGAGAACATGTTTGAAGACGCGAGCGGCCGCGGGCTGCCGCGGTACCAAAAGACGATGGCCCCGGTGTCGAGGTGGTCCCAGCGCATCTTCGATTTGTCGTGCTGCGCGATATAGCGCAAAAAACTGGTTCCTTCGTAGAACCCCATCGCCGTGTCCACCGGAGTTTCAGAATAGCCGACGCTCTGCAGAATGTCGCGCGCACGCTCGGCCAGCGCTTCCGGGGGCTTGTCGAGCGGAACGCGGCGGTAAAGCATACTTTGCGCGCTCATTAGAATCACCGCGGTGACGAGCACGATCACGCCTGCTAGCAGAGTCCAAGCCACCACCGGACGCAGGCCTTCGGTTTCTCCCGAGGCGGCGACCATCTCTGGTGACGGCGTCTCACCCGCCGCAAGCGCTGCGGCGAGCGGATCGCCTCCCGGAAATGCGGCCGCTACCTGACGTACCGAAGACGGACGCTGCGCCGGATCTTTCTGCAGACAGCGCAGGATGGCTTTTTCTACGACGGGATCAATGTCTTTGACCACGGACGACGGCGTCCTGGGTGAGGATTCCAGATGCGCGCGCCGCCACTCGATGGGAGTGGTTGCCTGGTAAGGCAAGCGTCCGGTGAAGAGTTCATACAAGACCAGCCCCAGCGAATAAATATCGCTGCGCACGCTGGCTTCGCCTTTTCCAATTTGCTCGGGAGCCATGTAGGCGGGCGTGCCCGCGGTCTCGCTGCGGCCCGCGGCATCGGTGCTGCTGAGGGCTAGACCGAAATCGGTGATGCGCACCCGCCCTCGTCCATCGAGCATGATGTTGGCGGGCTTCAGATCGCGATGCAGCAATCCGCAATCGTGGGCGGCGGCGAGTCCGGCGCAGATTTGGTGCGCGGTCTCCAGAGCCTTGTCACCGGGCAGGCGGCCGATGCGGCGCAGCAAGGACGCAAGGTCCTCTCCATCGATGTACTCCATGGTGAGGAAGTGCTGGCCGTTTACCTCGCCTATGTCGTAGACGCGACAAACATTGGGATGGGAAACCTGGCGGGCGTTGCGCACCTCCGCATGAAACCCGGCCAGAGCCGCGGTATCATTCTGGAGCGAGGCGGGAAGAAACTTGAGGGCTACGACATTGCCGAGCTTGAGATCCTCTGCACGATAGACTTCGCCCATGCCACCGCGCCCCAGTAGAGCGACGATCCGATACCGCTCAACAAGAACCGTGCCGGGTGAGAATCCGCCGCCTCGTAGCGGGTGCGAACTTGGGGGAGGTGGCGTCGGCGCGGCCGCAATTCTATCCGGTTCCAGGGTCGGGGTGTCGAGACCGGCAATGGCACGCCCGCAGGAGGAACAGAAGCGGACGTTCTCGGAAGACACGGCTCCACAGCCAGAGCAGGTGACCATCGCACGGATTGTATCGCAGTGCGAGGTGGCGCAGTGAGCCTTACGTCTGGCGATACGCCGGCTCCCGCAAAGTGCTCTGAGTAACGCTACTGCTTGCTAATCCGACCAATCACCCGGTGAGTCGTCCGGGACTCGGGAGTTTTTCGGAACCGCCACCCAGGAGCGAATCGCCTCAAGTGGTAAAAAATCGCCATGTCACTCATTGACCTCGCCTCCGGGTTCTGAGTGCTAATCGCGACTGACTACGGGTGCTCAATCCTTGGAGCGGGACGGTTTGGAGAATCTGCGCCCCGGGGTGAGGCACAGAAGTGGATTTGAAGTGACGATCAATCGGGTAGCCTGACTTTGGGGAATGCGCGCATGGCCCTGAACGGCTTCCCCCGAACGTGGAACAAAGTTCTCGGATGCGACTCTCGGAAATCCTGGAAGTTGCGACAGGTTGCTATGGAGAGAACCCTACAGTGAATTAACCGGGTTGGTACAGTGTGCTGTCGATAGCATGCACTCAACCTCTGCAATAACGTGTTTGTAGCTCCCGTAACTTCTCTGAGTTGGGAATCGAAACGGACCCCAAATGCAAGAACAGACCGTTCCCAGAACATGTGGGTTCACTTCCAGGAGGAATAATGAAGTTTGTTTATAGAACTGCTGTTCGTACTTTTCTGTGCACCGGTCTGCTGCTGGGCAGTGGAGCGTTGGCACTCGCGCAAGAACCCGCCGGTCAGCAAACCGCTCCCGACAATACCAAGGTAAATGAGCGAGATCGGAGTCAGGACGCGCCTACGGCGGATCAGCAAAAGGCCGATCGTTCCGACCAGGACATCACTCAGCAGATACGACAATCCATTATGAAAGACAAGTCACTTTCCACGTATGCGCACAACGTCAAGATCATCACCCAGAATGGTCAGGTCACGCTGAAGGGGCCAGTGCGATCGGAAGACGAGAAGAAGACGGTGGAGACAAAGGCCGCCGAAGTGGCTGGCGAAAACAACGTAACCAGCCAACTGGATATCAAACCCAAGAGCTAACAGACGAAGCAAAAGGAGAATTCAAATGGCAGGTAAGAACACAGCAGTATTTGGCATTTATCCGAATCGAACGAGCGCCGAGAACGCCGTGGACGCACTGAAAGCGGCCAATTTTCGGAACACAGACATTTCAGTACTTCTTCCCGAGGGCCCTAGCACGAAGGATTTTGCGCACGAGAAAAACACCAAGGCTCCCGAAGGTGCCACAACAGGAGCCGGAACCGGTGCGGTGCTAGGCGGCGCCTTGGGCTGGTTACTCGGTATCGGTGCTCTTGCGATTCCGGGTCTAGGGCCATTCATCGCCGCCGGGCCGATTATGGCGGCCCTTGCCGGAGCAGGAGTCGGTGGAGCCGTGGGTGGGCTTACGGGTGCTCTGATCGGCATGGGAATCCCGGAGTACGAAGCCAAGCGATACGAAGGCCGCGTCAAAGATGGCGGGATTCTTTTGTCCGTTCATTCCGACTCTTCTGAGTGGACGAAAAAAGCCAAGGAGATCTTGGAGCGCACGGGCGCCCAGGATATTTCTTCCACGGGAGAAGCGTCCAGCGAAAAGAGCGATAAGCCCCGTGTTCGCGAAGTTGCCTAAGCTCATGCGAGTTCAACATGGTCCTAACCATTGGTCGCCGGCAGCAATTGCCGCCGGCCAGAGGCACTACCCAAACTATCAGCCAAGGCGAGAGTGGAGAACAATAGCCATTTCATTAACTTTTTAAGCGAACCACGACTGTCTTGTTCTGGTAGACCGGTATGCGGTTCTCCAGTTGCCACCGCACGGCGCGTGAGAAACACGACTTTCTCCAAGTCCCGACCTTTATTTACCACGTCCTCGACCGTGTCGCAAGTGGTTACGTCATTAAAAGACAATGCATCGCTTGAATTGATCCCCGCACTCCGACGGATTTCTTCATCCCCGACAGCAACGTTGCCGATGTCCTAAGATGCCATTTTTGGAGAGGGATGATCTCCCGATATAATCCTATTTCAAGGCTTTCCAACGGTTGGGAGGAACGCGATGCAGGAACCCGACAACGGCGATCACAAACTTGGTGACGCCAGGCCCGCTAAAAAGTTGCCCGGAATTGTTGAAAAGATAGTCAAGCCAGTCCATCCAAAAGAACCAGAAAAGGTGCAGATCGTGGTTCGTGGTGCCGACGATTTGTACAAAGAGATTCGCGTCGAGAACACTTTGGAGAACGCAGCGGGTGAGAAAGTTCGATTAAAGCCAGGTGCCGAGGTTGATGTCATCATCGAGGCACCCCCTACTGCTGTCGAAAAAAAAACGCCTAATGACGGAGAAGCCTACCTCCGAACGGATTCGCCTCGAAGCCGAGAAGTTTCGAGCCACTAGATCCAGGATGCCGCAAAGCTGCTGGCGTGAGATGGTTTCGAAGCATACCCAAGGATTGAGAACCGGGAAAGTCTCGCGTCATTAAACGCAAAAGGTTCGATGGCCGAGAATTTCCCGGTCGCCTACCGCTACTTAGCTTGCCCGCCGCATGGGCTTCTCGGACGTGGAAAAGTCAGCTTTCGCTTCGCCGGTGGAGGAAATATCCTGCGCGCCCGTGCGCTCAAGAATTTCTTTCGCGCGCTTGGTCCACTCTGAGTTATCCGAGTGTACCGAGAGAAGGATTCCCCCGTCCTTTATCCGTCCTTCATAGCGCATGGCTTCGTACTCCGGAATGCCCAAGCCGATAAGTGCTCCAGCAATCCCCCCAACTGCGCCTCCTACGCCTACTCCCGCTAATGCCGCCATAATGGGACCGGCCGCGATGAAAGGTCCAAGCCCTGGAATAGCCAAGGCTCCGATTCCCACCAACCAACCCAATCCCCCGCCGATGACAGCTCCGGTCCCAGCGCCGGTTGCCGCGCCTTCAGGTGCCTTGGTTTCCTTTTTGTGAGCGAAATCCTTGGTGCCCACGTTCTCAGGAAATAGTACGGAGATATCCGTATTGCGAAACCCCGCTTCCTTCAACGAATCCACCGCATTCTCCACGCTAGCGTATGCCGGATAAATTCCAAACACCGCGGTATTTTTCCCTGCCATAAGTCATTCTCCTCTGAACGATTTTTGACTGCCTTTTACTTACTGTTTCGGTTTCACTTCGAGGTCGTCTGTGACATTTTCCGGGCCGACTATTTTCTCGGCTTTCGCTTCAATCGCTTGTTTTTCCTCTTCGGAACGGACCGGCCCCTTGAGCGTTACCGTTCCATTTTGGGTAATGACTTTCACATTATGGCCATAGGTGGAAATCGACTTATCCCTTGTGATGGCCTGCCGAATCTGCTTGGTAGTTTCGCGGTCACCAGGATCCATCTTCTGCTGGTCGGCCGTGACCCTATTGGCGCCCCGGTCCTGTTGATTTACTTTGGTATTGTCGGGTTGTTCCGTGGCGGATTGACTGTTATCTTGGATGGTGGCCAGAGCCCAGCCGCTTGACAGCAGTGCCGAGAACAGCGCAACTTGCAAGAAACGTTTCATGTTAAGTCCTCCGAGTTCATTCAACTGATTTGGTAAGAACCGGGTGGGTGCTTGCGCCCGTGGGAAGGACTAACGGCCTTCCGTCTCGGCAGCATTTCCTCTGTGGGCCAAAAGCTGCCAACGACCAGCTGCCGATGTCCTGAACCTTCCCGCTCCCTCTCAGCCTTCATCCTTCATCGAATGAAAATGTAACGGCTTTTAGTTGCCAGAACCAATACAAACGGTTACACGGAACGAAATTATTTGTGCGGAAACGACGAAAGGGCCACATTATAAGTGATGGCATAGGCAATCACCCGCTTCAATGCGTGCAACCGCGATTTTGCAACAGCTAGCAACCTTCTCCGGCCCGATTGTCATCTGAAATCGGACTGTTGGAGGCGCCGTGAAAATCCTCATCGCCGACGACAAGCGGCATATACGCCGAGAGCTTCGCGATCTGATCGAGGCCCACCCGGGGTGGGTTGTTTGTACGGAAGCGGAAGACGGTGTTCAAGCCGTACACCGAGCAAAGCAATTCAAACCTGATCTGATCATCCTTGACCTCGCGATGCCCGAACTGAACGGTTTCGAAGCAGCCGTCCGGATTTCCAAGGCACTTCCCGGCGTTCCAATCCTCATGCTCACGCTCTACGCCTCACCCCTGGTCGAAAAGGAAGCGGAGAAGGTCGGCGTCCAACGGGTCATATCGAAGTCAACCGCATACATGCTGGTTCCGGCCATTGAGGAAGCATTCGCTCAGGTCTATCACGAAATCGCGCTGGTTCGGTGGGGATTTTGAATAGATAGTAAGGATGATCTTGTTCGCCGAACGCTTTTCCGGTTTGATCTCGCACACCGGAATCGAGCCTGAATCGACGGGCAACGGTTACTGGCCGGGGTCAAATGAGTGCTATGGCGATTTAACGCCAGTTGAGACGATTGCCTAGCAGTTGCCGGCTCTGATTAGTTCCTGTTTGCCGACGACACAGCAGGTAACCTTCGGGGTTGGACTGCCGCTTCTGCTGGATCAGTCAAAGCGATAACGCAGAGCCTCGGCTACGGCCTTATATCCGATTCGCCGGTAAATGGAATTCGATGTGGGGTTGCCCAAGTCCGTGTAGAGGATGCACCGATACCCACAGTCGCGAAGATGTTTTGACAGAGCATGAACGCAGGCTGCCGCGTAGCCGTGCTTTCGCTTTTCGGGTGGCGTATAGACCCCAGACAAGCGAACTACACCTTGCGCGGGATCGCGGCCAACAGCCATAGAAGTTGTCTTTCCGTTTTGATCCCACAGCCAGATCTGTCCAGTGGCCAACGCCCGGTCTACTCGACGCTCGGTGTCGTTTGCAGACTCCCCAATTTCATCCTGGAATGCACGAGTCCGGACAATCATCAACCTGCGATCTCTCGGACCCGCTTGTCGTAAATGAGCCACGGGGGGGAACTTCTCCCAGTTCCAGGAGTTCGTACAGACGCGTCCCCTGGAACGGTGTGGCCGCCGACCTACGTCGTTCACTCCATTGGCCAGCGAAGCGGGCTGCCGTCGCAGCGTCGCCATTGACACCGGCCAGAGTCACTCCGGCTTCCGCAATTGCATCCACGATTGCCAGCACGGCTCGCGGTTCCATGGGTGTCAACGTCGCTGGATATTCCAGAGGTGACTGAACGACCACGCCAACGGCTTCCTCTCCGTGCAATGCGATCCAATACCGACCTGGGTCGCGCTGAGCGACGCGGGAGTGCAGAATCGACAGAATCAGATTATGCAGAACTGGTTCCGATGAAAGGAACTTGTCAGCCCTCCCTATGATAAAGCCGGGATCTTCGCTAAACAGCACCTTGAGTTCCATGCGGGAAATCTTATCGGATCAGAGCGCCGGCAGGAATGCCTCAACCACGACGCGTCGCAAATTGGGAGCAGGTCACGGGATAACCGGAAGTCAACTGTTGTAACCAGATGGGATGAGAAGGCCGGTCTCCGGACGGGATGCGGTGTACGCTCCCAAGTTATCGACGTGCTCGAAGCACAGATAAAAAGGAGACCGGCAATGAAGAAGGTTAGCACCGTAGTGGCAAAACAGAGCAGGAATATTTCTCGGCAGAAGCTGACCATCGGATTGGATCTGGGAGATCGCAACAGCTGGTACTGCGTGGTGGATGAAGCAGGCCAGATACAACTGGAGCAGAGAGTTGGTACGAGTGCGAAAGCGTTGCAGGAAGTCTTCGGCGCGCTACCGAGCAGTCGGATCGCACTGGAAATCGGGACGCATTCGCCCTGGATCAGTCGCTTGCTCAGCGAGTTGGGACATGAAGTGATCGTGGCCAATGCGCGCAAGGTGCGGCTGATCGGAGAGAGCCGAAAGAAGGACGATCGGCTGGATGCGCAGACTCTGGCCCGGCTGGCCCGGATCGATCCGGAGTTGCTGTATCCGGTGAAGCACCGCAGCGTGCAGGCGCAAGCCGATCTGACACTGATTCGAGCACGCGCTGGGCTGGTACGGGCGCGCACGGGGCTGGTCAACACGGCTCGCGGGTTGGCCAAGAGCTACGGGGAACGATTGCGCAGCTGCAACGTGCGCAACCTGAATCCGGAGAAAGCCGAAAGCTTGAGTCCAGAACTGCAAGCCGCACTGAAACCTCTGTTGAACGCAATCGAGTCGCTGAGCGAGTGCATCGTGGAATACAACGAGCGCATCGAGGATCTGGCACAGCATAGTTATCCGCAGGTGGCTCTGCTGAAGCAGATCAAGGGCGTAGGCACGCTGATCGCGCTGACGTTCTTGCTGACGCTGGAAGATCCGCACCGTTTTCGCAAGAGCCGGGATGTGGGCTGCTATCTGGGATTGCAGCCGGGACGGAGAAACTCTGGTCAGAGCGAGCCGCAGATGCACATCAGCAAAGAAGGCGATCCCTATCTGCGGACGTTGTTGGTGCAAGGAGCGCAGCACATTCTGGGACCATTCGGGGTGGACTGTGATCTGCGGCGTTGGGGTCTGAAGCTCGCCGAACGTGGTGGGAGAAACGGAAAGAAGCGAGCCATCGTGGCGACCGCGAGAAAGCTGGCGGTGTTGCTGCATCACCTGTGGGTGAGCGGAGAAGTGTACGAGCCATTGCACAACAGCCAGCGCAGGCCGCTGACGATCGCAGCTTAAAAACAAAACATCGCCAGGAGGAAAGAGCAAACGCCTAAAGCCGAGTTCCGGTGACTGCGTTAATCGCCTGGCCCAGGTTCGACTCGCCAAGAGCAGAACCACAGGGCGCCAAACAGATGGCAGCACCGGCTGAACCGAAGAACGCCCAACATGCACCGAGCGAAACGAATCGCTCCTCGAGAGTGCGGATGGAAGCACGGCGACAGCGGCCACTCGGCGGGAGAAAAAACTTGTCCCTATGAAGAGACACAAAATCCACTTGACTCCGACCGGCCTTCTCATGGAAGGCGATTACAGGTTTTGACCGGGGTGAATGAGCGCTATGAGGGATTTAGCGCCAATTGGGATCATTGCCTTAAGGATCGCCCGCATCGCGATCCGCTACGGGCGAAGCTGCCTTCCTCAGCTGTTCAAGCTCGACCTGAACTTGCGCCCAGTCGTTTGGCTTGCGCTTGGTCGCGTAAGGCGCGTCCGGATGTCCGAAAAATTCCAGGAGTTCGGCCCGAAGCTCCGAAGAAGTACCACTAAAGTTCCGCTTTGCGAGTGCGCCGAGCAGTTCTGCTTGTGTCTCATCGGAGAGCCGATATTTGCCGGGACCCGTCACTTCGCCCGTGTCAAAATTGTCGTTGGGCAGATCCAGATGGGCGGTCGCTTCCTGGTCAAGCAGGTTCCGGTAACGTTGCAGGCTCTTATCGAAGCTGGCTTCGAACATGCTTTCCGCCTGAGGCGTAGGCGTCCGGAGTTGCAGCACTCTAAGCGGACCTATCTTGGGGAGAATCCTCACTAGAAAGGCGAGCAATCTTTCACCAAGAGTAGGCGGCTGATACGCCTTTCCCCAATTCTTTTGGTAACTCGCCCGCGACAGATTATACAGAAACTTTCTCTTGGTGATCCCAGGCTGATCAATCATGATCTGGTCTTTCTTCAAGCTCCAGGCGATTCGGGTCGCTTTGGGGAGAAGCTGGCTGACGGCATAACGGTAAGAAGCGAGCACCTTGTCTTCATCCGAGAGAACGCTCTTCAGATCCAAACCGTAGGTTTCCTGAAACGCTTGTTCCAGCAGGGGAACTGAAACCCCAAAGCCGATGAAGTCATGGTAACTAGCGGGAGCATAACGCCCTTGCGCGACTTCCAGCACGTCGAATCCGAATTCGGTCTTTACGTGCGCCAAGGGGTTTTCTTCATATGTGATCACGTCGCCATATTTCCGTTTCAGCTTCGGATACAGGAGGGGCACCGAAGGATTCACGGCCATGAGGTGGCCATCGTTGTCCGCAGCGTAGTGAGAGAGGGCCCCGAGCGCAAATGCGTAGCCGTCGAGATCCTTGGAGTCTCGCAGCAGAGCTAGGACAAAGTCTCCGCTGCGTACATAGTGTGTCAAGTTGCTGAAGAAATGACTTCCGTGCGGATAATAGCCCATGTCCTGGATGATGGCACCCCCGTAGGCATACCCGTGTGCTTCTTTGAGTTCGTCCGCCGTAGCGTTGGGAAAACGCTTCATCAATAGCGGGCGTATGTTGGTGTTCCATGCGCTGTCGATGATGGCCTCATGCGCGAGCACGGCATAGGCCGTGCTCTGGATTGGCAAGCCAAGAGACAAGAAAAGCGCCAGCACTAGCGCGTGTACTCTCGCAAACAGTGTTGTGCCTCGACCGAGCCCCATCGTCCCGCCTCTAGTGTCGCAGAGATTTTCGTTCCTCGATTTTGGCTAAGCAGTACCCAATGAATGGCCTTCTCGTCTTCGGTCACTTTGGCTTCCCTGGGAAGTCGGCTTGCCGCAGAAATTACAAACAGATTGCGCTTTTCGTTGATCCGGTAACATTCCACGTTATCGCCATTTCGCCATCGGCATCACGCATGACCTGCCCCGGAGATCACGTGCCTCCGCACGATTCGAGTGCGTTTGCGCACTTGCCACGCAAATACTGAAACCACCGCCCAAGCCACGGTAGCAGCACTAAGCACGGCCCAGGCTGAATGCGCCGGTAAGAACTGCCAAATGATCACAGCGAAGACAAGAAGGCCAAGGCTTCCCATGGCCGAGCCTGCGGCATCCGCGCTCGCAGCCTGTCTTCCCCTGACCGTTCCGTTCATACCATTTTTTTCTTTCTGTTGCTTTTCGTGCTTTTCGACAAGGGTCGCGCTCGCCGGAAAAATCGCCGGGAAAGCCAGTAGAAGTCCCGTGATCACCGGCCCGTAATGCTGCGCCACGAGACCGGCGATAGCGGTGACGCTGCCGCCGAAGAGAAAACGCAGCGCGTACTGGGTCCACTTCGAGTCCCGAAGCGCAGAACCATCCACTGTTACGGGCATTCTCATTTCAACGCCACACTCCAGAGGCCGAGGGCGACCGCAAACCAGAAAGGCATGGCGCCAAGTGTTACCCAAAGTGCCCTGAACGAATATCGCATCAGAATCCAACTGACCAGCGAAGCGAAAATGAAGAATGCAATCGCTCCCGCAATCATCGAGCGGCCCTCAATCGCGGCGTAGGGCGCTCCTTCTGTCGCCACGGTAAGGCCCAGCGTCGCGAGCGCCACGGAGGGTGCAGCTCCTAACAGTCCGGCAAAGCTCTTGGGCTTGAGCACGTCCCCAATCAGCGCAAATACGGACACCACCCCCCCGCCAATAATGAAACGGATGAGTATCTGGATCATCGCATTCCTGACTTCACTAACTTTAGAGACCGTCCAGACCCTTTAATTCCCAGCACCTTGTATTGCTCTCCCGAAAGCCTGTGATAATTCACGAAAAACTCTTCGAGTTCACGACAAAACTCTTTGCCCAGGTCATCAATTGTTTTTATGTCAGCCCAGCTATGGGCATCGTGCTCTACGGCGACGATTCTGTCATTCCGTATCTTTTTTTTCTTATCCCCCTGCTCGCCTTGAATCACGCCGATGGGGCGACAACTTAGGACGCATCCCGCGAAGGCGGGCTCATCCATTAACACCAGTACATCCACCGGATCGCCGTCGTCGGCTTTGGTCGAGGGAACAAATCCGAAGTCATAGGGAAACATCATCCCCGCAGGCAAGACCTTCTTTAGTTCAAAAATGCGCTCGTCTTCGTTGAAGGCATACTTATTGCGGCTGCCCTTCGGGGTTTCGATAACGACCCGGAGCAGACCTCTGTCGGCGCTGAATGGATTTAACTCGACGGGATTCGCCAATGCTTTCTTCCTGCTGACCCTCTTGCTCATCAATTTTCCTTCGTCCGTCGAACCAGATGCCAGGGGCTAGGATAAGGTTTCCTTTTGTTACCAACCTCCCCCTTCAGCAAAGCATCGAAACGCGACTCAGATTCGATAGTTGCACTGCAGAAAACTGAAACAGGTGACCACTATGGAAGTGCCTCCAAGTTATGCCACAGTGAAGCAAGCGCAACTGCCAGGCCGACGAATCTGGCTCAAATCGGCCGCGGCAACACTGGCTTCAGCATATGCCCTTCCTTCCCTGGTCACAGCGGCATCGAACCAGAACTCCGGCAGATCCGAAAAGGCCATTGAGAGCAAGATGGTCGGTTTTATGCTGGCTCACGAGCAATTCATAGTGCCGCAGGTGGTTGACATCGGCATTTCTGCAGAGCAGGCCGGCTTTGATCTTCTGGCGACCAGCGATCACTTTCAGCCCTGGCAGGCGAACGAAGGCCACAGCGGTGAAGCCTGGGCTACGCTGGGTGCCCTCTCCCAACGCACGCAGCATTGAGCAACCGGCGCATCATTAGCGACACGTTTGTCCTGGACCTCGACAATAGAGGGCTTATCAAAGACTCGCGCCCGCTTGCCGCTCGCGGCAGAGAGAGCGACACGGCACTGGTTTCGTATGAGTGGAGCCTATCCGACATTGGCCGGGGCTTCTTGAATTTCATCTCAAGGCCGTATGATGCCTGAAGATTCTCAGCACGGCCTAGACTGTCCGCCTTTTGTCCGTAAACGAATGACAACGTGAGGCAAAGCGACCCAACGGCGCGGTAGAGCTTTCAATGTTTCGTTGTACTTAGTTGGAGGATCTTGTTTGGGTTGTAGCCCTGAATCGGACTACGAACCAGAAGGTCGGGAGTTCGAATCTCTCAGGGCGCACCATCTTCTCTTACTTCCTGCTGAATCTTGCAGGAGCCATCCCACGAACCCAGGAAGATACGTTGCACGGGCGCGGAATTGTTTTCGTCCGCTTGCATCTTCTCTGCTAGTCTAGGCATACCCTGTTGTTGCTTAGACGCTGTTTTAGTTATTGACCGGGGTTTTACCGGGAATCGGGTCGCGCGCCATGATGAAAGCTATCGAAAAAGAAATGTCCGTGCTGTCATCGTCGAAGCGCGGATTGGTATATCTCACGGCTAATGACTGGGCACTGCTCGCGGACAAGGCCAGCCGTGTCCATTTCAAGAAAGGCCAGCAGCTGATTCAGAGTGGCAAGAGAGCGAATGGCGTTTATCTCTTGTTGAAAGGAACGGCGCGAGTGCAAATCCCGCCCCAACCTGTGGTTCCAACGATCGGGCCGGGCGAGATCTGCGGAGAGATGTCATTTCTGGAAGAGGCTCCTGCCAGCACCACCGTGGTTGCCGAGGAAGAGGTTGAGGCTTATCATCTCGACCGTCCCGCGTTGGATGGCTTGTTTGAGTTATTCCCCCACCTCGCCTCGCGCTTTTACCGGTCGTTGGCCAGGAATCTCTCGCGCCGGCTGAGAGATCTGATCGATCCAAGTCCTATTGTGCGGGCACAAAAGCCTTAGTCCTGCGCGCGGCTCTTCCCCGGCGCTGCGGCATTTGTGACAAACAGCAAACCATCCCTAAGAATTAAGAAGCGCCTCGGGACTCTTTCGAGTCTCGAGACGCCCGAACAGCCCTCCCCCAGAACTGCTCGAGAGCCACTTTACTCGGAGTCCAGGCCACGCGTGAATTCCACCTTTGTGGAAGACGATGGCACGAGGCGGCTAGACCTGCTCTGCCCGCCTCTCGAAAACTCGACCCAAGCATAATGCGCGGCACATTCGCCATTACCGCAGTAACCCGCAAGCCGGGATTACCGTTGACCCCGCTGGCCCGCGCTCCTTACATTCACGACAGGGGGTCGTATGAAAGATATTCATGAGGTGTTGCGGCAGAAGCAGACCAAGTACGCCCAGCTGGGCAAACAGATTGAGATGCTCCAGCAGGCGGCAGAGAAGCTGCGTGAAGTGGCTCCCTTGCTCGCCGAAAATGATGATGAAGACAACGCGGTCTTGATGGAAGTCGATGACGGATCGCCCCAATCTGAGAGCATGGCGGCGAAGGCGGGTGCGGCGAATTCGGGCGCTGGGTCGAAGCCTAAGCCCGCGGCGCCTCGTTGGCCGTAAATCTGGCCGGTAATCTCGGTCCCTAATCTCGCCATGGTTGGGCGGGAAATTGAGTTATGACGTTTCTAGCATTGCTGGTTTCCAGTGACGATCGCTCGTCCGAGGTCCTGGGCCGGGTTCTGCCGGCTTGCGGGATCGCGGTGGAGCGTTTCTCTGTTTTCGCCGACGCGGTCGACCGCCTTCAGCAGCAAAAGTTCGACGCGCTCGTCGTTGATTTCGAAGACCCAGAGTTCGCGGCCGAACTGCTCGAAGAGGCCCGCAGAGTGAATTCAGGAAACCCACCTGTCACCGTGGCTCTGGTCGCGGAACCAGCCAGGGCGCGCGACATTCTCAGCAGCGGTGCGCATTTCGTGCTGTACAAGCCATTCTCTGATGAAAAAGCCTCGGCCGGTTTGCGTGCCGTGGCCGCCCTGTTAAATCGCGAGCGCCGCCGCGCCTACCGCGTACCGGTGCAGGCTCCGGTGGAACTTGCCTTGCCCGATACTTGCAAAATCGAAGGAATTCTTCTGGACCTCAGTGAGACTGGAATGGATGTTCTTACGGCTGAACCCCAGGTTCAAGGAGCGCTGCTGAATTTTCGTTTTCAATTGCCCGACGGCAGCCTTGAAGTCCACGCGCAAGGGGAGGTCGTTTGGGCGAACCCCAACGGACAGACGGGAGTCCACTTCCTGGACTTGGATCCATCCATTAAAGCTCAGCTTCAGGTTTGGCTGCAGGCTGCGGCGGGGCCCCCGGTTGGCGGGCCGGAGGAAACGGTTTCGCATTGCAAACTCACTGACCTGAGCCTGGGAGGCTGTTATGTGGAGTCCGATTCGCCGTTCCCGGAGCAGGCGCTGGTCGACATTTGCCTAAAGGCCAACGAGATGGCCGTCCATACCGAGGGGCTGGTACGAGTCACGCACCCGGAGCGCGGCATGGGAGTGGAATTCGCGTCGCGCACGGCGGAACAGCGCGCCGAGGTAGGCAATCTGATTGAGCTTCTCCGCGGCTGTACGGAATCCGCGCCCGAATTGAGTGTTTCTCCGCGCGCATTGAAAGCAGACTTAAGCGAATTTGAGCGCGCGCCGGAGCACGCCGACGAAACTGCGGAAGATGCAGCGGCGGAAGAGATGGAAGATCCGTTGCTCGAATTGCTGCGACAAGGCACGACCCTGCAAGCCGCTGACTTCTTCGAAGAACTTCGGCGCCAGCGCTCTGGCGAAAGCGTTACGACCTAGCTTGCGGCTCCCGCTGGCTGGCTTTGTTTCCGTTTTGTTCAGCCTTTCATTCCTTCATCCTTTACTTTGAGCACAACCTCTCGTGGCAGTTGGCTGTTGGACTTTGCGGGTTAGCTCCAGGGCGGGAAACGACAGGCAGCGAGACTTGCGGAGTATGCGAGAGGCTTGCAGGGTGGCTTTTTCCGGAGAGCGAAGAACCCGTGTCCCGTCTTCGGCACAGATTCTTGAATTCTCCGTGGTCTGTTCCACCCCAATGAGAAGAAGGTAGCTGATGCTCATTGCGTGGCGGTTTCAGCAATGTTAAATCTCGATTAAACTGACGAGTGCGCGCCCTCGTCTAAATATTCCACGGATTCAGGCGCAGCTACTCGCGGGACTAACTCTTGATGCGAAGGATTCTGATCGCTACCTCGAATGCGGGAAAGCTGCGCGACTTTGCCGGCGCCGCCCAGCGCCACGGAGTCGCAATCGCCCGCATTCCCGGCTTCTCTTCCCTGCCAACCGTGGTCGAGGACGGACTCACCTTCGAGGCCAACGCGCGCAAAAAGGCCGAAGAGTACAGCCGATATACTCCGGGGGAACTTGTCGTCGCCGACGACTCAGGTCTGGAGATTGACGCCTTGCATGGAGCGCCGGGCGTGCACTCTGCGCGCTACGCCGGTGACGAGCCTGATGTGAACGCCGATGACGCGGCTAACAATGCGCGGGTTCTACGCGAGCTGCGGAGCGTTCCGGCGGAGCAACGAACTGGGAGATTTGTCTGTGTGTTGGCCGCCGCGCGCGACGGCAAGACTCTGGCTACTTTTCGTGGAACGGCTGAAGGAATTATCCTCGACACTCCGCGCGGTGCCAATGGCTTCGGCTACGATCCGCTATTTTATTTCCCGGAGATCCAGAAAACATTTGCGGAGCTGAGCGCGGAGGAAAAATCTAAGTACAGTCATCGGGGAGCGGCGTTTAGGGACTTTCTTGATTGGTGCGAGCATTTCACGGGCAACTAATCACTGATCACTGGCCACTGGTAGTGGGTCAGTATCTTTTCGAAATCGTGCTGACCCACTACCTGGCCACTGGTTTTCTTGACTTCACTTCTCTCGTGCGCCGATAATGTAAAGTTCTTTTATTGTTCCTGAACTCATAAGGAGCGCTCGTGGCGTCAGCAGCCAGTTCTACTGCTCCCGTTGTAAAACAAGTTAAAAAGGATGGGGTCGCGCCGCTGCGCGCCGGTCGCGGTATTTCGTTTTTTTTGCGGCGGCTGCATTCGCTCTCGGGCATCATTCCGGTCGGCGCATTTCTGTTGGAACATATTCTTATTTCCAACTCCACCGCAATCAGCGGTCCTGGCGCCTACGCGCGGCAAGTAACCTTTCTGGCCAGCCTTCCGCTGGTGCCGCTGCTGGAGTTCTTTGGGATCTGGCTGCCGATCGCGTTCCACGCGCTCTACGGTTTCTACATCTGGTATCGGGGTGACGGGAACGCGGTCGAATATCCATGGACCGGCAACTGGATGTACACCGCGCAGCGCTGGACCGGCGGCATCGCCTTCGCCTACATAGTTTTTCACACCTGGACCATGCGCTTCAGCGGAGTGGACCTACACGCATTTCCCAACTATTCCTTCGGCAAAGTGCAGGAGGAGTTGTTCCAGCCCTGGTTATTCGCCTTTTACATTGTTGGCCTGGCGGCGGCGTCGTGGCATTTTTGCTACGGCATCTGGCTGTTTGCTGCCAAGTGGGGCATCGTTTCCGGAGAAAAGGCGCAGCAGCGCTTCCTGGTCGTCTGCCTGGGTTTATTTCTATTAATGACTGGAGTGGGCTTTGCCAGCTTCTATTCGTTCCGGTCGCGCCCGCAGCAGCCAAGCGGTGCGGGTGTCGAGGCGACCCAGGTGCACCACGCCACAGGAACTGACGGAAGGCCGGTGAACTGAAAGATGGCAGCTCCTAGAATCATCGTCATCGGTGGCGGACTTGCGGGCCTCTCCGCCGTCATCAAGATTGCCGAGATGGGCGGGAACGTGGATCTGTTCTCCATTGTTCCGGTGAAGCGTTCGCATTCGGTGTGCGCGCAAGGCGGCATCAACGCGGCCAAGAACCTGAAGGGCGAAGGCGATTCGACGTGGATCCACTTCGATGACACGGTCTACGGCGGCGACTTTCTCGCGAACCAGCCACCAGTGAAGGATATGTGCGAGGCCGCGCCCGGCATCATCGACTTGCTCGACCGCATGGGCGTTCCTTTCAATCGCACGCCCGAAGGATTGCTCGACTTTCGCCGCTTTGGCGGGACGATGTACAACCGCACTGCCTTCGCCGGAGCTACCACGGGCCAGCAACTTCTTTATGCCCTCGATGAACAAGTCCGCCGCTACGAATCCGAGGGCAAGGTAAAGAAATACGAGCACTGGGAATTTCTTTCAGCGGTGCTCGACGGAAGCCGCGTCTGCCGCGGCATTTGCGCCATGGATCTGCGCTCGATGGAAGTGCGCACCTTCCCGGCCGACGCCATCATTATTGCGACCGGCGGCATTGGAGCGATTTTCGGCAAGTCGACAAACTCCGTGGTCTGCACCGGATCGGCGCAGTCGGCTCTGTATCAGCAAGGATGTTTTTACGGGAACGGCGAGTTCATCCAGGTACATCCCACGTGCATTCCCGGCAACGACAAACTGCGGCTCATGTCGGAGTCGGCTCGTGGCGAGGGTGGGCGCGTCTGGGTTCCGAAGACTCCGGGCGACAAACGCGATCCGAAATCGATTCCGCAGAGTGAGCGCTGGTATTTTCTCGAAGAGTGGTACCCCAAGTACGGCAATCTGGTTCCGCGCGACATCGCTACGCGGGCCATCTTTAAAGTTGTGTTCGAGCTGAACCTCGGCATTGATGGCAAGCCAATGGTTTATCTCGACCTGACCCACATCGATCGCAAGATTCTCGACCGCAAGCTGGAAGGCATTCTCGAAATCTACGAGAAGTTTGTGGGCGACGATCCACGCGACACGCCCATGAAGATCTTTCCCGGCATGCATTACACCATGGGCGGGATGTGGATCGACTTCAAGCAGGCCACGAACATTCCGGGCATTTACGCCGCGGGGGAGTGCGAATATCAGTATCACGGCGCGAACCGGCTGGGAGCGAACTCGCTGGTCTCGTGCATCTACGGCGGAGGCATAGCCGGGCCGAACGCCGTGAAGTACGCACGCGGCTTGCAGGCTCTCCCCGGCGGCAGCGGCTGCTTCGAGGCTGAGAAAAAGAAACAGGAAGAGAGCAATGCCCTGCTCATGAACAATCAGGGCACGGAGAATCCGTTCCGGCTGTGGCAGGAACTGGGCGAACTGATGACCAAGGATTGCACGGTCATCCGCTACAACAAGAACTTGCAGCAAACCGATGCGAAACTGGTCGAGATGCTGGAGCGCTTCCGCAAAGTGAACCTGAGCGACCGCACGCAGTGGGCGAACACGAGCGTGGTCTTTGCGCGGCAGCTTTACAACATGCTGCAGTTGGCGCGGGTGATTGCTCAAGGCGCGCGTTTGCGCGATGAATCGCGCGGGGCGCACTACAAGCCAGACTTCCCCGAGCGCGACGACAAGAATTTCCTGAAGACGACGAAAGCATATTTCGCGCCTGATGCAGACGAGCCGAAGTTTGAGTTCGAGCCAGTGGATACTTCGCTGATTCCACCACGGCCCAGGAAGTACGATGCGGTAAAGTAATGTTTATGTTTGACGAAACTCCGAACGAGCGGCGAGCGTCACGTATATTGGCGGTGGTCTGGATAGGGCTATTCGTATTGTGGCTGGCAAGGTACAAAACTTTCGGATGGCCGATTGCTTCGGTATGGACCCTCTGTTTGGTGGCATGGATCTGGCGGCTTGTAGTTTCATTCCGAGAGAAGACCAAAAAACAAATCAATTGAGAAAGTAATGGCTAACAAATCCGTAATCCTAAAGATCAAGCGCCAGAACACTCCCACCTCCAAGCCCTACTGGGAAGAGTTCGAACTCGCCCATCATCCCGGCATGAACGTGATCTCCTCGCTGATGGAGATCGCAGCAAACCCCGTCACCCGCGAGGGCAAGGCGACATCACCCATCACCTACGACTCGAATTGCCTTGAGGAAGTCTGCGGCTCCTGCGCCATGCTCGTCAACGGACGCGCCCGCATGGCTTGCTCCGCGCTGATTGATAATCTCGAACAGCCCGTCAAGCTCGAGCCGTTTTCCAAGTTCCCTGTTGTCCGCGATCTCGCCGTCGATCGCAACGTGATCTTCGAAAATCTCAAAGCCGTGAAGGCCTGGGTTCCGATCGACGGCACCTACGACCTCGGCCCCGGCCCGCGCATCTCGCCCGAAGAGCAGGAAGAGGCTTATCCCCTCTCGCGCTGCATTTCTTGTTGCTGTTGCATGGAGGCTTGCCCGCAATTCAATGAGGACACGGGCTTCGTGGGCGCGGCCACCATCGCGCAGGTGCGCCTGTTTAACATGCATCCCACGGGCAAAGAGCTGCAGCGCGACCGGCTAGCGGCGCTGATGGGCGATGGCGGCATCCAGGAATGCGGCTACGCGCAGAATTGCGTCGAGGTTTGCCCCAAAGATATTCCTCTCACCAAGGCTATTTCGGATGTAGGCGGCGAAGTCATGAAGCAAGCCCTCGGTGACCTTTTTCGGCGCTGATTTTTGTCACTCCAGGCCTGATCGAACGAGGCTGTTTCCTCACCAATACAGCTAACTTGTTGCCCTGCGAGCACATGGCATTCGCGCGGAACCCCGCGCTGGGATGGCGTTTCGCGTGCTTCCTATACAGGAGCAGCGGGTTGCGAGACGGCTTTAGTAACCTGTGGTAACCCGAGGGGCTAATGCCGGGCCATGGACGCTAGTAACAGCGGACCTGCAATTATGAGGTTGGGCCGCTTGACATCATGGCTTAGAATAGCCGGACTGCAGGGATAAGTCGTAGGCAAGACTACAGACCTCATTGAGAGCAAAACTACATCGCCGGATGATCCTGGCTTCCCTGCTGGTGTGCGTGTGCTGCCCGCTTTTTGCGGCGACCACCACCACGCCGCGAAAGCCAGCTCACCACGCGCGCCACCTTTTGCACTGGACGCGGTGGAATCCGATGTTCCGGCCCTCCCACGAATCTCTTTTGTTGCAGAACGCCGAAGTCGACCGGCTGGACTTGCCCCGCATTCAGGACGATGACGAACTGGAAGCGCTGAAGATCAGTGGAGCGCTGCAACCCATCATCGCCGGCGAAACGCTGCGCTTTGATCCGCGCCTTGATCCTTCGCGCCGCTACTGCCGTCCCTGGACTCGCGATTTTGTGCAGGATATTTCGCAGGCGTACTATCACCGCTTTCACCAGCAGATTCAGGTGAACTCGGCGGTGCGCACGGTGAATGTTCAGAAAAAGCTTCGCCGGCACAATCGCAATGCGGCGCCTGCTGAGGGCGATACCGCATCGTCACATCTCGCAGGGCTCACCGTTGACCTGCAACGCCGCGGCATGAGCCAGGAACAGATTCACTGGATGGAGCACTACCTCTTCTACATGAAAGCTCTCGGCCTGGTCGAGCCCGAGGAAGAGCGGCATCAATGGGTTTTCCATATTATGGTTTCGGGCCGCTATGCAGATTGGCGCGAGACTCAGGACATTGTTCCCGTCGAGCGCCCCGAGCCCGCCGCGCCCACCACCATCACCGCTGACAGCCGCGCCGAATAGTCAATCCCGTACTTCCGGCCCTCGTCCGTCGCAATCCTTGATCGAGCTTTCTTCCTTCGGCCGCGGCCTATACAATCATTCACTTGCTCCGGTAGTTTTCCGGCAAGCCAAGCTTCCATGACTCACTTCAGAATCCTCTTGCTCTCATGCCTGGTTCTCGCCGCTGGTTCGGCTGCTGCACAATCCTCGAACCCATCCGATACGCCGTTCGGCCCGAAGGCTCGTGCCATTCACAGTTCCGCGCTCGTCGTCGACACTCATGCCGACACGCCGCAGCGCTTTCTCGACGATGGTTTCGACATCGGCTCGACTGATCCAAACGACATTGGCCACATCAGCCTCGATAAAGCTCGCCGCGGCAATCTTGGCGCTGAATTCTTCTCCATCTGGGTCGATCCCGAGACCAACCAGGGCCACTACGCCCGGCACACCTTCGATCTGATCGACTCCGTCTATGAGCAGGCGGCGCGGCACCCGGACCGCATGATGATGGCTTTTTCCGTGGCCGATATCGAGCGCGCCCACAAAGAACACAAACTCGCAGCTCTGATGGGAATCGAAGGCGGCCACTCGATTGAGAACGATATCCGCCTGCTGCGGGATTACTACCGTCTCGGCGTGCGTTACATGACGCTCTCCTGGTCAAACACCAACGAATGGGCGGACTCCTCCGGCGACGTCGACGATCCCAAGGTCCAGCATCACAATGGCCTCACCGATTTCGGCAAGCAGGTGGTGACGGAAATGAACCGGCTCGGCATGATGGTCGACATTTCTCACGTTGCCGACAAGACTTTCTGGGATGTAATGGCCACCACGAAGGCGCCCGTCATTGCATCGCATTCGTCCGCCCGTGCGCTTACCAATGCGCCCCGCAACATGACCGATGACATGCTGCGCGCTGTGGCAAAGAACGGTGGAGTGGTGCAGGTGAACTTTTTTTCTGCCTTTGTGGACGAGGACTTCCGCAAAGCCCTTGAAGCGCAGGATAAAGAGGAAAAAGCCGCGGTTCAGAAATATATGGACTCCTTAAAGGCGCAGGGCAAGCCAGTCAATTACATTGAAGTCGATCGCATACAGCGTGAGTGGATGGCTAAGATTCCACGTCCGCTGCTGAAGTCGCTGATCGACCATATCGACCACATTGCCAAGGTCGCCGGAGTGGATCACGTTGGCTTGGGCTCTGATTTCGACGGCGTTTCCGGAGCCACCCCCGCCGGCATTGATTCCGCCGCCGACCTGCCGAAGATCACGCAGGCTCTGCTCGATCGTGGCTATAGCGCGAATGACATCAAGAAAATTCTCGGCGGAAACATTCTGCGCGTTTTCCGCGAGGTAGAAACCGTGAGCCGCCAGATGCAGGCGCAGTCCCATTGATCCCAAGGGCTGTCGTACAATGTGGAGTCACAATTCAATTGCAACATTGCATGTAAAACACACGGCACAATGTGCCCTGCAAGGAGCTACTATGCGTAACGCCTTCTTAGTTTCCGTTCTGCTTTCTACGGCTGCGCTCGCCGGTTGGGCGCAGACCGGCACTCAGGCCTCACCTGCGACGAAACCAGGCACTCCAACCAAGCCGCCGGTTCACCATACGGCAGCTGCGACGGGCACACCCACGGCGATTATCGAGACCACGGTCGGAAACCTCACGTGCATCCTCTTCCCCGACAAAGCCCCGCTCGGAGTTGCGAACTTCATCGGCCTCGCCACGGGCACCAAGGACTGGAAGAATCCAGTCAGCGGAGCGACCAAGCATGGCGTGCCGCTCTACGACGGAACTGTTTTTCATCGCGTCATTCCTGATTTTATGATCCAGGGCGGCGATCCCAAAGGCGATGGCACGGGAGACATAGGGATTAACTTCAAGAACGAAACGTCCTCCGACCTCTTGTTCGACAAGCCAGGCCGGCTCGCTTATGCGAATGCCGGTCCTGGCACCAATGGATCGCAGTTCTTCATCACCGAGGTGGCCGTGCCGCACCTCAACGGCGGCTACACCATCTTCGGCCAGTGCGACGAAGCCACCGTCGCCTTGGTGAAGGTGATCGCGCACAAGGCCACCGATCCCAACAACGACCGGCCCTTTCGTCCAGTGAAGATTATTCACATCAAGATTGTTCGCAGCGCGGCCGCAACGCCGGCAGCTAAGCCCGCAACACCAGCCAAGCCAGCAGCAACCACGACAAAGCCAGCTAATCCAAATTGAAACCAAAGGTTCGAATAATGTGGGGACAGCCGCCCTGGGCTGTCCGCCTGGCAAAGCCAGGCGATTTGCACGGCCAACGACTAACGACGAGCGACTAACGACCAACGACGTACCCCGAAAGGACTCCATGACCCGACAACCCGGACTCTACGCAACCTTTGAAACCAGCGAAGGCAACATCGTGTGCCGCCTCTTCGATGCAGATGCCCCGAAAACCGTAGCCAACTTTGTGGAGCTTGCCGAAGGCAAGCGCGAGTGGACTCATCCTTCGACCCGCAAGAAATCCAAAGACCGCTTTTATGATGGAACGATTTTTCATCGCGTGATCCCCGACTTCATGATCCAGGGCGGCGACCCCCAAGGCACCGGCATGGGCGGTCCCGGCTATCAGTTCGAAGACGAAACCAAAGGCTCGCCTCACAAACTAGACAAGGCAGGCAAGCTGGCGATGGCCAACGCGGGCCCCAACACCAACGGATCGCAGTTTTTCATCACCGTAGCGCCCACGACGTGGCTGACCGGCAAGCACACCATTTTCGGCGAGGTAGTCGAAGGTCAGGATATTGTGAAGAAGATTTCCGAAGTCCCGCGCGGGCGGAATGACAAACCGAACAAGGATGTGGTGGTGAAAAAGGTGACGATCGAGAAGGTGTAAGTCATAATCAAGGCGGCCATTCTTGATGAATAAACACCTAGATCGAGTTCTCAGTGCGTCAAGGAATGTCGTGGATAAAGCCAAGGCGCTTGTTAAGCGAGGGCCACCTCCGCAGACCCTTCTCAAACAAATGGTGGCCGAACAGGCGCGCTGGAACGATCTGTTCTCTACTAAGCTGATCGAGGCCTTAGAAAAGGTTGCTACGTTAGATGAAGGGGAGAGACGGCTTCGGCTTGAATGTACAGAGAGGATTACTGAGGTAGAGGACAAAGTGAAACGCACCCGCCTTGAACTCTCGGAGCGAGTTGCCGCCCTGGAGGCCGCGCGTGTGGGTCCGCGACTCCGGCAGCGTTGGATTTGGGCTTGTTCTCTCGGGGCCTTGCTCCTTGCTCTCAGTGCACTCGTAATTTCCCTGAGAGGACTGCGGTGAGGGACGAAATCCGGGCTTGGTGGGCGGCGCAGGAGGCGCTAATTGAAAAACCTCTTAGGAAACCGGCTGACCTACTAAACCGCTCGCTCTCGGATTCTGAGTACCTCGACGTCGCTGTGGTCGGCGGTCTTGAACTAAAGGACATAATTGCCGGCAAGGTTGCCGAGTCGCGGATACCTCGCGACGTTGTGCGTGCTTTCCATGAACAGTATCCAAACTTGAGCGAGGGCTTTGTCGGCGCAGTGCGCCGACTGAGCGGGGATCCCGAACAATTGCGCGGCCTGATTAGCGGTATCAAGGGAAAGCTCTTTGAAGATCAGTACGTGAGCTGGCTTGACCACGGGCACCTCCCTGCTGGCTATCACGCCGAGCTTGCCCGCCATGCTAACAACCCGGGGTGGGACATCTTAATCAGAGACTCGCATGGTCACGTGGACAACCTGTTACAGCTCAAGGCTACCGAAAGCGCGGACTACGTCCGCGAGGCATTGGACCTCCACCCTCACATTGACTTGGTGGCTACGCATGAGATTTTCAGCCGGCTTTCAGATCATCATTCCGACCTAGCACACTTGATCGATTCTGGAATCAGCAATGCAACGCTAACTGACCACACGGCAAGCGCTGTCGAGCACGCGGATGCGGCCAGCCACTTAGCCTTCCACCTTCCGCTACTGGCCGTTGGCGTCGCCGTCGTCATGGAACTGCAACGCTACCGTAAAGGCCGACAAAGCCTGCCACAGGCAATTCAGCAAATGGGCAAACGCTCCCTAATGGCGCTGACGGCGACGACAATCGGCTGGGTCGTGGTGGCGGCCACGGGTAAAACCATCCTTGGATTACCCGCCGCAGTGGTGACTCGGATGGCCGCCGGGTCGTTGGCCTCGAGTTTCGAATCGCGCGCAATTCTTACAGAAGGGATTGAGCAGGTGAAGCAGTCGTCCGCTCGACTTGCTGCGATTTGACCTCGATCAGGCGAATGGCCCGCCGAAAAGATCGGCGCTACACTCCAATCACCCCGCACAACTCCTTAACCGCCGCAGCGCTCTTATCCAGCCCAGCCTTCTCCTCCGCAGTGAGTTTGATCTCGATGATCTGCTCAATTCCCTTAGCGCCCAGCTTCACCGGCACGCCGACGTAGAGGCCGCTGATGCCGTACTCACCCTGCAAATACGCGGCGCAAGGCAAAATCTTCTTCTTGTCTTTCAGGATCGCCTCTACCATCTCCGTCGCCGCTGCCGACGGCGCGTAGTACGCCGATCCGGTCTTCAGATACTTCACGATCTCCGCGCCGCCATCGCGCGTACGCTGCACCAGGGCCTCGAGCCGCGATTTCTCAATCAACTCCGTAATAGGAATGCCTGCCACCGTGGAATATCGCGGCAGCGGAACCATGGTGTCGCCGTGTCCCCCAAGCACAAACGCGGTCACGTTCTCCACACTCACTTTCAACTCATCAGCGATGAAGGCGCGAAAGCGCGCCGAATCCAGCACGCCCGCCATGCCGATCACACGCTCGCGCGGAAATCCGCTCAGTTTGTAAGCCGCCTGCGCCATGGCATCCAGCGGGTTCGACACAATAATCAGAATGCAGTTCGGTGAATACTTCACCACTTCGCCGACCACCGCCTTCATGATGCCGTAATTAGTGTTCAGCAAATCGTCGCGGCTCATCCCCGGCTTGCGCGGAATGCCCGCCGTAATCACGACAATGTCGGAATTCGCCGTGTCTTTGTAGTCGTTCGTGCCCGTAATGTAGGAGTCGCGCTTCTCGATCGGCATGGCCTCAAGCAAATCCAGCCCTTTGCCCTGCGGCACGCCTTCGATGATGTCAATCAGGACAACGTCGGCCAGTTCTTTCGAAGCAATCCAGTGTGCCGCCGTGGCACCTACGTTCCCCGAACCAACAATCGTTACTTTCTTGCGCATGTATGAGTCCTTTCGAAATTAAGCAATTAGCAATTGGCAATTAGCAGTCGGCATTCAGGCCTAAAGCTTTGTCATTCCGAGCGAAGCGAGGAATCTGCTGTTTGCCGGGAGCGGCAAGCTGCTGTGGGTCGCTAACTGCCAGCTGCTAATTGCTGTCCTACACCAGAACCCCAGCCCCCATATTCTCAATAATGCTATCCGCGAACTCGCTAGTCTTAACTTTGGTAGCGCCTTCCATCAGCCGTTCGAAATCATATGTAACTTTTTTCTGAAGAATGGTCCGCTCCATCCCACTCTCGATCAGATCGGCAGCCTCATTCCATCCCAAGAAGCGAAACATCATCACGCCCGAGAGCATCACCGACCCCGGATTGATCACGTCTTTATCCGCATACTTCGGAGCCGTGCCGTGCGTCGCCTCGAAGATTGCGTAGCCATCCCCAATATTCGCCCCCGGAGCGATGCCCAGCCCGCCCACCTGCGCCGCGCAAGCGTCCGAAATGTAATCTCCATTCAGGTTCGGGCAAGCCAGCACCGAGTATTCATCCGCCCGCGTCACCACCTGCTGAAAGATCGAATCGGCGATGCGGTCGTTGATCATGATTTTCTTCTTCCACTGCCCTTTGCCGTGCGTGGCATAAATACGGTCGAGGACTTCTTTCACCTCGGCCTCAACCGCCTGCCGGAACGCCGCAGGAGCAAACTCCATCCCCGGTTCTACCAGTTCCGCATTCTGCGCCACGGTAAGATTCGGATTCTTGTCTTTGTTATCGACGATCCAGCTCTCGCGTTCCGTGATCACCTTGTCGCGAAACTCCTCAGTGGCCAGTTCGTATCCCCATTTGCGGAAGGCGCCTTCGGTAAATTTCTGGATGTTGCCCTTATGTACCAGCGTCACACTCTTGCGGCCGTTTTCGAGCGCATGAAGAATCGCCATCCGCACCAGGCGCTTGGTTCCGGTGATCGAGATCGGCTTGATGCCCACACCGGAGTCCATCCGAATCTGTTTCTTCCCGTTCTTCAGCATGTCTTTGTTGATAAAGTCGATCAGCTTCGCGCACTCCGCCGTTCCCTCTTCCCACTCGATCCCGGCGTACACGTCCTCCGTGTTTTCACGATAGATAACGATGTCCATGCGCTCGGGATTTTTCACCGGCGAGGGCACGCCCTTGTAATACTTCACCGGACGCACGCAGCAATACAGATCAAGAATCTGCCGCAGCGCAACGTTCAACGAACGAATCCCGCCGCCCACGGGCGTGGTCAGCGGACCCTTGATGGCCACGCGAAATTCGCGGACCGCGGCAATGGTGTCGTCGGGCAGCCAGGTATCGAACTTTGCCTTCGCTTTCTCTCCGGCAAATACCTCATACCATGCAATGCCGCGCTTACCCTTGTATGCCTTCTCCACCGCCGCGTCGAACACGCGCCGCGACGCCTTCCAGATGTCGCGCCCGGTCCCGTCGCCTTCAATAAACGGAATCACCGGACGGTCCGGCACCTCGTACTTTCCACCCGCATATCCAATCTTCTTTCCGTCGGATGGTACCGCCACACCGTTATAAGACCCCGCCATCGTCACCCTCCCAGGAAGATTCCAATCAGTCAGCTATAAAAACTGATCATTATAGAGAATACAGCACACAAAAGTTCTACCTCGTGCAACCCCGTGCACTCGGTGGTAAAGATTTCGCATATTCTAGAGAAGCCCTCACCACCGTCGAGTCCCAAAAGACTTACGCACTCCCACAGTCATGTAGCGACCCCAGGGGCCGTTGTTCCCCAAATCCGCAACACCGAGATTTTTATCGCGTGCCCCCAGCCGATCAAACAAAAAGTGCTGGGTTATGCGAAACTCGAATCCCTTCGCAATATAAACGCCCCCACCCCAAGAGTGCTCGATGCCAATCGCATCGGGCGACCAGGTATAGAGCGTCTGCGGGATGGTCTTGCCAAACAGGAACGCCGGTGCGCCAAACACCATGAAGCGCCGAAGCACCCCCTGGCCAAAAGGCCGCACCTCGAGCATCCCAGACAGCATATAGCGCGCAAACATGCTGCATGGCGCGTTGACTCCGCCATACTGTCCCGCGTTGCCGGCGCAAATGTTCGGATCGATTTCGTTGTGCGGAGGGGCCAGATCAAATTGCCCCCATCCCCAGAATGTGTCACGGGGAAAGAACATTCGGGCCTGGGCTGCGGGTTGCGGCGAATCGCTCGCCGGGGGCGCGCTCTGAGCCCTGCTCGAAACTGGGATTAGAGAAAAAGCAAGAATCCACAACCACGTTTTCATCCGGCCTCCAGATTTCTGCAAAACAACATGGGAATTTTACGGTTTGTAAGGCACGTCTCTTAAGGCTGTCCAGTTCCTGTCTCCCAGCCCCCTAAACTCACAAAACGACCGTCGCCGGGAGCGGAACATTGTAACCTGCTGCCGGTGAGAGTAACGACTCCACGCCGAAAAGCCAGCGCTCGATTACCCGGCAGCTCCATCAAAACTCAATAGGCTAGCTCTGGCGAGCTTCCAGAATTCATATCCAAAATTCCGATTTATTCCATTCGTAGGATTACTGCTGAGCCTTCCTCCCCTGAAACGACTTGCAATGCAAGCATCTACGGTTTGGATGGCGGATTGCATGTCTGACACCAGAGAAGCACCGGAATCTCATGCCACAGGAAGTTTCTGTCTCGTATCAGGCCGTCAAGAGTAAGGTCTACCGGTTAATTGATGCCCTGGTGGTAGGCGAAAAAACCGAGGTCGATGTCCAAGAGTCGATCCGCCGCTGGTGGGATCTCATTCACCCCGCTGACCGTCCCATCGCCCAAAAGTATCTCCTCCTCGTGCTGGAACGGTCATGCATGGCTCTCGACTCAGTCGAGAAGGGCCTGATGGAAGCGACCGACCACGGAGTACCTTGCCCCTCCGAATCAGCCAAGGCGCTCAAGCTGGTAGGCCGAATCGTCAAGCAAAGTTCTCTAAGCCCCACCGTCTAACCCCAAACCGTGGGAACGGTTCATGTCGGAACGGCCCCATATGCCCATGTGGGGACTGTCGCCCTCGGCTAGCTTGACCTAAGCGAAGCTCGACGGTTTCTTGGTCCCGTCCCCGAAATCAACCCGGCTCTGACAGAGATTTTACAACTCCACGGTTGCACCCTCTCGCGCAGCCCAGTATCCTCAATTCTGATCCCAACAAGCGTTCATGCCCCTAACATTCGTCAGGAGTCACCCATGACACCCTCTCTTCAGATCCTCTTCAAGGTTCGTGGTTATCTCTTATCCGGAGCGCTATTAATCATGGCTGGATCTTTACTCGCCGCCTCAGGAATCTACACCTTCACGCTCAACTCCATCGACGGCAAACCCACGCCCCTAGCCGACTACAAGGGCAAGGTAGTTCTCGTGGTCAACGTGGCCAGCCAGTGTGGCTACACTCCGCAATACAGCGCCCTCGAAGCAACGTACGAGAGATATAAGGACAGAGGCTTCGTAATCCTCGGCTTCCCCGCCAACAATTTCGGCGCCCAGGAACCAGGCACCAACGAAGAGATCAAAACCTTCTGCGCCCGCAAGTACAGCGTAACTTTCCCCATGTACGCCAAGATTTCGGTGAAAGGCGCCGACCAGGCCCCGCTCTACGCTTACCTGACCAAAGACACCCCAGCAGGCATCAACGGTGAGATCAAGTGGAACTTCACCAAGTTCCTGGTCGACCGCAACGGAAACGTAGTGCAGCGTTTCGAGCCGGCAATCACGCCGGACTCGAAAGAAGTGATCTCGGCGATTGAGAGACAGTTGAAGCAGTAGTAGCAGCCCATCGGCCGACTTCCCGCAAGCCGCAATCTTGTGCTATTTCGCGGGCGCTATCGGCACAGCCATGATCGTGGCCAGCATGGTTGCAACCAACTTCTCCCTGCCCTCGCTGATGGCAAAGGCATCCGCTGTGCAAACTGTCAGCGTCCGGCCCGCTTTCTTGACTTGCGCTCTGGCCGCGAAGACCTCGCCGACAGCGGGTGCCAGCAGGTTCACCTTGAACTCCGCACTGAGAACCTCCTTATCATCTGCTGCCAAAGTTAATGCGGCATAACCGCAAGCAGAATCCAGCACGGCAGCGACGGCACCCGCGTGCAGGTAGCCGTTCTGTTGCGTAAGATTTGGTGAAAATGGCAGGCGAATTTCCACGCCGCCTTGAACCACGGCTGTAAGCTCGGCCCCCAAAGTGGACATAAAGGCCTGCCTGGAAAAACTATTCCGGACGCGTTCCTCGTGGGTGGTCACGTATCTCCTCAACCGCTGAAACATTTCTGTTTCGGCGAAACAACTGATTGACGGTCAGCGCGAGAATCTTACCGCCTGTGCCAGTGCCTTGGACAGTTGCTCGGCCCTGCTACAATTCGGATCGCAAGGCAGCCAAAGACGAGTACTGAGCGGTCTTGCGATGCGGTTTAGCTGGCCACTGGCCACTGATCACTGGCCACTGCTCCATGGACTTCGACCAACTCCAAAGCTTCCTAGAAGTAGCCCGCCACGCCTCGTTCTCCAGGGCAGCGGAGAAGCGTTTCCGCACCCAGCCCGCCATCTCCTCCCAAATCCGCGCCCTCGAAGATGAAGTCGGCGCCAAACTCTTCGACCGCTCCGGCGGCAAAGTTTCACTCACGGCCGCCGGCAAATCCTTCCAAAAGTATGCACAAGATACAGTGGACGCGCGCAAGGCCATGCTCACCACGCTCGCCGAGATGGAGCACGTTCCCCGCGGCGCCATCGTCGTCGGAGCCAATGAAGGCACCTGCCTGCATATCCTCCCTGAGGTTTTCGCCGATTTCAAAAAGCAGTATCCCGGCGTCTCAGTCAACATCAAGTGCGCCGACTACGCCAGGATTCTAGAATCTGTCACCGACAACTCCGTCGATTTCGGAGTAGTTTCCCTGCCCGTCAAAGACAACCGCCTCACTGTAGTCCACATCCATCAGGATGAGCTGGTCATCATCGCCCCGCCGCACCACCCGCTGGGTAAGATGAAGTCAGCTTCCGTGGGAGACCTAGCCAAGTATCCGCTGGTTCTGCCCAAAGCCGGCCACACTCGCGACGCGCTCGATGAACTGTTTCGCGACCGCCGGTTAAAACCGAATTACAGTATGGAACTAGATTCCAGCGAACTTCTGAAACGTTTCGTCGCGGCCGGCGTCGGCGTTGGCTTCATCGCCCGCTCCAACGTGCAAGAGGACGTTCGCGCCGGCGTCCTGGTCGCCATTCCCATGGAGGACGCCAAACTCCGCCGCGACCTCGCTCTCGTCTTCCGCAAAGACAAAGCTCTCAGCCGCGCCGCGCTCGCCTTCATCGAGATTGCCAGGAAACACAAATCCAGCGCGGTATCGACGTCCAGATCGAAGTAGGCAATGAAGACCCTCCTTCCATCGTCCCTAACGAGAAGCTGTCATGCTGGGCGAGGATCGAGCTTCGCGAACGCGAAGCTCGACCGCAGTCGAAGCATCCCTACCCTCTCAACCGGCGCCAGACACAGGGTTCTTTCTGTCCACTATGTGATGACTCCTGCTTGCCTGTTCACGCTTCTGCTCAGCCTGTTCTGCGTCTCCGCCGCCGCCCAGACCCAGCCCGCCAAAGGGGCTCATCCCGCATCGCCCGTCTACAAGCTGATCGCAGTCAAGGTAACCGGCAGCCAACGCTTCACCTCGGATGAAATCGCAGCCGCCAGCGGACTGCCCGTCGGCACCGTCGCCCATGAAGAAGATTTCAAGAAAGCCGCGCGTCAACTCGGCGAAAGCGGAGCTTTCAACAACGTCGCTTACACCTACTCGTATTCATCAACCGGTACCAAACTTGAGTTCCAGGTCGCCGACGCCGACAAGTTCGTTCCCGCTCGCTTCACTGACTTTGTCTGGTTCACCGATGAAGCTCTGCTGCAAAAAGTCCACGAACGCGTTCCGCTCTTCAAAGGAGATTTACCCACGAACGGTCGCCTGCCCGATCAAGTCTCGGACGTTCTTCAAGCCCTCCTGGTCGAGAACGCCATCCCCGGCCACGTCGAATACCTGCGCAACAACAACAAGACCGAGCAGCTACAGTCGATCGACTACAATATCGCCGGCGTAAGCATTCGCATTCATCACGCCGAGTTTCCCGGCGCCAGCCCACAGGAACTACCCCTGCTCCAGGCCGCCGCCGACAAATTAATCGATCTCGAATATTCCCGCGAGTTCATGGCGAACTTCATCGAACACTCGATCCTCCCCATCTACCGCGAACGCGGTTACCTCAAAGCCTCCTGTGCTCTGCCCCAACCGGACGTTGTAAAACCCGCCCCATCTGACCCCAGCGACAACCGGACCAAGCCAACTTTCGTGGATGTCACCTTCCCGCTAACTCCCGGCTTTCAGTACAAACTCACGCATTGGGATTGGTCGGGGAACAAAGCGATACCGAGCGAAACGCTCGAACCGTTTTTTCACGCAAAAGCAGGGCAAACCGCAAACACGGTGCTATTGGATAAAGACCTGCGGGCCGTCCAGGAGCTTTACGGCTCCCGCGGATATGTCGTCGCTACCATTAAAGGCGTCGCTGAATTCGACAACGACGCCGGAACCGTAGCTTTCCATCTTGTGGTCAATGAAGGCGACATCTTCCACATGGGCGAGCTTGAGTTTCGCGGCATCGACAATAATCTCACCGCCAGACTGCGGTCCGCCTGGAAGATCCATCCCGGCGACGTCTACGACGTCACCTATCTCCAGGAGTTCCTGCCGATAGCCCGAAGGCTGCTTCCCCCCACTCTCGACTGGGAGGTCTCTTCCCACGTAACCGCTATAATCGCCACCAAAACCGTAGACGTCGATCTCCAATACACAGCCAAAGCCCCGCCCTAAATTGAACGGCGACGGGTAACTTCCGGCGCCACGCAATCATCTATGATAGTCAGACAGCAGCCCAAAAGGAGAACGTGCAGATGAAGGGTACCGCGCGGTGGTTAGCATCCCTGGCCATCATCTTAGCAACAGTATTATTCAGCCTGAATGCCTTAGCAGCCAAAAAGCAGAAATTCACCGGCGAAGTCGGCGACGCCATGTGCGGCAGAAAGCACATGGAAGGCACTCCGGCAGAGTGCACCCGCACCTGTGTGGACCATGGTTCCAAGTACGCATTAATCGTGGGAGAAAAGATTTATACCCTCGACACCACCGACAAGACGGCCTTGGCCACGCTTGACCAGCAAGCCGGCAAGAACGCCACCGTAACAGGTACTTTGAACGGCGATGCCATTGAAGTCAGTTCAGTCGCCGCCAAGTGACCGAAGCCTCAACCAGGTCCGCAAGAACCATGGTTGAAAAAGCAAATCGCAACAGGATGTTCGCAAAATGGAAAACGGGCGGTTTTTTTTCGGATTGCAGCCAGTGTCGTGATACATTAAATCGGTTTTGCCCGGGGCCCTCCCCCAACACGCACCGGGCATAGTGGCGGGAACCGCTCCTGCGGTTTCCCGCCATTTTCTTTCTCTCCGCGTGAAATTCATCTGCCCTTTACAAAGCATTGTGTTAAATTGTGCATTCTCAATCTCATTTTTCGGTTGGAGGTAAACAGCGTTGGGCAAAGACATGGTTCCCAAGCGGATGTTCTTCACCAAAGGAGTCGGGAAGCACCGCGAGCGTTTAACATCCTTCGAGTTGGCTTTGCGCGACGCAGGAATTGCCGCGCAGAATCTGGTCCGCGTCTCTTCAATCTTCCCGCCAAACTGCAAGATGCTCGCCCGCAAAGAGGGAGTGAAATATCTCAGTCCCGGTGAAGTCGTCTTTGCCGTAGTAGCCGAGAACTCCACCCACGAAGCCCACCGCCTGCTGGCTTCTTCAATCGGCGTAGCCATCCCCGCCGACAAGAGCACCTACGGATACCTCAGCGAGCACCACTCCTTCGGCGAGACCGAAGACGCCGCTGGCGACTACGCCGAAGAGCTAGCTGCCGAAATGCTGGCCACCACGTTAAACGTAGAGTTCGACCCCGACCGCTCCTGGGACGAGAAGAAGCAGATCTACCGCCTCTCCAACAAAATCGTCCGCACCGCCAACGTCACCCAATCGGCCGTAGGCGACAAGCGCGGCTTGTGGACCACGGTAATCGCCTCGGCCGTGTTGATTTTCGACTAGAGTCGGGCTTGTGGAATTGAGTTTTGAAGGGGCGCGGCTTCAGCCGCGCCGGTTGAACTATTGAATGGTGGAATATCCTGCCACTTCGCCCGAGTCATTAATGGCGAAGGCCAACGCGCCGTAGTTTCCGCCGAGGTTCCCAATGTCCTGTGTCCCTCCGGTCGGAGTCCAGATAAAGGCTTGATAGAATCCGTCGTCGGTTAGGCTCCATCCAACTACCTCGCCGGAGTCATTTATCCCCTGGCCCAAGCTAGAAGTTGCGCCTGGCAGCAAGGGCAGGAGTTGCATACCTCCGCCGCCCGGATTCCAGATGAACGCCTGCGGGGGCGTATAGCGAGTGAATCTCTCTCCTACAACTTGTCCGAGGTTGTTAATTTCTAGAGCCTCCCCCGGGCCAAGTATTGAGATACGCCCTTTATTCCAAACAGCCGCCTCTGAGTCGCCATTTGCCGCGGATGTCAAGCCAGCCATCAGGCCCGCGTCGTTTACGGCGCAGGGGAAAAATGTACCGAGATCCCTGCATACCCCCGCTCTGAGTCCAGAGGAAGCCGTGGTAAACGCCAGAGGCTGTAGTCGAAGATCCTACAACCTGTCCTGACCGGTTTATACCGCCCACGGAGGCGGTGATGCCACCTAAGGTGCCTAGGTCCTGTAATCCTCCGGTCGGCGTCCAGATGAAAGCGCGCATCTGCGAATAAGTGCCATTCGGATAGTAGTCGCCGATGATTTCGCCGGAATTGTTAACGGCAGCCGCAGAAGCGTAAATCGTACCGAACGCGGGGATAGCCTGCATTCCTGCCTTAGATGTCCAGCGAAAAGGCGTCGCGTTCGTACCTACAATGTTGTAGCCGACCACTTCCCCCAATTGGCTGATGCCGTACGCGATACTATTTTGCGAACCCGTGATCGTGCCCAAGTCTTGCATGCCACCAGCCTGCGTCCACAGAAACGCGTGCTCGTCTTCGGACTGTGCGTGCGCCATCAAGGGCAGGAATAGAAGAATCGCCAAGCTTTGCAAGAGTCTCGCTGCTCGTTTCATTATTCTCCTGGGCAGTCGACAGAAAGAGTGGATAGCGTCCGCTCGGGCAGCAATTGTAGTCTCGAGTTCATTGCTGGAATAGAGACTATCTACTCTGCAAATTCGCTGCTAGATGGTTTCTATTTTCAGCGTCGGGAACGCCGCCCGGTAGAGCTCCTCGTCCAGGGAAAGCAGGCGGTACCCACGGACGTGGGCATGGGCCCCGATCAGGAAGTCAGCCAGAAGGCGACGCATACCCTGATCGTGCTGCTTGCGCCGCCGTTCGGCGTAGGCTTGGAAGGCTCGACCCGCCGATCGCCAGATTCCTTCATGCAGATGCCAATCGATTGCGATTCCGTTTTCCTCTAGGAACGTACTCACAAAGGCCTCGCTGCGCCCGGGAGCGGCGATCAGTTCGGCGAACACGGGGGCTGCGACGATTAGAGTTCCCCGACTGAACGCCGCGTCCAGAGCAGCCTCGGCAGCTTGACTAAGGGCTGGATCGTCGTGCCACAAGGCAACGATGACGTTGGTATCGATGGCGGTGGTCACGGCTTATCTTGGCCTGACTCATCCCCGCGCATCTCCCGGAGCCAGCGGACGATGCCCTCCCTGCCCGGGGCGATCCCGGGATTTCCGATTCCGCGATACTTGGAAAATGCACTCTGGCTGCGTAGCGGGCGGACCCGAACGCCAGTCTCGTCATTCTCAAATATCAGCTTATCTCCGGCTCGGACGCCGAGGATCTGCCGCACTTCGCGCGGAACCGTAACTTGCCCCTTGCTGGTGATTTTGGCCTGTTTTTGCATGTCCGCCTCTTTCCTTACTTTAACATATATTCCTTACTTGAGGGCGACCACCCAGTTTCATCTCGTGTTATACTTATACTTTGGTAACCCCCATGCCCTCCCGAATGTAACCTTCCGTTAACACCCTTCCCGTATCATGGAACTGTAGGAAAAGCAGATCCGTAACATAAATAACCGTTTAGGCAAGAGGAGTAGGTTTGGATACCAATACCCGCAGAAAAAAGCAGCGAGCACTCATGACCGAGCTGCTCGAAAGGAAGATCCGCCTGCACGCGCAGCATCTCTACGATCAGCGCGGCCAGGCCGAAGGCCACGCCCTGCAAGACTGGGTGGAAGCCGAGTCGAAAGTGCTGGAAAACAGCATCCTGGCCCCGCTCTACCGCAAAACCCGCGACACGTCCTCCCCAGAATCCCAGTCCTAGCGGAAGCGGTCACAAACCATCGGCACAAAACATGTGGGGATAGCCACCCTCGGCTGTCCGGCGGCTCAGGTGTATCGGGCCGCTGTGCTTTAACCGCCACGAACCCTTACTTCTTCGCCGCAGTTTTCCCCTTGCCCGCCCGACTCCCCTTCTTATCCAGCCGCTCAAACACCGCAGCCACAATCAAGGGCAACCCCACCGTAGCGTCCACAAAAACTTCCCCAAACCTTCCACCCTCCGCCGGAGGCACAAACTTCCCCCACGAAATCGCCTCGCTATAAGGACTCCCCGACAACCCTCCCCAATAAACCGGCTCCGGACAAATCCTCAACCCATAGTGATACCGCTTCAGCGGAATATTCTCCCCCAACCGCCGGTGCCGCAACTCGCAGAACGGACCAAACTGCTGCGACCAGTTCCGCGGCACCCCGCCCCCGATCGTAAAAATTCCAAGCTTCTTCTGCCGCAACAACGTCGCCGCAAAATGCTCCAGATCCAGAAACGGATCAAACCGTATCTTGTGCCGCCCGGTCGATTCCCTCAGACGATTGTTCAGCGCCGTATCCAACCCCATCTCCGAATCACTGAACGCCGGCACAAACACCGGAACCCCTTTTTCATGCGCCGACTTCAGAATCCCCCGCTCCTGCGTATTCTTCGCCAAAAACGCTCCAATGGCATGATTCAGCTTGTAAGAGCACATCACTTCGTTGTGATCCCAACCCTCCAGCACCGCCGACATCACTTCTTCCACGTCATCCAGATTCTGCTCCGGCTCGAGCGTGTCATACACCCTGTTGTAACCCTGCTCGTAAAGTTCCTCATCCGAAACCTCCGGGTTAGCCCGGAAATGTGCGCGCCCGGTAGCCTCCACCAGCCCATGCGCCATCAGCGCCCCGGTCGAAACCACGGCATTAACGATGCCCCGATCAATCAACTCGGTAACAATAAGTCCCTGCTTGGCCACGGTCATAGCGCCCGAGAGCGTCATAACGACGAAGCATTCCTCATCGCGAGCCATCGCCTCCAACACATCGGCAGCCTCGCCCAGCTGCCGCCCGGTAAAGGCCGTCTTAGACATAGCCCGCACCAGGTCGTCTATAGATTTCACCTTGGCCAGATCAAGCGGCTCCAAAGGGATCAGCTTGTCCGCAATCGGATTATGCAGATGCCGCTCCACCCCATCGCCAGCGTGTCCCGCATGATCGTGCGACTTCCCCGCATGTGAGTTTCCATGATCGCCGTGTTTCAAAATGACGCCTCCAAGCAAACCAACTAAATCTCCCGCCGGATTACTGTACAGGATGAATGTGAAACGAAGCTAGAAGCTCTAAAAGACCCATGTGGGGACAGCCGCCCTCGGCTGTCCGGCGGCCCAGGTTCTTCAGGCCGCTATGCATAAACCGCCACGAAACCCGACCTCCTTTTGCCCTTTCGAAGCGCACTGGAGTCAGCCGGCATCAAATATTAAAAGAGAGCGGGATCCAGATGAAACAGCACAACTACGAAGTTCAAGTCGAGTGGACCGGCAACACCGGCGAAGGCACCAAGACGTACCGTGGCTATAGTCGCGACCTCACGATCACAGCGCAGGACAAGCCTAAGATTCTAGGCTCGAGTGATCCCAGCTTTCGCGGTGATCCATCCCGCTACAACCCGGAGGAACTCCTCGTCGCCAGCCTTTCCGCCTGCCACATGCTCTCCTATCTCCATCTTTGCGCCGTAAATCATATAACTGTCCTGGACTATCGCGATTCAGCTCTTGGACTGATGGAAGAGAAGAGCGACGGTTCAGCCCAGTTCTCCCGGGTCACGCTCCGGCCAAGGGTCAAGATTTCTCCCGGCGATGATCATGCCAAAGCCCAGGCCCTCCACGACCAGGCCCATCACATGTGCTTCATCGCGCGCTCAGTAAATTTTCCCGTAGACGTAGCGCCCACCATCACCGAAGCGGCGGCTCTTCCCGAATAGTGGTCTCTTCTCAACCCTTGTCATTCCGAAGTGCGCTGAAAGAGCGAGAGGAACCTGCTGTCCCATGCAGTGGCAATACCACGTTATAATCGTCCGCCCTCCAGCGTTTACACTTGACTGAATGCCAGGCAAGCGCAAGTTCGAAGACCAACTGGCCGCCTTGGACGCGCTCCGCCAACAACCCCCCGAAGAAACCATCGATCCTCTTCACAAAGCCCTGACAAATCGCAACAACTTCGTAGTAGCCAAAGCCGCCGATCTCCTCCGCCAATTCCAACTGACGCAACTCACCCCCGACCTGCTCTCAGCCTTCGACCGCTTCTTCGAAGATCCCATCAAGACCGATCCGCAATGCTGGGCAAAGAATTCCATCAGCCGCGCCCTGGCCACCTTCGAGCATCAAGACGCGCAAGTCTTCCTCCGTGGCATAAAACACATCCAGCTCGAACCCTCCTACGGAGGCAGCAGCGACTCCGCCGCAACTCTCCGCGCCACCTGCGCTCTGGCGCTAGTCCAATGCCGCAGCCTGCTAGAAGCCGAACTGCTAGCGCACCTGATCGAACTGTTAGGAGATAAAGACAAGTCGGTCCGCGCAGAGGCGGCCCGAGCCATCGAACAGGTCAACTCGCCATCCGCCGCGCTCCTGCTGCGTCTAAGAGCGATTCTGGATTCCAACCTGAAATCCAGAAAGCCAGGCCAACCTCCAGAAGAAGAACCCGAAGTCCTGGGAGCGTGCTACAGCGGCATCCTCCGCATCGAAGGCCCCACCGCCATCCCGTGGATAAGCCGCTTCCTCGCCTCCGCCGACGACCCCGCCGCCGAAGCAGCCCTCGCCATAGCCGGCACCCACTCGACGCAAGCCTTTGAAGCCCTGCGCGATCGCCTAGCCGAAGCATCCGACCCGTGGTTTATCTCGGTACTACTATCCGCCATAGCCCTAACCCGCCAGGACGCCGCCACAGAATTCCTGCTAAACATAGTCAGCACGAACTCCCCGCAAGCCGAACCAGCCATAGAAGCCATCCTCCGCGCCGCGCCGTCCGATGAAATCAGGAAGCGTCTCGAAAAATTCGTAGCCGGAAACGCACGCCTGTCCCGAGCCTTCGCCAAAGCAGATCCCCGCAAATAAAACCTTCGTGATACTTAGTGTCCTTAGTGGTTGATAGCTTTACTGACGGCTGGCAACTGGCGGCTGGTCCTGATGCTATATTGTTCGTCGAGGAACCAACGCGTGCCCCCCTACAAATTCCGAGTAGCCCTGGTGCAGATGTCCTGCGGCCCCGACCCGGAACAAAATCTAAACAAAGCCCTAGAGCGCGTCTCCGACGCCGCCCGACGCGGCGCAAAAGTAGTCTGCCTCCCCGAACTATTTCAGACACAATACTTCTGCCAGCGCGAAGACCACTCCCTCTTCGATCTAGCCGAAACAATTCCCGGCCCAGCCAGTGAAAAATTATCCGCAGCCGCCCGCCAGCACGGAGTAGTCCTGATCGCATCGCTCTTCGAAAAGCGCGCCCCCGGCATCTACCACAACACCGCCGCCACCTTCGACTCTGACGGAAAACTCAGCGGCCTCTACCGCAAGATGCACATCCCCGACGACCCGCTCTACTACGAAAAGTTCTACTTCACCCCCGGAGATCTAGGCTTCCGCGCCCTCGACACCTCTGCCGGCCGTATCGGCACTTTAGTCTGCTGGGACCAGTGGTTCCCCGAGGGCGCCCGCCTAACCGCATTACAAGGCGCGCAAATTCTTTTCTATCCCACCGCAATCGGCTGGCATCCCGCCGAGAAGGCCGAGTTCGGCGTAGCCCAGCACGACGCCTGGCGCACCATTCAGCGCGCCCACGCCATCGCCAACGGACTCTACGTAGCCGTAGTAAATCGCGTAGGCTTTGAAACCGGCAACATCCGCGGCAAGTCAGCCCCGGGCCAAGGACTAGAATTCTGGGGCGGATCATTCTTCTGCGATCCCTTCGGCCGAGTCCTAGCCGAAGCCTCCCACGACCGCGAAGAAATCCTGATGGGCGACGTAGACCTCAAGGCCCTGGAAGACATCCGCCGCAACTGGCCCTTCCTCCGCGATCGCAGAATCGATGCCTACGCCCCTATCTCCAACCGACTACTGGATGGAAAGTAAGAGCCAATCGTGACCAAGCCTCTGCACCAGTCTTCAAGTAATACTTTAATAATCACGGGTTCCCAGAAGACTCCCGCCGCTCAAGGCTACCGCATGCCCGCCGAGTCGGAACCCCACGCCGCTACTTGGCTAGCCTGGCCCCACTATCACGGTGATTGGCCCGGCAAGTTCGATCCGATTCCCTGGGTCTACACTGAGATCGTCCGCAACCTCGCACGCCACGAGCGCGTATATCTAATAGTCAACAACGCGGCTGCTGAACGCCAGGCCAGCAAGTTGCTCAAGCGCTCCAACGCGCCCCTAAGCAACGTCCTCTTCCACCGCTGGCCCACCAACCGATCCTGGCTCCGCGACTCCGGTTGCATTTTCGTGAAGGAAAGCTCGGGACAAAGAGATCGGGAAGGGCACGACTTCAGTCGTGCCGATAAGAATCCGATAAAGACCGGGGCTTTAGCCCCTGTGGATCGTTTGCAAGCCGCAAACTTCCGCTTCAACGCCTGGGCCAAATACTCCAACTACCGTCACGACGAAAAGATCGGCACTTTGATGGCAACCACCGCCCATGCCGACGAAATCCGCCCCACGCACCGCAACGCCCGCGTAGTCCTCGAAGGCGGCTCCATCGACGTCAACGGTCAAGGCACCATCCTGACCACCGAAGAATGCCTGCTAAGCAAAGTCCAGCAACGCAACCCGGGCATGACCCGCAAAGACTACGAACAACTCTTCGCCGATTATCTAGGCGCCCAGCACACAATCTGGCTAGGCAAAGGAATCCACGGCGACGACACTCACGGCCACGTCGACGACCTGACGCGTTTCGTCGCTCCAGACACAGTAATCACCATGGTTGAACCCAATCCCAAAGACGTAAATCACAAGCCGCTAAAAGAAAATCTCCGCCGTCTGCAAACCGCGCAAGATCAGGACGGCAAGCCGCTGAATGTCGTCGAGCTTCCCATGCCCAGTCCAGTCATCTTCGAGCATCGCCGCCTGCCCGCCAGCTACGCCAATTTCTACATCGCGAATGGAATCGTCCTCGTCCCCGTCTTCAACGATCCCAACGACCGCATAGCCCTGAACACGCTGGCCCAGTTGTTCTCCACAAGAGAAGTAGTTCCAATCTATTCCGGCGATCTAATCTGGGGACTAGGCACCATGCACTGCATGACCCAACAACAACCGTCCGCTGGAAAATAATGTCCGAGATGACCACAAGTCGCCTCGAAGCCTTCAGCGACGGCGTGATTGCCATCATCATCACCATCATGGTGCTCGATCTCCGCCCGCCCGCGCAACCCACCCTCGCGGCCCTTGTCAAAGTCTCCCCAGTCTTCCTAAGCTACGCCCTCAGCTTCCTCGTAGCAGCCATCATGTGGGTCAATCACCATCATCTGATTCATGCCGTGCATTCTGTGACGGCGCGGCTTTTGTGGTCGAATCTCTACCTGCTGTTCTGGATGTCGCTGGTTCCCTTCGTCACCGATTTTCTGGGGAAGAATTACCACGAGCCGATGGCCGTCGCCCTCTATGCCCTTGACCTCTTCATGTGTTCGACGGGATTCTATCTTCTTCGCCTGGAACTAATCCGCCAGAGCGGACACGATACCGCCATGATTGAGTATCACCAGGGCATCCAGCGCAAGAACGCTTTCTCGGGTGCGCTTTACCTGCTTGCTGTTCCCCTGGCTTATGTGTCCGTCTATGCCTCGTTCTTCATCTTCGCCCTGGTCCCCGCCACGTATTTCCTGCCGGAGAAGAAACTCGCGGGCGAGTAGGTTCGCCCTCTTTTCGGAATCAACCTTTCGCGGAAAAGTTGAATCGTATATGCCGGGAATTTTGTTCCTGCGTTCGAGATCAACTTGCGGAGGGAAATTGAATGAACAAACTTAAGCTTTCATCTTTAGCTGCGGTCGTCGCCATCTGTTTTGCAATAACCGCTCCCAAAACCCATGCTCAAGTGCAAGTCGAGGTCGGCGTCGCGCCCGTGTGTCCTTATGGATACTATGACGTCGCACCATACAATTGCGCACCCTACGGCTATTACGGCCCCGAGTGGTTTTCCGGCGGCGTCTTCATTGGCGCGGGCCCTTGGTTTCACGGCCCAGCCGGCTTCCATGGCTACGTGGACAACCATTACCATCCCGACCACGGCTATCACGGGCCCATGCCGGCCCGCGGCGAGAGAGCCGAGCCGGGAAGGAATTTTGAAAAGATTGAACACTTCAAAGGCGACGAAGTGCGCGACGGACACGGCCACGTAGTCGGCAAAAAGTAGCATCCTCCTGCGCGGCTCTTGCGCCGTGGAACAGACCGAGGGTGGCCCATCCTAGTCGCGTCCTTTGCGACTAGGGTGGGATTCCACTACTTCCACGGTCTTAAGCTCTTGATCTCGCAAGCGTCTTCAGCGCGCAGCGGACAAACCGCACACCGCACCTTCACGTCCTCACTCCGGCACCGGACCGGAATATCCCCTCGCCCCCGCTCCTCCCGCGAACAATCCAGCAAACACCACGCCTCCCGATATTTTTCAAACCGGGCCCGCGTCGACTTCGGATTGAACCATAACTTCACCAGCCCCTCCGCCATCTCGATCGGAATCACGTACCAAACGTCCAAAGGAACAATATGCACCACAACAAAATCCATGTCTTCCTGAGTGAACGGTTTTCCGTGGCCTCCCGCCCCCGCCTGATATTTCGACCCCTCGCAATATGATCCACCCTTCACCTGCACCCGCCAGAACCCTCTTCCCCAATCCACCACAAAGTCGTAGCGTTCGCTGTCTCCCCAGGGCTTGCATACCGGAATCCGAAGCTTGCAGACCTTGGCCAGAAACGCCGCTTCCACCGCTTCCCCCATCCGCTTGCAGTTGTCGTCAGCCACCGCCCGTAGCTCGATCACTTCTCTATCCTGCTCCTCACCCGAATTGTTGTTTTTCTCGTCCATAAACAAAAAAAGCGCAGCCGGTAAGCTGCGCCAAAGAACGCTCCCTTGTGAAATGTCCTGACCTTCTAGGCTGTCATCCCGAGCTAAGCGAGGGATCTTGGTTTTCCCGCCGCAAACACAAACGGCGCAGACCCGAAGGGCTGCGCCGCTGTTTCGACTCTATAGTACCATTATATCATGCCGCAAAGGGTAAAAGCGCCACATTAGCCACATTTATTTCTCCTGTTGAATCAACGACATAGTGCAAAAAACGCGGGCCAGGGGGCTTGACAAGATTCTTGGCCGAAAAACAGTTGTGATATTCTCCCTCGAACTGAGCGCACGCTGTCGAAGGCGTCAGCGATTCGGGAGCCGATTTTGCTTTCCTTGATCGAAAATCCGTGGGTACTGTTCCCGGTCTTGCTCGTGGGCTTGACGTTTGCGGTGGAGGCCGGCTTGCGGCTCCGGCACGCGGCGCCTGCTATGGACGAAGGGCGCCAGTCGCTCATTGCATCCGCGCGCGATGGCCTGAGCGTGCTGCTGAGTCTGCTGCTGGGATTCAGCCTTCCTATGGCCCTGCCACACTATGAGCAGCGCAGGCAACTGGTGACGGATGAGGCGAACGCAATCGCAACCGTCGACCAGCGGGCCCAAATGTCACCCGAGCCATTTCGCAGCAACATCCTCAAATTGCTGCCGGAGTACATTAATGCGCGCCTCGAATTCGCCAAAGGCGCATTGAATGGGCACACCGTGCTGGCAGCCATGGATCATGCCAAACATGTGCAGAGAGAAATGCTCGAGCAAACCGTCATGCTCGTTCAACAAAACCCCAACGTCGTCACACCACTGTTTGTGCAGTCCATCGGCAGCTTGGGTGATTTGATGGAGCTAAGGTTGGCGGCGGCGGAAAAGCGCATACCCAATGCCATCTGGCTGGTGCTCATTTTGATATCCGTGTTGACCTGTTTCGTCGTCGGATTCAGCATGGAGCACAGGTTGTTGCTGGCCATGTTCGTTGTGCCGTTGACGGTCGCCATTATTCTGGCGTTGGTCGCAGAACTCGACAGTGCACGGAGCGGATTCATACACGCTGAGCAACTAAGCATGGAGCGACTGCAACAGGATCTGAGAATGGAAGTGGCTCCGGCTCCATAGATCTCCAACCTTCGCGGGTGTAGCTGGCGAGTTCAAAGCCCTGGGTAATATTTTGTGGGCTGACGGCTGTGAGAAGCCCCGCTAGCGCAAGACCACGCCGCCGCGGCCGAGTGAAGAGATTGTGTGCGGAATATCGGGCTGAACAGACTTCCCTTCCGGCTGCGACGCCACACTCCAAGCCTTCGAAAAAGTCTCGCCTGCGGCCATCTTCGCGAGCAGGCTGTCGAGAAATAGCGAAGTGTTCGAACCCAGGCGCCGCAGGGTTAGCACTACGTTGATCTTCAGGCCCTTGGTCTTGAACCCCGCCTCGTATGCCTCCTGTGAATTGTCGTTGCCAATCCAAAAGAGTTTCACGCCGGCATCGGCCGCACCTGTCAGCAGTTCCGTCCCTGTGATGCGCCCACCGGAAGCATCGGCAATTACGCCATCAGCGCCCACATCGCAAAAGAGATGCAGGACGTCGTACTTACCCGTCACGGCGCCGCGGAGCTCCGCGACTGAAGTAAATGCCGCGCTGGATGCGGTGGGGTAAAAACGCTTGTAGACGCGCAGGTCAGAGGTCGAGGGCTCGTCAAATTGCGTTCCAAGGCGGCAGACTAGCACCTTCGAGCCAGCCACTTCCTCTTTGCGAAAAGCGTCAAACATTCCCATGCGGTTTAGTGGTTACTGACTTCTGTTTCCGTACAAGACCGGGAGCGATGCGGACTACTTCTTATACTGCGTGGGCTGCGGGCCTTTTTCCAGCGTTTCGCGGTCCCATATCCAGCCTTCGCGGGTATAGCTGGCAAGCTCGAAGTCCTGAGTAAGTTCGAGGGCGTCGACGGGACAAGCGTCTTCGCAGAGGCCGCAGAACATGCAGCGGCTCAGGTCGTAGGTGAAGTTAGTGAGTTCCTTGCGGCGGGTGTGCTCGTTGCGCGCGCTGGAGACTACGATCAGGTTCTCCGGGCAGGCCAGGGCGCACAGGTCGCATGCAATGCACATGGTCTCGTCGGTATCAGGATTAACGTTCAGCCGCGGCGCGCCGCGGTAGCGCTCGGCCACCTGCGGCCGCTCCATGGGATATTGCTCGGTATAGATTTCTTTGGGATCCTGATAGAGGAACGTGACCTTCAATCCCTGTAGAAGGTCGATCAAAAAGACTTTGCGAAGCAAGCTTTGCATCCCCATAACGGGGTAAGCATATCAGGAGCCAGTGGTCAGTGGCCAGTGGTCGGCGATCAGTGGTCAGTGCTGAGTGCATAAGTTTATGTGGGGACAGCCGCCCCAGGCTGTCCGTCGAGCGAAGCTCGACGGTTTTTGTTGCCCCCTCCGCCGCGTCACCTGTTCCTGACAAGCCTCCTCCCTCTGGGAACTTTTTCGTCCTTTCATTCGTAATTCACACCAAGAGGATGTTATGCGAGCCTATCTCGCCAAGTTATCGCCAAAAGCCCGGATCCTGCTCGCAGTGCCCGTGATCGTGACTGCCTACGTCGTCGTAACCATGGTCGTACCCGCGGTGCTTCACAGAGTGGTACCGGAAGCAGTGCGCTCAGTCTTGAGACTGCTCTGACGGACTTTGAACTGACGTGGAAGAGCGGCGCTTCAGCCCCTGTGCATTTTCCCGGATCGCAGGTCGGTCAGTTCCTCTGCAATTATTCCCTGCCCGAAAAGAGGTGTGGCCGAGTGATACTCTGCTGCATGGGACGTTCCGTGCCAACGACCAACGACCAACGACTAACGACCGCCCCTGACGAACTCTGGATGGAGGAAGCCCTGCGAGCCGCCCAGCGCGCTCTGGAGGAAGGCGAAGTCCCCGTGGGTGCGGTGGTGGTGTGCGGCGGAAAAATCGTTGGCCGGGGATGGAACCGCAACATCACCGACTGCGATCCCACTGCTCATGCCGAGATCGTGGCCCTGCGCGACGCCGCAACAACTGTCGGTAACCATCGTCTGTCCGACTGCGACCTGTTTGCTACAATTGAACCGTGCCCGATGTGCGCCGGTGCGCTGCTGCACGCTCGGATCAAGCGCCTGGTCTACGGCGCCGACGATCCTAAAGCGGGCGCCGTGCAATCGGTAACGCAGGTGCTGAATCACCCGCAACTGAACCACAAAGTAGAAGTCCGCAGCGGCGTTCTGGCAGGCCGCAGCGCAGAACTCCTGCAAACGTTCTTTAAAAGCCGCAGATAGCTGTATAGGTTACTGGCCACGAACCACTGGCCACTGCCTTCCGGAGAGGTGCGTGAGCGGTTGAAACGATCCGCCTCGAAAGCGGACATACCTTAACGGGTATCGTGGGTTCAAATCCCACCCTCTCCGCCATTTTTGTTTATGCTGAAATTGTGGATGGTGGACGCTGAAGTCTCGCGTTTGGAGATCTGCGCTTCGAGATCTAGCCTGTGCGTTTCAGGCTTAGGCTCACCGGCGTTCCGCCTTGCTTCCAGTTGCCCGCGATTTCTGTGTCGTCCTTGTTGAGGGTGACGTCGTAAGAGCTTAGATTCGGGGTGCTCTCGAAGTGCAGGATGTGCGCCTTGTAGGTTATGGCCGTGATCACCGGAAGCCACAGAGTCAGGGTCGAGGGGAGCGAGACGATTCAGCCCACTAGCTGGCGGCGTGGGTTCGAGCGGATTTTCTGGACTGGTCTTCGGCAGCTCTAGCGTTCGCGTGGGCCTGGACCTCGGCGATTCTTTGCGCGGGCTGGAGGTCGCAGCGGCATAGAACGCAGCGCATGGCCACGGTATATACGAAGTGCGCATAGGCCTGACATTTGGTGTTCGTGCAAACTTTGCTGCTCATCCCCACCCCGAACCCCCACCCCGAACCCCCATCTCGAACCGCCCGTCTCGAACTCCCGGTCGGCCGCTCGTCATCCTTCCAGCTCGACACCGACCATGAAAGTAGCCGTGAAAATAGCACAATGGGGACCGACTCATGCGCGCATTTTCAGCGGCATAAGATCAGATTTTCTTCTGCGGCGCTCGCTGGATTATTCGACGACTACTTTTCCCGTCATCTTCGGATGGATCGTGCAGTAGTAAGGATAGGTTCCTGCCTTGGTAAAGGTGTAGGAGAATTTTTCATCCGTATCCAACACCTTGGACTTGAATACGCCCTCTGTGCTGACCGAGGTGTGGGGTATGTCATCGCGGTTCGTCCAGGTCACGGTTGCTCCGACAGGGACCGTGAGCGTCTGGGGGCCGAAGACGAAATTATCGATTGTCACGGCCGCGTTTGCGGAAGGCTGGTCATTTGCTCTGACGCTCGGTGACGCCGCGAATAGCAACAGCGTCGCAGTTATTAGGGGGATCGCCAAAGTTGGTATCCAAACATTCTTTGTCATTGTTTTTCCTTTCAAAGTCTGATTTCCTTGTCTGCCCGGTTGCCTCAGGGGCTAAAGCCCGCGTCTTTGCGGGCCCTGGGCGGCGCGGCTTAAGCCGCGCCCTTTCAAAACGATTGCGATCGGGTTCCCTCAGGCGCTGAAGCGCAGGCCCATTTTCAGCGACTAGCGGCACGAGTGGAACTCGTGCCCTTCCCGATCCGCTTCGAACCGGAGTTGTTCCGCGACCTCTGGAACTCGTGCCCCTTCCCGATTTGAAGCCACAGATCCTTATGCCCCGAGCGGCGAATCGATTACTGCGAGGCTGCGACCGCCTACCAGATAGTTCACATCGGTGATGCCCAGCACGCGTTGCAACTGGTCGGCTGGCACCTTCATCGGTCCGGCTGAGGGTGCGGTTCCCGGCGCGGGTTGAGGGAAGGCGGTCGACATCGCGGTGTGGAACGAAACTTTGCCTTCTATTTTCTGCATGATCTGGTGAATGTGGCCGTTCAACACTGTCACCGAACCGAAGCGCTTGACGTAAGACAAGGCTTGTTCGCTGTCGTCTGTACCCCAGCCCCAGTCGGGATAGATTGTCCACAGGGGAATGTGCGCGAAGAGAACGATCGGAGTGCTGGAGGAGCGGCCATGGAGATCGTCCTCGAGCCACTCCAGTTGCTCGTGACCTAGCGACCCCATGCCACCCGCCTTCAGGTTTGCGACGTTGACCAGACCGACGAAATGCACGCCCTTGTGATCGAAGCTGTACCAGCCTGTGCCCTTGGTGCCTTTTCCGTAGCGCTCGAGATATTGGCCGCCGTTATCGGAGAGCATGTCGTGCTCACCCGGCACAAAGAAAACCTGTTTCGGGGATGCACCTTTTAATGCCTGGTCGAGCGTATCGAACTCCCCCGGCTTCGAGAGCTGGCTCAGATCGCCGGTGTGAATGATGAAATCCGGTTTGTGGGGCATGGTGTTGACCTTGTTGATTGCCGTCTGCAGAGTCGCGGTGACGTCTGGATTGGCGGGCTTGTTGAAACCGATGTGGCTGTCGCTGATTTGTACGAAAGTAAATTCCGCGCCCTTACCGGCGCTCTTGCCGTGGTCTTTGGCGAAGGCGCGAGACATGGGAATGCCTCCGCTCATGGTCCAGACCAGGCCGGTGCCCGCCCATGCCATGCACTTCAGAAACCCGCGACGGTCGACGCCGTCGTTGTTGAGGTCTTGCAGCTTCTGATCGATCAGATCGTGCTTTTTGTCGGGCATTGTGTCCTCCGTGGTTTGCAGCGTTCTGAGTTGATAACTGGCGCGGGTCGTTTTTATTCCAGCGATTTATTCTGCGGTTAGCCGGGTGCGTTTACTCCGCTGAGAAATCCTCCTAGATGCGCGGTCAGTCCCACCATCAAAACCGCGAGCGCCTCGATCGGCAGCCGGTACTTTGGCAATGATCTTTCTGGAAATTGCCTTGCTCGCCGGTGGATCCAAAATACTAGCCAGATCAACACACTCGATATGCATCCCAGAACCAGGTGTATTCGCAGAATCCCTTTCAGCCTTTGACCTTCGAGCGCCCACTGCCACGCCACGAGCCCAGAGGCGATTACTGGCACCGTAAAAATGGTGGCCAGCAGCAAGTTGAAATACGCGGCGGCGGCCATGGTGGGGGTTTTCTTCCACTGCGCGAGAAAGTCGAAAGCAACCGCCGAAATAAACAGAGCGATCGGGAAATGAATCAAGACCACATGTTGCGCGTGCTTCGCTAACAGGACCGTCTTGAGATCGAAAGGATTTACCATCGCCGTACTCCTTGTTGGGTTCGCTCCGGGGCTAAAGCCCTCATCTTTGTGAGACTCTGGGCGGCACGACTAAAGTCGTGCCCCTCCCGATCGTTTTCCACACGGGAGGAGTGGCAGCGCAGGCAAACAGCAGGTTCCTCGACTCCGCCGTCGCTATCGCTCCGGCTGCGCTCGGAATGACAAGGTTGCGAAGAGGGCTGACCCTGAGTGGCGCGGCTGAAGCCGCGCCCTTTCAAAGCCATTCTCAGCGACCCCAGCTCGTTCGCGCGCTCGTTGTGTAGAACTGGTGGCGCACGCTTTTATTCCGCGCGAAATTATTGTGGGTGATGGGAATAAAACGATGGCTCGCTGGTTTACCCTAGTGTGCGTGCCGCGAGAGAACTTGCCATCGGGGTCGTTTGAGGAGTTGGCGATGCCCCACTTCGAGCGGCTCTATAACTTTGCCTGCTGGCTCACCGGGGACCGGAACGAAGCCGAAGACCTGGTGCAGGAAACGTATGCCAAGGCGCTTAGGGGATTTTCTTCGTTTCAACAGGGGACAAATTTTCGCGCCTGGATTTACAAGATCCTGCGCAATACGTTTCTGACTTCGCGCACCGGGCTGAAAGCGGCAGCTACCGTGCCGCTTGATCTGGAAGGCGATGAACAAATCCTGCCTACGCTCAAGGAGACGCCGGAGAGTATTCTGCTGCAACGTTCAGATTGGCAGCTGGTGCAGCAGGCGCTGGAGCAATTGCCCGTGGCTTATCGTGAAGTGTTGCTGTTGTGTGAGGTCGAAGAAATGTCGTATCAGGAAATGTCTGCTACGCTCGCGGTCCCGATGGGGACGGTGATGTCACGCTTATCGCGCGCGCGGCAGGCGTTGCGGGCTGCGGTTCAGAAGATGCAAGGTGTTGGAGCAAAGGCTTGAATCATGGCGTGTGATAGCTGGACGGAAAAACTCGATGCTTATCTCGACGGCGAGCTTTTGCCAGGGGAAGCGCGGGCGCTGGGCGAGCATCTGCGCGGGTGCAGCGCTTGCGCTGCGGAGAGCTTGAGCAGAGTTCAGCAGAAACGCGCGGTACAGGCAGCTGGGCAGCGGTTTACGCCGGACCCGGCCTTTCGCGCGCGGATTGAGAAGAGCATTGCGGGACGAAGGTTGGCTGGTTGGAATCGCTTCTGGTTCCCTGCCCTGGCCGGGGTTTTGGCATTGTTGATTGTTGGCTCGGTTTTTTTTCGTCTCAATCGTGACCGCAGCAGCGAGCAACGTTTGATGGGCGAGTTGGCTGACCTGCATGTCGCGACGCTGGCGAGCGCCAATCCGGTTGATGTTGTTTCCACCGACCGGCACACCGTGAAGCCCTGGTTCGCGGGAAAGATTCCGTTTACTTTCAACCTTCCAGAATTGCAGGACTCACCTTTTACTTTGGTCGGCGGCAAAGTGAGTTATTTGAATCAGTCGCCGGGCGCGGAATTGATTTTCCGCGTGCGCCAGCATCAGATCTCAGTTTTCATTTTTCAGGAACAGGCGTTGGGGGAGACGCGCCCGGATGGGGCGCAGACTGCACTGTCTTTCAATGTGCGCAGCTGGAGCCACAACGGGCTCCGCTATTTTGTGATTGGCGATGCCAGCGGACAGGATTTGGATAAGCTGTCGGAGTTGATGAAGGGTGCGGGGTGAGATGTTTCGGTTGAGGCGCGCGAAATACGACCACAGGGGCTGAAGCCCCTCTGTACTCGTGGGGCTTGACGCGGCGCTGAAGCGCCGCTCTTCCACGGGTGTCGATGCACACAGGCGTCAAGGCACACGGTGCGTGCTGCGGAGTTTCCTTCGTCTTCGATTCATCCCCAGTTCGAGCCGAGGCACTATTGGCCGGCTTTCTGTCCAGCAGCGAATGTTGTCCACGGTCCGGCTTTCATGTCGCGGAGCAACGGCTTTTGCCAGGAAAATTCCGGGTGATGATCCAGGAAATCGGCAGCCTGGAAATCCGCTCCGCAGGGATGGCCGGCGCGCGCAACGAAACTCATGTTCGCCGCCAGCTTGCTGTCTGTGGCTTTGCCCTGCACAGCTCCGCCGGGATTGTAGGCATCCCAGCCCCACTCTTTCACGCCGCGTGGCGAGGCATCTACGTGACCGCAGAGAGTGCGTTCGTTGGGCTGAGGCTTATCCGATTCGAAGCTGTCGTCATGGTCCGATAAAAATGCTTCAGCCATATCGACATCGATCTTGCCTTTCGCCTGCTTCACCAGCTCTTCGGCGCGCGCGTGACGGGCGTTCATCGAGGACGAGCGATCGTTGGGATCGAAGCCACTGGTCTCCTCGTGAATCAGCTTAGGATCGCGCGCAAAGTTTGAGCTGACGAAGTATCCATCTTTGGTTCGCCACATCGGCGTGTTTTTCAGGCCGAGTTCGAGATAGGCAATCTCTCCTGTCTTGCGGTCGCCGATGAGCCAGTCGTTGGCGTAGCCGCCGTTGTTGCCTTCTTTAATGATGCGCACGTAGTCGTCGATGCTCTGGGCATACTGCAACGCCTTGCGTGAGCGCACGAATTCCGGTTTTCCGTTCGGGTCCCAGCCTTCGAATTGCGTGATCGTCGTTTCGGTGATCATGATGCCCGCGGCGTTCACGCCGAAATCATCGTCGCTGGTGATTACGCCGGGAAAACCGTCCATTAGAATGCGCTGGCCATGCTGCGGCAGAATGTCGAAGATGATTACCCAGCGTTCGCCCGCGAGGTAGCTGGTCCAGTTGTTGTGCGCGATTACGATCTGGTGATCTTTGGTATAAGCGCCGGTGGCGATGAAGGCACTGCAATTGCCGGGAGCGGCCAGCTTCGGCGACTTAGTCTGCTTCGCCTGCTTGTTCAGCCAGGGCACATAGTAGTCCGGAACTTCTTCGAAGGCGTTCAGCGCGACAATGTCATAGACGTCGAGGTCGACGCCGTGCGCCTTCACGCCGTCGGCGATGCCTTGCAACTCCTGCTGATACTCGAGGTCGATATGCGGCCAGAGCATCTCGCGCGCGGTTTTGCGAAAGAACTCCCAGTCGCGCTGCGTTTGGTGGGTGTCGTAGAGTTTAATCACTTCGACAGCATCGGCAATCTCCGGGGCAAGCAGGTAGCCGTGCTGATAGCCGATGTCGGAAGGCGAGCCCTCGAGGTGAACGTAAGTCCAACCGCCTTGCTGGAAGCGGTAGGCCTTTTGCAGCCGTGGGCTGGAAGGCGCGGCTGTGGCTGGTTCCGCGGGCGATGCGAAAGCTGGTTGAGCGATCAGGCTGGCGATGGCGACGAGTGCAATTGCCAAACATCGCGATGAATACAAGACTAGCCGGTTCGACATTGGCGTCCCTCTATGCGGAGTGAACGCCATTGTAGCTGAATTCGGAGACGAGACGCCTCGCTTGCTCGGTGGGGATAGCCCCTTCGGTAGGCTACGGCGGCTGTCCCCACATGAGCATCTCTATGAACTCTTACTGCGGCGCGGCCGCTACGTACACATTGTGGGCTGCGACTAACTCTGCGTTGGATACTTCCGTTGTGACCTTGATTCGCTGCCATCCACTTTTCTTCGGTGGCTTGGCTAGGAATGTCAAGAAATACTGATGGTCCAAGTGGCGTGTCATGTCTTCGAGGTAAGGATCGAAGCTTACCGGGGCGCCGGTGAAGCCGATGTAATAGGATTCGCCGCCGGTTTCGTCGGCCACACGCGAGAGATATATCTGTCCCCAATAGTTTGGCCAGTAGCTATGGCCGAAGTGTCCCGCGCCCGGAGTGTAGATGGCGAAGACGACGATGCCGGCGCGCTGGGCGTCGCTGATGGCGGCGTCCAGGTAAGGGTCTTGCGGATCCCCGCCTCCATAATAGCGATCGACTCCATCCGATACCATGAGGACCTCTCGCCGGGCGGAGCTTTCAGGCCAGCGTTTGATCAAGTCGCTGAGAGAGAAATAGGGACTGGCATTGATGCCGCCAATTCCTCGAGGGAGGCGCAGGGCTTTCGCAGCCAAGGCGTGATCGTTGGTTGGGTTCTGCTCCACTCTTGCGGTGCCATTCTGCATGTAGGCGACTCCGATCAATGTGGATGCCGGCTGCGCGGTGATGAATTTGTGCAGGATATCGAGTTGGCTTCCAAGATTCATGCCGGAGCCATCGTCGAGCAAAATAAAAAGTTCGAGCGCCGCGTGGTCTCCCTGCGCAGGGACCCAATCCGTGACCGGGTCGCGATCGCGGCCCTCGTACACCATCACATCGCCGCGGGTTACGTCAGGGACGTCCTTGCCACGACGAGCTTCGACCGTGACCAGCAAGTGTGTCGGTACGCCTGTGTCCTGGGCGGAAACATTGCCGACGGCGGACGCCCACACCATCAAGCCAACGGCACAGCATAAAAGGCTGGATCTTTTCATGAATTCCTCCGAACTCCGATCTTTCTGATTATCTTAGATGCAGAGTCAGCGGCGGAAGGACGCGAAGAGAGGTATTCATGCTCACTTTTAAATGTCGGTGCGTTGCTCGGTATGGCGCTGCAAATACCAGCAGGGTTCGAAACCAGCATGGGGAAACATGGCGTGGACACAGGGTTGCACCTCGGGCGGGTTGAAGATGAATTGCGTTTTGCCGTTTTTCTGCGGCACCGCATCGTAGGGGAAGACAGTGACTTGTCCGTAGGGTTCGTGGTTCCATGCCACGCGATAGCGGAAAACAGCGTAGTCCGCGGCGCAGGCAAGTATGCTCAGGCTAAGAGCCGATAGAAACGCTGTGGCCGCGATTCGAAGCAGCATGCGACGAATTTTCTTACCTGGCGCCTGGCTCACGGACCGCAATTATACTGGCCGGCGCGGTTGAAAACTTCTGGCCTGGGGCTGATTCGGAATGACGCACTCTCCCTCAGCGGCTAAAGCCGCGACTGACGCCAGAACTTACAAGCGCGGCTGAAGCCGCGCCCCTTCAGGCCATTTCAAATCAAAACCATTTCAAACTGAGCTACCACCGTGGGGCGGCCAAGATGGGGGGCGTATATAATGGCGGCTCTTGAAATGAAGAGGGAGAGTCGGGGATGCGCGTTCTTTTGATCGGTGGAACGATGTTCATCGGCAAGCGACTGGTGGCGCGCCTGCTTGATGCGGGACACGAAATCACATTGTTTCATCGCAAGGCCGTGCATCCGTTTGGTCCTGATGTTCGCAGCGTGGTTGGAGACCGGAACGACGCGGTTTCTATTCGCAGCGCACTCGCGGGCCAGCATTTCGATGCCGTTTACGATATTGCCTACGACATGGAACGGGGCACCACCGGGGCGCAGGTGGAGGCCACGGCGAAGGCTGTTCCCGGCGATCTTTCGCGTTACATTTTCATGTCGAGCGTGGCGGCTTATAGCGAAGGCCTGGACCATGCTGAAGACGATCCGCTAGCCCCGGATACGGACCCGAACGACTACGTACGCAATAAAGCCATGAGCGAGCGGGCCCTGTTCCGCATGCATCGCGAATCGCAGTTTCCGACGGTCACGATGCGGCCTCCGTTTGTTTATGGCCCGGAGAATCCGTTCTATCGTGAAGCGTTTTTCTGGGACCGGATCCGAGACGACCGGCCGATCATAGTTCCCGGCGACGGGACACGGCTGATGCACTTCGTTTACGTCGATGATCTGGTGACGGCGTGCTGCAATGCCCTGGAGAATCAGGCGGCTGTGGGCCGCGCCTTCAATGTGGCCTGCGTGAACCCCGTGACGCAGGCGGAACTGGTGAGCGAATTTGCCAGCGCGGCAGGCAAGCAGGCGCGGATTGTCTATGTGCCACGCGAGATTATTGAGCGAAATGGCGGGAACGTGTTCAGCGAGCCCCTGTATTTCGGCGAGTATTACGATCTGCACTCGATTACCGGGGTAGTGGACCGCGTACAACGCCTGCTCGGGGTCGAACTGACACCTTTCGCCAACGGACTTCGAGAAACCTACCGGTGGTATGTGGGCAGGCCGCCGCTACGGAGTGCGGATTTTTCCTTTGAGGACAAATTGTTGCGCGAGACGGCTGCGGCGTAGCGCGGAAGGCGGCGCCAGCGATGGCGGCGTTTCGCAGCGCTGCACACGACAGCGGATTCCTCCGCGCTGCGCTCCTCGGAATGACAAATGTATTGTGGGCTTCGGGATGACAAATGTACGGCGCGCTTCGGAATTACAGCGAGATTGTGGTGGCGCAGAACCCCCACGTTGACAATTCCCCGCTTGCACAGGCAAACTACCGCATCGTCGCTTGCAGCGTTGCGGCGAGCCCCTACGGGCCAAATCCAAGGACAGGTGCGGGTCTAACACGTAATCATCGCCCATGGAGCAAACCGTCTCCTACACGCTCGATTCCACTTTAGAAACCGTGGACCATGCGGAAGAAAAAGCCACCCGCATTGCCACAGAACTCGGATTTGGCGAAGACGAAGTGATGCAGATTTCCATGGCGGTGCGCGAAGGGGCGGTCAATGCCGTTCTACACGGTAACGCTTACGCTCCGGACAAAAAAGTTGTTCTGTCGTTCGAGCGCACCCCCGAGGACCTGGTGATCACGATTCGCGATCAGGGCAAAGGCATTGACCTGGGCGGAATTCCGAATCCTCTGGCCCCGGAAAATCTGCTCAAGACTTCAGGGCGTGGCATCTTTCTTATGCGATCTTTTATGGACGTGGTGGAAATCCGCCCGTCCCAGACAGGCACCGAAATAAAACTGATCAAGCACGTCCACGGGGCACCCGCGGGCGGCAAGGAGGCGTCTCAGTGAGCATGAAACTCAGCATCCGGCAGGTTGATGGAGTCACCATTGTGGATTGCAGCGGCCGCATCACCCTCGGCGAAGGCAGCGTCATGATGCGCGACACCGTACGCGACCTGCTCGCCAAGGGCAACAAGAAGATTGTGTTGAACCTGGGCGACGTTAACTACATCGACAGCTCCGGCATCGGCGAGCTGGTCAGCGCTTTTACCACCACCAAGAACCAGGGTGGCGAACTCAAACTACTCAATCTCACCAAGAAGGTGCATGACCTGCTTCAGATCACCAAGCTCTACACCGTGTTCGACGTGAAGGACGACGAAGCCGCCGCGGTCAAGGGCTTCAAGTAGGGCTCCAAAGTAGAGATCTTGCAGCAATCGTCCGCAAGTTGTCCGCACGGTTGTCCGCACGATGGAAGGGTTCGGGAAGGGCGCGGCTTCACGCCGCGCCGCAGAACCTTCAAGAATCAGCATGCGGGTATCAAGGCTCGGATATCAAGGCCGCCATAGGACCGCTCCGGTCGGAATCTTCACGCGGCCACAGGCAACGCGACCGGTTTCTCCCGCCAGCGTTCCGCCAGGCGAATCCCAGCCTGGATCATTGGTTTCTCGATCCCGTGGTACAGAAGAATCGGCACCAGCACCAGCGAAACCGAGAGAACTCCCACACGCAACCAAAGAGAATGCCCTGCCAGAACGCCCAGCGCGAACCAGATGCAAAACTGGTGCGAGACATAGATTCCGTAGGAATACGTCGCAATGCGATTACTGACGATGCGAACCGGCCTTGATTGGATCTCGCGGAATAGCGGAATCAACAATCCAAGAACGAGACAGAGTGCCCATCCCATCGGCAATCCTGGCTTGAGGGTAAAGGCAGCTACCAGGCCAAGGATGAAGATCGGCCACAAATAAGAACCCAGCCGCGGAATCCGAGGCATCGCAAATGCCACGACGCCGGGAAGAAAGCACGGGATAAACCGAAGCAGCGAGGCGCGATTGAGAGCGGCGAAGTGAGGTTGCGCCCAGGCCGCAAGCACCGACACTGCCCATAGGCCCAGAAGCGGCCACCATACCCGCATCCGGCGAACCCAGGCGAACAGAAACGGCAGCACTAAATACATCTGCACCTCGAAGGGCAAAGACCACAGAACGTTCACGATCGATTTCACGTGCACCAGGTTTTGGAACAGAAAAATCTGTGAAACGATCGCCATTCTTCCCGGAAGCTGCCCATACGACAAGCCTGCAATTCCATTGATATCCGACTCCAGGTGCAAGCTTAGAGCCGCGACCACAGCCAGGATGCTCAAAGGGTAGATGCGGAAAATTCTGCGAGTGTAGAAGTCCTTGAGCAGAAACGTGCCGCGAAGTCCGCTCCGCTCCATCGAAGACATGAGCACCAGGGATGTATGCACAAAAAAGAGCAGCACGCCGAACAGCCCAAGAGACCTTACCGCAGAGTGCTCGATGCGCAGCCTTCCGCATAGATGCTGCGCAAGGACAAGCAGGACGGCGACAGCTCGCAGAAAGTCGAGGTTTGCGTTGAGCCCGCCGGGCATGTGAGGCAGCCTACCTTAGTCCTAGAACGATGGCAAACCCCGGCGAAGAGCTTGCTGTGCATTTATGGTTGCTCGCCTGTCGCCCGGAAATTCACAGCCCATCCCTGTGACATCTGACCTTGCGCCGAGTAGCCATTCCTTCCACAATTGCCGCTATGTCTATGCTAAACAATTTCGCGGCCCTGGCGGTCTCGCTATCTACGGTGGCCTACGCATCCGACTGTCTCCCCATTGGCGACGCCAAACAGCACGTTGGAGAAACCAAGTGCGTCACTGGAAAAGTCGTGCGCGTGAAAGTCGGCGCCCGAGGCGTGCACTACGTTGACTTCTGCCAGGATCAAATGGCTTGCCCGTTCACGGTCGTAGTCTTCCCCGCTGACCTTAAAGATGTCGGCGACGTCCGCCGTCTTGCAGGACAAGTCATCGAGATTCACGGGCCAGTAAAACTCTACGGCGGACGCGCCGAAATCGTCTTGAATCGCGTGAGTCAGTTGACTGCCGGATCAACGTTGATCCCGCCCCTGCCCAAGAACTACGACGTGGAAAAACAAGGCCACTACAGCGCCGGAAGAATGCGCCCGCCCAAAAAGCCCGCGAAGGTCAAAGGCACACCCAACACCACGGCTACCTATGGGGACGAGGCCGATGTGGGCGAAGATCCGCCGCAGTGAGACCGTAAATGCTTCATTTTGGACATCTGCGGATGATAGGCTAAAGCAAGAGAGTGGCCTCCGAATGCCCAAATCAACAAGTCGTTCACATAAATACTTTTGGTTGGATCAGGTGAAGATTACGCGCGCACGAAAGGCGTTGGGAGCCAAGACCGAAACTGAGACCATCGACCGCGCCCTCGACTTGGTTATCGACGAAGCTCGAAGGGACCGTCTGGTTCGCGCAGCCCACCAAGAATTCCTTCGGAGTGGTATCTAGGTCACGGGCGTCTCTGGCAGGGTGGATTTGACCTCACACCATTCCCTTCCTTAGTTCCTCCAGCGGATACTTAGTTCCCCGCCAAATGATTCCGTCGTTCCGCAGGGTAAGAACCATCGAACGCAGCAAAGTGTAGACAAACAGCACGGTGCTGACCGGATGCAGCGCGAAATAATAAGCCGGGACCTTCGAACGCCACGACATTCCGAGATAAATCAGAAACATCGACGACAGCGCAATGGCATAAGGCAACTTCTGCCAGCCATGCGCCAGCCACACCCCCAGAAACGGCATGAGATTCAGGAAGGCCAGTCCAAACGCCGAGATGAGAGCGCGCCACCACTGGAATGACAGCACCGCGAAGAAGTTTTTCGTCAAATTGTCAACCACGCCACGCGCGCCATGCGCCCAGCGAATCGAGATCAAGTCTGCGCCAAAGACATTGCGTTGTGCGAAGCCGGCGTTCTTCACCACTTTGCCTAGCTTCATGTCGTCCAGCACTTCCATGCGCAACGCTTCGTAAGTTCCCACCGCCTCATACACGCTGTGCCGAATCAGGTTGAAAGCGCCCACCCCCATGTGGTCTTTTGTTTTCGGATCAGCCACCTTCCATGGCCGATGCCCGAATACAAACATGGTCTGAAAGAACGCAATCATCATGTACTCGCCCGGCCGCTTCATGATCATCTGTGGAAACACAACCACATGATCGGCGCGCTCCGCCTCGGCATAGGCCAGCGCTCGCCGAACTGAATCCGGCTTAAAAAGCACGTCGGCGTCGGTAAACAGCAGCCAGTCGCCAGTCGCGGCGTTCGTCGCGGTCCACATGGCATGAGTTTTTCCCAACCAGCTCGCGGGTAGTTCGCGGTGATGAATCACGCGCAGAACCGGGTGTCCCATTTCTCGCGTCTTTTGCGAGAAGTGGGGATTTTGCGCGAGGCCTTCCATGATCTCGCCGGTGCGATCGGTCGATCGATCATTCACTGCGATCACTTCATAATTGTCGTAGTCGAGTTCGAGCAACCGGGTCAGGGAGAGCTCGATATCTTTTTCTTCGTTGCGCGCCGGAACGATGATCGAAACCCGCGGATTTCCGGGCGGATCGCGGTCCCAGTCCGGCTTCGATACGTCGGCAACGCTGGGCATGCCGATGGCGGCGTCGATGATGCGGGAAAACCAGGCCAGCGCGAGAATCGTTCCTGCAATCCAGTGAAAGTAATGCATCTCGCCTAGGTCTTCCCTGCCCCAAGGGCTGCACCGCCGACGCTCACCCGCGGCGCAAATTTCATCCCGTAGAACAGTATGGCAGAGGAGACGGCCATGGCGATTACCGGCAGGACAAATGCGGACTGCAACGAGCGCCGGTCTGCAACCCAGCCCATCATGGTTGGGGATGGCACGTCACCCAGAATATGAATGATGAAGATATTCACGGCCAGCGCCGTGGCTCGGATGTGCGCGTCCACCGAGTTGATCACAGCGGCGTTCAGCGGCGCGGTGTTGAATAATAGAAAGAACGCGGCAACCGTAATCGCAGGAATCATGGCGCGGCCCTTGACGAACAGCGCCACAATCATCACGGGGACACCTAGCGCCATGCTGGCCGCCGAAACCAGATAGTAAGCGCTCTTCATGCGGCGCAGCAGGTAATCGCCGAGCCACCCCCCTAGCAATGATGCAAGAATTCCATCCCCGACAATAATCAGGCCGAAGGCGAGGTTGGCGGCCTCGAGCGTGTAGTGGCGCTCACTGTAAAGGAACTGCGGCATCCATACCTGAATGCCGCCGAGAGAAAACGTCATGGCGGCCATGCCGAGAGTCGAAGTCAGGAACGCAGGATTGCGGAAGAGGCCGAGTACGGTTGTGCGTTCCGGAGTGCCTTGCAGCGAATCGAATTGTCCGCGTTCAGGCTCGTTAAGAAACAACACGGCAATCGCCAACAGAAAACCCGGAGCGGCCGCAATATAAAACGGGAACCTCCAGCCGTGCTGCGGAGCCAGATACCCACCCAGCAGATATCCCGCGGCCGACCCCACAGGAATTGCCAGATAGAACACCCCCAGAATGCGCCCGCGTTTTTTCTGTGCAAAAAGATCGGCGACGAAGGTCGGCGCGATGGTGACAAATGTTGCTTCGCCAATCCCGACCAGCGTGTGGCGAATCAGCAACTCGGTGTAGTTGTGGGTAAACGCCGTCAGCAGCGTCAGGCCGCTCCAGAACATCGCGCCCAGCACGATGATGAGCTTGCGCGAATAGCGGTCGGCCAGCGGTCCCACAAACGGCGCAGCGATCATGTAGAAGCCCAGGAACGCGCTGGTGAGATAACCAATCTGGGTCTTGGTCAGGTGGAATTCATCTTGCACCAGCGGCTGCACCGCGAACAACACGTTGCGGTCCGCATAATTCAGCAGGTTCAGCGCCGTGAGCACGATCAGCGCTGTGCGCGGTTGCAGTTTCGCGGAAGTCACAGGTCGAGCGAATATAGCATGGCGCCTGCTGCGGGCAGATGGCGGCGATTGACAGTGGCGACATTTGTCGCTATACTTGACGACAAATGGTCAACGAATTGCGCGCGGTGGTGAGAGAACTCGGCGGGCGAAGCGTGCTGGGACGAAACCTTGCCACCCAGCGCGATCTTTGCCAGGCCATTCGCGAGGGTTTCCCTCCAGCCGTAGTTGAAGAGTTGATGCAAGCTTCCGGCCTTACCCTCAAGGAGTTGGCCGAGTCCCTCGATCTCTCGCCGCGCAGCCTGCAGCGCCGGCGACGGAGCGGCCGGTTGGCCCGCTTCGAATCCGATCGTCTCTACCGCCTGGCCCGAATCGTCGCCCTGGCGCAGCAAAGTCTCGGCGACCGCAAGAGCGCTGCGCGTTGGCTGAAGCGTTCCAATCGCGCACTGGGCGGCGCCGCCCCCATCAGCGCCATGGACACGGAATTGGGAGCGCGCCAGGTAGAAAACGTATTGGGACGAATCGCCTACGGCGGAATCAGCTAAGGCGAGTCATATGAGGCAGGTTTATCGCGTAGTGCGCAAAGCCTACGCCCGCACCCGGCTCGATGGCGAAGGCGCGTATCGTTACGGCGGCCGCTGGTCAAGTCCCGGGACACGCCTTACCTACACTTCCGAACATCAATCTCTGGCGATGCTCGAATACTTCGTTCATCTCGACGCCGACGACGCGCCGCCCGACCTGGTTCTCGTTACCGCCGAAATCCCCGACGACGTGACCACCCAACGCGTCGCGATCGACGAACTTCCCCCCCGCTGGCGACGCTCCCCGGCGCCGCCCGAACTCGCCCGCGTCGGAGACGAATTTGTGCGCGCGGCCCAACGGTGCGTATTGATTGTGCCCTCCGCGCTTGCCCCGCACGAAAACAACTGGCTCCTGAATCCCCAACACGCCGACTTTCGCAAAGTAGTTTTGTCCGAGGTTGAACCGCTGAGTTACGACCCGAGGATGTTTGGCATGCAGCGCCGAACAAGACGCAAGCGGTAAGCTGGTTCCCCTGACTACTTTGTTCTTCGCGGCCATCTTGCCACGACCGTGGTCGAGATCCCGCCTCGCGGACGGAATTCTCCCTTGACCTCGGCCCACACTGGCTTCGCCCACCGCACCACATCTTCCAGCACACGGTTCACAATGTTCTCCTGAAAGATCCCAAGGTTGCGGTAGACGTGCAGATATTCTTTGTACGATTTCAACTCCAGGCAGAGTTTGTCGGGCTGGTATCGCAGCGTGATCACGCCGAAATCAGGCAGGCCCGTCTTCGGGCAGACCGAGGTGAACTCTGGATCGTCGATCACGATTTCATAGCCGGGAAACTGGTTCGGCCAGGTTTCGATCTCAGGAAATTTGGCGTCCAACCCGGCAGCGGCGTGCTCGGGCGTGTAGCGCGGCTGTTTTGGCATAGGGATAATTGTAGCGTTTAGGTTCGCTATGGCGCACCGGGCGTCCGTTTGTCGACACCCCGAGGTGTCGCCGTGCACGCATCCGACATCCTCTTTAAGCATCTAAACATGCAACGGCTCAGGGCAGAGAGCATTCTTTCGCAGGCCTCCAAGTGGTAAATTAATGCTTGCAGTTGTCCTCGCCGTAGCTTGAAAGATAACCGGTTGGCAGGAAGCAATCATAATTCGAATGGACGGCCCGGCCCGCGCAAAGGCCGAATCTGGTGGGCACTCGGAGCAATCGCCGCGGTCGCCGTCATCCCGGTCTTCACCAAGCCGGGGCCTTTGAAGGTTCGTGCCACTACGGTCGAGCGCGGCCCCATCCGCAGTCTGATTTCCACCAACGGCAAAGTGGAGCCCATCCAAAACTTCGAGGCCCACGCCCCCGTTGCCACAACGGTAAAGCGTGTCCTCGTAAATGAAGGAGACCATGTCCACCGGGGACAATTGCTCCTGCAACTCGACGACTCCGATCTGCTCAGTCAGGCCGCACGCGCGCAGGCTCAAATAAAGGCGGCGCAGGCCAACCAGTCCGACCTTAACAACGAAGGCACTCGCGAAGAGCTTCTCACGCTCGAGACACAACTGACCAAGGCCCGCAACGCGCGTGACGCAGCCCAGCGCAACCTTGACGCCTATCATCGTCTGCAGCAGGAAGGCGCGGCTTCCGCCGGTGAGGTCAAGCAGGCCGAGGACGCCTTGCGCTTAGCCCAGGCCGACACCACGTTGCTCGAACAGAAAAAGAAAGACCGCTACTCGCAACCGGACGTTGCCAAAGTTCAAGCGCAAGCAGCCGAAGCCCAGGCCGCCTATGAAGCTGCCGAAGATGCCCTCGCGAAATCCAGCGTGCGCGCACCTTTTGATGGCATCGTCTATTCGCTTCCCGTCAAGCAAGGAGCGTATGTACAGATCGGCGACCTGCTGTTGCAGGAAGGCGATCTTACCCGGATGCTGGTCCGCACTTTCGTTGACGAACCGGAGATCGGCCGACTCGCCACCGGAGAGAAAATCGAGGTCACCTGGGACGCTCTTCCCGGCCGCATCTGGAACGGCACCGTCAGTACCGTTCCCTCGACCGTCAAACTCCGCGTCACGCGCAGCGTGGGCGAAGTCACCTGCACGCTCGACAACCAAGATCTCCGGCTGCTGCCGAACGTCAACGTGGGCGTGACCATCATCACCGCCGAACACAGCGGCGTCCTCACGCTGTTGCGCGAAGCCGTGCACATCGACGACACAAAGCCCTATGTTTACGAAGTGGTTAACGGAGAACTTCAGCGCCGCGGAATCGAAGTCTCTCTTCAGAACCTCACGCGTGTAGAAATCACGGCTGGACTTCCCGAACATTCCGTCGTGGCCCTATCCTCAGTCGAAGGCAAGCCCCTGACCAACGGCGCCCGCGTAAAAGTGGTGCAGTAGCGAATGCGCGGGGGATCGATTAGGAAAGACTGCCGTCATTATTCTTGTCATTCCGAACCGGACGCCAAGCCCGGTGAGGAACCTGCTTCTAAGCCAGCGCAACGGAACTGGGGTGCCCCATTTCTCGCGTCCTTTGCGAGAAGTGGGGCTTTGTTCCGACTGCTAATCGGTTTCCTTTGTCTGATTCCGTATCTCTCATCCCAAACACCCCAAGACCTTCTTTCCGCCGGCCGCGTAGATCAAGCGATCCAAACGCTGGAGCAGCAGTTACAGAAAGCCCCCACCGCGGAAGCCTACAACCAACTCTGCCGCGCACATTTCGAACTAGGCGCCTGGGACGCAGGCATTCCCGCCTGCGAAAAAGCCGTCTCACTCGCGCCCGATAACGGTCTCTATCACCTATGGCTGGGCCGCATTTATGGCGAGAAGGCGGACCACTCCAGCTTCCTCACGGCCGCCGGTCTTGCCAAAAAGGTTCACGTCGAATTCGAACGCGCCGTCGAGCTGTCTCCTAATAATTGGGAGGCCCGCACCGATCTGGCCGAGTTCTATGTTGAGGCTCCCGCAGTCGTCGGCGGCGGAAAAGACAAAGCCCGCGCCCAGGCTGCTCTGCTAGCGCCGGTGAATCCGGCCATGGCGCACTGGGTGCTTGCGCGCATCGCCGAGAAGAACAAAGACACTGGCATCGCCGAGCAGGAGTACCGCGCCGCCATCGACGCCAGTAACGGAGGCGCGCGCGCCTGGGTAAATCTCGCCGGCTTCTATCGCCGCACGAATCGCTTCGACGAGATGGAGCAAGCCCTGCGCACTGCGGAATCGAGGCCCCTCGACCGTCCCGCGGCATTAGTCGATGGCGCCAGCACCCTGCTGCGCGCCGGCCGCGACTATCCCATTGCGATCCGCCTCGTGCGCCGCTACATTTCGGCTTCTACTCCCGTCGAGGAAGCCCCCGTATTCAAGGCCCACTGTCTACTGGCGGAATTGTTCGAGAAACAAGGCGACCGCCCCGCAGCTGCCGAAGAATATCGCGCGGCCCTGGCCATGGCCCACACCTATCACCCAGCCCAGGAAGGATTAAAGCGCACCACCCGCTAGATTGCAGCGCGGCGAAAGAGGGTGCCCCATCCTAGTCGCGTTCTTTGCGACTAGGGTGGGGACGCGATACTCCATCCCTGTAAGGGCGTGATATCGAAGTAAGGGTGTGATATCAAACGCAAGGGTAAAGCAGGCCTTCAGGCCTGCGTCAAAGAGTCTCCAAGAGCTCCAGAGATTTAGCCCCCGAGAGATTTAGCTTTCGCCGATGCAACCCGCCCCAGCAACCCCGGAGCCTTCATCCGCCGGCACCACACTTCAAAATCCCCGCGCGGTCCCTTCCATCGCAAATCCTCGACCGCATCAAACACAGGCGCATCCAATCGCAAGGTCGCCAGAGTGCGGAACAACAAAGCCTCGTCCCACGCGCCAAACAGCGACTCGGACAATCCTCGCGCCTTCTTAATCGACGGATCCCACTCCCGCCAATCTTTAGGAATGTTTTCGAGATGCAAATAACGCGACAAGACAGAAGCCGCGGCCTTCGCGCCCCAGCCACGCACGCCCGGAAAGCCATCCGCACTGTCGCCAACCACGGCAAGATAGTCGGGGATCGATTCCGGCTTAACTCCGAACTTTTCCACCACGCCAGCTTCATCTCGCAAAATATTCTGCCGGCGATCCAGTTGCACCACACGCGCGCCCACCACACACTGAGCCAGATCTTTATCCGGAGTGCAAATGAACACGCGCCCAACGCGATCATCGTGTGACGCCTTGCCGGCGGCGGAAGCCAGCGCGTCATCCGCCTCAAAGTAGACCATTGGCCACACCACCACTCCCATCGCCGCAAGCGCTTCTTCCAGAATCGGGAACTGCGAAAGCAACTCCGGCTCCACGCCCTCGCTGGTCTTGTATCCCGGATAAAGCTCGTTCCGAAATGACTCCACAACGTGATCGGTAGCAACCCCAATGTGGGTTGCACCGCCCTCGATCATTGACAGAACAGAAGTCAGCACGCCGCGCACCGCGCCAATTTCCTGCCCATTCACATCCGCCGCCGCGGGCACGGCGAAAAAGTGCCTGAACAATTCATAAGTCCCGTCAATCAAGTGGACATCCATGCCGCTCAATTCCCACCGACGATGTTATAGGATCAAGCCGGCACACCGCTCACAATCGGGCAGTTTTCGCGTCAAATGAAGGATACGTGCTAAATTAACCAGTCCTTCCCCGTGGGGGCAGGTTCGGAGCCTTCAATGACGCCTTCTCCAGCATTCTTAAAACTTGGATTCTCAAAATTCGCCGCCTGCGTGGGAGTTTCCGTCCTCGCGACCGCGCTCGCCAGCTGCGCTCAAGACGCGCCCGCCGCCGCACCCGACCAGCACGGCATTTCCATCGCCAATATGGATCGCTCGGTCAAGCCGGGCGACGACTTCTACGACTATGCCAACGGTGACTGGATCAAGCGCACAGAAATTCCACCCGACCGCGGCGGCCTCGGCGTCTTCAGCAAACTCGGTGATCTCAGCAACCAGCGCACCGCCGGGCTGATTGAAGAGATCGCCAAATCCAATCCCGCGCCAGGCTCGGGCGCGCGCAAAGTCGCCGATCTCTACAACTCTTACATGGATGAGGCTGGCATCGAGGCCAAAGGCCTCACTCCCCTGCGCCCGCACCTCGCCGCGATCGCCGCCATCCGCAACAGGCGCGAGTTAGCCCGCGCCCTCGGTGAAACCCTGCGCTCCGACGTGGACGCTCTCAACAACACCAACTTCCACACCTCCAATCTTTTCGGACTCTGGGTCGCGCCCGGCTTCAACGATTCCGAGCACTACACCGCCTATCTTCTTCAGGGCGGAGTGCAACTGCCGGATCGCGAATATTATGTTGCCGACAACGAACACATGCGCACCATTCGCACTCAGTACCAGGCGCATGTCTCCGCCATGCTCAAGCTTGCTGGGTTCACTAAACCAGACGCTCGTGCCGCCCACATCGTTGAACTCGAGACCGCCATTGCCCATACTCATCGCACTCTGGCCGATAACGAAGACGTTCACAAAGCCAACAACACTTGGTCACCCGCGGACTTCACCGCCAAAGCGCCCGGATTAGACTGGACCGAATTCTTTCGCGGCGCCGGACTTCAGCAAACCAGCGTCATCGTCTGGCAGCCGGAGGCTTTTACCGGCGAGTCCGCCTTGGTGGCCTCAACTTCGCTTGATACCTGGAAAGACTGGCTTGCATTTCATCTAATCGATAACTACGCGGGTGTCCTGCCGAAAGCACTGGTGGATGAACGCTTCGCCTTCTTCGGCAAGACGCTTTCTGGAACTTCGCAACAGCGCCCTCGCTGGCAGCGCGGAGTTTTCGTCGTGAACGGACTGCTGGGTGACGCCGTCGGCAAGATCTACGCGCAGCGTTACTTCTCGCCCGAAGCCAAGGCTCAGGCGCAGGCCATGGTCGCCAATATAATCGCCTCTTTTCGCGAGCGCATCGAAGCTCTCTCCTGGATGGACCCCGCAACCAAAGCTGAAGCCCAGGAGAAGCTCACGACCCTTTATGTAGGCATCGGCTACCCCGAAACCTGGCGCGACTACTCTTTGTACGACATTAAGCCCAACGACATCTTCGGCAATATCTGGCGCAGCAGCCTGGAAGATTATCGCCGCGATGTCGCGCGCCTCGGAAAACCAGTCGACCGCAAGGAGTGGTCGATGACGCCGCAAACCGTGAACGCAGTGAATCTGCCCCTGCAAAATGCGCTGAACTTCCCTGCCGCGATTCTGCAGCCGCCATTCTTCGATCCGCTGGCCCCGGCTGCCTCCAACTACGGCGCGATCGGCTCCATCATCGGACACGAAATCAGCCACACCTTCGATACCGAAGGCAGTGCGTTCGACTCCAAAGGCCGCGTCCGCAACTGGTGGACTCCGGCTGATCTCGAGCATTTTGAGGCAGCGACTGCAAAACTCGCGGCGCAATACGACACCTATAAGCCGTTTCCCGACCTTGCAGTAAACGGCAAGCAGACTCTCGCGGAAAACATCGCCGACGTTGCCGGCATCTCCGCTGCTTACGATGGATATCGCGCCTCGCTGGCCGGCACGCCTGCTCCCGTTCAAGACGGCTTCTCCGGCGATCAGCAATTCTTCATCGCCTTTGGCCAGAACTGGGGATCGAAGATTCGCGAAGCTTCCCTGCGCCAACAGGTCATGACCGATCCGCACGCGCCCGCGCAGTACCGCGCCGCTACCGTACGCAATATCGACGCCTGGTACGCCTCGTTTAATGTTCAGCCCGGAGAGACTTTGTACCTGGCCCCACCAGACCGAGTCCGCATCTGGTAGCTGTCCGAAGATGTCATGTGTAATGCTCGTGTGGGGACGGGCGCCTCGCCCGTCCAGCCGAGCGCAGCGAGGCGCCCTCATCGTCACGCGCGGCAAACTGACCCACCACCAAGCCCTAAGCCCCGCTTGCCAAACCTAACCCCGGCCAGCAAAATACCTCATGACCTCAGTCCGCATCGACAAGTGGCTCTGGGCCGCCAGATTCTTCAAGACGCGGGCTCTGGCAGCGAAGGCCTGCAATCTGGGCAGAATCCAATCTAACAATCAGCCAGCCAAGCCGGCCCGCGATGTTCACATCGGAAACATGTTGCGAGTCACCAACGAAGGCGGCGACTTCGAAATCGAAGTTCTGCTGCTAAGCGACACGCGCGGCCCAGCCTCCATCGCCCAAACCCTCTACCGCGAAACCGAAGCCAGCCGCGAACTCCGCCAGAAGGTAGCCGCCGAACGCAAAGCGATGAAGCAATTCGAAGAGCTGCCAGCAGGCCGCCCATCCAAACGCGACCGCCGCAGAATAATCCAGTTCCGCGGCCGAGCCTAAGCGAGGCGGCATATCCTCACAGACGACGACCTTCGCCGCCGCCAAGCACGATCCTTCGTTGACTAGCGAACGCCCCGTCCGTAAGATGAATCGTCGCAAAGTCGACGGTCTCCGTCATTCGCCTAACCAGAACCTCCACACATGATCGGCGAAACCATTTCGCACTACCGCATCGTCGAGAAGCTCGGCGGCGGCGGCATGGGCGTGGTTTACAAAGCCGAAGACATCCGCTTGCGCCGTTTCGTCGCCCTGAAGTTCCTGCCCGACGAGGTGGCGCGCGACCCTCAGGCCCTCGCCCGTTTTCAGCGCGAAGCCCAGGCAGCATCTGCCCTCAATCACCCTAACATTTGCACCATTCACGACATCGGAGAGCAAGACGGCCAGGCCTTCATCGCCATGGAGTTTCTGGAAGGCGTGACCCTGAAGCACCGCATCGCTGGCCGTCCCATGGAAACCGGCCAGATTCTGTCCCTCGCCATCGAAATGGCTGACGCCCTCGATGCCGCCCATGCCAAAGGCATCGTGCACCGCGACATCAAGCCCGCAAACATCTTCGTCACCGCCCGCGGACACGCCAAGATTCTCGACTTCGGCCTGGCCAAGGTTACGCTGGCACCCAATTCCTCCAGCCAGATTGCCTCGGAGAACACCGCGACCGGGATGATTGAGGAACAGCTAACCAATCCGGGAATGGCCGTGGGCACCATTTCTTACATGTCGCCCGAGCAAGCCAAAGGCAAGGAACTCGACCCCCGCACCGATCTCTTCTCCTTCGGCGCCGTTCTCTATGAAATGTCGACCGGCACGCTGCCCTTCCGCGGAGAAAGTTCGGCAACAATCTTCGAAGCGATTCTCAACCGCGCTCCCGCCCCAGCCATCCGCCTGAACCCCGATCTCCCCTCGAAGCTGGAAGACATAATTAATAAAGCTCTTGAAAAAGATCGCGACCTGCGCTACCAGCATGCCTCCGACATTCGCACCGACCTGCAGCGTCTGAAGCGCGATACCGATTCCAGCCGCCAGGTACCAGTAGCCGGTTCCGATTCAGTGGCCGCCGCACTACCAACCTCCCAGCCCGTCCAGGCGACGAGCAGTTCCTCCGTCGTGGCCGTCGCCAAACAGCACAAGCTCGGACTCGGCATCACCACGATGGTCGCGATTCTTCTGCTGGCTGCGGGCTCCTATGGCATCTACGCGTTCCTTTCTCGCAACCGTCCTGCTCCGTTCCAGAATTTCTCCGTCAGCAAAATAACCGAGACCGGCAAAGCCACCCTCGTCGCCATCTCCCCCGACGGCAAATACATCCTCAACGTCATGAATGACAACGGCGAGCAAAGCCTGTGGCTGCGCAACATTCCGACCGCCAGCAACACCCAGGTCGTGCCTCCTGCTCAAGTGCGGTACCTGGGCCTGAGTTTTTCTCCCGACGGCAATTATTTATATTTCGTTCGCTCGGAAGTCGGCAGCCGCTCGCTGCATTACCTGTATCGCGCTCCAGTGCTCGGGGGCACTCCGCAGAAACTGGTCACCGACATTGATTCCAACCTGAGCTTCTCTCCCGATGGCAGCAAGTTCGTCTACATGCTCGCGAACAATCCGAAAGTGGGCGAATCCCGTCTGATCATTCGCTCGCTGGAGAACGGCGAAGAAAAAGACCTGGCCACCAACCCCATCAACGAGCAATTATTTGATCCTGCATGGTCTCCGGACGGCAAAACCGTCGTCGCCGCGATTTCGCAGCCGGGAGACGCGCTCTCCGGCTTGATTGTGATCGACGTCGAGAGTGGCAAACGGAAGTTGTTCGTGACCACCAACAACATGTACTTTGTTCATCCCCGCTGGTTGCCGGATGGCAGCGGGCTGCTGGTTTTGGGTCAGGGCGCCTTCGGTGCCCAGACCCAGATCGTTTTTGTTTCCTTTCCGGCGGGTAAACTCTCTCCGGTCACACGCGATACCAACTCGTATGTTGACCTCAGCTTGGCCGCCGACGGCCACTCTCTGGCGGCCGTCCTCAGTCAGAGCCAGTCGAATCCTTTCGTAATGCCCGACGGCGCCAGCAGCGCCCAGGCCCGTCAAATTACCACCGGATCGTCCATCACCAGCGCCTCCTTTACCCGCGAAGGCCAGCTCATTACCTCGTTCCCGGCCGGGGGAGTTGCCCTGCTCAATCCCGAGTCCGGCGCCAAGACTCCCTTCCTCCCGCAGTTCTCTTTCGCAAATTTCGCCCGCGCTTGTTCCGACGGACACATTGTCTTATCTGCCCAATCCGGAACAAAAATACAAAACAGCCTTTGGCTGGCGGATGCCGACGGTGGAAACCCCAGGAAACTCACCAGCGGGAAATTTGACTTTCTTCCCGTCTGCTCACCCGACGCCAAGACCGTTCTCTACTCAAACGCGGACACAACGCTCCAGCGGGTTGCGGTCGATGGCAGCGCCTCGCAACCGCTTCCTGCACTCGCCGTTTTCAGCCGCGTCACCATCTCTCCCGACAATAAGACTGCGGCGTTGGTCACCTCTCATCCAGGCGACGCTAAAGAGAAAATAGTCCTGCTGCCTCTCGATTCCAGCCAGCCCCCTCGCTACCTGGATATTGAAAAGCCCCGCGAGACCTCCCTTGCGCCTTTCGGCTCAGCACCACTCCGCTTCACTGCCGACGGCAAAGCCGTAACCTACGCCGTATTCGACGGCAATGCCGACAATATCTGGCTCCAGAATCTAGACGGCTCGCCCGGAAAGTTCCTCACCGACTTCAAGTCCGAACTAATCCGCGATTTCGACTACTCCTTCGACGGCAAACAGCTAGCCGTAGTCCGCGGCCACAGGGAATCCGACGTAGTCCTGATCCGCGACTCAGAGAAGTGACTCCTTTCAAAAGTGAAAAATCAAATCGCTGGCAGCCGTGAGCTGATTATGTTTGCGCCCGCCATCGTAAGCCGGCACATCCCACGCCCGCTCGAAGCGCAATTCCGGACGCAACTGCACCGTCGTCCCGATCCAGTGGCACCACATAATCGTATTCTCTGAGTACTTGGTCGCGTAGCCTGTACGCTGCCCTTTCTTGTCGTCGAGAAAGTCGCTGCGGAACGACAGGAAGTTATGCGCCGAAAGTTCCTTCTGCAGGAAATTCACCACCGCATATTCGGGAGCGGTACACCGCTGTTCTCCTGGCAGGCAGTAAGCGCCATTCGTCCCGGCTTCCGGCTGAATCGATCCGCCCACCGCGGGCACATCGCGCTCATACATGTACCAGGTCTCGGTCGCCATATGCCATGTCTTTGAAAATTTGTGATACCAGGTGCCATCGTACTGCTGCAAATTGTTGTAAGCGTATTTGCCGTCATTGATTCCATTGGCGCACACATAGAAATTGTCATTCACCGATCGCGTCGTATAGCTCAGGCAAGCCGTCCCGGAAGGCTTAGCATCTGAAGTCCACAACGCAACATCGTGCCCACCGGTGATTCCCAGTTGCACCAGCCACTGGTCGTTCACCTTAACCGTCGCGATCAACCCCGTGTCGGTAAACGGATCAATCGCATAAAGCAGTGAGTGGCTGAAAATATAATTGTTCGGCGCCAACTGCGCCTCAATACCCGGCACGGAGATATACCGGCCGATCCGCAAATTCATTCCCTGCGCCACTTGCGGAAAGTAAATGTCGACATACTCCAACGTAGGATCAAATCCATATTCGCGATGATCATTCACCCACGGGCCGTTCCAATAACCTTTCCCTGTCGTAAACCGATAGTCCGTCCCGTAAAGAGCCGTGAGGTGGTAGCCCCAGTCGATATGATCGCGCTGCACTGAATCCGGCAGCCGCTCCGCGTACAAAACAAGTTGATTCAGCTCAAAACGATTCGCAATAACATCATTCGCCTCAGGCGCGTTGGTATTCGAGGACGTGCTGAAATTCAGCGACGGATCGACCCAGCCATATAACTTCGTCCGGCTCCGCGCCCCGTTGATAGCCGTCATCAAGGGATAACTATTCCCATCCGCCTCCCCAATCACCGGCGACCCGCCATACGACCAATCTGAATTAGGAAAGGGCGGCGAATCTAGCGGAGAAGGAAGCCCGCGGCGTGCTGGCGCGGACGAAGCCGCAGCCGGCGTCGCAGCAGCCGTCCCCCACCAATCCTGCCTGTAAAAATCTCCCCACCGCGAAACAAATCCCCGTTCCTTCGCCGCACTCGGCTTCGGAGCGTCAGGCAGCGGAACACCCCCATCGGCTTCTTGTCCCCAAGACAGACACGACAAGAACAAGAAGCCCGCAAGCAGCAAAACAAAATATCGACAGCGAAAGAAATTATTCCTTGAATGCATAGAGAGCCGCAACACGAGTCTACAGGGATGCAATTCCGAGGCCACGATCTACATGTCTTGTCATTCCGAACCGGCTGAAAGCTCAGTGAGAGCCTCCCCTGAGCGGAGTCGAAGGGAACCTGCTGCCCGCCCCCAACGAAGCCGCGACCCATCCTTATCATTTCTCTAGCATCAGATTCTCCGTAGAATCTTCCCATGCACCAGTACCGTGGAAGAGCGGCGCTTCAGCGCCGCGTAAGACGGCAAAAAGATCGCCGGGCTTCAGCCCCAGTGATCGCAAAGGTGGAAATGATGAAAAATAAACTTAGCGTGCAAATTCATAAACTCTTACTGGCGACGCTCCTATTCCCAGCTTCCCTCCACGCCGAGCCCGTCACGCTCCACCACGCCGTGGAACTCGCGCTGAACCACGCCACCGGCATCAGCATCGCGACCGCCGACCAACAGCACGCCTCCGCCAGCTACCGCGTACTGCGCAACAGCTACATCCCGCAATTGAACGCGGGGGCCGGAATCGGCTGGTCCGATGGTTTTCCCCTCAGCCTCGAAGGTGCGGCGCCCTCCCTCTTCAACGTAACCGCCCAGTCTGCGCTCATCAATCCCGCGTTGAAGGATTTCCTCCGCGCCGCCCAATCCGAGGTTACAGTTAGCAACCTGCACATTAAAGACCAGCGCAATCAGATTATTCAGGACACCGTATTGAGCTACGCCGAGCTGGCGAAATGGGAGCAGCGCTTGAGCCGCCTGCGCGAGGTCGAGGCTGCCGCCGAACAAACCGACGCGGCAGTGGCCCAGCGCGTGAAAGAAGGGATCGACAGTGAACTCGACAGCACCAAAGCCCGACTCTCAGTGGCCCGCGTGCGTCTACGCCGCGCTGAAGCCGCAGGCGCAGCCGATGTTCTCCGCGAACATCTTTCCAAACTGACGGGGCTGCCCGCCGCCGCCATCGAAATAGAACCCGACTCGCTACCCCCATTGCCCGCACCCAAACCAGAAGTAGAATCGCTGACCAAAACCGCAGACGCGAGTCCCACGGTGCAAGCCGCGGTCGAACACGCACGCGCTCAATACTTGCGCGTAAAGGGCGAACGCAGGTCGTTGTGGCCCAGCATGGACTTCGCCGCTCAGTACGCCAATCTCGCCACTTACAACGGCTATCAGAAGTATTATCAGCCCCACAGTTTCCAGCCCAACAATGCTACCGTCGGCGTTGCCATCCACCTCCCTTTCTTGAACTACGCCCAGCACGCGCGCGTCCAGGAAGCCGAGTCGGAAGCGCTCAAAGCCACCAAGGAAGCGGACGCTGCGCGCAACCAGGTCTCTGAACAAACCCTGCGCCTCGAGCGCTCCGTCACTCAGATGCAGGCCGCCCGCGACGTGACCGAACTCGAATATGAGATCGCCCAGAAAAATGTCGAAGCCGTCCGCACTCGCATGGACTCCTCCACCGCCAACCTCCACGACCTGGACACCGCTCAAACCCAAGCCAGTGAACGCCTCATCGCGCTTCAAGATGTGACCTTCGAACTTGAACGCAGCCAGGTAGCGCTCCTAAGAGCGACCGGCGATCTGGAAACCTGGGCCCTGAGCACAAAATAAGCATGGACGAACGAACCTGCATAAACACTGCTTTTCCACCGCATCCACGCCCCCGGATGTTAAAATAAAGCCATACTCATATGCCTCTAAAAACATTGTTCCTGAACCCCCCGTCCTTCGAAAACTTCGACGGAGGCGCCGGCAGCCGTTGGCCCGCCACCCGCGAAATTGAGAGTTATTGGTATCCCGTCTGGTTGGCTTACCCGACTGGGATGCTTGAGGGAGCGCGGCTTTTGGACGCGCCGCCGCATCACATTTCCGCGGAACAGACCATCGAGATCGCCAAGGATTACCAATTTCTGGTCTTGTTCACCTCCACTCCCGGGTTTCCGGGGGACATCGGTCTTGCCAAGGCCATTAAGGCGGCCAACCCTGCGATCAAGATTGCTTTTGTGGGTCCGCATGTCAGCGTGCTGCCCGAGAAATCTTTGCGGGATTGTCCGGCGATCGATTTTGTGGCCCGCAAAGAGTTCGACTATGCCGTCGTCGACTACGCCAAGGGCAAGCCGCTGGCGGAGATTCCCGGCATTTCTTATCTGAAAGATGACAAGGCCGTGCACAATCCCGACGCGCCGCAGATTCAGGATCTGGATGCGCTGCCGCACGTCACCGACGTCTATAAGCGCGATCTCGACGTCAGCCGTTACAACGTGCCGTTCTTACTACAGCCCTACGTTTCTCTCTACACCACGCGCGGCTGTCCAGCGCAATGCACGTTCTGCTTGTGGCCGCAGACTCTGAGCGGGCATCCGTGGCGCAAACGTTCTACTGACGACGTTGCGGCGGAAATGTCGAAGGTGAAGCAGTACTGGCCGGAAGTGAAAGAATTCTTCTTCGACGACGACACCTTCAACATCCAGAAGGCGCGCACCATCGAGCTGTGCGCCAAGCTGAAGCCGCTGGGCTTGACCTGGTCCTGCACTTCGCGCGTCACTACTGATTACGAAACCCTGAAGGCGATGAAGGAAGCTGGATGCCGGCTGCTCATCGTCGGCTACGAATCGGGCGATCAGCAGATTCTGAAGAACATCAAGAAGGGCGCAACTGTTGAGCGGGCGCGGCAGTTCACAAAAGATTGTCACAAGCTTGGCTTGGTCGTGCATGGCGATTTCATCATGGGATTGCCGGGCGAGACCCACGAGACTATCAACACCACGATCGCCTTCGCCAAAGAGCTGGACGTGGAAACCATTCAGGTTTCGGTCGCCCACGCCTACCCCGGCACCGAACTTTACGATTACGCCGTGAAGAACGGCTTCATGGTTGGCGACAACAAGATGGTGGATGAAGGCGGGCATCAGTTGGCGCACATCCAGTATCCCGGGCTGCCTGCCGATGACATTCTTTCCGCGGTCCACCGTTTTTACGACGAGTATTACTTCCGGCCCAAGGCGGTTTTCCGCATCCTGAGGAAAGCTGCTTTTGACAGCAATGACCGCAAGCGGCTTTATAAGGAAGCGAAGACCTTTCTGAAGCTGCGCTCACAGCGCAACAAGCTGGTCAAGCAACATAGCGACGAGGCTGCCGCTGAACTAGCGAAGGCATAAGAACAAAGACTCTTCACCACAAAGGGCACGGAGACACGGAGAAAGTCTTTAGTTGTCTTGTTTTTCTTTTCTTTGCCTTCTCTGTGCCTCTGTGTCTCTGTGGTAAAAAGGGTTTGACGCCACTGCCTGCGCTTGGCCTTCCTGTGAAGGGCTTCCTGTGAACTTTCGCAAGTATCTTGTGCTGGCTGGGGTTACGGTGTTTGCCGTAGCCGGGGACTCCATGCTCTCGCATGGGATGAAGCAGGTTGGCAGCATCTCTCTTTATCGGCTGCAGGACCTTATCTTCGCCGTGCTGAATCCCTGGGTCATGATTGGGATTCTTCTTCTGCTCGCCTTCTTTGCCACTTACACGACCGCGCTTTCGTGGGCCGATCTCACCTACGTGATGCCGGCCACTGCGCTGGGTTATGTGCTGCTGGCTCTGGTGGCGAGGTTCGCGCTGCACGAGCACATCAGCCCACTGCGCTGGCTGGGGATTGTATTGATTACCAGCGGCGTGGGATTTGTGGCTGGCGGGCCAGAACTGACCAAGCATCCCCAATTGGAAGACGTCGGGGATGGGAACGAGGCCCGCGCAAGTGCGGCTGCAGGTGAGCGATGAGGATCGTGCAACACGGTAGGAACGTGGGACGCGAGATCAAAGTCCCCACCCTCTCGCCAAGAACGCGAGAAGGATGGGGCACCCGCTTCGGAGTGACGGTTCTATGAAAGCTGTTTACACATGGGGCGCAATTCTCGCCATCGTCTTTGCGTCAGTTGTGGGCGATGTGCTTTTGGCGCGCGCTATGAAACAGGTTGGGGATGTTGGGGCTTTGTGGCGGCGGGCCGGGCTGGGCGTTGTGATCGGACGCACGCTGGCGAATCCCAGCTTTCTATTTGGGGTCACGGCCATGGCTGTGGCCTTCTTCAGCCTGCTGTTCGCTCTTTCCTGGGGAGACGTGAGCCTGGTGGCTCCCGCAGCCGCATCGCTTACCTTTATAGGAAACGCCGTCGCCGCGAAAATCTTTTTGCATGAGAAAGTCGACCGGCGGCGGTGGATTGCGGCTTCTCTGGTGGCGGCGGGAGTGGCGCTGCTGGCGGGGTAAGCGAGGGCAAGTCCCGATTTGGAAATCCGTCCCGGTTTATTTCGCGCGGAACATTGCAGTGGGTGATGGGGGGAATAGAATTCCTCGCAGCAGGCAGTGTTTAGAGGGCGTTGCCAGTGGGTACTGGCCACCGCCTGCGAAGCGGTCGAGTGGCTACCAGCCACTAGGGTTCGAGTCCCTCGCCCTCTGATGTCACTCGACCTAAGGTAAATGTGCTTGAACAATGCTGCTGGCGGAGTTATTCTAGAGTTGCTTCGCAGGCGGTGGTTCAGTACCAACATCAAGCCCCGGATGACTACCGGGGCTTTCGTGTGTCTGCGGTCTCGCTAGGGTGCTCGTCTATCTCGCACAAGAAAGCTGTCAAGGCTCTTATCATCATGTTTTTGGCGTAAGCTGTTGGTTTTGTTCGGGAAATAAAGCCCGGGAAAATGTCCCAATTGCCCACCTCGGGGCGGTATACTGAATATATAGAGTAAAAATTGGCGCAGGCCTTTTGGCTTGCGCCTTTTCCTGTCAAGACCCTAAAGATGATGGTTTCTCTGCAACTTATTCATTCAGATGGAAATATAAAGTCGCCGGAAGTGGCGGGTTTACCCCCTTCGGTTTGATATTCTGATAATAGAGGGTAAAAAACGGTGGCGCAGGTCCTTTTGGGCTTGCGCCATTTTTTTGGCCCGGAAGCGGAGCGCTGCGACTATGAAACGGCTATCGAGATCCGGGGCGGGACGAGACGGCGCGAAGCGCAACCCAGCATCGCAGCGCGCAACAAATTGGGAAAAAACGGCAAGGAGAAAGGCGGCAAGAAAAAGGGCAGCCAATAAGAAAAAGATGCGCTTCGAGCCTCGTCTGAGAAAGTCCTCCAAGCACCGGGGCGATGTGTCGGAGATGCAGTTCATGATCGAGGCTTCGAATCGCGGCTTCGGCGTGGCCAAGCCAATCGGCGACAACGAACGCTACGACGTGATCCTCGACCGGGGGCGTCGCCGCTTCTGGCGAGTGCAGGTAAGAGGGAGCGAATTCGTGCATCACAACGGATTCTCGGTGAGGGCCTGCTGGAGGAAAAGCGGGAAGCAAGTGCCGTACACCCCAAAGCAAATCGACTTCTTAGCAGCGGTGTACCACGGCAAGCAAACCCACGGCCGGCAGATATGGTACCTCATTCCAGTGCGTGCTCTCGGCGGGCGATTAGGCATTACGTTTTATCCATTCGGAACCAGGCATGACCGCCATCCGCGCTTTGAGAAATATCGCGAAGCATGGCATTTACTGGGCAAGCCAGGACCGCGGGAATGAAAGGTCATCGGCAGCGCGTGAGAACTACTTTCCCACTAATTTTTTCCGCCCTTTCGCCCGATTTCCGCCGTATACTGCGACAAGTTTATTGAGGGGGGATGCTGGAGTTGTAGCCACTTCCGGCTCCGGCGTTTTATTGTGGACTGATCCACAATCCACCTGGCAAGCTGGTTCGGCTCGCGCGGACGTTTACCTCCGCCGATGCTCTTAAACGCCGATTCAGGCTTCTTTACCACTTTTCACCCACAGCCTGCTCTGAGCGAAGCCGAAGGGCTTACCCCTTGCGCTGCATTCTTCCGCCGCTTCGCGGCTGGGCCTGGCACATTGAGCTGACGTTTTGAATGAAAGATTTTACCTAGTGCGGGCCGAATTCTTGCACTATTGGGCGCTCAATTCGGCGCATAATCCGCTCAGAACAGCGGGTTCCTCAGCGGGCTTTCAGCCCGATTCGGAATGACATACGTGTAGTTAGCAACGGGGAGATGCCTTTTTGCAACTAAGAATCCGGTTGCTTGTTTTTGTCCTGCATAATGGCATGTGGAGTGCTGAGTTCGAGGTAGGTCGTGGCTGGGCTGGGCGAGCCTGGCTTGTGGGACTGAGGTATGGTGAAGCAGATTGCAGCTGCGGGTGTTGTTAGTTTTGTAGTGTTGGCGGCTTGCGGCGCAGTATGCCAGGAGTTGCGTAAATCCCTTCCGGATGCGCCTTCGGCGCCGAGCGTAAATCAAGCACAGAAATTTGGCGGATTCGGCGCGGAGGAGCACTCAGCTTTTGGATTAGGAGCAATGAGCGCTTCAGCGGAGATGGTGCGCGACGGCGAGTTTGCGCTCTCGGACCAGCCAGCTTTTCGGCAGAAAGATCCGGAGGCTATTTTTCGCAAGTACTTGTCTCCGGCATGGCAGCGGCAGGGTTATCGCGCACTGAACGGCGGACCGGTGATGGACCGGGCCAAGTATGCGGCTTCGCGAACGGTCGTGGTGAAGGATGCGTCTGGAAAGGGCAGGTTGAACACTTCATATCTGCTGCGAACGCTGAGCGCGGTGGCGAAGGATACGGCCTCTACTCCTTATTGGAAGCGGCATGTGGGTGATCCGTTCAGCGATTTTGGTTCGATGGTGGGCGACGACGCGGGGATGAACCTGTGGCACGAGTTTGGGCCCAGCATCGAGAATCTGCTGAAGAGCCACACGCCGGCACTTGTATCCCGGATTGAAGAACGCATCGAGCACATGTAGGTCTTCGGCTCTGCGTTGATTCCGCTGGATCCACATCCTCATTGTTAGCAATTTCTGCGACCTAAATCAGTTCATCCGAAGAGACGCATCAGGCCGGTTGCGGGCAGGTCGGGCGACAGGAAGTTGGAGTCTTTCATTCCTGCGGCACGGGTGAGGGCTTCGGCGGCCAGGTATCCGCTGCGGACTGCGCCTTCCATGGTAGCGGGCCAGCCGGTGTCGGTCCAATCGCCGGCCAGGAATACGCGGGGCCATGCCGTCGGCTGCGGCGGACGGTGGGCGTCGATGCCTGGACGCGGTGAGTAGGTAGCGTGGACTTCTTTGATTACGGTGGACTTTACCAAATTCGCGGCGCGAGCCGCGGGGAAGAATTCGCGGACTTCTCTTAGGGCGAGGTCGACGATTTCGGCGCGCGATTTGTCGATGAGATTTTTGGAGGCGCTGACGACCAGTTCGATGTAGCTTCCCTCAGGGGCTAAAGCCCCGTTCATAACTTGGCCCTCTACGGCACGACTTAAGTCGTGCCCTTCCCGGTCCTTTTCTCCTTCCCGATCTTTTTCTTTCGCAGCGCGCGTGGCTAAAAGGCGCGATTTGTGGAACATCCATTGGATTGTTCGGTCTAGTAGGACGGCGTGATCGAGGCCGCTGATTTGGCGGTCGAACCATAGGTGGATGCCTGTTATTGGAGAGGATTCGAAGTGGGTTAGCTTTTCGCGCAGGGGAGTGGATTCCGGCGTTGGCGGAAGTACTCGGTCGAGATTTTCGAAGGGGAGAGCCAGGACCAGATAGTCGAACGCCTCTTCTCCTTCATTTACTCGAAGTCGCACCTGCGATGGTTCGGGGAAAAAAGTTTCCAGGGAGTTGCGGAATTTGATTTCGCCGCCGCGGGCGCGGATGTAGTCTCCGGCGCGGTTGTAGAGGTCGGTCAGGGGAATGCTGGGAACGCCCATGTGGCGGGCCTCGGGCGATTTCATAGATTCGCGCACTACCTGGGCTGCGGAGGAAATCGAGATCAGGTCCAGATCTTCGCTTAGCGCGCTTATGAGGATTGGCTTCCAGAAACGTTCAATGGCGTTTTCGGTCTGGCCGTGCTCTTGGCACCAGTCTTGAAACGATTGGCCGGTGTCGGGTTGCTTCGTCAGCGTTAGCGCTCCGATGGCACGCGAGATTACGAACTTGTCTTTTACAGATAGAAACGGAAAGCACAGAAACGACGGGGCGGTGTGCAGCGGCGCTGGGAGCGGTGAGGCGTGCATCACGCTGGCGCGTCCTCCGGGCTCGAGGAATGTCATTTCGTCGTACCAGCGGATTTTGTCTTCCACTCCGATTCGTTGGTAGAACTCGACCAGGTTGGTGCAGACTCGGAAGAGCACGTGCTGGCAGTTGTCTACTACCTCTCCGGTGCCCGGATGTTCGTAGGAGGAAGCGCGGCCGCCGAGATAAGGGCGGCGCTCGAATAACGTCACGCGGAAGCCGGAGTCGGCTAGCGCGCAGGCTGCTGCCAAGCCGGCCAGGCCGCCTCCGGCTATGGCTACGGTGGGTTGGGGGGAATTCTCGGTCATGCGGGATTTGGGCCCGAGGTCAATTGATGATTGATGATTATTGATTGATGATTGAAAAGCAACCGGGAAACGAAGAAGTTGGCTGTTTTGAATTTCACGCTCTTAGGGTCGAGGCGTGTTTGTAAATCATCCGGCACGCAACTCCAGCTACTGTCATTGAAATCCCAATTACGGCAAACAGCGCATATCCCGTAATAGAACTCGAAAACCAAGCCTCCGGCATTTTGCGCCGGATCGCTAGTGCGGCATAGGTTGCTGGTGTAATGAGCGCCGAATAGCAAAAGATTGCCGAAACGACTCAGCCAGAATGCCTTCGACAAGAGCCTTAACCTTCATCACGCCGCCTTGTTAGCTTCCGCTTCCAATCATCCTACCAACAGCCCGCTATCGGAAGCGATTTTCAATCAGCAATCACTAACTTCTACGGTACAGGAAGCACTCTCATAATGAACCGAAGGAGTAAGCCAACTGGTTCCCTCGGGGGCTAAAGCCCGCATCATTTCTATGTTCTGCGCGGCGCGGCTGAAGCCGCGCCCTTTCAAAACTTTATGAAATAGTTTCAGGTCAAACGCTGAAGGAAACCTTTCCCTAATACGCGGAGTTTTTCGCTTACTGTCAGGGAGACCTTGCCGCTGAATACGTCGTATTGATTTGCGGCGATCTTTTCGAGCAGCTTGCGGTAGATGTCTACCAGAACCCACAGTGCTGGTTGGCTGTCTTCTGAAATGTAGGGGATCAGTTGATCGCCGGACTGGTAGAACTGGCGAGCGCGATCTGCTTCCAATTCGAGAAGCGCGCGGACGCGGGCTGGGTCTGGCGTCGAAAGCAGGTCGGCAGCTGACAATCCGAACTTTGCCAGATCCTCTTCTGGCAAATATACGCGGCCCATGGCGGCGTCTTCCTTCACGTCGCGAATGATGTTGGTGAGTTGGAAAGCGAGGCCGCACTGCTCGGCCAGCGGCTCGGCGGCCGGGTCACGATATCCGAAGATGTGAATGCAGACGAGCCCTACTACCGACGCTACGCGGTAGCAATATCCTCTTAGATCTTCGAAGGTCTTGTACTGAACCGTTAAACCGGGGGTTGCAGGTGCAGCTTCGCTTTGAGTTCCTTCGACGTCCATGGCCGTGCCCGTAGCTAGTTCGTCGAGCAGGCCCGCGGGGATAATGTATCGGCGCTGCGCGTCGGTGAGCGCGAGCAGAATGGGATCGTCGCTGGGCTCGCCCTGCTGCACGCGGTGCAGGGCCGCGAGCCAGGTCTCCAGTTTGAAACGGCGCTCCTCGAGGCTCAGGGCGGGGTCGTCGGCAATGTCATCGCAGCGGCGCATGAAGGCATAGACGGCGCAGAGCGCCTGGCGCTTGGGTTTGGGCAATACCAGAAATGCGTAATAAAAATTCTTCGCGTTGGCGCGCGTGATCCCGCGGCAGACTGAATAGGCCATGGTGAGCTGGGCTGGAGCCGGGGTCCAAGGGATCAGTGCTGGCTGGGCTTCGGCGCTCATTGCTTCGGGCTTCCGGCTTCAGGCTTCCGGCCTCCGGATACCGCTCCCAAAAGCTTGCCTAACGCGGCTTGGGCTACCAGTGCTAGTTTGCGGGGCTTCGAAATTACGGGACGGCGGCCGAGCACGGCGAAGCGCTGGCGCTCGATGGCGTTCAAGATTTCCTGACCGCCGCGAGTGAAGAGTTCTAAATCTACCGCTAATTCTTTATCTACTTTTCGAACCAGGGGCAGGCCGCGGTCGAACCATTCGCGGGCGCGCTCTACTTCAAACTTCATCATCTCGCGAAACTCGGGCGTGTTGCGGTTCCGCTGGACGTCTTCCTCGGTCACGGAATAACGCCGTAGGTCCTCGAGCGGCAAATAAATTCGTCCTTTGGCGTAGTCGACGGTTACATCCTGCCAGAAGTTCGCCAACTGCAACGCGGTGCAAGTGTAGTCGGAGAGTTGCTGACGATCGGCATCGTGATAACCGCACAAATAGAGAACAAGATGGCCTACGGGGTTTGCCGAATAGCGGCAGTAGGCCAGCACATCGTTGAAGGTTTCGAAGCGGGTGACGGTCTGGTCCTGGCGGAAGGCTATCAGGAGATCGGAAAACTCGTGTTTGGGAATATCGAACTTTCTTACGGTCTCTTTTAGAGCTACGAAAACCGGGTGACGCGGAGTGCCTTCGTAGCAGGCATCGAGCTCGGCTTGCCATTGGTCGAGCAATGCAAGGGCTGCGGTGGGGTCTCCTACTTCGTCGCCTAGATCGTCGGAGATGCGGCAATAGGCGTAGACGTTGAGGAAATCCTGGCGGAGTTTCTTGGGTAGAAACCAGGTGGCTACTGAGAAATTTTCGTAATGGGTGCGGGCCAGGTGGCGGCAGTATTGTTGCGCTTGTTCCAGGGATGGGGCGGTGGATGGGATGGCGTAGGCGGCTGGGAGGCGACTCCAGCCGGCAGGGGCGGGGGCGATGGGGACGCGGGAATCAGTGGTTGCAAGCGCCATTCAGTATGAAACCATCTTCACAGTTCTGCCGTCGTGGCCGAGGGAAAAACCTGTGCACCGTGAGAACGCCGTGCATCGCCGGGGAAACCGCACAGGTACAAGGGTTCCTTCGACTGCGGTTGCGCTTCGCTTCTCGAAGCACAACCTTCGCTCAGGATGACAAAGCTTATTCTTTTATGCCGGCTCTTGCGCCAATCTCTGTCAATCAGTGGCCTGGAATTATGGCGGTTTTGATGTCGCCGCCCCGGTTTAGCATGTGGCGAAGGACCTTTTGCAGGCTGGAGAGAGGGGCTTCGCCGGTGATGTAATCCGTGGGACGAATTTTCTTGGCCGCGATCAGACCGAAGGCGCGACGCACGGTTTCGGGCGTGTGATGGAACGTGGCCTTCAGCGTGATTTCTCCGTAGTGGAGGCGGTTGGTATCGAGTTGAACTTTCGACCCGCTGGAGCATCCGCCGAAGAAGTTTACGGTGCCGCCTTTGCGGACCATCTCGACGGTCCACTCCCAGGCTTCGGGACGGCCTACGGCTTCGATCACCACGTCGCAGCCGCGCTTCTGCGGGGTGAGCGCGCGCACGGCTTCGATTACGTTGGGCACTTTGGTGGTCTGCACAATTTCGTGCGCGCCCATTTGTTTTGCGGCAACCACCTGCTCATCGCGCTTGACGACCGAGACTACATTGCAACCGATGGCGCGGGCCACCTGGACAAACATGAGGCCGATGGGGCCGCCGCCGATGATGGTGACGGTGTCGCCAATCTCGACGCCGGTTTCGTGCAGGCCGCGCAGTACGCAGGCCAGCGGCTCGGTCATGGCGGCATCTTCGAAACTGACGCCGGGCGGGATGACGAGCATGTTCGCTTCCACGATGCGGCGCGGCACGCGAATGTACTCCGCGTACGCTCCGTTGTTGAAGAGCAGATCTTCGCAGAGATTTTCCTGGTGCTTGGAGCAGTAAAAACACATCTGGCAGGGGGCGGAGTTGAGCGCGACCACGCGCATGCCTTTTTTGAAGCTGTGCACGCCCTCGCCAACTTCCTCGATGACTCCGGCGAGTTCGTGGCCGAAAAGCGCGGGAGGCACGATCATGCGGGCGTGATAGCCGCGTTGATAGACCTTGAGGTCGGTGCCGCAGGTGAGGGCCACCTGCACTTTTACGAGGACCTCGCCTTTTTCTACGCGAGGGATGGGTACTCGTTCAATCTTGATATCTTCTTTGCCGTAGAGGACGGCAGCCGTCATTTTTCCGTTCACAGATTGCTTCCTTGCTTACAGCGTTACACGCAATTGCCGATGGCCCCGTGGTCCCTCGGGGGCTAAAGCCCCGGATTCTTTAAAGCCCTTTACGGCGCGGCTTGAAGCCGCGCCCTTTCAAAGCTGAATCCTTCAACGCCGCGCCCTCTCGACGGCGAATTGCCGGGCATGCCTTTCATGCCCAGGCCATCCCCGGCTGAATTACTACTTTCATTGACGCGGGCTGGGGATGAGCGGCGAGTTCCAAGGCTCGCGCACTTTCCTGTAGCGGAAACCGATGGCTGATCAACTGTTCCAGATTCATTCCCCTATTCGGTTTCTGGTCCATCACAAAACGAACTGACTCGTCCTGCAAATCCACAGACGCGCTATAGGAGCCGACCAGCGTCTTTTCATCTACGCAAATCGCCGCCGGATCGACAACAACCTCGCCGCGTTGTGTCTGCGCAAATAGCAAAACCCTGCCGCCGGGGCGGACCGCATCCATGGCGGGGCTGATCAAGGCGTTGCTGCCTACGGCTAAGACTACAGCGTCGGCACCACGTCCTTCTGTTCGCTCCCGCACACAGCGGACCACATCCTGCTGGGACGCGTCGATCAAATGTTCGAATCCAAGGCTTTCACTTATTCTAAGCCTCTCGGGATACAAATCGGAAGTAATAACCGTGGCCCCTGCCCGGCGTGCCAGGACACTCAGTATGATGCCGATGGGGCCTTGTCCGATGGCCAGCACGGACTCACCGGGTTGCAGGCGGAGGGCGGCGATCCCTTTCATGCAGGTATTCACCGGCTCGACGAAACAGGCCTGCTCAAACGAAACCCCTTGCGGGATCTTTACCGTGCCTTGATCGACGATCCAATCCATAACGCGGACGTACTCGGCGAAGCCTCCTCCGGATGGCTCGAAGCCGGCGGTGCATCCTACCTTTTTGTAGGTGGGGCACTGGGCGAAGGTCTGGTGCTGGCAGTAGTAACAATTGCGGCAGGGAATATGGTGAAAGACGACGACGCGGTCTCCGGGCTTGAACTTGGTTACGCCCGCGCCTACGGCAGCGACGACGCCTGAGGTTTCGTGGCCGAAGATGCGGGGCACGGAATGGGAGCCGGTAGCGATCTTCTTCAGATCGGTGCCGCAGACGCCGCAGCTGTGAACGCGGATGAGCAACTCTCCGGCGGCGATGGCGGGGACGGGAACGGTTTCCAGGCGAACGTCGTTCACTCCGCGGTAAACGGCCGCGAGCATGGTCGCGGGAATGGACTGGCTGCGGGGTTCGATTGCGAGTTGTTCGGAAATGCCCATGGTTGTTGCCGGTTCTCTTCTGTTCTTATCTCTTAATATAGGATGAATTCGACCTCGTCTGCGCTTCAGCCGCTATTTTGCCTTAGGGTCCGCTTGCCTTGGGTCTGTGTTGCGGAACTCGACTGCCACCGTCATGGAATCCAGATAGGGAGAATCCAGCGGTGTTAAGTGATACGCCGTGACTTGGAGCACTACATAAAAACTATCAACTTTGATGATTCGACGCGCGCCCACGGGAATGGCTGCGAAGCGGCTGGGATCAAGGCGCCACAGGGAATCTTTCGCTTGAGTGGGCGGATCATCGGAGGGCGCGGGCGACATCAGCAGAATGTTGTCGTAAATAGGATGGTGCAGGTCCGCGAGTTTTACTTGCCAGGAGGTGATCTTGGTATCGCCCTCAGGAATGCGCGGAATTATCGAGAACGTATAGCGGTCGGCGCCACGCGAATCTTTGATGCGCTCGCGGTAGACGGCATCCTGCGGCGTGAGTTTGGCCTCGAAGGTTTCTTCTGTCACCTGGGTGGCGCCCTGGCGGAAGCTTTCTGAGTAGACCGTCGTTGGCGCGGGGGACTGCGCGGACAGGCGCAATGCCGCAGAGAAGATGAGCGGGAGCAGCAGCGGCGTCTTGTTATGTAATCTCAGGTGCGCTTCCGTTCGAACTCTCATTCGCACTCTCATTTTTGACCTCCAGCAGACAGTTCGGTAGTGACTGCGGCCTGCGCCTCGGGGGCCAGTGTGGGCGCTGATGACTGATTGAGTTCTTGCCTGAAACGCTGAAGATGCCCGCACAGCGAGCTCGCTGCTTCGCGGCTGTTAATGGCTAGCTCGATAACACGCGGCCACAACCATGGGCGCAACGCCACGAACAAGGCGAAGCTGGCGGTCTTGAAGCGGCCTTGGGGATCGATGAAGCGCGCGGTCGCGGGCATTTCAAAGTTATATTCGTCGGAGACGACTTTGATGGCGCTGAATGGAACGCCGTGAGCGCGGGCTGCGGCGGCTACGGCGGAGGCTTCCATATCGACCGCGTGGGCGCCATAGGCGAGCGCCAGGTTCGCCTTCTGATCGATTCCGGCTACGGCCATGAAGGTTACGAGCGTGCCTTGGCGGCTTCCGCCGTCGATCTCGATGCGGCTGCCGTCGCGTGCGTCGATGACGACGGCTGGCGCGAGAATATCCCCAACGTGGAGGCTCGCGTCAAGCGCTCCGGCAAACCCGACCGACTGCAACAATGCGGGACTATATAGCGCGATTGCCGCTTCGGCGGCTCTGCGCGCGGCATCCAGGCCGATGCCAGCGCAGACGACGACGATCTCGTTGCTCTCGAAAAAAATAAAGCTGCGGCCTTCGTGGTCACGCTCGACGCGATTCCAGCCCTTCGTCAGGCCGGTGACTTCGCGCTCCAGCGCTGCGACGATTGCGATTTTACGCATAGCCGTTGGCCCGGAACCACTCTACGGCACGGCGCAAGGCTCCATCGGCGGGCAGCGGCTTCCATCCCAGCTCGCGCTCGGCTTTGTCTGAACTGGCCCACATCTTTTTCTTGCCCATGCGCACGGTCTCGATGGTTGCGCGCGGCTCGCGCCCCAGCAGGCGGCCCGATACAGTTTGATCGACCGCGCCGGCTGCGTAGGCTACAAAGTATGGCAGCTTCACTTTCGGCGATGGAAGCCCGGAGATCGCGCCCAGCTTGTCCAAAATTTGCTTCAAGGTTAGATTCTCGCCGCCCAGGATGTAGCGCTCGCCGCTCTTGCCTTTTTCCAGCGCCGAGAGGTGCCCGCGGGCGCATTCGCGAACGTCGACGAGATTCAAGCCCGTCTCCACGTACGCAGGAAACTTCTTCTTCAGGAAGTCCACGACGATTCGTCCCGTCGGAGTTGGCTTGACGTCCTGCTCGCCTACCGGCGTTGTCGGATTTACCGTCACCACTCGCATTCCGCCGCGGCCTGCTTCCAGCGCAATCTGTTCGGCCATGAACTTCGAGCGCTTGTAGTGGCCAATCATGTCAGCTAGTGAAACTGGAGAATCTTCGTCCGCTGGATGCCCGTTTCGGATGAATCCCATGGTGGCGACGCTGGAGGTGTAGACGACGCAGCGGACTTTATTCTTGCGCGCTGCATCCAGAATCGCGCGCGTGCCTTCCACATTCGAGCGGTACATTTCTCCCGGATCCCGCATCCACAGTCGATAGTCGGCGGCCACGTGGAAGACAACCTCGCAGCCCGCCATCGCTTTTTCGAGCGATGCTGGATCGCGCAGATCGCCGGTCGCCGTCTCGGCCTTCAGGCCTTCCAGATTCTTCGGATTGCTCGAAGAGCGCACCAGCAGCCGCAGGTCGGCTCCCAGCTCGGCTAGTGCGCGGGCCACGTGACTGCCGAGGAATCCTGTGGCGCCAGTGACGAAAGCTTTCAGAGCAGTTCTCAGTTCTCGGTTCTCAGCGGAGCCCTCAGGGGCCAAAGCCCGAATCTTTAGCGGGCCCTAAACGGCACGACTGAAGTCGTGCCCTTCCCGAACTCTTGCAACTGAAGTCCTTGTGTCTACCGAAATCTCGGTGAAAGGCGGATGGCTTCTAGCCTTCCGCCTTCTCCATCACCTTGGCGTACGTTGTCAGCGCAAGCAGCGGGAAGTACTGGCGGTAGAGGTGATACTGCAAATAGAACACGCGCGGAAAACCCGTGCCGGTGCAGTACGGCTCGTCCCAGGAACCATCTTCTTTCTGCGTGCGCAACAGGTAGGCGATTCCGCGGGCCACCGAATCGCTGCGCGTGTCACCTACTGCGAGTATTCCCAGAATTGCCCATGCGGTCTGCGACGGCGTGCTCGGGCCTACGCCGCGAGTGTTGGGATCGTCGTACGACCCGCAGCTCTCGCCCCAGCCGCCATCCGGGTTTTGCACCATGCGGAGCCACTCCGCCGCCTGTTGGATGCAAGGCTCGTGATTGTCCATGCCAATCGCTTCGAGGCCGCGCAGCACCAGCGCCGTACCGTAGATGTAGTTCACGCCCCAGCGCCCGAACCAGCTTCCATCTGGCTCTTGTTCGCTGCGGATAAATTTAATCGCACGCTGCACCGCGGGATGCTTCTTGTCGTAACCGTAGGCGGCCATCATCTCGAGGGTGCGGCCAGTAATATCGACCGTCGGCGGATCGAGCATGGCATTGTGATCGGCGAAGGGCACGTGCTGAAAGACCATGCGGTCGTTGTCTTTATCGAACGACGCCCAACCGCCGTTCTTGCACTGCATCGAGAGGACCCAGTCGATGGCGCGCTGCACTGACTCGCGCTGGTAGCGTCCGTTGGGATGTTCGACGCGGCTCAGAGCGAGACAAACCATCGCGGTGTCATCCACATCGGGATAAAACTCGTTGTTGAACTCGAAGTACCATCCGCCCGGCTTGCCCTTCTTGTTCTTGAATTGCCAGTCGCCAGGATTGCGCACCTGCTTCTGCAGAATCCAATCGGCGCACTTCACCATGCGCGGATCGTTGGCTGGAACTCCGGCTTCGGCGAGGGCGAACATGGCATACGCCGTATCCCACACCGGAGACATGCAAGGTTGCATGCGGAAGGTGTCACCTTCTTCGATGCCTAGCTTTTCAAATTCGTCGAGCGCGCGAATCACCTGCGGATCGTCGAGCGAATATCCCTGGCAGCGCATGGCGATGATGGAGTTCATGATCGATGGATAGATGCCGCCGAGACCATCGCTCATCTCAACGCGATCGAGCACCCACTTCTCGGCCTGCTTCAGCGCGATGGAGCGCAGCGGGCGAATATGGACGCGTTCGAACCAGTGCGTCATGCGATCCAGACAAAGAAAGAAGTTTCGCCACGACACCAGCTTTTTCGACCAGCGCAGGTGCATGCGCGACTTCGACATGCCGCCGACAAACAGCTCTTCGACGCCCATTTCACGCGGAATCTTCTTGAAGGGCTTCTTGGCGTAGCAGATGGAAAGCGGCACCAGAATGGCCCGCGACCACGACGAAATCTCGTAGATGTTGAACCAGAACCAGTTCGGAAACAGCACGATCTCCGGAGGAATTGCGGGCACGGCGTCGTAATCGTACTGGCCGAAGAAACACAGATAGATCTTGGTGAAGGTATTGACCTCGGTGACGCCGCCGAGTTCGAGGATCTTTTTGCGGGCGCGCTGCAGCGCGGGGTGATCCGCCGTGTATCCGGCGAGCTTCAGACCGAAATACGCCTTTACTGAGACGCTGATGTTCGACGGGCCGGTGGGGTAAATGCTCCAGCCGCCATCTTCGTTCTGATGTTGAACAATCCAGTTGGCGGCCTTCTGGAAGCGCTCGGGGCTGCCCGTACCCAGCAGGGTGTGGAGCAGAATGTAATCTGATTCGAGAGTGGTGTCGGCTTCGAGTTCGCCGCACCAATAGCCATCCTCGTGCTGCGTGGAGAAAAGAAGCTTGCGGGCCGCGCTCAGCGCGGCCGCCACACGGCTGGCCAGTCCGTCGATCTTGCCAAAGCGAAGTTGAGGAGCGGAGGTTAAGTTCGAATCAGGGGAGTTTGTATCTGTATCCATCAATATGCGGCTCCGTTAGTCCGCTGTGACAGTGGCCGGGGCGGCGGCGATAGCCTCGACAATCTCCGGCGGCAGTCCGAAGCGAACGTTTTCCGGCATCACTTCGAGTTCCTGCACGTTGTCGAAACCTTTGCTCGCGAGAAACTTCATGGTTTCTTCCACCAGACACTCGGGCGCGGAAGCGCCAGCGGTCAACGCGATCGTCTTCACGTTCGTCAACCACTCGGACTCAATGTCTTTGTAGCTGTCGATCAGATGCGAGTTCGTGCCCAAATTTCGCGCCACCTCGACCAGACGATTCGAGTTTGAACTATTTTCCGAACCGACGACCAGTAGCAAGTCTGCGTCCGAGGCCACCTGTTTCACCGCGACCTGGCGGTTTTCCGTGGCATAGCAGATATCCTGCGCCGCCGGGCCTTTGATGTTCGGGAACTTCTTTTTCAGCGCGGCGATAATGTCTTTGGTTTCATCGAGGCTCAGCGTGGTCTGCGTGAGATAGGCCACGCGATTCGGGTCGGGGACGGTCAGCGACTTAACCTGCTCGGGATTTCCAACAACCTGGGTCACCAGAGGAGCCTCGCCCAGCGTTCCAACCACCTCGTCGTGATCGTGGTGCCCGATCAGGATCAGCGAATAGCCTTCCTTGGCGAACTTCACCGCTTCGACGTGAACCTTGGTGACCAGGGGACAGGTCGCATCGATGACGCGCAAGCCGCGCCGGGCGCTGTGTTCGCGGACTTCGGGCGAAACTCCGTGGGCGCTGTAGATGACGCGCTCGCCGTTCGGCACTTCGTCTTCGCTATCGACGAAGATCGCGCCTTTGCCGCGCAGTTCATCCACCACAAAGCTGTTGTGGACGATCTCTTTGCGGACATAAATCGGCGGCCCGAAGGCTTCGAGCGCGATGCGCACGACGTCAATGGCGCGTACCACTCCGGCGCAGAATCCCCGCGGCTTGAGCAAAAGCACGGTCTTGCCCTGGCTGTTTGGCAATCTCACACTCCCATTCCTATGATCTTCACTGGAATGATCCTTACTAAAACGATCTTTTCTGAACTATGTAAGATGCAAAAATCGGCTGACAATACTCACGTTTAGGGTACACGAAGCCCATTGTCGCTATATTAATAAACTACCGGAAAGTACCCTTGTGGTCAACGTAAGGTACAGAAACAGCGGGGATTAGCAGGGAAGGGGGATTCTGCGCAGTGAGTGGTCGCTCGCTCTAAGGGAAGATTGAACACCACGAGTCATTCAAAGCCCAAGTCTCTCAGTTCCTGGTCAGTCAGTGGATCAAACGCATCGGCTGTCCAGGAGATTTTTCCCTTCCAGATGTCCGGAGTTCGCAGTCCCTTCCTAACCAAGGGCAAAGCAACCAACTTCACTAGAGGACGCTTCCCTCGCGCGATAATGATCTCCTCGCCCTGACAGGCCTTCTTGATCAGCCGCGAAACCTGCGTCTTCGCCTTTTGGATCGTGACCATTTCCATAGCTATATCTTACCCATTTGCCTTGATCATCTGTTCAGCATGCTTGCGCGACGTATCGGTCAGCTTGGCGCCGCTCAGCATGCGGGCTACTTCTTCGGTGCGTTCTTCGCCTACGACTGCGCGGATCGTGGTTCGCGTGCGGCCGCCCCAGGCCTTTTTCTCGATGACGTAGTGATGATCGGCGAAGGTGGCGATTTGCGGGAGGTGGGTGACGCATAGGACCTGGTTCCAGCGAGCGAGGGACTTCAGCTTTTTGCCGACCGACTCGGCGGCACGGCCTCCGATGCCGGTGTCGATTTCGTCGAAGACCATGGTGCGCTGCGCTGCGGCGCGGGAGTTGCCGGCTTTCGCCGGCGAGGGCGCACGCGCCACGCTTACTTTCAGCGCCAGCATTACCCGCGACAATTCTCCTCCGGACGCTACGTGTTCGAGCTGGCGCATGGGCTCGCCCGGATTTGTGGCGATCATGTAAACAACCTGATCGATTCCCGTGGCGGTCCAGTTCCCTTCCTGCTCTGCTGTGGTGATTTCGATGCGGAATGCGGACTTCATCGCCAGGTCGTTGATCTCGGCCTCTACCAGCTTCTCCAGCTTGCGCGCCGCGTCTTCGCGCTTTTTCGATAGCGCTCGCGCTGCCCGCAGATATTCGGCGCCAGCCTTCGCGAGCTCGGCTCGCAGCTCGCGCAGGACTTCGTCTTTGTTCTCAACCTCCGAAAGCTTGCGGGCCACGTCCGCTCCGAAGGCGATGACATCGTCGAGCCCCGGACCGTATTTTCGCTTCAGCCGGTCGAGCGCAGCCAGCCGGTCTTCGACCTCGGCCAGATGTTCCGGCGAGGCGTGGATTCCCCCGGCATAATCGCGCACCGTCGCCCCCACATCTTCGACGCTGATGCGTGCCGTTTCGAGCGCTGCCAGAGCCTCCTGAAACCTGGGCTCGTACCGCGCCAATTCTTCAATCTGCTTCTGCGCGGCCCGCATCGACGAAGATGTGGAACCGTCGCCTTCGTAGAGCAGATCGAACGCCTGCATCGCGGCGTTGTAAATCTTTTCGGCGTTGGCGAGCACGCGCTTTTCGGTTTCGAGTCTCTCGTCTTCGCCCGCTTGCAGCCTGGCTTCTTCGATCTCCCGCTTTTGAAACATCCAGAGATCCACCAGCCGCAACCGGTCCTGCTCGCCTTGTTCCAGCTCTTCGATGCGGGTGCGAATTCCCTTCCACGCTTCATAGGCGGCCGCTGCAGGTTCGATCTGGCTGGCCGCAAATCCATCCAACAGTCCCAACCGCGCTGGGCCATCGAAGGAGAGAATCGATTCGTTCTGCGCGTGGATGGTCGCGAGCTGCGGCGCAAGCTGCCGCAGCACTGCAACCGTTGCCGCCTGATTGTTTACGAATACGCGGCCCTTGCCTCCGGCCGCAATCTCGCGCCGTACGATCAAAGAGCCATCTTCTGATTCGTCCAGGCCGTTATGCTCGAGTACTTTGTCGATCGCGTTTCCGGCCGCGCCTTCGCATTCGAAGACCGCCGACACTACCGCGCGTTCCGCGCCGGCGCGAATCACGTCACTCGATGCCTTTTCACCCAGCAGCAGCGCCAGAGCGTCGATCAGAATGGATTTGCCCGCGCCCGTTTCGCCGGTCAGCAAGTTCAGCCCGGAGGCAAATTCCACCACCGCGTTGTCGATGACCGCGTAATTCTCCAAACGCAATTCAACAGCAGCACAGGACGTCCTCGGTTGACGATGGTGAAGTTTTGCGCAGCATAGCATGAAAGGCAGTGGTCAGTGATTAGTGACCAGTGGTCAGTTTGAGCCGCGAAGCGGTTTTGAGCTACCAAATTACAATTTGCGACGGCGATAGTTGTGGAGTAACAAAGTTTACGGATGCGATACGTCTGCGAAAGCTCGCGCTGCAATCATCTATAATCGCGTCAAGGTATCCTCCAAATCACAATGCATCTAATTCCCTGCTTTGCACTTTTCATCGGCGGCGAGACTCTCGATCTTCTTACCAGTACAGGGGCGGTCGCCAGGTTTGTTCTTCTCATATTGCTTGCCTTCAGCCTGATCTCATGGGCAATCATCCTTACCAAATGGAGTTTGCTCCGGCGCGCGCGGGTTCAGAGCGGACGTTTTCTGCGGGCTTTTCGCAAGGCCCAACGCCTGCAGGATATCGCCGCTGTTTCCGACCAGTTCCGTCCCAGCCCGCTGGTGGGAGTCTTCGAAGGCGGATTCCAGGAATACAGGCGTCAACTTGCCGGACCCGCCGCCGCGCTGCGCAGCCTTAGCGCGGTGCAGCGCGGCATGCAGATTGGGGCCTCGGAAGAAATCACGCGCCTGGAGCGGAACGTGCCGTGGCTCGCCATTACTGCAGCCGTTACCCCGTTCATCGGGCTGTTTGGAACGGTCTGGGGAATTATTGACGCCTTCCACGGTCTCGGCACCGCGGGCGGCGCGACTTTGCGCGCCGTCGCCCCCGGCATTTCGGAAGCTCTCATTACCACGGCGGCCGGACTCGCCGCCGCCATCCCGGCCGTCATCGCCTACAACCTGATCGGCAACTCGATTCGCGAGTTTGCCGCCCGGGGCGACGACTTCACCCTTGAAGTTCTTAACAGCATCGAAAACACGCAGGCGCAACCTGTGGCCGAAGTGAGGCGCTGATGGCTTTTACTTCGCCTAACGGCCGCACACAGACCGCGCTCGCCGATATCAACATCACTCCGCTGGTCGACGTGGTCCTCGTCCTTCTTATTATCTTCATGGTCACGGCGCCGGTCTTACAGTCGGGGATTGAAGTGAGCGTGCCCAAGACCCGCACGGTGAAAGAAATCACGGAAGAGCGGATCGTAATTACTATCAACAAGGACCAGCGCGTTTTTCTCGGGAACGACGCGATCAACATTAATCAGATTGCTGCCCGGCTGCGGCAAAAGATTCGCGATCCCCGCAACCAGTTCATCTTTGTCCGCGCTGATGAGAACGTGCCCTTCGGGGCCTTCGCCACCGTCATGGACGCGGTAAAGCAATCGGGCATCACCAACGTGAGCATTGTCACTCAGCCTTTGGAACAAAATGGCGCACAACGCTGAGATATTTTTCGAGCACGATAATTGGGGACGCTCCCTCACCTGGTCCGCGGGCTTCCACATCGCGATCATCTCATTCATCCTGCTCTACTCGGTTGTTTTTACCGGCAGTCGAGGAGAAGGTTGGGGCGCCGGTGGCGGCGGTTCGGCAATCGGCGTCACGTTAGTGAGTGCCGTCCCATTGCCCGCGACGCCCGCACCGACTCAAAACGTTCTGGCCAACGAATCCAAAGGCCTTACCAAGTCCGAGCCCAAGGTTGAGGAGAAAGAACCCGACGCCATTGAGATTCAGGGCAAGAATTCCAAAATTAAGCCGAAGAAGAAGCCGCCCATTCCGACCAAGGCAAAGCCTGAGCCTGCGCCCGAGGAAGAAACCAACCAGGTCGCGTTCGGTGAAGGCGGGCCGGTCAGCGGTCCTTATGGGACGTTCGCAGCCGGAGGGGCCAAAGGCGGCTTCGGCATCACCGGCGGCGGCGGCGACTTTGGCACGAGGTACGGCTGGTACGTCCAGATCATTCAGAGGAAAGTTTCCGAGAACTGGCTGAAGTATGAGGTCGATCCGCGGATCACCAGCGCCCAGCGCGTCTATATCACCTTTGATGTAGGCCGCGATGGCCATCCCCTCAATGTGCAGGTCGAGCAGTCCAGCGGCGTGCCTTCGCTCGATATATCGGCCACGCGCGCCCTGCAGCGAATCGACACGTTCGGCCCCTTGCCCCCGGACTACAGCGGCAGCAAGATCTCGGTCGAGTATTGGTTCGATTACAGCAGGAAATAACTTGTGTCCTTCTGGGGCGGTCGCGGCATCCATAAAGTAATTCCCGGATGACTCCGATCTATGTAGGATGAGGAAACGCTACGGCGTCCACCTGAATACTCCTGAGGTTGCGGATACGTAACTATGATGGATCGCGATGACCGACCATAACTTGCCAGCGAAAACGTATCGGGGTACGATATTGTCGTATACGGTATCTTTTTGCCCCGATGTTCGTAGCTTCGCTTCGCGCGACGGCTCTAAACGGATGGACGATACGCATAGACCAGCTCCGCGCTTTGCATTCGCCACACGGCGGCTCGCTGTTTCGAGCCTGCTGCTTTTCCTGCTCGGTTCGATGTTCTCATCCACTTCGTTCGCCCAGGATTGGGTTCGCACCGGCTCCGGATTGGGCGTCGACAAAGTACGTCTTGCGGTGCCGGACTTCAAACCTTCCAGCACCGATCCGCAGAACGATGCGCTGTTGAAGACCTTCAACGATACGTTCTGGAATGATCTGGACAATTCCGGTGTCGTCGAACTCATCTCGAAGAGCTTTTATCCTCTGCAGGTGCCCGGGCAGCCGCCCGAGGTCACGTTCGGAGTGTGGAACTCGCCTCCGCCGAATGCCGCGATGCTGGCCTTCGGCAATCTCGGCGTCGCCGCTGGAAAGCTGGTGGTGCAGGGCTGGCTCTATGACGTCAAGAACACGGCGTCGCCGGAGGTTCTCGGCAAACAGTACACAGATGTTCCGACCGCCGACGCTGCCCGCGTTATCGCGCACAAGTTTGCCGATGAGATTATTTTCCGCCTGGGTGGCGGCATTCCCGGCATCGCCGAGAGCAAAATTTATTTTGTCAGCGATCGCACCGGCCACAAGGAAATCTGGGTGATGGACTACGACGGCTCGAATGAGCGTCAACTCACTCACCTGAACTCCGATTCCCTATCGCCCCGAATTTCGCCCGACGGCTCTCGTCTTGCCTTCAGTTCTTTAACCAAGAGTGGCTGGGACATTCTGATGTTCTCCATGGATCTCAGCCGTGTGGTCACCTTCCCGCATTTCGGAGGCACCAATCTTTCGCCCGCGTGGTCGCCCGACGGCGCTCACCTCGCGCTCTCCTCTTCTCGCGGCGGCAATTCTCAAATTTATGTCTGCGATGCTTCAGGCGCGAATCTTCACCGCCTGACGTCCAACAAAGGTCCGGACGTTGGTCCGGTCTGGAATCGCAAGACCGGTGCGCAGGTCGCTTTCGTCAGCGGCAGCATGGGATTGCCTCAGGTCTATACCATGGAAGCCGACGGCACTAACCAGCAACGTATGACCGATCAGGGCTACGCGGTCTCACCCAACTGGTCGCCCAATGGCCAATTTCTTACTCTGGCGTGGACGAGGAAGTATGGCCCCGGCGAGCCCGGTTCTTCCGACATCTACCTGATGGATATTGCCAGCAAGCAGTGGGTCCAGCTTACGCACGATGGCGGGCGCAACGATTATCCCTCGTGGTCGCCGGACGGCCGCCACATCGTCTTTGAGTCTGGACGCTCGGGAAAAGTAGAACTCTGGATGATGCTCGCCGACGGCACCAAGCTTCATCAACTGACTTTTACAGGACGTAATACGCAACCAAACTGGAGTTGGAAGTAAGAACGCTTCGTCTGAACTCGAAGAGCATTCCCGGGTTCACAGAAGGACCAAACCTGAGGGAGAGAGAGAACATGAAAGAACAAAGCTTGAAAGGACTAGGAACCGTTATTGCTCTGGCCGCTGTTATCATGCTCGGCGCTTGCCACAAGAAGACAGCTCCGCCACCACCGCCGCCGCCGCCGCCGGCGGCTTCACCGACAGCTTCCATTTCCGTCAGTCCAGACACCATTCAGGCGGGGCAATCCGCTACCCTGACGTGGCAGACATCGAATGCTGCCGACGTCTCCATCGACGGCATCGGCGCCGTTCAACCGAGCGGATCGCAACAGGTCAGCCCCACAGATTCCACCACCTATCATCTCGTTGCCAAAGGCTCTGGCGGAACCCAGGAGGCCACCACGCGCCTCACGGTGACCCCGCCGCCACCGCCGCAGCAGGCTGCCATCCCGTCGCCCACGGAAGAGGACTTGTTCGGGCGATCGATTAAGGACATTTACTTTGACTACGACAAGTCTGACATTCGTGGCGAGCAGCAGTCCGCCATTCAGTCAGACGCGCAGTTCCTCGGCCAGCATTCCAACATCAGCTTTACGATTGAGGGACACTGCGACGATCGCGGCTCGACCGAATACAACCTGGCCCTTGGCGACCAGCGTGCCCAGTCGGTGAAAAATGCCTTGACCTCGGCCGGAATCAACGCCAGCCGCATCAAGACCATCAGCTACGGCAAAGAGAAGCCTTTCTGCCTGGAAGACAACGAAGCCTGTTGGCAGCAGAACCGCCGCGGCCACTTTGTTTATCAGAAGTAAGGGCAACGCTCCTTGGGGAGGGGCGGAGGAAATCTCCGCCCCTGACTTCTTATGTTCCCGCCGGCAAATCTTGCCAACCCGCAGCGCCAACTATCCGTCTAAAATGTTCTTAGGAGACTTACGCCAATGACGCTACGACGATTCTCCGCTTTTCTCGCCCTGCTCTCCATGCTTTGGCTGGAGGTTGCCCCGGCTTGGGGCGCCAGCAAAGAAATGATCCAGTTGCAGACCCAGGTCCAGCAACTCCAGGAGCAGATGACCGCCATGCAGCGCAGCTTCGACGAGCGCATGGGCGTCATGAAAAACCTGGTGGAGCAGGATACCGACGCGATCAACAAAGTTACCTTCGCCTTGACCGCGCTGCAGGGCTCTCTGCAAAAGCAGCAGGGAGACTCCGCTACCCATGTCGACCAGTTGGCCGGGCAGATGCAATCGCTGAACGACACGCTCGACGAACTCAAGGCCCGCCTCGCGAAGGTCAGCAAGCAACTCGAGGACATGCAGTCGTCTCAGCAAAGCCAGGCCGCGTCCCAGGCCCAGCAACAGGCGCAACAGCAAGCCATGGCGCAGGCTCCGCCGCCCGATGTGCTTTACAACAATGCGATCCGCGATTACAACGGCGCCAAGAACGATCTCGCTATTCAAGAATTCTCCGACTACGTCAAGTTCTATCCCAATACCGATCTCGCCGGGAACTGCTACTTCTATCTCGGCGAAATTCAATTCCGCCAGGGAAACTATGAGCAGGCCGCGCAGAGTTACGACCAGGTCTTGCAGAACTTTCCCACCGGGACCAAGGCTGCTTCCGCGCAGTTGAAGAAAGCTTTTTCGTTGATCGAATTGGGGAAGCAGGAAGATGGAGTGGCGGAACTACGCCGCGTGATCCAGCGCTACCCTAAATCGAACGAAGCGCTGCAGGCCCGCGAACGGCTGCGCAAGCTGGGAGTCTCGACTCGGCCCGGGGAATAAGATCAGTGGCCAGTGATTAGGGTTCAGTTGTAGCGGAGGCTGCCGTGACTAAGATTTCCGAAAATGATCCCGACCGCGCCAAGGGCGCAACCGAAGGTGCGAAGCGCGACCACGACCCGAATGCCAGCCTCGCGGAACAGCTAGGCCACCGCGACCAGGACCCCCGCATCAAGGGCAATGACACGGATTTCCCCGAACCCGGCGGAAGCCCGGAACACTCTGGGGAAGAGAGCAAGAAGAAGTGATCAGAGATCAGAGATCAGTGGTCAGAAAAACCCGGCATGCTGCGGCGTACTGACTGACCACTGATCACTAGCCACTGACCACTGCTCTCTGACCCCTGCTCTTAAATCGCCATCGCGCCGACTTCTTTTTCCACCTCAACGGTGTCCACCATGGCGATGGCGTCCCAGGGGCAGCCGTCGAGGAAGCAGCCATCGGGACCTTTGCTGAGGCACTTCTTGCAGCCGATGCAGAGAATGGGATCGACGGCGATACGGCCGAACGGCGTGCTGTCCTCATCCGCTACCCAGAACATGCAGTCTTCCACCGGACAATATTCCACGCACGCCGGTGAGCCGGCGCATCCCGTGCAGCACTCGGTGATCACCGCCAATTCCTTCGGCTTCTTCTTGCGAGGCGTGGTCAGGCCCTTGGACCTGGGTTCAGACTTCATTTCGTCGGGAACCATGCCGACGGCTTTCTTGGCGCCGGGTGCTGGAGGCATGGCCAGATTATAGCGTGACCCGCGTCTAAGCAAAAGGGACTTTAGTCCCGACAGGGACGGCATTCGTTAGCCCCGGACGTGAGTCCGGGGTTTGCAAAGTCAGACGAAATGAGTCCCGCAGGGACGGCACGACGGTCTTCCCAGAACGGATTTCCAACGATAATAAGATTTCACGCACCGTTCGCGGCCTTCTGCTTCCGGTATACTGATCCCCTGCAAAGGAGCATCCCATGGCTGGAAAAAGTCTGAACCGGGTTCAACTGATCGGGAATCTTGGGAAGGATCCAGAGGTAAAGTACACGCCGCAGGGCACGCCCGTGGCGAAGCTGACGATTGCCACGAACGAGCGCTTCAAAGACAAGGCCGGCGAATGGCAGGACCGCACCGAGTGGCACAACGTCGTGCTCTGGCAGCGCCTGGCCGAGATTGCGGGCGAGTATCTGAAGAAGGGTGGCAAGGTCTACATTGAAGGCCGCCTGCAAACCCGCTCCTGGGACGACAAGACCAGCGGTCAGAAGAAATACATGACCGAAGTGGTTGCCAGTGACTTGATCCTGCTCGGCGGCCGCGGCGAAGGCGGCGGAGAATTCGCCGGCAGCTCACGCGGCGCAGGCGCATCAGCCGGCGGCGGCAACAACTTCGACCAGCGCACGCCCGAACCCGAGCATGCAAATGCTGGATCAGGGCCGATCACGGATGAGGACATTCCGTTCTAAAAATGACCGAACAGCTAGCCGACAAGAAATGCGTGCCCTGCCGCGGCGGCGTCCCTCCGCTCAAGGGCAAGGAACTCGAAGCGCTGCACAAGGTCGTCCCTCAGTGGAGCGTCGTGGACGAACACCACATCACACGCGCCTTCACCTTTCCCGACTTCAAGCGGGCGCTCGACTTCGTGAATCGCGTGGGAGCGCTTGCCGAGGAGCAAGGCCACCATCCAGACATTCTGCTGGCTTGGGGGAAAGTCGGGATTACGCTGTGGACACACAAGATCGACGGTCTCACCGAGAGCGACTTCATTATGGCCGCGAAGATCGACCGGATTCTCGAGTAGGGACTCAGGATTCGGGTCGCAGTTTGAGCTTCAGGTCGGCGGCGATCTGCTTCCCGTGGAAGCGTCCGTTCTCTATGAAGATTTCGTTGGTCCGCGATCCGGCAACGATCACACCTGCTACGTAGATTCCGGGCACATTGCTTTCCAGAGAGACCGGGTCGCAAACCGGCCGGCATTGATCGTCAGAAAGCTCGAGGCCCATGCTGCGCAGAAAGTCGTAGTCGGGGTGGTAGCCAATCAACGCCAGTACAAAGTCATTCTTCAACCGGATCGGCCCGCGCGGCGTGACGATGACGACGTAGTCGATTCCAATTTCCTGCACGTGGCTGTCGAAGTGAGCTTCGATCTCGCCGGCCTTGATGCGATTCTCCAGATCAGGCTTGATCCAGTATTTGACGTGGTGATGCAGGCGCGAGCCGCGGTAAACCAGCGTGACGCGCGCGCCGTGCCGCCACAGGTCGAGCGCGGCAATGGCGGCGGAATTCTTTCCGCCGATCACCAGCACATCGGCGTCGTAATATGGATGAGCTTCCTCATAGTAGTGCGAAACCTTGGGCAGATCTTCGCCGGGCAGGCCGAGTTGATTGGCGAGATCGTAGTATCCGGTGGAGACGATCACTTTGCGCGTGCGGTAATCGTGCGGGCGTCCAGCGCGGTCGGTCGCGGTGATGCTGAAGTTTCCATCTTCGCCCATGACCGTCTTGACCCACTCGTACTGGCGAATGTCGACGCGATAGTGCTCCGCGACCTTGCGGTAATACTCGAGGGCTTCTTCGCGCGTCGGTTTTTGGTTCGCTGTAGTGAACGGAATATCGCCAATTTCGAGCAGCTCAGGAGTGGTAAAGAAAACCATTCCCGCCGGATAGTGAAAAAGAGAATTCACCAGGCAGCCTTTGTCGAGCACGGCGACGCGCAGCCCTATCTTCTGCGCTTCGATGGCGCAGGCCAGGCCGGTAGGTCCAGCGCCGATCACGATGACGTCGGTATGTACCTCGGGATGAGGAACAGTCTTGGCCTTGGGCAAGGCTTCGACATCTTCGGCGGTGAGAAAGTCCGGCATCGGCGGAGGTCAGAAACCGATGATTCTAGCACGCGGCTGGCGAAGACACGTTGCTCATCAAAGGCTAGAGCGCGGAGGTAACACAGCCGTGCGCCTGACCCGCGTTATAATTTCCGGTTAACTCATCCATCGCGCTCTACTCAGGACGACCTATGGCAACCTCCGGCGATAAGCCGACTCGCACGCGCATTGAATCCGACAGCATGGGGAAGATTGAAGTCCCGGCCAACGTTTATTGGGGCGCTCAGACGCAGCGGTCGCTGCTGCACTTCAACATTGGGCGCGACACGATGCCTCCGGAATTGACTCGCGCATTCGGCATTCTCAAGAAGGCCTGTGCCTTGGTGAATCAGGATCTGGGCAAGCTGCCGGCGGAGAAGGCGAAGCTGATTGTGCAGGCTGCCGACGAGGTAATTGCGGGCAAGCTGGACGATCAGTTTCCGCTGCGCGTCTGGCAGACGGGCAGCGGCACGCAGACCAACATGAACGTGAATGAAGTCATCTCGAATCGCGCTATTGAGATTTCTGGCGGCGAGATGGGGTCGAAGAAGCCGGTGCATCCCAATGACGACGTGAATATGTCGCAATCGTCGAACGACACGTTTCCGGCGGCGATGCACATTGCGGCCGCGGATCGGGTCAAGAATACTTTGATACCAGCGATCAAGAATGTTCAAGATGCGATCGGCGCCAAAGCGAAAGAATTTCATGATGTCGTTAAGATCGGCCGCACGCACTTGCAGGATGCTGTGCCGCTCACTTTCGGGCAGGAATTCGGCGGCTGGGCCAGTCTGCTGGAGCGCGATATCCAACGTCTGGAGCAGACGCTCGGCGGACTTTACGATCTTGCTATTGGCGGAACTGCTGTCGGGACTGGGCTGAACACTCATCCTGAGTTCGCGGAGCGCGCCGCTAAGAAGATTGCCGAACTCACTGGGCTTCCCTTTCGCTCGCATGGCAACAAATTCGCCGCGCTCTCGGCGCATGACGAGATCGTCTTCGCGCAAGGTGCGATGGAAACACTGGCTGCTTCGCTGATGAAGATTTCGAACGATATCCGCTGGCTGGCTTCGGGGCCGCGTTGCGGTTTGGGAGAGATTTCGATTCCTGAGAACGAACCGGGGTCTTCGATCATGCCGGGCAAGGTGAATCCTACGCAGTGTGAAGCGATGACTATGGTGTGCGTGCAGGTTCATGGCGCTACTGCTGCCGTGGGATTTGCTGGGTCGCAAGGAAATTTTGAACTCAACGTTTACAAGCCGGTGATCATTTACAACTTTCTCCATTCGGTGACACTGATTGCTGATGCGTGTCACGGATATGTCGAATACATGATCAAGGGCATCGAGGTCGATCGCGCCAAGGTGGCTTGGTTCGTGAAGAACTCGCTGATGCTGGTGACGGCGCTCGCTCCGAAGGTGGGATACGACAAAGCCGCGCAGATTGCCCACACCGCGCATGTGGAGCACAGCAGCCTGCGTGAGGCCGCGGTGAAGCTGGGGCATCTTACCGGCGAGGAGTTTGATCTGTTGGTGATACCGGAGAGAATGACGCGGCCGTAGTGCAGTGGTCAGTGGTCAGTGGCCAGTGGTCAGTCAGAGAATCCCGCTGATGACTGAGCACTGACGCTGGCCACTCGTCGCAAAATAAACCTTGGGCCTGATTATTCCTCGCGTCCGACAGGGTGGTTAGAAGGCCTGAAAATCGGGGTATATGGCCCCTCCCCCATACCCTTTGCAAAATCTGCTGGAATCAACGCGTTTGCGGGAAATCCCTTGCAAGACCCTGATGTCAAAGAGCTTCGATACTAAGGTCTTGCGATTGACAGACTTCGGGACGCGGCGGATTGGCTTGTGCCGACCGTCACTGCCTCGACCATGATTGCGCAATTGATGGGCTGCGCGCAAGGTTAGATGTCACAATGGGGCTGTGGAAATGTCTTGGGTCGCTCGCGAGGGCGCGGCCCAAGCGGAAGCATGGGGAACGTCCCGTCTGTTCCCGCTTCATCCCCGCTTCGTCTCTCTTACGTCGCTGCCTGTTCGTGACTACCGTGTGATAGCCTGATGCCTGGCTCAAGCCGGAATTTCTATGTCATCTCCGCCTGTTGCCCCGGGCCTCGACGTGCGGCATCGGTCAGACCTTCAGGCACGGGTCGAATTCGGCCTGAAGTTGGGCGCTCTGTTTTTCGGACTGGTGTACGCTCTAGGTTTTCTGATCATTGCAATTCATCATTCAAGCCTCAGTATTCCTGAGTTTGATCCCCTGAAGCCCAAGATATTCTCAGCAGGAATTGTTTTCATTTTGCTCGTTGGGCTTCCGGTCCTAGCCGCGCTGCGGACGTTCAACGTTTTCCGGTGGCGGGTAATAGAGTCTAGGGGTTTTCAAGTGGCTCCCGGCAATGAGGCAGCGGCTAAGGCGATTGGGTTTTTCTTTTTTTGGTTCGGTGCTTTTGTCTTTTCGATAACCGTAGGTCAGATTTTTGTCGGGGGATTTTCGGAATGGAAACCGTGGGGATTCACTTTCGACATCGCGGTCTTCGGTGGTGTGATCATATTCGGCGTGCTCCTGCGGAAGTATTTTGACCGATTTCCAGGCGCCTTTGCGTTTGCGGGTCTGTTTCTCGTTGTAGCGGACGCATTTGTCACGTTCAGGTTTGCGGACAAAAAGCTATTCTGGCTGACCGTCTGGGCTTACTTTGTCGGACTGGGCGGAATGTACTGTATGCGCTTGCTCAACGATCCTGACAAGCGTCGGAAATTTGAATGGGAAACGTTGCTCCCTTATATTTCTCTAGCGCTTGTTCTGTACGGTACTCTTCTCTATCCCAACATCCCGCCCCACTACGGCGGAGGAAGACCTACTCCAAGCACCCTGTATTTCGCTTCAAAAGTCCCCTTTACGACTGCGGATTCAGCCAGTGTTAAATTCCTTGAAGAGACAAGCTCAGGATATTACATATTGGTGCCTGGGGACGACAGGCACGCGTATTTTCTCCGTCGTGACCTAGTGTCGGCTATTCACTTTGGTGTGCCAGATACGAAGTAAAGGATGGTCGCGGGGGCATCACGGTTCGGCCAGTTCCGTTTCCTGAATCAGCGCAACGGACTTTGCCTGCTTTGGTGTGGTTGTGATCACGACGACACTTATCAGGACAAGAAGAGTCCCTGCGATTGTGCGAGGGCCTAGCGCTTCGCCGCCCAGGAAATATCCCAGCAGAACTGCTATCACTGGATTCACGTATGCGTAGGTGCCGACTTTGGTTGGGGACTCGTGGTGGATTAGCCAGACGTAGGCGGTGAAGGCGATGATGGAGCCGGCTACTGTCAGGTAGGCCAGTGCCAGCCATGCTCTTGAAGAAACGGCTTGCCAGTGGAAGGCGTTGAACTCTCCGAACATTGTTGCCGCGAGCAGGAGCAGGATTCCGCCGACCAGCATTTGCGCTCCTGAACTCATGACCTTTGATTCGGGCAACCTTAGCTTTCTGGTGAGAACTGTCGCCAGCGACCAGCTGATTGCGCCTACTACCAGGGCGATCGCTCCTGACTTTTCTATGGGAGCGTCACCGAAGCCTACGGAATGGCTGACCAGCACTGCTACTCCGGCGAGGCCGACTGCTAGGGCGCATCCTAAGCGGAGGGTTAGCTTTTGCGTGCGCAGAATCAGTATCTCCAGGAGCGCGGTGAAAACCGGGATCGTGGCCAGCATGACCGCCGTAATTCCGGAAGGCACGCGTTGCTCGGCCCAGAAAACCAATCCGTAATCCACTAGGAAGATAAGCGCCGCCAGCAGTGTTATTGAGGCCCATTCGCGGCGGCTGGGCGAGGCTGTGCCGGTGGCGCGCATCCAGGCGTAGAGGATGATGCCGGCGGCGAAGAAGCGCATTCCTGCTAGCAGGAGCGGCGGCACTTCTTGCACGCCGATGCGGATTGCCAGGAAGGTTGAGCCCCAGACGAGATAGATTATGGCGAAAGCCAGCAGGGTCTTCCAGCGGTGTGGGCGGGGTGTGGCGTACATGTAGACAGTTGTGCTTTGACCGCTTGTTTAGATCATCAGCGAACCGTTGCGGAGGCAAGGTTCGCTATCAAAAGTTTTTATAGGAGACATGGCCTTCGTACTGGAGCTCTGTGCCACTCAAACGCCTCGCTGCGCTTGGCTGGACGGCCGAGGCGGCCGTCCCCACATTACACAATAATTCCCACATTTAAAGTTAGAATGCCCAGCGCAGTAGCGCTGCACCTACCGTGAAGCCTGCGCCTACTGACGCCATCAGCACCAGGCTTCCCTTCTTCAGCTTGCCTTCTTCGACGGCCGTGTTCATGGCCAGCGGAATTGTGCCTGCGGTGGTGTTGCCGTAACGCTCGATGTTGACGATTACACTCTCGGGGCGCAGGCCGAGGCGATCGGCAGTGGCGTTGATGATACGCAGGTTGGCTTGATGCGGGATGAAGGCGTCAATATCGGAACCTTTGAGGCCATTGCGTTCGAGCAACTTCAGGCAGGCTTCAGTTTGCTTGCGCACGGCGAACTTGAAGACCTGCTGGCCGTCCTGGTGAACGTAGTGCATCTTCTTGTCGACGGTTTCAAGAGAGGTGGGGTTCAGGCTGCCGCCGCCGGGCATGTAGAGATAGCAGCCGCCGGAGCCGTCGACTTCGTGGATGAAGTCGATCAAACCGACAGAATCATCCTCGGCGGGTTCGAGAATCACGGCGCCTGCGCCATCGCCGAAGATCACGCAAGTGGCGCGGTCCGCGTAGTCGATGATCGAGGACATCACATCGGCGCCGATCACCAGGACACGCTTATGCGTGCCGGAAGCGATGAACTGCGCTCCGGTTTGCACCGCGTAGATAAAGGCGGAGCACGCTGCCGAGAGATCGAATCCCCAAACGCCGGTGGCGCCGAGCTTGTGCTGCACCAGGCAGGCGGTGGAGGGAAACAGCATGTCGGGCGTGACGGTGCCGACGATGATGGCGTCGATGTCGCTGGGAGCGAGTCCGCGCTGGGCGAGCGCCCTCTTCGCTGCCTCGACCGCTAGGTCACTGGTGGCGACGCCTTTGTCGACGACGTGGCGTTCACGGATGCCGACACGGCTGAGAATCCAGTCATTGGTGGTGTCAACCATTTTCTCGAGGTCGGCGTTGGTGAGTAGACGGGGCGGCACGTAGGTGCCTAGGGCGCTGATTTTCACTCTTACCCTTGTTGGGCGCAGTACGTCATTCGAATCGTTCAATTAAGACTCCTGATGAAATGAATCAGTATTTTGAACGATTGAAGCGGGAATGTCTAACCCGGGCCGATGGCATGCGTGGTTCTACTGCTACCTTGGGTTTAGGCTATGTATGCAAAGCTCGGCGGGGTCACGCCGCGTGGTGGTCCTTTTCATGCTGCATCCACTCACGAATAAAATTTGGGCAGGCGAGAATACCGAATTCGCGGCCCTCGCCGCCTATTAGATACGCGAGGGCGACTCGATCCAACTCTTCAAGATGAGCCAGATCGAGCAGAGGCCATAACGCGCACTCAATCGCCGAGGCAACCAACTGGTCGAGATACTTCAAATGTCCTTGAGCCAAGCGACCGGAGACGCGGATAGTAACAGTTGGCGAAGCTGGCTTTGCTGTAAGACTGCGCATGTATATTCCTCCAAGCCTCTTACGATTTGTTTCCTGACTAATTAGACGCGGGCTAGAGGGCTTCTTGCGAAAAGACTTGTAAAGGATGTGTAAAGGTCGGAGATGTATCGGCAAGAACCGAAAGATTCGGGAGTAGAGAGATCCCCAGGCGACCGCGGGGGAAACAATAAGCCAGGCACCGGGGGCCCACTGCACACGCAAGAGCCCGTTACCGTTGCTTCCTTCCGGACCTGGCGGGGTTGGCGAGAGTACGTCGCGTGAGACCGATGCCTGACCTGAATCATTCTAACAAAGACGAGCGGCGATTCTCGGCCAACTGCATGTTCACTGCGACTCAGGGCAAAGGACTGGTGACTTTCGGTGCAAGAAATGTGAAGGAAAGCCTTCCCATATCGACGGAACTTGGCGAACAATAGAACCTAACAGCAGAAACTTGAAGGCAAGAACAATCAACAACTTTAGATGGATGCGATTCTGAGTATTCATCCGCAACACTGATGCCGCAAGCCAGCCCACAATCCGGCGGGATGCCCGACCACCAGGGGATCAACAGATACTTTGAGCTTTCTCTATATTTGCTTGTTCTAACGGGCTTTGGAGCATTGGCAAGTACGGGCGGAATGGGTTTGCCTGCGATGTTGTTGGTAGGGGCGGCTCTGGCGTTCCGCGGCTATTTGCTGACGGAGCGGCGGCAGGTAGTAATTTCGGAAGACTGGACTACGCCTCTCACCCTGGCTTATTTCGCCTTTTACGCCCTGGATTATTTCCTGCTCTCCCGTAGCTTCCTGACGGCGACGGTGCACCTTGTGCTGTTTGCCGTAGTGGTGCGTTCCTTTTCGCTGCGCCGCGATCGCGATTACACGATGCTAGCGATCCTGGCATTTCTCATGGTGTTGGCCTCGGCGGTGCTGACCGTGGACAGCGTTTTTCTGTTCTTTTTTGCCGGATTCATGCTGATGGCCGTGTCGACATTTATCCTGATGGAAATGCGACGCTCGGGACGAGCTGCCAGCTTTCGAGCGCGACATTCTCGCGACCTTCAAGACCGGCATTTGGCTTTCTCGCTGGCGCGCGTGACCCCGGCTCTGGTGCTGATGATCCTGGTGGGCGCGGCGGCGGTATTTTTCCTTCTGCCTCGCATGTCGGCGGGCTACCTCGGCGGCTACTCATTCGGCACGGATTTTTCCACGGGCTTCAGTGATCGAGTGCAGTTGGGCCGGATCGGACAGATTCAGCAATCGAACGCCGTCGTGATGCACATCCAGATCGACGGCGACCCGCATGGCCGCTACGCGCTGCATTGGCGCGGCGTGGCGTTGGCAAATTTTGACGGCAGGAGTTGGTCGAACCCGCACGAGCAGTACCCACTGCCGCGGGATGTTTACGGAGGTTTTCCCGTACCGCTCTTCAGCCAGGGAGTCGCACCGGCTGCGCTGGCGCGGGCTGAGGCGGCGCCGGGAAGGTGGAAACGCCTCATTCACTACCGGGTGCTGATGGAGCCGATCGGCACCAATGTTTTTTTTCTCGCTCCGTGGGCGCGCCGCGTGAGTGGAGCCTATCGCGCGGTACAGATCGACGCCGGCGGAGCAGTGTCGGACCTCGATGGCGAGCGCGCCGTGAGCCTCTACGAAGCGGACTCCGATATCTCCACGCCTTCACCCGAGCAACTTCGGGGTGCAGGCAATGAGATTCCCCCATTTGCCTTGGCCTACCTGCAGACACCGCTGGCTCTCGACCCGCGCATTCCGCGGCTGGCCGCGCAGGTCTCCGGACCGGCTTCCAACAGCTACGACAAAGCAGTCGCGCTGGAACAATATTTGAAAACGCATTACGGATATACGCTGCAGTTGCCGTCTTCGCCCGTCACTGATCCCGTGGCGAACTTCCTTTTCGAGCGCAAACAAGGGCATTGCGAGTATTTCGCATCTTCGATGGCCGTGATGCTTCGCACCCTGCGCATCCCGTCGCGCGTGGTGAACGGCTTCGTCAGCGAAGAATTCAACGATCTCACCGGCAACTACGTCGTGCGGGCCAGGAATGCGCATGCCTGGGTGGAAGCTTACTTTCCCAACTACGGTTGGGTGACGTTCGATCCTACGCCGGACAGCGCGACCGGGTCGCCGGAAGGCTGGGGCCGCGTGATGCTTTATCTGGACGCCGCGTCGTCGTTCTGGCGGGAGTGGGTGGTCAGTTACGACTCTTCGCACCAGAACATTCTGGGGCAAACGGTGCTGAGCGGGACGCGAAGTTCGCTCGAGCGAGCGCGCACATGGGCCCGGCTGCGCTATGAGCGCATGCTGAATTGGGCGAGAAGAAGCCAGCGAAGTGCGGAGCACGCCCCGGTAAGATGGTTCGCAGGCAGCGCGCTCGTTGCGCTGCTATTGCTGGTCTTGGCCAGCGCTGAACGTATTGCCCGGATGCTCCGCGCGAGGCGGTTGCAAACGCATCCCGAGCGATCGCCGAGTCAGGCCGCCGCGATGTGGTACGAACGGATGGCTCGTTCTTTGGCGCGGCGCGGAGTGCATAAAGCTCCACCGCAGACGGCGCAGGAATTTGTGCGCGTCATTGTGGATGAGCGGCTGCGGGCGCGGGTCGAGCGCTTCACGGACGCATACGAATCAGCGCGCTTCGGAGATTCTGCCGAGGACGCGCTACTGCTGCCGGAGTTGTATGAAGAAGTAGAGCTGGCGACCAAGAAGTAAGTCCGACGGAACTGAAATGAGGATCGGCACGAGTGCGCCGCCCTTCCCTGTCCCATCACCCGCAACTGGCCGGGTAATCGTTGGCTAGAAATGCCACACCACTCCGCCACCGACAAAATAGTTATGCTGGCGGCTCTTCCCAGTGTTGGCCAGTGGAAAATCCGGCGTGCCTGACCAGAAGTCGCGGACCTGGCCGCGAATGCTGAAGCGGTGCCAAACTCTGACGTCCAGACCCAGCCCGCCTTGCAGAACCCCCGAAGTCGAGGAAGTACCGGGGTTGGGGCCGCCGTAGACGAGGTTATCGCCCTCGGTGAAGTGGGCGAAGCCGCCTCCCAAACTAACCCAGGGCGAAACGGCGGTCTCAGGAAACAGGTTCAGGCGAGCCGAGGGAGTAATAAAGATCTGCGAGTATTTACTCGGAACCACGTTGGCACCGGAGTTGAGCTTCTCATCCAGATTAAATACCGCAGGCACTTCTCCCGACACGGCAAAGATAGGAGTCGCTAAAAGGCGGCGCGCATAATTCACTTCGAACGTTAGCCCGTTACCGGAGCGGACCAGAGGATTGAAATAGGTCGCGCCCTGAATGCCCTGGTTGCTGATAAAGATGCGGCCAATCATGCCGGTCACTTCGTTTTTCTCGTCCTGGGCCGATGCGAAGGCGCCCAGAATGAACATAGTCACTGCCAGGACTGCGACAGACTTTTTCCCAGACATTTCCCCTCCAGGATGCGGGAGACACATTTTCTTCGGTAAGGGCTAGGGTAGCATGAAGAATAAAGTTTTCTTCCACAGGCACTATCTTTTCTGGTGCGGATCGTGAATCGGGTCAGGAGGTGCTCCGGGGCAGCCGTATGGACCGCGCTCCAGTGAGCGAAGGCCGAATCGCGGTCCCACCAAGAAACAAAGTCAATGAGCGCTATGGCCTGTTGGCGTATTCACAATTCTTGTGCAAGCGGGTCAGGCGGGTTGGAAGATCGCCACGCTGCTACTGCAGCTTTGCGTACTCCGTCTTGGCTGCTTTGAGGATGGGGAGGTTAGGATCGGCATCTTTCCAGAGCGCGAGGAACTCCTTGTAGGCGGCGAGCGACCGAGCACGGGCAGCATCGGCATCCTCTCCTCGTGAGTTCTTGCCTGTACAGTATTGGCACGGGCCACGCCCAGATGCGCCAGCGCCCCCGTCCAGCAGTTCCAGACGATGCCACTATGATCGATAATCTTCTGAAACTCGGCGGCGGCCGAGTTGCCCTGTCCCGCAGCCAGATAGGCTTCGCCCCGTATATATAGTGGATACAGGCAGGAAACGTTATTCTCAAGCGGAATCAGCGCTAGGTCGATGGGCGAGAGGGCCTGGAGAGCAGCTAAAGCGGAGGCAGGATTGTTTCGGTTCAGCGCCAACTGAGCCCGAATCGTCGGCAACCACAGGGACTGCATCTGAGTGTCAAGCGGGAAACGCTTATCCAATTCCAGCGCCATAGACTCAGCCCGAGGTGCATCCCCTGCCATCGCAAACGCAAGCGCCGCTTCCACGTCAACACCCTGCCCCACGGGTGCGATCTGCCGGCCCGCCGCCTCTTGTCGAGCCTCTCGATCATCGCCAAACGCGGCATCGCGCAGCGCGCCATTCTCTCGCCAAAGCGCTCCAATTTCTTTGCTGTCGGCATGGATGGCGGAGGCGACTGCACGTTGGTCTATCTCTCGCGCCCTGCGGACATGACCTGCAAAGGCTTCCGTGTCGGAGGAAAGGGCAAGCCCAAAATTCTCCAGCGATGTGCCCGAGAACCACTGCTCTTCGTTTGCCATAGCGCCAGCATCGTTTTTCAGAAAGGCGAGTTCGTACAGAGTGGCGTGCAGCATGATGTTATCCAGCTTGCGCGCTCTCGCTTTCTGAACGATCTGGCGAGCCTCATCAAAACGCTGTAATGCCAGCAAGCAGGCGGTCAAGTTGTCGTAGGGCACTACATGATCCGGATCGAGGCTGGGGTCTGATCGGAAGCGCTGGCATTTTTATCTCTCTGAGTTGGATGATTGGCTTCGGTCGCAGGTAATTGCAGGCCGTCGGGCGCGTCACAACATGGCCTCGGGTGTAGCGGTCGATAAGTGAATAAGGGGATCGAGAATTCGTTTCCGTCACGTGCAAGATGTTTTTGCGCCGGATCACGATCCGCTCGGGGCCCAGCCTGTTGGTTACCAGGATCTGCGGAAAATGACATTCGCCGTGAACTAGACTCCCCGACGCCCATTGGGGTAAATTCGGATTGCGACCGCTGCCAGAATTCAAGGAGCAAATGAATGCTGGCGCGTTATCAGAATGGGTGTCTCCAAACAATAATTCGCAAAGATGGGGTAGAAAGATGGCAGTTTCGCTGGCTGCACAAAGGCGCGGACGGCATTTCACGCGAGCGCAAGAAAACCATCGGACCCGTCAAGGACTATCCCGAAAACAGTAAGAAGCTGCAGGATTTGTTAGCTGGACTGCGGCTAAACATCAATACCGATGGCCCGACAGAGTTGACGTCAATCACTATGACTGAGGCTGTGGAGCACTACAAAATTCATGAACTTGCTGATTGCGGCCGGGACGGCAAAGCATATTCGACCCGAAACCGGAAGACGCTGGTTCTGAATCGCTGGGTGCTGCCTCATTGGGGAAAACTCGAACTCCGGGCTATCAAGACCGTTGCGGTGGAGCAATGGCTTAAGTCACTTGTCACGAGCAAGTTTGGCAGGCGCAAACTTCTTGCAGGTGGCACAAGAGAAAAAATCCGTGACGCGATGGGCAGCGTTTTCAATCATGCAATACGGTGGGAGTTCACTCACCGCAATCCAATCGCAGGTGCTGGCAAGGGTTCTGGTGTTCGTGTTTCTGCAAAGCGTGAGCGAACACCTGACATTCTCGAAGTTGAAGAGATGCATCTGCTGCTGGGGGTACTGGGGATTCGGGAAAAGGCGATGGTGTTTCTCGACATGCCGTCGGGACTACGCCGGGGCGAACTGGCCGGGCTGAAATGGGAGGATTTCGATTTCAAGAATCTCCATGTAAGCGTGACTCGGTCGCTGGTTGACCAGCATGTAGGCCCGGTCAAAACGGAGGCATCGAGAAAGCTGATGCCGATTGACGAGTATATAGCTCATGATCTGTTGTCCTGGTATGAGGTGACCCCATACAAGAAGCCGTCCGATTATGTATGGGCCACCGATGCCAACCGCGCTGGAGCCAAGCGTGGGAAACAGCCAGTCTGGCTGAGCACGGTAATGCGCGACTACATTCAACCCTCAGCCCGAAAACTGGGGATCAACAAGAAGGTGTCGTGGCACACATTTCGCCACACGTTTTCTACGTTGCTCAAGGGCAACGGGGAGGATGTCAAGGTGGTACAGGAGCTGTTGCGGCACTCAACAGCAAAGATGACGTTGGACACCTACACACAGGCCCTGAGTCCGCAGAAGCGAGCGGCACAAAGCAAGGTAGTCGGCATGATCCGCTCGAAACCAAGTTGTACCGTCGTTGTACCGCGAGTTTCTGGGGAAATCCCGGTAACTCATTGATTAGGTTTGGCGTCCCCGACGGGATTTGAACCCGTGTTACCGCCGTGAAAGGGCGATGTCCTAGGCCAGGCTAGACGACGGGGACGGATGTGGTGGGGTGCTCAAAGGCACATTTGATCGTAACAACCCTTCGCAGCCCTGTCAAAATGCGGCTAGATGGCTCAGCCTGCTCCGATTGCACTCGCTATCGTGCTGCTTTTTTCTATTAACCCGTACGGTTTAGAATTAGTGAAACCGCAGCAGGATGCGGTCTACGAACGCCTGAGGCTATTGTGTCGGATCCCGTTTATCTCAGTCTTTGGTTTTCCGATTTCTCCGGCCCGGAGATGTTGCCGCATGCTTTTGCGGTGTTGCAGCAGTTTCCGTTCTCGATCCAACGTCCGGGGATCACTTATTTCGCCCTGCATCCCATTTCCTGGGACGAGGCCACCGTGCTGGAGCGTCGATTCCCTTCCGGAATCGATCCTGGCCAAGCCACGCTGATCGCCGCCGAACATGTCCACGACGACTACGCTTACGTCTTCGAGGCGCACTGGGATTTGTGGACACCGGATGAGTCGCACGCGAATTGGCTGCTCGAGCCCGCGATCGTGAGATTCATCGTTCAGGGAGAACAATTCGACGACGGAGCATACAAGCAGACGGGACACATCCAGGTCGACTTCGGCCTCGATTCGTATTTTCTGCAGCCCGAGACCGCGCTGAGCGAGCAGACTCGCGCTAAGATTCGCGACAACGTGGCCAAGTTGGTGGAGTTCTCGGTGAAGGTGGAAAAGCATAGCGGCACCAGCGCGCGCCTGCTGTGGTCAGAATCAGAGGAAAGCCTGGCGCAGAAACTAATCGCCAGGCTGCAAAAAGTGCAGTAATTCACAACGCGCCGGACTGAAGCTCAGAGAACTTGGTTCCCGTCCGGTTCGCCCGCACCGCGTTGAGCCTTCTATTTGGTTCTTCCGCCCTCGACTTTCAGTTTATCGCTTGCCCCCGCTTGTGCCGCTGCGAGCCGAGCGGTAAGCACGCGGAACGGGGAGCATGACACGTAATCCATGCCCACCTGATGGCAGAACTCCACCGAAGAGGGATCGCCGCCGTGCTCGCCACAGATTCCCACCTTCAGCTTAGGAGTTGTCTTCCGTCCCCGCTCGATCCCAATCCGCACGAGTTCGCCAACGCCATCGCGGTCGATGGTGGCGAAAGGATCCTGCTTCAGAATTCCTTCTTCCAAATAGGTCGGCAGCACCTTATTCACGTCGTCGCGCGAAAAGCCGAAAGTCGTCTGCGTAAGGTCGTTCGTGCCAAAAGAAAAGAACTCCGCTTCTTTCGCGATTTCGTCAGCAACCAGCGCGGCCCGGGGCAATTCGATCATTGTCCCCACCAAGTAATCGACCTTGGTTCCCTTCTCCTTGAACACCTCCTCGGCCACGCGCCGCACGATTGCCGCCTGGTTGGCCATTTCTTTCACAGTGGCGACCAGGGGAATCATCACTTCGGGATACACTTTCACACCTTGCTTGGAGACGGCCACCGCCGCTTCGAAGATCGCGCGCGCCTGCATCTCAGTGATCTCAGGGTACGTGATGCCCAGTCTGCAGCCGCGATGCCCGAGCATCGGATTGAACTCATGTAACTGCTCCACTCGGCTGAGCAGTGCAGGCAAAGACTTTTTCAGATCACCGACAGCCTTGACGCCGTAGTCGGAATATCTCGCCACCAACGCTTTCTTTTCCTTCGCACTGGCATGTGGGAGCATGGCAATTTCAACCATCAGGTCCTCGCGGCGCGGCAAGAACTCGTGCAGCGGCGGATCAAGCGTGCGGATCGTAACCGGCAAGCCATCCATCGCTTTAAATACGCCAACAAAGTCGGTGCGTTGAAGCGGCAGCAGCTTCTTCAGCGCGGCACGGCGGTCCTTTTCGTTATCGGCCATAATCATGGCTCGAATGTGCGAAATCTTCTTCTCGCCAAAGAACATATGCTCTGTGCGGCATAGCCCGATGCCCTCCGCGCCGAATTCGCGCGCCTTCTCGGCGTCCCTCGGAATGTCGGCATTGGCGCGAACGCGCATCGTGCGATAAGGCTCGGCCCAGCTCATGAACTGCGCAAGCTTGGCCAGGTTATCCGGGTCGGGAGGAAGCAATTTCTTCTTGCCTTTAAACACACGGCCGGTCGTGCCGTCGATCGTGATCCAGTCCCCTTCGCCAAAGACTTGCCCCGCGGCGCGCATCTCGTGCGATTTTTCACTGACCGCGATCTCTCCAGCACCCGCCACGCACGACTTGCCCATTCCGCGCGTAACCACGGCCGCATGACTGGTCATGCCGCCTTGCGACGTTAAAATGCCCACGGCAACCTCCATGCCGTGAATGTCCTCGGGAGTGGTTTCGGCGCGCACCAGGATCACGGGGTTCTTCTCCGCTCCGTGTCCAGCTTTCTCGACCGCGTCATCGGCTGTAAAAACGATCTGACCAACGACTGCACCGGGAGACGCAGGCAGTCCTTTTGCTGTCAGTAGATCCCCAGGTTTGACGTCTTTCTCATCCAGTCGCGCCACCAGGAAATCGACGACCTGGCCGGGATCGAGACGGAAGATGGCTGCTTCTTTCGTAATTAAACCTTCCTCCACCATCTGGGTCGCGATCCGCACCGCCGCCACCCCTCCCCGCTTGCCGTTGCGGGTCTGCAGCATGTAAAGCTTGCCATCCTGAATGGTGAATTCAAAATCCTGCATGTCCTTGTAATGTTTCTCAAGCCGTGTTGTGATCTCGCGCAGCTGGTTATACACATCAGGCATGATTTTTTGAAGTTCGAGGATTGGCACCGGAGTACGCACGCCCGAGACCACGTCTTCGCCCTGCGCGTTCATCAGGAATTCACCATAGAACTCTTTGGCGCCCGTAGCGGGGTTACGAGTGAAGCCCACGCCGGTGCCACTGGTCTCGCCGAGGTTGCCGTATACCATGGCTTGCATATTCACTGCAGTACCGAGCATGTCGTCGATGTTGTTGATGCGGCGGTAATGCTTGGCGCGGTCATTCTGCCAGGAACGAAAGACGGCGTCGCGCGCCATTACTAATTGTTCGTGCGGATCTTGCGGGAAGTCACGCTTGGCGTGCTTTTTTACAACCTTCTTGTATTCCTCGATCACTTCCTTCAGCGCTTTGGCATCAAGATCGGTATCAAGCTGCGTCTTTTTCTGTTTCTTTTTCGCATCAAAGACTTCGTCAAACGAGGACTTCGGAATCTCCAGGACAACGTTGCCGAACATCTGGATCAGCCGACGGTAGGAATCGGCGGCGAAGCGCGGATTATTGCTGCGCTTGGCCAGAGCTTCCACGCTCTTGTCATTCAAGCCGAGGTTGAGGATCGTATCCATCATGCCGGGCATGGAAAACTTCGCGCCCGAGCGCACGCTCACCAGTAATGGATTCTCGCCTGTTCCGAGCTTCTGTCCCTGCAGCGCTTCCAGTCTGGCAAGCGCTTCTTCCATCTGGCGGTCAACCTCTTTGGACACCCCGCCGGTGCGCATGTATTCGCGGCAAGCCTCAGTTTGAATGGTGAATCCCGGAGGGACGGGCAGGCCAGCATTCGTCATCTCGGCAAGACCGGCGCCTTTGCCGCCCAGGTCGTCTTTCATGTTGCCGTAGCCATCCGCCTTGCCGCCGCCGAAAAAGTAAACATACTTGGTTGTGGTCTTTTTGTTTTCTTGAACTCCAGCTTCAGGAAGCGTGATTGTCGCCATGATGATTAGTCCTTTTATAGTTCTATTCTCGTGACGCCAGCGTCTCGCCTGGCAATCTATGAATCTAAATTTGCTGACTGCGGAAAGAGGTTATGCTTTCGCTTCGGTCACAATCTCCGAAAAATCTGCGATCGTCGAAAACTCTCTCAACAAGGTCCGCACCAGCGCCAGCCGGTTCGTCCGCAGCTTCTCGTCATCGACCATGACCATTACTTTGTCGAAAAAAGAATCTACAGGTTCGCGAGCGGTCGAAAGCAACTTGAGGGCTTCGCTGTACTCTCTTTTTCTTCGAAGGTCTTCAACCTTACGGCCGTTGACATCGACATAAGTTGCCAGGCGTTTTTCTTCATCCGCCGAATCAGGCAGGTGCTGGAATGTCGTTGCCGGAGCGATTCCCTTCTCTTCCGCTTGCCTCAAGATGTTGCGCATACGCTTGCATGCCGCTCCGATCGCCAGGAACTCGGGCATATGCAAAACCTGTTTCACGGCTTCGGCGCGAGCCAATGCATCCATCACATCCTCCGCGTCTGCCGCCAACACTGCTTTGACCACGTCATACGAGTATCCGCGGACGTCCTTCAAGTAAAACTCCAGCCGCTCACGGAAGAATGTCCTCAGCGACCCAGCGAACTTAGCATCGTTGACGAACTTACTCTCCGCCTCAGACCCCTGATACCCTGCACGCGCATCGCGCATTATGTCATTCAGCCTGAGCGGAAGTTTGTACTTGTCGATCACCTTCACAATCGCGTTCGCCTGCCGCCGCAGCGCAAAAGGATCTTTCGACCCGCTCGGCACCAACCCCAGCGCAAACATTCCGGCAATTGTGTCGGCCTTGTCGCCTATCGAAAGCACGGCGCCCTCTCTCGACCGCGGAGCGTCATCTTCCGTCGATTCTGGCTTGTAATGATCGTAAATCGCATCCGCAATCGCGAATCGCGTCGCTTCGGGCAGGCTCGAATCGAGTTCCTGTGCCCGCGCATACAGCCCGCCCACGATGCCCTGCAGTTCTGTAAACTCTTTCACCAGTTCAGTGGTCAAGTCGGTCTTCGCCAGGCAAGCCGCTTTGTGGACTACACCCGCCCGCACCGCCGTCCCGCTCTGCTTGATGATCTCGCTTAGCCAACTGCACAGGCGCTGTACCCGCCGCGTCTTCGCATAGTAACTGCCGAGGTCTTTCTGGAAAGTAACGTGCCGCAGCAATTCAAGCCGCTCCAGCAGGGACCGTTTCTGGTCCGTCTCCCAGAAGAATCGCGCGTCGTTGAACCGGGCCCTCAACACGCGCTCGTTGCCGTGCCGGATCAGCCCCTGGGGATCGCCATCGGTATTCAGCACTGCCAGAAAATGCGGCAGCAGCTTGTGATCCCCATCTTCCACAGCAAAGTATTTCTGGTGGTCACGCATCACCGTGACCAGCACTTCTTCCGGCAGGGCAAGAAACTGCGGATCGAAGCTCCCCAGAGTTACGGAAGGAAATTCCGTCAGATTCACAACGGTATCGAGTAGAGACTTATCTTCCCTCCAGCGTGCTCCGGGAACCGTGCGGGTGGACGCGTCGAGCGCCTTGCGAATCTGGCGCTCACGCTCGGCACGGCCCAAAACCTTGGCTGAGCGCAGCGCGTCAACATAATAAGAAGACCCGGCCCGAGAAATCGTCACACCGCCATCGCACAAAGTCCGGTGCCCGCGCGAAATTTTCCCTGCCCAGATTCCATCAAACTCCAGCGGAATCGTTTCCGCGTCGAGCATTGCCACCAGCCACCGCACCGGGCGCACAAAGCGCTCGTTCGCCTTGCGCCAGTACATATTCTTCGGCCAGTAGATCGACGAAATTTCTTTGGGCAGAGTCTCGGCGAGGATATCGGCGGCACTTCGGCCCTTCTTAGTGACTTTCGCAGACAGATATTCGCCCTTCGCGGTTGTGATCTTCTCCAGTTGCGAAACGTCGACTCCAGCCTTCTTGGCAAATGCATGCGCCGCAGGCGTCGGCTGGCCGTCTTTGTACGCAACGTTCACCGAGGGGCCGGTCAACTGCTCGACGACCTCCGCCTGAACCGCCGGGATGCCGTTTGCCCAGACAGTTAACCGGCGGGGAGTAGACATAGTCGGTACCGTCGTCGTCGCCGATAGAAGCCCCTGGTCTAGGAGCAATTTGGCGACGCGGACCCCGAGGCTTGTCTCGGCATCATCAATCATCCGAGCGGGAATCTCTTCGCACCCGATCTCTAGCAGGAAGTCTGGCATGTCTCAAACTCGTAGGGCCGGCGCCACAACCTACGTTCCGACCGGCGACAACTTCTCCTTTTTCACCGTCTTCACATGAACCGGCTCAGGCTCGTCGGCCTTCTCCGCAGCGGCCTCGCTCTTTTGCTGATCCACCCACGCCTTCGCGATGTTCACCGCCAGAGCCCGCACACGCGCAATCACGCCCACGCGCTCTGTCACAGAAATTGCACCGCGCGCATCGAGGATATTGAATAGGTGCGAGCACTTCAGGCAAAGATCGTAAGCGGCCAGAACCGGAAGGCGCGCAATCGCGCGTAGATGTCCGGTTCCCGCAGCCGGTTCGTGGCTATTGCTTCTCTTGAGTGCCAAGTCCTTCTTCTCAACACCCAACCGTTCAATCAGGGCGTTGCACTCCGACTCATACAAACTAAAGTGTTCCCAAGCCTTCTCCACATCCGCCATTTCAAAGTTGTAAACCGAGAACTGCAACTCATCAGCCAGCCGCACATCGCCATACTTCACTTCGTGGCCGGTCTCAGGATCGCGTGCCCACACGATGTCATAAATCGAATCCACATCCTGCAGAAATGCACATATCCGTTCCAGCCCATAAGTCAGCTCGGCTGAAATCGGAAACAGATCCACGCCCCCGCATTGCTGGAAATAAGTGAATTGTGTGATCTCCAATCCATCGAGCATCACCTGCCAGCCCACACCCCACGCGCTCAGCGTCGGAGCTTCCCAATTATCTTCTTCGAACTTGATGTCGTGTTGCCGCAGGTCGATGCCGATCGCACCTAGCGACTCCAGATACAACCCCTGCACATTTTCCGGAGGAGGCTTCAGAATCACCTGCAACTGCATGTGCTTGAACAGCCGGTTGGGATTCTCCCCGTATCGCCCGTCCGCCGGACGCCGCGAAGGCTGCACGTACGCGACCTTGTAAGGCTTCGGCCCCAGCACGCGCAGAAACGTCTCGGGCGCCATGGTGCCCGCGCCCACTTCCACGTCATAAGGCTGCTGCAGCACGCATCCGCGTTCCGCCCAAAATGCTTGGAGCCGCAGGATGAGTTCCTGGAACGTCAGCGAATTGGGTTTAGATGGATTCACACTCGTCCAGCAACTTGAAGATTAACCATTGATTGTAACGGATGCGGCGGGAACCGTCAGCTAGCAGATGCCGGCAGTTTCAACCATGCTAGAGTAAAGACGGCCAGTGTGGCCACTATTAACGAGACCGGCACAACAAAGAAGTAACGCAGACTCACAGCGGCCATCACGGCCAATGAGATGATATTGACGAGCGCAACCCGCTTCAACAGTCCGGCGCTTTCACGGGCGAGAACCAGATCGAGCACTCCCATGCCGATCATGCCAACCATGAACGCAATGCTGAAGCCGGTCAGGAAATCGTTCATACTGCGCATCGACCCCATCACGTTGAACTTGTAGTTAGACATCAGATCGAGCAACTGCCGCTCCGTCTCATTCGCAGGCACCTGCTTCTCCAACAGCGACAGCGAGTGCACCAATCCCAGCAATATCAGCACGACCGCGCCAGTCGTGAACAGCCGCCTTCCCCATGTGTCCTTCATCTTCACCTCGTTGTCCACCTTAGAAATTGCCCTTCTCGAGCATCCCCGCCGTAACGAGCTTCTTCTCAATATGGCGCTGCAAGGCTTGGATCAAAAACTTCCGCAGGTCAGCTCCCTGCGCCTTCGGCCACGGCTTCCCGGCAAAACTTTCGACCGGAGCGCGGAACATTTTCGCGGCCAGCGAACGTGACTCGCTTGAAATCTCGGACGACGCCAGGCGCTTGTCTTCGGGACACGTCAGGCCATCGGCCAGCGCGTGAAAATAAGCCCGGCTCCCGTTCAGATTTCGGCCGCAGATAATGCACTCGGTCAACTCAGGTAGAAAGCCGACCAGCCGCGTCAGCCACAGATCGAAGTAGGTGGCCGGCATCCACACATCGGAGCCAGTCATAACATGCAGCACCGAAAGCGTCAGCCGGAAGATGGCATCGTTGGCCTCGCGATCGGGCAACAGCTCATCCAGCAACTCGGCTACATGCGCCAGGGCCACTGCCCGAGCATAGCTGACTTCAGTCGCGAGCGGAGACTCCAGCACTTCGCATGCATCCAGGCGAGCCAACTCCTGGCGCTCGCGAACGTCATAAAACGCCCGCACATATGTCATCGGCTCGAGCGCCCCGCCGAAGCGCCGCTTTGATTTCTTGGCCGACCGCGCCACGCCGCGCACCTTGCCCTCCGCGCGAGTAAACAGCGTTACCAGCAAATCTGCCTCTCGCAGCGGATAGGTGCGGAGCACGATCGCTTCCGACTCCTTCAGTGCCATGGGGACCCGTGAGTACAGGAATGATTTTATCGGACGGGTTGTCAGCCATCAGCTTATGAGCCGTCAGAAAAAAGCCATGCTCGAACAAAGTTTGAGGTCACAATTTGCAACCTCAAACCAAAAAGCGCGCATCCACACATGGATGCGCGCCTTTTTCCGCAGACCTGGTTTTCCTGACGGCTGATAGCTGATAGCTGAAAGCCGTCTTATCGCCCGAAGTACGCCGCATTTTTCGCGGTAAACTCGTTCCACTTCTCCGGCAGGTCGTCGAGTGCGAAGATGGCCGATACTGGACATACCGGAACGCACGCGCCGCAGTCAATGCATTCCACCGGATCAATATAGAGCAACGGCTCCGTCGCATACTTGGGATCATCCTTCTTGGGATGAATGCAATCCACCGGACACGCATCCACGCACGCCGTGTCTTTGGTGTTAATGCAAGGCTCTGCAATCACGTAGGTCATAAGAGTGTCCGTCTCCTCGGAATCTATAAAAATATTTTACTACTACAGCCGTCTCCGCGACCGCACATTCTAGCAAGAATGCGGGCGGCAGGTACAGATCATTATGCCTTCACAAGGCAAAACGGCCGGCAGCCCTGGGCTGCCAGCCGTTGTCTCTTTGTCTCTTTCCGTGACTTAACCCAGATCAAGATCAAGCCGCCGGGCGAACTTAGCGGTGACCACCTCCACCGTGTCCGCCACCTCCACCGTGGAAACCGCCGCCACCGTGGAATCCTCCGCCAGCCGCGCCACCGTGGAACCCACCACCACCCACCGCGGCACCACCGCGGTATCCTCCGGTCGAACCACGTGCATATCCGCTTCCACCGGCATATCCGCGTCCACCGACGTAGCCTCGCCCGCCATAGTAACCGCGTCCGCCGTAGTAGCCGCGACCGTAGCCCCAGCCGCCCCAACCCCACGGCCGTCCCCAGCCATACCATGGGCCAGCTCCGATGAACACTCCGCCCGCAAACCAGCTAGGTCCGTAGTAACCGTAAGGCGCGCAGGCGTAAGGATAATATCCATAGTAGCCGTAAGCGCAAGCCGGCGCTGCGCCAATTCCCACGCCGACCGCGACCTGCGCCTGCGAATAAGTCAGCGGCAGCATCAGAACCGCGACCAAAGCCAAATATTTCATATACCGCATGGTGTTCCCCCTTGTCTCAGATCCGTCTTCCAACCTCGAAACCCGCCGGATCCAGGTCTTCTAGATCTTGATTTCTATCCGAAGCGCCTACCTATTTGAACTCAGATCCTAACGAAAAGTTGCAGCTTCAACAATGGCTGATTTCAGCCACCCTGCCTGAATTCAACCACTTGCAAGCGCCTGCGACGCCAGACCACCGGGGCTCAATTTACAAACCCGGTATCCACCGTTTAGCATTGTCCCGGAATATCTTTTCCAGCACCGGACCAGGTAGATTCAAGCCCTCCACCTGCTTGTCCTCCATCTTCACTGGGTCGCCGGTTGCCAAGAATTTCCAGTCGCGCGCGTAAGTTGCCTGCCACTCGGACGTTGTCTCGGCAACGTCCGAGGTTGCGAGCACATCGAGATCGGTACCGTAGAGAATCCGGTCCTGGTACTTGATCAAGAAATTGCGGACTTGCTCGCGCGGCATCAGCATCAGATACTCCATCCTCCCCGCGGTGTCGATCGCGAAATTAGGATACTGATCAAGATGCCTGGCAATTTCGTCGAGACTTCGTTCCATGCTGCCCAAGTGGACTCCTACGACCCGCAACTTGGGATTTTTCTCGAGCACACGGTCGCGCGCCGCCAGAATCATTTGCTTGGTGGGAAAGCCACGCTTGTTACCGACATACCATTGCGGGTTTTCCTGATAGTACGACCACGACGGATCGCCGGGATCGGGCGGTCCCCACGCAACGTTCGGTTCCGCCTGGTGCGTCATCAGAGTCTTGCCGCGCTGCGCGATATCCCGATAGATCGGTTCGAACTTCTTATCGTCCGCCATGATGTACTTGCCGCTATGGTCCTTGATCTCCATCCCGATGTTCTTCCAGATCTTCACCGCGACCGCGCCTTCGGCGAAATTCCGGTCGATCTGCTGGATGGCCTCTGCGGTGAATGACGGGTTGTCAAATTTGTACGGATCGAAAGTCGTGCACAAGGCAATGTGGCCGTGACTGGACCGCACCAGGGCAAGCGCGTCGTCGATCTGTGGCTGCAACTGCTTGCGGTAGGAGAGGGTGTCGTCCATCACCAGGATGTCCATCAGTTTCAAATTCAACCGCTCGAGCATCTCCTGGAATGCGGGATCGGTCTTGAACACGTGCACGTGCACGTCGATGGGATGAAGCGCCGCGAAGGACTTCAGGGTCTGCTCGTCGGTACGTTCAACCGCGGGAGCCGCGGAAAGCCCCAACTGCGACACATACCACACAGCGGCGGCAATGATTACGCTCGACAGAAGAACGAACCCGACTCGGGATCGGCGCATCGCGGTCCTAAATTGCAGGAAGCTCATATCTGCGCTTACATTCCTTTGACGCAGGATTCCTCTGACTCAGGCTCCCACCAATTCCTTCTTCTCACTCGGCTCGTACTCCACGATATATCCCGCGACAGCGCTTGCCGCGACCGTCAAAGGAGAAGCCAGATACATCTGTCCGGGGCCACTGCGGCCAGGGAAGTTGCGATTCTGCGCGCTGATCACCACCTGATCGGGACGCGTCGAAACTCCGGGGCCTGCGTTGATACACGCTCCGCAACTCGGCTCTATCACGATCGCGCCGGCTTTCTGAAACACATCGACGTAGCCCTTTCTCAGGCAATATTCGCGCGTTTCCTGCGATCCAAACTGGATGTAGAACTTCACCGAGTCGGCGACACGCTTGCCCTGCTTGAGCGCATCGGCCAGCACCAGGGCGTACATGTCCATGTCTTCGTTCTTACCGGCGGTGCAGGTGCCGCCGTAGGCGATCTCAACCGGGACCGGCGTGTTCAACTCGCGCACATATTTCCCGTTGCCGGGATCGCCCGGGGTCGCGACCATCGGCGTAATCTCTGCCGCGTCGAGTTCGATCACGTGCGCGTACTGCGCATCCGCGTCGCTGTACAACCCTTGAATTAGGGATTCGGCCTTCCCACGATTCATGCCGCGCCGTTCGACCAGGAAGTCGACCGCTTTCTTATCCGGCGCAACAATGCCAGTGAACCCGCCAATTTCAGCCGCCATGTTCGTCATCGTGGCGCGCTCATCCACGCTGAGTTCTTCGATGGCCTCGCCCGCGTACTCCATCACCTTGGCGAGCGCCTTCCCGCTGCGCACATAGTCGAGACTAAGAATTTTCAGGATGAAATCTTTCGCGGTTGCATTCGCCTGCCTCTTGCCGCGAACCACAATCTTCACCGACTCCGGCACCTTCACTCGCACATCCTTCGTGATCCAGCTATTAAACACGTCAGTCGTGCCGATTCCGAAAGCGACGCAGCCAATCGCGCCTACGTGCGGCGTGTGCGAGTCCGAGCCAATATTCAACTGCCCCGGCAACGCGTAGGATTCAAGCACAATCGAGTGGCAAATGCCTTCTGATCCCTTGCGATCTTTTAATTCTCCATGCAACTTGATTCCCTGCTTCGCGGCGAAGTCCTGTTGCTTCAACTTGAGTTGCGTCGCCAGATCAAGCAGCCCCAACTTCTTTTTCTCCTCGGAGATCACTTCATCAAGAAACGTAAGATGGTCACGGAAAAAGATGATGCTGGAGGCATCGTTGACCTTCGCGTCCTTGCCGACGTAGCGTTCAAAAAAGATGGCCGCCATCGGCGTGACATACTCGTGGCTGAAGCGCAGGTCAGCTCGGGCAAAACCGGTGTCGCCTGGCTTTACAACTGCGACACCAACCTCACCCTTTTCGTTGATCATGTGCCGCGCAAATATTTTCTCCGCTAGAGTCATAGGGCGTTTGCTGGTTTCAATCGGCGGCAAGAACACTTTCCCCTGCATGCGCGCAACATTGAACGGGAACAACCCGCCGTACTCAATCACCTGCCGCGTGATTTCGTCTTCCCCTGCAGTAAACTCGGCAAGCGCAATCTCTTCACCACGGCGAATCCGATCGATCAGCGAAGAGTCGGTCGAAGTCAGCACTCCCAGGTTCTGGCAATTCTGCTTGTAGATGCGCTCAATATTTTCCGCGATGACGACTTGAATGCCCGCGCACATCTCGGCATAAGGCGACTGCTCGCGGCTCGATCCCTTGCCGCGCCGCTTCCCGCTCACCGCGCACACAAACCCGCCACGCTTCACGTCGCCTCGCCCAATCGGCGTCACGCTGCCGCACTTGAGGCCAAGATAAGGAATCTCGCCCAGGGTTTCGTCAAAATAAAAGCAGTAGTGCGCCGGAGTAATCTCGTCGGTCGAGATATCGTCACGCAGCTTGGGATTATTCGCCGGATTCTTCGTATCCCACGGCAGATCTTCGCCCGCAAGCTGCCGCTTGATCAGTTCCGGGTCCTCGGTGAGAAAGAGAATGCGGTCTTGCAGCCGGACTTTATCGGGCCGCTTTTCGATCTTGCGTTCCAGAAGAGAATTGATCACATTGATCCTGTTAGGAGCTAAGGATGAAGGGCAGCCGAAAGCGGCCATCCACGTTCAATTGTAACGCCGCAGATGAGACTTCGATCTACCCTGTCTTGCTCTTTGCTTGCTCTGAGCAAGAGCCGAAGGCTCCCCTGCACTTTGAGATTTTTCTCAATCAGAAGTTCGAAATTCTACCGCTCATGCACCCGAGGATCCGGCAAAGTCTCCAGACCTCGGCCCGCAAAGATCTCCTCGAATTCCCGCAGCAGCACGTCATGTAATAACCCGTTCGAAGCCAGTGTCTCGCGGCTGTTGATTTCGAATGGCGATCCGTCGAAGCGCGTCACTTTGCCGCCTGCTTCTTCCACGATCAGCACGCCCGCCGCCGTGTCCCAGGGATTGAGATTGAACTCCCAAAATCCATCGAAGCGGCCGCACGCCACATTGCACAAATCAAGGGCCGCCGACCCCGCCCGCCGCACTCCATGGGTGTGCAGCGTGATCTGGTGATAAAAGAAAATATTAGGATTCTTGTGCCGTTTCTGGCTGGGAAAACCAGTGGCCAGAAGCGATTCCTTCAGCGCTGCGGTTTTCGAAACATGGATCGGTTTGCCGTTGAGTTGTGCACCGCTTCCCTGCTCGGCGGAAAACAGCTCATCGCGCATGGGATCGTAGACCGAAGCCGCGATCATTTTGTCTCTGTGCTCCAAGCCTAGCGAGACGCAAAATACTGGATACCCGTGCGCAAAATTTGTGGTCCCGTCCAGCGGATCGACGTACCAGCGATAGTCGCTGCCCTGATCGGTAAGACCCTGCTCTTCGCCCAGAACATCGTGCGTAGGCCACTGTTGCCGGATGCGGTCGCGGATAAGCACCTCAGAAGCGCGGTCAGCCGCCGTCACCAGGTCCGCGTCGCCCTTGTATTCGATCTTCAGGTGCCGGTGGAAGTAATCCATTAGCAAAGCGCCGGCCTCGCGGGCGATGGCAGACATGGCGGGGAGAAAGCTGTCGTTGGAGGTAGGCACAGGTCAGGATACCGGCTTCGGGCTTCGGCTATCGGGCTTCGGGGTCGAAAAGAACGCGGACCGGGACGGAACAGCCAAAGCCCGAAAGCCTAAGCCCGACGCCCAATTCACTTTTTCTTCCCGCCGTCTTCGGCAATGTACATGATCTCGTGCTTGAAAATGAAAAGATTGGGAGCGCCTTCGCGCGTCAGGCGCACCATGTGCTTGTCGTAGTACTCGATCCAGCCGGTCACCCTTTGACCGTCCATAAGCTTGACGGTGACTTGCTTCTGCTTCTCGCCCAGATTCTTCAGGAAGCTGGCTTCTTCGAAAGTTTCCTCGGGAGGAGGAGTCCGGCCATGCTTGGCGGGGTTGGAGGCTCCCTGCGCGCGGAAAGACATCCCTGCATTGTACACGGTCTTGAGTGAGTTAGAAGCTGAGGCGCAGTGCGAATTCGAGCTGTCGTGGAGCCCCGACGGCATAGGTTCCCGACTGGAAACCCGCGCGGAACGGGGCGTAGCCGGAAACCGAAGTGACCCCGCCCAATACTGTCGGCGCCAGCAAACCGTTCTGGCCGGGGAGCAAGGAAGCACCCGGCAAGTTGCCCGGCAGGGCCATATTGGCCAGGTTGAAGGCATTGAACACACTGACGCTCGGCTCGATGGTGAAGCGTTCCTTGAACTTTAGCGGCCACGAAGCCCTGAAATCCATTGTCTTCAACCAAGGGATTCCCAGCGCATTGGGAGCAACCGAACCCACCGTGGGCATAACCCAGCCGAGAGCGATCATGTCGCTAGGGGTCAGAACCGGCGGACCGGCTATCAGCCCAGGGCATCTGAAGTGGTCGCCGGACGGAATATTGTTCGCAACCAGACACGCGCCGGCAGGAGTCAAGTTGTTGCCATAGGTGTGGTTGTAGCTGTTGATGACGGACTGCAGATTGTAGATGTTGGTGCTGTGCGAGAACTGGCCGATTTCCGTTCCCGGCAACGGCTCAGGAGCGCCGGCCGAACCCAGCCCGGCTCCCAGCCAGTCGGTGGCAAAGATTTCGCCCCCGTGGGTCAGTTCCGGAAGCAGCAGGTTCTCCGGAACCGGGCTGAGGAAATGTCCGACGATGCTGAGCTTTGTATAGTACGGAAGGTCGAAGATTCCACCAAACGAGATCTGGTGTTTTCGGGAGAGCGCGTTTGGCCCGGTGAAACCCGTCGGGTTATCGTTGTTCGTCGCCAGGTTGATGCCCTCCTCATCCAGCGCCTGGCTAACAAACCGTGAGAGCGTATGTGAAATCTCCAGGTTCGCGGTCTTCACAAACCGCACCGGCCGGTCGAGGCGTGTCACCATTTTCGTCACCAAGCCGTTGTATACCGAGCGGCCGTCAGGAAAAAGTACATCGACTCCGCCCACTGCTCCGATATTCCCCGTGATCGCGTTCGTCCCCGGAAACGCGCAATAGGTGCAAGGCCCACCCCCCGTCACCTGCAGGTTCGAATCCAGCCCGGCCGTAGAATAGGCCGTCTGAGCCCCGGCTTGCCCTAACGCCGTGATCATGCACGTGGCCTGACCAAACCCGACGGGGCAGCCGGCAGCCGTTTGTGCAGCGTCCCTGGCGGCAACCGCATTGGCTTGATTGAAGCTGCGCGCCGCTCCGCTGTGGTTAACATCCTGCCCGATCAAGAAATGCTCGCCGATGTTGCGGACGTAATCCACACTAATTACACTTCCGGGGCGAATCTCTTTCTGAAAGCCCAGGTTCATCTGGTATGACCTGGGCGTCCGGTAGTTCGGATAGAAAAGGTCGTAGTTAGGATTGAGTGCCGATAATGCGGTGCCCACGAAGTTGCCATTCGGCTGGCTCTGGGGAACACTCGCGGCCGCCGCCTGGTAAGCGCCACTGAGCGCCAGAACCTCCGGAGCAACCGTCGAGATGGTCTCTCCGCAGAATGTGGGTTGCGCTTGCAAGCCTGTCGGCGTGTTTACAACCGTCGCCGCACCTCCGGCAATCGAAGTAACTCCTAACAGACTTGTAGGCCACGCAAATGGCGCGGCCACGCCTCCAGAGCAGACTTGCGGAGCGTCGGCGAAAATCCCCTTTGTGAGACGCGCTGGTGTGTCCAGTAACGTGCTGTTCCAGAGGGTATTCGCATAGTACAGCCCGGCACCGCCCCTGACGACTGTCTTGCCAGTGCCCCCGGCATCCCAGGCAAACCCGAACTGCGGCGCCAGGTTGAGGTTCGGATTGCGGACCTTTGCGCCCAACCCCGGCAGCCACTGGTTCAGGTCCGGCAACGCTCCCAGGCCACTATCCGTGCGGCCCGTGTCCCGCACGTAGTGAACGCCGTACGTCAGCGTCAACCTCGGGCTATATTTCCACCGGTCTCCAACATACATTTCCAGCCGGTTGTCCGGGCCCAACCCTCCGCCGGGAAAGCCAAATGAAGATTTTGCAGTGGAGATCCCAATCGCGTTCCCCAAACTCACCCAATCCGCAGGATAGGAAGTTGGATCGGACGATATTGACCCCGCCAGCGAAGTCGTTCCCACCTGCGGGAACGCCGAGAGCGCCCCCAAACGTCCGGCGGCAATGCGATTGAATGTCACCCCGTAGTGAATGAGGTGCGTACCCAGCACCCGGCCGCCGTCATATCTCGCGAGCATGTCTGACTGATCCGTCTTCTGCGGCGCCAGCCAGCTCGGCCCTCCGCAATAGCTGCCACCGCCGCTGAGAACGCAATTCCCCGCCGTGCCCGCGCCAATATTAATACCCAGCCCAGGGATGGGATTATTCGCCCCACCGAGCCCCGTCGTGTCATCCGTTACGACGCTGCGGAGCTTGAGATATTCAAAGCGCAAGCTATGCGCGTACACCCCAGTATTGAAATCGACGCCCAGCGCGTTCGTCAAAGTATTGTTCGTATTGCGGAGTTGCTGCGTCGAACTGGCCGAACCGTCAGGGCGCAGATCGCTGTTCTGAAAGTAGTTGAAACGATAGAAGGCCCTTGTGCTGCCCCTCATGTTCCAGTCTGCACGTGCATCCGTGCCAACCTCACGATAGGGCTCTGAAAGGATGGTATTCAGCCCATCGAACGGGTAGGCAAGCGGCTCGGGTGCCGTAAGATTCTGCTGAGTGCGTTCAGCGTCGACGAATCCGAAGACCTTGTCTTTGATGATCGCGCCCCCGGCATTTCCGCCAAATTGTTCCCGCTGAAAGGAAGACGGGGAAGTTGCTGACGAACCAGGCAGCGCCGCCGCACCTTGATCGCCGCGGTACACTCCAAACACTTCGGCATGTATCTGGTCGCTCCCCGACCGTGTAATCACGTTCACCGCGCCAGCGGAGGTCAGTCCCGTCGAGAGGTCGAGCATCGACTGGGGAAGCTGAACTTCCTGGATCGCGGTCGGGGGAATGTTCTGCGTCGTGGTTCCCACGGTTTCGTCGGTGACGTCGACTCCATCCACTTCAGTCCTCACACCGCGGCCGTAATGGCTCAGAAAAGAAATTGAGGAGATCCCATCCTTGCTTGGACCGTACACCCCGCCGTCCTGCATCTGGAGCCCAGGCTCAAGCTGCGCCAGATCAAAGATATTTCGCCCGCTGATGGGAAACTTCTCAACCTTGCCCCCGGCGATGACACTTTGCACGGTCGCTTGTTCAGTATTGAAGGGAATACCAGCCGCGGCCGCGACCTTGGACTTTTCCGGCGTCACAAACATCTTCACATCGGCGCTCTCCCTATTACCGACCTGGACCACCATCGGCAGCACCGCAGGAATGAAGCCCTTGACTTCGATTCGCACTACGTAGTCTCCCGGCTGAATGGGCCCCGAGGTATACAATCCCGCGGGCGAGGTCGTTACATGGATCACCGCAGCCTTCGCCTTATTCGTGATCTCCACCTTGGCGTCTGCGAGCGGCCTGTCTTGCGGATCCGTGACGGTTCCCACAATGGTCCCCGTTCCAACGGTCTGAGCTGAAACCCAAGGAGAGGCCAGCAGGGCCACAACCGCAAACACCGCGACGCGCGCGGCTAAACCTCGAGCGGAATTGCAGTTCAAGATCGTAAGCCTTCCCTTCGGACTATTCACTGACCCTCTTGTAGGTTCCCTTTTCAAAAACTCGGATGCTGGATCGGCAGTCGCCGTTCGATGGGACTAGAAACTGCGCATCTCAACCTAGGGCGAGCAATGCGAACTCAAGTGCAAGTACCGCGAACCCAGGTTGATTCTTGGAATGGAGAAGCTATCTTCTGCATTTATAAGCAAGTCCGAACAATACCAAACCATCCACTATGCTTGTCAATCAAGGCGCTAGTCTTAACTGACCACTGATCACTGATTACCGCTTTCAAAAGTCCGACTTCACCGTATAGTAACCAGCCCGATTCCGCACATGATAAGCCGCCGCGTCCGTTGGCCCTGAGATCCCGACCTGAATGCGCCGAAACTGCGAGTTCGACACGCGTTGGGAGGGATAATAGGCCAGCAGGTATTGCGTGCGCAGCTCGTCGCTGATCTGCCGAAAGGCATCGTCCAGTTGTGCCATCGAAGTCGCATAGTAGTACTTGCCTCCCGTATCTTCCGAGAGCTGGATCAGCGCATGCTCGCCCCCGGTTTCGCGCCCTGCGCTGTTCTCGATGGGCACCACGATGATGCTATAGACCAGAGCTTCGGCTTCTTCGGCGGCGCGTGCGGCCTCCTTGTAGTCGACCCGGCTGATCGTATCGCCGCCGTCGGTAATCAGCACCATCACCTTCCGTCCCTGGCGCCGGTCGAGCGAGCGCGAAGCCACATATACGGCGTCAAACAGCGCCGTGGCTGCTCCCAGGCGGATGTGGTCAATGCCCTCGTCGATGCGCTTCAGATCTGGCGTATAAGGGGTAGCCTGCGACACGCTCTCGCTGAAACCATATACGGATAACGCATCTACCGGCCGCAGGATAGCTCGAGCAAAGCGCTTAGCCGAAGCCTGCTCCAGCGGCAGATCGTGACGCGTGCTCAAGCTCGTATCAATCGCCAGCGCGATCGAGAGCGGCAGCGCCGATTCTTTGTCGAAGACCGAGATCTTCTGCTCGCGCCCGTCTTCCTGCAACAAGAAATTTTCTTTCTTCAGTCCGCCAACGGGCGCTCCGTGAGCGTCGGTCACCGTCACATAAACATTGACTAGTTTGACGTCAACCTTAAGCGTGGTCTCCGGTTCCTGCGTCGCTTGCTTCTGTGCCGGAGCCTGCTGCCCCCGCGACAGAGCGGAACCCAGCAACAGCAGAAATAGAGTGGCGGATTTTCTCATTCAGTAAGAAGAAGTATACGTGCCAAGTTATCCTGTGTGGGGACAGCCGAGCGCAGCACGACGCATTCTTGCCGCCGCCGGCCCGCTCACTTAGATGCACCCTCGCGTCCGGGGCTGCCTTGCCCTGGGCGAATTTCCTCCGGGAACGCCTCCCCGTCTGCCCACACTGCGCCATCTTCAAAATATTCTTTCTTCCAGATCGGGACGGTGCGCTTCAGCGTATCAATCAGCCAACGGCACGCGTCGAACGCGGCGGCGCGATGGGCCGACGCCACCACAATCACCACGCTGGTTTCGCCAATCTCCAGCCTTCCCAGTCGGTGTATCAGGGCGACCTCACGGACTGCGAATTGCTTCAGCGCCTGTTCGGCTAAGCCTTCCATCTGATCCAGCGCCATCTCTTCGTATGCCTCGTAATCGAGATAGAGCGTTCTGCGACCTCGCGTCTGGTTGCGCACTATTCCTTCGAACATTACAGCAGCCCCATCCCCACCACCCTTGATGCGACGGAGGACTGCCTGTGTGTCAATCACATCGCGGACGATCGCCGCCTTTCCGGACCCGCCGCTTACGGGCGGCAACAGCGCTATCTCATCGTTAGAATTCAGTACAGTTTCAGCTCCTGCGTACTCTTGGTTAACCGCCACAGCGACTGAAGCCAACGCCTCCCTCATTCGCGGAACCTCAGCCGAGTAGTGCGCCAACACATCGCTCACCAAGGCCCCATCGGGCAGCTCCAGCAGGTCGCTGGACTTCCCCGCAAGGTCTTTCAACATGCCGAAAAAGAGCACCCGTACTCGCATGGAATGGAAATGTAGCCAGCAGTAAGTTTATCCCGAGCTTACCTATCGGGGGGACGTCATTCCTGCGTATCTGAACAGCGACTGATGCCAGACCTGCCGCATCCGCCTCAATTGCCCGGCATCCGGTATACTAACGGCATGCCGGTCCTGAAAAACATCGCCGCCATCGCCAAGGGCATGAGCATCACCTTCATGGAGATGTTCCAGCCCACGACGGTTGAAAATTATCCCGACGGCAAGGGTCCGTTGAAGGGAGCAAGGTTCGAGGCCCGCTTCCGCGGAGCTCACGTACTCCAGCGCGACGAAAACGGATTGGAAAAGTGCGTGGCCTGCTTCCTCTGCGCCGCCAACTGTCCTTCGAACTGCATCTACATCGAAGCCGCCGACAACACCGCCGAAAACCGCGTGAGCGGCGCCGAGCGCTATGCCAAGGTCTACAACATCGATTACAACCGGTGTATCTTTTGCGGTTATTGCGTGGAGGCTTGCCCGACCGACGCGATTACGCATGGGCACGGGTTTGAGTTGGCGACGTTCAACGCCAGTAACCTGGTTTATCGCAAGGAGCAGATGCTGGCGCCCCGGCCAGCACATATGGGAGCGAATGTCGTGTTCAATCAGGCTGACGTGGATGCCGGTGCTCCTAAGGAGATGGTTGCAGGGAGTTAGAGTTCAAAGCAAGTTCGAAGCGATTTCGAAGTCGATCAAACGCCGGCCCCGGCCCGGCGTTTGTATTGAGATGCGTCGGTTGGTGTTTAGTCTTTTGTCCTTTAGATAAACTGGACGCGCCAGTGTATTTTTGGCCATCCGGCAATTACGGGAACAGCATCTTCTTCTGCATGATTCGCAAACTACAATCCGGCGAGTATCGCCTTTATTCCCGCAAGAAAGATGTCAAGACGGGGAAGCGAAAGAACCTGGGAACATTTTCTTCGCGAGCTGCGGCGCAGAAACATGAGCGCGCGGTGCAGTATTTCAAGCGGGCGGGATGACCCGCGCTTCGCCCGGCAGACAACCGGAGGCGGGTGTCCCCGAATGAACTCCGGCTCCTAGAATGTCGTTACCAGGCGAAAGGTAAATTGGCGCGATGGGCCGAGTGCGTTGCCGGAGAACAGCCCTCCGAAGTCAATTACTTCGAGTGTGTTGCTAATGTTCTGAACGTCGCCCTGCAATCGCACCGAGCGTTTTTCCTGCCGATAGAGTTCGGCGCCCACCGAAATATTTTGCGTGAAATAAGGATCGATGCGGCCACGATTAAAGTTGAGGTGATTAATTACTACTTGACCGTATATCGTGGCATATTGCTGGGGGCTCAAGTCAGCTTCAAACGGCAGTCCGGTGTTGTAATCGCAACCCACGGCGAACCACAGGCGCGGGGCGGCTTGATAGCGGACGCGGGCGCGCACCGTGTTTCTCTGGTCCTGCGAGTCGGGAAAATGTCCGGTTAAATCGGAGGTCGCGCCGGTCGCGTCATCCCCAAGAAACAGGCCGCCAGTGACTGGGTTCCAGACATTGCCTACGATGTAGGAGTAGCTGGCGTAACCGGAAAAGCGCCCCCAGTGCGGAACTTCGAGCTTGGCCTCCGCACCGTAGATAACGGCTTTCCTGAACGCGATGGGGAAGCTGATTCCGGTACTCAGGATTTGAGAGTCGTCGGCATAATTGTCCACATCACGGCGGAACATATTTGTGTCGACCCGCAGTTTCCCGAGGAACCCTTTCGTCGCTCCCAGTTCGTAATAGTTCCCTTGAGACGGCTCAACCGGCAATTGCACGGCGGGAATGCTGGTATCGAGAGCCTCCGCAGCGAGAGAACTGGCCAAAATTATATTTTCGTAGGACGGTGTCTGGAAGATCCGGTCGTAGGAGAAGTGAACATTCACGCCGGCGGAGGGAAAGTAGCGCGCGATGGCGACCCGCGGGCTCACCGCGTTCTGATTCACCACCAACTGGTAGTGGTCCCAGCGGAGGCCGGCGTTGACCGTCCAGTTGCCAAGGCGGATTAAATCCTGAAAATAAGCCGATTGTTCGAGGTCCGGACGGCTGCCGGTAAAGGCGAAGGTTGTCGCACCAGCGTCCAAGATGCCCAAATTGATGGCGCATTGAGGGTTTGAAGGGTCCTCGCAGAAGGGCATCACATAGTTAAAGTTTTCGTTGAGGAATGTCGAGTCGGATTCGACGCCCGCCTTCCACTCCTGCCGGCCGTGATGAACGGAGAGGTTGCCCGTGAAATAGCCCTCATTGAAGTAGTTGTGTTGAGTTGCAATGAGGGGCCATGACTCCGGGTTGGAATAAAAATCATTGGAGTTATTGCGGACCATCCCCCGCAACGTGCCTATAGCATCGGAAGAAAAAGTGTGCTGGTAGGAAGCGATCCCCATGGTTTCAAAGTTGTCGCCCGTCTGTAGTTGCCCCCCCGGAATGAACACGCAGTCGCTCGGCTCGTCTGGTGGGGGAACGGGTGGGCAGCCGACGGTGTTGTCCGAGTTCGGCACATACGCTCCGTTCTGCTGCACGAATTCGTTGGGGATGGCATAGCGCGCGAGTTCGTGGCGGACAATGAGAGTGAGACGGTCTTTCTGGGTTAGATCGCGCTCATAGCTCAGAGAAAAACTAGCGGTGGTGCCGTTGTTGGTGTAGTTCTGAGGAACCACAGGGTTGAGATAGTGGTCCGTCATGTTGCCGGAGGCGGTCAGGCCAAACGTATTGCCCTTCCAGACATATTGGTCCTGGGTATTGGCGCCGGCTGTATCGTAGGTGCCGCCGAAAAGAGTGAGCTGTCCGTGAAACCCCGGATCTCCGCTTTTGAGGGTATTGACCTCAATGACTCCCCCCATCTTCCTGCCGTATTCCGCAGGAATGCCGGCAGTGTAAATCTTGAGGGAATCAGCGTCGTCGGCTTCGACTTCCGGACCGAAGCTTGGGGAACGGTTGTCGGTGAGCGGAATACCATCGACGACGAATTGAGTTTGATATTCCGATCCGCGCGGGTGGAGCACCGCGTTGCCCTCGTAAAGCCAGCCGGGTTGCGTGTTGACCAGGTCCTGCATAGAGCGGCCGGGCAGAGCGGTCAATCGATCCTCAATGGCCTTCAAACCAATCTCATTGACCGCACCCGCACGATATGGATCGATCAATGTTTTGGACGCGCTAACCTTCACGGATTCAGAAACCGAAGCCACACTCAGCCGAATCGTACGATCCAGGGGAACCGCCGAACGTATTTCAACCGACTCTGAACCCTCAGCAAAGCCTTGCACTCGGACCTCGATCTGATAGATTCCATAGGGCAGTCGCTTGCCATCCAGGTTGCCCTGATCATCGGTAGTGAATGTACGGCTATAGTCGTTGCCCTGGCTAACGAGTTCCACAGTACTTTTCAGGCCCAAGCCAGCGGGATCGGTGATGGTTAACCGCAACTCCCCAGTGTTGCTCTGCGCGAGCATGGGAAGAGCCCACGAGAACAAGACAAATGTCAGCGCCTTTCTCATCTTCAGTTTTTCACCCGATTGACTTGGCTCGAGAGTATGCAAAAGCACGTTTCCCTTCTGGAGAGCTATCTTCGGGCCGCTCTGGCGCTTGTCTTCCGTTTTAGGTTCTAGTCTGCGGCGAAGAGGCTCTTCCCCAGAAGTTACGTTAGTACTCATCCATCATTAGTTATTTTTTTGTCGTGTCGGATCTGGCGAAGGGGCGCGGCATTACTAGTGAATATTCTTTCTACATTCGATTTGTTCAGACTTTATTCTTAGCGCGCTGGTGACCGCTAAGGTGGCGATAATGGCAACCGGATATGTTAAGCTCGGGTTCTCCCCCAAATTTCTAACGCAAAGGTGCGCGGCTTGGCGTTTTATTCAGATTCCGCTCTCTCGTGGCCGTTTTCAAGGCCGGCTGACGCAGGCTCGCAGGCTCCTTCTTCTTCCGAGATTGAAGTCGTGGAATTATTTGACGAGCTGCGCGACCGGCTTTTGCGATATCTGCTGGCTGTTGGCTTATCCGTGCACGATGGGGAAGAGATAATTCAGGAGTCGTTCCTGCTGCTGTTCCAGCATTTGCAGCGCGGAAAGTCCCGCCAGAATCTTCGTGGCTGGATATTTCGCGTGGCGCGCAACCTCGCCTTGAAACAACGGGCAGCAAATCAGGCACATCTGCGGCGGATTGTAGAATTTGACGAGACCTTGCCGAAGCAATCCGCGGATCGAACTCCAAACCCGGAGGAACAATTGCGGAACCGCCAGAGACAACAGCGATTGTTGGCAGTGGTAAACGCGCTGCCGGAGCAGGACCGAAGCTGCCTTTGCATGCGGGCAGAGGGTTTACGCTACCGTGAAATCGCGGTGGCCCTGGGGATCTCGTTGGGGTCGGTAGCGGCATCGTTGGCGCGCTCGCTCGAAAAAATGGTCCGGGCGGACGGAGGCTAGGAAATGAGCGAAGAATATCTTCATGTGTCGGATGATGAGCTGCTTTTGCACTCAGACGGAGAACTGCCTTCAGGTTCCGGCGGCCGCATTCGGGCCCATCTCGAATCCTGTCAGCAGTGTCGCGCCCGGCTAAGAGATCTGGAAAGTACGCTGGCTGAATTCGGCGAGGCTCATCGGGAAACCTGGAAGCCTGAGTTGCCGACTGGCGCGAGTCCGCGCGTGCTGCTCAAAGCGCGGCTGGCTGAATCGACCGTTCAGGAAGGTGAAAAGGGATGGTTTCGCTCGGCCTGGATGGCGGTCGTCGAGCACCGCCAGGCAACGGTTTTCGCCAGTGTTGGCGCCGCCGTTTTGCTGCTGACTGCAATACGGCTGCACACACCGATGGAGCAATTGCAGACCGATTCGGCATCGCTTGGCCATTGGGAAGAACCCGATTTGCGATTGACTCCGGGCGCGATTGTTCCGGTCACGACAAATGAGGTCTGCGGGGCGGCGACGAGGACGGAGCCTGTAGTTCCAGTATCACTGAAGCGCAGGGTGTTTGAAGAATACGGAGTCACACTGTCGCAGCCCGACGCGTACGAGGTGGACTATTTAATTACACCGGAGCTTGGGGGCGCCACGGATATTCGGAACCTTTGGCCTGAACCTTACCAGGACACAGTTTGGAACGCTCATGTAAAGGACCAACTGGAACACCGCTTACATCAAATGGTGTGCCGCGGCGACTTGGATCTGGCCACAGCACAACGAGATATTTCTAGCGACTGGATCGCGGCCTACCGCAAATATTTTCATGCAGACCAGCCAGTTTCCGGTGGGGCTTCATTCGACTCATCCAGCTTAGGAGCTTCCCTGCCTCGTACCTAGGTTTTACAAATTCTTGACAACTGGCGGCCTCGATTGGGGCACCATGAGAGGCGAGATCAGACGAGAAGCAGTCTGATCATTCCTTTTTCACACCGATCTCACGCCCTCCGTCACCGGAAGGGAATGGGGAAACCGGCGTTCCCGCCGCAGGGGGTGGGGCCGCCGGTTTTATTTTCACGATTCCCTTTACTTTCGGATTAGCAGATCTGCCGCCACGAAGATGGCGAAGACTACTGAGATCACTCCGTTCATGGTGAAGAAGGCGGCATTGAGATTCGAGAGATCGTTGGGCTTGACGAGGGAATGTTCGTAGATCAGGAGAAGTGTGACGGCGATCACGCCGGCGATAGCGAACTTGCCGAGCGCGAAGGCCGGGAGTACGGCGATGAGCAGCAGCAGCATGATCAGGTGGAAGCCGCGAGCGATCCAGAGAGCATGCGGAATGCCGACGTGGCGGGGGATGGAGTGGAGTCCGGCGTCGCGATCGAATTGCAAATCCTGACAGGCGTAGAGGATATCGAAGCCAGCGACCCAGAAAGTGACGGCGGCCGTCAAGAGAAGGATACGGGGGTCAAGAGAGCCGCGCACGGCGATCCAGGCGGCGGCTGGCGCTATACCCAGAGCGAATCCGAGTACGAGATGCGACCATCGCGTGAAGCGCTTCGTATAAGAATAAAGTAGCAAAACCCCGAGGGCGACCGGCGACAGCCACATTGTGAGGCGATTCAATTGCGCTGCGGCGAGAATAAAGATGGCGCAGGAGACGATGACGAACCCGGTGACAAATGCGGGCGAGAGATGGCCGGCGGGAAGCGCGCGAGTGCGAGTGCGGGGATTCGCGGCGTCGATGGCGGCATCGGCCAGTCGGTTGAAGGCCATGGCGGCAGAGCGGGCGGCGATCATCGCGATTACGATCCAAAGAAGTTGATGGCTGGTGGGAAGGCCGGAGGCGGCCAGCATAGCTCCGCAAAGCGCGAACGGGAGAGCGAAGATGGAATGCTCCCACTTGATCATCTCCAGAGTGACGCGGAGGCTATGCAGAACGGCCACGAGAAGATTGTAGAACAGAACAGTTGCCAGTTACCGGCTGCCAGCTCCCAGTCTCAGCTGCTGGGAAAGCGATCACAGATGGATTGCAGATATTGTCGGCTCGATTATCTTGGGGTTGGTTTTACTGGCAACTGGCAGCCGGCAACTGGCGACTGACTTCCGATTTCCACGATTGACAAGCCGTACCCGGTGCGGCATTATGGGTGCGGCAATTTCACGACTTCCCTCTCGAAGGGGAAATGGATGTCGGAATTGGAGGGACAACATGTACGAACTCATACACAGGTTTTGGCGCGAAGATGAAGGTCAGGATATTGCCGAATACGCGGTAATGCTGGCTGTCATCCTGGTTCTAGTCGTAGGGACGATACGCCTGATCGGGTCGAACGCAAATAACGCATTCTCCTCGGTCGCCAGTTCGCTTCAATAGCTGGTCTCAGGCAAACTTTCCGCGGTTCAGTTGTAAGATGGGATTATTCCATGACGCGATTTACCTCGTTTACCGGGCCGTTTCGCTACTGCTGGTTTAGCGGAGTAGCGGCTGCGGCGGAACTTGCGGGGAGATCGAGTCAGCCATGATCGCCTAGGTTCAAGCAAGATTTCAGCCAAAGGCCGCGACTGCAAAGATCGCGGCTTTTGCTTTTGGCAAGAGAAAAGCTTTCACCACAGAGAAACACGGAGATCGAATCTTCATTCTGTACCGCCTTTCTCTGTGCCTCTTTGCCTCTGTGGTGAAAAGGTTTATCCCGGGAGAGAGCCGATGATCGTCAACATGTCCGAGAGAGCGACCGAACAGGAAATTGCGCATATCATCGAGCGCATTCGCGAAGCAGGCTACCAGCCCCACGTCACGCGCGGGGTCGAGCGCACCATCGTGGCCGCCGTGGGAAACGGGCGCCGTCACGAAATCGAGGCGCTGCAGGTGGCGCCCGGCGTAGACAACGTAGTCGCCATCGCCCAGCCTTTCAAATTGGTGAGCCGGCAGGTCAAACCGGAGCGAACCGTGGTAGGCGTGCGAGGCGTGGAGATCGGCGGACCGGGGGTCGTCATCATCGCCGGACCTTGCTCTGTGGAATCGCGTGAGCAATTGCTTAGCACCGCCCACGCGGTAAAGCGTGCCGGGGCGACCATGCTGCGCGGTGGGGCCTACAAGCCCCGGACTTCGCCTTACGATTTTCAGGGACTTGGCCTCGAAGCGCTGAAGATCCTGCGCGCGGCACGCGAGGAGTCAGGACTGCCGGTCGTGACGGAAGTGATGAGCACGGAAGATGTGGACATCATTTGCGAGCATGTCGATATGCTGCAAGTCGGCGCGCGCAACATGCAGAACTTCGCACTGCTGCGGCGACTGGCAACGGTCAAGATGCCGGTGCTGTTGAAGCGGGGCCCGTCGGCAACCGTGAAGGAGTGGCTGCTGGCCGCGGAGTACTTGCTTTCGGGCGGGAACAGCCAGGTCGTGCTTTGCGAACGCGGCATCAAGACCTTTGAAACGGAGATGCGAAACACCTTCGATCTTGCGGCGGTGGCGCTGGCACGCGATCTTTCTCATTTGCCGGTTATCGCCGACCCCTCGCACGGCACTGGCAAGCAGAGTCTGATTGCTGCAGTTTCGCGGGCTGCGGTGGCCGTCGGCGCGGACGGACTGATCATCGAAGTACATCCCTGCCCGGAGCGTGCCCTGTCGGATGGAGCGCAGTCGCTTGACTTCGCCGGATTCGAGAAGGTGATGAAGGCCATCGCCCAGCCGCTGCGCCAAGCCGCGGTCGCCGGGACAGGAGCGGAGGTTGCTAAGGCGTAGAGGAATCGCGATCTCCCGCGCAAGTCGAGCCCAGCTTAATCAGGCCCGTCCCGCGAACTCCCGCGTCTCCGTCGATACCTTGACGGTTTCGCCTTCTTTAATGAACAGGGGAACCCGGATCTCGATGCCGGTCTCCAACGTAGCGGGCTTAGTAACGTTGCCGCTTGCGGTGTCGCGGGCGCCAGGTTCGGTATAGGTCACACTCAGCTCCACGTGCGGTGGCAGCTGCAATCCGATGGAGTTGCCGTTGTACTTATGCAGCTGGATGATCGCTCCTTCCACAATAAAGTCACGAGCGTCCCCGATCATCTCGCCCGAAAGAGTGAGGGTCTCGAAACTCTCCTGGTCCATGAAGTGGAAACCTTCCCCGTCGCTGTAAAGGTAGGATGCCGGGACCGTTTGCAGGTCCGGCTCCTTGAACCTGTCACTGGCCTTGAATGTCTTATCGAAGACAGCATGCGTAAGAAGGTTGCGCATCTTCAGGCGGACCAAGGTTTGAGCTCCCCTGGCAGTAGGAGTGGAAACCTCCGCTTCCAGACACAGGAATGGGGTATTTTCGACTTCGAAAAACATTTTGCGCTTTACGTCGATGGCGTCGATCAACGCGGCCATGATTTCCTCTTAGACAGGGCCCGATCAGGAAGATCCTTGCTGGAGTCTGACTTGTCTCCCTGTCAGGCGGCTGGTGAATCGCCCATAGGATAACAGGTGAAAACATAGGCGCCGCCAATCTGTTCATATTGCTAAGCCGTGTTGTGACCGTTGGAATGGAAGGGAGTTGAAATTCATCTCGATAAACCGTGGGCCTAACGCGCCTTTACTGGCCAAGCTGTGTGAGAGTGGCACGGAGCGGGCCGCTCGAAATTTCAATCAGTCCCCCGAAAGGCGAATACATCTCCAGGATCAAGAAGATCGCTCCGGAAACTGACAACCCAGCGACAAACAAGGCGGCGATGACGGTTCCGTTGCGAGGCGCAAAGAGACCGAAGCTGACAAAAATCGCGGTAAGCCAGAAGACCAGGATTACGAGCATGGGCTTGGACACCGAGTTGGCTCCCTGTTCGTACATCAACCAGCGTGTTTGCGCGACACCCATAGCCGTACTCAACGCCTGGGCCTGGATAGAGCGCTGCCGATCATCCTTCGGCGAAAGCTCTTGAATTTTGCGAATGACAGCTTCAGGGCCATTGGCGGACGGCGCTCTTAGTTTTGAAGGTCCTGAGCGTTGCTTCGGCCAGATCCTATCAATGCCGTCGGCAACGGTGCTGCGCAGCAGATCGCGGGCTTCCTTCGTCTCCGGCCCATAATGAGCTAGTAAGCGGTCCACGGTGATGACGTTGACGGACATTTGCGTCAGTTCGGTGCTCTGCGCGTCATAGAAGCTTTTTGCCGAAGAGACCAACAGACCCAGAACCAGGGCAGCCATGGTCGCGACCAGTCCCATACCCATCTTCACCACCTCTTTCGAGTCGGCGCTCAGATGAGTTGGAGGCAAAATGCGGTGAAGAAGGATGCCGCACACTGCACCTCCGAACACGCACGTAAACACGATAAAGCTAAGTGTGAGGGAATTAATGGTTCACCTCTCTCTTGACCAAGAAACGAATCCGGATTTTCGAGCCGAAAGAGACGGTTTGCTTGCGCCTTCTCGCGGCCAACCTTCTATAAACCGTAACGAGGCACAAACCTGATTGCCGTAATCAAGCCACTGCTCAAGAAACGGTCTGAGTGAAAGGCAATCTATCGCCGACAGTTCGAACCCGCTCACCTTTAGTGACTCAAAAAAGCCCCGCCCAAGAGCATCTTGGAACGAGGCTTCAGGAAAGGCCAGGTCACGATACCCTAGAGGGCACCTCGTGGATCGAAAACTGTCAAAACTTACAGGAGCAAGAAGCCCAAACGTGCGACCGTCGCAAGCTGAAGAAATCAGCCGCAGGCCCCGTAGCTCTTTTTCACCGAGCTGGTTCTCTCGCACTGGTGTATGTAGTAGATTGTCATGGTCCAACCGTCGCATTCTCAAACGTGGAGGCAGCAGTGGCGCTCACGATTACAGGTCTTTCGAAGACTTACCCGAACGGTGTTAAGGCGCTCAAGAACGTTTCCCTCTCTATTGGCAACGGTCTGTTCGGTCTTGTAGGCCCCAACGGAGCCGGCAAGAGTTCCTTGATGCGAACCGTTGCCACGCTTCAGGACCCCGACTGCGGCTCAGTCCAGCTCGACGGCGTCGACGTGCTGCGGCAGAAGGATGAGGTCCGCCGCGTCCTGGGCTATCTTCCACAGGAGTTCGGCGTTTATCCCAAAATATCCGCGCTGGACATGCTTCACCATCTTGCCGTCTTGAAGGGGATGACTTCCCCTGCTGAGCGCAAGGCGACAGTCGACACCCTGCTGCAGCAGACCAATCTCTGGGACGTGCGCAAGAAAGCCCTTTCCACCTATTCCGGCGGCATGAAGCAGCGTTTCGGCATTGCACAGGCGCTTTTGGGTAATCCCCGCCTGATTATTGTGGATGAGCCCACCGCCGGCCTGGACCCCGCCGAGCGCAACCGCTTCCTGAACCTTCTCTCTTCCCTGGGGAGCGACCGCACAGTCATTCTCTCGACCCACATCGTCGACGATGTGCGCCAGCTCTGCCCGCGCATGGCGATCATCGCATCCGGCGAGTTGCTGCTGGAGGGCGTTCCCGCGGAGGCTCTGGCCGCGATCAACGGCAAGATCTGGTCGAAGATAGTCGCTACCGGCGACGAAGTACGAGCATTGGAAGCCCAGCTTCACGTCATTTCAACGCACCTGGTCGGCGGACAGCACGAGGTTCGCGTGTATGCGGAGACGGCTCCGGGAAGCGGGTTTAGCGCGGTCGAATCCGACCTCGAGGACGTGTACTTTCTTACTCTTTCGCAGCGCGCGAAAAACCAGCCAGTGAACTAACACTTTGAATTTGGAGAAGCGAAGATGTCGCAGTTTTGGGAGTTTTTCACCTTCGAACTCAAGTTCCGGTTCAAGAGCCTGTCGACCTACGTTTACTTCGGCCTCTGGCTTTTTTTCTCTTTCCTCTGCGTTGCCTCGGAAAGCTTCGGACCCATCGGCAGCAGCAACGGCAAGGTTTTGCTCAATGGTGCTTATGCCAACACCTTCAATGACATTTTCGTCGCGCTGTTCGGCGTAATCGTCATTGCTGCCATCTTCGGGACGTCAATTCTCCGCGATTTTCAGCGCGACACGTATCAGATCCTGTTTACCCAGCCGATTTCCAAGTTCGCCTATCTGGGCGGACGCTGGGCTGGATCGTTTGTAACGACCATCTTCGCTTTCTCGGGCACGATATTAGGCACTTACCTCGGCACTTTCGCGCCCTGGGCGGACCACACGCGCATCGGTCCGAATCATTTCTGGACATACTTCCAACCCTTTGTCTCCATCCTGGTCGTGCAGATCTTTTTTATCGGCTCCATATTCTTCGCCGTCTCCGCGCTTAGCCGGAGAATCTTCGTCGTCTACTTGCAGGGCGTCGCGCTCTTCATGATTTATCTGATTGGCCTTACGGTATTTTTTGCGACCCGGTCTCTTGAGCGCTTCTGGTCCGGCATTTTCGATCCCGTCGGGGTCATTATGCTCAACGACATCACTCGCTACTGGACCGTGGTCGAAAGGAACACTCTTTTTGTCGGCTGGGCGCCCGCCCTTGCCGGTGGCGTATTCCTCTATAACCGCCTGCTTTGGATCTCGGTGGGCGCCGTGTCACTCATCACCGTGTGGGCTCTATTTCCCATGTCGGTTGAGGCCTTGACCGCCCGCTCTCAAGGCCGTCGCGCCGCCAAAGCAAAAGAGCAGGACCTCACGGAGGCTGTGCCGGTTCGATCGTTGGTCGCAGCTCGCCTGCCCCACGTTCACCAAGCCTTCGGATGGCGCACCACGTTAGCCCAATACCTTTCGCTGTCGCGTCTTCGGTTGCGAAACATACTCCGCGATGTAGTGTTCTGGGCGATCGTTGTGCTGCAAATTGCCTTCGCAGTGAATAACGGCTATTTTGCCGGGCGCGTCGCCGAGCAAAACGTCTGGCCGGTGACCTACCTGATGGTGCAGGCTGTAGAAGGCAGCGCGCTGCTGTTCCTCTATATCGTCGCGGCGCTCTATGCTGCCGAGCTGATCTGGCGCGAGCGCGATGCCAACTTCAGCGGCATCCATGATGCGCTGCCGATGCCCGAATGGATTGACTGGCTTTCGCGCTTCACCGCGATCGCCGTCGTCGAGGCCTTTCTTCTCGCGGTCGCCATGTTGATGGGCATCATCATGCAGACGATCGCGGGCTACTACCACTACGAGATCCTCCAATACCTGAAGGAACTCTATGTCATCACTTATCCGCAGGTGCTCGCCTTTGCCCTCCTCGCTCTTTTCATCCAGACCGTAGTCTCGAACAAGTTCGTGGGTCATGCGATCGCAATCGGTATCTTCGTTCTTGTGCCGATCCTCTTCAGTTTTGGTTGGGAGAACACTCTCTATCTGATCATCACGGTCCCGGCATACACCTACTCCGACATGAACGGCTACGGCCACTTTGTTCCTGCGCTTTTCTGGTCGATTGTCTATTGGCTGGCGATCATGGCCGTGCTGGGAGTGTTTTCCATCGCCTTGGCCCGGCGGGGAGCGGAAGATTCCCTGCGGGCGCGCGCGAAGCAGGCCCTTCGGCTAGCGCCCCGGCTCGCGCCATTCGCTCTGCTGTTTGCCGTGATTGCCGCAGGGGCGGGCGGATGGTATTTCTACAATGCGCACGTTCTCAATGAATATCTCGATTCCAAGGCGCGGCGCATCATCCAGGCCAATTACGAACGCAACTACAAGCAGTACGAAAACCTGCTGCAGCCCAAGGTGACGGCTGTCGACGCCACCATCAACATCTATCCCGAGCGACGCTCCTTCGACGGGAGCGTGCGCATGACGCTGCAGAACAAGACTGATCAGCCGATCCCGCAGATCCACGTCACCGATCTAAGGCGGTCGGTCAGCAACCTGCAATTCGACCGCCCGTTCCACTTGGTTAGCGCAGCGCCGCGCAACCTTTACGCCATTTATGCGCTGGAGCAGCCCTTGGCGCCCGGCGAAACCGTTACGCTCACCTGCAACGTCGGGCATCAAACCCGAGGCTTTCGTGACAATAACGAGCCTCCTGAGTTTGCTTTTAACGGCACTTTTTTCGACTCCGACTACATGCCGTACATCGGTTACAACACCAACAACGAGCTCGACGATCCCCGGCGCCGCCGCGAAGAGAAACTTCCTCTGCTCGAAGAGATGGCTCATCGCGGAGATCCGCTGCACTCGGTGAACAACGTTTTCTTCCGCGGCGAATCCGACTGGATCACGTATCACACCGTGGTCAGTACGTCCGCGGACCAGATGGCGGTGGCTCCCGGATACTTGCAGCGCGAGTGGCAAGCCGATGGCCGCCGCTATTTCGAATACAGCATGGGTTCGACCCATATCCTCGACTTTTTCTCATACATCTCAGCGCGCTACCAGGTACGCAAAGAGGCCTACCACGGACCTTACGGCGATGTCGCTCTCGAGGTCTACTACGATCCCGCGCATCCCTATGACGTCGACGATATGCTCGCGAGCTCCCGCGCCGGGCTCGACTACTATCAGCGCATTTACAGCCCCTACCAGTTCAAGCAATTCCGCATCTTCGAGTTTCCCCGCTACCGAACTTTCGCGCAGTCTTTCCCGAACACGATTCCGTATTCGGAAGCTATCGGCTTCATCGAGCGCGTCGTGAAACCCACTGACATCGACTTTACCTACTTCGTCACCGCCCACGAGCTTGGCCACCAGTGGTGGGCGCACCAACTCATTGGTGCTGACGTGGAGGGCTCTAACATGATGTCGGAAAGCCTGGCAGAGTACTCCGCCCTCCAGGTGATGTCGCACAAATATGGCCGCGACTTAATGCATCGGTACCTGCGCCATGAACTTGATCAATACTTGCGCGGCCGCGCCGGTGAAACGCGCCACGAACCGCCCCTCGCCTTGGTCCAGCGCGAGCCCTACGTCTGGTACCAGAAAGGCGGCCAGATCCTCTACACTCTGGCCGACTACATCGGCGAAGATAAGCTCAATCTCGCGCTCCACAACTTCCTCATGCAGTATCGCTACGCCAACGCCACCAATCAGGTCGACGCCCAAGACAATGCGCGCGACGCGGCAACAACCGACAAGACCTATCCCGATACCCGCATGCTGGTCGATGCCATTCGCGCACAGACTCCGCCTGAGTTGCAATATCTGGTCGACGACGGCTTCAACCGCATTATTCTTTACGACAACAAGGCCGTCTCCGCCACTTCACATAAAACTCCTGAGGGAAAATACAAGGTCACCCTCGAGGTGCAGGCTCGGAAGGTACAGGCTGATGGCAATGGTGCGGAAACTCGGGTGCCGCTCGCTGATTACATCGAGATCGGTGTCTTCAGCGGCAAGAAAGATGAGGAAAAGCCTCTCTATCTAAAGAAGGAAAAAATAACCGAGGAACACAACACCTTCGTGATCATCGTCGACCAGGCGCCCACTCTCGCAGGCATTGACCCCTACAATAAGCTCCTTGACCGCAATGCCGATGACAACATGATCGACATCGCTAAGCAATGAACCGATCGCTGACAGACCGGCGCTACTCCCACTTGTCATTCCCCTCGACGATGGTTACGTAGCGATCCAGAGGTAGATTTGTGAAGTGCTGGACGACGCCGCTAGGTTGAGGCCACTTCACTTCCAGAGAATCCAATTTCGTGCGGCTGCCAATTCCCAGAACAACGCGCGGATCGTGAGAGGATAAAAAGCTGCCTCCGCCAACCTTCATGCGGCTGCGCTTAAGGTCGCCAGCCTGGAACGTCAGGCGAGCCCCGATGGCATCCGGGTTTGACTTCCGGCCGATCAAACGAATGCCAAGCCAATGATTGTTCTTGCCGATACTGTTGCGTAGCAGGACAGGAGCACCGTCGTTGTTGGAAATCAGTACATCCACCGCGCCGTCGTTATTGAAATCGCCGACAGCCAGCCCACGCGCGGGAAATGATTTCGAAAACACAGGACCGCTTTGGCTGCTCACGTCTTTGAAGGACTTGCCATCGTTTCGAAAAAGTAGGAGCGGCTCCTTGTAAGTAACCTGGTGAGACTGCTGCTCGACCAGATCATCCGGGAAGCCGTTGGCAATCATGAGATCCAGGTTGCCGTCATTGTCGTAATCGAAGAACTTGAGCCCCCAGCCGCTCATCCAGCGAGTGGACATGCCAATTCCCAGCGGCATGGAGAGATCATCAAAGGTCTCGTCATGATTGTTCCGATAGAGCGAGAAAATCTCCTGATCGATGTTGGCGACAAAAAGATCCATCCAGCCATCTTCGTTGAAGTCCGCCGAATCCACTCCCATGCCGGAACGCGCCCGGCCATCGGCGCTGTACGCAACATCGGCTGCGAGGCCCACATCCTCGAAGCGGCCTCCCCGGTTCATGAAGAGAAAATTTGCCACTGTGTCATTCGCGACAAAAAGATCCATCCAGCCATCGTTGTTTATATCGGTAGCCACAACTCCCCAGGCTTTGCCAAGACGAGCAGAGATGCCGGAAGCTTTGCTGACGTCCGAGAAAGTGCCGTCGCCGTTGTTATGAAAAAGCCAGCTGGGCCGCGGATTGAAGATGCGAGGGATGCAATAGTGATGGGTGCCGTCGGCGTCAACGCCGCACGCGAGCCCTTTGTCGAACTCCGCGAATTGACAGACGAAGAGGTCGAGTCGGCCGTCGTTATCGTAGTCGAACCAGACCGCGCTGGAACTCCACCCGGGAGCGGCGACGCCCGCTTTCTCGGTTACATCGGTAAAAGTTCCGTCGCCGTTATTGTGGTAGAGGATGCTGCGGCCGAATTGTGTGACGTATAAATCGGGGAAGCCATCGCCATCGTAGTCGCCAGCCGCGCATCCCATGCCGTAGCCGCCGCCGGCCGCGCCGGCTTTCTCAGTCACGTCGGTGAACGTACCATCGCGGTTGTTGCGATAGAGCGCATTGCGCAGCGGCCGGGGAGGATTGTAAAAATCGCACTTGCCGCTGTTCACCAGATAGATATCCATCCAGCCGTCGTTATCGTAATCGAGAAAGGCGCAACCAGCGCCACTTGTCTCCGGCAAGTACTTCTCGGGGGACTTGCCCGCCGTATGGACCCAACTGATACCGCTCTGCGCGGGAGGAATCTCTTCAAAGGCATCCGACGGCGCCAGAGAAGAAGCGCCTATAAGCGGAATTAGCACTGGAGAACAAATGCCAGGTAACAAAGCCAGGCCCTGAAGGAACCTGCGACGAGAAAGAAGGAGGTGCGGTTCGTTCGAAAACCTGCGAAGGTGCCGCCCCGTCATGCGCAAGAGAATAGCATGACGCTGGAACTGACAGGACTGTCCCCAGCACGCACAGCTCATTCTGCCGCTTTGGGCCTGTATGTTATCGTCGAACACTACGAACTCCCCCGAGCGGGAGATCCTTCATGCATTTCCGAGCGACATTCCTCCCACAAGCGCCATGGCTCCTGGCAATTTTCACATTCTCGACCGTTCTGGCTCTTGCACAAACCAGCTTCGCTCTTCAAGGAGTTGGTGGAACGGCAGATTTCGAAGCTGCAGCGCAATCGGCCACTGCTGCGCGCGAGGCCGGCCGTGCTGATGAGGCCATTCGCGACTACCGGCGCGCCGTGGAGACGAATCCAAGGTGGGAAGAGGGCTGGTGGTACCTGGGGACGTTGCTCTACGACCAGGACCAGTATTCAGATGCGATTCCGGCCTTGCAGAAGCTGGTGGAACTCGTACCGAGTGCGGGGCCGGCGTGGGATTTTCTCGGGCTCTGTGAGTTCGAAACGAAGAATTACGAGAATTCTCTGGCGCATCTGGAAAAAGGGCTCGCCCTCGGCGATGCGGACGATCCCGAGACCGCGCGTGTCGCCAAGTATCACCTCGCTCTGCTGCTCATTCGCAGCGGCGAATCCGATCAGGCTGCCACCCTGCTCGCTTCCACACTTGGACAAGGCGAACTGCCGGCACAAATAAGAATTGCTTTGGGCCTGGCAATCCTTCACGTGCCATTGTTGCCCAAAGAGGTAGACCCTTCGCAAGATGCGCTGATTTACGCAGCTGGCGAGGCCGCCTCAGCTATGGCGCAGAAGAATTCCGCCAAGGCAACGGCTGCGCTTTCTTCCTTATTAAAGGAATACCCAAGCACTCCGTACTTGCACTACGCCTACGGACGAGCGCTTGCGTCCGTCGGGCAGGATGAAGAAGCGCTAAAGCAGCAGCGCGCAGAGGTGGCCGTCTCACCGAAAAGTGCGTTGCCGTGGATCGAAATAGGTCAACTGCAACTTCGTATGCACCACCCGCAGGAGGCCTTGCACGCGGCGGAGGAAGCAGTGCAACGCGCGCCCGATTCGTCCGCTGCGCACAGAGCGCTGGGACGGGCGTTGCGAGATCTTGGCAAAGAGGAAAAGGCAGCGGGCGAACTTGCTTTAGCAGAAAAACTGGCATTCGAAAAGGCTCGACCAGACGAAAGGCTTGCGCAGCTTTATTCGAATCATGCTGAGTCAAGTTCTAACACTGGCGTGGAAGCTGCTGCGCACCAGTCGGGCGATGCCGGGTCAGGCAGTTTCGAGCAATTATCGACTCGCGCGGCGGCGGCGCAGGCTGCGGGAGATGCAGATCAAGCGATTCAGAATTATCAGTGGGCCTTGCAATTGAGACCGGAATGGGATGATGGCCGATGGAATCTCGCCATGCTCCACTATTCTGCCGGACAATATCCCGACTCAATTTCAGAATTAAAGCAATGGGTGGAGCGCCATCCAAATGCGGGGACCGCATGGGCGATGATGGGGCTATGTGAATTTGAAATAAAGGATTACAAGAACGCCCTTATCCACTTGCAACAAGCGGAAAAGCTAGGATTCGGCGGGGATCCAGGAGCAGTCGGCCGGGCAAGATATCACCTGGCCGTGCTGCAGAATAAGAATGGCCAGTTCGATAATGCCATGGAGACGTTGCTTCCGGGCACCCGTTCGGCCACCGTTGCAAAAGAGATTCGAGTCGCTCTGGGCATGGCATTGCTCCGCATACCTTTGCTGCCTGACCAACTGGAGCCAACCAAGCTCGCCCTGATGCAATCCGCAGGCGAGATCGCCGCGCTGCTGCAGAACGGCAAGTACGACCTGGCCTATCCAAAATTCCAGGTTCTGTTGAAGGCGTATCCCTCGGTTCCGTTTCTCCACTATGCTTATGGGACAGCCCTTGCGGCGCTCTCCCAATTTGATGAGGCAGAGATGCAACTGCGCGCAGAATTGCAAATTTCGCCGGAGAGTGAACTGCCTTACATCAGCCTGGCGACGGTAGCGCTGAAGAGATACCGTCCAGCAGACGCGTTGCCTTCCGCTCAGCGCGCGGTGCAACTCGCTCCAGACTCTGCTGAAGCGCACTACGTCCTTGGACGTGCATGCCTCGAAGTCGGTCAAGACGAGCAGGCTGTGCGAGAACTAGAACGGGCCAGCCAGCTTGCTCCAAGCAGTCCCGAAGTGCACTTTAATCTTGCGAAGGCCTACGCCAAGGCGAAACTTCCAGAAAAGGCCGAACAAGAGCGCGCTATTTTCGCCCGTTTGAATGCGTTGGCAGATCAACAGAGGAGCCATTCAGGGAATCAGGTGTATGCAGGGTCCCGCGACCCCGTCACGCTCGCGCCTGCGCGCGAGACAGAAGAGGGCACGACACCTCAACGGCACTAAATCTGAGTCAGCTCACATTTTCCCTATCGCCGACTCGCAGAATACGGGTTGCAGCGCGCGCCTTCTTCCATCACTGAGTCTGAGGTTGCTGTTCCAAATTCAGCCGCAGATCTCCTATCATTCCAGAGGGCAGCGCTTGCAAGTTCCCCATATCCTGCGGGATGAAGCGTTCCCCGTACCTTTTATTAAGCAACCGGTAGTCTGGCAATGCACGGCCTGCCATTGAGTTGATAGCGGTATTACCGACGATAACGCGCAGGCTGCTGGCCCCGGCTCTTAGAAACCTCGTCACGTCGATCGTGTATGGGGGATGCCACACGAAACCAGCACGCTCACCGTTGACATAAACCTCTGCTGCTTCTCGGATAGGCCCCTCGAAATATGCCCGCATGCTGAAATGCGGCAGCGGATTTGGTTCCTCAATTGGCGTCCCCGGTCCGAAATCAAGTACACCTTTGACTCCCGCATTTAGGTCTTCGGCCGAGAGATTAAATATCCTCTCGTAGCTGACCCGGCCTGAATAGAACTTGAAGGTTGGATCCTCGCTCCAGGAATGCAGCTTGGGCATCAGGATGGTTTTATTCGTATCGCTGAACGTCGCCTTCCAATCCGTTGTGAGGGCGATCGCCTTCATACCAGCACGTTTTGTGGGCTGTGCTCTAGGAGACTGAATCTCAGAATCCGTAAAGAAGATCAATCGGGACTCGTAAGGTTGTAAATCCAGATCCACTGCCGCGGGGTTTTCCAGCAGAGATATCCCGCCCGTGAAAGGATCCCACCATTCAGCGTGCTTCGTGGGGTGTCGAAACGTCGCTTGAACGTGGTGTGGCTGATTGCTGGTGTTGGCGATGAAATATAAATCTCCAACCGCAAGCTTTCGATGGATAAACCCGATTCGCGGAGTGCTGGGAAAAAGCGCGACGTCGGGAGTGAGATAGGTCGCGAGCGCAGCTCCAAGTTGCGTCTCATCCGAAATCAGGTGCCCCGCCGCATCGTTTGCGTGGAACAGGCGTTGCGAGATCTCCCGAATCTGCTGACCCTCGGACTCTGCTTCACGGACACCCGGCGCAGTCGAGGGCAAGCTACGTGCCGCAATCACAATGCCCCCGTGCTGCGCATATTCTTCAATCTTCCGATAAGTGGCGAACGGCAGCCGATCAATGCCAGGCAGAATTAATACTTTGTAAGGAATCCCGACGAGGTCTATTGCGTCTGCGTCGATAAAATCGACATTGAATCCGGCGTCGAGTATCTGAGGAAGAACCTTGCTTACCAAGGAACCGTTCAGAGCTTCATCGATGCTGAAACTCGAACTCTCGATGCCCGGTCCCGACTGAGAATCGCTTCGCACGGAAAACGTCGACCAGACGTCGTCATTGGGCAATAGCAACGCCACATCGTTAGCGGGCCTTCCCTGCCGAAGAGCAAAGCTGACCCGTTGCAAATAAGCAGCCAGATCCGGCATCACAAACGACCAAGGATTGTGAGCATTGAGGGCAGCCGCAGCATACATCCTCCATCCTGGTTCCCCTGCCTCTTTGGGTGAATACGGCCAGCCGTGTCCGACCAATTGATTAATCCCTTGCAAGAAGTGCAGATCGGCCTCAGCCTTAAGATCCAGAGGAGTGGCGCGGAACGCAGGGGAATTTAACCACGTCCAGGTTTCCGACGAGATCACGGGTCTGCCAAAAAGATGCCCCGCCGAAGCTGCCCATCGCAGGTCTGAGAATTCGCGCCACATCAGCAGGGATGCCTTCCCTTCCCCCTCGGGGAGATCCGCGTAGCGGTTGCTCGAAAGTGTGACGGGAGGCATCCCGTAGGTCTGGGACCGAAATAATGTGTGATGCTGTTTTGCCCAGTCATGCAGCGGAACAAGGTAACGCTCATTCGCGAGTTCCGTAAGGGTCTTTCCCCAATCATGTCGAACCGAGGCAGTCAGCGGGCCGACATCGCCCATCAAAGCCGGCAAAAAAGGGGTGAGATCGTACCCGCGTCGCTGGCGAAACTGCTCGAGCAAGTCACTGGTCCAATTGGACCCGTAATCCTCCAAGCTGTCGCTGAAAACTGCGTACGGCGGCTGGTTGCCGAACGCTTCTAACAAGCGGTCTCCGACCACATGCAGATGAGTTTCGATCGCACTTCGATCGTAGTGGTCGAGCACGAAACCCTCGGCACCCAACGCGGGACGCTTCACCATCATCCCGGTACGGCTTGATATGAAGAAAATTACGTCGCTCGCGATTTCCGGCGGCGAAGATATCTGCAAGCGGCCGTTCACGATCGTGGACACCTGTTTCGCATCGCGCAACGAAGGCTGGCCATCTCTGGCCGGAGCCATAAAAGCGGAGATGAGTTGCTCACCCGCTTCGATGTCAGGCACAGCGATCGACTCCGTACCCAGCGGAGCTGGAATCACTTCGACCCGAAGCTCTCCAGCCGCCTTGGTTACCGGTATGTGCGGACCCCCAAAAGGCCAGCCGCTTCCCAATGTGATGTCAACGCGCAAACCCAGCTTCCTGGCAGCTGCTACGGCAAAGCGTAAAGCATCGAGATGTTCATCCGAGAGAAATTGCTGATTGTGAAAGCCGGTCTTAGGGTCATCGAGTGCAAGAGGATACAGCGTCGCGATCTCGACCCCGCCAATACCCTCTGCCTTCATCTGTTCCAGTTCTCGTTGCAACTCGGGCTTTGTGACTGCGGGGCCAAACCACCACCACCGCATCATAATTCGGCAATCATCCGGTGGCTTCGCAAAAGACTTTTCCAGAGTCGCCAGCTTTTCGTCCTGCTGGGCCGCTCCCCTAGAGAGCGCGATACACGCAATCAGAAAAGCAAGACTCGCTGCTCTGCACTTGAAGCCGGCATTTCGCATATGTTTTGAAATCTCGCCCTGAACCACAGTCTCACAGATCAGCCGGGGATATCTCCCAACCGATCACTTCACCTCAAAATCGTAAGTGCCGGAGCCGACCCTGACCACATACGATCCAGCTTCCTGTGGAGCATCCACCGAATTGCCATCTTCCGTAACTCGCGCTCCCGCGATCACAGGCAGAAAAACCTTTGCCGAGGTATTCGCCGGGATCGTAACCTTCAAGGAAAATGGACCCGCAGGCGTTCCCTTCCAGTCACTGATGATCTTGCCGTAAATAGATTCATATTCCATGCGCGCCGAGGTCATGCCCGAATCAAGATGCGGATGAATGACAATCTCTTTGAAGCCCTGCGAATAAGGCGCGGTATCAATGCCAGCGGCATAGCGATACACCCAGGCAATGACCGACCCAAACGCGTAGTGGTTGTATGAATTCATCGAAGGATCACCCGTATCCCCGTTCCACCGCTCCCACCATGTGGTCGCGCCTTTCGATAGCATGTAACCCCAGGATGGATACGTGTCGTTCGACAACAAGCGATACGCGACATCGGCGCGTCCGTGATCGGTAAGCGCGAACAGTAGGAAGGGCGTCCCGAGGAATCCTGTCGAAAGATGCCAATTGCGCGCCTCGATGTCCCTGACAAGTTTGTCGACCATCAGGGGTTCAAGAGCTTCGGGAGCCATCTTGGTATAGAGCGCAACCACGTAGGAAGTTTGCGTTCCGGTTCCGACTTCTCCATCATCCTTGATGTACGCCTTGCGAAAAGCGGCCCGAATATTCTGCAAGATATCGTCATAACGCTTTGCATCGGCCTCTCTGCCGATGGCATGCGCCATCTGTGACATCATGTTCGCGATCAGGGCCCAGTACGCGGTCGCGAGCAAATCCGGGTTCGTATTTTCATCGGGAGCGAGCCAGTCGGCGAAGTTGGGACCAACTCCATTCTTGCGCAGGAAGTCGGGATTCCGGCTCTGAATGAAATCCATCCAGCGCTGCATCGCGTCCCAGCTCTCCTCGATGACTGCCTCGTCTCCATACTGCACCCAGGTCGTCCACGGAACGATCACTCCTGCGTCGCCCCAGCCGGGGGCGCCGACCAAGTCGCTCGTTGGAGAAGGATCCTCGGATTCGTCAATGCTCGAAGGCAGCGTGTTAGGAGAGACATTGGTAAATGCACCTTGACGGCTTTGGGCATCGACGATGTCCTGGATGAACTTCTGCGAGAACGCTGCAATGTCGAAGTTGTAGCTTCCGGTTCGCCAGAAAACCTCTGCGTCTCCCATCCAGCCGAGACGCTCATCGCGCTGCGGACAATCCGTCGGGATACTCAGGAAATTTCCGCGCTGACCCCAAATGCCGATCGCCCACATGCGATTGACCAGCTCGCTTGATGTGACAAGCTTCGCCACAGGTTCGCCGCTCACGCTGCTCACGACGTCTCCATTGATCGCATCCAGGGTTGGCGTTCCTGGATAGCCCGTCATCTCGACGTAACGGAAACCATGAAAAGTAAAATGCGGCGAGAAGGTCTCTTCAGCGCCTCCGCGAAGAATGTAGACGTCGGTGGCGTCCGCATTCCGTAGATTTGCCGTGTAGATCGTTCCGTCCGGATTCAGAATCTCGGCGAATCGCAGGCGGACTCTGGTACCGGCCTCGCCTTTCACCTTCAGGACCGCCCAGCCCACCATGTTCTGGCCCATGTCAAATATGTAGGCGCCGTTTGCCAAAGCAGTCATGCCCTTGGGGGTCAGCATAGTCACAACCCGCGCTGGTGGCGTGATCTCGCTCGACACAGCGATGGCGGGGGCATCCCAGACCATCGCCGGCTTCCACCGGGAATCATCAAACCCAGGTTTCTCCCATCCTTCCTGTTCTAAGCGTGCGTCATACACTTCCCCTTGGTATATATCTGAGCGAAGAATTGAGGATGCAGCCGCTTTCCACGAGTCGCCTGTCACAACCGTCTCGTGACTGCCGTCTGAGTAGTCGACTTCGAGTTGCGCCAGAAGACGGTTCGGAGGAGCAAAGAAGTGCGTTCCAGCCCAGGTCAGACCACTTCCATACCAACCGTCGCCGAGAAGAGCGCTGACTACGTTGCTGCCGCTGACCAATAATCTGGTCACATCGTAAACCTGGTACAGAACACGCTTGCGATAGTCAGTAAAATCGGGCGTCAGTACATCGCTTCCAACCCGGGCCCCGTTTAGAAACATGCGATAGCTGCCGAGCGCGGTAACGTAGAGTCTCGCGCTTTGCATCCTCTGTGAGATTGAGAGCGTTCGCCGCAGGCACGCGGCCGGCTGCGGCAGTTCTCCGGCGTCTCCGAATCGCTTATCCCCCAACTCCGCCGCTACGTGGGCATGCTTCCAACGTGATGTCTTTTCGAGATTCGTCTGCCAGTGCTCATTCGTTGGAAAACGCATTGTGGAGCCGTTGGAGCGCGTGATCTTTACCAATGCCGCCAGGGCGGCTATGGTGGTTGTGGGCGCTGTGCTCGGTCCGTTCTGCGGCGGCCCTGTCGCCGTCACCGTCACTTCGATTGAGTTTTTTCCGGCGATCAGGTAGTCAGAAATCTCTGCGCGATCGAATGTCGTCCACCCTCGCTTGGCATCTACTTCATGCCCGTTCACCTTCACGACGAAGTTTCCCCGCGCCGCGAGGAATAGGACGGCAGCTCTTGCCTTCTCAGAGAGTTTGACGGTGGCGCGAAACTTAGCGACTGTATTCGGCACAGCCGCCAGCGCATCCTGACCCGATATCCAAACCCAGCGAATCCCTCGGCGATCAGCGTCATCCTCCGGGTTCTTCCAGCGAATCCATTTTGCCTTCCAGTCCGTCGCATGGAGTAAGCCCATCTCCCACCAAGCTTCTTCCGTCGACTCCGAGACTTGCCCGTCCGCATTCCATACGCGGACTTTCCAGTAGTATCGCCGCCGCGAATCCAGCGGGGGCCCTCCGTAAGCAATTCCAACCGACTCTTCAGAATTAACCTTGCCGCTGTCCCAGACATCGGCTTTGCCGGTGCGCAGAGGATCGGCGGCGCCGGCTACTAAGATCTCATAACCCGCCTGCTTCCAATTGCGCTCGCTGCTGTCGCTCTGCCATGACAAGTGCGGTGCAGCTTTGTCGATGCCGAGAGGATTCTCCAAGTATTCGCAGCGCAGGTGGACCGGCGTCGCGGAAGCGGCCGACGTCAGAACAACAATTGCGACGACTACACTCGCTAATCTTGGACGCTCCACGTGACTCTCCTTAGATGGGACTCGCCGCACTGGTAACGGCTGGAATCGTTTCACTTAGGCAATACCAGTGTCAACCTGCGATCTTGCCCTTCAGAGTGTTATGCTGTGCGTTCGCTGTTTGAAACTAAATATTCCGTAAGAGTAGAGTCGTCAGCTTGTGCGGGAAGGATTGTAACTTTCGGTTCCAGGAAGAGGTCGTGCATGGAAGCACGCAAGAGTGAAACCATTTTTAATGCTCTCGAATCCTTCCGCATCGAGCTGCCGTCCTGGGGCTTCGCCAACACGGGTACACGATTCGGAAAATTCATCCAGCCCGCCGCAGCCACCACAACTGAGGAGAAATTCAGCGATGCTGGCCAGGTACACCTCCTGACCGGCGTCTGCCCGACCGTTGCCTTGCACGTGCTGTGGGATTTCCCCGACGGCCTGCGAAGCACAGAGGAGATCAAGAAGTTCGCCGAGCGTTATCGAGTCCTTCCCGGCTCGATCAACCCCAATCTCTTTCAGGACCAGGAATACAAGTATGGTTCTTTTGGCAACCCTGACCCAGCGGTTCGGCAACGTGCGTTGCAACATACGAAGGAGAGCATTGAGATTGCGCGGCGCCTGCACAGCCGCGACATTTCCATGTGGTTTGCCGACGGCTCCAACTATCCCGGAACAGCAAATATTCGGCAACGTAAAAGCTGGTTCGCGGAAGGACTCAAAGAATCGCATAGCGCGTTATCCCCGGGCCAGCGGCTTCTGATTGAATACAAACCGTTCGAACCCGCGTTCTACCACACTGATATCGCCGATTGGGGCATGTCGTTGCTTCTCTCGCGCGCCGCCGGCCCGCAGGCGAAAGTTTTGGTCGATACCGGACATCACTACGCGGCGCAGAATATCGAGCAAATCGTGGCCTGGCTTCTGTCGGAGGAGATGCTCGGAGGCTTTCACTTTAACGATCGCCGCTACGCCGACGACGACTTGACCTTAGGCTCCATCGATCCCTATCAGGTTTTCCGAATTTTCCATGAGATTCGTTACTTCGAGTGGGAAACCGGCAAGCCCGCCGACATTGCCTACATGGTGGATCAGAGTCACAACCTCAAAGGAAAAATCGAGGCCATGATCCAAACCGTCACTATGGCGCAGGAACTCTTCTCGAAGGCCGCTCTGGTCGACGCCCGTGAGCTTGCCGCAGCGCAGAAGAATTGTGATCTGGTGAAGGCCGAGTCTCTTCTTCAGGATGCTTTCGCCACCGACGTCCGCCCGCTGATTCAAGATTGGCGCGATTCCAAAGGCCTTCCCAGGAGTCCCATGGAGGCATTCCGCCAGAGCGGCTATCTCGAGCGCATCACCAAAGAGCGCGCGGCACGGAATTCACAGAACGTCTCCTCCTATGCCTAAGAGCGCTCCTACCAAGCCGTATCTCGCCTTTGATTTTGGCGCTGAGAGCGGGCGGGCCGTGTTGGCGCATCTCCAGTCGGGAATTCTCACGACCGAAGAGGTCCATCGTTTCCCTAATGAGCCGGTCGAATACAGCGGATCTCTTCACTGGGACGTGGCTCGACTCTGGTTCGAAGTAAAAAAAGCTCTCTCGCGGCTGGGCGAAGTGGAACTGGCGGGCATTGGCGTTGATGCCTGGGGCGTGGACTATGCCCTCCTCGGAGAAAGCGGCGAGTTGCTGGAAAACCCTTACCACTACCGCGACCGTCGCACCGAAGGAGTCATGGAAGAGGTCCTCACGAAAGTGTCGCGGGAGGACATCTATGAGGCGACTGGCATTCAGTTCATGCCCATCAACACTCTGTATCAACTCTTCACTGCTCGACGTCAAACTCCGAAACTTCTCGATGCGGCAAAGTATCTGCTCACAATTCCGGATCTATTCAACTACTGGCTAACCGGAAATGCAGTCTGCGAATTCACCAACGCAACTACAACTCAGATGGCGGACCCGGTGAAGCGCAATTGGGCTGCTGGCCTGATGCAGCGCCTCGAACTTCCGGCTCACTTGCCTGCCCCCATCGTGGAACCTGGCTCGATCCTGGGCCCGCTGCTTCCCGACATCGCAGGTCATACTTCCCTTGCGGGAACGTCCGTGATTGCTCCGGCGTGTCACGACACGGGCTCGGCGGTGGCCGCAATAGCGGCTCGCGATGGCACAGCGTTTCTCAGTTCTGGAACCTGGTCGCTGCTCGGCACTGAGCTGGATTCCCCGGTGATCACACCCGATGCGCTGCGCCTGAATTTCACCAACGAAGGCGGCGTGAATGGAACGACGAGACTGTTGAAGAATGTCATGGGTCTTTGGATGCTCCAAGGCTGCCGCCAATCCTGGGCGGCGCAAGGGCGCAAATACGAATACCGAGAATTGATCGAACTGGCATCCCGAGAGACGTCGTTCCGTCACCTCGTCGATCCCGATGACGAGTCCTTCTTACGTCCCGCGGACATGCTCACCGCCGTCGACAAGTTCTGCACGCGGACACACCAGCCGGTTCCACGGGAACCCGGCACTTACGTACGAGCCGTTCTGGAGAGCCTCGCGTTCAAATACCGTTTTGTTCTTCGCAATCTGGAACACGTGAGTGCAAAGCGCATCGAGCAGATTCACATCATCGGCGGCGGTTCGAAAAACCGGCTCCTGAACCAGTTGACGGCAGACGCGACAGGAAGAAGGGTTCTAGCCGGTCCAGTCGAAGCTACCGCGCTAGGAAACGTTGCAGTACAGATCCTTGCGACGGGAGGCGCGGCCTCCCTCAAGGAAGTCCGCGCCATTGTCGATCGATCGTTCCCCACTGAAGTTTTCGATCCGCTTGAAACCGACAAATGGGATCAGCAAGCGGAACGATTCGAGCAATATTGCGGGAGTATCTATGCCTGAGATTAAAGATCACATCAAAGAGATTCGTCGCCTCAAAGATTTATGGAACGAAGCCGAAGCGCGCAAAATTGCCGCCAATCCGTTGTCTCTTTTGCGCTATCGCTCGAACCTGCTGGGCGCCGACTTGCGCATCACGAATTTCGGCGGGGGAAATACCAGCTCCAAGCTGGAGCTTCCCGATCCATTTACCGGCCGGCCCGTCCGAGTACTGGCCATAAAAGGCAGTGGCGGAGACCTAGGGTCCATAACCGAAGCGGGATTTGCCCTGCTCTACCTCGATCGCCTCGATCAACTCAAAAACCTTTACCGGGGCGAGCAGCACGAAGATGAGATGGTTCGCTACTATCCACTCTCGGCATTTGGCGAACACCGCGTGGCAGCGTCGATCGACACTCCTCTGCACGCATTCCTTCCTTTCCCCCACGTCGACCATTTGCACCCTGACTGGGCCATTGCCCTGGCCGCGAGCGCCAACGGGAAACGAAAGCTGGAAGAATTCAACAAGGAATTTCGCCGCAAGATCGTTTGGGTCCCTTGGCAACGTCCCGGATTCGAACTGGCACTCCTGATCGAGCAGGCAGTCCAGGACAATCCCGGAGCGGAAGGCCTCATCCTAGGCGGCCACGGCCTGTTTACGTGGGGAATTACCCAACACGACTGCTACTTGAACAGTATTCGCACCATCGATCAGTTTGGTGAATTCATTTCCAAACATCAATCAAGGAAAACCTCCTTGTTCGGCGGAATGTCCGGTGGAGCCGAGCATCCTCCTGCACCAGATCGCAAGCGTATAGCGATCCAGATCCTGCCTGCACTCCGTGGAGCGTTGTCCTCGAATCATCGTGTGGTGGCCCACTATAACGACCATGAAGACGCGCTGACGTTTGCCGGATCGAAGTGGGCGAAACAATTAAGCGCTCAGGGCACCAGTTGTCCGGACCATTTCCTGAGAACCAGGGTCTGTCCCCTGTTTCTATCTTGGGATTCCAGCAAGGAGGATGTCGGTGTGCTGAAGTCGCGCATCCACGCCTCCACGGTTGAGTATCGAGCCGCCTACAAGAAGTATTACGACGAATTTGCAACGGGTGATTCTCCCAAGCTTCGCGATTCCAATCCCTCCGTCGTCGTCGTTCCAGGCCTGGGTCTGTTCGGCTTCGGCAAGAATAAGAAAGAAGCGCGGATCACAACCGAGTTCTTCATCAATGCCATTCACGTCATGGCAGGCGCAAACGCCCTGGAGGACGACGATCGAGAAGTTTCCCATCCTTTTCCCCAGGCCCGGCACGCCGGGCAGTCGCAGCATTTCACCCAGTTTCATAACTACGTTGCCCTCCCGCGATCGGAGGCCTTCCGCATCGAGTATTGGGCGCTCGAAGAAGCCAAGCTGCAACGCATGCCCGCCGAGACCGAATTCAGCCGTAAGATCGCGCTCGTCATCGGTGGCGCCAGCGGAATCGGTCGTGAAGTCGCTCTGCTGCTTGCCCGTAAGGGAGCCCATGTTGTCGTGGCGGATTTTGACCAGCAGGGCGCCAGCAGAGTCGACGATGAGGCCGGCGTGATTTCATCTCCCGAGTTTGTCGCGCACGCTCGGGTCGACCTCAGTTCCGCCGCGTCCCTTGCAGAGGCGGCAGATTTCACGGTCTCTCAGTTTGGCGGCATCGACGTCATCGTCAACACAGCGGCGATCTATCCCGTCGCCGGTGCTGACGGCGAACTCACCGATGCTCAATGGGCGCAAACATTCCTGGTGAACGTTACCGGCAACTATCTTCTCGCCCGGCAAACGGAGTGGGTGTTTAAAGACCAGGGCCTGCCCGCTGCCCTGGTGCTCACCAGTTCCGCCAACGCGGTGGTGCCAAAGAAAGGCAGCGAGGCCTACGACACCAGCAAGGCGGCTCTCAACCATTTGATACGGGAACTCTCGATCAAACTAGCTCCCCACGTCCGCGTCAATGGAATTGCTCCCGCCACCGTGGTCGCCGGCTCTACCATGTTTCCTCGCGATCGCGTGATTCAATCTCTTCAAAAGTACAAAATCGATTTCCGGGACTCCGAGTCGACGGAAGAACTGCGTGCCAGGCTCGCCGACTTTTATGCTCAGCGCACTCTGACGAAACGCGCCATCCTCCCTCAGGATTGTGCGGCCGCGATCGTGTGGCTGGCCGGTGATCAGAGTGCGAGGACCACTGGGCACGTCATACCTGTTGACGGTGGTCTCCCCGAGGCTTTCTTCCGCTGAGGGGCGTTAAGGAGACAATATGCAGCGTGTTTGTTTTGTATTGCAGGTCAAGCCCGAGAGACTCGATGAATATAAAGAGCGCCATCGCAGCGTGTGGCCCGAGATGCAGGCCGCCTTGCGTGAAACTGGATGGAGCAACTACTCGTTGTTCCTGCGCGACGACGGGCTTCTCGTCGGCTATCTGGAAACCGAAAACTTCGAACGAGCACGCGCCGGGATGGCCACGCGCGAAGTCAACCAGCGCTGGCAACGCGAGATGGCTGACTTCTTCGTTCAACCCGATGGTGCGTTACCCGATCGCGCCATGCAGGCGTTGGAAGAAGTCTTTCACCTGTAAATCAAACTCGAGGATTGCATGAACCCTGCACTGGGAGTGTTTTTTCACTGGCTTGGCGGTCTCGCTTCGGCGAGCTTCTACGTTCCCTATCGCGGGGTAAGGCACTGGGCTTGGGAAACCTACTGGTTGGTCGGAGGATTCTTTAGCTGGATCATCGCCCCATGGATTCTCGCCCTGACCATGACCCACGACCTCTTTCGCGTGCTTCAGGAAGTTCCCACCAGCAGCCTGGTCTGGACTTATACCTTCGGAGTCCTGTGGGGGCTCGGCGGCCTCACCTTCGGCCTCACTATGCGATATCTCGGGATGTCGCTCGGCATGGCTATGGTCCTCGGATACACTGCCGCCTTCGGCACCCTGATGCCTCCCATCTTTCGCGGAGTCTTCGCATCTGAGGTACTCGGCACTCACTCCGGATTAGTAATTCTTGCCGGCGTTGCCGTCTGTCTTCTCGGAATTGCGGTCGCCGGCGCAGCCGGAATATCTAAGGAACGCGAGATGTCGACCGAGCAGAAGCGGGCCTCAATCAAAGAATTTGACTTGAAGAAGGGCTTGCTGGTCGCGACCTTCTCCGGCGTGATGAGCGCCTGCTTCGCCTACGGACTAGCGGCCGGCGATCCCATCAAGGCTCTCACCATCCAGCATGGCACTCCAGTTTTGTGGCAGGGACTGCCCGTGCTCGTCGTGGTCCTGGCCGGTGGGTTCACCACGAACTTTATTTGGTGCGTCATTCTGAATGTTCGCAACCGCACCGGCTACCAGTACTTCGACTCCAAAATTCGCGCCAGAATTCCCGCCCGCCACGAAGAACATATCCTGGAAACCGCGACGGATGCCCCAGGAGAAGAAATGGCGCTAGCCGTGGCCGTCGCAGAAGACACCGCTGTCAGCGCTCCAATGCTTGCCAACTACTTGTTCTCGGCTGTCGCGGGCACGACCTGGTACATGCAGTTCTTCTTCTACACCATGGGCGAGACCCAGATGGGAAGATACAAGTTTTCCAGTTGGACGCTGCACATGGCCAGCATCATCATCTTCAGCACTCTGTGGGGCATCGCGCTGAAAGAGTGGCAGGGTGCCGGGGGCAGAACCAGGCTGCTGGTAGCGCTCAGCCTGTTAGTTCTTGTCAGCTCGACGGTGATCGTGGGTTACGGAAACTACATCGGCAGCGCCGGATCCTCACGCTGACATCCACTGACCAGCGACGGTAATTTTATTGAAACATCTGGTGAGCGCGGAAGGACTCGAACCTTCGACCCATGCCTTAAAAGGGCATTGCTCTACCAACTGAGCTACGCGCCCGCCTTGCTTTCAATCTAACATATTCGTAAGCGATCTTATGTCGGGACAGCCGCCCTGGGCTTCCTGCCCTGAGCCGAGCCGAAGGGTCCGTCGAGCATAGCTCGACGGTTTCCTCTCTCCCGAAGCAAACTGAGCCCCTACATAAATTTAGCGAGCACTAAAGCCTAGCCTGCAATAGAATAGCCTCCGGAAAGAGATTGGCCTATGAGCACTCCGAGCCGAACTATGAGCACTCCGGCCGAATCCTGGAAGAACTGGGAAGGCCGCGTAGTCGACGGGAAATTTTCGCTCCGCCAATTCCTGGGAAGCTCGGATCACAGCGCCGTATTCCTTACCGAGCGCTCCGGGTTGCAAAAGGCTGTCATCAAGCTCGTTCGCGCGGAGAACCCGAAGACGGGGAACCTTAACGAAGACGCTCAACTTTCCCGCTGGGCCAGCGCCGCCAGGCTCTCCCATCTCCACCTGATTCGCCTCTTCGAAAGCGGACGCTGCACCATCGACGGCGCGAAGTTTCTCTACGTAGTAATGGAATACGCCGAAGAAAATTTGGCTGAGATTCTTCCTCTGCGGCCGCTCACTCCCGCGGAGGTTTCCGAGATGCTGCGGCCGACCGCTGGAACCCTGGCTTTTCTCCACGAAGCCGGGTTAGCGCACGGCCGCATCCGACCCTCGAACATCATGGCTGTGGACAACCAGTTGAAGATTTCCGCTGACGGGCTGGGCAAGATCGGGGAGCTCATCGCCGGCCGTGCGCCTAGCGGCTATGATGCACCTGAACTCGCCAGCAGCGGACTGTCGCCCGCGGCCGATGTTTGGTCGCTCGGAGTCACGCTGGTTGCGGTCCTGACCCAGAACGAACCGAAGTTGCTGAACTCGAATGTGAAACCCGGCGATCAAGGACGGGTTGCCGTACCCGAAAGCATTCCACAGCCCTTCCGTGAAATCGCGCGGCAGTGTTTGCAGGTTGATCCGCAGCAGCGCTGCACCGCAACTGACATCGTTAGCCAGCTCCAAACACCGAAACTCAAGATTGAGCCTCGTACCGGGAAGAGCGGGAAGATTGTCGACAGCGTCCCACCGAAGGAACATTTCATCAGGCGGTTCGCAATACCTGTCGTGGTCGCGGCGCTCTTCCTTTTGGCGTGGATGGGGACCAGGTTTATCTCCCATCAACCGCCGGTTCCGCCTGCGGAGACCCACGCTACAACCGCCACGCCCCCGGCTGAAATCCCTCCGCCGAAATCTCCAGAGCCGGTTTCAGAGAGCAAGAAGCCCGCACACAAAGGAGTCGTGCGAGGGAGCGTGCTGAAGAATGTTTTACCCGAAGTCTCGCGGAGCGCGCAGAACACGATCACCGGCCGTGTAAAAGTTAGCGTCCAAGTTTCTGTGGATGCTTCCGGCAACGTCTCTCAGGCGAAACTCGTGTCCGCCGGACCGAGCAAGTATTTCGCGGATCGGGCGCTGGCCGCGGCGCACGGCTGGAAATTCACTCCACCTCAGGTGGATGGAGAAGCGGCCGCCAGTGAGTGGATCCTGCGTTTTCAGTACGGACGCGCGTCGACTGAGGTCTTTCCGTCAGAAACAAAACCTTAAATGGGCGAGTTTCCGACTGCTATTCCTTTGTCTTCATTTTCCAGACCATCTGCCGCAACATACCCAGGAAGAATTCTGCGTCTCCAGTCTGCAAATTGAGCCGCCGCACTAAACGCCGGACTGCGCCTTCAAAAGAATCCGAGGTGTTCAGCTTAGGATAGCCGCTGGCGCGGAGCGCGGTGAGCAGAGTCTCAGTAATTCGCTCCACCTCAGCCGACGAGGCGGGACTCCCCTTCTCCGCTTCAGCCATCGCGGCAGAATCACGAATCAACTCGTACAGACAAATTGCCACCGCCTGCCCCAGATTCATCGAGAGGTGTTCCTCGCGCGTGGGGATGTGCATCAGCCAGTGACAGTGGCTCATGTCTTTATTCGAGAGCCCATATTTCTCCGATCCGAACAGCAGAGCGCAACCGCCAGACGTAGACGCGGATGCCGGTACCGATGTCGATGTCGATGTCGATAAAAGATGTGCGTGAATCTGCAGCGCGCCCGCCTCCAACCGCTGCAAAGAATGCTGCAGATCGCGATGGCCAACTGCGGTAGTTCCGACGACTAGCGAGCAATCGGCAACGGCTTCGGCTACCGTCTTGTATTTTTCCGCACTGGCGAGCACTTCCGCCGCGCCCACAGCGGAACGCGCTCCTTCAAACGCCACATCATAGGGATTCACCACCCGCAAATGCTGGAATCCAAAATTGCTCATCGCCCGAGCGGCCGCGCCGATGTTGAGAGGATTGCGCGCGTCCACCAGGACGACACGCAACTGATCGAATTCAGCAGAAAGCGGCAAGCTGTCTGTATTCTACGGTAGAGCAAGCCCCCAGCAAGCCTCTTGCCGCAACCCCTCTTTACAAGGGCGTGAAAATGTAAAAGATTTGTCAAACCTTTGACTGTTGCCCTGAAAACAAGCAGAAACGTTGTAAGCTTCACTTGTCGCGGGCCAGATTGAGCAAAACAGCAAGCTCCGCTCAAGATTTCAGAAGACGGCCCAAATCGAGTGAGGATAGTTTTTATGGGTCAAATCGCCACACCAATGACCACGGTAAGATCGGTAGATCCGATGAACACCACACGGCCGATGGGAAGAATTCTCGTAGTCGAGGACGATCCTGCTGTCCAGAAAGCGCTCAAACGGTTGTTCGAGTCAGAGGGCTATACGGTTGAAGTTCAAGCGAATGGCAAATCGGCACTGGAAAGCTTTCAGGCGGCGCCGCCCGCGGTCGTCATTCTTGACCTGCGCCTGCCCAAACTTTCCGGCAGCGATGTGTGCAAAGAGATCAAGGCCCAGGCTCCAACCATTCCCATCGTAGTTCTCAGCGCAACCAGTGACGTCTCCGACAAAGTTCTGTTGCTCGAGTTGGGCGCGGATGATTACGTCACCAAGCCGTTCAGTCCCCGGGAATTGCTGGCGCGCGTCCGCGCGGCTCTCCGGCATACTTCGAGAACCGCGACGGTAAATCTCGTAAGCTTCGACGGCATCACAATCGACTTCAAGAAAATGGAAGTCCAACGCGACGGCAGAGTGGTGATCTTAACCGCGCAGGAATTCAAGACCCTGCAATTCCTGGTGCAAAATGTCGACCGCGTAATTGGCCGGGATGAGTTGTTGAATGAAGTCTGGGGATATCAGAATTATCCCTCGACCCGCACCGTGGACAACCACATCCTGAAGCTTCGCCAAAAACTGGAACGTGACCCTGCCAGTCCGGTACACTTCCGCACAGTACACGGAATGGGTTACAAGTTCGTTCGTTGACATCCCTTGGCTCCTTCATTAGAACCCGTCTCGCAAACTTTTCCAGCACAGTCCGGAAGTGCACTGGTTTCCCGAACGCGGCTCCGCACCCGCTTTCTGCTTTCGATGGTATTGATCACCTCGGGCCTGACGGCATTGAGCCTGCTCGTGGTGCGCCACAGCATGCAAAGCCACGTGCGTGAAGGCATAGTGCAGGACCTGCGGAACTCCGTCACAACCTTTCGGAATTTTCAGCACGATCGCGAACTCATGTTGACCCATTCCGCGGAACTGGTGGCCTTCCTGCCCTACACCCGTGCCATCATGACCGCTCACGACCCAGCTACGATCCAGGATGCCTCCAAAGATATATGGGGACTGACCGGCAGCGATCTTCTGGTGCTAGTCGATCGCAGCGGCAAAGTGGTAGCTCTGCATACCAGATCAGAAGGTTTAACCCGCGAAGCGGCGCAGAAATACTTCGAGCGATCCTTAAACGAAGAGGACTCAAGCCATTGGTGGTTTGGTGGGCACCGGCTCTACCAGACTTTTGTGCAGCCCGTTTATTTTGGGTCCAAGACGGAAGGTCCGTTGCTCGGCTTTCTCATCATCGGCTACGAAGTCGATGATCGCTTCGCCCTTGAGGTTAGCAAGGTCTCGGCCAGCCAGGTCGCGTTCTCCTACGGGGATGAAGTCGTAGCCACCACCCTGACCGCCGATCAAGCCCATAGCGCAGGCGTGCTCGCGTTGGCCGCGGGATCATCGCAAAGCGAACCTCGCAATGTTGAAGTCGGCCATGAGAATTTTGTGGCCACTTCACTCGATCTTTCCGGCCAGCAAGAAACGCCCGTTCGCCTGACCGTGCTCGGATCCTACGACCAGGCTGCCAGGTTTCTCGGCAACCTGAATCGGCTCCTGTTATTGCTGGGTCTCACCGCTGTGCTATTAGGCAGCGGGCTGGTTTTTTTCATCTCCTACACGTTCACTCGTCCACTGGCCAGCCTGGTAGAAGGCGTACGCGCTCTCGAGCACGGAGACTTTTACCATCCTCTCGATCCTCGAGGCAGCGACGAAGTTGCCGAACTCACTTCAGCCTTCGATCGCATGCGCGCGAGCTTGCTCAAAACCCAGCAGGCGCTGCTGGAATCCGAGCAATTGGCCACCATCGGACGCATGGCCAGTTCAATTTCCCATGACCTGCGCCACGCCCTCGCCGCCGTAGTGGCCAACTCCGAATTTCTTTGCGACGGCCGTCTGACTTCAGCGCAGCGCGAAGAACTCTATCAGGAGGTCCGCACCGGCGTGAACCAGATGACGGACCTCATCGATTCTCTGCTCGAATTCGCCCGCACCCGAGAGTCCCTGAGCCCGACCTACGCCAGCGTTCTGGAAACCGTGCGGCGAGCCATGCAGTCAGTGCGGCTGCACCCGCGCCATCAGGGCACTCTGATCGAGGTTCGCTCCAACGGTCCGAGCTTGGCCTGGTTCGATCCTCGCAAGCTGGAGCGTGCTCTCTACAACCTGCTTCTGAATGCTTGCGAAGCAGCACCTGGCAAGGACGGTAGAGTTCTGGTCTGGATCGAGCGCACCGGTCACGCCGTCACCATAGCCGTTTCGGACAACGGCCCCGGCATTGCCGAGCCGATTCGTGACAAGCTGTTTCATCCCTTCGTGAGCTTCGGCAAAGAGAACGGCACCGGACTTGGACTTACAGTTGTGCAGAAGATTGTGCAGGATCACGGCGGCCAGGTTTTGCTGGAACGAACTGCGGACGATCGAACGGTTTTCCGGATCACGCTTCCCGGTCGCGCTCCGCAAGGCTCAGCCGATACCGGGGACGACGAACTGCGTCCCCGTTCTTTTTTGCCGGTTGCCAACGATCGAGCGACCGAAAACTCAATTCGACATTCGGATAGGTAGTTCCCGGCCCACTTTCTCGATTTCACGACGTTCCGCATGTCGCGCTGGAGGATGTGTGAAGAACCCTGAACTTCATGCCGGTTTCAGGCCGGCAGCCGCCTTCTTTTTCTTGAGCATGTTCAGCATGAGTATGTTCAGCTTGAGTTCGTACAGCCTGGCGCAGGAAAGCGCGCCCGCAGCGGCATCTCAGCCCGCCGATGCCTCGCTGCGCGAACTCGATTCGCAAGTCCGCGAACTGCGCGCAGCGATCGAGCAGATGCGAAGCGAGAATGCGCAGTCCCGCGCCGAAATGCAGGAACTGCGCCAGGAACTGCAGGAGACGCGCAAGCTTCTGACCCCGCTCGCGGTGGCGGCGAACTCGAACTCATCTTCCTCCGCTGCCGCCGTGTCAGCCGCCGCGGCTCCTCCAGCCTCGCCTGCTGATTTAGGAAGCCGCGTCCAGAAGCTCGAAGAGTCCACTCAGTTGCTCGGATCAAAGGTTGACGAGCAATATCAGACCAAGGTTGAAACCGCCGCCAAATACCGCGTCCGGCTTTCTGGAATTGTGCTGATGAACGCCTTCCGCAGCGTCGGAGCCTCTGACAATTTGGACTTGCCCGACTACGCCGAGCCGGCCGCGCCAGGCGGCTCCAGCGCCAGCTTCGGCGCCACCTTGCGGCAGAGTGAGATAGGCCTGGAAGTTTTTGGGCCCACGCTGGCGGGCGCGAAGACTTCGGCCAATGTGCAGCTCGATTTTGCCGGAGGCTTTCCCGCCACCAACAACGGCGTGAACTTTGGCTTCGCCCGCCTGCAGACAGCCAGCCTTCGGCTCGACTGGAAACAGACCTCGGTAATCGCCGGCCAGGATTCCCTCTTCATCTCGCCGCTTTCTCCCACGTCATTCGCATCGCTCGCGATTCCCGCCTTCGCCTACGCCGGAAATCTGTGGGGATGGACGCCTCAAATTCGCGTCGAGCATCGCTTCGATCTTGCCGACCAACAAACCCTAACTTTCCAGGGAGGAATTCTCGACAACCTCGATTGGCAACCTCCCTCTGATCCGTACTACCGTTCGGCGCAAGCTGGCGAGCTTTCTGGTCAACCGGCTTACGCCTTGCGCACCGCGTGGTCGCGGCCTGTGTTCGATCATCCGCTGAGCTTTGCCGTGGCTGGTTATTACGGCCGCCAGAACTGGTCGTGGGATCGCTCTGTCGATGCTTGGGCCGGGATGACAGACTGGCAGATTCCCATTCTTCGCCGCCTGAATCTTTCCGGCGAATTCTATCGGGGACGCGGCGTCGGCGGCCTCGGAGGCGCGATCGGACAAAGCGTCGCCTTCGGCGGCGATCCATACTACGCCACAACCAGTATTCGCGGACTCAATTCCGCCGGGGGATGGACCCAGCTTAAATTCCAACTTACGCCTAAGCTGGAACTGAATGGTGTCTTCGCCGAAGACGACGCGTTTGCCGGCGACATCCGTGGCTTCGCCACCGACGCCAACAACTTCGGCACGATCCTCGGGCGCAATCGCGGAGCGCTCGGCAATCTCATTTACCGGCCGCGCTCAGATCTGTTGCTCTCCGCCGAATACAGACGCTTGCACACTTCTCCGATCTACGACAGTGCCAGCGCCACCAATCAGTTGAATCTCGCCGTCGGAGTGCTGTTCTAAGTATGCTTAGCTTTGCTCATCGCCGCGTTGTGTCGTGCGTCCTGCTGCTGCCGTGTGTTTTTATCTCTACCTTCGCTGCGGCACAAAATGTTGAACTCAAAGGAAAAGTTCAGCTCACCAGAAACGGACGCCAAGTCGGGGACGCTTCGAAAGTTGTGGTTTGGCTCACTCCTCTTGGGACGACCCCCGCGCCCGCGCCACCGCAGCAGACGCCGCCGATTCCCCAAATGGCGCAGAAAGACAAGAGCTTCCAGCCGTCGCTGGTCGTGATCCCGGCGGGCGGCCAGGTCGAGTTTCCCAACCGCGATCCTTTTTTTCACAACGTCTTTTCCTTGTTCGACGGCAAGCGCTTTGATCTTGGACTCTATGAAAGCGGTACCACGCAATTCGTGACGTTCGAAAAGCCCGGCATCTCTTTCATCTTCTGCAACATTCACGCCCAGATGAGCGCGGTAGTAGTCGCCCTCAACACGCCGTACTATTCCATCTCCACCTGGCGCGGCGACCTCAGCATTGCCGATGTAGTCCCCGGCCGCTACCAGATTCACGTCTTCCACCCGTCAGTCTCGCCCGAAGCGTTGCAAGCTGCGGAGCACGAAATCACAGTGACTCCCGGCGACACTTTCTTAGGCACCTTCACCTTGGCCGAATCCGGCATCGACGTAGCCCACAAAAACAAATACGGCCGCGACTACGACCGCCCCGACCCCGAAAGCCCCGCCTACGCTCACCACTAGGTCTCCGGCTGCTAAATGTTCCAACTGGAACATTCGAACTTTGCAGAAAATTATCGGCGTAAGTTGTTGATTCTTCTTGCGGGCCTTTGGGCGAGTCAATGGAATCAAGGGGTTCGGCTGTGGAAAAAACGTCTACTTTCGAGGGGGTCGAATGTCTACTAAAGTAGACTTGACAAGCGTGGGACGTACTTTTTATGGTACGCATTCCGGGCCAATTGTAACGCTCTCGCTTTTTCGGCCCGGACAGCAAACGATAGAAAAGCCCCGCCCAAGCAGAGCTTGGACGGGGCACCCTCGAGAACAGAGACATGGGCTCGAGTGGGCCGGCCCCTGTGTCTCATGGGTTTGGCGCTGATCGGGACGGGAGCGGATCGAGCTTATCAGCGGTTCAAGTTGAGGTTGATCATTGTTTCGCGGTTCAATACGGCATAGATCACATCATATGGCCGTCCGTGAATCGCTATGCACTCGCGCTCCACCCACGTTCCTGCGACTTTGGCCACTCTCCCCTGCGTGCATTCTTCGCTGCTTGTTATGAAATCGTACTCGTAAGTGTCGCCCCACTTCAGCTTCATGCAGGTGGCGTTCCCCGGGTTGCAGGTTAAGAACCATTCAACAGGCTTTCCATTCCTGATTGTGGTTCTTCCGCGTTGCACGCAAAAAACGGTGCCCAGTCGGAGCCGTTCATATCGCCGCACTGTGCGGCTGTAACCCTAAGCATGTGCCTTTCTGGGTGTTCGGGGGCTTGTTCGTTGGGTGTGCTCGTCGTCTCCTTGTGCGGCTCACGCTTCTTAGTCGTGTGCGACTGCTTTTCGGCTTTAGTAGTGTTCGGTAGTGTTTGCGCAGACGGACGATCTTGTCGAGTGATGGAATGCCAAATGTATGCCGTGCTCAGGAGAACAACCATCACAGCTATCGCTACGGTTTTTCTCATTTCACGCCTCCGTTCGAAGCAGTCCGATTTGGACTGATTCAAAAAAAACGGGAAGCCACATCCCTGACAGCGGTGTTTACTCTCACGAGGTTATATTACGCAACCCAAAAAAGTCTCGCTATAAGTGGGGGCTGACCTACCTAACCAGTTCGAGGGTGCCCCGTCCAAGCTTCGCTTGGGCGGGGCTTTTCTGCTGATGGCCGTATTTTCAGTGTAAGAAATATCCCGGCGCGCTCGCGCAGTCGCGCCGTCCACTGCGACTCGATTTCAACCATCCCAACCTCGCCACTTGCATAATGACGAAAGCTGCTCCAAGTCCAATCCTCTGGCCTTTCGACCAGCCCGCGCTTCACCGGGTTCCGGTGAATGTAACGCAGCTTCTCGGCGAACTTGCCCTCGCTCCATACATTGAAATCGTAATAGCGAGCCTGCCAGAACGAATCCTTCGCCCGCAACGCTAGACGCCGCGCCACGCCCTGCTTCAGCGATTTGATCGCCTGCGCGAACGTGTTCTGCTCCGGTTCGTTCAGCAGGAGATGAACGTGCTCCGGCATTACGACGTAGCCATATACGCACATCCCGTAGTCCCGGCGAACCCGTTCCAGAGCTGCGACGAATGTGGCGCAAGCCTCATCGCGCCGGAGATTCGAACGCCTTTGGTAGCAACTGAACGTTATGTAGTGGACTTGCCCCGTTTCTTGGAAGCGTTTCAGTCCCCACGGCATTCGGAGATGTTATTTCGAGGGAGCGACCGTGTCTGTGACGGCTGAACTTAGTTCAGGATTTTGCAAGAATATTTGTCCTGTTCTGGGATTTCTGGATTGGGGCAGAGACGATACACAAAAGCCCCGCCCAAGCAGAGCTTGGACGGGGCACCCTCGGGAAGTTGCCAGATTACCGGTGACCACCTCCGCCGCCGCCTGAATGTCCGCCGCCTCCACCCGAAGCGCCTCCACCAGAGTGACTTACCCCGCCACTTGGCGCGCCGCCGGCGTGGTAGCCGCCGTAGCCTCCGCCGCCGTAAGCTCCACCGCCATAACCTCCAGAAGACCGCGGCTGCGCGATGGGCTGCCTCATGTTGAGCTGCGGGCGTGAGCCATTTCCGTAACCGGTCGAGCCATATCCGGCTGAACGAGATCCGGTTGAGCCAGGTCCCGCCGAGCCAGCTCCGCGCGCGTAGCTTGAAGTCGATCCCGTCCGATTCCAGTAGGTGCCGCTCGCACCCCGGCTGGCAGATTCGACGCCGCCCGCGCTTGCACTGCGACCCATAGACTCGCTGCTGTGCGAAGCGGGAGTAAACGACTTCCACTCGCCGCTGTTCGATGATTCGCCACGAGTAGACGCTGACGACTCCACTCGGTTCGCGCTGGATCCCGAATTCATCGAGCCGCCGCGATTTTCATTCTCACTCGCGGTGCCTCGATTCGCTGAAGCTTGATTCCCTGCACTCCTCGATGTTGCAGCAGAAGTATTTACGGCCGTCGTTCGAGCGCCAGCAATCACCGGCGAGAAGTGGCTCTGCTGCATCGACTGCTGCAGATGCGCCGTCTGCTGCTGGAACGATTCCGGATGCGATGTGCTCTGCGTCCCAAAGAAATGCTGCGAGGCGTTACTGTGAATGGTGGAAGGCGCAGCCGCCCGTCCGCTGGCCGACAAACTGGCGCGCGTCGGCACCACGGGAAGGTTGCCGGTCATCATATGAGCGCTACTCAACTGCGCGTGAGTCGCTGCGACGGCTGAGGTTCGACCTGCGCCAAACTTCCCAGCTCCCACGGTCGAGACCGCGCCGCTGATGTGGGCATCGTTGATGTGTGACAGGTTCGAGAACTGTGTGCCCCCATGGAGAGGCGCGATCCCACCATAATGGCTGACCGTGCCAACTCTGGCCACGCCGACCACGCCATAACGGCCACCATATCCGCCCCACCACGGATGGAAGCGGTCACAAGGCCCAATGGGTAACCATCCGAAGCCACCCCATCCGCCCCAGCCAAAGCCGACACCGAATCCCCAACCGCCTCCGAATCCGAAGAACGACACGTAAGCCGGAGCCCAGAACGGACGATAGTATCCCGCACCCCACACCGGTCCCGGCCACCACGCCCACGAGTTGCCATACCACATCCAGCGCCCGTAGTGATAAGGCGCCCATCCCCAAGACTCGGAGCCAACCCAAGTCCAGCCGTAGTAAGGCTCCCAGACCCAGCTGCCATCGCGGTAAGGGACCCAGCCATCGGGTTCATTCGGCACCCAGACCTGACCGTACTCTGGCGCGTCTTGCCAGGTTCCGTTGGCGTCGAGGGCTTCGGACCCAACGTAATATTTGTTGGTATGCTTCCACGCCGCCGATTCGTGAATCATGCGGTCGCGTTCGCCGTTCCAGATATCCCAATCGTCGCGCGCAGGAGCGGGGCCGATCTTGTACTTCGCGTCGGTGCCGAAACCGCGCACCGTCGCCATCTCGCCCTGCTTGACCTGGCCAATTCCCTGGGGAGTTGAAATCTCCGCTTCACCCTTGCGCACGATGACGATCGAGTCGCCATTGGGGAGCACTTCAACTCGAAAAATGCCATCTTTATGCGCGGGATGAACTGCGACATTCGGCGTATCGATCTCCGGCTCAGCCTCGCTCTCGCCAAACACCGAGTAGTTGGCCAACCCCTGCCCGAGTTGAATCTGGATGAACTTGTCAGTAAACCTCGCAATGGTGGCCAGCGAATTCGGCGCCAGGCGAAGAATGTTCGCGAAGTCGAGCTGCACCTCGGCCCGACCGGCGACTCCGGTGGAAACCTTGTCGCCGCTGACTACGGGCTGATTCAGAATAGCCGCTGACCACGTGCCCGAATCTCCGCGCTGGGTCGAGACGGCCTCATGAATCATGCTGATGTGACCTACACCCTGGTCAGTTCTTGCCGGGCCCTCGCCCGAAGGTCCACCGGGCTGAGCTTCGCCGAGTTGGGGCGGTCGACCGGCTTGAGGTTGCCCAGGTTGCGGCGGTTGCATGGGCTGGCCCTGTCCCATTTCCATCGGCGCGCTGGGCTGCTCGGATGGCCCTGGACCTTCTTGTGTAGTTTGCGCCCGCATGCTGATTGAGAGTGCGCTCGTTAGCGCTAGAGATAAGATTGCCAGAATTGCTATGAATTTGCTTCTCATAAGTTATCCACCTCGTCCCGAACGCGTGCACACGTCGCACTAAAACGAACTCAAGAACTTTGATGCCGTTATTGTGCAAAGCAACTGCCCTGCCAAAAACGAAGCGGGCGGAAGTTGGATAACTAGCCTGTTTTCAAAGAGAACAGAGATGGTTCGTCGTGGAGTTTATTAAGGAACCCGTATGCGGTGGCTACCCTGAGCCAGGGTGGTGGTTTTCAGCCATACGTGGTGCCGAAGTCCCGAGGGCGGCCTACCGCAAGGCGGCGACGCAAAACACGAAAGCCCCGATAGTCAGTCGGGGCTACGGTCAGGAATCTGGTATTGGACACTGTCCTTCAAACATTACAATCATAACTCCTCTGGCGGAGTTGTCAACGTGACTTTGGTCGACGACGTCGTCGCCTGGATTGCGATCCGTGCCAGATCGTCGTAATCGTAACCCGATTCCCCCGCACCCGATAGAAAATCAAATAAGGAGTGCCACCGACTACCAACTCGCGCACTCCCGGCTCACTTCCCGCGCGGCCAAGGTAGGGATGTCCTTTCAGAGCTTCAACCAGCGAAACAATCCGTGTCGCCAACCTCGCCGCAGCGTCCGGCTTGTCGTTGGCCACGTAATCTCGTATCTCTCGCAACCGCGCCAGCGAGCGCGGAGACCAGACAATCTCTACCGGCACAGCGCCTCGTTATCGTGCTCTCTGCCGCAAGCGCATTTCGGCGGCGGTAGTTCACGGTCAGTGCCCCACGAAAGCAGCCAGGCCTTCATGTCTTCATGACTCACGTAATGCCCAGATCTCACCTGATGGTCTGCCTGACGGATTTCCGCCAGCATCCTCTCTTGGTCCGCCACGTAGGATTCAACCGCATCAGAGATAAGAAAGTTTGAGCTGCGCCCGGATACCTTGGCCAGCTTGGCCAGCCGCTTCTTGGTTTCCAGCTTCAATCGGATGCTTAGGGTCGCACTGCGTGTGTTCGCCATGAACACATGGTATCACGCTACGACTAATGCGGGATTGGTTAAAACGTGAAGGCCCCGATAGTGAGTCGGGGCTCAAAAGTACGGACGCTGCCCTTCAAAACGCCTGCGATCATAACTCCGATGGCGCCGTTGTCAAGCAATTCTGTGCAGTCGAGTGACCCGGAGGAGGGGGATTAGGCGCCGATATTCGATCTCAGTGACTTGCGTGGTAGCCGACTTACTACCCTCTAGTTGCACACGAATGATGGAAAAATCGGATCCGGGAAAATGTAGCCGGATGCTATCCTAGGTCCACTAGCGAAGCAGAGCGGAGGGCAGGTCATGGCAAGAACGCTTGGGTCATGCCAAATTAGCGTCAAGTCTATGGACGACCGCAAGTACAACGAAAACACCTTCGAGTCGTGGCGCGACGGTTACTGCACCGGACTTGTTTATGGCATTTCCAAAGCATCGCCTTACGTATGCCCAGATGATGAGGTCACTACAGGGCAGGAGACGCGGGTTGTTCTAAGGTATCTGCAAGAGCATCCTGAGGAACTTCACCTGGATAACGCTGTGTTGGTAGAGCGGGCACTGGCGAAAGCGTTCCCTTGTGCGAAAAATTAACTAGGAATCGAACCCGTGGTAAAATCCTCTTGTAACACCCTTTCTTTCTACCGCTCCCAGGCATATTCGCTGGGAAGCGCGACCCTCAAGCAGCGCCCAATAACCACAATCAAAAAAAGGTGAGAGCGATGCGTCTTTACATAGAGAGAATACATCACGGGGATACTCACGACACGTTCACATGGACTTCGGTCATAGAAGGTGCGTGGAACTGGAGGGTGCAAGAACAAGCAGCGCGCTTCATCCGTTGGACCGTCGGGTGGGGAGGAATTATCGTCAAGTCGCCGATTGAATTTGGAAAGATCGGCCATTGCACGGATTTTCGTATTGAACCACGACCGCGGGGCGGGTTTGCCGTGTCCTGCAACACCCATTGTGCTGAGATTTGGAGTAGTGGTGTATTTGATTACGCCACTACTCAGTTCGGAGACGCTTCGATCACCGCTCCGGTCTAAGTTTCTCTCTCTCCTTCATCGGCGATCCCAATCTTCGACAACCGGTAGCGCAACGCATTGCGCGACAACCCCAGCAACCGCGCCGCCTGGCTCTTGTTTCCATTCGCCCGCCGCAGCGCTTCGCGAATCATTTCATCCTCCCAATGTTCTAGCGTCATGCCATCGGGAAGGAATCCGCTCGCACCGTTGGCCGCCTTAGCTGGACGCACATCCAGATGAATATCCGCCGCCTCCAGCACCGTGCCCTTCGCGAGTGCGCACGCGCGCTCGATAATGTTCTGCAACTCGCGAACATTCCCGGGCCAGTGATAGTTCACCAGAATCTGCATCGCCTCCGGCAAAATACTCTTTACCGGCTTGCCGGAATCGCCGGCGAAACGAGAAATAAAGAGATTCACCAGATCCGGAATGTCTTCCTTGCGCTGGCGCAGCGGCGCAATGTCGATGGGGACAACGTTCAAACGATAGTAAAGATCCTCGCGAAACGTTCCTTGCTCCAAGGCTTCGCGCAGATCGCGGTTGGTGGCCGCGATCAGCCGCACGTCGACCTTGATAGTGCGCGTGCCGCCCAGTCGCTCAAACTCGCGCTCCTGGAGCACGCGCAGCAGCTTCACCTGGATCGCCGGCGGCACATCGCCAATCTCATCGAGAAAGAGCGTTCCCTTGTCGGCCAGTTCGAACTTCCCTGGCTTGCTTCCGGTTGCGCCAGTGAATGCGCCCTTCTCATAGCCAAACAGTTCGCTCTCCAGCAGGTTCTCCGGAATCGCTGAGCTATTAATCTTGATAAAAGGCCCCGACGCCCGGCGCGACTTTTCGTGAATCGCGCGTGCAATCAGGTCCTTGCCAACGCCGCTCTCCCCGCCCAGGAGCACGGTTGAATTCGTGGGCGCCACGCGCTCCACAATCGCCAGCACTTCCTGCATCTTCACGCTGCGCGCCACCACGTTGGGGTGCGCATACCGCTTGCCCAGCGCCTCGCGCAACGAACGGTTCTCCTCGCGCAAGTTGTGGACATCCAGTTCCTTGCGGATCACCATGCGCATCTCGCCCAGGGAGAACGGCTTCAGCACATAGTCGCTCGCTCCGGCCTTCATCGCTTCCACCGCAGTCTCCACCGAGCCGAAAGCCGTCATCACCACCACCGGCAGCGCCGCGTTTTGCCGCTTGATGGCATGCAGAAATTCCAGGCCGTTCATCCCCGGCAGCTTGAGGTCGGTCACGACAAGATCAACCGTGTTCTCGCGCAGAAGTTTCAGGCCAGCCTCCGCATCGCCTGCGGAAAGCGTCGTGAAGCCATCCTCCCCGAGATTCAGTTCGAGCAGGCGGCGCATCTTCGCTTCGTCTTCGACAATTAAGATTGTTGGCATATTGGTTGGCCGTTGCTAAGATGCTGGCGCGGCAGCAGCCTCCTCCCTCGCGGGAAAGAAAACCACGAAGCGGGCTCCATGCTGGTTCCCGCCACTTTCGACGCGAATCGTTCCATGATGCCCGTCAATGATCCTCGATACAATCGAGAGCCCCAGCCCTACCCCCGTTTTCTTGGTCGTCACAAATGGATTGAAAATCTGCTCTCGTAGTTCCGCTGGAATTCCCGGCCCGGTGTCTTCGATTCGCACTTCCACTCCATCACGGCTTGCGTTGTTGGCGTTCGCCGCCGTCACCCGCAATGTTCCGCTATTCCCCATCGCATCATAAGCATTCTGAATCAGATTCACGAACGCCTGCTCGGAAAGACTTTCGTCCAACGGAATCGGCGGCAGATTCGCGTCGTATTGACGTTCCACGCGCACCAAGCTGTCTTTCTGCGCTAAGGCTACAGAGTGCAAAGCGCGATCCAGCACTGCTGTAATTTTTTGCAGAGCTAACTCAGTATGCAGCGGCCGGGCGAAATCGAGAAACCTCGTGACCAGCGCGCTCAAACGATTGGTCTCACTTGAAATGTAACCCGCCAGTTCGCTAGCCAACGGATTCGACTCCCCCAGCTTCTGGTGAAGCATCTCCGCAGATCCCTTGATCACCCCCAGCGGATTACGAATCTCGTGCGCCAGACCAGCGGACATTTGTCCCAGCGCCGCCAGCCGCTCCGAACGCCGCGCTTCTGCTTGAGCCTCCTCCAGCCTGCGATTGGTCTCGGCCAGGGTCTCGGCCAATTCCTGATAGCGTTTGATCTGTCGCCGGTTTTCCACAACAAACCGGTTCACCACCATCGCCGCGAGAAAAAAGAATACGATGCGGATGGCTAGCCGTCCGTAGTCCTCCCCGTTAATTTCGTACTCCTGCAACGCGGGATAAAGATACGAACAGTAGGCGGCAGAGGCCAGCGCCGTCCAGAACAGAGTAGCCCATGGGCCGAAATACTCCGCCGCAGTGACTGCCGGCAAGTAGTAGATGGGGTAGTAATAGCTGTTGATGGGGATTTCGCCGGTGTGATCCAAGAGCAGCGTCGCCAGGGCGATCTTCAGCACAACAATATAGGCTGGCCCGCGCCGGGGGAGGCGCGCAATCAGCCAGCCTTCGGTCAACTGGAGAACGCCAAATCCGAGCAAGATCAACTGTTTGTGCCACTCCCGCACCGGCGGCAGGACGGCTAGCAAGGCGAGCAGCACCAGCCAGAGAAAATCCATCCAGTTGATCGCCGGACGCTTCTGTTCGCTCATAGCAGGCCCACAAAAAACAATTGCGCCGGGAGCGGACTGGTTCCCCGCTTTCCCGGCGCTATCGGTGTCCGTACGTTATGAAGTCGGTCCGCGTGCAAGTCGTATCGCATGCGAACCTATCAGACCGCACGCGAGCGGTTCGCGTCAATGTTCTTTCTTGGGAATGTCCTTTGCATTCCGAATCAGCGAGTCATTGTTATTGGCCTTAGCGAAAGCTCATCCAACATAAGATTCAACTCCAGGACGTTCACTCGCGGCTCACCCAGAAAACCAAATTGCCGCGACTCCGTATGCTGGCGGATTGCATCGCGAACCTTGTCCTCGCTCACTCCGCGCTCCTTCGCGATGCGCGGCACCTGAAATTCTGCCGCCTCGGGCGAAATGTGCGGATCAAGCCCCGAACCTGAAGTCGTAAGCAAATCCAGCGGGATCGCAGCCCCAGGATTCTCGGCCTGTAACCGGTCGGCATCTCCCTGCACGCGAGCGACGAGCGATTGATTGGTTGGACCAAGATTCGATCCGCTGGAATTGCCCGCGTCATAGCCAGTTCCTGCGCTGGAGGGGCGCGAGTGAAAATAACCCGGCGAGGAGAATGATTGCCCGATCAATCGCGATCCTACGATCGTGCCGTTGCGCGTTAACAGTTCTCCATTGGCCTGCTTCGGAAAGAGAATCTGCGCTAGTCCAGTAATCAGCAGCGGAAACAGGAGCCCAAACAACACGGTCGTCACCAGTGTCATCAGCACCGCAGTGATCAGATTCTTTTTCATAAGAGCCTCTACGCCAGTCGTTCCTATGCGAGACCAGCCCGCACAATCAGCAAGTCGATCAGCTTGATACCGATAAATGGAACGATCACTCCGCCAACTCCGTAAATCAGGAGATTCCGTCGCAGCAGCACGGCCGCTCCCTGTGGAACATACTTCACTCCGCGCAGCGCGAGAGGAATCAGGGCCACAATGATCAGCGCGTTGAAGATGACCGCCGACAATATCGCCGACTGCGGCGTCGCGAGATGCATCACGTTGAGCGCCTGCAGAACCGGAAATGTCCCAGCAAACATTGCGGGAATAATCGCAAAATATTTCGCCACGTCATTCGCGATCGAAAACGTGGTCAGCGCGCCCCGCGTCATCAGCAACTGCTTGCCAATTTCCACGATCTCAATCAGCTTGGTCGGATTCGAATCCAGATCCACCATGTTGCCAGCTTCTTTAGCGGCTTGCGTGCCCGTATTCATGGCCACACCAACATCGGCCTGCGCGAGCGCTGGAGCGTCGTTCGTGCCGTCGCCGGTCATGGCAACCAGTTTTCCCTGCCCCTGTTCGCGGCGGATCAAGTCCAGCTTGTCCTTGGGAGTGGCCTGCGCCAGGAAGTCATCCACGCCGGCCTCGCCCGCAATCGCGGCCGCCGTCAGCGGATTATCCCCCGTAATCATCACCGTCTTGATTCCCATCGCGCGCAGTTGATCAAAGCGCTGCCGCATGCCGCCTTTTACAATATCTTTCAGTTGAATCACTCCCAGAGCGCGGCCATTCTCGGCGACTACCAGGGGAGTTCCTCCAGCGCGCGAGATCACTTCCACCGCGGAACGCACTTCCGCCGGAAGCGAACTGCCCTGGTCTTCGAGATATTTAGCCACCGCATCCGTGGCGCCTTTGCGGATAGCGCGCCCATCCAGATTCACACCTGACATGCGAGTCGTGGCACTAAACGGAATAAACTCGGCATCGTGCGAACTCATTTCACGTCCGCGCAGCCCATATTTTTCTTTCGCCAGCACCACGATCGAGCGTCCCTCGGGAGTCTCATCCGCCAGCGAAGACAGCTGCGCCGAATCCGCCAGCATCGCCTCGGTCACACCCGGCGCCGTGATGAACTCTGTAGCCTGCCTGTTACCCAGCGTGATAGTCCCCGTCTTATCGAGCAGCAAAGTATTCACATCGCCGGCAGCTTCCACCGCGCGTCCCGACATCGCCAGAACGTTGTGTTGCACCAGCCGGTCCATGCCCGCAATGCCGATAGCCGAAAGCAGCCCGCCAATCGTCGTCGGAATCAGGCACACCAGCAAAGACACCAGCACGAACACCGTTTGTGGAGCGCCGGCATAAATCGCGAACGGCTGCAGTGTGACCACCGCCAGCAGAAATACAATCGTCAGCCCCGCCAGAAGGATGTTCAGCGCAATTTCATTCGGAGTCTTCTGCCGCTCCGCGCCTTCCACCAGCGCGATCATGCGATCAAGAAATGTTTCGCCGGGATTCGATGTGATCTTTATCTTTACCCAGTCGGAAAGCACGCGCGTTCCGCCGGTCACCGCCGAGCGGTCGCCGCCTGCCTCGCGAATCACGGGCGCGGACTCGCCTGTGATTGCCGACTCATCCACCGACGCGACGCCTTCCACAATCTCGCCATCGCCCGGAACGAACTCGCCGGCCTCCACCAGCACCAAATCTCCCGAACGCAATTTGGACCCCGGAACCGTCTCGGTTTTTCCGTCGGCAAGCAGGCGGTTCGCCATGGTCTCTGCCTTCGCCCGCCGCAAAGCGTCAGCTTGTGCCTTGCCGCGACCCTCGGCCATCGCTTCGGCAAAATTCGCGAACAACACTGTGAACCATAGCCAGAGCGTGATCTGTAGGTTGAATCCGAACCCGCCATGGGCTCGCTCCAGAAAGAGAAGGATGGTGGTCACCACACTGCCCACTTCCACCACGAACATTACGGGATTGCGCATCATGGTAACGGGATGCAGCTTGACTAGCGAATCCCACGCCGCGCGGCGCACAATCTTCATATCCCACAAGCTGCGTTTTGATTTCTTGCTTGCCATGTTTACCTAAGAACTCACAAAAAAGTCTTCCCCGCCATCATCAGCAGATGTTCGAGAATCGGCCCCAAACTGAGCGCGGGGAAAAATGTCAGGGCGCCCACGATCACCACCACGCCGATCAGCAGCACCGTAAACAGAGGTCCAGTCACAGGAAAAGTTCCCAGCGTCGCCGGAGTTTGCTTCTTCCCTGCCAGATTGCCGGCGATCGCCAGCATTGGAAGAATCATCATGAAGCGCCCCAGCAGCATGGCCATGCCGAGCGAAGTGTTGTACCAGGGTGTGTTCCCGCTGATCCCCGCAAAAGCCGATCCGTTGTTGGCGACGGCAGAAGTAAAGGCATAAAGCACCTGGCTGAATCCGTGCGGCCCCGCGTTTGTTATGGCAGCGGTGCCAAAGCCATACAAAACTGAAATCGCTGTGAACACCAAAATCACCAGAGGAAAAATCAATATCACCAGCATTGCCATCTTCACGTCGTAGGCTTCGATCTTTTTTCCCAGATACTCGGGCGTGCGCCCTACCATTAATCCTGCGATAAAAACTGAAAGAATGACGAATACGAGCATTCCATACATTCCCGCGCCTACTCCGCCAAAAATTACTTCGCTCAGCATGAGGTTGATCAACGGAACCATTCCACCCAGCGGCGTGAACGAATCGTGCATGGAGTTGACCGCGCCGCAACTCGTGTCAGTAGTAACGGTGGCAAACAGCGCAGAGTTCGCCACGCCAAACCGCACTTCTTTCCCTTCCAGGTTGCCGGTGGCTTGTGGAACCGAGGCCAGATGCTGCGAGCTATGCTGCGCCGCGGCCGTGACCAAAGGATTGCCCCGCGACTCCGCCCAATACGCGGTAGTAACTCCAGTGAGAAACAGTAAAGCCATCGCGGCCCACACAGCCCATCCGTGCCGCGGCGAACCGGTCATCTTTCCCAACGTGTAAGTAAAAGCGGAAGGAATCGCCAGGATGCAGAACATCTCCAGAAAGTTTGTGAACGGCGTGGGATTCTCAAACGGATGGGCGCTGTTGGCATTGAAGAATCCGCCTCCGTTCGTTCCCAGCTCCTTGATGATCTCCTGCGAAGCCGTTGGCCCCTGCGCGATCACCTGCTGACTAACCGTCTGCGTCACCGGTTTGCCGTCAGGCCCGTTCACCGGCTTGCCATCGGCTCCAAGTTGCGGCGTCTGGTAAGGATCTAGCACCTGCACCGTGTCATAGGGCTTCAGGTTCTGCACCACGCCCTGCGACACCAGCAGCAGCGCCCCGACCAGGCACAGCGGCGCCAGCACCCACAACGTCCCGCGAACCATATCTACCCAAAAGTTCCCGATGGTCTTTTGCTCGCGCCGCGCAATGCCGCGTATAAACGCGACCGCGAGCGCCATGCCCGCTGCCGCCGAAACCCAATTGTGATAAGCGAGAGCCACCATCTGCGTCAGGTAGCTCATGGTGGTCTCGGGCACGTAATTCTGCCAGTTCGTATTCGTGGTGAACGAAGCCGCGGTGTTGAACGCCAATGGCGGTGGAACACCCGCGAGCTTTTGCGGATTCCACGGCAGCCACAACTGCGCGCGCTCCAGCACATAAAGCAGGATCATCGAAACGCCGCTGAATAAAAGCAGGGCCAGAGCGTATTCCTTCCACTCCATCTCGTGGCTTTCGTCGACGCCCGTAAGCCGGTACAGGATCCGCTCCACTGGCCGCATCACCGGATCAAGCCAGGTCCGCTCGCGGCCGAACACCCGCGCCATGAATCCGCCCAGCGGCTTGGTGACCAGCAGTACTACCAGCAGCAGAAAAAAGATTTGCAGCCATCCGTTCGCTGTCATCAGAATTTCTCCGGCCGCAACATGGCGTATACCAGATACACCAGCAGCCCCGCGCAAATGACCAGCATGATGATCGGTCCAGAATTCATATTTGCCTCAACGCACGCGCTCGCAGAACACCACGTAAGCCAGCGAAACCGCAAAGAAAAGAATCGTCACCGCCAGGAAAACCACATCCTGCATTAACAACCTCCTCTGCACTAAAACTTAACCATAATATCGATGTCAATCAGCTGCTCATCCCGGCGCAGATCAGGAAACCAAACGCTGCTGCCTTGTGCTCCGCAGGCAGTTTGTGCGCCGCTCAGGGTCAATGATCCGGAGGTGTTGCCATCATTGCAAGCAAAGAATTGGGGAGATCCGTTGTTTGTATAAGGAACTCCGCCCGAACCCGGTGGTGTAACTCCGCCCTTGCCAGACCAGTACGGCACACTCGCGTGGCGATAGTCATACTCCCATCGGAACGTAAGCCATTGCCTCGGCATGTAGTCGAATGTAATCGAGCTGTCCCAGGCCTTGAACTGGTCCCCGGGATTTCCAGTAAAGTAAGGCGCGTTGATCGCTGCCGAGCTGGCGGTCTCTCCATTGATAGGCGGCAGCAGGACCAGATAGCGTCCGGGATTGTTGATCTGACCGCCTCCAATGGTTAATCCGTACGTATCCTTCTTGAACCACGCCCGGTTGTAAAGCATGTAGCCCACAAAGCTCTGCTTAGGATCGATTCCCCCGTGCGGAAAATTAGCGCTTGGTTGTGCGAGGGTATCCTTCTTGTTGCCGTGGCAGCTCACGCCCGCCAAGGTTGCCGTGCTGGGACCGAATTCGCAGCCCAGGTCTCCAGTGAAGGAAAACGCCATCTTGTCGAGAGTCTTTCCGGGTTTGTCGAAGTACTTGATCTCAACACTGTTGTCGGTGTGGAGACGGCCGCGGTTCGGTATGTACAGGTCGTCATGGCCAAGACCGTAATTATTGGAGATAATGTCGATCCAAGGTCTCGGAGTCCACTTGATCTGTCCACCCAAACCCTTCCTCGAATTGGAAGAGCCATACGATTGCCAGCCATTGATGATCCACGGCTCGATCTTAAAATGGGGGGTAGGGAAAATTTGTATCCGCACGCCCTCGAAAAACCATGGCGTGTTGGAAGAGACGTACGACGGCTGATAGGCCCAGTTATCGAAGTTGTAATAGCTGAAAAGGCCGATGTAAGACAAGAAAATTCCGGCATCGATGTTGATCCCGTTCAACGCGTTGATGTGATAGCCGCCGTAAGCTTCAGCCAGGTAGCGGTCTGCATCGCCGATATTCCATTGCCCCTTGGAGTAGCTAGGATCATTGCGCACGGTCGCCGTGGAGTACATCCCAAACTGAGTCATAAATCTGGCGCGAACGTTGTCGTAGTGAAAATCGCCGCCGATGCCCAGTTGCTCCAACTGAATTTCATTGGAGCGAAACAGCTCACTCGACCCGCCCATCGAGTTATCGACTGGCTTGTTGAAACTGTAGGAGTAGGTGACGTCGGCCCTGATTTCCGGGGTGAAGAATTTCGAATCAAAAGCTGTATCTTTGTTGCGCGGATTGCCGTTTAGCCAGGTCCAGTCCCAATCGGAAAAAGGATCGATCTTTTCTTTTTTCGCGGATGCGGCCGCATCTGGAGATTGACTCGTGCCAGAGACGGCGAGCGAAGAAGAACCCGGCGTCGATGAACCTGTTAGCCCGGCAATTGCCGGCGCGGGGCTCGTTGCGGTGGCCACTACGGGCGGCGCGCCCGGCTTGGCGAGATCTACTGACGCGGCTGCTGCCGACTGTTCCGCAGCGGTCCGAGCCTTCAGTTCCGCTTCCAATTGCTCAATGCGCAACTTCATTGCTGCCAGTTCTTTGGCCAGCGCCTCGTTATCGGCAATCCTCTTCGAAGCATCCGCTGGCTTGACGGCGTTTGTTTTCGTTTCATGAACCGTCGTGTCCGACGCGGGTTGTGTCGATGCTGGCTGGTCGGATGTATTCAGCTTTGCCGTGTGCACTTCGGGCTGGGTCTGAACTTGCGCAAAACCGCTGGTCGCCGCACCCCCTGCGAAAAGAAAAGTAAAGACGAAGACCAGGACAACCGGAAGTAACCAGCTCGCCTCGCATTGCTCCGCCTGCTTTTTTTTCACTCCTACTTTCCTCCCTGATTCCAATGTGCCGTTCGTTCCGGTGCCGCCCAAGGATTCACCACGCGCCAGCGCCCGTGCGTTATAGCCGGAGGCGGGCAAGCGCGGTCCTCAATACCGAACTCAAAGTCCGCCTCGAAATCTTTTTGCTCTTGTTCCTCATCGTCTGCGGCCGCTGATGGGATCACCCAGAAGCACACCGAAGGCGCGCCCTCCCGAAGCAGAGCAATCAAGAACCGGATCATAAACGCGGTTCCCCCACCCACGATGGCTACCAGAGAAAATGCCAGCCACATCGCACCACTCCATTGCCGGTGTCGCTAACCTTTCAGTTGATCACTGCGGGAGTAAGAGTGCTCTAAGGAATTCCTAAAGATTTCGTAAAGGAATATCGCCTTGAGCCTGCACGGCCGATGCCTTCGGGCTGAATCGGGCCTAGCAGCCCCATTCAGCTTCGCCCGGCTGAGCAAAGTATTGCCGCGCGTCTCGGTGTTCATTATTTACAGAATCCAGTTCGAGGAGTGCCAGTCTCACCGCCGCCACCAGCCGGCTTTTCATCTGCGGAGAAACTTCCCTCCACGAGCCCTGGCCTTCGCTGCCTTTACCCGATATCTCCGGCGTCAATGCTTGTTGATAGTGATGGAAGAGTTCAGCCAACCGTTCCGGTGCTATCTCGTGAATCCACATACTCTTTGTCTCCATGAGTTCAGTTGCCGGACTAATTTCTTGGGCCGCCACAATTGATTGGACACAAAAGAGCGAAAGAAACCGATAAAGGCTCCATAAAATGTTCGTAAGGACGCGAAGGTCAAATGAGAGGCGGGAGTTACGACCCGGGTTCGAATCTATATCCAACCCACGGCTCGGTAAGCAGGTACTTCGGCGCGGAAGGATCGGTTTCAATCTTTTTTCGCAATTGCCCAACGAAGACGCGCAGGTACTCCGGCTGTTCCGTGCTGTTAGGGCCCCAGACGGCAGCCAACAGCGTTCTGTGCGTTACCACTTTGCCGGGACGCCGCGCCAGATAAACCAGCAGATCAAATTCTTTCGGCGTGAGATGGACTTCATTCCCCACAACCTTGACTGAGCGCGCATCCAGATCGATGGAAAAGTCTCCAGTCGTAATCGAGCTGGGCTGTTCCTCAGCAGTCGGCGCCCTCCGCAGTTGCGCCCGGATCCGCGCCAGCAGCTCGTTCATGCTGAATGGTTTGGTGACGTAATCATCGGCTCCTGCGTCCAGCGCTTCCACCTTCGACCGATCCTGTCCGCGCACCGAGAGCACGATGATCGGCACCTGCGACATCTTTCTCACCTGCCGGCACAGCTCCACGCCATCCAGGTTCGGCATGGTCAGGTCGGTCACCACAACGTGCGGCGTCCAATTCTTCATCAACTCCAGCGCCATCTCCCCGTCGTTAGCCACGCGGATGTCATACCCTTGCGCCGAAAGCGTAGTTCGCAACACGCGCGTGATCTGCGGCTCGTCATCCACTACCAGGATCCTCTTATGATCGTTCGTCACTTCGTACTCACCGCATTTCCTGGGTCACGATGTGCACGTCCACCGGTGGGGCTTCGCGCAGAAACTTGTGAATCGCAGAAAGATAAAAGTACCGTTTCCATCCCTTGGTCGCAGACCGCCCAAACACCACCTGCGTAATATGATTCTCGCGCACGAACTCTGCAACTTTCTCGGCAACAACCTTGCCTTCGGTCTTCACCACCTTCGCGCCCACACTCTCCGCAAAACGCACATTGTCGGCGAGAGTTCGCTGGTTCTCGTCGCTCTCATCCGCCCCCGTATCCACGTAGAGCACAAAAAGATCGCCGTCCAGAGCCTGGGCCATGCGCGCTCCCCGCGCGATCAAGTACTGCGCCGCAGGATTCGAACTGATGCATACCGCGATCCGCTCCCGCACCTGCAACAGTTGGCCATCTTCGTTCTTGAGTTCGGAAAGCGTGCGATCGACCGCCTGCGTCACTTGCCGCAAAGCCAGTTCGCGCAATGCCACCAGGTTCGTGTTCCGGAAGAAATTCGCCAGTGCCCGCTCTACCCGCTCCAGCGGATAGATATCTCCGCGCTTCATGCGCGTCTGCAGAGCCTGCGGAGTAAGGTCCGCCATCACGATCTCGCCCGCCCGCCGGATCACCCAGTCCGGCACCGTCTCCCGCACCTGCACTCCTGTTAGGCTTCGGATCGTCGGCGCCAGACTCTCAATGTGTTGCACATTCAAAGTCGAGAGAACGTCAATCCCCGCATCCAGCAGCTCAAACACATCTTCATATCGCTTGGCGTGCTTGCTGCCTTCAATGTTCGTATGCGCCAGCTCGTCCACCAGCACGACATGCGGCTTGCGCGCGAGAATGCCGTCCACATCCATCTCTTCGAAGATGGTCGCCTTGTATTCCAGCTTCCTGCGCGGAACTGTCTCCAGCCGCGAAGAAAGTTCAACAATCGGTTTGCGGCCGTGAGTTTCCACCACGCCGATCACCACTTCTTCGCCGCGGCTCGCGCGCCGCACTCCTTCACTCAGCATCGCATAGGTTTTTCCCACCCCGGGGGCGTAGCCCAGAAAAAGCTTGAACACTGCCGGCCGCTTGCCGGGATCGCATTCCTTAAGCCATTCTTCGGGAGTCTTAGCCATCGCCGTTATTCTCCACGCCTGAACGCAAATTGTCGAATCCCGTTCACCACAGAGGCACAGAGACACGGAGGAGACAAGAACCACGAACAAGACAATTCAAAGATTTTCTTTGTGCCTCTGTGCCTCTGTGGTGAAAAAGCCTTTTTTGGCTCGCATCCGTTACAATCGTGCCCGTGAAGGCCCGCTGGACACAGCACCTGCTCCAATACTCCGCCTGCGTCGCGGCCACTGAAATTGTGGTCCAGGTCTACCGGCGCCTGGTCCACGTAAATCCAACCACCGTGGCCTTGACATTCCTCCTGATGGTTCTGTGGGTAGCAGCGTATTGGGGGTTTCGCTTCTCCGTTTTTCTAGCCATCCTGGCCACGCTGGCATTCAATTATTATTTTCTTCCCCCCGTCGGAACCTTCACCGTTGCCGACCCGCAGAACTGGGTGGCTCTATTCGCCTTTCTGGTAACTGCCGGCATCGCCAGCCAACTCGCCGACCGCGCTCGCCGCCAAGCTGGCGACGCCAATCAGCGCCGGCGCGACGTGGAACGCCTTTACGCTTTCAGCCAGCGCCTGCTTGCCACGGACAACGTCGCCGAATTGCTGAATGCGATCCCCGCCTACGTGTGCGATGGATTCGGCGCCAAAGCCGCCGCCATCTACCTGCTCAGCTCTCGCCAGGTCTACCGCACCGATCCCAATGCGACGTCGCTTGCTCTACAGGATCTCCAAATAGTCAGCTCGCGCGGCGAGCCGGTAATCGATTCGCAGCGCGGAATTTCTCTCACCCCATTGCATCTCGGCACCCGCACCACCGGTGCCGTCGGCATCGCCGGACCAACACTCTCACGCGCCACTCTGGAGGCTCTGGGCAGCATGATCGGCATCGCCATCGAGCGCGCCGGAGCCATCGAAAAACTTTCTCAAACCGAAGCCGCTCATCAAAGCGAAAATCTGCGCGCCGTCCTGCTCGATTCCGTGACTCACGAACTTCGCACCCCGCTGACCGGCATCAAGGCCGCAGTCACCAGCCTGCTTTCCGATGATCTCATCGACAATGATCACCCCGGCGATGATCACCCCGGCGATGCCCGACTTAACGATGCCCAGCGTCGCGAGCTGCTCACCGTCATCAACGAAGAAACCGATCGCCTCGACCGTCTCGTTGGTGAAGCCACAGAAATGGCCCAGCTCGACGCTCATAAGGTCGAACTCCACATGGCTCCCGTGGACATCGCCGCCGTGATTGAATCCGCAGTCGAAGGATCCAGAACGGTTCTCGGCCAGCATCCTCTCGATACACGTGTTACTCCGTCCCTGCCCAAGGTGCGAGTAGATTCCGACCGCATCGCCGAGGTCCTCAAGCAGTTGCTGGAGAACGCCGCCAAATATTCCTCGCCCACCGCGCCCATTACCATCACCGCCGAGCGCAAGGGAGACCGCATCGTCACCAGCGTCACCGATCACGGCCCCGGCATCGATGACTTCGAGCAATCGCTGGTCTTCGACAAGTTCTACCGCGGCCGCGACCTGCGCTACAGCGTCCAAGGCACTGGCATGGGGCTAGCCATTGCCAAAGCTATAGTAGAAGCCCACAACGGCTCAGTCAGCGTAACCAGCCAACTGGGCCGCGGCTCAGTCTTCTCCTTCGACTTGCCTACCGCGTGAAGGTCGTCCGATCTCCCTGAAGCTCATCCCGTCCCCCTAAGGTTGTCATCCCGAACCGCACCTTTGTCATCCCGAACGAAGTGAGGGATCTTGGTTTCGCTGGCACCCGCTCCGGCCGTTTTTTGAAGCCGCACCTTTCGCATTGCCGAAGGGAGCCGCAAAACAGTACATTGCTCTTCAGACCATTCCGAGCCCGATGACTCTCGCCACACTCAACGACATCTTCTTCTCCGCCACCGAGCGCAATCTGGACCGCGCAATGCTCTCCCGCGCCTCCGGAAAGTGGCTGCCCATCTCTTCCTCGGATCTTCGCCGTAACGTCTCCGGAACCGTCCATGCACTGCTGCAGTGGGGCATCCGGAAAGGCGACCGCGTCGCCATTCTCAGCGAGAATCGCCCCGAGTGGTCGACCGCCGATTTCGCCATCCTGCTGCTCGGCGCCGTAACTGTCCCCATCTACTCCACGCTAACTGCTGAGCAAACTGCCTACACCCTGCGCGACTCCGGTGCCATCGCCGTCTTCGTTTCTTCAGAATTTCAACTCCGTAAAATCCAAACCATTCTGTCGCAGACGCAAGTTCAGCAAATCGTCGTGATGGATGACGTCCAGATCCCCGGCGATCTCGCCGCAAGCTGCGCACGCATGTCGCAGTTCATGACCCAGGGGCCCAGCGCCCTCGACCCCCTAACCGAATCGATTGCCCGCTCCTTCCAGCCCGACGATCTCGCCACCATCATCTACACCTCGGGCACCACGGGAACCTCCAAGGGCGTCATGCTCACCCACGGCAACATGGCTTCCAACATTAACTGCTCGCTGCTCGGCTTCGACATGCGCCCCGGGCTGACGAGCATTTCGTTTCTGCCGCTCTCCCACGTCACGGCACGCCACGTGGATTTCGCCCTGCTCTACCACGGCGTCACTCTGGCTTACTGCCCCTTTATGGAGCGGCTTTCCGAAACTATGCTGGAAGTGCGCCCCACCGAATGCGTGTCCGTACCCAGGGTCTACGAAAAAATCTATGCCAAGACCGAAGCATCGGCCCGCGGATTCACCAAGCGCGCAATCTACCGCTGGGCGCTCTCCGTCGGCCGCGCTCACAAGGCGCAAATTCTCGCCGGAAAAACTCCGAGCTCGCTCAGTTGGAAGCTTGCCAACAAACTCGTCTTCTCGAAAATCCGCGCAGGCATGGGAGGCAACGTCCAAACTTTCATCTCCGGTGGTGCACCCCTCGGCCGCGAACTTGCCGAATGGTATGCCACAGTCGGCATCCGCATTCACGAAGGCTACGGCTTGACTGAAACCTCCCCGGTCATCGCTGTTAACACACCCATCAACCATCGCATCGGCACCGTCGGCAAGATCCTGCCCAACCTCGAAGTTCGCATCGCCGACGACGGCGAGATTCTGGTCCGCGGCCCCTCCATCTTCAAGGAATATTGGAATCGTCCGGAAGAAACCAAGAACGCATTCCAGAACGGCTGGTTCAAGACCGGGGACATCGGACAGATCGATGCCGATGGATATCTCTCCGTCACCGATCGCAAGAAAGAACTTATTAAGACTTCCGGTGGCAAGTTCATCGCTCCACAACCTATCGAGAACTCGCTCAAGCTGAATCCTCTGGTCGGAGCTGCCGCGATCATCGGCGACAAACGCAAGTTCGCTTGCGCGATAGTCTCGCCCAACTTCGCTCCCCTCGAAGACTGGGCCCGCGCCAACAGCGTCACTTTCGCCTCGCGTGTTGAACTCATCGCCGATCCAAGAGTTCAGGCGCTGTATGAAGGGATTGCGGAAGAGGTAAATCAGAATCTTGCAAGATTCGAAAAGCTGAAACGTGTCTTGCTGGTCCCCGACGAGTTCACCGCCGACAACGGCGCGCTCACGCCCACGCTAAAACTCCGCCGCCGAGTCATCGAAGACCGCTACCGCATCCAGATCGACGCCCTCTACGCCCTGGCGGAAGCCACAGCGTCTTGAGGATATGAAATCATGTGGGGACAGCCGCCCTCGGCTGTCCGTCGAGCGCAGCTCGACATCCGCCGCGTCCGGTTTACAATGAAGAATCATGACCGATCCACTCCAAATCGCCGGCCGCACCTTTCGCTCCCGCCTCATTGTCGGCACGGGAAAATACAAATCCTTCCAGGAAACCGCTCGCGCCCTCGAAGCCAGCGGCGCCGAGATGGTTACCGTCGCCGTCCGCCGCGTCAACCTCGACCGCAACAAAGAAAGTTTGCTCGACTACATCGACACCAAGAAATATTTTCTGCTGCCGAACACCGCGGGCTGCTACACCGCCGATGAGGCCATTCGCGCCGCTCGTCTCGGCCGCGAAGTCGGCCTCTCCGACTGGGTGAAGATCGAAGTCATCGGCGATCAGGCAACTCTTTATCCCGACGTGCAAGCCACGCTCGAAGCCACGCGCGTTCTGGTCGGCGAAGGCTTCACCGTTCTGCCCTATACCTCCGACGACATCGTCTTCGCCAAGCGTCTTGTCGAAGCCGGCGCAGCCGCTGTAATGCCGCTCGGCGCGCCTATCGGCAGCGGGATGGGTATTCAGAATCAGGCCCACATCCGCATCCTGCGCGAAATGATTACCGGAGTTCCTCTGATTGTGGACGCAGGTGTAGGGACTGCCTCCGACGCCGCCATCGCGATGGAACTCGGCGCGGACGCCGTCCTCATGAACACGGGCATCGCCGCCGCTCAAGATCCCGTCATGATGGCTGAAGCTATGCACCACGCAGTTCTAGCTGGACGCCAAGCCTACCTCTCAGGCCGCATGCCGAAGAAGTTGTACGCCACGGCCAGTTCCCCGCTGGAAGGCGTTGTGCGTTAAGTAGCGGTAACAAATTCCAGAAAATAAAAAGGGCGGCCGCGGCCGCCCCAATCACAACTAGACTACCTCAGAGCGTCTTCACGCCATTGATGTGAACTGAATCTCCAGTCACGGTTCCGGTCACGGCGACGTGGTGTCCCTCATGTCCTGTGACCGCATCCGGATTGTCCACGGTCAGAATCTTCTGGTCCCCGTCGGTTACGATCACCGCCTTCGCTCCGTTGCCCAGGCATTTCTTCGCGCACGCCGCATGAGTGGCGCTAGCGCCCTTTAAACCACACTGGCTGTCGGTTACGTAACCGTTGACGGTCGTGCTCTTCCCCATATCGTCCGACGCCAAAGCGGTCAGGGCGAACACGAAACACATCGTAAGACAAAGCAATAGAACTTTTCTCATGGCCGGTTTCTCCTTTTGAACAGCGCCGATCGGCGATCCACGATCCGAGATCAACGATCATCGATCAACGTCCCGAACTATACCACACAGGAACTTTCCGATTGTCACACACTCGTGCACTCTCCCGCAGCACTCCGCGGGAAGCTTGCATGCTCATTTTTTCGCTGAGTGATTAGCCGGCGGCGCCGGACTCGCCGCAACCTCGGGGACGTATACGAATTCTCCAGGACGCAAATAGCGCAACTGTTCGCGCGCTTCTTTCTCGATCGCTTTTTCGTCCGTCTTCAATCCCTGAATCTTCTGCGCATAGAGTTCGTTTTCCTTCTGTTCCTGCACGATGCGCTTTTTCAGCGACTCGTATTCCATGCGCTTCTGTTTGTAAACAATCATTCCATTGGCCCCAAACATCACATGCACGAATAGCAGGCAGGCAAGGACCATAACCGTGGTGGTCGCGATGCGCCGCCGCAAGGCATACAAACGTCTGCCCAACGGACGAGCCACCTCCATCCACGACGCAGCCAGAGCTTCGGCCTGTGGCGCTCTTTCGGCCATGGCGCGCAACCCGTCCTGCGGACTGGGAAATCTCCGGATTCTTGAAATTTCCTTTACTCGGAAATCCATTGCTTCGCCGCCTATCGCTTCGCTGAGCCCACGCCACGAACTTCTTTCGGATAAAACCTCGGTCTTTCAGTGAACTTCTCCTTCACCTCCGGCGTCAAGCGGAACTTCTCTCCCTGCGGGAGATCGGAACCAACTTGGTTACATGCTACATTTCTTCTATCCGCAGGACACCGGCGCTTGATTGAAGCAGGCCAACAAAATATGACCGACAAACGAATCGTGCTCACCACAGCCGCCTCGGAAGAAGAAGCCCGCAAAATTGCGCGCGCTCTGGTAGACCGCCGACTGGCCGCTTGCGTAAACATCGTTCCACAAATCACATCTATCTACCGATGGCAAGGCGCGGTAGAAGAAGCCGGGGAATGGTTGTTGATCGTGAAAACGACTGTTGTGCACTTCGGCCAAGTGCGCCAGGCGATTGCCGAACTCCACTCCTATGACCTGCCCGAATGCCTTTGCCTCGCAATTGAAGACGGTTCGCCCGCGTATCTGCAATGGATCGCCGAATCCGTCTCCGCGGAAGAATAGCTGCGGCGAAGACGCCGCTAGATCGCCTCCAGGCCCGCTTCCAGATCATCGAGAATGTCTTCGACATTCTCGATCCCGACCGAGATGCGCACCATGCCATCGGTGATGCCAATCGCCCTTCGTCCCTTCTCGCCGAGACCCGCGTGCGTCATGGTTGCTGGATGTGAGATCAGCGTCTCCACTCCTCCCAGTGATTCGGCCAGCGAGCACACTTGCAGTTTTTTCAGCATCCTGTTGGCATTTTTCAACGATCCCGTCTCGAATGTGATCATCGAACCAAAGCCGCTCATCTGCCGCTTCGCCAGTTCGTGCTGTGGATGATCGGCGAGCCCAGGATAAAAAACTTTCTTCACCTTATGATGCTTCGCCAGAAAATCAGCCACGATGCGGCCGTTGCGGTCGTGGATTTCCATGCGGGCCGCCAGCGTCTTCACCCCGCGCAGCAACAGCCAGCATTCAAACGGAGAAAGAATCGCGCCGGCGGCCTTCTGCAGAAAAGCCAGCTTCTCGGCCTGCTCTCGTTTGCTGCACACCACCACGCCACCGAGCCCATCGCTGTGTCCGTTAAGAAACTTTGTGGTCGAGTGCAATACCATATCTGCGCCCAGCGCCAGCGGTTGCTGAAAGTAGGGCGACATGAATGTGTTGTCGACAACGAACTCAACTTTCTTGCGCCGGCAAATCTGGCTGATCGCCGCCAGGTCGCTCAAACGCATCAGCGGATTGGTCGGCGTTTCGACATAGACCATTCGCGTGTTCCTGCGGATCGCCCGCTCCACATTTTCCGCCTCCGACGTATCCACATAGGAGAACTCCAGCCCGAAGCCGGTCAGCACCTGGTTGAACAGCCGCGGCGTGCCGCCATACAAATCGTTCCCGCAGACGACATGATCGCCCGACTTCAGCATGCATGCGACCGCATTGATGGCGGCCATTCCGCTGGCGAAGACCGGCGCGGCTACTCCGCCTTCGAGCGATGCCAGATTCTCTTCGAGTCTGGTGCGCGTGGGGTTTGAGACCCGCGAATACTCGTAGCCCTTGTTCTCTCCAATGCCCTGCTGCACGTAGGTGGAAGTTGGATAGATGGGGACGGTGACTGCGCCGGTTAGAGGATCGGGCTCTTGTCCTCGGTGAATGGCGCGGGTAGCGAAGCCGGGCTGCCTGGTGGGTTTCATTGGGCTTTCCGAATTTGGGAAGTTGCGGAGTTCAGGGGTACCCCCCTCCCCCGTGGTGTCTTAGAATGTTTGACTTAGCAGGAAAACGCAAAAAGATCCAAGCGGCTCAATAAGCTACGGGCAAAATCTTGTTAACAAGCAACTTACGCGACGTTCGGAGCCGCAAGTCATTTGGAATCAGCGCATGCTTTAAGGCGCGAGTGCTAAATCCTGAGGGCAAATGACTTACTATCAGATGACTTTCATCGGCCCTGGACCAAGCCTTACGGATGAATGCGCGAACCGTCTTTTCTTGATAATGGTTTCACTTTGGTGAGGTGGAGTCAAGGAAATTAGCTAAGCGCTGGGGTCTGAAAATCCTAAACACAGAAGGCACAGAGTTACACGGGGTAGGAGTTGCCACATCGACGTAATACTAGAGTGGGGGGTAGAGCCTTCAACCGCGAAGTTCGCCAAGAAAAGCCGCTAAGGCCGCGAAGAAGAAAACCGAAAAAAACGTCGGGCCGATATTCCGCACGCGATGCTAGATTCCGCCTTCAAAAATCTTTTTCGACAGATACCGCTCCGCTGAATCTGGGATAATCGTCGCTACGTTTTTTCCCACGCCCAAGCGCCTCGCTACTTCAAGCGCCGCAAATACCACGGCCCCGCCGCTTGACCCCGCCAGGACGCCTTCGCGCGCTGCCAACTGCTTTACCGTGGCGAACGCATCGTCGTCGACTACTGCAATCACTTCGTCGCACACGGCGGGGTCAAACGTCTCTGGGATGAAACTATTTCCGATCCCTTCCACTTTGTGCGGGCCGGCCGACCCGCCGCCCAGGACGGAGCCTTGCGTCGTCACCGCTACGGTCACCACTCCGGGTAAGTGCTCTTTCATGTAGCGCGCTACGCCGCTAAAGGTTCCGCAGGTGCCGCAGCCCAAAACCACCGCATCCACCTTCCCCTGCATCTGTTCGAAAATCTCGACCGCAGTGGTTTCGTAGTGGTAATCGGGGTTCGCCTGATTCTCAAATTGTCCTGCCATGAAGGCAGTTCGATCGCCTGCTACTACCTCTTTGGCGCGCCGGATCGCTCCCTGCATGCCCTCGTCGTCAGGAGTGCGTTCCACCTCGGCGCCCAGGGCGCGCATGATGATTACTTTTTCCTGGGAGAAGTTCTCCGGCACGAACAGCTTCACCTTGTAGCCGCGATTCACGCCGATCAGCGCCAGGCCGATGCCTGTGTTTCCCGCCGTCGCTTCGACAATCGTGCCTCCGGGCGCGAGCTTGCCTTCTTGTTCTGCCCTGCGAATGATTCCGATGGCGGCGCGATCCTTCACGCTGCCGCCGGGGTTCAGATATTCAAGTTTGGCGAAGATGTCGGCCGATCCGGCGGGGACGAGCCGGTGGAGTCGCAACATGGGAGTGCCGCCAACCAGTTCCGTAATATCGTCGGCGACACCCAAGTGTGAGGTTTCGGAGTTTTTCAAGTGCACGCTACAGGGTAAGGGGAGAGTCAGGAATCGTCAATCGGCTTTAGGCGCGGGTCAGATCAAGAGAGATTAACCACTAAGGACACTAAGTCACACTAAGGAAAACCGCGGAACTCACCGCCCCGTCTCGGGCGGCATTCAAGTTTCGCGCGGTTTCGCCGATCTGATACTTCTGACGACTGATTCGGGAGGTCTCATGCATCGGCAAAGGGCGGGGCTGCTTTTTGTCTGTGCAGGTCTTGTTTGTGCATGTCTGTGCGCCAGCCGAATCAGCGTGCAGGCGCAGGAGTTCAAGCTTCTGGACCGCACTGTCCAAGTCCACGGCTTCGTGTCGCAGGGATTCATCTACACCAGCGACAACAACTGGCTGACCATGAATACCAGCCAAGGGAGTGCTGCCTTCACCGATTTCGGACTGAATATGTCGTCTCAGGTAACAGACAAATTCCGGATCGGGGCGCAAGGCTACGATCGCAACCTTGGGAAACTCGGGCAATACCATCCCTCGCTCGACTGGGCGGTGGCCGACTACCGGTTCACGAGCTGGCTTGGGGTTCGTGCAGGGAAGGTCAAGACCAGACTCGGCCTTTATAACGACACTCAAGACGAGGATTTCCTCCGTACTTTTGCCCTGCTTCCGCAAAGCGTGTATCCCACTGATATTCGGGACGCTACGATTGCTCTGCTGGGGGGTGATGTCTATGGCGCTATTTCTCTCGAGCGGCATCTCGGCGAGCTTTCCTACACTGTCTATGGCGGCCATCGCAGAGACAGCATTTACAGCGGCTATCCCTATTACCTAAGCAGTTTTGGCGCGGAGATCACAGGCTTTGGTGGACTGCAGTACGGCGCGGATCTTCGATGGAACACTCCGCTAAAAGGCCTTCTGATTGGAGCATCGCGGCTGAATGGGAACATCACGGGCAAGGGCTCAGCGATAAACCCATTTAATCCGGGCGCGGGGCTAGTGCCCTACTCAGAGGCCTCGAAGGCGGACTGGGTCAATCAATACTATGGCGAGTACACGGTGGGCAGATTGCGGATCGACTCGGAGTATCGCCGGTACTGGCGGAACCAGGAGCTGTTTGGGGGCACCTCCGAAAGCTTTGCCGACGTGCGCGGCTGGTACGTCTCCGGCGCCTACCGGATTTGCAAACGGTTTCAAATCGGGTCTTACTACTCTCGCTACACGATCACAAACGTCGTGGCCGGCGCGCTCGCTGTTTTTTATCCTCCGGAAACGGACACGAATCTAGCTGCCAATCACGATTACGACAAAGTCATTACGGGGCGGGTTGATTTCAACAGGCTCTGGAACGTGAAAGTGGAAGGTCACTTCATGAACGGCTATGGCAGCGGCCCGTACCCAAACGGATTTTACATGCAAGTTAACCCCGGTGGTTTGCAGCCCAACACCAACGCTCTGGTTCTCAAGACCAGTCTAAATTTCTAAGTGAGGGAGGGCTGGAGAACGCGATGAAGAACCACAGACTACTTCCTTTCGTCGCTGTCGTTGTGATCTGCGCCCCGCTCCGCGTTGTTGGATCCGAGATCAAAGTGATTGCAAATGGAAGCGTCAAAGCGGACATAATTTCCCCAAATGAAGTCAAAAGCGTCTTTCTGGAGGAGTACGGTTCGCTCAACGGGATCCACGTCGAACCCGTGCTCGAAAAGGATGGGCCGGTGCACCAAGCCTTCCTGCATGAATACCTCGGGGGAACCGATGACGACCTGCAGAGCTACTATCGTGCTCTGGTGTTCTCGGGAAGGGGGTCGATGCCGAAGCAACTCGACTCCGATGCTGAAGTCGTGGCCTATGTAGCCCGAACGAAGGGTGCGATTGGATACGTCAGCAGCGAGACTGCTGTGGAAGATGTGAAGACACTGACCATCATCCGCGAGGGCAATGGGAGCCAAAGCCAAAGAAGATTGATCACGCGAGTTGAGCCGGAATATCCCGACACTTTGAAGCGGCTTAATATTGGGGGAACTGTACGACTCCAGCTGACCATCGCGCCGAAGGGAAATGTTGTGACCGTCGAGGTGTTGGGCGGCAATCCGATACTGGGCGAGGCCGCCGTGGCCGCTGTTAAGCAGTGGGTCTATAGCCCCAGCCATTCGCGGACCGTTGCCGAAGTCAGCATTCCATTTCGTCCCTATCATTAACGGGCGAGATCAGGCTTCGATCAAGAATCGCTCATCAATAATTATTGCGATCCCAAGCGGAGGAGTTCGCTGCGCAGGCGTGGGTGATGCTGGGTCTGGCGGAGGTAGGACATTTCGTTGGGGGCGGATTTGGCGCGAATGATTTTGATGAGCTGTTGCTTTTCTTTCTGTGACCAGCGGTTTAAGTCAGGGATCAGCGCCAGAACCAGCGACCAGTTTTCGAGAGCTTGCTGCTGGGCTGGGGTCCAGTGGGCGAGGTCGATTTTTAGGGTGCGGATGACAGCGGCGGTGGAAGCCTGGCGGATTTGTTGGCTGTCGCCTTCGAACTCGCGGGCCATCCGGCGGTTGATGCGCAGGCCTAGAGTGCGGGTGGAAAAAGTGTCCCAGGGGCCGGGCATTCCCTCAGCGGCTGAAGCCGAGTTTAGTTTGGCAACCGGTACGGCACGACTGGAAGTCGTGCCCTTCCCGAGCGCGCCATTCCTGAGTGTGCCGTTGGCAATATCTCTATCTAGTTCGTAGAACATGTGGGCTTCGGCCAGGCGCTTTAGCGTCTTGGGCGAGGTGCGATGTTTCGGGTTGGCGGAGATTTTCTTCTCTTCGCGTTCACACAAGGCCTGGAGATCAGCGCGGCCGGGACGGAAACCCAGCTTGCGATAGAACCAGAATGCTCCGGAGTCGATGGCTTCGTCGTTGTTCTGTCCGATCTGGTAGGGGTAGATGGAGAAACAGGTTGCGGCGGTCAGGGCATGGAGGCAGCGTAGGGTCTGTGCGTAGATCCAGGCGGTTTCTCCCTGGCGATAGGTGTAGAAGACATTGAAGCCGATTTCGAGCCATTCGCAGAGTCCGATGGCTTCGAAGTAGTGGATGGGGACGCCGTTTTTCAGAGTGTAGCCGCAAAGGTAGGCGCGGAGAGGGAGACGGCGAAGCGCGGGCAATCCCCAGAGATGAATGATTACGCCGCGGCCTACGTGGGCGCGGACTACGGTGCCGGGGTCGCCGAGCGTGGTGCCGTAGAGCTCACGGTAGCGGACGAACATGACGTCGCGAACTGCTTGCAGGACCGACTCTCCGGCGGCGGCGGAGAGCTTTTCGAGTTTGGGGTCGGGCTGAGCTAGTTCGTGCGCTAGAGATACTTCACTGCGCTGGATTAGCGGAGATTGGTGAAAGAAGAAGTGGCGGGGACGCCTCCAGTTGCGGGTGCGCGAGGGCTTCAGGTTCTCGAGCTTCCAACGGACTGGAAGACGAAGGGAGTCATAGAGTTCGGCTTGCTGAGGGGCGGGGAGCGGGAGTTGCGAAAAACGCTTGAGGAACCAAGGGAGCGCGTCTTGCCGGCCTCGGGCAGCGTTGAGCCAACGCTGCCACGGGATGTTGGCCTCGGCGTACGCATCTTCTTCTAACAGAGGAATGAAGCGCGGCCAGGTGTCGCCGCGGGACCGCTCTGCCTGATAGTCATCCCAGTAATCGTTCCAGGCAATCTCGATGTTGCGGGGTATGCGGCTGGCGAGCCATTGAGCTACGTCGAAGGAGAGAACGTCTTGCATGGTGGTGCCGGCGATGCCGGAAGTGTCGAAGTCGTCGAAGACGGACATGTCCGTGCGGGCGGCGACCAGCATCTCGACACGGCGGTGGAAGGTGTTGAGAAGATTTTCGACGTGCGGGAGTATGGACGGCGCCTGCGGGAAGGCTCGGAGGAATAAGAGAGCTTCGTGGAAGCGGATGAGTTGGTGGGGGTCGATGAATTCGAGCTTCGAGATTTGATTTAGGAGTTTGGCGACTGTGGCGGCGTGGCCTTTCTCGAAGTGGCTTTTGGCGGTTTCAAGTTGGGTTAGTAGTTGGTTGGGATCGTGCTGCTTAGAATCGTGGGATGAGAGCGGCATGGGCGGCGAGATAGTGTAACGCAGAAAGCGGAAATCAAAATCCCCACCCTCTCGCAAAAACCGCGAGAAGGGTGGGGCACCCAAGTGCGAGGGCGGGACGCCGGCGCTACCCTAGTGCGGCAATCTGGATCAGGCGTAGCCTTTTTTCTTCCAGACTTCCCAGTCGGAACGAACGGCCTGGAGCATCGCTTCGGCTGCCTGGTGCAGCCACCTGGCTTTCTGTTTTTCGAGATGGCGGAGGATCAGTTTGCGGGCGGATGGCGTGCCCAGATGGATGTTGGCGGTTTCGTATCCCATGGCGTGCAGCAGGCGTAGTTCGGTGTCGGGGGCGCGGAGAGACGCGAGTTCGATACGGGAGCACAGCGGGCCGAGGCGGCGGACGATCCAGCGTCCGCGCAACTGGACGAAGGGATCGGGACAGCGGACGGCACGGTTGATGATGGTCTGGTAGAGAATTTCGCCGGGACCGTCCTGGTGAGCACCGTTCTTCTCAGCTTCGACGCACTGCGCCCAGTGAGATGACGATGGAACCAGGGCCTTGGCTTCGCGGGCAATGCGGCCGCCGCGCCAGTCGGCAATTGCTACATAACGAGCGTGGCCGAGACTGCCGAGCCCGGCGGTGCGGCGGGTGAGGCGATACTGGATGCCAGGCGCGGGCATCAGGTGCTCCAGGGCATCAACAGCGCTGACCGGACATTCGCCTTTCAGCGTAGGGAGCGCGTCCATCTTCGCCCAGAAGTGGACGGGATCACGGAGCACGCCTTCGGCGATGCGGCGGAGCCACTGGTGTTTTTCTCCCAGGACGAAGGGGCAGCCTTTTTGCTGGATGCTTTCGCGATAGCCTTCGAGCATGGCCGTGCAGATGTCCTCGCGTTTAACCGGGAGACGTCCAGCCTCGACGGCGAGATGGGCGCTGACGGCGAGACGCACCAGATCGATGGTGTAGGCCATGGGCCAGGCTTCGTCGAAATCGTTGACGCCCCAGATGAGGCGGCCTTCGACGTCGCGCCAGGTTCCAAAATTTTCGATGTGGAGATCGCCGACCGCAAGGACTTTGGACGCGCGGGCGAGATCAGGACAAACCTGCGGCCAGATTTGCGCCCAGCGGTAGTAAGTGGCACGGAGGAACATGAAGACATCCGCCTTCATGTTGGCGTGCTTGATACGGAGATCTTTCTGGTCGATGCGAGTGCGTTGGGCCAGCCAGACCTCGAACTGGCGAGTGGCTTTGACAACGTTCATGCGGGCAACGATAGCGGCGGAGGAATTAGAAGTCAAATGTCTGGAAGAGCTTTCATTTACGGAGGACACGGAGAAAACAAACAATTGTGTTCCGCCTGACACACTGACTTCAGATGGCCACTTCTCGGGCCTCGACCACTCTCACTAAGTCCCGCATTTTCAATCCCTGAAGATTGGCGTTCGTCCTGCGATGCAAGCTGTGGGGCAGGCAGTGCAAGGAGGGCATTATGCAGATGGTGATCACATTTATGGCGGTGGTGGCGGGCCTGATCTTTTCGGTGGCGGTGGCTTTGCTGGCGGAGGAATTGATTTTCGGGCAGGTGTTCCGGCTCTTCTTTTCGCAGCAGGCGGCAGCGCTGAAAGCAGGGCAGAAGCGCTGAGGCGCAAAGGAGAACTTCGATGCTGGCGTTGAAGTACTTGTTGATCACGTGTGGCGTGGGGATGATGATCGCGGGCGGGTGCATTCTCACCTACGATCTGTATCGTGAAATGTTATACCGGCGATCGCTGGAAACAACGGGAGGGGCTGTGGGCGCGGCGCCGGTCGTGGTGCGGTGGCGGACCTCGCTGGCGCTCGTGATGCTGGCTTGGGGACCGCTGCTGGTGGCTTTCAGCCTTGTGGTGGTGCCGAGCGGGATGGCCGGGGTGCGAGTGAGCGAAATGAGCGGCACGTTGCCGGGAACGCTTTATCCGGGGGCGCACATGGTGATGCCGCTGGTGGAAGATGTGGCGCTGTTCGATACGCGGGATCAAGTCTTCACTACCGGGGATTCGGAATCCCTGAAACCCTCGGCGAGCGGCCTTCCCACCAAGCCGCAACTTCTGGATGTGCAGGCTAAGGAAGGGCTGACGCTGGGGCTGGCGATCACCGTGCGATACCGGCTGGATGCGAAGAGGCTGGATTACATTCAGGGGAATTTGCCGCGTCCGGTGGAGAGGGAAATCGTACCGCCTACGGTGGCCAGCGTTTGGCGTGCCGTTGTACCGAACTACACCGTGCGCGATGTTTTTTCGGCGAAGCGCGAGGAAGTTCGGCAGCGGGCGGCGGGACTGATCACTCAGAAGCTGGCAGCGGATGGGATTGTTGTGAAAGAGGTGATGCTGCGCGACATTCAACTGCCTCCGGAGTACGCCAAGGGGCTGGAGACACTGCTGTTGAAGGAGCAGGAGAATGATCGCATGGGTGTGGAGACGGAGTTGAAGAGCAAGCGAGTGCGGATAGCTGAACTGGAAGCCGAGGCTGCCAAGGTACAGCAAGTGAAGCAGGCGGAAGGCGAAGCTCAGGTGCATGTGCTGCAAGCCAAGGGCGAGGCGGACGCGATGCAATACACGCTGCCGTTGAAGGAAAAACAGATTCAACAGAGCCGACTGGAGGCGCAGGCGCGCAAGGAAGCGACTATTCAAAATGCGGAGGCCGAGGCGCAAGCCAAGGAGATCGACAGCAAGGCTGAGGGGGAACGGAGGAAATTGCTGGCGGACGCGGAGGCCCAGGCCAAAGTGATGGACAGCAAAGCTGAAGGCGAGCGGAGAAGGTTACTGGCAGATGCAGAGGCGGATCGTATCCGGGTGACTGCAGTGGCGGACGCGGAGCGATTGCACAGCGAGGCCGCGATTTTGAAAGACAATCCGCTGCTGATTAATAAGATTGTGGCGGAGCGGCTCTCAGACAAGTTGCAGATCATGATGGTTCCGGCGGACGGGAAATTCTTCTTCGCCAATGATGTTTTGCGCGGCATGGATTTGGCTAGCCAGGGCAAGGCGGAACGAAGATAGGGGGCAGTGGGCAGTGGGCAGTGGGCAGGGGTGGGCAGTGGGCAGTGGGCAGTGGGCAGTGGGCAGTGGGCAGTGGGCAGTGGGCAGTGGGCAGTGGGCAGTGGGCAGTGGGCAGTGGGCAGTGGTCGGTGATTAGTTGCCAGCGGCCGGCATTTCGTTCGTCTTCCGGCCGCTGGCCAGTTTCTGCAGGCGTTGCAGCGCGGGTGAAAGGCAAGGCCTTCCCAACCGATGCCGGTTACCCCACAATTTCGTGCATCACGCTGCGGTGAAGACGTCGAGCTTCGCTCGACTGGACAGCCGAGGGCTGCCGTGCCCACATTAAGGGTTTTGGCAAACTGTACAGCTCATTGAGCGCGAATGGTTTTCACTCCGGCACGACTGACGTGTGAGATATGATGCAGACGATTCCGTGGCATCTTGCAGGGCCTGGTTCGGATGGAGCTACTTCGCATGGGGCAGCTGCATACGGAAAAAGAAAGGCAATGATGTTTCGCCGCAAACTGCTGGGAGTGTTCGCTCTGACGGTGTTTCTGTCGGTGGCGGCGGTAGCGTTGCTGGTATCGGCCGTGACGCGCCGGGCTTTCGATCGCAGCGAAGACGAACGAACGGCAGGGCTGGTAACGCAGTTCCGGCGCGAATTCAACCGGCAGGGGGAGGACGTGGCGCGGCGCGTGGAGGCGATAGCGGCGTCGGAACCAGCGAGCCGTATGGCGTTGAAGTTGAACCAGCCGCAGGCGGATTCGGGTCCCTACTTCGAGCTGGCAAAAACTACCTCGGAAAACAGTCAGCTAGATTTTCTGGAGTTTATGGAAAGCGACGGAACCATTGTTTCTTCGGCGCAGTGGCCGGCGAAGTTTGGATATCCCGATAGCGCGGTTGGCAGCTTGTCCGCAGAGGCTGCGCAGGGAGCGTTTTTAAAGCAGGAAGAACTGCAGGATGGGACCGCATTGGGTTTGTTCGTGGTGCGGGCGACGCGGGTGGGGGAACATCCGGTTTATGTGATTGGCGGACGCCGTTTGGATAAGACTTTTCTAGCTGGATTGGAAATGCCGGTGGGCATGCGAGCGCTCTTGTACGAAAATCGCGGCGGTCGCTTTTCAGAGAGGCTGTTGATCGATCCTTCTGCGGCTTCTCTTGACAAGCATCCGCCGGAAAAGCTGGAGCCGCTGATCGATGCGGTGCGCGAGTATGGGCAGGAGATGGCAGGGGTGGTGTCGTGGTCTGGCGATCAGGCCGAGGATGAAGTGTTTCATGCAATCCCGCTGCTGGGGGCGAGCACGGCCACAAACAAGGACCGTCCTCTTCTGGCGATTCTGCTGATCGGCAACTCGCGGCGGACCTACGTCGAGTTGAAGCGGCACATTCGGTCGGCGGCGTTGCTGGTGGGGGGCGGAGGGATTCTGCTCGCGATTCTGCTGAGCAGTTGGGTAGCGGCGCGGGTGACGCGTCCGGTGGTGCAATTGGCGCAAGCCGCGCAGGAAGTCGCGGCGGGAAATTGGAATGTGCGGGTGGATGTTTTGGCGGACGATGAGCTGGGGCAATTGGCGGATTCTTTCAATCGCATGACTACCGAGCTGCTGGGGCAGCGAGAACGGCTGTTGCAGGCGGAGCGAGTAGCGGCGTGGAGGGAGCTGGCGCGGCGCCTGGCACATGAATTGAAGAATCCGTTGTTTCCGCTGCAGCTTACGGTGGAGAATCTGGTGCGCGCGCGGCAGCAGAATCCGGAGCAGTTCGAAGAAGTCTTCCGAGAAAGTTCGCGAACGCTGTTGGCGGAGATCGCGAATTTGAAGGGAATCATTGGAAGGTTCAGTGAGTTCTCGAAGATGCCGCAGCCGCAGTTGCAGCGGGTGCAGATGAATGAGGTAATTCGGGGCGTGGTGCAGCTTTTTCAGGCACAGCTGGAAGCCCCGGGGCGTGCGAAGATCAGTTGTGAGCTGCAACTTGATCCGCACCTGGAGCCGGTGGCTGCGGATGCAGAGTTGTTGCATCGGGCAATTTCAAATCTGGTTTTGAATGCCGTGGACGCGATGCCGCAAGGCGGAACCCTGACGTTGCGCACGCGGGGGGATGAAGGCAACAAGGTGCTGATGGAGGTTGCGGATACAGGATCGGGCTTGACACCCGATGAGTGTGCGCAGATTTTTACTCCTTATTACACCAGCAAGCAGCACGGCACCGGGCTGGGGCTGGCCATTGTTCAGTCCGTGGTGAGCGATCATGGAGGAAGAGTCAGCGTACACAGTGAGCTGGGAAAAGGGACAACATTTGTGATCGAGCTGCCGAGTGAGTCGGTGCGGAACGCGGGATGAAGTCATGAAAGACTGGGGGACGTTTGCCGACGAAAGCACATCTGCTGATTGTGGACGATGAAGCGAACACGCTGGCATCGCTGGCACGGGCGTTCCGGCTGGCGGGGCACGAGGCCACGGTTTGTGACAATGCGGGCAAGGCGCTGGAGCTGGCCAAGGCGCAGAACTTTGACGTGATCCTGTCGGATGTAGTGATGCCTGGAAAAGGCGGACTGGCGCTGCTGGAAGAATTTAAGGCGCAGGGAGTGACTGCGCCCGTAGTAATGATGTCGGGGCAGGCGGATATCGAAACGGCTGTGCGCGCCACGCGGCTGGGCGCGCTGGATTTTCTGGAGAAACCGATCTCCACGGAAAAACTTTTGCTGACCGTGGAGAATGCGCTGAAGCTGCGCCGCCTGGAAAGCGAAAACCGGCTGCTCAAGCAACGACTGGGCAAGCACGAGATTGTGTGGCAGGGCGCTGCCATGCAGCGCGTGATGGCACAAGTGGAGCGCGTCGCGGCGAGCGAAACGCGAGTCTGCATCCTGGGAGAAACGGGCACGGGAAAAGAGCTTGTCGCGCGTACGATCCATGAACGCAGCGCCCGCGCCGGCGGAGCGTTTGTGACCTTGAATTGCGCGGCGGTCCCGGCGGAACTCATTGAGTCAGAACTTTTCGGGCACGAAAAAGGATCATTCACCGGCGCGGCCGGACGGCACATCGGAAAGTTCGAGCAGGCAGACCATGGCACGATTTTTCTCGATGAGATTGGCGACATGCCGCTGGCCATGCAGGCCAAGCTGCTGCGCGTGCTGGAAGAGGGAGAAGTAGAGCGCATCGGCGGTGAAAAGCCGGTAAGCGTGGATGTGCGGGTAGTGGTAGCGACGCATCGCGATCTGGAAGCACGGGTCCGCGAGGACAAATTCCGGCAAGACTTGTTTCATCGGATCTATGTTTTTCCGCTGGTGTTGCCGCCGCTGCGCGAACGGCGGGAAGACATTCCCGCCCTGGTCGAGCATTTTGCCGCGCAGGTGAGCGCGCAGAACGGATGGAAGCCGACTCCGTTTACGCCCGAGGCGATGACTGCGTTGCAGTCGCACGCGTGGCCGGGGAATGTCCGCGAGTTGCGCAACATGGTGGAACGGCTGATGCTGCTGGCAACTGACGGTAAGGTTGATGTTGAGACCGTGCAACAAGCTCTTCCGAAAGGCGGAAGCGTTGGGGCTTCTTCTACGTTTTCGTCGGGAGCGCTGGCTGAGCGCGTCGAAGGTTTTGAGCGGGAGGTCATTCTGGCGGAGTTAAAGCGCAGCCATTCGAATGTGAGTCTGGCGGCGAAGTCGCTGGGGCTGGAACGCAGCCATCTTTATAAGAAAGCCGAGCAGCTGGGAATCGATCTGCGGGCGATGAGGCGGGAACAAGAGCAAGGTCCTCAAGAGTAAGCTTGCATTCGCGCTAATCGGCGGCGGACGACTGCGTCCCGCGCTTGAGATCGGCGGCGAGAAGGCGATGGAATAACTGCTCCCCGGCCTCGCGGCGCACGGAGAGTCGCCCGGCGCGATAAGCCCGCGACTTCAGGCCACGCTGCACATCTTCACAGATGCCGAGATCTTCCTCTTGCACGCGGTTGCCCACGTTGACCGACTCCTCGTTGTATTGGCGGCTCGCTTCGCTGATGTCCGCGAAATAGAAATCGAAGATCACGGTGCAATGATCGACGTCGACGGGGATCACGAGGTTCGTATCCATGTATCCCTGGTAGCAGTTGATCATGAGGTTGGGATGCTGCCAGAAATACCAGGCGCGGTCGCCTTTGCGCGCGGCTCCCGTAGCGGCATCCTCGCCGGAGGCAACCATGGGGCTCGATTGCAGGCAGTAACGGTCTTCGTTCTCGATGGTGTAATGCTTGTAGTCGAGAACAGAATTCAGTCCTTTGTGAAGATGTGGTACGTGGTAACCGCCGTCGAGATAGTTGTCGACGAAGACCTTCCAGTTGCAGTTGATGTTGTAGGTGCGGCGGTCGAAGTAATGCAGCTTGCTGATGCCGAGAGGGGTTATGCGCTGGACGAGGCCGCCGAGAAATTCAGCGAGCGGGATTGCGTGGTCGTCGAGGTTGACGAAGACGAAGCACTCCCAGCTTTCGACACGAACCGGGACTAGGCCATTCTGCGCGCGGTCGAAGTTCTCGACTCCTTCAAACTCAGGCATACCTTTCAGGGAGCCATCGAGGCCGTAGTTCCAGCCGTGATACGGACAATGCAAGAGCAAGGCCTGGCCGCAGGGTTCGGTTACGACGGCAGCAGCGTGGTGGCGGCAAACATTGTAGAAGGCGCGCAGAATGCCGTCGTTGCCGCGGACGACGACGATAGGCTCACCGGCGACGGTGGCGCGAACGAACTGTCCCCGTGCTTTCACTTGATCGGCGCGCGCGACTAGTTGCCAGGTTTTGCTGAACACGCTCAGACGTTCGAGTTCGGCGATGCGGGGGTCGACGTACCAGGGCGCAGGAATGGTTGATGCCTGCGACAGCGGGGCGCGGTCGTCGTAGCTGGAGAGGATCTGCTCGAGGGAAGGTTGCATGGTATGAGTTCTCTTGCCGTGGAGTTCAATACTATCTATCTGTTTTGCCGGCGACAAGAAAATCACTGCCCGGAACCGGCGGTTGGATGCGGCGGGGGGACGCCGGGAGACCGGTTTTAAACGGGAATCGGGCGAGAAATGCGCGATTAATAAAGCGGCGGGTTGGGGAATATGGGGTATGATCAAGGCATGCCCTATATTCTGGAACATCTAACCAGCCTTCGTCAGGAAATCACGGATTTGCGGAACATGAACGCTCGTTCCGCAGCCAAGACCACGGACAGCCAGATCGATCAGTCGGCGGTAGAGATGCGCGCCAATCGCCTGGTGGAGATCAAGAAAGAGTTGTCGCAGATGCTCAACCGGCCCGAGGATCCCGCGGTTTGGTGGGAAAAGGGCGGCCGGCGGAGTCGCATCGCTTAATATCCGGCTTCTGGTTTCCGGCTTCCGGCAGTCGTGGAACCGGACGCTAGAAACTGGAACCCTTCGACTGAATATGCCTCCATGGGATCGATATCCCGTTGGGGGCTTTTGTTTTGGCCTTCGAGGTGCGGTCACAGGTTCAGGGTTTGGGCGGCCGCGGCTAGAGCATCGGCTAGTCCCGTGGACTGCGGCGCTCCTCCCTGGGCGAGATCTTTGCTGCCGCCGCCGCGTCCTCCAAGTTTTGCCAGCGTTTCTTTCAGGAGCTTCCCCATGTCGCGGGGCTGGCCGGGGGATTGAGCAAAGACGATCGCCGGTTGCGGCGACTCGGTGGCCAGCAGCGCGATTACGGCTGGGGATTGCCGAGTCAGTTTCTGGGCCAGCAGCTTGAGAAAGTTGAGATCGCGGCCTGAAAAAGTGCGAACGACCAACTTGCGGCCGTGGCTCTCGGGGGTCTCCGTCAAAAGAGTTGCGGCCTCCGCCGCGGCGAGTTCATCCTGCGATTGCTCGAGTTGCTTGTGCAGCGCGCGGACCTCATCCAGCGACTTCCGGGCCTGTTGCGGCACGTCGTAGATGTGGGTGGAAAACAACGCGGCGGTCTCGGTCAGCGTGTTGAAATCGCGGCGCGCGACGGCGACGGCGCGTTGGCCGGCAACGAATTCGATGCGGTACCCCTGACGAACTTTCTCAGACTTGCGCAGGAAGACTCCGCCAATCTGTCCGGTGCGGGTTACATGGGTCCCGCCGCACGCCGTGAGGTCGAAGTCGTGGATATCGATGAGACGCAGCTGATCGCGCTCAGCGGGCGGAAGTTTGCGCAGGCCAAGAGTCGCGGCTTCGTCGCGGGTGACGAAGCGCACGTCGACCGCGCAATTCTCGAGGACGGTTTCATTCGCCAGGCGTTCGGCCGATTCGATCTGCTCCTTGCTTAGCGAGGGCGTATCGAGATCGATGGAGCAGTAATCGTCGGCCATGTGGAAAGAGACCGTGGGCATATTGAAAAGACGCACGAAGGCAGCCGAGAGAACGTGTTGCGCAGAGTGCTGCTGCATGTGATCGCGGCGGCGGGCAGCATCGATTTCGCCGTGGACGCGGGCTCCGGGCTGGGCGTCTTTGAGTGGAGCTTCCAGGTAGTGAACGACGTGGCCATCTTCGGTGTCGGCGACCTCAGTGACGCGAAACTTCGCATCTGCGAAGACTAACGACCCGGTGTCGTGGATCTGGCCGCCGCTGGTGGGGTAAAAAGCCGTGCGGTCGAGAACGACTGCTGGGCGCGGAGTTTCGATTACCGAGCGCACTTCGGCTTCAAAGTTATAGAGAAAAGAATCGTGGTAGTAAAGGCGGTCGGTCATGGCTTCTTCAGCATAGGCATCGAGCAGACAGTTATCAAGTGGTTGCGGTCGGCGCACGCCGCTCTTGGGATCAAGCGTTCGATGTTATCTTTAGTCGTTGGTCGTTAGCCGTTGGTCGTTGCAGTGTTGCGCTAACGAGCATCTCCTTACTATGGAAGCGATGGAAGTTCTCCAGAGGCTTTTTGAGCGGCATTTCCGCGCACCGGCTGCTCAGGTAGAGCGGCTCCAGGGCCAGCTCGGCGGTTCCGGACGCAACATCATTCGGCTGAGCAACGACAAAGTCAGTGCGATTGGAATTTTGTATGGCGTGCGCGAAGAGAACGTCGCTTTTATTGAGTTTTCCCGGCATTTTCGACGACACGGTTTGCCCGTACCGGAAATTTATGCCGAAGACTTGAACCAGGGCGCTTATCTCGAAGAGGACTTCGGCGATACCACGCTTTTCGAGTTCCTCTCGAAGAATCGGGTGGGCGAGAATATCGCTACGAAAGCTGTGGAAGCTTACCGCAAGGTTGTGGCCGAGTTGCCGCGCTTTCAAATCGAAGCCGGACGCGACTTGAATTATGAAGTGTGTTATCCGCGCGGGAGCTTTGATCGGCAATCCATCACCTGGGACCTGAATTATTTCAAATATAACTTTCTCCGGCTGGCTGGGATTCCGTTCAACGAGCAGGCCCTGGAGGATGATTTCAGGCGTCTGACCGATTTTCTGTTGAGCGCCAACTGCAACTATTTTCTTTACCGCGATTTCCAGTCTCGAAACGTCATGCTGAAGGATGGCCAGCCGTTTTTTCTGGATTATCAAGGCGGGCGCAAAGGCGCGCTCCAGTACGACATCGCGTCTCTTTTATACGACGCCAAGGCCGACCTGACGCCGGACTTGCGCCAGCAGTTGCTCGATCTCTACATCGACAAACTGGGTGGCTTCATCGACGTGGAGCGTGATGCCTTCCTGCATCATTACTACTCCTACGTTTACGTTCGCATCCTGCAGGCCTTGGGAGCGTATGGTTTTCGCGGGTTTTATGAGCGCAAGCCGCATTTCCTGCAGAGTGTGCCGTATGCGCTGAAGAATGTTCGCTGGCTGCTGCATAACGTGAAGCTGCCGGTCGCGCTGCCCACGTTGACGGAGGCTTTCGTCAGCATGCTGGCCTCGGAGAAGCTGCAGGCATTGTCTTCGGAAGTGGACGATCTTTCGGTGGGCACGAAGAAGGTCGATAGCGCGCTGGCTTCGGAGAAAGTGCAGGGTCTGGCCTCCGACGCCGAGAACCTGAAGGTAATGATTTGGAGTTTTTCCTATCATCGGGGATGGCCGAAGGACGAGAGCGGAAATGGTGGCGGCCACGTTTTCGATGGCCGCTGCCTGCCGAATCCAGGACGCGAAGAGCGCTTCAAAAAGCTCACGGGTAAAGATGCGCCAGTAATCGACTATCTCGATCAGCAGGAGAGCGTGCATCGGTTTCTGGCTCAAGCTACGTCGATTGTGGACGACAGCATCAAGGAGTATCAGCGACGCCACTTCAAACATTTAATGGTGGCGTTTGGTTGCACCGGCGGCCAGCACCGTTCTGTCTATCTGGCCGAGCAGTTGGCGAAGCATTTGCGCGCCAGGAGTGGAGTTGAAGTTGTGGTGCGGCATCGCGAGTTGGAGAATCCTTCCACGGAAAGATCCGCGCAATGAAAGCCATGATTCTGGCCGCCGGCCTAGGCACGCGCTTGCGGCCGCTCACCGACGATCGTCCCAAGGCGCTGGTGGAAGTCGGCAGACGAACGCTGCTCGAGATCACGGTTTCTCGCTTGCGTACTTTTGATGTTCGCGAGGTGATCGTCAATGTGCATCACTTCGCCGACATGGTTGTCGACTATTTGAAAGCGAACAACAACTTCGGCATGCGGATTGAGGTTTCTCGCGAGGAGGCTTTGCTCGATACCGGCGGTGGGTTGAAAAAAGCTGCCCATTTCTTTCTTGAGAACTCCAGCCGCGACGAGCCGTTCATCTTGCACAACGTCGACGTGGTGAGCACGCTTGACCTGGGACAGATGGTCAGGTTTCATCGCGAACATCAGGCCCTGGCCACGCTGGCGGTGCAGGATCGCGAGACTTCCCGATATCTGTTGTTCGACGAACAGCTTCGGCTTTCCGGGCGGCGAGCGGGGCGTGAGGGAGCTCTTGAACTTGTTCGACCTGCCCAGCAGGTGCAGGCGCTGGCGTTTTCCGGCATTCACGTAATTTCGCCTCGTATTTTCTCGATGATGAGAGAAGATGGCGCGTTTTCCATCATCGACTGCTACTTGCGGCTCGCTGCTCAAGGAGAGAAGATCCTGGCGTTTCGCGCCGACAGATATTATTGGCGCGATCTCGGCCGGCCGGAGAACGTCGCACAGGCCGAACAGGACTTAAAAAATAATCTGTTTTCTTAATGCAGGAATCGAGCCGATTCAGTCCCTCACTTCAAGCCGTCAACCACGTAGAGATCCGACAGAGTGCGGATGTAGCCGTAGACGTACGCCTTCGCATCCGGAGTGATTGTGATTCCCCGGATCGTATCGATTCCCGCTGAGTCCGCCGGCACCAGTTCCTTCCATAGCTTTCTTTTCCCGGTAGATAATTCCAGCTCAAACACTTTGGCGGGAATCTCTCCGAAGCGGAAAACGTAGAGGGATCGGCCATCGGCAGACCAGCCTGTGGGCGCCTCATCTCCCGTGTTGCCGGAGACGGGCACGGGATCGCCACCAGCGACCGGATAAAGATAAATTTTGTGATCGGGGCCGACGCCCGCGACAACATCTCCCTTGGGAGAGATCTGAAAGAACGGGCTCACGCCTTCCCCGGTGATGGGACGCGGCTTGGCCTCCTCGGGATTTTCCACGTAAAGCCGAACCCCGTGTCCGGCATCGTTGCCGGAAAACAGGATCTGCTTCCCGTCGGGCAGCCAACGCGCCCACAGGTGGTTCATGGCATCGTGAGTAAGGAGCCTGGCTTCGCCGACCCCGGTGGGGAGCTGAAACAACGGAGGCGAAGTGATATTGGTGCGCGCAAGGGCCCATTTTCCGTCAGGCGACAAGCCAGTCCCAAATCCTTCACTCAGACGAATGGCAGGCGAGCCGTCGGTCTTGCGCATGTAGACGGCATATTTTGGTCCCCCACCCTCGCCGGTTTCGGAAAAAAGCGCGATGCGGCCGTCGGCTGATAGATCGCCGGGCACCGACCAATCGAGCCAGGATAAGTCTCGTTCTTTGGCGTCGCCGGGTGTCAGGCCGATCATTCCAGCGCGGTCGTTGCCGCGGGTCAGCAGGACGTTCCCCTGGCGGTCAACATCGAGCAGGGTCAATTCGCCGGGAACGCGCGCCAGCAATCTTGTCGCGCCCGCAAGGTTGACGGCGTAAAGAGACCGGTCGCCCCCGGTACGCGTGGCGGTAAACCAGATCTCATCATTGCCCGGCGCCCATGCGATGCCCTGGATGCTGTCCCAGCCGGTAGAAAGCGTTGTCTTTTTCCCGGCGAGATCAACCACGGCAACTGCGCCGCCATCGTCGCCGAGTTCGGGGTGGTCGATGAAGGCGATGGTGTCCGCTTTCGGGGAAATGCGAAGATGACCAATCCATCCATCGGCTTGATAGAGCACCTTGCCTGGAGGAAACTCCAGGCTGTGCCGGCCTTGCTCCTGTCGCACAATCGCCAGAGTGCTTCCGTCGGGAGCCCAATCGGCCCATTCCACGTTGTCCATGACCTCGCGGGGCGCGCCGCCGACTAAAGGCACGCGCGCGAGCGTTCCAGAATATAAGAATTGGGCAACAGGATGGCTGCGCAGCGATAGGGCCATCTCGCCCGAGGCCGAGACGGCAAGCACGTCGGCGCCCGCCGGTTCCAGTTCGTGCGACTCCGGGCTTTCCGGGCGCGTGGTGAAGAGCTGCAAAGACTTGCCCTCCCAGGCCGCGCTATAGATGATGGTCTTGCCGTCGGGGGCGAAACGCGCGGCGTGAACCATGCCGCGCCGGAAGGTGAGCGGATGATACGCCGGCAGCGCAGCTTCCACGGGTGAATGTTGCCACAGGAATTTTCCCGCCCCGACGCCGACGATGAGCGCGATGGCAGCCGCCGCCAGCGCAGCGACCGGCAAGCGGCTTCGAGATTCCACCGGCTCCAGGGCCGGAGCCACCGGCGTTGCCGAAGCGGCGGCGGGCGCGGCCCCGGCGCGCACTCGTGACGTGTCTAGAGAACGCTTGATGCGCTTCAAGTCTCCGCGCAACTCGGCCGCGGTTTGGTAGCGGAACTCGCGCTCCTTTTCGATCGCCTTGAAAACCACTTCCTCAAGTTTCGGCGGCATCGTCGGGTTCGCGACCGAAGGGGGCGTTGGAGTGCGGTTCAGAATGGCCTCAGAGATTACCCCGCTGCTGCTTCCTGGAAATGCCAGGCCTCCCGTGGACATTTCGTAGAGCACGGAGCCGAAAGCGAACAGATCGGTACGCGGATCGAGTGCTTCGGCTCGAACCTGCTCCGGTGACATATAAGCCACAGTTCCAATCGTGGAGCCAGGCGTGGTCATCAGCGCACCTTCGTCCGCCGTCAGCAGTGCGGATTCCGAGCCGTTTCCCCGGCTTCCGGGGGCCAGCTTGGCTAAACCAAAGTCCAGCAGCTTGGCCTGCCCGCGCTTGGTCACGAAAATGTTCGCCGGCTTGATGTCGCGATGAATGATTCCTTTGGAGTGCGCGGCATCCAGGGCATCGGCAATCTCAATCGCCAGATTCAGCAGTGTTTCCGTGTCAATGGGACGGCCATCGATGCGATGTTTCAGCGTCTGGCCTTCCAGGAATTCCATGACGATGAAGGCCTCGCCGTCTTGCTCGTCAATTTCGTGGATGGTGCAGATGTTGGGATGGTTCAGCGCCGAGGCGGCGCGCGCCTCCCGCTGAAAGCGATCGAGGGCCTGGCGGTCCTTGGCCAGTTCTTCGGGCAGAAACTTAAGCGCCACCGAACGGCCCAGCTTGATGTCCTCGGCCCGGTAAACGACGCCCATACCGCCGCCGCCCAGCTTTTCAACAATGCGGTAATGCGAGATGGTCTTGCCGATCAATGAAAAAAACTCTCCCCCCGTGCGCGACTATATTAGGGACGATGCCGCCGCAAGTCAATGAAGAGCCGGCGAGGTGCGGTCGAGGTAGTGTCGGAACTCGAACCTTTATCTCAGTCAAGGTCCCGTGAGTGCTCAGTCGACTTCCGTGTCGGCTGCTATTTCTGCCAGTTGCGGGGATTGCATGTTGTTCTTAAACTGCAGGTTGAGTAATTGTGTGCTGTTGAGAAAATCCCCATCATTACCCTTGCATTGGGATTGCCTGGATGAATATGTACTGGGTCTATGACCTTCCAAATTGGCTCTTTGGCGTACTGACCGTGGCCGCATTTGTGGCCGTTGGATTGGGCGGCCTTTATCTGACTCGCGGCTGGGTGCGACGCCTTCACAACGTGGAGCACACCTACAACGACATTGTCGGTTTTTACATGGCAGGGGTCACTGTTCTGTATGGAGTTAGTGTTGGCCTGCTGGCGATTGGTGCATGGGCGACTTATGCGGACGTGCAAGGAAAGGTCGACCACGAGGCAACTGCCCTTGGCGCCCTTTACCGGGACATCAGTGCGTACCCCGAGCCAGCACGCGGTCTCATGCAGGAAGACTTGCGCAGATACACTCGCCAGGTTATCGATGTGGGATGGCCCTTGCAACGGCGCGGAATCGTTCCCAATAACGCGAGCGCGGTGCTGAGCGACTTTCAGGATCATTTCATGTCTTTTGAACCGCAGAATGAGAGACAGACTATCCTGGCCACCGAAGCCTATAAAGCCTTCAACGACTTGACAGAAAGCCGCAGAGCCCGGCTCAACAGCGTCACGGCTGAAATGCCCGGACCTCTCTGGGCCTTAGTGATCGCCGGAGCTGTGATCTGCATCGCAGTCAGCTGGTTTTTTCACACTGGAAGTTTCAGCGTGCACTTCTGGATGACCGTATTGTTTTCGAGCCTGCTGGGTCTGCTGATTTTTCTCATCGCCGTTTTGGATAATCCGTATCGAGGAAAGATCAGCGTTTCTCCCGAACCACTGGAGCGGGTCTACGAGCAAGTGATGACCCCACCAAAGGGAAACTAGGCTGGGGATGAAACCAGTTCTGCGAATTTGCCGAGGTCGATGTTTCCGCCGCTCACGACGCACACGATCTTGCCGCTTCCAGCTTTGCCGCTGAGTCCTGCGGCGACCGCGCATGCGGCAGCACCTTCACAGATCAGGTGATTCCTGGCCGCAACAATCGTCATCGCTTTGCGCGTTTCTTCGAGTGTTGTAACGATCGAGCCGGCCAGCAGGCGACTGGCCAGGGTCCACATGCTCGGCAACACCGACTTACCGCCGCAGCCATCCACAAAACTTGCTTTCCAGCCGGGAAACTTCTGCGCCGAGCGTTCGATGAATGACAGATGCAGTGGCGCGGCGGTCTCGGGTTCGGCGGCAAATACCTTCACCTCCGGCTTCAGCGCGGCCGTCGCCGAAGCGATCCCGCAACTGAGGCCGCCTCCACCGAAGCCGGCCACGATCGCAGTGACATCCGGCAAGTCTTCAAGGATCTCCAGACCGGCCGTAGCGTTGCCGGCGATAAAGTCGTCGTCGTCGAAGGGATGAACAAACACGCCCTGAAACGCGGTATGCGTTCGGTCGGTCACCGCGGTCCAACACTCATCCATCGACGCCTGAAGAATGCCCGCGCCCAACCGCTTGATGGCATCGAGCTTCGCCTGCGGAGCAGTATCCATGACCAGAACGTCGCAGCGGGTTGTCAGAATGCGCGCCGCCAGGGCCACTCCCTGGGCAGCATTGCCCGCGCTCACGGTCCACACGCCTTTCGCCCTGTCTTCCGCGCTGAGCAGCGAGATCGCGTTATAAGCCCCGCGCAACTTGAACGAACCAATCGGCTGAAACGATTCGAGCTTGAGATAAATTTCGGCGGGAGCGTCGTCGTAATACAGCCGAACCAACGGCGTCCGTACCGCCGCCTGATAAACGCGCTGGCGAGCCGCCAGAATCGAGTCGAGAGAGATCGTACGGTCAGTGCGGTTTTGGGCTGTTATGGTAGTCATTATGAAGGTGGATGGATTCTACTACGCTTTGGCAGCCGGACCGATCCGCGAAGATTGCAACAACTGAGAACATCCGGTTTGCCGGCAATGCAGGAGTCGTCGTTCGAGGGTTCCAGTAATGCCATCGTCCGGCGTGTAAAATATCAAAGTCACCTGCACTAGCCCAGGGGCTGCTGGTTCTTCGACTCATTCAGCCACCAACCGCTCTCGCCGAATCGGAGGTAGTGCAACGGAACGTGATCGTCTATCGTGGAGCTTGGCCAATCGGTATTCCTCGAAACCTTTGGTGGCCTTAGCGTGCCTGGTGGTTGCGTTGTCTTACCTCCTCGCAAGGCTAGGTGGGGCGCTGATAGTGCGGCCACAAATGGTCTCGCCCCTTTGGCTGGGAAACGTGCTTCTGGCCTCAATGTTGTTGCTGGTCCCTCGCAGGACATGGCCTTTGCTTCTGGCGGCAGGCCTCACCGGATTCTTCTTCTATGACTGGCAGGCAGGCTCGCCAATTCGTTCCATAGTCTGGTTTACTCTGTCGACTGCAATAGAGGTCCTCACCGCCGTTTTGTGCCTTAGTTTTTCATTCGACGGCGTGCCTCGACTGAACAGTGCAAAGGCCCTGGCCAAGTACTCGTTCTACGCCGTGTTCCTGGCTCCATTCGTAGGAGCGTTCTGCGGTGCGTTCTCTACCGGCAGCGACTACTGGATGAGTTGGAAGCTGGCTTTCTTTTCGGAAGCGATTGGATTCCTCACTCTGATGCCCGCCATTTTGGGTTGGGCCAGGGAAATTTCGACTTGGACGCAAAAACCTCGCTCCTACTACGTGGAAGCAATCGCGCTGCTGGTTGCGCTGGTCATTCTCGGAAGTCTTGCTTTCGCCACCGGCGGGAGCAGCCATCCAGCGCTGCTTTATTCCCTCGTGCCGCTGCTGTTGTGGGCCACTTTGCGTTTCGGCTCGACGGGAGTCAGTACTTCGATGATTGCACTTGCCTTTGTATCGATTTGGGGCGCAGTCAACCACCGGGGTCCGTTCGCTGGATCGGGGCCGCTGGTCGATGTGTTTTCGTTGCAGCTATTCCTGTTTTTTACGGCTGCGCCTTTTATGGCACTAGCAGCCGTCGCAGAGGAGAGCAAGGATACGGAGCAGGCCTTGCGACGCAGAGACAGGGAGTTGAATGATGCTCAGCGCCTGGCTCATACCGGCAGTTGGCAATGGGATCCGGGGTCTGACGCCGTGACTTGGTCAGCAGAACTTTATCGCCTGGCCAGATACGATCCCAAGTTGCCGCCGCCTTCCTTTAAAGATCAGGGACGATTCTTTGCCCCGAAGAGCTGGGACCGATTGATGCTGAGCGTGGAGCGGACATTGCAAACTGGGGCGCCTTACGAGTTGGACCTGGAGGCTGTCCTTTCAGACGGAACAAAACTTTGGCTTACTAGCCGGGGCGAAGCCGTGGTTGATGCCAAAGGTCATCCGATCTACCTGCGGGGCACGATTCAAGACATTACGGATCGGAAGCTGACACAAGACTCGCTCCTCGCTTTGACCGGACGCCTTATTACTGCACAGGAGGAGGAGCGAGCCCGAATTGCTCGTGAGTTACACGACGATTTGAGTCAAAGGATGGCGCTTCTCCAGATCGGCCTCGAGCAATTCAAGGAGGGTATGCCCGATCTTTCGTCGGATGCCCAACAGCAACTGGACAACGTGGCGGAATTGGCGATGGAAGTGTCGTCCGACGTCCGTGGCTTGTCCCACCAGCTTCATCCATCCATCCTTGACACTTTGGGCCTTGTGGGTTCTTTAAGAAGCTTTTGCCGAGAATTCTCTGCGCAGCACAAGGTGCAAGTTCAGTTCCTCCATACCGACATTCCAGGAGAGATTTCGAAAGATGTGACTCTTTGCCTCTTTCGGATCACGCAGGAAGCGCTGCGAAACGTCGTAAAGCACAGCAGAGCAGCGGAAGCTGAAGTGAACATTTCAGGAAACGCTGATGAAATCGAGCTTTGCATTTCCGACTCGGGTCAAGGGTTCGACGTTGAGTCCGTCAAAGGAGCCGTGGGGCTCGGGTTTGTCAGCATGCGAGAGCGGCTGCGGCTGGTCGGAGGACATCTTTCCATCTCATCGGAACCGTCTCATGGGACACGAATCCGTGTTCGTATCCCGCAGGTCGCAATGACTGAGCATGCCAAGAGCAGCACTTATCAGGATCGAAATGGAGCCGCGCCTGATTAACGTGGTAATTGGACGGCCGAAATCGCGAAGACTCCCGAACCCCCGTTGCGGCACGTATGAGGCTCCACTCTGGAGGTTTCCGCAGATTGCAGGCGGATAACGGCAGTCCAGAAGTTGAATGTTGCAAACATCGTTGGCACTCAAAACCCGGTTACTTCGACCCAAGCAACAGTCACTTCGGGGATACTCTAATACGGCCCGATGATTCCGGCGATGGGGCGGGAAGCGGGCGTGGATGCCCGCTCTACACGAGCTTCTTTTGTATCCAGCACGTCGAGATACTTCAGGCCAGAGCCGGTATTGAACAACACAACGGTATCGTCGGCGCTGAAGAATTCGCTGGCCAGCAGTTTCAAATAAGCGACAAGCGACGCTGCGCCTTCGGGCGCGGCGAAGATGCCTTCCACCTTTGCCCAGTGGCGAACGGCGTCAAGAATCTCGGCGTCCGTAACGGCGAGCGCGAGGCCTCCACTTTTCTTCAGGATGTCGAGAATCAGATAGTCGCCATAAGGCTTAGGCACGCGCAGGCCGGCGGCGAGAGTCGAAGCGTGCGGCCACAATTCCGCAACCGTCCGGCCTTCATCCCATGCTTTAACAATGGGAGCGCATCCCGCAGATTGCACGCTGATCATGTTCGGCCGCTCTGGGCCGATGAAACCCAGCTGCTCCATCTCATCGAAAGCCTTCCACATGCCCAGCATTCCAACCCCGCCGCCCGTCGGATAAACAATCCCCTGCGGAAGTTTCCAGCCCAGCTGTTCGGCAACTTCGTAACCCATGGTCTTCTTGCCTTCAACGCGATAAGGCTCCTTGGTGGTTGAAACGTCGAACCATCCTTCGTTTTTCCAGGAATCCTTCTCCTTAAGCTCGGCAACTTTGCGCGCGCAATCGGAGATGAGGCCATCGACCAGCGTCACCTGCGCGCCGTAGTAGTAGCATTCGACGCGGTTCGCCATGGGCACATCTTTGGGCATAAAGATGTGCGCTTCGATCTTCGCGGCGGCGGCGTAGGCGGCGAGCGCACCGGCGGCGTTTCCGGCAGAGGGGATGGCGAGCTTCTTCAATCCGAAATGGCGGGCCATCGTAACGGCAGCCGAAAGTCCGCGAGCTTTAAAAGAGCCGGTGGGATTCAGTCCCTCGTCTTTGATGAAGACATTCGGGAATTCGCGGCTGGGGAGCATGGGTGTGAATCCTTCGCCGAGCGACACTGGCGTGGCTTCGGGAAGCACGGCGTCATAGCGCCACATGGTAGGAGCGAGCGGCAGCAGCGATGCCGGCGAGAAACTTTTCTTGATGCTCGCCAGATCGTACCGGGCGTAGAGGATGCCGCCATCGATCGGGCAAACGGTCTGCGGACGGTCAGCGGGAAAATGTTCGCCGCAGCGCGTGCATTCGAGGTGTGTGAGTCGCGACACCGAGAAAGTTTAGCAGGTAGCGCCGGCTTCTCGCCGGCGCTGCTTTCAACCTACCTCGAACTCTTCTTCGCAGCGCGCTTCGAAGGCGGCACTATGCCCTTCTCGGGGCTCTCCTTCTCGATCGGGTCGAAGAGTTTGTGGAGTGGCTTGTCGTGCGCCGAAGAGAACTGCGGGCCATCCACAGGCACGGTTAATCCCTGTGCGGTATACATTGCCTCATTGAACTTTGTCCCCGAGTTGGCGGCCGCCACCGCGAACACTCCATGGGGCACGCCGCCACTGAAGACCGTGGCAATGTAATCGCCCACCATCAGGCCGTTCTGGGAATTGGGCAACCATCCGAGCTGCATGGGTCCCGCCAGCTTTCGAACGGCGTTCCAGGTGGAGCCGCCGTTATGCGACGAAATGTAGCCCACGTACAGCTGGCAGGTCGCCTTCGTACACGAGCTCTTCGAATAGAAGTAGTAATGAATCGCAACATGCGCCGTGGCCCCCGAAGTCGTCGGATCGATTCCGATTCCTGGAATAAAGTGGTCGACGGTGCTCGTAACCGGGTCGATGGGAACGCGCGTCACCGCAGACCAGGTAACGCCGTCGCTGGACGTGCTGTACACCAGATCATTGGTGGAGCAGTTAGCGCGGAAACGGCAATCCTCCCACACTACCCACACCGTGCCGGCGCCGTCCACGGCCGCCGAGGGCAGTGGGCCGCTGCGAATCCCGCCCGCATCGGTCTGGCTCTGAATGTTGGCGACGGTCACCGGCGCCGACCAGCTTGCGCCTCCATTGGTCGAGGTGTAGGCGGAGATGCCAAAGGTTTCAATCGGCACGACCACCGTGCCGTTCGGCTGCACCAGCGGCTGTCCGCCAATGCCGGTCGATTTGTTCGCCGTCGCCGTGGCCGGTCCCCATGTCAAGCCGCCGTCGCTGGAAGTGCTCATCAGAATCTCGTCGTCAAGGTCAGGGTTGTCCCACTCTACATAACAGTTCCCATAGAACGGGCTCGTGGAGGTGCTGTCGCAGACGATCCAATTCTTGTCGGAGCTCACTACGTTTGGTCCCACGCTCACCGGGTCATTCCAGACAATCCCTCCATCGGTCGACCGGCTCACCACCACGGCCGGAGTCTCGGAAGTATTCGAGATGGGCAAGGAAGCGATCATCCAGACGCCATGCTTCGCATCGTAAGCCACCGCCGGATCGCTTGCCGCGCTGTAAGGGCCGTTACCGTTCCCCGCCGTCAAGCCGGGCAGAAATCCGTGCCTCCAGGTCGAGCCCCCATTGATAGAAGTAGCCCAGCCGATAGCGGTCGCACCGCCAGGAGCGATGCGTCCCGTTTGGAATGCAGCGACTTCAGTCGAGCCATTAGCCAGCACATGCGGCTCAACTTCCGTGGCATGTTGGCCGGGAGCAACGGTGAACGGATCAGCACTGACCTTCGTCAAAGCGACCGCCGGAGCATCGCGGCCTTCGCCCGCGTCCTGGGCATGTATGGCGACCGCTGCCGCGCCGAGACTCAGCACTACCAGAGAAGCGAAGAGAGAACGCAAGCTGAAAAAATCAGACGGAGCGCGATTCATCAGGATTTGTCCTTTTTATTGCGGAGAATGAATTCACAGATTGCTTCCCTGAATGGCAGGACACTCAGGAGCGCAAACGACGCACGGTAGTAGCAGCCGCGCCGCTGAACATATCTTGGATTTGCCCGTGCCGTCAATGTGAACAGTTTTGCAACTTGAGCCAGCAACTACTTAAGGACCAACTGGAGCGCGCACAAACACGACCGCCACATCGTCGTTGTAGATCGGCTGCCAGCCCGGGGTTTCGACGAGAATGTTGGCCAAAGCAGAATCCTTGGGGACAGCCACATAGCGAGCCGCGTGCTGCTGAAGAAAATCCTCCCAGCCCGGCTCCACGTGCACCATCTTCAAGTAAGACTTTAAGAACTCTTCCCCATAGAAATCGTGGCGGTCGTCGACCACCATGCGCACTCGCGGATAAAGCCGGTAGATCAAATACCCGCCCCAATAATCAGGACTGACCAGCGGTCCCTGCACATCTTTCTGCTCCAGATAATCCACCGCGCGGACGGGAAACCGTTTCGCGTCAAAGTGAGCGTCCATCAGAGGCCTCGCGCCCAGCTTGCCTCCAAGTGCCGCGATCCAGCAGGTCAGCACAATCGCCACGACCGGCCAGAGGTGGCCCCGCAAGCTCAACTCGATCGCCCGCATTCGCTGAAGAAATGGCGACGAGGCAAGCCCACGCTTTCGACCCGCGCTCGCCCCATCTGAAATCTTGTCCGCAAGCCGCTCCATTTCACCCGACAGCCACGGCCCGATCACCAGAATCAACAGCAGTGACGACACGGGAATATTCCGCGACGCGTACAGCCCCGCATACACTGCAAGCAGTACCACCAGGCCCCGGCTCACGCCGACTTTGCTTCTTTTCGCCGCCAACGCCACCAGGGTCAGCAGCAACAATCCTGCAAAGCACTTCTGCGCCACATAGTGAAAATTTGGAGATTGAAACTCGTCAATGTGGTCCATCAGAAAACGATTCGAGAGATAGCGATAGATATGAACATGCAGCTTATAACCGTAAGGATTCACCAACGTTGCCGCCAGGCTCACGATGCCAGTAAGAGTCAGCGCCCGGATGCGGTGTCCAGCGCGGATCTTCCGCAAGACGTCGTCGAACCGGTCCCCCTTCAGGCTGAACCACTGCCACACCGCGCCGAACCAGTAAATCGCAAGCAGCGCGACGCCAATCAGAAATCCGCCATGCACGTTCACCCACGCCACCATCAGCAGCGGCAAAACCCACAACGGCCAACTGCCCCCGGAATCGGAAGCGGAGGAATCGAGATGTGCGTCAGTCCTCTCCGCAGAGTCCAGAATCCAGAACCACACCACCGTGAACACCCAGGTCACCACGTGCGGCCGCGCCTGAAAATGAATCATTGCCGCCGACGCCGCCAGCAGCACCAGTACTAATGCCACCAGAACGTTTGCGCCCCGCCGCAGCAGGAGCCGGAACGTCCAGGCGAACAACCCAGCGATCATGAATGCGGTGAACAGCACGACGCCGTTCAGCCCTGCCGCCAGATCCAGCCAACCTGCGATCACGTCGTAGAGCCATTCCCAGGCATACCAAGGGTGGCCAGTTAACGATGAAGACGTCGCGGAAAATGGATCGACGCGTGGAATCGCATGCGTCGTCAAAATCATCTGCCCGGTGCGAATGTGCCAGCCGATTCCGGCATCGCCCAGCAACCGCGTTGATAGAGTGGTAAAAGCCAACAGACCCAGCAGCGCAACGAAAATAAGGTCACCCGCCGACGGAACCAGCCACCTCATCCAATCCGGATGCAATTCCGCGGCGGAACTTCTGGAGCCGATTGCCATCGCGCTGAATCTTATAGAGTAGAAGCCTGATGGGCAAGAGAATGAACGACCAGACACCACTCTCAGCCGCACATCGCGTAGTGATCGTGGGAGCAGGCTTCGGCGGCCTGAACGCAGCCCAGACGCTTGCTAACGCGCCCGTGAGCATCACCGTCATCGACCGGAAAAATCATCATACCTTTCAGCCGCTGCTCTATCAGGTCGCCACTGCCGGTCTGTCTCCGGGCGAAATTGCCGCCCCCATACGCTCGATCTTAAATCGACACAAAAACGTCGAGGTGCTCATGGCCGAGGTCACCGGCTTCGACCTCGAACGCCGCGTGGTCCAAACCGCCGTACAGGACGATCCTCAAAGTGAAGTTCAGGAAATTCCTTATGATTCCCTCATCGTCGCTGCCGGCGCCAGCCATGCCTACTTCGGCCACGACGATTGGGAAGCTGCCGCGCCCGGACTCAAAACCATCGAGGACGCACTCGAAATCCGCCGCCGCGTTCTGCTCGCCTTCGAACTCGCCGAACGCCGTGCCTCCGCCGGCGACGGCAATACTCCGTTAAATTTCGTTGTCGTCGGTGGCGGCCCCACGGGAGTGGAACTCGCCGGAACCCTCGCCGAAATCTGCCGTCACGCCCTCGCGCAGGATTTCCGCACCATCGATCCGCGCCGCGCTCGCATTCATCTCATCGAAGGCGGTCCGCATGTCCTGCCCGCATATCCAGAGGATCTTTCCCTCAGCGCGCTTGAACAGCTCCGGCGTCTGGGTGTGGAAGTGCTTACTTCCACCATGGTGACGAAGGTCGAGCCCGGCGCAATCTACATGGGCCAAACCAAAATGCACGCAGACGTCATCCTGTGGGCCGCGGGCGTGGCCGCTTCGCCGCTCGGCAAGAAACTTGGCATGCCCGTCGACCGTGCCGGACGCGTACTCGTAAATCCCGATCTGAGCCTTCCCAACCATCCCGAGGTTTTCGTGATCGGGGACCTCGCCGCTCTGAAGGATAAATCGGGCAATCTGCTACCGGGCGTGGCGCCCGTCGCCATTCTGGAAGGCCGTTTCGTAGCGAAATTAATTAAGAGAGAGATCGGCGGGAGTTCTGACTCCCGTCCGGCATTTCACTACTTCGACAAAGGCAGCCTCGCCACCATCGGCCGCTCCGCTGCCATCGCCCAGTTCGGCGAGATTCACATCTCCGGATTCATAGCCTGGCTGGCATGGCTTTTCGTCCACATTCTTTTCCTGATTGGATTTCAAAACCGTATTCTGGTCTTTATTCAGTGGGCGTGGTCGTATTTCACCTACGAGCGCAGCGCGCGCCTCATCACCGGCAGCACCAGTCTTCCCGGCTGGACCGCCGCAAAAGCTGGGGATCCCGGCGCGAACGAAACCAAAGAAATGTCGGCCGCGGGTCACAAATAGGAGTAAGAATATTCTTGCAGGCGTCAGACGATTCATGAAGAACTCTCAAATCTCGCGAATTCTTCTCAGCCTGGTGGCAGCTCTTATTCTCAGCTCGGTCTGCTCTGCCGAAATCCTCAAGATCGTCGTCGATGACACCATTCAGCCCGTCACTCAGGAATACATCGCCCGCGCCATCGACGAAGCCGCGCGCCGCAACGATCAAGCCATATTGATCGAGATCAGTACACCAGGAGGCCTCGTCGAATCGACTCGCCACATCATCGAGAAGATCACGGCTTCGCAGATTCCGGTCATCGTCTACGTCGCGCCCAGTGGCAGCCGTGCCGGTTCAGCCGGAATTTTCATACTCGAAGCGGCAGACGTAGCTGCCATGGCTCCCGGAACCAACGCCGGCGCGGCGCACCCTGTGCTGCTTTTCGGACCAACCTCGGTCAAGCCAGATGACGACATGAAGCAGAAGATCGAAAACGACGCCGCCGCCCTGATGCGTTCCGTTGTTTCGCGGCGCGGCCGCAACATCGAGGTCGCCGAAAGCGCAGTGCGCGAGTCCAAATCCTTCACCGAGCAGGAAGCGCTTTCGCAGCACCTGATCGACTACGTAGCCTCGAGCGAACAGGATCTTTTCCGCCAGATCGAGGGCCAACCCGTCAAGCGCTTCGACGGCAAGGAAGTCACTCTCAAACTGTCGGGCCAGCCTATAGCGCCGTTCGGCATGACGCTGAAAGAACGCATCCTTGACTATCTGATGGATCCGAACATCGCCTTTATTCTGCTCGCCATCGGCGCGCTCGCGCTTTATGCCGAATTCAATCATCCCGGCGCAGTCGTTCCCGGGACAGTGGGCATCGTCTTCATCCTGATCGCAGCCTTCGCCCTCAACCTGCTGCCCACGCGCTTCGCCGCGCTGGGCCTGATTCTCGCCGCATTCGCGCTCTTCGCCGCTGAAGCCAAGTTCACTAGCCACGGGGTCCTCACCATCGGCGGCATCACGCTTCTAACTCTAGGCGGCCTGCTGCTCGTCGATTCGCCCATCCCCGAAATGCGTGTCCACCTGCTCACCGCGCTCGCCGTCAGCATTCCGCTCGGATTGATCACCGCGTTTCTGATGAGCATCGCTCTCAAGGCTCGCCGCAATAAAATGGTCTCCGGCGCGCAAGGATTGATCGGCGAAACTGGCGTCGCCCGAACCCTGCTTTCCCCGAGCGGAAAAATATTCGTCCACGGCGAACTCTGGGACGCCGTCTCCTCCGCCGACGTCTCTGTCGGCGAGTCCGTCGTAGTGCGCCGGGTTGACGGGCTTCTGCTTCAGGTCGAACCTGTGACCGCGGCGCGCAATGTGCCAGCGCCAGTAGGTCTCTGATTCTCCCCGCGCACCAGCGCAAGCAACCGCCAGCACTCGAATTCCGCGCCCTTACCCCGCCATTGCGTTACAATCCGCCTCAGCAGCGCTTGTCCGTTTCGGGCGCGGAGGCATTGGTATGGAGATCGGCGTTACCTTCACAACGGTCGTCATCGTCATTATCGTTCTCTACTTGATCAGCTCAATCAAGATCCTGGCTGAGTACGAACGTGGCGTCATCTTCCGTCTGGGCCGCCTGTTGACCACAGCCAAGGGTCCGGGAGTGGCCTTGGTGTTCGCTCCGATCGATCGTATGGTGCGCGTCTCGCTGCGCCAGGAAGCTCTCGAGGTCCCGCCGCAGGACATCATTACTCGCGACAACGTCACGCTCAAGGTGAATGCGGTTATTTTTCTGCGCGTAATTGATCCCAACAAAGCTGTGAACGAAGTTTCTAATTACGTCTATCAGACTTCGCAATTCGCCCAAACCACCTTACGCTCCGTTCTCGGCGAACAGGAACTCGACGAACTTCTCGCCCATCGCGAAAAAATCAATCTGCGCCTGCAAAGCATTCTTGACCAGCACACTTCGCCCTGGGGCGTGAAGGTGACCAACGTCGAAGTAAAGCAGGTCGACATGCCGGAATCTATGCTGCGCGCCATGGCCAAGCAGGCCGAAGCCGAACGCGAAAAGCGTTCCAAGATCATTCACGCGGAAGGCGAATTCTCAGCCGCGCAGCGCCTGGTGGACGCAGCGCATCTGCTGGCCACCGAACCAGTCAGCGTTCAGCTCCGCTACCTGCAGACGTTGACCGAAATTGGCGTCGAAAAAAATACTACGGTGATCTTTCCTGTCCCCGTTGACTTTTTCTCGGGCCTGCAGAAGCTGCTGGCCAAGGGCGACGACAAAGCCGCAGCATGAGGGTGGAAGAGCGGCCCTTTAACGCCGCGTAAAGCGTTTCGGAATCAGTGGGCTTTAAGCCCCTGAGGTACATAACAGGGATGGATTCACAAGACACTGAGATCACCTTAGGTACCGCGAAGCTGCTAGGCCTATTCTTCGGCCTGGTCATTATCTGCGCGGTTTTCTTCGCGCTCGGCTATACCCTGGGCCGCAAGTCAGACCCAGCGCTCGTCTCAGCCGGTGCCGCTTTGCCGACCACCGCATCCACTGGCCCCAAGCCCACGAGTTCGTCATCCGCCCAACCCGCCCCGCCGATGACGTTTTACAAATCGGTCGAGCAAAAAGACGCCAACGCCCAACTGACACCATCCACGACCAGCCCTGAATCCACTAGCTCGACCTCTGCGGGCCAAACGCCCGGAGCATCCTCCGGCACAACTACGCAGTCGGCGCAAACAACCAGCCCTCCGGATCCCATGACCGTGATCCCCACCGCCGGTTATTTTGTGCAAGTTGCCGCAGTCAGTAAACAGGACGACGCCCAAGCTCTGGTCGACGCTCTCAAGAAAAAACAATATCCTGCGTTCGTCGCGGGCAATTCCACCACCGACAAGCTCTTTCGCGTGCAGGTCGGTCCGTTCGCCGATATCAAAGACGCCGAAGGAATGCGCACTCGCCTCATCAACGACGGATACAATCCGATCCTGAAAAAGTAAGCAGCCTAAGCGAAACAACCTATGAAGCTTGACCCCCTGTTGAACCGCCGTGTCATCTTTAAGCTGCACGGCATGGACCCGCTCGACGCAACCATCCTCAAGCAGGATGAGACTGGCTACTGGATCCGCGGCGGCACCCTGGCTCCTCGCCTGAACGAGTCCAACTGCTCCCTGCCAGACAGCGACGTCCGCTACTTGGAGTTCACCCGCATACAGTGGCTGCGAGCCGCCCGCCAGCGACCCTGATAGTCCTCTTTAGCTAACTCTTGTCATTCCGAACCGGGCGCCAAGCCCGGTGAGGAACCGCTTCTTGCTCCTCCTTTGCATATTGACAACCGTCAATTTAACAGCTATTCCTAATCCCCATGAGCCCGCCCACATCTCTCGACCACACACTCCACGCCATCGCTGATCCCACGCGGCGCCGCATCCTCGGAGCCCTCAAACTGCGTGGCCCCAGCACCCCCACAATCGGCAAGCACACCCGTCTCTGCGCCGGGGACATCGAAGAACGCATGCGCCTCTCTCAACCAACCATCTCCCATCATATGGCGATTCTCACCAAAGCGGGACTGGTCGAGGCCGTCAAGCAAGGGCAATGGCGCTGGTACCGCCGCAACGAAAAAGCCCTTCGCCGGTTAGTGAAGAGCTTGCGTGCGCAACTGTGATGGGATTTTGAAGGGATTGTCATCCCCTCGCTCACTCGGGATGACAACGGATTCTAACTCAGACGCTCTAGCTGGCCCCAGCGGCCGCGGCCAGCGCCTTCTGCAGCAATCGCCGCGCCTGCGAAATCAGCTCCGCCACTTCAAAGGGTTTCACCAGGTAGGGTACGTTGTTCTCTTGCAGAAATGCCCGCTCACTGCCCTGCTCCACGCCATGGGAGAAAGTAAACAGCACATGCTTCTCCATGTCAGGACAGTTCTGTTTCAACCACAGGAAAGCTTCTTTCGCGTTCCAGTCCGCCGGCATCTTACCGCTCATAATCACCGCATCAAACGGCTCGGAAAGCAAACGCGTCTTCACATCCTCGCTGCGCAGGGCAGTCACCACGCTGGCCCCAGCGCCGATCAGCACGTCTCGCTCGAACTCAAGCACGGATTCTTCTTCCTCCACCAGCAGCACACGCCCTTGAATCGCGCCTTCGCGCCTCGGTGGAACAACCGGCGCCGCTTCCGCCTCCGCGCCTGGCGCCGCGGCCATCGGCAGCCGTACTTCGATCACCGCTCCGCCCTCGGAACCATTGTGCGCGGTAATGTCGCCACCGTGTTCCTTCACAATCCCGTAGCAAATGCTCAACCCCAGCCCAGTTCCCTTCCCAACATTTTTCGTAGTGTAAAACGGATCGAAAATCCTCTTCGGATCCTTGATCCCCGGGCCATCGTCGGTAAACTGCGCGCACACCGCGCCTTTGTCGCAATAAACTCGGATCTTCAACTTCCCTGACCGTCCCGCCTCGAGCACGGCGTCCACTGCATTGTTGATGATGTTCAGAAACACCTGCTCCAACTGATGCGGATCGGCCACCACCAGCGCCGGCTCGGCGCCGAGATCTTTTTCCACCACGATGTTGTTGATCTTGAGATCGTAGTCGCGCAGGGTCAGAGTTTCTTCGAGCACCTTCCGGATGTCCACTTCCGACCGTTCCGGCTTCCTCTGCCGCGCAAACGAAAGCAGGTTCTGCACCACCCGGTGCGTGCGCTGCGCCTGCTTAAACATTTTGCCCACATAATCCTGCGCGCGCTCGTTCAACCCTTCGCTCTCCAGCAACTGCGCATAGCCCAGAATCGCGGTCAGCGGATTGTTCAACTCGTGCGCCACGCCCGCAATCAACTGCCCCACCGCCGACATTTTCTCGCTCTGCAAAAGTTGTTCCTGCGTGCGCCGCAGATCTTCATAAGCCTTGCAGGTCTCTTCATAAAGACGGACTTTTTCAATCGTGGTGGCCAGTTGCCGGCTGATCGCCACCATCAAGTTCTCTTCCCCGCTGGAATATTCGTACTCCGCCGCGCTGCGTAGACCCATCATGCCAATCGGACTATCCTTGCCCCAGAACAGCACCCAGATCCACGAGCCGTCACTATCGGAACGAATGAAGTCCGCGACGGCTCCCTTCAGGTGCGGCAGATACTCCGCCGTAATCACTTCGGCTCGCGACCGCATCACCAGATCACCGAAGCCCTCAGCAAAACTGATCTCCGCGGGCCGCGATTTGTCCCGGCTCCGCGGACCCCACGCCGCACGCCGCCGGTAGGTCGGCGCATCCGAATCCGATAGATACACCGCTCCACTCTCCGCCCCAAACAAAGAAACCACCTGCCGCAGAGTCAAGTTCAGAATTTCATCCAGATCGAAAGATTGTGTGGCCACCACCGCCATCGCGTTCAACGCGTTCAGTTCGCGGTTACGCCGCCGCATCTCGTCTTCAGCGCGCCGCTTCTCGGTCACGTCCAGAACAAAGCCCTGATAGCGCTCGACCTGCCCCGCCGCATCCCGCGTCGCGAAACTGCTCTCAGCCGCCAGCAGCAGCGTTCCATTCTTGCGCCGCATCGTCACTTCAAAATTTCGCACGTAATTCTGCTGCTCGATTTCTCTGCGGAACGCGTCCCGCTGCCCCGCATCCACGCGAATATCGTCGTCCAGGTTCAACACCAGCAACTCTTCCCGCTTCTCATATCCCAGCATGTGCACAAACGCATCGTTGCAGTCGAGCAAGCGTCCCCGCGGCGTGGCCACATACACGCCCTCCTGCACCTGCTCGAATAGCAACCGGTATTTCTCTTCTGCCGACCGCCTCTCCGTGATATCTCGAACAATGTGGATTGTTCCCTTTTGCTTGCTTCCCTGTTCGGTGTACGAAGAAGTGGAGACCATCGAGAATCCGCCGAAACACGGGTCGGCTCCTTCGCTGATTTCCTCGCCTCCGCGCGCGCAGTAAGGACATCCCGTCCACTCGCCCAACCGGTGCGGCAATACCGATTCGCAGGTGCTCCCGATCACATCAGCTGACGCCAGTTCCACCTGCTCCAGCAAAGTCTGATTGGCCTTGATGATTTTGAAATCCGCATCGTGCGCCAGGATGATGTCGTGCACCGAGTCAAACGTATTCCGCCACTGCCGTTGCGACCGCAGGGCCTGCTCCAGCAGACGGAAATTCTCAATCGCGATCCCCAACTGCCGTCCGCAAGTTTCCAGAAAATCCAATTCCTCGGAAGTCAGTTTTCGGTCCCTGGCGCTCCCCAGAAACAGCAGCCCGATCGGCGACTTTTTTCCCAGCACCGGAACCATCAACACGGATTGCACTTTTTCCGCTTTCAGCAGCCCCGCATCTTCCGTGCCGGCTTTAGTCCTGTGCGCCTTAACCGGCTCGCCGCGCTCTAGTATCTGCGACACCGTTTCCGTTATCTCCGCACAACCGGCCTCCCGCAAAAAGTCCTGCGACACTCCCACCGCATGCGTCGCAACTAAACTACCGCCCTCAATCAAGCGGAACCACGCGGCCTTGCTTCGGGTCAGCTTTTTCAGCTCGTCCAGAGCGACTTCCATCATGCCGCCCTGCTGTTGCGACAGCACGATACTCTCGGTCAACGCCTGTAGCACTTTCAGTCGCCGATTCCGCGCGCCCGCTTCGCCAAAGGCAAGCAGTAGCATGCTCAGTCCCAACAACACGTCCGCCATCACAAAAATCTTTGCCGGAAGCTCGCTCGTGAACGGCGCCCAACTCAGGTGCTGCATCAATAAGCACGCCGCCAGCAGCCATGCCCCCAGTTCCCAGCGCCCGCGCCGCGCCCGCACCAATGCAAAAGCTGTGGTCAGCAGAATGATTCGGTAGGAAATTTCAAGAGCGAAGCGCAAGGGCAGCGAATCCGGCCACAGCAGCACGCGGGCCACAGCAAAGCCCGCGACGCTGGCCGTGATTGCAGCCAGCGGCCCCAGCAGATCCCGCCCCCTGCTATACAAGAACACCGCGCCCGCAAACAGGCCCATCGCAACCACAAACGCCGCCTGCTCCGCCGCCACAACATAGCGCGATGGCATCCGCATCCCGGCGCCGTATAGGCCCGCAAACCGCGAAACCGCCAGCATCGCCCATCCCGCCGTCCAAAGCAGCAGATACCTCTCCCGCAGCGCCGATAGCACCAGCAGCGAAGCCGCCAGCGCCAGCAACACGGCCCACTCCCCGGCCTTCAGCCCGGCAAGTGCCGGCTGTGCGGTGCTGTTCCAAAAGGACCAGAGGGATTCGTTCATCTTATTTCAGTTGTCATTCCGAGCCGGAGCACAAACTCTAAGTTGTCATTCCGAACCGGGCGCTAAACCCGGTGAGGAACCTACTTCTAGTCGGGCGTCCGCTCGCTCCCGTATGCAGACGTAACAGTGCCCTGCTTTTGAATATCACGCTTCACGCCGTTATCGATGCGCTTTCCGGACCTGGATGGTTACTTTCGGAACCTAACTTGTAGGGTAGAATCGCCGATAGTATCTGAGGACGTCATCCTGAGACGTGGCACCCTGAGGCATTCATCCTGAGACCCGTCATGCCCGACCGCATTCTCGTAGTCGACGACGAAGAGGCCATCCGCGAGATCGTCTGCGCCATTCTGGCCGCCGCCGGCTATACCTGGAAGCAGGCCAGCTCCGGCATGGAAGCCCTGGCCCTGCTCAACTCCGGCGAAGTATTTGAACTCATGCTCTCTGACTTGATGATGGCCGACCTTGACGGCATCGGCTTGCTCGAACGCACCAAGGAAAAATTCCCCGACATGCCGGTCGTGATGGTCACCGCCGTCCACGATATTTCCGTGGCCCTCGCCGCCATTCGCAACGGCGCTCATGACTACCTTCTCAAGCCCTTCGAGCGCGAGCAACTGCTCAATACCGTCGGCCGGGCGCTCGAACATCGCCGCCTCAAAGCCGAAAACCGCAACTATCAAACCAATCTGGAATCTCTTGTCGAGGCCCGCACCGACCAGCTTCAGGCTGCCATGGCTGATCTGGAGCGCTCCTACGACATCACGTTGCAGGCGCTCGGCGACGCGCTCGATCTCAAGGACGCGGAAACCGAAGGCCACTCTCGCCGCGTCACCGCCTTCACCATCGCCATCGCCCGCGCCATGGGCGTGCCCCGCGAACAGATTCTCGTCATTGCCCGCGGCGCTTTCCTTCATGACATCGGCAAGATGGCTATCCCTGACAACATTCTTCGCAAACCCGGAAAGCTCGACGACAACGAACGCACCATCATGCGCGAGCACTGTTATCACGGCTATCAGATGCTCAAGAAAATTCCCTTCCTCGCCGAAGCCTGCGACATTGTTTATTCCCACCAGGAACACTTCGACGGCAGCGGCTATCCCCGCGGTCTCAAAGGCACAGAAATTCCGCTGGGCGCGCGCATATTTTCCGTAGCTGACACCCTCGACGCCATCATCTCCGACCGCCCTTATCGCCCCGCCCGAACTCTCACCGAGGCTCGCAAGGAGATCAAGGCCTGGGCCGGCCGCCAGTTTGATCCCGAGGTTGTCGAAGTCTTCCTGAAGATGCAGGACGACATCTTCGAAGACCTGCGCCGCGAAATCAACGCCCAAAGCTACCCCTTCAGCTACTCCGCCAGCGCCAAAGGCTGACCACTTTCCAAGGAAGATTTAGATCGGGAAGGGCACGACGTTCAGTCGTGCCATAAGTCGAGCGCGCGATCGCGGCTTCAGCCGCTGAGGTGATCTGGTGATTCCAGTCGTTCCCGGTCCCGCGGTCTGCAAGGCCGGACGTCTTCCGCGTTCTAACGATTAATTCGCATTTCGACTTACAATCGGGAAGTCCCTCATTTCACCACCACGGAGGCACTCATGAAAACCACCTTAGCTCTTCTGGCCCTCTGCATCCTCGCGACCGCGTCCTTAGCGCAAGAGCACCCCGCGGTCGCCGCACAACCCAACTCCGTCTACGTCGGCGCCGACGGCAAATTCGAATCCGCCCCCGACACGGCCGTACTCCAGTTCAACATCTCGGTGCAGGACGACTCCTCTCAAAACGCCTATGAACACGCCTCCAAACAAGCCGAGCAAGTTCGCCAGGTTCTCCGCTCCAACGGCATCGAGCCCAAGACCGCAAGCATCGGATTTTTCTCCGTTCAACCTGTCTACGAATGGAAGCCAAAACAAAGGGTCATCGGCTACCGCGTCTCCACCGATGTCACTCTCAAGCTCAAGGATTTTTCCAAGATCGGCCCCATCACTCAGCAACTAGCCGACGCCAACGTCAGCGAAACTCAAACTCTGAACTACACTCTTGAAAATATCGACGATGCTAAGAACAAAGCTGTCGAAGACGCCTACCGCCGCGCCCGCAACTCCGCCGAAGCCCTGGCCCGCGCCAGCGGCCGCACCGTGGGCGAACTTTCCTATGCCTCAGTCGACACCTTCGAAAACCAGCACTTCCCGGTCCCCCGCATGGCCCGAGCCATGTCCATCAAAGCAGAAGCCGCACCAGCCCCGACAGAAGAATTCACCCCGCAAAACGTAACGGTGACAGCCCACGTAAACGCACTGTTCAATTTAAAGTGAATCCCGGAAAAGTTGAACTAGAGGGAAGGTTTTGATTTTACTGACCACTGACCACTGACCGCCGACCACTGCTTTACTGCGCCTTAGCCACCGCTATCCTTGTAGCATCCAACACAACCGGCCGCTGAATCTCCATCTCAATCGAGGTCCCCACGTCCAGCTTCACATCGTTCCCGCGCTTCAGCAGCGCCCATGCGATGCCGGCCGCCGCCCCAGCTCCCGCGCCCACCCGTGCCCCGTTCAGCGATCCAGTGGCTAACCCTCCCGCAGTCGCGCCGCCCATGGTTCCGTAGGTCCCGCCCTTCGCAGCATCTTCAATTTTCTTCCCGGTATCTTTATCCTGCTGAATCGTCCCTTCCTGGTCTTTCACCGATTTGTCGTCCGCCCCCGGCGTATTCTGCACTGACCCCGGCAGCATGACCGTATATCCGCTGGGATAAATCATCGAAGTGAAATGCATCAGGATCTCCGCCCGCCCATGCCCGTGTCCCGCACGCTCCACGTGCGCAATCGTCCCCTGAATGAAAGACCCCGCCGGAACCACCACGCGGTTGTTGATGACGAACGGAAACGCCGTCTCCGCATACACCGCGTCGCCCTCGCGCGCATTCTTGGTCGAGATCGCCTGCTTCAGCGATAAAGGAATCTTCGTCCCCGCCGGAATCGTAACCACATTCGGATCAACAACCACAGCAGGAGCCCCACTCGGTGCCGCCGCCGGAGCAGGTGGCGTGGTCGATTGCGGCGCAACATCCTGCCCCAGCGCCAGCCCAGAAATCATCAACAGAGCAAATAACAACCGCATAGCAACCCCCAAAAACGAACAGTAGCCCGCACCGCATCAGCGCGAGAACACCACGCAATAAATACCTAAGATGCAAGTCCAAGGCGACCAAGGTGCCTGACTCTGTGCCCTCCGCGGCTTTTCTCCGCGCTCTCCGCGATAAAGCCTTTAAGCCGGCACCACCCGATCCCCGCCTAATAAATCAAATACTCCTTCCTCACCACCTCAAACTTCTCCAACTCCTCCTGCCAATCCTGCGCAATCCGCCGCGGATCTTTCCCCGCCACCAGCCCATCAAAAGCCGCCTGATTCACCAGCAGCTCCGCCATCCGCTCCATCTTAAAATCTGCCGAATAAAGCTTCCTCAATGCCGCCGCCAACTCAATCCCCAACTCGGGCGCATCCAAAGCATTTCGCTCCGTAAGAACAATATTCACGCCCTCACACTTCACTCCGTTATAAACCGCAGCAGCAGGAGTAAATGCAACCGGCACAAACCTCACCCCCGCGATACCGCGCGAATTCAAATAACCCGCCAGCTCCCGGCCCTTGATCCAAGGCGCACCCACGACTTCAAACGGAGTATCCGTCCCCCGCCCCACAGAAACATTCGTCCCTTCAATCAAAGCCACGCCCGGATACAAAGCCGCTTCCGTAACGCTCCGCAAATTAGGCGAAGGATTCACCCACGCCAATCCCGTGGAATCAAACCAATCCCCGCGCTGCCACCCCTCCATAGGCACAACTGTAAGCTTGGCATTGATCTTTTTCTCCACGTTGAACATCTTCGCCAGCTCGCCCAGAGTCATGCCATGCCGCACCGGCACAGTCCAGTAATTCGTAAAGCTCTCCCGCCCCGCGTCCGCCACCGGACCCTGCACAAACGACCCCGTAATCGGATCAGGCCGGTCCAGCACAATCACCTCAACCCCCGCGGCAGCGGCCGCCTCCAGGAAATAACCCAGCGTAGTCTCGTAGGTATAAAATCGCGCGCCCGCATCCTGGACATCGAACACCACCGCATCCAAAGTTTTCATCACATCCGCCGTAGGCCGACGCGCCGCATCGGTCCCCCCATAAACGCTATAAACCGGGACCCCGGTAGCCACATCCTTCGACCCGTGAATGTCGGTAGTATCCAGAGTCCCCGCAATCCCGTGCTCCGGACTGAAAATCGCCTCAAGCGTTACTCCCGCAGCCCCCGCCAGCACATCAATCGTCCGCCGCCCGCTCAAATCCACGCCCGTCTGATTCGTTACCAGCCCGATCTTCTTCTTGCCACCCGCAACCTTCAGCACATCGAAGCCATGCTCTTCCAAAACATCAATCCCATTCTTCACGCTGCCGTTGCGGGTGCTCATCCGCCGAGCCGCACTCTGCGCCTCGTTGTAGCCAGTAATATTCTCCCAGCGCAAACCTTCCTTCTCGCCGGCAGTCAAAGGCAAAGCCGCCGCCACTGCCGTCGCCACTTTCGATCGCAATGCAATCGCATTCCCCTTCCCGCGCGGATGCACCGCATTGGTCAGCAAAATAATGTAGGTCCGCGTAGCCGGATCGATCCACATCGATGTTCCCGTAAACCCGGTATGCCCATACCCTCCCACCGGCAGCAAATCCCCGCGCTCCGAAGAGTACGGAGAATCAATGTCCCACCCAAACCCCCGCAGCACCGGCGCCGACGGAGGCTGCTCCGGCCGCGTCATCTTCTCCACCGACAGAGCCGACAAAATTCCTCCGCCCCCACTCAGCAGGGCCTGAGCAAACTTCGCCAGATCATCACCAGTAGAAAACAACCCGGCCTGCCCCGCCACGCCGCCCATCCGCCGCACCGTCGGATCATGCACCACCCCGCGCAGCATCCGTTCATGCTCGTCATACTGCGTAGGCGCAATCTTCGGCAGCCACGTCGCCGGTGGCGAAAACCGAGTCCGCGTCATCTTCAACGGCACAAAAATATGCCGCGTAGCATACTCATCCAATGTCTCGCCCGAAACCCGCTCCACCAGCGCTCCGAGCACAATAAAATTAATGTCGCTATAAGAGAACTTCGACCCCGGAGCATCCTGCGGAGCCTCCGCAAACGCCATCCGGTAAGCCGTCTCTTTCCCTTCCCAAACCGTCTTCAAATCCAGGTCCGGCGCCAAGCCGGAGTAGTGCGTCAGCAACTGCCGCACCGTGATGTCTTCTTTCCCGTTCTGCGCAAACTCCGGCAAATACTTCGCGACTGGATCATTCAGCCGCACCTTGCCCCTCTCCACCAGTTGCATCACCGCCGTAGCAGTAACAATCACCTTGGTAAGCGAAGCCAGATCAAACACCGTATCCAGAGTCATCACTTCGCGCCGAGGCTCCAAAGCCCGCGCCCCATAAGCCTTCCGGTAAATCACTCCACCGTCATGCCCCACCACTAGAACCGCTCCTGGAATCTGCCCGTCAGAAATTGCAGTCTGGATAACGGCATCGACCGCGCCGAAGTGAACCTCAGTCGTGGGGATAGCCGCAACTGCACGTGTGGGGGAAGCCGCCCTCGGCTGTCCATCCCCGCGCAGCGCGGATTTCTGGCCAGCGGCGATGCTTCCAGCGGTCTGCGTAACCGCGAACGGAGAAATAGCCGAAGCAAGAACGGAGAGCAACACTCCGCGAACGAATACCGAATTTGTCCGGAAAGAAAAGATGCTCTGACTCTACACAACCGCGGCAGCAGGACTCAAGAAACTCAAGTAAGGTAGTACCCCGTATGCCATATCATGGACTTTCTCAATGCCCGGACAAAATCCTTCATCCCCGCTACCAGACGCCTTCGATCATCAAGAAGAAGTCTTAGCCCGACCCTTCTCCATCCTGCAAGAAGCCATCGCCCAACGCGTCTTCCCCGCCGCCTCAGTAGCAATAACGCATCAGGGAAAACTAATAGCCCGAAAAGCCCTGGGCAAATTCACCTACGAAGCGGGTGCCCCACCCTTCTCGCGTACTGTGCGAGAGGGTGGGGATTTTGAATTCGCCATCCACCCCACAACACTCTTCGACCTGGCCTCCCTAACCAAAGTAGTAGCCACAACCCCAACAGCGATGCTCCTCTACGAACGTGGTCTCTTAGATCTCGACGCCCCAATCTCCGCGATAGTCCCCGATTTCACGCGAGACGCTACAAAAGATCCGCGACGCAAAGAAGTAACCGTCCGCATGTTGCTTGCACACTGCTCCGGCCTGCCCGCCTACGAAAAGCTATACCTCAAGGCCCGCACCCGAGCCGAACTCCTCGAAGCCGCCGTCACCACTCTGCTGGCCACAAATCCCAACACCCAAGCCGAATACAGCGACATAGGATTCATGATCCTCGGCATAGCCCTCGAACGCCTGGCCGACGAATCCCTCGATCGCTTCTGCCAGCGTGAAATCTTCGCCCCACTATCCATGACCAGCACCACCTTCAATCCCCCAAAAGAACTCCAGGCAAATATCCCTCCAACCGCAGACGAAAGAGAAGGACCGTGTGGGTCGGACACTCCTGTCCGACAACTGCCGACAGCACATTCACCCCAAAGCGGAAGCCAGCACTCACCCCGCAGCACCTTCCGCAAAAAAATAATCCAAGGCCAAGTCCAGGACGAAAACGCCTTCATCCTGGGTGGAGTAGCTCCTCAAGCCGGCCTCTTCTCCACTGCCGAAGACATAGCAAAATTCGCTCAAGCCATGCTCAGCCCAGGCCATCCCATCTTCCGTCCTGAAACCGTCTCTCTCTTCACCCGCCGCCAACCAGCGCCCCCAGCCACATCCCGAGCCCTGGGCTGGGACACTCCATCCACCCCATCCCAATCCGGAAAATATTTCTCGCCAGTATCCTTCGGCCACCTGGGCTACACCGGAACCTCTCTCTGGATCGACCCCACGCGCCAACTCTCAATCACATTGCTGACCAACCGCACCTGGCCCGACTGTTCCAATCAATCCATAAAACAACTCCGCCCCAAATTCCACGACGCAGTAATCGAAGCCCTGAGAATTTAAGAAACAAGTTTAAGAAAATATGGATCACATGGATCACAATGAAAGATCGGGATACATGGTTCGGGAGGGGCACGACTTCAGTCGCGCCGCAACGAGTTAGGAATGTGGGCTTCAGCCCCTCAGGCATTTGCTTCCGTCCGCACCAGTTAGAATGAAACGGCCACAATCCGAAAGGCCACAATCTTGAAACTGCCCCCACTCCGCCGCCTCCGCACCGAGCAACCCAATCAAGCCGCCAACGACCTCGACCAAAAGTCTTCCCTGGAAATCGCCCAACTAATCAACGCCGAAGACGCCACCGTAGCGCTGGCCGTAACCCGCGTCCTGCCCCAGATCGCCCGCGCCATCGATCAAATCGCCGCCGGCCTCCGCCGCGGTGGACGCCTGATCTACGTAGGCGCCGGAACCAGCGGCCGCATAGCCGCCCTCGACGCCTTAGAATGCCAGCCCACCTTCAACACCGACCGCGTTCACTTCATCATCGCCGGAGGCGCAAAAGCTCTAGCCTCCGCTTCTGAAATCAGTGAAGATAATTCCCAAGCCGGCCGCCAGGAAATGTCACGCCGCAAACCCACCAAGAACGACGTAGTCCTCGGCATAGCTTCCAGCGGACGCACTCCCTTCACCGTAGCCGCCATCGCCGAAGCCCGCCGCCGCGGCGCCCACACCATCGCCTTAGCCTGCAACCCCAATTCCCCGCTGGAGCGAGCCGCAAACTTCGCTATCGTCACTCAAGTCGGCCCCGAAGTCCTCGCCGGATCATCTCGCATGAAAGCCGGCACTGCCCACAAAATGGTTCTCAACATGATCTCCACCGCAGCCATGACCCGTCTCGGCTACGTCTACGGCAACCTGATGGTCAACGTAGTCCCCAAAAACGAAAAGCTGCAACAGCGCGCCCTGGGAATCCTCGAACAAGCTACCGGAGCCGATCACAAATCCGCAGCCCAAACTCTAAAGGCCTCCGGCAACCGCACTCCGGTAGCGCTAGTAATGCTGGCAGCAAACCTAACCCGCCCCCAAGCCACAGCCGCGTTAAAGAAAGCAAAAGGCAACGTCCGCCAGGCCATCGCGATAGCAGCTAAATAAGAATGTGTGGGCACGGCCGCCTCGACCGGGTGCCCCATCCTTCTCGCGTCCTTTGCGAGAGGGTGGGGATTTTGACTTCCCATCCCCGATTCATCCAATCCCCACCACCCCGCACCCTCCCAATTACCCATCCCACCGCAATTCCCCACTAAAATAACTCCAGGACTCCCAATGGATAAGCTAGTAATCCGCGGCGGCGAGCCGCTCCTCGGTACCGTCCGCGTTAGCGGAGCAAAAAACGCCGCGCTCCCCTGCATGGCGGCCGCTCTTCTAACCGACGAGCCGGTAATCTTAGAAAATATTCCGCAGGTCCGCGACATCCAAACCACCCGCAACCTCTTAGCCGCCATGGGAGCCGAAGTCGAACTAGGCTATGGACGCGCCCACCACCGCACCACCATCAGCTGCAAAAATCTGGCCAGCCCCGAAGCCTCCTACGAATTAGTAAAAACCATGCGCGCCTCTACCCTAGTCCTCGGACCGCTGGTAGCCCGCTGCGGCCGCGCCCGCGTCTCCCTCCCCGGCGGCTGCGCTATAGGCCAGCGTCCCATCGACATGCACATCAAAGGCCTCGAACTCCTCGGCGCAAAAATCAATCAAGACCACGGCTACGTGGAAGCCACGGCCACGCGCCTGCACGGAACCGAAATAGTCTTTGATAAAATCACAGTAACCGGCACCGAAGACCTCCTGATGGCCGCCACGTTAGCCGAAGGCGAAACCATCTTGCAGAACGCCGCACAAGAACCAGAGGTAGCCGACCTCGCCGCCCTCCTGAACAAAATGGGAGCCAAAATCCACGGCGCAGGCACGCCCACCATCCGCATCAAAGGCGTAGCCAAATTAAAAGGCGCGAAGCATCGCATCATCCCCGACCGCATAGAAGCCGGCACATTTTTAATCGCCGGAGCCCTAACCGGCGGCGATCTCAACATCGCCGGCTGCGATCCCACTCACCTCGACGCCATCCTAAGCAAGCTCAAACAAGCCGGAGTCAAAACCAAATCCACCCCCACCAGCGTCCGCGTTATGGGAGACAATCCCTTCACCGCCTCCGATCTCTCCACCGAAGAATATCCCGGCTTCCCCACCGACATGCAGGCGCAATTCATGGCCCTCGCCACCCAAGCTGAAGGCACCAGCATCATCACCGAGAATATTTTCGAGAACCGCTTCATGCACGCGCAGGAATTAGTCCGCATGGGCGCCAACATAAAAATCGAAGGCCGCCGCGCCGTAGTCCGAGGCAAAACTCCGCTAAGCGCAGCCGCAGTCCTCGCCTCCGACCTGCGCGCCAGCGCGTCTCTAGTGTTAGCGGCCCTGGTAGCCGACGGCGAAACCATAATCGACCGCGTCTACCACATCGACCGAGGCTACGAAAAAATCGAAGAAAAACTAAAAGCAGTAGGCGCCCAAATAAAACGCATAGGCAACATGCTCCCCTAGATCACCACTACCTTGTCATCCTGAGAGGAGTAAGCGGTCGAAGGATCCCTAGCCTACCACTTACCAAGGTGTAGAGCGGAACACTCCCGTCCGCCTTTGACTTAGGTACTCGCTTGTGTGGAGCGGACACTCCTGTCCGCTGCTTTTGACGGTGGTCCTGGGCGAACTGTCCTGCAAGGAGCGAAGCGACGAAGCCGGACAGTTCGCGGGCAAGCGGGTGGGGAGCGCCGCAGCCGTGGCGCAGAAGGAGCGAAGCGACGCCGGAGCCACGGCAAAGGCGCTGCGTACAGTCCATTACACTCGGCGTCCGCCCCGGACCAAAGAATACGGGCCGCCCGAAGGCGGCCCGTTGGTTTGAGCTAAAAGCTAAAGGCTAAGAGCTAAAAGCTAAAAAGCTGTCTCAGTCTCCCGCCACCGGCTCAGCAACTTCCGGCTTCGCAGCTGGCATTATGCCGCCATTCCCGTTCGGCTTGCTCAACGCGCCCAGCGGAATGAATCCATTCTCCGCCACTGCCGGCTTCTCCTTCAACACGACCTCCCGATAAAGCGAAGCCATGCGGGCGTTGTAAGCCTCATCATTCTTCTGCGGCCCGCGATGTCCCGGAACCGGGGTCGCCGAGTGGTCCACATTCAAAACTTGAAGCTCGGCGGCAGCCTTCTGTTTCGCGTCCCGCGCCCGAGTCTTCTCTTCCCGAGCGTTCTTGGCGATGCCCAGCTTATCCAGATCGTGTTGCAGTTCAGTGGTCACAATATTTTCGCGCAGCAAGAGCGAGTGCGTGGCATCGTCCATCTGCACTTTTTTCCCGCCTGCAAAAATCTCATGCCGCCCATGCTCCTCATACCACTTGGTAAGCGTGGCCGTCATGTGCATCTTCTCGATGATGTTCCGCCACCCCACGCCAGTGTTGTATGCGCAGAACGAAATCTCGCCCTCTTGCGTCGCATAAGGGATAATGCACTGCTCCGTCCGCCGGAAATCGTAGTTAAACAGGTCCTGGAACCACATCCCGGCGATAAACAGGAAGTTCCACCGGTCGTTGCGCCGCTTCATCACGTCGTCCACCGTCCGGTCCGGACCAACCTTCCCATAGTTCTTTCCAGTAGCGTTAAAGTTCTTATCAAATTTCTTCAGCAAGTCCATCAGCTTGAAATGGGTCGGCGACTGGAACGGATCGTAGTTCTTCATCAAACACAACGCCATCCCCACCACGGTAAGAAACTTCCCCCGGGCCGCATCGTTCACCTTGGCAATGTCCTTAGCCAACTGATCCCCCGCCAAAAACGCAGTAACCGGAACCGCCTCCTTGGTCTCCTTATCAATCATCACAGCCATCCCCGTCCCGCAGTTGGGATGACAACCACAACTTAGTTGGCCCCAGTCGTTTTTTACGTCGTTGGCGTGCATTAGGTCGGCCCAATCGCTGAAAGTTCCCATGAAGCTGATGGGGAACCAGTCGCGGCTTGGTTCGCCTAATCCGGTTTGATTTTTCACGTCGTGGGCCAGATGACTTAGCGTGTAGCGCTGGGCTTGGCGGCGGTCGTCGGTTACGGCTTCGTCGCGGCCGGTAAAGCTTACTGGCTGGAAGCTTAGGAAGCCGATCGTTTTCGGATTATCCAGCGCGAACTTGATGATTCTTCCTACTTGTTCGTTGTTGATGCCGTTTACGATCGTCACCACCGGCACGATTTCTACTCCGGCTTTGTGCAGGTTTTGGATTGCTTTCAGCTTAACGTCGAAGAGGTTGCCGACCATGCGGTGAGCGTTTGCGGCGTTGCCGATTCCGTCGAATTGCAAGTAGGCGTAGCGCATGCCGGCTTCTACTGCCTGCTGGCAGAACTCAAAGCTTTTTGCGAACTCGATTCCGTTGGTCGCGGCCTGCACCGAGTTATATCCGACTTTTCTGGCGTAGCGCACTGCGTCGAGGAAGTACGGGCTCAACGTTGGTTCGCCGCCAGAGAACTGCACGCTCATCTGCCGGCGCGGCTTGATGGTGATGGCGTTGTCTAACATCGTCTTGATTTCTTCCCACTGCAGTTCGTGGACGAAGCCCACCTGGTTCGCGTCCATGAAGCAGGGATCGCACATCATGTTGCAGCGATTGGTTAAGTCAATCGTTAGCACGGAACCGCGTCCGTACTTCACAGTCGAAGAACCGTGATGGTGGAGCTTCTCGTCGTTGTGCGCGACGATGTCGCGGCCGGGGAAGACATCTTCCAGGTGCTTCGAGAAATCGGTGTCGATCGACATCACGTCTTCGAAGTGGCCGTGCTTCGGACAGTCTTTCACCATCAGAATCTTGCCGTCTCTTTCGATGATGGTGGCCTTGATCTCTCCCACTTTTTCGTTCATCAGAACTTCATGGGGGAGTTTGCCGTCGAGAATCTGCTGACGGATTTCAGGAACACACTTCGGGCACAGCGAATCGGTGGAGCGGGGCCAGCCGAGCGGTGGCTTCGACTTTTCGTAGGATTTGAGCAGAGGTTTGTCGGACCACTTCGGCGTCGGCGAAACGCCGGGCTTGATTCGATTCAAGCTCTCGAATACAACCCACGCGCCTTTGGCGGCGGCGACTACTGCTTTCTCTACGTACTTGATCGGCTTGCGCATATTAGCTTCTAGCTCCTAGCTTTTAGCTTCTAGCTTTTTCTTGCTGGGTATTGGGTCTTAGGAAACAGCTTGGCGGAAACTTGCCTTTACTTCGCCTGAGATCCCTAACCCACACAACCCAGTCTGCAAAGCTTAATTAGCTGTAGTTCTCCCTGGGAATTGGAAACCTGGTTCCTACAATCTGGTTCGTACACTTTTCCCTGGGTGTTTAGTCTTTAGTGATGTTATTGGAGGGTAAGGAGTTGCGCACCTTTATCCCAACGAACGGTGGAAAAACGGGGTTTAGCGGGGATATGGGGGATTGGGTGGGGGTAAGTTGTTGAAAGGAAACGGGGCTTTCGGGCTTCGCGGCTTGCGGGCGGGTGTAAGATGGATCGATAGCGAGGTAGAGTCATGGCGCAGATGACGCCGCAGGTTTCGGAGTTGCTCGAGAAAGCGCTCGAGCTTTCTACGCAGGAACGCGGTCTGTTGATTGATCGTTTAATCGAGACCCTAGACAGCGAACCGGCTGAAGAAGGCGTAGAAGCCGCCTGGGAAGAAGAGATCAAGCGCCGGGTGGACGACATTCGTTCTGGGCGTGTGAAAACCATTCCCGGCGAGCAGGTGCTTGGCCGATTGAAAGCCCGGCTACGGAATGGACGGGGTTAAGGATTATCGGTTTCATCCGCTGGCGTGGCGGGAAGTGGAGGAGGCCGACAGTTGGTACTTGTCGCGCAGTTACGACGTTAGCGTGGAATTTCTGAGCGAGTTGTATGCGGCAGTGGAAGAAATTTCGCAGGCGCCGCAGCGATGGCCGAAATACTTGCACGGAACGCGCCGGTTTGTCATGCAGCGTTTTCCCTTCTCCGTTGTTTACCTGGACGATCCCGATTTAGTCACCATCATTGCCGTAGCACACAGCAAACGGAAACCGGGTTATTGGAAGGGGCGAGTTTGAGTACCGTGGCTCCCACCCTTCGAAAACCGCGAAGGGTGGGGCAGCCTCTGTCGTGGTGGCGCAAAGGTGGGCCAGCCCCCTAGGAGAAACCTCGTACAAAACCATACTACAGGGTTGGCTGGGTGTACATAGTTTCAAACTCTGTGCGGAATTCAGTGACCACCTGAGCCCACAGGATGTGGAGGACCTGTAAGACCTCTCCTATGTAGCTTTCATCGCGGTTGTATTTCGCTATTGCCATCCTGATTACGGTATAGCGTGACGCCCGTTTCCCAATTAGCTCCTCGTTCGTCATATCAAATGAGCTTCGGAGTTGCTGGGTGCCGATAGCCACACTCTCTCGGTCCGAGAGCCGCGTTTTCGTCTTCACCTGCATGGGCCCAAGGGTGTGGCTTCCCCAGGGGAACACGGCTCGCTCGGCTAGCCGCGCTAGCCACGGGCGGTTGAACGTCTCGTAGATCAAAATAGCGTAAGCCACCAATTCCATGTATCTCTCGGGGAATTGGTTGTCGATTAGATCTCCGTACTCATTCTTAAAGTGATCGAATCTTGTGCGCAGATATTGCTTCTTCCTCCGTGCGCTGCGGGGGCTCGGCGTTCGGACGTCGTTGAGAACAGCGTAGATGAATAGGGCGACGATGACCCATAGCTGATCTCCCACGGTTTGGGCACCGGGGAGCAGGGGGTGACGCGGGAGTATGAAATGAACATAGGCCAGGTACGCGGCGCCGACGCCGACGGCCGTCTGCCTCAGTATCGAGGACCAATCGAGGAGCGCGACTCTTCCGAAGGCTATGTTGAAGACAAGTCGAAACGCGAAATAATAAGCCGCCACGAGCCAGATGTTTTTCACGAGGCCGTCACGCTTGAGCACGTAGCATGTCGTGGCGACGATTATGATGTAGACGGTTGGCGCTAGAGCCTTGAGGACAAAGTTGAACGCCGGAGCCGGGACTTCTCGAACATGAAGTGAAAGCCGGAGGTATCCGAACGCCGAGGAATGTTCGCCGATCCAGTTCACTCCGAAGAAGAGAACGATGGCCAGCACGAAATGCCACAGGTGAAGCATACTGAGCTAAATAATATGCTCCGTCCTAACCCGCAATCAAAAGGGGCTCAGGCCCGGCCTCTTTTTTGGTTCTGATCGGCAGGAATGGAATTCGTTTTTTTCCGTCGTCCTAGCAAAAATCAACAGCAGGTTCCTCACCGGGCCTTTGGCCCTGTTCGGAATGACATGGCGTTAATTTTGGGGTGGCTTTACGCGGCGCTGAAACGCCGCTCTTTCACGGTTGTGCTGGCGATGGTGGTGATTTCGGTGAGATCAGGCAAAGTCGAAATCAAAGTCAAAAGCGTCGGACAAGAGTGTCCGACCCACATGGGCAACGTCAAGAGCGACGGACCGGAGTGTGCGTCCCAGACGATAGCTCGCGTGCCGGCGGATCCGTTGTGGAGATGCCTTGTCAGGCCGGCGGTGGTGTGCGGGGTTAGGGATCCTTCGACTTCGCATGACGTCCACTTCGTGGGCGTCATGCTTCGCTCAGGATGACAGAGTCGGGCGGCGCGGCTTAAGCCGCGCCCTTTCAAAGCGTGGGCCGGGTGCGGCATGCCTGAAGGCATGCCCTGATACGAAGCGCACCGGGCTTCGCCCGGTGGACAGCCGAGGGCGGCTGTCCCCACAGGAAATGAGAAACATGAGCACGTCAGTCTCCCGACGACTCCGATGTGCCATCCAGAGATTCCGCTTCCGGGTTCGGTTCGTAGTCTTCGGGGTAATTCTCGTCTATGCAGGCTTGGATGGTTATGGTTGGGGGATTTGGGAGTGGGGGGTCTAGTAAGTGCCAGGCTTCGCGGTATTTTTCGAGGCGCATCTTTTTGGCTTTGCGGTGGGGGTAGAAGCGGAGCATGGGTTGGGGGGTGCAGACTTCTACGGGGATTATGTACCAGATATCCAGCGGAACTACGTGGGCGGCAATGAAGTCTATGTCGCGCTTGGTGTAGACGGCTCGGCCTTTGCCTACGGTGTAGGTGGCGCGGGTTTCGTAGGCTCCGGCGCGGAGGCATTCGGTGCATTTTACCTGGATGCGGAAGAGTTTTACTCTTGGCCGGGGCCGATTGTCGAGGATGAAGTCGTATTTCTCGCTGTCGCCGAAGGGCTTGGAGATGGCGAACTGGCGCTGGTCGCTGCGGTAGAGGAAAGCTATTTCGGAGTGCTCTCCGGTGCGTTTGGGGTTGGGACGGATGCGACTTTGGGGCTGGCTGGGCTTGCGGGACTTCTTACGGTTATCCCTGCGGCGATCGGACATCGGAACTCCTGAGAGGTGGGACGACGGAGTTTGGGCTCCGGCTGATGTGGATGGATTTGGGAATATCCCTAAGCTTAATTTTAACATTGGGGGTCAAGGGGCTGGGCGCTGGCAACAAGCTGCGGCTCGCTGCGCTTGCCTGGACCGTTCGGCTTCGCTCAGGGCAGGCTCACGAGGCGCCCGTCCCGACATGGTCTGGGGTGGTTATGAGCAATTGTGACCATCGCTGATATGCGGGACGGCGCATCATGGGTTTATGAACACGATCGGCGTTTGCGTCGCTGCGCTGGCTTTGGTGGTGGTGGCGGTGATGGCCTGGCGGATGCGGCGGCTTCGGCCGCAGATGGCGGGGTATGGGTCGCAGAGAATGTGTCCGGCGTGCGGGTTGATTACGCCGCGGGCTAAGGCGGCTTGCCTGGAGTGCGGGAAGGTACTGGTCAGCCATCCGCCGGGGCGGTAGGGTCAGGGTCAGGGACGAAGTTAGGGTAAGTGAAGAATTAGGTTCGGATTCGGAACTTTCGTGTGGGGGTAGGGTTAGTTCCTAAGGTATCGGAAATGGCGATGCTGGCATCTAATCGGCAAGTGGGGCAGACTGCTATGTCGATTTTCGATGAGAAATATCGAGTGGTGGGAGTCGAGGGCGATCGCTTGCTGCTGCGCGGAGTGCACACGGGCGAGGTGGTGACCATTCTGAACTCCGAACCCGAGATTCCGCTTACGCAGGAAGAGTATCCGGTGGGGAAATTGATTGCCCTGACGGACCCGTCTGGTGCGCCTCTGAATTGACGAGGCCGGTGGTGTCATTTTCCAAACTTATCTTCATTTATCTGCCGTTCGTCTGCCGTTTATCTGCCGTTTAGCTGCCAACATTTATCTTTGCAAATTTATCCAAACAATTGAGCTAGAATTCTGACAGCCCTGAGGAGGACGCTTGCGCTGCGGACGATGCGGCAATGAGAACGACGACACCAACCGCTTCTGCGGAATGTGCGGGGCGACTTTGGTTGCGGTGAATCAGTCTGCCGGGCGCGGCGCTTCGGCCGGGGCTGCGGGATCGGGCGGGGGGAGCCCGGAACGTGCGGGCACGGAACGAAGTCCGGCGGCGGTTTCTGCGGCCCGGTCGTCAGATACTCGGGCCGATGCGTGGCCGAGTTCGCGGCCGGTGATCAGTGGAGGACCGTCATTACTGGGATTGAATCTGCCGGGCAGTGATGCGGGCTCGGGGCGTGATGATAGCGGGCACGATCCGCTGCGGACGTCTTCCAGTGTGGAGTATCTGCTTGAGGATGAGGAAGAGCCGACGCGAAGTTGGGGCAAGTTGATCCTGATTGTGCTGGCGCTGGCGTTGGCGGTGGGATTCGGCTACCTGCGCTGGAAGGGCGTCGCGGGATTTGACTGGATTAGCGGCGGCGATAAGAAGCCGGCGGTGGCGACCCAGACTCCGGATGCGGGGCAGAGCGGCGCGGATTCTACCGCAGCGCCTGCGAGTGGTGGGGCTGCGCAGGATGGTGGCAGCGGCGGGTTGAGCGCTCCGGCTAATTCTGCGGCTGCTTCGGCGGGTAATCCGGCGACTGGTCCGGCGGAATCTGGTGCGCCGCAGACTGCTGCTTCACAGACTTCTTCGCAGGACACAGCGTCACAGAGCGCTCCGGCGCAAAGCGCTTCTACACAAACGGCTTCGCAGAGCGTTGACCGGCAGAGCAGTGACCAGCAGAGTGCTCCGCAGAGTGATGTCGGCGACGCCGGCTCTATGGCGAATCCGGCGCAAGCTGCTGATTCTGATTCTGACCAGCAATCGCCGCCGGTGGAGGCGCCGCATCGACTAGCGCGCAAGCCGCCTGCCGCAGTAAAACCAGCCGCGGCGAAACCTCTTCCGGCAGTCGATTCAGTAACCGAGGCGGAGCGCTACATCTATGGACGGGGAGTGGGGCAGGATTGCGACCGTGGGCTGCGGCTGCTGAAGGCAGGGGCGCAGTCCAATGTGAGAGCGATGATCTCGATGGGGGCGCTGTATTCGACGGGAACTTGCACCCCGCGGGATTTGCCCACAGCTTACCGGTGGTTCGCCTTAGCTCTGCACAAAGAGCCGGATAATCAGGCTTTGCAGAATGATTTGCAGAGCTTGTGGAGCAGGATGACACAGCCGGAGCGGCAGTTGGCTATTAAGTTGAGCCAGTGAGAGCAGGGGTTAGTGATTAGTGGTCAGGGGTCAGTGATTAGTGGTCGTAGCTGTACTCTTGGCGGTGCGGCGCTAGTGCTGGTGGCCGCTGCCGCTACGAGTGCCAGGTTACTACTTTGTCTTGCGCTACTGTGGGTTCCTGAGTGGGACGAATTGGCGCGGGCTTGGAATCTTTTGGCTTCGCGTCCGTCTCCATGAATACTTTCGCTGCCAGCGACTCGGCTACTACTGGCAGCGATACTCGCAACGCTTCTTCGATCGTCTTCACGTAGTGGATCGTCAGGTTCTCGATTTGCTCGGGCGTGAGATCCTCTTCCACGTTCATTTTGTTTTCGGCTGGCAGAATTATTGTGGTGACTCCGGCGCGCTTTGCGGCCAGTACTTTTTCTTTAATGCCGCCTACGGGAAGCACGTTGCCGCTTAGCGTGATTTCGCCGGTCATTGCGGTGAGCGGACGGATGCGATGTCCGGAGAGCAGCGAGACCAGGGTGGTTGCCATGGTCACGCCGGCGGATGGACCATCTTTCGGAATCGCTCCGGCCGGCACGTGCATGTGAATGTCGTGGTCGGCGAAGAAATCTTCGGCGATGCCGAGCTGCGCGGCGTTCGAGCGAACCCATGTTAGAGCTGCCTGCATGGATTCCTGCATGACCTGGCCGATCTGGCCGGTCATGGTGAATCCACCTTTGCCCTTCATGGCGTTGGCTTCGACGAAGAGGACGTCGCCGCCTGAGGGAGTCCATGCAAGGCCAACTGCCACGCCGGGACGTTCGGTACGCTCTTCGATTTCACCTTCAACGCGGATCTTGATGCCGCCGAGGAATTCCTGAATTACCTGCTCGGTGACCACAAGCTTTTCGCTCTTGCCCTCGGCGAGGCGCCGCGCCTGCTTGCGGCAGATGGTTCCGATGGTGCGTTCGAGGCTGCGTACGCCGGCTTCGCGAGTGTAGTGACGAATGACATAGCGCAAGGCTTCGTCGGGAAATTCGATTTGCTCGGCGGTGATTCCGTTTTCTTCGACCTGCCGCGGAACCAGATAGCGACGCGCGATGTGGAGCTTCTCTTCTTCGCTGTAACCCTGAAGCTCGATGATCTCCATGCGATCGCGCAACGGTTCGGCGATGGGGTCGAGCATGTTCGCCGTGGTGATGAAGAGGACCTTCGACAAGTCGAAGGTGACGTCGAGATAGTTGTCGCGGAAGGTGGAGTTCTGCTCAGGATCGAGCGCTTCGAGTAACGCCGAAGCGGGATCGCCGCGGAAATCGCGCCCTACCTTGTCGATTTCGTCGAGCATGAAAACCGGGTCTTTAGTTTCGGCACGACGAATGCCCTGGATGATTTGTCCGGGCAGGGCTCCGATGTAGGTGCGGCGATGGCCGCGGATTTCGGCTTCATCGTGCACTCCACCCAGCGAGAGTCGCACGAACTTGCGGCCCAGGGCGCGGGCGATGGACTTGCCCAGTGAAGTCTTGCCTACGCCGGGAGGTCCGACGAAGCACAGGATCGGACCTTTCATATTTGGTTTCAGGCGGCGGACGGAGAGATAGTCGAGGATGCGATCCTTCACTTTCTCTAAGTCGTAGTGATCCGTGTCCAAAATTTCTTTGGCTTTGGGGATCTCGATTTCCTGGCCTGAAGTTTTGGCCCAGGGCAGCACGGCGAGCCACTCAACGTAGTTGCGCGTGAGTGAATAATCGGCGGCCATGGGAGACATGCGCGAGAGGCGGCCCAATTCCTTGAGCGCTTCCTTCTTTACTTCGTCGGGCATGCCAGCGTCGTCAATTTTCTTTTTCAGATCTTCGACGTCGCGCTGGCCTTCGTCCTGCTCGCCGAGTTCCTTCTGGATGGCCTTCATCTGCTCGCGCAGGTAATACTCGCGCTGAGTTTGCTGAACGCGGTCCTGCACTTCGCTTTGGATCTTGTTGCGCAGTTGCTGGACTTCGAGTTCCTTGGCGAGATGGTGATTGATTTTCTCGAGGCGCGCGCGAATGTCGAGAGTTTCGAGCGTGTCCTGCTTGTCGGGCGTCGAGAGCGACGGCAGCGATGAAGCAATGAAATCCACCAGGCGGCCGGGTTCGTCGATGTTGAGGGCCACGGTGGAAAGCTCGTCAGAAAGTGTGGGCGAGCCGGCAACGATCTGCTGGAAAAGAGTCAGCACGTTGCGCTGCAGAGCTTCGATTTCAGAACTGTCGGGCGGAATACCTTCGGGAATGGGCGACACGCGAGCGCGCATGAACGGCGTTAATTGCGTGAACTCGCCGAGACGCACGCGCTCCAGGCCTTCGGCAAATACGAAGAGGCTCTGGTTGGGCATCTTGACGACTTTGTGAACGACTGCGGACGTGCCTACGGTGTAAAGATCGCTAGCCTGAGGGCTATCGACGCGGGCCTCGCGCTGGGCGACGACCACGATAGTTTTATCTTCTCCGAGCGAATTGATGAGCTGGACGGAACTTTCGCGGCCTACCGTAAGGGGCAGGACGGCGTGCGGGAACAGAACAGTATCCCGCACTGGAAGTACGGGCAGTGCTCGTACGTCATTTGTTTCCCGTTGCTTAGGTGCTTGCTCGGAAAGCGGTTGCTGGGCCATTGGCTCTCCTTGAGTGTAACTCACTCAAGCTTTAGATGATAGTGCTCGGGAAAAGGTGCAGGCCTCCCCGAAGGCTTAGCAAATGAATTCTATTCCTGTTGGGGGGTGCTTCGCACTGTACCGAAGGTGCTGAGGCTAATGCGGAGGGTACGGCATGGTTCTGTCATGGGGATCTGTCATGCGGAATCGAAATTTTGCCGATCTGGCACTTAGGATGACAGTCGCTCATGGCGAAGAACTTCGAGAACTAGCGGAGGTAGGATGCTTGAAGGAAGTTTCCGTGTTGGGGCACGTTTGCGGCGATTGCGACCAGCATGTGAAAGAGGCGAAGATCATCCAGTCGTCGCTGCTGCCCACGACGGGGCTCAGTCACGAGTCAGCTGAGATTGCCTTCCGATTCATGCCCTTCTCCGAAGTGGGCGGCGACTTTGCCGACTTCTTCCGTTTGCCCAACGATTTCGTCGGCATCTATCTCGGGGATGTGGTGGGAAAGGGTTTGTCGGCGGCGATGTACAGCGCGCTGGTCATGGGAATCCTGCGCGGAATTCACAAGACCGGGACGGACACGGCAAAAGTTCTAGGGCTGTTGAACGAACGACTGGTGCAGCGGCCGATCCACGGGCGCTTTTGCTCGACTTTGTACGCAGTGTTCGACCCCAGGACGCGGGAACTCATCTTTTCGAATGCTGGAATGCCACTGCCACTGTTGATCACCGCTGATGGTTGCCACCAACTGGGCGAGGGGGGATTCCCGTCGGGAATGTTCCCCGGCGCGAGCTACGAACGACATGTGGCGCAATTGGGGCCCGGAGATTGCGTTCTGTTTGCGAGCGACGGACTTCATGAATTGACCAATGCGGAGGGAGTGGAATTCTGCACCGCGCGCATGGAGGATGTGTGGGCGGAGTGCGGCGACAAATCAGCAATCGAATCGGCGGACTTCGTTTTCACCCGGCAGGCGGCTTTCTCCAATGGGTACGCTCCGCACGATGATATTACGGCAGTGGTGCTGAAGGTGCTGCCTTAGGACCGGATCATACCGCGCGGTAAATCCCTAAAACTTTGACGAACTCGGCGACCTCGCTTAGATGGCGTAGCGCTTTGCGCGCGGGCTCGTCGTTGCCGCGGAGGAAGTCCACGTAGAAGACGTATTCCCAGGGGCGGCCGCGCAGGGGGCGGGATTCGATTTTGCTGAGGCTGATGTCGCGAAGTGCGAAGACGCTTAGCGATTTGAAGAGTGCTCCGGGAAGGTTTTTTACTTTGAAGGCTATGGACGTCTTGTTGGCTTGGGGCGGAATCAGGCGCTGGTAGCTGGGCGCGGCGCTTCTTTTTTTTCCGGCGGGGATCGTCGAGCTTTCTCCTGACTTGCGAATCAGGAAGAAACGCGTGAAGTTGCGTTTGTCGTCTTCAATGCCAGCCTTCAGAATTTTGCCGTTGTATTCGCGGGCGGCGTGGCGGCTGGCTATGGCCGCGGCGTCGGGGAGGCGATTGGCTACTACGTGCTTCACGCTCCCGGCAGTGTCGTAGAAAGGGACGGGCTCGATTTGAGGATGGCGGCGGAAGAAGTCGCGGCACTGATCCAGCGCTACCGGGTGCGAGAGCAGCTTGCGCACCGCGCTTAGCTTGACGCCGGGCGCGGCGATTACGTTGTGCACTATGCGTAAGAGAAATTCTTGTTGGATGAATACTTGGTGGGCCAGAAGAAGATCGGCGTGCTCGGCTACCGTTCCGGCCAGCGAGTTTTCTATGGGGATTACCGCGGCTGAAACCGATCCGCGCTTGATTCTGTCGAACACTTCGGCGGACCTTGCACACGGGACTACCTTGCAGTTTCGCAGCATTTGCTCTGCGGCTTCCTGGCTGAAGGAACCTCGTTCGCCCTGGATGGCTACTTTCATGGGGGCTTTCATCTACTTGGCAAGGTAGCTTGGGTGGGTGGGTTCGTGCAAATTTTCAGTGCTAGCTACCAAGAGCTTTTAACGGTAAAGGTCGCCAAGAAAACTCCGCTAAGCGCGCTAAGGGGAACTCGGCAGATTTTTTTGGAGTACCAGGGCGTCTACTCCGTTGGCGTAGTAGCGCGGGTGGGTTTTGATTACGTTATAGGCGTGGCGTTTGTAGAACGAGAGGGCGGACGTGTTGTCTACCGCGGTTTCGAGCTCGACCGAGCGGCAGTGGGCTGCCTGGAGGCGATCTTCGGCAGCGCGGAGCAGGAGGGAGCCTACTCCGCCGCGGCGGGCGTTGGCTACTACGTCGATGGTGATGATGTGACCGGTGGCGCGATTAGCTTCGGCGACGATGAATCCAGCTACGTGGGTGTTTGGCAAGGAGGTTGGTGAGGAATTTTTTTTGGCGTTTCCCGAATCGGGAATGGCGGGGGCGGCGGCGTCTATGGCTAGCAGGGTGAATGATCCGCGGCGTTGCATGTAGAAGCTGAGTTCCTTGCGAGAATAGGAAATGCCGGGAGGGAAACATTGCTGATCGATGCTCCACAGCGTGTCGAAGTCGGTGGGGTGGAAGTCCCGGATAGTCAAGGGCACGGGGATATTGTAAAGGTGCGCGGTGCGTTCGGGACACCGCCTGCTTCACGCGGCTGTGGTGGAAATGCCTTGCGGAGCGGACGGCCGCGCTGATGGGCTAGGGATCCCTTCGGCTTCGCTCAGGGCAGGCTCTTCGACTGCGTGGCTGCTTCGCTTCGCGAACCATCCACTCCGCTCAGGATGACAGATCCCTGGGGATGACAGGGACTAGTTTTCCACAGTTTATTTGCCGGCGGGCGCTGAGAGGGCGAATTGAGACCATTGTCCCCTTGCATCGCCTGCAACTGCGGACGTACCATAAACATCTTAAGGGAGTGTTGTGGATCGCCTTCTCCTGATTGACGTGGCCGGTTCGGTCGCCGTGCTGGGACTGTGGTACTTCGTGTTTTCCACCTACAACCGAAAGAAAGGTGCGGCGGCTTTGCGCTGGGTGCAGACGGCTTGCGCGGGCAAGGGTCGCGTTGTGGAATCGCACTGGGTGGGCAGCTCGCGGTTGCAGGCGCGGCTGCATTTTCCTTACCGCTGGTTCGAGAACGCGCGCGTGACTGTGAGGTTCAGGCCGCGCGCGTTGCCGGTGCATTGGCTGGTTAGTTGCTGGCAGCGGCAGGAAGAAACTTTGACCTTTGAGGCCGACCTGGGCGGGTCCCCCAGCTTTGATCTGGAAGTGGTGCGGCACCGATGGACCGCGCGCAATCGAGGAATCTCTTCGCGCAAGCGTGACGAGCGGGAGTGGGATATGTACCAGCCGGGGCCGATTATTCTGACTACGCGGACGCACTGGAAGCAGGATCCGAGCGCGGAGTTGAATGCGCTGATGTCGGCGCGTCGGCAGGACATTCTGCAAGTACGATTTCGTCCGGAGTCGCCTCAGTTCACAGCTACGGTGCAACTGGACGCGTTGGCCGATCCGGATGCGGCCGCGGGATTTGTTAACGCCTTGCGCGAGATTGCGGCGGGAGCTTCGGCGCACCGGCGATAGAGTTGTTCCCTCACCTGGTGAAGGGCAAGCGGGCGGGAGTGCCCGCTCCACCGTAGCCCCATCTACCTAAGCATCTCTGATGTGCACCGGCGTACTATGGTTTCCAGCCATGAGTGACAGTTTCAGCAATCCCACGCCTCAGTTTGGCACGGCCGAGTATGCAAGCACGCCCGGCGGCAATCGCTGCGAGTTCTGCCAACAACCGTTGGGCGGAACTTACTATCGAGTGAACGCGGCGGCGGCGTGCCCAAGTTGCGCGGAGAAGATGCACAGCGAAGTGGACAGGGACAAGCACGCGGCGTATGTGCGCGCTCTTACCTATGGCATCGGCGCGGCTGTGGTCGGGTTGATCGGGTACGCGGTGATTGCCATCCTGCTGCAGGGTTGGGTGATCAGCTATATGTCGATTGGGGTAGGGTGGCTGGTGGGCACAGCCATGATGAAAGGATCGAAGGGAGTAGGCGGCCGTCGCTACCAGATTGCCGCGGCTTTGCTGACGTACGCGGCGGTGTCGATGGCGGCGGTCCCCATCTGGATTCATTTTGCCGACGAAGGAAGACAGCAAAGACAAATTCAGCGGCAGAAACTTGAGGACGAGCAAAGGCAGTTGGAGCAGGAATCGGGGCGGGGACCCTCGGAGCCAAAGTCGGCGCCCGGCGCCGAGAGACCGGCGGCGAGCCTGGGAACGTGGCTGGGACGAGTGGCTCTGCTTGGACTGGCGTCTCCGTTCATTCAGTTGCAGGGCAATCCTTTCTGGGGACTGATGGGGCTGTTGATTCTTTTCTTTGGAATGAGAATCGCTTGGAGGATCGCCCAGGGCACGCGATTTGGAATCTATGGACCGTTTGCTACTGCTCCACCCACCTAACCTCGGAACGTGGGGCTCTGCTGCAAGGTTCCACCTACCCCCAGTTGAAGTTTTCTGCTAGCCATGTAAGTATCATCGTCGTTCACGGCGTCGTTCACGGCGTCGTTCACGGCGTCGCTTGCAGCCGCCTGTTTGGATGGAAACGACATGGAAACCTTGTTGACCCGGGTTCAAAGACTCATTGCAGTCGTACTAGCAGTTCTGCTGATCGTGGTTGTCGTGCTTTCCACCGTCGATCTGGGTTTCGTGATTGCGCATGAGATTTGGAAGCCTCCCCGATTTCTGATCCAGGTGCAAGGCCTGCTTGAGATCTTTTCGTTCTTCCTTCTGGTTCTTATCGGGGTCGAGTTACTGGATACCTTGAAGGCATATCTCACGAAAGATGTCTTTCATGTACGGCTCGTGCTCGAAGTGGCTTTAATTGCGATGGCGAGGAAGGTCATTATTCTTGAGGCCAGCACCACTCCTAGCCTGACACTGTTTGGTCTGGCAGCTCTGATTTTGGCGCTTGGCGTGGCCTTCTACTTTGAGAGAAAAGCGCAAGGGGAACGGGCCCCCGCTTCGGGTCACTAAGTCGGGCCGTGTCTACCATCAACTCAGATCTGATTCGCAAGTGCCAGCGGTGCTCGCGCGAGCTTGCGCCGAGCGCGCTGGCGTGCGACCACTGCCATGCGCTGGTGCACTCCGAGGAACTGGAGCAACTGTCGACGGAGGCGAAGGCGCTCGAGGCTAATGGAGACTTGCCGCGGGCGCGGGAGAGATGGCTGACTGGGCTTGCGCTGCTGCCGCCGACTTCAAAGCAGGCCGAGTGGATCCGGCAGCATGTGCAGGGGCTTAATGTAAGCGCGGGGCAACGGCTGACGAGTGACAACCTATGGGCTCAACCGGCCGGCGCTCAACCGTTGGGAGCGGCAGATTCGATCACCACGCTGGCGGGTGAGAGCAGATCTCCGGTGACGGCTCGGTTTAAGTGGACTTCCCTGCTGAGCTTTGCCGCCTTTATTGCGATCTATTCGGCGGCATCTGGAGTGCGGTACGGGGTCGGCTTCGCGGTGCTGATTCTGATTCACGAGATGGGGCACTTCGTGGACATCAAGCGCCGCGGCTTGCCGGCGGATATGCCAGTGTTTCTGCCGGGGCTGGGAGCATATGTGCGCTGGCAGGCGCTGGGTGTTTCGCTGGAGACGCGCGCGGCGGTGAGCCTGGCCGGACCCCTGGCGGGATTTCTCGCATCGCTCGGGTGTGCGGTGCTCTGGTGGCAGACGGGTAATCCCTTTTGGGCATCGCTCGCACGTGTAGGCGCGATTCTGAATCTGCTGAATCTGATTCCTGTCTGGGTGCTGGATGGCGGACAGGCTGCGCTGGCCTTGAGCAAGTCGGAGCGCATCTTCTTGCTGATCGCGTGTGTTGCTCTGGGACTTGCGCTGAAACAGAATATGTTTTTCCTGGTGGCGTTGGGCGCGGGATATCGAGCGTTCTTTGCCGGAGATCTGCCGGCGCAGCCCAGCCGGGCTATAACCGTATACTTTGTCGCGGTGCTTGCGGCGCTGGGTGTGATCGTTAGGCTGATGCCGGGGCAGGGCTTGGGCTTAAACTGATCTGAGTGTTGGGTGGGTTATCGCATCGCGCAAGGAGTGCATCATGAAGGTCCGCGATGAACGATTCCGTTCTGCTTTCCATTTTGTGCTTGCCCTTGTGCTGGCCGTCACGTTCTGGGGCGCACCCGCAGTTTTCGCAGGGGAGGCGCAATGGGTGGAGGTGCGCTCGCCAAATTTTTCAGTGGTTACGGACGCGGGCGAGAAGCGGGGCCGCGAAGTCGCCATGCGTTTTGAGCAAATGCGCGGGGTTTTCGGCGCATTGATGACCAAGGCGAACGTAAACCTACCCGTCCCGCTACAGATTGTCGCATTCCGCAACACGAAAGAAATGCGGCAGGTTGCGCCGCTATTTAACGGCAAGCCCACGCAATTGGCGGGACTGTTCCAAGGGGACGGTGACCGCAGCTTCATCATGCTCGACATGTCGGTGGAGAATCCCTGGACCGTGGTGTTCCATGAATATGCGCACCAGCTAATGAATGGCAACCTGCAGGGGGAATTGCCCCTCTGGTTTGAAGAAGGTTTTGCGGTTTATTTTTCCAGCATCGAAGTGGACAGCAAAGAAGCGCGAGTGGGAAAGATTGCGCACGATGATTATGTGATCCTGGAGCAACTGGGGACGATGAAGATTGCAGATTTGTTGAAGGTACGGCAAACTTCTTCGACTTACAACGAAAGCGGGGACCATCGCACCACCTTCTACGCCGAGTCGGGAATGCTGATGCATTACCTCTACGACAACCAACTCATACCCAAGGTGGCTGTTTATTTTGATCTCGAACAGAACAAGCGTGTGCCGGTCGAGGAGGCCATCCAACGGGCCTTCGGGATGAGCGCCGCGCAGTTCGACAAGACTCTGAGCAGCTACATCAGCAGTGGGCACTACAAGTATTATGCGATTCCGACTCCGGCTGGCATTTCGTCGAACAACTACACGGTTAGTCTCTTGAGCGCCGATGCCAGCAATGCCGTACTGGCCGATATCCATTTGCACTCGCGCGACTACCGGGACCGAGCAGTGAAGGAGTTTCAGGACATTCTGAAATCCGATCCCAAGAATGCGGCGGCGTGCCGTGGATTGGGCTATGCTTACTTGCAGAAACAGGATTTCAGGCAGGCGGCGGAGTACTTTAAACAAGCCTCAGAGTTAGACTCGAGGGACCCGCGGGTTCACTACTACAACGCCCTGCTGCTGGGTCGTGAAAGCGGGTTTGCCGGCGGGGCCGACCTGCCCACCATGACTAGAGAATTGGAGACTTCGATCAGTCTGGATTCTGGTTTCGCTGATTCTTACGCTCTTCTGGCATTTGCTGAATCTGCTTCGGGTGATCCAGGCAAAGCTCTCACTACAATGCGGAAGGCTCTGGCGATCAGTCCGCGCAACGAGACTTACTTATTCAATCTGGCCAACCTCTATATGACGGACCGTCAACCGGAGCAGGCCATCGCATTGCTGCAATCGCTCGCAACCAGCAGCAATCCCGAAGTTGCGGCGCGCGCGACTGCGGCGCTGGCGCAGGCGCAGCAGTTCCGGGGAATGGTTCAGGATGGAACTGCAGTCTATCGCCCAGGGAAAGTGCTGCAGCGCGAGACTAGTGCGGACCGCGCGGACGACACAGAGAATGCGACTGCGATATCTCCCCAGCCACCGGCCACGGCGCCGACAAATTTGGGCACGACAAAGTACGTCCGCGGCGTGCTGACCAATGTGGATTGCTCGGTGCCACCGCTGGCGACCCTGACAGTAGTTTCAGGGGCGAAGATCTGGAAGATGAAGGTGGCCGACACCAATCATTTCATCCTGATCGGAGCTGACAAGTTTTCCTGCGCCTGGACCAAGCAGAAGGTGGCCCTGAACTATCGCGAAACCTCTGATGGAGAGGGCAGCGTTGTATCGCTGGAGATCCAGTAGGAGGAGCATCTGCGCCATAAATCGCAAGGTTAGGTTTCAGTCTAGTCGGAGGATATGCATGATCAGACTTCTCTCTCCTGGGTGTGCGACGCTTGCGCTAGTCGCAATAACTGCGTTCACTACGAGTGCGGGGGCGCAGGAAATATCAGCACCCACCATGACGCTGGTGGTCGATGAAACGCAAGCGGCGCGCCGAATTGCATTTGTGCATGAGGAAATCCGAGTGCGACCAGGCAGCCTCGCACTTGCCTATCCTCGTTGGATTCCCGGCGAGCACGGACCCACCGGCCCTATCCAACAATTCGCGGCGCTCCGCGTGCATTCCGGGAGTGCGACCCTGCCCTGGACGCGCGATCCGGAGGATATCTACACGATTCATGTTGAAGTTCCGGCCAACACGGATCGGATCACGGTCGACTTTGATACCTTGCTGGAAAATACGATCTCCGACCATCAGCTGCTGGAGGCGTGGAATACCGTCGTACTTTACCCGCGAGGCATTGACAAGCGCGAGCTTATGATCGAGCCATCGATTGTGCTGCCTGCGAACTGGAAACAGAGCAGCTCGCTGCATGTCACCAGCCAGGCGAGCGGCCGCGTAAATTTCGCGCCGGTTTCACTCGAACGCTTGATCGACTCGCCAGTGCTTGCAGGCGAGTTCGTTCGAGTTGTGCCGCTGTCCTCGGCCTGGCCGGCGGAACTCGACATCACGGGCGATAGCCAGGCGGCGCTCGATAAAGCGGATGACGCGCACGCCTTCGCAGTGTTTGGGAAGCTGGTCGACCAGGACCGGGCCATGTTCGGCTTCCGGCATTGGCAAACCCTGCACATACTCGTCTCCCAAAGTGAAGCGCGCCCCTTCGACGGTCTGGAGCACGAGGATGCGCCCTACAACGGAATCGGGGATGCGGGACTTTCAAAGAAAGATCAACTGGAAAAGTTCGGCGGGCAGCTTCTCGCCCATGAACAGTCGCACTCCTGGGATGGCAAGTACCGTCGTCCGGCGGAGCTGTACTCGAAGCCCGATTATCAAGGTCCTGAGCGGACGTCGCTGCTCTGGGTGTATGAGGGCCTGAACCAATATATAGGCATGCTCCTCAGCACCCGAGCCGGTTTTAATGATGCAGCCTACATTCGCGATGAGTTCGCGTTTGTGGCTTCGGATTTGGCACACGGAACGGGTCGCGCTTCCACTCCTCTGGTGGATACGGCAACGGAAAACTGGGTACTGCGCGATGTTTCGGGGGGATGGTCCTCGGTGCGTCGCGACCAGGATTATTACTATGAGGGGGCGCTGATCTGGGTGGGCGCCGATGCCATGATTCGCGAAAAATCGCAAGGACGCCTTACTCTCGACGATTTCTTGCGCAGCTTTCTTGGACAGCGCGACACCGAGCCCATTGTCGTTCCCTACACTCGAGAAGACGTTGAAGCGTCGCTATCGGCGATCTGGCCGTTCGACTGGCACACGTTTTTCGACACGCGCGTCTACCAAGTCAATAATAAACCGCCGACAGACGGACTGGAGGCCGCCGGGTGGCGACTGGTGTATAACGCGACGCCGAACAGCTTCTATGCTGCCTGGCTTTCGGGCGGATATGACGGGTCGTCCTCAATTGGAATGGACTTAAAGAAAGACGGTACCATCGCTGACGTCTGGCCCGGAACGCCGGCCTACAATGCGGGCCTCGGACCGCAGATGGCGATTCTAGCGGTGGATGGCCAAATATATTCCGCCGATCGGATGAACGAAGCAATCGCGGATCCACAAAACGGCAAGATCTCTCTGGTGGTTCGCAACTTTGACTCTGTAGAGACCCGCGAAGTTCAATATGCCGGGGGCGTACGCTACCCGCATCTGGAACGAATCTCTGGGAGTCACGACTACCTGGGCGAGATTCTTGAGCCTCGAAGCTATAAGGAGCACTAATCGCCGAGGAATGGCGGGCTTCGGACGAACTCTCCCCGGTTGCTGGAAGGGGATGCGACGCTCCCGAATCCGCGTGCGGGATAAATCTCTTTTATACCTTCGATCAGCTTTTTCGATTGTCGAGGACTGCGCACTCGCGTTATTCTTCACTGTTGAAAGCAGGCCATTTCGACCATTTGTGCCCGTGTGGTAACTTACCGACATCATTTTTGCTGAAAAAAATTAGGAGACTGAAGGACATCCATGTCTAACGAACTGCGCAATTTCCTGGCACTCACCTACGACGAACTGGAAGACTTAAATCTGGAGGCGAAGGAGCAGCGCCAGAACCGCGTGCCGATCGGCAAGATCCAGGAGAAGCGGCTGAAGTATTTGACCGACGAGAAGCGCATCAAGGCCGTGACTGTGCTGTTCAGCGATCTGGAAGGCCGGCTGCACATGCTGGATTACGACAAGAAGTTCCTGATCAAGAGCTGGGACAATCTCACTTTCGACGGCTCATCGATTCGCGGGTTCACGGCGCAGCGGGAGAGCGATCTGCGGCTGGGGATTGACTGGTCGGCGTTTTATTGGGGTCCGGCAGACGTGTTCGGCGCGGGCAAGGTGCTGGTGTTCGGCGAAGTCATCGACAAAGGTGGACAGCCTTACTCGGCCGATATTCGCGGCGTGCTCAAAGGCTATGCTGATGATTTGCACAAGAAAAAAGGCTACACGCTCAACGCCGCGAATGAGATTGAAGGGTTCCTGTTCAAAGGACCGGATGCGGAGCGGCATTATCACGAAACGGACGCGAAGTTTGAGTACGTAAACACCGGCGGATATTATCACTCGCTGCCGGGTGATCCGTTGCGCACATTTATCGATACGACTGCGGAAGTGCAGCGCGCGATGGGCTTCCAGAACGAAAAAGATCATCCGGAAGTTGCGCCTTCACAATTCGAAATCAACTATGGCTATGGTGAAGTGGTCGCGGCTGCCGATCAGATTCAGCTTTACAAGCTGATCTGCCGGCAGGTGGCGACCAACATGGGGTTCACGGCGTCGTTTCTGCCGAAGCCGGTGGTGGGCGTGAATGGCAGCGGGATGCACACCAATGTTTCCATCAGCGAGAAAGGTAAGAACCTGTTCTGGGACGCGAAGGGCGAGGAAAAACTGAGTAAGATGGGCTGGGCGTTTCTGGACCGAATCCTAACCCATGGCAATGACATTTGCCTGCTGCTGAACGCCAGCGTCAATGCTTATCGCCGGCTTGATCCGCACTTCGAAGCGCCGAACCAGATTAAAGCTTCCGCCGTGGACCGCGGATCGATGATTCGCATCCCGATCGGCAACGAGAAGAGCATGCGGGTGGAAGTACGGTCAGTCGCTCCCGACGCGAATCCGTACATGGTGATGTATTCGATCTTCAAGACTGGCCTTGACGGCGAGACCGCGAAGATCAAAAACCTGCGGCAAGCCGAGCGCTACTTGCCCGATAACATCTATGACGCGCTCGCCGACTTCCGCAAAGCGCAGTGGACGACGAAACTTCTCGGCGAGGATGTAAAGGGGCGCTATGCGGATTTGAAACAGGCTGCGGCTGATCGCTGTCCGCGTCTGCTCGGAACGTTTGTGAAAGCGCCCGAGGTGCAGTATCACCACGACGTCTACAATCAGTTCCTGTGGAATTTGTTTTAGAATGCTGCGGTTTCTGACACGAAAGCGCCCTGGCTCACGAGCCTGGGCGTTTCGCTTTAGTAAAAACGACAAGCATTTCTTGGGTCTATGCTTGAGGTCTTGGGCAGGTTCGGCGGTTTGTAGTCTGCGTCGACCTTGAGTTTTTCCGTCACTGTCTCGTGCAGGACGGAGCCTTCGGGAATCACGCGCCGCGCGCCGATCGGAATACTCCACTTCTTTTTCTTGGTTGTGAAATCGTAGTAAGAGTGCGGCAGGAATTCCAGAATCCACCATGCTCCCTTCAGCGAGACGTCGATCTTTTGCGCCGGGTTGGGCGGAAATGGTTGAGGAGGTGGAATGGTAGTTAGAGGAACCCTTGCCAGCACCTGATCGGCTTTCGAGGGGTCGACCAGAAGTCCGAGCGACACTGCTTCGCACAGCATCCACTCGAGGGCGATCTGCGACAAGCCGCTCTCGGCGGGAGCATAGGATCCGCCAACGTCAGAGTGCACTCCGGCAAACCAAACTTGCTTCAGACTCTCTTGACTGGAAAGCTGAGTGCCCCACAAATTGTTTCGAAAGTAGCAGCGGCGTTCATCGATGGAGACGGCATGGCGGCCATTGGCCATATCCGGATTCTGCGCAGTGTATGGAAGTTTGAGCGGATCCCAGATCCAGCCAACCGAGCTGACCGTGTCCCAGACTCCCACTAGATGCAGCGGGCAATGACGGCAGAATGTGGATTTGAAACCCTCGGCCACTTCGAAGGTGTGAGTCATTCCGTCGGCGTCGCGAGTCTTTTTCGCGTAGAGCCGGATGACGTAAGGAATCAAACCGTCGTTACCGGGACACAACAGTCCGAACATGTGCAACACTCCGGCCAGGGCTCGAGCTGTGTATGCGCCACGGCTGAAACCGAACAGATAAACTTTGTCTCCATCTTCGTAAACATTCATCAGGTAGCGGTAGGCGTCGCCGACGTTGGCTAGCAGTCCCGCTCCAAAGGCGAGTCCCATCACTACTGACCAAGCTTCGCTGACTCTGTTGTGCGCGGTCGGTGCGCCCATGGTGCCCACGCCAGGATGGTAGTAGCCGACCTGGCGCGTGCCGTCGATCACTAGCGTGCTATAGAGTTTGACGACGTTGGAGTTATTTTCGCCGAATTGGTTTCCGGTGCCGTCACAGCAGATGACTATATTTTTGGCCATATGGCTTCCTTAGGAGAGACCAACATGTCCGGAAATTGAGAGCGGCAGTTTACCACGCTCCACGGGAAGGATAATCTCAGAGTTGGTTTTGTTCCGGTTTCGGAAAATTCGCGATCGCCAAATCGGTAGGCCATAGCCTCGCGCGTCTGCAAGGGAGTGCTATTCCAGCTACGCTACGACGCTACATTTGAAACGAGGATTTTGCTGGTTGCCAGGCCGTGGGATGACAACTCCGCGACGCATCAACGGCTACAATCCTGCCGGAGGAGATTCATGCCCAAATCGCGTCGCGAGTTCCTGACTCAGACATCGCTTGGACTGTTGGCAGCGGCAACAGTGTATGCGCAGCAAGCTGCGGAATTGCCGCCCGGCGCTCCTCCCGCTTTCGGAACCGGGCCCGCAGTAGGGCCTGAGGTGTCGCCTTCCACCTTCGCGGAGGCGGAAAAACTCGTGCAGGTCGAGTTGACTGCCAGTGAGCGTGCCATGGCAGCAAGTAGCTGGCGCAAAACCATGGCGGCGCTTTACGAGCGCCGCACCGGGCCGCGCAAAGTTGCGCTGGAGTCAACGCTCGCTCCGGCATCGCGCTGGAATCCGGTGCTGCCCGGTCTGGCGGCAAGGACTGGGCCCGAGCGTGACCAGTTTGTTCGCAGCAGGAACGATCCCGGTTCGCTGCCCGCGCGGGACGAAGACATCGCCTTTGCTACCCTCACGCAGCTTTCGCGATGGATCGAGCAGCGAAAATTGAGTTCCGACCGGCTAACGCGTATTTATCTGAAGCGATTAGAACAGTTCGATCCCAAGCTGCACTGTGTGATCACGCTCACGCGTGAACTGGCGCTGGCACAAGCGAAGAAAGCGGATGAAGAGATCGCGGCCGGACACTACCGCGGACCGCTGCATGGCATCCCGTGGGGCGGAAAGGATCTTCTCGACACTGCCGGAATCCGCACCACGTATGGCGCTGAGCCTTTTCGAAACCGCGTGCCCGACAAAGACGCGGTGGTGGTGAAACGTTTGCATGACTCGGGAGCGGTGCTGGTCGCCAAGTTAAGCCTGGGTGCGCTGGCGTTGAACGATGTCTGGTTCGGCGGGCAGACGATGAATCCGTGGCTGCTAGAGGAGGCATCGTCGGGATCGAGCGCAGGGCCTGGCTCCGCGACCGCGGCGGGATTGGTCGCCTTCGCGATCGGCAGTGAGACCGGCGGCAGCATCGTCAGCCCTTCGATGCGCTGCGGGGTTACCGGGTTGAGACCGACCTACGGGCGAGTTGCGCGTACCGGCGCGATGACCCTGTGCTGGTCGCTCGACAAGCTTGGACCGATGACGCGTTCCGTCGAAGACGCGATGCTGGTGCTGCGTGCCATCTCCGGACCGGATGACGGCGACCTGGCAAGTGTCCCGAGCAAGCTGGATTTCGATGCCAACGCCAGCGTGCAAGGGCTGCGGGTCGGGTACTTTCCGCGGTGGCTGAATGAGAATCCGGCCACCGCCGTGGACCGCGCTGCGGTCGACACGTTGAAGAAGGTGGGCATGGTTCCCGTGGAGATGACGATTCCCGACTGGCCCTACGACTCGCTCAACTTGATTCTCTTTGCTGAGGGGGCAGCGGCCTTTGAAGAGCTCGGACTGAGCGGCGGGATGAATCAGCTCAAAGCTCAGGTACCCGATGCGTGGCCAAATATTTTTCGTGAAGCGCGATTTCTTTCCGCGGTGGACTTTGTGCAGGCCGACCGTTTCCGACGCAAAGTTGCCGAAGAGATGGCTCGCGTCTTCTCCGAGGTTGACTTACTCCTCGTACCGTCCCTGCGCGATGAGATGCTGACCACGACGAACTTTACCGGGCATCCTTCGTTAACGCTGCGCGCGGGCTTCGTCGAAGTATCAAAAGCCCGCAGCGACTGGGCACCGGATCCAAACAATCCGATACCAACATTCTCCACGCCGCGGCGTGTGCCCCATGGCGTAACGTTGATCGGACGGCTTTTTGACGAAGGCACGCTGGCCAGTGCAGGGCTCGCTCTGGAGCGCGCGTTCGGAGTTGTGGATGAGCGGCCTCCTGGTTTTTAGGCGTTTTCAGAAAGAAGGCTCCTCGGAATGGTCCTACCGTGGACGGCGGACGGGCAGCAGAGACAACTGGAGAAAAAGGATCCCCGTGCGAAATAGGAATCGTGAGCACGCAGATGCTCCGGGTGTGCTAGATTCGGAGCTTTCATGGACACCGCTCCCACCATCTCAACGCAGGGCCTGACTCGGCGCTTCGGAGAATCGCTCGCCGTCGACAATGTCGACCTGCGCGTGGCGCCCGGACAATTTTTTGGCTTCCTCGGCCCCAATGGCGCTGGAAAATCGACGACCATCAAGATGCTCACCGGGCTGCTGGCGCCGAGTTCGGGGCGGATCGAAATTCTGGGCCTGGACCTGGAAAAAAATCCCGTCGAAGTAAAGCAGCAAATCGGTGTCGTGCCCGAAGGCATGGCTCTGTTTGGACGACTGACGGGATCGGAATTCTTGAACTTCACGGGACGGATGTACGGGCTAAGCCGCGAGACCGCAGCCGAGCGCACCGCAGAACTTCTCGATTTCATGCAGCTCGCCGATCAGCCGAAAAAGCTGGTCACGGACTACTCGCACGGTATGCAAAAGAAACTAGCCATGGCGGCGGCTGTGATTCACGGTCCGAAAGTATTGTTCCTCGATGAGCCGTTCGAAGGCGTGGATGCAATCGCTGCAGGAACGTTGAAGGCGATGTTGCAGGGCATGATCGCGCGCGGGGCCACGGTTTTTCTCACCTCGCATGTGCTGGAGATCGTGGAGCGGCTGTGCAGTCACGTCGCCATCATTGATCGGGGACGGCTGGTTGCGCAGGGATCGCTCGAGGAGTTGCGGGCTGGCGTGGAGGCCCGGACGCCCGCCGCATTGGGGAACGACTCCGGTGATGGCTCGCGTGGGGATGGGACTCGATCCGGAGAGAAGATGACGCTGGAACAGATTTTCCTGCGCACCGTCAGCGGCTCGCGTCCCGCCGAGCAGGAGCTTTCGTGGCTGGGATAAAGAGTTGATCGAGTGAGATTTCGGTAGTGGTGCAGTTTCCCACTGCACCACTACCATTTTCTCCAGTTCGATTCCCGACGCTGACTTCTGTTCACAACGATCGCAAGAAGTCGAGAATATTTTGCTGCTCTGTGGTGGGAAGATTGTGGAACGCCCGCACCACTTGATTCGCTTCCGATCCCTGAGAGGCGTGCTGGTTGATCGCATCCACCAGGTCCGACGTTCTCCCGTCGTGCAGGAAAAATAATCTCTGGCCGACGCCCCACAAAGGAGCCGATCTAAATTCGTCGCCAGTTGCTACTCCCTGATTAATCCCGTCCGCCAGGTTGGTGCCCATGTGATGCAGGGCGAAATCGGAGAACGGATGATACTGGACGTTGCTCATTCCTGTGTTGAAAGATTGAGCAGTGGTTAATGTTTGCGAGTGACACAAGGCGCATCCGACTTTTTGAAACGCCTCGCGTCCAGCCTCGATGCCACTGGTAGATGAAACTGGAGTCGCGGGAGCAGACAGCCGGATCGCATCTACAAACGCGGCTAGGTCGGAACCGCCGGGCTGGGAATGCGAATCTTCCGGGGTGGCATTGAAGACGCATCCTTGCACAGCGTTTCTTTCATTCGTCATCACGTCGTTGGTAACGCCCATCTCGACGTTATAGGCTTCTCCAACGAAGACCATGAGAGACTTGTTCTGGGCTTTCCAGCCGAATTTTGTGATCGTGCCGTCGTTGCCGCTAAGGTTGAATCTTCCGGTAATTCCTAAAGCTTGCCGTTGGCCGGCAGTGCTGGCCAGGTTTGACTTCAAAACAGAGTCGGGAGTGTTCTCCACCAACCCCAACCCAAACAGCGGCGTCGGAATTCGGAAGATCACATTGTTGGCAGCCAACTGAGCGGGGAAGTCAGGCTGCGCCAGATTGCAACCCGGAGCATCCGTTCTGCCTGCGATGGAAAACAGATCATGTACTCCACCATCGAGAGTTCCATCAGCCCGATGAATGAATCTAGCTTCCCTGACTGGACCGTTTGATGTGATGAACGACGGGATCGTATTCGTCGCGCCCATTTCCATGGCAGCCGCTATCTGGGGATTTGGTTGTGGAACTTGGGGACTCGACGGACCCGGACTCGAGCCTAACGTGGCAGGTTGGGAATGGCAGGAGCTGCAACTGGTGCTGTTGAATCCCGGCCCGAGTCCGCCCGCGCCTTGCGGAACGTCGGGCACAGGATCATCTTCAACGAACTGAGAGATGCCGTTGGTGAACGCTGCTTGCTCGCTAGCATTCAGCGTTGGGTAAAATCCTCCAGCTGACGCCGGGCCCGGCCTGGGTCCAGGATCTTTTGCTCCCTGCCCGGCAAAGCTGACTGTGATCAACACGCACGTGAGCGCGAATGTTCTCCACCATTTCATGACCTGACTCCTCTCAGCTCGATTTGACGAAGCGGTTGCCGACCGCAGGGGCGCTGTTCCCGAGCGAACACACTTCCTCGATAGCGCCGGTGTCGCCCGTGCGACACCGGCGCCAATGCTCCTAGCTTGTTGTGTCAGCTCTGCCGCCAAGACGAAGGGGGATGTGAGTTCGCCCGGCCAGAACAGTCATGCGGCACACGTCAGGGTCCGACGGTGCATTTCTTTATCCGCAGGCTGGAAGATTTGAAAACTTACAGAGAACTTAGATCGCAACGGGTGTTTCGTCAAGAGCCGGAAGTGCACACTCGTTTTTTCGTAGGGACAGTAAATCCGGCTACTGGCGGCCCATTCGGAGGGGGGCCAGTAGTACAGCGGTAAGCGTGCGATTTGTGAGATAGTGCATGCAACATTTTCTCGAGGCGAACGCCGATGAATGAACCCAAGTCCGCGCTGCAGCGGCGGGCCCAACTGACCGCCATTGCCTGGTTGCGCTGGCGGCTTTTCGTTAACTCGCTGCGCAGCACGCGGGGCACGCTCGAATTGATCTCCCGAATTATGATCTCGTTCGCCTTCGCCATCGGCGGATTCGGTGGCGCTTTCGGAATGGGAATCGCGGCGTATTTAGCCATCTCCGCGGGCAAGCCCGGCTTGCTTGCGCTGCCGTTGTGGTTCGTGTTTATTTTCTGGCAAGCCTTCCCGATCATGGCAACGGCGTTCACCAACAATCCGGATTCTTCTGACCTGTTGCGCTTTCCCCTGAGCTACAGCTCGTACTTTCTAGTGCGGATGGCCTATGGCGCCTTCGATCCGGCAACAGCTCTGGGCAGCTTGTGGTCGTTCGGAATTCTGGTGGGCGTGGGGTTTGCGAGGCCGGAGTTGCTGCCCTGGACCGCGCTGGTGTTACTGGCATTCGCCGCATTCAATCTGCTCTTCATGCAGATGGTGTTCGCCTGGGTGGAGCGCTGGCTGGCGCAGCGCCGCACGCGCGAGATCATGGGCATTCTGTTCGTTCTTCTGATGCTGAGCTTTCAGCTGATCGGGCCGCTGGTTAGACATTTTGAGGGCCGGTCCGGCGCTGCTGCGCAAAAATCAGCGCAGCGATACGTCGATGTTCTGGCTCCCGTACAAGGCATGCTCCCTCCGGGGCTTGCGGCAGATGCCATTGCGCAGGCTGTTTATTCGCGATTCATGACCGCGTTCAGTTCGCTGGCTCTGCTATGCGCTCTTGCGCTGATTGTTGACTACTGCCTGCACCTGCGGCTGAGGGCGCAGTATCGTGGAGAGAATTTGAGCGAAGTGGCCGCGGCTTCGGTTGTGCCGAAAGACCGGTCGCTCCACTTGGGCTGGATTCTGCCGGGGTTCTCGGCACCGGTGGCCGCGGTGTTCGAAAAAGAAATTCTATATCTTCTTCGCAGCGGCCCCATGCTGATCACGCTGATCATGCCGCTTTTCGTGCTGGTCGTCTTCCGTTTCGGAGCGATGAACGCAGTGCGGCACTCTGGAGTTTTTCTGGCGCGCACGCCTGACATGGCGTTTCCCGCAGCTGCGGCGTACACGCTGCTGATGCTCACTAATCTGGCTTACAACAACTTTGGTGGAGATGCGGGCGGCATTCAGTTTTTCTACGCTTCCCCGGTAAGATTCCGTGAAATTGTGCTGGCCAAGAATCTTACCCATGCCGGTATTCTGGCTGTTGAGGTGTTTGTCGCGTGGATTGCAGTCAGCTTTCTTTACGGCCCGCCCGCGATCGACGTCACCATCGCCGCGCTTTCCGGCCTGCTCTTTGCCGCACCGATAAACTTTGCCGCGGGCAACCTGCTGTCGATCTACACGCCGAAGAAGCTGGACTACTCCTCGTTCGGCCGTCAGCGCGCTTCTCAGACGACGGTACTGATCAGTTTAGGAGTGCAAGTTTTCGTCGTAGGCGTGGGAGTCGCCGCGTTCTGGATCGCGAAATCGTACGGGAATTTCTGGATTGCGACGCTGATCTTGCTGGCGCTGGCCGGAATTTCACTTTCGGCTTACATGATGATTCTTAACCGCATGGACGTTTTAGCGATGCAGCGCCGGGAGACGCTGGTTGCGGAGTTGTGCCGGGCTTAGGCGGAAACTTCCGATTCACTTCTTTTCGGGATTCGCCAAGAACCGATACCCCACGCCGCGCACGGTCAGTAGATGCCGCGGCTGCGCGGGATCGTCTTCGATGTAGCGCCGCAGCCGGACCATGAAGTTGTCGATGGCGCGGGTGTCGGTATCTTCATGCAGGCCCCAGACCTCTTCGAGAATCTGCTTGCGCGAAACGACGCGGCCGTCATTGCGCACCAGGTGGCGCAGCAGTTCCGATTCCATCAGCGTGAGGTGAACGACGCTATCGGCAGTGCGCAGTTCGAGTGTGCCGAAGTCGATGGTCTTGCCGTTGAAGGAAAATGTTCCGAAGTCGCCGACGCTGCCCGGGTCAGATGCAGCAGCAACCTCTGGATTCCCTACCGCGAGATCAGCGCGCATCCACTGGCTGCGCCGCAGCAATCCCTGCAGGCGCGCGAGCAGAATCGACAGGTCGAAAGGCTTGGGCAGATAATCGTCGGCGCCAGCGGCAAAGCCCTTCAACACATCTTCAGGACTGCCCCGGGCCGTCAGCATCAGCACCGGCACATAATTCCGCGCCGCGCGCAGCTCCGAAACCACGCTGAAGCCATCTTTACCCGGCAACATAATGTCGAGCACGACGGCATCGAAGTTTTCATTCTTGGCGAGCAGACGATCGGTGGCCGCTTCGCCGTCGCCGACGACTTCGGCGGAGTAGCCTTCGGCCTCAAGGTTGAAGCGCAATCCCTGCGCCAGATGGGCTTCATCTTCCACGACAAGGACGCGGCTCATTCCATCGACCTCATGACAAAGACCTCGGCAACTCCATCGTAATGGTGGTGCCCTGGCCTTCGCCCGCGCTTTCCGCGAATACTTTGCCGCCGTGCTTCTGCGCAATCGACTTCACGATGAATAGTCCCAGCCCAGTTCCTTTTACGTGCGCCAGCGAGCGGTGGCTGACGCGGTAGAAGCGCTTGAAGATGCTCTTCATGTCATCGGGAGGAATGCCGACGCCGCGGTCCTGCACACTCAGCACGATGCGCTTTTCGTTGGGAAGGGCTAGGCGCACGCGCACGTCCACTTGATCGCCGGAATATTTTATGGCGTTGTCGAGAACGTTGAAAACGGCGGTGCGGAGATCCTCGCCGCTGCCAAGCACGCGCACCGCCGTTCCGTTGCTCGACGCTTCCTCGTAGCGCAGCGCTTCCAGCGGAAGATGATGGCGGGTTCGGGCAGCGTCCATGCAGTCGCGGACGAGTTGGCGGAAATCGACTGCGGATTTCTCCCGTCCGGCCTTCTTGTCTCCGGCGCGGCCGGCGCGCAGCACCTGTTCCACCGTCTCGGTGAGGCGATCGGTGTCGCTGAGCATCACACGGTAAAATTGCTGCCTCTGCGGTTCCGGTAGGTCGCGGCGCTGCAAGGTCTCCAGATGCAGGCGGATAGAGGCGACCGGCGTTTTCAGTTCGTGGGTAACGGCGTTGATAAAGCTGTCGTGCTGCTCGCTGCGGCGAATCTCACGCAGCAGGAACGTTGTATTCACGATCATGCCCGCGATGATCAGCGCGAAAAAGATGATGCCGAAGAACAGCAGCACGCCCTCGCGCCAGTTGAGAATGATCCATCCCGTGCCGAGCGCAACCGCCAGCGCCACCAGGCCAATGCCCAGGCAAAGGAAGAAGACGATGGTTCCGCGGCGGCTCGTGATTCGCATGGCGTCAGGGTGATTTTACCGCTTATAGAGTCTGCGCTTCGTCCAAGGAAGCAAATCTTAAACACAGGGGACACGGAGGAACACGGGGTACCCCGTATTTACCCTGTGTTCCTCTGTGTCCCCTATGTCTAGTGTTTTGTCTCTAGGCCAGCAAAAAGCCCCGACCGGCGAGGGTCGAGGCTTAATTTCGGAAGGGGTTCTCGTGACTTAGTCCCCGGCCGCAGCGCCCTCAGCCAGAGCTCCAGTAATCAGGTGCCCGTTCGGCGTGGGCACCAAGCCTTTTTCCAGGTCCGCCAGCCTTACGCGCTTGATGTCCCAAGCCAGCCCGAGCTTCTTCAGCGCCCAGATGCCGTACCAGTTCACATCGACTTCATACCATCTGAAGCCATGCTGCGCCGCGGTGGGATGCGCGTGGTGATTGTTGTGCCAGCCTTCGCCAAAAGTCAGCAGAGCAACCCACCAGCTATTGGTGGAAAGATCGCGCGTGGCAAAGCGGCGCGTGCCCCAGGAGTGCGTCGCCGAATTCACCAGCCAGGTAGCGTGCAGGCCAACCACTGTGCGCACGAAGATGCCCCACATCAGAAACGGCAGTCCGCCGATGGCGAGCAGGATAAGGCCCAGCACAATCATCGGTACGTAGTGATACTTCGTAATCCAGACGTGGAATTTATCTTTGGCGAGGTCGGGGACGTAGCGGGCCAGCGTGGTCGTGTCATGGTGCATGGACTTGCCCATGAGAATCCAGCCCATGTGCGCCCACCATTTGCCTTCGATGGGCGAATGCGGGTCGCCATCCTGATCGGAATACTGATGATGAATGCGGTGCGTGGCCACCCAGAAAATCGGTCCGCCCTCGAGGGCGAGCGTGGCGCAGACGGTCAGGAAGTACTCCACCCACTTCGGAGTTTTGTAGCCGCGATGCGTGAGCAGGCGATGATAGCTCATGCCGATGCCCAGGCTGCCCGAAACCCACCACAGAAACATCGCGACGAACAATGCCTTCCAGGTGAAGAAGAAAAGCGCCGCAATGGCGCCGATATGAAACAGCCCCATGAATATCGCGGTCACCCAGTTAATTTCACCGTTTGCAGCTTGCCGTTTTTCCAGGCTTTCCAGTTCCATGTCCAAAATGTGCCCCATTTGCAGATCTTGAGTTCGCTACCGCACGTATTAAAGCTATCAAGAGAATCGGGCGGGCGTTGTAATACTTGTGTAATAGCGAGGTTCACGGGCATTACGGAGGTACTAGGCGGGAAACCACAAGAAGGGCGCCGCCAAAGGCCGCGCCCCTCGAACCAAGCCCAAAGCCGCTGCTGCCAAACGCTCAGGCGCTCTTGGGCATGTCTTTCATCATCGCCTTGGCGCCTTCTGCCATTTCTTCCATCGTCAGATCGGCCTTGTGGGTTGCGATCGACCACTTGTGACCAAAAGGATCGGCCAGCTTCCCGTAGCGGTCGCCCCAGAACATGTCCATGACCGGCATATCGACCTTTGCTCCCGCTTTGACGGCGCGATCGAAGGCAGAGTCCACATCTTCAACGTAGATGTGCAGCCCCATGCCGGAGCCGCCAGTCGAGAGCGGGGACAGGGATCCATACTGCGGGAATTCGTCGGCGAGCATGAAGATGGAATCGCCGATGACTAACTCGGCATGCATGATCTTGCCGTCAGGCCCCGGCATGACGCCTTTTTCCACCGCGCCGAAAGCCTGCTTGTAGAACTCGATGGCGCGGGCGGCGTCGCGCACCGTCATGTAAGGAGTAAGCGTGTGGTAACCCTTGGGAATAGCTTCGACTGCCATGTTGATCTCCTGATGAGAGAAATTTCGGGCAACCGAGCTTACACCAAAAGGCTGGGAGGGTTTGTCAAAAGAGTGTTTAAGCGGGACGAGTACACTAAAAAAATCTAGTCACGCCTTCTTCCAACACCACGACGCGGTCTTCTATTCCAGCCGCGCGCGCTTCCTGCTCCAGGAGTTGCAGGGGTTCGTCCACCGGCTCATGCGATAGCCGGAAGGTTCCGTAGTGCATGGGCACCATCCAGCGCGCGTTCAAGTCGAGAAAGGCGCGAGTAGCGTCGGCGGGACTGGTGTGTACGTTGCGAAAGGTTGGCGGATTGTAAGCGCCGATGGGGAGCAGAGCCAGTTCTGGCGACAGACGCTTTCCGATCTCGCGAAAGCCGGCAAAATAAGCCGTGTCTCCCGCGTGATAAACCGAGTGCTTCCCTGCCTGTAGCACATAGCCGCCGTAACCGCGGTGGGAATCTTTGAGAATGCGCGCTCCCCAATGCCGTGAAGGAACGTGCGTCACCAACAAATTGCCGCGCCGCGAACTGTTCCACCAGTCGAGTTCGACGATCTCGGAGAAGCCCAGGTCGGAGATTAAATCCGTTACATGACTCGGGATGATAATGGCCGGCGCTGTCCCCCGCGTGCGCAGATTGTTCTGCACGATGGCGCGCAACGATGGCCGGTGCAAATGATCGAAGTGCGCGTGCGTCACCAGCACCAGATCGATAGGCGGCAAGTCGCGTACTCGCAGCCCCGGACGCCGCAACCGCTTCAGCACAAAGAGCCAGCGCGCGAAGTTAGGGTCGATCATCACGCTCTGCCCGCCCAATTGCAAGAAGAAACTGGAATGCCCAATGAAGGTCACGCCCAGCTCGCCGTTCGAGGCAAGTCTCGGCGTATGCGTCTCGCCACACAGCGGAGTTACAGCGGAATGCCGAACCAGTCGCCCGAACTGTGACGCGCGTTTGCGAAGGGCCCGATTGCGAAGCGTCTGCTTGATCATCCTAAGCCGGTCTAACTGTTGGATGAATGCTGCCTGATGCTCGCTCTATTTTAGTTCATCGCAGCCACGGAGGGTGCGTAATTCCCACGGTTCCCCCCGAGATTTAATAGAAGGGAATATTAAGACGAGCACATAAAAGCCACGGGCTCCGGATTCTGGCGGCCGAACCAAACACAGATTTTATTGTCCTGAAATATTCGCAATCCAACGCGAACGCGGGATCTCTCTTTTTCCTTCGTCGTCGTAGTAGAAGTGCACCTCATGATCCGACTTGGCACCTGCCACCGGCTTGTCTTCCAGTCCACTGAAGCGCGGCTCACTGCCCGGCATGGGCAGCGCCGTCTTCGTCGTGTACATCGCCTCCGCCAACGTGCTGCCCGTAGGAGCAAGCGCCACCGCGAACACGCCGAAGGGATTGCCATTCACATACGACACGCCAATGTAATCCGCGACCATAGGTCCGTCATCGGAAACTGGCAGCCACGCCAGTTTCATCGGTCCCGCAATTTTCTTTCCCGCCGTCCAGGTGGCTCCGCCATTCGTCGAGGTGACGAAGCCCACCTCTAACGCGCAGGTACTCGAGGTACAACTCGAGGTCGGGTAGAAGTAATAAACAATCGTCATATGAGCGGTACTGCCCGAAGTTGCGGGATCGATCCCAATGCCGGGCAGAAAGTGGTCCACGGTGCTGGTTGTGGCGTCGATCGGAATGCGTGTGACCGCGCTCCAGGTGATACCGTTCGAAGACGAACTCATGACGATGTCGTTCTCCTTGCAACCGGTGCGGAAGCGGCAATCCGACCACACCACGTACACCGTGCCTGCCGCATCGATGGCGACGGAAGGAAGATTCGGATTGCGTATCCCGCCGGCGTCGAGGTGGCTGATGATGCTGGCAATCGCCTGGCTCTTCCCCCAGCTCACGCCTCCGTTGCTGGAACTGAACACGTCGATGCCGCCACCCTGGAACGGCACAATCACCGTGCCATTCGGCTGCACCACGGGTTCCCCACCAAGTCCGCCCGCATGGTCTGAGGAAGGCAGGCCGGCGCCCCAGGTCTGTCCGCCGTCGCTCGACACGCTCAGCAGAAGGTCGCCCGTGCCATATGCCTGGTCCCACTCCGTGTAGCAATTGCCGTAGTAAGGGCTGGTTGTGGTGTTGTCGCACACCGTCCAGTTCTTGTCGTCCAGATGAGTCTTGTCGATATTGATCGGTTTTCCCCAGTTCAATCCATTGGTGGAGCGGCTCACTGCCACGTCGCCGATGAACTGGGAGTCAGATCCCAGGCCCACTAGCGGCAGAGTCGAAATCAGCCACTCCCCGTGCTTTGCGTCATAGGCAACCGAGGGATCGGCCGCAGCTCCGTAAGTTCCATCTTTATAGTTCACGGTGAGCCCCGGGAGACTTCCATACTTCCAGGTCACGCCCCCGTTGGTCGAAGTTGAAAAGCCCACATCGGCGCTGCCCCAGCCGATCGATCCGGGCCGTCGCGCAATGTGGAATGCGGTCACAATCGTGTTTCCCCATGCGAAGGAATCGGGCTCGACCTCAGTTTTGTGATCGCTGTCGCTATTGGTGAATGTATCGGTGCTGAGTTTTACCAATCCCGATTGTGCATTCGCCAGCCCAGCCCAGGCCAGTGAAATCCAAAACGCCACCAGAAGGGTGAGGATGGAAGGCAAACTTCGACGGCGAGGCGCAGAGGCAGAGACCGACTGTTTCATCAGGTATTTTCCTTGGCAGAGATTGGGAGCTGCACAGACCGGAAAACACTATACCCCGGTAGTAGAGGAGTGTCGATGTGAAGATTCCTGCATACCAACCGCTCCGTCAACATGCGCTCGCAAGACAAATGACGCTCGCCGCGAAACAGGGCGTGCCCGCAGACATATCCCAGCTCAATGCGCGCGTCTTCTGCGAATAACGCGTCTTTTCTGAATAATCCAGGCTCCGCTTCGCGATTCGCTTGACCTGCATCGCGGCCCTCATTTCTAATCGCAAGTCAGCATCTTTCACGAGGTGAAGTACGAAATGCGAGTTGCTTTCTTGGGTCTGGGAATCATGGGGCACGCAATGGCAACGAATCTGGTCAAGGCGGGCCACGAAGTCACGGTCTGGAACCGCACTCCGGGCAAAATGGTGGAGGGCGCGGGCATCGCTCCCACCCCGGCTGCAGCGGCACAAGGCGCCGAGGTGGTCTGGCTTTGCGTTTCAGATACTGCCGCGGTCGAGAAAACATTGTTTGGCCCGGAGGGCGTGGAGCAGTCTCTGGCCGAGGGCGCCATCATTGCCGACTCTAGCACCATCTCTCCCTCGGCCACCGTAAAGTTTGCCGAGCGTGTCCGAGCCAAAGGCGCGGCCTACGTCGACGCTCCCATGACCGGATCGAAAATCGGCGCAGCCAATGGCACCCTGATCTTCATGGTCGGCGGAGACGACGCCACCATCGAGCGCCTCAACCCTCTGTTCGCAGCCATGGGCAAAAAGATTTTCCGCATGGGCGAAACCGGCAAGGGACAGGCGACCAAGCTGGCAATGAACCTTCAAATTGCTCTCATCTTCGAAGGCTTCGCCGAAGCCCTCACCCTCGCCACTAAGCTTGGCGTGGACCCGCGGCAACTCGTCTCACTGATCGATGCCACCATGGTGCGCTCCGGAGTCGTGGAATACAAAGCGCCCTTCGTACTGCAACGCGACTTCACGCCCAATTTTCCGCTGCGCTTGATGCATAAAGATATCCTGCTCACGCTCGAAGCCGCGAAAGAAGCCCGCGTAAAGCTGCCCGCCCTCGAAACCGTGGAGGAAGTCTACGAACTGGCAACCGAAGAAGGCCAACAGGACCTCGACTATGCCGCGACCCTGACTCTGCTCGAAAAGTGGGCGGGAGTGAAGGTTAAAGGCGAAGCCGCGTAATCTCGGGCTCGTTCACCGACTTAGTAGGCCAGCAAAATCCTCAAGTCCCGCAGGTTGTTTCCTGTAGGCCCGGTCTCAATTGCATCGCCCAGCGCGCTGAAGAACGGATACGCATCAAACTTCTCTAACGCCGCGCGGATGTTTAGCCCCTTCGACGACGCTCGCTCCGCGGTGCTTCCATCCACGACCGCGCCTGCCGCTGGACTGTTTCCATCCACCCCGTCCGTCCCCGCGCTGAGCACGGTGATGTTTTCTCCTGCGATCTTCTCCGCACACGCCAGCGCAAACTGCTGATTGCGTCCGCCGATGCCTCCGCTCGTGACCTTTACCGTCACTTCCCCGCCGGAGATCAGGCACACGCGTCCAGATTCTTTTCTCAACTCCCGCAAGCGCTTCAATAAATAGTCCGCAGCGCGCTCGTAGCCCCAGTCATCGCAAGAATTGTCCACGTGCACCGTGAACCCGGCACGCTCGGCCGCCGTACTCGCCTGCTCGACCGCAGTCTGGTTCGAGAGAATCGTCCACCAGCGCGAACGGTAGAACGCCTGGTCGTCAGATTTCGGCGTCTCTTCGAGCGCGTGTCGTTCGAAAAGCTCACGCGTGGCATGCGGAAGCGCAGGCAACAGTCCATGCTTTTCTGCGATGCGGTAGCAATCCTCTGCGCTCGTTGAATCAGGCATCGTGGGGCCGGACGCCAGTGCATCGGAAGTATTGTCGGGAACGTCAGAAACCAGCAGCGAAACCTGTTGCGCCGGAAACGCCGCCTGCGCCAGGCGTCCACCTTTCACCGCCGAAAGATGCTTGCGGATAGCGTTGATTTCGGCAATGGGCGCACCCGAATGCACCAGAGCGCGATAGGTCGCGATCAGATCGTCGAGTGAGATCTCGTCGTCGATTGGTTTCTCGACGATCGACGATCCTCCGCCACTGATCAGAAATATCACCAGCGATGCCGCGGTCTGTGCCTCGAGCGCTTTCCGAATGGCATTCGCCGCGTGGATGGATTCGGCATTGGGCGTGGGATGTCCGCCGCGAAAATAGCGGAAGCCGCGCACCTGCGCGGAGGGCTCGACCGAACTAGCCACGATGCCTTCAAGCGCAGACTCCCCGACCTGCTGCGTCAGGGTCTCAACCATTGTGTGTCCGGCCTTGCCGATGGAGATGACCAGCACGCGGGAATACGCCTGCAGGTCGTAGAGGTCCTCGCAGACGCGAAGCACTCCACGCTCACAATGTACATGCCGCGCAAATGCGTTGGAGATCGAGGCCTCGGCTAAGGCGAGACGAAAGACTTCGCACGCGGTGTCGCGCATCCGGCGAAACTGCGATTCGCGATCAGCATCGACCATGGCAGGATTATATAAAGAACAGCTTTGAGCTTTCAGCTCTCAGCCATAAGCTGTCAGCAAGGCGCAGTGAAGAATTCGGGAGCTAGCCCAGTGCACTGAAAAGCGGAGATCTTGGGTTTAGCTGATGGCTGACGGCAGACGGCTGATGGCTTCCTTCACCCAAGCTTCAATCGTCTCCCGAAGTTCGCGCAAGCGTCCCTCAAAGAAATGATCCGCGCCTTCAATCACAACCAGTTTCTTCGGCTCCCCCGCCGATGCGACCAGAGCCTCCAGCTGCGCCTGTGGACCAAAGGCATCGCGCGCCCCGCTGACAAATAACTTCGGCTTAACGCACTCGCGCAGGAAATCAAGGTTGTAAACTCGCGGCGTTTCCGTGTCAGCGGCCACTGCAACCGCCGGAACGCCCACTCCAATCAGCGCCTTCACGCGCGCATCCGGACACGCGGCCTGCAACCCAACCGCGGCGCCGAAAGAGAACCCAGCAAAGATCAGCGGTAGGTGGAACTCCGCATCCAGCCAGTTCAGGGCAGTTTGGACATCCTCGACTTCGCCGTTGCCGTGATCGTGCTCGCCCTGGCTGAGGCCGGTGCCGCGGAAGTTGAAGCGCAACACAGGAAAACCAAAACTATTCAGCGCTTTCATGGTGTGGAAGACTACTTTGTTATGGAGCGTCCCGCCAAATAGCGGATGTGGATGGCAGACAACCGCCGCGTGCTTCGCGTTCTCTGCTCCTGCGTTGAGCAACGCTTCCAATCTTCCTGCTGGACCTTCGAGGAAGAGTGACTTGATGCTTGAAGTCTGCGCGATCACAGCAACAGATTACATGAAGTAAAGGCAGAAGTAAGAATGCTGTAGTGGTCAGTGATCAGTGGCTAGTGATCAGAAAGGCCAACTGACCACCAACCACTAAGCACTGACGACTGCCTTCCGACTTTTCCGTCTGCTATTCTCTTCCCTGCATGGACGCTATCACGCTCACTCGCCAGCTCATCGACATCGAATCCATCTCGGGCAACGAAGCTGCCGTCGGAAATTATCTTTACGGAGAGCTCTGCCGCGTCGGCTATCAGACTTGCAGAATCCCGGTCGTGGACGATCGCTTCAATGTCTACGCCACATCGCCGGAGCAGCCGCATCCAATAGTGGTCTTCTCCACGCACATGGATACGGTTCCTCCGTTCATTCCCTCGTCGGAGGATGCCGCGCGCATTTATGGACGCGGCTCTTGCGATGCGAAAGGAATTATTGCAGCTCAGATCGCAGCCGCAGAGAGATTGCGTCGCGAGGAGATTTATGTCGGGTTGCTGTTCGTGGTGGGTGAAGAGCGCGACAGCCTGGGCGCGAAGATAGCCAATGAATACGCGGCGAGTCTGCCAACGCGGTCCAAGTATCTGGTTAACGGCGAACCCACCGAGAACCGCATCGCGCTGGCGTCGAAGGGAACATTGCGCGTCGAAATCACGGCTTCCGGACGCATGGCGCATTCGGCTTACCCGGAACTGGGCGAATCCGCGATCGACAAGCTGATCGAGGCTTTGAGCCAGCTGCGCGCAATGCCGTTACCATCCGATCCGGAAATTGGTCCTTGCACGTTCAACATTGGATTGATCGAGGGCGGTCGCGCGCCCAATGTGATTCCTGATCATGCTCACGCGGACCTGGTCTATCGCCTGGTTGGCCCATCGCACGATCTGCGCCGCGAGATACTTGCAGCTGCGGGCAATCAGGTGAAGATTGAATTCCCGCTGGAGTTACCTTTTCTGCGCCTGCGTACGGTTGAGGGTTTGCCTACGATGATCGCCGCTTTCACTACCGATATTCCCAGGCTCACAAACTGGGGCGAACCGCTGCTCATCGGTCCGGGATCGATTCACGTCGCGCATACTGAGAGGGAGTTCATCGATAAGCAGCAACTAGCCGACGCGATTGATTTGTATTGCGCGATTGCCAAGAAGCTTTAGCAGTTCCGGTTGCGGATTGCTCTGCCCGCCAGTTCTCGAATCACGAAAGCGTCAGCTTACTTGGTAGAGCCTCAAAGGCGCCGCCTGAGCGTAGCGCGCGAAGTCCTGGTCGGTCGTGAAAATCTGCCAGTTCCGGAGAAAGGCAGCGGCGCATATCAGGAAGTCGATCGCCGATCCGGAGACGCCGCGCGACCGACACCGGTTATGGATGCGGGCGGCTTCTTCGTAGTCAGCGGAATCAAGACTGGGGTCGTCAAAGGCGCGCAATTGATCGCGCACTTTCGCGAATGCGTTGTCGTGGCGGATGCCGGAAAGCAGCTCCTGGCGGACCGGTCCGACAAGTTGGGCGCGTCCATCGCGGATGAGTTCTCGCAGGGCGGCGGTGAGGCGTAGCTCGCGCGGGTTCAAGTCCGTGCTGGTTCGCCGCAGAGCGAGCGACCAGATGGGCGTGTCAACCAGAACCAGCACAGTCAGGACCGCTTTCTGCGGCGCTCAGCTTTGTAATCGTATTTGGGATCGAAGTCGACTGAGCCAAACGCTTGGAGAATCCGAAGTTGCTTGCGGCGTTTTACGTATTCGGCGAGGGCGGCGGTGACAGCTTCTTTCTTGGTCTTGTGACCTCCGGCGTGGCGGGCTTCCTCGATCAGGCGGTCATCCAGGGCCAGATTCGTAGCCATGTGTAGATTATTACACACTACTATGTGTAGATCCAAGACTTTTGTCCTCTCTCGGCGTGACCCCGCCTTCGAGGCCTTCCCTGCCGGTTTGCCGAATTGGATGGATCCTTCGTTGAGAGCCACTGGCTTCGCGCCACGGCGCTGCCCCAGGATGAGAAAGCCAAGTACCGTCAGAAATGCTGCGGACCTTCGAGTTTGGGCTGCTCCCGATTATTTTCTTCTGTGGCGACGGCGATCCGCTTTGATTTGCGATAGACGCTTACGACCGCCAGCGTCCAGAAAGGAACTAGATCCATGCCGGGCACCAGCTTGGCCAGGAACGACGGCAGAAATTCCCAATGCCAACCCAGGAGGTGGATCATGGCCGCTCCAACGCCCAGATCGAGTAGGTCGTCGGCAGGCGACAGAGCGCCTTCTACAAACGCGGGGAAGATTACGATCTGCAGGGCGTCAGCCAGGATAGCGAGCACCATAGCCGTGCGAAAGCTTGGGCCCGGCAAGATCGTTATGTTGTCTTCGGTCATTGGCGAGTTCCCTGCCACTCTGCTTTTATTCTACGCGCCCGAGACAAAGGAAATCTTTGACCTTCTCTTGAACGGACCCTTCGTTCTGAGGGGACGGCTGAGGCAACCGTCGCCTCGTGAGCATCCCTAACATAAGCATCCCGTCACGAGCATGGTCCCTTTGTCATCCGAGACCTCGCGTAGAATTGTTGCCAATGATTAAGTTCTCTACCGCGTTGTTGCTGGTTGCGATTCTGTTGCCGGTCGCCGGCGCTACCGAAGATGTTCACTCCGTCGCGGCGGCGGTGGATGAGCACTATAACCATTTGCGCACATTGCAGGCGGAGTTCATCGAGGTTTATCGCGGAGCGGGGATCGAGCGAATCGAGTCGGGCACGCTTTGGCTGGCTAAGAGCGGGTTGAAAAAACCTGGCAAGATGCGGTGGGAGTACCGTTCTCCCAGAGAGAAGCTCTTTGTGAGCGACGGGAAAGATGCGTGGTTTTACGTCCCCGGCGATCGGCAGGCGCGTAGAACAGAGGCGCGAAAGCTGGAGGACATTCGCTCGCCGCTTGCGTTCTTACTGGGTAAGAGCAAGCTGGAAAAGGAGTTACAGGGGTTGTCGCTTGCTCCCGACGTTACGCCATCGGCCGGCGGAGATGTTGTGCTGCGAGGGGTGCCGCAGGCCTTGGCCGACCGGATCAGTGAAGTCCTGCTGGAGGTGACGCCAGATCACAGGATTACGCGGATCGTCATGGAGGAAGTGGATGGGTCGGTCACGGAATACAGCTTCACCGATCAGAAGGAGAATGAGCCAATCCCGGATGGACGGTTCGAGTTCAAGCCACCGGCAGGCACGGAGACGGTTGAGGGTGACGTGGGACATTGAAGATTTGGATGTGGCATTCTTGGCTATCGCACTGATGCGCAAATAGTTACGGCATACGAATAAGGGGGAAATCGCGGACGTGGAGTGTGGCGACCGATCCGAAGCGCCTCTCTTCCAGGATACGCAAAGCATTCGCGAGATTTTTGTCACGCTTCAAGGAAGCTGCCCTTCCCGGTCTGGTTACTTGCGATACTTTTGGGGGCAGAAGTTGTCGCGATCTGCCCTCGGGTTCGCAAGCGGGAATGTTAGACTGAGCCAGAGGTAGTCTGCCAGGTAAGCATCTAAGCAAGGCTAGCGAGACAGCAGAGTCATGGCGGAATTCGTCATAAAAGTCGCGGACGAACGGGGCCACACCCACCAGCAGGTGGAGCAGGGCTACTCGGTAGCGGAAGTGCGCGACCGCTTCGCTTCGCAGGGCTATCTGGTGCACTGGGTAAAGCCGCAGGGACTCCTCTCTGGCGGCTTTTCGATGCGCCGCGGGCGCAAGCTGAAGAATGCCTCGTTCCTCCAGTTTAACCAGCAGTTTCTCACGCTGATCAAGGCCGGGCTGCCGATCCTGAACTCGCTCGACCTTCTGATCAAGCGGCAAAAAGACCCGAATCTGCGGCAAGTGCTGGAGAACGTCCGGGAGCGAGTGAAAGGCGGAGAGTTGCTGTCGGATGCCTTCGCCTCGCATCCTATGGTGCCGAAGATCTATACCACGACGCTGATGGCTGGCGAGAAAAGCGGAAACATTGACGAAGTGTTGAACCGCTACATCAACTTTCAGCGCCTGGCGATGACCTTCCGCAAGAAGCTGTTCGTGTCGCTGATCTATCCCACGTTACTGGTGAGCGTGGTGACGATCATGGTGATGTTTTTGTTCACCTATGTAGTGCCCAAGTTCGCTGACTTGTTCAACAGCCTGGACGCGAAACTGCCCGCGATCACGCTGTTCATGTTGGCGGTGGGGCAGAGCGCGCAGAAATATTTTCCCTTTATCGTGATCGGATTGGCGCTTGCAGCTTTTGTGTTTTGGCAGTGGAAGAAGACAGATCGCGGCGCCGATCAGATTGATCGTGTGATCCTGAGTCTGCCGTTGCTGGGCGATATCCGGCTGAAGCATCAGGTTGCGACTTTTTCGCGCATGCTGGCTACGCTGCTGCAAGGCGGACTGCCGCTGGTGCCTTCCATGGAAACGGCGGGCAGTTCGATGAGCAGCCGCCGTATTCTAAAGGGCATCATGCGGGCGAGCGTGAGGGTTCGCGAGGGGCAGGGGCTGGCCGGCAGTCTGGAAGAACAAAGAATCTTTCCCGACCTGGCGGTGGAAATGCTCGAGGTAGGCGAATCCACAGGCGCGTTGCCGGCCATGCTGAATTCGGTGGCTGAGTTCTATGAAGAGGACGTGCAGACGGCTTTAAGCGCCTCGATGGCATTGATTGAACCGCTGATTCTGATCATTATGGCGGTTTTTGTGGGCGGAGTGTTGATCTCGCTGTATTTGCCGATCTTCACTCTGGGAGTGCATTAAAAACAGCTCTTAGCCGTTAGCTCTTAGCTTCTAGCCGGAACGAAAGCGAAGAGGCAGAAGCTAAAGGCTAAGAGCTAAAGGCTAAGAGCTTGGTTCGGGGATTTTAAGAATGGCAACAGCGGACAAGAAGTCACTTTTCGTGAACGGCGAAAACGGTGGACAGATGGTGTCCACGGGGAATCCCATCACCGACCTGGAGCGCGCCCAGGATGTGGCGCGGCGTTATCGCTGCGAGTTTGTCGACCTCACCGACTTCCAGCTTCACCATGAGCTGTTCAAGAAGTTCTCGCCTGAACTGATGTTTCGCTACAACTTCGTGCCGCTCGAAGAAACGCCGGATGGCAAACTCGCCATCGCGATCGCCGATCCCAGCCAACTGATGATGATCGACGAGATCAGCCTGCTTTTGCAGAAGCGCATCGTCACCAAGGTGGCGACGCTGAAGCAGATTTCAGACATTCTCAAGAAGACGGAGCAGTCGCAGCGCGTTCTCGAAGAAGCCAGCGAAGGCTTCCAGATCATCCGCGAAGACGAAGCGACCGGCGCCGAAGAAACGCTGACCATCGATAAGCTGACGGCGGCGGGCGATACCAGCCCGATCATCCGACTGGTCGATACCACAATCTTTACCGCGCTGCAGCGGCGCGCTTCCGATATTCACATCGAGACGCGGGACGACTCAGTCGTGATCAAGTTCCGCATTGACGGCGTGCTGACACAGGCCATGCCGCCTATCGGAAAGGAACACCACTCCACCGTGATCTCACGCATTAAGGTCATGAGCGAGTTGGATATTTCCGAGCGCCGCGTGCCCCAGGACGGCCGCTTCCGCGTGAAATATAACGGGCGCGCCATCGACTTCCGCGTCTCCATCATGCCCTCGATTCACGGCGAAGACGCCGTGCTCCGCGTGCTCGATAAAGAATCGATGAGCGAGAAGTTCCGCTCGCTCACTCTCGAAGTAGTTGGGTTTGATGAGGATGACCTGAAGAAGTTCCGCCGCTACATCAAAGAGCCGTACGGCATGGTGCTGGTCACGGGCCCAACCGGCAGCGGCAAGACCACCACGCTCTACGCTGCGGTGAACGAGATCAAGACCGACGAAGACAAGATCATTACCATCGAAGATCCGGTCGAGTATCAGCTTCGCGGCATCACGCAGATTCCCGTCAACGAAAAAAAGGGACTGACCTTCGCGCGCGGCTTGCGATCGATCCTGCGGCATGATCCGGACAAAATCATGGTCGGTGAAATCCGCGACACCGAGACGGCACAGATCGCCATTCAGTCCGCGCTCACCGGCCACCTGGTTTTCACCACGGTCCACGCCAACAACGTGGTCGACGTGATCGGCCGCTTCCTGAACATGGGCGTGGAGCCTTATAACTTTGTCTCGGCATTGAATTGCATTCTGGCGCAGCGGCTGGTGCGTTTGATCTGCGAATCCTGCCGCACTCAGGTGAACTATTCTCCGGACGTGCTAGAGGCCAGTGGACTCGATCCGGTTCAGTGGTCGAAGGTAGCATTGTATGAAGGACCGGGATGCATCGAGTGCGCGGGCACCGGCTTCCGCGGACGGACCGCGATTCATGAACTGCTGGACTTAAGCGACCGCATTCGGGAGATGATCTTGGCGCGCAAGCCGACCTCGGAAATCCGTCGTGCCGCGCGCGAAGAGGGCATGCGTTTTCTGCGCGAATCGGCCTTGGACAAGGTTCGGCTCGGCCTGACCACACTGAAAGAGATCAACAAGGTCACCTTCATCGAGGCCATGCGGTAAGAGCAGTGACTAGTGGTCAGTGGTCAGTGACCAGGTTGCTAGCTCCGAATCCATGGTCCACTGACAACTGGCCACTGCCTGAAGTGCCCCTTCAGCTATTGCATTTCGCCCGGTATGGCGTTTGAATTGTATAAGGACGTAAAGTAAGTGTCTCCGATCAGTGTGAAGCCTGGCGAGTAGCGAATTTACTGGCCACTGACCACTGGTCACTGACCGCTGCTTCTCTCATGAGATCTGGTTCCAACTCGGCGAAACCCAAGCTGGCGTGTGAAATCGCCGCAGACCGCGTGCTGGTGGGGCGATTGTCGGACGATGGCCGCACCCTTGCTGCCTGTGCAGCTCGCGAACTCGCGCCGGGCAGCGTGGTTCCGGACCTGGTAGAGGGCAACCTGCGCCAGCGCAGTGCCGTAACAGCAGCTGTGGAAGAGGTTTTGAGTAGTGTGGCGGGGCGCACCCACGATGTGATCGCGGTGGTCCCTGACGCGGCCGTGCGCGTGGTGCTGCTGGAATTCGATACCCTGCCTACCGACTCCGAAGAAGCCGCCAGCGTTGTGCGGTTTCGCTTGAAAAAATCTTTGCCCTTTGACGTCGACAAGGCCCGGGTTTCCTACCATGCGCAGAAATCGAAAGATGGTGTTCGAGTTGTGGCTGCGGTCGCCGTAGCCAGCGTGGTGGAGGATTACGAAGCCGCTTTCCGCGACGCCGGGTTCAGTCCGGGAGTGATTTTGCCTTCTATGCTGGCTGCGCTCGGCGCCGCCGAGGGCGAGCGTCCCACTCTGGTGGTGAAAGTGGATGCCCGTACCACGAGTATCGCAATTCTCAATGGTGACCAGCTTCAACTCTTTCGCACTCTGGAAAACATGCGCGGAGTTACCATCACAGGAGATCAACTGGCGGAAGACGTTTACCCTTCGGTGGTCTTCTTTCAGGACACGTATCATCTAAATATCGAGAAGATATTTGTCGCGGGAATATCGGACACGGGCAGCGCGGCTCCCGCCTTGCGCGCGCAAACCGGCGCGGAGGTCCAGGAACTGGTGAGCGCCTCGCAGTTGGGAGTGAGCACCGGAGGTTCGGTGCCCCGTTGGAGAATGGCCGGTGTGGTAGGAGCGCTGATTTCTTAAACGCAGTGGTCAGTGCTCAGTGGCTAGTGATCAGAAAGATCAACTGACCACTAGCCACTGAGCACTGACCACTGAATTTAAACTATGCGTCTTGACATCAATCTCGCCAGCCAGCCCTACGAAGATGCGCGGCAGTTCTGGATCCGCTGGGGCACGGCGCTGGCCGTCGCAGTGATCCTGACGCTGGCGCTGGTGACCTTCACCATATCGGATTGGTTCGCGGCCCGGCGCGACCACGCCACCATCGCCACCTATCGCACCGAGATTGCACAGCGCGACCGGAAGCGGCAGCAGGCCGAGGAATTCCTTAACCGGCCGGAGAATCGCGCTACCCGTGACCAGTCCCAATTTCTCAACCAGTTGATTGAGCGCAAGACTCTCTCTTGGACGCAGGTTCTGGAAGCTCTGGAGAAAGTGATGCCGCCGCGGGTCCATCTGATTTCGATTCATCCCGCGCTCGATGAGGACAACCAGCTTACGCTAAAGCTGGTGGTGGGGGGCGATTCCCGCGACCGGGCGCTCGAGTTAGCTCGCCGTATGGAAGATTCGGGACACTTCGCGCAGACCTATATCGCGACCGAGACTGGAGCGACGGCGGGCAGTGGAGATACGGTTCAATTCGACATCAATGGAGTTTACGTTCCGGGAACGTTTTCGTCGCCAGAGCCCGTGTTGACGCCCGCAGCCGAGACCAAGACTTTGAGCCAGAAAAAGACCTTGAATCCGGCAAAGAATTCGAACAACACGACGACTCCGAATCCGACAACAAGTCCGAACTCATCGAAGACTGCGAGCCCGACTCCGAACCCGGCGAAAACTTTCAAGGGGAGCAAGCCCTGATGCCTGACCTGCGGCAGACCCGGAAAAACATCAAGACTGCGCTGGCGGTCCTGTTGGGCGTGGATGTGATCACGCTCGTGGTGTTATTTTCGCCGCTGGTGGGCTCGGCCGATTCGCGGCGCCAGGAACTGAATCAGTTGTGGAGCGAGCTACAAATAAAAACCCGCCAGGTTGAGCCCCTGACGAATCTGCCCGATAAAGTGCGCACGGCGGACCGGCAGATTACGGACTTCTACAAGAAGCGCTTCCCTGCCCAGGATTCGCAGATCGCCACCGAGTTTGGCAAGCTGGCGGCAGCCAATGGGGTCACCATCGAATCGGCGAAGTATCCGGTGGATGTGAAAGACGAGGAGATCGGGCGGCTGTATCCGGTTGCGCTGGAGGCAGACCTGTCGGGCAATTACGTTTCCCTGGCGAAGTTTATCAATGCCCTGGAACGCGATGACATGTTTTTCCTGATCAGCAGCATCACGCTGGCGGGCGAACAAAAGGGCCCGATCAAGCTGCAAATGAAACTTGAAACCTATTTGAAGGCGGGCGCGTAGTGAAACTGGGAACCGAAAACCGGAAACAGATCATCGTCGCCTCTGTGTTGGGAGTTGTGCTGCTTCTCATTCTCGCCTACCAGTTCATGCCGTCCTCCTCGACTATAGCCTCGACTCTGCCCGCCACAACGGCAGCGGACCCGCTCGCGTTGCCGGCTGCACGTCCGCCGCGCCACGGTTCCGCACCGGTAAAAAAGGAACGTCCTCCGCAAAGCCTTGACCCCACACTCCAACTGAAGCTGCTTGCCGCCACCGAAGCGATCAAGTATGAAGGCTCGGGAAGAAACATTTTCATATCGCAGGCGGAGGCGGTAGTAATTCCCACGCCTCTGGGCCAGGCCGCGACTGACCAGAAGAAGGCCGATGACATCTATCATCCACCTACACAGGCGCCGGTGGCGCCAATCCCGCTGAAGTTTTTCGGCTTCGCAAACCGGCCCGGAGAACCCAGAAAGGTTTTCCTCATCAAGGGTGAAGATACTTTCATCGCGGGCGAGGGCGACATCGTGGACCGCCGCTACAAAGTGGTGCGCATTACTCCTACCTCGGTCGATATCCAGGACGTTGTGGGCAGCAGCCCGCCGCAAAGCATACCGCTGACGCAGGGGAACCCGTCGTGAAGCAGTTCGCCTCACAAAAGCGCAGGCGCTCTCGTCCCCGCGAAACTCGTCCCCGCGAAAACGGATACGTCCTGCTTACGATGCTTCTCGTCATAGCTTTGATGGGCATATTTGCACTCGCGGCTTATACGACGATCGAATTCGAGATCCGGCGCGATCAGGAAACGGAAATGATCCACCGTGGAGTGCAATACACGCGCGCCATCCGCGCCTACTATAAGAAATTCCAGCGCTATCCCACCAAGCTCGAGGACCTCGACAACGCCAACAATCTGCGCTACCTGCGCAAGCACTACAAAGACCCGCTCAACAAGAACCAGGACTTCCGGCTGCTCCACTATGGCGAACCGGGAGTAACCCTGGCGGGAGGCCTCGTTGGCCTGGCAGGGGGAAGCATTCCCGGCGCGAGCCCCGTCGGCTCTCCCGGAGGACTGAACAGCCCGGGGCAGAGTGCTTCGGCATTCGGTGGTTCTGGATCGGGGGGCGGTTCGGGATTTGGCAATTCCGGGGTAAACAGTTCCGGGGTGTTCGCGCAGTCGTCCGGGAGCGGGACAAACTCCAACACCCAGGGAACTATGGACCAGCAGGGAACGACACCTGCGGGATCGGATCCTTCTGCCCCGGGCACCACAGGCGGAGCGCCGGGAAATTCGAGTTCCAGCGGCCAACAACTCGTCGCCAGCGGGCCCATCGTGGGCGTGGCCAGCTTCTCCAGGAAAAACACGATTCGCGAATTCAATAAAAAGAAAAGATACAACGAGTGGCAGTTTCTGTACGACCCCAGCGTCGACCGCGGCGGCTTGATCACGACGCCTTATCAGCCTCTGCAGAACTTCGGAAACTCCGGGCAGAATAATCTGCAAACCGGCGGCGGTACCGGCATTTCATCCCCCGGCGGCCAGTCTTCGTTTGGGCAGTCCGGGCTTGGGCAATCTGGATTCGGACAGTCTGGGTCCGGGCAATCATCCTTCGGACAATCGAGCTTCGGTAATAATTCGGGCTCGGGAGGATCGACGACGCCGGCGCCTCCGCCCACCTCGACGCCGCAACAGCAATAGCTCGATCATCAACCACTTCCCTGCCGCAAAAATAAAACGGCCTCACCCGGAGATGAGGCCGCTTTCCCATTTTGCGCGTCAGAAATCTTGCCGCTCAGCGATACAGGGCTTACACGCTGAATGACGATCCGCAGCCGCAGGTGCTCTTGACGTTCGGATTCTCGAACTTGAAGCCGGCGCCTTCCAGCGTCTCAACGTAATCCACGATGCAGCCGTTCAGATACATCACCGAGGTCGCATCGACGAACACTTTCAGTCCATCCATGTCGAAAGTCTTGTCCATCATTCCAGCTGCATTTTCAAACTGCATGGAATAGGAGAACCCAGAGCAGCCGCCACCGACCACACCGATACGCAGGCCAGCAGGAACGGGACTCTGCTGTCCCATGATCTCTTTCACTTTGGAAACCGCGCTCGCGGTAAGCGAAACCGGTGGGGTCTTCTTGACTTCGGGAACGTTGGTGTTCACTCCAGGGACGGTTGTCGTTGCCATTCGTATCTCCTTGGCTCTAAAGTGTCTAAATTATAGCAGAGGCGCCGAACTGGTAACAGAAAGAATCGGAGTACCCAGTCCCAAAACCCTCCCTTTGTTCGATGCTCTCGGAGCCGGCAACGATTCTCACGACAGCACTTGCCAATTGGGTCTATAATGATCGCGTTAGGCCCTCCTCCACGTTGAGGATCGTAGGCTAAGCCTGCGTCCTGGAATTTCGGGGGAGTCGCCAACAGGCTTGGGAAACTGTCGAGGTGGCCTATGAATTGGACATGGACTCCTTTAATGCTTGGGCTCGCGGCTGTGTGGGGTGTTTTCACCGTCGGCCTGATCATCCTTCTGATCTACCGCAGCACGCTCACCATGCATGAGGAAGAGTCGTTGTACCTCGACGACGCAAGCCAGCATATGCAGCAGGAACAGACAGAGCTGCTGGTGAAGGTCAACCGGCTGACGATCCCGGTCTGGGTTTTTGGCGCCGGCTCCGGAGTGCTGTTGCTCGTGCTCGCCGGCATGCTCATCTATCAGGGATTAAACGCCGTACAGTAACGCTACAGTAGCGCCGTACAGTAGCCAGATTCGCTGCCGGAGCGCAATCTCAGCACGGTGATGTCGAAGCCGCACGCGTCTAGCAGTCGCGGCCAAGTATAGGCGGACCCGTATCCATCAGACTGCGCGCCCTTACCCTGTCGAACCTGTGCCCCGTGCGTTAGAGATCTCGGGGCCCCCCTTTGTATAATCTTAAGAGCGTGCGAGAGTGGCGGAATTGGCAGACGCACCAGACTTAGGATGTGATCTATCGTCGGCCCTGCACTTGCGCACAAAGCCGCATGGAACGGCAGACCAGCGAAAATCCCACAAAATCAGGGCCTCCGCCACAGACTGGCTGTAACAGTGTCTTCGCACTAACGCGCACTATTCTGCACCAAGATCCAAATCCAAGTGCCACCAGAAGTGCCACCACTTCGTGGCCGATCCGGTAAGCGGAGTGGGCTGTCAGCGGGAGTCCAAATCTCGGAAGTGGTTTGAGGACAATCCAAACGCTCGCCTGGCAGGGCTCCGGTCAAGGGGAGGGGGTGTTTTCCTACTGGCGCTTTGGCAATGGCAAAAGCTACGCAAATTTTTTGGTTTTTTGGGCTGGCGGCGAGAAATGCAGATTTGCATCGCGCCGGGTCATCATGTCGGGCCAGCCGAAATCGGGGCTATTGGCGAGCTGCCGTTACGGATTCGAGGCCTTCTCTAGTTCCCCACTTAGATGCACGCTGCTCGCGCCATCTTGTGGGCGTCTCGGCAGGTTGAAGTGATCTAGGTCAGAAGATAGCCAGGGATGCGGGACAGGGGCTGCACCCGCTCGCTACGTTTTAGTCTCTGACAGTGCGCGATAATATCATCCATTAGTGGCCCACAACGATGATAACGAAGCCTGAACAACATGACATCAACCGAGCTGGGAAACGTCTCCTCCGCGATGTACTAGAGCCGCGACCGCTGAACTGGGTGGTGAACGATGTTCAAGAGGACTACGGCATCGACTGTAACGTGCAAGTGTTTGACGGACTGTCCCCGACCGGCGCCTGGTTTCATGTCCAACTAAAAAGTTCCTGCTCCTCTGACTACGCCGTAGATCGCACGTTTGTATCGCAAGAGCTCTCCCTGAGTCACGCTCGGCACTATGCGCTGGAGATGCGCGAACCGGTAATGCTCATCCATGCGGACGTGAATTCAAGGAGCGTCTACTGGTACGCGCCTCAATTGGACAACCAACTGCTAGTGACACTCGGCACGACGGAGGCGAAATTCATCACGGTGAGAGTGCCCACTTCCCACCATCTCCCCGTAACCGCGCCCGACCTGTTAACCATCTTGAACGAGATCTATCTTGCGTTGGCCAATCGAGAGCTGACATCTGCCTCGACGCGATCCTTTGCGGAGTCCTTGAAACACATGCCCGACCAGGCCGCTTTGCGCCGGTCGTTTCAAGAGAAGAATGACACGCTCAAGCTGCAGAAGATCGTCGAGCTTTATCGGCAGGGGAACTTCGGAGAAGCTCGCCCTCGTGCCGAGTCCATTCGGAATGATCTAGACTCTACGACCGAGGTAAAGTTCTGGGCCGAGATCCAACTTCAGGCCATCGATTACAAGGAGACCGTACATGCTGGAAAACCTCAGGGCGAATTGCCAAAACTGCTTTTGAAGCACGCCAAAGGGCTCCAGAAATTGACCAGATCAGGACCGAAACATCTAAAGTTCTACTCATTGATCACCAGACATGCCGCAGAACTAGACGTCCTCGTTCAGCAGAACTCTGGTCTTTTCATGGCGTTGCATCAGCACCTTGAACAACGCGGCAATCCCATGATGGTGATCAATCTCTACACCCAACGCGTGGGACTCACGAAGCGCATTGTGTCCAAGTACAACAAGTGCTTGCGCTTGGCTCAACTTGCGGCCAACTACCCAGACAGGTGGGCTCTGGGGCGCGCCCTGGCAAATATCGTCAACGCTACATCGCAATACCTCATCACACTTCGTCACGAGGGCAACAGCGAGGCAGAGCAGTCATTTGCGCGCTCTGCCTTGCAAATCTGCAAGCTCGCCGCCTGGATCGGCAATGAGACGGATGATCCGGAGGGAGTCGAATTGGCAATCATCAGCTCGATGCTGACAACTCGCTCCACAGATTCTGACGCTTACCGTTGGGCCCAGCAAGCGGCGGAGAGTCTGCGAGATCCCCAGATTCGTGCCGATGCTCTGCTCGTGATCGAGCGAGCGGTGAAGCGATGGAAGGGCGAACGTGTCGAAGGAGACTATCACGGCAACACGGTGTGGCAAGCCATTCAGAACATGGCAACATCGCTCGGCATCGATCTGAGTAAGGAGAACGACCCTTTTGTGCAAAGCCTAATGATCGCGGCGAAAGACAACAGCCCGGAGCGAATACTTGTCAAGTGCGAACATTTGCTGGTTAGCTTGGGTGCCACCGGCCCACACGCGCGGAAGGTTCAGCACCTATTCAATATTGGCACGGCTGGTTCTAAAGTGATCCATTGCACCCTGCATGATTACCACGCGGAAGGGAAGGAACAAGATACCGTGTACGAAGAATTCAAGCGCTCTTATTGTGATTCATGCCCCGACAAGAATCCGCGCCCTGCGGAGTGGAGGTATACAGATGATGTGAGACGGGAGTTCGAAGCTCGAAACCATGAATTCGTGTCACGACTGGCGGGCACTGCAGTTGGACTTCGATTTACAGACAAGGATTGAGGCTCATATTCCTCCCCAAAGCTCCTCGCTTTTTCTGGTCAATGAGTGTAATGGCGACGTTACACCAGTCATGAGCCCGAAGCTGCTCTCGCGCGCGGCGCAAGTTTCGCTGGAGTTTCTATACTCTCCCCTGATAGGCTGCACGTTCAAAGAAAACGGTATCAGTCGGGGGCGGTCATGAATGTCTGGGAAGCCATCATTGAAAACATTCGGCAAGATGAATCGGGGGCAACCAGGCCGCTCATCAAGAGTAAGCTGCTCGGGAATGAGATCACCGTGCGCTGTCCCTCAAAATCCACAGAAGTGCGGCTCAGGTTTGACACCGAAAAGCAACAGCTCCACTTGGAGCAATGTCTTGGAGAGACAGAACCACGAAAAGGCTCCTTCAAGATCGTTGCGGGACGGATCAACGGCATCGGACCGGAAGAATTTTGCCGGAAGCAGATTCTTGATGCTCTGCGGTTTTAGCAGCTCATCGCCCTAAAAAGAGGGACCGTTCAGGTGGCCGATCTATGGGAGAGGCGTTTACTCAAAACGCCCCGCTCGCGTCAATGAGAGCTATGGCGATTTATCGCCAACCATGGGCCGGGCCCCTTCCAAGCCATGGCTTTCATTGACTTGCCCGTCGTATCAAGCCTAACATTGCCCGATTCCATGATTGGCCAAACCATATCCCACTACCGAATCCTCGAAAAAATCGGCGGCGGGGGTATGGGCGTGGTCTACAAAGCCGAGGATGTAAAGCTGCATCGCTTCGTCGCTCTCAAATTTCTGCCTGATGATGTTGCGAAAGATGCACAAGCCCTCGTTCGCTTTCAGCGCGAGGCGCAAGCGGCTTCCGCCCTGAATCATCCGAACATTTGCACGATCCACGAGATCGATGAGCAGCATGGTCAGGTGTTCATCGTCATGGAGTGCCTGGACGGCATGACACTGAAGCACAAGATTGGCAATCGCCCGATGGAGACCGACTCGATTCTTTCCCTGGCCATCGAGATTGCCGACGCCCTCGACGCCGCCCATGCCAAGGGCATCGTCCACCGCGACATCAAGCCTGCGAATATTTTCGTCAGTGAGCGCGGACACGCGAAGATTCTCGATTTCGGTTTGGCGAAAGTAACAGCTCAGAACGCCGGATCCAGCGGGAACACGGAAACGGAGGTCGTGCCCGATCAGTTGACCAGCCCCGGCGCGATGCTGGGCACAGTTGCGTACATGTCGCCGGAACAGGTGAAGGCGAAGGAACTCGACGCCCGCACCGACTTGTTTTCCTTCGGCTCGGTGCTTTACGAAATGGCGACTGGCAAGCTGCCATTCGATGGCGCAAGTTCGGGCGAAATCTGCGGCGCGATCCTGCACCAGGAGCCAGTCGCGGTTTCGTCATTGAATCCCAACATTCCGGCTGGACTGGAACGGATTGTCCGCGAGGCGCTAGAGAAAGATCGCGAGCTGCGCTATCAGCATGCCTCCGACATGCGTGCAAACTTGCAACGCCTGAAACGCGACACCGAGAGCGGCTCGTTGCGAGACTCCGCTGCCGGCTTCACCTCGTCGCGCAGTGTGAGCGCAGTTGTTGTCCCGGACCGGAATCTCTTTCGCAGGATTGCGCCGCTCGCGGCAGTAGTCGTCGCGTTGGCCGTGGGGTTGATATGGGGGGTGCAGCATTACCGCAGGGTACATTGGGCTCGGACGGAAGCACTGCCCAAGATTTCGGACCTCGCCGATAAGGGAGACCTGGGTGCTGCCTTCGCGCTCGCTTCTCAGGCGGAGAAATACTTCAGGGATGACCCTGCGCTCACAAAGCTCTGGGCGCAGATTTCCTATCCCATCTCGCTGGAAACGACGCCATCTGGCGCTGATGTGTACCGGAGAAAATACGGGGAGGAGAACGCTCCCTGGGAGTCCGTAGGCCGCACTCCACTCAAGGATGTCCGCGCTCCCCAGGGCAACTTCATCTGGAAGCTGGAGAAACCAGGATTTGGAACCGTGTTCCGCACGACAACGGGTCTGTTTGGGCGCTGGGTGCCGACCTCTCCTGGCGGACCTCAACAGAACGCAACCGTCGTTCTCGACGAAGATGGAAAGATTCCACCGGGTATGGTGAGAGTCTCACTGCCGCCAAAGTATCCGCGAGAACTGGTGATACCTGGTTACGAAGGCATCCCCACACTTGCCCTGGGTGATTTCTGGGTCGATCAGTATGAGGTGACGAATCGACAATTCAAGGCCTTTGTTGATCACGGGGGATATCAAGAGCGAGCGTATTGGAAACAGGAGTTCCGCGAGAACGGTAAGAAGCTGACGTGGGACGAGGCCATTGCGATGTTCCACGACGCGGCAGGACGACCCGGCCCGAAGGATTGGATTCAGGGGGAATACCCGAAGGGACAGGACGACTTTCCCGTGACCGGCATTAGTTGGTATGAGGCCGCAGCCTATGCGGAGTACGCCGGCAAAAGCCTTCCTACGCTCTATCACTGGAATCGCGCGGCTGGGCCCATATCCGCACTTTTCATCGTGCCGGCAAGCAACTTTGGCGGTTCCGGCATCGTGCGCGTCGGTAGCAAACTCGGAATGAGCCCCTGGGGCAACTACGACATGGCTGGAAACGTGAAGGAGTGGGCATGGAACGAGGCCGAACCTGGCAAACGCTATGTTCTGGGCGGTGCCTGGGACGAGCCTAACTACATGTTTATTGATCCCGATGCACAATCGCCATTTCTACGTACTGCCAATGTGGGGTTTCGCTGCGTAAAGTACCTTGATCCGGCATCGATTTCCCAGGCAAGCGATCCGGTTATGTCCCCAAGGCGCAACCTAAGTCAGGAGAAACCGGTTTCGCAAGAGCTGTTCCTCGCATATCGCGGTGCATATTCTTACGACAAGACTCCCCTGAACGCCAGTGTAGAACACCTAGATAGTGGCGATGACGCCTGGACCACCGAGAGGATTACCTACCCGGCAGCCTATGGAAATGAGAAGGCTGTTACTTATTTGTTTCTTCCCAAAAAAGCGAAGCCGCCATTCCAGACGGTGATCTTCTTCCCCGGCTCAAACGCGCTCTTGTTGCGAACGTTCTCGCTGTACTCAACAGCAGCCCTGGATGCGCTGCTGAAGAGCGGGCGTGCCGTGCTGTATCCCGTGTACAAGGGAACCTACGAGCGGGGTGATGGCATGGAGGACGATACCGCGAACACGTCCAGCACGTGGAGGGACCATGTAATTATGTGGGCGAAGGATGCGTCGCGAGCCATCGATTACGCTGAGACGCGCCGCGAGCTTGATCATGAGAAACTCGCATACTATGGATACAGTTGGGGATCGGTAATGGGAGGGCTTATTCCAGCCCTCGACACCCGGATTAAAGTCTCCCTCCTGGCTCTAGGCGGCCTCAACTATGAGCGATCATTGCCTGAGGTTGACGTCATTAACTTCTTGCCCCATGTGAAACAGCCAACATTGATGCTGAACGGACGCTATGACTTCTATTTTCCAGTGGTTTCGAACCAGGAGCCGTTTTTCCGGCTGCTAGGTTCGCCGAAAGACCAAAAGAAACATCTGATTTACGAGACTGGACATAACATCCCACGCAACGAACTGATCAAAGAAAACCTCAATTGGCTCGATCAATATTTGGGACCGGTAAATTGAATATCTGTCGGTCTCCGTCACTCTTAGGAGTGCAGGCACGCAACTGTGTTATCAGGCCCATTTCGCTCATTAAGGGGTCAATGAGTGAAATTGATTCCATGACAATGTCGGCTCCCGACGCCCGAGTAAAGTTGGTGGTGCTAAAGCCAACCAACAGGCTCGGGAGAAAGGAGCCGAACGATGATCATGATAGGTTGTGACTATCACCCGGGCTTCCAACAAATTGCGTTTGTGGATACCGACACGGGAGAAGTACGAGGAGCGACGACTGCCACACCCCGAGGAAGCGGAAAGTTCTACCGTGACCTCGCAGTCGCAAGGAATGAAAGTGCGCGTAGGGATGGAGGCCAGTGGGCATGGGCGATGGTTCGAGCGACTGCTGGCAGAGCTGAAGTTCGAGCTGAGCATTGGCGATGCCGCCGAGATCCGAGCCAAGCGGGTACGCAAGCAGAAGACCGATCGCCAGGATGCGCAGCATATTCTGCAGTTGCTGGTGGAGGATCGGTTTCCGCAGATCTGGGTACCGAGCGGGGAGAATCGTGATCTGCGGCAACTGCTGTGGCACCGGCACCGCATGGTGCAGGCGCGCACACGCATCATGAACCAACTGCAAGCAGTGGCGCTCAACGAAGGTCTGCGCTGCAAGAAGAGGTTGTGGCGAGAAGCCGGACGGGAGCAACTGGAAGCGTTTCCGTTAGCGCCCTGGGCGAGCCGGCGACGACGCGATCTGCTGGAGTTGCTGGATCGGCTGAGCCCGACGATTACGGAGCTGACGCAAACGATCGAGCAGGAAGCGGAAAAGTGTCCCGAGGCGCAGCGGTTAAGAACCCATCCCGGAGTCGGCGCGTTGACCGCATCGGGCTTCGTGCTGATCATCGGTCAAGCGGAGCGTTTCCAGTGCGGCAAGCAGGTGGCGAGCTATCTGGGACTGGTCCCGTTGGAAGATTCCAGCGGCAATCGGCGACGGCTGGGCCATATCACCAAGCAGGGGAGTTCCATATTGCGTTTCCTGTTGGTGGAAGCGGCGCAGGTGACAGTGCGCAGCCTGCCGGAGTGGCGCAGTAAGTATCTCCACCTGATGATGCGCCGCGGGCGCAAGATTGCGAAGGTCGCCATGGCCCGCAGGTTAGCGGTTCAGCTGTTCTGGATGTGGCGCAAGGGATGGGACTACGAGCAAGTTAGAAAGTGTCCTTCAGAGTTCGCGGCCCCTCTTCGAGAGGTCGGCCTAGGCCGAGGCGTTGTGCTTCTTGCTCTGCCCCGGCATCAGACTTGAAACGACTGGCCAATCCGAGGGTCTTCCAGCGCTCGCGAGACTTGCCGTCCTGGCCCTTCTCGTACCATCGCCAGATGACTACTTTCTTTCCGTTCTTGCGTTTAACTACACTTGGAAATCCTGTACTAGTGTGCCTCTTTCTCACGTCTTACCGTCCTTTCCGAAAGAGGCGGACGACGAACGGAGTTTATCCTCCCCTGCATCCACACGTCCAGTTCGCTGAGTTTGAAGCGCCAGGTCTTCCTGCTGCCGTCCCCCCACGGGTAGGCAGGGATTTTCTCAAGGCGGGCCCATTCATTAAGCGTCTTGACTGCGACGGACAAATAGGAAGCTGCTCGCTTGACGTCGACGTACGGTTCTAGTGCAGTTGAAAGGGCAATGGCCGGATTAGCCGGACCGGGCTGGGTCGACATTGGGTCCTCATCTCGGCGGGGTGTTGCACTGCCCGATGACCCGGCTAGAAAAGCCACCGACCTGCAGCGCTGCATCCGCGAGGTTCTATTTAAGCGGAAAGCAGATATTGGTCAAATTGCCCGTCGCCGCGCTGAGTCGCATCTTCCGGGGCAAGTTCGCAGCCGGACTGAAGCAACTCTTTCTTCAGCACAAGCTCCAGTTTCACGGCTCACTCCAGAGTCTTGCTGAGCCACGTCGCTTTCGCCAGTTTCTCCGACAGCTCTTCCAGCAAGACTGGGTCGTCTATGCCAAGCCACCCTTCGGCGGTCCCGAGCATGTTCTGAACTATCTCGCCCGCTATACGCACCGAGTCGCCATCTCCAACCATCGACTGGTGGAGTTCCAGAATGATCGAGTCTTGTTTCGCTGGAAAGACTATGCGCACGGCGGCAAGCAGAAGATCATGACGGTCTCCGCAGATGAGTTCCTGCGCCGCTTCCTGGTCCACGTTCTGCCCAAGGGCTTGGTACGCATCCGCCACTTCGGCCTTTTTGCCAACCGCAGGCGTGGCAGTATGCTCCTACGCTGCCGTGCCCTGCTTGGCGCAGACGACTGTGCAATGGATCCATCGGGAACCGTCGGGGGCAAGACCGCCCGCAGGAACCACGTAGTGTATGTGGGGATGATGGTGAAGGTTCTGTCCCCAAGTGTGGAGTACGCCCAGAAACCCGATGTCGGCACCGAGATGTTTCGGGTCGCCGGCGAGTTCGAGCAGGGTCGCTGCACTAGCTCGGAACAGCAGATCGTAAAGCAGTCGCTTGTTCTGCGGGGCTAGAGCGGAGAGTTCGTGCGGCAGCGTGAAGACGATGTGAAAGATAAGAGACGGGCAACAGCTCAGTCCTGCGCTGGGCGAGCCAGCGGGAGCGGGCGTTCCCCTGACATCTGGGGCAGTGCCGGTTACGGCATGAGTTGTAAGAGATAGCCTGATGTCCGCAGCGGGTGCACTGATCACGATGAGCGCCCAAGGCCGCAGTGCGGCAGCGAACGATGGCATCGAGCACCTTGCGATGCTGCCACGCAAGGTGTGATCCGTAGTGCTCCCAAAATCTGTTGCCGGATGTTCGGACGATGTCGGCCACCTCAAGGGTGGACCGACTCATCGCTTGATCAGCCTCCTGGAACGCTTCACCTGGTCGGGACTAGACACCTCGATCGCTTCCAGCGGGCTGGGAACTGCTTGCAGATGACGCCGGGACAAGTGCAGGTAGACAGTGGTGTCGGCGAGCTTGGCATGACCCAGCAGAACCTGGATCGTGCGCAGATCGGCGCCGGCTTCGAGCATGTGGGTGGCGAAACTGTGCCGGAGCGTGTGCGGAGACACATGCTTGCTCACCCCAGCATGTTTCGCGGCCTCCGCCACGGCCTTCCAGACGATCTTCTCTGTGATGGGCACGTCGGCGCGCCAGTTGTTGACAGTGCCGGGGAACAGATATGTCTTCGGCTTCATCCAGCGCCAATACTCGCGCAGGGTGTCCAGCAGCTTCGGGGTCAACAGGACGTCGCGGTCACGGCCACCCTTGCCCTGGCGAACATGAATGACCATGCGTTGGCTGTCGATATCGCCGACCTTGAGGTGGCATAGTTCAGCGCGTCGCAGGCCGGTCGCATACAGCATCATCAGCATGGTGCGGTGCATCAGGTTCTGCGCGGAAGCAATGAGCCGCGCCACTTCCTCCTGACTCAGTACTGTGGGCAGCCGCCTCTGACGCTTGGGGAACGGAATGTGGGTTCCATCGCAATCGCGGCATCGGCCACGCATGAATGCAACTCCCTGCCCTCCGTCCACCGTTTGCACGATGACACCTGTACCCCCGCAACTCCCGCAGTCATGATCGGCTGCTTCGTGCCCGACGACATCATGCAGCGGTTGCAGAAACTCAAACCCGTGGCGAAAGACGTTGCGGTTGCGCACGACGGCGCGAGTGGTCGCGAGTGCTTCCGGCAGTTTGATTTTCAGTTCCACTGCTTGTCCCACTTGCAATTCGACAGGCAAGAGCGCGGATACACCAGATTCGCTGATGTCTAGAGTCCGACCCGGAATAAACCTTTGACTCGGCCTAACTGTCATCTTGCTTTCCCAATTGAGCCTTTGCTCACGCCGGTTTCCTTTTCTGCCGTCCGGCCCGATTTCCTGACGATCCATAGCTCCTGCTCCTTAATGACTAGTGGCGGAATAAGCGTGAATAGTTGAGACAGAATTTCAGCGCGTCTTTTTCGGCGGGCCACAAAAGCAAGCGCTTCATACGCTTCGGGGTAACGTTTCTGCCAGTAATCAGCGTCCCAGCGTTCAACTGCTCGCAGCTCCTCAACAAGTCGCTCGACCCTAGTCCATCCGTCGTGGTTTGGGGCTGACTGCACGACCAATCGTTGGCACGATGGTGGCCGTGAGCTGTATCCAGTGTTTTCAATGACTTAAGAGTCGATGCGGCTTCGGCAGTGCCAACATTTCGGCTGCGTGCCGACATTTCGGCACTGACCCCAAAATAAAGTTGGCTGTGGTCCTAAAGTTTTTCAGTCTCAGGCCGACAACACTCCCCAGGAGGGCACCATGGCTGCCGATTTGCAAATTCCCGTTGCTCAGTACCTCAGGATGTCCACCGAACATCAACAATATTCACTCGATAATCAGCAAATGGCGATTCAGGCCTACGCAGAAAAGCAAGGTTTCTGTGTGATTCAAACCTACACAGACGGAGCTAAGAGTGGGGTAGTCCTCAAGCGTAGGAACGGCCTCCGGCAACTCTTGCAAGACGTGATGGGAGGCAAACCGATGTACAAGGCAATTCTGGTCTACGACATAAGCCGATGGGGACGTTTCCAGGATGCAGACGAGGCAGCGCATTACGAGTATCTATGCAAGTCCACGGGAGTGCCCATTCACTATTGTGCCGAACTCTTTGTCAATGATGGGGCATTACCGAACATGCTGATGAAGGCCCTAAAGAGAAGTATGGCGGGCGAGTACAGCCGTGAACTTGGCGTCAAAGTGCTTGCGGGACTGAGGCGACTTGCGCAACTTGGCTTCAAACAAGGAGGCTGTCCGGGATATGGGTTGAGAAGAATGTTAGTCTCTGCCACTGGCGAACCGAAGATGCAACTCATTCACGGTGAACGTAAAAGCATAACTACTGACCGCGTGATTTTGGTTCCCGGTCCTACAGCAGAAGTGGAATGCGTTCGTGAAGTGTACCGGATGTTCATCGACGAAAAACGAACTGTTCACGCCATTGCTCGCGATCTTAATCGACGAAATATAAAATACCTGGGAACAACGAAGTGGGATCAGACAGCAGTCCTAAAGATTCTGTCGCATCCGAAGTATTCAGGATGTAACAGATTCGGTCGCACGTCGAAAAGGCTAGGCACTGCCGAAGTCCGTGTCCCTAAGGCGGAATGGATATTAGCTCGCGGAGCTTTTGTTCCCGTTGTGGATGAGACGATTTTCCAAGCCGCTCAACATCTCCTTCTAGGACGAACGATCAAGAGATCCAATGAAGAACTCTTGGCAGCTTTGCGTTCTTTGCTTGACCGCCACGGTCGACTCACTGCACGCCTCATTAAGGAAGCTCCCGAAATGCCGTCGCCGTCCGTGTACCGAGGGCGCTTCGGCAGCGTTCGTCGAGCGTATGAACTAGTCGGATACGGTAAACCTGAAGACTTTAGCCGGATTGACATTCGTAGGCGGACACAATTACTGCGGGAACAGCTTATTGACAAGATTCAAGCCATGTTCCCAGCGGAAGTCTCAATTCTACGAGGAGGGGGGAGACGGCGATCACGCCTTCGCTTGAAAAGCGGCCTCATCGTTGCGGTGCTTCTTTCGCGTTCAATAGGAGCAGAAGGCAGATGTGCCAGATGGCTGGTCGATCCCGTAGCGAATGAACGGCAACACGTAACGTTAATTGTTTTTCTCAATGTGAACAACAATGCCTTTGACAACATATACATCTTTCCTTGTATGGATCGGAAGAGACGCTTTCATATCAGACCAGGTAATGTTTGGCTGCAGCGAGGCGAAAAATTGAGAGACGTAGAGGATTTCCGGAAAGCTGTCGAGATTATTGCCCAAAAGCGCCGACTAAATCATGTCGGAGAAAAGGAACTCAAAAATGAAAAACCTTGCTTCTAAGAGTTACTTGAATCTCGGCCGATGCCTTGCTCAGATGAGGTACTATGGCTGACAAAGTTCCCGCTGCTCAATATCTACGTATGTCTACTGAGCACCAACAATACTCACTCGAAAACCAAACTGAAACTATCGACAAATACGCCACGAGCCAAAATTTCGTCGTCCTGAAAACCTATTCCGATGCGGCCAGAAGCGGTCTTAGGCTTAAGAACCGGGAGGGATTGAAAGAACTCTTGAGGGACGTAGTCGAAGGAAAAAGTTCTTTTCGGGCAATTTTGGTGTATGACGTGAGTCGCTGGGGACGTTTTCAGGACACCGACGAGTCCGCGCATTACGAGTACCTATGCAAGTCTTCCGGTGTCCCGGTCCATTACTGCGCAGAGCAATTTGCCAACGATAACAGCGTTGCAAGTTCGATCCTGAAGGCCCTGAAGCGAACAATGGCGAGCGAATACAGTCGCGAGCTATCGGTGAAAGTCAGGGCCGGACAGTTTAGGTTGGCGAAACTCGGCTACAAAATGGGAGGGCATACTCCGTTTGGCCTTCGCAGGCAACTGCTAGACGCAAACGGCGAACGTGGGCAGCTTTTGGCTTACGGCGAGCGAAAGAGTCTTGCCACTTACCGAGTGACGCTCGTGCCCGGCCCACAAGAGGAAGTTGTTACCGTAGAGCGCATTTTCCGAGACTTTGCAGATGGTCGGAAGGGGTTGACCACGATTGCCAAGACTCTCAATGAAGAAGGCGTCCGGTTGGCCACTGGAAACAAATGGGATGCCTGCACGGTGACTAACGTCCTAAGAAATCCCAAATATATGGGCCAGCAGATTTGGGGTCGCACGACAGAATCCCTCTCGGGGCCGTCCAAGAGACTACCGGAGACCCAATGGGCTGTCTGTGAGCACGCGTTCACTCCGATCATTACGCCTGAGTTGTTCCAGCGAGCACAGGCCAGATTTGCGAATTTCACGCATAATCTTAGCGACGAACAACTACTAGAACGTTTAAGAGCACTTCTAAAGCGGCACGGCAAACTATCGACCCGAATAATCGAGCGGTTACGATCCGGCCCGAGCTTGACCACCTACTGCCATCGCTTCGGCGGTCTGTTGAATCTTTATCGCCAGTTAGGATATAACGCACCGGGCCTAGCCCTCCAATCCACGATAAGACAGCGGGGTCTTCTCATCCGTAGCGCCCTGATCACCAATTTGCTAGAAGCGTTCCCCGGTCAGTTTCAAGAAGTGCGTAACAGCAGGAGGCACAGACCATTGCTGCGGTACCGTAAGACTGGGCTGTTGATTGCAGTCGTACTCGCATATCATGATCGAGACCCGCTGAGGGGCCCTTGCTGGCGGATAGACGTGCCGAAAACAGAGGAGAAGCGGACGGCTATCGTTGCCTTCCTCGATCAACCGAACAAGGTAGTGGAGTCGCTTCGAGTCTTTAAGAAACTCCGCTTTTCAAGATTTGTCATTTATCCGGGAAGAGCCGACAAATGGTTGCAATCTGGCCATCCATTGAGCAAAATATCGGATTTCTTGAACATATTGCAGGGCATGAGGGCCACTTGAAGGTTTAGTAGGGTTTAAGATTATTTCCGAGCGCAGAGCGCAAATTGTGCTCGTAAAGGAGCTACCGTGACCTCGGCTTCTCTCATTCCTGCCGCTCAGTACGTCCGCATGTCAACTGAACATCAGCAGTACTCGCTTGAAAACCAGTCCGCGGCGATTCGGGAGTACGCTGAGTCCCACAGTTTCGATATTGTCCGCACCTATTCGGATGCGGCAAAGAGCGGTGTAGCCCTGAAACATAGAATCGGCCTTCGGCAATTGTTGCAAGATGTCGTTGCCGGAACCGCGCCGTACCAAGCCATCCTGGTCTATGATGTCAGCCGTTGGGGACGTTTTCAGGACACCGACGAGCCTGCGCATTACGAGTTTCTATGCAAATCTGCGGGCGCGCGCGTGCACTATTGCGCCGAGACGTTTGCGAATGACGGTACGTTCCCTAGCCTCATCATGAAGGCGCTGAAGAGAGCCATGGCGGGGGAGTACAGCCGCGAACTTGGCGTGAAGGTCTTCGCGGGGCAGAAGCGGCTGGCGCGCCTTGGATTCAGGCAAGGTGCCGTTCCTGGGTATGGGTTAAGGAGAATGCAGGTCTCGACGTCCGGTGTGCCGAAGCAGGAGCTAAAAGCAGGCGAGACAAAGAGCATAGCCACAGACCGAGTGATCCTCGTTCCCGGTCCAGCGAATGAAGTGCAAACCGTAAACAAAATCTATCGAATGCTTGTATCCGAAAAGCTATCTATCAGTGCGATTGCTCGTAAGCTGAATCGCAGACGCATCGCATATATCAATGGTTCCAAGTGGAACCGCCAAGGAGTCAGCGCTGTACTAACCGCTCCGAAATACACTGGATGCAACGTCTACGGTAAAACGTCCGTCAGGCTTTCCACTCCGAGCGTCAAGATACCAAGGTCGGAATGGGTGCTGATACCTGGGGCCTTCAAACCTCTTGTCGATGCACCAATGTTTTCTGATGCGCAGGGAATGTTGGAGAAGCGCACCTTCAACAAGTCCGATGAGGAACTGTTGGACGCCTTGCGAGCACTGCTCGCCTCCCAAGGCAGGCTGTCACGGAGCGTAATCAAGGCCTCCGCAGAGGTTCCATCCTCTTCTACATACATATACCGTTTCGGTAGCTTGCAGCGAGCATATGAACTAATAGGCTATTGCCACCCCGAAGATTTCGGCCCCGTCGATCTACGTCGCAGGACACAAACGTTGCGCGATGGACTCATTGACCTAATCGCCGCTATGTTCCCCGGCAAAGTGTCAATTACACGACCCGGAGGCAAGTGGCGTACCCGATTGGGTCTTCCTGGCGGAGTGACAGTTTCAGTCCTTATTGGCCGCCCAGTCCAAAGCAAACGCACGATTCGCTGGCGAGTTGAGCCAGTTAAGCCGGAATGCGAGTTCGTGACGTTGCTAGCACGGTTGGATAAGGGACAACCTTCGTTCCTAGACTTTCACGTGTTCCCTACCGTGGATCGGCGGGACAGGTTTTTCCTGACTCTAGCAGACCCGTGGCTGAGTCGCGGGGAGCGACTCAACGACCTACTTGCGTTCTGCGAAGTTGTGGCTCGCGCAGATGCCGAGAGGTCTTCTACCCCGATGACGGTTAGACGCTGAATCACTGTGCGGACGAACGAAGGCAAATCGAAGTCAGCCATAATTGGGCTTCATATATCGAAATTGGTTTTCGCTTGAGGTCCTAGATGCAAAAAAAAGCCTTACCAAGGGTGCCTACTCTGATTCCCGCCGCGCAGTATGTGCGCATGTCTGATGACCAACAGCAATACTCCATAGCCAATCAGAAGGCTGCAATTACGGATTTTGCTGATTCACACGGTTTTGCGATAGTGAGAACCTACGCCGACGCTGGGAAGAGTGGTGTTGCGGCCGCACGCCGAACAGCGCTCCGTGAATTGCTGAAGGACGTTGTCAGCGGGAGCGCAGAATACAAAGCGATCTTGGTTTACGACGTAAGTCGCTGGGGTCGGTATCCGAACAACGACGAGGCAGCCCACTACGAATTTCTCTGCTCTAGTTCTGGAATACCACTCCATTATTGCGCCGAGCCGTTTGCAAACGATGGTTCGGCATCGAGTTCACTGCTTAAAGCGCTAAAGAGAAGCATGGCGGCAGAGTTCAGCCGTGAATTGAGTGAAAAAGTGCATCGGGGCAAGTCCCGAATAGTCGGCCTTGGATATTGGGTTGGAGGGCAGGCCGGGTACGGGTACAGACGGATGATGCTTGCCGCGAACGGAAAACCAAAGCAAATAATGAAATCGGGTGAGTATAAAAACCTACAAACCGATCGCGTCATTTTGGTGCACGGGCCCAGTCGTGAAGTGAAATCTGTCCGTCTGATGTTTTCGATGGCTATTGACGGAAAGGGTTTTACGGCCATTGCGCGTGAGTTGAATCGTAGGGGCGTTACGTGCAATGGCAAACCTTGGCACCCGACGAATGTTCATAAAATCCTGACGAATCCAAAATACGCTGGCTGGAACGTTTGGAATCGCGGTTCCGAGCGGTTACAACAAAAGCGAAGCCAAAATGAGCGTCAACAATGGATCATGACGCCCAACGCATTTATGCCCATCATTGATCAAGCTACCTATGACCGAGCTGAGGCCTGTCGCCCCAAGAAAGCGGACTTTCTGTGGTCCGACGATGAGATGTTGAAGAGAGTTCGACGTTTGCTCAAGATAAAAGGACGACTAAGCGAAACGCTGCTTCTTAAGGCCCGCGGAATGCCCTCCACTACTACTCTTCACAAGCACTTCGGGACGTATCGCCAACTCTATGAAAGGGTGGGTTACCATCTCGACGCTGTGGATATCTCGAAAGGTGAGCAGTGTGAGCGTTCAATCACTTTGCGACGAACACTAGTGAGCGCTGTCCATGACTTGTTTCCAGATAATGTGACAGTCACTCATCTGCCGAGAAGGACTAGATCAGTGCTGTTGATAGATAACAGTTTCATGGTTTCGATTCTTCTTTGCAGGTCGAAGCTCAAACGCGGCACTCCGTATTGGGTCCTGGAACCTAATCCGGCCGAGAGTAGTTACATCACTCTGATCTGCACGATGAATGAGTGTCATAATGAAGCGCTTGCCTACTTTCTGCTTCCGCGGATGGATCAGTTCCGACGCATGATCTTCAATGATTCTTTCCTTCGCTCTGCGGTGCCGTTACACAAGCTGGCAGACTTTTATATCGAAGTCAAAAAGCTTAGGGCGGAAAGGTTGAGTGCTGCATAGTCGTTGTGATGGATTCTTGCGCCGGTGCCGCATTATTTCGCCTCGCAGCGAGTATCCTTTTACGGAAGATCAAATATCCAAGAAGACTATGTCGAGCTTGCCACAGTGCGTTGGTAATCTGAAGAGAACCAAAAGCGGTAGGATACCCCTACGTTATCCCGGAGCGCCCAGCTTCTTCGACAGCGTTGCCGTCCGTGGGTGGTTTTGTGCTTTGATCGGGACCGCAAGACTCCGAACCTAAGACTCCGGATAAGAGAAAATCATGAGAATCACAAAAACTTTGCGGGGACGACGCGGCGAACGGGGTGCGCGCGCGCGACTGATGAAAACAGCAGCCCAAGGCCTCCAGAAAAGCGCACTTTCGCCGAACTTCATGGAGGATGCCGACAAATGGCGTCTGGTTGATCAAACCATCATTGAGGTCCGCGAAGCCACCCTATTCCAACGTATCGTTCAGTCCCTCATCACTCGTCTCCTGAGGAAGGGAACTTCGATAGTGGGTTCCATCGAAGGACATCCTAAGATTGCGGCTTATGGATCACAAAGGATGTGCCGGTCGTGTGGCGCGATCATGGCGCGATCACGGCGTGCTCAAAGCCATTTTGCTTGGAGTGTGGCGCGTTGCTGGTCTAGCGGGGAATTCCTGCGGCCGAGGCAGAAAAGGTGCGTATGATCAGGCTCGATGGTGGTGGCGGCTGTCTCCAGTTCGGTTGGTGCGGGACCGCCAGATTCGTACTGTTCATTTTGGCACAGAGAATATGCATTCGCTGAGTATCCTTGTCGTTGACGATCGTGAGGAAGCGCGGCAGGGTATCCGCGCTTTATTGTTGCCACGCACTGACTGGGTGATCTGCGGCGAAGCAAGCGATGGCATCGAAGCGATCGAAAAAGCGAAAAGACTGCGTCCCAACGTGGTACTGATGGGTATTTCCATGCCCAGGATGCAGGGTATTGAAGCGACTCGAATCATCCGACGAGAAGTGCCTGAATCCGATGTGATTATCATCAGCCACAACGATTTCGGGTTGCTCCACAAGGCCGCAGCCGAGGCTGGGGCCACGGGGTTTGTGGATACATCAAGAATCTCGCAAGACCTGCTAAAGACGATAGATGCTCTGGCGAAGAACGTTACGGGACTCGGGTCCAGTGGGCCGAAGTTAGCCGTCAATCTCGGCAACGGCCGTGGCACCGAAAGTTTGGCCAGTGACACAGGCAACCTGATCCGCAAGGTGTTCATGCAGTCTCCCGTGTCAATGGGATTGCTTTCCGGTCCGGAGCACCGCTGGACATTCGTAAACCCCGAGATGATCAGAGGCACCGGTCGCAGTCGAGCAGAGGACTTTATTGGCAAGACAATCCGCGAAAGCATGCCAGAGTTGGAGGGGCAGCCTTTCTTCGAATTACTCGACACCGTGTATCGGACAGGTGTCACACATGTCGGCACCGAAGTGAAAGCAGTCCTCAACAGCGATGCGACCGACCAAGATCAAGACATATATTTCACTTCGTTTACCAGCCGCTGCGCAGCCCGGAAGAGGAAGTAGAAGGAATCTTCGTCTACGCCGTCGAAGTCACCAGTCAGGTGCTTGAGAAAGCAGAACGCGACAAACGCGGGCGCGCCAGCAGCCTTCTCGCTGCCATTGTGGATTCCTCCGACGACGCCATTATCAGCAAGACTTTGGAGGGTGTCATCACAAGCTGGAATAAGAGCGCGGAGCGTTTGTTCGGTTACACCAGCGAAGAAGCTGTGGGCCGGCACATCACCCTGATCGTACCCGAAGATCGACGGGGTGAGGAAGCCCAGATTCTTGAACGATTAAAACGAGGCGAACGAATCGATCATTTCGAGACGCTGCGCCAGCGCAAGGACGGGAGGTTGCTGACCCTTGCGCTTACGATTTCGCCGGTGAAGGATGACGCAGGCCGCATTGTCGGCGCGTCGAAGGTGGCCCGCGACATTACGGAGCGAAAGGAGATCGAGCGGGCATTGACGGAACGAGCTCGGTTGCTTGACTTGAGCAGCGATGCAATCATGGTTCGCAACAGTGCTGACCGCATTACGTTTTGGAACCAAAGCGCGTGCAACCTATACGGCTACAGCCGCGAGGAAGCCATGGGCCGCGAGACCCATGAGTTGTTTCGTACCGAATTCTCCGAACCGCTGGAGGGTATTACTGAACAACTTCACCGCGACGGTCGTTGGACCGGCGAACTGATTCACAGACGCAAGGACGGCGCCAAAATCGTGGTTGCCAGCCGTTGGACGCTCGATAAGGACGAGCGCGGGAATCAGCATTGCGTTCTCGAAACGAACAATGACATCACCCAACAGAAACAGCAGGACAAGGCATTGCGTGAAAGTGAGGAGCGACTGCGTGCGCTGTCCAATAGCCTTGAAGTTCAAGTAAGCGAGCGGACGGAAGAGTTGGAGCATCGGAATGCCGAAATCCTCCAGCAGTCCGAGCAGCTCCGCGAGCTATCGAACCGCTTATTGAAAATGCAGGATGATGAACGACGCCGAATTGCGAGGGATCTGCACGATAGTGCGGGACAGTTGTTGACCGCGGCAACATTGAGCTTGGCTGTCGCCGCGAAAGATTCAAGTTGTATGAGTCCGGCGGCAGCTAAGGCTCTCGCCGAGGCTGCTGATCTGGTTCAGCAAACGATCCGAGAAGTTCGCATCGTTTCTCATTTGCTGCATCCGCCATTGTTGGATGAGGCGGGGTTGCCTTCGGCGGTTCGAGAATACCTATCGGGATTCTCCAAGCGCAGCGAAATTGAAGCCGAACTGTGTGTGTCCTCTGATTTTGCTCGACTGCCGATGCACTTGGAGACCGCCATTTTCCGTGTTATCCAGGAATGTCTCGTTAACATTCATCGTCACTCGTGTAGCAAGATCGCGAAGGTTCGGCTCTCGCGCCTCGGGGAGGAGCTTACGGTTGAAGTTGAGGACCATGGCAAGGGAATGCCTGCTCAACAAGAAGGGGGTGTCGGGCTGAGAGGAATGAAGGAGAGATTGGCGCAGTTTCGCGGAACGCTGGAAATTCGAAGTAGTGATACCGGTACAACTATTGTTGCTCAATTGCCGTTGCCACATCCTGGAATCGAAGATCCGACCTTTTAGTTATTCAAAAGATCTATCAAGAGGATATGGGTGGCATGCCGACGGCATCAGCGCGATCCGACCCAAAACAACCGCGTAAAACGTTGTTCGACCGGTAAGCATTAGGGACTCCTTTTGACCCCAGATTGCATGAGATGCTCAAAACGCCGCCCCGAAAGGAAACGGCGTTTCCGCGATGAAAGATAAGGAATATTAGGCTGCGACTTTCTTCGGCGCGCCGCTCAATAAATTCGCGGCAATCTTTCTTAGCTTGTCTTCCGCTCCCAGTTCCTCGGCCAAGGATTCCTTGAGCAGGCCGACAACTTCTTTTTCGCCGATCTGTTCCGCCAGGCTGATGGCGGTCATATAACCGGCCATCTCGTAGTGCTCGACACGACTGCCGGCACCGATGATACCCAGATCAAGGACGGTTTCGTCTCCGTCCTCGCTCAATGCCTCCGCGCCTTCCTTAATGCAGCCTTCCATGCCGACGCACTTTTTCCCGCTCGGCTTGATTTCGAGGATCCGAGCCATCCGTTCGAGCCGCTTCACCTGCGCCTCAGTTTCCTTCAGGTGCCCTTCGAATGCAGCCTGCAGCGCCGGATCGTTCGCCCCTTTCGCCATTTTCGGAATGGCCTTGGTGAGCTGCTTCTCGGCGGAATATAGATCTTTTAGTTCGTCTTCCAGTAGGTCCTGCAAGACTTCTTTGTCAGGCATTTTTGAACTCCTTATGGTTGAATCGTTTTGGTACCACGCAACAACCTCGCCCTACGCATGAACTTGTGAGTTTTTCAACGGTTAGTGACTCATAAGCGCGATGAGAATCACAATTGGTATCGGCACACCCAGAAGTAAAAGCAAAATTGAACGCATACAGCCTCCTTAAATTAGGTTCCTCCTTCAGAATCTAAGCGAGCACGTGATCCCGCTGCTTTCCACCGATCGTGCCTGCGTAGCTCGCACAGAATGCACCGCTGAGGAGGGCCACAAATAGCCAAAGTGAGAGATGCGCGATCGCTTTCCGTACACGATCGGCTGAGTCCTGAGCTTGGCCAAAGACTTCGGTAACTCGTTTCTCCGCGTCCGATACATTGAGCCCAGTCCTCGCCGAGACCAATTGGCCGAGATACGACTGGTCCCCACTCGGTAGAGCTCCTTGGTGCAGGTCGTGAGTAAATATCCGAGATACCTCAGCTTGTTCGGACCCATCTGGCTTCTCGGCGACTGAACCGTTGCCACGGAGTAGCATGTCGACGAAGTATGCAATGGGGTCGATCGAAGATTCCTGAGCGGAACCGGTGGCGGCCGCACTCTTCTGAGTGCCCGCGAAGGAGGCTGCTGAGGATGCCAGGAAGCCGGCTGTAATCACCATTCCAACCGCCCACACCAGCAATCCGTGCGCGGTATCACGAAAATACACTTCGTCGGTGTGAACCCCAGTCCATTTTGTTCGCAGTCGGCCCCCCAGATACCCGCCGAGAGCGGAAGCCAGAACCTGAGTCAGGATGAGCCACACAATGGCTCCGCTTCCAATCGCCACTGCAGAAGCGCCGTTATTCGACCAAGGTGATACCGCCGAGAACCCCAGCCCCGTTCCCAAGGACAACAGGATGAGCGAAAGAGCTGCAGCCACAAAAGCTCCTCCAGCTACTGCTGCCCATGACACGCCCGAAGCGTAGGCTTCGTTTCTTCCGATGCTTATAGGTATCTCCCGATCCACGACCGGGCGCAGTGAAGATTGTGCGGCCAACATGTGCCTCCTCAATTGAGTACGACACTAGGACTCCTTTGAGCCCTCATCAGTTGCTTGTTGCGTTTAGATTCCTCAATTATTTAGAGACAGGTTCGCTTTCGATTGAAATGGCCGACTGGATGCAGCGTTCATCAGGACGGATCTCCACACCTCTGGGCTATGGCTTAACGGCGCACCATTCAAACTGCGCCTCCGAACGCATCCCCGGCAGCCCGTTCGGAATTGGGGTGAGCGGCTGCGCAATAAAATAATTGTCCCGCACGCAATCCGAATTCAATCTTCATTCGTAGTACAGATATGGTGACCAAATTGGTGGTGGCCTTGTTTTCTGCGAGGTCTCCAGCAGTCCGACATGACACTACTGAAGGAGAGAATCGTGGACAAATTGAGTACACTCATCGATAGAGCTATTACGCGCCGCAAGTTTGTTGCTGGAGTTGGAGCCGGCGCTGGAGCCCTTGCGGCACTGAACCTTGCAGCCTGTGGCAGCAGTTCAGCCACACCAACTCCCACCATACCGACCCCGTCTGCACCGACAGACGCCGACATCCTGAATTTTGCGCTTAATCTGGAGTATCTGGAGGCGCAGTTCTACCTTTATGCGGCAACAGGTTCAGGGCTCGAGGCCTCCGATACGACCGCGGGCTCCGCTTCGCCCTACCAGACGGTGGGTACGGTTACCTTGGGCGATGCTGCCGCAGTCCCGGGTCTTACATCTGCACAGCAGGAGATCCTGAACGAGATCGCTTACGAGGAGCAGGAGCATGTTCGGTTCCTTCGCAGCGCACTGGGTATGGCCGCGGTGCCGATGCCCGACATCGACCTTTCGTTTTTTGGTCCACTAGCCGTTGCCGCCACGATCACCACAGCCGCGACTGGGGCTGGCTCCTTCAATCCCTTTTCCAGTTTTGACTACTTCCTGGTCGGTGGCTTCATCTTCGAGGATGTGGGTGTAACCGCCTACTCCGGCGCAGCTCCGCTGATCAGCCCGGCAGGCGTCGCTGCCGGCTATCTAACAGCAGCCGCGGGCATCCTAGCCGTCGAGGCTTACCATGCCGGCTACATCCGTACATCGCTCACTGGGCGAGCCATCGCTGCGGGCTCAGAGGCCGCATATCCATATCTCGGCGCTGCCAATCTGGTGGAGGATCTGCGAGCAACACTCACAGTCGGTGATAGCGCAGCCCCTTCAACATCAGGCTCGGTTGAGACACTGCTCACCTTGCCGACAAGCCTGACCACACCCAGTTCCATCGTTGCCGCGAGTGCCGCCAATGCCGTCGGTTTCGCACGCACCGTAAACCAGGTTCTTCACATCGTTTACGGTTCGCCAACGGTCGGCGTCAAGAGCGGAGGGTTCTTTCCCAGCGGCATGAACAGCATCTTCGCTACCACTACGGCTTAAGCAGGACCCACTTACACGAAAGGACGACAAACTTCTATGGCAAATCAAGAGACTCAACTACTGGATGAGATCATCGCTACGAACCGGCGTAAGATGCTGACTCTCGGCGCAGCCTCGCTCGCGGGCCTAGCGGTGGCAGGCCTGGGCGTGCCCTTGGCGGAAGCCGCAGCATCGTATACAGACTCGGACATTCTTAACTTCGCCCTCAATCTCGAATATCTGGAGGCAAACTTTTACTACCTCGCGGCCTTCGGTACGACCATCGACGTGGCAAACGCCGCATCGACGGGAGCGGGCGCTCTGCAAATCATGCTCTCGGGAACCGTAGGTACTCCGGGCACCGTCTCGGGCGGCAGCCAAGTCCCCTTCTCCACCATCCCTGTCGCGTCCTATGCGATCGAGACGGCAGTTGAAGAGGGCAAGCATGTCCAATTGCTGTTGACTGCGCTCGGAAGTTCTGCCGTTGCCCAGCCTGCAATCAACCTCGGCACGTCCTTCCAGACGCTCGCTACCGCGGCGAAGATCCCCGATGGTGCGAGCTTCAGCCCCTATGCCAGCGATAATGACTTTCTCGTCGGAGCCTACGTATTCGAGGATGTGGGCGTCACTGCTTATCATGGGGCGGCCTCGTTGCTCAGAATGTCTGCAAACCTCATGACAGCGGCTGGTATCCTCGCGGTCGAGGCCTATCATGCCGGTCTCATCCGCACGACCATCAACTATATCGATCCCACCGGCACGAGCATTGGCATGTACACCAACCTAATTTCAACGCTCCGTGCAGCGCTCTCACAGGCCGGTCTGCTTGGTGTGGCGCCCAGCTCATACGACACAAATCCCGACGATTTCGGGTTAGCGACCTTCGGGGTTTCGCTCGGAGGTGGTGCGAACGTAACGGCAACGCGCCTCACTGATGCGGATGCAACCAACGTTATCGCCTTCGCTCGCAACACCACGCAGGTCTTGAACATCGTTACCGGCGGCGGCGCGGTCAACGGCACGACCGCCGTCAGCCCGGCTGTTGGAGTCTTCTTCCCGGCAGGTATGAATGCAGGTCCCAACGGCTTCAAGTAAAAGCAAGTCTCAAACATTTGCCTACAAGAATTCGGCAATGCGAGGCAGGCGGTACTGGATCAACAACGTTGATGTCCGTAAGGATAGGCTCGCGGGAATCTCGCTTCGCCAGCTATTTGCTCTTCGTGCGTTCCATTCGAAGACTAGGAGAACTCAAATGATTGAAGGTTTGTTTCAACCGATGCACCTGCTGATCATCGCGGGGATCGCGCTGCTCATTTTCGGTCCCAAGAAACTACCCGAACTCGGGAAAGGACTTGGAGATGGGATTCGAGGCTTCAAAGCCGCCATGAACGCTGAAGAGAAACCAACTGACGCCAACAAACCCTGAGCTCCAACAGACCGCAGCGGTGGCGTCTGGAACTGCTGGACCGGAGCTGAGCACATCTGCGGGTGTCTCGTGCGACCGTCTTGAGTTATTTTGAGCACGCGGGGTGACCACAATCGCAAGCAATCTCGGTCTCGCTCGAACCGGCCTCTTTGCAAAGCTGACTGCAATATTTCTCTCCCGTAGGAGGAATGCAAACACAAGGCACGTGGGCACACTTCGCAGAACTTTGGCTAGTCATCATAGTCCTCTCCGTTTTCTCCGCATTCACAGACGGCCCATCAAAGCCAATATCACCACGACAAGCAAAACCAAACCCAATCCACCGCTGGGATAGTATCCCCAGCCTGCGCTATACGGCCAAGTGGGGAGCGCTCCGAGAAGGAGCAGGATCAACACGACAACCAATACTAGCCTCATGTGATTACCCTCGATAACGCGGTCTTACTTCGGCGAGGCTTGGGTGCCAAGAAAGTGAGAAGGGTTGTGCGGTCTTCTGGTAGAGGTGCCTGTGCCATCATACCGGCAGGCTTATTGTCGTTCGGCTGCAACGAGCGAACTCTATTTTGCCTTCTTTTTTAGCTGCCACACGATAGCGAAGGGGTCGTGACCTTTGTCGGGGCTGATGAGTCCGCGCCGTTCCATGGCCTTGATGGTATTGCGATTGGCAGACAGAGGACGTATTTCTTCATTATCTTTCAACCGCCGCAGGACTGGGTTACCGCCAAGCGAATCAGTTTTAAGCTGGTAGCCGTCTTGGATGTGGGAAAGCAGGTCTTGTTCAGCCTCCGTGAGTTTCGGCAGGAGACTTGCGGCTTTCTTTTTTGCCATCGCTTGGCTCGTCGGATTCGATAATTTTACGTAAGTGCGACGATCACGCGCCCCGGTTTCACGGGGCGTTCGACCAAATCGTTTGGCGCGTCTGCTAATTCTAGTACTGCGATTGTCGCTCCTTCACCTTCGCCAACCAGCATTCGCCATGAACAGGCTTTCCGGCTTCGGTGACATTGAAGTCCTCAGGCGATATGGGTTTGCTACAGATGGCGCAATTGATAGGTAGCGGCGGCGGTGGGTTTGTGGTCATTACAAGCGAATCCTAACACTCGACCGCTCATTATCCCTGGGTCATCCCGGATCGTGCTCGTGCTTAAGGTGGCCAAACCTCGACGATCTGCCATAATCTTCCCATGTGCGGGCGCTATCGACTATCGCGGAGGAAGCAACTGGTCGAGGAATATTTCGACACCGCGCTTCCGTCACGTGTCCGCACAAAGTTGATCGCCATGCTTCCCCCCAAATGTCACTGTTCCCGAGGTCGCCTCGGCGGTAGCCGCGTCAGCCTCATTGACGCTCTGGCAGATTATGTAGACATCACGATCAAAGCCTTGAAGCGTTCACTGAAGGCGCGGGAGCAGGAGCAAACTGAGGCCGTTCCCCCGTTCTTGGACTTCCGCTCCCAGCCTGCACAGATTCCGGCGTCATTCGTGCACCTCGTCGAGAAATACCCTGAGCTTGCCGGAGCGTGAAGGCTGGCGCAGTTTACGCAGGGCCTTGGCTTCGATCTGGCGAATGCGCTCGCGGGTGAGTGCGAAGAACCGGCCAACCTCCTCCAGCGTGCGCTCCGAGCCGTCCTCCAGACCAAAGCGCATCTTCATGATCTTCTCCTCGCGCGGAGTCAGGGAATGTAGCACGTGCGCAGTCTGCTCCTTCAGGTTCAGTTTGATGACGGCCTCAGCCGGCGAGACCACGGCGCGATTTTCGATGAAGTCGCTGAGGTGGGAATCTCCCTCCTCGCCAATTGGCGTCTCCAGCGAGATCGGTACTTGCATGATCTTTAGCACCTTGCGCACCTTAGACGCGGGAATATCCATGCGCTTGGCAATCTCTACCGACGTGGGTTCACGGCCCAGCTGCTGGACCAGTTGTCGTGAGGTGCGAATCAGCTTGTTGACGATCTCGCCCATGTGCACGGGGAGACGGATGGTGCGCGCTTGGTCAGCAATGGCGCGGGTGATTGACTGGCGAATCCACCACGTCGCGTAGGTGGAAAACTTGTAGCCGCGGTGATAGTCGAACTTGTCCACTCCCTTCATCAGCCCGACGTTGCCCTCCTGGATCAGGTCGAGGAACTGAAGGCCGCGGTTGCCATACTTTTTGGCGATGGAAACCACGAGGCGGAGGTTGGCTTCGATGAGTTCGTTTTTGGCCTGCTCCGCGTCCATGTCACCTTGGATGATTTCACGCTGCGTGCGGAGCAACTCTTGGAAGCTCACGCCGGTGTCGCCTTCCAGTCTTTTCAGGTCGGCGCGATGCTGCCGCTGCGCCTTGCGGTAATCTTTCTCCAGTTCTTGGCTGCGCGTGCTCTCAATCTTCTTTTCCAGGTTGCTGATCTGGCGGTCGAGTGAGCGCATGAGGTCCGCGGTTTTCTTCACCCGATCGACCAAGTGTTTGCGCTCGAAGGTGGTGAGACCGAGGTTGCGGATGATCAGCGAAAGCCGAACGATCTCGCGGCCCAGGCCACATCGGCAGCGGCGGTATTGGGCTTTCTTTCTTGCTGGGATGGTCGGTAGTCGTTCGCCCAACTGGCTGGCTCTTTTGTAATGCTTCTGCAGCTCGTCGATGCGATGAGTGGTGTCCTGGACGCGGTTGTGCAGGATGTCCTCGGTCATCTCTTCGTCATCGAAGACGACAATTTCCTTGATCGAGAGTACGCCACGCTTCAGATCCTCGCCGATGGCCAGAATCTCGTGGATCACGATAGGCGAACGTGAAAGCGCCTTCAGCACGCGCAGCTGTCCGCGCTCGATGCGCTTCGCAATGTCCCCTTCCGCTTGGCGGTTGAGCAGAGGCACCATGCCCATCCTGCGCAGATAGATACGCACCGGATCGTTGGTCTTTTCAGCAGCAGGCAGGGTCAGGTCGAGCTCGACTTCTTCGCTGGCCTCAACTTCGTTCTCAAGCTTGTTTTTGAGCGCCGAGGGGGGCAGGTTGGGCTGGCCCTCAAGCACATCAAGGCCGTGCCTGCCGATGGTACTGAGCAGGTCGTCCAGCGACTCTAGGGAATGGACGTCACGGGGAATCAAGTCATTCACCTCGTTGTAGGTGAGATAGCCCTTTTCCTTTCCGGCATCCATGAGTTTCTTAATGTCGTCAAGAGCCAAGCGGAATCCCTTCGGCGCCGTCCTGCATGGAGCAAAGGGTGCTTTGTTAATTCTGCAGCGGCAGGTTCAACTGAGACTGCGGGAACCCAAACTGAAGCGATGCTAGCATGAGGTGCCAGCTTTCTCCTAACTAGACACGTTCCTGGTAGTGGGTCAGTTTTCAATGTCCACAGTCTCGCTTTAAGCATCGCGAGTTGTGGCATCATAAGGTGTGCTACATAAACAGAAGATACCAAACGATAGCCTCCCTTTTGAACGCCCTGGAGAATCGCTTTACGAGAAAGAAAGCCGCGAAGCCGAGGCAATCCTAGCCAAAGAGCGCGCCAGTCGCAAGACTTCAGCCAAGCCCCAAAAGGGGGTGCGAAAGCCTTATCCGAGCGGCCACCCCGTTAGGGAATCGTGTCAAGTGGCGAAAAATCGCGATAGCACTCATTCACCCTCGCGAGCGGGTTTTGAGTGCTAAGGTCCTGTGGGTGTTGAAAAACTCTGTGCCAGGAATGCTCTTTTGGTCGGGGGTCGGAGCTGGCGAGCTTTTGTTTCTCGTCTAAGTAGTGATCGAGGCAGGTGTGGGCGGCGCGCTGAGGAACCGCACTAGTCGCTTGATGTTCTGAGCCACAGCCGCCAGGAAGAACTGCTCCCGCACGAACCGTAATCTGCGCAGACGGAGGCGCCGCAGCCCGATCTGATTCTTGAGTTGCGCGAACAGGGCTTCCACCTTCTTTCTTTGCCGCTGTGCTTTGGCGAACTCTGGCGTGTTGACCAACTCCCGTGCACGTTGCCGGGCGGGTTCGTTCTGGTGGATGATAAGGCCTCGGAAGGCAGCACTGGTGCATTGTGGTCGGAGCGAGCACGGGCCACACTTTTGCGTGTCCCGATGTAGTTGAAGGCTCGATTGCGATAAACTCGGCCGCCGTAGTTGGGGAACTGGCCAGCAGGACAGATATAGCGATTGTTTTCCGGTTCGTAGGTGAAACACTCGGGACCGAAGAATGGACTCCTCTTTCGGTGGATACTGTCGCGGGTTCGCATGTAGGGAGTGGTGCTCCGATCGGCTAGCCATTGCAAGAACTCGCCATTGCCGTAGGTCGTATCGGCCGCCACCGATTCCGGCTCTCGTCCTTGCCATCGCGTGAAGCGGGTGAGCATGTCTTGCGCGGCCACGGTTTCCTGGCTCATGCGTGCCGCCGTGGCCTGCACTCCGACGATCACGCAGCTCTCGTTATCCACCAGATAGTTGTCGTAGTATCCCAGCCGAGCCGGTGTGCCGCCCTTGGTGGCGTAGGTGGAGTCCGGGTCGGTAGTCGATACCTGATCCTGCTCATGAACTGGTTCTTCCGCCGGGTTCTGCTGTTCCAGTTCCTGCAGATACTGACGCACCGAACGGTTGAGTTGTGCCGCCTCCACTAACTGCTCTCTTGGAATCCGGCTCTCTTTGGCAGCGTTGGCTTCCACGAAGCTGCCATCGACACTAGTGCCGGCGGACTCTTGCGTGTTGCCGAGCGAACGGTCGAGGTGATCTGAGCTGGTTTTTGTCACAGAACTCTGACGAATCAAATCGGGGTTAAAATCTATTGAAAATCGAACCTGTCCCAAAACTAGCCTCTGCCGACGATTCGGAAGCGCCGCGGTTAATTTCATGATTAATTTAGAGGGTATTGGCGAAGTATCGAAGCGACAGTTTGGACGATTGCGCTTGGAGATCGCATGAATATGTCCGCCGGTCCCGGCAGCGAACACTTCCAAAGCGGCGCGAACAAATACGCTGCCTACCTCGAAACGCCCGGGGGACGGTTGCGCTCGGACTTGGCCTTCGCCAACCTGCACGATTTTCTTCCCCAACAGGCCGAACAGCCGTTGCGCGCACTGGATCTCGGTTGTGGCACGGGAGCGACAGCCATTCGCCTGGCGCGACTTGGCATTCATGTCACGGCTGTGGATTGTTCTGCGGCGATGCTGGATATCGCGCAACGCGCAGCCCTCGAAGGCGGGGTCGCGGAGAAGATCGTGGTGAAGCACGGTGAGGCAGCAAAGCTTGCCAGCTTGTTTCCCGCGCGTTCGTTCGATGTAATTCTCTGCCATAACATCCTGGAATATGTCGATGACCCGGGAGCTGTGTTGCGTGATGCGGCTCGCGCCTTGCGAGGTGCATCCGCGATAGTCTCAGTGCTCGTGCGAACCCAGGCAGGCGAGGTATTAAAAGCCGCAATCCAAGGGGGCGATTTGGATGAGGCGGAAAATGGTCTTATGGCTGAGTGGGGAGAAGAATCTCTCTACGGAGGGAAAGTGCGACTCTTCAGTAACGACTCCATGCAACGTATGCTGAAAGCGGAATCGCTGACATTAATTGTAGAGCGGGGTGTGCGCGTGGTTGCGGATTATTTGCCGCCCGCGGTATCTCGCGAGGCCGAGTATCAGCGCATTCTCGAACTGGAACGTAAGCTTGGTATGCGGCCAGAGTTTGCCGCAGTCGCGCGCTATAGGCAATGCTTGGCTCGCCGACCGGATCCAGTGAAGGAGGAGCGCGAGTGAACGACGTGCGAGCGGAATCTTCATTCTCCGCAACCGGCGCGAAGACGCCTGACGCCGGTATTTCGCTCGGGCTTGGGCTCACCAACGAGTGCAACCTTTCATGCGCCTTTTGTTACCGGGATCCAGACCGCACCGATCGCCTCTCTCTGGATCAAGTGAAATCGGTCATGGAACGACTGCCGATCCGTTCGGTGAATCTCGGCACCGGCGAGAACGGCATGCATCCAGAGTTCAAAGCGATATTGGGTTACCTGCGAACGCAACCCATCAACCTCACCATCACTTCCAACGGCCACAGCGTCGCAGTTCTGGAAGACAACGAGTTGCTTGCTTTTCACGATATTGAGTTTTCTCTCGATTACCCGACACAAGCCGAGCAAGACGCGCAGCGCGGAACTGGCAACTGGGAACTGGTCCACCATCAAGCAGAACGCTGTGTTCGGCTCGGCGTGCCCGTAACCATCGTCGCGGTCATGATGAAGACGAACTACTTGCGTCTGGCCGACGTGGCTCGAGTGGCCAAGCGTTTTGACGCGCCTTTACGGGTGAACGTGTATCAGGCTGTGCGATCAGACATCTATGCATTGTCCTACGGAGAGTATTGGGAGGGGTTTCGGAGTCTCTTTGCGGAGACGGACGTGATCGCCATTGGCGAACCCCTGGTGCGAGCGATGGCGGGCCTCCTGCCGCTCCGCGGAGGATGCGGAGTCAATACCGTGCGGGTTACTCCGCGGGCTACTACGCAGCCCTGCGTTTACTGGCCGGGATCGGGCGAGCCGCTGGCGAATTTGATTTCTGCGGGCGTCGAGATTCTAGACTCCGCTCCCTTTAGTCATGCCCGCACGGTTCCCAACGCGTGCCAGCCTTGCGAGTTCCGCGATGCATGCCATGGCGGCTGTGCCGGACGTCGACGCTTGCAGGGTGCTCTGATGGAGCCTGACTATTACTGCCCGATCATTCGCGGAGAACGGCTGAACCTGGAGACTCGTATGGCCGCCACACGCGATCTGCCTAAGCTGAGCAGTTCCTGCACTACGGTAGTAATCGCCCGATAAGCCTCGACGCTTATTTTGCGTCCATCCAGGTGTCCGATCCCGTCAGCTTCACGGCCACATTCGTAACAAAGATGTGCAGAGGCTTGCCATCGGCGTTGCCGCGGTGCTCGGTTGAGATAAGCAGCGGTCCAGCCTTCTTATAGCCTGTCCAGGTTGCACTGACGAGACTTGGTTTTTTGTCCCCGCCGTGGTGGAAGACAAGGTACTCGACGCGATTGTCTTTGCCGACATAAAGGTCCCAGGTGTCGCCGGGCGTGTAACCGCCGAGTTCGGCCCCATACTTCACCGAGACCAGCGTCGCTGATCCGGCTCCCGCCGGCAGTTTCTTCATACCTTCATCGGTCACGGTGGCGCTCGTGTCCCAGTAGGCGTGCAACGGGAACAGGAGCCAATAATTATCGTTGGTGAAGCCGGCATCAGTTTGCTTCTTCGTGTCGTCGTTGATTTCGGAGCGCAAGTACGTGACCTTGACGGGCTTCCCGTCTTTATCTTTCCCCTCGAAAGAAACCTTGCCGGTCTTCGGCTCCCACTCCCAGGTGCGAGAAAGTTTGAAGAGTCCGGTGATTTCGCCGTTCCAGGTATAGCGGATCGCATCAATTTGCCCGAACGAATCGAGACCATAAGTTTTGGCGATCTTTTCGAGAATTGGAGCGCGCTGTTGCGCCCAGGAGTTTGGAACAAGGGCCAGCACTCCGCAAAGCAGAAGACCCATCATGGCTAAACGGCGGGCATTTTTCATAGAGTTTGCTCCTCGGTGAATTGAACGGATGCTGTGTTGGATGACGGTGCGAACTTCTGGATACACGAGTCGCTGTGCACAGTTACTCTTCGGCCGTCCCAGGCATTCACAGCGCTTGCCGCGGATTATACAACGGGTTCGGTTCTCAACGGTTTAGCGAACGAGTGGGCAGCTATTCAATTGAGGATCGTGGCGTCGACCGTCGTCTCAATCGCCGAAATTCGATAATCGCGGCGGCCGTTGCGACGGATCCATATTCAAAAACCATGATCCAGCCGGGAACCAGCCACGGACGATCAAGCGTGCGCAAATGCCAGACGTAGTAAGTAGGAATGATGCTGACTGTCCAGATGATGATCGGGACCGTCGATGCCGAGCGGACAAACGGCAGGAGCCAGAGAAGGTACCACGGGTACACGACGGGCGCACAGAGAAGCGATGCCGCCATCGGCCACGCGAATGTATCAGACGACGACTCGGTGGCCTTGCTTCTCAGCCAGAGCGCGACAAGAAATCCCGCAACCACGGCCAGCCCAACTGCAAACTGAGGAGCGGCAACTCGCTCGAGCGCCGCGAACACCGGATCGTTGAAGCGGAAACTCCGCACGTAAGTTCCGAGTGAACCGATGGGAATTCGTCCATGGTTTAAGAACGGCACATAAAGGAGTCCGACGATGGCAGCCGCCAGTATGCCGTCGCGGATACGAACCCTTTTCCAGTAGAGCGGCAGGAGTACGATCGGGAGAAACTTCACCCCGACAGCCAGCCCAAATGCGACCGCCGCAACCGCACGCCATCGCCGCCCGAGCGCGGCGACGGAAACCAACAGCAGCAACACGCCCACAATATCGATGTGACCACTGCCTGCCACGTCCGTTGCCAGCAGTGGATGCCAGGCATAGGCCAGCACCCAGTGCGCTTCTTGCCCGCTGCTGCGCAAGATCTCGAGCAAAACGAGGATAATTGCCAAATCGCAAAATACAAACGCGACTTTCAGCGAAAAAAGAGACTCATGAATCGCGGTGATGGCACGGAAGAACATCTGTGCGCCCGGCGGATATGGGCTCGGTAAATCCGGATTGTTCAGCGTGCGGGTTTCCGGAGTATGTAACTCACGAACTGCCGGGTCGCTCGGAACCACGAGATAAGGGTTATAGCCGAGCCGCTGAACGCGGCCATCCCAAAGGTATCGATGAATATCATCATCAGGCCCCGGCGATGACAGAAGAAACGGAACACGCCACAGGCCAGCCAACACCAGCCCGATCACGATAACCCGGCGCGGAAACTTTGGAGTCGCGAAGAGCTCGCGAATGGCAAGGAGATACGCAATGCCGGCAACGCCCAGCGGAACGATGAAGGACGGTTCACCCACCCTGCTGAAGTTGCGCGAGCAGATCGTAAGCGCCACAAGTAAGATGGCGCCGAGCCCGTACAATCTGCCGGCTGGCGCGAGCTTCACAGGCCTACCGTGCCTGTCCGCAACTGTGCCACCGCCGGCGCCCACAATTTCAACCAGACCGCCGTTCGTGGCGCCCGAGCGGGAGCGAGTTCCAGTTCCGCGGCGAGCCGGGTCAAGTCGACAGCCACGTCGATGTCGTAGAAGGGATCGGTGAAGCCGATGGAGAGCTTGAGTGCGCGAGCGCGTGCCAGTAAAGCCTCAAGCGCGCTCTTGGTTCCCATGCTGTCGTCGTCGAAAAGCCCCCGGTGAGAAGCCTTCGCCCCTACGAGGTAATAACCGCCATCGTGCGTCGGTCCCACTACCACGTCATGGCCGGCAAGCGCCTCGAACGCGTTTTCAAGAATCGACGCCGGCAGATGCGGACTGTCGCTGTTGAAGGCAACGACGCGTTGGTGGCCAAGGGCTGCGAAGTGCGCAAATGCCGAGTTGAGGCCTGCCGCAAGGCCTTGTCCTTCTTGGCCCAATACGCCCGATACACTTGGCGCCAGCTTCGTCAGTTCTTCGACATCGGAAGCCGGGCACATAATGGCAACGTCCACCATTTCCAACGAGTGCGCCAGCGCGATGGTGTCGTTCAAAAGGCAGCGATAGAGTTCGGTAACCGCCTCAACTGGAAGGCTCGGAGATAAACGAGTCTTGACCATTCCCGGCTTGGGTGCTTTTGCCATGACGACCAGTGTTCGCCCCCCGTTCGAAGAACGTGCGGTATTTTCGGAGGAGGATTCCATAAGGGAGCGCGGCGCCAACATTTACGCTTGCCGCGGATTTCTGGCTCTTCGATGCCGAAAATAATAGCGCACAATCAGCGAGAGAATGAACCACGCCGCTCCGACTGTGCCTCGCAGCGTACCGCTAATCTTGGATTTCCCAATGCGCGGATGGTAGCTCACCGGCACCTCAACGACGCGGAACCCCGCAAGCGTACCCTTGAGAATCAATTCAACCGCCCAGCCATAAGTGGCTTCTTCGAGCGCGAGCGCGCATAGTACATCTGCGCGACCCGCGCGAAACGGACCGAGATCACTGATGTCTAATCGATACAGAATCCTGATCAGGCCAGCAGCGAGGCGATTGCCAAACATCTGATGCCAAGGCAACGCACCCGCAGAACGCGGTTCCTGAAGGCGCGAACCGAGCGTGATATCCGCGCGTCCGTCAAGGATCGGAGCGAGGAGAAGCGGCAGCTCAGCCGGCCGATCGCTGTAATCGCCATCGAGGAACACCACAATGTCAGGGCTACTCGCTTCAGCCAGTCCGGTCAAGCAGGCGCGCCCGTATCCGCGGCGAGGTTCGCGTAGGATGCGGGCTCCCATCTTTGACGCGATTTCGGGAGTCCCGTCGGTTGAATTGCTGTCTACGACTAAGACCTCCGTAACAATGTCCGCAGGCAGATCAGCTAAGACGCGGCCGATGGACTGCGCTTCGTTATGTGTTGGAATGACAACCGACACTCGCACTTGATCTTGGCTCAACTCACCACCATGGGGAAGATGGCCAGCGCCGCGACAGCAAAGCGTCCACACCCCACGCACGACCGGCCCTCCCCACCACAAGCGCAAGCGATGCGAGCACCGAAACCAGCAGTTCCCAGATCCACGATGTGCCCCATTCCGAGACCCAAAGGCTGCCCAAGTATAGAAAAGCCACAAAGGCGGCAGGGCGTGTCAGCAGACCGATAACCAGCAGGATTCCAAGACCGATCTCAGTCACGGCCTGCATCGGAGCGGCCATTGCGGCGTGACTCGCCGCCAAACCCATCACTGCCTTCCACGCGGCCGGCGAGTGACTCGCCTTTATGTAGTAGTTGATCAGGCCTGCGTAGCCCGCTGGCGTGTAGAGACCCTTCCCCAGATTCTCGAAGAAGACCCACACCAGCATTGCGCCGATCGTGACACGAACTATTGCCAGCCCATTTGCTGCGTGCGATTGGCCGGCTGAATTTTGCGTCGGGCCCGTGTTCGCCATCGTTATGACCTCGCACCCAATAGATGCCGCAAGTTTGCGGCGGGATATAGAAAGGTATCGGTATTTTAAACGGTTCGGGCCTGTTCCTACCAGCGGATGTCAACGTTGTCGGTAGCGCTTTTTGGCGCGCGGCTTTTGCATCGCGAGCGGGATTTGACAGGACGCTGCCGCAACCTGCAGACTGCGAACGTGCGCTGCACACCGCGACCGCGCGTCTGCGGTTTCGCTCACGACAGCCCCGTCTGGGACGTCCGCTGGCCGTTGCCGGTCACAGAGCGCTTGAACAAACGCTCCCTCGTCGAAAGGATACGTCATGATGCGTCGACCTCTGCTCTCTCTGCTCCTCGTATTCTCGTCTCTGTCGGCTCTTGCTCAGAACGAACGTCATTTCACGTTTCATTACGCATTCACGGTGAAGAATGTCAGCCCTGGTGAGCGCTTACGTGTCTGGATTCCTCTGGCCCACTCCGATGCCTTCCAGGAGGTGAAAGTTACTTCCAAGAGTGGAGACTTACCGCTGAAACAGGTTCGGCAGCCCGAATACGGAAACGAGGTGCTTTACGCGGAAGCATCGAAAGCCGACAAGGGCGAGTACAAGTTCTCTGTGGACTACGACGTCGTTCGGAGAGAGCATCTCGTGCTAGTCAACGGGAAGCCGATTGGTGCCGCACCATCTGTGAGAGCGCCTCACGTCGAGTTGGCGCGGTTTCTGGAGCCGGACCGCTTAGTACCCGTCACCGGCGTTCCTGCGCAACTAGCCGAGCAGGAAACGAAAGGTGCGACCACGCCCCTTGAAAAGGCGAAGGACATCTACGACTACGTTTTTCGCACGATGAAGTATGACAAGAGCGGCAGTGGCTGGGGACACGGCGACACGCTCTGGGCCTGCGATGCGAAGCACGGCAACTGCACGGATTTCCACTCCGTGTTTATATCGATGGCGCGCGCGGAGAAGATTCCAGCGCGCTTTCAGATAGGCTTCCCGCTCCCGGCTGACAAGCATTCCGCCGAGATTCCCGGGTATCACTGCTGGGCCGAGTTCTATCTTGACTCGGTGGGATGGGTGCCGGTCGATATTTCCGAAGCGTGGAAGCACCAGGAGAAACACGACTATTTTTTTGGCGCCCACGACGTGAACCGGGTGCAGTTCACGCAAGGACGGGATCTCAAACTCGCCCCCGCTCAAGAAGGCCCCCCACTAAACTATTTTGTCTATCCATACGTGGAGATCCGCGGAAAAGAACATCCCAATGTGGCGATCGCATTTTCTTTTGAGGACGCAGGCTCGACGCCCACAAAGGTCAGCGCCTTACGTTAGAGATTTGTACCGAATCGTTCGAGAATTTCGCTCCCATGGGCTTTCCCGAAAGCAGTTAGCGTCACCAACGGATGGCGCAGAATTGAAAGTTCTTCATGGGACGCCCCTCAGGACTAGTCGGTCAACCCCCAACTGTCACACGGCACGTCCAGATTGGCACGACTTTCAACCTCGACCAAATCGTCGGGGCGCATCCCTGCATGGAGGAAAACAAAGTGGTTGATCGATCGTACTTCTGAGGCAGCGAAATTACAGGAAATTTTGAATTGTCGCGTTAGGTATGGCTGGCGTGTCGGAGCGATCAGAGATTCAGGCGAATTAGTACTCGGGAAACGCCCTTATCGTGGCTAACTCCCCGATTCCCGGAAAACCAGAAGTTCTCCAGAAACGGACTTATGGGAAGCGCCGAAATCGGATCCTCAGATGCCGACAAAGTCAACTCGCTATGGCCGAATCCCACAGCTTCCGATCGCTTCGCATTCGCCTTACGCCCCATTGGAAACCGGACCGCGCACGTGCCTTCCGGAGAAAAGCCATGACAGAGAACGTATTCGGTGCCGAGCAGTCCGTTCTCTGCAGTCCGGTTTGTTTGGAATAATCGCAGAATACGGGCATTATTCGCGTATTTCGGCGTGATACGAGCGGAATTTCTCTGCAGCCCAGACTGCGTGGCGGAGCGGAAAGGATTCGAACCCTCGGTACAGGTCTGAAACCTGCAAAAGCCGACGTGTCCGTAAGTTGCACGGAATCAAGAGCTTCAAGAATTCTCTGCGACTGCCTGCTAGCCGCGGAGTCGTCGCTAACCGGTGGAGTTTCCGAAGGAGTTCGAAGGCGAATTCGTGGCGATTCTGTTGGCTTAAATTGGTCACTTCGAAGCTCTGAATTGGCCATGGTCGGGTTGGCGTGTGACTGCTTGCCTAGCGGGCAGTCACAACATCGAAACTTTCTCCGGGGGAAAGATCTACTTGAGGCGGTGATTTCTAATAATTTTCGACTTTCTTGCTCGCACCTTCTCGGCCGTTATAGCTCCACCTCCCACAAGCCGACTTCTGGACTACGTCACATCAACCAGCGGTCCGCCACAGTGCCCCATACCTGAAGACAAGCCGACTTAACGTTACCGATCCCGTGAAGACGTGCTTGAGTCATTGAGTTCAAGCGAAGCTCATCGCAGCCCCACAGCCGAGATCTCCTCCTGGCTAGCTCCGCGCACCCTGCGGAAGCGCTCGCGCTACTCCTGTGTGAAAAGAGCCGGCTGCTCGAAGGCGGCGAAGTGGCCGCCGTCCTATCGTCGCTCCTTAACTCGCTTTCGCCTCCGCGTCGGGCTTTCGGAAGGCGGCTTCTCCAGCGTCGGACACCTCGACCCACTTCGGGTCAGGCGAGGCCGCGGCGTGGTAGTTGTCGTGCCAGTTCCACCACTTGTACGGCGGGGTCTTGGGGTAACCCTCCGGCGAGTCTTCCCAAGTCTCCTGACGGCCGAGCGGCGTGATGTCGAGGTAGCTCCAGGTGCTCCCCATCGCCTCATCGCCGCGGTTGTTGATGAAGTACGTGCGGAACACCCACTCGCCGTCGCGGAAGAACACGTTGTGGCCGTGCCATTCAGCGACGCCAAAGTCCGCGTCGAAGCCGTCAGTGATGGTGTACCAGGGCATCTCCCATCCCATCCGCGCCTTCAGGCGCGTGATGTCCGCCTGCGGCGCGCGTGAGGCGTAGGCGAGGGTGGTGTCTCTGGCGTTCAGATGGGCCAGGTGGGCGACCTGGTCGGCGCCCAGGGAGCACCCGCGGCAGGCGTGCTCGGGCCAGCCGAACACTCCGGGCTCGAAGAAGGCGCGATAGACGATCAACTGAGGGCGGCCCTCGAACAAATCGAGCAGGCTTACCTTGCCCTTGGGACCGTCGAACTCGTACTTTTTCTCCACAGCCAGCCAAGGCATCCGCCGGCGTTCGGCGGCCAGCGCGTCACGGGAGCGGGTCAAGGCCTTCTCCTTCACCAGGAGTTGCTGGCGCGCAGTCTCCCACTCCTGCTGCGACGCGATCGGGGGTGTGTTCATCGCGAGATTCCGGTTCTCAATCGTTCTGGTCGACATTTTGATTTTTCCTTTCATTTGAGTTCGGCAGGACTTCTCCTGTCCGGTTCTTGCGAAATACTTTCACGGCCAACGCTGCCAGCCCGCCGCTAGAAACCGCGCCGGTAACGACTAATCCCATGGTTGCCAAACAGAATGGACACATCGTTCTCCTCCTCGGCGGAGAAGCGTGACCGCTAAGCCGCCTCTATATTGGTGACGGGTGAAGAGAGGTCATTTCGACAGAGCAAACAGGAAAGTCCCCCCTCTCCTTATGCGTTGACGGGTGCTGCGTTTACGAGCGCCGCAAACTGGCGCTGGAGGGCCTTGACTGCACCGCTGCGCCAGCCCTCCGCCATGGACTCTGACATGGAATCCGGGAAGATCTCTTCCTCCCCTTTCTCCACTCCGTCGAAAATGGCTCGCGCAACAGACTCCGGAGAGGCCTTCGGTATCTCCAGACCTCGGGTCATATCCGTATCCACGGGGCCGGGTAGGATCACATGTACTCTAATGCCCCGTTTGGCCAAAAGAACGCGCAGCGATTGTGCCAGGGAGAACGCGGCTGCCTTTGAGATCGAGTAAGCCGGAGAGAACGGCACGGCGGCAATGGCCGCTAGCGACAGAACGTTGACGATGGCTCCCCGCGAACGCGTCAGCAACGGCAGAAAAGCCTGAGTCACGCCATACGGTCCATAGAGATTGACGGCGAGGCTCTGTTCGAGCGCGCCGCGATCGCTCAAGTCATCGTATAGCGCCAGGCCTGCATTGTTGACGAGGATATCGAGAGATTCGACTCTTTCGACTGCTCCCTGGATCTGCGCGGCGTTGGTTACGTCCAACGTCAGGGGCGTGACGCGCCCATCCGAATGGGCCAAGGGCTGTCGCGTACCGGCGTATACCCGCTTCGCGCCTCTCCTCAAGGCTTCCTCGACCAGCGCCCGTCCGATACCGCGATTGGCCCCGGTTACCAGAACTGCTTTGTCTTCGATCGTCATACACCCTCCTATCGTTCACCTATCGAGTGGCAAAAGCGTGACCGCTAAGCCACTTCTATAGAGGTGACGGGTGAAGAGAGTCGATTTCGACAGAGCGAAATAGGAAAAATCAGCCCCGCTTTTGGAGCAGGAACCGTCTCACGGCCGGGTCTTCGGCCAGGCCAATCGCCCGGTCGAAGGCCTCCACGGCTTCGGATGTTTTGCATAATCGTTGCAACAGATGAGCGCGAACCGCCCAGTACGGCTGATAACCAGAGACGACGTCCACACCGATTCCATCGAGTACCGTCAGCCCTAGTTCAGGTCCATTCGCTTCGCCAACCGCCGCGGCGTATCCAGTTCGCGTGCCAAGTGTCGGGGATATGCGGAGCAGCTGTTCATAGAACCGCGCGATCGCAAGCCACTCAGTCTGGCCGCTGCGCGCTCGCTCGGCGTGTACCGACTGAATCGCGGCCTCAAGTTGAAACCGGCCGGAGCGCCTGTACTTGGACGCCTCAGCCAGATGGCGTTCCGCCTCCTCTATTAAGGGAAGCGACCACTGCTTTGTGTCCTGCTCAGAAAGGGGAATGTACCGCCCATCAGTCCCCCTTCGCGCCGGGCGTCGTGCTTCGCAATGCAGCATAAGAGCTAAGAGACCGCGAACCTCTGGCTCACTGGGCATTAACTGCAAAAGGACCTGCGCGAGCCAGATAGCCTCCTCGGCCAGATCGCGGCCGCGCTGGTCAACTCCCGCCATGTCATCCCATCCGATTCCGAACGCGGCGTAAATCGCCTCAAGCACAGCGTCGAGCCGTTGCGGCAATTCGCCCGCTTGCGGGACTTCGAACTGGATACCACTGTCCCGGATCTTGGTCTTGGCTCGCACTAGGCGCTGGCCCATGGTCTTCGGCGAAATAAGGAAGGCGCCGGCAATGCGGGCTGCATCCAAGCCCAGAACAGTCTGCAGCATGAGGGGTGTATGCAGCGCCGGATCGATCGCCGGGTGGGCGCATACGAAGAGTAGTTTCAATCGTTCATCTGGAAACTCCGCCGACAAAGTCACCTCGCGTTCCTCCCTCAGGAGCTCGAGAGTCGGCTCGCTCGCTACCGCTACTCGTTGATGACGCACCAGATCGATGAACGAGCGGCGCGCCGTCGTCAGCAGCCAAGCCCCCGGATTTTGTGGTACACCGTCTCGCGGCCAAGTCGTGAGTGCTGATACCAACGCATTACTGAGAGCGTCCTCCGCGCTAGCCACGTCTCGCGTGTGCGAAGAAAGGTAGGCCACCAGGCGACCGTATGACTCGCGGGCTACGCGCTCGATCGTCCGATGAGTGTCCTCCTGCCCCTCTCGGTTCATCACGTGATCCGCCGCAGGGCTTCAGGTGCAAGGGGGCGGACCTCCACAGCGCCTGCCGAGGCTGCCGGGCAGCGCGCTGCCCAATCGAGCGCCGCGTCAAGCGAGGGGAGTTCCAAGACGATCAATCCCGCCAGTTGCTCTTTGGTGTCAGCGAAGGGGCCATCCTGCACGCGCCGCTTTCCTTCCTTAAGCCTCACTGTGGTTCCAGTCTCCGGTACTTCAAGCGGATGGCCAGCGACGTAGGAGCCGGATTCGACAAGAGCCTTGTAGTATGGTCGCCAAGCGGCGGTGTAGGGGTCGGTTCCGTCGCCGTTCCGTGCCGCGAAAGCTTCTGGTGATTCGAAGATTAGCAGAGCGAATTGCATCACCTTTTCTCCTTTGGGAACAATTGTGAGCGCTTTTGTGCTCCTGCATGTATGACGGATGGGATGCAGCCCATTCGACAGATTTCGGGAAATCTGCGGGAAACTCTAGGCACGCCTGCCGAATGCGCAGTGATAACGGCGGGATGCCGGATCCACTGCTCTTTTCCATTTCCATAGTAAGGCAAAACGCATTGCATCCCTACGAGTACGATAATCAACCCGTGCGAAGTGCCTCGCCAGCGATGACCCGTGAGCCGTCACCCGAGGTCTCGTCGATGCGGTTTGTGTCTTGAACCACTGTTTTGAATCCTACTGATTCAGTTTCGTTCATTGCGCGGCACAGCAAAGCAAGCATCTCCCGACCAGAGCAAACCTCAAATGCAGACTTCAGGTTTGTCAGTTCAAGCAACTTTTCTAGCTTCGGAGTCACGTTCATTAATTTGAGCACTGTCCGGGTTTTTAAAGCCCACGCCCGCACTGAGGCAAGCATTCCCAAGCCAGCAGCATCGACTGCGACGACGTCCGCCAAGTCAAGCACCAGAGTTCGAATCCGAAGCTGCCGCAAAACGGCATTTCGCAATACCTCCGCATACGGAATGACCATTCGGCCCGCACACCGGATGACAGTGGTATCTTCCAATTTCTGGATTCTTAAGGTGAGCACGTAACTCCTTTACGCCCGACGAGGTTGCTCCCAATAAGAGACATTGCCAGTCACTCCAATGTCTTTTGTCGCCGAGCCGATCGGCGGCGAGCCATAGCGAGTTTGGAAGCTCTATACCTCTCCGCCGCTTACTATATTGACGTTTGACGAACTTAAAATTAGACAAAGGCAACCGACAATTTTTGGCGCAGTCTTCCGGGGCAGATTCGAGGTTGGCAACGTCCCGTGATGAGCCTCAGCAGATCTGCTCAGCCACGGCCGTTTGCGGTGTGACGACGCATGCCAAGGTTTCCGGACACATCCGATGTCACAGGATGCACGCGGGCATCGGCCTTAAGGAAGTTGCACTGCATAAGTAACGAGAAACGCCCTAGCAGTGATCAACCGATTGCTAGTGAGAAGCCGGCTTCCCGATATCGATGATCCCTAACGGAGAGCGTTCTAAGGAGCCGCGCCCCGGTATACCCGATGCACGACGAGGAGGTCGGATTGATCGAGGGAAAAGAGTCGGGTTCTTTACTTATTCGTCAGTGCACGTCTGGCCGTTCTCTGCGCAGCACGTTTCTTTCCTTGCGCTTCGTCCCTCGACTGGATGGCATGCGCGTTGACGATTGCCCGAATTAGTCCCGGAAAGCGTTGCTCGAGTTCCGTGCAGCGCGAGGTGTTGTGGACTTCCACGCCGCGACGCTCACCACGGATCAGCCCCGCCTCTCTCAGTTCCCTAAAGTGCTGTGAGAGTGTGGACTTCGGGATCGTCTTGTCGCTGACTGTCAGAAACGTCGAGCAGTTCTGCGAGCACTCCTGCGACACGATGTCCGCATAAATTGCCACCCGCACCGGGTCGGACAAGGCGTGGAGAATTCCTTCTACCGTAATCTCCTCAATCGATGGGTGGAACAGAGGCCGCATGCTAATTAAGAGTAGTCATTCAAGGGAAAGGGTTCAATAGTTCCATTATCCAGAACTACTGAATCCTTTCAGGGTCCAATTCCATCTACTCACTGGAAGCGAGTGCGGGGCGGCCGAGCGCGATAGCCCCGGGATTCTCCGAGTTCAATGGTACGGAAAAAGACTCTCGCATAATCCATCGCACGAATGAAGGGAGAACAGTCATGGGAAAGCTCGAAGGAAAAGTAGCTGTCATCACAGCGGCGACGTCCGGCATGGCGCTCGCCACCGCGAAGCTCTTCGTCAAAGAGGGCGCGTACGTCTTCATCACAGGACGCCGCAAGGATAAGCTCGACGAGGCCGTCAAGCTCATCGGCAAAAACGTCACCGGTGTGCAGGGCGACGCAAGTAACCTAGCCGACCTCGACCGCCTCTACGATACGGTAAAGCGCGAGAAGGGCAAGATCGATATCCTTTTCGCCAGCGCAGGACGGGGCGAGTTGGCCAAGCTCGAAGAAGTAACCGAAGAGCACTTTGACAAAACCTTCGACCTCAACGTGCGCGGCACGCTCTTCACTGTGCAGAAGGCGCTACCTCTCTTCAACGATAACGGCTCGATCTTCCTGAACGCATCAATCGCCAGTATCAAGGGATTCCCGGCCTTCGGCGTCTACAGCGCCAGCAAGGCTGCGGTGCGCTCCTTCGCTCGTACTTGGCTGGTAGAGCTCAAGGAACGCAGAATTAGAGTCAACATCCTCAGCCCCGGCACAATCGACACGCCAGTACTAGACCCGCTCGGGCCGGACGCCAAGGAGTTCTTCAAATCTCAGATCCCTCGCGGCGAAATGGGACGCCCCGAAGAGATCGCGACCGTCGCGCTCTTCCTCGCCTCAAGCGATTCAAGTTTCGTCAACGGCATCGAACTCTTCGTCGACGGCGGCACGGCCCAGATCTAAGTCATCGTCACAGGTGTGCAGATGCTATCGGCCGGTGGGACCGCACGTCGGCTTTTAGAACGCGGAAGTAATGCCTCCGGATTCGTCGCGATAAAGGCGCTTGTTGCCAGTTGTACGATTGATAACGAGCAGCCGACTTCCCGTTATCAATCTGGCCAACTTCCTCGAAGCCCGTTTCAGGATAGTTTCCGGTTTGCCGACGATACTTCCATAACTCTGGCCAAGCCGCGTTCAGGTCGTCTTGGCTTGCCAGTTCGTTCACCTGCGGCCACGCGAGCACCAGCTCATTTCTGGGCCAATAGCGAGCGTGCGTCTTGAAGTTCGGGCCGGTCTCCATCGGCATGCTGGCAGGTGGCCAGGAGCTCGGCATAGTATGTTTTCGCCTTCTCTTGATTGCCCGAAAGCTTGGCCGCAAGCGCGGCGCCGGCCAGCGCGTTGAAACGATTTGGCGCTGTGTGCAGCGTGGCTTCGAACTCAATCATCGCTTGCGCAGGCTGTTTCAGTTCCAGCAACATCTCCCCAAGCAGTTCGCGAGCTGGCAGGATGACTCCTGGGGTGACGTTGTTCTTGTCGGTCCGGTCTTCATGCTCAGCGGCAGAACGCATCTGGGTGAGAGCGTTTTCGGGATTGCCCTGGGCCAGCGTGATCCATGCGGCGGCGGTCTGGCGTTGGATATCCACTTGGTCAGCCCAATAGCTGTCGTTGACTTGCGTAAGCGTGTCACGCAGGGATACGAGCTGGCGTACCTCTCTTTCGGCAACGTCGATTTGCCCCGTATGTGAGGCGCCGAGGGCTCGCGCGAAATGCAGGTTCGCTTCCGTCCACGCTGCCCTTCCGCCGGGAAAAGTATTCGGCGGTATAAGGAGCGCGGCGGCTTCTGCCCAGCGATGCCGCTCCACCGCGTAGCGCGCAGGCGAAGCGCCCATGGCGTACAGCCAGTTCATGTATTGCGGATCGTCAGGACGGCCCGGTGGCGGCGCATCCAGTGCTCTTTTCGCCTCGAGATCCTGGCCCCCTTGTAGGTACGCATAGATCAGGTAGTCCTTCGCGTGTAGCTCGTTGCCGGGCGCATTGTTTTTCTGGGCCGAGGCAGCCGAAACGAGGTTAGAGTCAATGGACTCCTGCCATAAGCCGAGCCGGGTGAAGATGTGGGACGGCATGTGGAGCGCGTGCGGCGAGTCTGGCGCAATCTGGGCGTAACGTCGCGCTGCGTCCAAAGCCCCGTCAGCCAGCGGTGGATAATCGTAGGCGTGAATGATGTAGTGAGCTATGCCGGGGTGTTCTGGTTGTTCTGCGAATAGTGCCTCAAGGATCGCGCCAGCCTTTTTCTGGTTCACATATGTCTTGTCGGTTGGCGGCGCGGTGCCGAGCAGTGCCAGCGCATAAAAAATCGCGGCCTCATGGTCCTCGGGGTAGCGCGCTTGCAGCTGGTCCATGGCCTTTTCGTAAGCCAAGGCGCGAGTGCGGTGGTCAAGCTTGTCGGCACCCTTGTAGAACGTTTCGATCGCCGCAATATAGTCGCGTTCGCGCTGTGTCTTGGCACCAGCTGACAATGCCTTTTCTACCGCGGCAGTTCCTGCCTCCAGATCAGCCGGGCCCGGCGCTTGCCAGACCTGATGGTAGTGCGTCATGGCGATTCCCCAGTAGGCCATGCCGCACGCGGAGTCTTTCTCTGCAATAGCAGCGAAAGTGTCGCTAGCCTTCTCGTACCAAAAAGAATGGAGCATCGCTACGGCGCTGCTGAATTGCGGCTGAACCGATGATTCGCAGGAAACGGAGAAACTTACCTTGCCCAGCTTGCCCGGGTCGCCTGCGGGATGCTCATGTTGAGCAACCGCTGCTGGCACGAATGCGGCACACACGCCCACAAGCAGCACCATGCGAATAAATGTGACTTGCTTCATGCTGGCCTCCTTGGTGGTTAATAGGGTGTTAAATAGGCCCTGGAATGAAATGCATCGATTAAGAATCCGTGCTCCGCCAGAATGAACTCTTAGTTTTGGGAGGCACTTAGCGGCAAGGTGGTGCCTAGCCCGGCGTAGAGGTAACCATCACCAAATGCTTTCTTCAGAGCTGCGAAAGCGGGCTCGCCGGTGCAGTGTCCGGGTGCGACGTATTGCACTTTGAAGGTGTCGTGCAAGGTTATAACGATCTTCTCGATGTCCGGGTCTTGCGCCGCTACGAGGTGAAAACCACCCACGACCAGGTGGATGCGCGGATTGATCGTGCTGGCCGCCTCGATGATCTTGTCAATTCCCGGATGTCCACACCCAACCACAAGCACCAAGCCGTCGGGCGTGTTGATGGCGAGCGAGACCTCACGCAGTTCCAACGTGCCCGCTTTGTCGGAGACCACGGAGATCAGATGGATGTCGGAAGCGATCTCTACAGTCTTATCCACGAGTTGGAAGTTCGCGCCGGGCCAGGCAGATCCGAAGCGCATCAGGTCGGGGGGTGCACCGCCATAGTAGCGCTGTTCCGGCGACAGCGAAGGGTCCTTGCGATAAAAGCTGCTCGGCAAGTCGGAGCCAAAGATGCCGCCAAATCCCTCCTTCGGCGCATAAATCTTCACGTTGGGGTTCACCCTCAGCAAGTACGCTAATCCACCCATGTGATCGCCGTGGCGGTGCGAGATGACAACGAAATCCAGCTTCGACAGGTCGATCTGTTTTGCTCTTACGTTCTGCGCAAGGATCTCAGGGTTGTTACCGCTGTCAAACAGGATTCGCTTCCCGCCGTATTCCACCAGCGCAGCATAACCCCAGTCCCTCTGCATGGCAGAGTCTTTGCCGAACGCATCATAAAGAATGGTGATTTGCGCTTTGTCGGGACCGGCGCCTGCCACGGGAGCAGCGGAGGCTGTCCCCGCCCATCCGACGAGAAGCAGCAGCGCTGCGAAACAGGAAGCTGTTAGCGCCATGCAAGGGAATGTGGTTTGCTTCATGCTGACCTCCTTGGTTGCTAAATAGGCACTGGAATGAATACGCCCGTTAGTCCGTGCGACCTATTTTGGGTCGCGATCCCAACGAAGTCAAGAAAGGTATCAATACTGAATGTGTTGCAGCTGGCCGGAAGCTATCGGCAAAGCGGACTCCCAAGATGCCGACAAAGTCAACTCGCTATGGCCGAATCCCCGGTTTCTGATCGCATTGCATTCGCCTAAGGTCCTACTCGAAACCGGACTGTGGATGTGCCTTCCGGAGAAAAGCCGGGACAGCGGACCCATTGGTGCCGAGCAGTCCGTTCTCTGCAGTCCGCTTTATCGAGAAATGATCGCGAAATACGGGCATTATTCGCGTATTTCGGTGCAAAGTGAGAGGAACTTCTCTGCGGTCCAGACTGCGTGGCGGAGCGGAAAGGATTCGAACCCTCGGTACAGGTCTGAAACCTGCAAAAGCCGACGTGTCCGTAAGTTGCACGGAATCAAGAGCTTCAAGAATTCTCTGCGACTGCCTGCTAGCCGCGGAGTCGTCGCTAACCAGTAGGGTTTCCGAAGGAGTTTGAGGGCGAATCCTTGGCGATTCTGTGGCTCAAAGTGGTCACTTCGAAGCTCTTGAATCGGCCTGGTTGGGTTGGCGGGTGACTGCTTGCCCAGCGGGCAGTCACGAGATCGAAACTTTCTCCGGTGGAAAGATCTACTCGACCGCGAAATCATGTTCACGAACAAGCGTAGTGTGCCAAATGTGTGCAGGATTCATCCCGACAATACAGCCGACCGGGACAGAACCGTCGGCTGACCCCAACATGTTTTGTGATTCACACAAACCTCGCAGCGAGTTCGAATTACCCTCCTTGCTTGTTATGATTAACTATGGTTAACTATTAAGAATAATCGTTAGTTAACAGATCAAAAACAGTCCTCTTTAGGGCGAATGGTCAAGGAATCTATGGCGCGGGCAGTTTGCATTGCTTCTCTTGTGTTGGCCGTGACGTGTCTCCTTCCGGCGGAGGCGCTGTCACAAGGAGAGACGACGAGTGCTATCGTTGGCGAAGTGAGGGACTTGACGAACGCAGTTGTGCCACGCGCAACGGTGACGATCACTAATCACGAGACCGGCCTAAAGCGTAGCGCTAGGACAGATGACGCGGGCCGGTTCAATTTCCCGCAGTTGAAACCTGGCTCCTACTCGGTCAAAGCGGAAGCCCCCGGCTTCGAGCCGCAACAAAATGACAATGTCGCCTCAGGTCTGGGCCAGAAACAAACCGTGGATTTCACTCTCAAAATCGCTCGATCCAATGAGATAGTTGAGGTCGACAGTGAAGCTCCACTCATCAATCCGGAAAATGCAAACACTTCCACTACGTTGAATGCGCCCGTGCTCGAGAATCTGCCGAATCCGGGAGGCGACCTCACCTACCCACTGCAGTTCGCGCCAGGAGCCCTCATCAACACGGCGGGTAGCAGCAACGATTTCGTCGGAGGCACAAACGGGTATGGGAACGTTGAGTTTAACGGCCTGCCTGCCCTCTCCAACGGCTACATCGTTGACGGACTGGAAACCAACGACCCACTCACCAATCTCAACAGCGGCCTCTCCACCAACCTGGTCCTTGGATTGAACTCAATCTCGGAAGTAACCGTCAACACTCTTTCCTATTCCGTCGACCAGGGCCGCTATGGAGCCTCCCAGGTCGACTATGTCACCAAGTCCGGCAGCAACCAGTTTCACGGGAACCTTTATGAGCTATGGAATGGGGCGCTGCTCAATGCCGCAGACTACTTCACCAATGCGACGCCGGGAAACCACAAACCCGGGTCAACCGTGAATCATTTTGGAGGCAGCATCGGTGGCCCGATTGTGCACAATAGATCATTTTTCTTCTTCGACAGCGAATGGGTGAGGATTGCACTGCCCATCGTCACCCCGACGATTGTTCCCAGTGCCGAATTCCAACAGTATGTCTTGCAGCAACTTGCTCCACAGTTGGTACCGTTTTATGAGCAGATGTTCTCGCTCTACTCGAATACGAGAGGTACCCCCACCGCGATAGTTGGTTGTCCGCTTGCGGCCGGGGCGGGTTGCGCCAATCGGCAAAGTATTTCGCACTCTAGCGACGACCACGAACAGGTACAAACCGTCCGCATCGACTACAACATCAACCAGAAAGATTCGGCCTGGTTTCGTTTCCAGGCGGACACCGGTGTACAAGCTGCGTACACCGATCCCATCAACCCTTTGTTTGATGCGGTGTCACCCCAGCCTCTTTATTCGTTTGCCGCGGGCCACACGCACGTCTTCTCACAGAACCTGGTGAACTACTTCAATCCTGCATTCTCCTGGTACGAAAGCCTGTTTGGTCCAGGGAACTTGCAAAAGACCCTTGCTGCTTTCCCCATCGTATTGCAGGGCAGCGGCGGGAACCCCTTCACCCCCGTCGGAGGTCTCGACAACACTTGGATTCAAGGCCGGCGCGCATCCCGCTACTTCATCAACGACAACCTGGCCTGGAGTCACGGCGATCACGAATTGCGTTTCGGCACCAACACCCGAATCTTCCGCCTAAACGACTATGACTTCGGCGAAGGTACGGTCCCCACCGTCACCTATGCGAACTTGCAGCAATTCATCGATGGCGTAGCGAACACCGCCTCGCAGACCTTCCCTTCGAACGCCAACGAGCCCTTCAACTTTCTCAATCTCGACTTCTACGCGCAAGACACCTGGAAAGTGACCCGCAAAGTAACCTGGACGTTCGGCGTGCGCGACACTTTCAATTCCAATCCGCTAAATCCGCATGATCAAGTCGCACGTCTCCGCGGCTCTTTCAGTTCGATCTCCCACGACGTCAACCAGCCGCTGAACGCTACAATTCAAACTCGCCTCGGCAATCTGTTCGAGGCCACACCGCTCGCGATTCTGCAGCCGAGAACAGCTATTGCATGGCAGTTCGAGCCAAAATCGGTTCTTCGCACCGGCTTCGGGATTTTCAGTGACATCTTGCCGGGCAGCGTGGCTGACCTCATCGGCACCAATCCCCCATACGACAAGAGTTTTCAGGGAGGACTGCTCGGTACCGTGGGCGGCACAGCAATCGCGCCCGGCGTGCCCGACAGCGCGGTCGACGCAACCGTTGCCGCCAATCAGATATTTACTTCAGGATTTCCCCAGGGCCAGCTCTCCTGCGCATCTCCGCAAGCGAATCCCACCACCTGTCTCCCACCGGTCGCGATCACCGCAGTTCCCGATGGCAAGCTCCACGCGCCCTACTTCATGGAGTGGAGCTTGGGAATGGAACATCAATTCGGAACCACGGAGAGCTTGCAGGCGCGATACGTAGGAACGCGCGCGGTGAACCAGCCGTACTCAACCCAAGTTAACGGCTATCAGACCGTGTGCCTGGGCTGTTTTGCCCCATTTCCTTACCTGCAGCCCACCGACCCGCGATTCGGTGCGGTCACCCAGCTCTCCACCGGAGCGAACAGTCACTACAACGGCCTCCAGTTCACTGGCATGAAACGTCTCGGTCATGGCCTGCAAGGGCAGGTCAACTACACCTTCAGCAGATGTATGGATACGGTCTCAAACGGCGGCTTCCTACAATTCTCTGCGGGAGGAATTCTCTCCCCGCTGCCAGGAGACCTTGCCCGCGACTATGGTCCTTGCGATTACGACATCCGAAACAATCTCAACGGGCAGTATGTCTATCAGTTGCCACTGAAAGTGCGCAATCACTCTCTGGCCTACGCGCTCAACGGTTGGCAGATTTCAGGAACCGTATTTTGGCACAGCGGGGTTCCATTTTCAGTCGTGAGCACGCCCTATTCCGCGGCTGGAAACGGTATTATCCAGGGCAGCGGGCCAGAGTTTGCCACCGTAGTTCCCGGCGTTCCGCTCTATAATCATCACCCCATTTCGGGTGTCACACAGCTGGGAACACTGCAGTGGCTCAATCCGGATGCATTTCTATCAACGGTAGATCCGAGCACCGGGCAGTGCGATGGCGGCGACAGCACGCAGAATTGCCAATTCGGACACCTCGGTCGCAACTCGCTGCGCGGTCCGGATTTCCTCTGGAGTGACTTCTATCTGACAAAATGGTTTCCCTTGACCGAGCATGTGAAGCTGCGGTTTGAGTCTCAGTTTTTTAATGTCTTCAACCATCCGAATTTTGCCCTTCCAAGTGTTGTGCAGGCTGGCATCCCAGGAAATCCATCCACCCAAACCGGGTTCGGAGCGCTCACCTCAACAACTTCTCCGCCGACCGGCTTGCTTGGCGTGGGTTTGGGCGGGGACAGCACTCCCCGCATGATCGCTTTTCAGGCGCGGTTGGAATTCTGAATATTCTTAAGAATGGATTCTGTCCGTGGCGGCGGGCCCAAATACTGAATGTGTTGCAGCTGGCCGGAAGCTATCGGCAAAGCGGACTCCCAAGATGCCGACAAAGTCAACTCGCTATGGCCGAATCCCCGGTTTCTGATCGCGCCACAACGCGATCGGAGGCATCTGGTGCGTAGAACATCTCTGTGTTCACGATCGTGTCTTCCGTCATGTGCCGCATGCGGGCAAACATCTCGGCTTCGTACGCCGCGATCGCGTCAGAGGATGTGTCTTGGCGGAGAAGGAGCCGTGACAGCACCAGGGCGAGATCGGCCTTTTGCTGATCCGCCGTAGGCGCGTCCTGACTCCGATCTCGCTCATTTACCTTGGTATTGTCGGGAGCGGTTTGCTGACCGGCGGGTTCTTGCGCGAGTGCCAACGCTCCACTGCCCAGCAGCAGACCGGTGCACAGAAAAGTACGAACAGCAGTTAGATTCTCCAAACCGTCCCGCTCCAAGGATTGAGCACCCGTAGTCAGGCGGTGCGTGAGCCCATTATGAAGTGCAATATGAGCGAAATGACAGCAAACAGCAATAGGAGATGGATCAGTCCCCCGGCAACGTGGAATACCAGAAAGCCGCCAAGCCACGCAATTAAGAGGATTACGAACAGCACTGTCCAGATACTCATGAGTCCCCTCCGATCTCAAATGTTTTCAGACCCGCGCGCCGGAGTTCAGATGAAATCAACCAGGAAACCGTTGCTAACTTTCGTGTCCAGCGCTCACTCCCAACCAGTCGCCCAATCCGCGAAGCGAATCGACGTAATCACAGACGATTTTGGTCGCTCCCACCAGAGGCACCGCGAGTATTAACCCCATTGCTCCCCAGATCCATGCCCAGAAGAACAACGATAGAGTCACCACCAGCGGATTCAACCGCAACCGCTTCCCTACGATTTTCGGGTAGAGCACGTTCATGGTGACAACATGCAAACCAATCACTGAGAGCAGGATTATCGCAACTCTGGTCGTGTCTACGATTCCAATCCCTGCGGCCAGCGGGGGCAGGAGGGCCAGGAACACCCCAAGATATGGAATCAGGCTGATGAAACCGCTAATCACTCCCAGAAAATAGAAATAAGGAATGCCCAGAGCCCAGAACACAACTGTGCTGACCGCGGCAGCTACCACGCCGATCAGCATGTTGCCGACAATGAAGCTACGGATCATCGCCGAGATTCTCCCAACCGTGCGGTGTGCGACGAGGCGATGCTCTTTTGGGAATAAGCGCACTGTCGCCGACAGCATGTGATCCTTCCACGTGAGCATGAAATAGACCAGAAAAGGTACGAAGGAGACTGCCAGTACGACTTCTGCCAGTGTTCCGGTACCTGCCGAAATCACCCTGGAGAGGCCCGGGGCCTCTTGGACTTCGACGGGCAGTGGCTGTTTACCAGTCTTGGGAGAGGCAAGGACGGAACGAGTGCTCTCTTCGATCTTGGTGGTCTGCGCCCGAAAATTCGCAAGAGTGTCCCGTATCTTTTCAGAATATTGGGGCAATTGAATGGCGAAGTCCACCGCACGGTTGTAGAAGAAGTAGGTAAGGTTTCCAGCTAGGCAAACCAGGAGCGTCACTGCGATTAAGGCGCCGACAGGCCGAGGAAGACGGATTCGACCGAACCAACCCACCAGCGGTTCCAAAACGAATGCAAGCAGAATTGCCACTAGAGTCGTAACCATTACGAGTTTCAACAAATACAGGAGGGCAATCACGGCGATGCTCGCTACGACAATCTGGGCGATGGAACCAGCTCGAATGGAAGCATGCAGAATTTCTGCCTCTTCAATAACCGAGGCAGTCGAGGGTAGTTCTTGCTCCTCCGAGGTGTGGTTCAGTTCTCGATAGTAAGACGGGGACTCTCCTGGGTTCAACTCTTGCGACTCTGGGGTTGCTGCCACCGGCTTCTTAAGGGGCATAGGGGCACGGGATCGGTTCTCACGAAGTCGTTAACATTAAAATCGAAGTATCAGGCGACTTCATGGCAAACACCCATCGGGTCTTCCATGTACGAGGCAATCTCATTTGTCTTACAACAAACGAACGTTGCCCATAGTGGCAGCCAGGCAGCCGGTTGCGAATAGATCAGCCAACGGGTCTTGCTGTGAACGAACTTCTTCATGCTTACGCCAATTCGGGTGAAGCACGTCAAATGGCGAAATAGCGCATTTACACTCAAAACCCACCATGGCCGGGGTCAATGAGTGAAATTGATTCCATGACAATGTCGGCTCCGACGCCCGAGTAAAGTTGGTGGTGCTAAAGCCAACCAACAGGCTCGGGAGAAAGGAGCCGAAGATGATCATTATAGGTTGTGACTATCACCCGGGCTTCCAACAAATTGCGTTTGTGGATACCGACACGGGAGAACTACGAGAGCGACGACTGCCACACCCCGAGGAAGCGGAACAGTTCTACCGTGACCTCGCAGCGCAAGGAATGAAAGTGCGGGTAGGGATGGAGGCCAGTGGGCATGCGCGATGGTTCGAGCGACTGCTGGCAGAGCTGAACTTCGAGCTGAGCATTGGCGATGCCGCCGAGATCCGAGCCCAGCGGGTACGCAAGCAGAAGACCGATCGCCAGGATGCACAGCATATTCTGCAGTTGCTGGTGGAGGATCGGTTTCCGCAGATCTGGGTACCGAGCGGGGAGAATCGGGATCTGCGGCAACTGCTGTGGCACCGGCACCGCATGGTGCAGGCCCGCACCCGGATCATGAACCAACTGCAAGCCGTCGCCCTGAATGAAGGGTTGCGTTGCAAGAAGAGGTTATGGCGGGAGCGGGGACGGGAGCAACTGGAGTCGTTCCGGTTAGCACCGTGGGCGAGCCGGCGACGACGCGATCTGCTGGAGTTAATGGATCGACTGAACCCTACGATCGCCGAGCTGACGCAAGCCATTGAGCAGGAGGCCGAGAAGTGTCCGGAGGCGCAGCGCTTGATGACGCATCCCGGAGTAGGACCGCTGACTGCGTTGGCTTTCGTGCTGATCCTGGGGAGGGCCGATCGGTTTCAGTGTGGCAAGCAGATCGCCTGCTACTTGGGGCTGGTGCCGTTGGAAGAATCGAGCGGTGATCGGCGACGGCTTGGCGCAGCAAGTATTTTCACCTGGCCCTGCGCCGAGGACGAAAGATCGCGAAGGTAGCAATGGCCCGGAAGCTGGCGGTGCATCTGTACTGGATGTGGCGTCGGGGCTGGGATTATGGCCAGTTCGAAAAGCTCGGTTCGCACGCGGGAACGCCCGGAAATCGCCATGGTGTGCAGTAGAACACCGAGAAATTGATTGGGCGTCCCGCTCCTCTTGATGGAGGAGTTCGAAGTAGTAATCATGATCGAGGTTGTGACCGAAGAGATGCATGGGTCGGACTGAGTTCCAGACCTGAATACTGATTGCGAGCGAGCCTTGGTTGATTGGCCTTTTCAGCGAGAGGGAAATGGCGCTCTTCTTCGAGTGCATGCTGTAGTGTGCTCGAAAACTGCTTGACACCGCCGACATTGTCAGAGAGGCGATGTTACGTCAACCGTTCGAACATTTCACGGAATTGCAGCGTCACTCCGCCGCCATTGTCGCGTGTCCAGGCGAGGCTGGACGATTACGCTTCATCTCTAGCAATCTTGCCGGAATGCAGTCTCTTTCGGATAGTTGAAGAAAAGAGGGACTGTCCGACTCGGATCGGGGGGCTTGACGGCTTGGACCATGCTTCGAGTTGTCTACAGGAACCCTGGCTGGAGCTACCTCATCCCCAGTTATCCATCGCACCTTCACGCGATGACCCTTTACGAGATCAGCGCAGGCAGTTGTCAGATTCCACGAACGACTGTGCTCATGGATACAACTCCGCCGTGTTTGTCGAATCCACCCCTCCAACAACCAGCACGCTGCCGTTCTGCAGTAACGTTGCTGAGTGTCCCGAGCGATCAAATTCTATGAGACCAGAAAGAACGAAGGAACCTGTGGACGGGTTGTAGGTCTCGGTAACGATGCTTCCACCACCGGCGATGAGCACGGTGCCGTTGGGCAGCAGCGTCGCCGTGTGCAAACACCGCTTCATTGCCACGGATCCCGTTGCCAGGAAGGACCCCGTAGCCGGGTCGTAAATCTCAGCACTGTCAGAATTGACTAGAGTTTGGTCCTGGGCGCCGCCGGCTATAAGTACCTTGCCGTTCGGCAGCAGTGTGGCCGTGTGCCCGGTGCGAGGTGAGTTCATGCTTCCTGTAGGGGTGAAGGTCTCCGTCGCCGGATGGTAAAGCTCCGCAGCGGCAATGCTGGCGTTCTGGGACGCGCTCCAACCTCCTGCAATCAACACGTCGCCATTGACCAGCAAGGTTGCGGTCTGTCCCACCCGGGGTGTGCCCATATTTCCGGTGGATGTGAATAGACGAGTGACAGGGTCATAAACTTCGGCTGTGACCGAGCCATCAACACCGAAGAAGGGAAGCAAGTTTCCGCCCGTGTTGTTTCCGCCGGCGATGAGCACTTTCCCGTTTGTCAGCAAGGTTGCACTGTGTCCCCTGCGTACCTCGGCCATACTGCCAGTGGGCGCAAAAGATCCATTGGAGGGTTCGTAAGTTTCCGCACTCGCCAGTGCCGGCGAGGTTTCGGGGTTATCGCAGTCGGACGAATCAAATGAATATCCTCCAGTGATCAGCACGGCGCCGTCTTGCAGAGGCGTGGAGGTTTGCGCATAACGCCGATTCGTCATAGTCGCAGTGGAGGCAAACGTGCCCGAGGCCGAGTCGTAAAGTTCCGCAGAATCGGTTCCAGCGAAGCAGGAGTACTCGTCCGCGATGACGGCGCCTCCGGCCACCAGTACTTTTCCGTTTGGCAGCAGCGTCGCCGTGTGAAACAAGCGCTGATCCTGCAGGTTCCCGGTGGGAGAGGACACAGTCGCGTTTGTGGCCACCAGCACGGGGGCGGTGGCGCTGTAGTTTGTATTGGCTGACGACGTGGCAACGACGTAAGAGAGTCCGGAGGCAGAAGGAGCGCTGTACAACCCGGCGCCGCTAATCGTTCCCCCGCCCTGAACCGCCCAGGTCACCTGGGTACTGTCGAGCCCGACGACCGTTGCACTGAACGCTTGACTCGCCCCTGGGGCGATGCCGACGAGGGCGGGTGTGATCGAAAATGGAAGGGTTGGGAGCGTCACCAGGGCGGTCCCGGACGCGCTCGGAACAGCTTTGCTTGCTGCGTTGATAAAAAAAGCCAGGCCGTCGAAATCTGAAGGTGCAGTGTACAATCCCGTGCTGTCGATGCTCCCGAGATTGACGTCCAGACTCCATATCACTGCCTGGTCGGCCTGTCCCGATACCGTGGCCGTGAACTGTTGGGTTTTACCACGAAGGACAGTTGCCGTGGCGGGCGTGACCACCACGGTCGGGGCTGGAGGCGGCGGTATAGGCGGTGCCGATTGAGGCACCAGCGTTGAGGTCGAGCCACAGCCGGTTATGATGAGCGCCGCCGCTAACGCCGTCAGCAATCGGAAGCTCTTGACTTTGTTTAAGCGCATTTGGCACCTCTGTCGATTCGTTCGAGTTCCCCAGTGGATGTTGTCGTCATTTGATAGCCGTTGACAAGATGCAGCGGCGCACTGACAATCCAAGCCCTCATAAGCTGTTTCGTCTCCCTAATGCACGGCAATCCTGGAGGAATCGGCAGAAGTCCAACCATCCAGTGTGACGGTCTTGAGAGGAGCAACAGTCCCGGAATCGGAAGCAGAGAATTCGAATACGGCAGGCACGCTCGATGTCGCGGTGAAGTTGGGGTAGATGGCGCTGACGTAGATGGTTCCGGCTGAGTCTACGGCAACGCTGTCATTCCCAAAATACGGACCCATGTTGGGGGCCGACACGTACCGTATTGGTGCGACGTTGCCGTTGGCGGCGGGTTCAAATTCAAAAACGCCGAAGTCGTATCTTCCGGTTCCATCCGTTCCCACACAAAGGCAGACCACATAAAGATTTCCGACGGTGTCGGTCGTCATCCCAGTGATGTAGTTGCCGGAACCAGACACGCGGGTCAATGGCCCGGAAATCGTCCTTGCCGGAACGACATTGCCGGTGTCCTTAGGCCCGAAGACAACGATAGTTGAGTCGGAAGTGTCTTGGGCATATGTGTTATCCGAGCCGTCAACCGCGATAAGACCGGGGCTAAACGCTGGCTTGGCTCCGCCAGCTTGCTGGGTGGGTCCCAGAATGTAGCGCAATGGAGCGGCGTTGCCGGTTGCCGTCGGACTGAACACTGCGATGCCTGTGCCGTCTGAAACAAAAATTTCCCCGGTCGAACTGGCCATCACGTCTTTAACTATGCTGACTGCTGTCCCGGGACCGACGGGCAAGGACCGTGTAGGAGGTCCGTTGAGAGAATTGGCGGAGTATTCGTTAATGCTGGAGCCTTCGAGGACGTACACGTTTCCCGCTCCATCCAGTGAAACCTGATCCCCTTGAATCTCGAGTGTTGCGCTGGTCTGTCCACTGGCAGTTTGAGGGAAGATTAGGACGGAGGGCCGGGGGCCTGTGCTGTCTCCCAGCACGTACACACTTGGCACGGTGACGCTGCTGGGCGTCGTCGGCGGTTGAGTCGGTGAGGTAGGTGAATTGGCGACGGGAGGGGTGGTTCCACCGGTTCGAACCGGATTGGAACCGCAGCCCGCTACCACGAGTAGCGCACAGAAGCAAAATATGCAGGTGCAGAAGTACTGGATACGATGCATTTCTTCATGTCCTCCGTGGGGGAGTCTGAGAGGGTCTTCGTTTAAGCGCATTTGCCACCTCTGTCGAGATTGGTTCGAGTACGGTGAATCAGAACCTTACTTAGATCCTCCGTCCCGGGCTTCCCAAGCGTTGCTCGGAAAGTCGCGTCGGCCCGAACGACTTTTGCACAAACCATACATTTGGCCTATGCATCCCTCTTCAATTCCTTTTCAATTCCTCTTCAACAGACAAGTCATTGTAAAAACATGAGTTACAGCGCCTCCACGAGAGCATCATGTTTGACCCAATTCATGCCCCCTGTTACTCTCACCCCAATTAGTCTTTATGCCTCTCCCAGTTACCACCGCGCGTCGGCTCGCTTTCGGCGCTTACGAAGCAGACCTGCATTCTGGGGAGTTGACAAAGGATGGCAAACGACTCCGGTTGCAGGCCCAGCCCTTCCAAATGCTGGTCATGCTCCTCGAACGTCCCGGCCAACTGGTAACGCGCGAGGAGGTTTGTCAGAAGCTGTGGTCCGCTGACACGTTTGTGGACTTCGATCACAGCTTGGGGACCGCCATCAACAAGATTCGCGAGGTTCTCAATGATTCCGTCGCGGAACCTCGCTTCGTCGAAACCATTCCCCGCCGCGGCTATCGCTTTATCGCGCCAGTGACGGCGGTTGCCGTAGATCCGCCGCCAGTGCCGCAGGAGCGGGTCGCGTCGTCACCTCCTCCTGCTGAGCTCGTAAAGGCGCCCGTCCGGAGGCGTCACTTTCTCTCCGTCGTCGGGGGCTGTGCCGCTGTCGTGCTTCTTGCCGCCGCATTCGTTGTTTGGAGTTTCCATAACGGGCGGGAATGGCTGCTCTCTAGGCTGACTGCACAACCGCCGGTGAGGTCCATTGCCGTCCTTCCCCTGCTGAACCTTTCGAGCGACCCGGATCAGCAGTTTTTTGCGGATGGCATGACCGACGAGCTCATCACCAACCTGGCGCAGATCGGTTCGCTCCGCGTCATCTCCCATACGTCGGCCATGGCTTACTCGGGCACTCACAAATCCGCTCCTCAGATTGCCCGCGAATTGGGTGTCGACGCCCTCGTCGAGGGCTCGGTAGTCCGGTCGGGCAACAAGGTGCGCATCACTGCTCAGCTGATCCATGCCGCCTCCGATCGCCATTTGTGGGCACGCACCTACGACCGGGAATTGAGCGATGTGTTAACTGTGCAAGGCGAGGTGGCCCGCGAAATCGCTGACAGCATCTCTCTTCGCCTCACCCCACAGGAGCGGGCCCAGCTCTCGCGCTCCCATCCCATGAACCCGGAGATCGCACTCCTTTATTTCAAGGGCTCCTATTTCTTGAACAAGCTGGATGCCCCTCGAGCTGAGGAAGCATTCACGGAGGCCATCCACCTGGACCCGAACAGCGCGGAGTCGTGGGCGGGACTGGCGGATGCGTTACACACGACGGCTGCGGTAGGACAGCAGTACGATGCTTTTCCCCGGGCCAGGGACGCAGCCAACAAAGCCCTGGAGATCGATCCTTCTCAACCACAAGCTCTCATGGTGCTCGGCATTGTTTCCTTTCTCTATGACTGGAAGCCGACAGCGTCGGAGGCGTTTTTCCGGCGCTCCCTGGAAGCACGCCCGGGCAATGCTGTGGCCCATGCATTATTCGCCACCACACTGGCGCACCGCGGAAAAGTTGAGGAGGCCATCCAGCAGATTAAGTTGGCCACCGCTTCGGACCCGGTTTCAGTGCTGACAAACTCGCAGGCCTGGCATGTCTACTTCAGCGCCCGGCGCTACGATGAAGCCCTGCGAATCATCCGCGACACCGTCGAAGTTGATCCCACCTTCGCCCCGGCCCATTGGCGGCTGGCTGTCAGTTGGGAGCAAAGGGGTGAGTATCAGAAAGCTATTGACGCTGGCGCGATTGACGCTGGCGCGACGGGGGTCTCGGATCTCGGCCCTGCACTCGCCGCCGGCGGGCCACACGGCTACTGGCAGGGCAAGCTGGAAAGTCTGCTACAGGGAAGGCGACCCGAGGACCGATACGGTTTTTCCGCAATCGCCCGCTGCTATATGCATTTGGGGAAACGCGAGGAAGCTCTCAAAACGCTGGAAAAAGCGTACCAGATGCGGGACCCCTATCTAATTTTCTGGCTCCCCGTTTATGAGGAGTTCGACCCTCTGCGCTCAGACCCGCGCTTTCAAAGAATGCTCCAAGGCCTTGGTGTTTCGTGATTCGCTGGCTCATCTCCGAGCCCAGCTCATCTGCAAGAACGCATACCACCATCTTGTTTGTTTGCCTCATGCTATCGTCCAGTGCACTGACACAAGTTCAGAATGGCCAAATCATCGGCGTTGTCGCAGACCCGTCCGGTGCCGTCGTAGCTCATGCCAGCGTAGATATTCGCGATCTGGCGACTGGGTACGAGGGCCATTTCGAGAGCAACGACGCAGGCATCTACACCATCCCCGAGTTCATTGTCGGCTCCTATGCCATCCTTGTTGCCGCACCCGGTTTCAAGACAGTCAGAGCGACGAACCTGTTGGTAACCGCCGGTAGTGTGTTGCGTGTCGATTTCAATCTGGTCCTCGGCCAGCGATCAGAGACGGTCGAAGTGATCGACGCCGCCCGGCCGGTTAATACGGAAAACGCGCGTCTGTCCTACACAGTGGATTCCGCGCAAATCGCCAATCTGCCCCTGAACGGCCGCAACGTATATGACCTTGTCCAATACCAGCCGGGTGCCACCAATGTGCTCGGAATCATGAGTGAGCTTGGCGCTAACACCGTAGTCAATGGGGTAAGAGAGAGCTTCAACGGATTCCTCATCAACGGGATCTCCAATAAAGGCTTGAGTGGAGGTCCGGTCAATCAGCCTATCCTGGATACGGTGGAGGAGGTCCAGGTATTGACGTTGAACAACGCGGTGGAGTTCGGCAGCAGCGCCGGCGCGATTACAAACCTGGTCACTAAGTCGGGCACGAATCAACTTCACGGCAGCACATGGGAGTTTCTGCGCAACGACATCTTCGATGCCAATTCCTTTTTCTCAAACTATTTTGAGGTGAAGAGATTGCCTCTGCGATTGAACCAGTTCGGCGCAACTCTTGGTGGACCCCTCAGGAGAGACAAGCTATTCTTCTTTGCCTCCTATCAGGGAGAGAGATTTCTCACTTCCTCACCTGGTCCGGCTTTCGTTGAGTCGCCAGAGTTCCGTCTGGCTACGATTTCCGCCTTGCCTGATTCCGTGTCTGCTCTTCTGTATTCGAACTTCCCACCGGCTGGCAAAGGCACCCCCTACGCTACGCTGAGGGAATACATCGGGAGCCTCCGTGGTCGATTTCCGACCTTTGCCGACTATCTGTGTCCCACGAATACCGATGCCGGAACGACCACGCCCGGTGCGATGTCCCGCAAGTTCGCTTCTCTGTTTGGCGTGGAGCAAGCGGACATCGACCAGATGAATTCTCCGGGTGCTTGCCCTAGAGGATCACCATACGCCGCGCCCCTCCCAGGTGCCTTCAACCGGGACGGTAATTTCCTAGAGTCAGTGCTCGATCCAAACAAATCCCAGTCGGGCGGGGATCTCTTCGATGGCAATGAAGCGTCGTTGCGGCTGGACTACAATCGCGGCCCGAATAATCGCTTCTTCAGTCAGTTCAATTGGGCCCGATCCGGGGACAAATACAGCAGCGAAAATGCTCTTCGCGGTTTCATTAGCCCGTTAACTCTTACTACGCCTATTTTTCAGGCCAGCTTCATTCACACGTTCAGTTCCACGTTGTTGAACGAATTCCGGGCGGGCTATGCGCTGAACGAAAATGTGACCACGGTCCCCCTGCCCGGTGTACCTGCCATCTCCACCGATGACATCATCCTAGGGTTCGGCATCGGGGAAGGCGTTCCGCAAAGTTTCCGGGAGAATATTTACAACTACTCGGACATGATCTCGATGACTCGCGGGAAACACAACCTGAGAGCCGGCGGCGAACTGCGCCGCAACATCGAGAATAGCAATTTCAACGCAGGACGCCCCGGCTACGAATTTTTCGATTCTCTCTTCTTCGCCATTGATGCCCCGTACCTGGAAGACGTCGGCGTCGATCCCGGATTCGCGAGCGGTACTCCGGCTCATCTCGCGACCAGCATTCGCCATTGGCGGAACTGGGATGTTGGTGCCTATCTCAAAGACAATTGGAAAATCTCCCGGCACTTCACCTTAAATCTTGGCCTTCGTTACGACCTGTATACGCGGAACACGGAACTAAATAACCTGGCGACAACGTTCATCAAGGGTCCGGGCCAAAATTTCATCGACAACATCACCACCGGTGCGGGGCAGATCAAGGACGCGAGTACGCCGTGCCCCGGTGATCCCAGAGCCGTGCTTGCTGGGGCGTGCGGGCCCGGCGGCTTTTCTGCCGCCAAAAACCTGGGCAGAGGAGATCACAATAATTTCGGTCCGAAGGTAGGTTTTGCTTGGGACGTATTCGGGGATGGTAAAACGTCGCTGCGCGGCGGTTATGGGATCTCTTACGAAGGCTCTCTTCAAAAGCGACTATCTCTGACCCGCTGGAATCCGCCCTACTATTCGCTCAACCGGGAGTCTAATTTTCTAAACGGCAACCTTAACGTCAACGTAGTCTACGGCCCGGTGGACGGTGGCCAGCCCACTTTTCGAGGCCATGCTCCGATTGCGCAGCACTCAGGTACTGGAGCGCAGGCGACAGGAAATATTTCCGGATGGGCTCCATCCAATCCGCAATTATCTGGCTTCACCGCGATCGTGTTCCCGGACGGCATTCGCGACCCCTACGTTGAGAACTGGTTCGTCGGCGTGCAGCGGGAGGTGCGCCCCAAGTTGACCGTAGAGCTCAATTATGTGGGCACTGCGGGACGAAATCTCTTTCGCGCCGATAACGTGAATCGGGTACCGGGAGGACTCCTCCCGGAAGGAACGTGCGTGACGGACAGCTCCGGCCGCCGGCTTTGCAGCCAGATCAACACCAACCTTGCACCCAATGGCCTCGAAATCAACCCCCTGGGGACATTGAATCCCAATTATGGACGTTTGCGAGTTTGGCAGAACGCAGCGAGCTCGATTTATAACGGCCTGCAATTCTCATTTAGAAAGCAGGTGAGCCATGGCTTCCAGTTCAGCGGGAACTATACCTACAGCCATTCCATCGATAGCGATTCCACGTGGCAGAGCGTCGGTACGACCGTTGACGGCACCGCCGCGGGCGACGGGTTTACGACGGATCAGACCCAACCCGGCCTTGATCGTGGAAACTCCGTTTTTGATATTCGCCATCGCCTTGCGTTCAGCTACATTTGGGAAACGCCCCTCTTCCGAAATCAACGTGGTTTGGTTGCGGCCATCCTGGGTGGCTGGCAATGGAATGGGATCTGGTCGTTCCAGAGCGGAGCACACTGGTCTGCCTTCAACCCGGTTCAACCAAGACTACAGGGTGATTGCAGCGGCCCGGGCCTGGTGAATTGCGTAAACGTAGGTGGTGACTACAACCTTGATGGCGAAACCAATGACCGACCCAACGCCATCGCGAACCAGATTCATGCCACGCACTCAATGTGGGCCAACGGCTTCAACTTACCGGCCAATTTCTTTTCCGCGCCGTGTCTGGGCTGCGTCGGAAACCTTGGGAGGAATACGTTTGTCGGTCCCGGCTATTGGGATGCCGATATTTCATTGCTTAGGAATTTCGGGTTTTCCGAGAGAGTTCATCTGCAGTTTCGGGCGGAAGCATTTAACGTGTTTAACCACACAAACTTCCTAATCGGGGAGAACCGCCTCAATACCCCGAACTTTGGGCAGGCCGGCGGTACCGCTCCGCCGCGCAACCTGCAATTCGGGGTGAAGGTGAGTTTCTGAATAGCCCCCTTTGCGCGAACGATTAGAATACGCCTCTTGCGATTGGCCAGGATCACGGTCAAACCCGGAAGTAATCCGCACCCGGAAGCCAAGCTCAGAGGGAAGTGGGGATGGTTTACGTAACCAGGCCATAGCACTCATCATGCACAGCTAAGGCACAACCCGTTGACCTTCCAGTGTTGCCGGCAACGGCCCTCTTAATTGAAGGCCCTTGGCGTCGTAGAAGATTGCACTCGCCGTTCCGTTGAAATCGTCGCCGTTCACTTTTATTGAAAAGGAAATCTCACCCCGGCTGACGAATTGCCGTGTCGTCCGATCAGCCGTGACCTCTACGAACTTCCCTTTGATCCTGTCGCCATCCGGCAACCACACGCCCATGCCATTACTGTCGCTGGTGTTGGGATCTCCCGCGTCGGGATTAGTTTGCTGCATGGTCCCGTCTGAATTGAAAATGAACATGTGGTACTGAAACGGTGCCCCGGGAGCTTTCACAAACCACGTCCCAACGATTGCGGGCGAGTTGTTTTTGCCACCGGAAACGTGGTGGCAGGCCAAGACGCCAAGGCATAAGGCGACCACGCCGAGAACTGTCATGGACATTCGCATATTAGCTGAGCATAGCCTGACGGACGGAATCAGGCCAGAGCCGTGGTAGAAGGGCTAACTGTTGTAACCAGCGTTATCACTCATTGACAATTGCTCCGGCTTGCGGCGAGGGAAATCCTTACACCGGTCGCGGGATGACGCTGGAAACGTCCGGCATCGTGGAAACTTCTGGGCTTCATGCGCGCGCCCGTTGTACCGACTCCCGTGGGCCTAACGGTGCTCGCTTCGCTCGCACCTGGATAGCTCCGCGATTAAACTTGTTGAAGTCGGCCCTTGAGTTCGCCTAATCTATGCAGAAAGGGCGAGAAAATCGCGCGAATTCCACGCGCCATTTTCGCCGGACTTGCTTTGTTTTCAATGGCCTCCCACCGCCACGCCAGCAAAGAGCCAAATGATTTAGGAAACGAATCGATCCGGGGAGGTGGGAAATGGGCAGATCCAGGTGGTCAAGAAGATTTGTGGTGGAGCAGTGTCTGCCAATGATCGTGGAATCGTTCAACCGCTCTGGAACGTGGAAGTGTGCTTCGGAAACCACGGGTACCACGACTTGGACGAGTTCCCAAGGCTTGCTGGGAAAACTCGACTACAGGATTCATAACGAGGGCGACTGGCTGGCACTCCGCATCTTGCGCCAGGACGCTCCGCTCTGCGGTGGGCTGAGTCTCCTGGAAGAGTCCCTGATCCCGGTCACCACCACCCGCCCGCACCTCGGGGGAAAGCGACACTGGTTTCAATGCCCCATCGTGCGCGACGGGAAAATTTGTGGGAGGCGCGTGGGTCGCCTATATCTCCCGCCCGGTGCGTCAGTCTTCGGGTGCCGCGATTGCCACAACTTGACCTATTGGAAATCGCAGACCCACGACAAGCGTAAGGGCGCTTTGGCACGGAACCCATTGGCACTGCTCGCGACACTCCGCGAGGACCTCGAACGATTCATTGCTAGGTCCTCGCCGTGTGGGACGGGTAGGCGCTCAACTCAAACTGGTTGAATAGAAGTCGGCGTTTAGGCGTATGGTGGACGTGCGGTCCGGTTCCCTGCCGTAATTTCAGGTTTGCCGACGACCTCCCAGAACCCTCATTCGCCGCTTCCCGACAAACCCGTTTATCCGTCCTAATCTTTTCTTGGGAACTCGCTTGACCTGAGGGGACGCTCGCTTATCATTGGCCAGAGCCGACTGATGGGGAGGTCACTTTGGCACCGCCGCCCGAGATGAAGCTATGGCTGCCCTGGTCCGAACTAAATGCAAGCCCTCGTCTCACTGTAGAAGAATTTCGCGCGGCACTCCGCGACTACCCTCGTAGCGCCCTTCTCATCGCGTGTGCGCGGCTCAGCACGATCTTCAAGTTCGGTCCCGAGGCCAACACGGTGGCTTCGCAGGAAATCAACGAATACTGGGTACCGCGTCTCTTAAGACCAGACCTTGTCGACAAGGCCTTGAAAGAGGTCAAGAATGGGAGGCCGATATTCTTCCAAGGACAACTTCGGTTCTTGGCCGCCGAGGCAATGCGTCTTGACCCAGCGCCGACGGAGAACGGGTCTCAGGTCCCTGACTGGGCCTTGGGCGGGTTGCTGCTCGGTGCCGGTGAACTGCTTTACAAGAAGCACGTCGCTGATCTGCCGGACAAGCTAGACGCAATGGCGAACCTTGTTGCGGATTTCCTACCCATCTTTGAAATCGACTCAATCACAGATCCATTCTTGTTGTTTCTGCGCTTTTACATCTATCTGACAGTAATAATTCCGCGTCTGCCCGAGCATCTCAGAACTTTTGATGTCGCCGAGGAGTTTGAAAAGGTTTTCGGCTTCCCGCTGAAGCTCTACAGCCAATTTGTGTACGCCTTCACTCTTCATGCGATGACTGAGCGCACTCAAATAAAAATCGGCGACGTCCCCGAAGCGGGCATGCCGATCTCGTGGTTCAAGAAAACAATCCTGACAGAGGAACAGATTAGCGCGATGTTCGACACAGTCTGCTGCCGATTGAGCGATCTACCCGACAAGAAGGTGGTGCATGGATATGCAGATTTTGAATTCTTGAAAGATCATCCTTATCTGCGCGTGGACGACAAGGTTTACGACATCGACTACGAGTATGCTACGGCCAAACTTGAGAGCGGGGCATTGTGGCGCGTGGCGATGTCGATGCCCACCAACCGCAGACTGAGCTACTTTGGCTTCTGGGGAGACGTATTCGAGGAATATGTGAACTGGATATTCGAAAGCTACGCCCATAAGACCAAGAACGCCCGCTATCCTTGCCCGCGCTATCTCAACAACAAGGACAATAGGCCGATCTGCGATCTTCTCATTAAGTGCAGTTCCACAGCCGTTCTGATTGAAGCGAAGGCGGCAACTTGCGCGGTGAGCGTTAGATACTCCGGCGACTATAAGCTGGTAAGGGAGTACATGGATAAGAGGTTTGTCGAGGGCACGGATCGGCCTGTCGGCGTGTCGCAGTTGCTCGCCGCCATCGACAATATCGGAACTATGCCGAAAGAGAACCTGCCCGAATGGTTGCGCGACGTGAAGAAAATTATTCCCGTCATCATTACGAAGGACGACATCGGCTCAAGCTGGGCGACGAATGCCTACCTCAACGCCCGCTTTCAGAAAAAGCTAGACCGACTCAAGTACAAGAAGCTCAAGATCACGCCACTGGTCAGCATGAATGTGGCATCGCTGGAGCGTGCGGTTGCAGCGATGCAGGAGATGGCCTTCAGTGACATCATAGAAGACCGGATTAAGGAAGACCCGAAGCTAGGCCGTCCTTTCGAGGCAGCAAGCTCATGGGTACCTCGAGGAACCCCGCGGAAGATGGATAAGCACATCGAGATCTTGAAGAAGTGCGGAGCAGAGATGCAGGCCGATTTCGGCATGGCGGAAGAATAAAGAACGACTTATGACGAGGCCCTTACGTGGCTTTGCCCAGAAAGCCGCCCCTAATGTCTAGTTATTGGGCGGGGGCCGGGAAAGAGCGGTTTTGCCATCTTCGGCTGCTTTGGCCGAATCCATTATTCAGAGAGTCTGGAGAAATCGTGGGGATCATCCCAATGGGGTTGATGCGGGAGGCTTTTTCGGAGCAAGGGGCGGACAGGTTTTCCAATCCATTACCGGATTCCCCGAATCGTCAAAGCCAATCGTCTCCGAGTGTGTAAACCACTCTTCACCGTAAACAACATCTAGAAGTGCTGGTTTTCCGCAGTGTTTACAAGTCACAACATCGCGGCCATCGAATCTATCTCCCATTGTTAGGCGGGTGAAATCGCGTGTTCGCAACATCGGAAATAAACCCCTTTTAGTTGCGTGAATAGGTTAGTTTTACGCGCTTTGACCGAAAGAAATAAACGACAAGAATGACGGAGCCAAGGCAGTAGGAAAGCAGTTTCAATGCTGCGTCGTTATCTGTTGGCGGCAGGAAAGCAAGTGCGGCCAAAAGCCCGAATACCGTGGCCTCAAGAATTAGCCAAATTCTTGCCAGTATTAAGCCTACTCGATTTTTCATCGAAAGCAGAATTCCGAGAGTAAGTTCTATTACTCCGACCGCGAAGTACATTTTTGAATGTCTATTCATCGCTGCCCCAAAAGCGGTGAACGCGCCGATATAAAACCGCACGACAAAAAGCAATAACCAACCAGCTATTTCCGGTTTGAGGGAAGGCGGTGCGGTCGTGGTTTGGGCTGACGCCATATAAAATTCAAAATGCTGGCCCGGTAGTTATAGTGGGCTTCGTTTTGTGCTTATCAGTCGCTTGCGCTTTCGCGCTTCCGGTTCTTGTCGCGAGCCACAGGCCGGGGATTGCCACGCCAGCGCCAGAGAAGTCGGCTTCTGGGAAGTTGGAAACCCGCAGATGACGGGCTATCCGGGAAGTGAGGCCAGGCGTCTCAACCAATTCGTGGTCTGAAACATCAACCGCGCGGGTGCCGCTGGTGGATGCGGAAGCCCCACCCCCAAAGCGGCCCCGATTTCGGCCAATTCCCGCCCTTGGGAGCCTCCCCAAACTCTCGCCATCATCAACCACTTACATCACCTTTCACGCCATCCAATTTCCCCCTAGGGCCCAATATGATTTAGGTAATTTGCCAGCGCCGAAATAAACCCCAACCTGGCTCGGTCAATCGCGCGTGTCGAGTTAACATTTTCTCATGGAAACCGCGCTGGAGGCCTTGACCACCAACGCCGTTGGCTCCATCTCTGTCGATGATCTCGCTGAGCTCATCGAGGCTCCGGTGGAACGCCTCCGCGCTCTGGTCGAGCACAAATACCTTCGGGTCGTGAAGGCCTGCCCCATATTCGGGTGGACCATCGTCGCGCGTCCTGGCCAACGAGCGACTGAATGGCTGAGGAATATGTTTCAGCCGTTGAAGATGCGCCCATTCGTCCCACTCAAGGAAGCGGGAAAACTGTGGGGAGTAACTGAGTGTGAGGTGTTGAAGTATTGCAAGACAGGGAAGATCCCGGTTCAGTCCGATCCCGTGTTCGGAAACTTAATCACGTTCAGCGCGCTAAAGAGCCTTGCCCGTGCGCGACATAGATATCACAAGCCCAAGCGGTTCGACCGGGCAGGGTTGCTGAGGTACTACCTATCCGAGATCGAAGGGGTCCGCTGGAAGGAGCCTCCGCCCTACTCCGTGCGGCTGGAGAAAGAGATCGAGAGGATCAGGACTCTGCCCGAGCCAATTAGGACAGAACGCAGCATCGCGCTGATTCTAGCGTTCAGGGACGCCCGGACGGTTACGGAATGCCTCCACAGACAGAAAGAAATCCTCGGGGAACTGGCGAGGAGCGAGCGGCAGATCCTCGATCTATTTAAGAAAATCACCGGCCTGGAAGCGATTTGGGGAGATGGATCGCCGGAGGAGAAAAGTAGAACTGAGGGACCTGTGCCAATATGAGGACCGGTTTGCGGCAACTGGGAGCGTTTTTTCTTCGGTATAAACGTGATGAGATTTTGACCCGTACAACCTATAGAGTCCAAGTCGGCGACAGCGAGACTTCGCTTTATTGCTGATGTGCCTGAACTTGTTTGCGGCAGGCGCGCGGAAAGGTGTTCCGGACACGCTTTGAGTGAGCAAGGTACTCGGACCAGACAAGCGCGAACAGAACCGGTCGAGGCAGCATTCCCCCTGCCATGTGAATAACGGATTCAAAGGACAGCGTAGTCCAATGAGCTGACACATTCCACAAATAGAGAGCCATCGCGCTAATCGTCAGGGTCATGAGGTACACCTTGGCGACCGTCACGGCATTGCGATGCTTTCGCAACAGTAGCAAGCCTGCAGTGAAACTGAGGGCGGCAAGTCCGAGGTAGGCAACTTGGAGAATCTTCCCGACTAGCGGTGGCTCCGTCCAGACCCCCTGTCGAATCAGGTCAACCGCCTCGCGTACCTGATAAACAACAGTCGCGGGAAACACGATGATAAGCAGGAGGCAAAAGAACAGCAGCCATCCCCGGACGCCACGAGGCGTCTGATGTCGCTGGAGGATTTCTGCGCAGTCGATTTGCCCAAGAGGAGTGATATTCAAGTCGCGCTCGCGTAGCTCCGAGAGCCCCTCATCGTTCACAAGCAGAAACGATGTGAGTTCAGAATTGAAACGAGCCTGCAGAATCCTCACGTCCTCAAGATCAGCTGCGGCGAACGCTGCGACTCTCGGATTACGCGCGGCACCAAGTGTCGCGGGGGTTAACTTCGAATCGCCCAGCGTGCCCGCATCCGTGATTCCTATCACGTGCATTCGGCATTCCCCGTCAGCAGTCCGGTAGTCCCTTCTTCTTCCGCAGACGCCCTGTTCGTGCTTACAGGCGTCTTATTCGTATCGCTTCACCAGCATGTCGATGTCATCAGCCATCCCGGCCACGTCACCAACCAAACCGGTCTTGTCACCGCTCCTGTACTCTTTTGCTAGCAAGAGTTTCTTTGTCAAGGCGTCGACTATCAGAATTGAGTAAGCATCCTCCCCGTTTGGCTGTTCAAGTTTGTTGCCCAGGACGCAAACGCACGAATCCTTCTTGGGGCTGTAGAAGATTCGCTCGACGTAGTAATTTGTTTGTGCGTCGCCGCCTGGCATCAGGGGGCCGGTTTCTCGATACTCCTGCCTCGTCCTTTCGGCATACTTCTCGCACTCAACTTTCTTAAGGAAAAGTGTAGACTTCTGGTTTTGGTTGGACGTGCAGCTACCAAACGCCAGAACCAGCGGCAGCAAGACGAGCAAGTGCAGGTTCATAAACGAGCACATAGAGAACGTGAAATGCTATCTATAGATGGTCTATTCATAAGTGGTAGACCGAAAAGTAGCGTACTCCGACAATCGAGCGGATGCAACAGATTCAGCGGCAACTGGGAGAGCGCATCCGCAAGCTCCGCGCGCAGAAGGGTTGGTCACAAGAAGAGTTCGCTGACATCGCCGGACTGCATCGCACTTACATCGGGGCAGTTGAGCGCGGGGAGAAGAATCTCACGATTTCGACGCTGCTCACCTTGGCCAAGACATTGAACACGACCGTTACACAGCTTTTCCGGGGCATCGCGTAGCCGTTGCATCCGGCATTAGTGACGTTCTGGAGGAATGGCGGAGTGAGCGGAGTAATGTAGGGCGTATAATTCGCGGCGTTATGCAAAGAGAAACCATCCGATTGCTGATTGAGGTGCTAGGTAAGCTGACAAATCACACGCAACAATGCTGGCTAAAGATCACGGCAATGGAGCAGGTCTTGCGCTCTCACCCTGAGATAAAGGCGGAGTTTGATTCGGCTGTTGATCGCTTAGAAAACGATCCCGAAATAAAGGCAAACCGTCTAGCAAGCGCAGAAATTCTCGACACACTTCGCGCAGGATTGCTTCGGGATTAGCCGAGTCTTCCTCGATGTGTCCTATTTACCACAAAAGTGTGGTAAGCGCGGAACTTGATGAACGGGGATGCTTACCATTGGAATTCCGTTCGGCCATTGGAGTTGCGGCGGAGCGAGGCGTAGTCGAGACACTCGGTGGACTCCGGCCTACTCCGGGAGGTGAGCGGAGCGGGAACGAGTTGTTAATTACGATATTTACACTCTAACTCCGGTCACTCCGCCCAAACGCCACTAGAATCAATTCCCACCTTGGCTTTTCGTTGTGGGATCTCCAGTTTGCACCCGCCTACGGGCCTGCAGGCGCAGCCTTTGCACCGGGCAGTCGTTTGGTCAGAAAAGCGATCTGGCCAGTATGGTGAGATTCGTGCTCGCAAACGTGGAACCATTTCCAATAGATATTTATCTTTTCGTTGCTACCGAATTGCTCTGTCTCGGTGGATAGGAGCCAGTGGTCATCTCGTTTGCGGAATTCGGCGAGGGAGTGTTCACGCGTCTCGTGGAGGATGTTGAGATAATAGTCGAGGTCGTGGCCCTTGATGGCTTTGCGACCGGCATCGCCAAGGTTCATCGCCGGGTCCCACTTCTTCTTCAGATCGTCAGACCAGCTATCCCACTTCTTATTTTCGAAAGTATTCATCCCATAATACGTCTCGGTCGCGGCGAGATGGAGCAAGAGCGCTCCGATGGTGTTGGCGTTTGCGTCGAAGAGATAGTCTAGGTTAGCCATGGTAAGCCCTTTGACTGAACTGGTGACGGCGGTTTGAATGTAGGTGAGCATGGAAACGAGAGTGCCGACTTGAGGGGTATAGCCCGGTTTGGGACCTATGACAAGCAGACCTGAGTCCTTCTCCGTTTTTGTCTCAGCGGCCTGGCCCGCAAGATTAAGTCCGTACATTCCTGCGGTTAGTGCGGCCCCAGTGAGAAAGCATCTGCGATTCGACAAGAAGTTAGGGTTCATGCTGTTCTCCTGACAAGGCGAATTTTAGTGGAAGCATATAGCTGGCCGGGTGGGCCGTTTTTACGGGGAAAGTATAACGCAGGTTTGTCCCTGGACTTTGGCCGAAACTATCCGCGAACGTTAGCGATAAGGTAGGAGTTTTTCCCGCTATTGCAGCTTCGCGTACTCCGCTTTGGCTTCTTTCAGGATGGGGATGTCGGGGTCGGCGTCTTTCCAGAGGGCGAGGAAATCTTTGTAGGCGGCGAGCGCCCGGACGCGGGCAGCATCGGCATCTGCGCCTTGACCCTGTCCTTGAAGAGTTCTTGCCTGCAAGGCATTGGCGCGGGCTATGCCCAGATGCGCCAACGCTCCCGTCCAGCAGTTCCAGACGATGCCGCTGTGGTCGATGATCTTTTGAAACTCGGCGGCGGCGGCTTTGCCCTGCCCGCCTGCCAGGTATGCCTGTCCGCGAACATACACGTGGTAGAGGCAGGAAATATTGGCGACGAACGTAATCTGCCCCAACTCGATGGGTGAAGCAGCTTGCAGCGCAGTCAAGGCAGCAGTAGGGTTCTTTCTATCCAGCGCCAACTGCGCCTGAATCGCTGGCAGCCAGAGCGATTGCACCTGCGTATCCAGCGGGAAGCGTTTCCCCAAGTCTTGGGCCAAGGATCCGGCGCGTGCCGTATCGCCCGCCATGGCAAACGCCAGCGCGGCTTCGACCTCGACGCCCTGACTGGTGGGAGCCAGCTTCAAACCCTCTGCCGCTGCCTGCCGCGCTTCCCCAGGATTGCCGTAAGCGGCCTGTGCGATAGCGGCATTCTCCTGCCAGATCGCCCCATTTTCCTTGCTGTCCGCCCGAATGGCCGAGTCCACCGCCCGCTCGGTCAGTTCCCGCGCCTTGCCCAGATGACCGCCATATGCCTCGGTGTGGGATGCGAGCGCCAGTCCAACGTTCTCTTCGGGCCTGCCCGCAAACCACTGCTGCTGTTCCGCCATTGCCCCTGAGTCCGAACCGAGAAAGGCAAGCGCGTACAGAGCACTGCGGAGATAGAAGCTATCCAGTTTTCGCGCCTGCGCTTCGTGGATGACCAGCCGCGTTTCGTCGAAGCGCTGCAAGGAGATCAGGGCGTTGCCAAGACCTGCGTAAGGGGCGAAATTGTCCGGGGCGAGGCGGAGGCTTTGCCGAAACGCCTCCGCAGCTTTCTCATACTGTCCCTGCTCAGCGTACACAGTGCCCAAATCGAGATGTGCTCGGTAGTCTCGCGGGTAGCTCTCAGTCTCCTCCTGAAATGTCTGGGCCGCTTTGTCGAGTTCCCCGGTTACATTCTGATAGTAGTCGGCGGTGATCGCCAGCTTTTCCCGTTCGCTGGCATGCTCCCGCAACTGGAATGCCTTGCTGTAGTAGTCGCTGGCCCGCCCTAGCTCGCCGAGACTGAAGTAGTCGTTGCCCACTGCCCTGTAGCCCATGGCAAAATTCGGATCAAGCTCGATGGCGCGTTGATCGTAAGGCAGGACTGCCGCGAAGCCTTTCTCATTTGAGGCCTTTAGTCCAAGGCTAAGCGCCTTCAGCGCTTCGAGCGAAGACGTGGTGGCCTCTGCCAGCGGAACATCCAGCTTCTGTACCGTGGCCAGCGATTCGCCCAATTCAGTTCGCAGCTTGGATGCCGCCTCACCCAGCGCGTCCAAAACCTTCTCTTTGGATGCCGCCGTCACCTGCTGCTCGGCCAGCGGGTCTCCGCTCTGGCAATTCACCGCCTTTAATCCCAGCACATATTGGCTGCCCAGACTGGCAATCGACCCGGCAAGGTAAGCCTTGCTGCCCGCCCGCTGGCAAAGCTCGCGGGTGACTTCGGGCGTGAGTCTTGTGCCCGCCGGACGGGACATCAATTTCAAGGTCGCTGCGACCTTGTTCTCCGGGAGCACATTCAGAAACGGCGACTGGTTGAGAGCAACGCTGAGCGCCGTCTTGAGCGTGTCGTCAAAGACCGGATCGCCCGTGCTGTTGGCAAAATCGGCGAGAACGATGGTGTCTTTTTCGGTCAGGCGGTGCGCGGTCTGGCGCGAGCGAAAGTAGAATACTCCCGCGATTGCAACCGCGATAAGTACACCGGCGGCGGGAGCCAGAATCTTCCAGAGTTTCCTGCCCGCGACGGGAACTTGGGCGACCTTCACCGCGCTCGATGAGGGAGATGGAGCAGCCACAGGCGACGAACTGGATGCTGGCGACGGTGGGACTGCAACCTGAGAGCCGCTTTCCTGTGCGACCGCCACTGTCCCGGAACTTGCAGCCCTGGCTCGTCCCGTCTCTGTATCTCGCTTCAGACGTTGCAGGTCGGATCGCAACTCCGAAGCGTGCTGGTAGCGCAGATTCCGGTCTTTCTCCAATGCCTTGTTGATGATGCGTTCCAGTTCGGGCGGAATATCACGATTGAAACGTATCGCAGGGGGCGGATCGGAATTCAATATGGCATTGAAGATCAGCGCCGTAGTTTCGCCATGGAATGGCAACGCTCCTGTTGCCATTTCGTACAGAACTGTACCGAACGAAAACAGATCGGTTCGAGCATCCAGTTCCTTGCCCTTGGCCTGCTCGGGCGACATGTAGGCCACCGTTCCCAGCACGGCCCCGGGACTGGTCAGATGATCCGCGTCCACCGAACCGGTTTGCGTGTTGAAAGATGCAATGTTGCTCGAAGAACTGGCCGTGACCACGACCTTGGCCAATCCGAAATCCAGAATCTTGGCGTGGCCACGCTTGGTGACAAAGATGTTCGCAGGCTTGATGTCACGGTGGACGATGCCTTCGGTGTGTGCAGCATCGAGGGCGTCGGCGATCTCGATGGCGAGCGACAGAATCAATTCCGTTTCCAGCGGACGCCCTCGATGCGGTGTTTCAGGGTCATCCCGTCCAGAAACTCCATGGCGAGGAAGGCATTACCACCTTCCTCCCCGATGTCGTAAATTGTGCAGATGTTGGGGTGGTTCAGAGCCGAAGCAGCCTGAGCCTCTCGACGGAAACGGCTCAGGGCCTGAGGATCGTGGGCCACGTCATCAGGCAGGAACTTAAGGGCAACAAAACGGTGCAGCCGAGTGTCCTCAGCCTTATAAACAACACCCATGCCACCGCCGCCGAGCTTCTCTACTATGCGGTAGTGCGAGATGGTTTGGCCGATCACTGGCGCGAATCTTACGTCCGTGAAGTGGGCAAGTCAATGAAAGCTGGGGAGTTGGCTCCATCTCAAAACGATGGCTGGCGAAAAATCGCGATTACACTCATTGATCCCCTGCGAGGGGGTTTTGAGTGTAATCGCCTCTTTCCCTCAATCGTCTAGAATTGCGGTGGACTTTTGGCGTGAGCTGCTGGCGATGAAATCCAGATGTTTGCTTTTCGCGGTCATGGTTAGGTCCCTGGGAACTCCGACTTACTTTTCCGGTCAAGCAACAGCGGCTCGATACCCCGAAACTTTCTATGCTCCCGCCCCGGAAGTATTTGGCGTGGGCTCCCGGCGTCGCTCAAGAGATTCGTAGAACAAGTAAGGTCGCATCGTCGCGGAAATTCCCACCGCAGAAGGCCGTGACCTGCTGCATGATGGCACGTTGAACTTCGAGCGCGCTTCCGTTGCGCGCGCGAGCGGCTTCCAGCAGGCGTTCGTTGCCGAACTCTTCGAGTTTGGCGTTCTCGGCTTCCGTGATGCCGTCAGTTGAGAGTAGCAATATGTCGCCCGGTTGAAGTTGCGCGGTGTAGTCCTGGTAGGTCCAATCGGGCAGCGCGCCCAGCACCGCTCCTCCTCCTTGCAAAGCTTCTGTTGTGCCGTTGCTTCGCAACAGAAGTCCAGGTAAGTGTCCGGCATTCTCGTAGGTGAGCGTGCGTGCGTCGGCGTCGAGCATCGCGTAGAAGAAAGTTACAAACTTTCCCGAAGCGATGTTTGCACAAAGGAACTTGTTCAGTCTGGTACAAACCACCTGAGGCGACGCCTCGGTGGTGGCGAAGGCTCGAAAGGATGCCTGGAGATTCGCCATGAGCAACGCGGCGGTGATTCCTTTTCCGGCGACATCACCCACGCAAATGCCGAGGCGATGTTTGTCCAGTTGAATCACGTCGAAGTAGTCGCCACCGACTTCACGCGCAGGCTGCCAGGCTCCGGCGATCTGAACTCCGGCAACCTGCGGCAACGCGTTGGGCAGCAGCATTTGTTGAATCTCGCGCGCTCGCTTGAGTTCTTCCTCCTGCTGCTGCAGCGCGATGGTCCCTTTCTCGACAGTCTGCTCCAGTTGTTGATTGCGTTCTCTTAGCTTTCGCTGGAATTCTTCCACACCGAACAGGACAACGTTGGTGACCACCGCGACGACGATGACGAAATAACCGATCCTGGTGAAGAGAAACGAGAACGACTCGCGATCAACTTTGGTCAACTGCAGGAAGAGAATCGCGGCCACGGCGCAAATCACCCCGAACATGACTTGAACCGGGAAAAACGCGATCCAGTTCCACGGGAACGGGCGCGTCACGTAAAGGCGACGGCAGGCGAATTGGAGAGGAATGAGAAGGTTGCCCACCGTGAGGCTGGCAATCATGATGACGAACAGTGGAGCCCGCTGGTTGATCGAGGCCAGGATGGCATAAACGACCAACCCGACGAACACCACCGTCAGCTCTAAGAATACGGGCCGCCGCCAAAGAACCGAACGTTTCTTGGAAGTGATGGAAAGAGTGCTCACGCGTGACTCGCGGTCAAAATTAAACAGCAAGAGTAACGCGGAATGAAGAAAAAGTCATTGCCACCCTAATTGCAGCCAGGGGGAGCGAAGATCGGCTTAAGATTAAATGAAAGCCTGCGAGCTTTGTACAAATCCTCACCTCCCCGCCAGAACCGAATTGGATGAGAAGGAAACCGGGCGTCTGATCGATTTGCTCGACAACGCGCTCTCTCTCATGACCCAGATCGGAAAGCGGCTCAACTGTTGCAAAATCGCGATTTCACTCATTGACCGTCTCTGACCTTAGCCGGGCTTGCGACAGTTCTTAGGACCCTTCGCCGATGGTCATGTTGGTCAGTTTCGCGCTCTGCCCTTTGAGTGTGCGGTCATATTGCTCAATTCTTCCCGGATCGCGAGCAGGCGAAGCCTTCTCGTGTCGCTTGCATCGACTTCCAAATGAGTATGACGCCCTTGCAGACGGTACACTTCATTGTCGTGCTGAAGCGAGGCGATTTCATGTCTCAGCCTTACAACTCGTCGCTGAGTGAATGCGTCCATCCTCTCTATATGATGCCATAGGTACGATGCCAAAGCGAGACTGTGGAAATTGAAACTGACCCACTACCCTAATTTAGTTTTGCTGCGATTGTCGCTCTTTGACCTTCGCCAACCAACATTCCCCATGAACAGGCTTTCCATCTTGTGCGGGCGCTGCCGTTTCGCCGCGCTGCCGTTTCGCAAGTAAGATTTTCAGATAAGCCGAGGGAGGGACCGTGGCAACGTTTCTGAATCTGGGGCGAATGGATCGCGGCTTGCGCGTGGCGCTCGGTGTTGCGCTCGGAATCGCAGGAATCCTTATCAGTGGTCATCCCTACATCGGACGAACACTTGGCATTGCGGGGGCCGTGGTAATACTTAGCGGTGCCTGCGGGACGTGACTGGGATATCGTGTGCTCGGGCGGAGCACGAAAAAGGCGGAAGACTAAAGGTTCCCAGACGTGGACGTGGAGGGCAAGCTGATGGACACATGGACGGTCGTCAATGTTGGCCAGCGGCGCCTCCAGTCATGCGCTCTTTAGCAAGGTGACTTGAGGGCGCTCATAAACTCCGATCTGCTTGAGCATCGCGAGCTGGTCCCAGTTATCCCATGCCTCGATGATTTGTTTGTCGACAACCCGCACGATGGTCGTTCCTGTGATTCGCACCTTCTCGCCGGTGGCGGGCATCCCCAGATGATCTCCCTGATGTGTCATCGTGGCGAACCAGCGCAGTACGACTTTGTCATCCGCACCGAACGCGTCTTCGATGACAACATTGATATCTGGAAACGCGCCACGAATACGCGCTACAAATGGCACGAACTCCGCAGGCCCGCGAAGCTTGCCACCGTCCTCAAGTTCACCGATTCCGACCGCATCGGGAGCGAGAAGGTCGTAAATCGTCTGGGTCCTCCCCTCGTTCCATACTTCCTGGAACCAACGCCGCATCATCGTTACATTTTCTTCGATTGACATGAACGTACCTCCTGAATATTCTCGTCGGAATCACTGAGATACTCACGGTATCTCCTGGGCTGAGGTGCTGCAAGTCAAATATTCTGCCATGACCGATTCCGTCTGGCGGTGGGTCCCCTCACGCGCGGGGAACTCGCAGAGATTCAGAATCGGCTATTCGCGTAGCCACCTTGAGAGGCTACTGATCTTCGTCGCAGGCGTTGATGGATGTCGTGCTGGATGGACAAAAGGCAAAGCGGCACGATTCTTTCGCTTGCGAGAGAGGGCGGGAGTTCAGGGGACTGGATTGAAGTGGAAGGCATGAACTCGATCTTCCGATAGCGGCCAGGATTGTTGCGTGTGGGTTTTCGCCAAGAACGGTGTCAGTGGCCAAGAATTCCGTGCTGATTCTAAAGCGCTTTCCAAAGTTCACTGACACTGACACCACTCCTCCCGGTTTGTTTCTACCAATGAGAGACCTGATGGAAGGAAATTAAACAGAGAGGCATTTCCATGGAATACATCATATGTAATATGTCAGTAGTGTCAGTAGACATTTCAAGTATATACAACCAAACAACTTAAGCTCGATTTTCTAGTTTGAATAAGCTGTCAGTGAGAGGTCAGGGGTGTCAGTGACTTTTAATTTCAATCCCACTACCCCACGGCTCCCGTTCGTGCCTCGTCGTTTCCTGATAAACCCTTTACGCTTCAACTTGTTGATAAGCGCAGTGATGTTGCCGGGATCGATTCCCAGGCTATACGCCCACGATTGCCAGACTCTCCAGATGTCGGTGCTGTTTACCCAACCTTCCGGGTCGCGGTCGAAGGTTTGTTCTATCCACTGCTGAGTTAAATCTTGCTCGTCAAAGTACTCCTGCGAACTGGTAATGATCGAGGCAGGAGGCTTCAGGCCCCTCGCCAGCCATTCCCGAGCCCCATCTATCGCCCAGCGGAGGATTGCGGGATATTCTGACTCCAGTTGTTGGTTGAAAGTTTCATCGCGGGCTATGTCCCCGGCCTGGAAGGTTGGGTCGTCCAGAAACTTGAAGTTGACATCCCAGTTGAGGATTTGGAAGCGCCGCCTCTCGGACTCCCCCACACTGGAGAGCGAGGGTTGGGAGTTGCAGGACACAATCAGGGTGTGAGTGGGGAGGAATGTGATTGGATCGGAATGCATGCGGCGAGCAGTGATTGGATCACCCCCGGTCAGGCGCTTCAAGAGCGATTCGCGCCAGGTGCGGCCTTCATCGGTCTCGGATGCAATCACCAAGCGCCGCCCTTTGAGGTCACAGATTTCAGTGGGGTGTTGGTCGTGCTTTGCCATCATGAGAGGCTCAGTGCGCATGGGGTGGGCATAGTCGCCGTAGATCGCGGTGAGCGCGTCCACGAAAGTAGACTTCCCATTCCCACCGTCACCAACAAACCATGTGAGAGAATGTTCGCGGACGCTGCCAGTTAGGGAGTATCCGGCTAGACGCTTGAGATAAGCGATTTTCTCACTGTCCCTGCGCATCGCCTTGGAGAGGAAATCTAGCCAAAGTGAGCAGGCTGGGAGGTCGGCAGGGGCTACGCTTGTGGACTTGCTGATATAGCTCTCGGAGTCGCGGAGCCGGGGCTGGCCGGTGTGCAGGTCGTAGATCCCCGTTGGAGTCCCGATCAGGAACTGGTCGCGGTCCCAAAGGTCAGGGCTGACGAATGTCTTCAGCTTCTGCGCGTACTTCACCGAGGCCGAGAGGACGCGGAATTCCTCGTTCTTGTTCGCCCACGCGAGGTGTTTCTTGCGGACCTCCCTGTAGGCCAGAGTCTTGTGGTCTTCGGGGATCTTGAGGGCGAGGGCGCGCCGGGCCTCAGCGGCGGCATCGAGAGCTTGATAGGCGCACGCATCGGTGAGATCCTCCTTCCAGACCCCCGAGGCTTGGGACTTCAGAAGCCAGGTCTTGAGGATGGGATCGTAGCGGAGGCGCTCACGCCATGCCGAGGCCATGAAGAGGACGTTGCCTTTTTCGGTGGTGCGGTATCGGGAGAGGGTGCTGTAGGCCTCCTCGGCCTCGCTGGTTGGAGCGGCCTGAGCGGGTGAGGGAGAGGCGGGGGAACCAGCAGGCCGACCACCGTTCTTGCGAGAGGATGCTCGTGGTTGGGATTTCTTGACTGGCTTGGTCATGTTGCTATCGTCGTTGTAGACATTAGAAAAAGCTCCTTTGAAAGAACCCACTGGCGCTCCAACGCCCGGCGGGTTTTTTATTGCGACACAGATCCTGGTACGCCGACATGATCTCGGCGCGCGAACGCAACCAGCGCGGAATAAGGAATTAGCGTGCGTCGCCCAATTCGTCGGCAAGGAAGCTCTTTCCTGGCAATCAAGTTGTCAATCGTGCGGACGCATAGCGAAAGCGCCGAGGCCGCCTCTTTCTTGCTGACAAGAATGGGAGCGAGTTCAGCTCTTTCATCGGCCTCCCATCGTCCGCGTCTGGTCTTGCGTAAGATTGGTACTTCAGTTTGCTGTGGCATGCTCGCAGTCTCGCCCAGGTTCGCGCGCCCGCTGGGGACAATTTTGCTTTTTTATTTGAGGATCAGGGGGGTGTTTTTGTCCCCAGCCAGATGCTTGAGGGACAAGGACTTCCAGACATCAGCCTCGTTGCCGCGCCGTGAGCAAAAGCTTGGTCAATTCCCGGAGCAGGAAGCGCGGGCCCCAATTTGCTACCCACAAAAAACGGGCCCGTTTGCGCGGTCTGCACCGTTTGCGCCGTTTCTTTATCGTTTCCGCCGACCACCCGCTCGTGTCTCGATTCCCTCCCGGGACGCCAGCGGCTGTCAGCAGCGCTGCTATATCCTTGTTAACGCTGCGCGTCTTCACCTTCAGCAGTGCTGCCAGCGAAGCGATCACGTAGTCCGCGAGGTTGATCCGTGTGAGCTTGATCAGTTTCTGTTCGTCGAGCTTTGGCCAGATGCGCCTTACCTCCTCGCGCGTCAACTGCTGGGGGCCAATCCGGGCCGCGAAGAGCATCGTGCAGATCTGGTCTCGTTCCGTTGGAGTGAAGTTCTTTAGTAGCTTGCGAACAAACACGACTTCAAAGTCTTCGAGCCAGCGAGCATAGTCGCCCGGCTTGACCTTCGGCCATTGCGTGATCTTGCGTGTCATTGCGCAAAGAATAACACTTGAATAACTTAGCGGCAAGTATTAGCATTCGTTGCATGAGGCTAACGAGGCCCGCACAGCAACTCGGAAGAGAGGGCGGCAAGGCTAGGGCCGCGAAGTATTCCAGAAAGCAGTTGAGCGAGTGGGCGAAGAAGGGTGGGCGACCGCGCAAGAACGCCAAGGCGCAACCGAAGAAGAACATATCGCCGCGTTAGAAGGGATGACGAAAATGAGCAGGGAGATCAAGAAAATTCGGGGAGTGTTCGAGAAGTTGCCCGGCAGCGGCATTTGGTGGATTCAATACTTCGATGCCTCCGGTCGCCGCCGCCGAGAAATGGCAGGGCGTCGCGGCGACGCTGTGACACTCCTAAGCAAACGCCGGACGGAGAAGTTGCAGCGAAAGAAGCTGCCGGAGAGCCTACGAACCAAACCTGTGACGTTTGGGGAACTTTTGGATGATGCAATCGAGCACAGCAAGGCGGAGAATGGAGAACGCTCCACACTTGAAATTGAGATGAAGTACGAAACGTTAAGACCGGTCTTCGGCTCCAGGTCCGCAGAGGAGATCAATAAGCAGGAAATTGTCCGCTGGCTCACGTCTACCGCGGCTGAAAGGGAGTGGGCCCCGGCCACGAAGAACCGTTGGCAGGCCGCTTTCAGTTTGGCCTTCCGGGTCGGAATGCAGAACGAGAAGATCGATAAGAACCCCGCCGCGCGCATAGCGCGGACCAAGGAGAATAATGGAAGGATCCGGTTTCTTTCCGCCGAGGAGGAGAAGAAATTGCGCGCGGTAATCGCGGAGCGCTATCCGATGCATGTTCCGGCATTCGATCTGAGCATCCACACAGGGATGCGATCTTCGGAACAGTTCTCGCTGCAGTGGACTCAAATTGACTGGGATCGCCGCTTCCTGACCTTGCCGCGAACGAAGAACGGGAAACCGCGTCACGTCCCCCTCAATGCGGTTGCGCTCGCCGCGCTGCAGACCCTGAAAAAGGATCACCCGAATTCTCCGTGGGTATTCGTCAACGAAGGGGACGAGAAATTGCGCGGACATCGTGACTGGTTTGAGCCCGCGTTGAAAGAGTCGCGCGTTCTAGATTACTCTTGGCATTGTAACCGTCACAGCTTCGCGTCTAGACTGGTCATGGCGGGAGTGGATCTCCGCACGGTGGGCGAGCTTCTAGGCCATAGAACACCCACCATGACGTGGCGTTATTCGCACCTAGCACCCGCTCATCAGCAGAATGCGGTGGAGCGCCTGGTTACACCGGAAAGTCAGGCGTTGACGACTGGCGAAACTGCCACCACAACTGCCACCGGCAACACATCTGTTATGATAACGGCGTAGATAATAGATGTAAGTAATTTGTTATATTAATGTTACAGGCATTGCGAGAGTGGCGGAATTGGCAGACGCACCAGACTTAGGATCTGGCGGGTAAAACCGTGGGGGTTCGAGTCCCCCCTTTCGCACCAACTCAGATATTCAGTTCGCCTGCATCACCGGTGAAGCGGCCAACACTCCGGCTGCGAGTTCGAGGTCGTGCAGGTCTTCGCGGCTGAAATCCTGAGTGAAGCGCGGATCCAAACCCTTGCGCGAGATTTGAATAACCCCCAACACCGTCGAATGCTGGTCCAGAATGGGCACCGACATCAGCTTTTGAATGGGCGCGGGGGTCGAAGCCTCCTCGGCATCGGCTCCGACCGGCCTGATTGTCTCGAAGATGCTGGCGTGTTTTACGCGAGCAAAATTATTGAAGATCTCGGGCTTCTTGCTCAACGCGGTGTGGGCAGCCACAGCCTTGCTTGAAATCGGAATGGCTCCAGTGGTGCGCAGGTGCTCGGGCAGAATGAACTTGAGCAGGCCTCCATCCAGCCGCAGCAACGCGACTTCGGCATGCTGAACGCGAAACACTTTCGCCAATACCATGCTGACATCGAGCGCGGTGACGCCTTCTTCCAGCACAGACCCCAATGGGACCAAATTTTCGGGGAGAATAAATTCTTCAATAGCCGCGTCTTCAGGCTTGTGGGTCATAGGGTAACTCGCAAAAAATTCAATTTAGGAACCGCTTTGAATACGGCATTTCGAATACCTAACGACACGTATAGTGACATCCTACAACTCCTTTGGTTTCAGCAAAGTAGCTTACGTCCATGACCTTTCGCGGCACGCCAAACCGGCGCGAAAAGCCCGAAACTTGTAACACCACTGACATTTTTTGTCGGCTTTTGTCGCGATGCCAGCCCTCCGGCGCGGCCTTACGGCGATCTCACCTCAAAACGCAGGATTTCTACTGCCGCGCCTTCCCTTCATGTCCCCAAGTCATTACACTGCTTTTCTATGAGCCTTCCTGCCCAACCCAACCTCAAGCTGATTAATGCGCCCGACTACCGCGAGGCCTACGCCAACAGCGTGCAGATGCGCGTGAATGTCTGGGACTTCTTCATGGTTTTCGGCACCCTGCAACAGCAGACCGAAACTCAGGTGGAGATTCGCAATTTTCAGGGCATCTACCTCAGCCCGCAACAGGCCAAGGCGCTACTCGGACTGCTGCAGCAAAATATCAACGGCTACGAGAGTGCCTTCGGGGAAATTAAGCTCGATCCCCGTATGAATCCGACCGGGCCGGTGCACTAGAAGCATCTTGCGCCAGCAGGCGGCGCCGGACCGGCGGTGCTATCTGTTGGCGGGGCGGCGTTAATACGGCTTCGGCGGGGCAACCTCTGGAGGAATCCCACTGAAAGACTATTCGTCTGACCGAAGTAGTTCGGCGCGATGGTCAGGCGCTTATCCGGCGCTGGTGTTTGCGGCCATTTTCGTATTCATTTTTCTTCTGCACCTGCCGCTGTTGCAACTGCCTTATTTCTGGGACGAAGCCGGCTACTACGTTCCGGCTGCGCGCGATTTGCTGCTCACCGGCAGCTTGATTCCTCACTCCACGGTTTCGAACGCGCACCCACCGCTGGTGATGGCATGGCTGGCCCTGTGGTGGAAGGTGGTGGGCTACGCTCCGCTGGTGACACGGACAGCCATGCTGGTGCTCGCTGCCTTCTCGCTGCTGGGTATCTTTCGTCTGGCAGAACGTGTCGCCAACACGAACATTGCGGTCGCGTCGACGCTGTGCACCGCAATGTATCCCGTCTTCTTCGCGCAAAGCTCTCTCGCGCAGGTTGACCTGGCCGCCGCAGGGCTCACATTCTGGGCTCTTTCGGAGTATGTGGAAGGCCAAGTTGTGACAGCGATGATCTGGTTTGGCCTTGCGGCGTTGGCGAAGGAGACTGCGATTCTGGCTCCGCTTGCGGTTTTTGGATGGGAAATTGTCGGCGTGATTGTGCGCAAGAGATCGCTGCGAAGGCCTTGGCTGGATGGCGACAACGGCGGTGCAACTGGAAATCGCGCCCTTTCAAAACGGAAGCGCATCGCTTCCCTGCTCGCACCGGTTCTGCCGCTCGGCCTTTGGTATGTCTATCACTACGCGCGCACGGGATACGTGTTCGGCAATCCCGAGTTTTTTCGTTATAACGTGGCGGCGACTCTCAGTCCTACTCGCTTTCTTCTGGCGCTGATCCTGCGGCTGTGGCAAGTCATCGGCTATCTTCACTTGTGGGTTTTGACCTCGGCAATGCTGCTCGCGATGTATCTGCTGCCACCGCAGCATGATTCCGCTTCCGCTTCCGGGCGCCCGCGAATCAGTTTTCCAGTGCAAATGATTTTCTACGTGGTCGTGATCGCCTATGTCGTGGCTATGGCATTGATTGGGGGTGCGGTGCTGGCTCGCTACATGCTCACTGCCGTGCCTCTGGTCATCATTCTTTGCGTCTCGACTTTGTGGCGCAGGCTGAGTTATTGGCGCGCGGCCGTGGCCCTGGTCGCGCTGGCCTTCGTTGCGGGCTGGTTCTTGAATCCGCACTACGGATTCTCGCCCGAAGATAATCTCGCTTATCGCGATTACATTGTGCTGCATCAGGATGGCGAACGCTTTCTGGAGGCTCGTTACCCTATGGCGCGTGTGCTCACCGCCTGGCCCGCTTCAGACGAAGTAACCCGCCCCTGGCTCGGTTACATTACTCGGGCCATGCGCATCGTGCGCGTCGAGAATTTCTCTCTGGATGAAATGCTTTCCGCAGCGGAGTTTCGCTCCTAACTATGAAGTCGCGCTCATCTTCTCGACCAAGTACGAACCCGGGCCCGGGCCTTGGGACCACTGGCGGAAGTGGACTGAGATGAAGTCGCGGTACTTCGGGTTCCACCGCGATCTGCCGCCGGCGGCCGCGGCGCAGATTCTTGGCGGCCACATCGTATTTTCAGAACAGCGGCGAGGACAGTGGATTGCGGTGATTGAGATGGAGAAAAACGAAATGCAGAATGCAGAGGTCAGAAGTCAGTTCTCAGTTCTCAGTTCTCAGTTCTCAGAAAAGCGGAATCCAAAAGGGCACACTTCTCAACACTCTCAAGAGATTTCCTCATTGAGGCCGGTGGGATATTCTCACTGAGAACTGGGAACTGAGAACTGAGAACTGTTTTCGTTCTTCCGTCATTAAGTGACACGAGTGAGTTTTGATTACCAGCCACACTTCGCGTCCCGCTTCGAGTTGCAGTGCTTCGCGTGCCGCAAGAGTCAGGTAGACCTCCATCTCCACGCCGCAATCCACGCGCGCGGAAATCATCATGTCGCGCCTTTCCACCGAGACGACCCGTCCGGGGAGCACGTTACGGGCGCTCAATCCCTCGGGCTTTGCAGTTGCCAGCAGAATGTCGCCTGCGCGAATTCCGATGCGCAGGCTTGATCCCGGTTCGATGCGGACCAGAGGCGTCTCCAGAAGAACAGCGCTTTCCTTCCCGCTGCCTGACAAACCGCAGGTCATGATTCGGCAAACCATGGTTCCGCGATCTTCGTGTATCGATTCCACCTTGGCGTCGAAAATGTTTTCGAAGCCGGCCAATTGCGCCACAGTTTCCTGGAGCGGTGCGCTCAACACTTCATGCGGCGTTCCCCGCGCGATGATGCGACCCAGATCCATCACCAGCACGCGTTCGCCGAGAGCAAGTACTTCTTCGCGGCTGTGGGTGACATAAAGGATGGGGATGCGATGGGCCTGATTCCAGATCCGCAGATCGTCGAGAATCTTCGCCTTCGTGGGGATGTCGAGCGCCGCGAGTGGTTCGTCGAGCAGAAGGACGCAGGGGTCGGTCACCAAGGCTCGCGCCAGTGCCACGCGCTGGCGTTCTCCGCCGGAGATTTGCGCTGGGCGCTGCTGGCGAAGGTGGTCGATGTGGAATTCATGCAACATGGCAGCGGCTCTCCGCTTGCGCGCCGAGCGGGGTAAATGTGCTAGTCCGTACTCCGCGTTCTGCTCGACCGTGAGATGCGGGAACAATGCCAAGTCCTGCAAGACATATCCCACGCCGCGTTTTGCGACCGGCACATCTTTGCGGATACTAGCGTCGAATAAGATGCGCTCGCCCACTGAAATTCGCCCTGCGTCCGGTGTAGCCAGCCCAGCCACGCAGTCGAGCAGCGTGGTTTTGCCCGATCCTGAGGTTCCGAACAGTATCGTGAATCCCGGCGGGGCGCTGAACTCCGCGTCGAGAGTGAACACCCGCTCCGTGGAGGGAAACGTTTTGCGAATGACTACGCTTAGGGTTGGGTTTGTCGGTTTTGTTTCCGCGGGCGTGGGCATCGAGTCTCGCTTATTTGACCGGACCCACCGTCCATAATTTCTGCGTCGTCCTCCTGCGATTCAACCCGTACACCACCGTCAGCACGACGAAGCAGAAGACCAGCAGAAGCAACGCCATGGCATTGGCGGAGGCATAGTTCGAGGCCTGCACTTGATCGTAGATGCCGATCGAAACCGTGCGTGTGACGCCGGGAATATTGCCACCGATCATCAGCACCACCCCAAACTCGCCCATGGTGTGCGCGAATGCCAGAACCACGCCTGTGACCAGACCCGGCACGGAAAGCGGAACTACTACGCGGAAGAAGGTTCGTAGCGGCGAGGCTCCGAGGGTGGCGGAAGCCGCCAGCAGTTTGCGATCGACGGACGAAAAAGAAGCCGCGAAGGGCTGCACTGCGAACGGCAGGCTATAAAGAATGGAGCCAATTACCAGTCCAGTGAAGGTGAACGCGAGGGTGTGTCCGGTTAAAGATAGCCACCAGCGGCCCAGCGGGCTTTGGGAGCCCAGCGCCACGAGGACGTAAAATCCGAGCACCGTCGGGGGAAGCACAATCGGCAAAGCGACGAGCGCTTCCACCACGAATTTCCAGCGCTGGCGCGAGAATGCAAGCCACCAAGCCAGCGGCAGGCCAATTGCAAAGAGGATCGCCGACACTACCACCGCCAGTTCGATGGTTAGCCGGAATGCCTGCCAGTCGATTTGCATTAGTTTCTAGTTTCTAGCCGGCCCATGTAATCTCGCCGCGATTACTTCTGCTCGGGCGACGTGAAGCCGTAGCGTTGCAACAAGGTCGTTGCTTCCGCGCTCTTCATATATTCCAGGAAGGCCGCCGCGTCCTGCTGGTGGGGCGAATGCGAAATCAGCACTACTCCTTGATCGAGCGGCGGATATGCGTCGGCGGGCACGACCCAGTATTTTCCCTTGCCCTGCATCGCGGGCGCTATGGCATGAGCTAAGGCCACGAACCCGGCCTGCGCGTTGCCGGATTCCACAAACTGCGCGGCCTGCGAAATATTCTCTCCCAGCACCAGCCGGTCGGCGACTTTTTCATACAAACCATAATGCTTCAGGGCAGCGGCGGCGGCGCGTCCGTAGGGGGCGTGCTGCGGATTTGCGATTGAAATTTTCTTCACCGAGGGATCAAGCAACACGTCGATTCCTTTGTGCTCGACGTCGAGCGGCGAATCCTTCGGAACCCACAGCACCAGCTTCCCCACGGCATAACGATACAAGGTTGCGCCCTCGGCCTGGTTGGCGGCGATCAACTGTTTGGGATAGTCCATGTCGGCCGAGAAGAACACGTCAAACGGAGCCCCGTTCTGAATTTGCTGAGTCAACGCGCCCGAGGCTCCGAAGGATAGCTTCACGGTAACGCCAGTTTTCTTCTCGTAGTTGGCGGCGACTTCCTGAAGCGCGTTGCTCAAGTCCGCTGCGGCAGCGACGTTGATCTCGTGGCTGGCAGCGTTGGCTGGCTGGATCGAAGGTTCAGACAACAGCGCTAGAAGAAAAATCAACGCAAGCGACACCGCGGCACCTCGGGGCAACTCAGACCAGAATTTATTCGACGATCAGTACGAGATTGTACAGCGAGGACCGGCGATTGCAGCTTCAAGTTTTCCCGGAATGGTCCAAAGCCTCGTTTTATGCGCTTTTTGGATTGACCGTGTCCTCCGGCCCTTCGATACTTGCATCATCGTTGAGCAGTCTATGACCCTTCCTGAGTTCCGCGCGGTTCAAGTTGTGATCCTCACACTTTTGTTATTCTCCTCACCCCTTGTCACGCAAGGTCAGAATGCCAGAAAAACTGCGGCTGAAAACCCGATCGCCGATGCCGATGGCGATCACGAAAAGCAACGGGCGGAATGGTTTCTGCACGGCCGTGTGGTTCCGGGGAAGTCTTCCGCCGAGCTGCGCCACCGCGCCTATCAGGCGAAAATGCAGGCACGAGCCTCCCATGCGAACTCTCGACCGAACACGCAACCTGCATCGTCATCCAGCGGATGGACACCTCTAGGCCCTGTGCCGCTAGCCTCCGATGCAACCGGCGATGGATTTCAGAACTACAACCAGGTTTCCGGGCGGGCAACCGCGGTGGCGATCGATCCCGCGGACCCGACCGGTAACACGCTTTACATCGGGGGAGCGCAGGGCGGGGTGTGGAAGTCCACCAGCGCGGCTACCAGCATCGCCAACAACGTAACATGGACGGCGGTCACCGACGATCAGGCAACACTCTCGATCGGCGCGATTGCGATTCAGCCGGGAAACTCCGATGCCAGCCAGAGTGTGGTTCTGGTGGGCACGGGTGAGGCTGACAATTCCACCGACTCTTATTTTGGCCTCGGCATGCTGCGTTCCTCCGATGGCGGCAGCACCTGGACGTTGGTCTCCACCGCGAACAGCGGCGCTTATTCTTTCAGCGGCCTGGGCGCGACCCGGATGGCTTTTAGCACAGCCCAGACCAATACGGTGGTCGCGGCGATGGCGGCAACGTCGGAGGGCGAAACCGATGGCGCGGTGACTAGCAGCACCTACCGCGGCCTCTACACTTCGACCGACGCCGGGCAGACCTGGACATACGATGCACTTTTCTCGGGAGCAAGCGAGGCAACCTCGGCAACCTCGGTGGTGTATAACGCCACGGCGGGATTGTTCTTTGCCGCAGAACGCTACCACGGCTTTTATTCCTCTCCCGACGGCTTAACCTGGACACGCCTGGCCAATCAACCGGGCGCCGCTGGCCTGCTGAGCTCGGCGGCATGCACGCAGAATTACAGCACAAGCTGTCCGATTTATCGTGGTGAAATCACCGTTGTGCCGGGACGCAATGAAATGTATGTGTGGTTTGTTTCGCTGGACTTGAACGGCAACCCCGTGGATCAAGGCATTTGGAAGAGCACGAGTGGCGGCTCCTCATGGATAGCTGTCAGCGACAGCGGCATCGTCAACTGCGGCGATAGCGATGGCTGCGGCGTGCAGCAAGGGACCTACGACTTGGAATTGCTGGCCGTTCCGAACGGAACCACGGCGACGGACCTGTACGCCGGGGCGATCAATCTTTATAAGTGTTCCATCAATACAAGTAATGCTACGTGCTCCAACACTCCGTTCCTGAATCTCACGCATGTCTACGGCTGCAATCCGCTTTCGGCGCTGGCGCATGTGCATCCGGACCAGCACGCGCTCGCCAACACGATCCCGCCGTCGGGAACAGACCTGATGTATTTCGCCAACGACGGCGGCATTTACCGCGCGCTGGACGGATTCAGCGGGCTCACCACTGGCTCATGTTCGGGAACGAATCAGTTCGACGATCTCAATCAGAACCTGGGATCCTTGACCCAGTTCGTCAGCTTCTCCCAGCATGCGAGCGATGCCAGCACTCTTCTGGGAGGAGCGCAGGATAACGGTTCTCCGGCCACGACGACGGCCACGACGAGTTTGAGCTGGGGAAATGTTCTGGAAGGCGATGGCGGCTACAACGCAATCGATTCCAACACCGGCAATTGGTTTACGTCGAATCCGGATACCGGAGCTGGGACGTTGAACATCGAGGAATGTACATCCACACCGAACTGTGACGAGAGCAGCTTCAACGAAGCGGTCAGCAGCAGCGACATAGGCGGCGACGACGGGGCCTTTTATTTTCCCTACATTCTCGATCCGCAATCGACCACGACCCTGCTGGTCGGAACCTGCCGGGTATGGAGCGGGCCCCGATCAGGCGGCGCGTTCACCGATTTGAGCCTAAATTTCGATACGCTCGGCACCGGCACCTGCTCTGGCGGCGAGGTCAATTCGGTTCGCGCCCTTGCGAGCGGCGGTCCCAGCAACGCGAGCGGTTCGCAAGTAATTTATGCCACCACTGATGGCCTCGGCCCGAATTACCTTTCGACCCTTCCTGTAGGCGGCAACGTCTGGGTCACCACGAATGCGACCGCGGTGTCGGGCGTGAGTTCCACTTTCAAAAACGTCACTCTGAACGGGCCCGGCGGCAGCAGCATCAATCCGAGCCAGTTCCCGATTTCCGGCGTTGCCATCGACTCTTCCGACGTGACGGGCGACAGCGCTTACGTTACCGTGATGGGTTTCACTGGCGGACCCGGGCACGTATGGCAGACCACGAATGCTGGAAGCACATGGACGGACTGGACCGACTTCGGGGGAGCAGAGCCGCTGCCTGATTCTCCTGTGAACACCGTGGTCATTGATCCCACTACGCGCACGGTTTATGTGGGCACTGACGTCGGCGTCTTCCAAAGTTCCACCTCCGCTCCGGCGTGGACTGAGTTGGGGCCAACTTCGAGCAGCCAGCAATCCGGATTTCTGCCCAACGTTGCCGTCACTGCCCTCGCGATCTTCAACTCTGGCGGTGAGAAGCTGTTGCGAGCTTCCACCTACGGCCGCGGAGTCTGGCAATTTAATCTGTTCTCCACTCCGGATTTCCAAATGGCGGTTTCGAACACGCCGCTAACAGTTTTCGCTGGAGCCAACGCCACGCTCAACGGCACCGTCACCGCACTGAACGGATACAACAACTCGGTTGAGTTAAGCTGCACAGCAGGCTCCTCGAGTCCTCCCAGCCCATGCACTCCGAGCCCCGTCAGTCTTACCCCTGCTTCAAGCGGCGCGGCGTTCGTGCTCACTGCAGGCACCAGCACGATCGGCGACTACAACTTCAACGTGCAGGGCATTGGCTCCGATTCTGGCAACACAACCCACGTCACCGCCGTCAACTTGAGCGTGGTGAACTTCGGCTTGACCAGGCCTTCCCCGACCACCTTGACTGAGCCGCCCGGCGCGGCTTCCACGCCGGTGAGTTTTCAAGCTACGGGTCAGGGTTCGTTCAGTCAAAGCGTCACTCTCTCCTGCAGCTTCAGCCCCAGCATCTCGGGCGCAAGTTGCGTCTTTACTCCCGGCGCGGTAGTGAATCCAACATCCGCCTCGCCCGTGAACATGACCGCGAGCGTGTTCGTTCCCGTGGGGACCACTGCCGGCAACTACGCGGTTACGCTCGAAGCCACAACGGCGGGAGCGCCTGGGCCCATGACTACTTCCTTCACGGTCACCGTCACTGCAAGCGAGGACTTTTTGGTAAGTACCTCTACCGCCGGCCAGACCGTGGTGGCCGGACAAACAACCAGCCCTTACAACTTGGCGATCACGCCCACAGGATCTGCCTTCGCCGGCATCGTGACATTTTCTTGCGGCGGAATCCCATCGGGGGCGGTGTGCAACTTCACTCCGACTTCGGTTGTGCCGGAAACGAATCCCGCGAATGCGGTGCTGACGATCGTAACCAGCGCAGCAACCGCAGGAGGCGCTTACGCCATAACGGTTACGGGAACGTCAGGCGCGCTTTCGCACTCGGCCACAACATCACTCACAGTAAACAGTTTTCAGCTCGCAGTCAGCCAGCCCTTCCCCGCCGCCTCGGACGCTGGCTCTCAGCAATCCGCCAAAGTATCTTTGACGCCTAACTACAGCAGTTCGTTCAATGCCACGTGCGATGCCAGCATATTTTCGGGACAATGCTCGATTACTCCGGGCAATCCAATACCGATCGCGGCGGGAACTGCAACCACGCTGACGCTTACTGTCAACCTCCCAAGCAGTGCTGCGCCGCTGCCCACAAATCCCTACACCGTCAATCTCACGGTGGCCGACACGGCAGGGCTGCCCACACAGACCCTCCCGCTGCCGCTCACGGTAATTCAAGATTTCACCGTCGGCACGCTCACGCCGGCAGCCACCCAGACCATCACGGCGGGACAATCGGTGAGCTACAACTTTAGCGTGCTGCCCGTGGGTTCGTCATTCGCCGACACCGTGAACCTGGGTTGTTCTGGAGCGCCCGTGATCTCGCTGTGCAGTTTCACGCCTGGTTCGGTGACTCCCGGCGGAAGCTCGGCTGCTGTCGTAATGACAATTTCCACCACCTCCAACTCAGCCAGCCTGTCTCCACAAGGACCGGGCCTTGATGGGATGAACCGTGCCGTCTTCTCCTACGCTCTGTGGCTGGCGCTGCCCGCACTGGCGCTGCTAGGCGCAGGCCGCCGGAAAGACCGCGCGAAGCTCGCCCTGCCCGCTAATCTGTTCGGATTGTTTCTGCTCGGCCTCGCGCTCACCTCCTGTGGCGGAGGAGGGAGCAATGGCGGCGGCACTGGTGGCGGCGGTAGCGGCGGCAGCGGCGGACAGCAGCAAGGGACGAAACCGGGCACCTATACCATCACGGTCACGGCCACCTCGGGCTCGCTGAGTCATACAGCGCCCACTGTAACCCTCGTCGTGAACTAGTAGTGAATGTGAGACGGAAAAAGAAGCGAAGGCGGCGCCTCAAGAGCGAGAAGGCGGATTCATTTGTACGATGCACGCGTCGCGAAAGCAAAAACTTGCTTCAGCCGCGACTCCTGCGCGGCAGTTCTTTCACGGGTTCCACAGCCCTTTTTACCCCCATGGGCCTGCTTCGATTGGCCTTGGCCTCCGCACTCTCGTAGACCGTGAAGCATTGCCCGCACTGGTTGTCGGGCATGTTGGCTCCCAGGTCCTTGCGAAGACGGAAGACGTAAAGCACAACTTCCACCCGGCTCGAGACTCCCAGCTTGTCGAAGATGCGGAACAGATAATTCTTCACCGTGTGTTCGGTCAATTTTAGCCGGCTGGCGATCTCGCGGTTGGACATGCCCTCGGCCACGCAGCGAACCACATCCTGCTCGCGTTTGGAGAGAATCGCATCCCCGCGAGAGTCCACCAGCGGCGCTGGTTCCGACTGGCGAAACGCGTCCAGCAGGTACTGCAACTCGGCGTTGCTCGCCCATACATGGCCTTGATGGACGTTGTTAATGCACTTGGCAAGCGTCTTCGAGGATTCGGTGCGCGAGAAAACTCCTTGTGCCCCGCAACGGAAAGCTTCAACCACGGCGGAACGGCTCGACGTATCCATCAGCAGTACGACCCGGGTGTCGGGGTAAGCCGAGCGCACCTGGCGTGTCAGATCAAATCCCAGAGTCGAGGATTCTTCCAAGGCTGAACTGACCAGCACAACATGAGGCTTCTTCTGCGCGACCGCCTCCAGGATTGACGAGCCTTTGGGCTCTATTCCGGTGACCTCGAATTGGCGGTCCTGCGCCAGCGCTTCGGCGAGCAACTGGCTGCTCATCCGAGTACTATCGGCGGCAAGTACGCGGATCCTCTCCGAGTTCTCGGGTGCCGGAATCACTTGTTGAGCCATCGTTCTTCTCCTCTAGCACGGGCAGTTGACTGGACGCCATCCAAGACGTCCTCAGAGCATAGTTAGGACAAAAACCGCTACATTAACGGCAACAGAAAACATCAAAGGGGGTTGCTTTCAAGACGGGGCGGACCTCAAAGGACCACCCGCTCGGAGTACATCGTTAGTGAGACTTTAGTCCCAAATACAGGGGTTGGTAAATAGCACGTCAGTGCTATCGCGGCACACCACCTGGGTAATGAGCTGTGCCACCCGGCATTTTTCCACAAGAACTCTCCGGGACCGTTAGGACAAAAACCAGCCCAGCCTTTAGACTGTAACATCTTGAAGCGTCGAGACCCGCTGCAAGTTGCGGACGTTTTCCACAGGCTCGTAATAAAAAGAGGAGAAAAAGATTGGTTGTTCTTGTGATTGGGGGCGCGGGTTATATCGGAAGTCATGCGGCGCGCACCTTGCGCCGGCGTGGGCATGAGGTTGTGATCTACGACAATCTTTCGACCGGCCACCCTTTTCTGGCCGAGGAATTCGAACTGGTGCGCGGTGACATTGCGGACGTAGCCACGATCTCGGCCGCATTGCGCCGGGTCGATTCGGTCATGCACTTCGCCGCATATGCTTACGTGGGAGAGTCTGTTCAGAATCCACGAAAATACTTTCGCAACAACGTTGAGGGAGGTCTCGTCCTGCTGAACGCTTGCGTGGATTGCGGTGTGCGCCGGATTATTTTCTCCTCGACATGCGCCGTGTACGGAGTTCCGGCCAGGATACCGATCCCGGAAGACACTCCACGGCAGCCGGTGAATCCTTACGGTGTTTCGAAGCTATTTTTCGAGAACGCGCTTGAAGCTTATGACCGGGCCTACGGCTTGCACTTCACCGCGCTGCGCTACTTCAATGCGGCGGGCGCCGATGAGAGTGGAGAGATTGGCGAATGGCATGATCCGGAGAGCCACCTGATTCCTTCGGCGCTTCTGGCTGCAACTGGCGCCCGCCCGGAGATGGAGTTGTTTGGCGCCGATTACCCGACCCCCGACGGCACTTGCGTCCGCGACTACATTCATGTGAACGACCTCGCCGATGCGCACGTGTCAGCGCTTGAGCGTTTGGCGGGCGGAGCAGACTCCATCGCTCTGAATCTTGGCACCGGGACGGGTTACTCAGTGAAGCAAGTGCTCGATAAGATAGAGCACATGACGGGACGCAAAGTTCCCGTGCGTGTCGCTCCGCGGCGAGCGGGGGATCCGCCGGCGCTCGTGGCAGATCCGGCGCTGGCGGAGAAGGTTTTGCGCTGGAAGGCGACGCGCTCAATGGATGAGATTGTGACGACGGCGTGGAAGTGGATGCAGCAGTATAAGGACACAGTCCAGCGCAACCCCTAGTACGTGAAAGACTGAATCTCCGTCACACCCGCGTCAGGGCCATCCACGTAGCCAGACCGCAGCTTTGGGTGCAGCGCGATATGCATCGGAACCACGTTGAAAGCATTTGAGAAACTGAATCCGTTAAGTGTCTCCTCCAGTTCACCGTGGACGTTGTAAACATAGATTGTGCTGCCGTTTGGAGCCGAACTCGAAACCGGTTGTGCAACCAGAAACAGTTTGTGGATGGGATCAAATTCAACATCCGCGCCGCTGAAAATCTGCTGCTCGCCGGTGTTCGGCAACGTCACTTCGGAGCCGGACTGAGCCGCGAGGTTATAGAACTCCACGCCCGCGTCGTCTTCTGTGGTAGTGCAGAAAATACCATCGGCGGAGTCGACAGCCAAGCCGTTGACGAAGCCGAATCCGACGCCAGTGAACTCGCTGAAGGTTCCCGCCGCCAGGTCGACCAGGCCGATGACGGGGAGGCAGCCGAAGCAGCCATCTCCTCCACCTAAAATCGCCTGGTTGGTCGTGCTGTCGTAGGCGAATGGTGGGGGCACGCTGCCAAAGTTGAGGGAGTCGGTAATGTCGACGACCGGCCCAAACGTGTTCGCGGCGACATTGGAGGAGAACACCCAGGGAACGAAATTTCCGCTGTTGTCATAGGCAAACACGGCCACATTCGGCACGCCCTGGCTCCGGCTCACGCCGGTGGGCATGATGAGGTGTTTGGTTCCGATCGTGGGCGGGGTCCAGAGGCCGGTGAATTTGTTGGAGCTAAGGGGATTCATGGTGTTGTAGATATTAGTCACAACAAAACCTCCGCGGACGTGCTGGTGGTCGATCAGTCCAACGCTGGCGCCCACGACGCCCAGCGTGATGAAATCATCTTGAGTCTGCGTCTCCGCTACGACTTTGAGGATTTTCCCGGTACTTTGGCTGAAGGTTTCGACCGCTGCCAGCACGTCGCCGTTTGACTCGAACAAACCTTCGCTCAATACGCCATCGGTGCCGTTCTGGTCGATATCGAAGCCATATATCTGTCCGCCAAACTTGCTGTGAACGATAACTTTGCCCGGTCCGCTCGCGGGCTTGGACTCGAGATCATTCGACTGTGCGACCCCCACCGCTCCACACAAAAGCAGCGACACCAAACACAGCAACCTCCGGGTCGCAGCCCCAAAAAACAGCAATCCCGCTCCGGGACGAGGGCCTGAATCCTCACTGGCACCGCATGCTGCGGAAAACAAACTGGTCCCGTTGTTCTTCTGACTGAGCATTCAGGAATCTCCTTCGAATCGTGTGCACCTAGAGTTTTAGAGCCAATTACGGTGCCTCGCAAAGATAGTCAGTCCATGTCTGGCTTGTGTCACGAATTCGTCAAAGTTTTGTAAAACGGACTGGCCGGCTAGCGGGACCTCTCGGCTGAGCCAGCAACTAACAGGTACGAGTGCGGACCGAGGCCCCGCGCATAAGACAGCCGGGACAACCTTACAGTAAAATCAGGCGCTGCGGGAAGGAAACACTATGCGGTCGCAGAGTCTTTAGACTTCGTGTCGTGGGTGTGCCCGCTGCGATCAATCCCACGACAAAGGAGAAAGTCCATGCCAGCAAAACGGGTTGTCAATATGGTTCTCGGATTCGTGCTTGTGCTCTGCCTCTCGGCCGGCGCCTTTGCACAGATGCCTAATCCGTATGGCCTGAGTATTTCAGTGGAAGACGCCAAGAAAGCCGCTGCTCTGTCTCTGGCAGAAGCCCGGAAGAATAACTGGACGGTTGCCGTCGCGGTCGTCGATCCATCCGGTAATCTGGTTTACTACGAGAAAATGGAGAACACACAGCTGGGCAGCGCCAACATCTCCATCGACAAGGCCCGCACCGCCGCTCTGTTCAAGCGCCCAACCAAAGCGTTTCAAGACGCTCTTGCCGCTGGGGGCGAGGGTCTGCGCATCCTCCGTTTGCAGGGGGTGACGCCGGTTGAAGGCGCCTTCCCGCTCGTATTGGATGGCAAGATCGTAGGCGGGATCGGAGTCTCCGGCGGCACCAGCGCCCAGGACTCTCAGTGCTCCAAGGCGGGTGCGGATGCCTTCAAGTGATGCCTTCAAGTAAAGACAGCCGGCACAACCTTACTGTAAAATTGAGGATGAGCACAGAATCAGGATGCGGGCCCAGCTTCCCAAGGGGATGCTGGTTGCGAATTAAGAGCTTCTGAAACATCCCATCCACGATCGTCCGCAGGTGAAGTGCAGCTGATCGAACTGCGTAATATATCAACACATTAGGAGAAGCAAACCATGGCAGTAGGGGCGAAGATCGCAAAAACAGCAGACCGTAAAAAGGTCATGGACACGAGCAAGAGCACGGACTGTCCCAAGTGCGGCAAGTCAACGCGCATCGTCAAGCGCATGAAAGACCGCGAACGCAACATACCCGGCGGGATTTATATTTCCTGTTCGGCTTGCGAGTTTTTCGAGAAGCTGTAGGAACAGTTTCCAGTTTCAGGTTTCCAATGGCCGGAGCAAATGGGGATGACCTCCTTGCTCCGGCCCTCGTATTTTTCGCGTACGTCTTGCATCGCCTTCGCCAATCAGCTGGATTATTAATGTACGTACATATGTATTGACATAACCAGCTTTTTCGCCTAATCTTGAAACAGTGCCGGACATCGGCCATGCGCTTTGAATGGGACGAAGCCAAGAACCAGCAAAACCTCCTCAAGCACCGCGTCCGCTTTGAGACGGCTGCTTTGGCCTTCGATGATCCTTACTCTTTGACGCAGCGCGACGAATCGACGGGCGAGGAGGAACGTTGGATCACTCTTTGGGTCGGTCAGTCCAGGTAAAGTGCTTTTTGTCGTCCACACCTTGCTCGAACAAAGTGAAGAAGTCGTCCGCATTATTTCGGCTCGCACCGCGACACCGCGCGAGAGGAGAACCTATGAAGAAGCTAACCAAAGAACAAAAACGAGACATCGCCGCTATCGCGGCTATGAAAGACGAAGACATTGATCTCTCCGATATGCCAGAAGTCCTGGACTGGAGTAAGGCCGAGATAGGGAAATTCTATCGTCCGCCGAAAAGATCCGTGACCATACGCCTCGACGCGGATGTTATTGATTGGCTGAAGGGTTATGGCAAGGGCTATCAGACGCGGGTAAATCTGCTATTGCGACACGCCATGTCGAGTGCTTCGCCGGGAGCAGTTGCGCCTCGCCAGCAAAGATCAAGCTGGGCTCGCGCCTAACTTCTCTACACCGCTACGGTAACCGACGTCTCCGTGCGCGTTACCGGCCGGTACAAAGTGTCTCGCTCGATCGGCTCCCGCCCGGCGGCTCGGATCAGTCGCTCCAGCTCCTCGCGGCGCATGCCTTGAGGCGTGGTCGCTCCTGCATCGTGGTAAATCTTTTCCTCGATCACCGTTCCATCCATATCATCGGCGCCGAAGCGTAGCGAGATCTGCGCGATCTTGGCCGTCATCATTTGCCAATAAGATTTGACATGGGGAAAGTTGTCGAGCACGAGGCGGCTGACGGCGATCTGCTTGATGTCGAGCATGCCCGTGGTCTTCGGCAGATGCTGCAGTGGCGTGTTGTCGGGATGGAAGGCCAGCGGAATGAAAGTTTGGAAGCCACCGGTTTCGTCTTGCAGGGCGCGCAGTTTGAGCAGGTGATCGACGCGGTCTTCATCGTTCTCGACGTGGCCGTAGAGCATGGTCGCGTTCGATTTCAGACCGATCTGGTGCGCGATCTTGGCCGTGTCGAGCCACTGGTCGCCATCGATCTTATGGTCGCAGATGATGTGGCGCACCCGGTCGGCAAAAATTTCTGCGCCACCACCGGGAAGCGAATCCACTCCGGAAGCCTTCAGTTGTTCCAGGGTCTCGCGAATCGAGAGCTTGGCGCGCTTCGAAAGATACGCCACCTCGACCATGGTGAAGGCCTTGAGATGCACCTGCGGAAAGCGCTGCTTCAGACCGGAGCAAAGATCGAGGAAGTACTGGAACGGCAGGTCGGGATGCAATCCGCCGACGATATGAAATTCGGTGACGGCCTCGCTGTATCCGGAAGCTGCGGTTTCAAAAGCTTCATCGAGCGCCATGGTGTAAGCGCCCGGCGCATCCTTCTTGCGGCCGAAGGCGCAGAGGCGGCACGCTGCGACACATACATTCGTGGGATTGATGTGACGATTGACATTGAAATACGTTCTGTCGCCGTGCATGCGCTCGCGAACGTGATTGGCCATCCAGCCCATGGCAAGAATATCGCCGGTACGGTAGAGAGCGAGAGCGTCGCTTGCATCCAGTCGCTTACCCGACGTCACTTTGGCGTGAATCGGCGTGAGACGCAGGTCGTCAGTCTGAAACGGATGTTGCTGGCGCAAGGGAGACATCCCCTTGATGATATCGCAGGAGCACGACAGAAGTCACAGAAAGACGTTTTAGTGGCCGGCCTAGTGACCGGCAATGATCCGGTCGCTTATCTTGGCGTACTCAGAATCCGAGACGAGGTGCCGCGCCACCAGTTCGTGCGCGCTCTTGAACGGACGCGCGGCGATGATCCGGTCGGCATCGTGCTGCGTCATGCCCGGCAGGTTGAGCAGGTCTTCGCGTGAGGCAGTGTTGATGTCGACGGCCTTATCGCTGCGCATCCCTTCCTTCACGCCTTCCACTACAGCCTTCGTGTCGCGCCGCATGGTCTCCGTCGCCTGGGCGGTTTGCCTGCGGATTTCATCAGGGTTGTCTTTGCTGGAGCAAGCAGTGATGTTTACAAGCGGCAAAGCGAGCGCCATGACCAATACCGGACGCAGATTGAGGGATCGCATGGCAATGTGATGCTATAACGTCGCTTGCGGTTGGTATATCTTTGCGTGGTGGGTCATTGATTCGCTTTGAAAGGGCGCGGCTTCAGCCGCGCCCTTCGACCTTCATTACCTCGTTCAACCGTGCTTTATCAAATCACGCCTTGTTATACTCACTGCTCAATGCTGCAAGAGACTCTTGAGCGAGGGCGGACGTTAACGGACGCGGCACTGGACCGGCTGATTCCGCTTGAAACCGAGCATCCCGCGTCCATTCACAAGGCTATGCGCCACAGCGTCTTTGCCGGAGGCAAGCGGCTGCGACCCGTGCTGTGCATGGAAGTGGGACGGATGGTCGCGGGTGCGTTTCCCAATAAAATCGAAGAACTCGGCGCAGCCCTGGAGATGCTGCACACTTACTCGCTGATCCACGACGACCTTCCGGCTCTCGATAACGACGATCTGCGGCGAGGACGCCCCACATGCCACAAAGTGTTCGGGGAGGCGCTCGCGATTCTGGCCGGAGATGCGCTGCAAACGCAGGCTTATGAAGTGCTGGCGCGGCTGGAGTGTCCAGCGGAAGCGCGGGTGCGGATCATCGAAGAGATCGCGCGCGGCACGGGCACTCGGGATGGCATGATTGGCGGTCAGGTCGTCGATCTGGAGGCCGAGCACACTCAGCCCACGCCGGAGATGCTGGAATATATCCATCGCGCAAAGACCGCAGCGCTGATCACGGCGAGCCTGGTGAGCGGCGGGCTTTATGCCGGCGCGAATAACAACGAAGTCGCAAGGCTCCGGGCGTTTGGGCGGTCGATTGGACTTGCGTTTCAGATTGTGGATGACGTGCTAGATGTGACGCAGACCTCAGAGCAGTTGGGCAAGACCGCGGGCAAGGATGCGGCCGCGCAAAAAGTGACTTTCCCGGCGCTGTTTGGGATTGAAGAATCCATTCGCAGGGCAGATTCGCTGATAAGCACGGCGTTTTCGGAGTTGGAAAGTTTTGGCGTACGCGCCGAGACGCTGAAGGAGTTGGCGCGGTATCTGGTGGAACGGAAGAAGTAACGGAAGAAATAATCAACGAATATGTCCTCGACTCCCCTCGACATTCTGGCGATTGCGGCGCACCGCGACGATGTGGAACAGACCTGCGGCGGCACGCTGCTGAAGATGGCGCAGCGCGGGCAGCGGACGGGCATTCTCGATTTGACTCAGGGAGAAATGGGTACGCGCGGAACCGCCGAAGATCGCGCCCGCGAGGCAGTCGAAGCGGCTCGGATTCTCGGCGTCAGTTGGCGGCGCGCGCTCGATATCCCTGACGGGCGGGTCGAAAATACCTGGGAGAATCGGCTGAAGGTCGCGAGCGTGATCCGCGACACTCGGCCGCGCGTTGTGATTCTGCCGTATTGGAAAGGCCGACATCCGGATCACTACACCTGTTCAGTGTTGGGATATGAAGCTTGCTTCCTGGCGGGACTGGCGAAGATAGTTCTCACCCTACCCAATTCCGGCGCGAATAAGGGTGAGCCTCTTGCTCCGCATCGTCCTTTCAAGATTATCTACGCGACCCTTTACTACGACATACGTCCGACCTTTGTGGTCGACTTCACTGCGCAGTTCGAGCAGAAGCTTGCCTCCATCCTCGCTTACAAATCGCAGTTCAGCGATCAGGAAGCCGGCAAGGATCTCTTCCCTGCCCATGACGAGATTCGCGCGCGCGTGGACGCGATGGCTCGCTATTACGGAATGCTGGGCGGAGTGACCTACGCCGAGCCGTTTTTGCAAAAGGAAGTCGGGCTGGTGGATGATCTGTTGGCGATCCCCGTCAAGTCGATCTGATTCCTGTTCTTCTCTTTACGTTTCACGCTGTATTCCCTAAGAAGTTGTCATCCCGGGCAGAGCGAGGGATCTTGGTGTTAGCCTGAGGCCGCAACCGTAATGGCGCGGGCAAGAGCCAAAATCCCTCGCCTTACTAGGATGACAGCGCGATCAGCCTTATTTCTTCAACGCAACCGCCAGACCGTCACGAATAGGCAGGATCGTAGTGAAGAAATCCGAGGAGTTATAAAGCAAGCGGTTGAACTCGAGGATCGCCTTGGTGGTTGAATCCGGCGGATTCTTCTCCGCAACCCGACCGCTCCACAAAACATTGTCGGTAATAAACAAGCCGCCTTTGCGCAGGCGCGGCGAGACCAGGCGTAACACGCGCGGATAGTCCTCTTTATCGACGTCGTTGAAGATAACGTCGTATTGCTGCTTCTGTTCGGAGAGGACTTCGAGCGCGTCTCCGGTGTGGAGCGTGATGCGATTCGAAACGCCCGCGCGATCGAAGTAGCCGCGCGCGCGTTGAGCGTTCTTAGGATCGCCGTCGGTATAGATGACACGGCCTTTTTCGCCAACCGCTTGCGCCCACCAGATGGTCGAGTATCCAATCGCTGATCCCAGCTCGAAAACGGTCTTCGCGTTGATCATTAGCGCAAGTTGCTGAAGCACGCGCGCCACGGCCGGCCCGACGATGGGGACGTGGTGTTCGCTGGCGTAGTCTTCCATTTCCGCCAGCACTTCGTCGCGCCGGGGAAGCATGGAGTAGAGATAATCATCGACCGGGCCGGCTGTTATACCGTCGTGGCGCCAGCGGGGTTTGTTTTCTTTCTTCGGGTTTTGCGGCACGTGTTTCCTCGATAGTTCAATGAATAGAGTTCAGTTGATGGTGATGCCAGGCTTCATCGTAACGATTTCGAGGCCGGGTGCAAGCTTGTGCAGTTCGGCGGGACTTCCCGTTAATACCGGGAACGTGCCGAAGTGCATGGGAATAACGATTTTCGGCTTGAGCAGGTTGCAGGCGTAGGCAGCCTCGCGCGGCCCCATGGTGAAGTGGTCACCGATCGGCAGCATGACGATTTCAGGCGCGTAAAGCTCGCGGATGATTGCCATGTCTCCGAAAACATTCGTGTCCCCGGCGTGGTAGATCTTGACTCCATTATCAAACTCGATTACGTAACCAACGGCCTCGCCTCCGTAAATGAGTTGGTCGCCGTCCTGAATGCCGCAGGAGTGATCGGCGTGCACCATGGTGACTTTGATGTCGCCGATCTTTTGCGTGCCGCCTTTGTTCATCATCGCAATCTGTTTGGCGCCCTTTTTCTCCAGCCATCCACATAGCTCAGGGATGCCGACGACCTGCGGGTTGTGCTGCTTGATGATTTCGACCGCGTCTCCAATGTGGTCGCCGTGACCGTGAGTGCACAGCAGAACATCGACGTGCTTCACTTTCTTCTCCGAGGCCGGGCACGCCGGGTTATTCATGATCCACGGGTCGATGATAACGGTGCGGCCACCGGGAGTTACGATGCGAAACGTCGCATGGCCCAGCCAGGTAAGTTGAATGCCTTTGAGGTTCATAAATAAAAAGCTCCGGCCATCTATTCCGGCACAAGACTCCAGCCGACATGAGCTGCGCGTTTAGTTTAATATGAAACGCCATGACAGGACTCAAGGTGCTGATTTCGCGGGAAGAGATTTCGAAAAGGGTCGCTGAATTGGGCGCGGAGATCACGCGCGACTTTACGGGCCAGCCGGTGATCCTGGTTGGCGTATTAAAGGGCTCGGCAATTTTTCTGGCTGACCTGGCGCGCGAAATAAAGCTGGACGCGACGTTCGATTTCATCGGGGTATCGAGTTACGGCAACCGTCCCAGCCCGACTCAGGAACTGAAGAGCGGGTGGGATTCCACAGGCGAGGTGAAACTCACCAAGGATGTGGATCAGTCCATGAAGGACAAGAATGTAATCGTGGTCGAGGATATTCTGGACACAGGGTTGACGCTCACGGTGCTGAAGAAGCTGCTGATGGCGCATCAGCCGCGCACGCTGAAGATCGCGGCGCTTCTTGACAAGCCCTCCCGGCGCAAGCTGCCTCTGCAAGGCGACTACGTCGGCTTCACCATCCCCGATGAATTCGTCGTGGGCTACGGACTAGACTACGCCGAACGCTACCGGAATCTATCCGATGTCTGCATCGTGCCGCGGGAGTGAATCAGTACTGAGTACCTAGTACCGAGTACCAAGCAACTGCTGCTTTTAACCATATGCAAACAAACCTGGTTTGTCGGCCTCAGGTTTTATTCTCTGTACTCGGAACTAGGTACTAGGTACTAAAAGCACGGCTGGTATCATAGAAAAAACATGGGATCCGTTCTGAGCAAGCCGGAAAAACATCTGCAAGTTGAGCCGCTGTTACTGGAAGTTGGTGACGTCATGGCGACGTCGCTCGACCTGGATACAACTTTGCGCCGCGTGGCGGAAGTGGTGCGTAAAGTTATCGACTACGAAATCTTCGCCATCCTCCTTCTAAACGAAAAAACCCAGGAGCTGCGATTTCGGTTCCAGGTGGGGTATCCGCCGGAGTTTGCCGAGCGAGCGCGGATCAAAGTGGGCGTAGGGGTGACCGGACAGGCCGCTCAACTACGGCAGACTCTTCTGATCGATGACGTGACAAAAGATCCCAGATACGTCGCGGCCCTGCCCAACGTGCGTTCGGAACTGGCCGTGCCCCTCATCTATAAGAACCGCGTGATTGGAGTGATTGACCTGGAGGCGCGTGATCCGGGCTACTTCAATGAAGAGCACAGCCGGCTGTTGACCCTGATCGCGTCGCGCATGGCGGTAGGCATTGAGAACGCTCAACTCTATACGCGCACTACAAAGCAGGCGCGAATTCTGCTGCTGCTGAACGAGATCGCGCGCGAGTTGACGTCTATCTTGAACCTGGACGAGCTGTTCAGCCGGATCGCGGAACTGCTGCGGCGATTGATTGATTTTCAGATGTTCAGCATCCTTTTGCTGGATGCCGCTGGTGAAAAGCTGCAGCATCGTTTCTCGCTGCGCTTCAACGAAAATGTTCACCTGAAGAACGATATCCCTCTGGGGCGAGGGCTGGTGGGATATGCGGCCGAGACCAGACAGGCAGTGCTCGTGCCCGATGTAAGCAAAGACCCTCGCTACATCGAGGGCAACCCGGAGACTCGATCGGAACTGGTTGTTCCGCTCGTCTACAAAGACAAAGTGATCGGCGTGCTTGATTTGGAGCACACGCGGCGCGGATTTTTTACCGACGACCACCGCCGCACCATGATGACGCTGGCGGCGCAGGTGGCGATCGCGATCGAAAATGCTCGCCTGTATGAGGAAATCGCGCGTCAAGAACGCCGCCTGGAGCGGGATCTGGCGCTGGCCCGGGAATTGCAAATGCGCCTGCTTCCTCAGACGCTGCCGAAACTCGCGCATCTGGAGTTGGCGGCAAAGTTTATCCCGGCGAGGGCTATTGGCGGAGATCTTTACGACTTCATCCCCTATTCGCTTTCGCGCCTGGGAATTGTGATTGGGGACGTCAGCGGCAAGGGAGCGCCCGCCGCCATCTACGCGGCCTTGGTGAGTGGGATTTTGCGCTCGCACGCCCCCATCGAGCCGGGCCCCGCCGAGATGCTCTCAGCAGTGAACCTGTCGCTGGCAGAGCGGCGCATCGAAGCGCAATTTGTATCGCTGATTTACGCCGTCTGGGATGACGAGCATCGCACTCTTCTGGTAGCCAACTCGGGCTTGCCCCGCCCAGTTTACGTACACGATGGAAAAAACAGTGTGATCGAAGCCACGGGTTTGCCGCTGGGGCTTTTCGACGATGCGAGCTACGACGAGTTTCGTTTCAAGATGAAGCCCGGAGACATGTTTGTATTTTTCAGTGACGGCATTCTGGACGCGCGCAACCGGAAGGGAGAACTTTTTGGCCGGGGACGGGTCGAGAAAATCATCGCGGAGTGCGGAGGCACGTCAGCCGATTGCGTGGTGGATTCTCTCTTCAAAGCCGCCGCCGAGCATTCTGCCGGGGTCGAAACGTTCGACGATCAGACGGTAGTGGCGATCAAGGTGAAGGGCAGCGCCGCGCCCAGTTCCTCGAAGAAAAAATGACCCGGCGCAGCGAAGTTACGGGATCTCTCCGTGTCACTTCTGAAGTTTCTTCCCAGCGGCCACCAGGATTCGTTTTCCGCCGGCACCGGACGAGATCAGGGTTGCACTGCGACGATGTGCCCCTGACCAAACTGGCAGAACGCTACGGCACGCCTCTCTACGTTTATTCGGTAACCACGATTCGCGAGCGGTTGGCCGCTTTTGAAAGCGCTTTTCGCCATGTTCCGCATACCGTCTGCTACTCCGTCAAAGCAAATTCCAATCTGAATATTCTGCGTCTGCTGGCGCGCCAGGGGTGCGACTTCGACGTAGTTTCCGGCGGAGAACTGGAACGCGTGCTGGCCGCCGACCAGCGCGCAGCCAAGAAGATTGTGTTCTCCGGCGTGGGAAAGTCTCGCGACGAGATGACAGCGGCCGTGAAAGCCGGGATTCTTCTTTTCAATGTGGAGAGCGAATCTGAACTCGCAGCGCTGGCGGAATGCGCCGCACACTTGCGAAAAGTTGCGCGCGTGGCTCTGCGCGTAAATCCTGACGTGGCGGCCGATACTCATCCTTACATCTCCACGGGTTTGCATAAACACAAATTCGGAGTGCCCATCGGCGTCGCACGGGCGCTGTATGCCAAGGCTTCCGAAGCGCGGTATCTGAAAGTCGCGGGAGTGAGCGTTCACATCGGCTCGCAGATTACCGATGTCGCTCCTTTCGCCGAAGCCGTGGCTCGGGTGGCCGACTTCGTTCGCGAGTTGCGCGCGGACGGGCATACCATCGACTACGTCGATACAGGGGGTGGACTCGGGATTGCTTATCAAGAACCGGTGACGGATTTTGCTGAGACGGATTTTGCCGTGCAGGTTGCGCGCTATGCGCGCGCCGTTACCGGTCCGTTGCGCGGCCTGAATGTACATTTATTGCTGGAACCAGGACGGGCGATCGTGGGACCTGCCGGCGTCCTGGTCACTTCCGTTATCTACAGAAAAGAAAACAATGGCAAGCGATTTCTCGTCGTGGATGCCGCCATGAACGACTTGATCCGCCCCGCACTTTATGGCGCTTACCACGAGATCGTTCCCGTGGTCCGACCCAAAGACTCGCAACCCAAAGTCTCGTCGGCCAGGAAAGAAACTGTCGATGTGGTCGGTCCCGTGTGCGAGTCCGGCGACTTCTTCGCGCGCGATCGGGAGATGCTCCGAGTGGAAGAAGGCGACCTGCTCGCGATTCTTGATGTCGGGGCCTACGGGATGGTGCTGGCTTCGAACTACAACACCCGCCCCCGGCCAGCCGAGATACTGGTGAGTGGAAAGTCGGTCAAGATCATCCGGCGGAGGGAAAAAGTACGGGAACTGTATTCGGCGGAGTTGTAAATCACTGATCGATGGTTGTTGATCGAGAATCAAAGCGTCAGGGTTTTAATCAACAATCACCAATCAACAATTCCTAGCGCTCTCCCCACTTCAACTTCGTGCGCAGCACATGAAAGAAATCGGCTTCGGTACGGAACAAGCTGACTTTGTGCTCGGACCGGCGACAGCGGACCCGGTCCCCATCCTTCAGATCAAGTCCAGGTTGCCCATCCAGGCTTAGATAAGCAACTTCCTCGTCGCTGCGCAGCAAAATTTCGACCACGGCGGAATCGGGCACAACCAGCGGCCTGTGCGTCAGCGAGTGCGGCGCTACCGGAGTAATCACAAACGCATTTACCGTCGGCATGAGCACAGGCCCGCCCGCGGAGAGAGAGTAGGCCGTCGAACCTGTTGGCGTCGACACGATCATTCCGTCGGCCCGATAGCTCGACACGAACGCTTTGTCCACAAAGAGATCGTAGTTATTGAGGCGAGCCAGCGCTGTCTTGTTCACCACGACGTCATTGAACGCCATGTAGCTTCCCAGGATCTCTTCGCCGCGCAGCAAGTCACACTGCATCAGAGAACGCTGCTCCACAGGCGCGCGGCCCTGCGCGATCTGATCGAGCATGGGGAACAGAGACGCAAGCGGAACGTCGGTGAGGAACCCCAGCGACCCCAGGTTCACGCCCAGCAGCGGAGCGTCCGTCGCGGCCGTAGCCCGGACCGCCGAAAGCAAGGTGCCGTCGCCGCCCAACACCACAATCAGATCCAAAGGCCGCGCAGCCATTTGTGAGCGAGGCACCTCTTCGTAACCATTGGAATACTTGGCCGTCTCTGGATCCACAATCACCTGATAGCCGTGAGCCTGAAGCCAGGCGAGCAGTTCCGGGACGGTCCCTGCAACCTCAGGCCGCGCTGGTCGCGAGATGATGGCCGCTACTTTCGGTGCGGACGAGCTTGGCATTCGAGTGCTTGGCATTAGAGTGAAAAGAAGATTGTACAGAAAAAAGATTGTACAGAAATCGGAGGCGAAAACCTTAAACACACGGCAGCACAGGCATATCTAGAAAACCCCACGCAGAAGAAATTCGCGGTTCCCTTCCGCACCGAGGATCGGAGACTCAATTACATCAGTGCTCGAGCAACCGAGGCCCAGCAAAGTTCTCTTCACCTTTTCGACCGCCGCCAACTGCGCGCCCTCGTCGCGCACAATGCCTCCTTTGCCCACAAGTTCCCTTCCCGCCTCGAATTGAGGTTTAACCAGCACGATCATCTGCCGGCCGCGGCGCTCTTCAGGCGACTCCGGGAAAGCGGCACTTACAACAGGAGGCAGAACCAACGTCGCAGAGATAAAAGCCACGTCGACCACGATCAGGTCGACTCTTTCCGCGATGACCTCGTCCGTCACGTAACGGGCGTTGGTGTTTTCCAGGAGGCGAACCCTCGAATCTTGACGGAGCTTGAAATCGATCTGGCCGTGACCAGTGTCTACCGCGATCACGCGGGCGGCGCCATGCTGCAGCAGGCAATCGGTGAACCCGCCCGTGGAAGCGCCGACGTCTAGACAAACTTTGCCCACGACTTCGATCTGCCAGTGTTCGAGGGCGCGCTCCAGTTTGAGTCCGCCCCGGCTGACGTATTTCAAATCCGCGCCGAGCAGACGGATCGCAACATCCCCTTCAACTTGCGCGCCAGCTTTTTCGAGCTTCTGATCGTTCACCAACACTTTGCCGGCGAGAATCAGAGCCTGGGCCCGTTCGCGTGAGGCAGCCAATCCGCGATCTACGAGAAGTTTGTCGAGTCGGAGTTTCAAGCTTGGCTCGGAATGACAAGCTGTAGATGCCGAGCATCGCGAATCGAAGGTTGCAGCACAGAAGTGCCAGCACTCGCTCCGGTGCAAAATGCTGAAACATCTTTCGTTGAATCACTTACAAAGATACTGTCGTGCTTTTCCACAGAATTTTCCACGGTTGTGTTGAAAACTTCTTTACATTCGCGCCCGCTCGACAAGAAAGCTCAAGAAGAAAGCCGCCCGCAAGGGGGCGGCTCTAAGCGAATCTTCTGGTGCGGCAACTAGCCGGCCACTTCTTCCAGCAACTTCTGGTCAATGTCGAAGTTAGAGTGTACGTTCTGCACATCGTCCTGGTCTTCGAGCGCTTCCATCAGCCGGATCATGGTGTTGGCGGCCTGACCTTCCAGCTTGATGTAGTTCTGAGGAATCATCGCGACGCTGGATGACGCGGGCTCAATGCCAGCTTTCTTCACGGCTTCGAGCACAGTCTCGAACGCGGAGGGTTCCGTCAGTATCTCCCAATTCTCGCCGTCGTCGTTCAGGTCCTCGCCGCCGGCTTCGAGCACGATGTTCATCAAGTCGTCCTCTTTCGCGGCGCTCTTCGGGATGACGATGTCGCCTTTCTTGTGGAACATCCAGGAAACGGCACCAGCCTCCGCCATGTTGCCGCCGTTCTTGCCGAAACAGTGGCGAATCTCACTCACGGTACGGTTGCGGTTGTCGGTATTGATGTCGAGCAGAACGGCGACGCCCCCCGGACCGTAGCCCTCGAGCGAAAACTCTTCGTAGGTTGCCCCAGGCAGTTCACCCGTGCCGCGCTGAATGGCCCGCTTGATGTTGTCCGCAGGCATGTTCTCGGCTTTGGCGGCCACGATGGCGCCGCGCAGCCGCGGGTTGGAATCAGGATCGCCTCCGCCGTTCTTCGCGGCAATGCTGATTTCCTTGATGAGACGGGTGAAAATCTTGCCGCGCTTGGCATCCAGCGCGCCCTTCTTGTGCTTGATTGTGGCCCATTTTGAATGGCCGGACATGGCTAGACCTCTATCCGATAATTTCGTTTTCTCGCGGGATTCGCCCGTAGAAACATCACAGACTGCCTCGAAAGTGTGCAGGCGAAAATGGATTATAGCACGACACAATACCTGGGTCGCGGCGGACCCCATTGGGGCTCTGTTTGGATTGGATATTAAAGGGCTAAATCGGATTTGAAAGGGCGCGGCTTCAGCCGCGTCGTAAGTGCTCGAGAAGTCGGGGCTTTAGCCGCTGAGGGGGCACGCCGAACTGGCCCACTAACCGGCCTTATTAGGCCATTGACTCTAACGGATATGCAACCTAACATGCCAGCGGGGCGTTTGCAGCCATGACTGGCCAAGTCATAGGTCACTATCGGGTCCTTGAGAAGATTGGCTCCGGCGCCATGGGCGAGGTCTTTCGGGCACGCGACGAAAGGCTGGGACGCGATGTTGCTCTAAAGCTGATCCGGCCCGCATCGAGCGAAAATCCCGATCACCTCCGGCGCTTCGAACAGGAAGCTCGCGCCGCCGCGGCGTTGAATCATCCCAACATCGTCGCCGTTTATGACGTTGGCCTGCACGAGGGTTCTCCCTACATCGTTTGTGAATTGCTACAGGGCCAGACCCTGCGCAAAAGGCTGGCGGAAGGAGCTTTGCCGGTTCGCCTGGCCATCGACTATTCGTCGCAAATCGTGCAGGGATTGATCGCGGCGCACGATCACCGCATCGTCCACCGGGACCTCAAGCCCGAAAACCTATTTGTGACTACCGAAGGCCGGGTCAAGATTCTCGACTTCGGAGTGGCAAAACTGCAACCTGGCCCAGACGACTCAGGACGCTCCGTGCAAGAATTGACCACCGTCACCAAGAATGGCGTTGTGGTCGGCACCGTCGCATATATGTCGCCCGAGCAACTGCGGGCCAAAGCAGTCGATCATCGCAGCGATATCTTCAGCGTGGGCGCAATTCTTTATGAGATGTTGACCGGGCATCGAGCCTTTCGCGGCGAGACCGAGGTAGACACGATTACCGCAGTGCTCCTGGAAGATCCCCCAGAAGCCGATCTGGAGCAGTCCGGCGTTCCCGCATCGTTTCAGCAAATCGTGCGCCATTGTCTGGAGAAAGAGCCGGAGAACCGCTTTCAGTCGGCGCGCGATCTGGCGTTTTCGCTCGACACTCTGGCCAGCGCTTCTGGCGCAATCCGGCTCAAGACTCGCCCCCGGCTGCTGGCCAAGATCGTCCCCTGGGCGGTCGCGGGAGTGTTGCTGGTTGCGACCCTGCTGCTTTTGGCTGATCGGTGGCAACAGAATACGCAATTTCCATCTTACCGGCGTTTGACTTACGAACAGGGCACGTTGTACTCGGCGCGCTTCGGGCCCGATTTTCGGTCGATTGTGTACGGCGCGGCCTGGAATGGCAAACCGCTCCAGCTTTTCTCCACCATCGGGGATTCGCTTTTGAGTCAGCCGCTGAATCTCACGGACGCAACCCTGCTTGCTGTCTCCCGTAGCGGTGAACTGGCGCTCGTGCTCCATGCGACTCACGGGGCACACTTGGTAACGGTAGGAGGAGTCCTCGCCCGCGCTCCCCTTGCCGGGGGTTCTCCGCGGGAAATTCTCGAGGACGTTGCCTGGGCCGATTGGGGCCCAAGCGGTGAACTCGCCATAGTCCACCATATCCAGAACAGCGATCGAATTGAATATCCGATTGGTCATGCTCTATATCAAAGCAAGGGGTGGATCAGCCATCTCCGCGTCTCTCCGCGCGGCGATAGGATTGCGTTTATGGACCATCCTACATTGTGGGATGACCGCGGCAACGTGTCCCTCATCGACCTTGGCGGCCACGTGACCGTGCTTTCCACCGAATGGGAATCGGAGGACGGCCTGGCCTGGAGTCCCGACGGAAAAGAAGTGTGGTTTACGGCCGTCGAAAAGGGCATCAGCCGCGACCTGCACGCGGTGAATATGTCTGGACGCATTCGGAAACTCCTCGACATGCCTGCAGGCATCACCCTGCAGGATGTAGCGCCCGATGGCCGACTACTGGTAAGCGTGGATTCCGAACGGGTCGCCATGGCCACCGTGGCACGCGACGGCAAACCCCTGGATATTTCCTGGCGCGACTGGACCATTGCCAAGGACATTTCACACGATGGCGAGTCGATTTTCTTCGAAGATGCAAGTGAAGCTGCCGGGACGAACTATGCGCTTGCGATTCGCAAACTCGATGGTTCTCCACCGGTACACCTGGGTGAAGGTAGCGGGGGCGGGCTTTCTCCGGACGGCAAATGGGCGATTTCCGTTCTGCTGGGTAATCCGGAACGGGTGACGCTAGTTCCAGTCGGCACGGGTCAATCCCGTCCGATTGCCTTACCCGGGCTCGAGCACGTTGACAACGGTAATATTCACTTCCTGGCAGATGGAAAACACATCACCCTCATTGCCAACGAACCCGGCCACGGCGCGCGCACCTACCTGGTGGATTTCGAGGGTGGAAAACCGGTACCGATCACGCCGGAAGGGATTACCACTGGGCTGGTCTCACCCGACGGCCAATACATTGTCCGCGCCAACGACGCCAAAGGGATTGCGGTGTACCCTACCGCTGGCGGCGCGCCGCATCTCATTCCCGATCTCGATCCAAGTTTTGTTCCATCTCGATGGTCCGATGACAACTCCTCAGTGTACGGATACCTTCCCGGGTACATTCCCACCAGGGTCTACAAGGTCAACCTGGTTACCGGTGACAAGACTCTCATCCAGGAATTGCAACCTGAATCAACTGTTGGGGTCGTAAGTATCTCTCCGGTCGTAATGAGCCGCGATGGCTCACGCTTCGCCTACAGCTATCAGCAGGTCTTCTCCGTGCTTTATATGATCTCGGACCTGCGCTAACTCAACCAGATTGGACGAGCGCTTCCCTATTCCAACGATCCCGAGAAATCCGCCGGTACATAGTGGAAGAATATGGACGTTGATGTACATCCATCGGCCAAAACATGCCGGTAATGAGGCACCTTCGTCCCCCGATAGACTAGGCCATCACCAAGCGCCTGATAAACCTTGACCGCACCTTCCGGAGTATCCAGGCGAATGGGCCACGAGGTTGCCAGCTCCGGCTCGGGAGAAAAATCCACACATAAAGTAACGCTGAACTCACACTGCGCGCGGTCGGTGTGCTTCTTCAGTTCGGCGCCGCTTAAGTAAGATCCAAAATAAACATATGATGGCTTGATCGTTTCTCCCACGATGGCGCTGACGGCGTTCGCAATCTGGTAGTGGAAGAAGCGGGCAACACTTTCATTGTGAACAGCATATCTCCGCGAAGTCTGCTCGTCGCCGAGGCGGATCACTCCTCGCCGGATGGCATGACGGTAGTAGCGCCGCAAAGCCGCGAGGGTAAATGGGTGAATCAGCTGGCGGAGAGGCACGTATCCGTTTTTCTTAAACTCGTCGGCGCTCTTGTTGACGACTCCAGCCCACTCCGCCAAACGGCGCTCGGTGTAATCGACTGGCGTAAGAATGCCAGCGCCGGCCAGCAAGAAGCGAACGTCCGCCGGGATGGACTCGTTCACGGGTTCATCTGCCCGAAGACGAGAAACCACCGCTTCCATACGCGGTCCCAGCCAAAACGGATTCAAAGAGCCAGTAGCCGGGTCGCGCACGCAGGCCACGGTTCCCTGCAAGTTGAAATTCTTTAACAAATCGCGATGCGGTTCGAGTTCCCCCGGCACCCGTCCAGCGGCCAGCACCAAACATTGTGGGTTGAGGAACAACTGCTGAGCGGGCAGGTTCAGCCACCAGCATTGTGACTGAAGCTGCCGCTGCGGAATCAAGTGCAACGGCAACTCGTCTAGCAGGCAATAGAATTGGCCCGGGGGCAGCGTCGCGGTATGCGTCTGCCGCGACCCCACCCCCATCAGGCCTGCAATCCATTCAAGCCATGCAGCGTCTTTTAGTTGTGTAGCCATCCGTTCAGGGTGAAGCGGCTGTCAGCAAAGGCCCGCGATGGGCACTCCACGGGTGTTATCTCGTGCAACAGCGAGCACGGGAAAAACACGATCTGGTTCGGCTGCGGCACGACTCTCTGGTAGCTGCCCACGCTGACATACGGTTCGCTCGCACGCGAATCGTGAAGGCACAATTCACCGCCTTCAAACGGGCGCGGCTCGCGATGAAAGAAGTAGACGAACGTAATCCGGCGCGACGCGATCGTTTCCTGCGAATCGTCGCTGTGCGCTCCGAAAAAGTCGCCGTCATTGCTGGCAGTGATCTGAGCCTCCACGCGCGTGACCGGAAACTCTTCGATCCCAAGCCGATCGAGCACCCGCGGCAACACGCCGCGAATTCGCTCCAGGATAACCTGCTCATGCTTTCCCAAGTCCATGAGCACCTGCGAGCGCCGATGGTTGTAATCGATCGCTCCTGGGTCTCCGCTCGGCGAAACTACCGAACTGCTCTGAAATTCCGCCTCATGCTGCAATGCGTAGTTCACCAACTCCTCGAATTCTTGCGGCGCGAGGAACTCGTCCAGGACCACGGATTGCGCCCGCACCATCGCCGGAGCGTCCATCACGCCGACGCCGCTATGCGAATCAACCGAGCTTCGATGCGCCCCTTGCTGCACAGGCACGTTCAATGGTTGGACGTTATGCGGCGCACGAACTCCCGGCGGTTGCGGCGCACCCGGAGGCTGCGGTGCTCCCGGACCCTTCATCGGGCGCTCTGCTCCGGGAGGTTGTGGCGCGCCCGGAGGTTGCGGCGGACCCGGCGAATCCTTCCTCGTCGGCCGTTCTACTCCAGGAGGGTGCGGCGCGCCCGGAGGCTGCGGTGCTCCCGGGCCAGCCACGACGGGCTTAGCCTCTTCTGTCCCGGCAGGCATTCCCGAGCTAGCCAGGATCTGCTCCACAATGCTGCCACCTAACAATGCGAAGGCACGTTGCGCTACCGTTTCACCGACCGAGCGAGCTATGGTTGCGGTTACCGCGGATTGAATTTCTGGACTGCTGCTGGAAACTGCCCTAGAGTTTTGCAGGAGACTCATCAGCAACTCCCGCTCGCGGGGGCTGAGAATCCGTTCATCCTGCATCAACGTTTCAGAAAAAGCATCGAGAATCTGTTTCGCCATCATTACGCACACTCCTCCCTGCGCTTGCTTGAAAGTTCTAAGTTCCAGTTGGGGCGAAGAGGGGGAAGCCGCTTCGGCGAGACACTACCACCGAGTCCGCAGATTATCAAACAGTATTTGTTAGCGTGATGTGGAAAACGCGCCCACCATGGAGTGGAAAACCTTCATTCCGTCTGTACCGCCAAGTGCTGGTTCGGAAGACCGTTCAGGATGAGGCATCATGCCGACCACGTTGCCGCCCGCGTTGCAGATGCCGGCGATATTATCCAGCGAACCGTTCGGATTGGCCGACGGCGAAATCTCACCAGAGGGTGTGGAATAGCGAAACACCACGCGGTTGTCGCGATGCAACTCATCCAGAGTCGCCTGGTCGCAGAAGTAGTTCCCTTCCATGTGGCCAATGGGAATGGTCAACACTTCTCCCTGAGAGCATGCGTTGGTGAACGGAGAGCCAGCATTTTCCACCCGAACCTGCACCGGCTTGCAGACATATTTCAATCCCGTATTGCGCATGAGCGCTCCCGGCAAAAGCCCCGACTCGCAGAGGATCTGAAAACCATTGCAGATTCCCAGCACCAGGCCTCCACCATCGGCAAACCGCCGCACCGACTCCATGACCGGAGAGAACTTCGCAATCGCACCAGTGCGCAGGTAATCGCCAAAGGCAAACCCTCCGGGGACAATGATGGCGTCGCAATTCTCCAGATCATGCGACTCATGCCAGAGAAACGTCGCCTGCTGCCCGGCGACCTGTTGCAGAGTCCAGTAAGCATCGTGATCGCAGTTAGAGCCAGGAAAAATGATGACCCCAAATTTCATCGCGTGTGGCCTGTCCTTGGTGTGGGATTTGAGGTCAGTTTAGCACGCGATCAAGCCGCAAAATAAATTCAACTCGGAGGGTTCGGTCGTGCGGGGCCGGTTTACCTTTTTATAACGGGGTACCCCCCTCCCCACCCCCCACCCCCCCGCAATCTTTGGAATCATCGACTTAAGCATGTTTTGGCCTACAAAATCCTTCGAGCAAAGGACTTAGGGGTCAAAATCCAGAGAACAAAGGAGTTGCGTGCCGATTTTTAGTCAGACGCTGAGACTGGCTCTATTCCTTCTGCTTGGGCAATGATGCGACGAATTGTGGACTGTGCGCAAGGTCAGATGTCACAGGGTCGGGCTGTGGAAGGCTGTGGAAGATTAAAGGCGGGGGATGGAAACCAGTGTCTTGCGCCATCTACGATAATGCCGTCAAAAGTTTTGGGACGTGTCCGGGAAATTTTGACTACGCCAACTGACGCCCACAGCGCCAGCCCTGTCACGGCAACCAAAATTCAACGCAAAAAGCACATATACGCCGGCTAGGTCAGTGCCGAAATTCCATACGAGGTCTGTGGTGGCACCGGCGCGCATGGGGTCCTTCGACTGCGCAAGCCATCGGCTTCGCCGATGGCTCGCTTCGCTCAGGATGACAAGTTTTGAGATGGATCAGCGGGGCGGCCGTCTCTACAAAATCCACAGCATCTGTGTGACATCTGACCTTGTCATCTACGAATCCAGGAGTTGATCATGGTCGCCGGGAGAGACTTCGGCGGTCGTGGCGGAAATTCCTTGCTGCGCCGGTGGTCGTGCAATCAGGAAAGGGATCCTTCGATTGCGCGAGACATTGGCTTCGCCGATGTCTCGCTTCGCTCAGGATGACAGGGTTATGAGAGATCACGGGTATTTCGTTTACATTATGTGCAGCCTGTCGGGAACGCTTTACATTGGGATGACAAACAGTATCTACCGGCGCGCGCTTCAACATAAGCGTGGCGAAATCGAAGGGTTTAGCAGCAAATATCATTGCATCCGGCTAGTGTACTACGAAAGCTTCGACGACGTTCATGAGGCCATTGGCCGCGAGAAGCAATTGAAGGGCTGGAGCCGAGTACAGAAGATCGCATTAATCGAATCGAAGAATGCTCGCTGGGAGGATATGGCGGAGAAGTGGGGAGCGGAACTGCTGTTTGCGGGCGAGTCAGTGCATAACCTGTCATCCTGAGCGGAGTTGGCGTTCGTGAAGCGAAGGCCAACGCAGTCGAAGGACCCCGTTCAATCTGGCGGTGCCTGGGGCGCATCAAGGCATTCTCACGAGGTCGAGTGCGCGACGGGAATTCCCTGAAGCAGCATGGGGGCCGTGGGCGGTGCAGGGGTCCTTCGACTTCGGAACTGCTTCGCTTCGCGAAACAGTTCCTTCGCTCAGGATGACAAGGTTCCGGTTTTCGGATGATGACACGTTCTGGTTTCAATTACGAAATTATCAGCGCGGTGATATCTCGGGAGCTACTGGAATGTCGTTCGACAGAGGCTGAATCGGCGCTGCGGTCTTCGTGTTCGCATCGGGTTGCGCTGTGGCGGGCGGGATTGCGGCTTCGCCAGTTTGCATGATCGTCGTCAGTTCAGGCGGAGCTTGGGGTGGAATCCCCTTGGCCTTCACGATCGCCCAGTGCCAATCCTGGTCGGGAAAGAGAGCAAAGTTCAACGAGGTGCGGAAGATTGCAGTCGCCGATGGGGCCGCCGATCCCTTCACTTTCAACAACAGCGTTACGTCGGGCTGCTTTTGAAATGAGTCTTCCACCTGCTGCGCGGAACCCGCGACCGCGGGAATGATCCGGGCTTGACCGTAATAGGAGCTGGCGCTTCCGGGCTCGGGGCGTTTCACGATGGTGAAGCCGATCACTACCTCGCGGACCTCCCATGAGGTTCCGTTGTGCATGGAAACCTGGAGTGAATCTCCGTCGAGGGTGGCGGGGCCATCCAGCTTTGCAATCTCGCTGCGCGGCAACTCATCCAGTGCCAATGGGTCGGAGAGCAGAGAGCTGGTTTTGGCGCTGAATGAAAGACTACAGCTGACATCGGGCGAGGAGACGCGAAAGCTTTTGCCGGCGGGATCGAGCGAGAACACCAGCGATGAACCGGCGGCGCGGCGGCTTTCGGCGTCGTCGACTACTTTTGTCAGATTGTCATTATCAACGACAATTTCGGACGAAGGCGCTGGCTTGCGGAAACTGCGCGCCACGTCCCCCAGAGGAGTGTCATCTGCGTCCTGCGCGGTAACACGAGGAGGCAGCGCCAACAGGAGGATCCCTGAAAACAGGAGGGCAAACTTGAGGCGGTTTGGGGTAAGGGTCGGCACGAGTAATAAGGAGGCGAGACAAACGCGCCCGCCTCAGGATGACGATAAATGTCCTATGAAGATTGTAGTGAGAGCGAGCGGAGAAGCGCAGGTTACCCTGGCAAACTTTAGTACTAGCACTTCCGAAGGAATGCCGAGTGAAGGAAGGAAAAAATGAAGGAGTGGGCGCACGCAGGCGAAGTAGCGACGCAACGGGGCGCGCGCCCAAACCCAGCCCCAAACTAAAACTAAAGAAGACCCGAGGACCGCAAACGCGAAACTGGATCAGCTACCGGCTGTCGCCGGAATACCCAACGTGCCACCGCAAATCCCAAAGCTGCATAACACAAATGCATGAACCGCATGGAAACCCCCAACCCTCCGAATCGGCATTAACCTCAGGGGAGGATCAGTACCACTATCGGCAAAATAGCAGTGGAATCGGGGCCGGGCAAGGCACAACTGTGCCATTGCTGTGGCACGAAAGTAATAGGGGCGAAAGCAAGTGGTCAGTTGTCAGTGATCAGTGGTCAGCGATCAGTGGCTAGTAAACACCACTATTTTTTCTCTAGCAGTTGACGAGCCGCCTGTAGTTCTTTGCGTTTCGCGGCGTCGACCTTGGGGTAGGCGAGGTTAAGCTCTTCCAGGGTTTCGACTACCACCGCAGCAACTGCCAGATGCGTGAACCATTTATTGTCGGCGGGGATGACGTACCACGGAGCATCCTTGGCCGCCGTATTGCGAATCATGTCTTCGTAGGCATTCTGATAGTCGTCCCAATACTTGCGTTCGTGAATGTCAGCGGCGGAGAACTTCCAGTTCTTCTCGGGGTCGTCAAGCCGCGCCAGAAAGCGTTGCTTCTGTTCTTTCTTTGAAAGATGCAGAAAGAACTTGCGGATCACCGTTCCGTTGCGTGCCATGTGCCGCTCAAAGCTGCGAATATCTTCGAAGCGTTCCTCCCAGATATGCTTCGTTATGAGCGTTGGCGGAAGGCTCTCGGCCTCGAGCACCTTGGGATGCACGCGCACGATCAACACTTCTTCGTAATAGGACCGGTTGAAGATGCCGATGTGACCGCGCTCCGGCAGACGTTGCGTCGTGCGCCATAGGAAATCATGCTGCAACTCGGTCGCCGACGGTACCTTGAACGAGTAGACCTGGCAGCCTTCGGGGTTCACTCCGGACATGACGTGCTTGATGGTGCCGTCTTTTCCGGCGGCGTCCATGGCCTGAAAGATGAGCAGCAGAGACCAGCAATCCTGGGCGTAAAGCTTGTCCTGCAACTTCTGCATGCGGTCAATGTCTTTTTGTACGTGCTCCTTGGCTTCGTCTTCTGAATGCAAGTGCCCGGTGTCGGCAGGATCGAAGTCTTTCAGGCGGAAGTGCTTGCCGTCGTCGATGCGGTAGGACTTGGCTAGCTTGGCGGTTTTCATTGGGGATCGCCTCTAAGGCTGGACGCAGTCTCGTTCGGATAGTTGAAGAAGAGCTGATTGCCGTCGGGATCATCGACCACCAGTAGCCGGTAGCCCCACGAACCATCCTTGACCCGAACGCCCTTGGCCTCGAGTTCCGCGCGCAGCGCGTCCAAGGCGGCGACTTCGGCCGCGCGCGTTTCTCTCTCGCTCGTCGCCGGCTCGACGTTCAGGGAAATGAACATCAGCGCCTTACCAATCTTCTCGGGCAAGGTGTCGGCCAGGATAAGCGCACAGCCCTGCCGGTCGACCTGCGCGACGTGCGCTTTGCCATCATCGTCGTAGCGCCAGGGGCTCGTGAAACCGAGCCGGTTAATATAGAAGAGAAGCGAGGCCTCAACATCCTTTACGTGTAGGACGGGGCGCGCGAACCAGTCTGTCATAGGATTTCGATGCTCAAGTTAAGCTAACTTCTTTCTAGATCAGTTTCAAAAGACGAGCGTCGCGGGGGCCGTCAACTGTTGAGACGAGTCGGTAACACTCAGAACTAGGTTCGCGAACGCATTGCCGCCAACTCAGGCTTCAACCGGCTTCTCTGTGACCACAGGTAGCTTCGCTTGCTGCCAGGCGTCGAACCCTCCCGCTACATTGACCACATTCTGAAAACCGGCACGCTGCAGCAGGCTGCATGCGATCATGCTGCGATACCCTCCTTTGCAGTGAACGGCAATGGGTACATCGTGATCGATTTCGGGTGGTGCGACTTTGAAGTTGTCGAGCGGCCACCAGGTTGCGCCCGCAATGTGCCCGGCTTCCCACTCCGGCTCGCGGCGGACGTCCAACACCTGAATCTCAGAGACTCCCAAATGGTCGTTTAGAGCGCCGACGCTGATCTGTGAAAGCGTAGCCAACGGCAGCCGAGCCTGGCTCCAGGCTTCGACGCCTCCCTTGAGATATCCGCTGGCATCCTCGAGGCCGATGCGCGCCAGTCTCATTCGCGCTTCTGACACTGCCTCTTGCGATTCCGCAATCAACACGGGGCGCGCCGACAAGCCCAGCAGCGCTCCTGCCCACGAAGCAAACTGTCCCGACAATGCAATGTTCACCGACCCGGGCACATGGCCGGCGGCGAACCGATCGCCGGGGCGAACATCCAACGCGATTCCGCCGTCCGCTAGAAGGGTTTTCAGTTCGGCAGGTTCGATCGCGGACAATGCCGGCAGATCAGAGAGCGCCGGGGCTCCAGTACGATTGATTTCCGCGTCCTGCAAGAAATATGCCGGACGCGCCGGCATGTTGCTGGTCAGTTGCTTGATGAACTCTTCCCTGCTCTTGATCTGCAACGCGTAATTCGTGAGGCGTTCGGTGCCGATGGTCGAAACGCGCTCGGCCCGCATGTTGCGTCCGCATAGTGAGCCTGCGCCGTGGGCCGGATAAACGAGAACATCATCTGCAAGCTTTAGAAGCTTGTCGTGAAGACTGTCATAAAGCATGCCCGCTAGTTGCACCGGGCTATAACGCTTGGAAAGATCGGGACGGCCAACGTCTCCCAGGAACAATGTGTCGCCGGTCAGAACGGCCCAGGGCGTGGGAGATTTCTCTTCGTCTGTAATTACGAAGCACATGCTTTCCGGAGTATGCCCCGGGGTTTCCAGAGCCGTGATGCGTACGCTCCCGACGTGAACCTGGAGATGGTCTTCAACCGCTACATGAGGAAAAGTCGCCTCGGCTCGCGCCCCAATGTAGATGCGTGCGCCGGTTCTCGCTGCCAGTTCTCGGTGCCCGGAAACGAAGTCGGCGTGCAGGTGGGTCTCGAAGATGTGGCGAATGGAAACACGGTTCGTTCCCGCGGCTTCGAGGTAAATCTCTACGTCGCGCTGCGGGTCGACCACAACAGCCTCGCCTTCAGAGGCCAGCATGTAGGACGCATGCGCCAGACAGCCCAGATAAAACTGTTCGAAGTGCATCGTTCTCCCCGCCAAAGATGCCTAGGCAATTCTATCCCGCAAAGCTGCGATTTCGCATCGTTTACGCACGTTGGTAACGAGGAACGCCGTCTCAGTTGCGGCAACCAAGGAATTATAGAGTGGGCATCCGACGTGGATTCTTCTGTTCGAGTTGTTGCTCATGTTTCAGGCAATACGGAGTCCAGGGCAATGCGTGGAGTCTCTTCTCTTCGATCGGGCCGCCATCGACCAGGCACTTGCCGAAGGTGCCGTCCTCGATTCTCTTCAGCGCGGCTCTCACCAAGCTGAGGGTTGTCGAATCGGTCTGTGCTTCCCCGAACTGCTGGTCTTTTTCCTCGTCGGCGACGCTGGCGTCGCTCCAGTCACCGGTGGAAGGCGCGTCGCTCAGCTCGCGTGCGTTCGCTTCGCCACGGCCGATACCTTTCAAAAGCCGCTTTTCCTCCGCCTGCAATTGTCGTTTGTATGGTTCTGTGTTCAAGATGGCCTCCACGGTTCCACTGCTCGCACGACGATTCTGACTTTTTCGCCCCCTCGGGGCTTGCTCTTGTTTTACTGTGCTAACCCAGGGCTTGCGCCCCTTCGGCTTCGCTCAGGGCGGGCTCTGGCTGCATTCTTGCGCCGCTTCGCGGCTAGTCATCGCAGTGGAGCCGTCCTCGGCTCGTGATGAGAGGTGGCTCGCTTCGCTCGCTGGACGGGCGAGGCGCCCATCCCCACATGGGCATCGTCTCCACACACCCGTCCCCACATGGCAAGGAAACGGCTCGCACTGCTGCCTGATCTTACTTCGCTACTTAATCCCAGCCCGGTTTCAATGCCCGGTAGAGTCGCTTCGGCGGCCTGCCTCGAACAAGAACCAGGTACGCCGCTCGGTCTCGTCAATCCAAACCTCGATGAGGCTGGCGGTCGCGACGTCCCCATATTCGTCGCAGACACCGTGGGCCTCGCGCAGTCGCACGGTGAGTGCTTTGCTATCCTCGCGCAACTCGGCGAGCATGTCCTCGGGCTCAACGTAGGCGGCGTCATTGTCCAATACGCGCTGCAAGCGGGCGATGTGGCCGATGGAGTGTACCGTTATCCCGCCGATTTTGCGGACGCGCTCCGCGATGGGGTCGGTCATGGCGAAAAGCTGGTCGCCTTGTTCATCGAGCAGCAAGTGGTAATCGCGGAAGTGCGGCCCGCTCATGTGCCAATGGAAGTTCTTTGTTTTTAGGTAAAGCGCGAAAACGTCCGCCAGTAGGGCGTTCATCGCTCCCGTGATATCACGGGTCGCGTCGGCTTTCAGGTCAGTGGGGGTAATTAGTGGTTTGCGTTCTAATTCTTGCGCTGCTTCGATTGTTTTGCTCATAACATCTCCTTATTAGAAACTTCGGATGTGTCGCCGAGGGCGGACGGAGAGCACAGTTTTAAAATGCCCGATTGTCCCACCACTTGAGATGCGCCTTAGCTGCCGTGGTTGCGATTAACTTTGCCGCGGTTTCGATTTCACTGAGCAATCGCATCCCCGATGCCTATTTTCGGGCGGGCGAATGGATCTCAGCGATGTAACCACCGGGAAATTGTACTATGGCCGCATCCCGCTGATCTGCCGCATAAGGAGCGACCAGAATCGTGACGCCCGCTGCCTTGGCCTTGGCGAGCGTATCCGTTAGGTTCGCGACCTCATAACCGATGGTCTCCCGTCCATAGGGATACGGAAGATGGCCATCTGTTACGAGCACGCACAGCTTGCCAAAGTTCGATTGGATCCGGATTCGCCGATGGGTGTCACTGGGCCGTCCGATCTCGATACCCGGCGCATGCGCGTCGTCGGAGACAACCTTGCCTTGAGAGAAGGCAAGGAAGCTCTCCAGGAATGCGTTCGCGCGGTCGGCGGACACATAAACGCGATTTTCAGGAATCGTCTGCAGCGGCTTATTGGACGGAGCGGTCCTATGCCAGTAGAGCTGCATATTCACGCCTCCCGGCCACTGGATGACCGCATCTCGCCCGACCGGATCGTTGAAAGGAGTAACAAGAACATCCGCGCCAACAGCACGAGCAGCGGCGATCGCCGCATCCATGTCGGTCACCAGATAGCCTACCCTTTCCGCGCCAAAGGGATACGGCACCGGCGTCTTGAAGGCAAGAACTGACATGCTGCCCGCAGGAGTCGACACCGCTTGCCAGATGGTGCTGCTTGGAGTCGGCGTGATGGTGAGAGTGAACTGCTTGGAACTGGTGCCGCCGAAGGTAGCTAGAAGGCTGGCGACGAGGCGGTCTAGATCTTCGGGCGCGACATAAACGTGGGTCGAATCGTATTGCGAGCCGACGGCGAGGTTCGGCGTCGCAGCGGCGGCGGCGGCGATTGCCGGGGCTCCACGCGAGAATAATAGATGGGCGCTTATGACGGTCACAACGATGGCGACAGCGGCGACCGCAAGGAGTCTGTTTATACGCATGGGAGTCTCCTTTATCTTGATGACGGGACTGGAATCAGTCAATACGATGGGCCCATCTTTTCAGTGTGTCATGGGTTGGCCAGTGCTTCGAGCGCGATTTCGATCTTGGGAACGTCGACTTATCTTTTCCACTGGACTGGGGTTCGGCTTTTGGAAGACGATACTGGAACTCAGGGGTTATCCGAATCGCTGGTATATCCAATGTGAAAGGAGAATTCGTATGTTTCAAAGCAGACTCAAAGTCGGTTTTGTTTACGTAGTATCGCTTGCGGCGTTGGCTGCGATGACCGTCCAGGCACAGAACAGTCCGGTGAAAAACGTCGTACTGGTTCATGGCGCGTGGGCAGACGGCTCTGGCTGGAAAGGCGTTTACGACATTCTCGTCAAAGACGGATACAACGTCAGCATAGTGCAAGAGCCGGAAACGACCTTCCAGGAAGATGTCGCGGCAACGAAGCGCGTTCTTGCCCTACAGGGTGGACCTTGCATTCTTGTTGCTCACAGTTATGGAGGAGCCGTAATCACCGAAGCCGGTACGGACTCATCCGTCGCCGGTCTGGTGTACATCGCGGCCCACATGCCCGACGCGGGGGAGAATGAATCCGACGACGGGAAGCGATTCCCCAGTGACCTCGGCAAGTCTAACGCGATAAAGAAGACAGCCGACGGGTTCACTTACCTCGACCCGGCACAGTTTCACGAATACTTTGCTGCTGACCTGCCGGCGGAGCAAGCCGCTTTCATGGCGCGATCGCAGGTGCTGAACAAGGCTGAGAATTTCAGGGGAGTCATCACCACGCCAGCGTGGAGAAGTAAACCAAGCTGGATGTTGGTTGCCGGAAGCGACAGAACAATTAACCCCGATCTTGAACGTTGGTATGCCACACGGGCCGGCAGCCACAAAGTCGAAGTCCCCGGAGCCAGCCACTCGGTCTACGTGTCGCACCCGAAGGAGGTTGCAGCGTTGATCGAAGATGCAGCATCGCACGTTCGCTAAGAACTTTCGTCCGCACTAGCCAACCCACAGCCTCAGCAATTGGCTGGTGAATCAGGGAAAGGTTGATCCGAAGACCGTGCAGTAGATGCTGCGACAGGCCTGAGGCCGAGCGTCCAAGCCGATCTGCTTCGGAAGCCACTGAGAAACTAAGTCAATCACTTCCGGCAGCTTCGAGACGCCACCCAACACGGCACAATGTCCAATGTCCGGTAGCAAGTGGACTTCAATCTGCTGGTTGTATTCTTTAAGTTAACTCCTTTTTCTGTTTGGGGCTGGCCTGGGATCCAGCTGGTTCACGAAACGGTTCCACAGGAATGCGCTCGTAACGAACATCCAATACGGTGAGGTATTCTGTACCGCCCGGCAATTGCAGGACTACGCTGTCACCCGCTGCCGACTTCATCAACGCGCGCCCCAGAGGTGACACCCAACTGATGTGGTTGAGGTTGAGATCGATTTCGTCGGTGCCCACGATGCTCACCACTCGCGATACTCCCGCGGCATTGGCATAGCGCACGGTCGCTCCGAAGAATGCCCTCGCCGCCGCCGGCCCCGCTCTCGGAGCTTCCGGGTCCACCACTTCCGCAGCTTCGATTCGCTTCGTCAGAAAGCGAATCCGCCCATCGATCTGCCGCAGCCGCCGCTTGCCGTACTGATAGTCGGCGTTTTCACTGCGATCGCCGTTGCTGGCAGCCCACGCCACCACTTCCGTCACGGCCGGACGTTCCCGGGTGAGCAGAAAGCGGTGCTCATCTTTAAGGCGCTCGAGGCCGCTCGGCGTGATGTAGTTCTTGACTGGCGTCGCGGGCTCGTCCGGTTTTGGTTTTCTCGTAAACCCTTTTCGCATTTCGTAATCCTACTAGCGCAAAGTGTTCCGGCAGGAACACAACGTCATGACGGAATGGGGCAGGCGATCTCGTCATGACAGCTAACCCGAAGAAAATACGCCCGTGGTGTATGCCGTCGTCGTTCCCGCCCTTCGCAAAGTACGCGAAGGACGGGGCACCCGCAACGGGGAGAAGGATTAAAGAACGTATAATCTTGTGCGCGCAGCTTGGGAGCAGATCACATGAACGTACAAGAACAAATCGAGAAGTATATTACCAGCCAGCCGGAGTCAAAGCGCAGTGACATGCGCGAGTTGCATCGGCTCACACTTCAAGTGTCACCAAAATGCAAATTATGGTTCTTCGATGGTAAAGACAGCACAAATCATACTGTTTCCAACCCTACGATTGGATATGGATTTCACGCAATAAAATATGCCAATGGAAAAAGTAGAGAGTTTTTTCAAATTGGTGTGAGCGGGAACAAAACTGGAATCTCTGTCTATATTCTTGGCCTCAAAGATAAGAAGTACTTAGCCAAGACGTATGGGAAAAAACTAGGCAAGGCGAGCGTGACCGGATATTGCATTCGGTTTAAAGCCCTAAAGGATATAAACATCGATACGCTTGAAGCGGCAATAAGATATGGGCTTGCAGCTTAGAACGAAAAAAGGCAAGCTGATGAAATAATTCCATCGCTAAGAGGCGGGTGGCGCACCCTTTGAAGCCAGCATAAACCCTGGGTGGCCCATCCTTTGCAGGTTTATCGCAAAGGGTGGGCCTATCCCGGCTGGTCTGTTGAGCTTTACTTCTTGGGCCGCGACTCCGGCGGCACAAGTCCTGCGAGGCGGTAGTACACAACCAACTGGCCGTAGTGTTCACCGCTATGCTCGATGATGCCGTATGCAATGTCGAGAACGCGCGATTTCTGCCCAGGGAAATAAACCACCTCCGTCGTCATGCCTGTTTCACCTTTCGACTGGATGGCGGCTGCGCCATCGGCGAAGGCTTTCTTGACGAACGCAACGATGTCCGCCTTGGACTTGTATTGCTCGCGCTTCGGATCTGCCGCGCGGAGGCTTCTTCCCCGTCACAGGATTCGTGAAGTAGTAGCATGAACCCGCCGCGTGCAGCAACTGCTCGGCAAAGCTCCGCTCCGCGGGTGTCGGCTTGAAGTCATACTTGTCCTCGGGAAAATCTTCAGCCATCGCCGTCAGCTTGCGGCCAATCTCATTCCAGGAATCGAGCACGACTTTCAATTCCGGATCGGCAGGGTTGACGGAGGGAGGTTTGACGGCTGCATCTTTCTTCATCGCGTCTTTCTTGATCGCGTCCTGGGCATGCGCGGGAAATGCGAATGCCAGCAGGGCGATAGCGAGAAACGGTATTCTTTTCATTTCTTTTCTCCACGATTTTTTGAGTTTTGCGAATCAAAACTTAAACTTCTTATTTTGCCTGCGCCAGCCCCGCAACAACTGCGGCAACTTTATCGAGTTGCTCATTCCAGCCCTCTAGTTGCCCGCTATTTTTCGCGCTCTCCATGGGTTCACTTCCAATGAAGGTGAGTTTCGTCTGGCCGTTTCCAAAATCCTCAAAAATAATCACGTCGTGCGCATCCTCGATGGCCTCATGTTCTATTCCGTAATTGCCGCAGGCTCAATCTTGTTTCCCTTCGAGTCGGAAAAGTACATGGAGTAAACGATCTTCTCGTGCAGAACAATCTCTTGGTATTCCCCAGCGTTCCAGCCCTCCTGCCCATCCGGCGTTCTCATGCAGAGGAGAAATTTTCCCCCTACGCGAAAATCCATCTCGTAAAAAGGCGCAGTAAAACCCTTCGGCCCCCACCACTGCATCACGTATTTCGGGTTGGTCCACGCCTCCCAAACCAATGCGCGTGGGGCATCAAAAACTCTAGTGATAACCATCCGCTCAGTCTCGTTAACCGTGTTTTTTGTCAACTCTGGCCCCCTCTTTTTTCATTTGATTCACAACCACATCCAACTTGTCGAAACTCTCTTCCCAGAACCGGCGATAGCTGATCGCCCAGTCGCCGACTGTTTTAATCGCCTCTGGCCTAAGCGTGCACACACTCTCTCGTCCACGCTTCGTCTTGATCACAATCCGCGCCCGCACCAGGTAGGCAATATGTTTTGAAATCATCTGCTGCGAAAGTGCAAACGGTTCCGTCAATCCATGCACAGAAGCTGGCCCGTGGGAGAGTCGTTCGATCATTGCCCGCCGGGTTGGATCAGACAAAGCCGCAAACGTCGTACCTAATTTATCCACAACCGTATGGTAGTGGATTATCGGTCAATGTCAAGCGCGACTTTTGCCATCCCTGATTTCTGTTCACTGATCGCCAACGTGCCAGCATTGCCCAACAATTTTCTGTCCACGCTACACTGCGGCTACACTAACTAAGAGGCACCGTGCCGCGAGTTGCTCCTTCAAAATGATCTCTTTCTCAAACATCAATAAGCAGTATGGCAAGCAGTTGCTCTTCGTGGATGCTTCGTTTCAGTTGAACCCCGGCGAAAAAGTTGGACTGGTCGGTCCCAATGGGTCGGGCAAGACAACGCTTTTTCGGATGGTGGTCGGCGAGGAAAGTCCCGACGACGGCACAGTCTCTGTCCCTAAAAAGTTGACGATCGGCTACTTTCGCCAGGACGTCGAGGAAATGCAGGGGCGTTCGGTTCTGGATGAAGCGATCGCAGGCAGCGGACGCGTCGGCGATCTGCACCACGAGCTCGAAGCCTTGCAGCGGGAAATGTCCGACCCGGACAAGGCTGATGACATGGACCGCATCCTTGAGCGCTTCGGTCACGTTCAGGAGGAGTATGAGCATCTAGGCGGTTACGCGCTCGAATCGCAAGCCCGCGAAGTGCTCCACGGCCTCGGGTTCAAAGACGATCAGATTGACGGCGACGTGGGCGCTCTCTCCGGCGGATGGAAGATGCGGGTTGCGCTGGCCCGCGTCCTGCTCGGAATGCCGGATGTATTGCTGATGGACGAACCGACGAACCATCTCGACATCGAATCCATCATCTGGCTGGAACAGTTTCTCAAGTCATTTCCTGGCGCGCTTCTCATGACTTCGCACGACCGCGAGTTTATGAATCGCCTGGTCTCAAAGATTGCAGAGATTGATGGCGGCGAAATCATCACCTACTCGGGTGACTACGACTTCTACGAGCGCGAGCGGGCGATCCGAGAGAACAACCAGCAAGCAGCGTTTGCCCGGCAGCAGTCCATGCTCGCGAAAGAACAGCGCTTCATCGATCGTTTCAGGACCCACGCGGCCAAAGCGGCCCAGGTGCAGAGCCGAATCAAAGCCCTGGACAAGATCGAGAAGATCGAACTGCCCAAGAAAAGGCAGGTCGTGAACTTCGACTTTCGCGTTCCACCACGGTCCGGCGAACAGGTGGCCGTCCTGGAGAATCTGCACAAGAGCTACGGCCCGCGTGTGATTTATGAAGGGTTCAATCTCACCATCCGCCGCGGAGAACGCTGGGCCGTCATGGGAAGGAACGGCGCTGGCAAAACTACGCTTCTTAAAATGATTGCCGGAGCCAGTGCTCCAGATGCCGGAAGCGTGCGGCTTGGCGCCAGCCTGAATATGGGCTACTTCGCGCAACAGTCTTTAGAAACGCTCAATCCCGATCTCACCGTTGCCGAACAGTTGCAACAGGATTTTCCCCAGGACAGTATCGGTTCGTTGCGAAACCTGGCGGGAGCATTCCAGTTCTCCGGCGACGACGTGGATAAGAAGATCCGCGCACTCTCCGGCGGAGAAAAATCGCGGCTGGCCATAGCGCGAATGCTCTACAACCCGCCGAACTTCCTGGTGCTCGACGAACCGACCAATCACCTGGATCTTGCGACCAAGGAAATGCTGGTGGACGCCCTGAAAGATTTTGAAGGCACCATGATCTTCGTATCGCATGACCGCATGTTCCTTCGCGGTCTCGGCTCACGTGTGCTGGAACTGGGCGGCGAGAGCGGCACGGACCGCCATCCCACTGTTTATCCTGGGTCGTACGTTGAGTACGTGCAGAAGCTTGGGCATGAGGCGCCTGGGATCTATTCGTAGGGCTTGCGCAACTAGGTGCGTCCTGTCTGCTCCCGGACTATCCGTATTTTGCCAGTTTCTCCAAAGCCAGCGTCGATTTACGGACGCGGGTTAGTGCGAAAGAATTGAATGTGATGACAGGTATCGCATTCCCAGACCTCAATGCCAATCGTGGAGGAAGGGTCTCTTGCGCCTGAGTCCCAGAGTCGCATGTTATAGCTTGGGATATCTCTTACGAGAAATTGCCGCCCATAATGCCCGACGCCGCACACGTGGCAATTTCTCGCGATTCCATCGAGCAATAGTTGACCGCCCTGCTTGATTTGCTCAACGTTGGTGTCCACCACCAGCAGCAGGTCGGAGGCTGACGGCCAGCAATCTTTTTGCTCTTCGACAACGGAGTGCTTCAAGATCACGTTAATCATGTGCGTGTGGGGATCACTCGGAAACAGCTTCGTCACGTCGTTGTTTGCCCTTAGGAACAGTTCTCGTCTGAGCACAGACCTTCCGGCAACCATGCACCACAGAACCTTTCCGAGCATGTATACATCGAAATCGGGCTTCACATCGACGAGCCGACTGTCTTCTTCACCCCACAGCGGAATGAAATCTCTCGCCCCTACGGTCTCTCCCTCGAAGGTTAAACGTTGTCGCTCAGGCATGAAAACCAAACCGAAGTCGCCAAGTATAAGTTCGTGATCGTTTCTAACAAAAATGTTCGCCGGCTTGATGTCGCGATGAACAATGCCGTCCTTGTGAAGAAGCGCGACGGTGCTCACGACTGATCGGAAAGCTTTCAGTGCTAAGGCTGGATGGCCTTTGTATTCCAAAATGTGATCTTCCAACGTCCCGCTCGGGAAGTATTCAGTGACCATCCAGCGTTCGCTGGCGTTCGAACCCAAGAGCTTAGGCAGACCGGGACGATTCTGCTGGAGAACCTCGATTTCCAGCTCCAACCGCTGTTGACTTTGCGCTGCATTATCACGCAGTTAAACTCCTTCATCGCGCCGAGTTCCGAGGGAAGGTCTGGACGTGTGTACTCCCGAATAGCTTCAACGTATTCGATATTTGCCTTTGTAATCTGTTCGGCGGTTACCGTTTTCACTGGAGTGAAGCGATTGATGGCTGCGAGACTTGCAATGCGCTTCTTCGTTCTTTCAGGCGTCCGCACGAGGTAGACATCGCTCTGCCCACCCCCGCCTAACTTCGCCTCGCTCACTCGCTCCCAATCAGACTTGTGGCTTTCCATAGGTTGCTTGTCCTGTGGCGTGGGAATCTGCTTGTTCTGTGGCGCGAGAATTTGCTTCGCCCCTTCGTCCGTCAGAACAATATCTGCAAGAAACTCATCAGGTATCGCCATGTTCTTGGTTTTCGTGAGGTGCCCGCTGCTGATTGCGGCTCTGAGTAAGTTGGCTTGCAGGGTGCTGGCGATGGCCCCAGCAGCTAGGTTGTCGTCAATAGTCTGACCATCACGGAAGAAGTTCAGGAAATCAAAGTAGTTGATTGGTGCCTGTGTAATCTGGGGATAGATGTGTCCCGATGGCAGCTTTTCGCGGATGAGCATAGGGAATTCCGACCCATTATAGCCGCGCAGCCTTCCGTCTCCCACTGCGGGCGAAAATGCTAGAATCCACGCGGGTAAACAGTCGAGGGTGGAGTTATGATATCCCGGACTCGGTTGAACAGTGTCAGATGCTGAAAGTCGCCACCTTCAACATTAACAACATCAATAAGCGGCTCGACAACCTGCTGGATTGGTTAGCGAAAGCTGAGCCGGACGTGGTGAGTCTCCAAGAGCTCAAGGCAGAGCAGGGAGCCTTTCCCGTAAATGCCCTTCGGACTCTCGGGTACGAAGCAGTCGTGCAAGGGGAGCGCTCCTGGAACGGCGTGGCCATTCTTGCGCGAAACCAGGTTCCCGTGCTGACTCGCACAAGCTTGCCGGGAAATCCTGAAGGTAGTTTTTTTGAAACTCGTAATCATGAAACTCGAAATCCTGGAGATCGTAACCACAAAGCTCGTAATCACAAAGCTCGTAATCCTGAAGACCATCAAGCTCGCTACATTGAAGCGGCCGTTCAGGGAGTCCTGATCACTTCCATTTACCTCCCCAATGGGAATCCGCAGCCTGGACCGAAATTCAGTTACAAGTTGGCCTGGTTTGAGCGCCTCATTGCCCACGCCGCCGAACTCATGGCGAGCGGCGCCCCCGTGGTGTTGGCCGGTGACTACAATGTCGTGCCGACGCCGCAGGACATCTATCCGACTCGCTCGTTGGATAGCAACGCGTTAATCCAACCCGAAAGCCGACAGGCCTTTGCGCGTTTGCTGGCTCAAGGCTGGACCGACGCCATGCGGAAGCTACATCCGCACGGGCCGCTCTGGACATTCTGGGATTACAAATTTGAACGGTGGCAGAAAGACAAAGGCATGCGACTCGATCACTTTCTGCTGTCACCGAATTTGTCGGACCGGCTGGTGGACGGCGGGGTAGACCGATGGGCGCGTGGCCAGGAAAACGCGAGCGACCACGCGCCAACCTGGATCATGCTCGATCTCTAGACCAGAGTCGAGGTTCCGGCCAGTGTTTCTTGCCTGACCGCTCCCAGCAACGTCAAGATCTTTTTCCGCCCGCGCGCGCTCGGTCGTCGGGTTCGAACAGACGCTGCAGCCGAAGCCGAATAGCTAGATCGGCGCCCGGCTTAGGAATTTCGCACAAGAATACCGCGTTCAACAAGTACGCCGATTTCACGCAATACCGTGCCATGTGAACACGCGCGAGCTTCCAATATTTTCATTGTGGGGACTGACGTGTAAATCTCGGCGAATCTGCCCTATGATAGAAATGCAGTCAGGCAGCCGCGCGCGGGCGTGGCGGAATGGCATACGCAGCGGACTTAAGAAAGACTTGAGTGCTCGCATGGGAAACCGGCGATGCAGAACTGCTCAAATTCGGGGAAACCTTAAATGGCAATCCCGAGCCAAGCCCGGAGGGACACCAACCGGGAAGGTGTAGAGACTAGACGGGCAGCACCTAAGCTCCGGAGCTTCCGGAGGAGGGTGAAGGGATAGTCCAGACCGCAAACCTGGCGTGAGCCCTCCAAGGGCGACATGTCTGGGCGGCGAAAGCCGTAGACGGTATGAAAATCCGCAGGGCTTAAACGGCCCATGAGGGTTCAAGTCCCTCCGCCCGCACCAACCCTTTTCTACGGGCAGCATTGGTCTTTGATGATCGCGAGTCTGACAATTGAGCCAGTTGGGGTTGCAGACTACGCTTGACCCGTACCCACAAGGTGACAACGACAGCAAAATCAGTGCTCAGGATACATTCTGTGTTGTTCAGCCAACAGGTGCGGTAACGCGGATCAGCCAACAGGTGCGGTAACTGCCCAAGCCATTCAAATGAATGGCGGGGACGACGGGACTCGAACCCGCGGCCTCTGCCGTGACAGGGCAGCGTTCTAACCAACTGAACTACGTCCCCACTTGCTTTTCATACGGTTAGGGCGAAACCCGCATGTTTACTGTCTATTCTTGCTGTCAACCGTTTCGCCTGCTTCAATCCGTTCCACCGAATTAACCAGTTTCCGGTCCGAAACGGACATAAATGGACAGTATAAAGACCGCCAAAAACCGTCCGCAGGCTATCGCGACGCCGAGCATCTTCTATGCTCTGTGACTGAATTGTAGCAGAGTTCATTGCCAACCCGGGCATAAACCACCAGCACAACTTTCTGCGAATTCTTTGTCCCACAAATATCGTAACAGCTTCTGGCGGATAACACGAAAGACCACCTACATTTTCCGGACTCGAATCACTGTAAAACTCTCAAATTCGGCCGCAAAGGTGATACCAGTTGTTTGTGCGACCGAGCAGCGACCTCTGCCGTGTGAAGGCCGAGTGCCGCCGTGATTGGTTTTTTTATCTGCTACAAGGCTCGATTAATTATTGAGTTGCAGGCGGCTTGCTTTCGTGCAAGTACGCAGCGCTGGGTTTGTAAGTCCAACAACAGTCCATTTACCTTCCAAATGTGGGCACAAACGAGTCGACGTCTGCCCTTAGGGCGGAGATAATTGTCTTTTCACGACTCCGCGCAACCTGCCCGAAACACAATCTGAAAGCTGCTGACGGGCGGGCGATGCAGCTTCTTCGATCAGAGAATCACTCGTCTTCTTCCGAACAGGAGGGCATCGATCGACCAGGCACCAGGCCCGAGCATAGCGAGCGCAACGCCCACCGCGGCCAGCAGCATTAGGACCCAAGGATCGCCGGTTCGAGAAAATGCGGTCCAAACTGCGACACCAGCCATCATGCTGCCCGCAATCGGCGTCCACAGACCGGCGCAAAGGAGCAAGGCAGCAGCGCCCTCGGTCATCGTCGTCAACAAGGACCAATTCAAAGCCAAAGCGCTTCCGCTGAAATGGAAAGCGGTAATTGCCGCAGTCACCCGGAGGCACAATAGTCCCATCCCAGGCCATCCACGGGCGAAAGTCGAATATAGGCGCTGCACCCCAACTCCGCTCCTCGAACATAGCCGATCGGTGAGGGAGTCGAAACCCTAATAAAAGGCTGGATCTTCACTCTTTCGAGGGATTACAGTTCGATGATTCCGCGCTTCAGTCCGACGGTGACGGCATGGGTCCGGTCGCGTGCCCCCAACTTGTCAAGGATGTTCTTTACGCGGCTCTTGACCGATTCTTCCGAAATCGAGAGGTGTACCCCGATCTCTTTGTTGGCATTGCCCGCGGCGATCAACCGCAGAACTTCCAGTTCCTTGGGTGTCAAGGTTTCTTCGCCGCTGTGCTCAGCAACCTGGGCGGCTGCCTCCGGAGCCATAACCTTGCGTCCCGCATAAACTGCGCGGATGTTGTCCGGCAGTTCGTTATGCATTACAGCTTTCAGGAGGTAGCCCTGCGCTCCGGCTTTGAGAGCGCGGAAAATCTGTACGTCACCGGCGTAGGTCGTCAGCATGATAATTTTTGCGCCGGGGAACTCGACACGGATCGACGAAACCGCGTCGACACCATCCATCTCGGGCATCTGCAAGTCCATCACTGTGACGTCAGGGCGATGAATACGAAATTGCTGGATGGCTTCGCGTCCATTCGACGCTTCGGCGACGACCACGATGTCCGGTTGAACAGCAATGAGCCCGCGAAGTCCCTCGCGGACAACTGGGTGGTCGTCAGCGACGAGAATCCGAATTGGGGGACGACCTGCACTCACCATCCGATCATCTCTTATGCCACCTCAGTCGCCGTGCCGAGGAACTTCGGAGCGAACTGGGCGGAAGGGCGGACTGCCGCGTAGGCGCTGGTGGCGGGAATGGTCAACTCGATTTCTGTGCCGGACCCGTCTCGACTCCAGATCTCCAGTTTGCCGTCCGCGATTTCAGCACGCTCCTTCATGCCATGTAAGCCGAAATGTCCCTCGCGCCTGCCTGCGCTAAGGACTTCTGGATCGATGCCCTTCCCATCATCCCGGATGCGAAGGCGGAATTGCTGTTCCTCATATCGAATTTCCACTTCAATCTTCCGCGCCTGCGCGTGCCGGAAGGCGTTTCCCAAGGCCTCAGCAGCAATGCGGTGAACTTCCTCTTGCCGAGCCGGATGCAGATTCCGCGGCTTGCCTTCAACCTCTACGCGGAAGGCGGGAGGGATCGAGCTGCTTTCACGGGCCGTGAGTTCTTCACCGAACGTCTTTATGGTCGCGGCAAGATCATTAATCTCGGCCGTGGACGAGCGTAACGCTTGCACTGCATCCCGGCCTTCTATGATCGCCTGACTGGCCGCGTTGATCGCCTTTTCCAGTTTTTCTCTTGCCTCATCCGGACGCGACGGAAGAAGGCTGTAAACCGTTTGAAAGCGGAGCAACAGTCCGTGAAAACTTTGCAGCAAAGTGTCGTGAAGTTCGCGCGCTATGCGTGTTCGCTCGTTAACACGGGTCTCTAGCTCTCCGGCACTCTTACGGTCCGTTATATCTACGTTTGAGCCGACGTAGCCAATGAATTTACCATCGGCGTCGAAGCGCGGCACGTCAGTGTCGACAATCCATCGATACTCGCCGTCATGGCGGCGGAGCCGGTACTCGTGCCGAAACAGCCGCCGCTCGCAGAAGGCGGTGGTGCGGAATTCGAAGCAGCCTTGCAAATCCTCGGGGTGGACGTTTTCGGCCCAGCCGATCCCGAGCGTCTCGTCCATCCGGCGCCCCGTGAACTCGAGAAAGGCCTTGTTGACGAAATTCAACTCGCCATCGAGGCCAGCCGACTTGATCATCACCGGTGTGGAGTCCGCCATAACGCGGAAACGCTCTTCCGATTCACGTCGAACGATGTCCACAGGGTGCGCCTCGGTCACGTCGTGCGCAATACTCAGGATCTCAACGATCGTTCCCGCCCCATCGCGCACGGGAGAGAACGTCGCAGCAACTTTCAGCTGCTGACCGCCCTTGCGCACGCGGATAGATTCGTTCCGGACCATCCTCCCGTTCTCTGCGAGTCGACTTAGTGCGCGCTCTTTATCGACGAGCTGGGGCGGAATGATCGTGATGACCGGGCGGCCGATCATTTCGGTTGCGGCGTACCCAAACATTCGCTCAGCCGCAGGACTCCAAAATGTTACGACCCCATCCAGCGTTGTGCTGATGATTGCATCATCGGATGATTCGACAATCGCTGCAAGCAGCGTCGAAGGAGTAGCGGCAACCTCT
>CAVVFP010000003.1:0-386271 GCA_963747615.1 uncultured Acidobacteriaceae bacterium
CTTAGATAGTGCCGACATGTGAGTGTTATTGGACCCCTTCAAAGGGTTTTCAAGGCGGGTACAAGGTTGGCGTTTTGAAGCGCTGCAGGAGCAAAGCGGTATTTGCGATGCTTGCATAGGCGGCACAACCAGAGCATTCAGAGCAATTGCTTCTTTTGTAGCTGGCAAAAGAGGGAGCACTGACGCTGATCCCACGAGGTGTTCAATCCCAAAAGTACCCTTACTGTTCGCGCAGTCGCTAGGTGTTAACGGCTTTTCGTAGAAAGTTACGATGTCACCAGACGCGGTGGTCGCATGTATTACACCCTGTATGAGAAATGTCCGTTGATCTTCGCCGAGAACGTCGCTTACATGAACGATGTTGTTATCGTTCGCATCGACAGGCCCGTCAACCAAAACAGATGCTGTGAAGGTACTCCCATATCGCCCTCAGCTACTTGGAGGCTCCCCCAAACCTGCGTCATTTTAGGAACATCACGAACCACTTGCTCAGAGGGACTAACCGTATCAATCCAACCCTGTTGCGTACCATCCGTTACCGACACACTCCGACTGAAAGTTACTGAGCCAGATTCTGTCTGACCTGTCGTTCCACCCCCATAAGAGAAGGATTGATTCATCGATAAGCCAAGAGTGAAGGACGTGCCTTCGTAACGGTTCTGCTCCATGTGACCGATTGGCTTGTCTGTACTGATAGCGCTAGGGTGGTGTTGATCGTTTGCTTTGAGTTGGTACAGTTCTTTCCAGTCACACTTTTCACATGAAGCCTCGGTGGGACTGAGTTGAGTACCGGCTCTTGATACGTAATCTTCAACACTTTGACAACGCTTGCGCTGGTCACGTGGAGATAGTCGTTATATGTCTCGATGAACGGGCGGTTCCAATGCTCGATCCATGTGTGACAATGTCCTCGGTCGTTGCAACCTCCTGTTTGCGTTGGAACGTCCCTAATGACTGTTCTCTCCTTCTGCACCATTCCCTTACCTTGCAACTGAGCCTCCAACTGCTGGCGTGCATCCACGGTGTCTGCCGCTAACGGCAGAACTGTAAGAAGTGAGAAAAAAGCAATCCACGTTGAGTGACGACAGAGTGTGCTGGGGAGGAAACGGGTCGTGCCACGGGTTGTCATGTGTCTACCTCTTTAGGGAAGGCCCAAAGATTACCTCAAGCTAGGGTGAACCGCAAATAGAATCCCAGCCCATCGGCGACCGGCGCGGAGTGTTCGCTTGCTTCGATAGCGTCCACAATGGGAGAATGAATCCCTCCCCCGGAACCCCTTTGGAATGTTTGCCGATTGCGAGGCTCTAAGATGACTACTGCGACCCAAGCGCCGATCACTCCTAATCTGACCTTCGACCAATTTTCTAGCCAATGGCTTGCAGAAATCACCGAAGGCAATCCATCCACAGTCGAACTCGGGCACAGATTTGCGAGGAAGCTCATCGTCCAGTGGCTCGACCTTGACGAGTCCACTGGGGAACTAATCTACTGTGACGGTTCAGGTGATGGCGGCATTGATGTGGCGTACTTAGATCGGGGACAAGAGGACGCCACTGACGAAGGCGCACAAGGTGATACGTGGTATCTCATACAAAGCAAGTATGGGAAGGCTTTTCAAGGCACACCCACGCTTCTCCTGGAAGGACAGAAAGTAATTGACACGCTCGACGGCAAACATAGTCGATTGAACAGCCTTGCCGAAGGTCTCCTTGAGCAGTTGACCAATTTTCGGAGTCAGTGTTCTGAGAGGGACAAGATCATTCTCGTGTTTGCGACAATCGAAGCACTGAATGAAGAACAGGTGCGGGTGCTCACAGACTTGCGTGCGATGGGCAGAGCACGCCTGGGAACTAACTTCGATGTCGAATCAATTTCTTTGTCCTCTCTTTTTCAGCGAACGCAGGAAGAACCGCTCAAGTATGGCGAAAGCATTCGTGTGCCGGTCAAGGGCAATCTCACCCAGTCGGGGCAAGGTCTCCTTGTGGGATCAATTTCACTAATCGACCTTTACGTGTTCCTGAAGGCGTACCGTCAAAAATCCCAAGACCTCGATCAGATATACGAGAAGAACGTTCGACGTTTTCTCGGCGGGCGAGGAAGGGTCAACAAGGGGATTCAGGAGACTCTGAATAGCCATCCCGAGAATTTCGGTCTTTATAACAACGGGATCACCATCGTCGTAGAAGCCTATACTCCATCGAGCGATGGTCAGTTTGAATTGGTTGACCCCTTCATTGTGAACGGGTGCCAGACCACAAGAACGATCTGGGAAGTGTTCTACAAGAAACTTGACTCGGGAGGAACCGGCACGAGTACGACGCTGGAAGAGTGGAAGAAACGCGCAAGCCAAGGTGTCGTTGTCACAAAGATCGCGCAAGTCGGAAGAGAGGGAGAAGACTTGCTCGAAAAGATTACACGCTACACGAACAGTCAGAATGCAGTTAAAGAGAAAGATTTCCTTGCTCTGACTTCTGACTTCCGAACGTGGGCTAAGCAAATGGAGCAAGAGTACGGCATCTTCTTGGAAATCCAACGAGCAGCGTGGGATTCGCGCCTTGCACTCCAGAAGCAACGCCCAGACATTCGACAATTCAAAGAGATGTGCAATGCCTTCGACCTCATCAAAGTGTACGGTTCGGGTTGGCTAGGAGAAGCAGGAACCGCCCTGAGCAAGAATGGACCTTTTCAACCAAACGGCACGATCTTCAAAAAGATAGTCAATCAAGAAGGCTTGGGAATAGATGACCAGTTCGACATCCGTGATCTCTACGCTTCCTATTTGTTGAAGGGCACAGCGGACTCGTTTACTTTTGGACGCAAGGGGCAGCAGAGCAGACGACAGACACGGTTCTTGTTCTACTACGTCTTCATCGAACTCTTGCGGGATATTCTTGTGCGGATGGGAAACAGCGCGACCAACAAGGAGGTCACGCGGGCGATCATAAAGCTGCGAGAGACAGATCACAGGCTTGGAGCGAGTTGGCTGACGCTGCGGTTGGAGTGATTGACTCTTACCTGACTCCCGGCACTGAAAACTGCGTCTTCGACGAACCGATTTTCAAGAACACTTACAACAGCGATTTGGGGAATTTCCTCAAGTGGGATCAGTTAATAAGAGCAAAACCCCGATGCTGAGCCAACTCATCGAAATCACGAAGATGTCTCTGCGAAGGGCAGCAGCGGGACAACAGTCAACGCGCGACTCCGTACAAAAGGCGCTTAAGGCTGCGTGACCTGGGCATCAATCTTCTCCATGATCTTCTCAGCCCACTGAATGCTTGCAGCTATGAGCTTGTCCGTCCGGGGACTTCCCTGTGGTCCTCCGAATAGATCGTCAGCCGTTTGCATGTGCAGGCTGGCAAGAATCGCAGCCATGATCCCGATCACTCTTTTCCGCCCCTCGTCCATTCCGAGGCTATAATACACCCTTCGCCGTGTCTTCGCCCGCAGCCCGTGCTAGGCTGGCGATATGCCACGAGGACAGCAGATGAGACGGGATGCCCTGCGGCGGTATTTCGTTTTTAGAATGAAGCTGATTGAACTTTTCCACCTTCATTTGTTATGGGGTGCTCTCGCTGATGAGGAATTTGTTCCTGACAACGTCATGGAGCACGACGGTCGAGATTTCGCGAGTCGGTGAGGACCGCACTCATCAGTTGGTATTGCACACTCGTTGACCGAACCGCAGGCGGTCTCAACGTCTTCAATGTTTGGCATGAACTGTTCCCGAATCACCGCGATGAAATCGAACGGGTTCGACAAGAGGTCGAGCCACATTGGGAAGTTCTGAAAAACTTCCGCGACAAGTGTGGCTTTCACGCGGATACACCCCGGAATTATTTCTTAGCCAAACAGAAAATGCTCGACAACAGTTCGCAAGTCGCAAAAGCGGTCCAAGATTTCTTAGACCTTGCGAAGCGCTTGATTAACAGTGAGGAAGCTGAGTTATCAGATTTCGTTCCTGAAGTCGAAACATTCTGCTTGGACTTCGAGTTGGAAGAGGGCCATCGCGGAGTCAACCGGGATGCTCTCAAGAAATTGTTGATTCTTCCGCGTGGCAACTACAAGAAGAGGTTCATGTAACCCGGCATCCTCTTCGCCACTTTCAGCCGCGCCTTCCTGTACGTTGACCCGTTGAAGCCCGACGCGTACCCTTCATGAGCAGCTAGAAACGAGGACACAAACAGGAATGGAGACTGCCGTCAAGGTCAGAAAGAAACAGCCCCGAAAAAAGAAAGCCGCCGAGCAGAGGGTCGCTACCATTTCCCTTCCTGCTCTTGCCGAGGAGCACATGGACGTTTCCACTTTGGAGACCTGGCTCTGGGATGCCGCGTGTGCGGTTCGTGGCGCGGCGGACGCACCGAAATTCAAAGACTTCATCCTGCCTCTTGTGTTCTTCAAGCGACTGTCGGACGTGTTCGACGATGAGTTTGTCGCTCAGGTGAATGAATTCGGTGACGAAGAGGTCGCCCGCGAGGTCATCCAGGCTGACCACGAAGACGCGCTCAGGAACAATCGCAAGCCCATCGTCCGGTTCTTCATCCCGCACGAGTACCGCTGGGATGCTATACGGAATCACGCCGCTGACGGTACTCTCGGGCAATTCGTGACCGATGCGATGCGCGGAGTCGCGAAACAAATCCCGATTTGCTCGGTGTTCTCGACATCAAAGATTACAACGAGCGGCAGAGCGGACAACGAACACTCGACGACGACCGCCTTACTGCGCTCATTGAGGTCATCAGTCGTCATCGCCTCGGATTGAAGAACGCGGAACCGGACATCCTCGGCAGAGCCTACGAATATCTTTTGCGGAAGTTTGCGGAGGGGCAGGGGCAGAGCGCGGGGGAGTTTTACACGCCGAAGGAAGTCGGTTGGCTCATGGCACATCTGCTTGATCCAAAACCGTATACGACCGTGTACGACCCGACATGCGGATCGGCGGGGTTGTTGATTAAGGCTCGACTCCTCTTCGAGCAGAAGAACCCGATGCACAAGAGCAAAGCCCCGAAGCTTTACGGGCAGGAGATGAACCCCGTCACCTTTGCAATGGCTAAGATCAACATGTTCCTCCACGACTATACCGATTCGCTATTCGCGATAGGGGATACCCTTAGAAATCCGGGATTCTCCGCTGAAGGGGCAGGAGTGAAGAAATTCGACTATGTCGTTGCAAACCCTATGTGGAATCAAGATAACTACGACGAAGGGTTCTATGAGAGCGACCGATGGAAGCGTTTTGAGAACGGTATTCCACCAGCCTCTTCTGCCGACTGGGGCTGGCTGCAACACATTATGACCTCGCTGAATGAAAACGGAAGAGCCGCCGTTGTGCTAGATACGGGAGCCGCATCACGAGGGTCGGGCAGCAAGTCTGCAAACAAAGAAAGGCTTATAAGACAAAAACTGGTCGAGCTAGATATCATCGAGGGCGTTGTCCTGTTGCCGGAGAATCTCTTCTACAACACGCCAGCAGCAGGTATTGTCATCTTGCTGAATCGTAACAAACCATTCACTCGTTCACACCAAGTCCTCTTGGTTAACGCTTCAAATTACTTTACTAAGAAAAAGCCGAAGAATGCTCTCACCGACGGAGGGATTCATGCCGTCGTTGATGTGTTCGAGTCGTGGGAGAGTAGAGAGAAACTCAGCCGTTTAATTTCCATCGAGGAACTTGGCGTGTTGGACTTTAACCTCAGTCCTTCCTCTCTCGTTGACGTGAGTGACGGCGTAACTCACAGACCACTCGAAGCCATCCTGTTGGACCTAAAGCAACTTCGTCTGGAGCGAACTCGCATCGAATCTGAACTTGAAGAATTGATATCTCGCCTTCATCTGCCATCTATGGATAACTGATGAGCCACAATCGAAGCTACTGGAAGACCGTGACGCTAGGCGAAGTATGCACATTTCACGGCGGCACTCAACCTCCGAAGAATACGTTCAAGTTCCGTCCAGAGCCGGGGTACATCAGGCTACTACAAATCCGAGATTTCGAGAGTGACGAACACGCGACCTACGTCAGCAAGGCTTACAATCTGCGGGTCGTATCAGAACAAGATGTTCTCTTAGCCAGATACGGGGCTTCGGTGGGCAAAATCCTGAGGGGGAAGAGCGGTGCTATCAATGTTGCGTTGATGAAAGCGGAACCCCAACAGGACAAAGTCTCACACTCGTTTCTTTTTTACATTTTGCAACTGAGGCAGGTTCAGAGATATCTCAAAGGTTTGGGGGGAAGGAGTGCTCAGGCAGGTTTCAATCAGGGTGAACTCAACCGCATCGAACTGCCGTTGCCAAGCCTGCGTGAGCAGCAACAGATTACTGACTTGTTAGACTGCGTGAATTCCTTGAGGGACGAGTGCTTCAAAGAAGCAAACCTCGCCTTGGAGCGGCAGAGAGCGGTCACGGACTATTTATTTGGAAGTGAGAACCGCGACGACGCTCGGAATCGCAACGGCATACCGCACGTTTCTAAAGAGTCGGAGTTTGTGAAGCTCGGTGACATTGGAACCATCCGCTACGGATTAGGGCAGCCTCCTGAAGTAGACCCTACCGGCGTTCCAATGATTCGAGCAACGGACATCAAGCGCGGCAGGATTTTGTACGAAAACGCAATTCGTGTCCGTCAATCTGCGATACCAGAGGGTAGGAATCCCTATCTTTCAAAAGGGGACATTCTTGTTGTTCGGAGCGGTGCTTACACAGGTGATGTAGCTGTCTACGACGGGCGTTGGGAGCGTGCGATTGCTGGATATGACTTGGTTCTGTCACTCGATGTCGCGAAAGCCAGACCAGTATACGTTTGTCATTATTTGTTGGGAGAGCAGGCGCAACAATATTTTAGAAGTCAACGCGACCGAGCGGCACAGGCGCATATCAATGCCGCAAGCGCAGTGAGCGGATCGACGTGGCTAGGTCAAGGTGTCCATAACTGTGTACCGGCATCATTACCGGCGGTGTCCCTACTATCGGCTCAGGCTCAGGCTCCTCATCAAGAGACGAGTGGCAGCGACGGCAGTTGTCATTTTGGGTGCGGAACTGAACTAGCAGGCAGTGATCGCAACGAACAACTTCTCTTGAATCCACCGGGGCGAGAGTCGTAGCCATTGCAATCTACTCAGTGTCAAGAGTACGATGACTCGGATTGCAGTGTCAACAGAAATACACTTCACCCATTGGATACAACTTAGCAGGAGATACCAATGCCTGGTGTTAACTAGTTTGGTTCTTTCGCTATTGCTTCGCGCATTTTTCCACGACTCAACATTGGAACTACGGTCACGGCTCAACGGGCGAGGGAAAGCGGAGGCACAATGGCGGAACCGGAGGTCCGTCTCATATAACACAGAACGTCGCAACGCGGAAACCACGCCGCCGCTCGGGTTTCCGAACAAACCCGCTGGTCTCTCCGCCATCCAGGAGTGATACCAGTGATACCGTTTTGATGGGCAATGGAGGTCGTTAGAGGTCGTCGCAGACAACCGACGCTACGCTAAGAAAGTGCTTGCAACCCGCATAAACACAGGATATAGTGCAGCTAGTGTAGATTTCATTGGACTTGCAGGTAACGTGGGTTCGAATCCCACTCTCTCCGCCATAACTTTAGTTTCCATAGTGTTACGGGCGGTTGTACTAAGACTGTATGGTTTTGAGGTATGGTTCGCCTTATGGCGAACCGCCGCGTGGCGATCTATCAGTCCGCAAGAGTGAATGGAGTCTGGTCGTACTACAGGCCCGTCATCGGCGCGAGGCGGCGTAGAGCACCGACACGTGGCTCGCCCAAAAAAGTTTCTCACTCTATCGATCGAATTTGCATCGCGAATGTTGACTATTTGCGAGGTTGCCTCCCCCGATGAGGATCTGCTTGTCAGTAGAAACGCGTCCACGTCACAGCTTCGCGGGGGCGTGAGGCCACACACCACTAAAGTGCCATTGACGAAATAGCACTCTCGTACTAGCGTCCAAGTGCGCCGCTTTCTAGGAAAATGAATCCCCCGTTCAGCAAAGGCGACTGGCCGCGCCTCTGCTCCTCATCGCGACGTGTTCGAGACTCCAGGGCACGGCCCAAACAAACTCTAAGTAGCAGAATCTCTGGGCATAAATTCTAGGGACAATCTCCGTTCTCGGGGAACCGCAGAGTTACGCCCGGTGAGGAAGATTCGATGAAAGCCACACGTGTGCTCGTGATGCTTGCTGCAGTTTTGCGGTGGCGTCGGGGGCATCGGGACAGTCTATCAGCGGCAAAACCGATGGCAGAGGGCGGCCTTCGCGGCCTTCTTGAAGGGCAAGGGACGCCCGCTCGTTTGAGAGGAAGATTTATGAAACTCGCTGCGTCGTCAGGTTTCGGTTGTCGTTCTCTATATGCGGTTCTATTCCTGCTGGTCACGATTCAGTTCGCGGCTGGACAGTCAAATGTTCAGGGGAAGTGGACCACTCTGTCCTATACGACGCCCATCAATCCGATTCACGCGGCGCTATTGTCGAATGGCAAGATACTCATCGTCGCCGGTTCAGGAAGCTGCCCTCCTTATTATTCGTTTTGCCCACAGAGCCCGCCGTTTGGTCCGCACAACGAGTCCGGCGCTGAGCTTCTGGATCCTGTCGCCGGCACCATTACGCAGTACACAGTGCCTTGGGACATGTTCTGCAATGCCATGATCGTTCTTCCCGATGGACGCCCCTTCATCGTGGGAGGCACTGAATCATACGGCCCTATTTCTGATCCTGAGTTCACGGGCTTCTCTGCTACAGCGACCTATGATCCCGCGACTGGAATCTTCAGCGGACAGCAGGCCACGGCGCGTGGACGCTGGTATCCGACGACAATCGTGCTGGGCAACGGCCAGGTGATGGTTCTCTCGGGGGCAATCTGGGGGATGGATAACCACGACCAGAATCTGAATGGTACCACCGACAGCACGGTCGAACTCTACACAGTCGGGACCGGATGGAGTCAGGAGTATCCAGTTCCTTCGACTTGGACTCCGCCTCTTTACCCGCGCCTGCATGTCTTACCCAGCGGCAAGGTGTTTTATTCGGCTCCGGAATCAAGTTCGGCTCTCTTTGACCCTTCCACTCAGACCTGGACGCTCGACGTGGCCAATACTATCTACGGTGGCAGCCGAGGCTATGGCACCTCCGTGCTTCTGCCGCTCACTCCGGCAAATAATTACGACCCCAAGGTGATGATTCTTGGAGGCACCGGCCTTTCGGGCTCGGGTAATCCTTCCACCGACACGACCGAGATCATCGACCTGGGTGCTTCCACACTGGAATGGGAATCGGGCCCGAACATGTCTGAGCCCCGCATAGAAATGAACGCAACCATTCTGCCTAACGGCAAGGTGTTGGCGATTGGAGGCTCAACCAATGACGAGGACACGACCACTCCCAGTCTGAATGCGGATCTTTACGATCCGGTCGCGAACACTATGTCATCTGCGGGGACCAATGCCTACGCCCACCTGTATCACTCCACGTCCTTGCTCCTGCCAGACGCCACCGTCTGGTTCGCGGGCGGAAATCCGGAGCAGGGCACGTGGGAACCCCACATGGAGATTTATCAACCCGCCTATCTGTTCAACTCGAACGGGACACTGGCCACGCGGCCAACGATCACCAGCGCACCTGCCAGCATCGGTTACGGCTCGCAATTTACGGTTCAGACCCCAGACGCTGCCAGCATTTCCTCAGTGGTCTTGATGCGAAATGGCGCGGTGACTCATGCGTTCAATATGGACCAGCGGATGGTGGGGCTATCTTTCGCAGCCGGGAGTGGAAGTCTGACTGTGACTGCACCATCCAGCGGTAACATCGCGCCACCCGGCTATTACATGCTTTTCTTATTGAACAGCGCGGGCGTCCCCTCAGTCTCAACCATGATCCAGGTGCCATCCGGCATCGCACTTCCGCCTCCACCCAGCGGCATCAGTTTCGTGCAAGTTAACTCGGCAACGGCAACTTCGGGCTCGTCCATCGCGATCCCCTATGCCAATGGCCAAATCGCGGGAGACTTGAACGTAGTAGCGGTGATGTCGGGAGACACCACCTCTTCGATAAGTTCGGTCACCGACAGCAACGACAACACCTACACCCGAGCGGTGGGTCCCACCACCACGACGGGATTGCAACAGTCCATCTACTACGCCAAGAACATCGCCGGCGGCAGCAATACCGTGACTGTAAAATTTAGTCAAACGGCGAGCTACCCGAACGTGAATGTGGCGGAATACAGCGGCCTGGATACGGCCAATCCCCTGGACGTCACGGCCGCGGCGAGCGGCAGCGGGACTAGCGCGAGCAGCGGTTCTGCCACCACAACTTCCGCGAATGAGTTGATCGTTGGTGCGGGCAATCCCAGCGGTCTCTTCACCGCGGCGGGGTCATTGTTTAGTAACAGGTTGATTAACATCTACGGTGGCATCTCTGAGGACCAAATCGTCAACGGTGCAGGATCTTATGCCGCCACGGCGACCAACAACGGCGGCACCTGGATAATGCAGATGGCCACCTTCCGCGGCAGTATGCAAAGTTCGCCATCGCCTCCAGACCCAACCTCTATCTCGCCCACATCGGGCCCCACAAGTGGGGGAACGCCGGTGACGATCAGCGGAACGAACTTTGTATCGGGAGCGACGGTGACTTTTGGGGGAACGGCGGCGACCAACGTAGTTGTGGTCAGCAGCACGACGATTACCGCCACGACTCCGGCAGGGGCCGCTGGAGCGGTGAATGTAGTAGTGACGAACAGCAACGGCCAGAGCGGGACCCTGACCAATGGCTACACCTACACCGCGGCTCCGGCGCCGACCTCTATCTCGCCCACATCGGGCACAACGAGTGGCGGAACGCCGGTGACGATCAGCGGAACGAACTTTGTATCCGGAGCGACGGTGACTTTTGGGGGAACGGCAGCGACCAACGTGGTTGTGGTCAGCAGCACGACGATCACGGCCACGACTCCCGCGCACGCTGCTGGAGCGGTGAATGTAGTAGTGACGAACAGCAACGGCCAGAGCGGGACCCTGACCAACGGCTACACCTACACCGCGGCTCCGGCGCCGACCTCTATCTCGCCCACATCGGGCACAACGAGTGGCGGAACTCCGGTGACGATCAGCGGAACGAACTTTGTATCGGGAGCGACGGTGACTTTTGGGGGAACGGCAGCGACCAACGTGGTTGTGGTCAGCAGCACGACGATCACGGCCACGACTCCGGCACACGCTGCTGGAGCGGTGGATGTAGTAGTGACGAACAGCAACGGCCAGAGCGGGACCCTGACCAACGGCTACACCTACACCGCGGCTCCGGCGCCGACCTCTATCTCGCCCACATCGGGCACAACGAGTGGGGGAACGCCGGTGACGATCAGCGGAACGAACTTTGTATCGGGAGCGACGGTGACTTTTGGGGGAACGGCGGCGACCAACGTAGTCGTGGTCAGCAGCACGACGATTACCGCCACGACTCCGGCAGGGGCCGCTGGAGCGGTGAATGTAGTAGTGACGAACAGCAACGGCCAGAGCGGGACCCTGACCAACGGCTACACCTACACCGCGGCTCCGGCGCCGACCTCTATCTCGCCCACATCGGGCACAACGAGTGGCGGAACGCCGGTGACGATCAGCGGAACGAACTTTGTATCCGGAGCGACGGTGACTTTTGGGGGAACGGCGGCGACCAACGTGGTCGTGGTCAGCAGCACGACGATCACGGCCACGACTCCGGCACACGCTGCTGGAGCGGTGAATGTAGTAGTGACGAACAGCAACGGCCAGAGCGGGACCCTGACCAACGGCTACACCTACACCGCGGCTCCGGCGCCGACCTCTATCTCGCCCACATCGGGCACAACGAGTGGCGGAACGCCGGTGACGATCAGCGGAACGAACTTTGTATCGGGAGCGACGGTGACTTTTGGGGGAACGGCGGCGACCAACGTGGTCGTGGTCAGCAGCACGACGATCACGGCCACGACTCCGGCACACGCTGCTGGAGCGGTGAATGTAGTAGTGACGAACAGCAACGGCCAGAGCGGGACCCTGACCAACGGCTACACCTACACCGCGGCTCCGGCGCCGACCTCTATCTCGCCCACATCGGGCACAACGAGTGGGGGAACGCCGGTGACGATCAGCGGAACGAACTTTGTATCGGGAGCGACGGTGACTTTTGGGGGAACGGCGGCGACCAACGTGGTTGTGGTCAGCAGCACGACGATCACGGCCACGACTCCGGCACACGCTGCTGGAGCGGTGAATGTAGTAGTGACGAACAGCAACGGCCAGAGCGGGACCCTGACCAACGGCTACACCTACACCGCGGCTCCGGCGCCGACCTCTATCTCGCCCACATCGGGCACAACGAGTGGCGGAACGCCGGTGACGATCAGCGGAACGAACTTTGTATCGGGAGCGACGGTGACTTTTGGGGGAACGGCAGCGACCAACGTGGTTGTGGTCAGCAGCACGACGATCACGGCCACGACTCCGGCACACGCTGCTGGAGCGGTGAATGTAGTAGTGACGAACAGCAACGGCCAGAGCGGGACCCTGACCAACGGCTACACCTACACCGCGGCTCCGGCGCCGACCTCTATCTCGCCCACATCGGGCACAACGAGTGGCGGAACGCCGGTGACGATCAGCGGAACGAACTTTGTATCGGGAGCGACGGTGACTTTTGGGGGAACGGCAGCGACCAACGTGGTTGTGGTCAGCAGCACGACGATCACGGCCACGACTCCGGCACACGCTGCTGGAGCGGTGAATGTAGTAGTGACGAACAGCAACGGCCAGAGTGGGACCCTGACCAACGGCTACACCTACACTTCAGGCGCTACCATCAAGCTCGTCCAGTCAGCCACAGGTCCGACCACAATCCAGGCTTCCAATACCTCCGTTGCGGTGGCTTACGCACACGCGGAGACCGCAGGCGATCTGAATGTCGTGGCTGTGGGATGCCGCGATGCGACCTCTTCAATCATTTCGCTCACCGACAGCCAAGGCAACACCTACACTCGGGCGGTCGGTCCGACCACCACTACCGGATTGCAACAGTCCATTTACTACGCCAAGAACATCATCGGCGGCAGTAACACGGTGACGGTCACTTTCAATCAGGCAGCGGCATATCCCGATCTCCGCATTCTGGAGTACAGCGGACTTGACCCCACCAGTCCGCTCGATGTCACAGCCGCGGCAGCAGGCACGGGAACCACTGCGAGCAGCGGTTCTGCTACTACAACTTCAGCCAACGAGTTGATCTTCGGCGCCGGCGACTCCCCTCAACACTTCACCGCAGCGGGTTCCGGATTCACCAAGATTGGGATCAACATCTACGGCAATATTGCAGAAAGCAAGGTTGTCAGCAGCAGTGGCAGTAATGCAGCCACGGCCACTAACACCGGCGGTGTTTGGGTGATGCAGATGGCAACGTTCAAGGCCAAGCCTTGACGCACCAGTGCGTCAACCAGTTGTAAGGGGCGCTGCGTAGTGATGGAGGACCATGACGACTGGCGAGAACTGTGCGTTCTATGTTCTGGTCCGGCTTCTCTAATGTCGATGATCGGCGCGGAGTCTCTCGACGGCGCCGGCCGAAACAGAAATCCTAATGACAACAGTGCGCCCCCCAGCAGCGGATCAGCGCCGCAAGGTATGACCGGACATCACGGGCACCGCCAGCACCGTCGTAATCGTGTATTTCAGCGTCTGTAGTAAGCAGGTCTTGTCACGGGTGCCCCGAAAGGTCGCGTTGTCACCACCCGCGTCGGTCCCGGCAAGCACGGAGCTGTCACTTTTGCCAGTGGGCACTCCAAGTCAATCTCGCTAAGCTGCCGTGACGAGGGACCACCGAACGCCGCACAGCTCGTGGTGTTCGCCGCCAAACGTTGGACTGTCCTTTTAGAGATCCGGAGGGAGACAACAATGCAGAGGAACGGTATCAAAGTTGTGCTGGTTGTGATGATCGTGGTGTTCGTGTGCAACCTATCGATGTTCGCTAAGCCGTCTGAGAAGCCCGCGGCGCAAGGCGTTTCGGGGGGAGACGCACAATCGAATAACGTTTCGGACCAAGATATCGAGATGCTGCGGGCAGATCTACGCGCGCAGCGCAAGCAGATCGTCGCGCAAAACATGACCCTCACCGCCGACGAGGCCACCAAGTTCTGGCCCATTTTTGATCAATACAGACAGGAAGCTATCAAACCTAATGATGAACGCTGGGCGATCATTAAGGACTACGCAGCGAACTACTCCAGCATGACCGATGCGCAGGCGCAAGATTACATCAAGAGATCGACTGCCCTTGACCAGCAACTCCTCGCATTGCGTATGAAGTATGTTCCAGTGTTTGAGAAAGTTGTTTCGGCCAAGAAGACTGCGTTGTGGTACCAGATCGATCGCCGTATCGACCTCCTGATCAATTTACAGTTGTCCGCGGTAATTCCGATGGTCAATACCAGCAAGTAGCGGACGGGCAGGCCTGTTCTACATCTTCGACGAGATCGTCGGCCTTGACGGAGCGGGATAGTTGCCGCAATCAGCCATAGCGCTCCGGACTGGCAATTTTGCCAGTGGCGGGAGTGCCATGTTGCTCATAGATTGTCTTCGAGTCTCGGACGCTGGCATTGGTGTTTGTAGTCGGGCTGTTAAGCGCCTCATTCCCGTCCCACTACTTAGCCCCGTCGTTGTGTCCTGTGCCATAGTTGCAATTGTCAGGGAGTGAGAATAGAGTTTTTGCAAATATTTTGTTGAGGGAGATGATCATGAAGAGATTTTGTTTGGGAGTGGTCTTGCTTGCCGTCACTGCGTGGCCTGCATTTGGGCAGAATAAAGAACAAGAGCGAGTGGAGAATGCCGGGAAGGTGGTGCAAGAAATCATGAACGTTCCCGACGATATTCCGCAAAGTGTGATTGACAAAGCGGATTGTGTCGTAGTTTTGCCCTCCGTCCTGAAATTTGCCATTGGAATTGGCGGGAGTTACGGCCGTGGTGTGATGACTTGCCGTGGCGGTAAGAACTTTCAAGGACCTTGGAGCGCCCCGACGATGATGGCGCTCGAAGGTGGCAGCGCTGGCTTGCAGTTGGGCGGGCAGGCGACTGACTTCGTCTTGCTGTTGATGAGCCCGCGGTCAGCCGAGAACATCCTGGCCAGCAAGGTAAAGCTGGGGGGCGATGTTTCGGCGGCGGCTGGTCCCGTAGGGCGAACGGCCTCGGCGGAAACTGACGTGACGTTGCGGGCGGAAATTCTTTCCTATTCGCGCGCGCGGGGATTGTTCGCTGGAATCTCTCTCTCGGGCTCGACGCTTCGTCCGGATGACAGCGCCAACAAGAATCTGTACGGAAAAGACGTGAAGGCGAAAGATATCGTGTTCAACCACGCGGTCGCGGCGCCTCCGTCCGCGAAATTATTGCTGGCTACGCTCGACAAGAGGTCGCCGAAGAATATGTCGAAGAACTAACCTGCCGGGCGGGAATTCGGAAGGGAAGTCCCGCCCCTTTGCAAGTTGTGACGGAAAGTCTTCGGCGCAAGGCTGTTTAGGAAAGACGCGACTTAGTGTGCATTTTCGGTCGGCCCCGCTTTAGGCCGGCTCAAGGAGGTTCGACATGGGATTCCTCGCATGGATTGTGGTTGGATTGATCGCAGGTTGGCTTGCTGGCCAGGTGATGAAGGGCGGTGGCTATGGCCTAGTCGTCGACCTCATTCTCGGCATCCTTGGCGGCGTCTTGGGCGGCTGGATCTTCGGGCTGTTAGGAATCTGGCCCGGTGGCGGGATGATCGGCTCCATCATTGTGGCATTTGTCGGTGCTGTAATTTTGGTGTGGATTACCCGCCTGTTAAAGAAAGCCTAAAGAGAACCTCAGTGCCTCGGCTGAGCCGTGGGCAAGAGCCTAGTGTGTCTCCAAATCTGGAGCCAGCGTGTTGCCAGGCTCGGTGCGACCCGATGGCTTCACCTTACGATCAATCGAAGTTCGAAGTGACACATATCAACTAGATAGTCTCACCCGTTTCCAGGGATGAACGACTGCTTTTTACCGCTCTCCCATCACCGTCTTCAGCTTGGCCAAGGCTTGACGGTAGTCGAGATCGGCTTGAAACATCTCTGCCTCCACCTTGGCTCTCTTTGCCGCGAGAATCTCGGCGCCGTTGTCTTCGTAGCTTGCTTTTTGTAGTTGAATTGCTGAATCCAGGCGGCGAGTAAGTTCGCTGAGTTGTCGCGAGCGCTCCAGTTCGAAGTGACTGGTTTTAACACTCGCGGCGACTTTGGCCTTGGTTAACTCCAAAGCAATCTCCGCCATTTCAGCCTGCGCGTTCGCCCCTTTGATGGTGTGCTCCCGCTTGCCGAAGTCGAACACGTTGTAGGTCGCCACGATCCCTATGAAGGAGAAGTCGCGCGGCAGCAGAGGGATTGCTTCGTTGTTATAGGCGTAGCCCCCCATGGCCGCGACGGTGGGAATATAAGCCAATTTTTGTATTGTCGAAGCAGACCGTGCCTTTACTACGGTTTGCTCGGCCTCAAGCACTTCCGGATTCGCCACCAACGCTTTGTCGGTGGCCTCCCTTAGGGAAATATTTTCAAAACGCGGGTCGGGAGGCACCAACTGCAGCTCGGTATCAGGCGCGAAGCCGAGCATCTCGTCGAGTGCGGCCGTCAATTCCTGCACCTTGGTAGTTGCGATCGCCATCGTATTGCTGGTTTCAATCAGCTCTTCGTCGTGGCTGGCCGGTCCGATTGGGATCGCCGCATTACTGGCCACCAGCCATCGGTTCTCGGTCTGAGTGGCTTTCAATTTGGCGAAGGCCATCTGCCGTTGAGCGACCAGCAGCTCGTAAAATGCCTTCTCTACTTTGCTCGCCGTTTCGGAGACAGGCATGCCCGCTTTCACTCTCGCGATGCGCTCGTCAGCAAGGTTAATTTTGTAGAGTTCCTTAAGCTGCAAGAGCGGCGTGATCGGTTGCGTCAAGGTAACCGCAACCAGAGTTTGATTCTGCCCAGCGAGCGGGAGCGAAGCGGTTCTGGTGTTTCCGAGCGGACCCGTGACCGAGATTTCCTCACCCATGAACTTGTTAAAGTGCATGTTCGAGAACGTGGAACCTATCTGAGGAAAGAAAGTTGACTCTGTTCCCAGCCGAGTCTGCCGGGCCACTTCAACTGAGAGCTGGCCGAGGCGCAACATCGGATTGTTCGCAGGGGCGGCCTTCTGCTGCGCTTCCTCCAGCGTGATGATCCGTGCGCCCGTCGGAGTGACGATGGGCTCCGAATACGCCGGATGGGGAATCACATTCTGGGCCTCAGCCATTTTTTGGGGCTGCGAGGTTTGGCCTTGGTAAGCGGGGATGGACGGCAAAATCGCCCGTACACCCGGAGCATCCGGCAGGTGCGGAGTTGAAGGCGAGGCGCCGCTTGGAACACTCTGGCCGGTCGCGACTCCGGTGACCAGTGCAAGAATGGCTAGCACGGCAAAGTTGCCGCCCCGCGTGTTATCTGAAGCTGCCGAGATCCGCGTCTTACTTTCTTTCATAACACCTCCTACAGCAAGGATTTCCACTGCTCTCTTGGCGCGCAATTTTGGGGTTGTCGACGTAGACGTACACGACCAAAGTTCTTTGTGGTCTTGATATCTGGGAGTGGCACGGGTTGAGTCGCCATCTTGCTCTCCCTCATGCGGAGACTGGTTTCGCTCAGGTTACCTTAGAGTGGAAGGAGAGATCGCCACACCTGTCAAAAGTGACAGGCTGGGAAACCGCATGATGGCGCTGCAAACGATCTACTCATGGTGTTAGAAATCAGAAGGTCCAACCCAAGGTGTTACTTACTCCTAGTTCATTTCGTTTTGCATTGAATGGCGGGCTGCTATCGAAATTGTCCAGGAGCGAGAAGTCGATGTGAAAATTGTTCACCAGCTTGAGACTAAAGGTCGCTTTGGTGGTGGCGCGAATACGGCCGGCATCGGTTAACCCCGGGTAAATCAGGACTTGGGACTGCAGGTTATAGCGGTCAAAATGAAACATCTCATACTGCACGCCAAGCAGAGCTTCCACGTTTTGGTCGGCGGATTGGTCGGAAGATTCGAAATTTTCGTGAGTGTAGACCACGCCCCCCAACAAGGCGAGTGTGTTGTGATTGGTCCGAATCAAATAGCGCCCATATCCTCCTCCGAACGTTGTGCGGAGAGAGAGATCCTGTTGAGAGCTGTGCAGGAAGTCCCCTATTCCCATGAGGAAAGAATTGCGGTTCAGAAAGCGCCCGTCGAGTGTCTGGACTTCCAGCAGATTCGACGTCGAGCCGCCCGATTGGCCGCTGAAAGAAGAATTGATGCTGGCGCCAGTGATCCATTTCGTGGAGAGATAATTAGCATTTGCGTCTGCACTCAATGACGTCTGGCTGTTGCCACTCGAAAAATTTACTCCTAAGTCGATCGCGCCAGTCAACTGACGCCAGAAGCCTTGTTTTTGCGACTCGACCGTGACCACATCTGGGGACGCAGCACTCACCTCACCCTGCTTGGCATGAATTGTAAAGTCCCTTTCTGGCTCTTCCGCCGCCGTCTTCTTCTGGATAGTGCCCGACACCCGCTTACCATTCTTCAGGATGACCTGAAACCCGCCAGTACTCTGGACCCGCTCGACCTGCGACCAGTCCAAGCCAATCGAGCCTGAAACGTATGTCAGATCGATATACAAGATTCCGTGTTCCAGCTTCTTCACTTCTCCCGTGAGGCGATCTCCATTCTTCATGATCACCAGGTCTTTTCGCTTCGCCTGCGCGGGCGGACAGAGAAGAATTATGAAAGAAGAAAACACAACCCAAAATCGTTTCTCAACTCGAAGTCTGAAGATGTAATTTTTCATTTAAATGCTCCACATTTGAATCGATCCGGGAGCCGGCAGTCGAAAACGGCTCGGAAAGAACGGCTCGGCTGAGACGGCCCTGCCTACTGCCCTCAAGGCTTGCAACGCCCGCCAAATCGTCCAGAGAGGCCTGGCATAGTTTTGAAAACAATCGAGGATTGCCGCGACGTTGAACAGACCCGACATGCCATCGGTGCGATGTCGCTTACGGCCCAACAAGAGTGGGCCCATTATTCATTTCTTCTGAGGTTCCTGTTCCATCTGTTTCAGCCTTTGCTCCATCATCATTTTCTGCTGCTCCTCGGTTAACTTCGGAAACAGGAACGCAATTTGCAGGCGTATGCCCACGACGAAGCGCCCGTTGGACGGGTGGGATTGCCATGAAAGGCTGCGCCGATATTCACGGGTCGGAATCCGAGTTTCATAATTCTTCCAACACCTCCGCCGAATGGGATTGTCCACACGTTGCCGCTGCTCGCTCTCCAATTGGCGACTGGCGCGCTGATGGGCGTATCTTGCGCGAAAAGACACACAGTTGATAGGAGGACAACGGCACCGGCCGAGAGTTGTGCGTTGCTTCGCATTGTGCGCTTCTCTCTATGACAAACGTCTATATGCGAGATAGATACAACCTGACGAGATCACAAGGGGAAGAAGGTGAGCACTGTTAATGTTGACAGTTATCGCCGACTCCGGCAACGCATTATGATACCAGCGTGCGCTGTAGCTGGCCGCGCCACACTTGCATCGTTTCGCAGTTATCAATGCTTAGACGATGGGTGCTACGCCTCTCGCAAGCCACGGCGACAAAACATTCGCGAGGGTACAAAGATGAACCTACCCGAGAATCTACCGACGCGTCCCGATTTTCAGACTCCTTCCATCCACCAAAACAAATCAGTGGAAAACTGGCGGCTTGCCAAGGGCATACTGCGTCTTGCAATTCCGGTCGTCGTCGCAGGAGCCGCGCTCTTTACCCCCATCGCACCCACCGTTTTCGCAAAAGGCGGACATCAGGCCGACGCGAAAGACACCTCTGCGATCGATCCGGATGCAATGGACGCACTCAATAAGATGGGCGTTTACCTCCGCACGTTGAAGTCGTTTCAGGTCACGGCGGACGTTTCGACCGATGATGTCTTGGACGACGGGCAGACCATCCAATTCAACTCCAAAGTTGATCTTGTTGCCGCCCGACCCAACCGTGTAAGAATCGAGGTCAACGACGATGCCGGCCACCGATTCTTTTTCTTCGACGGAAAGAACTTCACCATCTTCGGTCAGGTCATCAACTACTACGCCACCGTCCCTGCCCCGCCAACCATCGCCGAATGGGCTGACAATCTTAGCGATAAGTACGGCATCGAGCTTCCCCTGATTGACCTCTTTCGATGGGGCACGAACGAGGCCAATATCAAGAAGATCAAGGCCGCAGTTGATATCGGCCCCAGTACAGTCGAGGGTGTCACCTGCGAGCAGTATGCCTTCCGTCAGGAGGGTGTTGATTGGCAGATATGGATCGAGCTAGGAGAGTTTCCTCTTCCGCGCAAGCTGGTCATTCGAACTCTCACGGATGATGCAAAGCCTCAGCACCGCGAGGACCTTAGCTGGAACCTGGCGCCGTCCTTCAGTGAGAACGCCTTTACCTTTGATCCACCGGCGGATGCTCACCGCATCCCCCTGGCAGAACTCAAAGCCCAAGCCACTAACAACAAATAAGGAGACACCATGAAGCGATCCCGTCCGATCTCCGCCCTTCTTGCCACCGCCATCCTGTTGTCTGGATCGACTCTCTCCGCCCAGCGACGTGGCGGCGGCAACTATCGCAGCAGTGCACAGACCAACGTCAATCGCAACACCAACATAAATAGGAATACGAACGTCAACGTGAACCGTAACGTCAACGTCAACGTCAACAATAACTACTACCACGGTGGTGGTTACTACGGCGGCGGTTGTTGTTATCATCCCGTTGCGGTTGCTGCCGCCGTCACTGCAACCGCAGTGGTGACCGCGGCTGTCGTGGGTTCGATCGTTCACTCCGTGCCCCCGTCCTGTTCAACGGTCATTGTCAACGGATTGACCTACCAGCAGTGCGGCAGCACGTGGTACCAGCCTCAATTCTCAGGAACGACGACAACCTACATCGTGGTAAATGCACCGAGGTGATCGGCGGCTGCAGTTTCTCGACTGCTGGCATGGCGTGTCGCATCTCTAAGCTGGCAGCAAGATTGATTCTATGAGCGAACTTCGCTCCTCCGCGGCGGAGAGTTTTTCTCTCACTCAGGGAGGGCTTTTTTATCGGCTCCGATTTCTGTTTGGTCACGCACAGGAGGGACGCGCGCGAATTCTCCGCCGTGTTCTGCTGGCTATCGCTGTTGCATGGCTACCTTTGCTGGTTCTGTCAATGATTCAGGGGTCGGCTTACGGGAAGCAACTTCAGATCCCATTCCTTCGCGATTTCGCGGTCAACGTTCGCTTTCTGGTTGCCCTGCCCATCCTCATTTTGGCGGAGTTGCGTATTGACCGCGAATGGAGACTCCTTGTCCTTCACTTCCTGAAGTCCGGACTGGTAAAAGAGCCGGAGCTACCATCTTTTGAAGCGGTGATCCGAAGAGTGACTCGGCTGCGGGATAGTGTGCTGCCGGAGGCAATAATAGCCGCAGGGGCGTATTCGTCATTCCTTTTCGGGTCGCGCACCGAAGCGTTGATCGGGAACGCAACCAACTGGCACACCCTGGGCACCGGCCTGAGTCTGGCGGGATGGTGGTTCAATATTATCAGCGTACCCTTGTTCCGCTTTCTGCTCCTGCGCTGGATTTGGAGACTGTCCCTGTGGTCGTTGTTCCTCTGGCAGGTTTCACAAATCAATCTTCGTCTGGTTGCCACGCACTCTGATCTGGCTGCTGGACTCGGATTTCTGTCACTAGGCCAGAAGCGATTCAGCCCCATCGTTTTTGCGGGGGGAGCGGTGGTTGCTAGCCAAGTGGGAAACGCCATCGCCTATGACGGAGCAACCCTGGCGGGAATGAAATTCATCGTGGTTGGCTACGGCGTCTTTGCTCTCATCCTTCTGGTTCTACCCTTGTTAGTAACCACGCCGGTGTTGATTAAGACAAAGAGCGAAGCGATTCTGAGTTACGGAGCTTTGGTGACGAGCCACAACCAGTCGTTTGCCGCTAAGTGGATCGACGGGCACGCACCGCAAGGTCACGAAATCCTGGGCAACCCGGATCCTTCATCCTTAATTGACCTGGGTAGCAGCTTCCAGGTTGTGCAACAGATGAAGCGAGTGCCGATCAATAAATCGACGCTCACTACTCTGGCCGCGGCCGCAGCGTTGCCCATGGTTCCTCTGGTAGTGCTGGCGACGCCAGCTGATCAGCTGATGCGCGCTGTTTTGAAAATGCTGATCTGATGGCGCCTGCGACAGGTTCTCGATGCGGGTGTTCGGGGATGTTGGCAGTACGACTTTGCTGCAGTCCGATAACCTCTGCACCATTACTCGTAGTTTCTCCCTAGAACCACGTGCTAATCGCTTTGGGCGCTAAATGCTATGCTGTCCGCGCTAATGTGATCCCTTCCGTATCGGTGTGGATCGAAAAGTGTTGTTCTGGAATTGGATAGCCCGCCTGAGTAAAGCTATTGCGGATCAGCCGATTGGTATCGAAGTACACTTGCCAGTAATGCTCGTTGTTGCAGTAGGGACGAACCGCAAGCACCGGACCTGCGAGCGTGAACTGAAGGATCTCGGCATCCGGAGCGGGATTCTCCAGAACGTTAGGAATCTGCGCCATGCCTTGTTTCAAAATAGCGACGGCAGCCTGCGCGTCGACCCCGTGGGCCAGTTGCGCGGTCAGTTCGACCCGGCGGTAGCTGTTGTGCGAGAAGTTCTGGATTGTGTCGCCGAGAATCTTTCCGTTGCCAACGATAGTGTGAACGTTGTCGAGCGTATCAATGGCGGTGACAAATAGTCCGATCTCCTTAACTGTTCCGGTGACTCCGCCCGCAGTTACGAAGTCGCCGACTTTCATCGGTTGAAGGACTACCAAGAAAACTCCGGCTGCGAAGTTGCTTAAGAGACCGCTCCATGCCATGCCGATGGCCACTCCAGCGGCGGCCACGAAGGCAGCGAAAGTGGTCGTTTCCACCCCGAAGAAGCCCAGAATCGACACAACCAGCGCAATGTTAAGAAGTGCGCCAATGGCAGACTGGAAGTACCGGATCAGTGTGGGATCAATTTTCTGCCGGGTCATTCCCCGCCCGATCAAACGCAAGGAAAGGCCGATCAACCAGCGGCCGACAATCCATAAGCCGATCGCTCCCAACACTTTCAGCCCTACATTTGTGAGTACCGCAACAGTATTTTGCAGGATGTAATTCCAATTCATAGAGACCTCGCAACATGTGACTGGGTTGCCATTCCGTGACAGCGGACTGGCAGGTCACAGAAGATTACACGAAAAAAGGGGCCGGTTGTTTCCGAAGCCCGGCCCCTTTCCGTCTCGTTCAGCAGCTACTGCATCTTCATGGCGGCGGCTTTCTTCTTGGCCCCCGGCTTGGGATGATCCGGAACCGCTGGCACCTGGGATTCATCCACGGGTTGGGTGCCGGTCGAGTCGAAGGTCGCGCCCGCAGGCACGATCCAGTACTCGGCCGTCTTGGTGCCACCGCTGCCGGTGCGCACTTCGATGCGGCTCGGGTCAATGTGCTGCTGCGCTTCGCCCTCCGTGAGATAGAACTTCGAATCCACAGCGCGTTCCCCCGCCAGATTCTTGCGCGTCTCACCAGGATCGGCGTTGCCGACGATCACCAGTTTGCTGTCCGGGTTCTGCTGCAGGTTCTTGGCTACGTCATCCAAAATCGCCTTGCAGGTGTTGTCCACGCGCCACGGCTTCTTCTCATTCGGGAAGTCGCACTGGCTCAGCTTGGTTGCCTTCGGCGGCGGTGGCGGCGCATTTTCCACCGTCGTTTGGGTCGATGCCTGACCCGTCAAACCCCGCGAGTCCGTACAGGTAGCACCGATCGAAATCGTACCGGGCGATGCTCCGCCAGTATTCAGCGTCGCCGTATTGCCGCTGCCGGAAATTGTTCCTCCGCTGGCCGTCCAGCTCGATACCGACACGGAAACCCCATCCGGGCTGCTGCAGCTGCAAGTCACGCTTACACTCGCTCCCGCCTGCACGCTCCCCGGACTGGCCGTGCAACTCATCGTGGGCGGATTTTTCGGCGGCAACGGCTTCACCGTGTAGCTGGCCGAGCAACTCGCCACATTGTTCTTCTTCTCTTTGGGGTCGGTCACTCGCGCGCTGACCGTGTAACTGCCAGGGGCTGCCCCCGTGGTGTCGATCTGCGCCGATGTATTCTTCCCCGATACCTGGCCGCCATTGCTCGTCCAGGCATAAGCGACCGTGTGCTTGGGGTTGAAGTTCCGGGCGCTGACGCTCGCCGTCAGAGGCTCGCCCACCATCACTTCCGTCGGCTGCACCGAGCAGCTCGCCGCAGGCACCACCGGAGCAGCTCCGCCCCACCCAACGACGATTCCACTCTTCAAGCGAAAGCTGTTTTGATTGTTATTGTTGCTGCACAGCGCCAGATTGCAATTATTGCCGAAGCGGGTGTAGAGATATTCCGCCTGAACCAGGCGCAGGGCAAACTTCTGGGATAGCCTGACGTCAAAACCTCCGCCCGCCGTCAGAGCAAAAGCATTCTTGGAATAGGAAGTGCCGCTGCACGCGGTATTGTTATTGCAGCTGAGACTGAAGCGATTCCCGCCAAAGTTCACTTCGGCAAAGGGCCGGAAGGCGCTCTTGTTTCGCCAGGTCAGCCGGGGCCCGAACATATAAGTAAAGTCACTCCCGCTCAGCTTTTCGCTCAAGGCGGGAAAGTTTTGGCCAAAATATTTGCAGCCCCCCAGGTCGGCCGCGAGCCCGAAGACTTTGCTCAGGTTCAAGGCGATCGTGCCCCCGCCACCGGCGCAGTTAAAGCTTTCATTAAAGGATGCCCCGGGGGCCACCGGAGAGTTTGCCGGCACCGTGAAAGATACAGGGGTGCGGATATACATGAAGGCCGGCGATGTTTCCACCTTCGGGAACGTGTCCTGTGCCACGGCCAAGCCGGCAGACAGCAACAACAGCAGCGCTAGTACGGAGATCTTACGCATTTCCTTCTCCCTCTCGAATCGAAATTAAGCCGAAAATCAACAGAACCTGTCCCTGGGTAAAGTGCAATAAGTCAAGTGCAACAAGTCAAACGCAATAACTCAAACGCAACGAGTCAACCACGATAGTCGCCGCGACGCACACTCTCGCAGGCGATCCTAGAAGCGACTCCGACGTTAAATACTACGCCACCCGTCCTGCCCTGAACACTGACAAAAATGACAGGTGGCCCTCACCCCCCTTTCGCACTCCTCGACTCGGCTCCAGAACGGAGCGCATCCCCTCGCGCGTGCACCTGTTAACGATTCGAGAATGTGGTAACAATTGATTGTGAGAGCAACCTCCCTCTGTCAAGAGCGTCGGGGAACTGAGTAGGCTTTTGGTATTAGGTCCAAAACAACGGAACGCTCGACGGAATCGCCCGAGCCGCTGGCGACCTCATGAGTCGCGAAGAGGGCAGACAGGAAATGACGAAAAGGAGGCATTATGGAGTTCGTAATGTTTGAAGATGTGGACGGTCTGGAAGTCTTTGTGAACCCCGAACGGGTGATCTGGGTGAGAGAATACGCCAATCAAACTACAGAAATCAGCTGTGGACACGACGATAAGTTTGCGGTGCGCCTCGCTCCAGCTCATGCCGTTGCCGCGTTGGGCAAGACGGCTCGTTAAACCCGAACGATCTGCATTTTCAACGAAGCCTCAGTGGAGGAAGGGATTCAGATCAGATCGGCAATCCGGCTCATCGTTGGTGCAAGGAGGCGATCGCCCGATCCGTGAGTCTAACTGATGTGGCAACGGCTTTCCGACTTCGGTGTGCGTGGAAAAGTCGGAATGCGCTTGGGCACATCCCGCCGAGCGACCATCCGTATTTACCGCACCGGTGGTACTATCCCCATATGAAAAGGATCAGCACCTTCTTGCCGCCTCTCGGTGCGCTTCTGTTCGCTTTGCTAGTCTTCCAAGCCTGCAACTCACTCAATCCCTTGTGTGGAAGTGCTCGGCCCGCCCCGAGCATTGGATCCCTTTCTGCCAGCTCGATTACGGTCGCGCAAGTGCAAGCGGGCTTTGTTCTCACTGTGTATGGTGGTCAGTTTGTTTCGTCTTCCGTGGTGCTTATCAACGGGACGGCGCTAAGCACCCTGGTCACAAGCAGTACGCAGCTGCAGGTCACGATCACTACTGCCGTGATCTCTGCTCCAGGAACAGCCAGCGTGACGGTCAACACTCCGAGCGGGAACACGGGAGATTTGGGCTGTAGCAGCGGTGGAACCAGCAGCGCGCTCACCCTAACCATTACTTAGCGGGACGCCGCCTGCAAAAGCAGTTCACGCGTCTTGCTATCGCTGGGCAAGCTTAGGCTGTTAAAATCCATCGCATGCAAGTAGCCCTCTCGAAAGTGTGGGTTCTGAAATGGGCTGCATAATGCGGCTCGAGAATCACTATCCGTCGCTCAGCGTGGGCGCTATACGTCACTTTGGCTGTATACATAACTATGACCTTCCTGAGCCACGTTGTAATGCTCTCTCGCAGCCGCAAGCTTGGCCGTTATCCAGATGCCAAATGGGCGAATTGCGTCATCGGGACGATTCAAGCGTCCATCGCTTTGTTAGCGCTGTTATCGCTGGTGCATCCATCGGCTTTCGCAGCGAATCCTGACCTGGAGACCGTGCTGACTGGCTCGCGCCAGCGTATTGAAAAATTAGACTACCGCGTGACTGGGCGACTCACACGCGTCGAAGGCGACGGCAAGCGCACGAGCTACAAGTTTTTAGCCAAGGCTCACTGGTTTCCTGATGGTCTGAGTGTGCTATGCGAGATCTCGGGGCCTGGAGCGGAGAAGACGAGCCTTCTTCTTCATATGAGCGCGAGTGGGCACGTGACCATCGAGGCGGTACTTCCTGGCGAGAAGGCCGCCAGCGTTTTGCCATTCGAACGTTGGAACGATCCTCTAGTCGGAACGGATTTCTCCTACGAAGACATGGTGGAGAGCCAGTTCTTCTGGAAGAACCAGGAACTTCTCCCTCCGGAGAAATACGGTGTGCGGGATTGCTTTGTCCTTAAGAGCACATCCGGGACTCAGGACCGCAGTCACTATGATTCGGTGACATCCTGGATTGACCGCGGCATTTTGTTCCCTGTGCATGCGGTGAAGACGCTTCACGGGACGGGACAGCAGAAAGAATTTATTTACTATGGGCTACGGCAGGTCGGCGGCGCTTGGTCTGCGTCGCAAGTAGAAGCAAAGCAGCAGGGCAAGCCCGGCTCCTCGATTCTTGCAATCGAATTTGGCTCGGGAAAGGCAAACCTTGCACGCAAGGACTTCGATATCGGCCATTCCAGCGCTAAAGAAGAAAACGCCAAATAAATCGCACCGCCTAATCAGGCCGTTGGGAGCCCTATGCTGTCACTGGAGCATCCACGGTGTTCCCCCTCATGGGATCAGTTCCTTCTCACACGGTGCCGGGGCCCCATATAAGCCAAAGGGCCACCAATTCCAGTCGCCGGCAAGTTGCAATAGTGCCGGCCCGACAATCATCCGCACCACTGTAGCATCAATGAACACAGCCACGGCGAGCGTAAAGCCCAGCATTTGGACAACCAGAAAGCTTCCCACGGTGAATGCCGTGAAGACGGCAATCATAATTGCCGCCGCGCTCGTGATGAGCCCCGCCGTCCGCGCCAGGCCCTCAATCACTGCCGATCTCTCGGAGAGACCGTTCCGCCGTTCTTCGAGGACTCGGGCAACCAGGAACACCTCATAGTCCATGCTCAATCCGAAAACGATGGCAAACGAGAGAATCGGCACGATCGGGTAAACGGTGCCGGTGGGCCCTTCGAGCCCAAACAGTTTGCTGCCGTGGCCTTCCTGAAAAACCACAACCAACGCACCGAATGAAGCGCCAACGGAGAGTAGGTTCAGCAGAATTGCTTTGACCGCCGCAAACAAAGAACGTAACCCGATCAGGAGCGCCAGCAAGCTGCCCAAGACGACGCCAAGGACCACCTTCGGCAATCGTTCTTTTACTACTGAGTCGTAGTCTGCGTCGAGCGCGGAAACGCCGCCCACGCGCAGCACAGCCCCGGGCACTCCGGTCATCGCTGCGACATCGGAGGAACGCACGTCTCGTACCCACCGAATCTGTTCGTTGGGCGTAAGAGTGGCGGTAGGCAGCAGCTCAATCAAGGTAGCCTGACCATCGCTGCGAACAAAACTTTTGCGGATTGCCTCGGGCACATCGTTGACAGCATCCGCGTTGTCGGACATTCCGGTGAGGGTGGGAAGAGATAAGACCTCTTGCGCTCTAGGATCGCTCTGGAAGTGCTTGGTCAACCGACTGACGGCAAGCCAGCCAGCCGGCGAGAGCGGCGGAGATTGCGGCGGCAACTCCAGGATCACTCGCAAAGACTGCACAATGCCCGACCGCCCCATGCGTTGAAGCGTGTGCAGTGCTTGCACCGACTCGGCTGCGGCGGGGAGCGAGTCATGGTCAGGAATGCCGGGAGAGATTTTCCGGGCTTGGAATGCAAGGATCAGTAGCGGAATCCCGGCGACCAGCAGAGATATCCAGGGCCGTCGGGTTATGATGCTACCCCACCGCACCCACCGCTCACTCGCCGCGCATAGGCTCTCCCGCGTTGTGAATTGTCTGGCTGGACGCACTCTGGCGGCATTGATGCGATGCCCCAGCAGACCAAGCACCCAAGGCAGAATGAATGTACACAGCATGACGCTCAAAACGGTGACGAGCAGGCCAGCTAACCCGATCGAGCGCAATTCGCTGATAGGCACAGTCAGCAGCGCTGAAAATCCGATAGCAACCGTCGTGGCCGAAATTATCAGCGTCCGCCCCGCTTGTCCCGCGGCAATATCGGCAGCACAGCCGGGATCATATCCTTCGTTCAAGGCTTCGCGAAACCGGCTCACCATCAGCAATGCATAGTCGATGCCCAAGCCCAGGCCGAGCATCGTCGCCAGGTTCTGCACGAGAATCGAGAGATGCATATAATGCGCTAACAACGCAGCTGCACCCATCGCCATCGAGATGGAGAGCACTCCAACTCCGAGCGGCAATAGCGCGGCCACCAGACTGCCGAAAGCCAGCAACAGCAGAACAAGTGTGACCGGCATCGCTCGTTCTTCGGCGTGCCTGACGTCATCTGCGCTGACCTTGCGAAGATCGAAGGTCAGTGGCGTTTCACCCGTAATCTCCAATTTGATATTGGGGTATTGCGACCTGAGCTGACCTTCCATCCAGTCCGCTTTAGCCCTCAGTTTGGGGACCAATGCCTCGAAAGTTTCATCGTGCGGATCCAATCCGACAATGATCAAGGCCCCGCCATTGTTCCCGGTGAACAGAGGATCTGGCCAATCCAGACTCGAAACCGCGCCTGCCACTCCCGGCACACTGCGGAGTGAAGTGGTTAAGAAGCCCAATGCATCTGCACCACTTGCTGAATCTGGATCTGGAATGCCGCTGATCACCAGAACCAGGCGGTGGGCGTACGGAGACTGGAAGCGCTGCGCCAGTTCCAGGTCAACTTTTTCGGATTCTCCGCCCTTGATGTGAGCGGCTGTCTCCAGGCGGCGTTCGACCTTGTAGGAAAAGGGGAGCAGCGCAAGCGCCATGGCAAACCCCGACATCGCTAGCCAGAATCTGCGGCCAGCGGCATTAGGGCCAGTCTTTACGCTTGGCATTTTCATCGAATATCCGCGTCGTTTCCTGGTTCACCTGAGAGCAATGAAACGACTCTGTTGATCGGGCATATCATAATATAGGGTCACACTGGATAATTCATCGGATTCCGCGTTTATCATTAGTGATCCACTCTTCGAGCTTACAATTCTTTGAAGACCCACCAAGTCCACGACATTGACTTGCCCCTTTTACGGAAGTAGGATTCTGCTCCAGTAATTGAGCAAACCCACTCGCTATTACCGAATCGTCAAGAAGCCGAGCTACGACGCAGTCGTGCTCAACAACATTGGTGAGGGACCAATTTACAAGGGGAATCGATGAAACGGTCGATCGTGTTGCTCATTTCTTGCTTGCTGACCCTCCCGCTCTTCGCGCAGGATTCCGCCACCTGGCTTTCCAGCCTTCCAGAGGCGAAAGACTACGTTCAGAAGCGGGCTTCCAGCTACGACCGCTCGGGTGGCAATGCGGACTCTCGCACCATTGCGGCCGGAGAAACCCTGACGCTGCTCGACGAGTCCGGACCGGGCCTCGTGAGTCATATTTGGATTACCATCGCGAGCGGCGATCCCCACCATTTGAAAGCTTTGGTTCTGCGCATGTTCTGGGACGGCGAGTCCGCGCCCAGCGTGGAAACTCCCATTGGCGACTTCTTCGGCCTCGGCCTCGGGGATTATTTCCTCTATCAGTCTCTTCCTCTCTCCGTCGGGTCAGACAAGGCTCTGAACAGCTTTTTCCCGATGCCCTTTCAGAAACACGCCCGCATCACCGTCACGAACGAAGGCGACCGCAAGGTGGACGCGTTCTATTTCAATATCGACTATCGCACGTATGCCAAGTCGTTGCCTGGAGATCAACTCTATTTCCATGCGCAATATCGCCAAGCCACCCCGGTGCCTGGCTGGACGAACCAATGGCATTCGAACGGAGACCCACTGGTCGACGACAGGAAGAATGTGAACGGAGAAGGCAACTATGTCTGGATGGAAGCGACGGGACGCGGACACTTCGTGGGCGTGACCATGTCGGTTCTGCAGAATCAAGATGGCTGGTGGGGCGAGGGCGATGACATGTTTTTCGTGGATGGGGAGACGGCGCCCTCGATCAACGGGACCGGGTCGGAAGATTATTTTCTAGGGGCATGGGATTTCGGCGATCATCCGTTTGCCTACGGGTTGTTCGGGGCACCGGTGAAGGGTACTGAGCGGGCGGGAAGCCGCAGCTCTGTATATCGTTTTCACCTGGACTCGCCGATTTCGTTTACGAAATCGTTGCGGGCAACGATTGAACACGGCCACGCAAACCACCGGTCGGATAATTTTTTCTCCGTGGCGTACTGGTATCAGAGTGAACCACATGCCGCATTCCCTGCGCTGCCGCCGCTCGAGCAGCGAATTCCCAGGATTTTTCCAGTGGGAGGGCCCGGTAATGCGGGAAGGTGAGGATTTTCTTGTGGGAGACAAGGCGCTGCACGAGACCTGCTTCCCCTGTGACACGCCTGCGAAAGATCACGACAATGTCTTCGCCCATTACGCACACTAATTCCGAGGAGGAAGGAACATGCCAAGTCCGACCCATGAAGTCCATAGTAGCGATACCAGCGGCTCGAATGTCGCTGGTGTTGACATGAAACTCGAGGTGGTCATCATCCCCGTCTCGGATGTGGATCGCGCCCGGGAATTCTACAAGAAGCTTGGGTGGAGGCTGGACGTCACGCCGCCCAGTGCAGTCCAGTTAACGCCCCGGGGCTCCTGGTGCTCGGTGCAATTCGGCAAGACGCTCACGTCCGCCGCGCCCGGTTCAGCCAAAAGCTACCTGATCGTTTCCGACATCGTGGCCGCCCGGGAGCAGTTGGTCGCCGCCGGCATCGAGGTGAGCGAGTTCTTTCACATCGGCCCGGAAGGCCGGGTTAGTGGCCTTGATCCCGAGCGTGGGACGCTCGCGCGCCTTGTTCAGCGATCCCGACGGCAACGCCTGGCTTCTGCAGGAGATCACGACCCGGCTTCCCGGGCGCGTCGCCTCTGGTGCGACTTCTTACAGCTCTGCAAGCGAACTGGCGAGCGCGCTTCGGCGTGCAGAGACCGCCCACGGACAGCACGAGAAGCGCATCGGAGCGGCAGACCCGAACTGGCCCGACTGGTACGCCAGGTACATGGTGGCAGAACAGTCCGGCGAAGAGCTGCCCCAATGATTTCAACCGCACGCGAGACAGATTCGATTTAGGCGAACGCATGGAGGAGAGAACATGAAAAATCTGAGACCTCGGAAGGTTGCAACTATGAAACGAATCTCTCTGCTGCTTGCAGTTGTAATGGTTGCCAGCATTGTCGCCTTCACGACTTCCGCACTCGACCACTTCGATGAAGAGGCGGCTCCGATCTTCGGAATAAAGATTCCGCCGGGATACCGCGACTGGAAGCTGATCTCTGTGGCGCACGAAGAAGGAAGCCTCAACGATTTGCGTGCGATTCTGGGCAACGATGTAGCGATCAAGGCCTACAGAGAAGGGAAGCTTCCGTTCCCAGACGGCACAATCATTGCCCGGCTAGCCTGGACTTACGTTCCGTCTGAAGAAAACAACAAAGTCTTTGGCCGTTCCCAATCTTTCGTGCCCGGGTCCGCCACGAACGTTCAGTTCATGGTGAAGGACTCCAAGAAATACGCCACGACCAGCGGCTGGGGGTTTGCTCAATTCAAAGACGGCAAACCTGACGACAAGGCAGATCTCAAAACCTGTTTCCCCTGCCACGTGCCCGTCAAAGGTCGCGACTTTGTCTTCACGCGTTACGCACCCACACCCTGACACCGAGAATCTGGAGCTCTACGTTGGAATCAGCAGTGTAAATCCGGCGGTGGCGATGAGCGCCACGGCCCAGATCAGGTCCAAATTCACCCAGGCTTTTCGCAGAACGTCCAGGCCAAGCTTCTCGTAGACCACGAAGGCGATCAGGCCGGTGACAAGAAGATATCCGAGCGTGTGGACGAGCAAGGCGATTGACGCGGTCCAGGGTCCGGCAAACGACGGTTCGGCCAATAGTGATCCGGCAAAACCGAGAGCGTGGAGATGGTGAGCAGAATCGCCAAGGTCAGCCGCCGCGTGGAGCGATGACATTTTCAGCAAGATGGGCAAAAGCATGAAGCCGGCGCCGTGAGCCGAAGCCATAAGGAAGGACCAGATGGCTAAATCGCGAAACCCGATTTGCATGCCGCCCCAGCGTGGATGGCTTTTCCGTATCAACTGGAGAAGTCCAAAAGCAAAGAGAACGGAAGCGGCGGCTATCTTCACGTAACGCAAGGGAAGCACTGCGCCGGCAATCGTGGCTGCGGCTACTACGAGTCCGATCGCTACAAAATGTCCCGCGGCGATCGGCACCAGCGATTGCCATATCGCGGAAGCGCTCTTCTTCTGCAATCCCAACGCGACAGCAAAAAGCCAGCCCATTCCCGGGTTGACGCCATGGTAGGCCCCGAGAAGAAACAACGCGGCCCAGGGCCAGAGTGGAGAATGGTTCATGAGTAGCAGTACGAATCCGAAGAGGCGTCGCCACCCTCCAGATGGACCTGATGGCCGCGCAGATTCCCGAATTCAAGAAAGAATTTCGGGTCGATCTGCATACCGCCATCGGGCTTGGCATCGAGCTTTACCATCCAGCTCTTAATTCCATCCGGATAGAACTGCACGTCCCACGGCGCATAAAGCGAGTTTGTGAAATAGACTCGACGTCCGTCGCGGCTCACCTCCACCATTTGCGGGCCGCCGTTCAAGGGCGCGCTGGGATTCTTCGGATGCCCAGCGCGGCGCACGATACCACCCAGATGCACGGAGCCTGTCTTCTTGGGATGAAAAGGGTCGGAAACGTCGTACTGCAGAAATTCGCCGGTCCCCCAGCACGATATATAAAGGAAGCGGTCGTCGAGCGACAGATTGATGTCGGTGATAAGCGGGGGCACAGCCTTGAATCCCTTGAGCAGCGGCGGCAGCTTTTCAGGGTCGGCGGCCTCGGCTGGAATGTCGATCACTTTGGTCACGCCCCATTTGCCGTTGTCGCGATGCCAGACCCAAATGGAAGCGGACAAATCTTTCAGCGATACCACCACGCCAAGAAATCCATAGGCTCGGCTCGGATCGTGTGCCGGGCGAAGCTCCAGAGCCATTTGATACTCGGGGCCCAAATCCAGTGTTTGAAGGTGACGGCGCTTGCGCAGGTCCCACACGTGCACCGCGTGGCCGTAGCCGCCCTTCAAGAGAATTTCGGGATTCACGCCGGTCTCCACCATATTTGGAGTTCCCCATTCGCTTGTGATCATGGTGTCAAAGCCCAGGTGCCACCAGAAATCGTAGGCGAGAACCTGCGGTCCGCGGTCGATTTCCCATTTCCCCAAAATCTCAAAGCTGTCCGGATCCATAACAAAAATTCCGCCCGGCCCGTCTCCCGTCGCGGAGCCCAACGCGCTGCAGAAAATTCCCTCAGGACCGCAATGCACCGTATGCGGCCGGCTGTAGCCCGCGCGTTCCGCAAGGACGTTGGCTTCAATCACCTTGACGATTTTCGGATGGCGCGGATCAGGTTTCGTATCGATGACATGAATTCGCGAAGACTTGATCCCCGGCACGATCAGGTAGCGCCGCTCGGTATGCGGATGCGGCATGTATGGGCACAGGCACGCGCTGCAAGCGTTCCAGCCGAAGTGGTGCAATTCGTCGCCTGCGTTCGGCATGTCGACGCGGCTCACAAGTCCACCATAGGTTTTGGACGCTGGGTCCACATCGACGATGCCCAGAGCGTCAGGACGTCCGTCACCTTCCGCGTTGAGCATGGCCACAAATGCAATCTTCTCCGCGGGCGCCTTCATCGCCATTCGCGGCGAAGGATAAAAAGTGGGATCAGGTCTCCAAAGTTCCATGTGCGATCTCCTCTGAAAAATTTGCCAACGACTAACGACTATTTCGTGACCTCAGTGTAGGTGAATTCGCGCGTCCAATCCGCGGATTGTTTGCCGTCCACTTCCACGTAGATCTTCACCAGCGAATTCACCGGCCCATCATTCTGCGGAGGCTGCATAATCAGATCGCGCCCCATCGACCACGTTACCCGTCTCTCATCGAGGTTTCCGAAGTAATAATCCACTTTGCTTCGGTCCAGACCCTTGTAACCGGTCGCAGTCGTTAGCTCGACGAGCTTTTTATTCTTATCGGTGACTTGGAACTCCTTGCCGTAGATATTCGCAAGGGAAACGTCAAGGGGAAGCCAGCCATAGTTCGGTGCGAAGAACTGGATCCAGCAGTGGTAGCTTCCGTCGATCTGGATGCCATTCAAGGTGGGCTTTAGAAGCGAGCCGTAGACCATGCGAGTGGGAATGCCAGCCGCCATGGCGAGTGATGCAAAAAGCGAATGAAAATCAGTGCAGTTCCCCGTTTTTGTCCGGAGGCAATATTCCGTGCTGCCCACCGGGGAGGCCTTCAGGTGGTCCGGGTCCTTTACCCAGTAATCCACGTTTTCGAGTGTCCAGTTGTAAATTTTCCGAGCGGCGAGAATGGGATTGGTTTCGCCTCCGACGATCGAAGCGGAAAGGGACTTAATCTGGTCGTTGACAATGACGTGGCTCGAAGGTTGCAGATACGCGAAGAGCGCAGACCGTTCCTGCTGCGTAAGCGGGCGTGTTCTCGCCGGGTCGATCTCGTTGCGAGTCTCAGTGCGCGTCAGTGCAAACGCTTCGCGGATCGTGATTGGGCCCTCGGCCGGCGCGTTGACTTCCGCATACCCGACGCGATTTCCCCAGTCGTCCCGGTAATAGTGGACTGGAAAATCGGCGGCGACGCTGAAGTCACGAACCACTGAAACGGCGTCTTCCTGCGGAATGCTGAACCACATGCGCACCATCTTAGCGCTCTTCGGTACTTGCACTTTGAATTCATTTCTTACCTGGAACGACGCCTGCTTGGGTTGCGACGGCGTGGAGACATCGCCACCAAACGCGCGGACGGAGATTCCTAGGGCGCTGGCGGCCGCGAAGCTTAAAAAGATAGCCTTGAGTCGAATCTGCTGGGAATGCATGGCTTCCTTCTTGGCGCAGACAGGGCGCACCGATGATGAATGTGAGTGGCGTTGGAAAAGAGATTGCGCACCGACCGAGCGCCGTCGAGGAATCTACCGTCAAGTGAAGCCGCGATTGCAGCGAATAAGCATGCGCGTCCCAGGCAGATGAGGGAAACCGTTATAGCCCATGGTCTTGGGCGCCGTCAAGCGAGTTCCTCCGACGGTACTGCCTGAAATAACGAGTGTTTAAGACGGTACCCCTCCGACCATGCTGCCAGGCCGCTTCAAGTTCCGGCTTTGACCTGTGCGGGTGATTCGAAACGCCTTGGCTAGCAATCGCTTAAATTGACCGACGGCTCAGGAGGGGGTGCGTTTTGAAAGCGAGAGCGGGAGCCGATCCGCCACCTGCCACGAAAGCGGTTCTCGAAGGCGGGCAGTTTGTGAGTAGCGATTTGCAGGTTCCACCCGGCGCAACTTAAACGGCCACCGCCGTTCCGGATGGCATACCGGCACGTTCGGTGCTGTTTCTAGTGGAATAAGGCCATTCCAGTGAAGTTGTTCTCTTCCTCTAGCAGCGCAGCTTACGCCGCAACACCTTTCTCAAGTTGACGCAATTCGGCTTCGGGAATCGCAAAGAGCGTAGAGCCGCACTGGAAACAGATTGCAAGCTTGGGGAAGACCGGGACAACGGGCAGATCAAGACCCCTCCGGCCGGGGAAATGGATGATCATCTCGGCATTAAACTCCGTCTGTTCTTCCGAACCACAAGATACGCACGCCATAAACATTGCTAGTCCTCCTTTCAGACCTGCCTAATTTCGCCGATCAGACATGGGAAGGTCTCTGTGGACATGTGCCGCTCTTGCGAAGATTTTGTGCCAGAACGTAAAGATTTATTTTCGGGTGTTTGGTTGTAAACTTCCTAAGGCTCACGTAGGTTTGTGGGTTCCAGAGAGCGTGGTGTCTGGATTCCGTCCCCTGAACAGTTCCGCATGCCGTTGTCGATGGCGCAGCTCCAGGCTCAGTCTGACGAGCAGCTTATGGCCCGCCTGCAGGAGGGAGAAAGCGACGCCCTTGCTGTCCTCTTCGACCGTTACCAGAAGCTGGTTCTGAGCATCGCGCTGAAGATTGTCCGCGACCCCGGTGAGGCCGAGGATGTTACGCAAACCGTTTTCCTGGATGTTTTTCGCGCCGTGGCACAATTCGACCCCCACAAAGGCAATACTAAGGTGTGGCTGATGCAGTATGCGTATCACCGCGCCATCAACCGCAGACAGCATCTTCAAAACCGGGAGTTTTATAAAAACGCGGAACTGGTAGAAGAAGAACTGGACGCTCGGCCTGTGGAAGCTCGCGCAACCTTTGGCCTCAGTTCACCGGAGACTAAGCAACTGGTTCGCCAGAGTATGAACGCTCTATCGGACATGCAAAAGTCGGTAATCGAAATGGCCTGCTATGAAGGCCTTTCCATGCGGGAAATTGCCGACAAGACCGGAGATTCATTCGTCAACGTGCGCCATCATTATTATCGGGGGCTCAAGAAGTTGCGCTCTTTGATCTCTGGCAGTGGCGAGACGAAACCGAGTGCACAGGAAGGTAAGCGTGCCTGACCTTTGGCAAAGTCGAATGGCGGAGCACGAGCAGTATGAAGCTCTTTGCGCGCTTGCTGCTGGCGGCCTTCTGGAGGGCGCGGAGTTTATCGATTTCCAGGCCCATATGAAGGAATGCGACAAATGCCGCTCTGACTACCGGGAGCTGTCAACTCTCGTCACCTGGCAGTTGCCGCAAGCTCAGGGAACTTTCCGGCAGAGACTGGCTGAGTGGAAGGCTAAACCTCTAACCTACTCGCGAGAGCGCTTCCTGCGCCGGGCGCGAGCTGAAGGCGTGGTCTTTTCCCCCGGAGTTGAGACTCCCGGCCCATCGGGTCGGTGGTTTTCGCGTCCTGTCACCATGCTGGCCCCTGTCGCGGCGTTGGTCGCGTTAGCTGTCGGTCTGGCGGCTTACCATTTCCGCGAGACCCCAAACGCAGCGCGGGCGAAAAACGCCGCCGAGGCGCAGCAGATCGCCGATCTCGAACGGCAGAACACTGGTCTTACCGCGAGTCTATCTCGATCGAATGAGTCAGTTGCAGCGGGCCAGCGCGAGATCCAAGATCTGCGCACACAACTGGGAAACGCTACTGCCGCCGCCGAGAACTTGCGACGCAACAGTGAACAGGCGCGAGTAGAGGCGGAACGATCCTCTAGCCGGAACGCTCAATTGCTGGAAGAATCCCGCGACCAGGAGAAACTGCTGGCCGAAGCGAGAGACGAGGCGGCCCGCAGCAGTCAATTGCGCGTCAATGACGAAGCCTCTCTGGTGGAGCAACTGACTCGCATCACGGAGCTCACGAATAAATTGCGAATCGCGAGTGCTACTCTTGATCAGGAACGGCAACTCGCGGCGGCGGGTAAGGATGTTCGAGAACTTATGGCGTCCCGCCAGTTACACGTCATCGATGTCCGCGACACCGACCCGAATGGCAACCACAGCCCCGCCTTTGGACGCGTTTTTCTGACCGAAGGCAAAGCGCTCACTTTTTATGCTTTTGATTTGGACGAAGACGGGATTCTAAACGCAAAGCGTAGCTTCCAGGTTTGGGCCGTGCCGGCAGCAGGAAAGAACTCGCCGCGGACCCTGGGATCCCTGCACTTGGATGCTAAAGCGCAGGGACGTTGGGTATTAAAAGTCGACAATCCGGAGCTTGTGAAGGCGATCAGTTCCGTATTTGTCACGGTCGAGCCTGCGGCCGGCGGCAAGCAACCCAGCGGACAAAAGATGCTCTACGCCTACCTGGGCGACGCCAATCACCCATAGCGGTGCCGCTTACTCTCTCACAAAACATTTCTCACCCTGGCCGTTTCCTTCAGGCAACCTCATCTTGCGAGGCTGTAAGGGAGCACGCAGGAGGATGGTCGCACTCGCATGCAATCTCTACATCCTCTGATCCCGCATCCTCGCACGTTTGACCGCAATACTTTCCCCCTGCCGGAACCACGCAACGGCAGGGTATATGTGCACAGATTTTCGGTTTACCGTTCAACATGATGACCTCCACATAACGGTGGATCTTATGAGCCCAGCGCTGCCCCGGTAACCTGTCAAAATGGACAGTGCGGAAACCAGCATCGACCCTGATTCCATGTCGCTGGCGGCGGCTTGAATTATCCGCGCTGAATACTTTAATGTCTTTGACCACCCATGTTCGGAGCCTAGGGTTCAACGAACCCGACACCGATTTCGGACTTGCGAGTTTTGGCGAGGTAACTCCTGACGGCACAACGAACCTCGCGCCGGGCGGCGGCGGAGCCGTTGGAGGGCAGAGCACACTCTACGCATTAGGCGGTCCGCGCTCGGCACAGTTCACGGTCAAAATAATCTTCTAGCCGAAAACCATTCTCCTGCGACTGCAAATGGCCTTTATTCAGTTGGAGGTTTCTGGCTCATCGAATCGATGACGCAAGTACGCAAGAACCACGCCCAACGAGACGACCAAGCGACAAAGAGCGACCAGCCTCAACTGTGGCGCGGGCAGGCTGAAGAACCTCTCCAAGATGTGCGATGCCATCGAAACAGAAAAGAGCGCAATCACCACTTTGAGACGGGCGGATCGGCAGAGGAAGACACATGCGGCCGAAAAAAGTGTGGCCAGGCCGGCCCACAGGAGGTACCAGACGCTCTTCAGCAGGCCGGACCGGAACAAGTCTCCAGTGAGCAGTACGGAAATATCTTGCACGGTGAACGCGAATAGAGAAACTGCTATTGCGACCAGCCCTATCGCAACTATCCACTCTCCCGTCGGAGTCCCAAGCCAGTCAGCGTTCGTCACGGGCAGCACTGCACGCTCAAACGGGCTATTCTTGGAGTCTTCATTCCGGATTGGCTTCACAAGCAGACCTTTTCTCACGACCGCGGCAAAGATCACGAGAACAATGGCAGTGAGCATCTCGTTCCCAAAGCTGTTGTGAAGATAGATCACCGCTCGCTGGCGCCGTGATGGGTGACTAAGCCAAATAGGGCATTCGCATCACGGCCGCCGGGAACATTTGCAGGTGGCTATTGCTTAAAGACCAACGGAGGCCCGCTGACTCGTTTCACTTGGAGGTTGACAGTCACAGAGACGGTGTCGGCAATCTTGATAAAGGGAATGCCCTTGTTCATCCCATAATCCTTACGGTCGAAGGACATGGTCCCGGTGATATTACCCGAACCTGACCCTCGGGCGCCCGTGACAACGAACTTCAGGGTTTCGGGCTTCGACACCCCGCGAATGGTAAACGTTCCCGGCAAATCAAAGGTGTTGGGTCCGGTCTGTACGATCTTGTCAGAGTGAAACGTGATCAGCGGATCCTGCTCGACATTGAAGAAGTCTTTACTCTTCAGCTTGCCATCTTTCATACCACTTCCGGTATCCACGCTGGCGGCCTGAATCTTGATATCCAAAGCGCCGGTCGTGGCATCAGGAGAAGTGAATGTCAGGCTGGCGTCCCACTTCGCGAAAGTACCCTCTAGAGCCACCGACGCCTTCACGTAGAAGGTAACTTTGCTTTCTTCTGGCGTAACCGCGAAAACAGGAACAGCCTCTTGGCATAATGACGGGAGCGCTGCGGACGCCAAGAGGCAGAGGACTGCAAATCGCATACTGCTGAACGTGAGTCTTTCAGACATGAATTTCCTCCAACCAGTTGCCTTGAAGCAACAAGTGATCCGAATCAACCCATCGACTATGAACTCGATGGCTGCTTGAAGGTACTGTCAAAAGTGACAGCTTTCAGGCACCTGCCATCGTGTGAACCGAGCGGACTGGAGGCCGCTCTTGCAGACCAACCTTTCGGTCCCGGCCTGCTTAAGGCGGTTACTTTGGAGGCTTCGGCGGGCAATGCGCGTCGTAGAACGCCTGCATCTGTTTCAGTTTCAGTACTCCGTAGAAAACAGCAATCGTCATGACGATGACCAAAAGCCCAACCAGCTTTTTCTCCACGCCGTACGCGCCCTCGCGATTGGCGATATAGCTGGCGACAATCAAGCAAAAAATGCCGATGTTGATAGTCCAGTTTACGGGCTTCGGCACGACGAAGTGCAGGGTGCCGAAGCCGGCGAGTTGGTAAAGCATAAAGGGTAGGATGGCTACCATCGGCAGCAGTTCAGAGGCGCCCAGTGTGACGTCTACGATGTTGGGCTGCGTGGCATGCAACAACCTGCTGTGCGCCAGTTCATGGAACAGTGACGGCATCGCACACAACAAGGGCACGACGGCGAGTAGTTCGAGCACCAGCGAACCGCTCCAGGTGCCGACCTGAGACGAAGCATCCGCGCCCGCGCCTTCGGATTGCGTGCCGATATACAAACCGCCAACGATGGCCGCCCCGCAGGACAACATCAGCAATTCAACCGTGATCCCAAAACTCGCCGTTTCGCCCGACTTGATTAACAGCAGGGCCATGAAGCCGGGCGTGTACAACATCATACGCACGAGTCTCGCCCAGACGCGCGCATCGCGCTCCGGCGGAAGGATTGGAAGCGCTACTCCATCAATTCCTACAGTTGCTCTAGCCTTCGACATCTTCCGTCACCTTATCCTTATTATTCTTATTAACTAAGTTCTTACCCTTATTTGTAATCGGCGTTGAGCGCCAATTCTTCAGCGCCCTTCATATTGTGTTTCTCGAATTCGGAGCGCAGTCCCTCATCTGTCAAATCCAGGGGGTGTGAGTTTTTCCAGTCATGGTGAGAAATTTTCGTGAGGCGATCGATCACGTCAGCGTCCCGCACCTCGATGGCTAACTCGCGGCGAGTGTCAAAGCTTCCGGGCGCAAGATTGATGGATCCGATGATCGCGCGGGCATGGTCGGCAAGAAGCATCTTGGCGTGAAGTTTGAGATGTTTCAATTTATGAATCTTCGCGCCCACGTCCTGCATGATACGCATTCCTCCCACGGCTTCCACGAGTTTTTCCTTCTTGAGCTTATGGGGAGGTCGGGCCATGACGTGAATCTTCACTCCACGGTGCGCCGCCCGGACCAAGCGCTCGACAATAACAGCGTCCTGGTAACGCTCATTCTGAAGAAAGAGGGACTCCTTCGCGTCGTCGATAAACTGCGCAATACGGTCCCGGCCATTGCCGCCACACCAGATCAGATGTGAACGCTCGTCTCCATTAAAGGGTTTTCGCGTCCAGTCTGCCTCGAAGCATTCGATGACCTCAGCCACCTCATGAGCATGCGAAGTAACAATGGCATAATCCCGGGTTTCGGTCAGGTTTTTCGTTTCCCAATTCAGGGATTTCACGAAGGCAGTAGCATCATCCACTACCATTGACTTCTCGTGCGTAACGTCATACTCGGGGTTGCTGTCGATGACTTCGACCCCACCTGCTTCGAGCTTCTTGCGAGATTCCGTGTTTTCCGATTCGCCGTCGCGGCGAGCGGGGTTCAGCATGACTCGTACCTTCAGGCCGCGGTGCCGGGCGTCGATTACGGCCTTCAAAAGCGACGGATCCGAGAAAAGGAACATCTTGACGCGCAACGACTTAGTGGCGCCATCGATGGCGTCAAGTATTGGCTTGGCGGAATCGTCGGGCATCACAATTAAGGAACGTGACACGCGTCCTCCTTGAAATCAGCTCCAACGTGACCGATAGTCTTCGAAACCAACCGCAGGACTGTCACGCGCCATACGAAATCTATACCGCAGCCCGAGCAGGGCAACGACCATTCAATTTAACCTAAGACGACGATTAGCACGAGGGCATATGCTGCCGCAGCCAATACAAAAGGCCAGAACCGTCCTCCGCGCCCTTCGGGCAATTCGACCACAAGAGTATTCATAATTACTCCTCCGGAGACGAACCCTGTGATCCTGGCCAGCCACTGTTCTGGGATTGATGTAAAGATTCCGGCGGCCCACCCTGCCAACACGGCCAAGGCAAGGATCCATCTTCCGTGGCTTTCGTACAGACCGTAGTGTTCCCCGGAGAGCGAGTAATCCACTATTAGCAAATGAAATGCCATTGCCAACGCATAGAGCACCAGGGATGCGGCGCCATCCCAGACTTCGTGAACCAGAAGATAGGCGATAACACTGCTGTATCCTGCAAACGCCGTGATTCGGAATAAAAAGAAAATGCCGCTAGGCTTGCCTTCTGGGGAAGCTGATGCTGCGACTAAGTATTCTAACCCGTAGAAGAGCACGAATCCCAGAAGGGCAGCGATATAAATAGCTTGCTCCGGGAAAAGCGACGCGCCGTGATAAGCGCCGGCGGAGAACTTTGCCTGCCTGCTGGAAATTTCCGGCAACAGGTCGATGAAGATTGTAGAAACCGAGACGCCGCCTGCAACGGAGACCCACCACCTCCTGTGCGATCTGAAACGCAGTCTGTGCCCGAAGACATAGACGCTGGCCAGCAGCAGGGCCGCTGCAAAGGTGTATGGGTAGGGCAAAATATGGGACCTTACGTGTCTATGCTTTCTTGGATCGCATTCGCCGCCTAAAATGGACCGTGGCGCAGCAGAACGCCATAAAACGTGACAGCTCCAATCAGGATTACGGCAATCGCTACGACGAAAGAGACAGACCAAACATGGCGATGCTGTGACGCGCCAAGCCTGTTCAGAAAACTCCTGTGCTGCCAGGCTGCGGCCGATAATCCCAGAGTACCCAGAGCAATAAGGGTGAGTCCCAGATTGCGCGGCGCCTGCGGACGCCGGATGTTACCGGCGGCGATTTCTTCGGCCTGGTATTGGAAGAACTTGTAAATGCTGAAGCCGAATCCGATCATCGAAATTGCCGTTCGGACCCATGCCATGAGCGTTCTTTCCGACGCCATGATCGTGCGCTCCAGAGCCAGATCGGTTCGCTCTTCGGCGAGAATAGTTCCCCTGTCTTTGGTTGGTGTTTCAATAGAACTCATGAGACCTTCTTCAGAGTGGAGGCGTTTGCCGCCTGCGCTGACGCCGCCATCTTCTTTCGAGCCAACCGCGTGACCGCCCCCCGCAGAATTAGATATGGCAGGATCGCCAGGACGAAGGCAACAATGATCATTTCCCCCACGTACACAAAGTGCAACACGATGATCTGATACACGGCGTCCAGTACCAGGGCGAGAATGAACACCTTGCCAACCCCCTTCCAGCCGTCCTTAATCATGTCGGTACGTTGGGTGGGATCCGTGAGGAGGCACCAAAAATACGGCGTCTTGCCAGCCTTGGCATCTGCCAGACCCGCGCGAATCGCAAAAAACGACGCCATGACGGGTTGAAGAACCAGCCTGAACTTCATAGGCCCACTTACGCGGGCGAGCAACTGAGTTGTGAGGCGCACCCAAGTGTTGTCCATAATGTCCCCTCTCGTGGCCTGAGCCAATCAGCAATTGAACCGCATTCAACTGTGTTTTTCAGCCGCTTACCTGCGTGTGCCCGAACCGGAAGTCGGCGCAGCAAGCGGCGGCGCGACCTTCGGACCCTCGGGGGGCGCGTCGAGCGGCACAATCGAGGGCCAGTGATCCCGGACAGCCAGCACACGGAAAACGAACGCAACCGACACCGCGATCAGCGTCACGGGAAAGAAAGTGAGCCTTCCTTTCTCCCACACAGCAAGTAGCGTATAGACCGTGCTTGCCAGTACCGCTGCCGTGACGAGCTGCTGCGACGGTCTCACGAGCTCCGGCGTGACCCCGGAAAAGAGGTCGATCAGCACCCCACCCGCGGTGGTTGCGATCAGCCCGACGGTGATCGCCGTCCATATCCCCAGGTTATGATCGAGCGCCTTGTGTGCGCCGAGGATCGCAAACCAAGGCAGCGTGAAGGACTTGAAGTAGGCCAGAGTCCTCGTGCGGAACCGCTCTTCCTTCGATTCGGCGTAACGATAAATCGCCAGCCCCAGCAAACCCATCAGAAGGCACACGAGAAGATAGTTCGGGTCTCTGAGTGGCGAGGGGATGTCATTGAGCAGCACGTCCCGCGTCACGCCTCCGCCAATACCACCGAAGAAGGCCATGATCAGTAGTCCTACAGCCGTGTAGCCGCGGTTGTGCGACGGCTGGCGCGCGACGAGCACCCCGTACAAGGCGTTAATCCCGGCTGAAAACATGTCGACGCTCGGAAAGCTTGGCAGATCCATTTCGGTTTCTCCTCGGGCGGCTAGCTGCCGCCGGCTAAAGCTTGCCCGCTTCGGAGACTTCGCGGGAGCGGAATCGATGAGACGCTTACTCCTTACCTACCTCGGCTGCGAAAACTGGTGGAACTGTAGATTGAACGTGACCGTGCCACACCTGTCAGAACTTACAAACGTTCGCAAACGAATTCGGTGGGGACATGACGAAGACCGATCGCCGGAGCGAGGGGTACGCCAGGATCACGATCAACTGTCAGATTTGCCAGTATTTAAGACATGCGCTCGGTCCTAGCTTTAAGGGCTAGTCGCTTATCGCGTAATTTGGACCAAAGATGAAGACAATCCCCACGCCCGGCGAAGGTCTAACCCCGTACGAGACTGCGGATGGCGCTATAGCCACTCCACCCGATGATTCGTTGCGCCAGGTCGAGAATCGCGACGCGGGCGGCACGCGCCAGGAGCCACCTGACTTCTCATTGGTCCTGGGCGGCCCTCTTTTTCAAATGTTCCGGCGGGCGCATCTGTCGGGGGACGGCCTGGAGTTATTGCTCCGTCGAGTCGTGGTTATCTCGCTATTCGCTTGGTTGCCGCTCCTGTTCTTGTCCATACTGAATGGTCATGCCTTCCGCGGAAGCTTGAAGATTCCATTCCTGTATGACGTTGAGGCGCACGTTCGATTCCTGGTCGCGTTGCCGATGCTCATCGCCGCCGAGATTGTGGTTCATAAGCGCGTTAGTCCACTGGTACGCCGGTTCGTGGAACGGCGGATTGTTGAGGCCGAAGATCTGCCAAGATTCAATGCGGCGGTCGATTCAGCGCTGCGCCTCCGCAACTCTGTTGCTGTGGAGGTGACGTTGTGGATTTTGGTCTATGCGTTTGGGCTGTGGATCTGGCGAAGCGAGATCGCCGTGGGCCAGCCTACCTGGTACGCGACGCCGGAAGCGATGCATTTGCATCTCACCTCAGCCGGCTACTGGTACGTCTTTGTGAGCATCCCTATCTTTCAGTTCATTTTGTTGCGATGGTACATGCGGCTCGTGATCTGGTTCCGGCTTCTGTGGCAGATTTCAAGACTGCACCTGCACCTGCATGCAGCCCACCCGGATCGAGCTGGAGGCATTGGTTTTCTGGGAATGAGTTCCTACGCCTTCAGTCCCATACTTTTTGCACAAGGCACACTGGTTTCGGGCGTAATCGCCAGCCGGGTCCTATATGAAGGCCAGCCTCTGCTTTCCTTCAAGATGGAGGCAGCCGGATTCGTGGCCTTCTTTGTTTTTGTCATCCTCGGTCCTTTGGTGATGTTTACTCGTCGGCTTGAGCGTACTAAGCGGAAAGGCTCTTCCGAATTCGGACTCTTGGCCAACCGCTACCTGGCCGGGTTTGAGGAGAAATGGATGAAGGGTGACTTCCCGGAAGCCAGCAAGCCACAGGTTACCGCAGACATCCAGCCTTTGGTCAGCATAGGGAATGTCTACTCGATGGTTCGCCAGATGCGCCTGGTGCCCTTCAGCACGATAGACATAACGCGTCTTGCCGCTGCCACGGCCGCGCCTCTCGCACCCTTGTTGCTGACGATGTTTTCGGTCGCAGACGTATTGAAGCTTCTGATCAAAATTGTCTTCAAGTAATGGTCCCTTTCTTAGCGTCTATTCTTCCTCCTGTCAGATTTACCAGTTGTTGCGCCGTGAATCGGTTTGTAGGTTAGGTTGCAAAGTTTATGGGCGGAGTCTGCTCGAATGAAGAGTTCAAGTCTGGATCTGGCTCCCAACATGGTCCGGTCTAAACCTCCAGTTGCGGCGAGCTGGCGGCGACGGGTGCAGCGAATCCAGAAAGAGGCCCATGTTTTCTATTTTGTATTCATGCATCCTCGCACGCGCTGGTACACAAAACTGATAGCGGCAGGTTCGGCAGGCTACTTGTTCAGTCCCGTTCAACTCATACCGAGCTTCATCCCAGTGATCGGATTTATGGACGATGCGCTGGTTCTCTTCCTAGGATTAAAGCTCATCGAAAAAATCACGCCGGCTGACGTGCTCACTGAATGCCGGGCACTCGCCGACGCTGCCGAGGCGCGCAGGAATGAGGAAGCCAAATGGGCGGCCGCCGTTGCTGCTCCCCTCGCAATCGTTGCGGTGTGGTTCCTCGCCGCGATCGTCGCGAGCGCGCTGATAGCCGCATACATTTACCGCTAACAAAGAGGTAAGCCAGGCTCCGAGTCGACGGCCGGCGAAAGCTTTCAAAAGGAGATCACGACATGCACTTCACTCGCACCGTTCTTTGCGGAGTACTGCTGCTGGGAGGAGTAATCGGAAGCGCGCAGACGGTGATTCGCATTGCGCCGCCTCCGCCCGTCAGGGTAGGAGTAGTTGGGGTCGCGCCCGGACCAGGATATGTCTGGGTTGGCGGATACCAGCGCTGGAATGGCAGTGGGTACGTGTGGGTAGCGGGGCACTGGGTTCGTCCACCGCGTGCCGGGGTGGTTTGGGTGTCTCCTCGCTATGTGCGAAGCGGAAGTGGCTGGGTGTTTCATAAAGGTTACTGGCGCTAGCTAGAACTAGAAGTTCTTATGGCATTTCTATTTCTGCAAGCCTCTCTCGCGGCAAAGGTCGAAACGTCGCCGCTCTTGCAGCTCGTTGACCGGGATCGACACCGTTCTTACGATTCGCCCCGGTCGCTTTGCACCTTCGTCAAAGTCCGGCACGAGATCTTGCACCTGTACGTTTTGACAGTTACAAGCTTGGACCTCTCAGCCTAGTCTGTGGCTGAAAAGGCCATTGGGACTTGCAAGTGGCTTTGGTTGCCATCGCACCGGTGGCACGCGAATGAATGTGGTGACTGACGATACTTGGCCGGCTCCTACACCCTCACAGGATGGGTGAGTCGGGCACGTGGATCTCGAACTCCTATTCCGAGCATCGCCCGCCGGCGCGCGTGGAGGGACGCAGTGACATCTCGATACGCATTCCGGTTTTCCATGGATTTTCTCCGGCCCGAGCCGGCAACCTCAACACAAATCTAACCTTAAAAGGAAGGAACAAATCATGGCTACAAAGCAACCGAATATCCTGATCCTCTGGGGCGATGATATTGGCACCTGGAACATCAGTCACTTCAGCCGGGGAATGATGGGCTACCGGACGCCAAACATCGACCGCGTCGCCCAGGAAGGTGTCACGTTCACCGACTACTACGGCCAACAGAGCTGCACCGCTGGACGCGCAGCCTTCATCTGCGGCCAAAACCCGCTGCGCACCGGCTTGACCAAAGTCGGAATGCCCGGCGCCACCGTTGGACTTCAAGCGGAAGACCCAACCATCGCCGATCTGCTCAAAAACCTCGGCTATGCCACCGGCCAGTTCGGCAAAAACCATCTCGGTGATCGCAATGAATACCTGCCGACCGTGCACGGATTCGACGAGTTCTTCGGGAACCTTTATCACCTGAACGCGGAAGAAGAACCGGAGCTGCCCGACTATCCCAAGGATCCGAAGTTCCTGGCGCAGTTCGGACCCCGGGGCGTGATGCACAGCTTCGCGTCTGACAAGGATGACGCAACCACGGATCCCCGTTGGGGACGAGTTGGCAAGCAGACGGTTAAGGACACCGGTCCGCTGACCAAGAAGCGTATGGAAACCATTGATGAGGAAATCACCGCTGGCGCTCTCGGCTTTATGGAGAAGCAAGCCAAAGCCAACAAGCCCTTCTTCCTCTGGTACAACTCGACCGCCATGCACTTCCGGACTCACCTTGCCGACAAGAACCGTGGCAAGAGCGGGCAGGACGACTACAGCGATCGCATGGTTGTTCACGACGAACAAATCGGCCAGATGCTCGACAAGCTCGACGAGCTCGGAATCGCCGACAACACGTTCGTCATGTATTCCACCGACAACGGCCCCGAAAACGACACCTGGCCCGATGGCGCCAACACGCCGTTCCGCAGCCAGAAGGACACGAACTGGGAAGGCGCCTGGCGCGTTCCTTGCTTCATGCGCTGGCCCGGTCATATCAAGGCCGGCTCGGTGCTAAACGGCATCGTATCCCACCAGGATATGTTGCCGACGTTGCTCGCGATTGCGGGTGATCCGGATGTGAGCCAGAAGCTGTTGACCGGCTACAAGGCCGGGGACACGACCTTCAAGGTGCACATCGATGGGTTCAACGTGCTGTCCTACATCACCGGCCAAGCGAAGGAGAGTCCGAGACAGAACTTCTTCTACGTCAGCGATGACGGCGGCGTCATGGCGGTTCGCGTGGGCGACTATAAGTTGGTATTCGAAGAGCAGCGGGCAACTACAACCGCGGTTTGGCAGGAGCCGATGGTGAAGCTGCGACTTCCCTACATATTTAATCTGCGACGCGATCCGTTCGAGCGCGCCAATTTCAACTCTAACGTCTACTGGGACTGGATGATCAACCACGTTCCTCAGCTTTACCAGTGCCAGGCGGTCGTGGCGGCTCAGATCCAGGATTACATCAATTACCCGCCGCGCCAGAAGGCAGCTTCGTTCAACCTCGACGGCGTGATGGCGCAACTGGATCACGCTGCCGCGGCCAAGGCAGCAGCCATAAAAGCAGCGGCAAGCAAGGCGCCCGTTGCGGAGCATGGCGTTTTGGTCACGAAGTAGGTAGTGGCTATAAAAAGGGAGGTCGAAAGACCTCCCTTTTTTCTCAGAAGGGAACAAAGAGATGAAGAACATCAAAACCTTAAGAACTCTCAAGATTTCTTTCCACAGGTGGATGCTGACTGGTCTGCTGATTCTCGCAAGCACCCTCGCATTCTCCCGCGGGCCGAAGCCAGAGGTGATCAAAGCGACGGCCATGGGCACAGGCTCACAACTGGGCCAGGCGATTAACGTGGCCCTGGATATTTACGACTTCTCCACGCCAGAGGACCGGCAAATCCTTATCGAGGCTTTTACGAAGGGCCAGAATCAGGGGTTGGTCAATGCGCTTACCAAAATGAAGGCCGTTGGTCATTGCTCGATGACAGGGACGCTGGGCTATGACGTCAGCTACATCCGCCTGATGAAGACTCCAACCGGGAGAAAGATTATCTTCGTGACCAATCGCCAAATCAGGTTCGGGGAAGGTTTCTTCGATACGCAGTCGCAGTACTATAATTTGACGGCTGGCGAATTCGACCTGAATGACACCGACAAGAACAAGAGTGGGGGGTTTATATATCCCGCAGCTCAGTTGGTTGTCGATAAAGAAGGCCAAGTGCAAGTAGACCTGACCCAGAACTCCTGGAAACTCATAGATGTTCTCGATTGGAAAGGTACGCCTGGAGTGAATTAGGCGTCGGGCAAGTTCTATGGGAATGATTAAGGGCCAAGAGACTCGACAGGGACTTAGGATGAAATCACAAATAGCAGATGAGTTAGGGCAAGCTACCGACTCGGCGGTGAGTCCGCGTCCGGGTATGGCTTGGATACCCGGCGGAACATTCCGCATGGGTTCGGAAGACTTCTACCCCGAAGAGAAACCAGTTCACGAAGTTAGCGTAGATGGCTTCTGGATGGATCAGCACGAGGTCACAAACGAACAGTTCGGGCGCTTTGTGGACGAAACCAGCTACAAGACGCTCGCCGAGCGTCCGCTCAATCCTTTTGACTTTCCTGGCGCCCCTGCCGAAAATCTCGTGCCCGGCTCCATGCTGTTTCACAAAACCGCCGGCCCGGTGGACCTACACAATTACGTCAACTGGTGGGCTTGGGTACCGGGAACGAACTGGCGCCATCCGCTGGGGCCGGGATCCTCGCTCGAAAATCTCGCGCAACACCCCGTGGTTCATGTTGCCTATGAAGACGCTGAAGCTTACGCACATTGGGCAGGGAAGGAACTGCCGACTGAGGCAGAGTGGGAGTTTGCCGCTCGCGGTGGGCTTGACGGGAAGAAATATACGTGGGGCGATGAGCCTTCTCCCGAAGGCAAGGCGATGGCCAACAGTTGGCAGGGAGAGTTCCCCTGGCAAAACCTGCTCCACGACGGCCACGAAGGGACTTCCCCGGTTGGCTCCTTCCCGCCGAACGGTTACGGCTTGTACGACATGGCAGGGAACGTATGGGAGTGGACTAGTGATTGGTTTGTGCAGCGCCACGCCGACGAAGTGGTCAAAGCCTGTTGCGGCCCGGCGGTGAATCCGCGCATAGTCTCGCCCGCCAAGAGCTACGATCCCGCGCAGGCGCAGTTCAGAATTCCGCGCAAGGTTGTCAAGGGCGGCTCGCACCTGTGTGCGCCCAACTACTGCTTGCGTTATCGCCCAGCGGCGCGCCAGCCACAGATGATCGACACCAGCATGAACCACATCGGGTTCCGTTGCGTTGCGCACGACGCGGTGACCGACTAGAGGGGAAGTGTTCGTGAGTTCGTAGAGGAACCGACATTTAGCCGCTGGAAGATGGTGGTCGGCAAAGACGGCTTCAGAGATTGTCCTCACTGGGCCCTTTTTCTTCGGGGCTGCTGATTGCGGCTTTGGTCTCCGCTTCTCTTTCCTTCATGCGCTCTTGCCGGCGGAGATCTTCCATCTCCTCTATCTTCTCCCTGCGGAGTTCCGCCACTCTCTTTCTTTCTTCCCACCAGATTCTGAATCTCCCAATCAGTGAGAATCCGGCGGTCGAGGCCTTGGTCTTCTCCTTTTGCGCATGCTCAGCGTCTCTTTCTTTTTTCAGGGTGTCCCATTGCTTTTTTCTTAGGGCGAAGCGCATATGCATTTCCCGTTCGCGCTCGTCCTCCAGCAGCTCGATGAGTCGCCTGTTAGAACTCACAACGTCAACCAGCGCGCTGGTGGTCCACGCGAAAGTGAACAACCCGGAAATGCCAATAATGGGGCTGATGATCCGCCAATGTTCATCGACGTCTACTTTCCCCAAGCCAAGCGTTGTGTAACTGTTGGCACAGAAGTAGATCGCATCGTAGGCGTGCTTGATCAAACCCATGTGACTAAGGGCGAAGGCCCAGATTAAGACTTCTACAAGATGCAAAGCGAGCATGAGGAAGACAGACCATCCGAACAGTAACGAAGCCGCGATAAGACGGGGCCTCTCCCTGCGCAGACGTCGCTCGCCGCGCCTCTGCTGGAGAAGTATCCAGTGGAGACCCACCCCGTGGAAGAGAGCGAGAAAAACCACGACGAAGGCCCCGATGCCGAGCGCGGCAAGCGGTTTGAATTCATCCGGAATCTTAGCTAGGAGTGTTGGAATGTTGGCCCCGGTTTCCGCGTTGTGTCGCGCGGTTCCTGCAAGCCAAGGGTGGACGACGCTGTGCCTCCGCACAACTGTTGCTTTTGACAGGTGCAGCATAAGCCTCCTCTCGGGACGATGGTTAGCTGCTGGTCTCGGTGCTACTGCCTTAGTAATCGCAGGAGAAAGTCATGAGTTCATAGAGAGTGCAACTCACGAGCCATCTCGACGGGATCATTGTCCGATTCGCGTTGACCGCGGCGGTATCGATGCTGCTGGTGTTGGTCTGTTCAGGTTTCGTCCTCGGGCAAACAGCCACAGGTTCCGATGGGAATCGAATGCCTCCTGCCCAGTCCGAGCCCGCGCCAGTTGCTTCCGCGCAGACACAACCTACGAATTCCTCAGCGCCTCAGACTCCCCCGCCGGCAATTACCAAACGGCGAAAACTCGGCTGCCAACATCCTGCTTATCCGGGCAAACGGCGATTTGGCTGCAAAGATGAAGACTTTGAGTGGGAAGAGACGCTCACCACGGACTGGAACGGTGTTCGTGCGGAGGCAAGAAAACTCGGAATCACGCCAAGTGGTTCGTATTTCTCCGCCCTGCAGACCAACGCAAGCGGCGGCCCACATCAGATGTGGGGGTACACCGGCCAGCTAACCACAGCACTGAATTTCGACTTGGAGAAGTTGCTCAAGGTTCCAGGCATGTCGCTGTACGTCTCCAGTACATGGGGTACAGGTGGCAACCTCACGGCGACAATCAACAGCGTATTCGCGGTCAACCCTAATTACGCGGTGGGAGCTTACCTGGCCGAGGTCTATCTGCAGCAAAAATTCTTGAAGGACAATCTGACCGTCGCCGCAGGCCGTCTAGCGGCCAGCTATACGTTTGCAGGGCTGCCCGTTTTCGATAACTATGTGAGCCTCGCCGTCAACCCAACCCCGGTCTTCCTGATTTCCAATGACTCCAGTTACACGGGTCCGCCACCCGGAGTGGAGTGGGGGGCTCAGGCTGTCTACAACATCACTCCCATCGTCCAGATTGCAGCAGGAGCATTTAACACCAACCCAAATTCCGCAACGAACGGGAACGTCTTTGCCTTCCAGCAGGGCAACAAAGGCGTCCTCATTACTGCCCAGTTAAGCTATCTATACAACCAGGGACCGAATGACAAGGGGAAACAGGGCCAGTATACGGCTGGCTTCTTTGCCGACAATGACTCATTCGCTACTCTTCCCAATGGCAGCTCAAAGAGTGATGGCAACTCCGGGGTCTTCGTGCTTGGGCAACAAATGGTGTACCAGCCGGGGGGGCCGGGTACGTCGCAAGGCCTCACAGTCTGGGGCGCCTGGGCCTACGGCTCAAAACAGTTGGTTAGTCCCATGCCTGTATTCGCCGGAGCAGGGCTCAGCTATGAGGGTTTAATCAAAGGGCGGAGCCGCGACACCGTTAACGCGGGCTGGACCTATGGGAAAACGAGCAAGTTTATTCCCAACGCCTCGGCGGCGAAACTATTTGAAGCGAACTATCAGTTGGTGGCAAGACGTTACATCACGGTCGTTCCCGATTTTCAGTACATCTGGGATCCAAACGGTTCAAATGGGAGGGGCACAGCCGTTCTAGGGCTGCAAGTCAATCTGACCTTCTAGCGAGGGTCCGCCAGGGGGAGGTCTTAGAACTGGTCAACTGTCGGTTTTGCTAGTATGCCCGGGTGCCTCGGCCCTTATAGGCTTGGACTCGCATGGGCGGTTGCGCTTGGTCCAAGGCAACCGTAATGACTGGAGATGCGATGAAAGTTTTGTTGACGATGGCGTGCATGTGTTTGGCGACGGGTTTATTTGCGCAAGATTGCGTCAAGAACCTTCGTGGTCAGACTGTTTGCGGCAATGGTCGGACTACGGCTGCTGTTAATCCGAACACGGGAAACGCTGCTGTCGCCCACAAGAATCAGAACGGTGTGACAACTACTAGAACCAGCAACGGTGGCGAAGCCAAGAGCAAAAACGGAGTGGCTGTAGCCCAAAGCGGCAATGGCACTAAAGCTGCCGTCAACACGAATACGGGGAATGCTGCCGTCTCCAGCAAGAATCAGAACGGAGTGGCAACTACTAAGACGAGCAACGGTGGCGAAGCCAAGAGCAAGAACGGAATGGGCGTAGCCCAAGGCCCCGGCGGCACCACCTGCGTCAAGGGCAAGAACAATCAAGGGTGTAAGAAGTAGAAGCAAAGCGGCTGGCGCGGACTGAGACAGATTTCCCAGTCTGGGCTTTGCTCGCTCGTTCGAGCCGTTGTGCCGATCGAGCGCTGCAGTGCCAGCAGGGGCCGGTTCACTATGGGCCAAAGTGAAGTGCAAGATGCGGCGCCGCATGACGTTTCAGCCGATGTACGGGAGTTCTACGATCGCTATCCGTATCCCCCGCCGGTGGATAGTTTGGAAAAATACCGGCAACTTTGGCAGGACCAGAAAAGACGCCGCGCAGACTTTTATCTTTCCTGGCCCGCCTTTTCTTATCGAGAAAACTACTCCATTCTCATTGCGGGCTGCGGGACATCTCAGGCGGCCAAGCACGCGTTGCGCTGGCCAGCGGCCCAAGTTACGGGCGTCGACTGTAGCGCAATGAGTGTGTTCAACACGCAAGAGCTGGGGCGAAAATACGAGCTGAAGAATCTTCAAGTCCACCAGCTTGCCATCGAGCGGATCGACGAATTGGGAATGAGCTTCGATCAGATCGTGTGTACTGGAGTTCTCCACCATCTCGCGGATCCTGATGCGGGCCTCCGTGCCCTGCGCAGCGTGCTTAAACCAGACGGAGCGATGCACCTGATGGTGTACGCTCCTTATGGACGGGCCGGCGTCTACATGCTGCAGGAGTTCTGCAGACGAATCGGTATCCGTGCCAGCGACGGGGAAATTCGCGATCTCATTGCTGCGCTTAGCTCATTGCCTCCCGCACATCCGTTGCAAAACCTGCTGAGCCAGGCCCCGGATTTTCGCAACGAGGCGGCACTTGCCGACGCTCTGCTGCACCCACAGGACCGCGCGTATTCCGTCGCGCAATTGTTCGACCTTATCGAAAAGGCCGGCCTAACATTCGGGCGATGGGTAAGACAGGCGCCTTACTCTGTTCATTGCGGTGTCATCGCAAATATCCCGCAGGCTCCCCGGATAGCACAACTTTCCCTGGCAGAGCAGTATGCCGCGATCGAACTCTTTCGCGGCACGATGGCCCGCCACAGCATGGTCGCTTATCGAAACGATGGCGCATGCGGAACGCAACAGATCGATTTTGCCGGTGACGCATGGCTAGATTACGTGCCCATTCGAACGTCAGACACGATCAGTGTTCAAGATCGTCTGCCACCCGGGAGCGCGGCTGTTCTGATCAACCAAACTCATACCTACCGTGATCTGTTCATGCCAATAGGGCCTGCGGAAAAGCGCTTATTCGACGCCATCGATGGGGAGCGCAGCATCGGCGAACTGGTGGAGCGGACTCCATCGTCCTCGCAGCGAACCACGGACCTCGACATGGCGCGCACCTTCTTTGAAAAGCTCTGGCAGCATGATCAGGTAGTGTTCGACGCATCGCGGCGACCAACAACGGTCTAGGCGAGTGAGCAGCTTGAAACGAGGATAAGAAGGCCATCTCTCGGAGATCGTACAACATGATCAACTCTCGATCAGCATTGGCGGTTGCCAGCTCCTCCGGGTTTTTTAAAGGCCTTGAACAGCCCGCTATGCAGGCCATTCTCGCAGCAGCCCAGACCCGGCGGGTTTCCGCCAAGCACAACGTTACCTCGGAGGGGCACAGGGCTACTCATCTGTTCTTTGTTCAAAGCGGCCGGGCGCGCTATTGCCATCTGACTAAACACGGAGAGCTAATTCTGCTGGCGTGGGCGGGCCCGGGAGATGTGATCGGGTTGGTGACCCTGCAGAAGGGTCTGTCTACGTACATGGCGACCGCAGAAGCGACCTCCGACTGTGTACTGTTGGCTTGGGAGCATAGCGTTATACGAAAGTTCGTGTCCCGCTATCCTCTGCTTGGAGAAAATGGCTTTCACATCGCCCTTGGCTACTTGCAAGGCTACATGCGGCGTCATATTGGATTGCTTACCCAAACTGCGGAAGAGAGGCTGGCAGGGACCTTACTTGGGCTGGCTCAAAAATGCAGTGAGATCCATCACCACGGAGTTGAAATCCGCGTTACCAATGATGAACTAGGAGCCTTAGCGGATGTCAGCCCGTTTACCGCCAGCCGCGCCCTGACAAAATGGGCGCGCGCAGGAATTCTTTCCAAAAAACGCGGCCTTGTCCTTCTGCATGCTCCTGAAGCGCTCATGATTGATTAGCGAACTCGCGTACCAGCCTTTCCCGCCTACGAACTATTTCGTCTCTTGCTTGCTCTGGCGCAAAGACACAACTCGACTTCGTCCGTATGCTGTAATCAAGCCCTTCCTCAGGGACTTGTTTTTGAAAAAGAACGCGCCGCATGGGGGGAACCAAAGACTTTCCAGCGCGGTTCCGGAAGCGGAGACGCTCCCACGGGCGGCTCCGCTTCCGGGCAGATCTGGATCTGTTCGCCGAAGTCCGGCGGATGTGTGGTTGAGACAGTGGAGCCGTCAAGCTTCGCATACACCATGCCCCCTTCAACTGTCCGGGTTCTCGTGGTTGATGACTACAAGCCGTTCCGACGATTTGTGCGTTCCACGCTACGAAAAAGAGCGGCGTTACAGATTATCGGCGAGGCTTCAGACGGACCAGAAGCGGTTCGGCTTGCGGAAAAACTGAAGCCGGATTTGATTCTCCTGGACATCGGACTCCCATCGCTGAACGGAATCGAAGCCGCTCGACAGATCCGCGGCGTTGCTCCGGAATCCAAGATAATCTTTTCGACTCAGGAGACTTCTGCCGACGTAGTGCAGGAAGCTCTTGGCGTCGGCGCTTGGGGCTATGTTGTAAAGGCAACGGCTGACCGCGATCTGTTGGCGGCTGTGGACGCGGTTCTCCTGGGACAGCATTTTGTCAGTAGCACATCTGCGACTTAAACGTTTTGCCACTACACTCTAGCCACCGGGGCCAGCTAAGTCAGGGTTCTCCGTTTCACTTCGGCAGCTCCGCTTCAGCCTGGGCAGCGTCTTTCTGCTGCTCTTGCAGGTCCTTTGCAACGCTCTCATCTGGCTTAGGTGCTGGAATTTCACCGGCCTGAGTCTTGGTGTCGGGGGCCGGCGGAAGTCCGTCTTTCCCCTGCTTTTCGGCCAGCGTCTTAAGTCCGGCGTCCATCTGAATCCGCAGTTGATTGTGCATCTCCTGCAGGTCCTCGGCATTGACTCCTACGGTTGCGCCCACGGCACACTCATCCTTCTTGCTGCTTTTGACGGTCGCATCCACCATGTTGTCCTTGTCCGGCTTGTCGCTGGTGCGATAGACGACGTCGCCGGCAGTAAGCGGGCACTCGACACCCTCCGACGTGACCAAATCCAGGGCGGTGGAGACTACGAAGATGCGTATTTTAGGATCAACTGCGGCAGGTATCTGGTCCGTGCTTGGAGCATCCTTCTTCCCGCTCGCCGCCGCAGCCTGTTCTGCCGCAATCTCCTGCTTCATCTCATCGGCGATCGCCTGCTTCACCTCAGGAGTGAGTTGCGCTGTATTGGCAGTTGCTGTCTGTGGATTCGCGCTCGATAGATACCCCGTATAGGCAGCTTCAAGATTTGCGGCGATCAGCGGGTCAGACGTCCACAACAAAGCGATCTCATTGGCGGGCTCCGTTGCCAGAGGCTGAGGGCCGCCTTCTCCGTTCTGGGCGGCCTGCTGGGCCGCGTATGCAGCTTGCAGATTCGCCGCAATCAAATAATCCGTCAGCCAAAACGCAGCCGTCGGATACACCGGGTACGGCGCGAAGTAAGGACCGTAATAGCCATACCACGGCGCCGGACCCCACCCCCACGAGTAATAAACCGGTGCCGGCCACGGATTGTATGCCCATCTGTAGTATGTGGGACCCCAATAATATGGAGGCGCGTAACCGTAATAAGGACGTCCACCCCAGTGGTAGGTGCGATACCCATATGCGTAGTAACGTCCGCCGGAATAGTAGGTCCGCTGGACATAGACTCGGCCGCCGTGGCTGTAGTAAGAACGCTGGGCGTAACCCCCGCCTCTTCCATAGCCCACCACCGTCGTTCCGTGGCGCGTGCTCACAATTCGTGTGCTGCCGTGCATTCCACGATTGATCGTCATGCCGTTAGTCTTGATCACACGGACCTGGCCGTTCGGCCTGTAAACCGCGGTCCCACCGTGCTTCAATGCAACGGTCTTGCTTCCCGCGGGCTGATAGCGATTGTTCGTTTTGTTGCCGGCTTTGTTCGAGCCGTTCATGCCGCCTTTGTTGGCATTCGCCGGAGTACCTTTGTTTGCGCCGCCGGTGCCGCCTCGGTTGCCATGTGACGGAGTACCTTTGTTCGAGCCGTTCATGCCGCCCTTGTTGGCATTCGCCGGAGTACCTTTGTTCGAGCCGTTCATGCCGGCCTTGTTGGCATTCGCCGGAGTACCTTTGTTCGAGCCGTTCATGCCGCCCTTGTTGGCATTCGCCGGAGTACCTTTGTTCGAGCCGTTCATGCCGCCCTTGTTGGCATTCGCCGGAGTACCTTTGTTCGGGCCATTCATGCCGCCTTTGTTGGCGTTCGCCGGAGTACCTTTGTTCGGAGCGCCGGTGCCGCCCTTGTTGGCGTTCGCCGGAGTACCTTTGTTCGGAGCGCCGGTGCCGCCCTTGTTGGCGTTCGCCGGAGTACCTTTGTTCGGAGCGCTTGTGCCGCCCTTGTTGGCGTTGGCACCGCCCGGCTTCCCAGGCTGTTGAGCGCTACCCTGGCTTCCGCTTGGGCGCTGCTGGGGGGATGAGTGCGACGAATTTGCAGGCGGGTTACCCCGGTTGGATCCACCGGAAGCCGGTGTACCCGACTTCTTTTGATTCTGAGCCGAAGCGAGTCCGGTTACTGCGAGAAAAACGAGCAACAGGAGAGACAGCGCCGCAGTTAGCGGGTTTGCAACAACTTTTCTTCGGGTCATGACGGTGTGTCCTTCTATTTAGCTAGAGTGGCGGATCTCCAAGCAACATATTACTCCACAGGAAGTCTTGCTGTTCGGCTACTGTCACATCTAACAGCCGAGAGAGCACTTGAGGCACTCAGCCAAACCTGAGCGTACTGCGACCTGGGTGCTTTGGATTGTTCCTTCATCAGACGGAACGTCAGCCTCAGAATTGCACGTAGACTCTTTCGGTGTTCAGCAGGAGACTCGGCCGGCGGGCCGGGGATTTTCCCAACCACCAGGGAATCGGATTCGTGCGCAGGCCGTAAAGGACGCAGATTTGTAAGTATTCGGAGGTTAGAGTCCGCGGCGTCTTGACATTCCAAATTGGGCAGCATATCGTTTGTGCTGATTAGGCGAACCAAAGGATGAAGCAGTTCTAGGCGTCTCATCCCTTGTCTTCTACTCGCCGACCACCCCAAAAGGGAAGTGCGTTTGGGGCGGTACTCTGTTCGTGCGGCACATGGTCCCAGCGTGCTTAGAGCTCTTTACCTCGGGTCGAGGGTGCGTATGAGTTTATTCAGAGCCGCCACTCCTGGAGCATGATGAATCTGGATTCTCGCTTCCACACAGTGGTCTTGGCATGCCTGCTCGCCTCCCTATCTTATTTCGCCGCCGATCTGGGCGGAGCGCTGGTGTTAAGGTCTCAAATGGTCTGGCCGCTCTGGCCCGGCTGCGCGATTCTGGTCGCGGTGTTGCTGTTGATGCCGCGGAGGATCTGGCCGATATTGATCGCGGCAGGATTGGCAGGATTCGTTCTTTATGATCTGCAGGCGGGCTTAGCCCTTCGTTCGATCGCTTTGCTTATAGTGGCCGACACGGTCGAAATTCTTATCGCCACTTTGGGCGTTAGCTACTCCCTAGGCCGTCTACCTCATCTGGATAGCGTAAAGTCCCTGGCCAAGTTTGCGTTCTTTGCGGTGATCCTGGCCCCCATGGCGGCAGCGTCTATCTCCACGTCGGCTTTCGGCGGCAGCTATTGGATTCGTTGGAGGATTGGTTTCTTTACCGAGGCGTTGGCCCTTCTTACTCTGACGCCAGCTATTTTGAGCTGGGTGAGCCCTAGACCGGTGTGGATGCGCAAGTCGCGTGCTTTCTATCTTGAGGCTGCCACGCTGATCGCCGGGCTGAGTCTCTTGGGTTATGTCGCTTTCGTGGGTCCTGGACGCACCGCTCCGCCCGTAGCAATTTATTCACTTCTGCCGTTTCTGCTGTGGGCCGCTTTGCGTTTTGGAATGATGGGAATAACCACGTCGATGATAGTGGTTGCCTTTCTGTCGATTTGGGGTGCGATCCATGGACACGGCCCCTTTACCGGAACAGAGCCGCTCAACAACGTGATGTCGCTGCAGCTATTCTTGCTTTTCGCTGTGGCACCTTTCATGGTGCTTGCAGCTCTCGTCGAAGAGCAGAAGCAAACTGAGCGGGCCTTTCGCGAGAGCGAAAAACGCTTCCGATTAGTGGCGGATACGGCGCCTGTGCTGATCTGGATGTCGGGCACCGACAAGCTTTGCACTTACTTCAACAAACCCTGGCTGGACTTCACCGGCCGATCGATCGATCTCGAGCTTGGGAACGGCTGGGCCGAGGGAGTGTGCTCCGAGGATTTGCAAAGATGCCTGGATACATACACGGAAGCTTTTGATCGGCGCGTGAAGTTCAGAATGGAGTATCGCCTCCGACGCCATGACGGAGAATATCGATGGATTTTCGACATTGGAGTGCCGAGGTTTGGTCAGGATGGCTCCTTTATCGGTTACATCGGGTGCTGCGTCGATGTGTCCGAGCGCCGGCATGCGGAGGAGGCACTGCGAAAGAGCGAGGAACGGTTTCGTTTGGCGGCTCAAGCGGGCAAGATGTTCGCCTACGAATGGGATGCCGCCACCGATGTGATCGTACGCTCGGCCGAATCTGGCCAGATTCTCGGAATCGATGAAACTGCCCACCTGACAGGTCAAAAAACATTGGCTGCAATTCACCCGGACGATCGAGAAAAACTCTCGGCCGCGCTTGCTGCGCTCGCTCCTGAAAAACCCCACTTTCAAGTCAGCTATCGAGTAGTGCGTCCCGACGGTAGTGTGATTTGGCTCGAAAGAACCAGTCGGGCGCACTTCGATGCAGAAGGGAAGATGCTGAGAATTGTGGGCATGGCAGTAGACATTACCGAACGCAAGCTCGCGGAAAACGAGCTCACCCGGGCGAACGACCGACTTCGCATGGCCATGGAGTCCGGCAAGACCGTGGGGTGGGAATGGGATCTCAAGAGCGGTCAAGATTCCTGGTTCGGGGACTTGAAGAGCATGTTTGGAATGCCCTCCGAGACCTTCGTCGGACGAACAGAAGATTTTTACCGTTATGTGCACCCAGACGACAGAGCGCTGATCTCCAAAGCCGTCGCGGAAGCCCGACAAAACAAGAGCTCCTACGCGGCGGACTTCCGGGTTGTCTGGCCCGATGGAACCGTGCGGTGGGTTGCCTCCACGGGAAGGTTCCACTATTCGGCGGACGGGGAAGCCGAGCGCATGCTGGGCATGGCAGTGGACATAACCGAACGGCGGCAAGCCGAAGCGTCATTACGCCTGTTCCGAAAACTGATCGACCATTCCAACGATGCGATTGAAGTGGTCGATCCTGAAACCATGCGTTTCCTCGATGTGAATGAGGAGACCTGCCGCGAACTCGGCTACACCCGCGACGAAATGCTGTCCCTCAGAGTTTACGATATTGATCCTTTCCTCGATGAATCTACGGCGGGCAGACTGCAGAAGGAACTCAAGGAAAAAGGATCGTTAATTTTTGACAGGGTCCACCGGCGGAGAGACGGATCGACTTTTCCGGTAGAGATCAACATAAAGCGCGTCGAACTGGACCGCGTGTACGCTGTCAATGTGGTTCGCGATACCACTGAACGTAAGCGGGTCGAGGAGGAGTTGCGTCAGAAAGACGAGGACTTGATCGCAGCACAGCGCATCGCCCAGGTTGGCAGTTGGCAGTGGGAGCCAGAAACCGACAGGGTCACTTGGTCCCCGGAACTTTACCGGATTGCGGGTCGCGACCCCGAATTGCCAGCCCCCAAATATGCAGAACAGTCCAAGCTCTACACGTCTGAAAGTTGGGGACGGCTGCGCGAAGCCGTCGAAAGGGCGCTGCGGACCGCGCAACCCTACCAACTCGATCTCGAGATGATTCGCTCCGACGGCGCGATACGATGGATCACGGATCGCGGTGAAGCGCAATGCGATGCGGCAGGTCGTGTCGTCGGGTTGCGAGGCACGGCTCAAGACATCACCGAGCGCAAGCGGGTGGAAGAGGTGCTCTCAAGCATGAGCCGCAGGTTGATTGAAGCACAGGAGCAGGAGCGTGCCCGCATCGCCAGAGAGCTTCACGACGACCTGGGACAGCGCATTGCACTGTTGGCAAACGAAATGGAACAACTGCAACAGAGCTCCCCGGATTTACCGATCGAGGTAAGCAGCGGTATAAGTGAATTGCAGAAGCAAACTTTTCAGATTGCGACCGATCTCCAATCTTTGTCGCATGAACTGCATTCGTCGAAACTGGAATATCTAGGACTAGCGGCCGCCATGAGAGGGTTCTGCCAGGAGTTCGGTGGGCAGCAAAAAGTGGAGGTTAACTTCAAAAGCCACAACTTGCCCAACCCTCTGTCACCGGACGTTTCCCTTTGCTTGTTCCGAGTCATGCAAGAAGCTCTCCACAACTCGGTAAAACACAGTGGAGTACGGCGTGTCGAAGTGCAACTGTGGGGAGCGTTGGATGAGATTCATCTTAAGGTTAGTGATTTGGGCGCAGGCTTCGACAGCAACGCGATAAAGAAGAGTCGAGGGCTGGGCTTCATCAGCATGGAGGAGCGGTTAAAACTCCTCAAAGGAACGCTTTCAATCGAGTCGCAACCCAAACGTGGTACAACGATCAACGCCCGTATACCTCTTATTTCGAGAGGCGACTCGATCCGTGCAGTGGGATGAGACCACTCAACTGTCGCAACAATGGTTTAGTCTTGACTGCAAATCCTCTGGAACACTTGCTTATCTTCCTCACGGTAAAAGCTGCTCAATGAGAACCCGCAAAGAATATCCATTCTGTATCGTTTAGTTAACTGATTACAGAGTTGCTCCACTTGGATAGCCGCATCGGCGTTGCCTTGCGCCCACAAGATTGACGCGGATTCCCCGCAAACCGCAACCCTTGAATAGTCCCCCATTGTCGTACGACTCGCCCTGGCGATCAGATCACCGACCACTCGAAAAAATCTTACTGGGTCCGGTAGATCGTTGACCATGAAAGCCGAAAGTGTGTCGTCGACGTCCAAATGGATAAAGCGCCCCTGTTCGATGGCGGCGTCAATAGCTAAGCCTTGTGTCCGTATGTTCTGAAGAAGATTGTTGAGGTGTGACTCGGTCAGCACGGCGATAACTGCGTTCCCGGCGCTTAGAGCGGTTTCGACGAAATGAGCAAATCCGACTACAAAGGATGAATCATCAGGATAGAACTCAACTGTGTGGGAGCGGTCGACCTCCATCTCCCGGCATGCCGGCGTAGGTGGCCCCTCCTTGCTGGTGAGGCGACTTTCAACCTGCGCGTCCATAGCGCGGTTGGAATTGTGATCCAACATTCCTTTCGTGACAAACTTCCGGCCCTGACAAACCTCTTCTACAGCCGCCAATAGTTCTTTTCCGGCATGTGCCTTAACAACGTAGCCCATTGCGCCCAGGCTGAGAGCCTCTTGCACGACGTCGGCAGAGGATTCTTGGCTCACAAACAGTATCTTGGATTGGTGAGAAGCTTTGCGAATTCGTCGGGCGACTTCAAGTCCGTTGAGAGTTGGAAGCCCGATATCGAGCACAATCAAGTCCGGTTGCAGTTCTTCGGCCTGCTGCACCGCTTCCAATCCGTCTGACGCTTCGCCGATGACACGTAAATCTGGCCTCTCTCCCAGCTTCGAACATATGAATCGTCGAAAAGGTTCGTAATCATCGACCACAAGTAGCCGGACTGGCATTGTGTTTCGATCACCACTATCAGTCGATCTTGAAGAGGACATTGGAGTCGGACGCGCCTTCTTGTCAATAACGGCTTCCCGCGCTAAGGAATGCAATGATTTTCCTTAGGTAAACGTTCTCTCGCTCCGGGGGTTTTCGGAGCCTACTCTTTTTCTTGAACGAATGGAAGTGACTTTCCACATGGGAGCAAAAAGTACAGCAAGGGCTTTGCCGGGCGAAGGTCCGGACCCGCGCCTCGTCAAAACCCTTTCGGTCACTGTGCTGACTTCCGGTATCCGCTGTTGGTTATGTTTACCGCAAGACTTTTTGCCTGAGCAACCAGCGCTTCGGTGGCCGGATACCCCGTTCCGTCCTGGAGCGTAGAGAAGCTAACATTCAGAGTGACGGTATCCTTGGTGTCGGACAGGTACGTGTTCACCGACAACCCCATAACGCGGTTGCTTGCGGGATCGACCTCCACCGACAAGACGTCGCCGGGCTTGGCATAGCCACGGAAATTTACGCGTACACCTCTGCCGCCCCCCGGCAGATCGAGGCTGACGGCCCCGGCATCCTTGAGGGCCTGGATTCTTCCCGGGTCGGGTGGAACGTAGGACTTCACCAGCGCCACAGCCTGCTTCATATAGTCGGTCAGTTCCTCTGTCTTTTTGGCGATGACACGCCCCCGTATACCGCGCTTCTTGTCCGGTGGCGGAGACGCATCTACCGTGACCTTCTGTAACACGCCGTCAGCGCCGTAGTAGCATTGCTGCTGCTTCCGCGATTTTTCCTCGCCTTTGAGGCTGATCACGGTGGTCTCGATCCATTGATACTGCCGGATGTTCTGCTGGTCCCGAGCAAAATTTTGCTTGAGCGCAGCCACGCGCTGCTGCACCTCCGGCGACTGGGACCTCAAAATTGACGGTATCAGCAGCAATGTGAAGCTGCAGGCTGCCGCCGCGAAGCGTGTTCTCGACCTGGTCATTCGTGTGTCTCCCTTTCGTGTTGATGAGCAAAACCTATACGTGCTGGTAGTTCGCATTCTGGATGGCAATGTTCAATTGCTTGCTAACTCCATCGATCATCAGATTGGAGACGTGATTGGTACCATCCGGAAGCCGACTGAACCCCACGGTCAGGTTCATCGCATCCTTCGGATCGTCCATGTAAGACGCGATCTGCACTCTGAGAATCCCTTTCTGTGCCTTATCGAAGACCAAAGTCATCGAGTCTCCGGGTTTCAAATAGTTGTGAATAATCAGCTGAAGTTCATTGGGCGCGCCCGTCGGACCCACCGAGATGTTTCCTTGGGCCAAGGCCTGCTGCAGAAGTGTTCCATCCGGTGGCACATACTGTTGCGCCAGCGCCTTCATCTGATCCGCGTACTGTTGGTACTCTTCTGTTTTCTTGGCTACTACGTGCCTCTTCAAACGGCCTCCGGAAGGTGGCTCGGGGGGCGGGTCGAGCGATGTCTTCTGCGGCTTCAAGTCGGGGCCCAAGCGCACTTGAAAGTGCTCCTGCTTTTTCTCCTCGCCTTTCAGGCTTATCGTGACCTGCTCATTCCAGGTATACGAAGCAAGGGCTTGCTTGTTCTTTGCCATTGACTCTTTGACGTCGGAGACCTGCTGCTGCAGTTCAGGGTTCTGTGCATTTGCCGGGCGAAGGAATCCTGCGCTGGCCAAGAGAACAAACAGAGCCGGCAGTGTAGTACGCGCGATACGGCGTGCTGTGTTTTTCATAAGTGTCCTCTAGATGCTTCACTACATCATTTACTTAAGATTCAGAGTGGCGCCAAGCAGGATCCCGGATAGAGCATTCTTAACAGTCGCAGACGCTGCTCCTCCTTTTTCATAATCAAAGTACAGATAACGATACCCACCCTGCAAAGTCAGATTGGGCTTGAGTTTGTAACCAAGAATGCCAACCACCTGATATTCGATTTGAGAGCCCGTGCCCCATCCGCCGACGTCGCCCGCGACCGTAAACACAGTCTTCGGAGTGATGGCCATCTCAATTCTTCCCCCCACCAGAGGATCCACCCAATTCTGAGACTTCGAAAAAGTCAGATTAAGCGTGGAGGGACTGAAGTTGAGGTTCTCCCCGAAGTACCAGTAGCGAATTCCGGTCAAGAAATCTGCCTTGATCGCTTTCTGGTTAATGAGGCGGAAGCCCACCTTTGGGGTGAGAATGAATAAATTTGCCGTGAAGTTCGCAGATGTAGCAATCAAGGGCGGAGGCAGTGCGGGCAGTGCTTTGTTATCGCCAAGCCTCATATACATCATATCGACTGTCGTCAGTATCCGGTTGCGGCGAGCCTCGACTGTCCCCAACAATCCGAACCGGAAATGCGACAAAAGATCACTTGGGGTGACACTGTAGCCAAGGTCATTTCCGAATGCACCGATGGTACCGTGGGCCCAGGGAAGCCAGAGATAAGGGCTCACAGAGAGATGCCACTGGTTATCGCCGGAACTCGCGGCTTGGGCAGTCCCGCCTTGAGGGGGAGGGCTCGCGGGATCAGCGGCGGGGGGCTCGGCAATGACGTCAAAAGTGGGTGCAGGTGTCGTGTTCACATCGGTTGTTTCCGAGTTTGGAATCACGCCGGCATCGACTTGCCCCTTCTTTTGTGCCTGCGAGAGCGAAGCGCATGCCAGGACCCACACAAGTATCAAGGTTGAATTTCTGATTGTCATTATCCTTCTCTCTCTCCGTTATCTGTTTATCGAGTCACGTTTCTTGCGGTGATATCTCCCATACTTCCGGTTCCCGGTTTTACACAGCGACGCACCCTGTGGCCTCGTCGAACCTGGCAAACTCTTCGTTGGTCACGTCAGTTTGATTCGTCCACAAGCCATCCACATACAGGCGATGGATGGGGCGCACATCGGCCGCTGCGTATATGCCGACTGCTTCACTGGCCGGTAGATCTATCGCGCCCATCGAAAATTCACCACCGGGAATCCACACCATTCCGTCTGGTAACGGTGCAGGGGCCGGGGCGGCGATGGGGACAGCGGGGCCGGAAGCCGCGGCCTCAGCGGCTTCGGCCCTGGGGAAGCTGGTTATGAGGAGGCTCGCCTCCACTTTACTGGCGGGCGAGAGAGGCCACGGGCGGAACACCGCGACCGCCACGGCCGCAGAAACTGTTGTCAGGGCAATCAGGATCCAGACCGAGCGTCTCGGTGTTGAATAGGCAGGTGCGGAGGGTGGCTTGGTTGTGTTCTTTTCTTTCATGCGTGCGTTTGCCGCGGCGATCGCGCTCGATCGTGGCAGGTTCTCCATCGATCCAGCTCTAAGCACTAAACGATCGTCGAGGTCAGGGTATTTGGGAGAGTTGAAACGGGGAACTGTCAAAAGCACCAGTCACGTTCATCTCGGGGCCTGTACTTCCTTGGGCGTGAAGGGCCTCTCGTCGAACTGTATTTTCTGACAGTGGCAGCACCGCCGCGTCGGAGACTAACTTACGGCTGAGTCATCGTCTGAGAAATCAAGAATCCGAAGAAGCACAAGGCTGAAGTCAACCAGCGTGTGTTGACAACGTTAATTAGAGGAGGATGAACATGAAAACAAGATTTGCGTTATGCGCGGCGCTGGTGTGCATCGCGTCCACGATTTCCGTCGGGCAACAGGTCTCGGTCAATTACAACCACAGTCAGAGTTTCTCGCAGTTTCATACGTATGCCTGGGGCTCCGACAATGCCAACCAGGTCCAGGATTCGATCCTGGCGCAGGTTGCGATACAGGATATCGACACAGCGCTGCAGGGCAAGGGATGGCAGAAGGTGCAGGCCAGCCAGAATCCCGACGTGCTCGTTACCGCCAGCGGTGGGATGAAACAGCAGACCTCCTTCAGTGCGTGGGGCATGCGCGGAATTGGCGGAGGCATGGGCGGCATAACCCCGGAGCAAAATGTGATTGGGACCTTGATCGTTGATTTGTATGACGCGAAGAACCAGAGTTTGATCTGGCGCGGGATCGCTCAAAACGCCCTGAACAACAACGGGAGCAAGAATCAGCAGATGGTCCAGAAAGCCGTCACAAAGATGTTCAAGCAGTGGCCGACGACATAAGGCGATATGGAGGTGATTTGCTGGGCGTCCGTATCGTTGCAGATGGCGCTTTTCTTCCAAAACTTGAAACGGTAAGCGATTTACTTTCGAACAGAGACTAAGGAGAAAATCATGAATAAGCGTACTTGTTTGTGCGCTGCTGCGCTGGCGCTGCTGTATGTGACAGTCGCCGCCGCTCAGCACCCTGTCCTGGATGCCGTCGCCAACAAGGTCGTCACGAAGTATCAAACATCCAGCTGCCAGCAGCTGATGATGGCGAAAGCCCAGAAACAACCGCCGTCACCAGGAGAGCAGAAAGCCATGGAGATGCTGCGCACCGATCCCCAGATGCGCCACGAATTTGTCAGCATCGTCGCCGATCAGGTCGTCGACAAACTGATCCAGTGCGGCATGATCCCATGATGGTTGCAGGCCATGACGACCTGAAACATCTGGCTTCATAAGACAAGTCGGTGGAGGTTGTATGCCCGCATGGGGCGGCGGAGATCTCTGCTTGGCGGAGTCGCAATCGATCGACTTCGGCTGCGCGGGGAATGCAAGTAGGCGCGCCTTCAGTCCACTTTGCGATTGACAACAGGAGACCACAGTGAGCCAAAACCACCTTACTCTCAGCTTTCCCTTGAAGTCGCCCGCGGATGCAAAGGCGCTGGCGGAACAACTTCCACCGCTGATGCCAGGGATGTTTCAAGCGGAGGATGCCATCGGCACAGTCCACTACTCGCGCTTCACCGTTCTAAGCGACAAGACTCTCCTGTTTCTCGGCGACTTCGACGGAGAGTTCAGCCAGCTTATGGGCGAACTGGCAAAGGAAGCGGGACCCGTATTCGATGCGATCTTCCAGCACGTGGTCAATCCACCCACGACCCCGGTCGCCGCGAACGCAGACGCGTTCGTTGAGTGGGCCGCGGATCATCTTCTCACGCCGGTAAATCTGTACACCGCCTACCCAGACGTGACCGCCAAAGAGATTAAGGCCATGGCGGCCGCGGCCGGGGTGGTTGGCGCGGGTAGCTTGAATCTTTTCCTGGTGATCCTTCCCATGAAATCAGGAATCGCCGACATCGAAACGCAACTGATTTTGCGCGCGAGGGGACACGGGACAACCAAAGACCTGGACAAAGTCGGCACTCCGCATTTCGCACAGTTCGTGCCCCTTGAGGACAACCAGATTGGTTTCTTCACGGTGTATGACGGCGATTTCAACAAGTACATTTCCGACTTCACAAAAAATATCGGGCCTGTCTTCGATCTTTTGTTCAAGTTCACGAAGGGCGCACCTCCCTCGCCTTGCAGAAAGTATCTGCAGGAGTTCATTGACTTCGCAGCGGGAGCGAACCGCACCCCGATCGGGTTCTACCAGGCGTATCCGGGCTTGAGTGTACAGGACATTCGTGCCCTGATCGCCGATCAGAAGTCAACATCAGACTCGGCCGCCTAGTTGGAAGAGGTCGGCAGGAGAAACCCTGTGAGCCAGGACAGTGAGGTCGCGCCCAAGAAAAGTGAAGGCTTCTTCCGGCGTCTGTTCGGAGGAAACGGTGACGACGCCGCAGACTCTAATGCGGGCTCAGGGTCAAGTGCGAGAACCACACTTGACCTGGATGACATTCAGGGGTTCGTCGTCCGTGGTTACAGGATGCCAATGGTGCGGCATTTTCTGCTAACGGTGGGCGTCCCCGCCGAGGCACGCAAGCTCCTTGGGCGGCTGGTCAGCGGTGACGAATCCGATGCGCCGCAGATCACGACCGCCGAAGACTGGCAGGTAGGGTTCGCGCCCGGACCTGGAGACAATCCTTCCGAGGTTCCACGCCACAAGCCGGACTACTGTCTGAACGTGGGCATTACCTGGCCCGGACTGATCGCCTTGGGAGTTAAAGATCGCGTACCCACGATCTCGTTCAAGTCGTTCGGGGCGTTCGTTGCGGGCGCCGCCGAACGAGCGGGATTGGTGGGCGATACCGGAGCCGGCGGCCCCGAGAACTGGATTGGAGGATTTGGGAAGGGAAGCGATCAGGTCATGGTGACGCTGCACGCCCTCAGCCCGGAGGCGATGACGACTTACAGCGAACGTCTGGCAGCGCTGTTCGCCGAAGGGGACGCCTTTCGGGAGATCTGGCGGACCGATGGGATGGCATGGACGGATATGGTGGATGGCAAGCCTACCTTCTGTTCCAGGACCCCGTTCGGTTACACCGACGGCATCAGCATGACGACCATTCGCGGCGGGCCGGAACGGTATACCCCGGATCACCAGCAGCCATGCGAGCCCTGGTTATTTGTCTTGCAGGACGATGCTGAGAACTACTTCGTGCCGGAACCTCGGGAACTCGGTCTGAACGGCAGTTTTGCGGTCTTCAAGATGATCGAGGCAGACGTGGTCGGATTCGAGAATTTCCTGCAATCCAACAAGGACAAAATAGATCCCGAACTGCTGGCGGCCAAAATGTGCGGACGATGGCGCAACGGTGTTCCACTTGCGTTATCGCCAGAAACTGACAGCCCCCCGGGCGGAATTCCACCTGAGCAGTTGAACAATTACGGATACGTGAACGCCGATGGATCAGGGGATCCAAAGGGACTGCGTTGTCCAGTTGGCGCGCACATGCGCCGCATCAATCCGCGGGGTCAGCCCATCACAGGCCAGGGAGAACCCGGCGGTAGCAATAATACCCACCGGCTGATCCGTCGTGGCATGCCATACGGACCAAACTATGATCCGACGAAGCCCTACGACGGCATCGAGCGCGGGCTGCTCGGCTATTTCATCAACTCAAGCATCGAGAATCAATATGAGTTTGTGCTGGGGCACTGGGTTAACGACAGCGAATTCGCGGGCGCAGTCCGGCTGCCACCTAAATCGAAGGACCCTATAATCGGCACGCAGGACCCGGCGGAAAGCATTTTCGTAATTCCGCAAGCCAACGGCGCGCCTCCAATCAAGATCACAGGGTTTTCATCTTTCGTAACGACGAAAGCGGCCGCCTACTGCTTTCTGCCGAGCATCGCTGCGATCCAGTTCATCTCGAAATTGTGATGAGGTTCGTATGCTATTTCTGACCAGACATTTCGGAGTGACCGGCAGCGCCGCCGACCGTGATCCCGTGCGGGAAAAGGCTGAGATCGAAGAAATCGTTGGGAAGAGCCTCCTGTTGCAGGCGAAATCTGCCGCTCAACAACACCGGCCGATCGGTCGTGGAACACATGTGAAAGGCGTTTGTGCCCGCGCCCAGTTTGAAGTGCTTGATGTCGCCGTCGGTCGCGATGAAGGGCTGGCCAAGCGGCTTGGGAAAGGGATGTTTGCTAAGCCTGGCGTTTATCCTGCCACTGTGCGCTTTGGAAATGCGGATCCGAGAAAGAATTCTGATTTCAAGGCTGACGTTCGATCTTTATCCTTCTCGGTGGACCTCGTCCAGGGCACGAGTCCCTCTGAATCGCAATCTGGCCGGCAGGACTTTTCACTGCAAAACACGAAAACCTTGCCGATCAACGACGCAAGCGCATTCCTGGCGCTTTCCAAGATACTCACGGCATCGAATCCGGCCGCCGCTATGTGGCATCTTCCGCTCAAGGACAAATTGAGAGTGCTGAGGACCCTCACCCTGGTGCAACCTCAGATGCACCAGACGATCAAGCCCTATCAACAACTTCGTTATGAGAGCAATGTACCGTTTCGTCACGGTCCGATCGACGTTGTGAAGTATTCAGCAACACCGTCGCCGAACAATCAGGCGAATCCTCTGGATAGAATGAACCCGAACGGCTTGCAGGACGAATTGATCCGGCACGTCGGGGAAGACAGCAAGATGAGCAGCTTCGACTTTGGCGTTCAGTTTCTCGATACCGGCAGGATGACTTACTGGGGCAAGCCGCAGGATGTTGATTTCTGGATCGAAAACGCGAGTATCAAATGGAACGAGGCTGAAGCTCCTTTTCACACGGTTGCGCGGCTGACCTTGGTGCCGAAATCGTACCTTCAGCCAGATGCTGCCGAAGCAGTGTATTTCGATGTCACCGGGAACTCGACCGCGGACAGCACGCCTTTAGGGAGCATTAATCGCGCCCGCTGGTCCTCGGAAGTTGCGAGCAGAAAGGCGCGCATGGAAGCGGCCGGAATTCGTGAACCTGAGCGGCCGTCCTATGTGCGGTCGGCTTGAGGCTCGGAAAAAAGGTGAAGTCGAGCAGGGCGGGTCGGCCGTGACGGCGAGCGGCGCTTGGGGATCGCGGATGCGACCTTACATCACGCTCGTGTTGTCGGGCGCGATTCTATTCTGCTCCGCGCAAGCGCTTCGCGCTCAGGACCTCTCTCCCCGCGCCTACGTCATCACGCCGCTTCATTCGAATGCGGTCATTCTGACTTGGTCTTTCTATGACGGCAGTATTCTGTTCAATGGAACAGCGCCGATTACTGGCGCCACCGGAACATACCAGGTATCAATCTTCAGCTATTACCACTCGTTCAGCTTGTTTCACCGCTCTGCCAACGTCACTGGTTCTTTGCCTTATGCGTTCGGGAATTTCCAGGGAACAGTGGAAGGCGCGGGAATGCAGCTTTACCGCTCCGGCCTGGTGGACTCAGCCTTTCGGCTCTCTATGAATATCAAGGGTGGTCCGGCTATGCCGGCGCGCGAGTTCGTAAAATGGAAGCAGAAGATACTTCTGGGCGCGAGCCTCAAGATAGTAGCTCCTACGGGTCAGTACGATCCGACGAAATTGGTCAACTGGGGAGCCAACCGCTGGGGCTTCAAACCGGAATTTGGTTATTCTGAACGTTGGGGCCATTGGGTGCTTGATGGCTACAGTGGGGTGTGGTTCTTCACGAAAAATCCTGAGTTTTTTTCCCACAACGCTTTCTTTCCCGGCTCGCAGTCCCAATCGCAGAATCCCATCGGCTCCTTCGAGGGCCATCTCAGCTATGACGTCAAGCCTCGGCTCTGGTTTTCTCTCGACGGCAATTATTGGTTCGGGGGCAAAACGAGTTTGAATGGCGTACAGAATCCCCTGACCCTCGAGAAGAGTTCTCGTATCGGTGTGACGGCCGCGATCCCCGTGAGCAAACACCAGGCTCTGAAGTTCAGCTACAACAATGGAACGTACATCCGCTATGGCGGGAACTACCAAACTGTCGCCGTGGCCTGGCAGTATTCCTGGCTGGGTAGACCGAAATAGCCCCAGAGCTCCGTGCTTCGGTCGCAAACTCCCAGCCACACGAAACTCTGTATCCGCCGACTGGTAATTTAGCCAGTTTCTATTTGGTGCCCACGTCCGGTACCATGTGTCGGCTCGGCTCATTAGCCGATTCCCCGAAGCGCAAGATCGTGGTAGCGCGTAGGGAGCTGATGAATCGACTTAACTACGGAAATCGAATATGAAAAAACTTTCTCTTCTTGCGGCTGCGCTGCTGCTGGTGGCCGGTATTGCTACTGCCCAGACCGTGCCTGCGGGTACAGAAATTGTCGTGCGGTTGATTGATGGCATAGATTCCACGAAGACGGGGCCCGGCGAACGCTTCCGCGCGAGCATCGATGATCCGGTCATCCTGGGCGATCGGGTGGTGATACCGCGGAACGCAGATGCCTCGGTTCAGATTGTGAAAGCGGACAACAGCGGTGAGCTTTCAATCAAGTTATATGACGTAACCGTGAATGGCAGGATCATCGACGTAGTGAGCAACTACGCGCAGGTCAAAGCGCCGGGGAAAGGTTCGAAGTATGCCAAGCGCTCAGTCGGTTTGGGAGCGTTAGGGGCGGTGATCGGCGGCATAGCCGGGGGCGGAAAGGGCGCTGCAATTGGCGCGGCTTCGGGCGCCGGTCTCGGTGCGGCAACGGTGGCAGCGAGCGGTTCCAAGGTTCAACTGCCAACGGAAACGCGGCTCAGCTTTCAGTTGCGCGCACCCTTGTCCCTGAACTGATGTATTACACGAAACTGAAGTAGCGCCCAAGATAAGGCGGAAGGACGAAAATTATGACTCTGCGACTTGCGATGTTGTTCAGTTTGCTTTTGGCAATCGCTTCGATTTCGCCGGCACAGCAGACCGCGAAATCGGACGATCAGGAAAGTAATATCCAGTCCTATATCGATCTCATCCGAGCGGACGTCAAAGCAGAGAAAGTGCAGATTCTCGGCGCGATGATGCAGTTCACTCCGGATGAGGCCGCCACGTTCTGGCCAATCTACAAGACCTACGACGCGGAGCTGACGAAGCTGGGAAATCAAAAGCTTGCCCTGATCAAAGACTATGCCGACAACTACGATACCTTGACCGATGCGAAGGTCGACGAGCTTGCACAAAAACACTTCGCCCTGGTATCGGAACGGAACGCGCTCATGAAAAAATGTTACGAACAGGTCAAAAGCAAAATGGGAGCAAAGACCGCTGCCAGGTTTTTACAGGTCGAACACCAGCTGGTGATGATTATTGATCTTCAAATCGCCTCCCAGCTTCCGGCCGTTGAACGAAAGTAGTTCACTAAATAGATTTCTCGAGGAGAATCAAATGAAAAGACTTCCAATTTTGGCGGTAGCAGGATTATTTGTCTATTTAGCGGTGTCGCATGCCGCGGCACAGACTGAGCAACCCAAGCCTCTGCCCGATCTACCGGCGCAATACTCCGCGGTTGCAATCGGCCAGTCTGGCCCTGCCTCCGGCAAGACCTTTGGTCTCACGATCTACGTCCAGGAGGTAACCAGCGACGGCCAGATTCAGGAACTGGTGTCGACGCTGAAGCACAAAGGCCAAGATGGGCTGGTGAGCGCACTGGAGGACATCAAGGACAAGGGCCGGGTCGCTCCCATTGGTTCGGTCGGCACGGGAATGCGCGTCGTCCGCATTCACCCGACGAAGGAGGGCGGACTGCACATCGTGCTCGCGACCAACCGTCCGATCTCGTTCCCGGAGTTGTACAACGCCACGCGTTCCACACAGTACAAGATCGGTATCGTGACGCTCGACGTGGACAAAGACGGAAAAGGGACTGGCACGTTTGCGCCCCTCTGCAAGGTCAAATTCAACAAGAAGAACGAACTGGAGATTGAACACTACGGCCAAAAACCGTTCCGCCTGGCTAACGTAAATCGCCAAAAGTAACGGAGAGGCAAGGCGCAGCAAGATGGCGCAATAAGGCAGGGTCGATGAGGACTCGAAGATGAATTCCACAGCCGCGTTTGCTCTTCACTTTGTCGTCCAAGCGGAGTGGGGGGCAAACTGGGCGTGGGGCGTGCCGTTGATCATATTGACCGTGCTCATTCACGTCTTGAGTCTGGGGCTCATCAATCACAGAGGCGCTCAGCGTCTTAGCAGCATATCGGAGCGTCGACATCCCAGGCTCTTGTTCGCGCAGGTCATGGGTACAGCGACCTTGCTGGCTACGCTCCTGCACGCGGTAGAAGCCGGAATCTGGGCTTTCTCCTATCGATTTGTTAGCGCTTTACCTGACTTTAAGTCCGCGATGCTCTATTCGCTGAACGCGATAACAAGTTACGGGCACGAGAGCCTGACGCTGGAACCGCGCTGGCAACTTATGGGGGCAATAGAAGCTCTGAACGGATGCCTGCTGTTCGGCCTGACCACCGCTTTTTTGTTCGGCATGATTCAGAAAGTCTGGTTGCTGGACAAAAGCGTAGCAACCCACCGGGGAGCTTAGCCGGACCATCAATCGTGCTCGCATCGGTTTTCCCGATACAACAGTGGGAGGCGCAAGATGCCTGAAGCGACGTCGAACGTCGAGTTCGCTCAGAGGATTCATGAGAACCGCCACGAGCATCCTTTGCCAAGCGGCCGTCGCGCGAAATGGGTCGAAATCGTCGAAGCTCTGGTGCTGGCGATTGTCGCGGTGGCCACGGCGTGGAGCGGCTACCAGGCAGCGAAGTGGGACGCCCTTTCGGCCCAAAACTACAACCTTGCATCGCGCACTACCGTAATGTCACAGGAGAAGGCGACGCTAGCGGGCCAAGACCGGTTGTACGACATCACAACCTTCAATGCTTGGGTCGACGCAAAACTAGCGGGCAGAGAAAGGCTGGCGACATTTTACGAGCGCCGGTTCCGGCCCGAATACGCCACAGCCTTTGCTGCCTGGTGGAAGCTCGAGCCGATTAACAATCCCGCCGCCCCACCCGGCCCCATGTTCATGGCAGAGTACGCAAACGCGAATGGCCAGGCGTCGGCCAATCTTAACCACCAGGCGCAAGGCTATTTCGAGGATGGCGGCGGTATGAGGGAGACTGGCGACAGATATGTGAAGGTCACTGTATTCCTCGCAACCGTTTTGCTGCTGACCGCTCTGGGGCAGCGCTTCGAGATCGTCGGGGCGCGGGTCGCAGTACTGTTGGTCGCCTTCGGCCTGCTGGTCATGAGTACATTCTGGATCTTGACTTTGCCCCGAGCCTAGCTCCACAGGCATTCCATTCGAGTGATGCAGCATAACCGCTGCCCACCTGACACTGCACGTTTTGGTCCTGTCAATTACGCCTGTGTTGTATCATGGTCGGCGGTCATACTCTGGGAACTATCGAGGCGAGAGGAAGAAAATCATGAGAAGGACGATTCTTACTGCCAGTCTTTTGTGTTGCGTCCTGGCCCCCTGGAATCTGCGTGCGCAGTCGGTTGTTAACATCAACATTAATATCTCGCGGTCGGTGCCTGCCGTGAACTACCAGACGAATTCCTCGACCAGAATTGACTTTAAGGGCACCGCCTTGTTGCCGTTCTCTCTCGGCACCGCGACGGTAGGCAACAAGCAAGGCTTGATCTCGGTGGATGCCAGTTTCTCCAAGATGTCACCCGCCACCCAACTGGGTCCAGAGTTCCTCACGTATGTGGTTTGGGCAATTACACCGGAAGGTCGAGCCAGCAATCTTGGCGAGCTCCAGCTGAAGGGAGATAAGGGCAAGTTGAGCGTAACCACCAGGCTGCCAAACTTTGCCATGATCGTGACCGCCGAGCCCTACTTTGCTGCCTCGTCACCCAGCGAAATGGTCGTGCTACAAAACGTACCGCGCTCAGACACCAAGGGTGCGACCGTATCGGTTACGGCTACTCTCTTGAGCCGCGGTACTTACGGCGGAGCCAAGTTTGAGCCATTCGGTATGAATCCAAAGGTCCCTCTGGTGGTCTATGAAGCCCGCAATGCGATCCGCATCGCCAAAGCGGAGGGCGCTGAGAAATATGCTCCCGAAGCGTGGAGCAAAGCAAGCGTCACCGCGGCGCAGATGGAAGACTATCTCGCGAGGAAGCAGAAGGATCCGATTATCACTGCCGCACGAAATGCTACACAGCAAGCTGAAGATGCGCGCTCTATCGCTGTGAAGCAAGCTGCGGAAGACCAGGTTGCGGCGGAAAAGCGGGCCCAGGCTGAAAAACTAGCACAGCAGCAAGCGCAAGCTGCACAGCGTGAAGCTGAGTTGCAGGCCCAGCAGCAGGCCGAGGCGAAGCGGAGCGCGGAGTCCGCTGCCCTTGCCGCCCAGGAGGCTCAGGCGCGTGAGCGGGCGGAGGCTGCGCAAAGGGCCGCCCAGGAGGCAGCTGCAAAATCTGCCGCAGCTGCGGCCCAAGCACAGCGAGAACAACAACAGCTGCGCGCCCAATTACTTGCGCAATTAAATGCGGTGCTGCAGACAGTCGACACTCCGCGCGGGCTGGTGGTCACTATGGCCGATGTTCTATTTGCTACCGGAAAGTACGAACTTTCACAGGATGCTAATTTGAAGCTCGCGAGGCTTTCGGGCGTCATCCTGGCACATCCCGGCCTGAAGTTGCGCATTGAAGGTTACACCGACAGCACAGGCAGCGAGGCTTTCAATCTCACACTCTCCGGACAGCGAGCGGACGCGGCGCGAATGTTCTTGATAGGGCAAGGATTGAATCCGCAAGATGTCACCTCCGCGGGAATGGGTCAGAGCAATCCGGTCGCGAATAATGACACAGCTGCCGGCCGGCAGCAGAATCGCCGGGTTGAGATCATCGTCTCCGGCGAGGCCATTGGAGCAACCATCGGCCAATAGAAAGGAATAGTATTTGGTTCGTACGGTAGCGTACAATCAATGGAAATTCGATGAGCCTTCCGAGGCTTCCCATGTCGTTGCCTCAAAGTTCGCCGACCCAAAAACGCGGTACCCCGAATGCCGCCAGGTTTTTCGATTCCGGGGCCTTTTTAGCGCAGGCTGGCATCGGCCGGACCGTTCATATCTATAGCGCAAAACAAGCCATCTTCGTACAGGGAGAGCCTGCAGACGCTATCTTCTACATTCAACAGGGCAGAGCGAGGCTCAGCGTGGTCTCCAAACAAGGAAAGGAGGCTACCATTGGACTGCTCGACCGCGGCGATTTCTTAGGCGAGGGATGCATCGCTTCCGATCAGCCTGTCCGACTGATGACAGCCACCGCAATTACTCGCTGTTCTGTTCTGAGGATCGAAAAGAACCATTTGCTACGGACGCTCCACACGGAACATGAGTTTGCCGATCTTTTTGTAGCGTACGTAGTCGAACGTCATAACCGTACGCAAGCGGATTTGGTCGACCAACTGTTCAATTCGAGCGAAAAGCGTCTGGCGCGAGCGCTTCTCTTACTGGCCCGCTTCGGTAAGGAGGGCAGGTCCGAGGAAGTGATCCCAGGTATAAGCCAGGAGACTTTGGCGGAACTGATTGGCACGACACGCTCGCGAGTGAATTTTTTCATGAACCGATTCAGAAAGCTCGGCTTCATTGACTACAACGACGGTGGTTTGCAGGTAAATAGCTCGCTTCTCGGCGTGATCCTGCACGACTAACTCCAATACGGTGCGCTACGCAATCTTGTCGTGGTGGCTTTCCAGGGCGGTTACCCCATCAGGACGTTTTGCACAGGGGGGGTGTGCAATTTTGAACAGACGGAAGCTGGTTCGTTTGCTCAAATACAACCCTCCTAGGAGAGTCTTATGCCGTGCCTAGCTTGCTTGTCAGGGAACCAGGCTGAATTTACCGCTGAGATAAACATCCATCTTCGCGGCCGCGAGAATATTAACAATCCCGGTGTCTTGTTATTTCCCAAACTTTCGGTCTGCTTGGATTGCGGCTCCTCACATTTTTCTACGCCGCAAGTCGAGCTGTCGCAACTTGTAAGACGCCCGCCGGCACATGCCTCAACCCAGGAAGGCAGCGTCGATGCCGAAGTTAGCTCCCGCAGGATTGCGCTTGGAGCGTAAGCGCAATCGACTATAAGGTACCGACAAACTGCTTTTCCGCGACAACGGCTGCCACAGCCGCCAATAGTTCGCTTGCGGCTTTTGCTTTCACGACGTAACCCCACGCGCCCAAACTCAGAGCTTGTTGCACCACGTCGGCGGAAGACTCCTGGCTGAGGAAGATTATTCTAGATTCCGGGGCAAGTTTGCGGATTCGTCGCGCAGCTTCGATTCCATGTATCGTTGGCAGCCCGATGTCGAGCAAAATCAAATCCGGCTTCAGTTCCTGTGCTTTTTGAACCGCTTCCAATCCGTCACCTACTTCGCCGACAACCTGCAAGTCGCGCACCTTTCTGAGTGTCGAGCAGACAAATCGTCGAAAAGCTGCGAAATCTTCAACAACAAGAACCCGGAGCGATGACATTCTAGGCCCACCTTTCCCCAGTCAAACCGGTGTTTCTCCGTATCTACGCTGGGGCCGCACATTTACTCAACTCTAGACCATCATCCTCCTTAACGCCAAGGTGTCAATTGCCCGAAGGTGGTGTTTTGGCAGAACGAGTTTCAGAAAGGGAAATATTTCGTCGTGCGTCGCGAGGTTTCGTTGGGAGACTGCAGAAAGCACCGGCGCTTCTTTCGTTTTCTAAAGCCAGCTGAAAACAGACCCGCACTTACAGAGAAGAATCTCTAGGCCGCCACGATGTGGTTCTTTATGGCGTATTTAACCAGTTCGGCAGTGCTCTTGGCTCCAAGCACCTCCATCATTCGGTACTTGTGATACGCAACCGTCCTGGTCGACATGTGAAGGATGCTACTGACTTCCTTCATCACCTTTCCCTCTGCCAGCAACTGCAGCACTTCACGCTGTCTCTGGGTCAGGCGTTCGTCTTCGCTGACCATGGTTTTATGTTGCTTTCGCAAGAAGTTGACAGTGTCTCGCGACACGGCTGGCGACATGAATGACTTGCCCCGCAAAACGTCGCGAACCGCAAGCACCAGCTCAGATGCAGCACACGTTTTAAGGAGGAACCCATGAGCTCCGCGCCGAAAAGCTTCGGCGGCCACCTCCACGTCGGCATTCATAGTCAGGTAGACCAGTTTGACGGCGGGCAACATTTCCTTCGCCTGGCGCCCGGCGTCGAGGCCATTCAAGACGGGCATGGCCACATCGACCACAATCACGTCCGGCTTCAAGTCGCCGGCAGCCCGGACCAAGGCGCGACCGTCGCTCACGATTCCGACGACGTCAAACTCCGTTTCGAGCAGTTTCTTGCACAACTCTGCGACAAGAGTGTGGTCGTCCGCGATTAGGATGCGGGATCGGCTGGCCATGCGCAAAACTATAGCACAGTCCCCCCTTGTGCTCTATAATCGCCGGTCAATTTTCTGTTAAATTTTCGACTAAGAACGCCCGCTGGATGCTTGGGATCCATGCGGCCCAAACATAAGTCGATGAAATGAATAGCTGTCGGGCCCTCCCTGCTTCGGTATGCAAGGCCTTCTCAGTCTGAGACAATACCTCGGCTTGCGTGTGCTTTTTGTGCAAGTCGATCAAGATAAAAGTCCATGTGGCCTTAACAAGTACGCGGCAACCGCTTAATGCCTTCTACCGGCGAGGCTATATTTTGCTGGAAGGTTAGCGCCCGATAAATCCCAGACATGATGTTGTCCGTTGTTAGCGAGGTCGTCGGCCAGACGAGTGCAAGCACCGATCAAAAGAAAGCACTCACTCGACTCTCTTCTCTTTTAAGGAATTTCCCCCCTTATCTCTTAACCATTCGCATCATTGATAAGTTTATCGCGTGACTTACTGTCAATTTTGCCAGTATGCGCGACGAGAGATGTTTTCTAGCATCGGGTTGGTGAATTGCTCCGGAAGCGCGATCGAAGAACGTGCCAACGGATGCCCTGCTGAAGAAATTAATGCAGGGTTTAGCGCCCACTGGGCAAGATGGCGGCTAAGCATTCAACTTGATCTCAATCGACGAGGAGTAAAACAATGCGTAAGTATTTTGTTCTAGTGGGCTTGTTATTGCTGGCTGCCGGTTCGGCCCTGGCTCAAGATTTTCCGAAGGTCGAAACATCCCCGGCCTTCATGTACATCCGCACCCCTATCTCTTTCACTGCGCCGGGGGGCACGAACGTAAGCCAAAGCTTTAACTGTGCCGGTGGTGGGGGCACGCTCGCCTATAACTTTACTAGTATGCTCGGCCTCGCGGCTGATTTGGGTGGCTGCAAATATTTTGGTCAGACAATCCCCGCCCCTATCAGCTCCAACGTCGACGGGACTGGGTTTACTTTTTTATTCGGACCGCGGCTTACTCTTCGAAACAAAAGTCCTTTCCAGCCATTTGCCGAGCTAAACTTCGGCGGGATGCGCATCAGTCTCTCTTGCAAATACAGCAACAGTGACTGCGCTGCGAATTTCGGTACTGGCAGCTATTCCAAGAGCGCTTTTGCCATGACCGTAGGTGGGGGTTTTGACATCAAGATAAACAAGAAGTTTGCCCTGCGTCCTGTCCAGGCCGAATATCTGTACACGCGCTTCGGCAATGACTGCAGCGCGGTTGTCTGCACCTTTAACAACAATCAGAACAGCTTTCGTCTGAAGAGTGGAATCGTTGTTGGGTGGGGTGGCGGCGCCTCCAATTAATGTTTCTGTTGTTCGTTGCAACTAGAGCAATACCCATTGCGTTTGGGAATGGTCAGTGTTGTTCTTTGATGCGGGTTGGCCGGGGGCCAGCCCGCAACGTCCTAAGCACTCGTTAGTTTCGGGTGGTTCCCAAGATGAGCGCCCTTCCCAATACCATCCAAATGCGACCCTTCCCGGTTCGCAATGCGCTCCTGGTTGGCGGAGATCCGCAGATCGAGGCGCGGCTGCGGAATATCCTCGGCCCCGGCGAATGGGCGATCCAACGAACTGCTGACAACGTAACTGCACTTGGCCTGACCCAATGGAAGAATTTCGACTTCATTTTGACCAGCGAAAAAACCACGGGGAAGGAAGACATCGAACTGCTTCGCAAGATCCGGCGCATGCATCCGCACACGCGCCTGATCATTTTGGCGGACGAAAGCACTCCGGCGGATGTCATCACTTCGATGCGCGAGCACGCCTTTAGTTATTTTTCCCGGCCCTTTTCCCTGGACGCTCTCGCACTTATGATCCAGCATGCAATCGAGGAACCCTGCTGGGATGACGGGATCGATGTGGTTTCGGCAACTCCGGAGTGGATTCGCATACGCGCTCGCTGCGATTTTAAGACAGCGGATCGAGTGTTGCAGTTTTTTGATGAGATCGCCGAGCTACCCAGCGGAGAACGAAGCGCAGTGGGCACCGCCTTCCGCGAGATGCTGATGAATGCCATCGAGCACGGCGGGCGTCTGGACCCCAATCAACAAGTTGAAATTTCTTATGTACGCGCCCGCCACATGGTGACCTGCCGCATCAGCGATCCCGGTGAAGGTTTTACTCTGGACGAGATTCCTCATGCCGCCATATCCAACCCCGAGGACGATCTGTTGCGCCATGTCGAGTATCGCGAGGCGCGCGGCATGCGCCCGGGAGGTTTCGGGGTTCTGCTTGCACAGAAACTCGTCGACGAACTCGTCTATAACGAGCAAGGCAATGAGGTGCTGCTTATCAAGTATCTCGACCTGGAGCCGCGCCCGCCAGCATAGGAACGCGACAAATTAGAGATCGTTTGTTTGGGGCTGGTTTATTTCGCGACTGAAAAGAAAAAATAAACCGCAAGACCCACAAAGTTTTCCTGCTTGTTCGGATGCTTGCCAGTGTCGTTCTCATGTTCATAGTAGGGATCGAACTCCACATGCTTTCCCACTGGAAGAAGGCAACCGGCGTACTCGGTCGTAGTGCTCCATTTGTTGTACTGGCTCTCGTAGTAGGGCTCGAAGGCGACGTAGGGTATTAGATGGTAGGAATAAATTGCGAACGTTCTTTCCAGGGTAAATTTATTGCGATAACGCCAGTTCGCGACGCCACCCTTCCAGTCGAGGTCCGCGCGGTTTCTGTCGGTGATCAGAAAGTCCCATTTCATGGGAAAGTGGGACGTTACAGACACCAGGAGGCGATTGTCGAGAGGCTCATTTGGAGCAGTAATGTACCGGTACCCAGCCTCGAGCACCAGGGCTCTCGGCTTTGCATCGTCCAGATCAAAAGTGGTGATTTTCTTAAGCTTTAGTAGTGGTTTAAGGTACAACTGAACACTCGGCCCGCTCGTAATTTGGGTTGAGTCGCCGCCGTCCCGATCATCCTTGGCCTGGTTGTAAACCCGAAACATTGAGTTGAGCTTGAGGTAAGTGTCAACCTCAGGCAGGAACTGAACGTTTTGCGCCTGCGTGATGCTGGAAAAAACAAGGCAGAGCGCAAGCGCCATTAGAGAGAAGACAGTCTGTTGTCTCATTGCTTTTCAGATCTTCGGCATCGAGTCTAGCTGCCCCCACCAAGTGTGCAACCGTCAGTTCTGACAGGTGTGCCTAGGTGTCGTGTCTCGTAGTTTGATCGTGCGTTCGTAAATCTTCGGTTCTCGAGTTCATGTCCGTAGCCGAATTTGAGAACTAAGCAACTAGGCGCAGGTTTCGGACTGCTGACTGTGTGAATTCGCGAACGCTGTGCCGAAAAGCCAACCAAGCAGGTGGAAATGCAACCCATTGGTGTTCAACATCAGCATTCACTTCAACGCCGGTTTTTCTGGATTTCCCTCCTTCTATTAGCACTGACCGGAATTTGTTCTGCACGGGCGAAAAAAGACGTCATCCAGTTCGCCAATGGCGACCGTATTACCTGCGAGATCATCAAGCTGGAGAAGGGCTACTTGTATGTCAAGCTCGACTACGCGGATGGCACCGTTGCAATGGATTGGTCCAAGATTGTCCACATCGAGAGTGCACAGAGTTTTGTGGTTGCGGACAAGGCGGGGAATCGCTACACGGGAAGCGTGCAGAGTTCTGCTGGGGGAACGCCTCTAGAAGAACTGGGAGAACTAAATGTGCAGGTGGCGGGACCCTCCACCAGACAGGTTCTCGCGAGCAAAGAGGTTGTTGAGATTCACCAGACGGAGACCACTTTCTGGGAGAACCTGCATGGCGGGATGGACGCCGGTCTCAATTTCTCCAAACAGCAAAGCCGCACGCAATATAACTTTCAGTCTAACGCATCGTTCGAGCGGACGAAGTGGTTGGCTACCTCGAGTTATGAATCCAGCTTCAGTGGCGGGGGCGGCCTCTCAGATCTTCGCAACGACTTGCGACTGAATCTGATAAGACAATTGCTATCACCGCGTAATTTCTACATGGGGCTTACAGATTTCCTGCAAAGCGATGAGCAGCAACTCGATCTGCGCGCAACTCTTGGCGGTGGCGTGGGACATATGTTCAGGTATACGAACAACAGCTTCATTGTCGCGTTTGTCGGTGCGGATTGGAACCGTGAGCGCTACTCTTCGGAGGCGACGGTAGGCAGGACTGGAGACAGCGGGGAGGCACTTCTGGGAACTCAGATTAATTTCTTTCGCTTCAAAACCACCAATATCCTCGCCGATGCTCGCGTCTATCCCAGCCTGACAGACCCGGGGCGTGTGCGCTTCGACCTCAATACATCGCTGAAATTGAAGCTGGCCAAAGATCTGTACTGGAAGTTTGGCTACTACCTTAATTTCGACAGCCGTCCGCCCCAGGACCTCCCCAAGACTGACTACGGCTCCACTTCCAGCCTCGGGTGGACATTCTGATAACGGGATCAAGAAGGCTCGACGCCATCTTTGCGCCGAAAAAATGGGGTCGCGAGAGAAAAAAGAGCAAACGCGATCTTGTCAAAACTGACAGTAGGCAGAGCCAGCTCTCTCCCCGAACATGGTGCAAAGACGGCTGCCTTATTCGGTCAGCCCGAATGACGCGAGTGCCACAGCTTGACCCGCCTTCCGGCATGGAGAGAAGAACATGATCAGGACTTTCACGAAGCAGCTTTTGTCGACGACGCTATCGTTTTTGCTGGTAATCGGCACTATGCCTTGGGAAGCGACTGCTCAGCAATCGTCATCGGGAGGGTATTCGGGACAAGGGGTGCCGCTGACCGCGGAGGAGCTCCAAGCACTCGTGGCGCCAATTGCACTGTACCCGGACTCCCTGGTCGCCCAGATTCTCGGAGCCGCAACCTATCCAGATCAGATCGCCGCTGCCGCCAGCTGGCTGCAGCAGAACAGCACTCTCACAGGCGCGGTCTTGATGCAAAACGTTGACACCCAGCCTTGGGATCCCAGTGTGAAAGCCCTCACCCAATTTCCGTCGGTGCTGGGCAACCTTGCGACGAACCTCAGCTGGACTTCCTCGCTGGGTGAGGCCTATCACACGCAGGCAGCGGATGTCATGACGGCCGTCCAGGTGTTGCGCGCTAAAGCGTTGGCCGCCGGCAACCTGAAGTCGGGTTCACAGATTGTGGTTTCGCAATCGTCGCCGCAAGTCATCGTCATTCAATCTGCAAATCCGCAGGTGGTGTACGTCCCCGTATACAACCCCGCAGTGGTTTACGGTTATCCTTACGTCGTTCCCGCCTACGTCGCTCCGCCGGTGGCGGCGACAGCCGTGCTTGCCTTTGGAGTCGGTATCGCGGTGGGTGCGATGATGGCCGGTGGATGTTGCGCCTGGGGGTATAGCAGTTGGAACTGCGGCTGGCATGGCACCACGACGGTCGTGTACCACGGCGGCGCTTACTACGGAAACAGCGCCTGGCACGGCGGATATTACGGATCGAGTGCGTCTGCATACAACGGCTACGGCGGCTCCGCGCACGTCAGCAACGGCTATAACCCATCCACTGGGACTTACGCACGCGGGGGCACGGTCTCGAATGGCTACGGCAGTGCAAGTGCCGGTCAAGCATACAACCCAAGAACCGGGGCCTCTGCCTCGACCGTGCAAACTTCCAACGCCTATGGCAGCGCCGGAGCTTCGACGGCCTCAAAAAACGGTACCACCGTGAATAGCCAGCATCAAACCAACGCCAATGGAACGACCGGTCAGATGCACAGTTCGACCGGCGCCTCGGCATATGGCGCGTCGGGCAAATACGGAAACAGCGCCGCAGTCGGCCAGACCGCAAATGGCGACAAGTATGCGACCGCCAACGGCAATACCTACAAGAACACCGGCAGCGGCTGGTCGAACACTAATGGCAGTGCTCAGAAATCCAGCGCATCAGGCTGGGGAGGTCAGGAGAAGAGCAGCGGATCATCGGCCTTCAGCAGTTCAGACGGGGGCTGGGGATCCAAGTCGGCGAGTTCTCGCGGTTGGTCGAGCGGCGGTGGAGGCGGAGGCTGGGGAGGTCGTTCCGGAGGCGGCGGCTACCGCAGGTGAATTCAACAGCGAACCCTCGATGAGTCTTGTCGTTCTTGAAGTGCATCGCGGTAAATATTTCGGAGGTTTAAGTATGTCGCTCGAAAGACGCAGAATTGTTGTTGCGAGTCAGTTGCTGCTGCTGGCGATGATCGTTTTCCTCGCCGCCTGCGACAAGTCAGGTAAGTCTTCCGTCAAAACGTTTGCCTCGCCCGACGATGCGGGCAACGGCTTGCTGGAAGCGGCAAAGTCGGGAGACCTGAACACGGTGCTGGCAATTTTCGGTCCAGAATCCAAACAGATAATTTTCTCCGGCGATGCCGTGCAGGACAAATCCACGGTTGAACGGTTTGTAGCCGCCTACGGTGCGATGCACCGCTGGCGCAAGATGCCGGATGGCGCGCAAATCCTCCTGATAGGAGTTGACAATTTTGCCTTCCCGATTCCGCTGAAGAAAAATGGCAGCGGGCAGTGGTTCTTCGACACAGCTGCTGGAAAGGACGAGATTCTGGCCCGCCGCATTGGCCGGAATGAGCTGGCGGTCATCGACGTTTGTGAAGCGCTGGCCGATGCTCAGGGCGAGTATTACTCGGCGGGTCTCGGGGGTGGAAGCACAAAACACTACGCTCTGAAATTCATCAGCGACAGCGGCAAGCGGAACGGTTTGTACTGGGAGTCGTCTGAAAACCAGCCCAGGAGCCCGCTCGGGCCGCTGGTAGCCTTCGCAACCGACGAAGGGTATAACGTGAAACCGAACTCGCACGAACCTTTTCACGGATACTACTTCCATATGCTGAAGCGGCAAGGCAGTGGCGCGCCCGGCGGCGCCAAGGACTATGTGGTGGACGGAGAGATGGCGGGTGGGTTCGCCTTCGTCGCCTATCCGGCGGAATACGGCAACTCCGGAGTGATGACCTTCATCATCAACCAGGATGGCGTGCTGCTCCAAAAGGATCTGGGCAAAGCCACACAAGAAACAGCGGCAGCAATGACTGAGTTCAATCCCGATCAGAGTTGGCACGAGGTGGTGGAATAGGCTTCCCACGAACCGGCCATAATCCTCTCGGAGCAAGGCAGTTGAACGAGAAGACCTCTGCGCTTCCTACGGCGCGGTCATTTGCGTTATCCTTGCCAGTCGCGGTACAGCAAAGCTAGAGCCGGGAGCGGAAGCGTCCTGCCAGCGATTTTCTGGCGCCAGGCTTTGCGCGGCCTTGTCACATGACTAGCATCCTAGACTTTCCAGGTCTCGTTTTTGCATTCTCCTTTATCGTTCTGTGGCTGTCGGCCTTGTTCGGTGCCGGCTCCCTCAAGAAGTTGCGTCCGCTGGAAAAAGACGAGCGAGCGGACTTCGCCGTTGTTCAAGCCGCAAACTTAACACTTCTCGGCCTCCTCATTGGGTTCACATTTTCAATGGCCATCAGCCGCTACGAACAGCGCAAGGTCCTTGAGGAGGCAGAGGCTAACGCGATCGGGACGGAGTATGTTCGCGTCGGTCTGCTGCCGGCCGCGGATTCGGCCATGTTGCGTGATCTGCTGAGGACTTATCTCGATCAGCGGGTCATGTTCTATAGGACCCGCGACAAGCAACAGCTCCGACAGATCAACGCTGATACCAATAAACTGCAGAACGAACTCTGGTCCGGTGTGCAGGCCCCTGCCATGGCCCAGCAAACGCCAACCATCGCTCTGGTTGTTTCGGGCATGAACGATGTGTTGAATTCGCAGGGTTACACTCAGGCCGCCTGGTGGAACCGAATTCCGTTTGAGGCCTGGGTATTGTTAATGGCGATCGGCATCGGTTGCAACCTGCTGATCGGCTATGGAGCGCATCGAAAGAGCTTTTTGTTCATCGTTGTGCCTCTTGCAGTGTCTGCCTCGTTCTTTCTCGTTGCCGACATCGATAGCCCGCGCGGAGGCGTCATTCGCGTGCAGCCCCAAAACCTGATGAGTCTCTCTCAGACGCTCGGCGCACGCTAGTGCAAGTGGCCTGTGCGGTTGTTTGCTCGCGGCCCGCGGGGTCTTTCGCTAATCGTGGCCTGAAATTGTCCGTAACTTGACCACTTTGCCCGAGCCCAGCTCGTAAACAGCCTCGAAGACCGTCAGCTTGCCATCATGCAGGAAATGTTGCAGGACTTCGCTGCTGGCCAGAACATCCTTCGCGCTTTGATGAACATTTTCCAGAATCGCCGCCTCCACGAGTTCATCGCCCTTGGCGTGCGTTTTCGCCAGCGTGACTGCCGGCGAAATCTTATCCACCAAGGTCTGGAGATTCGGCGTTGGCATTTTGTTGCCGGAGCAGGCCGCCATGACCGCACCGCACTTTTCGTGTCCTAACACCACAAGAACACTGGATCCCAAGTGTTCAACGGCGTATTCAATGCTGGCGACGCCAATAGCATCCGCGACGTTGCCAGCCGCCCGGACCACAAAAAGCTCGCCTAAGTTCTTGTCAAACAGGATTTCCGGTGAAACTCGGCTATCTGAGCAAGCCAGGACGACGACTTTGGGCGCCTGCCCATTTACTAAGCCTTGGCGCAGGGCTATCAGATCGATGGTTTCCTTGTTGCTTCTGACAAATCTTTCATTGCCTTGCATCAGATCGGCCCATAAGGCCGCGGCGGAGGGCATCTCGGCAGCGGCAACCGACTGTGCGGGCGTCGTCGCCTGGTGCTGAGCAAACGCCGCAGCTAGAAACTGGCTCATCAAGAACAGGTGAAGCAAGTATCTTTTCATCAGCTTCCTCCTAAAATCCCGACACGATGATCGCACAGATCGCTCCTTTCCTTCACCTACGTTTGCACTGGCATTTTTGACAGTCGCGCGCGGCCCTTCCACTCCTTAATCTGCATAAGGTACGTTGCTTCGTCCGTATTCTGAAGTCTACGGGCGCAAAACATTCTATCAAGCAGGGTTATTTTGTCGAGAAGCTCCTGCAACAATCAGGAAGCGGGTCGGTCACGTTCATGTTAAGCAAGACTACCTCAACGTCTCTGGCTCTTGCCTTTTACTCGGTCGCTTAGCCGAGAAGAGGAAGGTAAACCATTGCTTTATTCTGGCAGGAGATATCCCTGGTTCAGGATCTTGAGCGAAAATGAGAGTGTGCTGGGTACGGCGAAATGGCAAAATCTGCGATGGCGCGATGCCCGGGTCGGCACAATCCGGTCCGCGCTGATTTGCGTCTTTTGTCTGGGTATAGCCCTACCGACTTCCGCCACCAACTCTGCACTCGCTCCCCAGCACGCGCGAGAGCAAATCGACGTGCTTTTCCTTTCTTCTGAAGATCCGGACTTGCCCGATGTCGCCGCTATGATCGAACAGGCCGAGACCCGCATTCTTGACGGCTCCAACTTGCCGGTGCATTTTAGCCTTGAATACCTCGAACCTTTTTCATCTTTCGCGGACGCATCCCGCAAACGCGCTACAGCGACGTATCTCTTACAGAAGTACAGCGGACAGAGCTTCGATCTGGTGATAACTATCAACGAAGAGACATTGGCTTTCACAGAAGAGATTCGAGCGAAACTCTGCCCTGAAGCGGCTCTGTTATTCTTCGTCTCCAATCCTAATCCTTCAGATTGGGTTAACCGGGAACCTGGCAGTACAGGCGTTATTAGGAAGGTGAACTACCTGCCCACATTGCAGTTGGCCCTGCGCGAAAATCCGGGAACTTCGCACGTAATCGTCGTTTCCGGGTCATCGGAGGCCGAGAAACTCGATACAAAGTTAGCGAGCGAGCAGTTTCAGTCGTATCAGTCGAACCTGGATTTCCAATACCTCACGGACCTGCAGTTCTCAGAACTAGGAACACGACTGGCGAACTTGCAGCCGGCAAGTATCATCCTGTTCATCGATTTCATAACTGACTCTAAGGGCGAGCAGTTTGTCCCTGCGCGCATTTTGCCGTCGATCGCCAAAGTGGCGAATGCACCCATCTACGGAACATTCTCTTCCGTTGTCGGCGGGGGAGTGGTGGGAGGAAGTGTAGCCGATCTGGGCGACGTGGGGAGGGTGCTGGGGAATGATGGCGCTCGTATCTTGAAGGGAGAGAAGCCGGAGAAGATACCTGTCATCACGGGCGACTTCCAGCACTACGTCGTCGACTGGCGTCAACTGCACCGCTGGGCACTCTCCGAAGATGATCTTCCCAAGGAAACCGAAGTGCGCTACTGGGAATACTCCCCCTGGGAACTCTACCGGTGGAAAATCCTGGGCCTTTCCGCTCTTTTGTTAATCGAGACAGTGCTGATCGTCCTGCTCCTTCGCAATATCGTCAAACGCAAGCGCGCCCAGGAAGCGCTGGCTCACAAAGAAGTAGAACTTGCGGAAGCTCAGCGCCTTGCGCGGGTGGGTAATTGGCTTTGGAATACAAAAAGTGAGACGCTTACATGGTCGGAAGAGCTTTACCGCATCCACGGACTTGATCCAAAGTTGCCTCTTCCTTCCTATGAGGAGTTGGGGCAGCTCTTTACTCTCGAAAGCCGAGGCCGACTCAGCACGGCAGTCGAGCAGGCCTTGCAGACGGGGTCGGTTCAGGATCTCGAGTTGGAACTTTTGCGGAAGGACGGCAGCAAAAGGTGGTTGACTGCCCGCGGCGAATCAGTGCGCGACGCCACCGGCCACGTGACCCACCTTCACGGTACAGTCCAGGACATCACAGAGCGAAAGCTCGCGCAAGAGGCCCGGTTCAGGCTCGCCTCCATTGTGGAATCCACCGACGATGCGATCGTCTCCAAGAACCTTGACGGGATCATCATGACTTGGAACCGGGGTGCACAGCGTATGTTCGGGTTCAGCGAAGCGGAAGCGGTGGGCCACCCCATTTTCATTATTGTCCCGCCCGAGCTTCGGCAAGAAGAGGAATCGATACTGCACAACGCAAGAGCGCGCGAGAACCTTGAACATTATGAAACTGCCCGTGTCACAAAGGAGGGGAGAAAGATCGACGTCTCGTTGACGATATCTCCCTTGAGTGATACGGCTGGACGGATCGTCGGTTTCTCGAGCATTGCACGCGATATCACCGAGCGAAAGCGGGCGGAGGAGGAACTGACGAAGTCTGAAAAACGGTTCCGTCTGATGGCAGATTCCGCGCCGATGCTGGTCTGGATGTCTGGTCCGGATACGCTAGCCACCGACTTCAATAAGGCGTGGTTAGAATTCACCGGGCGGACCCTGCAGCAGGAGTTGGGAAATGGATGGACGCACAACCTACATCCCGATGACTTGCGTCGATACCTGGATACTTACACCTACGCTTTTGAGAAAAAACAGAAATTCACCGTCGAATACCGTATGCGGCGGCGGGATGGTGAGTATCGTTGGATGCTTGATCAGAGCGTGCCCCGCTTTCTGGACGACGATACATTTGCGGGATACGTCGGCTACTGCCTGGATATCAGCGATCAAAAGGAGGCGAGAGCCGCCCGAATCGAACTCGGGGGCAGGCTCATCCGTGCTCAGGAAGCGGAACGCGGTCGCATTGCTCGCGAATTGCATGACAACATCAATCAGAGGCTGGCGTTGCTGGCGAACGCGGTCCAGGAAGTTGAGCAGGCCGCACCAAAGAATCAAGATCCTTTGCAGAAGAAGCGGCTGCGTGAGCTTTGGCAATTGACCAGTGAAATCGGTAACGACATCCAGCAAATATCTCATCAATTGCATCCCTCCAAGCTGCACTATCTCGGTCTGGCAGCCGCCGTACAGGATCTTTGTCGTGAGTTCTCCCGGCAGCACAAATTTGAGATCGAATGTCTGGTGCATGACCTGCCGCAAGATCTCGACGAAACCGTCTCTCTAAATCTGTTCCGAACGGTACAGGAGTCGCTGCGCAACGTAGTCAAACACAGTCAAGCCCGAAACGTGAAGGTGGAATTGAGACGCGAATTGAATGTGATTGAGCTGCGCGTTTCCGACGATGGAATCGGCTTCAATCCCGAGCAGGCACGAGAGAACCATGGCCTGGGGCTGGTCAGCATGGGGGAACGTCTGCGGTCCGTGGGGGGCGAGTTCTCTATCTGGTCAAAGCCGCCGCTTGGGACCGAGGTGAGGGGATCTGTTCCGGCTACTGCGAAGGCCGATCGCAGGGCAGAGGAACGCGCTTCTGATCAAAAAGATCAAAACCCGGCTATTGCTAACCGTCAATTCTGACAGTATCCAGGACCACTGGAGCCGCATACCGTCAATGCGGATGTCGCTTTGTGAAAGCAGACAATTCGGTAACTGTCATGGCATCAAGGCTGTCCGGGGAAGATTCGACACTTTCAGCCTTCGAAGAAGGGTTCGTGCAGACCACGACAATACTCCTAAGTGACGACAATTCCGCCGTTCTCGACCATGTTGGCAAGATGCTCGAGAAAGAGAAGCGCTACCAGGTCGTCGCCTCGATATTGGATGGGCGAACTGTGGTCCGCGAGTACCAACGGCTCAGACCCGACATCATCATCCTCGATATTTCCATGGGGGACGTGAGCGGGATCGATGTCGCGCGCGACCTACGAGATGCGGGATGCCAGGCCAAGATCATCTTTCTCACCGTGCACGAGGACGCTGATTTTGTGAAGGCCGGCATGGGTGCGGGTGGCTCGGCTTTTGTTGTGAAATCGCGCTTAAACCAGGACCTATTTTCCTCCATCAATGCCGTGCTTTCCGATAAATTCTTTGTCTCCCCGAACTTGTTGTATTGACGCGGTTTGTCCTGACCCGGTTTGTCCTGACCCGGTTGAAGCCTGCCTCATCGAGCGCCAGAGAACCCACCTAAGTGTCATGTTTGTCGGCTGTCAGTATTGACAGTTACAGCATCGTTTCATGCCGTATAGTGTTTTGGGGCGTGGATGGTGAGCGCTCGCTGGCCTGTTTTGGCGGCTAATGCGGATTCAGTAGTGCTGGTCGAAGGACGGGCCCCAGGCAAACCGGAAATGCGGTGGTTACGAAAAATCGAGCGCGTGCTGCTGGTCCTGGGTGGACTGATGGTCGCTATTTACGTGGCCGCCAGCATCCATCGGACTGTTCTGTCCAGCGCGGAGTTGCGAAGTTTCAAGGCCCAGCAACCGGCTTCGGTGACTAGTTCACATGGGGGGACTTCCTCCGCTGACAACCCGGATTTCAGTTTGTGGTCGCAGCAACGCATCAAGGGCTACGAGGACAGCCTGGCCGCACAATTCGCGCCTGCCATCGCGATCCTCCGCATACCGAAGATTCACGTCGAGGTAGCGGTCCTGGAAGGCACCGATGACCTGACTTTGAACCGGGGAGTCGGGCATGTGGCCGGTACAGCCAATCCCGGGGAGATCGGCAATATAGCGATCGCGGGACATCGAGACGGGTTCTTTCGCGGGCTGAAAGACGTCGCCCTGGGCGACACAATTGAGATGTCGACAAAAGACCGGACGGAAACCTACATCATCGATCGCATCACCGTCGTTGATCCCAACGATGTCTCGGTGCTGACGCCGAGCCGGCGGCCCGTATTGACGCTCATCACTTGTTACCCGTTTTATTTCATCGGCAGCGCCCCGAAACGTTACATCGTTCAGGCCTCAGTCGCCGATTCTGTTCCGTCGACCCGTCATGCTGCCGCGCCGCAGCAGTCTGAGCCCCGTGGCTCTGACCAGCAGGCAAAGGCAAAATAAGCCGTTTCAAACGCTACGCTGAAGGATTTGGATTCACTATTTCGAAAGCCGACTAAGGAGAAAAGCAATGAGATCAAAAGCAGGTTGGACACATACATGGCTCGTGCTCGCGGTGGGGGCTGTTTCCCTGGCTCTTACCCAGAGCATGAGTGCTCAGGTACAAACAAAAACAACAACAACCAGCCACGCCGCCACAGTAGACAATCACGTCGAAAGCGGCGTAGTCGTGATGGTTTCGGGTAACGATCTGGTGGTCAAGATGGCGGATGGCAGCATCCGCCATGTTGCCAATGTGCCGGAAAGCGCCAGAGTCTTGGTGGATGGCCAGGAACTCGGGATTCACGACCTAAAGCCGGGCATGAAACTTCAACGTACCATCACCACCACCACCACGCCCAAGACCATAACGACGGTGCAGAGTGTTACTGGAAAAGTGTGGCACGTGACGCCACCGAATTCTGTGATCCTGACCCTGGCAGATGGAAAGAACCAGAGCTTCAAGATTCCGAAAGGTCAGAAATTCGACGTTAACGGGCAGATGACCGACGCGTGGGGCTTGAAAAAAGGGATGACCATTTCGGCGACTAAGATCGTCGAGACTCCCGTCACCGTAGTCACATCGAGCAGGACCGTGACCGGCGAAATGCCGCCTCCACCGCCTCCGCCGCCTGCCGATGTGCCTATTCTTGTCGTCGAAGAAGTCGTTGTTCCGGTACAAGTAGCTCAGGCCGCGCCGCCGGCACAACTTCCGAAGACCGGAAGTCAGCTCCCTCTGATTGGGTTGCTGGGTCTTCTGTTCCTGGCCTCCGGGTTCGGGCTGCGAACGGCTCGCAAGAACGGTTAACGTTTCGGCGAGAAGCGGTCCCGTGCGTACAAAAGCAAAGAAGTTGCCAACCCAACGGTTGGCAACTTTCTTTTGGATCGAACCTTGCTTTGCACGCCCTGTTTTGTAAAGAGGAGGCCACGATGAGCCAACGTTCATTGTCTCCGATGCTTCAATCCGTGCAAGCGGCGGCATACATCGTCATCCTCATGTGGGGAATCAGAACGGCGTCTGACCTGCTCGTGGTCCTCCTGATGGCCCTGGTGTTCGCCTATGCCTTTGTTCCGCTTCCCCAGTGGCTCATGCGGCGCTTCCGGATCCGGAAGACCGGTGCGTTGCTGTGGACGTTAACCTTGTTGGGAACGTTGAATGTGGTTACGGTTGCCCTGCTGTACGGCAGTGTCGCTCGAATGTCGGAGAGGCTACCGATATATCGCGACCGTTTCATGGATCTGTCTGCAAAGCTTGTGATTTTCGCAGATGGGCACGGCATTAACTTTGCCCACCTTTCCGCAGCGAACCTTGCCAACTCGGATAAGATCCTGGCATTCGGCAGCGTCGTTCTCCGCCAGGCGGGTGGCTTCCTGGGCGATGGACTTCTGATCTCGGTACTGGCATGGATCTTCCTTGCCGCGATGGTAGAGGAGCCTGGGGCTAAGAGGGATCCCTTGGCCGAAAGCCTCGCCTACTATGGCGGCGGCGTGCAGCGTTACATAGCAATCTCTGCCGAAACAGGTGTGATTACTGCGGTGGCCAACTTAGTGGTGCTGGTTGCTTTCGGCGTGGACTCCCCCGTGCTGTGGTGCGCACTGTATTTTCTCCTTCACTTCATTCCCAATGTCGGTTTCATCCTGGCCCTCGTGCCTCCGACGCTCTTGGCACTGCTCATGTTGGGTTGGAAGACGGCTCTTCTTGTGGGCGCCAGCCTGGTCCTAACTCAAATGCTGACGGATTATGGACTAACTCCAATTCTCATGAAGAAGGGCATGGATATATCTTTTCTCGAAATCATGGTATCGCTCTTATTCTGGGGCTTCCTTCTCGGCCCGGCTGGAGCAATCCTCGCAATTCCGCTGACCCTTACGGTGAAGAAGGTTATCGAGCGATTCTCGGGCGACGCGCAGGTTGACGAGTCCTCCGTGGCAATGCCCTACAAGCCTGCCGTTGAAAGTAGCGCTTTGGTAGGAACATAAGGCGTAGGCTAGCTGGAACGTGGGATGTCTCGAACTAGAAGCTCTGGCTCAACCCACTACAAAGCGAAGCTGGAAACGAGTTGAAATTCGAACGATTTTTATGGAGGCACTGATATGCGTAGCTTCATCGGAGTTGTCGCGTTCCTTGCAGTGATCTGCGGAACTGCCGCGTTCAGCGCTGCTCAAACAAGTGCGGAACTACAGGCTTATTTCAAGGAAACCGGCGGACTGACCCAAGATCAGATCGTTGCCATCCGGAGTGGCCAGCCGGTCGCCAAGACATTGACCTCTCGAACTCCAGCCGAGATTTTTGTGCTCGGTGCCGTCTATGTCAATGCGGCGCCGGAAAGCTACGTCAAGTTCGCTTATGATTTTGATCGGCTGCGCAAGATTCCCGAATATCTGGCAGTCCAGCCATTCAGCACTCCGCCCCAGCTTTCCGACCTCAAGGGATTCACACTCGACAGCGATGACATGAAAGCATTAAAGAAGTGCAAGTCGGGGGACTGCCAGATTCAGTTGCCTGCCAGCACCATGGAACAATTGCAGCAATCCATTAATTGGTCTGCCCCCGACGCGGATGAGCAGGTGAATCAGTTCCTTCAGAAAATGGCATTGCAGCGATTGCTTACCTATCAGAAAGAGGGCAATCGGATCCTCGGGGCAGTCTACAACGACAAGCATGAACCTACCAACGTCGCCGATCAATTCAAGTACATGCTGAGTCACAGCAGCGCACTAGCGAAGGGACTGCCGGATTTCTACAACTATCTCCTCAACTATCCCGATGCGAAGCCCGCGAACGTGGAAAACACTTTCTATTGGGACAATGTCAGGTTCGGCCTGAAACCGACGCTGCGGATTGTACACGTCGTAACCATGCACGGGAATAGCCCCGATCAACCGGCGTATGTAATTGCCGAGAAGCAGCTCTATTCAAGTCACTACTTCGAGACCGCGCTCGATCTGACGCTCTGTATCCGCGGCGGCGCCAACGATTCGCAAAATAGCGGTTTCTATCTGATCAAGGTGGAAGCATCGGAGCAGGCTGGCCTGACTGGCATGAAAGGATCCATTGTCCGAAAGGTAGCTGTGGGCAAATCCGTTTCGTCTCTGCAAAGTTCCCTGGCGGCGATCAAGAGCGCTCTTGAGCAGAGTCCGACAGCTTCAAGGTGACCGATTCGTTCGGCGAAGAAAAACTTCTTTTATGTCAGGCCGCCGTTTCGGTTTCCTCAACGAGGCCGAGTTCAGCCGTTTCCAGCGCCCCGATCCGGAGAAACAGTTTTCTGGCCCAAATCGCTTTTGCACTCTCAGAACAGGCAACATAAACCAGAACTCGGGCCTGGCACAACTGGTCCTCCAATCGTTCGGCCTCTTCCTCGGAAAAGCCCAGCCCGATGAGCGTCTCGGAACTGCCGCAGAGAGCTGGAGCCTCTCTGGCCGTCACCAGCGCGCGGAGAAACATTTGCGAACGAATGAAGAACCCGAAGCTCCGAATCACGACTGCGCCGAATTCGGAGAGCCACTCAATCAGTTCCGCGGCCACCGCCGAGGCCTCCCGATCTGCGTTGCGCATCCCAGCCTGGCGCACAACGGTCGAGATGGGATGCGTGCGAGCAAGCATGAGGCAGATGTGTTCTTTGTTAAAGCCCCCGTCATTGAGGGCATGCACCATATCGGTTACAGGAACATCCTCTGGAAAAACTCCGTATGCCGCCCTCAGGTCTCCCGACATCACCCACACTCCCTTGCGTCGCTGCACGCAATTAAAAAATTGAAACTAAAGCTAGGCTTCCCCTAGTTCGGCGGGTACTGGCATTAATGACAGTGTCGCCGGAAATTTGCACAGGGGCTTTGGGTCAGAGCTGAGCCAGGAGACTATTCTCAGCCCGCGGTCGAACTGGTCTCTCGTGGGACTGCTAGTTTTGCCAGTGGCGTGCTTCCTCATTGTCGATTACTAAAAGTAGAAACAAAACCGGGGAGCTTCGGCGAATCTGAAAGGATAAAAAGGCATATATGAAACGGATTTCGAGGTCAATGGCTGCGTACACCCTCTTGCTGTGCTGTTTTTCGATCGCTGTTGCCTATGGTGCATCGAACGGCGAGAAGGTCAACGTCAAGGGACTGATCACGACCCGTACGGGAGAAACCCTGACGGTGAAAACTGCGGACGCCAGTAACGTAATCGTGGTTCTCACTGATGACACCAAGGTGCAACAGCCGAAAGGCATCGGCCTTCGCAAGAAGCAGATGTCGGTCTCTGTCCTAATTCCGGGCCTCAAAATCTCGGTAGATGGCGTTGGTGATGCGCAGAGCAGGGTGACAGCGAAGACGATCACCTTCAATCAAGACGATCTGCAGTTAGCCGAGACCATTCAAGCTGGCTTGACTCCGACCCGGCAGGCGGTCCAGACGAATCAGCAAAACATTGCTTCTAACAAACAGAACATTCAAAGTAATCAGCAAGACATCGCTGCCAACCAGGTGAAGACTGCGGCCAATACGGAGGAGATTGCAGCCAATCGGGAGGACATTGAGGCCACCAACAAACGTTTCGCCGAGCTTAGCGAGTTTGATACCAAGGGCGACCTCAACGTTAATTTTGCGGTTGGGAAAACGTTACTCTCGGCGAGCGATAAAGCCGCCCTCTCCAAGTTAGCGCATGAAGCTGTGAACCTCACCGGCTATATCATCCAGGTAAAGGGCTTTGCCGACTCCTCTGGCAATGCGGCGATGAACCAGAAATTGAGCATGGAACGCGCACAGACCGTCATTGCTTACTTGATACAGACGTGCAACGTGCCCGTGCGGCATGTGATAGCTCCGGGAGCGATGGGTGAGGCTGATCCTGTTGCGGCCAATGAAACGGCACAAGGCCGGGCAGAGAACCGTCGCGTAGAAGTGAAGATCCTAGTGAACAAGGGCCTGGCGGGACAATAAGCTTCAGAGAGAAACAGATAGTTAATACCCAGATTCATCCTCCCAGTCCTTTATGATGGGTCATGGATGAGACGCCATTATGGGCGACGGGGGACCAACAGGGCCGCCTTTTGGAACTCACGGCTGCGACCGCGGACGTCGCCAAAGAACTTCCCCTCCGGCGTGACGTTCGTTCGCTCGGAATTTTGCTGGGTCGCGTGCTCGTGGAGCAGTCCGGCGACCCGCTGCTGGACGTGGTCGAGCGCCTCCGGCGTCTTCTGATCCAGCATCGCGAGCCCGCCTACCCCCAGCTAAAGAATAATGATGACGATCTGATGGTGCAGGCGCGCACGATCATTGCCCACCTTCCCGTTGAGGATGCCTACAAGATCACCAAGGCGTTTGCGATTTATTTCGAACTTACAAATTTGGCGGAAACCAATCACCGCAAGCGCCGCCGCCGAGCGGCGCAATTGCTCGGGGACCGCGTGCATTTGGCCGGATCGTTTCGCGGAACCCTGGTCCGATTGAAAGCGTCTGGAATCAATGCGCAACAGGCGCTCGAAGCGTTACGAAAAATTGAAGTCACGCCGGTCTTTACCGCGCATCCCACGGAAGTTGCGCGTCGAACCGTGCTCGTCAAACGGCGCAACATCACTCGTTTTCTTGAGCATCTCGATCGTCTGCCTCTTTCGAGTTCCGACGCCGAAGAGTTGGAGCGGCAAATCGGCGCCGAGATCACCGCTCTATGGCAGACCGATGAAGTGCGGCTCACCAAGCCCAGCGTTTCAGACGAGATTCGCATGGGTCTCGACCCATATCCGATGACGCTATTTGATACTTTACCCAAGATCTATGCTGAGATGGCCGGCTCATTCCGGGAGGTCTATGGTCTTGAGCTTCAGGAGCGAGAGTTGCCCCGCGTCCTTTCTTTCGGCTCGTGGGTTGGAGGCGACCGCGACGGTAATCCATTTGTCACCGCGGAATGCACTCGCGACGCGCTGCAAATGGCCCGCAGCGTGATCATCGAGCACTATTTGCGTCAGATCTCGAAGGCAGCCGATCTACTAAGCTCGTCTCTCCGCCGGGTCGGCGCGTCGCCGGCATTACGCCAAAGACTGAAGGAGTATGAAACTCTCCTGCCCTCCGCACGCACAAGAAGGATCTCCGAGGCAGAACTTTATCGTTTATTTCTAGAGCTTGTCGAAGTGCGGCTGCGGGCCTCGAAAACGGTCTCTGCGATCTTCCCGTCCTACAAAGACTGCGCTGAATTTGCCTCGGATGTCGCTCTCCTCAGAGAAAGCCTCGGTGAAAATCAGGGCAGCCGTCTGGCTGAACTCGTGATCGATCCGCTGTTACGCGCTGTGCAAACCTTTGGCTTCAACCTTCATGCGCTCGATATTCGCCAGCACGCGTGGGTTCTTTCCGAAGCGTTGGCTGAGCTGAATGCGGCAGCGGCGGCAAGTTTCGCAGGAAATCTTGGTCCCGGCGCCTCACGCGGGCTGTCTGAAAGATCGCGCGAAACCATGAATGTTTTTCAGACTCTCGCGCTTTTGAAACAGCAATACCCTCCAGCCTCGATTCGCACCTTCATCGTCAGCAATACGCAATCCGAGCAGCACATTTTTAATGTCGTTCGGCTGGCGGCGGTTTGTGGGCTCCGATTAGCCGGGAACGGCGACGACCCCGGCCTGATGCCGGTGCCATTGTTCGAGTCGATCGAAGCTCTGCGTTCCTCCGCGGACGTCATGTGCAGGGTCTGGAACTCGCCGGAGTACGCCCCCTTGCTTGATTCCTGGGGACGTTCCCAGGAAGCAATGCTGGGATATTCCGATTCCAACAAAGACGGTGGGATGTTTACCAGCACGTGGGAACTGTACAAAGCCCACCGCGCCTTGCATCAGGCGGCTCGCGAGTGCCGGATTAACCTACGCCTCTTCCACGGTCGCGGAGGTACCGTGGGACGCGGAGGCGGACCGACGCACGCCGCAATCCTTGCCCAGCCAGTTGGAGATTTTTCCGGCCAGATACGAATTACGGAGCAGGGCGAAGTGCTCAACTGGAAATATTCCGACCCCGTTCTCGCGGAATGGAACCTGGAGTTGATGATCGCGGCGTCATTGGAAGCGCTCACCCGGCCCGGACCTGCGCGGGCGCAGGAGATTTCTCGCTGGGATGACGCGATGGAAAGCATGTCGCGAAAGGCATTCGCTTACTATCGCAAGAACATCGCCGAGAATCCTGATGTGCTGCTTTATTTCGAGCAGGCCACGCCGATCAATGAACTGGATAACATGCAGATTGGCTCTCGTCCGGCCCGGCGCACCCAGAGCCGGTCTCTGGACGATCTACGCGCCATCCCCTGGGTTTTTGGATGGATGCAAAGCCGGCACGCTGTTCCCGCCTGGTTTGGCGTTGGTTATGCGCTCGAGCAGTTCATTGCTGAGGCGCCCGAAAATGCCGGTCGTCTCCGCGAGATGATGGCGCAGGTGCCGTTGTTTTCTGAACTCGTGCGCAACGTCGAATTGGGCATGGCGAAGGCTGACCTCTCGATCGCAAGACTTTACGGTGGCCTGGTCGAAGACAGCCATGTGCGCGATCGCGTCTTCGCCTTGCTCGAGGAGGAATTTCTTCGCACGCGCCAGGCTCTGCTCTCCATCACCGGTCAGAAAGAACTGCTCGAGGCCAACCCCGTGCTCTTCCGTTCGATTCGGCTGCGTAATCCCTACGTGGACCCGATGAGCCTGGTGCAGGTCGACCTTTTGCGCCGCAAACGCGCAGGTGAGAATACTGAAGCGCTCAACTATGCTCTGGGTGGCACGATCAATGGAATCGCCGCCGGACTGCACAACACGGGCTAGAGACTGTCACCAGGTGAATCTCATGTCGCTCGATGTGCCGCCGGCCGCGGGAACGTAACATTTCAGCGTGTAATCCATCACCATGCGATCGGCATTGAATCGCCAGCCCAGGGTGCGGATGGTTCGCTTCATGCGCTGGATCCAGCCCCGCGGCAAACCGTCGCGGTCGCGCTGGTAGAACAACGGAATGACCTGTTCTCGAAGGGTCCGGTGCAACTCTTCTCCGTCGCGCGTGTCATGCACGCTCATGTTGGAATGCGTTCTGCCCGTCCCGATGGCAAATCCATTCATGCCGTCGTAGGCCTCCGCCCACCAGCCATCGAGGACCGAAAGATTCAGTCCGCCATTCAAGACCACCTTTTGACCGCTCGTGCCCGACGCTTCCAGCGGACGCCGCGGGTTGTTCAGCCAGACATCAACGCCCTGCACGAAATAACGCCCAACGTTGATGTCATAGTCTTCGACAAAGATGAACTTATCGGCGAACTGCGGATCGCGCATCAATTGGGCGATCTGTTGCAAAACCCGTTTGCCTGGCTCGTCGTTAGGATGCGCTTTGCCGGCAAACACGAATTGCACTGGCCGTTTAGGGTCGTTCACCATCAAGGCCAGGCTCTCGATGTCTCTCAGGATCAGGTTGGCCCTCTTATATGTGGCGAAGCGGCGGGCGAATCCAATAGTCAGCGCGTCCGGACTCAGTGCCCTACCGAGCGTCTGCAAAACCTCTCGTGATTCAAAACGGCGTTCAGCTTGTTCCACAGCGCGGCGCCGTACAAACTCAAGAAGCTGCGATTTCAGACTAAGATGCGTCTCCCACAGTTCGCCGTCATCCACGTTCTCAATGCCTTCCCAGGTGCGCGCTTCGCTGCTGTGCTGGTGCCAGTTTGTGCCCAGATGGCGGTCGTACAGGCGGAACATCTGCGGCGCGAGCCACGACGGAACATGAACTCCGTTCGTGATGTGTCCAATGGGAACCTCGTCTTCCGGTTTACCCGGACAAAGTCCAGTCCACATTGCCCGGGAAACCTCTCCGTGCAGCGCGGAAACCGCATTGGCGCGGCGCGAGAGGCGCAGGCCCAGTACGGTCATACAAAAATTCTCCTGCTGGTTGTTGGGACTCTCCCGTCCCAGCCCCATCAGACTTTCCTGAGAAAGACCCAGCCTCTCGCGCAGAGGTCCAAGATGCTCTTCGATCAGGTCCGCATCGAAACGGTCGTGACCGGCTGGCACAGGGGTATGGGTCGTAAACACCACTTCCCGCGATACGCGCGGCACCGCGACGTCAAATCCGATCCCCTCTTCCTTCATGCGGCTTCGGATCGCTTCCAGCAACGCAAATCCACTATGCCCTTCATTCAAATGCAGAACGCCGGGTGTGATGCCCATGGTTTTGAGGGCTTTGAACCCTCCGACCCCAAGCAACAGCTCCTGCCGGATTCGAGTTCGCGCGTCTCCGCCATAGAGGCGCGATGTCAACTCCCGGTCGTCCGGTGAATTGCCTTCTACGTCCGAATCCAAAAGGAATAAGTCGCAGCGTCCGACTTTCACGCGCCACACTTTGGCATGAATCGAACCCTTGCGGGTCTCGATCTTTACCGTGACCGGCCGGCCATTCTTGCCGATCGCGACCTCCAGGGGCAATTGGCTGATATCGGTCTCCAGATACTCTTCCTGCTGCCAGCCTTCGCCATCCAGTCGCTGCCGAAAATATCCTTGCCCGTAAAACAATCCGATGCCGACGAGGGGAATGCCAAGATCGGATGCGCTCTTAATATGATCACCGGAAAGGACGCCGAGCCCGCCGGAATAAACCGGAAGCGATTCGTGGATGCCAAATTCCGCGGAGAAATATGCCACCGGCGAAGGTCGCAAGACCCCGGCATGCCGGCTTCCCCAGGTGCGGTCCGCCTGTAAATATTCCTGCAGCCGGCGATAGGCGTAGTTTATACGGCTGTGCAGTACCAGTTCCGCAGCGCGGCTTTCCAGTTTCGCCAGCGGAAATTCCGCCAGCAGGGAAACCGGATTCTGGTTGAGCTGCCTCCAACGCACGGGGTCGAGATCGCGGAACAAGCTGATGGCATCGTGGTCCCAACTCCACCATAGGTTGCGAGCCAGCGCCCACAGCCGTTCCTGCGCAGGAGCGATAAAGCGATCCAGGGTCCGCGCTTCACTCACTACGGGTGCGACCTGGGCCGCCGCCAAGGTCAGCATGTGAATCTCATCTTCGCGGAAAGCGCGAGGCTCTATAGTCTGGACTACAAGCACGCCCTGCAGAACTCCCCGGTCGATAAGTGGAACCCCGAGGAACGACTGGTAGGCATCTTCGCCGGCTTCGCGGAAGTATTTGAAGCGCGGATGACTTTGCGCCAGCCCCACAGCAACCGGACGCATTTGTTCCGCCACCAGGCCCGCCAGCCCCTCGTTGATTGCCATTCGCAGATTGCCGATGCACTCCCGCCGCAGGCCCACGGTTGCGGCCAGCACCAGGTTGGCGCGATCGGGTTCGAGCAGATAGGCGGAACAAACGTCCGTCTGAAATCGCTTGGCAATCAAAGCGACAACGTTCATCAGGGTCTCGGCGGGTTGACCCTCCTCCGCCGCGAGGCTCGCGATCTCATCGAGCGTGAGGACATGCGTGACATCGCGCCCGTCGCTGAGCACGTCTAACTCTTGAACTTCGTCGTGATTCTCTTCCAATCCCAGGTTTCCTGTTTCCATTTTATTCGGATCCCGCGGGTTTTGCTGCGGTCCTTTTGGCCGTAGTCGCTTGAAGCATCTACTTCGCCATCACAAGGTTAGCGCGAAACGGCGATCCGGGGTAGTTACCGTAGAGAGGCAACAGCTAGCGTCAGGACCGGACGCCCTCACTGTTGCAGGTGCTGCGCATCGACCAACTGCGATTGTTGGTTTTCGTCAAGAAATTGGGACCACTCTTCGTCGGCGGCAAACTCCTCGTCCGGCGGCAGCACCGCTTGCGACGGAGTGACCCGCACTCGAACCTGCAGTTGGGTCTCAGCTTTTCCCTTCATTGTGCCCATCGTCGGAGGAACATCGGCATAATCGCGTCCGATCGCGGTGCGAATGTGCTGCCCGCCCGCCAGCACATTGGTTGTCGGATCAAAACCCACCCAGCCCGCACCCGGCAAAAGTGCTTCCACCCAGGCGTGCGTCGCGCCATCGGCCGAGGGATGCCCATTCTCGGCGCTATGGTAAAGATATCCGCTGACATAGCGGCAGGGGATGCTGGCGTTGCGAACCAGTGCGATCATGATATGGGCAAAATCCTGACAGACGCCCTGCCGTGACCGAAGCGCGTGCTCAATCGGGGAATTTACTGCGGTGCTTTTCTTGACGTAGTTGAAGCTGCGATGCACACCGGACGTGATGTCCATAAGAAACGCCAGAGGGCTTCGCCCGTTCCTCTGGGTCGCTCCGATTTCTTTTGCCAAATCTTCCAGCTCCGGCGAGGAGCGCGCGAAATGGCTGGGCATCAGCATGTCCCAATAATCGTTCTTCTCGATGAGTTGTTCCAACTCTCCCCAGCCTTCGTACTCCATCGTTTCCGGGACCCGCGGCTGGTCTTCAATATTTACCAGAGCGTCAGTGACAATCGTGAGCTGGCCATGGCGGGCGGGCAGGTCGAAGTGGTGTACAAGATTGCCATAAGAATCGGTATAGCCAAAAATACGCGCCCTCGGATTCACAGACAGCTGAAATACAAAGCAGCGCTGCGCGCCCTCACTTCTGGGATGCATGCGAACTTCCATCATGCTTTGCCAGACGAGATGGCTGTAGCGATAGCGCGTGAAATGGCGAATGGCGTAGAACATTTAGCTTTCGAAAGCGACCTCGATGGGATAGTCGATATACACTTCGTGCACCGCTGCATGCAGATCGCGGCACTGCTGGATAATTTCGGCAAGATACTTGTGCAAATTGCGAATGACTTCCGCGACCTGCACATAGGCCACCATCGATCGCAAGCGCCCGATTAACCTTTCAATTTGTTCCGTCCTGCGACTCAACGAAAGATTGCTGATCGAAGTTAAGGCCTCGTGCATTCGATCCAGTGAATAACGAACTGAATAAGGGAACTCCGGCTTCAGCAGCAGAAAATTCGCAATCCGCTCCGGCCTGAGTTCCGCCGTGCACGCCTTACAATAAGCCTCAAAGGCGGCGCAACTGCTCAAAAGCCCCACCCAATCCAGATCGTCCGCGTGCTTGTCGGGCACAAAATAAGCGTCCAGCAAAACGCAGAGGTTGCACGCTCTCTCGATATACTTCCCCAGCTGGATAAAGTGCCAGGCTTCGTCGTGATTCATAGTCGCGGCGGTGACGCCGCTAAACCGGTAGGAACCTTCGTGGACCAGGCTCACCACCCGCATGGCGCCGGCGTCGTCATCGGGTTGAAGCACGGAACCGTTCACGTCGTGAAACATGCGATTCAGGTGCTCCCACATCTCCGAACTAATTTCTTCGCGCACTTGGCGGGCATTTTCGCGCGCGCCGCTGATGCATTTCACAATCGAAAACGCGCCTTCCGGATCAGCCACCAACAAAAACAGCGCCCGCTGCGGATCGACGTTGCTGGCCGCGGCCCCAGGAGCCAGCGAGGAAACCGCGCGGAACCAGCGCTCTTCCGTGGAAAACTTCGCGGGATTCAAAATCAGACCGTAAGTCGCCTTCAGCACGCGCGAGGCATTATCCGCCCGCTCGAAATAGCGGCTCATCCAGTACAGACTGTCAGCTACGCGCGAAAGCATCGGTCGCCACCCAATTCTTCAAATCTCAATTCTGCAGATCTAGATCCTGCGGATCTCAACCCTGTAAGACCCAAGTGTCTTTCGAGCCTCCGCCTTGCGACGAATTCACCACCAGCGAGCCTTTGCGCAGCGCCACGCGCGTCAGTCCGCCGGGGATAATCTTAATTTTCTCGCCATAGAGAACATAAGGTCGAAGATCGACGTGCCGTGGTTCGATCGTTCCATCCACGAAGCACGGTGCAGTCGAAAGATTGATCGTCGGCTGCGCAATGTAGTTTCTCGGTTGCGCATGAATCTTGTCTCGAAATTCCGATCGCTGTTGTTCCGAGCTGTGCGGGCCAATCAACATGCCATAACCACCCGATTCGCCCACCGCCTTCACCACATACTCGTCGAGCCTCTGGCACACGTGGTCGCGTTGACCGGGATCGGACATCAACAGCGTTTCGACGCCTTCAAGAATGGGATCCTGGTCGAGGTAGTAACGAATGATTTTCGGCACGTAAGCGTAAACCGCTTTGTCGTCGGCGACACCCGTTCCCAGCGCGTTCGCAAACGCGACGTTTCCGGCGCGATAAGCGTTGAACAACCCCACAGCTCCGAGCGCGGACCCGTGCTCGAAGACCAGCGGGTCAAGATAATCGTCATCGATTCGCCGGTAAATCACGTCCACGCGTTGCAAACCGAACGTGGTTCGCATGTAAACTACATTGTCGTGGACCACCAGATCGCGTCCCTCGACGAGTTCAATGCCCATCTGCCGCGCCAAATAAGTGTGTTCAAAATAAGCCGAGTTGTAGGAGCCGGGCGTCAGCAAAACCACCGTCGGCTCCGAACGGCCTTCGGGAGCGAGCGATTTCAAGGTCGATAGAAGCACCTGGCTGTACTGCTCGATCGGCCGCACCCGGCATTTCTGAAACAGCCCGGGAAATATCTGCTTCATCACTCTGCGGCTGGTAAGCATATAAGACACGCCGCTCGGGACGCGAAGATTGTCCTCCAGCACCACAAAGTTGCCTTCCGGGTTTCGTATCAGATCGGTCCCAACCACGGTGATGTAAACGTCGCGCGGCACCTTGATGCCACGCATCTCCCGCCGGTAGTGTTTACACGTATAGACAATGCTGCCGGGCACCACGCCATCGGCAATGATCTTGCCTTCGTGGTAGACATCTTTGAGAAAGAGATTCAGCGCCGTGATGCGCTGCGTGAGTCCGCGCTCGATCCGCTCCCATTCCGTAGCCGTGATGATCCGGGGCAGCAGATCGTGGGGAAAAATCCGCTCCGTGCCCTTTTCATTTCCATAAACCGTGAAAGTGATTCCCTGGTTGAAGAACGACTGATCAGCCTCGTGTTTGCTGCGGCGCAGCTCGTCAGGCCCCAGGTTCAAAAGCAGATTATGCAGCGGACGATATTGCCTGCGAGGATGGTCGACGGAGCTGTACATTTCGTCGTACGCGCCATTGAGTTCGTACCGGTGCAGCGCTTCCGCGCCGCTACGATCGGACGTATCCATCTCTATAATCATAACTGCCGTTTTGAAACGCCCCCTAGAATACCGCACTCAACGGGGTATCGATGATCGGGAAAAGTAATCCGCGCCATTGAAGAAACAGCGCGGACTGGCCATACGACCTACGAGCGACCTTAGGCTCTCGAGCGGGCGACTTCTCTGGTGCTCTCGGCGGGATTTTCGTTGCCTGAAGATTCGAATTCGATGTCAGGTAACTGCTCAACCGCCCGCCGCAGCGATTGCTCCCAGCTCGAGTGGATCAGGTTCAGGTCCCTGTCCCCCGCTGAAACCCGCCGGTACCGCGTGATTTGCAGGCTGTCCTTCTTGTACAGCAACAGATCGAACGGAGGGCCTACGGTCACGTTCGAGCGCATGGTCGCATCGAGCGAGAGCAGAGCATATTTCGCCGCCACCTCCAGAGACGTTGTGGCCTGAATGCCGCGGTCAAGAATCGGCCGCCCGTATTTGCACTCGCCCAGTTGTAAGTATAAAGAATCTTCCGTCGCCGCCAGTGGATTTCCCTGGGGATAAATTAAGTACAGGGCTGGTTCTTGCCCCCTCACCTGCCCTCCTAGCAGCAGATGAACGTTGAAGCTGAAGGAATCGCGCTCGAGCGACGCCCGGTCAATATCTGACACTCTGCGGACACAATCGCCCACGATGCGGGCCGCGTCATAGAGAGAGTTGGCCTGGGCAAGTCCCCGCCCGGAATCGAAATCATCGCCCAGCAACGTAATCACCGATTGGCTGATGGAGAGGCTGCCGCTGGTCAGTATTACAAATACCCGCTCTCCAGGCTGCACGAACCGAAACATCTTGCGGCAGGTGTTGACCTGGTCAAAACCCGCATTCGTCCTCGAATCGGAGGCCAGCACCAGGCCTTCCCGCGTCGCAATTCCCAAACAATAGGTCACTTTGTTCCTCGAGAATCAAACCTACCGAATCATACACCGATTGCTGCTGCCGAATTTGCAATCCAGGCCAGCAAGAAAAAATGTGGTAGATCGGCCGATTACGTGTTAGTTTCTGCATCTCAGCTACGCCTGCCATCGCGCGCGTGAGGGACCCTTAGATTTTATGTTGATTCGCCTTGGCTACGACATTCAATTCGAAATCGTTGGGGAAGTACCTATCGTGACGCTGCTGAATGTTCACCCATCGCGGGAAAAAGATTTGCGGGAGCCCGACGAATTGCAAACCGATCCTCTCGTCAGCATCGAGAGCTATGAAGACATGTTTGGCAATCATGCTTGCCGGTTGCTGGCACCGCCCGGCAAGATCCGCTTTCAAAATTCCACGCTGATTGAAGATCCGGGAACGCCCGACCCCGAAGATCGGGAAGCAGTCGAAGTTCCCATCAATCAACTGCCGCCAAACGTTCTGCCCTACCTTATGAACAGCCGCTATTGCGAAGTGGATCGTTTATCGAACACCGCCGCGGAACTATTTTGGAACGCTCCCCGAGGATGGAGGCGGGTCGAAGCAGTTTGCACCTGGGTGCACAGCAAGGTCACCTTTGGATATGAGTTTTCCAGTCCCTTCCGCACCGCGCTCGACGTATACACAGAGCGCGTCGGAGTCTGCCGCGACTTTCAACACCTCGCAATCACTTTCTGCCGAGCCCTAAACATTCCCGCGCGCTACGCCACCGGATACCTGGGAGATATAGGCGTGATCGTTGCCCCCAGCCCAATGGACTTCAGCGCCTGGTTTGAAGTTTATCTGGGAGATCGTTGGTGGACGTTCGACGCCCGGCACAATATTCGCCGCATCGGACGCGTGTTGATGGCCACCGGCCGCGATGCCACCGACTGCGCCATGACAACGTCGTTCGGAACGGCGAAGCTGACGAACTTCCAGGTAGTCACCGACGAAGTGCAACAATCATGACCCCAGAGCCGCGAAAACGCGCAGCTCGTTTTTCCAGAAGATGTCCACGAAGTGCTTTGAAAGGGCGCGGCTTTTAGACGCGCCGCCCCAGAGTTAGAAAAGACCCCGGGCTTCAGCCCTGAGGGAATCGTTAGTTCGCTCCGCGCGGTTCGCTATAAGATGGCATTTAGTCTGCTGTGTTCGCTGCGATTTTCCATGCCCTTTTTATGGTTCCGTCGTGCGGCCACTAGCCAAGCGGGTTGGTCTCCAGCGACCCCCTAAAGTTTGCCGCTACCCAGCCGATATGGCCCTTGGATGGCAAGAAGCTAAACTGCGTTCCTTGTCAGATCAACCAACTTCTGAGGAGAGACTAATGTCGACAGCAGCCGTTTCCAGCAGCTCTTTGAACCAGCAAATCCAACAGTATTTTCACACCCGGCAGTCCGATCTGCAAGAACTCGGAACAGCCCTGGGGACGGGCGACCTGTCCGGCGCTCAATCCGCCTTCCAAGCGATTACAAACCTGGGCCAGAGCGGGCCCTTTGCCGGCGGAAACCCGTTCGCAATCACCCAGCGCGAGCAAGATTTCACCGCTATCGGCACAGCCTTGCAGTCCGGTGACCTGTCCGGCGCACAACAGGCCTTCAGCGCTCTCAATGCCACCTTTGAAAAGGCGCATACGGGGCTAGTCCCAATCGCCAATCCCCTCCCCAGTCCCGGCGCCCCCGTTCCGGTTGGGCCGGAGATTATCCTCAACCTTAGCAACAGCGGCGGCAGCGCCAATCCCGAGCAGATCACCATCAACATCAATCCCACCAGCGGCGGAGGGGAACAAGTCTCTCTCAGCGTTGGTCAACCGGGTTCGACTTCGCCTCAGGTTACGCTCAATCTGCCCGCCGATAGCAATGAAGAGATCGTGCTGAACCTGCTCGGCGCGTCCTCCTCTAGCAGCGGCACATCCACCGGCACTACGTCGAGCAGCTCTTCCACTGGCAGTTCCTCCGCAAGCGGAGGTCTCAGCGTTTCAGCCTGAAACGGCAACTCAGCCGGTGCAGTCGGTGGGAACCGTGCCCTCCCCGCCTGCTACTGCACCGGCGCATTCAGTGCCGCCACCAGCTCCAGAAAGCTTTTCGCGTTCACCGCTCGTTCCACCGCCTCTTTGCGGCTGAATAACTCGCTGGCATCGCCCAGCAAATCGTGCTGTGACTGGTTATCCCCCGTCAGAATCATGATAATCAGCCGCGCTGGTTTGCCATCACACGCGTCAAAATCAATCCCCTCCGATTTCGCCACCACCACCAGAGGCCGAGTCAACCCATTCACCCGTGCATGCGGTACGGCCAACTCATCCTCCCAGCCGCTCGGAATCACCTGCTCTCTTTCCGACACTAAGCGCAGCAATCTCTCCGGCGCGTTGCTCACCGCCTCTGCCGCCACTTCGCACATCTCCCGCAGTGCTCCGAGCCTGGTTGTCGCGGTCAGGTTGGGCAAGAATAATTTCGCCTCGACGGTATCCTTCAGGGTCAGCGTCCGCCGGCGGCTGATCAGAAAGTGAATCGCCGGCGCCGACATCAGCGACGTAAGCAACGCCATCACCACCATCGCGACAAACATGTTTTCCCGGATCAACCCCGCCTGCAGCGCCAGAATCCCCAGGATGATTTCCATCGCTCCGCGGGCGTTCATCGCCAGCCCCACCGCCAGTGACGACGTTCGGTCCATCCCACCCAGGCGCGCTCCCCAGCCCGCTCCCAGCAGTTTCCCCACGCACGCCACGCCGATCACGGTTGCGGTCAATCCCAGGTGAAAGTTCGAAACAAAATTCGTTCGCAGCCCAATGCTGGCGAAGAAGAACGGCGCAAAGACGTTGGTCACGATCTGGTGAATTGCCTCTGATGTGCGCTTCCGCAGATGTCCCGACTCTCCAATCGCGATGCCGATGATGAACGCTCCAAACACGGCATGAATCCCGGCATATTCGGTGAAGGCTGCTCCCGCCATCGTGAGCGTGAAGATGAACCCAATCACGCCGCCAGGCCATGTAGTGTGCGCCTGCAACACCGGCAAAATCTTATCGATCAGCCAGCGCCCCACGGTCAGTGTAAGACCGACGAACAGCACCACCAGCATGATGGTGTGCTTCACTCCACTGCCTACGCTGCCGCCCGCCGCGGGATGCATCATCCCCAGCACGAACGAGAACAGGATCCATCCCACCAGATCATCGAACATGGCCGATGAAATGATGACCGTGCCCATCTCAGTGCGCAGAAGATTAAGGTCCATTAGGATCTTTGCGATCACCGGCAGGGCCGAGATCGACAGGGCCGTGCCCACGAACAGCGCAAAGATCAGAGGGTCGGCGCCCGATTCCGCTCCCATATACTGAGGAAAGATTTCAGCAGCCAGGAATCCCGCCGCAAAAGGAAAAATCACGCCGAAAAAACTTACCAGCAAAGCGCTCTTGCCCTGGCGGAAGATGCTGCGCAGGTCGATCTCCAGCCCCGCCGTCAGCAGGAAAAACACAACTCCCAGCGTGGTCACGGTATCGAGAACGATCGGCATCGGTCCGATCGTGGGGAACAGCGTCTGGTAGATGTGCGGGCGATAGTGTCCAAGGACCGTCGGGCCCAGGAAAATTCCAACCGAGATCTCTCCCAGGATCGGAGGCTGGCCGATCTTCTGCATCAACTCCGCGGCCAGCTTGGCGCAACCCAGCAGTGTGGCCAGCGCCATGAACATGGTCATCACGTCATGCGGACTCAAATGCTGCATCGAGCGACCTCTTCTCGGAGCTGACGGATGGGAACGCCGCAAACCTCGCGCCGCGGTTGATCCTGAATTCTACCGAATCCCGTCCACGACACCAATCGGGAATAAAGCACACACGGTAGAGCCTTATAAGTCTTTCGATGTACTAGGGTTCCGTCCGGGCTTGGTGTACACTGTCGTCCAAATTTTCGAGCCAAGAAAGACTGCCATGAAGATGAAGCGCAAGTTTTTGGTTGTCGTCGTTACTCTGTTGTCGCTGGCAACGCTGAGCTTTACCCAAGACCGTGATCAGCCGTCCGCCAAGGCGCAAGAACGCATCATCCACGAAGTGCGTCACGAAATTCTCATGCTTCCGTATTTCGGCGTGTTCGACTACCTCACCTTTAAGGTAGACGGCTACACGGTGACGCTGCTCGGGCAGGTGGCGCGACCTTCGCTCAAGTCCGATGCGGAGAACGTGGTGAAGCGTATCGAAGGCGTCGAGAAAGTAGTCAACCAGATCGAGGTGCTGCCCACTTCGCCCATGGACGATCGCCTGCGCATGCGGTTATACCGCTCAATCTATGGATACCCAGCGCTTGAGAAGTACGCTCTGGGCGTGCAGAAACCGATTCGCATCATAGTGAAGAATGGCCGGGTCACGCTCGAAGGAGTGGTCGATAACGACAACGACAAGAACATTGCCGGAATTCGCGCCAACGGCGTTTCCGGAATCTTTTCGGTGACCAACAACCTTCAAGTGGTGCCGTCGAAATAACGCGCGCTGGGCGCGCGGCATCATGCTTTTCCAAAAGGATCTTCGAGAGACAAACTCTGCGGCGTGAACAACTCTGCGCCGCTTTCCGTGATGTGCATGTCGTCTTCCAGACGAATGCCGAATTCGCCGCGCATGTAGACGCCGGGCTCGTTACTCGTGGTCACATTGGGTTGAAGTTTAGTCGTGTTGCCGCGCACCAGATAAGGCCACTCATGGCCGTCCATGCCAAGGCCGTGGCCCAGGCGATGAGTAAAGTATTTGTAATCCGGTCCGTAGCCCGCCCCGGCAATCACTTTTCGTGCCGCCGCATCGACCGCGCCGCATTCGACTCCAGGACGCGCCGCGGCTAACGCAGCCGCCTGCGCTCGATGCACGACGTCGAAGACTTTGTTCATCTTGTCCCTGATGTTCTCCGGAGCTTTGCCCAGCACGAACGTGCGCGTGATGTCGGATTGATATCCTTCCACCGTGCAGCCATCATCGATCATGACGATGGAACCTTCGCGCATGATCTGCGGTGTGGCCGAACCATGAGGAAGCGCAGTGTATTCGCCAACCTGCACGCTGGCTTCGCCGGGAAAACCTAATTGACCGTAAGCCGCCGCAATCAGGCCTTCAACCTGTTGCTGCGTCATGCCTTCGCGCAACCCATGGTAGACCGCTTCATACGCTGCCAGCGTTACCTGAGAGGCCAGACGCATCAGGGCGATCTCATGCGCGCTCTTAATCATGCGGCAACCGGCGGTCACCGGTGTCGCGCTCGTAAGCCTGACTTGAGGCGAGGCCTGGGAGATTCCGTCGGCGAACACGAACCGTATCGTTTCTTCAATGCCGATCTTGCCTGTGGCGATGCCGCGCTCTTTCAGTCCTTGGGCCACGCGGAGATACGGGCTCTCGTCTTCTTGCCATGTCCGCAAATTAGGATTCTGCCCGTCGGGCGCATTCGCCAACTGCTCGCGAGCCCGGCCTTCCTCGAAGGCCGGGCACACATAGAACGCATCGCCTTTTGCCGGCATTATCAGAGCGAACATGCGCTCGCCTCCCCACCAGCGAACGCCGGTAAAGTATCTCAGCGACGTGCCTTCCATGAGCACGATGGCATCCAGCGCGTTCTCGATCATGAACTTGCGGGCACGCTCTTGGCGTTCGCGCCGTTCCTCGCGCGTGATCGGAGTCGCCTCACTCCTCCGCGATTTCAAGCGCGCAATAGACGGCGGCAGGGATGAGTCGTCCGGTCTTTCATTTGTCGCCGCTCCCGTTGCCAGCAGGCGGTGTGACGCCGCGGCGACCCCGGCTGCCAAACCGCCGGCTTCCAGAAATCGGCGTCGCGAGATCATGAACCCTCCAGGTCAAGAGAGAAGAGTGGCCATTATAGGACAGTCGAAGTTTGTCGCGGCAATCAACGAGTCCGTAGTTTTATTGAAACGAGGCTAAGTCGTTGAAAGTTTGAGTACGTTGTTGAATCTCTTTGCAAGATAATTTGCTTATGGAAAGTGGTTTTCAATGTGCGGGTTGCGGCGAGTGGAACTCCACCTCCGTGGATGAATCCGCGGGACGCCGGCAAAGCTACGTCGAAGACTGCCAAGTATGCTGCCGGGCCAACCTGCTGCGCGTAGAGTACGATACGTCTTCGCAGGAATTCTTCATCGCAGCCGCACTGGAGTAACTTCGATTCATTCTTGTAAGCTTTCGCGTTATAGTTAGCTGCTCCGCAGTTTAGGCGCTGACGATTCGGAAAGGAATATGGCGATGGCAACCAGCTACGCAGGCGGTCGGCGGATGGTGGCGCACAATATGGTGACGACACAGTTCGAACTGGATGGTTTCCGCGTGACGCGCACGCTGGGAGTGGTGCGGGGCATCGTGGTGCGCTCGCGCTCGATCTTCGGCACCATCGGCGCGGGGTTGCAAACTCTGGTGGGTGGCAACATCACGCTGCTCACCAACCTGTGCGAGAAAACGCGGGCCGAAGCTTTTGACCTGATGCTGCAGCATGCCGCCGAACTGGGCGGCAACGCCGTGGTAGGTGCGCGCTACGACGCGACGGAAGTGATGCAGGGCGTCACCGAAGTGCTGGCTTACGGGACAGCGGTGTTCGTGGAGCCTGTTAAGTAGGGACCGTTTTAGTCTTTGTAGAGCCAGCCTGCGACCAACGCGGCCAGGATGGCGCCAAACCACATTTCGATCATCCAGCCAAAGGGCAGCCAGCGGTCGCCGGGGAACCAGGTTTCCTGCGCGAAGTTTCCTGGGAAGCCGGCGAAGAAGCCGGCCAGAAATCCGACCTTCAATGCGCTGCCCGGGCCGGCCCCCAGAGTCTGACGCGCCCAGCCGTAAAGATGCGCGACCGCGATCGCCAGAATAAACAGCATTACGATCCACTCAACTACGAACAGGTGATAGCGCGGTGTTTTCAGAAAGAATCCGGCGTTCTGGGCCGCCGTATAGCGCGCGTCGGTGATGACGAACTTTCCTACGACGAAACTCCAGATTGTCCAGACCACGCCTCCGGCCAAGCCGCCCAGCCAAATCCTGCCTCGGTTCAGATGCATAAGCGCCTCCGTAGTTCGTTGCTCAATAAGCGGAGCGTACACCCGTTGCTGAAGCGGCGCGATTAATCAGGTAGGCAACCCGGCGCCGATGCTCTTTTCCTTCTGGGGTATAGTCGTCAAATCATGAAATTAGTGCCGGTCTCGCTTGTCATTCTCATGCTCATGTTTGGCAGCGCTGCGGGGGGCCATGCGGCTGACTTCCAATACGTTCGCCAGGGCAATCCGCGGGATGTGCAACCTCACGCCGAGGCAGGAGTGGCCATGATGGGCGGAGGCAGCGATCTGGATGAAGCTTTCCGCTGGCTGTGTGCAAAGGCCAACGGCGGCGACTTTCTGATTCTGCGAGCCCACGGCGACGCCGAATACAACGCCTACGTCAACGGGCTGTGCAAGACGAACTCAGTAGCAACGCTGATTATTCCCAGCCGGAAAGCTGCGCAGAAGGTCCGCGTGGCCGAGATCATCTCGCAGGCTGAGGCGATTTTTATCGCAGGTGGCGACCAGTCGCGTTACGTCAACTTCTGGAAGGGAACTCCGGTGGAAGACGCCATCAATGCGCACGCGGCCGCAGGCAAGCCCATCGGAGGGACAAGCGCCGGTCTCGCCGTGCTGGGGCAGTTCGTCTACGGTTGCCTGGAAGACAAGCCGGATGACGCCGACCTCACCTCACGCGAAGTTCTGGCCGACCCTTACATCAAGCGCGTGACCGTGGTGCGCGACTTTCTGAAGGTGCCCGGCCTCGAGAACATTCTCACGGACAGTCACTTCGCGAAGCGCGACCGCATGGGACGCAGCCTGGGATTCCTGGCGCGGATTGTGCAGGATGGCTGGTCAAAGGCTCCGCGCGAGATCGCCATCGATGAAAAATCGGCCTTGCTGGTGGATCCGAGCGGCCGGGCAAGAGTTGTGGGCACGGGGCTCGGCGTTTACTTTCTGCAAGTCGCAGACGCGCCGGAAGTTAGCAAGCAGGGTCAGCCTTTGACTCTGCGTAACGTTGCCGCTTACCACGCGCCTACGGGAGCCACGTTCGATGTACTGGATTGGACAGGCGATGGTGGCGTGGCCTACTCGATCTCGGTGGAATCAGGCCACATCCGCAGCAGCCGCGCCTTGTATTAGTGGCCCTGGCCGCGAGCCGCCTGCCTTGAGCTTGCCGCCCGGGACGACGGCGCTACAACCCCACTCTTGCTGTTGCGGCGTCATTATGCAAAGGGAACTCCGCCACTGGCGCGGGGTGCAAGAAAAATCTAAGCGAATGAATGGCGAAGGAATCTGGAGCGTAAACGCAACTGCTTGTGGTCGTCTTTGTGGTTAACCACAAGCACTCGTACTTTGTCGAATGACTCCTACAGTGGGAACCCTACCTTCAAGTTTGTGCTTGACAATCAACGACTTACGGGTAAGATGTGGAACAAAGTGGTAGCGAGTGGTAAGTAAGGTTGAGGTCGTGGGAGCGGGAAGCTGATAAAGAGGAGCCGGTGGGAAACCGACCCAAAAGCTCGACAAACAGCCCGAACCACCTAAGTTTGACCAGTTCTTGCGTCGTTTTCGCCTCCTTCGTGACAGCAGCAATGGTGAAGAGATCCTTCGGCGATAAGAAGCGTCGCCTCAGGATGACAAACCTAAGGGGAAACCGTTCCCTCAGGATGACAGGTACTGAAAATGTTTCGCGGCAATCACCCAACTCGCGTCGACGAAAAGGGACGGCTCAAGGTCCCGGCAGAGTTCAAGCGGGTGATCGACGAGAAGTACGGTCAGCAATTCTACATCACAAGTCTGGACGGGAAGGTTGCACAAGTATATCCCTCCGAGGAGTGGGAGCGGATCGAGCAAAGGCTGGCAGGGCTCTCCACTTTCAATCCTACGAAGAAGAAGTTTCTGGACCGTGTGAACTATTACGGACAGATGGTCGAGATGGATGGCCAGGGACGGTTGCTGATACCGCAACTGCTGCGCGAGGCCGCGCAAATCAAGGGCGAGGTTGCAGTTACCGGCAACTTAACGCACTTGATAGTGCGCAACCTGGATGCGTACCGCAGACAGGTCGAGGAAGAAAAGTTTACGCCTGACGATGAGAAGACGCTCGACGAATTGGGCATCTAGTGGGCGAGGGTTTAACAGACACCCCTCAGGGGGTCGGGCATGGTGGTGGAAGGGAAGCGAACAATCTTTCACCAAATCATGTTCCGGTTCTTTTAAAAGAAGCGATCGACTTTTTAAACGTGCGGCGTGGCGGGACCTATATCGACGCCACGGTGGGCTTGGGCGGACACAGTTACGAAATCGCAAAACGCCTCGGCGCACCGGGACATTTGATTGGGCTCGATAAAGACCCGGCGGCGCTGGAAAGAGCGAAAAGCGTCCTTAGTCCTTCGTCGTTAGTCGGTAGCGAAACCGATTGGCCGAAGATTACGTTACGGCATCAATCCTTCGGTGAAATTGCGGACGACCAACGACCAGCGACTATCGACGGTTTACTCGCTGACATCGGCGTGAGCAGTTTGCAACTTTCCGATGCGACGCGCGGATTTAGTTTTCAGGCGGATGGACCGCTCGACATGCGGATGGACCCGCGGTCGGAGCGTACCGCCGAACAAGTGGTAAACCACCTCGACGAGCGCGAGCTTGCCGATGTGATTTACGAATTCGGAGAGGAAAGGAGGTCGCGGAGAATCGCCAGAGCCATTGTCCGGTCGCGGCCGATACGATCTACGGCACGTCTTGCCGAGGTAATATCGGCCGCGGCCCGGCCAATGAATTCTAAATCAAGGCGAATTCATCCGGCGACCCGAACTTTTCAAGCTCTCCGAATCTTCGTAAACCGCGAACTGGACGATCTGGGGGCACTGCTCGAAGCGGCGACCCGGATTCTGAAGCCAGGAGGACGCGTGGTGGTGATCAGTTTTCACTCGCTGGAAGATCGCATCGTGAAAGATGCCTTCCGCGAGGGCGCGAAGCAGGGTTACTTCAATTTGCTGACGAAGAAGCCAGTAACGGCAACTGAAGAAGAGAGTGATCGCAATCCGCGGTCGCGCAGCGCGAAGTTGCGGGCAGCGGAAAAAGTTTAGATTCCGGAAAACCTGCCGGAGTCCCCGGCACAGCTGTAATAGGCGTGCCGGGCGTTCAGGTTCCGAGGAAAGTAGAGAGCGGACAGGAATAAAGATCCGCGAGCAGAGGACTCCGGACTCCGGGTTTAAGGGTTCCGTGGTAGGAATCCAAATTGAGGCTGGGAAATGTACACGGGAACATTCATCAAGGATCTGGTGGCGACGGTGGAACGGGCCGAGCGGGGCGTGCTGCGGAAACGCATCGTCGACGAGATGGAACTGCAGCGCATGTTCGATCTGCAGGTTCCGCAGATGCACAGTGAACCAGTTTACGCAGGAGCGGCATAAATGGCGGCAGCAGCAGCGGCAATTCACAGTGCGATTCCGGTGGCCCGGCGCAATACTTTCTTTACCGGAACGCCGGAAATCTATTTCGCGAAAGCGATCGACAACTCGCGGCTGGTGAAGGTGGAAGACGCCGGACGCAATCGCGAGATGAAGCAGTTCGGCACCGCGCTGGCTGTTCTCTTCCTGCTGGTGTTTACCTACGCCTGGCAACATTTCAGGGCGATTGAATACGGCTATCAGATCGAATCATCGAAGCGCGAACTCAGCAACCTGACCGAGATGAACCGCGCGCTGCGACTGGAGGATGCCTCATTGCGTGATCCGGAACGAATCGATGTAATGGCGCGACGCATGGGCCTGGTGCCGCCGGAGCCGGGACAGGTGATCCGCATGGATAACGCGTCCAGAGATTCGGATGCGCCGGTGATGGCGAGCGCGGAGCCGGCGATGGTGCTGGCGGGGCAGTAGCGCTGGCGGCAGAAAAGCGCCGAGCTGCGCTCGGCGGACGGACGAGGGCACCCGTCCCCACGTGAAATTTCTTGGCGGTCCGCCTTTGATGGTGGTCCGCCATGTTTGTCTAAGCGGCCAAAGACTAGCGACCAACGACGAATTTCCATGGCGACTCACTTCAAACTCGGCAAGAACTCCCGGCTCTACCTGCTGGGTGCGATGCTCTTGTTCTGGTGCGTGGCGATTTGCGGGCGGCTGGTTTACCTGCAGATTTTTTGCTACGGCAGTTTTGAGAAGCAGGCCGAGCACCAGCAGCAACGCGAGATTCCGCTTTCCGCCAAGCGTGGCGTCATTTATGACCGCGCCGGGCACGAGTTGGCAATGTCCGTGCTCGTCGATTCGGCCTTCGCCGTGCCGTCCGAAGTAAAAGACCTACCTACGGCGGTTTCCCTGATTACCCGCATCACCGGCGACGATCGCAACGTAGTGCTCGCTGATTGCCGCAACCACAAGACCTTCTGCTGGGTAGCACGCAAAGCGGATGACGAGACCATCGAGCGCATCAAATCGTTGAACTTGCAGGGCATCCATTTCCAAAAAGAGCCGAAGCGTTTTTATCCCGCGCGCGATCTCGCGGCGCAGGTTGTTGGGACCGTTGGAATGGAAGACTCGGGCCAGAGCGGCATCGAGCATGCGTTCGACGATGAACTGCGCGGGCGTGCCGGAAAGATGTTCATCTCCGTCGATGCGCGGCGGCAGTGGTTCTCCGATGTGGAAAAGCAGCCGGAGCCTGGCGAGAGCCTGGTGCTGACCATCGACAAAAATATTCAGTACATTGCCGAGAAGGAATTGGATCAGGCGATTCATGAGACGCAGGCGATTGCCGGAACCGTGATTGTGGAGAATCCGCACACCGGAGAAATTCTGGCGCTGGCCAACCGGCCGACGTTCAATCCGAATCTGCGTAAGCAGATCACGCCCGCCGCACTTACGAACCGTGCCGTGAGCTATGTGTACGAGCCGGGGTCGACGTTCAAGCTGGTGACGATTTCGGCGGCACTCGAAGAAAAACTCACGAACCCCAACGAAGTGTTCGACTGCCAGATGGGATCGATCGTCTACAACGGCATGCGCATTCGCGACTCGAAGCCGCACGGCCTGTTGCCGGTGTGGGGCGTGCTGGCGGAGTCCAGCGATGTGGGCGCGATCAAGATTGCGCTGCGGCTGGGGGAAGACCGGTTCTACAAGTACATTCGCGCGTACGGATTTGGTCAGCAGACCGGGATCGAGTTGCCGGGCGAGACGCGCGGGCTCACCAAGCCGGTGAGCCGCTGGTCGAAAGTTTCGATTGCGGCGATCTCGATGGGACAGGAAATTGGAATTTCGCCGCTTCAGCTTGCGGGACTGGTCTCCACGTTTGCCAACGATGGCGTCTGGGTTGCGCCGCGCATCGTCACAGGAAAAGTTGAGCCGCAGGGCACACCGCAGACCGTGGCGTTTCATCCCGGAGCGTCGCACAGGGTAATTTCGAGTTACACGGCCGCCGAGATGCGGGCCATGATGCAGAAAGTGGTCCTCGAAGGCACAGGGCGTAAGGCGATTCTGGAAGGCTACACATCGGCGGGGAAGACGGGGACAGCGCAGAAGGTAGATCCGGCGACCGGAGCGTATTCCAAGACGAAATATATCGGTTCGTTCGCGGGATTCGCGCCGTTGAACAATCCGCAGGTTGTCGTGGCTGTGATTCTGGATTCGGCGGTCGGGCTGCACCAGGGCGGTCAAGTTTCAGCCCCCGTATTTCGCCGCGTGACGCAGCAGGTGCTCGAGTATCTGCACACGCCGCACGATCTCCCGCTCGCGCCCAATCATCAGTTGCTGCTGGCTCAGGCAAAGATGAAAGATAACGATTTGGAAGAGGGCACACCGGACCATCCCGGCGAACCGCTCGAGACGGCGGAACTCAATGGTGACGCAGGGTCCGGCAAGGCAGGTGTGGCGCGGGCGCCCACGCCCGCGACCGCGGTCAGTGAAGGAAAAGTAATTCAGGCGGCGATGCAGGGGAGCGAGGCCATAGCAGGCGCACCGAGTCCGTCACTTCAAACCCCGCCCAAGAGTCCAAATAGTTCTCCATCCCAACCGAACTTGCCGGCGACTGGAACCGTGGTCTTAGACGTCGAGCAAGGCGGAATGGAAGTGCCGTCGTTTGTCGGCAAAACCGTGCGCGGTGCCGTGGAAGCTGCACAAGACGCAGGCCTCGAACTTGAGGCTGTGGGCAGCGGCGTTGCGCGGGCACAATCTCCACCGGCTGGGATGCATGTGGCCGCGGGAGCCCGCGTGACGGTGCAGTTCGGGAAGTAATCCCAAACTCTCAGACGCGGAGTCCAATGAATCCTGCGTGCTCTCTTTGTCCTCAGTGGTTATCTAGAGCTGTGGGGATTGTGATGAAGCCTTTGATCTTTTTCCTCTGTTGTGTGTTTATGCCTGGTACTCGGAGCGCGCAGCAGACTGCCTGGCAACCGTCGCCGGGACATACGCAAGTGCCGATATGGCCAGGAGACGCGCCTGATGCGCAGCCTGTCGCGGGGCCAGAGGCCGCTAAGACGACGGGGAAGGAGTTCCTGGTTGCCGGCAGGCCAGCCGTGGGGGTGAGAAACGTATCGCAACCTACGATGACGGTCTATTCGCCACAAGGAAAGAACACAGGTGCAGCGGTCGTCGTCTTCCCCGGCGGGGGTTATCAGGAACTGGCCATCGATCTTGAAGGCACGGAGGTCTGTGACTGGCTGATGCCCAAAGGGATCACGTGCGTGCTGCTGAAATATCGCGTGACGGATGTGGGGCCGTATCCGGAATCACCGATGGCCTTGGAAGATGCACAGAGGACGGTGGGGCTGGTCCGCCTTCACGCGGCGGAGTGGCACATTGACCCGCATAAGATCGGTGTGCTTGGGTTTTCGTCAGGCGGTCATCTGGTGGCGGCGATGAGCACGCATTTTGCGAAGCGTTTGTATCCAGCTGTCGATGCCGCCGACAAAGAAAGCTGCCGCCCCGATTTTGCAGTGCCTATTTATCCGGGACATCTGTCGCTGTCCGCAGCGGAGTGGGACGCGAAGCAAGGCACCAAGAAGTTTGTTATTCATTATTTGGCGACCGCCGATAAAGATTTGGGGTTGAATCCTGATATTCCTGTCACCCATCAGACCCCGCCTACATTTTTGCTGCAGGCCGAGGATGACGATGTGGACAATGTAAACGACTCGCTGGCCTATTACCTTGCGCTGAAGAACGCTCGGGTTCCAGTGGAGATGCATCTGTATGCTCAGGGCGGCCATGCATTTGGACTACGGCGCACAAGGTTTCCGATAACTGGATGGCCTCAGTTGGTGGAAACGTGGCTACGGACGATCGAGATGATTTCGGAGTGATTCGCATTTGAGGCGCAAGTATGACTTTGATCGCAACCTCCTTAGTCAGATTTTGCGCCTTGCAACTCTCCCCGTTTGACCCGCTGAAAAACCGCGTGATACGGTAGTCAGTCACCATCCTGCAGGCCCGCTCCTGCGCTGATTGAGGTCTCGCTTGTCCGTCGTTGAGACGACTACCCCCGCCGTCCGCAAGACTGCGTTGAACGCTGTCCATCGCCAGATGGGCGCGAAGATGGTCGACTTCAATGGCTGGGACATGCCGGTGGAGTATCCCGCGTCGATCGGCTACGGAATCGTCAACGAACACATGGCGGTGCGCACGGGCGTGGGCATTTTCGATGTGAGCCACATGGGTGACATTCGCCTCGCGGGGCCGCAGGCGCTGGCCGCCGTGCAACATATTTCCATGAACGACGCGTCGCGGCTGGCCGTGGGGCAGGCGCAATATTCGGCGCTGCTCTATCCGCAGGGCACGTTTGTGGATGATGTGATCGTCCATCGCCTGGGTGAGGATGAGTACCTGCTGGTAATCAACGCGGGCACGCGCGAAAAAGATTTCAATTGGGTGCGCGACAACACGCGGCAGTTTGATTGCGCGGTAGAGAATCTCTCGGACGATTTCACGCAGATTGCGATTCAGGGCCCGAAGGCCGTGGACGTCCTCCAGAAGCTGACAGATGCGGACTTGAACGCAGTAAAGTTTTACTGGGTCACGCGCGGCACGGTCTGCGGACTTAAGAATATTCTGATTGCGCGCACCGGGTACACAGCAGAAGATGGCTTCGAGATCTATGTTCCGGCGGATGAGGCCACCAGCGCGCGAGTGTGGAATGAGCTTCTGAGCGCGGGCAAAGAATTTTGCCTCGTCCCCTGCGGCTTGGGGGCACGCAACACGTTGCGACTGGAAGGCAGTCTATCCCTGTACGGACATGAGATTTCCGATACGATTAATGTCTGGGAGGCCGGCCTCGACCGCTTCTGCAAGATGGAGAAGCTGGAGTTCATCGGCCGCGCCGGGCTCGAGAAAGCAAAGTCCGAAGGCCTGACGCGGACTTTGGTCGGCCTGGAGATGGTGGAGCGAGGCATCGCGCGAGACGGGTACAGAGTGCTCGACGGCGGGGGTCGCGACATCGGATACGTTACCAGCGGATCACCAGCTCCGTTCCTGACGAAGAATATTGCGCTGGCCTATGTGCCGCGTGAGTTCGCGGGTCTGGGCGCGGAGTTGAAGGTAGAGATTCGCGGTCAGGGCGTGGGAGCGCGGGTAGTGCCAACGCCGTTTTATAAGAGACCGAAGAAATGAAAACCGCAGAGGACGCCGAGGACTGCGGAGAAATTCGGTAGTAGCTAGAAGCTAGGAGCTGATATAGACATCATGGCCTATCCGACGGATCGCAAGTACACGAAAGAGCACGAGTGGGTTCAGCCGAGCGGCTCGATAGCCGCCATCGGCATCACCGATCACGCGCAGGAATCGCTCGGCGACATTGTGTTCGTGGAGTTGCCGAAGGTGGGCGCGGAACTGGCTGCGGGCAAGACCTTCGGTACTGTCGAATCGGTGAAGGCAGTCTCGGATTTGTACGCTCCAGCCTCCGGCACGGTGACCGAAACGAATGGCGATCTGACCGCGTCGCCAGAGAAAGTAAACAAGGATCCGCACGGTTCGTGGATGGTGAAGATCTCGCTGAAGAACCCGGGCGAGTTGGACGCACTGCTTTCTGCCGCCGATTATGAGAAGTTCGTGGCGGAAGAGGCGGGACACTGAAGAGTGCTGCGATTCTGGAGACGCTGCGAGCCGCGGCGGCGGTAACAATCGAACTGACCTCGAACTACATCTAATTGACTTCCTATGCGCTACTTACCGAAATCTCCTGCCGACCGCGAAGCCATGCTGAAAGCCATTGGCGCGCGCTCGGTCGATGAATTGTTCGCGCCGATTCCCGCGGAATACCGGCTGAATCGCGACCTCAAGGTGCCACGCCAGATGGCGGAATCGGAGATCGTTGACTACTTCCGTGAGCGCTCGCGGGAAAACGGCGAGGGCTATACGAGCTTTCTGGGCGCGGGTGCGTACGCTCACTACCGTCCGGTCATTATTGATTCGCTGATTTCGCGCGGTGAGTTCCTCACTGCCTACACGCCTTATCAGGCGGAGATTTCACAGGGCACGCTGCAATCGATTTTCGAATTTCAGACGATGATCTGCGAACTAACCGGCATGGAGGTCGCGAACGCCTCCATGTATGACGGCTCGACCGCCGCAGCCGAAGCCGTAATGATGGCGGTACGGCTGACCGGCCGCCGGTCGGTAATCGTGGCGCGTAGCCTGCATCCGGAATATCGCGAAGTGCTCGCGACTTACGCGACGCATCAAGGAATGCCGCTATCGGTCGCGGGTTTCAACGAGGACGGGCGGCTGAATCTGAAGGAGCTGGAAAAATCGATTACGCCGGAAACGGCGGCGCTGTTGATTCAGTCGCCGAATTTCTTTGGCACAATCGAAGATGTGGCGGCGATTGCCGAGATAGCGCACAAGCATGGTGCGATGCTCGTGGTTTCGATTGCCGAGGCAGTGTCGCTCGGAATCGTCGAGCCACCGCGCGAAGCCGACGTCATCGCGATGGAAGCGCAATCCTTCGGCGTGCCCTTGGGGTTCGGTGGACCTTACTGCGGCGTGATTGCCACGCGGGAGAAGTTTGTGCGGCAGATGCCGGGACGGCTGGTCGGCCAAACGGTCGACAAGCAGGGCAGGCGCGGATTTGTCCTCACGCTGGCCACGCGCGAGCAGCACATCCGGCGTGAGAAGGCCACCTCGAACATCTGCACCAACCAGGCGTTGGTCGCGTTGATGGTCAACATCTTCATGACCGTCTACGGCAAAGTCGGGCTGAAAGAGTTGGCCAAACAGAATCTGGCGAAGACGGCCTACGCCGCAGTGCAATTCGCGAAACACGGCAAGGTGTTGTTTGCAGGTTCCCCCCGGTTCAATGAGTTTGTGCTGCAGACGGACGAAGACCCGCATGCCACCAACATCCGGCTGCTGGGACACAGAATCGTCGGAGGCTTGCCGCTCAGGAAGTTTTATCCCGATTTGGGGAATGCGGCGTTGTGGTGCTGCACGGAGTTGACCACGCGCGGCGCGATCGATGCGGCCATGGGGGTCATTGCTGAAAGTTCAGTGAGACCCGCCAGGGAAGAAGCCGGAGTCGAGGAGGTGGCGCGATGAAAAACAGGATTCGCAAAGCCACGCTCCAAGTTAATCAGAACGAAGGCTTGATCTTCGAAAAGTCTTCAGCAGGAAAAGCCGCGTGGAAGCTGGCACCGCTTGACGTCCCGGAAGTGGATGCTTCGAAGCTTCTAGGTTCATCGGAAAGAAAAGATCTAGGCAACATGCCCGAAGTGAGCGAGATCGAAATCATCCGCCACTTCACCCGGCTTTCCACATGGAATTACGCCATCGACCTCGGCATGTATCCGCTGGGCTCGTGCACCATGAAGTACAACCCGCGCGTGAACGAAGCCGTCGCTCGGGTGGAAGGAATTGCAAATGGGCATCCCTACCAGCCGGAGATGATTTCGCAAGGCGCGCTGCATATTCTGAAGACACTAAGCGAGTGCCTGATCGAAATCACAGGCATGGATGCGATTACTATGCAGCCCGCAGCCGGCGCGCACGGCGAGATGACCGGCTTGCTCATGGTGCGGGCCTATCACCAGGCGCAGGGACGTCCGCGAAAAAAGATTCTGATTCCCGACTCTGCGCATGGGACCAATCCGGCGACGGCGGCGATGGTCGACTATGCCGTCGAAAATCTCAAGTCAGACTCGCGCGGGATGGTGGATATCGCGGCTCTGCAAGCGCAGATGAGCGACGATGTCGCCGCGCTCATGCTCACCAATCCCAACACGCTGGGAGTTTTCGAGCAGGACATTCACAAAATTGCGGACATTCTGCACGCCAAGGGCGGCCTGCTCTACATGGATGGCGCGAACATGAACGCGCTCGTGGGCAAGGTGCGCCCAGGCGATTTTGGCGTCGACCTGATGCACTTGAACCTGCACAAAACCTTTTCCACTCCGCATGGCGGAGGCGGCCCGGGATCGGGGCCGGTTGCGATCAAGAAAATCCTTGAGCCGTTCCTGCCCACACCGGTGCTGGTCACCAAGGCCGACGGCGCTCTCGGCTTCGATTACAACCGCCCGCAATCGGTGGGACGGGTTCGCGCATTCTATGGCAACTTCGGGATGTTCACCCGCGCGCTGGCTTACATCCAGGCCAATGGGCCGGATGGTTTGCGGCAGACTACTGAAGACGCGGTGCTGAACGCCAACTACATTCGCAAGGGGCTCGAGGGCACCTACGATTTGCCTTATTCCACGCCGACCATGCACGAAGTCGTTTTCAGCGACAAGTTGCAGGCGAAAAAAGGTGTGAAGACCATGGACATCGCCAAGCGCCTGATCGACTACGGCTTCCATCCTTATACGACGGCGTTTCCGCTGATCGTGCCCGGCGCGCTGATGATCGAACCGACGGAGAGCGAGTCCGTAGAAGAAATGGATTTGTTCATCGATGCCATGAAATCGATTGCGGAAGAGGTGGAAGAGGATCCGCAGACGGTGCTCGATGCCCCGCACTCCACGCGGGTTTCTCGGCTCGATGAAACGGCCGCGGCGCGGAAGCCGGTCTTGCGCTGGAAGCCCCAGCCCTAAAGCACCAGGGGACGGACGCGCGTGCATCCGTCCCGCAAACGAAGCCCGCGCGGTTCTCCGCCGACGAATTATGTTCGGGCGCGTCGTTTATTTCCGCAACTTATCGCCCAATGTCGTGGTGCCGATATCCACCGATGCGCGCGTCGTCTCCCAATCCAAACGCAGCGTGCAACCGCTCGCGGACTTATCATAGGCCAGAGTAAAGTTCTCAACCGGCGCGGGCAGCTTGGAAACCTTCATCTCCACGCGGACAAGTTCGTCGCTCTCGTACTTGTAAGGAATACCCCACTCCCCAGTTTTCTTGTTGATGATCAGTGTCCACTTGTCGGCAGTGGGCACGGTGAAAAGCGTATAGCTGCCCGCAGGCACAGCCTTGCCGCCGACGACCACATCGGCGCTGGTGACGAATGTCGTAGCCTCATTCGCCCCGGTGCGCCAGACTTCGCCGTAGGGCACAAGTCCTCCGTAGATCTTGCGGCCTCGCATGCGCGGGCTGGAGTAATCAGTCTTGATGGTTTTGCCGCCGCCCAGATCGCAAGAGGCCGAGGCCGGGGGGCTGGCTTTGCCTCCGCCCATCTGGGCGAAAGCGGCAGTGGTGAACAGGATAAGCGTGGGAAGGATATTTCGTTTGCTCATGGATTCTCCAGGAAAAGCATTTGGCAATTAGCAGTTGGCATTTAGCCGCTCCGAATTTCTTGTGACTCCCGCGAATCGATCGGCTAACTGCCAATTGCTAATTGCTTAGACGCGCCAGCTTAGCCGTCGAAAGCAATTATGCTCTCCCACGCACGCACGTTACAATCCTTCCATGCCGGTATTCGACGAGAAGCAGGAAGAACTGGAACACTACGAGACCATGATGGGCGTGCCGCGAGGGCGTCTCGCCGTGACCATGGACGCCATCACCGATGCCATGGCGCTAGTCGGCCAGCACGGCGTCTATTGCCAAAGCCAGCGCTGGCCAGGCAAGCCAGTGATGGATATCCAGATCATCATGAAGAGCCTGACCGACGCCAAAGAATTAATCCAGAGCGTGATGGAAGAGTTGAAGAAGAAAAACTAGCAGCGCTTACGGGCTTACCCTGACCATCACCACGCCATGAGACGCGACCGGAGCGGAAAACTTTCCGGCGAACTTGCCCAGATCTTTGTGCTGCCACAAGTCCCGCACCGAAGCACTCAGATGACCGGGATAGCCGAGCGCCTCCCAGTTCACTGAAATTATCTGTTGCGCGCTCCCGCGATTCAGCAGAACCACGGCTCGGCTGCCGTCCTTCAACTGCTTGGCCCAGACTTCAAGATCGCCATCTTTCCAGACACGTTCGCCTTCGCGCCCCAGCCCATCCTGATCCACGGCGATCACTTCCTTGTTGGTGAGAATGTCGCGGATCTCGGGCCGCATGTCGCGCAGGTCGTTACCCGCGATCAGTGGCGCGGCTAGAATCGCCCACAAGCTGAAGTGCGAACGATATTCCGTGTCCGTCATGCCGCCATTGCCGACTTCCAGCATGTCAGGATCGTTCCAATGTCCGGGTCCGGCATAAGATTGCAGCCCGACTTGCCGATCGAGAATTGCCAGCATGCCGTTTGAGCAGCAACTGCCATCCGGCCAGTTGTTTTGACCAGCCCAGTTGTCGCTGATATCTCCGGTGGTGCGCCACAAATTGCCGCCGACTTCTTTTCCCCAGAGCCAGGGTTTTGCCGTGCCCCATTCGCAAATGCTCAACACGATGGCGCGGCCGGAAGCGTCGAGCGCGGCGCGAATGTTCGCGTAAGAGGCTCTTGCATCCTGCGTTGTCGTGTTGCACCAGTCGTACTTTAAATAGTCCACGCCCCAGGCTGCATACTGGATCGCGTCCTGATATTCGTGGCCCAGGCCGCCGGGCCGTCCGGCACAGGTTTTTGAGCCAGCGTCGGAGTAAACGCCGAATTTCATGCCGAGCGAGTGAATGTAATCGCCAAGAGCCTTCATGCCGTGCGGAAAACGCCGGGGGTCGGCGACAATGTTGCCGTTCGCGTCGCGGCTCACCTGCCAGCAGTCGTCGATGTTGACATATTCGTAACCGGCGTCCTTCATGACGGATTTCACCATGGCATCGGCCATGCTCTTGATCATGTCTTCGCTGACGTTGCAGGCAAACTTGTTCCACGAGTTCCAGCCCATGGGTGGCGTGAGAGCGAGGGTGCTCGAGACGGCGGTGTGGTCTTGGCCGGCCAGAGGTGACACAGTACCAATTCCTGCAAGGATGGCAGTCAGGAAAATCACTCGGGATTTCACGCGGATATTTGTAGCAGAGTCAACGAGCGGAACGAAACGTCAAGGCGTGGGGAACACGCGAGGCTTGGGTTCCCCCGAGTTCACTGTGCCATCTGGGTCAAAAATCTACGCCAGCGTGTATTTCCCGCGCTCAATCATCTTCTGCGCAATCTGCTGCCGCAGTTCAACCGTGTTGAACGGCTCATGCTTGCCCAGTCGGCGCAGAATCGCAACTTGAGTGCGCAGCATGTCGCCGTCGGCGACCGCGGCAATCACTTTTCTGGCCGCGGACTCGACTTTCTCCATCGCCTGTGTGAGATAGACGCGGGTCATGGCAATCGGAAGAGCAGCGGCCGCTTCGCCTTTCGTCTCCGCGATTTTCTGCGCACGCAGCACCGCCGATTCCATCGCATACGTTTCAATGGTCATATCGGCAATGGCGCCCATGATCTCCTGCTGATCCTGGATTGCCTGCATATATTTCTGCGTGGCCGCCCCGGCGGCGAACAGACCGAGCTTCTTGGCTTGCCCCGCAAGTTTGCGCTCGTCGGCGAGCGGACCCTCCAGTTCTTCGCCCATCGAAGGTCCGGAAAGCACTTCGTCCATCAGCTTCTTAATGGCGGGCATCAGCGGCAACTGCCCGCTCATGGCGCGCTTCAGCAGAAATCCCGTAATGATAAGGCGGTTGATTTCGTTGGTGCCTTCGAAGATGCGGTTGATGCGGGCGTCACGGTAGGCGCGCTCGGCAGGATACTCTTCGACAAAGCCGTAGCCGCCAAAAATCTGCATGGTCTCATCTACCACGTAGTCGACCATCTCCGAGGCCCAGACTTTGATGATGGAACACTCCACCGCATATTCCTCGATGGCCTTGCGAGTTTCCTTCATCGCCTCCGCTGCGGATTTGTCGACCTCGCCGAGCGCGCCATCCATCATGCCCACCGTGCGATAGACGAGGGATTCGCCCACGTAGAGCAGTGTCGCCATGTTGGCGATCTTTTCCCGCACCAGACCAAAGTCGGCGATCACCTTGTTAAACGCCTTGCGTTGCTTGGCGTAGGCGATGGCGTGTTCGAGAGAAACCCGGCCTCCGCCCACGCACATCGCGCCCAGCTTGAAGCGGCCGATGTTCAGAATGTTGAAGGCGATGATGTGGCCTTTGCCGATGTCGCCAAGTAGATTTTCTGCGGGAACTTTGCAGTCGTTCAAAATAATGGGACAAGTGGAGGAGCCGCGAATGCCTAGCTTGTGCTCTTCGGCGCCGACTGAGAAGCCTGGAAAAGTTCTTTCGACCAGAAATGCAGTGAACTTTTCTCCGTTTATCTTGGCAAAAACCGTAAACAGGTCGGCGAAGCCAGCGTTGGTAATCCACATCTTCTCGCCGTTCAGAATGTAATGTTTGCCATCGGATGAAAGCTCCGCACGGGCGCGGCAGTTCAGGGCATCGGAGCCGGAAGATGCCTCCGACAGGGCGTAGGCGCCAACAATCTCGCCAGCAGCCAGGCGCGGCAGATATTTCTTCTTCTGATCTTCGGTGCCAAAGTAAACCAGCGGCAGCAGGCCGATGCCGCTGTGCGCCCCCCAAGTGGTGGCGAACCCGGCGTACTTGGCGATGTGGTCGGCGATAACTGCGGCGGTCACTTTGTCCATTTCGAGGCCGCCGTAAGCTTCTGGGACCTCGACCCCGCTCAGTCCCAAATCGCCGGCCTTCTTCACCAGATCGCGCGAGATGGAGAAATCCTTGTGCTCCATCTTCTCGATGTTGGGCAGGATTTCATTGACGGTGAATTCTTCCGCGGTCTGTCCGATCAGTTGCTGCTGCTCGGTAAAGTCTTCGGGGGTGAACACTTCGTCAGGGCGGCGGGATTCCAGCAGGAAGCTGCCGCCGGAGATCTTAGTTTTGGGAACTGCTGTGGTCGTGGCCATCACTTAATCCTCCAAAGCAAACGGGCAATGCGTAGCGATGCCCGAGAACGGCACAACTCATTCTAATTCGGCCGCAGTGGGAATGATAGGCGTGAAACCGGGGTGTTGTTACGTGTTCTATACCTGAATTCTGGACTAACATCCGGGCGGAGGTTGCATCAGAACCGTCGCCGTCTGAGCTTGGCGACGTTTTTTCACAAACGAGACTATTAGCAAGATGAGGCCGATCAGTACCAGACCTGCGACAATCGGGTAAATTACAAAGCCCGTTTCAAACATAGCGCCCTCGACAAAATCGGAGGTCACGGAGACTGTAAGTTTCGGGTTACCTGCGGCGAGTCGCGTTCCATCCGTCAGAATGTCGAGATCAAGCCGGTAGTTGCGCCCGGGCTCGCCGTCAAAACGGCCGACTTCACGAGAGATGGTGTCGTTTGCCCAAGCGCCGCCTTTATCGTCGGCGGAGGACCCCTGGGCCAAAGGATTCCCATTGCTCGACAGAATCCACTTCGCATTAACCACCGCCGGCGTATCTGAACAACTCTTCTCCAATGGCGGCGACATTCCTAACAGGCAATTCAACGTGTCGAACGGAATCTTTTTCTCAACCTCAACGTCAATCTCGTATGGAGCTTTTATATTGACTGTGAACTCATTCGTACGAATGTGGCCGATCGACATCGCGAGGGGTATCTTGACAGGCACATAATGACGCGTCTCCAAATAAAGCGTCCACCCACCAAATAACAGAATCGCTGTAGAGATAAACCCGGCGCCAATCTTCGTGGTCAGTCGCATGATTGGAGTTCGTAGCTAACTCAGGTTTTCGAAAATCCCCGCAGCCCCCATCCCGCCGCCGACGCACATGGTGACCATGCCGTACCGTGCCTTGCGGCGCTTGAGTTCGCGGATTATCGTTGCCGTGAGCTTGGCCCCGGTGCAACCCAGCGGGTGTCCAAGAGCGATCGCCCCGCCGTTGGGATTCACCTTCGATGGGTCGATCCCCGCCTCTTTGATCACGGCGAGTGATTGGGCGGCAAAGGCTTCGTTCAACTCGATCACGTCGATGTCGGAAAGCTTCAGCCCCGCCATCTTTAGAGCTTTTGGAATTGCGAACACCGGCCCAAGCCCCATTTCTTCGGGCTTGTATCCCGCCGTGGCGAATGAAACATAACGAGCAAGCGGCTTGATGCCGAGTGCTTTCGCTCGCTCCGCGGACATCACCACCGCCACCGCGGCGCCGTCAGACATTTGCGAAGAATTGCCAGCGGTCACGGTTCCCTTCACGTGGAATGCAGGCTTCAGAGCGAGCAGAGCTTCGAGCGAAGTATCGGCGCGCGGGCCTTCGTCCATCTTGAAAATAATTTCTTGCCGCTTGGGCTTCGCGCCATTCGGAATAGTAAAGCTCACCGGCACCGGCACAACTTCCTCGTCAAACTTGCTGGCCTGGATTGCCGCCAGAGCCTTCTGATGGCTGCGCAAAGAGAATTCGTCCGCCGCCTCGCGCGTGATGCCGACGCGCTCGCCCACACGTTCGGCGGTGAGCCCCATATTGAGGTAAGCGTCGGGGTAGTGGTCGACCAGCCATGGATTCGGCGAAACTTTGTGGCCACCCATCGGGATCATCGTCATCGACTCGGTGCCGCCGGCGACAATTGCCTCGGCGCCTCCACTCATAATGCGCTCGGCAGCCATGGCAATCGCTTGCAGGCCTGACGAGCAGAAGCGGTTGATGGTGAGCGCCGAAACTTCCACCGGCAGCCCGGCGCGCAGCGACGCAATGCGGGCCACGTTCATCCCCTGCTCAGCTTCGGGCATGGCGCAGCCCAAGATCACATCTTCAATCTCTTTGGGATCAAGTTGCGGCACGCGCTCCAGCGCGCCTTTGATGGCGACGGCCGCCAGTTCGTCAGGACGCGTGGCGCGCAACGTGCCCTTGTAAGCGCGCCCCACGGGCGTGCGCACGGATGACGCAATGATGACTTCTCGCATGGGTGTTCTCGCTTCCGGAAACCAGCATATTGGATGCTTGACGCCCGGAATGAGCTTCACTTCGCCGGAGCGTAAAAGTAATAGTCCGCGCTGTAACTGCTCTTGGTTTCAGCATCTTTGTGCGCCGCATCGCAGCCCTCGGCCGGGGCTTGGCCGCCGTGCGTGTGAATCCGCTGAATCGTCGTCACGGTGCTGAGCACACCGTCTCCCGAATGACCAACCACCTTCACCAGAAGCCAGGGAATTGAGCCCGGATCAAGTGCGTCCACTTTGGCTGCGGCTTTGCCCGTGACTTCGCTTCCGTCTTTCAGCTTCCACGTAGGTCCGGCAAAATGCGTTCCAATGATTTTGTCTTTCCGGTCGTGAAGGTCCGCCTCCGGCGCCTTGAGTGTCCAGCTGAACTTGCCGTCCGCCGCGGCCGCGCAGGTATAAATCTGCGATCCAGTCGCGTGCGCGAGTAAGATAACTTCCTCACCTGCAGGCGCCTGGATCGAGTCAGGCACATCCGGCGACTCCTCTTTCGCCGGCGCCAGAGCATCTTTGGCTTGTGCATCTGCGAGTGAGGCTCCAAGAATCACGAAAACAAGCGCAACCATCATCGCCGCAGGCAAGAAAAGTCTTCGCATGACGGCGATTGTAACAGGCTGCCTCAAGGCTTTTCCCACTGAGTGGAGTTGAATTGCTTGTGATCAAACGTTCCTGGCTCTAGCTTTACATTGCACTGGATATCCGAATATTCCTCGCTGAAGACTTTCTTCTCGTCCACGTAGACTTCGACCCGCGCCGCCACCCAGCCCCCCGCCATCTCGCGGTAATCTTCGAAGCGAACGTCCTGGAACTTGCTCGCGTCAGCCTGGGTTGGCTCAAACAGCCGGACAAACAGTAAACGATTCTTGTCTACCCAGAACTGCTTGGACTTCAGATCGCCCTTCTCCGCTCCCACAACGTAGACCGGCTGCCCCTCCCAGGTCTCCTCGTGAAACTTTGTCAGATCGTAGCCCTCATCCTTGGCGATCTTGATGGTGGCCGCGGGGGGCTGGCGATACACGTCGAATCCCAAAACCAAAAGCATGTTCATGAGGGGACGAGTTCCCGCCTCCTTGCCTCCCTTGAATATGGTGAGCGTTCCATCGACCATGAGGTAACCGTTGTTATCGCTGGGCGTCCCAATATCGATGCGCAATTTCCCGGGCGCCGCCAGCGCCTCATACCAAGTCTCAGCTTTGTTGGTGCCGTCAGCGTTATACGTGGTGCTCTTCTGGGTGAAGGTCAAGGTTTCATACCACGTCTTTGCGTAGCGATCATGCATGACGCGCAATACATCCTCGCCGGTCCGCACCTCTTGAGCATGGGCGAGGGTCAAACTGAGGAGAAACATTAAGGTCAAGCGCAGTTTTCCAGAATTCATCAGCGTCCTTTCGCGAAGCAAGTCGAACGGCTCCGTCACTCTGACATAGACGAATAAAAATCACAAAGGTCTGATCGGATTGATTTCACGGCTTCGCCCAGTCTTCCCATGACAATCCCCTCACGCGGGAAAACTCGGACACGTTAGCGGTCACCAGCGTGAACTTACGCGCCAGTGCCTGGCCGGCGATCAATAGATCGTAGGGCCCGATGATGCCTGAGGCCTCTAGATTGGCACGAATCGCGCCTGCCGCGCGAGCGTCACCGTCATCGAAGGGAAGGATGTTAAGCGGCCCGGACAAGAACGCTTCCAGCCGGTCCGTATTGAATGCAACTCGCGTGCTATTCGCAACTCCGTACCACAACTCGAAGGTAACGATCGACGGAACATACACGGCGCCGCCCGCCCGCGAAACCTTCTGAAAACGTCCGCGAACCAACGAATCTGTGTTCTTGATGAGAGCGATACACACGTTGGTATCGAGGACGTAATCCACGATCTACTCGAATATGCGCCGCTTGGGGGTCTTCGGCTGTTTGCGGCCTTCGGGCATAAATGGTTCGGAATTAAACTCATCGAGCTTCCGAAACCATTCTTTCGTATCTTGGATGATTGGTTCGAGCAGCACGCCCTGACCCACGCGCCGGATGCGCACCCGGTCGCCCTCGAAACGAAATTCCCGCGGCAGCCGCACCGCCTGGCTGCGGCCGTTCTGAAAGAGCTTCGCGATATCGGTCTTTAGCATGGCGGACGTCCTCAATACTCAGAGTATATACCAATAATATATATCATCGCAAGAGGTTATAGCCAAGTTCAGTTCCTTAGCGTCTTCCCTGTCTTCAGCGTGTACTGAATCCTCTCCTGCGTCTTCTTCTCGCCACACAGCGACTTGAAGCCCTCACGCTCCAGATCAAGAATGTATTGCTCGCTTACCGGCGAGCCGGGCGTAACGTTTCCGCCGCAGAGCACTTCAGCAATCTTCCCACCCAGCTTCACTTCGTATTCGGTGATGAAGCCGCCCTCGCGCATCATGTGGACTCCCATCTTGAGCGTAGCCAGAAGGCTTTCGCCGGGAGCGGGGATGTCGGTGCGAGGCACCGGTGGCTCATACCCAGCGCGGAACAGTTCGAGCGCACGGGCCTTGGCGTCAGAGAGCACACGCTCACGGTTCATCGTGATGCCGTCGCCGGCGTTCAGGAACCCGAGGCCGCGCGCCTCGTGTGCGGACGTGGCAACCTTTCCCGTGGCAATAGTTTCAAACGCGCGTTTCGTGGCCTCGAGCATCTCAATGGAGCCGGCGAGAGCCTCCGCCGAACTCTTGCCGTGGGCTGCCGCTGCGCCGTCAACGGCGCGCAGCAGCATTTCTTTGCAGCCGCCCCCACCGGGCAGCAAACCGACGCCGACCTCGACCAGTCCTGTATAAAGTTCGGCGTGAGGCTGCCGTGCGGCGGCATGCAGCGAGATTTCCGTGCCGCCCCCCAGGCACAATCCGAACGCCGCCACCACCACCGGCTTGGGCGAAAACTTGATGGCCTGCGTCATCCCCTGGAACTGCCGGATGGCAAGGTCCACCTCGTCCCACTCTTCTTCCTGCACGCTCAGGAGCAGCAACATTAGGTTGGCGCCGACGGAAAAATTAGCCGCATCATTCGTGATTACAAAAGCGTCGAAGTTATCGCCGGGGCCTCCGGGTTTGAGAGTTTGCAGAATCAGGCTCACAATGTCGGCGCCGAGCGAGTTCATCTTGCTGTGGAACTCGATGCAAGCAACGCCGTCGCCCAGATCGACCAGGGACGCTCCCGAATTTTTCTTCACCACGCCATTGGATTTATTTGCCACCGAGACCGACCACACACCTGCAGGAACTTCTACCGGCTTCATCTTGCCAGTCGCCAGATCGAAGTAAGATCGCCCTGACGAGGCCTTCGGATCATCGCTATACCAAGCCTTCCGGCCCGAGGCGATCAGTTTCTCGACGTTCGCCGCCACCGGCTTGCCTTCTTTCTTCATGCGGGTCACGGTGGCTTCGACCCCCGCAGCATCCCAAAGTTCGAATGGCCCGAGTTCCCAATTGAAGCCCAGCCGCATCGCGCGATCGATCTCGACTATCGAATCAGAGATTTCAGGCACCCGGTTCGCGGAGTACGTCCACAAATCAGAGAGCGCCGCCCACAGAAACACTCCCGCTTTGTCGCCTTTCTGCGGGCCGCTGCCTTCGAGGCCAAGCAGCATGCGCAGCCGCGCGTCCGTGTCTTCGATGTTCTTGCCCATATCAAGCGCGGCGAACTTCGGCTTCTGCCGCGGATGGTATTCGAGCGTCTTCCAGTCGAGCGCCAGCCGGTCGTCTTCTTTGCCCTCGTGACTTTTTGCTTTCTTGTAAAAGCCGCCTTTGGTTTTATCGCCAAGCCTTTTGTGCTCGATCATCTGAGTGAAAAAATTGGGCAAGCGAAGGTCGCTGCGTTCGTCGCGTACGTTCGCGGTCATATTGCCAACCACGTGCCCCAATATGTCCAGCCCGACTAAATCGATCGTGCGAAAAGTCGCCGACTTCGGCCAGCCGACGGCCTGTCCCGTCAGCGCGTCGACTTCTTCGATGGTCAGGTCCATCTCCTGCATCAGGCGCATCACATTCAGCACCGAAAATGTGCCGATGCGGTTGGCAATGAAGTTGGGCGTGTCCTTGGCAACGACCACGCCCTTGCCCAGTCGCACATCGCAAAAATGAGAGACCGCATCGATCGCCGACTGATCGGCGTCCGGGGTCGGAATAATCTCCAGCAAGCGCATGTAGCGCGGCGGATTAAAGAAGTGCGTGCCAAACCAGGCCCGCCGGAAATCATCCGGGAAGCCCTCCGAAATTTTTCCCACCGGCAAGCCGCTGGTATTCGTAGTCACGATGGTGCCGGGTTTGCGAATGGCTTCAACTTTGCGCAGCAGCGTCCGCTTGATCTCCAGATTCTCCACAATCGCTTCGATGATCCAGTCGACGTCAGCTAGCTTGTTCAGGTCGTCGTCAAAGTTGCCGACGGTGACGAGACGAGCCAGCGATGGATCCATGAATGCTGCGGGTTTGGATTTCTTCGCCGCGTCGAGCCCGGCGGCCGCGATTTTGTTCCGAGCGGCAGCGTCAGCATCGGATGGAAGGTTTCCTGGAACGATATCGAGCAGGTAACTCGGCACGCCCGCGTTAGCAAAATGTGCAGCAATGCGCGCACCCATGGTTCCGGCGCCAAGCACGGCAACTTTATTGATGCGTTTCATGATCGAACCTCAATAAGAACGTCACCCAAGAATCCGCCCTTCAATCAGCAATAAGCAATCAGCAATAGCAATCAACAGTTGTCTTACGGCAGTTTATCCACCGCCCAGTCATTCCCGCCAGTGTCCACAATCAGAATGCTCGAAAACCTCCGGCGCGCGCGGTTCTTCGAAGTGGTGACGAGTACGACAGGAAACTCATAGCGCCCAGCCTTCACTAGCTTGCCCCGTCCGATTTCGTAAGCAGAGGGAACGGAATTCGAGAAAAATTTCTCGACCGTATCTGCGGTGGCCATTTCCTTGGCATGACTGCTTAGCAGCACCGTCCCGTTCTCGAGGTCGCCAGATTGCCACGCGTGAAGAAAGTGATCGGCGGCGGCAAGCGCAGAGATATAGCCAGGCTCCGGACCAGGAGCAGAAGGAGTCTTGCCCTCCAAAGGCAAACACAGGCAAAAGATCAGTGACATAACACGATACGAAATTCCGCAGACATGCATAGAAGCATTATGCGGGAATAGGCGGACGAGAAGGAATCAGGGTGGAAAAGGCCTTCAGGCCTGCATCAAGAAACACAATAATTCGCGGGCTTCACCCCCTGAGGTACCGACATCTCTAAAGTTCAGCATGCGCCTTCACATACTCCAAAGCCCGCCGCGCCATCAGTTTCTCGCCAGTATAGGCGAGCAGCTTCGGAGCATCTTCCAGCCGCACCCAGCGCGCCCGCGCCACTTCAATTCGCATCTCGGGAGCGATATCGTTAATCCGTCCCGAACGGTAGCGCATGAGATAGAAGCTCACGATTTTAAACACCCGCTGTCCGTCGCCCCAGGTGCGTGTATAGACGTACTTGCTGTCGGCGAGCTTCGTCACCGGATCGGCCTTCACTCCAGTCTCCTCATAAACTTCGCGAACCGCGCTCTCGATCGGCCTCTCGCCCGGATCCACCAGCCCCTTGGGCAGGGCCAGCACTCGCTTTTGCCATCCGGTGGAATGTCTTGAACCAGCCTTTGCGCTAGCTCTTCCAGATGAAGGCCGTCTCGTCCTCGCGCGGCCCGCTTCAGTAGGAGGCTCGATGGCGGCCATCCACCACACTCCCTCCCGCTTCCGGATCACCACCCCGCCGGCAGAGATTTCCCGCTCCATATAGTCGGCAAGTTAGCAGGATTACGGAAGTTAGTCATCCCCACCGGGGAGGGGTTACACACTGGTAACACGGCTTGGGTTCCCTCGTAACCCGGATGGCACTGAAGTGCCCTGCAGCTTTCCGCGAGAAAATGGCATCCTAATCGCAGGACGAACTGGGTTCCCGGCAGGCCGGGGACGTGGGGTTCCGGTGAAGAGTCTCGACAAGATCATTCGGTCGGTCCAAGCCTTTGGACGGGAACTCTCCGGCAAGGGCGGCCCAACCGAACCGCGTCTTCCCTCGATCGGTGTGGCGCTTGGCGGTGGCTTCGCCCGGGGCATCGCCCACATCGGAGTCCTGAAAGTCCTCGAAGAAGAAGGAATTCCGATCCGCGTCGTAACCGGAACCAGCGTGGGCGCGCTGATCGGCGCATGCTACTGCGGTGGGCTGTCCATCGAAGAACTCGAAAAGGTCGCGCACTCCTGCCGCTTCACCACCTTCGCCCGCTGGACTGTCTCGCGTTACGGCTTCGCCTCCAACGATCGCATGGTTTCGTTCCTGAACCGCATCTTGAAAGTGAAAACGTTTGAGGAGTTGCGCATTCCTCTGGGCGTAGCCGCCACCGATTTCAACAGCGGCGAAGGCATCGTCTTTCATTCCGGCTCGATCATAGATCCGGTGCGCGCCAGTTGCGCCTATCCCGGAATGTTCCTGCCAGTCGAGATTCGCGGACGCTACCTGGTCGATGGCATGCTCTCGCATCCCGTGCCCACGCGCCCGCTGCGCGAGATGGGCGCCGATCGGGTGCTGGCCGTGCATCTGAAAGGCACGTGGGCAAAAGGTGGAGCGCCCCGCCATCTTTTTGATGTGATCGGACAATCCTTTGCCATCGCTCAGGACGCGATGTCGAGCCTGTGGCGAGGCGCCGCCGATGTGGTCGTCGAACCCGACGTAGCCGGCTTCGCCTACGACGACTTCAAGCGCGCCGGCGAACTGATCAAAGCCGGAGAAGTAGCGATGCGGCAGGCTATGCCCGAAGTACGCAAGTGGCTGGAAGCGCCGGCAGAAGAAACCGTCCCAGCGAAAGCGCCAAGGAAAGCACGTCGCCCGATGCCGCGTCCCGCACCTATGCCCGCGGACTGAGAGGCGGACTGAGCGAGAAGTTGGTCAGGAGACAGCCGCCCTCGGCTGTCAGTCCAGCTGAGCTCGACGCTTTCCCCTCCCAGCGACACCAAACTCAGCCACAACCGGAATGTTGGTAAGTTTGACACAGAAGTTAGTGTCTGTAGAATAAAAGCGTAGGTCTTCCTGACACGGCGGCTTTTGGGCCGCTGCTGCATTGCAACTCAGATTGCCATCGTGGCGGAATTGGCAGACGCGCATGGTTCAGGTCCATGTACCGGCAACGGTGTGGGGGTTCGAGTCCCTTCGATGGCACCAAGAATCTTGTTCCTGAGTTCTGCTTTCGCGGACATACAAGAGTCCCGTACACTCTCTCCATGAAAAATCCTGCGAGTGTGATTTGCCGAGTAGTGTTACTAATCCTGGCGCTGTGCGGGATAGGTGTGGCGCAAAAGCTGGCCATCACGATGGATGATCTACCAGTGAATGGAGGACTGCCACCCGGAGTTACGCGAGCGGAGACCGCGAAGAATGTGCTGGCGATTCTGAAGAAGCGGCACGTGCCTCCGGTATATGGATTTATCAACGCGCAGAAACTGGAAGGCAGCGAGGATGGGGCGGAAGCACTGAAGTTGTGGGCGACACAGGAGCCGATTGGAAATCATACTTACTCGCACATGGATTTGGAGCAGAACGCGGCGGAGGCATTCGAGCGGGAGATCGCGGAAGACGAACCTGCGCTGGAGTTGCTGGCGGCAAACGCGAAGGGTGACTGGCGCTGGTTTCGCTATCCGTACCTGCACGAGGGGGATACGATCGAGAAGAGACGCGCGATACGGGCTTACTTGAAAGCGCACGGATACAGGATTGCGCAGGTCACGCTGGATTGGGAAGACTACTTATGGAACACGGCATATGCCCGCTGCGCGGCGAAAAACGATACGAAGGCAATTGAGTGGCTGCGGTCGAGTTACTTGAACACGGCTTCGGAGTTTCTTGATCTGGGCCGGGAGCAGGCGAAGCTGATTTATGGGCACGAAATCAACTACGTGCTGTTGATGCATCTGGGCGCCTTCAGCAGCACGATTCTGCCGGAAGCGCTGGACCTTCTACAGACGAAGGGGTTCCAACTGGTGACGCTTGAGGAAGCGGAGAGCGATGCGGCGTATGACGGCGATCCGGATACGGGACTGCACGATGCGGGCACGCTGCTCGATCAGTGGATGCAGGTGAAGCAGATCAAGTATCCCGAGCATGCGGAGAAACCTTACAAAGAAATCGAAAACGTTTGCCGATGACGACAGCGGCGATTCGCGCGTCAATCCTTCCCGTATAATTCAGGCACTCTTTTATGCCTGTTTCTCTTGACCAAATTGTCAGCTCGACGCGCAGGAAAGTGGTTCAGGCGAAAGGCGCAGCTGATGTTCGAGAGCTGGAGCAGCGGGCCGAACAGCATGTTCCGCGCGGGTTTCGGCGTGCGCTGGAGGAAAAGAGCAGGGCTGGCGTGGCGGTGATTGCCGAGTTGAAGAAGGCGTCTCCGTCGAAGGGATTGATCCGGGCAGAGTTTTGTGCGGAGGAGTTGGCCCGGGAGCTGGAAGCTGCTGGGGCGGCGGCGCTCTCGGTGCTCACGGACGAAGAGTTTTTCCAGGGATCGCTGGAGAATCTGCGGACGGCTTCTGCGGCGGTGAAGGTTCCGTGTCTGCGCAAAGATTTTATCGTCGATGAATTTCAGTTGCTGGAGGCGCGGGCGAATTCGGCGGATGCGGTGTTGCTGATTGTGGCGGCTTTGTCGAGCGCGGAGCTGAACCGGCTGGCGGTGGGAGCGCGCTTGCACGGGCTGGACGTTTTGTGCGAAGTGCATGATGAAGCTGAGCTGCAGCGGGCTTTGGATGCCGGGTGCGATTTGATTGGAGTGAACACGCGCGATCTGCGGACGTTTAAGGTGGATGCGGAGACGGCGTTCCGGCTGGCCGAGCGGCTTCCAAAGAATGTGGTGAGGGTGGCGGAGAGCGGGATTGGGTCGGGAGAAGATATTGCTCGGCTGCGGGCGGCGGGGTATCAGGCGTTTTTGGTGGGGGAGACTTTGATGCGGGTGGCTGCACCGGGGGAGGCGCTGCGGGAGTTGGTTTCGAGTACCCAGTACCCAGTACCCAGTACCGGGTGAGAGCCGCGAGCTTTTACTTGCAGCGGACAACTTTGCATATGACTTGGGTGAAGATTTGCGGGATGACGAATTTGGAGGATGCGCTGGTGGCGGTTGAGGCCGGGGCGGATGCGGTGGGGTTTGTGTTTTATGAGAAGAGTCCGCGATGCGTGAGTGTGGAAGTGGCGCGGGAGATTGTGGGGAAGCTGCCGGTGGGAGTGGAGAAGGTGGGAGTGTTCGTCGATCTCGAGTCGGAACATATCCGTGAGACTGTACGGACGGCGGGCTTGAGTGCTGTTCAGTTGCACGGTCGCAAGTCGATGGATAGCGTGTGGTGGGAAGACCTGCGACCAGCATCAGAATGCGTGGGTGCTTCGAAACTGATTCCGATGGTGTATGGCGACGTTTTGAAGGACGGCGGGTTCCTAATAAGTCATCGTGTTCGCGACCAGATTTTCGCAATATTACTGGACTCACGATCTGACGGCACTGCAGGCGGCACCGGTACGACATTCGACTGGGGGGCGGTACGCGATAGGGTGCAGGCGGTGAGCCTTCTAGTCCCTGTGATCGTAGCCGGTGGCTTGACTCCCGCAAATGTACCTGAAGCGATGCGACTGTTCCAGCCTTTTGGGGTGGACGTGGCTTCCGGAGTGGAGGCTCGGCCGGGAAAGAAAGATCCGGAGAAGGTACGGGCGTTTGTTAAAGCGGTGCGGGACGCGGATCGGAAGGCGAGTTAGAGATGGCTACGGTTCCCAAGGTTAGTAAAGTCAAAATCCCCACTCTAGCCGCAAAGAACGCGGCTAGAGTGGGGCACCCTCGCGCTTCTCTTCTTGTCAATGAGCCGGGGCGGTTTGGGGTTTATGGCGGGCGCTATGTGCCGGAGACTTTGATGGCGGCGCTGGGGGAGTTGGAGCGGGAGTATGAGAAGGCTAAGCGCGATGCGGGATTTCGAAAACGGTTAGACGAGTTGTTGCGGAATTATGCGGGGCGTCCTACGGCGCTTTCGTCTGCGCGGCGGCTTACGGAGAAATTGGGCGGGGCAAAGATTTATTTGAAGCGCGAAGATCTTTTGCATACCGGCGCGCACAAGATCAATAACTGTCTGGGGCAGGCGCTGCTGGTGGAGCGGATGGGCAAGCGGCGGGTGATTGCTGAGACTGGCGCAGGACAGCACGGCGTGGCTACGGCGACGGTCTGTGCGCTGCTGGGATTTGAGTGCGTCGTCTACATGGGCACCGAGGACATGCGGCGGCAGGAGTTGAACGTCTTCCGCATGCGTCTGTTGGGTGCGGAGGTGCGCGGCGTGGGGTCAGGGTCGCGAACTCTGAAGGATGCGATCAACGAGGCGATGCGCGACTGGGTCACGAATGTGCGGACTACACATTATTTGCTGGGGAGCGTGCTGGGCGCGCATCCGTATCCGGTGATGGTTCGGGATTTTCATCGCGTGATTGGACGCGAGGCGCGGGCGCAAATTCTGAAAGCCGAGGGGAAGCTTCCGGCGGCGGTGATTGCTTGCGTGGGCGGGGGATCGAATGCGATCGGAATTTTCTACGAGTTCATAAAAGATAAGAAGGTTCGCTTGATTGGAGTTGAGGCCGGAGGACGAGGCCAAGCGCTGGGTGAACATGCAGCGCGGTTTCGGGGAGGGTCGCCGGGAGTTTTGCAAGGGACTTACTCTTACGTGTTGCAGGATTCGGCGGGGCAGATTGCGACTACGCATTCCGTTTCGGCGGGGCTGGATTATCCGGCGATTGGCCCAGAGCATGCAGCGTTGCGAGATGCCGGGCGAGCGGAGTATGTGTCCGCGTCAGATGCGGAGGCGCTGGAGGCGACTACTCTGTTGGCTCGGACCGAGGGGATTATTCCGGCGCTGGAGTCGGCGCATGCCGTGGCGGAAGCGGTGAAGTGCGCGCCCAAGATGAGGAAGTCGGATGTTGTCATCGTGAATATTTCCGGGCGCGGGGACAAAGATATTGGGATCATGCGGGAATCACTTTTGCTGGATTAGGGAGTGAAATTCTTCACCACAGAGGGCACAGGGGTTCACTGGGCAGATCTCAGGCGAAGTAATTTCGAGCATGCCTTTATCTTTTTATAAGAAGCCGGGGCTGGTGGTTTATGTGACTTGCGGCGATCCAGACCTCGCGACCACTCGCGCGGTCGTGCTGGCTGCTGTTGAGGCGGGCGCAGACGTCATTGAGTTGGGCGTGCCGTTCAGCGATCCGGTGGCGGATGGGCCGGTGATTCAGCGGGCCAGCGAGCGGGCGTTGAAACATGGGACTTCTCTAGCGCAAGTGTTGACGCTAGCAGCCGAGGTGCGACAGCAGGCGCAGTCTACGGGGCTGGTTGTGTTTTCCTATCTGAATCCGATCTTGCGGATGGGGATGGAGAAGTTCTGCATGGTAGCGCGGCACGCGGGAGTGGATGGCGTGCTGGTCACGGACTTGCCCGTAGAGGAAGCGGGCGAATACTTGCGGGCGATGAAGGCGCACGACCTGGCGCCGGTGTTTCTGGCTGCGCCAACCAGTCCGGATGCGCGACTGAAGCGGATTGCAGAGGCCTCGCAAGGATTTGTCTATGCGGTGTCGCGAACCGGAGTGACGGGAACGCGGCAGCAGTTGGCTTCGGATGCGGAGAAATTGGTGCGGCGGTTGCGGCGCGTGACCAAGTTGCCGGTCGCGGTGGGGTTCGGAATTTCGAATGCAGAGCAGTTCGACGAGGTCGGCAAGTTTGCCGATGCGGTGGTGGTGGGCAGCGCCATCGTCGAGACGATTGAGCGGAATCGGGGGCGAGAGGCGGCGGCTGTGGGAGAATTTGTGAGGAGGCTCTCAGCCGAGAGCTGATTTTCATGGACATCGCAGATTGGCGAAAGAAGATCGATGACCTTGACCGGCGACTGGTCGAGTTGCTGAGCGAGCGGGCGCGGGCGGCGATAGAGATCGGCCGGCTGAAACGGGATACGAATTTGCCGATTTATGAGCCGGAGCGGGAGCGGATTGTGTTTGAGAATGTGCAGGAAATGAATCGGGGTCCGCTGCCGGGGCGGGATGTGGTGCGAATTTTTGAACGGATCATGGATGTCATGCGGAATATTCAGAAAGAAGGGATTGGAGCGAAGGACAGTGCGGCGAAGGCGGAGACTGAATTGGATTCGGACATGAACGATTGAAGGGCAGCTCTCAGCCATCAGACTTCAGCTCTCAGTCAAACACTGATCGCTGAAAGCTGATAGCTGACGACTGAAGGTCCTCCTATGATTGTGGCGATGCAAGACATGGCGGATGAAACCCAGATTCAGCAGGTGATTGAGCACTTGGTGAAGATGGGGTTCGAGGTGCACCGGTCAACCGGAGCGCGGCAAACGGTGCTGGGCGCGGTGGGAGCGGGGATTGATTTCGACATACGCATCATCGAGCTGATGCCGGGCGTGCAGGAGGTGCATCGCATCAGCTCTCCGTACAAGCTGGCGGGGAAAAGTTTTCGTCCGGAAGGTACGCTTGTCAAACTGGCGAATGGAGTGGAGATTGGCGGGAATGAAGTAGTGGTGATGGCGGGACCGTGCTCGGTGGAGACGCGGGAACAACTTTTTGCGACGGCCGAAGCAGTGGCAAGGGCGGGAGCGCGAGCACTGCGGGGCGGAGCGTTCAAGCCGCGGAGTTCTCCTTATTCTTTCCAGGGTCACGGAGAAGATGCGCTGAAATTGCTGCGTGAGGCTGGTGACAAGTTCAAGCTGCTGGTGATCAGCGAGGTGATGGAGATCTCGCAGATTCCGATGATGCTGCCCTATGTGGATGTTCTGCAGGTGGGGGCGCGCAACATGCAGAACTTTAATCTGCTCCGCGAACTGGGGAAGGAGCGCAAACCCGTGCTGCTGAAGCGTGGCATCGCGGCCACTTTGGAAGAGTTGCTGCTGTCGGCGGAATACATTATGGCGGGCGGGAATTACGAAGTAATTTTGTGCGAGCGCGGCATTCGGACGTTCGAGACTTACACGCGGAACACGATGGATATTTCGGCGATTCCGATTATCCACAAGCTATCGCATTTGCCGATGACGGCCGATCCGTCGCATGGAACGGGGCGTCGCGACAAAGTTGCGCCGATGGCGCGAGCGTCAGTGGCGGCGGGAGCGGATGCGTTGCTTATTGAAGTGCATTGCGATCCGAACAAGGCGTGGTCGGATGGAGCGCAGTCGTTGTTTCCCGAGCAATTTGCGAAGTTGATGAATGAGTTGCGGATGATTGCGCCGGCCGTGGGAAGAAAAATCGCTTAACCCTTTTTCACCACAGAGACACAGAGAAAAGCAATCGCGGAAGCTGGACCTGATTCTGTACCACATGATCGTGCCTTTCCACTCGGGCCCATGAGGAGTTCTTTTCTTCTCTGTGTCTCTGTGTCTCTGTGGTGAGATCCTGACTCTATGGCGATTCGGCAAATCACGATTATCGGTACCGGGCTGATCGGCGGGTCGTTCGCGCTGGCGTTGCGGAAGCGCAAGTTCGCCGGGAGGATTGTGGGGTGCGACCGGCAGCCGGTGTTGAAGCGGGCGAAGATGCGCGGCATGATCGACGCCGGTTTTACGTCGCCTGCGGAAGCGGTGCGCGGTAGTGAGTTGGTACTGCTGGCGACGCCGGTTCTGGCAATCATGGATCTGATGGGGAAGCTGGTGCCGGGCCTGCCGTCGACGACATTGCTGACGGATGTGGGAAGCACAAAGGCGGCGGTTGCGGATCGGGCACTGGAAGTCTTTGGGAAGAACGCGGGAAAGCGATTTCTGGCCGGGCATCCGATGGCGGGGACGGAGCACAGCGGCGTGGCTTATGCGGATGCCGACTTATTCCAGAATGCGGTCTGGTTTTTGACGCCGCTGCCGGGGCAGAATCTGCACGAAGGAAAATTCGCGGAATTTGGGCGATGGATTGGTAAGATTGGCGCACACGTCGCGATGCTGCCGCCGGAGGACCATGACCGGCTCTGCGCCTGGATCAGCCATCTGCCGCAGATGATTTCCACCGCGTTGGCGGCCGCTCTGGTGGAGGAATATGGAGAGGAGGCGCCATTGCTTCCGGCAGGCGGGCGGGCTTTGCAGGAGATGACGCGGATTTCGGCGAGCCCGTATTCGATGTGGCGGGATATCGCGATCAGCAACAAGAAAAATCTGGAGGACGCGCTGCTCAAGGTCGAGCAGCGGCTGGCGCACATCCGGGAGAATCTGGCGACGCGGGCGCTCGCGGAAGAGTTCGAGCAGGCGCACGGGCTGAAGAAGAGTGCAGGGAAGAAGGTGTAGGGCAGTGGTCAGTGGTCAATGGTCAGTGACCAGTTAATCGGGCGAAACTGCCACTGACCACTGGCCACTGATTTCGTTTAGAATGCGGACGCTATGAACAAAGTGGTGGCCAACGCGGATGAGGCGATTCGCGATGTGGGGGACGGCTCCGTCATCATGCTTGGGGGATTTGGCCTGTGCGGGATTCCGGAGAATCTGATTCGCGCGCTGATGCGCAAGGGATCGAAGAATCTCACTACCATAAGCAATAATGCGGGAGTCGACGGATTTGGAGTTGGACTGCTCCTGGCGGCCGGGCAGCTTCGCCGGCACATTGGAACTTACGTCGGAGAGAACAAGCTGCTGGAATCGATGGTGCTGGCGGGGAAGGTGGAACTCGATCTGGTGCCGCAGGGGACGTTCTCTGAGCGGATTCGCGCTGGCGGTGCGGGGATTCCAGCGTTTTTTACTCCTACAGGTGTGGGCACCATTGTGGCTGAGGGCAAAGAGACGCGCGAATTTGATGGCCGGACCTACGTGATGGAACGCTGGTTGAAGGCGGACTTCGCTTTTGTGAAAGCATGGAAGGGCGACCGAATGGGAAATCTTGTGTACCGGAAGACGGCGCGGAATTTTAATCCCATCATGGCAACGGCGGCGAAGGTTACGATTGCAGAGGTTGAGCAACTGGTGGAAGCCGGAGAGTTGGATGGGGATTTGGTGCATACGCCTTCGGTCTACGTGAAGAGAATTTTTCAGGGAGAGTTGTACGAGCGGCGAATTGAGAAGCGGACAGTGAAGAAAGTCAGTACCTAGTACCGAGAACAAGCTAATGAACAAGCCGGGCAAAGACATCGAGAAGCGCGAGCGGATTGTGAACCGGATTGCGCGCGAGCTGCGGGATGGATTTTATGTGAACCTGGGCATTGGCATGCCTACGCTGGTCGCAAATCATGTTCCGTCGGGGATGGAAGTTGTTCTTCAATCCGAGAATGGGATGCTGGGGATTGGGCCCTATCCTATCGAGGGTCAGGAGGACTCCGACTTGATCAATGCGGGCAAGGAGACAGTGAGCGAGATGGCGGGGACTTCTTATTTTTCGAGCGTCGATTCGTTTGCCATGATCCGCGGAGGGCATGTTGATTTGAGTGTGCTGGGAGCGATGGAAGTGGATGAGTCGGGAAATCTGGCGAACTGGATGATCCCCGGCAAGATGGTGAAGGGTATGGGCGGGGCGATGGATCTGGTGGCCGGTGCGCGGCGCACAGTGGTGGCGATGGAGCATACAACCCGGGAAGGCGCTCCCAAGATTTTGAAGAGTTGCACGCTACCGCTGACCGGCGTGAAAGTTGTAGATACGATTGTGACGGAGATGGCATACATTCGCGTTACAGAGCGGGGGTTGGTGCTGGAGGAAGTGGCTCCGGGGCTAACGGCGGAGGATGTGCAGCGTGCGACCGAGGCGAAGTTGATCGTCAGCGAGAGTTTGAAGGTGATGGAGAGTTAGGGCGAGTTCGGGAGCTAAGCCCGTTCAGTTTAGTGCATCCTCATCGCGGCGCTGAAGCGCTGCGCCACCCAGAATTCTTGACGCCCGGCTAGACCCTGAACGGTGCTGCCAGCAGCCTGAACGGAAGTGTGATCGCGAGGAAGATAACTTCCAGCACTCCGTGCACCGCGACTCCAACGAAGCGGAACGGCAGCAACAGCAGCCAGATGAACGGATAGGCAACAAGCGCCAGCAGAGCCAGCGGCCAGCATAGGACGAAGAGTATGCACCACAGGAGGAAAGCGAACATGATGAGGCCTCCTTCTTTTCCTAATTTAATTGTACGTCTCCTGCTGAGAGAAAGTTCCCCCAAAACCTATTCGTAGCGCAATGCTTCCGCGGGGAGAATCCTGCCGGCCGACCATGACGGGTAAAGGGTCGCTACGAAAGAAATCCCGATCGCCCCCAAGGCTACGAAGACGCCATCCATCAGGCGCGGCGCGAAAGGAACGTAGTCGATGGAGTAGACCTCGGGGGAAAGAGAAATGATGTGGTAGTGACCTCCTGCATAAGAGATGGCATAGCCCAGCAGCAGGCCGATCGCGGTGCCGATCACGCCGATCAGCACTCCCTGGGCGATGAAGACGTTTCGTACCTGCGACCTGCGCGTTCCCATCGACATCAGCACGGCGATGTCCTTAGTTTTTTCCATGACCATCATGATCAGAGAGATCAGAATGTTTAGGGCGGCCACGAAGACGATCAGTCCGGTGGTGATGTAGGTGACCAGGCGCTCCATGTTCAGGGCGTGAAACAGGGCTTTGTTTTGCTCCTTCCAATTCGTGGTCATGAAGCCTTTGCCAGCCGCGTCTTCGATTTGGCGGGCGACTAAGTCTGCCTTGTCGATATCGTCGACCTTGAACTCGATTACTGAAATCAGATCACCCAGGCCAAACAGGCGCTGCGCATCAGAGAGCCGCGTGAACGCCCACGACGAATCGTAATCGTAGAAGCCGGAGTTAAAGATTCCCACAACGCGAAAGCGGCTGTATTTTGGCACCATGCCGAACGGAGTTAATTCGCCCTGCGGGCTGGTCACCAGCACGACCGAACCCACCGTCGCACCCAGGTTGTCGGCCATGTCCTTGCCAAGAACAATTGGGGGCATGGCTGCGACGCGTGCATAGACACCGGAGAGTGAATCGGGAGAGTCTTCGGTCGGTGGCGCCACTCGATTTTTTTCTGGTTCGGGGGAACTCTCTTCCAGGGCCGCGGCTGAACCTTCCTTTATGGTGTTGAGCAGGTCTCCGACCTTGCGCTCATCGGCTGGAATCATGCCCTTGAGGACGGCACCGCGGGCTCGGGGTCCGCGCGAAATCAAGACCTGCTCAAAGATCGCCGGAGCGGCGGCGACCACGCGCGGTTGTTTAGCAAGCCGCGCGAGCAGAGGCAGCCAATCCTTGATGCCATCGTCGGCTATACGCAGCAGGCTGACGTGCGAACTGGATCCGATAAGGCGCTCCTGCAAGTCCTGGCGAAACCCGTTGTTGATGGCAAGCGCGACGATGAGCGAAGCCACGCCCGCGGCCACTCCGACAATCGAGATGCCGGTGATGATGCCGATGAATGCCTGGCGGCGCTTGGCGCGCAGGTAGCGGGTTGCGATGAAGAGTTCGAAGCGCATGCGAGGGTTCAGCTGTCAGCTCTCAGCTTTCGGCCAAGTCGGATTATATCTACGTGCTCTTCGACGCGCGTGAGGTTTAGGAAAATAAAGGCAGTCGAGCTTCGCTCGATTGGACAGCCGAGGGCGGCTGTCTCCACCTGAGCAGCGGTCGTGCGCGGACCCGCGTTCTGTGGCACATTAGAAGATCACATCAAAAAGACCAATGCCCGCCCCCGCCGACTCAAGAGCTGGACGCATCGCCTTCACGCATCCGGACTTTGTGCTATTTCAGATCGCGCGGTTCCTCATTGTGGCTGCCGTCGAGATGCAGGCGGTTGCCGTGGGATGGCAGGTGTATGACATCACCAAGCGCGCTCTCGATCTTGGGCTGGTGGGGCTGGCGCAGTTTCTTCCCGGCATTCTGCTGTTTCTGGTTTCCGGCCATGCCTCTGACCGCTTCGACCGGCGCAAGGTGCTGGGGACGTGTTACGCCGGATACGCGCTCTGCTCGGGGCTTTTGCTGGTGATCGCGGTCCGTGGAGTGCATTCGGTTCATCCCATCTATGCCGTGTTGATTCTGCTGGGCGTGGTGCGTTCGTTCAACGGGACGGCCAGCCGCTCGATTCTGCCGCAATTAGTCCCCGAAGAACACTTCGCCAACGCTGTGGCGTGGAACGCAACCACATTTCAGTCCGCTACGATTCTAGGACCATCTCTCGGCGGAATTCTTTACGCGCTTTTTCGCGGTCCGACCGCGGTTTACGCGGCCGCCATGTTTACCGCCGTGGGCGCGCTGCTTTCAACCTTCCGCATCAAGACCCGACCGCAAGCGCGGCGGCGCGAGCCCACGACGGTGAAAACCATCCTGGCCGGATTGCACTTCATATGGCGCGAGAAGCTGATCCTGGGCGCGATTTCGCTGGATCTGTTCGCCGTGCTGCTGGGTGGAGCGGTTGCGCTGCTTCCCGTCTATGCCCGCGAGATCCTGCACACGGGGCCCTGGGGTCTCGGATTGTTGCGGACTGCTCCGGGAGTGGGCGCTGCCTTGATGGCCGTGGCCCTCGCGCATCGTCCGCTACGGGGGCGCGCGGGCCAGACCCTGCTGTGGTCGGTCGCCGGCTTCGGAGTATTCACTATTCTTTTTGGCATCTCGACCAGCCTGGTGCTCTCGTTAATTTCGCTGATCTTGCTCGGTGCCTCCGACATGATCAGTGTGATCATTCGTGCAACGCTCGTGCAATTGCGAACGCCCGATGAAATGCGCGGGCGCGTAACGGCGGTGGACATGGTTTTTATAGGGGCATCCAATGAACTGGGGCAATTCGAATCAGGGCTCACGGCGCAGTGGTTTGGCACGGTTCCCGCCGTCTTGCTGGGTGGAGTGGGAACGCTGGCAGTGATTGCCCTGTGGGCTTGGGGCTTCCCTGAGTTGCGCCGCGCGGAAGAGCTTGGCGCCATCAAAAGTGTCGCAGAAGATGTTGCAGCTGCGGAAAGCGTGCAATAGGAATTGCGGAGCGTGGCCAGAGCCGTTTAGTTGACCTCAACGGCGCAGCTGTGCGGCGGGGTTTGAGCAGAGCCGCTACTTTGAGGAACCACCTTTGCGGATCGATATCTTGGCGGCGCCCATGTTTTCATAACGATCGTAGACTCGCACCACGACCACGTGGTCGGACGCCGTGCCGTCTTTTCCTTCATTCGGCGTGACTTTGAAATCATAGTTCTCTGTCTTGGCATCGGAGAGCTGGCCCACCGGCTCCACATACTTCCACTCGTCGGCATCCACAGAATATTCCGCGCGTTTGATGGGAGAGAATCCATCAGCGGCGCGGAACGTGACATGAAGCTGGCCACCCTCGACAGACGCTGCCAGATTCTCGACGCGCGGAGGCGTCGTATCCACTTCAAACCGCCGGCTTTCTTTCGATGCGGTCAACTCCTCACCCGGCGAGTGCGACGGAGCATCCGAGGCAACCACTTTCACCGTGTAGCCGCCATCCGGTAGCAGGCTGGCGTCGAACGAATATGCCTTATCGCTGAGATTCTCCTTGAGCAGCAGCCAGCGCTTCTCCCCGTCGCCACGATAGTAGACGGAATAAACCAGTTGATCGTCGTTGTCATCGTGCGCGCTCCACTTCACTCCGATGGAGTCGCGATCGCGAGAACTTGGAGTCTGAGCTTCGAAATGTGTTCCCGAAGATCCGCCGAAAGATGTGCTGGAATCCGATCCGCCTTGGCCCGACATCTTCGGCAGCGGCTGGTACTTGACGCCAACCTGGACGGTCACGTCGTCGATCTCAGGAGCGGCGTTCTTAGGCAGGTAATTCAGCGCCACGCTCTCGACAGCCGGCGCGGAGCTTCCACCATGCAGCACCGCCTTCCACTGGGCATAGCGCGCCGCCGGAATGCCGGTTTCCCCGTTCTTAGCAAAATCGATCTTCTTCCACGGACCCCAGTTGCGGTCGGGATTATCGACGTTACCGCTGCGCGCATAAATATCCACATTGCCCGCGCCGCGATACTCGGCGCGTCCCCAACGCGAGAAAATCTTGGCGTCAAACACATCGCTCTCGTAAGTGCCCTCATTCTCCGGTTTCGGTCCCAGCAGAAACACTTTTCCCAGATTGCTGGTCGCCGCATACAGGCCTCCGCCGGGAGCTCTGGCAAAGGCGGTTACCTGCGAAGCAGGCGCTTTCAGCAGATCGGAGAATTCATCGAGCCCGGTGATGGCAAAAATATGTCCGCGATTACCCGTGCCGGCCAGCAGCCGTCCCTCGGAATCGAAAGCCAGGGCGTAGACAATATCCTCGCGCGAGGTCCACACTCTTGCGGGCGAACCATCGGGCGCAATGCGGTATACATCCGATCCACCGCTTGCTCCTCCACCGGGGAATGGAAATGGTCCCGCAGTCTGGGGTGAGCCGGGCGCAGCGGTGATCGTGATGCCGGGAGCCGGGGTCGTAGCAGGTGCGTTTGTCGCCAAGCCAAGAAGGGACGCCGCCAGAGCAGATGCGCTCGTCCCGCCGCCGCGCTTTTCGCCCACCGCCGCCGCGTAGATGTTCCCGGAGCGATCGAGCGCCAGCGCCGTGATCTCTTTCTTGGGTGCGCCATACAGCACGAACCCTTCACCCGCTGGAGAGATGCGATAGATAAGTCCACTGCCGTCGGAGCCCGCAATCAGATTGTCCTGGGCATCGAAAGCTAGGACGCGAATGTGGGTCTCATCGCTCTTGAAAAAGACCGAATGCTCGCCCTTGGGCGTGACACGGTAAATCTCACCATGGTCGCCGGTGGCCACATAGAGATTGCCCGACCTATCCAGGGCCAGGTCCCAGATGTATTTCGTTCCCGGTTCGAAGTAGACGGACGAACTCCATGATGGATCGGCGGCCGGCTTGGCTGTGTCTTTATCTGTTTTGTCTGTAGCCGCATCCTGCGCTGGATCCGCTTTCGCCGGATGGCCCTTTCCGCCGGATGTATGTTCCAGCTTGTAGACCTTGCCATCGGGAGCAGTAGCCGCATAGATCGCGCCTCCTGGCCCGGTCTGCAACTTCTGCACCTGGAGTTCTTTGGGTTCAAAAATGATCGTTGCCTTGCCATCGGGCGTGATCCGGTACACGCGGGCGGGCGCGCCAGCCGCTACATATACATTGCCGGCATCGTCGGCTGCAATCGACCAGATGTAGGTGGAAGGCGTGCCATACAAACTCTTGAACGTAGGCGCTAGCTCCATGCCCCCCGCGCTTCGAATCGCCACGCCTGTGGCTGTACCCTTGGTCAGTTCGTCAAACTTAGATTGTTCCCAGGTGCGTGTCCCCTCGGCGAACGCCGTCGAAATCAATCCGGAATCGCTCAGATTTACGAGGAGAAGACCAGCAAAAAGGAAGAAGAAAAGCTTTCGCGCACTCTGCAATTTCATACCTCGAAGCGTCATTGTGGAAGAATATTCAGGTTACCACGCCTGGCGGATGGGAAGCCCAAGACCAAAATGTGGGGATATCCGCCCTCGGCTGTCCGTCGAGCGAAGCTCGACGATTTCTGCGTCAGTATCAGAACACGCGGCCCTATTCTCCGTGGTATCGTAAGATTTCATGCATTCTTCGCGCCAGAATCTGCTGCGCCTGCTCGCCTCCAAGTCCTTTCGGCTCGGCGAGTTCAAGCTCTCTTCGGGCGGCACCAGCGACTACTACATCGACTGCCGTACCACCACTTTTGACGCCAAGGGCGCGCGCCTCACCGGCGAAGTGTTCAGCGATGAAATCCGCCAGCGGGGATGGAAGCCGCAGGCCATTGGCGGTCTCACCATGGGCGCCGACCCCATCGTCACGGCGGTCTCAGTAGTGGGCGGCGAACTGAATGGTTTTCTGGTGCGTAAGGCCGAAAAACAGCACGGAACCTTACAGCGCATCGAAGGCTTTCGCGGAAAAGGCGCGCGCGTGGTGATCGTCGACGATGTCTGCACCACCGGCGCGTCCACGGTGCAGGCCATCGAAGCAGCCCGCGAATTCGGATTTGAGATTGCAGGCGTAATGTGCCTGGTGGAGCGCGAAGAAGCGAAAGGAAGACCGAACGTGGAGAAAGCCGCAGCCCCAGCGCCGTTCATTTCCATCTTCACCGCCCGCGACGTACGCGCTGAGCACGTTCTGCAGAATGATGAGACCGGGCCGGTGATCTTGAAGTAGCGGCGCATGGAAGGTACTGCGCTAACGACGAACGACTAACAACGAACCCATGATTCAAACTCTCGAATGGACTGACCAGGGCGTACGCTTCATCGACCAGACGAAGCTTCCCACGGAAGAAACCTACTTAGTCTGCAAAACGCACGAGCAGGTTGCCGACGTCATTCGCACCATGGTCGTGCGCGGAGCTCCCGCCATCGGCGTGGCTGCGGCCATGGGGATTGCGTTGGCCGTGAAGAATTCCAAAGCCGAATCCACGGCCGATCTGAAGCGCGACCTCGACCAGGCCTGCGACCTGATCGGCAAGACTCGCCCAACCGCTGTTAATCTCTTCTGGGCGATCCGCCGCATGCAGGAAAGGTTCGAGCGGGTTCGCATTCGACCCATTGCGCAAATCAAGCAGGACCTTATCGAAGAATCCCAGCGCATGCACGCTGAAGACATCGCCGCCAACCGGGCCATGGGACGCCACGGCGCTACGCTGATGCCAAGTGAAGGCGGCGTGCTTACGCACTGTAACGCCGGCGCGTTAGCTACGGCAGGTTACGGAACTGCTTTGGGGGTGATCCGCGCCGCGGTCGAGCAAGGCAAGAAGATTCAGGTATACGCCGACGAAACTCGCCCCTTCCTGCAAGGCTCGCGTCTTACCGCCTGGGAGTTGATGAAAGATGGCATCCCAACGACAGTCATCTCCGACAACATGGCTGGCGCAATGATGAAGCAGGGCAAGATTGGAGCCATCGTCGTGGGCGCTGACCGCATCGCGGCCAACGGTGATGTGGCCAACAAAATCGGCACCTACACCGTCGCCATTCTCGCGAAGGAGCACGGCATCCCGTTCTACGTCGCCGCGCCTCTCTCCACCGTCGACCTCGCTACGTCAGATGGAAGCAAGATTCCGATCGAGCAGCGTAACGCCAGGGAAGTTACTCACATCGCGGGAAAACAGATGACGCCGGACGGTGTCTCCATTGAAAATCCGGCCTTTGACGTGACTCCTGCGAAGTATGTAACCGCGATCATCACCGAACGCGGCATCGCCCGCGCGCCTTATGAGGAGTCGCTACGAAGTTTGGCGGCAGCGGAAAGCAACGTCGAAGTGTAGAAACGGGATTTAGAAAGTTTGTTCGGTAGTGACAGATGTCACATCGCAGGAGCAATTTTCCGGAGTATCGTTTTCAGCAGGTGTTATGTGTCCCGGTTCCGTATGGTTCGAACGTGCCATGGCGGAGCCTGGGGCTCGGTGTGAGAAGATGACCCTACTGTTCCAGTCCAGCCTCGCAAAGGGCCGGACAGGAACCCAAGTGGAGGGAGATTGCATCTAACGGAGCAAGTGACAGAACAAGAAGCGCTGCTCCGGGTTCAAGGTTTAAAGAAAGTTTTCCGGTCCGGCGAATCGGACCTGGTGCTCTTTGAAAACTTATCGTTCGAGGTGAAGCGCGGCGAGATGCTCGCCATCGTCGGCGAGTCGGGAGCGGGGAAGAGTACCTTGTTACACATCCTCAGCGCTCTTGATCAGGCTTCCGCAGGTAACGTATACTGCGCGCAATTGAAACTGAATTCTTTGTCCGCGGACCAAGCATCGGAGTTTCGCAACCGCGAGGCGGGTTTCGTCTGGCAGTTTCATTATCTGCTGCCGGAATTTACGGCGGCGGAAAACGTGGCTATGCCGCTGCTGGTGCGTGGACGTACCTGGGCGGAAGCAGCGCCGCAAGCTTCACGCTGGCTGCGTGAGGTCGGGCTTGAGCAACGCGGGCATCACCGTTCGGGTGAGCTTTCCGGCGGAGAGCAACAGCGGGTGGCTCTGGCGCGGGCGCTCATTACTGGTCCGAAGTTGTTGCTGGCGGATGAGCCTACCGGGGACCTCGACGTCCAGACGGCGGAAGCGGTGTTCGAAGTGATCGCACGATTACATCGCGACCACCAACTCACATCCCTAATAGCAACGCATAACTTGTCGTTCGCCCGGCGCTGCCACCGGGTGTTGCGGCTGCGGCGGGGGCGTGTAGAAGAGATCGAACCGGAATCACTGCCGGCGTAGGCAAGGCAGCAAGATTAGATAGCAGAGTCAGGCAGCAAAATTTAGTAAGACACAGTGCAAGAAAAAGCGCTTCATCGGTCACTGGAGGGAGCTTGAACAGGTTCCTTCAGTAACATCATTAGAACGTTGGGGTACTTGGGTTCGTGACCGTTTGATTGCATAATGAGGATGTTGGGATCGGTCACGGTTTCCGGGGTTTAGGGGGCCAGGTCGAGCGGGTTCAAGTTCTTCTCGACCGGAGGAGTCAGGGGGAAGGGCATTATGTTTGAACGTTATACGGAGAAAGCCAGGCGCGTCATCTTTTTTGCGCGCTACGAAGCAAGCCAGTTCGGGTCTCCTTATATAGAGACCGAGCACCTGCTGCTGGGGCTCCTGCGCGAAGACAAGGCCCTCACCAATCGATTCCTGCGCTCGCACGCGTCGGTTGAATCCATCCGCAAACAGATCGAGGGTCACACCACGATTCGCGAGAAGGTCTCGACTTCAGTTGACCTTCCGCTGAGCAACGAGTGCAAGCGCGTACTTGCTTATGCTGCCGAAGAAGCGGAACGGCTTTCGCACCGGCACATTGGCACTGAACATTTGCTCTTGGGTTTACTAAGAGAAGAGAAGTGCTTCGCCGCCGAGATTCTGCACGAGCGCGGCCTGCGCCTCGCGACCATCCGCGAAGAGTTAGCTCGCACCAGCCAGGAAAAGACGCAACCGCAACGGCAGCGCGAGTCATCGCTGCTAAGCGAGTTTTCGCGCGACCTTACGCAGGCCGCGATGGATAGTCAGCTCGATCCGCTGGTCGGCCGCGACGGTGAACTCGAACGCGTGGTCCAGATTCTGTGCCGCCGCACCAAGAACAATCCTGTGCTGATCGGTGAGCCCGGCGTAGGCAAGACTGCGATCGTTGAAGGCTTGGCTCAGCGCATTGCAGATGGTGAAGTTCCATCATTCCTTGCCGACAAGAGGATTTTGGCACTCGATCTTTCCTTAATCGTCGCCGGAACCAAGTATCGCGGACAGTTCGAAGAGCGGCTGAAGACCATCATGAAAGAGCTGATGGAGTCACAGAATTCCATCATCTTCATTGACGAACTGCACACGCTTGTCGGCGCGGGATCGGCCGAGGGTTCGCTCGATGCTGCAAACATCCTGAAGCCGGCTTTATCCCGCGGCGAGATTCAGTGCATCGGCGCGACCACTCCCGGTGAATACCGCAAGTCGATTGAGAAAGACCGTTCGCTTGAGCGGCGTTTCCAGGCAGTGAAGGTTCCACCGCCGAACGAGACCGATGCCATCAAGATCTTGTTCGGCATCAAGGACCGCTACGAGAAATTCCACGCCGTCACCTACACGGACGACGCCATCAACTTCGCGGTCTCGCACTCGAACCGCTACATTCCCGACCGCTTCCTGCCCGATAAGGCTATCGATCTTGTCGATGAAGCCGGAGCGCGCGTGAAGCTGCGCCAGACTTCGCAGCCCGAGGAGATCACAGAAGTACAGAAGCGCATCAAGTTCATCGTGCACCGCATGGAGAACGCGATCGCGAATCACGAGTTCGAGAAAGCGCGTTTCTATTCGGACGAAGAACGCAAAGAGCGCGAGAATCTTCGCGCGCTGCGGGAGAAATATCACCTCGACGAATCCTCAACCGGCGTAGTAGGCCGCGAGGACATCGAAGATGTGGTTTCGCGCTGGACCGGCGTTCCGATTACCTCGATCAAAGAAGAGGAAACGCAGAAGCTTCTGCGCATCGAGGAAGAACTACATAAGCGCATCATCTCGCAGGATAAATCGATCAACGCGCTGGCCCGGGCCATCCGTCGTTCGCGTGCCGGGTTGAAGAGTCCGAACCGACCCATTGGTTCGTTCCTGTTCCTCGGTCCGACGGGCGTTGGCAAGACCGAAGTCGCGCGCACTCTGGCGCAATTCATGTTCGGAACCGAAAAGGCCCTGGTCCGCTTCGACATGTCCGAATTCATGGAGAAGCATTCCGTCTCGAAGCTTATCGGCTCGCCTCCAGGATATGTCGGCTACGAAGAAGGCGGCCAGCTCACCGAGCGCGTGAAGCGTGCCCCGTATTCGGTCGTTCTGCTCGATGAGATCGAGAAGGCGCATCCCGATGTGTTCAACATCCTGCTCCAGGTTTTTGAAGACGGCCAACTCACCGACGGTCTCGGCAACACGGTCGACTTCAAGAACACGATCATCATCATGACCTCGAACATCGGGGCGCGCCACCTGCAAAAGCGCGAGGGCTTCGGCTTCCAGTCGACCAAGGATGAAATGGTTTCGAGCAAAGTCGAGGAACTGGTGAAGGGCGAGGTGAAGCGCACCTTCAATCCGGAATTCCTGAACCGGCTCGATGAGATTATTCTGTTCATGGCGTTGAGTGAGGCCGACCTGATCCAGATTCTGGAACTCATGGTCAACCAGCTCAACCAGAACCTGGCGCAGAAGTCGATCACGGTCACGGTTGCGGATGAGGCCAAGAAGTGGATCCTCAACCAGACCCTCTCCGACCGCACCTATGGAGCCAGGCCCTTGCGCCGGGCCTTGCAGAAATACATCGAAGACCCGCTCTCGGAGGCGCTGATTCAAGGCACGATCACCACGCGCCCCGCATTTATCGAGGTCTTCCTCGAAGACAACAAGCTCTTCTACCGTCCGGTCGACGCGGAGAAGAGTGCCGAAGGCGTGCTGCTCTACGAGAATAGCTAGCTGTCAGCTAACAGCTTTCAGCCGTCAGCGCGAGCTGGCGGCTTTTCTTTTGCCACCCAGTTTAATGAGCGCCCGGCCATACTCACGAATGGTTTCCGGCCGCGAGCGGTTGTAGATGAATTGTCCTTCCCTGCGGCACTCGATCAGGTTCGCTTCCGCCAAAATCTTAAGATGATGGGAAACCGTGCCCGGCGCAACCCCATAGGTCTCTACAATCTCCCCGCAAAACATCTCCTTCCCCGCGCAAATCGCTCCATAGATGCTCAAGCGTGTGGGATCGCTTAAAGCCTTGGATATCCTGGCTACTTCCGTTTGATCCATATGCAAACCCGCCGCAATCGCACGCCCCAGAAACTTGAACCCTAAACACTTCGATATTCATCGAAGTATACGACCAAGGTAAGGCTTGGGATTGGTTCTTGAGTTAATAAATTCAACTGGAGAGATGCCATGAATAGGCTTGAAGGCAAGGTTGCGGTCGTCACCGGCGGGAACAGCGGCATCGGTTTGGCAACGGCTAAGCTGTTTCGCGAGCAGGGCGCCAAGGTTGCCATTTCCGGGCGAGACCAGAAAGCTCTCGACGAGGCCGTCAAGATCATTGGAGGAGATACGTTGGCGGTAAAAGCGGATGTCTCGAAGTTGGCCGACATCGACAAATTCTTCGCCCAGGTGGCCGCGAAATTCGGCAAGATTGACGCCCTCTTCGCTAATGCTGGCGTCGCGAAGTTTATCCCCGTGAGCGACACTAGCGAAAAGATATTCGACGAGGTTTTCGACATTAACGTGAAGGGATTGTATTTCACCCTGCAGAAGGCGCTTCCTCACCTCAACGACAGCGCCGGAATCGTGCTGAATTCCTCCGTGGCCAATTCCAAGGGCACTCCCGGAATGAGTGTCTACGCCGCCAGTAAGGCGGCCGTACGTTCGCTGGCCCGCACCATCGGTGCTGAACTGGTCGGTCGCCGTATTCGCGTGAATGTGGTCAGCCCAGGCCCAATTTCGACGCCTATCTTCGAGCGGGCCGGGCTGTCCCAGGCGGCGATTGACGAATTCTCAGAGGCCGTCAAAGCCCGCGTTCCTATGAAACGCTTCGGCACTCCGGAGGAAGTAGCACACGCCGTTCTCTTCCTGGCAAGTAGTGAAGCTTCCTACATCACTGGTGTCGACCTGAATGTGGATGGCGGAGCTGGTCAGATGTGATCCCGTCTCCGGACCTCGGGCTGGACGCTGGGGCTTGTCAACCACCGACGTCCGCCGCTAAAGTTTAAAAGATATGGATCTCACCGTTTACTCCGCCGCTTGGTGTCCCGATTGCCGCGAGGCCAAGCGTTTTCTGGCCAAGCACAACATTCCCTTCAAAGACATTGACATCGAGACCACCCCGGGCGCGCTGGCTGAGGTCGTCAAGCACGCCGGTAAGCAGGCCATTCCGCAATTTGTGATCGATGGCGAGTGGGTGCAGCCCTACATTGCAGGCAAAGGATTTCTCTACGACGCAATGGCCAAGCGCCTGGGAATCGCAAAGCCCTAGCAGGGTTCTGCGGCAAGGTGCCATCCTCAAGGCACTTTCGAAATCCCCTGTACATCATCTTCCGTACCGTGGAAAAGCCTCACCGGACAAGGGAAGATGACAACTCATGTCCGGACCGGAACTTCCGCAGGAACAGAACGAGATCAGCGACAGCTGGCAGCAAACGGTGCAGGCCGTTCTGGCCGTGGTGTTGCTGGCCGGTGCGGTGGCCATGTTCCACTACTACGCGCCCAGCACGGCCCAGGGCGCGCAGCCCGATGAACTGCACCAGCAGGTAACCCAGCTTACCCAACAGGTGGCGCAACTCGAGAAACAGCAGGCCATGCCGGCGCTCGTGCTGAACCGCTATCGGAATTCCATCGGTTACATTTACGGCGTGTACCAGGTTGGGTTTCCCCACCAGCCGCCCACGATCCGGGCGCGAGTTTCCGGCACGGGATTTCTTGTCGGCGACGGACTCCTCGCCACCAACCGTCATGTCGCCGAGCCCTGGTATGGCGATACCGAGGCCGAAGCGCTGGTCGATCGCGGCGCAACCGCCATGCTTGAAAGTTTGGTGGTCTTTTTTCCCGGCTCGCCCACGCCCTTGAACTTGACGCCGGGTACGGTTTCTTCCACCGGCGATCTGGCCGTGCTGCGCATCGAAAACAAGATTGCGGTGCGCGGAATTGCCGTGCTGCCTCTGTCAAAAAGTCTGCCGACTCCGGGAGACTTAGTGACGGTGATCGGCTACCCCATGGGGATTGCCGGGATGGTGGCCAAATCGCCGAGCGGCATTTATCAGCGCATGGCCTACCGGCACAATGACATTACCGCGGCCAGCGAACTGGCGGCGCTCTCGCTGATTCGTCCTTCCACCACCTGCGGGCATCTTGGGGATATAGTAGGCGACAAACTGATCTACGACGCGCCCACTGCCCACGGCGGCAGCGGCGGCCCCGTTTTCAACTCCAACGCGGAAGTGATCGGAGTGAACTCCGCCTACATTGACGGCTTCTCCGGCGGCACACTGGGAGTCTCAGCAGACTCTTTGCGCCCGCTCATCGAAGCGGCCGAAAAAAAACAGTAGACAGTCAGCTACTTCAATCCAGAAACATTCAGGCCAGCTTTTCTGGGGAACCATCCCGGTTCTCGCACGTGTTCATCCTGGAAGCGGCGCAGTCGCGCGGCCATCACGCCGCTGCGCCCGAGATAGCCGATGGCTTTGCGATCATCGGCACGATCGACTACCGGCAAGCGGCCAATGTCATTGCGCAGCATCTTCGCCGCAGCTTCTGAGACAAGTTCGTCCGGATAAGTGACCACCAGCCGCGTGCTTCCAGCTTCCTGGATGGTCATGGCTCCGGAAGAATCTTTGTCGAGCGCGCGCAGCAAATCGCCGCGGGTGATGATGCCAGCCAGCTTTCCGGCATCGTCGAGAATCAGCAAAGCCTCATGTCGCGCGACTGCAGGATCATGTTGCGCAATGCGCGCAGCCAGAACACCAACCGTAGTATCAGTCGGAATCGCCGGCAATTCCCGCTCCATGGTGTCAACCACACGCGCTTGAGAGAGAACGTCGGTTTCGTAGTCCTGATGGACGCGCAGCCCGCGGCGCGCCAGCTTCTCCGTCATGATCGAACTGTTGGGCATCAAGAGCATAGCAATCCCATCGGCGATCACGCTGACCAGCATCAGCGGCAACACGGAGTTGTAGTCGCGCGTGATTTCGAAGGCGAAGATAATAAACGTAAATGTAGCCCGCGAAGCCGCTGCAAAAACCGCGCCCATGGCAACCAGTGCGAAAGCCCCAGGCGAAAGATGCGCATCGGGAAGGAAGTGATTCGAGACCATAGCAAAAATGCCGCCCATGGCCGCACTCCACATGAAGCACGGCGCCAGCAATCCACCGGAAGTGCCGGAGCCAAGCGATACGGCCAAGGCTGCAGCTTTGGCCAGCATGACGACGAGCAAAAGCTTCCAGGCGAGTTGGCCGTTGAGAATGTCTCCGATCGTGTCATAGCCGACGCCGAGCACCCGCGGAACAAAGAATCCAATAATGCCCAGGCCGAGCGCTCCGATGGCAGGCCACCACAGGTCGCTGATGGGAAGCTTGTCGAACTGATCTTCCACCCAATAAAGAAGTTTGCTGAAGCCCACGGCGGCGAGGCCGCAGATCAGCCCTAGCACGAGATAAAACGGCAGGCCGCGAGGAATCGCGAAGTCCATCGGGCTCACCTGGAACATCGGTCCCAATCCCAAAAGCTGCATGTGGACTGCGGTTGCCAGCGTGCTAGCGATCACAAGCGGAATAAACGAGCGCGACTTGAATTCAAAGAGCAACAACTCGATGGCGAGAATTACACCGGCAATCGGAGTATTGAACGTTGCCGACATGCCGGCGGCGGCGCCGCATGCAAGCAGCACTTTGCGCTCGACCGCCGTTGTGTGAAAGGCCTGGCCGACGAGTGAACCGATCGCCCCACCCGTCTGAATGATCGGACCTTCCGCGCCAAACGGTCCGCCGGTGCCGATCGCAATAGCCGCCGAGATGGGCTTCAGAATGGCCACCCGCGGAGCAATGCGGCTGCGATTGAACAACACCGCCTCCATGGCTTCCGGAATACCATGCCCCTTGATTTTCGAGGTTCCATACTTGGCCATGACGCCGACAATGAGACCGCCGATGACAGGCACGACTATCACCATCCATCCCAGTTGATTGTGCTGCGCACTGGAAAAGTCGGCCGACCAGCGATGGAAAAAAAAGAGGTTGGTGAACAAGCCGATCAGCTTATACAGAGCGAAAGCGACGACGCCCGCCACGAGGCCGATCGCGGCGGCGAGGCATGAGACCAGCAGCATGCGGAACGGTGCGGGGGGCGGAGATCCGATTGAGGTGCCACGGTCCGGAGTATCGGTGTCACTCATGGATGCTTATGTTTTTCCCTTTTCGTGAGACGAGGCTGGATGCAGAAACGCGCTTTCGCCGCCCGCCCGCATGATCCGGCGAAGAGCCGCTACTAGTTCCGGTCCAGCCGAGCGAATTTCATCGTGATGATGAAGCGCCAGTTCGCCCAGGACCTTCTCGCCTTTAGGAGTGAACGCGAGCAACACCTCGCGGCGGTCCTTCTGCGCCCGCGTACGATGGACAAACCCGCCCGCCTCCAGGCGGTTCACCAGCTCCACGGCGCTATGGTGGCGGATCTGCATGCGCGTGGCTAATTCCCGAATTCGCGGCCGCACCCCCGCCGGCATGCCCTTGATCGCGAGCATCAGCTGATACTGTCCCCGCTCCAGCCCCGCCCGCTTCACCACTTCCTCGCTGAAATGCAGAAAGCGGCGTATCTGGTAACGGAACTCCGCCAGCGCCTGATAGTCCGACAAGGTGAGCTTCTTCATGCCGCCGATTGTATCGTGCCGCGATCCAGTGGCACGTCTAGTATATCGTAACACGATACAACACGAAACGCTTGCCTCCAGCCGCCGGCTTAGACCTTCGGGGTGGCGTACTGCGCCTCGCCATTGCCAAACGACCAGTTCTCCTTCGGCACCTCAATTAGGTTGATGAAGACATCCTCCCGCCGGAGCCTCAGAGTGTCATGCAACCCGTCAGCAACCGCTTTGTAAAAGCGCTGCTTCATCTCAACCGTGCGGCCGCTGTTCAGCATAATTTGTATAAAGATGCAATCGTCGGAGCGATGTACGCCAAGGTAGTCCCGGTCAAACAGCAAACCTTCTTTGGGATGCTCGGCAATGATCTGGAAACGATCGTCCTTCGGGACCGTAAACGTGTCCAACAACGCCTGATAGACGATCTCCCCGGCTTGTTTGCGATAGTCCGGCGACTTGCCCTCCGCAAGATCGATTCGAACAAGAGGCATAATTTCTCCTTGATGAAGTGATATGTGAGTTCTTTCATATCGATGCACCGCTACCGAATACGGTTCCGCCGTTCGCCTCCGGTTGCCGTTGTGTTACACTTTTGAATTCGCAGACAAGTTCCCGCTAACACAGGACATCCGACCCTCACATGCTTCTTTCCAAGGATTATGTGGGCTACCTGGCCCGCGAAGTTACCAAGAAATTGATTGCCGCCAAGGCTATCGAGACCTCGTCCGTGCCCAAGGTCACCGAGCGTGTCCACGCCGCGCTGCTCGAAGAACTCACCCTCGAAGACCGCATCAACGATGAAGTTCGCGTCATTCTCGAAGCCTATTCTGAAGAGATGAATAAGACCGGCGCGAACTACCAGGAGATGTTCCGCAAGGTAAAAAGCGAACTGGTGCGCAAATACAAGGCGGTCCTGTGAGACTGAGCCGCGACAAAGTGAATGTGCTGGCGCGGGCCGTCGCGGACGCCCTCAAACAGATGGACGAGGTCGACTTCATCGAAGACCCCAACACCATCCGCCAGGAAACCCGCAAGATCCTCGAAGACCTTCTCAATCACGAAGAGAGAATCGATCAAGCTGCCCGCCAGAAGATCGAAAGCCAGAAGCGCACCATCCTTGAAGGCTCCCAGGAGTGGGACATTCTCTACCGCAAGTATTACAACGAAGAAGTCAAGAAACTCGGCATCTAACTCCTACCCGCTGACGCGATGAAGCTGCCTTGTTTGAAGGCAGTCGATCTCGTAAGATTGCTGCCATGTCGGCCCTCACGATCGCGATCGGCCAGACGCTCGGGCATTATCGCATCCTTGAGAAAATCGGGGCTGGAGGGATGGGCACGGTCTATCGTGCCCACGACGAACGGTTGGATCGCGATGTCGCCCTCAAAGTCTTGCCTCCAAGTGGGCTGGAGAATGATGAGGCTCGCAGACTTTTCCGTAAAGAGGCTTTGGCTCTTTCTCGCCTGAACCATCCCAATATCGCCGCCATTTATGACTTCGACTTTGACGCTGGGGTCGATTTCCTGGTAATGGAGTTTATAACCGGTATCACCCTGGCCTCGAAGCTCGCAGTTGGAGCGCTTTCAGAGGAAAAAGTCTTGCTGTTAGGCCAGCAGATCGCACTGGCCCTCGAGCACGCTCACGGCTACGGAGTAGTGCATCGAGATCTAAAGCCGGGGAACGTAATCATTCGGCCCGATGGTCAGCTGAAGGTGGTTGATTTCGGCCTTGCTAAATTAGTAACTGTCGATGCATCTGCGCCCACCGAAACAATGAGCGGCGTGCACGGGTTCGCCGGTACGCTTCCTTACATGCCGCCCGAGCAGCTATGGGGAAAACCTCCCGACTTCCGAAGTGATATTTATTCGGCCGGTGTAGTGCTGTACGAAATGGCGACGGGTAAGCGTCCCTTTCAAGGAAACGTCCCGACCGCCGTGTCGGAAGCGATACTGCACACAGACCCGCCTTCCCCGCGCCAATTGAGCCCGGCAATTTCGTCCGACCTCGAATCGGTCATTTTGAAATGTCTGCAGAAGGAACCTGCAACCCGTTATCAGACCGCTCGAGAGTTGGCCGCCGACCTCCGGCGGGTGCAAACGCCCAGCGCCGGCATAAGTACAGGCCCGAAGCCGGCCAGTGTTCGCGCCCGCTGGGTGCGGATTGCTTCGCTGATAGCAATATTGGCGGTCGCAGTTCCAATTTCCCTGGTGAAGGTCCGTGCCTGGCACGCGCGTACGAAGGCCACCAGCCAGATTCCCAGCATTAGGTCTTTGGTAGTGCTGCCGCTGGAAAATCTGTCGCGTGATCCGGAACAGGAGTACTTCGCGGATGGGATGACGGACGAGCTGACAACTGAGTTGGCACGCATCGGCGCTTTGCGGGTTGTCTCGCGCACCTCTGCCATGCGCTATAAACGGACAAGCAAGACGCTGCCCCAAATTGCGCGAGAGCTGCAGGTCGACGGCGTAATTGAGGGTTCGGTGTTGCGTTCGGACGGTTCCGTCCGGATCAACACCCAATTGGTGCAGGCTGAAGCAGACAGAGAGCTGTGGGCGCATAGTTATCAACGCGAGTTGAAGGACGTCCTACAGTTGCAAGGTGAACTGGCGCATGACATCGCGGAGCAGATCAAGATCAAAATCACACCCCAGGAAGAACAGCGCTTAGCGGCCACTCGAACCGTCGATCCCGGCGCCCACGAGGCCTATCTCAAAGGTCTCTACCACTGGAATAAGGGAACCGGGGAGCATTACCGCGAAGCCAGAAAGTACTTCGAGGAGGCCATTGCACTTGACCCCAACTACGCACCAGCCTACGCGGGGTTGGCGGATTATTTTTGGGCAACGGACGAATTGTCACCGAGTCTGGCAATGCCATCGGCCAGGGAAAATGTTTTGAAAGCGTTAGCGCTCGACGACGGCTTAGCGGATGCCCACAAAACATTAGCGACCGTCAAATTCTATGGTGATTGGGATTGGGTGGGCGCAGAGAAAGAGTTCAAGCGCGCTCTCGAATTGAACCCAAGCTATTCCGAAGGCCACCGCATGTATTCCGTCTATCTGTCGGCGTTGCAGCGGGAAGAGGATGCCTTCACCGAGATACAAATCGCCCAGCGACTGGATCCTCTTTCGCTAAACACCAGCCTTACCGCCGGGTGGAATTCTTATTACGCCCGCCAATATGATCGTGCCCTGCAACAGTGCCGTGGCGTGCTTGAACTGGACCCCAATTGGAGCGGGGCCCACGAGTGTCTTGGTGCGGTCTACACCGCGCAGGGAAAACTCGCGCAGGGGATCGCAGAGGGTAAGCAGGCGGCTACCGGTTCAAGTCATGATCCTGTCCGTCTTGCCGGATTGGGACGCAGCTATGCGCTAGCGGGGAGGGTATCGGAAGCTCGGATGATCCTTGCCGAGCTGGACCAGGCTTCGAAAACCGAATACGTAGCGCCCTATTTCTTCGCCATCATTGAGGGCGCACTGGGAGAAAAAGACCAGGCGTTCGCCTGGCTGGAAAAAGGCTTCAACGGCCGCGATGCTTACCTCGCCCGGTTGAGAGTTGACGTTGCCATGGATCCGTTGCGGTCGGACGCGCGGTTTAAGGAACTACTGCGGCGCGTAGGCCTTGCGAATTGAGTCTCTTTGCTCTTACTCAAAGCAGGGCACTTCGATCGCCACCGTATTGCTCGCCTTGCCGTGAACTAACAGGAAATTCCAGTGAGGAACCTTACAGGGCGTTGGGGCGGGCGGGACCGTAACCCGTGGAAGGATTTGATTTACGTCTTTCGAGAAAATGCCGTTGCCGTTCAGAAATTGCAGCAGCACCGCGTCGTTCTCCACCTGTTGTTTCGCGCCCGTGGTTTTCGCTCGCAGAATCGCGGTCTCCGGCCATCTATGGGCGCGGTCATTAAGATTAAGTTGCCAAACTTGAAGCACCTCAAGCTTCTCCCCGTTGATCTGCAGTTTGAGCCAAGTGGGAACGGTGTTCCGTTTCTTGTGCGTCTTGGGTTTCTTGGCCTTCATGGCAACCTCCGCATGAATTAGCTGCGGTTCTACACCTTTTGGTGACGCAGAGTCAAATGGCACGCGAGGCAAACGGACGCCCGCATCCCTGTCACTCCTGCCCAAGAAAAAAGCCCCGCGCAATTCTCCGCGCGGGGCGTGCGAGTAAGGGACACAGGGAAAACTTTTCAGGCGGCTTGCCGCCGCTTCTCGATGGTCTGCAGGGTCTGGCGATATTTCTGTGCATTGCCCACGATCTTGCGTTGCGGCAGGCTGTTGATCCACAGTTCATGAGGGACCTCGCGGCGCTCACGGCGCGTACCGACCGCCCCCCGATGCAGGACGTTGCCAGGACGCTTCTCTTGAGTCTGTTGCTGCCAGCCGCTGCCCGCGCTTACGTTGAAGACCCCTATGTAGCCATTCACCAAAAGATCAAACGGCTTCTGGATCTTGTTCATGCGATCGAACTGCGTGGAGGCTTCGGTCCGGAAACTCTCAAACCATGCGGGGTAGACGAAATCGGACAACAGGATGTTGTCGATCTGATAGCCGAGGCTGTCGTCCTCGCAAGCATCGCAGACTTCGTAGGCGTAGAGAGTTCCGGCGGTGTTAGCGTTCTGCACGAACACAGTCAGGTTGATGTTGGGGTCGCCCAGCATCTCCAACAGTTCGTGGCTGGCAGTGACGGTCCAGGATGTGCCCGCCTTCAGATCGCTGGCGGCGAAGACCTTGCCGATGGGGAGGCCCTCGGTGGTCAGGTCATGATAACCGAGAGCGTTGGCCTGGTCAGAGTCGTCGAGCATCACTAGCCACCAGCTTCCGCTGGGTGGTTGAGTGCCTTTGGGGACGATTGCGAGTTCGGCATCAGTCCCCCAGACGGGACGGAAGTCGTTAATGACTTGCTTCTGGAGCGCGGCCACGACGGGCGCGACATCCGCATCGGCCAGCACGGTGCTTTCGTTGATGACGGAGATTCGGATGGTTGGGGTTTGAGCGTGGGTGAGTTGAGGCATACAGGTGGTCTCCTTTGCAAAAGAAATTCGGAGAACGCGCAGCGTGAGTTGCGTGACTCTGTGAGAAAAAGCTTATACGCTGATCATGCAGAGGAAATGTTTGAGCCGCTAAAAAAGTGAAGTGGTGGTTCCAAATTGGAACCTAGACTTGATACCGCCGGTCGAACAAATTTGATTGATGTTTCCATTCACGATGCTATCAGCTACTGAAATTAAGGCCGCGGTCACGCAAGCCTCCACAGATGCGGGTTTTGATCTGGTGGGCATTGCGCCTGCGGATGATGCTCCGGAACTGGAGTATTTTCCGCGCTGGATTGCAGCGGGACACGGCGGCGAGATGAAATATCTGGAAGCGCGCGACGAGCAGGGACGCCTGAAGCGCGCGTCGCTGGCGCATGCTGCGCCATGGGCGCGCAGCGTCGTGGTTTGTGCTCTCAACTACAACACTGCACAAGCATATTCCACGCAGACGCCGCATGAGGATGCAGCCCGCGGCTGGATCTCGCGTTACGCATGGAGCGGGCAGGACTATCACGACGTGGTGATGGTGCGGCTGCGGCAAGTCGAAGCGGTCCTGAGAAGTGTATGTGCAAGCGATGAGCTCATCACTCGCTGCTATGTCGACACTGGCCCGATTGTTGAGCGCGTGGTGGCGAAGTACGCTGGCATCGGATGGATTGGGAAGAATACCTGCATCATCAATCAGAAACTTGGCTCGTGGCTTTTTCTGGGCGTGATTCTTACGTCGCTCGATCTTGTGACGAACTCGGGTCAACCCAGCCTGCCCGCTCCCGATCGCTGCGGCACCTGCACTCGCTGCATTGACGCCTGCCCGACCGATGCACTGATTGCGCCTTATCAACTCGACTCCAACAAGTGCATCTCTTATCTGACGATCGAAAAGCGCGGGGCGCTTCCTGAAGATAAAGACCTCCGCTCTGGAATGGGACGGCATATTTTCGGCTGCGACATCTGCCAGGATGTTTGTCCCTGGAACCGGAAGGCTCCGGTGACGAAGGTCGATGAACTTCAAGCTCGTGAGGAGTTGGTGAATCCTGCGCTCGACTGGCTGGCTGAGATGAGCGCGGAAGAATTTCGCGAGACTTTTCGCGGCTCTCCGGTGAGGCGGGCTAAACGCTCGGGCTTGCGGCGCAACGCTGTCATCGCCATGGGCAACAGTGGCGACCGGAAGTTTCTTCCCGTGCTCGACAAGCTGGCCTGGGATGAAGATGAAGTGGTCGCTGAGAGTGCTGCCTGGGCTCTGCGAAAGCTGACCTAATCCGGATGAAAAAAATTACGGATCGATCTGGCTAAAATACTTGAAATCAGTTAGTTACAGAGTCTTGGCCTGCCAGAATCCTCGTAAAATTCTGGAAACAAACAACTTACTCGCAAAATCCTATATTCAAAGGACTTGAGCCGCCTTGAAGCGCTTCCGCATGGGCTAAGTTCCCTGGAATCAGCGCGCGGATCTGCAAAATATTGAGTTTGCTGGAGTTATCTCATTGCTATTATTTTGTCAGAGAGCTAATGCGCAGAGAATATGCTCGCACCGTTGGAAATCGGAGTCAAAGGGAATTCGAGGCCGTATTGCAGTTCGAACGCGCGTTCCCCGAGCGGCTAAAAAGCCGGGCTGGTTGTGGGGCACTTACGGCGCGGCTGAAGCCGAGACCTTTCAAAACGTATTCAAACTGATCCTGATGGGCGTATATGGACAGGAGATCAAAATCCCCGCCCTGCCGCAAAGAACGCGGCAAGGGCAGGGCACCCGCCGTGCGTAACATTCTTTACACATTCCCCTATCTGCTGATTTTCTATCAGGTATGCACTGTAGGCGCGTACTTGACTTCCGTAATCTCGCAATCCCCGTTTTTGGCAACTAATGTGGGTGGAAAGGGTTTTTTTAATCAGGGAGTAGCCATGCCTGGTTTGGGGAGAATACGGCGCGCTTTGTGCACGTTGTTCGTGCTGGGGTTGAGTTGCGCCGGTTGGGCTGGGGCATCGTCGGCTACGCTGCTTCTCGAAGAACCTTACGGCAAGCTGGGATTCTTTACAGCCACTGGGCATGCGGCGGTGTATTTGTCGGGGGTTTGCGCGGAGACTCCGCTGGTGCTGCGGCGCTGCGAGCCGGGAGAATTGGGAGTAGTGATCAGCCGCTATGACGGAGTGGGCGGCTACGACTGGGTGGCGATCCCGCTGATTCCTTATCTTTACGCCGCCGAGCAGGCGGATGATATTCCGCTTTTTGTGGACGCGAAGATGGTGAATTTTCTGCGCGACCAATATCGCCGGAAGCATCTGGAAATGGTTGCGCCGGACCGGGATAGTGGAGAAGCTCCAGGCGGGAATTGGTATGAGCTGGTGGGCTCGGCCTATGATCGCTCGGCCTACGGTTTTGAAATTGAAACCACCGCGGCGCAGGACGAAGCCTTCATCGAAAAATACAATTCAGCGCCGAACCGTTCTCACTTTCACCTCACCTACCGCAACTGCGCCGATTTCGCCAAGGACGTGATTAACTTTTACTATCCGAAAGCCCTGCACCGCAGCATTGTCGCCGATGTCGGAATGACAACGCCCAAGCAAATGGCGAAGATGCTGATCAAGTTCAGCGGGCGGCATGAAGAATTGCAGTTCGCGCGTTTTGTGATTCCGCAGATTCCAGGCAGCATGGCGCGCAGTACGGCCGTGCATGGCGTAGTTGAGTCCTTTCTGAAATCAAAGAAATATATTGTTCCCAGTGCCGTGGCGAGTCCGATCTTTGCGGGATGCGTGGCGGCCGTCTATGTTGGAACGGGCGCGGGACGGTTTAATCCGGCGCGCGAGGCGATGGTTTTCAATGCCGACCGGCCTCTGGAACCGCCGCTCGGGGACGAGGATCGCCGCTCTTATGAGAGTGAGCTGAATCATCTCGAGCTGACACATGACGTTGGCGATGTGGCGGCGGAGGGTAACGCTGCGCCCGTGGAAAATTGGAAACGCCTATTGCGCAATTCGGCTCCTGATCTCGATGCTCAGGGGCGTCCCGTCATGCAGATTCGCTTGGGCGAGGAAGTAGTAAGGGTCGGCGTTTCGGGCAGCAACATTTTAGCCAGTGACGCACCGGAGCAATTTACGGAGCAATTGCTCGAGGCCCGGCTACAGGCGGAACTGAGGCGCGGGAATCCGCCGAAGGCTTCGGAGAGCGATGTCACGCGCGACTGGAATCTGCTTCAGAGAGCGGTGAACGGCTCGGACGCTGAGGCGGCGCACAGACCGCAGCAGACTGGCTCGCAGGCGCGACTGGAGCGTGCCGGCAATCGGCCCTAAGCTGCCGACTTGCCGCAGGCGCTGAAGCGCGAACTCATTTTTTAATGACTTAACGGCACGAGTGAACTCGTGCCCTTCCCGACCCCTTTTCGTACGTGAGGCTTTCCGCCGACTTGTGGAAGGCGCTCCTTTTCAAAGCCAGTTTACTGCTGTGGATCGGGTTGCGGCTGCTGCGGTTGGGGCGGCTGAACCATCGCACCGGGCCTGCCTGGCGGGTAGAGCCCCGGTTGTCCGGGTTGTTGCTGCCCCTGTAGTTGCCGCTGCTGCATCTCCTGCAACATCTGCTGCGGAGTTCTAACCCCTTGCTGGTCCGCGGGAGCCGGCGTTTGCTCGGCTTCAGCCGTAGCTGGATCGGGCGTATCGTCGGCGGCATCATCGGCGGTATCGGCATCAGGAGTGTCCGCCACCTTGGCAGTCTCCGGAGATGCGGCCGGTTGGCCCGGCCCCGGCGTTGGCGTGTCTGCTGTCTTGGCCACCAGCACGACGCGCACGAGCATGTTGGCATTGTCCGGGGAACCCAGCAAGATGTAATTGAAGCGCGATCCGTTCAGCAATTCGGCCATCACTTCGCGCGCCGGACCCGGACCCAGACGCGTGACCACTCGCTCATTGGCGGTGGGAGGGATTTCGATGTCGGCGGAGGTGTGCTTGCGCACGCCGCGCAGAATATCCCCCAGCGTGGAGTTGGGCGCGATTATGGTCAGCTGGCCATCCTGGTAATTCACTTGAGGAGCCACCGGCGCAATGGCATCGAGCGGAATCTGCGGTATGGGGCCTTGCGGTCCAGAGGGTAGTGGAGGCGGCAAGGGTTGCTGCTTCTTGGCTTTGTGCACGCGATGTGTCGTGGTCTGGGCATCGGTGTCAGCCCGTCCCGCGACCGGCAGACACAGGGCGCCGGCAACCAACAACCCGGTAAACTTTAATCCCGCTGTCATTTGAAGTCCCTCTACATCGAATCTTTAGTCACTACCTATTCAGGGAGACGGTAGACTTGTATCAGCAATTCTAGCACCGCTTTTGCCTTCACGAGCCCACTAGCCGCCAGCCCACTGCGTCTCTACCTTATAGAACGTATTGACTTTATTCTCTTGCAGCAGAAGTTCGATAGGAGGCTAAGATGCAGATGTGCAACTGTTTGCACTTACGGGATTCGCCTGGAGCGTACAATTCTTCTCGCCGGGGGCGATGGAAATGTATGGCGTAGAGAGCCCGTTGAAGCTTGCAAAGACAAATCTTGGAACGATTCGGCGCGGCCTGCTCTGGTGTGCCGGCGTGGGGGTGGTGGCATTGGCCGCGTCGAACGTTCTGGCGCAGAGTTGCCTTACTTCCACCGACATGGACGCTGCTACGAGGACCGCCCTGACTGGCACGGCAGTCCGCTATTTCAATTTTGTCGCGGCGGGCGATGCGGCTGCGCTCCGGCAGAATGCCATTCCTAGCCTGGCGGCTGATTTTTCGAGTATTGAAAGCACGGTGAAAGACAGCCAGGCGGCTCTCGCCGGTGCCAAGGCTGCCGCTCGGCCTCCTTTTCTGCTGGAGGCGGAAGGCACCGGGCCGATTGCGCGCGCAGAATTCTACTGCGGCGTTTTCGGGAGCAAAGGCCAGACTCGCGACAGCGCAGTCTTCTCCTTGAATAATCTTCCGCCCGGCAAGTATGGCGTGGTCATCCTCGATGCGCCTTCGCCGAAGGGCGCATATACGGTTTCGTTGATCCTGCAGCTACAAGGTTCCGAGTGGAAGCTGGGCGGCCTCTACATTCAAACCGCGCAACTTGCCGGCCATGACAGTGACTGGTTTGCCGTGCGCGCGAAAGAGTTCCAGGCGAAGGGGCAGACGCACAATGCGTGGCTCTACTACATCGAGGCGATCTCTCTCGCTTCGCCTTTACCGTTCATGGGGACTAAGGCGTCCGATGACTTGAACGACGAGGCGGAGAAGGTGCAACCGGCCGACTTTCCGGGGGATGGGAAGACCACAGAGCTTTCAAGCGGGACGACCGCCGGCGCAGCGACCTATAAGCTCACGGCACTGTTTCCTCAAGCTGTGGGCGATGATCTGGACTTGATCGTGAAATACCAGGCGAGCGATATCTCAAACAGCAACCAGACCTATCAGAACAATATTGCCGTGATGAAGGCGCTGCTTGCAAAGTTTCCTGAACTGAGATCCGCGTTTGCCGGGATTGTTGCCCGCGCCGTCGACCCCAGCGGACGCGACTATGGCACGCTGCTGGGTATGAAGGAGATCAAGTAGCAGTGGTCAGTGGCTAGCTCTTGTTCCAGTAGACAATCTTTTGGATCTTTGTCGTCACGCAAGCCCAGGAATACTGGGGCTCTTAGCTTCGGGCCGCTGCCTTTGACGGCTCCGTCTGTCCATTCCGCGTATTCGATTTCGGCTACTAGCTCTGGTTTTACCCAGTAGACTTTTCTTAGCGCTTCGACTTCGCCGTGGAACGGGTTCTTCTTTGTTTCGCGTTTCTTCAAGAGTTTCCAAACCTCGTCCAGGGACTTCTGGTCGAAACCGCTGCCCGCTTGTCCTACGTGAATCAGCCTTGCCTGCTTGTCGTAGAGCCCGAGCACGACTGAGCCGAAGTGTGCGCGGCTGCCCTCGGGTTCGGTGTATCCGCCGATTACGGCTTCGAGGCGGTGTGTGATCTTGATCTTCAGCCATTCGCTGGTGCGGCGCTCCTGGTAGATGCTGTCGCGTTTTTTAGCGAGGATGCCTTCCAGGCCCTTCGCGCGCGCCATCTCGAACAGGGCTTTCCCCTGTTTTTGGTAGTGATCGGAATAGCGGACGGAATCGCCAGCGACGATCAGCGAGGCTAATTTCTTCTTGCGATCTTCTAGCGAAACCTTTCGCCAATCGTAGCCATCGAGATAGAGCAGATCGAATGCGTAGTAGAGCACGGGCACGTCCGCCTTGACCGCTGCGCGGCGGCCGCCGGGATGAAAGCCGGTGCGCTGCTGCATCAGGCTGAAGGAGGCGCGTCCCTCGTCATCGAGCGCGACTACTTCACCGTCGAGGATGGCAGTCTTGGCCTTGACGTACTTCGGCATGTCTTTCAATTCGGGGAAACGCGGGGTCAGTTCGTTCTGATTGCGTGAGACCAGGCGCAACTTGCCGTCTTCGATGAAGGCGATCGCCCGGTAGCCATCCCACTTGATTTCAAATAGCCACTCTGCGCCGTCGAATGGTTCATTCACCGGCGTTGCCAGCATGGGGTGAATCGTTGTGGGCATGGGACGCTTGGTGGGCGTTGAGGAGATGGAAGAAAGAATCTCTACCACAGGGGGCACAGAGGGCACTGGGGAGGTCTTGGGCTTGGCTTTCGCGAGTTTAGCTTGGCTTGCCCGGTGTTCCTCGGCGCCCTCGGTGGTTAGGTTTTTCTTTTTTTTTTGATCGAGCTTAGCTACTGCATCGGCGAGCCAGGCTGCCTTTAGCTTTCCGCCGCCTGCGGGGCGGCTTCGCCACTCTTTCGATCCTGCATCTCCAGCGATCTCAGCCAGGCTGCGCTTGCTTAGCACTGATTCGTCGTAGTCGTCGATGTTGTAGCCTTCGACAACGTACTGGTCGTGCTTCTTGATCAGCAGCCATTCGGTGCCTTTGCTTCCCGGACGGCGGCCCTTCATCTTTACCAGTGCGAAATCTCCCTTCAACTTCTTGCCGTCGAGACGGAACTTCAAATCGCCTTTGGCCAGCATGGCGACGGCTTCGGCTTCTGTGCCCGGGACGTATTTTCCCTCCACCGCAACCGGAGAGAGCGGCTGCCAGGTGCCGACGTCCCACACCATCACCGTGCCCGCGCCGTAGTTGCCTTCCGGGATGATGCCCTCGAAATCGAAGTACGAAACTGGATGATCCTCTACCTGCATGGCCAAGCGCTTGTCGGCGGGGTCGAGCGACGGGCCTTTGGGTACGGCCCACGATTTCAGCACGCCTTCCATCTCCAGCCGAAAGTCATAGTGCAGACGGGTGGCGTCGTGCTTCTGGACTACGAAGCGGTGGCCGGTTTTAGTTTCGACTTTCGGAGGCGGCTCGGGCGTTTGTTCGAACTTGCGTTTGCGTTTGTATTCTTCTAGTGCCATGGAGAACACTATTTAACCACGGAGACGCGGAGTGCGGAAAAGTCAAAATCTTTAACACAGAGGCCACGGGGTATCACAGGGTAGAGCTTTCTTGCTTTAGAATTCCTGCACTATGCGACGTGAATTTCCTGAGGTGCCGCTGGTGGGTGTGGGTGCAATTATCATTGAAGGCTCTCGCGTGGTTCTGGTTAAGCGGGCGCATCCGCCGCTGCAGGCGGAGTGGTCCATCCCTGGAGGAGTGCTTGAGGTTGGCGAACTGGTGCGCGAGGCCGCCATCCGCGAGGCTCGCGAGGAGACCGGACTTACCGTCGAACCGGGCGAGCTTCTTGGAGTCTACGACCGAGTTCTGCGCAATCCCGAGCAGCGTGTGCAATATCACTACGTTTTGATTGATTTTCTCTGCCGCCGGGTTGCGGGAGATATTGCCGCAGCCAGCGACGCTGCTGAAGTCAGGTGGTTCACGCGAGAAGAGCTGCCGGCGCTGAAACTGGCGGAGGACACACTCGATGTGATCCGGAAGGGCTTCCTGGCGTCGAATGGAAGTGTTTGACCTTTGCCGTCGGCTACGCGCTGTGACCGTTGCAGTGGAGCACGCCCAGGTATGCGCTCCACGGGCCGACAGCTTCGCGATACTGGTGGGCCATCACGCGCGACAGTTGATGCAGATGCGTGAGGTCGTGAGCAGCCCAGGTCGCCAGAAGTTGCGAGAGCGTTACTACTCCTAATTCCGGATGTCTTCCTCGCCGCGTGAGGTCTTGCGGCTGTAAGTTCAGCGCTTGCAGTGCGACTAGATTTTCTTTGCGAAGGCGGGCGAACTCGTCGAGGAGCTGCTCCAGCGACTTGCCTTGACTCTCTTTGGTTTGCGCGAAGCGGTCGAAGGGATCGAATGCGCGAGTTTCGCCGTGTTGGAGGATGATGCGTGCTCGAGGCATCCAGTCGGTGCGCTCACCGACGATCAGGTGGCCGACGATTTCGAACGGGCTCCAGGTTTCTTTGCCGTCTTTACTGCGCCCTTCGTTGCTGCGCACCCAGATGTCTGGCAGGCCGCGCAATAGGGCATCCAAGGTGGCGGGAGTGCGGGCGAGAATCACGATGGCCTCAGAGAGGTTTAGTTCCGTTGAGGTTGGCATGTTTTCGTAGATGCAGGACTCGGAAATCGGACTCACGGAAAGACTGGCGCGCTGTTCTACGAATGAGTTTCGCTCTTGCCGCCCTCCGGCGCGTCATCCGCCCACTCCGCATCACACGCGTGGCAGCGCCATGCCGGGCGCTGGACGGGCATAGGCACGCGGAGGAATGCGCTCATGTAGGCGATAGGACGATCTAGTTCCTGGAAGTTTATATCCAGCGACTGGCAGTTGGGGCAGCGCGGCTGCTCGTAGAGCCCGATGCCCTGCACGTAGAGGCCTTCGAGAATCGGCTCGTCGAGAAGTTTCTGAGCGTTGGCTGCATCGGCGGCCCGCACGTTGAGTTTGATACCGCCGATGAAGTTCGAGATGAACCAGTCGAGCCGAACGAGATTGTCATCCGCCAGAAAACATTCGATGCCTGATGACTCCAGGCTGCCCTTGGCCAGCAGTGCTTCCGGCAGATCGCGAAACTGCCGGATGGTCACCAGTTCACGCATTTCCATTTCTTGACGCGGCTCCGTAGCGGGATCTTCGGCGCATTCCAAATGCCTTCGATCGAGTTCATCTTCGAGCGCGTCCCAGGCCAACTCGGTCAGCGACTCCGCGCTCTGGGCAAGCTTCTGGAGTTCTCCATCGGACATGCCGGCGTAGTTGGCCGCCAGACGCCGCCGCTCGCGCTGATCGTCTATCGAGGATTCGTCCAAGTATGGCACCTGCCAAGGATACTTCGGCAGCAGGGAATTCACCAACTGGCTCACTTGGGGCCACGGGCGGGTTATCCCGGGCTGATGTAGAATGGCAGCGTTGTTCGGCAGGAGCCGGGCACAGACAAGATTCTGGATTGACACTAAGACCTAATCGAAGGGGGTTTCTCCAATGAAAGCAGTGACGGGCGTGTTTGGTTCTGCGGTGGATGCGCAACGGGCGCACTCCCAGCTCCATGACCTTGGAGTCACGGAAGACCGCGTGACACTCTTGACTCCCAAAAGAGCGGGCGCAGACGAGCCGGCTCTACCGGTCGCGTCTACGGAGCAATCGGGCATGGGCAAGGCGATTGGCGCTTTGATAGGAACGGCGGCGGGAATCTCGGGAGGTCCGCTTCTTATAGCCGCCCTGATCCCTGGTGTCGGCCCGATTACTGCGATTGGCCTGTTGGGGGGAGCTGTGCTGGCGGCGGCAGGAGCAAGCGTGGGCGCGATTGCGGGTGGAAAAGCGGAAAATGCCATGACTGAGGGTTTGCCGGAAGACGAGATTTTCGTTTACGAAGACGCTTTGCGCAAAGGACGCAGCGTGGTGATCGCCATGGCGAAGGACGATGCCGAAGCGTCCGTCTTTCGGGAATTGCTCAAGGCGGAAGGTGCAGAGTCGATTGATGCGGCGCGCGAACAGTGGTGGATCGGTTTGCGAAGTGCGGAGCAAGAACATTATTCGGGTCAGGGCAGGGTATTCGGCGACAACGAAAAGTTCTACCGGCTGGGCTTCGAAGCTGCGCTGCATGCGCGAACGCGTTGCCAAGAATACGACCAGACGCTGGCTGAGATGGACAGCAAAATTGAGGAACTCGAGGGCCTGCATCCCGGCATCGATGTTGCCGATCCGTTCAGAAAAGGGTATGAGCGCGGGCGTGATTACTACCAGCAGTTGTGTAGTGAATCGAAGGCTGCTTGAGGTTGGACGAATATACGCAGCAAATTCAGTTCGGGCTGTGGGAGACTGGCTTCTCCTGTAAGAGTAGCTCCGTGGCTTGCACTCGCCGGTCGGAGTGGAACCAGCGTTGCACGACGTTGTCGCACAGAAAGTTGGCCAGCGATAGCAGGCTCATGCCTTGATGGTGGACCATCCAGGAGAGGACGAGTTCGTAACGAGCTGGGAGGAGCCGCCGGCGCGAATTCGTGTAGTCGGCAGCCTCGTAGAATCCGTAGGAGCCGAACCAGCCGAGGGTATCCATTCGATGCAGGTTGGCGAGCGCGCCTTTGGGATCCACGTCGAGAGCTAGAAGTGTGGAGTACGGCGAAACTACCACGGGCTCCTCTCCAGTTTTTCTCAGCGCAAGGCTCGGCACTCCGAAGGCTTCGTAGTGATAGTCTCCAGCTTCGTTGCGTTTGGCGCAGGCGGATTCGGAAATTCCCCAGAGAATGCGCTTCTCGATGGCGTAGGCCTGTTGCGATCGCACGGCTGCCACCACTGCCCGGTCGAGTAAGGTGTTGGGATAGTTGCGCATCCAGATCGAAGGCATGAGGTACTCGAACATGGTTCCGGTCCAGGAGAGCAGAACCGGACGGCCGTGATCGCTGGTGAAGGGGCGATCGAGCCGGAACCAGCAATCCTGTGGAATGTCCTCTTTCGCGATTGCGATGAAGACGGCGGTGCGCGGCTCAGTCGCCAGCAGGTTGTAGCAGTAGGGTTGCAGTTCTTCGGAACCGGCGTCGAAGCCCACGGACAGCAGCAGACGCTGCTTATCTAGCAGGAAGCGGAAATCCATGGCGTTGGCCAGAGTGCGTGCCTGTTCGCTGATTTGCCGGAGATTCTCGATCAGATGGAGCGCATTTTGCCGCGCCTCGGTGAGCATCGGCGACAGACGCGCGGCTGCCTCCGCGTTTTCTTTTCCCGCAGCGTTTTGATCGGGAATGCGAAGCCGATCGAGACGGATCTCCAGTTCTGAAATCAAGTCTGGCAGTTGCTCGAGAGGCAGATCATCATTGAGGGCGCGGCCGGCCGACAATTCCTTTGTCAGTGCCGCGAACTCGGGGAGTTTCCAGGGAACATACGCTTGCACCAGTTCGCGGATGTTCTTCAGTCGCAGATGAGTTTCCTGACGGAACCAGGCAATGTCGGAAGAGTCATCCGACTTCGCGCGAGGATTTTCTTCGTCCAGAGCTTCCTCAGGGAAATTCAAGATCGATGTCAGCCAATCTTTCCTCTGCAACTCTGTGCCTTGGAATTCCTTTTCGCAGCGCGACAGCACCCGCTTCGGCAGCGCGCGCAGGTTCACGAGGGTTCGAAGATGATCGAGCAGACCTTCGGCCAACGCTCTTGAAAGGACAGGCCGTTGCAAGCGATCGAGACATCCCTGCTGCAGCGTCCAGAGAGAGGCCACTAGATTTCCGCTGTCGACCGACGAAACGAAAAACGGCGGCTTCGCTTCGAGGGTGCGAGTTTCATACCAGTTCAACAAATGTCCGCGATACTTGCGAAGGCGGAATATTGTATCCAAGGTCTTCCGGGTCAGTGCCGCCATCTCTGGAACAGTGAGATAGCCGAACTCGGCGGCGACCTGGCGCGCATTCAGAAGAAGTCCTACGTTGGTTGGGGATACGCTGGCTGCGACCTTGCGCGGTGCCTCGATGTTATCGGGCACCAGCCAGTTGTGTTCCTGGTTGGAAAACTCGGCGAAGTAGCGCCAGATATGCAAAGCAGTTTTGCGCAGAAGGCGGACATCGCGGCGCTCAAGTTCTGGCGCCGGTTCGAGGGGAGAAGAGTTGAGCCAGGTCACGAGAAGCTTGCTACAAGCCCACAACGCGAGAATCGGCGAGGCCGCCAGCAAGGACTGAGGGCGCACGAGCCAAATCAGCAGGCCGAGGCTGATGGCGAGGAAGGGCATCCAGTCTATATAGCGGTCGACCGGAGTGCGGCGCTCTCCCATCTCCGCTTGTGCGGCGGTTTCCCACTCGAGCAGACGCCGGCGCGTAACCATACGCCGGACGAGCGCCCGCACCACAGCGTCCAGCGACAACAGCGTCTGGTGGGCGAGAAGAGTCAATTCGAGCAAGACCGCGAAATTCGCCGAGAAGAGATTGATGAAAGCGTCGGCAGCCATCCTCGGCTGGCGCGCCGCTACGGCGCGAACCAATCCAAAGCCAAGCTCTACCCAGGCGGGAACAAATAAGATGCAAATCGTGGCGAGCGTCCACAGAACAGGATGGCCCATCACGAGCCAGCCAAACAAAAGCAATGCAAAGGTTGCGGGCTCGACGAGGCTGCGGCGCAGGTTGTCGAGGATTTTCCAGCGCGAAACCAGCGAAATGGGATTCGGCACCCGCGCGCCAGACTCATCGGGTACGAGGTCGGCTAGCCACTGCACAATCTGCCAGTCGCCGCGAAGCCAGCGGTGTTTCCGCCGGTTATAGGCGCTGAAGTGCGAAGGATAATCTTCAATGACCACAACGTCGGTGGCCAGTCCCGCACGCGCATACGCGCCTTCGATCAGGTCATGGCTGAGCAGGGCATTGCGGGGAAAGCGGCGATTCAAAACGCGGAACATGGTATCGACTTCGTAGATGCCCTTTCCCGTGAACGTGCCTTCCCCGTAAAGATCCTGGTAGACATCGGAAATCGCGCGCGTGTAGGGATCGAGACCGGTCTCGCCGGCAAAGATGGCGGCCAGCCGTGAGCGCGTGCTTGACTGCACACTTACGCCGACCCGGGGCTGCAGAATGCCGTAGCCCGCAACCACGATGTTCTTGACGGGATCTATGATGGCCTGATTCAGAGGATGGGCGATCGCCCCTACCATGCGGTCCGCCGAGCCTCGAGGCAATTCAGTATCGGAGTCGAGCGTAATCACGAAGCGAACTTTAGGAAGAATCGAAAGATCCCCGACCTTTACTGGAAAACTGTCGAATTGGTTGCGCAATAGTTGATTGAGATCGAGGAGCTTTCCGCGCTTGCGCTCCCATCCCATCCATCCTCTTTCCCGCGGGTTGTAGACCCGGTGACGATGGAGAAGGAAAAACGAGCCCATACTGTTTCTGGAATATCTTTCGTTGAGTTCGCCGATTAATTTCGAGCACAATGCCACCAGCGAACTTTCTTCCGGGGAAGGTTGATTGGAATCTGGCAGATCGGACACCAGCGCAAAGTGGATATTGCGATCGTGATTGCCGAGGAAACGCACCTCGAGGTCTTCCACCAGCGTGTGCACCTGTTTTTCGTTGAGCAGGAGCGTGGGAATCGCAACCAGGGTCACGCAGTCGTCGGGAACTCCCTTGGAGAAATCAAGCTTAGGCAGCGCTTTCACTGGCATCAGGTTGGTGATGACATAGTTCATCAGCTCAACTGCGGCCTGGGAACTTGGCAAGAACAAGATCAACATCGAAAGCAGCACGAGCAGCGGCGACGTCGTGGGCGGGGTCAGGAGGAATAGGGTCCCGGTGATGATGGCAAGAGTGAGGGCTGAAATTCCGAAGAGCAGGAATTCGTCGGGATGCTTGCGCAGCCAGGTACGGAGACGTTCGCCGAAGGTTGGATGAAAGCCGACTCGTTCGCAGAGAAGCTCTGTTCCTTCAGCAATGAGATAGAAGCCAATGTGGCTTTCGCGCAACCCGATGCGCGGATCGCGATATTTTCTTTCGTGAGCCTGGCGAGCCAGAGTAAGCGCTGCCTCCGCAACTTCCAGCTCGGTTCGATCGGAGCGCTGGGCAATCCTGGACACTCTCTCGCGATACACATTCCGGCTTTCAACATCCATGCCGGCGTAGGCGCCGGCGGGATCGTTGCGCAGGATCCCGTCGAAGGGGACCAGGCGTTCCAGCACGTCCATCCAGGAAGCCTGGGTTACATTTTCCAGGCTGCGGATACAGGTGGTGACGCGCTTGCCGGGTTTTTTCGTGGGATCGTTCACGAGGCTGCTGCCCCGGGCTGCGATCTTCTCCAGCAGGACCAGCTTCAGTGCCGGCACGAGAGCGCCTATTTCGTGAAACTCGAGAGGAGTGACCTCCTCAAAGGCGAGGCAAAACTCGGCAAACTTGGTTTCAAAGAAAGTGGTGTCTGTTTCTTCGAGAAAAGCCTGAGCGATCGCCAGTACCCGCGGCATAATTTCGTCCCTGCTGGTGACGTGGGGAAGGTGCGTCAGCGGGCCGAGCTCAGTGCCTACTCCGCGCGTTGCCGAGGAAAGCTGCTGCTTGTTGTCGCGGAGCCAGAGCAGATCTTCTGCGTTCGGACCCTTCGACTCGGAGGCTTTCGCGAAGGCTGCGTCTACGTTTTCGAATATGGTGTCGAATGCTTCGGTGAGCTTTTGGCAACGTTTCGAGAACGTATCGGACGATCGTGTCGCAGGCAGCCAACCCAGACTCGCAGCAAACTCCTTCGCCGCGCTGCGCAGTGGGCGGGCCTCCGCAGCATCGCCAAGGGAAGAAAGTGGCTGCTCTTCTTCCCCTATCACGCTATGAGTCTGTACACTGCGAACCATAACTTGCAACCCATTCTTACCCGATCAACATTTACTCAATCAACGTTCAGCCAATTTTCAACGATAGCTAGAGGCTTGCAGTTCGAACATCTCAGCGTAACGGCCGCGGAGGTTGGTCAACGCATCATGGTCGCCTTCTTCCGCGATGCGTCCGTTCTCGAGTACCACGATCCGGTCCGCCATCCGGACGGTGGAGAATCGGTGCGAAATGAATAAGGCCATTTTTCCGGCAGTCAACTCGGCAAAGCGTTGAAAGACTTCATACTCGCTGCGCGCGTCGAGCGCCGAAGTGGGCTCATCGAGGATGAGCACCTGCGCGTCGCGCAGATAAGCCCGGGCGAGGGCAACTTTTTGCCATTCGCCGCCTGAGAGATCGACTCCGCCATCAAAGCGCCTGCCGAGCATCTGCTCAAATCTGCTGGGGAGCTTTCCGATAACTTCGTCAGCCATGCTCTTCTGTGCGGACTGCTGGATTAACGGCAGGTTGTCGATCTGCTCGATACGGCCGACGGCGATATTTTCTCTCGCGGTCATCTCGTAACGCATGTAGTCCTGAAAGATGACGCCAATCTCGCGATAAAGGTCTTCGAGGTTGTACTCGCGTAGATCCACGCCGTCGAGCAAGACTTGCCCTTCCACCGGGTCGTAGAGCCGGGTCAGAAGCTTGACGATGGTGGTCTTGCCCTCTCCGTTTTCGCCGATCAGCGCCACGCGCTCACCGGGGCGCAAACGAAAATTCAATCCGTTCAGCACCAGGCGCGGACTTCCCGGATAGCGGAAGGAGACGTTGCGAAATTCAAATCCGCTGCGGATGGGACGCGGCGCGGGCAAAGCGTTGGGCTTCGACTGAATAGTAGGACGCATCTCGAAGAACGCGACGAGATCGGTGAGAAACAAGGCCTGATCGGCGATGGTCGAGAGCGTGGAAAAGGTTTGTTGCAGGTTCGAGCTGGCCTCGCGAATCGCATTCGCCAATAAAGTCAAAGTGCCGAAACTGAAGACGCCGATGACCGTTTTCCAAACCGCGAATACGTAGGCGGTGTAGTAGCCGGCTGTGCCGATCGCCGAGAGAAACCCTCCCGCTATTACCTTGCGGCGGGCCAGCGCAATGTCTTCTTCGTAAACCTGAGTAGAGAGCTGAGTAAATCTGCCGGTAAGAAAATCCTTCAGGCCGAACAACTTTAGTTCCTTGGCTGCCTCTTTGCTGCCGCCCAGAATGCGAAGGTAGTCGAGTTGTCGGCGGATGGGAGTCTGTCGAAAATTCTTGGCGTATCCCACGAACGCGAAATGAGTTTCTCCCACGAAGGCTGGAATCACGCCCACGATCAGCAAGAGCAAAAGCCACGGCGAAAACACCATGATCGAGATGGATAACGTGATCGTCGTGATGACTTGCTGAATGAGGCGTCCGATCGCCTGAATCATATAGAGACGGTCCGTGGCCTGGACCCGGGCTCGCTCCAGCCGGTCGTAGAACGCGGGATCTTCATAGGCCATCAGATCGAGACTGGCGGCGTGCTCCATAACGCGAACACTCACGTGGTGGGTGTACCTTCCGGCGAGCAGGGCATCGAGGTAGTCGATGATACGGCTGAGTATTCCGGCGCTGACGGCGAGGGCAAACTCGACGGCGACCAGCCACCACAGCCGCTTTCCGGCAGGCTGATGAGTGGTGATGAGGCGGAAGATGGTATCGATAATGAGCTTTGAAACCCAGAACAGCGCGGGCGGAAGCAGGGAAGCGAGAACCCGGGAGATCAGTCCAAGAACGACGACCGTGCGTCCCGACTCCCACACAAAACGCAAGACAGCCGGGACATTGCGAAGAGCTGAGAATCGCTCCCGCCAACCGCCACGGAACTCAGGATGTTCGCCCATGACTGATCCAAAATGGACCCCGTCTGCCGGAGGAAATCGCCTTCGGCACTCGACGCGACCGAGATGTCAGTCGAAGTGCTGAGAGTACTCCGAGTGTCGCCGAATCAATTCCAGGCAAGCCGGGCCCACTCATCAAGCGGCGGTTGGATGAAAGAAACCGCCGTTGCGGGTGGTCGGATGAGAAATCTCCGGGAAGCGCAAAGCTTGCGATTCTTAGCCAGCTTTCGATCGCTAGTATTTGTGGAAGCCGGCTCGCTCCATTCCACGCTTTGCTTCCGCTGTCTTCATGAAGGTTTCCCAGACAAACCCGGTACGCAGATTTTCAGCCATCAACAGGGTGATTCCGGTATCGATTCCAATTACGTCGGAATCATACCAGTTCTTGAGCGGGTTGAATGCGTTTACGAAGCCGTACTTGCTCCAGGCCGACGGGTACCGGTTTCGGATCGTCTTCAAAACCCGAATGGTGGCCGCGGGCAGGAACGGTAGTGACCCGCCGGCTGCGCTGGGAACTACGGTGCCGTCAATCGGCCCCATGGCTGGAGGGCCGCCCCAGGCGACGTAGCCGTGCTCGGAGTCGGAAGCTGTGATTCCCCACAAGTCGTCGCTGTAATCCGGGAACTGCTTGCCTAACTCCACACAAAAACTCTTATGGACTTCGGTGGCGATCACGGAATTCTGGAAGTAGTCCGCGTATTTGTCGCGCTTGCCGCGAAAATCAAACCACGCCTGCGAAAACTGATGCACAAAGAGTGGCGCAAACGATCCGATATAGCGCATGCCATCATATTCAAAGGTCAAGCGTTTCCATGCGTTCCAGGTGTCCTGCTTCAGGGGATAGGCCGATGAGCCCATGCCCAGCAGGTACATCATCATCAGTTCGCTGTAGTAATCCCAGCGCGAAGGCAAAAAGCCTACTTCTGGAGTCCATCCGTGGGTCAGCAAAGAGGTGTCTTCTGAGAGCCACGTCCAATCCACACGGTTGAAGATGAGATTCGCAAGTTGTGTAACGCCGGGATTACGGAAGTGCTCGCGGCAGGTGAGAATTCCGCAGAGGAGGATCGTTGTATCCACCGAAGACACTTCGGAGTCAAACATGCGCTCGCCGGTTTCGGGGTTGGCAAAGTGGTAGAAAAAACCGCGGTGGTTGGGCAGCTTCTTCCACAGAAAGCGCAGGGTGATGAGGACGCGCTCCAGCGCGTCTGCAGTGGGAATCAATCCCCGCTGCTCGCCTATGCAGAGTGCGGTAAGACCGAAGCCGGTCGCGGCAATGCTGGAGGCAACGCCTGGACTGTCGTTATGAACGTTACAGCGGTCCTTGACCATGCCCGTTTTCGGGTTGCCTTGTTCCCAGAAGAAATGAAAATTTGCGATCTGCAACTCGTTCAGAAACTGATCATCTTCCGCAGATAGAATCGACGCCCCGGCGGCCGCGTGCTCTGTGGCAGAGGTTTGCGCCTGTGTGGGTAAACTTGCCAGGAACCCCGTAAGCGGAATGCAAAGACTTGTCCCGAGCACCTGGCGCAGCATCTGCCGGCGCGAAAGGAGATTGGTTTTGGAATCAGTCATGCGTTTGGGTTTTCCGCATCGTAACCACCTCGGATAACGCCACACCCTCAACGAACAAGCAAAGGGCAATCCTTTATTTGTATATTTACGATAGCATTTAAGGATGCTAAGAAGATTACCGTTGAAGCACCCTGCCGGAGCCGTTCGGGGCAAGACCGGCATCTCACGGACGCCGCCGATAGTGAGGGCATGACTCGTACAGACAAAATCGAGGTTTGGATTGCGGTGTTGGTCGCGGTCCTGCTGACCGTAGGCATCGTGGTGGCGACCGGCTGGCAGCGGCCGGTTACGCTGCGGGGCGCCGTGCTGGTTCAGGATTCAGACCCTCGAAAACAATTGCCGATCGGCGGAGTTACAATTTCGGCCGGCGACCTCGCTGCGTCGGAGGCTACCACTGATTCCTCCGGATTGTTTGTTCTCAAGCTGCGCAAACCGATTCGCAGAGGACACGCCATCGAATTGGATTTCCGCCACCCGCAATATCTCCCCCTTGACCTCAACGAGTACGTTACGAACCAGCTCTATGTGGTCCATCTGGTTCCGCTGACAAAAAATCCGGCTCCGCAGAATCGGCCAGACGTTAAGGTGTCGAACATCCGCGTGCGATATACGGTGCAAGCCAAAACCGAACTGAATGTTGGCAGTGCGGTTAAGACTTTCGAGATTGACAATAAGGGCAACGTGCCTTGCAAGGGCGAGCATCCTTGCTCTCCCGACGGGAAATGGAAGGCGGCGGTCGGTTCAGCTACTTTGGATGCTGGTGTGAACAATCAATTTCGCAACGCTCGCGCCTCGTGCATTGCCGGCCCTTGTCCCTTCACCAGAATTGAGGCCGACCACTTCTCGCAGGGCGGGCAGATCATCACAGTCTCGGCGCGCGACTGGTCCGACCCCACGACTTTTGTGTTAGAGGCCGAAGTCTTCCGTCCCATGGTGAGTCAAATGGAACACTGGTCCTATCCGGTCATCTTCGGGGATGGACTCTCTTTTACGCTACCGTCATCGGCAGGGAGTGTCAGTATTGAAGCAGATGTCGACGGACAGACCATCATTTTTCCGCTGGGACCTTCCCTTTTCTTGAGTTGGGCCAGTTGCGATGGCGGCGTCAATCCCGACAAAGGGAGTGTTTACCGCTGCACGGCCAAACCAGGATATCGCTTTCAGTAGAGGCGGCAAGTATAGCTTTGACTTCAGTGCTCGACTTGAAACCGCGCTAGAAGAGGATTCCGGCTACCTGCTCCGCGATGATATTCACCTTCTCGCGACGCATTTCCTGCGTCATTGATCGATCGTTCTCGATAGTGGAACTTACGCTCACCACGAACGCCTGATTGCGCACACGGCCCACCACGTCTTCGGCATATCTATTTTCCTTGCCCTGAATGCTGCACGTCACAGCCTCGTTGCCGATGGCGCGCAGTGTAGGGCTTTTCGGCGGGCACTGCGCCAGGTAGGTGGGAAACTGTTTGGGGATGTCGGTCATGATGTCGACCGAGATGCGCAGTTGGTGAACGGCGGCTTCTTCCTGGCGCGAAAAGTCGCAGGATCCCGCGCCATGATCGTTGACCTTCGCCGTGAGCGTTACAGCACCGCCTAGAATCCCGCGCGCCGTCGCTTCATTGATCCAAGGACACTTTGTCTGGGAGCGGCATTCGGCGGACATGAGCGCCAAGCCTAGCAAGAGGATGTGGGAGCAACGCATCTTTGTTCAGTGTTCAGTTGCGGTCTTCGTTCAGTTGCAGTCTTCTGAGTTGCGAGCGCGCTACGTTTTCGTCGCGGGCTTCAAGGTTTCCGCCTTGAGAATCTTGCCGCCTTCCTGAATGACATAGACGCGGTTTGCCTCGAGATCTTTCAGTTGATCGGTTTGCCCGCTTAGCCAGCGGATCTCGACCATGTCGACCTTGGCGGCCTGCTCCAGGCCAAAGTGCATGCGCATGTCATTCTGTGAAAAATAGCTGCCGCCGCTGCGCAGTTCGTCCATCTGAACGAGCGGCTTCTCAGTTCCCGGTATGGTTTTGGCGGTCACGAGTACGCGGCTGCCGATGCCGGTGCGATTGGATTTCACACCCACCAGCTTGATCTTGATCCAATTCCGGTTGAGGGTCGAGTCGCAGCGGAGAAGCTGCGGAATCGCGTTGACGCAGTTGACCGCAATGTCGAGGTCGCCATCGTTATCGTAATCGCCGAAGGCGCAACCGCGCGCCGGGGCATTCTCGACAATTCCGGGACCGCCCTGAGTGGTGACCTCTTCGAAGCGTCCGTTGCGCAGGTTGCGGTAGAGGTACTTGTGTTCGGCATACTTGAGATCGGCCTTCGATTTATCCACCTCGGGGTAGACGTGCCCGTTCGACATCAATATGTCGAGCCAGCCGTCGTTATCCATGTCGAAGAAGCCTACGCCCCAGCCGAGCAGGCGCGTGTTCACTCCGAGCCCGCTGGGATAAGTGCGGTCTTCGAAAACACCTTCGCCGAGATTGGTGTAGAGTGAGTCCGTGTCGCCGGCAAAATTTGTTTTCACCACATCGAAATTGCCGTCGCGGTTATAGTCGCCAATCGAAACTCCCATGCCAGCCTGGGGCTTTGCTTCGGCGGAGAGTGCCGCGCCGGCTTCGATGGCAATGTCTTTGAAAGTGCCGTCTTTCTGATTCAGATAGAGAGTCGCGGGTGCGGAGTCGTTCGCGACATAGATGTCAGGCCAGCCATCGTTATCGAGATCGGAGGCGGCGACGCTCAGGCCATATGTGCCCACGGCATTCCACATGCCAGCCTTCTGACTCACGTCAGTGAAAGTGCCGTCTCCGTTGTTGTGGTACAAGATGTTTCTTCCGCCCGCAAGGCCGGGAGGACCGCAGGCGACGAGGATGCCTTTGTAAGTACATGGCCCATCCTCGGGCAGGGGAGCAGTCTTCAGATCAAAGTCGACATAGTTCGCAACAAACAAATCGAGGTGCCCGTCGCGGTCGTAATCAACCCAGGTGCACCCAGTATTCCAGCGCGTCTTTGGTCCGGGCTGCGTCAAGCCGGCGCGTTCGGTGACGTCGACAAATGTTCCATTGCCGTTGTTGCGATAGAGAGCATTTTGCCCGTAGTAGGTGACGAAGAGGTCGTCATTGCCGTCGTTGTCGTAATCGCCGACGCAACAGGCCTGTCCCCAACCGGTGCGATTTTCCAGGCCCGAGCCCTTAGTGACATCGGTGAACGTGCCGTCGCGGTTGTTCTTGAACAGATGACAATGCGGCTCTTTGCCTTTGGCGAAGCCTTCGAGTTGCCATCCGTTTACCAGGAAGACGTCGAGCCAGCCATCGTTGTCGTAGTCATAGAAGGCGAGCCCGCAGCCTGTTGTTTCGAGCAAATATTTGTTCTTGCCCACGCCGCCGTAAACAGTTTCGATGTCGAGCCCGGAGCCTTTGACGACATCCACGAAGCTGACACCGAGGGGCGTGCCTTCGATCGGGGATTTCGGACCAGGCGGCGGAGGCGCGGGCTTGGCGTCGTAACTGCGCTCGACCGGACCAATACTTTTTTTCTGTGGGACACCCTGCTGTTGAGGAGCGGCCAAAGCCATAAGATCGGTGAAGGGAAGTACGAGGGCGGTGCGGCTCAGCGAGCGAAGAAACTTCCGGCGATCCAAAGGCAACACAGATCCTCCTCAGCTATTCCTGGCCGCCGCCGCTGGCGATGCCGTGCTCCATATCCTTGTGCTCCAGATTTTTTTGCATCAGGTCGGTGTGCATGTGCCAGGGCACGCTCTCGGTCGAAATCTCGGGATGCTTGCGCAGAAAATCGAGCGAATACGTGGGAGCCGCGGGGTCGATTCTCTTGGTTGCGTACAGCGCGGCCTGTTTCGCTGCTTCGGCCTTCATGCCTTTGCGGCGATACAGGATGGCGAGATTGTAGTGCGCAGCCACGTCGTCAGGATCGATGGCTTGCAAAGCTTCAAACTGCGCCACGGCGTCCTCGGAGCGGTGCTGCTGGTAATAGGCGATGCCGAGTTCACGGCGCGCATCGCGCGATTGCGGGAACTGTTGCACAACTCGTTGCAGATTGGCGACCTCGGCTTCAGGATGTCCCTCGCGGCGGTTGACGAGCGCCAGATAGTAAAGGGCGCGGGCGTAATCCGGATGCAACTGCAGCGCCTTCTCCAGAGCGGGGCGTGCTGACGAATATTTTTCCCATTCGATATAAGTGAGGCCCACATTTACATAGCCGTCGTCGTAGTCGGGCCGCAGCTTCACCACTTGCTCGAAGGCCTCGATCGCGTCGGAGTATTGCTGCTGGTCGAGAAATCCGATGCCGACATTGTTCCACCGCATCCAGTCCGGATTGTCGCCGATTGCGGCCGGAGTGGGGTCGTTCATTCCCATATTCAGCGTGCGGGTGCGAGAGGCCAGTTCGATGACCGGGTAGAGCGGGTGATCGGGGCCGAACACATTGTTCAGATAACTCTGACGCAGGTGACGGTAGTTCACGCGGGCGGTGATGCTGAGCGGCCCCTTCGCGTCAGCCGGAACCTGAAATTCATAGCGCACGAGAGCGGAGCGTCCGGCCTGAATCGAATTGTCATAGGCCATGGAATGAATGGTTGCGACTTTGTGATTGTCGACAAACTCACCGGAGAGATTCACTGGACGGTTGGTGAAGCTATGCGCGCGAGTGTCGAGCATGCCATCGGGCTTCAGGAAGCCGCTGTGATAAATATCCTTGCCGGCGGCGTCTTTTACAACGACCTCGACCCATGCCTCGTAGAGGTCGCGCACTTCGGGAATAAGCGAGTGTCCGATGTTTTTGTTCTGGATGACGACATAGGCCTGCACCACATCGTTCGGCTCCAGGCTAAAGGGCACGGAGCCGAGGGGCGCGATCATTTTGTCGTCGCTCGATTTTTTCAGCGCGAAGATATCCACGTTGAGGAATGTGCCGCGCTGCAGGAACTCAATCGTTTTCTCGAGTTGCTCGTCGAAGCCGTAATAGAACGGCACTGCCGTGTTACCCGCGAGCCAGCGATGCGAAGCCAACTCCCCTTTTTTCGCGCCGTAGTCGGGCAGCGTGATCGCGGCGCGATGCATGTGGCAGTTCTGGCACGGACTGTAATCCGTCTGGTAGAAAGTCAGCGGGTTGCGCTGCGAGAACTTGGAATTCTGCCACTCGTCATAAACCGTAAAAGCGCGGATGAACTTGTAATCATTGAGCGTACTCGGCAGGTTGGCTTTATGGCAGGCGGCGCAGAATTCCGGCGTCCTGTAAAACGGCTGCATTACGGCCCGCGAGTGACGGTCAGGATGCTGCAGGATATCGCCGAAGGGAACTTTGCCGGGAATGCGATTGCCCTTCTCGTCGACCATTACTGCGGGCTCGCCCATCACAAAGCCGCCGTTGCCCGAGGTCGATTGCAGGCGCTGAATGGAATGGCAGGTGGCGCAGGTCAAGCCGTCCTTGTCGAAGGCACGATCGACGCGTGAGTCCGTGGTCAGGGCTCCCGACAGCACGGCGACCGGATTGTGGCAGCTATCGCAGTGCCGCGAGAACTCGATGCCCTGGGTGCGGATCAGGATGTTGACGCTGGTCCGGTAGAACGGCGTGCGGAAAGAATTGGAGTGCAAGGCCTGACGCCACTGGTGGTAAGCCTCCTCGTGGCAATGGCCACAGTATTCGGCCTCAGGAAAAGCGCCAGGCCGAATGAACTGGTTGTCCTCGGTGGCAGCGTTGCCGGGGAGGGACCAGTTGTCCTTGGCGAAGAGAAAGTTGTAAGTCTTCCATATCTCGTCTGAGTAACCCTTCGCTTCATTGGAGTAAGGCTTCGCTTCAGGCTTTTCGCCAGACTGCGCGTGGGTGACGAACTGCGGGATTCCGGCGAGCCCGGCAATCACCAAGAAACTGGCGGTGCCGAGGAGGATTCGGCCTGTTCTTGACTTCGTCATCATCTACCAGCGTCTGGTATAGCGCATCCCGGGCTGGCTGTAAATGGCCGCCACCTCAAGATCATGGACGCGGCTTCTCCAGTTCGTCCGCCTTTTGCCGTTCGGCTGCGGCTTCTTCTTTCTTGCCTTGGCTTTCGAGGGCGTTGGCTAAACCGCGATGAGCTTCGGCATAGTTGGGATCGTCGCTGAGCGCCTGCTGGTAGCGCTCGATGGCGTCCGCGACTTGCCCTTTCTGCAAGAGCGAGTTGCCTGAGTTGGTGGAGACTGTGGCTCGCTGGCGATTCATCACCACGCGCTCTAAATCCGCGCCCTTCTTGCGCTCCGCGGCTGCCTCGGCCGCTTGGCCTTGTTGTGCTAGCACGGTCGCTAGGGTGAGGTGAGAGTCGGGCTGGTCGGGCATTCGACGAATTGCTTCCCTTAACGCGTCGGCCGCTTCCGGCAGTTTGTTCATCTTGCGATAGAGGCTGCCGAGCGTGGCCCAGCCGTCGGCGTTGTCGGGGTGCAGCTTCATCGCGAGTGAGAGTTCGCGGGCTGCATCGTCGTAGCGGCCGTCCTGCATATAGAGGATGCCCAGCGTGTAGTGCGGCTCATAAGCTGAAGGCTTCAGCCTAGAGGCAGCTTCGAGTTCCGGAATAGCGGCCGCATTGTCGTCCTTCAACTTGAGCGCGAGGCCGAGATTGTAGCGGAGTTGGAAGTTCTCGGGATTCGTCTTGATTCCGGACCGGAGTACGCGAACGGCTTCATCGACTTCGTTCATCTGCAAGTAGGCCGCAGCCAGATTCTCATGCGCAGTGGCATCGGCTGGCTTCTCTGTGAGGGTTCGCTCGAGGAATGGAATCGCATCTTTCGGGTTTCCGGTAACCAGAAGAGCCAATCCCAGGCTCGACGCCGCCTCGCGGTTCTTCGGTTGAGCCGCGACTACCTGGCGAAGCAGGGGAAGAGCATCACGATCGCGGCCGGCGCGCTGCAGAACGACTGCCATCTGATATTTCGCCTCGGTATACGCCGAATCGAGCTTGATCGCGCGCTGGAATTCGGCGATGGCTTTGTCTTCTTGATTATTCGCAGCATAAGCCTCGCCCAGATCCGTGGCGGCGGCCGCGCTGTCTGGAGCCAGCCGCATAGCCATGGTCAGCTCCTCGATTGCCGCCGCGGTCTGTTGCTGCGCGAGTAGCGCCATCCCCAGGTGCATGTGAGCTGCGGCGAACTGGGGATTGAGCCGAATTGCTTGCTGGAATTCTTCGACCGCCGAAGCCCAACTCCGCTGCTGGGCATGCAGTGAGCCCAAGGCATCATGGAGTTCGGCGCTCGTCGGCGATTCGGCGACAGCGGCCTTCATCTTATCGGTTGCCGCCGGGAGCTGACCCGTCGCGGCCAATGAGCGAGCGTAGGCTGCAAGAACATACGATGGAAGCGCGTGGGAGGCATCTGCGGCTGGACTACGCTGAGCTTCGGCTTCAAGATTCTTGAATAAAGCAATCGCCTTCTGGTTTGCGCCCGTTTGCTCGTAAGCCAGAGCAAGGTTGGTCTGGGCGGCTACGTCGCCGGGCTTCAGTTTGAGTGCCGTTTCCAGTTCTTTGATGGCTTGGGGAAATTTTCCGCGATGCGCCAGGGTTGCTCCCAGAGCGCTGTGGCCTTCTTCGATCTGCGGCGCCAGTCTTACCACCTTCTCAAACTGTGCCTCCGCAGTTTTGAAGTTGTTGTTTGCGGCGGCCGCCGCGCCCGCCTGATACGCTGCCTGAACCTCGTTGCTGATCTCCGTCTGTGGGTTTGACGATGAAGCGCTCTGTGCCGCGCCGCCGGTCCAGGCGCGTAACCCAAATACTAGAACGAACAGGATGCGGAGTGAATGCGTTGTCATCGACGTAAATAGTAACCCGTCCATGAACGACAAACGGCCCGCAAGTGTGAAACCTGCGGGCCGTCCGGTGGACTGTTTGGGATTGACCAAGAGGTGGTCACTCTACGTGGCCTCTCACGGCAACTCCCGGGTCTGGACTAAAGCACGGGACCGAAGTCCCGAGCCGAGTCCCGAGGATGAAAGCCTTCGCGCGACCTACGCGATGCCTCGATCCGTACTCACCGGCTAGTGTGCGGGCTGTAGCTCGCGGCGCGTCGCTTGCGCAACCGGCGTCCGGAGCCCCGCTTAGAGCAACCAGCTCTAAGTCTCAGCCACCTCACCTGGTCTTAGACTCCCACAACAATTGCCACAACAATCAGAACTTGTCATTCGACCACCTCCTTTCCGGTGTAATCGCACATTAGTACGAAATCGCCCTGTGCGTCAACTGGCACGAAAGTGGGTGCCGAGAAAGGAACTGGCTGTTAAGTCTTCCGGCAGAATGCGCTCGACGCGCCTAAACTTGGTCTAGGGAATCCACCAACCTGAATCTTGTTGTCGATGTTTCACAACAGGCTTCGTTTCTGATACGAGGAGCAGAGATGATATTGCACAGGAGAAACTTTCTGAAAGCCAGCGGCCTGGTTGTCGGCACCCTGGCTGCGGAAGACTGCGGGACATAGCTCAGCTCAGCTCAGCTCTCCTCGCAGGGCCTAGCGGTCGCGGCTTTTGGCTGGGAGGCTGCCAACTTGTATGGAAACGGGGCCGACGTTTATTTCAAGGTCGTCGACAATATGGTTTTGCACAAGGTCAGCGTAGATCTTTCCGTGGCGATCCTTACCACCAACGCCGCTGGATTTGCCGAAGTCCTGTGCACTGGAGGAGTTTCTCGGCAAGCGGTTCCGACATTCAGCACGTCGGGCAAACAAGAGTATGCGAACTTGCCCGTCAGCTCTAACTTCGGGTCGCTGTCTGCGGAAAACCCGAACAATCTAACACTCTATGTCAGTGGCGCTGTCTACCAGGACCAGTTTCTGTCGGCGATCCTAAAGACTTGGGTTCCTGCCGACGGGACCGCGTCCGCTGCTTCGCGTCAATATCTGGCTTTTCCGTCGTTGAATCTTTTCGCTGGAGATTACCTGGTGTTTCACATGGACCATCAGGGTGTCAGCCTGGACGCGGAGATGCAGGTAGTAATGACGTACGGTCTGACGTAACTGTGACCCGCGCCTAACTTAACCTCTCATTCTTAGTGGAGGGCATTCCGGGCTTAGCCGAAGGATGCAGCGTGACATTTTAGGAGTCCAACGACTCTGAGAAGAAAGACTCTAGCCTGGTAAGTCTCTCATCCTCAATGGTTGGACTGTCACACTTCGAGAGCGGGCCTTAGGCCATCTGTTAGCTTGGAAGTCTCAGCGGATGGAAGAACGATGGCACCCCGCAGCAGGCTTTCGACAGTCGAAAGTATTCTTCGCCAGCGCTGTCCGCGCTGCCGGGTGGGGAGCATCTTCCGCTATTCTATCTTTCGCGGTTTTCCCAAGTTGCACGAGCGTTGTCCGGTCTGCGATCTTAAGTTTGATCGGGAGCCGGGCTACTTCCTGGGCGCGATGTATGTCAGCTACGGCTTAGGGATTGTAATCGTCGCGCTCATCGCGGCGTTGCTGTGGTACGTGACGGGCTGGTGGATCACGAAAGCTACCATCTGGGCGATCGTGTTGTTCCTGCCGCTCACGCCCACGATCACACTACTGTCTCGCGTGCTATGGATTTATTTCGACCAGGCCATCGATCCTGAGCGCGGGCCTGCGCGGCGGCCCTGACGTTTCACGTTCAGGCCTTTTCCTCCGCATTCTTGGGAGGCGGAGCCTTCGCTGGCCCTTCGTCATCTTTTCCTTGCATCGCCGCTTTGAAACCGCGGATGCCTTCGCCCATTCCTTTTCCGAGTTCAGGCAGCTTTTTGGGGCCGAAGATCAGTACAGCGATTCCGGCGATGATCAGTAAATGCATAGGTTGAAATAGTCCTTCAATCATTGGTATTCCTCCAGTCAAGATTCAACAACATGAATGCACATCTCTTAAGACAGGCGCTGTGGCCAGGTTTGACGCACAGCGCCCGCCGCGGAGCAAACATCACCTCCAAATAAAATTAGAAGCCGCGTTGAGCAGCGTCAGCGGCCTCGGCCAACGCCTGCAGCGTGTTCAGGAACTGCTGGCTCTGGCCGATGAAGAGCCCGCTGGCGATGAAGCCGTTGGCCGCAGCCACGGCTCCGGCGAACTTATCGGTCAGCGGACGAATCATCGAAACATTGGGGAGGTTGGGCCTGAATTCGACTGGGACGGGGAAGATCAGGCTGGGTTGAATCAGTGGATTGAGGGGGCTGAAAAAATTGGGAAAGGTCAGGCCGGATTTGGGGTCGCTGAATGGCGCGACCGGGGCCTGCACTCCGTTGCCGGCGAAATCAACCCACTCCAGAAAGTGAGCGATTTCGTCTCCGCCAATGCCAAGGGTGATCTCGAGCACTTCCGGATCGGTCACTTTCTGACTCATGGTTGCGTAAAGGCTGGTGCCGCCTTGCTCGATTGCTCCGAAGTGAAAGGCGGCTACATTCGCGATCGCTTGGATATGGTCGTTGCCAGGAAAGTTGGGGTTGGATTTGCCTTCGAAATCGGCATCAGTTCTGGGAATGGCCGTGACCCCATCGAGAGTGATCGCCTGAGGAAAGGTTGCGCCGAGGTCCGGATTGGTTGCGCCGCGATAGCGAACGTACCAGCTGGTATCGACATTGAGATTCATGAGGTTGGTGAGGCGCAGCTTGCCGGTTGATCCCTTGGCTGTGCTTCCCGGCAAAGTTTTGAACTCCGTGAAGTCGACCGGCGCGGCTCCTTTGGACTCGAGATAAGCATTGAGGAAAGTGGCGTGGCTTATTTCATCCAGCGTGTTGCTGGCAATGTATTGCGGGCCGTCACCGTCGAGGTTCGACAGGGCTACCTGATAGGGGTTCAGCGGTTCGTTCGGGGCAATCTCGATGGGTGGAAGTTTGCCGATGCCGCCCAGTTCCGCATACTGAATCCACAGGTCGGACTCGATCAGTTCGGCTGCCGCGAGGAAGCGAAGGATTGCAATATCTCCCTTGGTAGGCGATCCAATGCTGGCTTGCTGGGCGAACGCGGGTAGCCCGCGGCCCAGAATGCCAGCTCCTACGGTCGCCACTGCTCCGGCGACCATGCTGTTCTTGAGGAATGAGCGCCGGTTTGCGCCGCGTTCCAGAAATTCCGTGAGTTGCTTCATAGTTTCCTCTCTTTCAGCGTGCTCCGTTGCTTGCATCGGATCACGTTGTAGAGGGAGAGTAGCGTGCAGCAAGTTCGGCTCATGTCATCGACGCGTCAAAGGTTTGTATCTTTTCGAAGATGTTGTCTTTTTCTTGTTGGCGGCTTCAGGTCAGAGGATCGGGGAATTCTGGTGGACTCTTTGCTAACAATTACCTCCTGCTGGCAACCTCTGGCGCGGGGTCGCGTTCTTAATATGATTCATAGATACAATCGGAGTGCAGCATCTGCGAGACCCCTCCGTTCTACGGGCGCCTCCAGATGCGCTATTCTCATTTGCGCTATTCTCAAGAGGGAGAACGTGGAATGATTCGCTTGCTTGCCGCAACTATGGGTTTGACTGTCCTGATTGGTTCGCTTGCTTTCGCTCAAGATGCACCGCCGAAACTACAGGTATTTGGCGGGTATTCAATATTTAAAGCCGATCACGGCGGTTTGTCCGGCGGGCTTCTGGACGTGAATCTCAATCAGTATTCCGGCCCTTTCGCATTGAAAACCTATTTCCTCGAGGGCTGGAATGCCGAGGCTCAGTACAACGCCGACCGCTGGCTCGGGGTTGCCGTCGATGTTGGCGGCCGCTACGGCACGCCGGTCACAGCGGCGAAAGATGCCACACTTGACGGGCTCCCCAAACAGACTTCGTATTCAGTCCTGGCGGGGCCAGTGATCTCATACCGCACGAAATCGAGATTCACTCCCTTCGCGCACGGCTTGTTCGGTTGGGATCGAGCCAGCCTGAGCGCCAGTACGATCACCGGCACCGTGACGACTCCCGTGACTTCCACCGCCACCTCGTACAACGATTTCGCAACGGCGCTGGGAGGCGGAGTCGATTGCAAGGTCACAAAACTCGTGTCAATCCGCCTGGGACAGTTGGACTGGTACCGCACCACCATCAACCTGAATAAGTACTATACGAACGCCTTTGGTGGCACGTTGTTAGTAGGGCTGGCGAATCACGAGAACAATTACCGATTCTCCGCAGGAGCTGTTGTGCGCTTCTGACGCAGGTTTCTAAGGCAATGCAGACCCATTGCGAGAGGCATCACGCGTTCTCACGTGCTCGGGACGAAATCCCATCCCAATCACCCGGGCGGGAATGCGGCGCAGGAAGGGCCAGCGCTGCATCAATCTTAAGATTGCCGGAACGGCGAGAGGCTTGGCGCTGCCGAGAATGCGCCGGATCACCGTGTTCTGAATAAGAATCTGAAGCCTCTGTGTGGCGCGAGTGGGAAACTCTCTCCGTCGCTGAACAGCATGAAGGTCGTCGTCTTTAAGTGTGCCCGCGTCCAGCCGCGAAGCCAAAATATTGGCCGCGGCTACCGCGTCCTGAATCGCGAGGTTGATTCCTACGCCGCCAACTGGTGACATTGCGTGTGCCGCATCGCCGATGCACAGAAGTCCCGGACGCCACCATCGCCGCAGGCGATCTACCTTGACCGTGAGAAGGCTTACATCGTTCCAGTCCCGCAGCTCACTGACGCGGTCGCGGAAGACAGGTTCCAGAGTGGCAATATCGTTCTGAAATTGTTCAATCCCTCGCTTGCGAACCTCGTCAGCAGCGCCTTTCGGAATGAGAAAAGCACACTGCCAGTAATCCTCGCGATCGATCATCACAAACATTTTGCCGGGTTCGATGTGACCGAGAGATTGCCCCGGATCGGCCGGGCGACGGCTGATCCTCATCCAGAAAACATCCATGGGAGCGCCCAAATCGACCACTTGCAAACCGGCGCGTTCGCGGACGATCGAACGGCGGCCATCGGCTCCTATAGTAAGACCGGCGCGAATCTCGATCGCGCCCTGGGGAGTCTTCGCCGTCACGCCAACGATTCGCCCTTGCTGCTCGATTAGATCGGTCGCTTCGGCCTGCATCCTGACCTGAAATCCCGGATAACGCTTGCCTTGTTCAACAATGAAGTTGAGAAAATCCCATTGCGGCATCAATGCGAGAAACTTGCACTGGGTTGAAAGATGCGTAAAGTCGGCGATCTTGAACATTTGGTTGCCAATCTCACCGCCGAGTTCACGCACCTCCTGATGAGGGCGCTTCAGAAACTCATCCAGTAGACCGAGTTCATGCATTAGCTCAAGAGTGGAAGGATGAATGGTGTCCCCACGAAAATCGCGCAGAAAATCCGCGTGCTTTTCGAGTACAACGACCTCCACACCCGCGCGCGCCAGCAGGAAACCGAGCATCATCCCGGCCGGTCCTCCGCCCACGATGCAGCATTTGGTTTGAAGAGTCGTGGTCATCGTTTCAATCTTACTGCTCGTTTCTTACTACCCCGCTCCGGTCGTACATGACCGCCGGGCATCTGGGACCTGCACTTTTGACTGTCTACACTTGAGATCCCCTCAAGCTAAGTCCGATCTTCCCCTAGATCGAAGACTTTTTGAGTGTAGAAACGTAACTCGCTGATAGCTCAGCCCTTCCAGCGGAAGGCGTCGGGCTGGGCCAGGCCGAGATGGGCGAGCACGCGATAGGCGAACTCGCGGGCCATGGCATCCAAGGTCGCGGGCCGGTAATAGAAGGCCGGGATGAGCGGAAAGATGGTCGCCCCGGCATCGGCGACCCGGTACATGTTGCGAATGTGGATTTTATTAAGCGGTGTTTCGCGCACGCAAAGTACCAGCGGGCGTTTTTCTTTCAGGCAGACATCGGCCGCGCGCTCGATCAAGTGCGAGGCGATGCCGTTAGCGATGCGGGCCAGCGTGCCCACGCTGCACGGGATCACGATCATGGCGTCGGAGGGATAGGAACCGCTGGCCACGTTCGCACCGATGTCGGCGTTCGATTGCAATTGGGTTTTGGAGGCGGCTCGGCGTGTCGAGGTCGTCGTCTTTTCGCCGTGAAGGATTTGCCGGACAAGATCAGAGCGGCCCTTAACGCCCAGTTCTTCGGCCAGAACGCGCAGGCCCGAGTCGGAGGCGATGAAGTTTACGGTCTGAACGCGAGCATCACGCTCGACCGCGAGCAGCAATTGCCGCAGGAACACCGACCCGCTCGCGCCAGTGGTAGCGATCGTCAGATTCAGCGGCGGGTGATTCGGCAACAGCACCTCCGAAGTTTGGAGCATAGGCAGTCGACGAGCAGGAGTCAAGGCGAAGAAAAAAGGCTAATAGCTTAAGAGCTAGTAGCTAGTAGCTAAGAGCAGAAGCTGCCGTTATGGCATCCACGGTCAATTTGCGATCCCGCCGCAGCGTTGCGCAACTCCACGCGCTAGCTGGAGTGGAGCGCGAAATCCGCGCTCAGGATTCGCATAGCCGGCGCAAATATCTTCGCGAATTCAACGAGGCCTTCCGAAGCTACGATTCTCTTCTCGATTCCCAACAAATTCAGAATGCCTTGCATTCCGCCGACGTCGTTCTGATCGGCGACTATCATGCGCTGCCCGCGGCCCAGCGCTACGCCGCGTCTCTCCTTGAGCAGCGTTCGCTGGCCGAGGATCGCCGCGTCGTACTCGGCGTTGAAACTATCTTTGCCCGCGACCAGCACATCCTCGAAGAGTGGTGGCGCCGTGAAATAGACGAGAGCGAACTGCGCCAGCGCATCCGCTTCGATCTCGACTGGGGTTATGACTGGACGCCGTTCCACGAACTGCTGGTCGCCGCTCGCGATCATGGCGAAGCGATCTATGGCCTCGACTGCATGCCTCGTGAAAACCTGCGAAAGATCGGCGCGCGCGATCGTCACGCAGCCGCCAAAATTGCCGAGATTCGCGAGCAGCATCCCGATGCGGCGATCTTCGTATTGTTTGGCGAGTCGCATCTCGCTCCCGGACATCTACCGCGCGCGCTGCACAAGGAAATCCCCGGCGCCAGGGTCGTTACCGTACTGCAGAATGTTGACGCGCTCTATTGGCGCGCCGCGGGCGAACGCGTCGATAAGGTCGACGCTGTGCGCGTGAACGATGACGTCCTCTGCGTCTTTAATGCCACTCCCCTCGAGAAGTATGAAAGCTACCGCCTATTTCTCGATCAGTGGAGCCGCTGCGACAGCGGCCCTGACTTTGCGCCCACCATCTACAACCTGATCGACAGCCTGGCCCGGTTTCTCGAGATCAACCGCTATTCGCCGCACAACGGCACCCAGCCGAAGTTTCTGGTCGATATGCTGCCTGAGGTTCATGGCAATTCGTCGGATGCAATGTTGCGCCGCCTGCTCTCGCGCAAAGGAATTGGTGGCCAGCAACTCGAAGCCATGCTGGCCCGCGTAGAGGAACGCGGCAGCGCTTATTTACCCGAGGTCAATGCTTTTCACGTCCGCGAATTTCAAATGATGCACGCTGCTGAAGATGCGAGCCGCTTTCTGCACCACGCCTGCCGCGGTCTGCCTCAGCGCCTGAACGGACACCAGGAAAACGGCGAAGGCGCAAAAGGAATCACCAGCGCTACCGCGGTTAGCGACGCTTTCTACACGCGGGTGATCGAACATGCCGTGGCTTACTTCGGGTCGCGTGTGCTTTATCCCTCAAGGCCGGCCGCCGAGACTGAAGATTCGCCGCCGTTGTCGCGCGCTACGGTTGAAAAAGCAGCACAGGCAGCCGTCCGCGCAGATGGCCAGAAGCTTGAATCGATCGCGCAAGAGTGGGGATATCGGCTCGGAAGCCAGATTTACACGACCTACCTTGCTGGCAGAGTGAAGCCGAGCGGCCTGCGCCGCCTCTTCCTGGCTCATGTCGACAAACCCGGCGAGGCCCGCAAAGTCTGCACGGCGGTGATTGCCAGAGCCCGCGCCGCCTCAAAGTAAGCCGCGTAGCGCCAGCGCTATTCTTACGCCGAATGCTAATCTAGAACCCGCCGTGAACGCCGAATCCATTCGCAAACTCTTCGAACAGGTGCGCCGGGGAACACTCACGCCCGACGCTGCGGTCGATCGCCTTCGCCATCTGCCCTTTGAAGACCTCGGCTTCGCCAAAGTCGACCATCATCGTTCCTTGCGGGCGGGGATGCCCGAAGTGATTTTTGGGGAAGGGAAGACTTCGTTGCAGGTGGCACAGATCTTCGCGCGGTTGGCAAAACATGGAGGCAACATTCTGGCCACGCGTGCCGACAAAAAGCAGTTCGCCGCGGTGAAGAAAAAAGTGCGCGCGGCGGAATATCGTGAACTGGCTCGGGCGATTGTGCTGCAGCGCGATCGGCACAAGTACGGCAAAGGAACGATCGCGATAGTTTCAGCGGGAACCAGCGACATCCCGGTGGCGGAAGAAGCGGTCGTGACTGCCGAACTCATGGGCAACACAGTCGAGCACTTCTACGACGTGGGGGTCGCGGGAATTCATCGGCTGCTGACCAATCGCGAAGCCCTTATGAAAGCCCGCGTAATAATAGTCTGCGCGGGAATGGAAGGCGCGCTGCCCAGCGTGGTGGGAGGCCTCGTCGGCGTTCCCGTCATCGCCGTGCCCACCAGCGTCGGCTACGGTGCGTCCTTCAAGGGCCTGACTGCGCTGCTCGGCATGCTAAATTCCTGCGCGTCGAACGTGAGCGTCGTCAATATCGATAATGGGTTCGGCGCCGGCTACGTCGCGTCGCTTATCAACCGGCTATAAGCAGCCAAAAAAGAGGGCGCGGCTTGCGCCGTGCCCCGCACCCGCCACAACATCGGTCTTACATGCCGGTCTGGCGCGCATCTTTCCCTTCAACCACCAGCTTGTTTTCAACGCTGAATGCGCCAGGGATTTGTCCCGCTCGAAGTCCGGCGACAGTTTTGTCCATAGTGCTATTCACCGCGCCATAGAGCGTCACATGACCGTTTTGCACGATAATGCGAATCGGCTGCGCCGGGTCGATCGCGTACTTGCTCAGCACCGGGTCACGGTAAATAGCCCGGGCAGCGCGCAGGCGCAGCCCATCGTCGTATGAAGACGCCGGCTCGATCGAGATGTTTGCGATCACGTCCTTGACTCCGGGCATGTTCGCGATATCGGCGAGAGCTTCGTCGCGGCCCATGCCGGTTCGGTCCTCTCCCTCCACTGTAACCACGCCATCTTTTACGCCAAGCGCGAAATAATCGAATGTGTTGTCGTAGCCTACACGCACGTAAGTCAGCTTCTCGTCGAGTTTCTGCTCCAGTTGCTCATCGGAAACGCTCGGCCCCGTCACCGTGATCAGGTTGCGCACGCCCTGCACATTCGCGGTCTTCCGAGCCACCTTGGCCGCATCCAGCTTGCGCTGATATAAATCGACCGTGCCGGTAAGAGTGACGATGCCGTCTTCCATACTGGATTGCACTCCGCGAAGCTTACTCTTCGCCGAGAGTTTCTGCGCGACGGCATTTTGAATTTGATTGTCGTAGCCGGCCACTGCCGGAGACTGGGCGACCAGCGTCGCACTCAACAATCCCACCGCCAAAAGTGAACCCGCAATTTCTAGGAAGCTTTGCTTCTTTGTAGCCATCGTCATAAGAGGTCACCTCCGACCCAATTGACAGAACTTTACGATCTAACTACTTGGTTAATTAATTCGATGCGAGGGCAGGAATGGAAGATGCACGTGTGACGCGCGTGCAGCGAAGATTAAGCGCAGCAACTTTTTCGGTCGACAGGGGTTTGAGGAATTGTGGAGTGGCGCGCTCAGCGCCCGCGAGTCTTCGCGCGCCGAGCCGGTTTCGCGCCGCTCTTGCCGCCTCTTCCGAACACACGCGCGAAGATCTTATCCACGTTCCGCAGTTGCCGCGACAGGTCAAAGGCGTACTCTATCTGCTTGCGCGGAACCTTGCTCGTGATTTCCTTGTCGGCCAGAACAAGCTGGTGGAAGTCCAAACCTTCTTTCCACGCCCGCATCGCATGCGCTTGCACCGCGCGGTACGCGTCTTCGCGGGAAACTCCGTGCTCCACCAGATCGAGCAGCAATTGCCCGCTGAAGATCAGGCCGCGCGTGCTCTCCAGATTCGCCCGCATGCGCTCGGGATAAACGAACATCGTCTCAATCAGGTTCGTGGTTTTGCTCAACAGGTAATCGACCAGCGTGGTTGAGTCTGGAAGAATCACGCGCTCCGCCGAAGAATGCGAAATATCGCGCTCATGCCACAACGCAACGTTCTCGAATCCCGCCTGCGCATTGCCCCGCACCACTCGCGCTAAACCACTGATCTGCTCGCTAGTCACTGGATTCCGTTTGTGCGGCATCGCCGAAGAGCCTTTCTGCTTTTCGCCGAAGAACTCCTCGGCCTCGCGCACCTCTGTGCGCTGCAGGTGCCGAATTTCAGTCGCGATTTTGTCCAAAGTCGAAGCGATCACCGCCAGCGTTGCCAGATACTGCGCGTGACGGTCACGCTGGATCACTTGCGACGATACCGCCGCCGCCTTCAGGCCCAGGCGCGCGCAAATCTTCTCTTCAATCTCCGGAGTCATGTGGGCGAAAATTCCTACCGCGCCAGAAAACTTTCCTACGCGCATGTCTTCCGCCGCCGCCTTGAAGCGCGCGATGTTGCGCTGCGTCTCCGAATACCAATTCGCGATCTTGAATCCGAACGTGATGGGCTCGGCATGAATGCCGTGCGTGCGTCCCACCATCGGCGTGTCTTTGAATTCCCACGCGCGGCGTTCCAGCACTTCGGAAAACCGTTCAAGATCCAGCGCGATCAGCGCCGAAGCTTGTTTGATCAGCAACGCCTGCGCCGTGTCGACCACGTCGTTGGAAGTAAGGCCGTAATGAAACCAGCGCGCATGTGGACCGACAATCTCCGCCACCGCCGTCGTGAAAGCAATCACATCGTGGCGCACCTCAGCCTCGATCTCGTGAATGCGCTCTACGCGAAAATCGGAGCGCTCGCGAATCGCTCGCGCCGCCTCTTTCGGCACCATGCCAGCCTCGGCCAAAGTCTCGGTCGCGGCAACTTCAACGGCCAGCCAGGTACGGAAGCGGTTTTCATCGCTCCAGATGCGGCCCATCTCCGGGCGGGTATAACGCGGAATCAAAGCGGATCGCCTCCTGTAATCGCCGATGAATATGCCGGTGAAAGTGGAACAAAGAATTCTAAATGGAGCAGGGAAAAGAGGCCAGCGCTAGGGATTGAGGATTTCTTCTCCCGCCTTTTTTCGAGACCTCCGCTGGCACGTTCCTGTCCAAACGGCATACAATACTGATTCGAGCCCGCTATGTCTCCCACTCCCGATGATTTGACCATCATCAAAGATGACATGATCGCCTTCATTGAAGGCCATGGCATGAGCCGCTTCCACGGCTACGTGGATTACGACGAAGTACAGTGCGTCATGTGGGAGATGGGAACGAATCCCGATGGCTGGAAGGATTTCGTCGAACTCGCCAAGACCGCAGCTGCTCCGTTCCTGACCATGCACTCCTGGAAGCTCGAGCGCGAAGAACTTGACGAACTGGTGCAACGCCTTACCAACTCCGAATTCTCCGACGGCGACGACGTGGAGGATGCGCGCTGGCTGCGGGCCCACGTGGGCAAGGTCGGATTCCTGCAGTTGGGCTGGGCCTACCAGGGCTCGATGTTTCTCTGCGAAGTCAGCACGGATTGGTACGACCGCTATCAGCACCTGTTGGAAGTTTCGGAAGATTTTGGCGGCATCCCCATCGACGAACCGGACCAGGACGACGAGGGCTAAGATAAAGTGCGCTGGGAACTGGCTGCGGAGGATCCAGTTCGGGTGCAGATCCTGGCCGCTGCCCTTCGCGATCTGCCCGACCTTTTGCCTGATCGGCGGTTTCGCTACTCCCATCGAGCACAAGATGCCGCGCAGCGGAGTTCTCCGTTTCATACGCTGGCGCGTCTGCTAATCCGCCGCGGCATGACCGATGCTGACGCTGCCATTCGCTTTCTCATCCCGTCGATCAGTCACCTGCACGCACCCGAACAAATGATGGGACTGCACGCTGCCGTAGATCGCATCGACGCGGCCATCGAGCGCAAGGAACCCATTCTGATCTACGGCGACTACGACGTCGACGGCACGATGGCCGTCATCATTTTGAAGACCGCCATCGAACTCTGCGGGGGCGCGGCGGACTTTCATGTTCCGCACCGCATTCGCGAGGGCTATGACCTGCGCGACGACGTGATCGAACGCGCCGCGGCCTCGGGTATTCGCCTGATCATCAGTGTCGACATGGGCATTCGCGCCTTCGCTCCGGCACAAACCGCACAACGGCTCGGCGTGGATCTGATCGTTACCGATCATCACCTGCCCGGACCCGATGGCGTTCCTAACGCATTGGCAGTGGTGAATCCCAATCAGCCCGGATGCGAATATCCCTACAAGCAGCTTTGCGGAGCCGGCGTTGCGTTCAAAGTGGCGCAAGGATTAATGCAGCGGCGGCTCAACGAAAAAGATCACACGCGCATGTTGCACTCGTTCATGAAGGTGGTAGCGATTGCGACCATTGCCGATGCCGTGCCGCTCACCGGCGAGAATCGCGTGTTCGCCAGCCTGGGGCTCGACGCTCTGCGCCGCGCAGTGAATCCGGGACTGAAGGCGCTCCTCGAAGTGGCGCAGATTTCCGCCAAGCGTCCGCCCACCTCCACCGAAGTTGCTTTCCGCATTGCGCCACGAATCAATGCGGCCGGTCGCATGGATGTTGCTCGTGATGTAATCGAATTATTCAGCGTGAAAGATGCAGATCGAGCCCGCCTGCTGGCCGGGAAGCTCGACCGGCTAAACGCCGAGCGCCAGGAAGAAGAGCGCCGCATTCTTCGCTCCATCGAAGAGCGCATCACCGGCGAGCCAACACTATGCGAAGCTTACTGCATTGTGGTGGATGGTGAAGGCTGGCACCGCGGCGTCATTGGCATCGCGGCCACGCGCATCGTCGAGCGCTACCACCGCCCTGCCATCGTCATTGCGCGTGAAGGCGAAGAGGCCTTTGGCTCCGGCCGCTCCATTCGTCCCTTTCATTTGCTCGAGGCCGTCGAGTCGTCGCACGCGCTTTTCACGCGCTATGGCGGACACTCCCACGCGTGCGGTTTCGCCCTGCCGTCTGCAAACGTGCCTCAGTTGCGGGCGGAACTGGATGCCTTCGCCCGCATGCGCCTAACTCCAGCGGATTTCGATCCCGTGCTGGATGTTGAGGCCGAACTGGATCTCGATGAAATAACTCCGGAACTGTTTCAAGTCTTGCGTCTGCTCGAGCCGTACGGGACCGGCAATCACGAACCCGCATTCAGCGCCCGAGCCGTGCGCCTGATCGCGCCTCCTAAAATCCTGAAAGACAAACACATCAAACTAAAGCTAAAGGCAGGAGAGGACAATATCCGCCATGAATTCTCCCCCGAAACTTCCGGCAAAGAAGAACTGTCAGCGGTCGCGATCCTGGCCACGCCAAGCTGTCATCCAGATGGCGCAGCCATCCGGCGCGACGAGAAAGCCGAAGCCAAGAGTTTTCAACTGAGAACTGAGAACCGAGAACTGAGAACTGCAGAAAAGCTGAGAACCGTCTTCGACGCCTTAGGCTGGCACATGGCCGAACGCCTACAGCAAGCGCCGCTTCTGGCGGGCGATCCCATCGACATCGCTTTTACTATCGGCCACAACGACCATCCTGACTTCGGCGGCTTGGAACTTTTTCTGCGTGATTTCAAGACTTACCCGCACACAGTTGACAGCGCCAATCCGAACGAGACGGAAGCTGGCGAAAGGAAACGTCATTCGGCTTGACACTGCAAAAGCGGCGAAGCCGAGGCTCCGCCGCTTCCTGTTCCGTGTGCCGCAAAATTTAGCGGCTAATCATTACTGACTACTGATTAGTGATGCTCGCCGCCTCCATGCGATTCGCCACCATGAGAGGCGCTACCATGCGCCGCGGCATGGGACGCTCCGCCGTTATGGACAACCGCAACATGGGTGCCTCCATTGCCATGCACTGCCGATGGATGCGCTCCACGATTGGCTGCGTAAACATGTCCGCCGTTTCCGTGAACCCCGACGTACCTTCCGCCTCCACCGCCGCTGAAGCGATGCTCACCCCACCCGTGGCCATAGCCCCAGTTCGCCCACGGGCCTACGCCCAGAAAAACGCCGTTATAGAAATAGCCTGGCCCATAAAAGCCGCTGGGGGCACAGCCGTACGGCCTGTAGTTGTAGTAACCGTAGGCGCAGACGGGTGGAGTTATTCCAACGCCGATCACAACTTGCGCGCTGGCCGTTGGCACCAGAGCCAAAGGCGCGAGCAGGATTGTTGCACCGGCCACCAGCAGACTGCGCACCGCGAGCCTGCGAGCCCAAGGCACCACGCATTTGAAATGCCGCATTTTATTGTCCTCCGGAGTTTTCGCATTCGGTCGAAAGTTATAGTCTCAGTATCAGCCTCTTGCTCATAGATAACTGGTCAATATGGACCGCATAAGACCATTTCAATCTTCGGCGAATACGCAGAGCGCGTGCCTTAGTGCGGTTCTCCGCAAGGCCCCGGCCTCGATTTTGACAATTTCTTGACAACTGCGCCGCTCCGCGGTGAGAGCATTGCGCTCGTCGAGTCCGCTGCAATTCAGGCTCACTCGGCACAAGGAACAAGGAGCAGCCGTGAATCTTCGCGCCAGCCTTCCAGGATTTGTCGTCGTTCCTCTTCTCGTTGCGCTCTCCTCATTGTGCGCTGCGCAAACCTATACGGTCACCGACCTGGGAACGCTTGCCGGCGACGACTACAGTGTGGCCCGCGCGATCAACGCAACTGGTCAAGTCACGGGTTCCGTCGGCAGCGACAAGAACAATACCAGCGACGCTTTTCTTTACAGCGCAGGCGTGATGACCAGCCTCGGCACGCTGGGCGGCGATGTCGGAATCGGCAACGCGATCAACTCCTCCGGACAGATCGCCGGCTATTCCACAAACGCTTCAAAGACGTATCGCGCCTTCCTCTCGAGCGGCGGAACGGGCGGCGGGACGTTAACCGACATCGGCGATCTCGGCGGCGGGTCGGCGGTGGCCTATGGCCTCAACAATGCGGGACAAGTAGTTGGCTCCGCTGTCACCGCGGATGGCAGCAATCATCCATTTCTTTACAGCAAGGGTGTAATGACCGACCTGGGCACTCTGGGATCACCGAATGGAAACGCCTGGTGGAACAGCGCATACGGCGTAAATAAATTCGGTGAGGCGGTAGGAACGTCTTACGACGCGGCCGGCAACTTCCTGGGTTTCACCTGGAAAAACGGAACCATGACAGCGCAAGGCACTCTAGGCGGCCAATGGAGCGAGACCTTCGGCATCAATAGCAAAGGACAAACCACCGGCATCGCATACACCAAGAACAACCTCACGGCCCACGCCTATCTCTGCACCGCCGGCAAGATGACGGACCTGGGAACCCTTGCGGGCGCGCTGGTCGCAAGCTGGGGACTCTCGATCAACGACTCAGGTGTCATCGTCGGCTACTCTGATTATCAGAGTACGTATCACGCCTTCGTATACGGCGGCGGGAAGATGAAGGACCTCAACAAGCTGATCCCGGCCAAGTCTGGATGGGTGCTCGAACAAGCCTATGGCATCAACAACTCCGGCCTGATCGTCGGCACAGGCACGCTGAACGGCGCGGAACACGGTTTCCTGCTAACGCCGAAATAAGCGTGCCCCCAGAGTACAGTGTCAGAGTACCGTGGGAGAGCGGCGCTTCAGCGCCGCATAAGGTAACGAACGTTGGCGGCTTTAGCCCCGGTGAAGTCTTTCGCCCAGAAAAATTTATGAGACTAGCTCTGGCCGTCGCGAGCGCATCGCGGGCCTTGCCGGCCCGAGCGAAAACGCCGTGGTTCCGCGCATTACTCTCTGGAACGCCGCCTGGAACTTTTCCATTTCCTCACGAGTGCCAACGGTGACGCGCACCCACGTCGGCATGACCGGCCAGATCCGTCCGATAAAAACATTCTGCTGAGCCATGCCGTCGATCACTTCTTTGCCCGCGCGTTTGGTATCGAGCAGGAAGCAGTTCGACTCCGAGGGCGTGTAGGAATAGCCGTTACGGTCAAGCCACTCGAAGGTCTCCTGCCGTACGCCGGCGTTGATGCGCTTGCGTTCCGGAACCAGTCCGGCGTCCTTAAGGCTGGCCGAGGCCGCCGCAACGGCGGTGACGGGCATCATATTCCATCCGCTGCGGCTCATGATTTTTTCGAGCAGGTCGGGACGGGCGACGGCGAATCCGCAGCGCAGACCCGCCATCCCGTAAGCCTTAGAGAAGGTGCGCAGCACAACCACATCCTTGCCCGCCGTGACGAAATCAAGCGCGGAAGGCGCGTTGCAAAAATGGATGTAGGCCTCGTCCACCATCACGATGGAACCCTTAGGCTTATTCTCGACAAGGTATGCGAGGTCGGAGTGCGGCGTGAGCGTGCCCGTGGGATTGTTGGGATTGCAAATGTAGAAAACTCCCGCATCGGGCGCGGCCGCGATCATCGCCTTTACGTCGTGCGCGTAGGTCTTAGTGAGCGGAACTTTGACGACGCGGGCCTCGACCGCCTTCGCCGAAAACATACCGGCTTCATAACCGGGATCGGCAGTGACGTAGCTCCTCTGCGGCGAAGTAAAGGTGACGACCGTGAAGGTCAGCGCCGGGCTCGAGCCGGGAAAGATGCGAACATAATCTTGTTTGAGGCCTTCGAGCTCGGCAAACGTGTGCACAAGGTCGTCGGTGCGATCAAAGAGATAGCGTCCACCGAAAGGAATGATCGCCGAAATGGCGTCGCGTGCGGGCTGGCACGGGCCCAGCGGATTCTCATTGGAGTCGATCATCACCGCACCCCGGGGAGCGGGCTTGCGCGCCGCGGCGGCAAGCATGGGCTCAGTGACAATCTGAAAAGCCGCGGCAGCCGAAGCCGCGGCGGAGAACTGCAAGAACGAGCGTCGAGAAAAAGCCGAGAAACTTTTTGATGGCATTGGCGAAACCTCCGATGCGCGTGTGGAGCGGGTGCCCCCGCCCGCCGTTCTTGACTCTGTTCTTGCCGTTGCTCTTGCTTTTGACTTGCCCCATCCCATTACTGCGGCAACGGCTCCCGCGGGCTCGCATAGTACCCAGCCCGGCATTGCACTTTGTAGCTCTCTTTCGACTTGACTTCAAGTTTGCGGTAGCCGCCATCCTGAACAGGATTAGTGGGCGTATAGCCCAGGTTGTACTGGCTGCGCAGCTCGGCCGCGATCTGGTCGAAGGCTTCGCGCAATTTGTCGAGTTTGTTGCCGACGTTAATCACGCGGCCTCCGGTGGCCTCGGTGAGCTTGCGCATTTCGCCCTCGCCCGTATATCCGCCCATTCCGAACGATCCGTAAAAGCCGCGATCAGCGCAGAGCAGCACATACACGATGGCGTCGGCCTTCAGCGAGGCTTCAATGGCATCTTTGATCTTGAGCTGGCTCCCTTCATCCTCGCCGTCCGTTAGCAGGATCATCGCCTTGCGTCCCACTTCTTTCGCTAGCATGTCGTGCGCCGACAAATAAACCGCATCGTAGAGCACAGTGCCTGCCTGGCGGGCAGTTGGAACGGGACCCCCGCCCGCTCCAGGGATTGGACCGGTGGAAAAACCTGTGTTGATCCGCACTTTGTTCATAGCGGCCTGCAGCCGCCGCACGTCGCGCGTGTAGTCCTGTATCAGCGAGGCGTCGACGTTGAAGTCAATCACGTAGGCTTCGTCTTTGTCGGTGAGAATCTGCCGCAGAAACGCTCCACCGACGTCTTTCTCCATGTCGAGCACGTTGCGCTGGCTGCCGGAAGAATCAATGAGAATGCCCAGCGTGAGCGGCAGGTTCGATTCGGCGGCAAAGTATTTGATGGTCTGCTGCTTGTTATCCTCGAACACCGTGAAGTCGTCCTTCGTAAGGTTGGGCATAAGTGTGCCATGCTTGTCCTTGACGTTGAAAAACAGTCCAACCACGTTGACACTGACCTTGAGAGTTTCGGCGGGTTGTTGATCTTGCTGGTCTTGCTGATCTGCCGGCTTCTGCGCGGCGCCAGTTTTTTGGGTTGGGGATGGTTGAGTGTCAGGGGACTTTGGGATAATAGGAATCTGGGCCGGGGCGAGCGGAGCAGCGGCCGACAATGCTGCCAGGCAAAATAACAAGATGGCGGCGGCCAGGGCCGGGGAGAACCTTCGGTCAGCGGATAATTTGAGCATGCCAGCAATCCCTCTAAGGACTTTGTTAGTCTAATCCTTGCAGTTGGATGCACCAAATGGCAAGGTTCAAGCATCCGAAGGAAAAGATGGCATTTTTTTCGGTGGCGAAGCGGAAAGTTGCCTGGACTCGGTTGTGGGGAAACGATCACAGGGTAAGGGCCCGCGAAAAGAACGGATGGTCTTTGTGAATATAGAACCGGCGGCGAATAAGAGAAAACAAAAACGCGGCTCAACCTGCCTCGCGCCCGCACTGATGCTGGCATGCCTGTGCGCCGGCATTCCAACGATGGCGGCGCAATCTACGCCAGGCCAGACGCCGAGCGGACAGGCCCAGCCGGCGCAAACTATCCCCGACGCTCCATCGACCGTGCAACCGCCTGCCGGGAAACCCGAGCCCCCGCCAATTCCTCGAGAGGAAGAAAAAAAGCCGGTCGAACGAGATCCGTGGACGAACCAACCAGTCGATAAGCCGGCAGCAACCCAGCCTGGCGCCGGATCGAATAATTCAACGTCCGCGCCGCCTATGCCGCCCGTCAAGACGCTGCCGCCGGGCACTTCGACCAAGCAGGGTCCTAGCGCGCAAGATCAGCTCTACACGCTGGTCGTGCATACCAACTTTGTGCAGATTCCGGTGACGGTGAAAAATCGTGACGGGCGCCTGGTCGATGGACTCCTCTCCACCGACTTCACCGTGAAAGAGAACGGGGTGCCACAAAAGCTAACCTTTTTCACCGCCGATCCCATGGCGCTTTCCGTGGCGATCGTGCTCGACACCGGTATGCCGGATGCTCAGGTGCAGAAGGTTAACCAAACCTTTTCGGCTCTCGTGGGAGCATTCGCTCCCTACGATGAAGTGGCGATTTACACCTACAGCAGCACCGTGAACGAGGTCAGCGACTTTGCCGGAGCCTCCAAGAGATTGACTGCGGTATTGAACCAGATGAGGACGGAACGCGGAAACTACGATGGTCCGCCGATTCTGGGCGGACCCTTGGCCGGCGGACCCATCATCAATGGAGTTCCCGTAGGTAGTCCGACGGAGCCGGTGTATACGCCGTCGAAAGAGTCCCACGTGCTGAATGACGCCATTCTGCAGGCGGCGATCGACCTGCGCAAACGTGACCGCGCTCGCCGCAAGATTATTTTCGTGATCAGCGACGGACGCGAATATGGCAGCAAGGCCAGCTACAGCGACGTGAAGAGGGTCCTGCTCTCGAACGAGATCCAGGTGCAGGCCATCTCCATAGGAAACTCGGCGCTTCCGGTCTATGACAAGCTCGAGAAATACCACCTGCCGCGCCAGGGTTATGACGACATCCTGCCGAAATACGCGTCGGCCACCGGCGGAGCCGAACACCGTGAGCTTACCCGGAATTCGATTGAAGAGATGTATGGCCAGATCATGAGCGAGGCGCGCACCCAGTACACGCTGGGCTACAGCCCGACCCGCCCCAAGACGCTCACCGCGATCTCTTTCCGCGATATCGAAGTGGTGGTGCACCGGCCAGGCCTGAAGGTTATCGCCAAGCAGGGCTACTACCCGGTGATCGCGGCGACGAACGCGCCGACAAAGTAGAAGTCCAGCCCCATTCCGGCAGGGGGTCACCTGAGTAACCTGCCGCCAATCCGGCTCGTGTGATATAAAAACCCCAAGCCCCCATAGGGATATTTTTGCGCGCCAGCGCCCGCAAGGGTGTGGGCACGCGCGATTGAGGAAAGCCTTGAGTTTCATCAACTTCGCAGCCCGCGAGATCAACTGCAAGATCGTGTACTACGGCGCCGGATTAGGCGGCAAGACCACGAACCTGCAGATGATCTACCAGAAAACCGCGGAACAGCAGAAGGGCAAGATGATCTCCCTCGCCACTGAAACCGAGCGCACCTTGTTCTTCGATTTCCTGCCGCTCGATCTGGGCAACGTGCGCGGCTTCAAAACCCGAATCCATCTTTACACCGTGCCCGGCCAGGTCTTCTACGATGCCAGCCGCAAGCTGATTCTGCGCGGCGTCGACGGCATCGTCTTCGTCGCCGACTCTCAGGAACAACGCATGGACGCCAACGTCGAAGCCCTCGACAACCTCATGTCGAACCTGAAAGAGCATGGCTACGACTTCAATAAAATTCCCTACGTGCTGCAACTCAACAAACGCGACCTGCCCAACATCCTATCGCCCGATGATCTCAACAAGGAGCTGCGCAAAAAGAACGAAGCCGTGGTGGAAGCGGTAGCCTTTCAAGGCGTCGGCGTCTTCGAGACTCTAAAGGAAATCGCCAAGCAGGTCCTAACTGAACTAAAAGCTGGCGGTTAGCGAAGCTCGGAGCCTCGTATCAGGGTATGCCTTCAGTCATACCGTAAGGGCGCCGTTATCGAACCGCGCCTTCAGGCGCTGCATTTGCACGCAGCCCCCGTGGGACTCACTTCATCGGCAATCCCGCCGCCAGCACCCCTTTGCCCGTCCCCCACGGATGCATCTCAGGCCTAAGCAGTCCGGCTTTGACGATCGGATCCTCCCGCATCAACTTCCCAGTCTGCTCCACTCCCACGCGGAAAATGGAGACTCCCAGCAACTCACCCTGATCGCCGATCGGGAACGGCCCTGCAACGGCAAGGCTTCCCTGAGCCGTAATTTCTTTTATGTAAGCATGATGCCGCTTCATCACATCCATAAACTCCGGCGCGCCCGGGTTCCAATGCTCGCCGCGCTTCAATAAAACGAGTGTGTACTGCTCGAACCCGGGAGGCTCCGCTGGACTGTGAATAGCATTCGGGTCGATATCCCACGGCCCATGCACCTCCGGAGACAGCCGGCCGGCCTCGACCGCGGGATCGCCATCTCGCCCACTCCCGCGCCTGCGCCGCCGACTCCGCCTGCAACACAAATATCCCGCGCAACGTCGTGTCATCCAGAAAAGGTCCGGCAATCACAAGCTTGTGCTCGGCCGCCATCTTGCGGATGTTCGCCATGTGCTCTTCCTGAAGTTTCTCGCCCTCTTCTTTGCTAAGTTGCGGAGCGTTCGCGGGACGATTCAACAGCACAAGAAAATACTGTGCAGGCTTCGCGCCAGAGTGCGCCGGCGCTTGTGCGAAAGCTAGCGTCCCCAGAGCGATCAGACTCAAGAGAAACAAGCTGCGGAAAGAAATTCTTCCCATATGCCACCAGACAACCGATACCCGCCGATTTATCGCACGATAACAACCTACCCGATGTAATCGCAGATCAGAACAGTCAAATCGTCGTCCTGCGAGGCCGACCATCGCTGCACCGCAGAGACGATCTGATCCGCCGCAGTGGCGGGCATAAGCGCACCAGTCCGCCCCAGTAGCTCCGACAACGCATCTTGCCCAAAGAAATCGCCCTGGGCGTTGGCCGCTTCGATAACGCCGTCCGTATAAAGAAGAAACCGGTCACCCGGCTCCAGCGGACGCGTGGTCTCCGCGTAAGCCGCATAGTCGAACGCGGCGAGTATCAAACCATTTTCCACGATTTCGGTTACGTCCCCATGACGCAGCAGAAGCATCGCTGGATGCCCCGCCGCCGAATATCTGAAAATCTTCGACCCCGCATCGAGATGAATGTAAGCCGCGGTAACGAACTGCTCTTGCGTATTGCCGCAAAGAATGGTGTTCATTCCCGCGAGCAACCCGGCGGGATCGGCGGCGTTCGCAAGCTGCGACGTAGCCGCTACTTTCACCATCGAGGCAATCAGCGCCGCCGGAACGCCATGGCCGGAGACGTCAGCGATCAGCAACCCGGCCTGCGTCGCGTCGGCCACAATAAAGTCATAGAAGTCTCCGGCAACGGAGGTCATCGGCACGTAACGGGCCGCGACGCGGAAACTGGCCGAGTCGGGAAACGCGCCGGGCAGAATCGACAACTGGATCCGCTTGGCAACTTCCAGCTCTTTTTGAATCTCGCTGAGCTGCTTGTCCCGTTGCAGGGTCTGGCGCGCGGCGACATATCCGAGAGATCCCAGAAACACCATAAAACCAATCGGTTCGATATCGGGCAAGGAAATTCCGAGCAGGCCCCGGAAGTTCTCCCAGAAGATGAAAGCGGCAAAAATCAGCAGGCCGCGGCGTATTACAACGGCGTCCCGATCGAGCGATCTCCCGCTCATGGATATCAGGACCAGTGTTGTCAGGGAGGCGATAATCAAGACCGCATTGATCTGGGAAAAGATGGGTTGCGGCCCCACCGCTAGCGTCGCCAGCGCTAGCAGGGCCAGCACGATCCCTGCAGCAAAAGCCACGTTTCTCGTGCGCCGGTGCAGGAACCCGGCGGCGTCAAGAAAAAGAAATGCTGGAATAGGAACGACGTAATTGATCGCGGAACTGACTCTCGGGTAGAAAGACCAGCCTTCCATCATGAAAAACATGCCGGTCTGCATCCACATGCGCAAGCCATACAGGCCGGCTAACAAGGCAAGGTAAATCAGGACAGGATCGTGCTTGCGGCGGATTTCGGAAAACGCCGCCGCGACCAGCCCCACCGCCATGATCATGGCGCCGAAAAGAAGACTGGGGGCATCGTGGCGAAACGCCTGCAAGACCTGGTCCGCAGTCAACCCCGGAGCGGAAGCGTTCATGAGAGAGGATGCTAAATCATTTTCGCTTGAACACAACAGATAGATCGCTTCCGCGCTGGGTGCACAAAGGTGCAGGAAATTCGACTAGAATGGCCGCACCTTGAAGTCTTTCGAAGGTCATCCAAGTTCGGCGGATGTCGACAGGTGCACAATGAAGAAAGATGTCTGGAGAGCGGTGATCGAGGTAGGCTTTATCATCTTCCTTTTTTATTCCAATCTTCTGATGGGAGAATTCGAACGCTCAGGCCTGGGACACAAGAGTGGCATGGCCGCGGCACTCGAAGATGTTTTTACCGCTGCCAACCTCGGAATTGCCGCCGTAGCCGCCGTCATCGGCTATGCCCTGGTCGAATTTCTTCGAAAAAAATTCTAGGCCAACAATAGGAAGACAAAATGCCCGACTGGAGAACCAACGGCCTGCGCATCATCCGCAGCGGCGAACTCGACTCCAACACGCCTCAGACACCAGGAATGACCCGCGCCGAAGCTATCTCGCGTGCCCGGGTCGGCGCGCAGAAGCTCTGGGCAGGAACGGTCGTGGTGCATCCCAACGCGAAGACCGGTCCACATCATCACGGAGAACTCGAAACCGTAATCTACGTCGTGCGCGGCCGCGCCCGCTTTCGCTGGGGAAATAATCTGGAGTTCGTCGACGAAGCCGGCCCCGGAGACTTCGTCTACGTCCCGCCCTACGTCCCTCATCAGGAACTGAACGCCCGCAAAGACGAACCAGTCGAGGCTGTAATTGTGCGCAGCGGTCAGGAGCCCATCGTTGTCAATCTCGACATTCCCAGTCCAGAGGATGCTCCCGACACACCCGAGAACGATCCCTTCCACTCCGCGCCGGCAAAGCGCTGAGCGTTCCACGTCTTCGTTCAAATTTGTTTCTGCAGACGAGAGTGGGCCAGCCCTGAAGGCGGCCCACTCCCGAATGCCCCCTGAAATCAGGGAGCCGTAACTGTATTACTGTCCAACGTGACCGCGCCATTGCGCGCCAGTGCTCTGCCGACAAGCGTTGCGCCGGTATCAAGGGAGATCGATTGCAGCGCCAGGATCGTTCCTTGGAAGACGGAGTTTGTTCCCAGAGTTGCTGAGCTGGCGACCTGCCAGAAAACATTCTTGGCCTGGGCGCCACCGGCCAGAATGACCTGTGTACTCCCGATAGTGGTCAGTGTGGAACCTACCTGGAAGATGAAAACGGCATTCGCGTCACCCTGGGCGTCGAGCGTCACATTTCCCGCCGACAACATGACCGTGCTCGCATTGGTGTAAAGTCCCGGGGCAAAAGTCAGGCCGCTCATATCCCCTGGCAGAACCGCACCTCCCGGCAATCCGGCGGTATAAAGATAGGCTGTCGTCAAATCCAGTTCGGCCTGCGCCGCGATTGGATCCATAACATGCATCACTGCTGGAGAAGTGAGCGTCCCCGGCGGGAACCCGGTAACTGCGCTGCCCGGGCTCAACCCCAGGTCTCCACCCGTAATGATGGTCGGCCCGGTGTTGGTGACAGTAGAGCCCGCTAGTGCCTCGAAAGTCGATGCCGATCCCAACGGCACGGATGACGTTTGACACGCCACCGCTGAGGTGATGAAGTTCCACGCCGAGTCGTTTGCCAGCGGATTCCCCAGCAGGTCCTGAGCCCCGGTCGTTACGGTCGCGGTGTACGTGGTGCTCAGCGCGAGATCGCTGGATGGTGTGAAGGTCGCGGCATAGTCAGCCGCATCGTAGACAACCTGTCCCGTCACTGATGCAGTGCCCGGACCGGTCAGTGTAAACGTGGTTGCACTGATGGTCGCGGGATTCATCGCCTCGCTGAACGTCGCAACGGCCACGGTGTTGGGACACACGCCGTTCGTACCATTCGGGGGCGCTGCAGAAACCACCGTAGGCGGCCCTGCTTGGCAGGCTGTGTTGCCCGTGGTAAAGCTCCACACAAAATTGCTTGCCAGGGCGTTGCCGAACGTGTCCTTCACGCCGGTAGTCACCATTGCGCTGTACGCGGTGCTCAGCGCCAGGCTGGCAGATGGGGAAAAGGTCGCAGTGTCGCTGGGTGTGTCGTAACTAACCACTCCCGTAACGGCCGCCGCTCCCGGCCCCGTCAGCGTGAAGGTCGTGCCATCGATCGTTGCCGGGTTCATCGCTTTGCTGAAGGTAACGGTGACGAGTGTGTTGGGACACGCCCCGCCAGTGCCACTTGGAGGAGCCGCGGAAGTAGCTGTCGGCGGCGTCACCCTTGGATTGGTGCCGCTCTCGTCAAAGCCGCTACATCCGGCGCCGCAAATGAGCAGCAGAAACGCTGCGAATCCAACCGTGTGATTACTGTACCTGCGCATGAACGTCATCCTTGTTCCTCTCAGCTTTGCTGCCGCGATTACTCGGCTCCAATTCGCAAGCTAGTCTGTGCCGCAGACGAGCACAAGGATTTCGGCCCCCTCAGATGGTCGTAGCTTCCCATTTCTGGAATTCAGATCGCGCGGGACAAAGCCCGCATGTGCGTTTCAACGAGGCATAATGCAGCGCCGCGCAACACTAGCAGTGGAAAAGTGCGGTTTCAATGAACAAGGTTTTCAAGAAGTGAAAAGCAAACGAAGAGTCGTACTCACGACTTTTATTCTTTTCAATCTAACGCGAGCCCGCTGCAGGCGCAGCCGGCCGCGGCTCCGGATAAAGCCGGTCAAACTCCGGGTCGCCGTGCAGAAGATTCAGGTCCGGATCACGCCGCGCCCACGACGCATCCTTGAACCCCGCCTCCCAGCTCTTTCGCAGCGCATCCAGAGCATCCGCCTTTCGGTTCAGTTTGGAGTAGAGACAACCCGCGTTGTAAAGAATCGAGGCTTCGTTGGCGCGCAGCGTAACCGCCAGGTTAAGTTCGCGTAAGGCATCGTCTGGCCGGCTCAGATAAGCGTAGCTACTGCCCAGCAGGATGCGCGCCCGCGCGTCCTCCGGCACCTGCTTTAAGTGATTTTCGAGGGCTGCCGCCCTTCGCTGGTGCATGTTGCGCTCTGCTTCCACTTTTCCCATCGCGCCCAGACAGTTCAAGATAGGCACATAAACGTTGTAGTCCTCGCCACTGGCCTCGATCGCGCTTTCTGAAACGTCCAGAACCTCTTGATAGCGTCCGGCCGCGAACAGGGCGCGGCAGAGCAGGTAATGAGCGCCTTCGCAATCGCGCTTGCGCTCGATGGCCTTCTTCAACATACGGACGGATTCATCATGCAGTTCGGCGGCGTAGAGCACCCAGGCCTGGCTGACCTGCACTTCCGGCAGATCCCAGCGCAGAGCGACTGCCTTTCCGGAGGTGTCTCGCGCCCGTTCCACCCACACCTGATCGCGGCTGAAGTTACAGAAGAACATGGCGCAGGCATTGGCGCTGGCGGCATAGGCTAAAGCAAAACTGGGGTCAATGCCCACTGCGTTTTCAAACATCTGCAAGGCAAACTCAAGGTCCTGCCGGGTCTGTCGCCGCGCATAACGTTTGCCGCGCAGGTACAAATCGTACGCTTGCAGATTCTCCGTCGGCTTGATGGCCAGCGCTTCTAGCTCCTCCGGCGAGAGCGTCACCCGTAGCGCCTCCGCGATTCTGCGCGCCATTTCATCCTGAACTTCGAAAACATCTTTCATCTCGCGGTCGAAGCGCTCCGACCACAGCGGGAAGTCGGTATGCGTGTCCACCAGTTGGGCGCTGATCCTCAGCCGCGCTCCAGCCCGCCGCAAAGTTCCGGTAAGCACGTAAGCCGCGCCCAGTTGCGCGCCCACCTGCCCCGGCGTTACCTGTTTGTCACGGAAGGCAAGAACGGTAGGGCGCGAAAAGATGTTCAACCCCCGAATCTTCGAAAGTTCAGTGATCACATCTTCCGTGATGCCGTCGCGCAAGTACTCGTCCTCTTTGGCGCCGCTCAGGTTTTCAAAGTAGAGCACGGCCACAGATTTTCTCGCCGTCTGTTTTTGCACTCCGGAATCCGAATCGGTCTTCCCGCGCACGCGCCGTGCGCTCGATTCCAGGTCACGCCTGAGCCGGATAAAGTCTGTCTTCAACTCGGTGGCCGTCTGGCAGCGCAGATTCCGGTCCTTCTCCAGCGTTTTGTCGAGGATGCGTACAAAATCGGCAGACAGCAGAGGATTTACCTCGGCAGCCGGCCGAGGGTCGCGGTTCAGGATCGAGTCGAAAATCACCGCCGAGGTGTCTCCCTGAAAAGGCAGCGTTCCCGTGGCCATCTGGTAGAGCACGGTGCCGGTCGAGAAAATGTCCGTCCGCGCATCCACGAACTGCCCCCGCGCCTGCTCTGGCGACATGTAGGAAACCGTACCCACCACCGAGCCCGGCGAAGTCAGTTCGCCTCCAAAGGCCTGAGTTTCCCCCTGCTCTGGCGCAGATCCGTGAGCATTTTCTCCCACACTCATCTTCGCCAGTCCAAAGTCCAGAATCTTAATCTGTCCGCGCTCGGTAATAAAAATATTCGCCGGCTTGATGTCGCGGTGCACAATCCCCTTGGCGTGCGCCGATTCCAGCGCATCCGCTATCTGCAATCCCAGCGGCAGCACCTTCTCAACATCCATGGGTTGACCGGTCAAGCTCTGGCTCGACATGCTCTGTGCTAGCGTCTGGCCCTCCAGCAGCTCCATCACAATAAAGTGCCGGCGTTCATGCTGCTCGATCGAATGGATGGTGCAGATGTTCGGATGATTCAGCGACGAAGCGGCGCGCGCCTCGCGCTGAAACCGTTCCAGCAACTGGCTGTCCTGCGCCATCTCCGCCGGAAGAAATTTCAGCGCCACGCGGCGGCCCAGCTGCGAGTCCGCAGCTTCATACACCACGCCCATGCCGCCCGCTCCCAGCTTTCGAAGAATCTTGTAGTGGAGAAGCGACTGCCCAATCAACGGATCCTGGCTCATAACTGTCGCTCGATGGTAGTTATTGCCATCAACCCCGTCAAGCGGGAGGAAGCCGGCAGCGCGCAATTTGCTTAGATGTTATGTGGGGACAGCCGCCCCCGGCTGTCCAGTCGAGCGAAGCTCGATGCCCCCTCGCCGCTGGCAGCAAACTGAGCCATCATCTGAGCCTCCGACCGCGATGATCTAATCCGCCGCCCGGCTAGCCCGAAATGCCTTCTGAATCAGCGTATACCGGGCCGCCCCAATAATCCCGCAATCATCATTCAGCACAACCCTCACCGGCATGTCCTTAAGCAAAACTTCCATGCGTCCTTTATCCAGAAAAGCCTTTATGAACCCATGTTCTTTCATCTTCAACACGTTCTTCGCCGCAATAATCCCCCCAATAAAAATCCCCCCAGTCGACATGAACTTCAAAGCGCAGTTCCCGGTCTCAGCCCCGAACACGCTAACAAAAATCGACAGGGTCTGGTCGCAGATCGCCGCCTTGCCCTCCTGCGCCAGTTTCGAAATCAGCGCTGGACCATCCGCCGCCGCCATCTGCTCTCGCAGCCAATCCGGCTCCTCTGCCTTATCTGTGTCCCGAAGAAAATCGTAAATATTCCTGATCCCGGGCCCGGAGAGAATTCGCTCATAACTGATACGCCCGTACTTTTTCTGAAGATATCCGAGCAACTCCATTTCCAGATCATTCCGTGGCGCAAAGTCAGCATGACCTCCCTCGCAAGCAAAAGGATGATGCCGAAATCCATCCCAATACAGCCCTGCCATACCCAGCCCGGTGCGCGCCGAAATCACCGCCCGGTTTCCTTCCGCATCCTCCGCACCCTCGCTCAAGCTGACAAAGTCCTTCGATTCCAAAGCATCGATTCCGTAAGCGTAAGCCTCCAGATCGTTAAGCAGCCCAACTGAATTCAGCTTGAGTTGTTTCGCCAGCTCGCCCGAATCGATGGTCCAGGGCAAGTTTGAAATCTTGCTGCGCCCTCCTCGCACCGGCCCGGCCACGCCCACGCAAGCGCTATGCACCGGGATGCCCTCGGTTTTTATAAAGTCGGCAAGTATCGGCGAGAGCCCTTCATACTGCTGGCTGACGTAAGTTTTCTCCACCACGCATTGCAACCGGTTGCCCTCGGTTTCGAAAGCCGCGAGTCGGGCGCGCGTAGCGCCAATGTCCCCTGCAAGAATCATGGTTCGATCACCCTCCATTTCCGGCCGTCTTGGGCCAGCAATTGATCGGACTCCGCCGGACCCCACGTGCCCGAGGCATAGTTCGGAAATTTCCGCGGAGGCAGCGCTCTCCACACATCCAATACCGGATCCACCACCGTCCACCCCGCTTCCACCATGTCCGCGCGCTGAAACAAAGTCGCGTCGCCGATCATGCAGTCATATAACAAGACCTCGTACCCGGTGTAGGCGTCGGTTCCAAAATACTTCGAGTATTCAAAGCTCATGTTCACCGATCCCACCCGCAACAATGGCCCAGGAATCTTCGCCCCAAAGCTCAGCGAGATCCCTTCCACCGGTTGAATCTGTATCACCAGAGTGTTCGTGTGCCGCTCGCGGGCGGGAGCGTTGCGGAACAATTCGAAGGGCAATCGTTTGAACTGGATCGCAATTTCAGTGTGGCGCTGCGCCATCCGCTTGCCCGTTCTCAAATAAAACGGAACGCCCGCCCAGCGCCAGTTGTCGATGTTCAGCTTCAACGCCACAAAGGTTTCCGTCCGCGATTCCGGCGCGACTCCAGCTTCCGCGCGGTAACCCGGCACTTTTTCCCCATCGATCACACCCGCCCCATATTGCCCGCGCACGCTCTGTTGCAACACTTCATCGGAATTCAGCGGCACAACCGAATGCAGCACCTTGGCCTGCTCGTTGCGCACTGCATCTGCCTGAAACGACACCGGAGACTCCATCGCAGTCAAGCTAAGCAACTGCATAAGATGATTGGGAACCATGTCCCTCAGTGTTCCGGCAGTATCAAAGTATCCGCCGCGGCGCTCCACTCCTACCGTCTCTGCATTCGTAATCTGCACGTGGTCAATGTAGCGCCGGTTCCAGATCGGCTCAAAAATGAGGTTGTCAAACCGGAAAACCATGATGTTCTGTACCGTCTCTTTGCCTAAATAATGATCGATGCGGTAAATCTGATTTTCCGACAGCACACCCTTGATCTCCCGGTTCAACGCCTTCGCCGAATCCAGATCGTTCCCAAAGGGTTTCTCGATCACAACCCGCCGCCACTGCCCATTCGCCTGCGCCGATAATCCGCACTTTCCCAACTGGTCGACAATAGGCGCAAAAAACCTGGGCGCAACCGCCAGATAAAAAAGGTAATTGCCCTCAGTATGACGCTCCAGGTCGAGAGCGTTGAGCCGCCCACGCAGCGTCGAGAACGTGTTCGCATCCCCAAAATCGCCGCGCTCGTAATACAGCCGCTGCCGGAACCATTCCAGATGCTCTTTTTCCTCGTCTCCCGTCGGGAGGAACGAAGTAACCTGGTTGCGAAATCCCTCGACATCCAAGTCGTCGACGGAAACTCCAATTAACGCAAAATTGTCAGGAAGCAGCTTGGCTCGAACCAGATTGAACAGCGCAGGAATCAACTTGCGCTTAGTCAAATCCCCAGCGGCCCCAAACAGCACGAAAACGCAAGGCCCAGCGGCCTTCCCCGCGATCTCGACCTCACTCTCGCTGTGGATTTGAGTGGTAGCTGCCATGAAAGGTGCCAATCAGCCTGCAAAGCCAGACCGAGCATTCTAGGCCAAGAGGGCAGTTATTTCATAACGAGGAAGAACAGCAGCAGCTCATGTGGGGATGGCCGCCTCGTGAGCCTGCCCCAGGCGAAGCCGAGGGGTCCCGCCAAGCGAAGCGAGACGGCACATACCTCAGACGCCGCCCGCGTATCAATTCCGAACCAGCTCCCCCTCCACCTTACCCGTAAGCGTAAGAAACCTGATCACGCCCTGAGCATCTTCGAAAACCAAACCTGTCCCCTTGGGATTCACCACCGCGGCCACCAGATGCCCGTACGATCTAGGGATCCCTCCACGAGTAGCCGTCTGATCGTAGCGGGCCAATTCTCCTTCTTTCATGCCCGTCATGCTGACGAACCGAATCGTCCCATCGCTGTCCTCGAAGACCAAACCCGTGCCTATCTGGTCAGCAATGGCGGCCGCGACATGGCCGTAAGATTTGGGAACGCTGCCCTGCACCGGCTGCGCGGCATACTCTTGCCCGCCCGATTGGGCATTGACCACCGCCACGTTTCTGTCTCCAACCACGTAACCGGTGAGCGCAAGCAGAGCCCCGCCCAAGACGAGCAAAAATGTTTTTCTCATCGTGCTTAAACCTTTCATTGTTCGGATGTTGTCCCGATGTATACGCCCCGCTAAGGCAGCACCTGAATCTTATGCATCATCCCCAGATCCTCATGCAGCAGAATATGGCAATGAAACACAAAAGTGCCCGCAATCGTAGGATCGCGAAAATCCACCCGCACCTTAATGCTGGGATAAGGCCCTTTGCCCGTCCAGTAAGGAATCTGAACGGAGTCGCGCATGTCCTGATTAGCCACCGGCTGCCCATTCACTTCAAGCAGCATGAAGTGCACCTGATGAATGTGAAAATCGTGCGCCTCAAGCGCATGGTTCTCGATCGTCCAGTCCTCAACCGCTCCCACCTTCGTGGTGATCGCCGGTTTTTCATTGGGATTAAACACCCGCTGCGGCTGTCCATCGACCGTGATGTAGAACTGAATTGGACCGTTCGTCCCCGCAAACTCCTCCGAGAAAAAAAGCTTGCGCGTAGCAGTCGGTGTCAAATCCTGCAGTCCCGCAGATTTAAGAGGTTTAACGGAAGCGGCTGCGGGAGCAGCCTTCGACTCCGTCTTCGTCTCCTGCTTCACGCTATTGCCGCCACTCGTCAGCTGAACCGTGGCGATAGGCGTTTGCGCATCGGCATTCCCCGTCGGCCCCGTGTCATAAGGAAGCGTCTCCAGCACCGCCGTGGTCCCAGCTGTAGGAGCCTGCACGATAAACTCCGCCCGTCCCGCCGGCGGGATCAGAATCGTGTTCTGAAACCGTGGCGCGGCCAGCGGATATCCATCCAACGCGATCAACTCCATTTGCTGCGGCACCCCGTCGAACCAAAACTGCAGCGGCATGAAATCCTGAATCGTGGCATTCGCCACCCGCCAAAACTGTTTCTCCCCGGGCTTCATCTGAATCAGAGGAGTCGGGCCCTCAATGATGGCGGCATTTTCAAAGTTGATCGTAAGCTGGTACGGCCCCGGTATCCACGGAACCAGATATTCTTGCCGAATCACGAACACACGTTCCGCCAGCCCGGTCACCTCCGGACGATACTTCTCCATGCCCTCGACTACCAACGCGCCCGCAGCACCGCCGTTCACCTGAAACTCAGTAAACCCATGCACGTGCGGGTGGTACCAATACAGCCCAGGCGGCTGCGTAGCCGGAATCGTCATGGCGTATTGAAAACTGCCATTCGCTCCCGGTTGAATCAACGTCTCCAGCACATCGTCCTGGTGACAGACCGGAGGAACGGCCAGGCCATGAAAGTGAACATTAGTCGACTGCAGAGTCGCGGTCCCGCCATCGCCGCAGGTTGCGGCGGTCCCGGCGGCCATCATGTGCATCGCGCTCTTGCTCTCCGCGGCCGTCGTCGGGATGGCGTCTGTAATATTCAACAGCAGGCGGTCCCCGGGATTCACTCGCAGCGTCGGGGCCTCCGCCACACCGGTGGGCGTCATGTACTGATAGCAATAATGCGTGTAGCCGCTAATGTCGACCGAATATCCCAGGGTCAAGCCCGCGTTCAATGTTCCATTCTGCGAATAAATGCTCAGCGCGTCATTCAGAACGGTATTCGGCTGAGGCCGCGGCGGGCACTGCGCCAGGCAAAACTGCAATGAAAATCCCCAAAGCAAAATAACGAATAAATACTTGGACCCCAGACGCATTGAATGACTCCTGACTCCATGACTCCTGAAAATTAGCCGTAACCTATGAAGCCCCGCCGCTAAAACCCGCGCGGCGGAAATGCCGCAATCGACAACAACCACAAGCTGTTCGGGTCGGCAACGGGCGAGGTCGGCATCTCCATCAGCGCGCACTTGCCGCCGCTGGAACCCACGTGAACCATCGCAATCCCTGACCCCCCGCCAAACTCCGCCACATAAACCACCGCGCCATTACCGGTCGTGTTCGCCAGCGCCAGCGAAGCCAGAAACGCAAACGAAGACACATAATTCCTAAACCCCGGCGAACTGCACCCGCCCGATAATTGGCCAGTGCCGGCGTTAAAGGCAGCCGCCGTAATCCCGTCGCCCTGTGAATTGCTGATGTAAAGCAGACTCTCGTCCGGGCTCAGCATCACATTGCTGGAATTAGGAATCGCGCCCAGCGTATACACCAGAGTCGGCGTAAGCTTGCCCGAAGAAATATCAGAAACCTCAACCACCGTAGCCGTCGCCGTATCGCCGAAAATCGCGAAGCGGCCGTCCTCGCTGATGTCAACCCCGTTCGGATAGCTCGCGCCCTTCGCACTAAGGTAAGCGCTGGAATTTTGCTTATCCCCGTTCGAGACTGGAGTGCCCGATGCAATATTGAACGATTCGATCGATCCATCGTTATAAGTAGCGACTAGCACCTCGCCGTGGACCGCCATCCCCGCGATCACTCCGCCCTGCAGCCCCAGCACCGAAACGTCGTTCACAAACGAAAGCCCGCACCCGGGTTGTATAAGAAAAGTCCCAATCGTGCTCGAATCCGTAAAGCTCGCGTACAAATATTGGCTGTTCAGCGCCAGGCCAATCCCGTTCGAAGTGCCGGCGTCGGTCGGCGAACCGAAAGCGCTGCCTCCCACTGCGAGCGTGCTCACCGAAATTCCAACCACATCTCCGGTCGCAGCCTCTGAGGCATACACGCACTGCGCGCCTCCACCATCCAGCACGGCCACACGGTTGGCCGCAAAATATCCGCCGCCAATGCCCGCCCCGCCGGTAATCACCTGCTGTTTCAGCGTCAACTGGCCACCGGCGCCCACCGTATAAAAGCTGACCCCGGTCAAACCCACCGCGAACCCGTCGTCGTTGGTAACCACATAATGTGGTCCCGCCGAGTTAGCGGCAAACCCATTCGCCACGCAAATCCAAAGCAAGAACGCAGCACCCAATACCCAGGTTCGGAGAAAGATCTTCATCATCTTCATGAATTTTCGTTGGAAACCCGCGACCACACCGGCTTTCAAAGTGTAACTCAGCGCAGCCACACTGCCCGAGGGGAATTGTCAAATCTTTGTTACCTGTGACACCGTCAACAACAAATTTGCGCAAAAAGTGAAAAACAAGACACGGACATTACGGACGTCCTCCCCCTGAAGTTGATTTTGACCTAGGCCGCTCGCTAATCAGAAGGGGGTGCCCCATTTCTCGCGTCCTTTGCGAGAAGTGGGAACCACGAACCCCGGCAGCGCACAACCCATGTGGCTACAGCCGCCCTCGGCTGCCTGCCCTGAGCTTCGAAGGGTCCGGCGAGCGAAGCGAGACCCTCTTCGCCAAGGATTGAGATCATAGGCGACAAACCCGCCAGGGATCCGGACGATTACCGGATCAATCGCCCGAAGCCGGCCGGTACCGGTACGCGCTCATTAGCCTCGTGATCAGCACAGCTAAGTAAAGCACGCCGATAATGGCTTCAATCACGGAAAGCGAGCGGGCCTGTGCTGAGACGGCTGTAAACCCCACCGCCCCAAGGGAGGTCATGGTCGCGAAGCTGTAATAAATGAAATCGAACCTGTCCGGGACAGTGTGAAGATTCGTCAGAGGATCGAGATAGAACGCCTTTGGCTGAATCATAGCCACCAGGCCGTAGAGATTGGCGAAAGAAAACCCTATTAGAAGATATATGCAAAGCGCCCCGAAAATTGTCTCCGAGTTGGGATCATCCGTGGTAAAGACGCGGCGGAACATCACTACCACAACAAACACATCAAACACAAAGCTAAGAACAACGCTGAGAACCGGAAAAAGTCCTGCTTCCGACCGGCGAAGGAGCATGCGTTCCAGCAAGGCGGGAACCGCTAGCAGGAGCGCAACCAGCAAGAGTGTTCTCCGCAGCCGAATCGCATACACAGCCACCAGAATTCCAGCGCTGCTGATGATGCGGAATGCGAAATAACCAAATCCGCCATTCTGCATGTACGGATAGAGAACGAGAACCGCCAACAGAAAAAGGAAAAGCAGGAAAAACTTGTGTCCAGTCAGACTGTGTGCGTGACTGGAGCCAGTCGAAGGGCGCATAAAGGCGAGGCGCATAAGTGAAGACGAGCAAAACGGCAAATCCAAATCAACAATACCGCCTCTTTCTAGCATCTCGCGCCATTCCGCGCAACATCCTTGTCGCAAAGATAATGGGTTAGTTTGAATTCGCTTTGAAAGGGCGCGGCTTCAGCCGCGCCGTAAGCGCAGGAGAATCAGTCGCGGCTTTAGCCGCTCAGGGACGCGCCTTTCGAACGGACGCGCTACCATCGCCGAATCCCACCGTGAAAACAGTTGACCGGATTGCGACTGGCAACCTCCGGGAACAAAAGTTCATCGGATTAGAACGGCAATGTCGAGCGGGCTGCTGCGCAATCTTCGCCAGAGTAATGTTCGCCGGGGTAATGTTCGCCAGCGTACCGACGACGAAATGCGTGGCAGCTAGAATTCGCAAATCAGTCGCTGGCAAATATCTGTCGTGTGCGGAGACAGTCAAACCTATGGCCGCGACCCCTCGCAACGGTGACCAGGGTGCTTCAAGACTACGAGTTCTTGTAGTAGAAGACTTCGAACCCTTTCGGCGATTCATCTGTTCGATGTTGGTTAGGAATCCCGAACTACAAATCATCGCTGAAGCCTCAGACGGAATCGAAGCGGTCCGCATAGCCGAAGAATTGCAGCCGCACTTGATTCTGTTGGATATCGGATTACCAAACCTGACCGGAATCGAAACGGCCCGACGCATCCGCCAACTCTCTCCTCAATCCAAAATCATCTTCGTGAGCCAGGAGTCCTCTGCCGACGTCGTCCAGGAAGCAATTAGCCTGGGTGCATGGGGCTACGTCGTAAAAACGAGGATTGCAAGCGATCTATTAGCTGCGGTTCAAGCCGTGCGTGAAGGCAATCGTTTTATCAGTAATGGATTGCTGGATCAGCCTCTCACTAACGCCAGGCCCCAACCGGCACAAGACTTGACCATCGTAGAGTGAGCAGTTCCTTACCACGAGAGCACTCTCCCAACTGTCAATTTAGACAGTTGTGGCTCCCACGCCACGCATTGACCATCCCTATAAGGTCTGCCCGTTTCAACCCGCAGCCATCAGCGACTTAGACAATGAGAGGTATACAAATGCCATCGTTAACGGAAAGCCCCGTTTTGAAAACACCAGGTTCAGCTCCCGCCTTAACCGAGGACCAAGCGCTCGCCATCGCGACCGACGCATATCTCTACTTCTATTCACTCGTCACGATGGACGTGACGCGGAAGCAATTTACAAATATCGAACCGGGCAAAGAGTTCGGCAAGGGACCGATGAACGTGTTCGTCAGCATTCCGGCCTATCCGCCCGCAGATTTCAAAGGGGTCGTGCGAACAAACTTCGACACGCTCTATTCGATCGCCTGGCTCGATCTCACCAAGGAAGCGCTAATCGTCTCCGCGCCCGACACAAACGGTCGGTTCTATCTCCTGCCCATGCTCGATATGTGGACGGATGTATTTGCCTCGCCCGGCTGGCGAACGACGGGCACTGCGCCAGCCAGCTTTCTGGTCACCCCGCCTGGCTGGAGCGGAAAGGTCCCCGACGGCGTCACGCGCATTGCCGCGCCGACTTCTTATGTCTGGATCATCGGACGCACCAGGACGGATGGCCCGCAGGACTATGAGGCCGTGCATAAGATTCAGGCCGGCTACACAGTCACGCCGCTCTCCCGCCTGGGCAAGGCACCCGAGGCGGTAACGGCGAAGATCGACCCGACGGTCGATATGAAAACGCCCCCGATGGTGCAGGTGGACAAGATGCCTGCGGGCGCTTACTTTGCCTACGCGGCCGAGTTGCTCAAGCTCAATCCTCCTCACCTGACCGACGAGCCCATCCTGGCGCAGATGAAACGCATCGGTATCGAGCCCGGCAAGAGCTTCGACATTTCCAAACTCGATCCCGCCGTGCGCAAGGGTCTGGAGGCAGCGCCAGCCCAGGCTCAGCAGCTCATGAAGTGGAAAGTGCCAAGCGTGGCGAGGGTGGTCAACTACTGGTCGATGAACACCGACACCATGGGCGTTTATGGGAACTACTACTTAAAGCGCGCCATTGTGACCCAGCTTGGCTTGGGGGCAAACCTGCCGGAGGATGCCATCTATCCTTTGAATCTTGGCGATGAAAACGGCAAGCCGCTACAAGGAGCGAACAAATATACGATTCACTTCGACAAGGGGGCGACGCCACCCGTGAACGGCTTTTGGTCTATAACGCTCTACGATAGCGACGGCTTTCAGGTGGCGAACGTGCTGAACCGTTTTGCGGTCAGCAGTTGGATGCCGTTTAAGACCAACTCGGACGGGTCGCTCGACCTGTACTTCCAAAATGAAAGTCCTGGCACCGACAAAGAAGCCAACTGGCTGCCTGCGCCGAAGGGAGCGTTCAACCTGTGTATGCGTCTTTATGGACCGCAGTCCGATGCGCTCACGGGCAAATGGAATCCCCCTCCCGTGAAAAAACAGTAGGCCGACTTCCTTCCCCTAACCCCCGCCCAAGCCTATCGGGCGGGGATTTTTTGGGTTGGGCGTCAATTTGAATTTTGCTTTGAAAGGGCGCGGCTTCAGCCGCGCCGTAAGTGTCCGAAAATTAGTCGCGGCTTTAGCCGCTGAGGGACGCGCTTTTTCGTCCACGAATGCCGACCCGGCTCGCTCACTGCAGCGCCGGCGGAGTCAGCCCCATAAACGCCGTTCCCAGGAATTTCCCCTGCGCATCGAAATTCCAGTTGAAGATGGCGAATCCAGCACGCGCACAGGCGTGGCATCCGTTGATCAACGGATAGCCAACCGTAAACTGTATGCCGCCATCGGGCCCGGTTTGCGAGTTAGGCCAGAGCTTCCCATCGCGGTCCCCAGGCCACAAATCCACCTTCGGAAATTGCTGCTTGAGATCTTGAAACCCGTTACTCTGCTCCATCGTTTTCCTATCCAGCAGCTTCAAATCTTCAACATTGATCATCGGCGGCCGTCCATTCACCAGCACCAGACCATAGTTGGTATTAGCGCGCAGCGGATATGTGATCCAGCCAAACGCCACCGGACCCTCGTCCTGGAAGCCCGTCATAATGCCGAACTCGCCGTGGCTCTCGTTATAGAGTTCTTTCGTAAAGCTCACCGCGTCGGCCGAAGCGCCGGCTTTCGTCATCTGCGCGATCATGCACTCGGCCCCGGGATGCGATGAGTTATCGCAGGCAGCGTGCGCGGCAGTAAGAAACTTCTGCGATACCGGCCACACCGCCGACGCACCAATCTTCCCCGGGCTACCCTGCGATTGCGCTGTCAGGTATCCAGCCAAACTGACGACTGCAAGAACTAGACGCACCATATACATGTTCTTCCCTCGAAGCCAACATTCTACGGGATTTCCGTCCACAACTCATGTGGAGACAGCCGCCCTCGGCTGTCACTCGAGCCAAGCGAGACCCTTGCTGCCCGGTCCTGAGATCGGCATTCCGCCCACGACCCAAAGTCAATGAGTGGAAACGGATTAAAACAGTTACGTGGGGTTTGCCCGTGATCCGCGCGCAAATCCCGAGGCTCCCACGTTTGCGTCCAGACTGGCAGTTTTGCCAGTTTTCGCGTCGGCCCGGCGCTCGTACATTTGGCATCGTCGGGGTGCATTTGCCTGAGCAAATATTTCTTGGTTCCGTCGCGTGAGCCCTCCACTGAAAGGCCCTGTCCAGGCCTCAAAAGAGCAAATCAGATTCAACCCGAGAAGGCGGCACAACTGTGAAAAGCAAACAGAGGCATATCCTCGTTGTCGCCTTGGTCATTGGTGCGTTCTTGCCCGAAGCGACGAGAATGGTTGCTCAAGATACCCCCATCGACGTAACGGGAGCTGAGGTTGCGACGCAGGACGCGCCAGTGCCCGCTGCCAATGCCGACGCGTTGCGAAAAGCGGCTCAGAACCCCGTCGCCAGCCTCATCAGCGTCCCGGTGCAGGATAACTTTAACGGAGGGATTGATCCGGGGAATCGTACGCAAAATGTATTGAATATCCAGCCGGTGATTCCACTGAAAGTTAATGACAGCTGGAACCTGATCATCCGCTGGATTACACCCATCCTCTATCAGCCGCTGCCCGCGCCGAATCCATTGCCGCAAATTGGCGTTTCCGGGCTTGGCGATATGCAGCCCACATTCCTGCTGTCTCCGAGCAAACCACACAAGTTGATCTGGGGCGTAGGCCCGATCCTTCAATTGCCGACGGCGACCAGCCAGTACCTGGGACAAGGCAAGCTTGCGCTCGGACCCAACATTGTCGCGCTGACGATGCCAGGAAGTTTCGTGCTGGGCGTGCTGGTCAACAACATCTGGTCGGTCGCCGGTAGTGGCAGCCGTCCCAACATCAACCAGATGCTGCTGCAATACTTCGTCAACTACAACATGAAAAAGGGCTGGTACCTGACCACCCAACCGATCATCACGGCCAACTGGAACACGCCCGCGCCGAGCGGAAGCGTGTGGACGGTGCCGTTCGGCGGCGGCGTGGGAAGAATCATGAAACTCGGATTTCAGCCGGTAAATATCAGTGTCCAGGCTTACGGGAGTGCCGTGCATGCTCCGGGAGCTTCGCCCTGGGGTGTTCGGGCATCGTTCGCGTTGCTGTTTCCCAAGCTAACCCCGCAGCAGCAAAAAATGATGCTGCAGAAAAAACTGAAAGAAATGGAACAGGAGCCGCCGCAGAAGTGATGATGTTATCGGCGTAACATCGCTGTTTCACTCATCGATCCTGATATACCCAAATCTCAACAGGCATAAAAAAAGGCGCCAGGATATTCCCCGGCGCCTATATAAATCTCGCGAGATGCGGTCAAGCGAGGGTGCTACCTACCAGAAAACTTATTTGCTCTCCGCGATCGGGCTCGCCCCTAAATCGCGACGGCCGTTGACTGCGGTGCGGGCCGCCCGAGCAGCAGGCATATTCGCGGCAGCTGCTCCATAGCGCTCCAGCAGCACCGGAGTCATGCTGTTCTCGGCTTCCTTCACGAAAATCATTGAATTCTCCGAGGCCATATCGACGCGCACAAAGTCGCCCAGCTTCACCTGGCTCGTAGCCACCAGATTCGCCAGCGGGAAAACCAGGTGCCGCTCGATCGCCCGCTTCAGGTGACGCGCCCCATAACGCGGGTCCGTGCCTTCCTTCAGCAGGAACTGCTTCGCGCCCGCCGAGCAGCTGAACACAAACTGATTAGCGCCCGCAGCCATAAGAACCCGCTGCTGCACCATCCCCAGTTCGATCTCCAGGATCTGCGCCAGATGCTCGTCACGCAAAGTCTTGAACACCACCGTCTTGTCGATGCGGTTCATGAACTCCGGAGTAAACTTGCGCCGCGCCGCTTCCACCGCCGTGCGTTGAATCTTGTCGTCGAAGTTGTTGTCCACTTCGACAGCCCGAGGCGCAAAGCCAAAGCCGCCATCCACTAAATTCGTCATCTCGCTGGCGCCCAGGTTCGAGGTCAGGATGATGATGCACTGCGAAAGATCTACGCGCCGGTTGTCGCCCAAACGTAAGCGTAGCCTTGTCCAGAATGCCCAGCAGCAACTGCCAGAGTGAGTCGCTGGCCTTCTCGATCTCGTCAAACAGCAGAATCGAAAGCTTCAGCTTTTCCGTGAACCATTGATTCAAAGCTTCCTGCGTCAGCAGAGGATGCGTCTCCCGATGCCCCAGGTATCCCGGAGGCGAACCGATCAGCTTCGCAATCTCATGCGAGTGCTGGAACTCGGCGCAGTCAATCTTGATGCAAGCATGCGAGTCGCCGAATAGCGACTCCGCCATCGCCTCCACCACGCGCGTCTTGCCCGAACCCGTAGGCCCAAGAAAGAGCAGGTTGCCCACTGGACGCCCCGGAGCGTTTAGCCCCGCCAGAAACATCTGGTAAATCTCGGCGACCTTTTCGACTGCCTGGTCCTGACCTACGATGCGGCGGCGTAATGCGGCTTCAAATTCTCCAGCATCGGCGCTGCGGCGGTTCGGATCGAGCACTGTTGCGAGGTTCGTTTTCATAAAGTGGCGTCTGTCCTATCCCCTGGCCGTATCCCTCGGCCTTCTTTCTATTTACCCGGACTCCAGGCCTTCCTTGGTCCGACTCCCCTAATTGACAATTTCTGTCATTCGGAACCAAGTTCGCAGCCTGACCCCATATGCGTCCGGGGTTGCCTAGGAATAAGCAAGCGACTGGCCACGCGCAGAGGACGGATTGGCCAGCCGAAAACCCCATATCTGGCTAGATTTAGCTGACCGCCCAGAATCTTAGACCAGACCCCGGTGGAAAGTTAAGAGGGAGGAAGAGAAATACTTTGCGCAAGGAAGGAAACCCCAATCCCGGCCCAAGGTTTACCCCGTGTTCCCCCGTGACCTCCGTGGTAAAGGTTTTGTTGCTAGGTTCTTGACAGCCACCTAATAAAACGTGGGTGCCCCATTTCTCGCGTCCTTTGCGAGAAGTGGGAACCACGGACGCCCCCAGCGCCGTTCCTGATGTTGGCTTTGCCTCCGACTCTGGGCCGTCATAGCTCTCGCCCCCGATCACCGCCCAGCCAAAGGGGGGATGACCGGCAGTAACTAGCAAGCCCAATCGGCACGAGATAAATTCCAGTCAGGGTAGGTTTCTGGAGGAATTTTGCGCCGCTCGTCTGTCCTAACCATCGCAGCCGTCTCGTGCATTTTATTCGCCCTGGCCGCCATGCGGCTAAGTCCACAACTGTCTTCCGCCCAGGCGGCGCAGGCCCAAACCGCGCCACCAGCGCCGCAACTCCAGCCCGTGAATGCCAGGCTCTCAACCAACCACCCCGATATTCCACAGCCGTCGTCGCCCAAGCCCGGCACCGAAATCTACACCGCAAAGCGCGGCGAAAGCATCCCCACGATCGCCCACCAGTATTTAAAGCGCACCGGCTATCTAACATCCTCCGAGCTAGCCGACGCCATCCGCCAGACCAACGGCAATCACTCCGCCAACATTCTCAAAGCCGGCGAGCAAATCACCATCCCCGGAATCCTCCCCGCGCCCATCGAAGAAAAAACCGTCCCCGTCCCCAAAGACTTCGAAGTCCGCGCCATTTACCTGACCGGCATCATGGCCGCCAGCGACCACGGCATCCGCATCATCCGCCACTGGCGCGAAGTAGGAGGCAACGCCGTAGTCTTCGACATCAAAGATTCCGACGGCAGCGTCACCATTCCCTTCGAGCATCCGCTGCTCGGCCAGCACCAGGTCTACATTCACGACCTGCCCAAGTTCGTCCACTTCCTGCACTCCGAAAACATGCACGCCATCGCCCGCATCGCCATCTTCCGCGACGAGCACTTGGTAGTCGAGCATCCCGACCTCGCCGTCCACTCCAGAAAAACCGGCCAACCCTGGCGCGAGAACGGCAAGCTGGTCTGGACCGACTCCTCCAACCCCAAAGTGCAGGACTACAACATCGCGCTAGCCAAATTCGTAGCCCAATCCGGCGCCGACGAAATCCAATTCGACTACGTCCGCTTCCCCGCCGAAGGCGACCAAAAAGACGCCGCCTTCGTCTACCAGAACCAGCAGCCAAACTTAGAGGGAGCCGCCTCCGACCCTTCGGAGTCCGTGGCGGTTCCGCGTTGCTCCGCTTCGGCGGGACGGGCGAGGCGCCCGTCGCCACATGATCCGTGCAAGACCGAGACCCAACACGGCATGCAGCGCTCCGACGTAATCACCGCCTTCCTCAAAAAAGCCTACGCCGAACTCCACCCCACCGGCGTCCTCCTCTCACTCGACGTCTTCGGAGTAATGGCCTGGCAGCGTCAGGCAGATCTCTCCCACACCGGACAAGACATCGTAGGCATGGCAAAATACTGCGACGTGCTCTCGCCCATGATCTACCCCTCGCACTTCTTCGGCATGGATAACATCGAACACCCCGGCGACGCCCCCGAGCACTTCATCGGCGAATCAATGCAGCGCTTCGAGCTGATCACCAAAGGTAGTGGCGTGGTAATCCGCCCCTGGCTGCAAGCCTTCCACTGGCGCACCAAAACCTATTCCCCCGAATACATAAAGGTCCAGGTAGCCACCGCCAAAGAAAAAGGCGGCATAGGATTTTTATTCTGGAACGCCGCCAACGACTACAGCAAGCCCTACGAGGCCATGCCCGAAATGAAAGCCGCAGATCAAAAAGAAGGATCGAAAAACAAATACTTCCGCGGCGATGAACTGCCAGGCGGAACAGTAAAGGCAAGCCTGACACCAGCCACAACGATTCCCCAATAAAGTTTCGGGCTCTTAGAAAGCCTGCACCAGGAAACCGAGGGTGCCCCATGTTTCGCGTTCTTTGCGAAACGTGGGAACCACGGTCGCATGGTTCTTGGATTTGACGACGGCAGACCGCGTGAGCAACGGGCAGCGCGACAACCAACCTAAGTCACCCGCACATCCAACAAAGCGACCCAATACTGAAACGACTGCAATGCAAAACCACAAAAGATAAGCACAATCCCAAACGCTCCCAGCCGCCGCTCCGGAAGATTGTCCGCGTAATACTCGATCAAGGGAACCACAGCAATGCCGACGCCAGTCACAACCCCGGTCACCAGCCCGACCCGAATCGCAAACCACCACGCATGCTCAACATGCTGCACCAGAGTGCTGCACAGAAGCGCCGTTGCCGTATAACCGACCGTTCGCACCACGATTCCCCAAACGTGACGGCGAGTCAGTCGCGGCTTGCCCGTCGCCGCATAGTCCAGCGCCGGACGCATGCCCCGTGAATAAGCAAACATCTGGCCCACCGTAAGGGCCACCGCAAATGTCCCGGCAAATTCCACCCCTACACTCCGGTAAAGCGCAGCTCCAAAAGCAAATCCCCGCACTGCACTGAACAATCCTTCCCACCACAACGAATAGTGGTCCAGCCTTCGAGCCGCTCGATTAAGCTCAATCGCAAGCGTGACCCCGGTAGCCACGCCCGAAGCCAGCCCAAACCAAAGCCCCAGGCCCAGCCCATAGCCAACTCCAAACACAATCGAGTAAGTCACCGCCCGCGTAAGCAGCCGCAAAGGCCCATGCCGCCCGCCCAACAAATCGTAAGCCAGATAAAGACTCCCAATAACATCCAGGCAAGTCCCAGCAATACTGACCGCAGCCAAAGTGTGATGATCCATGCCAAAGGATTCTAAGGCACCACTACAACTCATATCGGGATAGGTTTATGTGGGAACAGCCGCCCCCTTCCTGGGTCTCCTGCTGCGGCCCGACACTCCTGGGCCGCCTGGACCCTTCGGCTTCGCTCAGGGCAGGCTCGCGAGGGCGCCCGTTCCCACATGGGTCGTCGTGGCCACCACGATCCCTCTTCCCAGATCGGAGTTTTCCACAGCCCCCTTGTGACATCTGACCTTGCACCCCCTCCTTAAACTAGTAGTAGTATGCTCACCCACTCAAAAGGGCTCCTCGGACGCCTTTCGACCCTCTCTACCGCATGCGGATCGGCGAAAACGCGGGGGCGGGCTCCCCCGCCGGCTTCCTCAGGGGCTGAAGCCCCACATCCTTTTGGGCTTTTGACGGCACGGCTGAAGCCATGCCCTTTCACGACACGACAGCGGTCGGCGGGCCGCCCGTTTGGAATCACAGGTGAGGTGTGAGTCTTGGGAAAATATCGGGGTAAATCTCCGGCTGCCGGAATGGAAGTATTTAAGACCTACAAGCAGCGCGGGGAGTGGATTGAGTTGCTGTTTATGATGCTCGCGGCCAAGCGGGGATACGTGGTTTTGAAGCCGTGGGGAGACTCCGCCCGCTACGACGTTGGGATCGAGCATTGCGGGCGCTTAAAGCGGATACAGGTGAAGGGCACGGATTGCCGAGAGAGGGACGGCTACAGCTGCCACCTGGCCAATGGCAGGCAAAAGACCTATACCGTCGAGCAGATTGATTATCTCGCGATCTATGTGCTGCGAGAGGACATCTGGTATATCTTTCCGGCGAAGAGGCTTATGGGGCAAGGCTCGGTGATGCTCAGTCCGCATAGTAAAGGAAGCTTGCATGAGCGCTATAAAGAGGCATGGGAGTTGCTGGATTCGCGGAAACAGGTGGCGGTTCGAGGGGTTGAGGCCGGTGTAGTCCCTCGCAAACGCGGGAGGGCCAGCCGTGGAGGCGCGGCGGTGTAATTCGGTATTACGCACCGGGCCGCCCCGACGGACGAGAGCGTCCGTCCCCACATGAGTTGCTGGTGGACGCCTAGGGTTGCTTTCCCTACATGAGTTGGCATCTCGTTCGATCCGTCCTCTTGCATTCTTCCTATAGTCATAATAATATGACCATACCATGAAACAGATCGCCGCAGGTCGAATTCAAGGCGCAGTGCCTGGCCATTATGGATCGGGTGTCGAAGACCGGGGAGCCGGTCGTGATCACCAAGCACGGCAAGCCTGTGGTCAAACTGGTCCCTGCCGAAAAGCAGGTCGACGATATCTTCGACTACATGGCCGGAAAGATGAAAATCGTCGGCGACATCGTAGGCCCCATCACCCCGCTCGAAGATTGGGAAACCAAGTGAGGCAGAACTCTTGAGCGCAACCCAGTGATCGTGCTCGACACCCATGCCCTGCTCTGGATGGCGGGCGATCCTAAGCGGCTCTCGAAGCGCGCTCACCAGGCGATCGGCGAGGCTCGGCGGGGTACTGGCATCGCGATCGCCACCATCACGCTGTGGGAGATCGCTTGGCTGGCCCACCACCACCGCATCGTGATCATGGGCAGCGTCGAGTCCTTTGTGCGAGAGACTGCGGCCCGCGTCATTCTCCGGCCCGTAACGCCAGAGATAGCGGCCCTCGCGGTGCGCCTGCCCGACCCGTTTCCCAGAGACCCATCAGACCGCCTGATCGCCGCCACGGCGATGGTCGAAGGCATGTCCCTGATTACGGCCGACGATCGCATACGCAAATCAGGGATCGTTGAAACGGTCTGGTAAGGGGGCGTTCTGGAACGCGTTGTCGACTTACTTCGCGGGCTGGACTTCGATCTTCGCCATCATGCCGCCATCTTCGTGGTCGAGAATGTGGCAGTGATATAAGAACGTACCCACCGTCTCCGGATCGCGGAAGTCGATGCGAACCTTCACGCTGGTGTAAGCACCCTGGCCATCCCAGTAGGGAACCACAATCGTGTCGCGCACCGAGGGATCGTGCGTGGGGACGCCGTTGATCTCCAGCACGACGAAGTGCAGTTGATGAAGATGGAAGGCGTGAACTTCCTGGGTGTGGTTTTCGAGCGTCCAGTCTTCGACCGCCCCCTGTTGCGTGACGATGGCGGGAGGTTCGGTAGGGTCATACAAGCGCGGAGTTTGCCCGTCGACGGTGATGAAGAATTTCGTGCCCGCCGGATTTTCCGAAAAGTAAAGCTTCCGCTGGGTGGTGGCTGGGGCGTCGGCGAGGCCGGCGAAGCGCCGCGGGGCGGGCGGGATTGCGGGCTGTGAGGCCGACGGTACGCGACTCAAGACTTCTGCGTTTTCGCTGGGAACGATGTTCGCCAGCAGCACAGCGGGATTGGGGTCGCCGATCGGGCCAGTATCGTAACCCGCATTGAAAAGCTGATAGAGGCCGTTTTTCGGCGGGCCCTGGACAACGATATCGGCGCGGCCTGCGGGAGGAATTACGACCACATTCGCAACGCGAGTCGCATCGAGCGGCACGCCATCCAGGCCGACGATATCGAAATTCGTGGGCGCGCCCTGGTTCAACAACTGCAGTTGCAGGAATTGCGTGGAACTCGAATTGAGGATGCGCCAGAGCTGCTTCTCGCCGGGCTGGGTGAGAATGCGCGCGTAGAGGTTTTCGTGAAAGGGCACGAAGTTAACAGAGAGGATGGAGCTTTCGTCCGTGCCCGCGGGAGTGAGTTGCTGGCGGATTACGAATACACGTTGCGGAAGATTGGCGACTTCAGGGGCGAATTGTTCCTCTCCACCCACAACCAGCGCGCCGGATGCGCCTCCGATGACCTGCGCCTTCGTATAGCCGTGCGGGTGCGGATGGTACCAATAAAGTCCGGAGGGCTCGTTAGCCGGAATTTGAATCTGGTACTGGAAGGGCGGCGAGTTCGCCGGAATGCTGGTCCGGATCACGTCATCCTGATGGCAGATTGGAGGGATGTTCAGGCCGTGAAAATGAATGTTGGTCGAGGTTGAGGTCATGTTGCCGCCGAGGCAGGGGCCCGATCCTCCGGTCGCGGCCATCATCTTCATGTGGAACTCGGGCGTCATGTCATCTCGCGTTCTGTCCAGGGCCGCGTTGCTGGTGAGTTGATTCGTCAGATTGATGGTCAGCACGTCACCGGGATTCACCATCAGCGTGGGCGCTTCGGTGCTGCCGCCTCCGTAAAGGTAGCAATACTCCATGATCCCCGAGGCGTCCGGCGAATTCACCATGGTGAGGTTCAGGGTGAGCGCGCCGTTCTTGCTGGCCAGTAGAACCGGGTCGAGGACAACGCTTCCCGCCGGCGGGCGCACGGGGCAGGTTTGTTGCGCGAGGCAGGCAGCTGTGAAGAAGAAAGTAGTGAGCAAGAATGTAGAGAAGGTCGTCATAGATTAGTTTGCGGCTCTTACCGCAAGCGGCTAAAGCCGCGCCCATGCAAAAGCGAAATCAGCAGCGCAGCGCTGACGGCTTCAGTCGAAGCCGGGAGCGCTGCGCGCCTGAGCTAGCATCTCCAACCTACTACTTCACCGTAACGGCCACCGGCGCCGACGGGATGCCGTTGGCTACGACTTCGAGAGTGCTGGCGCCAGTTTCGGTCGCGGCCGAGACATCAAAGTTGGTGGAAACGGTTTTGCTTCCCGTGGCCACCGCCATCGTGCTGTGATTGTGCGTTTTCTCGTAGAACACGTGTCCGGTGGCGTTGTTGGTAATGCGCACCAGCGGGTAATTGGTCGCGGTTTCGTATTCGTCTCCGAACGCAGCGGCCTGCGAGAGGCCGTTGAACTGTGTTCCGAAGATTTGATACGTCGACCCGCGCGTCACCGTCGATGAAACTTTCTTGATGGTTGGCGCCCACTCCGGCTGGTAGGTTCCGGTCGAGGTGTAGAGTTGCGAGCCTGCGACGATCACTTCGCCCGTCGGCAGAACGAAGAGGCTGCCGAAGCCGAAGAGGCCGGGCGTGAGGTTCACGCCGTCGAACTCGTACAACCGTCCGGAGATGCCTTCCACCAGTACGTTGCCGTTGGTGAGCAGCGCGGCGAACGAATCGCCGGCTTCATCCCCCGGCGGAAAGTCAGGCCCAACGGCCCAGGAGCCGGGTTCGCTGGCGTTCGCACCCGGCGTATAGATTGCCGTGTGCGCGGTGTTGGAGTCCGCCGGAGTCGATCCAGTCGCGTAGACCGTGCCGTCGGGACGCAGAATCGCCGGTCCGATTTCCCCCGGCGGATAGTAGCAGAGGGAGCCGTTCGGGCCGTATTGCAAACATCCGAACGGAGAAGGCGAGTGCAGATCGACGATGGTGCTGCCGTCACTGATCCACTCCCCTTTGCCGGTGAGATAGCGCTCCGAGTTGGGCGCGTTCTTCACGTCGGCCGTAAGAACGGTGCCGTCCGGCATGAGCGTCCAACCTTCTTCCGCGTTGAAGTCGCTTTTGCCTGTGGAGCTTACACGCGTCCAGGTAAGAGTTGTCGGGTCAAGCTCCGCCATGCCTTTCGTCAGTTTGTCTCCCAACAAGAAATGTCCGTTGGGAAGAACGACGGAAGGCGAGTCTCCGATGTAGGGGAAGAAACTAGGAGGCGCAAGGTTGGTCCAGGTTTTCGCGACCGGATCGTAGATCGCGCAAAGATTGGTGAGCGTGAAAACGTTGAAGTTGTATTCGCCGCCGGCGATCACCACGCGTCCATCGGCGAGCACGGCGGAAGCGAACGCATCAGGCTCGTAGCCGGAAGGCAGGCTGCCGACTTTTTTCCAGGTTCCGTTCAGGTAGCTGCCGGTGATATCGGGCGTCAGAACGTACCAGTCCGAAAGGCCATTGCCCTGGAAGAGCACGGTACCGTCGGTGAGAACAAATCCAATGCCGGCGCCATCGGGCGGTTGATGTTTCAGGGTTTTCAACGTCTGCGCCGCGGACAAACCACAGAGTACAAGCGCAGCCATAGCAAGGAGGAAGACAAATCTTCTGGGCAAAGTTGTTCTACCTTTCCTGAGAGTGATGGGGAGTGCAGGGGGACAACGAAAGTCGGGGATCATCTTAGCAGTTTCCGCGGCGCGCGTAAAAGCTTGTTTGACAAGGGTTTTGGGGCGGCGGCTACTTAGTAGAAATAGGGGCGGGAGAAGAAAGGGGCTCGTGGTCGCGAAATTGAAGTGCAGAATCCTGCAGCTTGACAGCACTGACTATGTAAGAAACAATGCGGTGCGCGAGGCTTCCGGTTGCAGTTCCCCTCGAACCGGCTCGAGTGAATGTCTGTTCTCAAGGGCGATTTGCGGCGCGAGATTCTTCGGCTTTCAGCACGAAAGGAATTCGTGAATGACTAACCTGCCAACGCTCCATAATTACGTGCTGAAATTTTCTTGCTCTGCGCTGCTATTTTGCCTGGCAACAGCGACCTGCTCCTCCGCCCAAACCTTTAAAACCCTGGTGAATTTCGACGTGACCAATGGCAATTTGCCTTTTAGCGTTCTAGTCCAAGGCACCGACGGTGACTTCTACGGGACTGCTGCGCAAGGCGGCGCCAATGGCGATGGAACAGTCTTCAAAGTCACGCCATCTGGGACGCTTACCACGCTGTATAACTTCTCCGGCACGGATGGCAGCTTCCCGCACTCTGGACTGGTGCTAGGCACCGACGGGAATTTTTACGGGACCACCTACTACGGCGGGACCAACAACGATGGCACAGTTTTCAAAATTACGCCCAGCGGGACGCTTACTCAGCTTTACAACTTCTGCTCTCAGCCGAACTGCGCTGATGGCACCAACCCTTACGCACCGCTGATTCAAGCTGCCGATGGGGATCTTTATGGGACCACTGTGCATGGTGGGGTCACGGTGTGTCAATACGGCTGCGGGACTATCTTCAAGATCACCACAGCGGGCACTTTTACCACAGTGCATAGCTTCGCGAGCCATGATGGGCTCTGGCCATACGGCGGAGTGATTCAAGCTATCGACGGGAACTTTTATGGAACAACGGTTGGCGGCCCGGGACTGGGTGGAGATGGAACGATCTTTAAGATGAGTTCTAGTGGATCGTTTACGACACTGCATAGCTTTTCTGCTTCCGACGGGGTGGAACCCATTGCATCGCTGTTGCAGGCCAGCGACGGAAACTTTTACGGAACGACTACCGCTCTCGGAGCCAATTATGATGGCACGGTATTTAAGATTACCTCCGAAGGTGTGTTTACAACGCTCCAGAGCTTTGATGGCAATGATGGCGATTATGTCTTTTGCGCGCTGGTGCAAGCTCCAAATGGAAGTTTCTACGGGACCTCCTACGAAGGCGGGGACTTTACCTACTACGGCACCGTCTTCCAAATGACTCCGGCAGGTATGCTCACGTCACTGTGGTCTTTTGATATTTCCGGTGGCGCCGGATATGGTCCATACACCGGGCTAATGCAATCGACAAATGGAACTCTCTACGGGACAACGGCTCTAGGAGGGACTGATGCAGGCTGTTCGGAAAATCAGGGGTGTGGAACAATCTTTAGCTTGTCTTTAGGGCAAGCTCCGTTCGTTAAAACCAACCCGACCTCCGGCAACGTTGGAACGGGAGTCGTCATCCTGGGAAATAATTTGTCATCTGCAACGAGCGTTACGTTTGACGGCACGCCCGCTAGCTTCAAACTCATCTCGGCGTCCGCTCTATTAGCGACGGTGCCCGCTGGCGCCACGACGGGATTCGTCTCAGTAACCAAGCCCAGCGGCACGCTCAAGAGCAACACGAAATTTCGTGTCACACAGTAATCCGAGCTGGAACGAGGCGCCGAATCCACAATTCTGATTTGGCCATAAAGTCCTTCGTTGCGCACGTCTTGCGCTTGGCCTCGACGCGCTTGCTCGGGATGACAAACCATCACTCAGCCGCCACTGCTCAGTTATAATGTCCTGTAACGTGGGTTGGCTTGCGCCTCGCTCCCTGACACCAGAGGAGGGATTCAGCCTCGTTACAGACTGCGTTGGAAGGAGTCGCGATGGCTATCGAGAAGTCGGAATATATCTGGCACAACGGCAAGCTTATTTCCTGGGATGACGCCACCATTCACGTGATGTCACACGTGGTCCACTATGGCTCCTCGGTGTTCGAGGGGATTCGCTGCTACGCGCCGCAAGGCAAGCCCGCGATTTTCCGGGCCAACGAGCACATTCAGCGGCTGCTCGATTCCGCCAAGGTCTACCGCATCGACGTCGATTACACCCGCGAGCAAATCGTCAAGGCCATGCTCGAGACCGTGGCCAGCAACGGCGTGTGGCCGTGCTATGTGCGACCGATTATTCTGCGCGGCTACGGCGAGGCGGGAGTGAATCCCTTCAACTCGCCTACCGAGGTTTACGTCATTAATTATCCCTGGGGAAAATATCTGGGCGGCGAGAACGACGGCTGCGATGCCTGCGTTTCTTCATGGACGCGGATTGCGCCGAATACTTTGCCGGCCATGGCCAAGTCGGGCGCGAATTACATGAACTCGCAACTTATTAAGATGGAGGCCATCGTCAACGGCTTTGCCGAAGGCATTGCGCTCGATGTGAATGGATATGTGAGCGAGGGCTCGGGCGAGAACGTGTTCATCGTGCATCGCGAGAAGCTGATCACGGCGCCGCTGGGCAACTCCGTGCTGCCCGGGATCACCCGCGATTCCACGGTGCAGATTGCGCACGATCTCGGTATTCCCGTGGTTGAGCAGATGATTCCGCGCGAAATGCTCTACATCGCCGACGAAGCTTTCTTCACCGGGACCGCGGCGGAGATCACGCCGATCCGCACCGTCGACAAGATCAAAGTCGGCAAGGGCGGGATCGGCCCGATTACCAAGGCGATTCAGAAAGAGTTTTACGCCATCGTGCGCGGAGAGAAGTCGGACCGCCACGGCTGGCTGACTCCGGTGCCGGTGCGCTCCAAGCAGCCGGTCGGCGTATAGTTTACCGAGTTTAGTGAACACAGTCTGGTCGATGCTCACCCAGGAGGGAAGACGATGTCCCAGCAAGGTTTGACTCCGGAATTTGCTCAAGGCTATTGTGCAATGACACTCGACGGCATTCTGCGCGAAGTGGAACTCACCAAGAAAGTGATCGCGGCCGTGCCCGACGCGGCCTCCAGCTACAAGCCCGATCCCAAGGCCCGCACGGCCAAGGAACTGGCCTGGCATCTGGCCAACACCGACGTCCAGTTCATGGAGGGAATTGCCGACCTGAACTTCACCATGGCAAACCCCGACCCCAAGCCCGAGACTTCAGCCGAGGTAGTCGCATGGTATGACGCCAACATGAAACGCGGAGCCGCGCGCGTGGCCGCGATGACCCCGGAGCAACTGCTGACGCCCATCAATTTCTACAACGTCTTCAATCTTCCAGCGGTGCTGTATCTGGGATTCCTCAACAACCACAGCATTCACCATCGCGGCGAACTGGCGACCTACCTCCGGCCCATGGGATCGAAGGTGCCCTCGATCTATGGCGGCAGCTATGACGAGCCGTTCCAGCCGCCAGCGGCGGCGGACGAGACCGCTGCCTAGGCTTAAGCTGTTCCATCTGGAAGGGCCGTCATAAGGGACGGCCCTTTTGGAAAAAGCCTGAATGGCTGGAGTTATTTTCCGCGCGCGTCCAACTTCGAATTCAGGCTCGAATCCAAGCTCGAATCGAGGCTCCACGGACCGGAGCCCACCTGCGTGATGAAGAGCGCAGCCCCCATCATCGAAATGTTCTTCATGAACATCGCGAACTGCATCTGGAACATCATGGGATCGGTTGCGATCCAGAATTTGTGAAGCGCCGGAGTGACAACTGCGAGGAACAGGACGATCAGCCACGCTCCGATCTTCGCGCGGTAGCCGAGCAGGATGGAAAGGCCTCCGGCGAAAGCGATCACACCCGAGAGTGGAACAGCGATCGAGGCGAGGGGCACGCCCTGTGAAGCGGCGTAGGCGATGCTCTTCGCGGCAAAGTGGTTGGGGCCTGACATCAGAAAGATCAGCGCGAAGAAGAATCGTCCCAACAACGCGATGGGTGCCATTGGGGCTGAGAGTGCGAGTGATCGCGAATGAGCTGACTGAGAGCGGGTGGAAAGGGTTGCGGAACTGGCCATGTGCGTTCTCCTTAGAGTCTGGTTGTGCGGTCAGTTCGATTGGATGACGGGTTTCCGTCGTTGGTTACTATTAATAACCGTTATCCCTTTACATCCTACGAACTATATAGTAACTTGGTAACAATATGAGTCCTAAGCGACGAACTCCTCAGCCTCCTGCCGCCTGCGCCATTGGGGGGATGCTGGAACTGCTGACGCGGCCCTGGACGCTGCACATTCTATGGGCGCTGAGCCATAACGGGCCGATGCGCTTTGGGGTGCTGCGGGGGCAAGTGGAGGGAATCTCTGCGCGGGTGCTGACGGAGCGACTGCGGACCCTGGAGGGCGCGGGATTTGTCTTCAGGCACTATGAGCAGACCATCCCTCCGGCGGTGACTTACGGCATTACGGACCGCATGAAGGACATAGAGAAGGTGCTGGCTCAACTTGAGGGGCTGAGTCGAAAGTGGCAGGGAGAGGGAACGACTGCGATCGCCAGCCGCGGGGTTTCCACGAAGATGAGCGCCGGCGCGTAGAGAGTTTGTCACAGTTGTGAGCCGCTCAAAGTGGGTTAAGGCTTGATTGCATCAACTATCTATATCCACAGGCCTTGCTGGCCTGTTGTCGCACCGGACCGATTGATCCCCAGGTGCGGCCTAAGCCTTCGTCATCCTGCAGCTTGTGTCCTTGGCGAGTTCATCGGTTGCAAAATCCTGCGTCTTGACTGTGGTGACCGTGGGATATTTCCAAGCCAAAACGCCTTGGGCTCCGCCTCGAGACGATCTCGCGAGAAACCATGATGCCAAGCAAGAAATTTTCCGCTTCGTTGACAGCGATACTAGTGATTCTTTCGGGATACCTACTCGCCGCGGAACCCCACGCCGTAGCCCAAGAGAAGATTCTCCATAATTTCACTCCCAACAATAAGGAGGGGCTTGGACCGTCTGACAACGGTTCTCTAGTCTTCGACTCCGCGGGCAATCTTTACGGCACAACGAACGCGGGCGGTGCTCACGACTACGGCACAGTGTTCGAACTGACTCCCAAGGCGGGCGGTGGCTGGATCGAGGAAGTTCTGTATAGCTTCAACCTCGACGGGGCGGACGCGGCCTACCCCGATGGCGGCTTGATTCTTGACTCGGCCGGTAACCTCTACGGAACGGCTAACGGCGGCGCCTACGGAGACGGCACGGTGTTTGAGTTGGTCCACGCATCGAGCGGAGGATGGACAGAGACCGGACTGCATAGCTTCAATCCGAACGGCGGAGATGGACAGTCGCCCGAGCCAGCCTAATCCGCGATTTTTATTTCGGAATATTCTTTTTGGCCGGTCTAGCCCATTGGATGGTTGTGAAACGAATTACCAAAGAGGTAAACCAATACCTACCAGAGAGCGAACAACATGCCACTTCGATGCGGGCATTTTCACCGAGGTCAGTTCGCTCACCGACTAACGAGATCAAGATCTGGCGACTGCATCGGCAGTTCTTCCGCGAGAGCTACCTTCCATGGTTATGCTTAGCTACCTGGGTCCTGATGATCGTATTCTTCGTACTCTGCGTGCAGTTTGACCGCTCCCATTCCGTCGCCAGCCCGTTGGCCAATTCTGAATGAGCGCTAACGCGGATTTCATCAACTGTCGAAGTGTGTATGGAAAGTTTGGAAGGAACGCGACAACGCGTTCTGGCTCTACCCTAAGTTCTGCTCGTTTCCGGCTTTTCCCGCCGGTTTCTCCCCGGACCCTCCCCGGACGCGACGAAGAGGGATCGTCGCGTCCGGAGAGGTGGTCAAGGTGTCATGGGATGTTAATCGTGGTCGCAGTTCCGAATGGGCCTGGCGATTGGAAGTCAACGTAGCAGTCAAGGCCAACGGTGGCTGCTCCACCAATCAAGTTGCAACCCGCTCCATCGCGCGCGTCGAATTCGACGTCATAAGGTCCCGGAGCGATCGGGCCAACAGTGATCGCGAAGGAGCCATCTCCGTTGAGGTCGGTGGTGACCACGCCCATTTCCACCGACACAACGTTTTCGGTCACGCCCTGCCTTGTATTCGGCCAACACGTACCGCCGGTGCCGCCATTGGTGGGAAACGGGCCAAAGGCCGCGGGGGTGGGAGGTACGCCGAAGTTCGTGGGAGGCGTGTTGCAGTAAATGTGGACTCCGACCTGATAAAGCTTGTTGGGCGTTGCACCCCTTAAGATAAATTGCACCCGCAATGCGCTTTTCTCCGGATCCACAAACCATCTGACATGGCTGGTCTCGTAGTTAAGCGGTTCACTGAAGCTGTCCCAGCCTGCGGTCCACTTCTGCTTGTGGACTTTTCGGTCACATTGTTCAGAGTTCTGCCCGCCGCTCGCCGCCACATCCGTTGGCGTTACAAAAGCGATGCTGGCTAACAGGAACAATACCGCCACCGCCGACAATATTCTTTTCATCGCGATCCTCCTTTTTGGAAAGCGCGCCCCAGTAGACCCTCTTGCGTCTAGAGGGCAGACATTCTGCTATTTCATTCTTGATTTGGGCCGTGCCCAGGAGTCTCTAGCACGTCGCGGTGAGGAGCAGAGGCGCGGCCAGTCGCCTTTGCTGAACGGGGGATTTTATTTTCCTTGGAAAGCGGCGCAACCCGGACGCTAGTGCGAGAGTGCTGTTTCGTCAATGGCACTTCAGTGGGGTCTGGGGCCGCAGTCCGTGGAGGCCCGCGCATCCAGATGACTGGCGAAACGTCAACATTTTAGTCGCGGGTCCGACGGTCACTCGGAGCGCAACGCTTGCATAATGTCGACGCGGGCTGCGCGAGCCGCGGGCAGCACCGAGGCGATAACCGCGACCGCCATCAGCACGAACGCAGAGACAAACACCGGCAATGCGCCCGGCATTTTGACCTCGAGAAAATATTTTCCCGCCAAACGCGCCAGCGCGAAGCCGAATGCAGCGCCCGCGAGGACGCCCCCCGCGGCCATCACGGTGCCCTCTGCGATCACGCCTTTGAGGAGTTGCTGCGGCTCCGATCCCAGGGCCAGCCGGATACCGAATTCCCGCGTCCGAGCGCTTACCGAAAACGCGAGCACGCCCGCGACTCCTACCACCGCAATCGCCAGCGCGACAGCGGCAAACACGCTAAACACGAGCGAGTTTAAACGGTCCGGCGTGAGCACCTCTGCGCGAATGTCTTCGAGAGTGGCGGCGCGCTCGACCGGCTGATCGGCAGACATGTCGCGAATAATGTGCGTGACCGGTGCGACCAGTGCATAAGGATTTGCACCCGTGTGAATGAAGAGACGACCGGCAAACATTGGACCTTCGTCAAAAGGGCTGTAAACAGTGACACTGGGCTCGGGAACGACGTGTCCGTCGTCAATATCCGCGGTGACACCGATGATGCGGTGCGGAGCCATCATGCGCGCCTTTTCGAGATCGCTCCCAACAGCGAATTGAAACACGGGATCCGTCCAATAGACATGCCGATTGATCGCATCCTGATTGGGGAACATGCGTTGTGCGAGAGTCTGGCTAACGATAACCACAGGCTCTTGATTTTCCTTATTCTGGTCTCGATTATTCTGGTCATCATTATTCTGAACATCGAGCGCATTGAAATCGCGTCCGGCAATGATAGGAACGCCGAGCGCCGCAAAGAAACCCGGAGAGATAGCTCGCCAGTGCGCCCGGGGATCCTCTACGCCCGGGGCATGGACGTGACCATCCCCGGAGAATTGAAAACCGGCGAGACCAGGGCCGCCATCGCGCCACGGAACGACGTCGCCGAAGGCGGTTTTGCTCACGCCCGGCAGGGTGTCAATGCGACGTATCGCCTCCTTGTAGAAATCGACGACCTGCTGAGGTGTCTTCCCAAAACCCATGCGAGGAACGTCGATCGCGAGGACGTGCTGCGTGTCGAGACCTGTCTGCGTCCTTTGCAGTGCGATCAGCGTCGTGATCAACGTACTTGCGCCGGCCAGCAACACGAACGAAGCGGCGATTTGTGTCACGGCGAAGATGCGCTGGCGGCGGCTGGTGCTGCCGGTGATCCGCACGCTTCCGCTTGATTGGCCCAGTCCACTCGACGTGCCGGAAGAGGGCAGGCGGGGGACGAAGGCGAGAATCACCGCGGCGACAATGGCGAGCGCCGCTCCGGCCCAAAGCAAGCTCGAATCGACGCTGAAATCGAGAGCACGAACGGAGAAGCGCGAGGCGTAGCGGGCCAGGATCGCCACCAGCGGCTGCGCGCTCATTACACCGAGCGCAGCGCCGGCGCCGCAGAGCAGAAGGCTTTCCGCCAACAGCATGCGGCGCAACGCGCCTTTGCTTGCGCCCAGCGCCACGCGGACCGCCAGCTCACCTTCGCGGCGGACCGTCCGTGCCAGAATCAGGTTGGCAACATTGGAACACGCGATGATGAAGACGAGACCTGACGCTGCCAGCAGCACGAGCAGCACGGTCCGAGCGCCCGACGTGATCTGGTCACGAAGCAACTTGGTCCCGATCTGAAAGTTTGCTTCCTGGGAATAGGCTTCGGGATGGTCTTTCTTCATCGCGGAGTAGGCGGTGCGCAACTCAGCGCGAGCCTGATCGAGAGTGACTCCGGGAGCGAGATGGCCGAAAAGTTCAGTCATGCGATGGATGCGGCCAGTGACCATGGTTGCGGAAAGATGATGCGGGCTGGTGACGATGTTGGCGATGATTTCGGTATCTTGAGGATATGGGACGCAAGGCTCGAGGACGCCAATGACTGTCGCAGAGCGATCACCGATACTACCAAGGCGAACGGTTTTCCCCAGGACCGAGGGATCCTTGTGAAAAGCGGTCGCCCAGAAACGGTAGGTGAGAACGACGACGCCGGCGGCTTTGGGACCGTCGTCTTGAGGTCCGATAAGGCGACCGAGCACGGGACGAAGCCCCATCACGTCAAAATAGGTGCCGCCGACAACACCACCTTGAATGGAACGAGGCTCACCGAGGCCGATCATGGTGAAGTCCATGGCGGAGAAGTCGCCAAAGGCGCTCACGGTTTTCACGTTCGCACGCAAATCCTGTATCTCGGGTACGGAAAAGGTGGAGTTTTCGTCGCCGATGCCGGGAGCGCTTTGCCGGATATAGATCAGCCGGTCCTCGTCGCGATTGACCAGAGGTTTGAGCAGCACTCCGCGCACCAGCGTGAAAATGGCGGCGTTCGCGCCGATGCCGAGCGCCAGCGTGAGAACCACGGCGATCGCCAGGCCGGGAGTCCGAATTAACGAGTGAGCTGCAACTCTCAGATCGCGAAGGAATGACATGTTCTTACCCTCTGCCGGGGTATAGCATCACGCTTGCCAAAACTAAGCGTCACATTCTACGCGACTTAATGTGCGATGAGTTGGTTCGCGCTGTCCGTTTCCGGGCACCGCTATGGCAAATTCGGACAATGAAACACATCTTTGGCGCTCGGACAGGATTGTTCTCATTCAATTTCGGGGTGATCAGACACCACTAAAGTGCCATTGACGAAACAAACGCTCTCGCTCTAGTGTCCCGGTCGCGCCGCTTTTCCGAAAAATATCCCCATTCAGCGCGAGTGGCTGCCTCCCCTCTGCTGCTCGACGCGGCGCGTTCGAGACCCCAGGTGTACTAGACCCCAGGCGTTCCACAAATTCGGTGGAGGTCTACCCTCATGAATCGCGCTCAACCGTTGTTCTCCCACAGAATTGAATCAGCGAATAGCGTTACGAGCTTCTCAAAGGCCCAACTTCGCAATCCACGAGGTCAGACGCTCCTGAAGACGCGAACCGTTACGAGCAAAGTGCAATGCGGTTCGATTTTGCGGGCGCCGAGTACGGCGCTGGCGTTAGCAGTGGCGCTTCTGCTTGCGGTCGTCTCCACACCATGGGCGCAGGCGCAAACTTATGACGTGCTGCACCAGTTTCATGGCAAGGACGGAGGTTTTCCGAACGCAGTGATCCGGGACGCTGCGGGCAACCTCTACGGCACTACCTATTATGGAGGCAGCGGGAATTGCGACAACGAAGTCGCCATAGGGTGTGGAGTGGTCTTCAAGGTGGATACGGCTGGCAAGGAAACCGTGCTGTACAACTTCACTGGCGGGGCGGACGGAGCTTATCCCCGCGCCGGTGTAGTCCTGGACGCGACTGCGGGCAACCTCTACGGCACTACCAGCCAAGGCGGAGATCTCAACTGCGCCCCGGGCAACGATCCCCCTGGCTGCGGAGTCGTGTTCAAGCTGAGCACCACCACCCGTAAGTTGACCGTGCTACATGCCTTCACTGGAGGAGTAGACGGGGGAACCCCCTACGCAGTTTTGGTGCAGGACGCGGCGGGCAACCTCTACGGCACGACTTACAGCGGCGGCACCGACGGGTGGGGAGTGGTATTCAAGCTGAGCACCACCACCCGCAAGTTAACCGTGCTACATGCCTTCACTGACGGGGCGGACGGAGCTTCCCCCCTTGCCGGTGTAGTCCGGGACACGGAGGGCAACCTCTATGGCACTACCTACGGCGGCGGCGATTCTGGCTGCTTCCGACCTAGCCCACCATCTGGAGGCAGGAGCACCCGATTGGACGACCTCCCGCCCATCCCCCAAGGGGGCTGCGGAGTGGTCTTCAGGGTGGATACGACCGGCAAGGAAACGGTGTTACACACTTTCACTGGAGCGGACGGGAACGAACCCTCCGCAGGTTTGATCCGGGACTTGGCAGGCAACCTCTACGGCACAACTTACGTGGGCGGCGATCTCAATTGCGGAAGCGAACCAAGCTACGGCTGCGGAGAGGTGTTCAAGTTGAGCCCCAACCTCAAGTTAACTGTGCTGCATAACTTCACTGGGGGAGCAGACGGAGGATTCCCCGAAGCAGGGTTGGTCCGGGACTCAGCAGGCAACCTCTACGGCACTACCGAGTATGGCGGCGATGTTAACTGCAACGGGTTGGTTAGCTGCGGAGTAGTGTTCAAGCTAGATACAACCGGCAAGGAGACGGTGCTGTACAGCTTCCCCGGAGGAGCGGACGGTTCCTCGCCCGAAGCCGGTTTGGTCCTGGACGCGGCGGGCAACCTTTACGGCACCACCGTATTCGGCGGCATTACCAATGATAATTGCACGTCAGGGTGCGGAGTGGTGTTCAAACTGACTCCGTAAATCCGGAGCCAAACTCCGCATTGGCGCATGGGCCTAAGGAGGGCCGTCCTCAGAAGTCACATTCCGCGACCAGCTTTAAAAGCCTAAGAAGCGTCTTGCGCTCCTTCGAGGTCATCTGCCGCCGAACACTCTCATCGGCGGTCTTGCGAGCTTCGACTAGCCGTTCCCGATACTGCCTTCCTTTGGCCGTCAGTTGGATTTGAATTGCTCTGCCCGATTTTGCCTTGTGCTCCGAGACGAGTCCTTCCTGGGCCAGTGACTTGATAACCCGGTGCACGACGGTCCGGTCGAAACCCAGGAGCGTGGCGATCTGATTCTGATTCAGCGTCGCTCCGCCACGCAGTGTTGACAGGATGAAGCCGCGGGTGGCCGAGCACTGGGTTTTTTGCTCCAGTCTTTTTCCAACCGAGAAATATGCCGCTGCGACGTGGGCGAGTACCGAGTCTTTCAGAATGTCATCGGGAATCTCTTTCTTAGGGAGAATGTTCATAGGACGGTCACCGTTGCTTCGAGAGGCCTTCGCCATTGCGGCGGCTCATTGTGGGCGGGCGATTTCTTTCCGATCGCGATCACCAGCACAATCTCGTGGTGCTGGCTAGACAATCCCAAATATTGAGAGAGCCTGCGGCCATCAAAGCCTTCCATGGGACAGGTGTTCATACCCAGCGCTTCGGCAGCGATCATTAGATTCTGGCACGCCAGCGATGTACTCTTTGTTGCCCATTTGAAGAGTTCCTGCCGGGACAGCGGCGGCATCCCGATCACCTTGCGTAGATGTAGCAGGCGGAAGAGCGCCCGTTTGATGGCAGCAAATATTCCGAAGGGCCCGGGCATGAAGAGGATCCGGCCGATCTTTGCTTTGCGCTCGAAATCGCGAATTGTTTCTTCGGTGAAGTTGCTGCTGCGCATCCACTCCAGCTGGCCTTGCGCTGTGGCCGACGCGATCCGAGGTCTGCAACCGCAACGACCAGTGCGGAGGCGGTTTCGGCGGGCTTCTGTCCGAGGCACAGTTTCGCGACCGCGGCCTTCCTGGCCTCGGATCGCACCCAGTAAAACTTGTATGGCTGGCAGTTGAAGCTTGAGGGAGCATGGCGGGCTCCGTTGAGAATTTGCTCGCGCTGCGCTTCGGAAATTTCTACGGGTTCAAAGAGCTTAACGGCGCGCCTTTGGAAGATCACGTCCAGGGCCTGGTTCATGGTTTGCCTTCTCTATGTTGCCATTACAACATAGATATGTTGCTATTGCAACATTAATCTGGCAGGTAGTGGTGCCGTTTCGGAAAGCGCCTCCCCCAGCGGCTAAAACCGAACCTGATTTTCGGGCGCTTGCGGCGCGGCTGAAGCCGCGCCCTTTCAAAACGAATTCAAACTGACCCGCTATCGGCTGGGCAGGCAGCCAGGTTTCGGATTCGGATAAATACCTTTAGCGATAGGGATGGTCTTTTTAATCCGGCCGATAGGTCGCGCCGCCGATAATCAGGTTGGTGTCCTTGAGGGTGATGGGCTGGACGGATTCGCCGTCCAATTTGATGGTCTGGCTCGCGGCGTCCCAATGACCTTGTCTGGTGTTGTAGACAACGCGCACTTGATAGAGGCCGTCGGAGGTAAACGTGCGGAATGAGGGCAGGTCGGTGGGGGGATGGTTCATGCCTGGCATGGCGGGCTTGCCGGTCGGGGGTGCGGCGACGCTGGCCCATTCTCCGATCAAGGGCGAGTTGGGGGCAGCTGGACCGACGCGGCGATATTCAGCCTCGGGCGCATTTGGCTGGTCGGCACGCGAGAACATGCGGTCGCGGTCGAAGCGCAGGCGGAAACGAGGGCGGTCCTTGCGATCGCCGCCTGGAATCACAGTCAAGTAGGTGCCGTCAAAGGTGTAGTGCGCCTCGGCGAGGGCGCCCCACTCGCGGGTAGCTGAACCGTCGGCGCGCAGTTCCCACCAAGAGCCAAGGCCATTAGCGGGGATCTGCTTCGGCAGCCAGACTCCGGTCTGGGCGGCGGCGGGCAGCGCCATAATCGCGATGGAAAGAGGGTAGAGAAGAGCAAAGAGGAGTGCTGGAATTTGCCTGGCGGTTCTCGGTCTGGGGTTCTTAGTTTGGGTCGACGTAGAAGTCCCCCATCATGCCCTGGTCCTCATGGGTGACAGTGTGGCAGTGGAGCATATAGGCATTGTTGGCGTCGGCATAGTCGAGAAACTGCATGGCGATTTGCACGGTGTCGTTGGGGGGCACCACCACGGTGTCTTTCCAACCAGCTTCCGCGGCAGGCGGCGGATTGCCGTTGATAGCTACGATTTGAAACTGGACATCGTGCATGTGGAAGTAATGCACGGTGCTGGTCTGATTGACGATGTTCCATAGTTCGGTGTTACCCAAGGTGGTATGCATGGCAGTCTGGGCGAACTGCGAGAGCTGCAAAACATCCACGCCGTTGATGCCGAAGTAACCGTCGATGCCTGTAAGGGTGACAGTTTGCGTCGCATTCACGGTGTTGTAGGGCGTAATGGTGTTGAGCGTGGCAGGCAAGGGGTTGGGGGTACTGACGCCCGTGGTTGTAATCGCCAGCGTCGAAACAGTGGAAGTTGGGATCTGCGCAATCACCCCAGCCAGAGCAGTGACAAGAGTGCGGGTTGAGCTGGAAGCGAGATCGACGATGATTTCGGCGCGCTCGGCTGGCCCTAGCGTGACACTGGTGACCGATAGCGGCGCGGCCAGGTAGCCGCCATCGCTCGCGATCATAGTGAAGGAGCTTTGGTCACTCATCGAGACGGTGACCTGGGAGCCGATGGAGGCATTGAGCAAGCGGAACCGCAGGCGGTTCTGGCTGGTGTTCAACGTGGCGGGGGCGGCGCTGACATTCATACCGTTGAGAAACAGCGGCAAATTGGAACCGGCGATCGTGGACTCATCGTATTCGATGGTGCCGTCGCTGGCGATGGCTTCCTGCTGAAGCACCAGGGGAATGTCATTGACGCCGTAAGTGCCGGGTAGCGAGGCGCTGGTGGCGGAGCTGTCGCCGATCAAAAACATCCCCACCAGCCCGAGCGAGATGCCTCGGCCGGTGTTGCCTATGACGTGCGGGTGATACCACAGAGTGGCGGCCTGCTGATTAACGGTGAAGGTGGGGTTGTAGGTGGTCCCGCTGGTGAAGACTCCGAACACGCCGCCATCGTAGAGCGCGGGCAGGTGACTGCCGTGAAAGTGCACGGTCGTGTCTTCGCCCAGCGAGTTGGTGATTGCCATGGCGACCTGGTCGCCGTTGTTCACGTCGATGGCAGGAGCCATCCAAACGCCGTTGAAGCCCTCGGTAGTGCTGGAGACGCCGGGAAGCAGCGTGGTGCTGCCCTTCAGCATGTTCATCGTGAAATGCTTTACGCCGCTTCCGTCAATGGTTGGAACCAGCAGAGGTGGGACTACCAGCGTGCCGTTGATGGGGGCTGCCGCCTGCACCGTCAGTGTGCCGTTGGTAAAGCTTGTGAAGGTATAGTTCGAGGCCGCCAGAGTGCCTTGAGCGGCGATTACAGGATAAGTTCCGGGTGTTGTAAGCGCCGGGTTGCAAGTGAACGCGGGGGTGCCCGTGACGGCGGTAGCGGCGGTGTCGCCGTTGACCAAGCCCGTTAGGGTAACGCTAAAAGCGGGTAGCGGCTGACCGACGACGATGGTGTTGTTGTTGGCTGCGACACTCAGCGGAGCAGGAGTAACGACAACAGAGTAGGTCACCGGTGCGGCGGGACTGTACGTCGTGTTGCCGGCCTGCGAGGCGGTTACTGTGACTGTGCCGGTGCCGGTGAAAGTTAATGTCCCCGCGGACTGAGTGGCGGGTCCGGTCACGGAGTAAGTGACTGGCAGGCCTGAGTTGGCGGTTGCTCCCAAAGTGACGGGCGCTGCTCCGTAGATCACGGGGGTAACCGGAGAGGCGAAGGCGATGGCTTGGGGTCTGAGGCTTGTCCCGCCCGTGGACCCGCTGCCTCCGCAGGCGGCCTGCCAGGCGACGATTGCGAGCAAACCGGATACGCGTGCGAATTGTTTCAACATGGAATTGATTATGCTTCTATGAGGCAGTTGCAGGGGGCAAGTCACAGCGGTCATGGCCCTGAAGTTACAGTCCTCGGAGTTCCGGAAAAATAAAGGTGGCAGCGCAGGCGTGGGCTGGAAGCTTGGAGCGCGCGGCGGATGATCATCCGCACGTCATCGGCACTACGCCCTGCCGGGCATTTACTTAAGGTGAAGCAACCTGCTGACACTTGTCAAAATAATGCAACAACGCTGAAGCGGTTGCAATGGCACTTAAGTGGGATTAAGTTTCCTGGTTTCCGAGGCGCAGACAGTTCGGCTGCTCTCCCGGTGATAGTCTTGCAAGATGCCTCGCGATCCCGATCCGGGTTCCCACTCTCCTAAACCTGCTCGATCCTCTGCTGCGGTCGTGTTTGCTCTCTTCGTCGGGCTGTTCCTCGGAGTGCTGTCGGTCGGGTCGGTTGGATGGTTAGTGTTGTCGCGAGATTCCGGGCGAACTCTGCTGAGCCATTTGTGGTCGGCGGTGACGGGCAGAACCCTCAGTATCGATGTAAGCCAGCCCACTGTGGTTGATCGCATCCAGCGGCTGCAGCGGCTGGAGACCGTGGTTTATACCATGGACAAGCTGGTAACGGGCGCGAAAGAGAACCCTATTTTCCCGGATTTTCTGGCCGGAGATCGCCTCCTGATGATGGTGCACGGCGAAGTTGTGGCGGGGATTGACTTCTCGAATCTAAAGCCGGGAGATGTCAAAGTGGATGGCAAGCGGATTCACTTGCATCTTCCCGCGTCGCAGGTGTTCCGAACTCGGATCGACAGCGCGAAAACCCGAGTGTATTCCAGGCAAACTGGGTTGCTGGTGCCCACCGACCCGAATCTGGAAACGCAAGTGCGCCAGGAGGCGGAGCGTCAACTGCAAGAGGCCGCCTTGGCCGATGGAATTTTGCAAACTGCCCAGCAGAATGCGGCCTCGACTATCAGCAGTCTGTTGCAGGGTTTGGGCTTCGAGAATATTCAGTTCGAGTAACGGCATATGTTGGGCGCTTCCGCAGCACTGGCGAGAGTCCGGGTCATTGACCCATAGTGCGCCGCGAGCCTGGTTTGCGAGCGTAGCATGTGTTTAGCGACGCCACACGCCACGCTCCGAATTTCTTGACATAGGGCGAAGTATTGAACAGACAGGCTCCAGTGCCGATTCAAGGAAATGCGCACATCTTCATCGTTGGACTGGCCGGGCCCTCCGGCAGCGGTAAGTCGACTATCGCGAAGGACGTGGCCGCCCGTCTAAACGGGCACGTTATCTCGATGGAAAGCTATTCCATTGAGATGAATCATCTTCCGCTCGAGGAACGGGCGAAGCTGAACTATGACGCGCCGCATGCGATCGATATGCATTTGCTGGAGAGCGATATCCGCGACTACGCCGCGGGAAATTCCATCGACGCTCCCATCTATGATTTTTCGCAACACTTGCGCGTAAGCGAGGGGCGCGAACACGTTCCCGCCGGCTCACTGCTGATCGTGGAAGGCATTCTGGCTCTGCATTTTGCGCAACTGCGCCCGCACTTCGATTTATCCATCTACCTGGAAGCCCCCGACGCGGTTTGTTTCCATCGCCGAAAGGTGAGGGACATCACTGAGCGTCAGCGTTCGCTCGATTTCATCTTGTGGCAGTACAAGAACAACGTGCTGCCAGCGGCGCGGCAGTACGTTCTGCCGAGCAAGCGCCACGCTGACCTGGTTGTGGACAGCACGGCGGAGCTGCCGGCGGTTGAGGAAAGCGTCTACGACGCTATCGCGAACCGGCGCGTTCGCTCTGCGGCGCGGTAGCCGCGTCATGCCCAACGCTGGCTCGGCGCGATCCGGGGCAAGGGTGCGTTCCTGGAACGTAAGGAGGTGTCCACTCGCCGGGGCGAGGTTGTTACCTAGGTCATCTTGGGGAAGGTGACGATTCGAGTCATCATACGCAGAGCCTGATAAATCAAAGCCTGATAGATCAGAGCTTGGAGGCCGAGCGCCTCCCAGGAAAACGCCTGCGATGAATATTGACGATCTGCTGCGGATTGCTACCGAACGGCGAGCCTCGGACTTGCACTTGAAGGTGGGGAACTATCCTCACCTGCGCATTGACGGCGAGCTGGCGCCCTTGACCGAACAGCCGCGGGTGACCGCGGAAGACATGCTGACCATGGCGTTCAGCATGATGTCGGCCCGGCAAAAACAAAAGTTCAAAGAGACCACGGAAATCGATATGGCCTACGGCGTGGCCGGTCTGGGGCGATTCCGTGTGAACATTTTTCAGCAGCGCGGCAATGTTGGGCTGGTGCTGCGCGTCATTCCCACGAAGATTCGTGCGCTGGATGAGCTTTTCCTGCCAAAGGTGGTGGAGCAGATTTGCGAAATGCCGCGCGGGCTGGTGCTGGTGACGGGCGTGACCGGCTCCGGTAAATCGACTACGCTGGCGGCGATGGTGGATCGGGTGAACTCCAGCCGCGCCGAACACATTATTACGATTGAAGATCCTATCGAATTTCTGCATCGTGATAAGAAAGGCTACGTGAACCAGCGCGAGATCGGAGTGGATACGCCTTCGTTCAGCGCAGCGTTGCGAGCTTCTTTGCGTCAGGATCCGGACGTGATTCTGGTGGGCGAAATGCGCGACCTGGAAACGATATCGACGGCGCTGCACGCGGCTGAGACCGGCCACATGGTTTTCTCGACGCTGCACACGCTGGACGCGGTGGAAACCGTGAACCGTATCATCTCGATTTTTCCGCCGCCGGAGCAGAAGCAGATTCGCTTGCAATTGGCGGCTGTGTTGCGCGCGATTGTGAGCCAAAGGTTGGTCCGGCGCTGCGACGCCGACGGGCGCGTGCCGGCGGTCGAAGTGATGATCAACACGGCGTTCATCCGGGAATGCGTTCTGGTGCCGGAAAAGACGCGCTCGATTCGCGACGCGATTGCGGCGGGCACGTCGCAATATGGTATGCAGACGTTCGATCAGTCTTTGTGGGACCTGTTTCAGGCGGGGCTGGTCAATTACGAAACCGCGCTGGAAAATGCTTCGAACGCCGACGACTTCAAACTGCGCATGCAGGGCATCGCTTCGACGGCCGATATTTCGCGGCAGTCGATGCAGTCGGCTGGGTACGGCGGGCGGTAGAGCCGGCTCTCGGGCTTCGGGCTTCGGGCTTCGGGCTCGGCTCCGCCGTTGGCGGGCTTCACTCTGCGCTCTGTCCTTTTCTGGATGCTGGAACCTTCCTTTTTCTACCCTCGAAGCCCGAAAGCCGACGCCCGAAGCCCGGAATTGCGCTATCGTTAGCGAATGGCGTTTCCGCGTCCCAAGAAGCGGTTTTATTCCGAAGAAGAGTTGTACGAATATGCCGTGGGAGCGCTGGCTCGGCGCATGCGGACTGTGGCGGAATTGAAGCGGTTGCTGCGCATGCGAGTGGAAGACGCGGAATCTGAGTACGGCAAGACTCTCATCGAGCTGATCACCCGGCGATTGAAGGACCGCGGGTATCTGAACGATTCGCATTATGCCGCGTACTTTTCTTCGCTGCGGCGGGACAATCAGAAGTTTGGCCGGATGCGCGTGGTCACCGATCTGAAGTCGAAGGGCATGCACAGCGACGTGATCGAAAAAGCTGTGGACGCTGCCTATGACGGCGTTAGCGAAGAGAAACAGGCTCGCGAGTATTTGCGGAAGAAGCGCCTGGTGAAACCGAAGGACCAGAAAGAGACGGCTCGCATCTTCCGGCAACTGGCTCGTGGCGGGTTCGGGCCGAAGACTATATTTTCCATTCTGAAGAAGTGGGATGTGGATGAAGAGACGCTGACCGAGTTGGAAAGCGAGAGCGCTTGAGAGGGAACTAAGTCCTGCTCGCAGGCCTCCCCGGCGGGTTTTGGAGCATCCAAGTTTGAAAATTCACTTGGCAACAGGCTTTTCGATGTTGCATACTCCTTGGACTATTCCAAGACCGTTTCCCCAGGAGGGCACTATGAAGATCCGTTTGAAAGTTATTCTTGCAGCAATGTTATTGAGCGCCGTACCGATTGCACTGGCGCAGGATGTGGCCACAGATGTAAAGAAGGGCGCCGACAAGACCGGCCACGAAACCAAAGTAGTGGCGAAGGACACCGCAAAGGGAACCGAGAAGGCCGCTGATAAAACCGGGGTTGCCGCCGAGAAGGGTGCGAAGGCGACCGGACACGCCACCAAGAAAGCCGCTACGACCGTTGGCAAAGGTACGGAGAAGGCCGCCGACAAGACCGGCCACGAAACCAAAGTAGTTGCGAAAGACACCGCCAAGGGCACGGAGAAAGTCGCCAAGAAGACTGGCAGCGCGGTTAAGACGGGCGCCGAGGATACGGGGCACGGAATCAAGAAGGCCGGCGAAGCGGTCGAGGGCAAGCCGAAGCCGCAGTAACAGTCCGCAAGATTCAATGCAGAGGGCACAGAGAGGCACTGGGTCTCTCTGTGCCCTCTGACGTTTCGTTTAGAATTAGTGTTTGATGTTTCGTTCCGACTTGCATGATGACTGGCTCTGAAATTCGCCGCAGGTTTCTCGACTTCTTTGTGCTGAAGGGGCACAAGGAGGTGCATTCGTCGTCTTTGGTGCCGTCGAATGATCCCACGCTGCTGTTTACTAATGCGGGGATGAACCAGTTCAAAGACGTGTTTCTCGGCCTGGAGAAGCGCGACTACAACAAGGCCACCACTTCGCAGAAGTGCGTGCGCGCCGGCGGCAAGCATAACGATCTGGAAAATGTGGGGTTCACCAACCGGCATCACACGTTTTTCGAAATGCTGGGGAACTTTTCGTTTGGCGATTACTTCAAGAAAGATGCCATCGCTTACGCGTGGGAGCTCATCACTTCGCCCGAGTGGTTTGGGACTCGAAAGGGCGAGCTGTACGTGACCATTTTCAAGGGCGAAGGCTGGCGTGGAGCGCGATATCGAGGCTTACGATTTGTGGGCTGAGCAGGGCGTGCCAAAAGATCGAATCTTTGAGATGGGAGCTGAAAGATAACTTCTGGCAGATGGGTGACACCGGGCCGTGCGGGCCGTGCAGCGAGATTTATTACGATATGGGTCCGGCGGCATCCGATGCGGGGCATGCGGATTGTCATTTCCCCTGCGATTGCGGGCGGTATGTTGAGATCTGGAATCTTGTGTTCATGCAGTTCGACCGCGACATCAGCGGGAAGTTGAGTCCTCTGCCCAAGCCTTCGATTGACACAGGAGCCGGGTTGGAGCGGTTGGCGTCTGTGATGCTGAAATCGCAGACCCGACGAAAGTGTCAAACTATGACACCGATCTGTTCAGGCCACTAATTGATCGGGCAGTTCAGCTCACTCTCAAGGGAACGACTGCTCAGGCAATTTCGAACGAGGAACTTACGGCTGCGTGGCGGATCATAGCCGACCATGCGCGCGCCACAACCTTCTGATCGCGGACGGTGTGCTTCCGGCGAATGAAGGCCGAGGTTACGTGCTTGCGCAAAATAATTAAGGCGTGCGATCCGGCATGGGCGCCTGGTCGGGCACCGAAACCTTTTCATGCACGAGATGGTTTATGCAGTGCGGGACGTGATGAGGACGCATATCCGGAGCTCGATGAATCGGCTGATAGGGTTTCGGAGATTGTGCTTGCAGAGGAGAAGACGTTTGGCTAACACGCTCGAGATTGGGTCGAGAAAAGCTAGAGGAACAAGTTGTCCAAGGTCGCAAGAACTGGCAGAGGCCCACGGCATAGCCGACTTTGTCACAGATGCCGAGGAACCGGTCTTCTACCCGCCGGAAGAGATCTCAAGGGCGAGGGACCTGGCGACCGTGCCGCATCGTTCAGAAGGCGAAGTGGCATTTCAAGCTGTATGACACTTCGGGTTGCCCCGGGATTTCATGAGGATGCTGTCGTGACGGGGAGTCGCGATTCGACTCGTAGGGTTTTGATCAGCGATGCAGGAGCAGAAAGTCCCGCGCCCGCGCTTCCTGGAAAGGGGCGCGAAGCAGACCGCGAACCCCGCATATCAGCGCTTCCAAAATCTCTCTTCGAAGGGTATCGGCAGACTCGCTCGGATGGGTGCGAAGTTCTGGCTATTATCCACAACGGGCAGGGTGCGCGGGAACTTAAGGCTGGAGAACACGGGCGAGATCATCCTTGATCACACTCCTTTCTATGCCGAGTCTGGCGGTCAGGTTGGCGACCGGGGATGGTTTTATTCGGACGATCACAACACCGTTGTCGCCGACGTCACTGGATGTTATTCGCCGATTCAGGGGGTGCGGGCGCATCAGGTGGTCATGAAATCCCCACCCTCCGCAAAGAACGCGGAAGGATGTGGCACCTGCGCGTGGGCGACAGAGTTGATGCTGTGGTGAATGCTGATTTTCGTCTATCGACCATGCGGAATCACACGGCTACGCATTTGTTCATGCCGGGTTGCGCGAGGTTTTGGGGAAGCAGGTGAAGCAGGCGGGGTCGTTGGTGGCTCCGGATCATTTGCGCTTTGATTTTTCGCATTTCACTGCGGTGGACGACGAAGAGTTGCAGGATATTGAGGACATTATTAATAAAGAAGTGCTGCGCAATCAGATTGTCGAGACGATTACCGACGTTCCGATCGATGAGGCGATCAATACTTATCACGCCATGGCGTTGTTCGGAGAAAAGTATGGCGACAAGGTGCGCGTGGTGCGGATTGGCGACTTCTCGACTGAGCTTTGCGGCGGCACACATACTGGCGCTACCGGGGAAATTGGGCTGATCAAGATTCTGAAGGAAGGCAGCGTGTCTTCGGGGGTGCGGCGGGTGGAGGCTGTTACCGGGGAGGGGTCTTTACTGCACTTCCGGATGGATCATGAGTTGGAGAAGGTGGTGTCTACTTTTGCTAATCCCACTCTTGCGCAAAAACCGCGCAAGAATGGGGCACCCTCTTCCGAGGAGATGTCGGCGTCTCCTGCCGAAGCGCTAAAGCTCGAGCTCGACAAGAAAGATTCGGAGATCAAGCGGCTTACTCGGGAACTGGATCAGGCGCGGATGAAGTCCGCTTCGTCTAGCACGGCTAACATTGGCGATCAGATTAAGGATGTAAAGGGCGTGAAGGTGCTGGCGCATCGCGTGGACAATCTGGAGCGGGCGCAGTTGCGCACTTTGGTGGATCAACTGCGCGAGAAGATTGGCTCGGGGGTGGTGGTGCTGGGCTCGGCTTCGAATGGAAACGTTTCGTTGATCGTGGGCGTCACAAAAGACTTGACTGGCCGGGTGCAGGCGGGCAAGGTGATTGGCCCCGTCGCGCAGAAAGTTGGAGGAAAGGGCGGGGGGCGTCCTGACCTAGCCGAGGCGGGCGGCAAAGATGCCGCGGCGCTGGACTCCGCGCTGGCCGGGGTGTATACCGTGGTGGAATCGCTTTTGGGGACTTAGCATCTCAGCAATCAGGCAGGCGCCCATGGAAGACCGTATCCGCTGCATTGAACACAAGGGAAAGCAAATCCTGCTGGTGGATGCTTCTCACTGCACTCCTGTGGAGGTCGCGAAGATTGTGCTGCTGGTGCCTTCTTATGTGACCAGCGAGCCTCGGGGGTCGGTGCTGTTGCTTGCCGACTTCACCGGAGCGGAGTTTGACCGGATCGCGATCGACCGGTTGAAAGAAAGCGCGGTGTTCGACCGGCCGCACCTCAAGCGCTCAGCGTGGGTGGGAATCGAGAAGTTGCCGAAAGTGTTTTACGAACACATCAAGAATTTCTCGCAGCGCGATCTGCCCACCTTTGAGAGCCGCGAGCAGGCGATGGACTGGCTGGTCAGCGACGAGGACCTGCGATTATCGGACCGCACCGCGGGGGACCTTCCCCGGCGGACGAAGCTGGGATAAGGCCGGCTTTCGGCGTCCGGCCAACCTTGGCAAAATCAAACCCTTAACTTCTCCACTTCAACGTAACCGGGCCTGCCAGAGGATGTTTCATCGGGCTGCCGGTGCGCGTCGCTTCCAGATGCGCCGCCTTCAACTGAAAGTACCATTTGGCGGGGCGGTCGGCGTCGTCGATCAGCATGAGATGAGGATTGTGCTTCAGGCCTTCGGCTTGGAGTTCCATGGTTCGGCGGTCCTGTTCGACGAATTTGGCGAAGACGAATTTCAGCAGCTCGGGGCCGAAGGGCAGCCAGCGGAAGAGGTTCCAGGCGGCGACCACGTCGATGCGGCATTGATTACGGGTGATCGGGGTCACGGTGGTGAGGCTTGAGAACCAATACTTTCCTGCGCGGATGGTTTCGGTGCGCAAGTTTGGCAAGACAAAATCGATGGTAGTGGTGATGGAGTCGGCGGCGGCGTAGAGACGTAAAAGCTTGTAGGGAGCGGAGTTTGAACTAGGGGTGTGCGCGCTCATGCGAAAGCCGTTGGGGATGGGCTCGAAATTCTTCTGCTTCTCGTGGATGCTGTGGCGGCTGCGCCACCACCAGGCCTGATGCACGAAGGGCCCGTGAGCAGGATCCATGAGGCCGATGATGCCGTGATCGATGCTGACGGGCATGTCGGCGGTGAGGTAGGCGAGCTTGAATTTGTCTTCTCCGGATACTCCTGCGGAGACCTTTCCCGACACTCCGAACCTTTTTATCTGCGGGGCGGGAACGGGAGCTTCTTCTCTTCCGCTGAATCCCGCGCCTGGCGGGCCGGGGTCGGGGATGTAAACCCAGACAAAGCCATCTCGTTCTTCGCAGGGATAGCTGCCGGCATAGATGCGGTCGACTTTCAGATTCTGGCCGACCGTGAGTGAGGGGATCAGTTCGCACTGGCCGTTGCGGGCATTGAACGTCCAACCGTGATAGGAACACTCAACATTTTCTCCGTCGAAGTTACCGCAGTGCAGCGGCATGCCGCGGTGGGGACAGGCGTCACGCAGGGCGAAAGGCCGACCGGTGCGGTCGCGTCCGACGACGAGCGGAATCTCAAGCAGCATGGCTTGCTGGAGCTGGTTGCGTAGGACGCGGTCGGCGGGTAGGGCCCGATACCAGAAGCCGGTGAGCATGAGCGAATCAGGCGCCTGGCGTTGGGGAGAGTCGAGTTCGGGCATGGGGCGAAAATTGCCGGTTCTTGATTTTTGATGGTTGATTGAAAAACCTATGCTAGCATTCGCAGGACATTTTCGGTGCGTACGAATTTCGCCGAGGGACCTCAATGGAATTCATCGGTCATTTTCGCAGACTTACGCCGGTGCAGCGGAACACGTTCATCGCCTGTTTTCTGGGCTGGTCGCTGGACGCATTCGATTTCTTCATTCTGAATTTGTGTATCAGCGCGATCGCAACGCAATATCATGCGAAAGTCTCCGAGGTCGCGGAGGCGATTTTCTGGACGCTGGCAATGCGTCCAGTGGGCGCGTTTCTGTTCGGAATGATGGCCGACCGGTTTGGCCGGCGGCGCACGCTGATGGTGGATATCATCGCGTACTCGGTGTTTGAACTGGCCTCGGCTTTTGCGCCTTCGCTGAGAGTCCTGATTTTCACGCGGGCGTTGTTTGGTATCGCCATGGGCGGAGAGTGGGGCGTGGGCGCGGCATTGACGTTTGAGACACTGCCGGCGAAGGGGCGCGGATTTTTCTCCGGATTGCTGCAGGAGGGCTACGCAGTGGGGTTCCTGATGGCGTCTTTGGTCTACGGGACGTTATTCCGCTTCGTGGGCTGGCGCGGAATGTTTGTGATCGGCGCGCTGCCGGCATTTCTGGTGATCTACATTCGGACGAAAGTGGATGAGTCTCCGGCCTGGGTGCAGGGGCAGGTAGCGAGAAAAACCGAGAGCCGCTGGGGCAAGGACATCCTCACATATCTGGGCCCGTTCGCTTTCCTGGTGGTACTGATGTTTACCTTCAATTCCTTCAGCCACGGCAGCCAGGATCTGTATCCGACGTTCCTGACCAAGGACCACAAGTTTACCTCGCAAACGGTTGGGTTCATCGCCGTGATCGCGAACATCGGCGCGCTTTTGGGCGGAATTCTTTTCGGAACCTGGTCGGAAAGGATCGGCCGCAGGAAGGCAATTGTGATTGCGGCGCTGTTGTCGGTTCCGATCATTCCGCTGTGGGCATACTCGCACACAGTGCCGATGCTCGCGCTGGGCGGATTTCTAATGCAATTCATGGTGCAAGGAGCGTGGGGCGTGATACCGGCGCACTTGAATGAACTTTCTCCGCCCGCAGTGCGGGGAACGTTTCCGGGTTTTGCCTATCAACTGGGAAATCTTCTCTCCTCGCGCAACCAGGTGTTGCAGGCCAGGTTCGCCGAGCAGCACTACGGTGGAATATTCGCGCCTGTATTGGCCTGGACCCTTCTGATTGTTGCGAGTTTGGTTGCGGTAGTCACCGGAATCGGCCGCGAGCGCCGAGGCGCGGACTTGTCGAACACAAACTAACGCTCACTCTCAGAGTGCAGGAGCGCTTCGCATCACACTCGCTGGCGATGCGTTAGCAAGACGGCTGCGATCTTCTAACCCACGCAAGACCAATCCGCGCCAGCGATTCGATTGCGCGTGGCATCGTACAGATAATCCAGCAGTGTGCAAGATTTGGCATACTCGGCATGGGGCACTTCAGAGTTATTGTCATGGGAAGATTCCTGTGTTACGTTAGCTGAAATTTCACGCCATTCTTTAGATCATTTTTCAGGGGCTCGAATCGCGCGATCGTGCGAAAGAGTGTGGGGTAGCGCCACTATGAAGGAAACGATGGAACCAACTCCGGCCCAACCGTCAGGGGACGAGGAGAATTTTGCCAACCGCAAGTTGATCCGTCCGGCACTGACGCGCCCGGAGCACAACCACGGAAATCACAACATTAATCCAATGCAGATGACGGAGCGGCGGGACCGACCTGAGAGGCACGAGCGTCCGGAGCGCGGCGGTGAGCGCAAGTTTGAAAGAAGCGACCGTGGCGACCGCGGGATGGGGCCCGGAGGCACACGCAAGACTGCGCCTCCGGAGCAGACCAACGCGGAGAATTTCTATTATCAGAAGCAGATGCAGTCGAAGACGCCGATGGTGATCGTGCTGCGCGACGGCGAGGAAATCCATGGCGTCATCGAGTGGTACGACAAGACTTGCATCAAAGTCGCTCGTGACGATGGTGGACCGAACCTGATGATCTACAAGCCCGCGATCAAGTACATGTTCAAGGAAGACGAGAACGGACGGTAGGAATTGAGCCATTGAGATCATTCATTCGCCGAATGGTTTACGCTACTGATGCTCCCGTTGACAATCTGCGTTATCTCCCATAGCATCAATCACTTGAGGGACGAGGCTGAGACTGCATCCGGGAGCCATTCGTGATCAAGCTCGACATTATCAACGAAGTGGTAGCCAGAACCGGCATCACCAAAACCAAGGCCGAGTTGGCGGTGGAAACTGTCTTCGAGAGCATGAAGAACGCGCTGGCGCGCGGCAATCGTATAGAGCTGCGGGGATTCGGCGTGTTCAACGTGCGTCCGCGCAAGACCGGCATTGGACGTAACCCGCGTACCGGCGCCGAGGTTTCGATCCCTCCCGGCAAGGCCGTGCGCTTCAAACCTGGGAAAGAATTGCAGTCGATCGACTGAAGTCAGTACTTAGTACCAAGTACCTAATACCGAGGAAGATCCGTTCTAGCCGCCTGCACATTTTCCGCCTTCATCTGATTTCTGATTTTCTTCGCAGCTTCCAACTCTAGCCCATGCCATGTCTTTCTCGGTACTCGGTACTAGGTACTCGATACTCCTTCTCGTAGTAGCATCTAAAGAAAGGCCCAGCGGAATTGCGCGGCCCAGAATCGAATGTCGGAACCTACTCCTCCCGTAGCTTCTTCCACTCTCGAATATTACCGGGCGCTGCCGGTGCCGGAGCCGCGCGCGCCGCGGCAGCGCTACTGGCTTCATGCCCTGCTGCTCGTGGCGACTTGCTTCAGCACGCTGGTGGTCGGCGCGCGCATGCAGCACAACTTTGCGCTGGGCCGGCCTGCGTTTCTGCTCGATGGCTCCGATTCGCTCTTCGGAATGCCATGGGCTCTGCGTGATCCCGCACGGCTCTTACTGGGAATTCCATTCGCAGGCACGCTGATGCTGATTTTGCTGGCGCACGAGATGGGACACTATCTCTACTGCAAGCGCTACGGAGTGTGGGCGACGCTGCCTTTTTTTATTCCTGCTCCGACGTTGATTGGCACGTTCGGCGCGTTCATCCGAATCCGCTCGCCGATTCGTTCGCGCACCGCGTTGTTTGATATTGGAATCGCGGGGCCGATCGCGGGCTTCGTTGTCGCGCTGACTGTTCTCATGGTTTCACTTGGCTTGTCGAAGCCAATCGCGGCGGGAACTCCGCCCGCAACTCTCGACTTAGGATTTCCGCTGATCTTCCAGCTCGTACACGGGTTACTGGCTACGCCGAGCGGGCCGCAAGACATCATGCGGTTGCCTCTGGATCGTCTTTTGCTGCATCCCACGGCGATTGCGGCATGGGTAGGGATGTTTGCAACGTCGCTCAACCTGCTGCCGGGCGGACAGCTCGATGGCGGACACATTGTTTTTTCCATCGCGCCGCGGGCGCACAAATTCGTGTCGGGGCTGACCATTCTGATTTTGCTGCCGATGGCTTACTTCTTGTGGATGGGATGGTTCGTGTGGGCGATTCTTCTGTGGCTAAGCAGCTTCCGGCATCCGCAAGTGGCGGAGTGGCCGCGAGTTTCAGGCGGGCGGACCTGGCTGGCGGTCTTTGCTCTGCTGATGCTGGCGCTCACGTTGACGCCGGCGCCGTTTCTACACGCGTCTGTGCCGGACTTTATACGGGAATTTCGCGGACGCTAGCCGCGCGGCGGACTGGCCTCGGAAAGTCCGTCCCAGGTTCGCCGAATGGGACTCGCCCTCGCAGCCCTTTCTTGCGTATACTCCTTTATTCAATCGTTTTAATTGAATTGTCGGAGGTAGCCCTGCCTTGAAGAAGCCGGCGTCAGTTCTTCTCTGTCTGGCTGGTTGTTTCGCTCTCGCACTTTCTGCTGCGGGTCAGACCATCACGGTTGACGCTTCGCATCCCAAGAATCATTTTGTGCCCAAGGAGACTCTAGGGGCGGGCGTGGACCGCATTCCGGTCGAGGCGATCGACAAAGATTTACTGCAGCCGACTCTCGATAAGACGCTGGCTTCGGGGTGGCAGCCGGTTACGTACCGGCAGAACACGGAACTTGCGATCGAGGCATGGCATTGGAATCCGAACGGAAACTGGAGCGACAAAAGCGGCAAAGGATATTTCACCGGTTCGGCGATTCCGGCGGAAACGATTCGCTACTCCTATGGATACGCGCTGCCGCGCCGCGGAACAACTCGCAACGACGGCACCGACACCGTAGGATTTTCGCGGCTCACCGATGGCGATCTGAATACTTTCTGGAAGAGCAATCCGTATCTTACCGAGCACTTTACCGGCGAGAGCGATACGCAGCATCCGCAGTGGGTGGTGATCGATTTAGCGCAGGTGCAGCAGATCGACAGCATTAGGATCGCATGGGCAGAGCCTTATGCCCGACACTACATCGTGCAGTATTGGACGGGAGATGATCCCATCAAGGCGGTGACCGGCGGCCTTTGGCAAACTTTTCCCAAGGGGACAATCACCGACGGAAAAGGCAAGACCGAGACGATCCGCTTGAGCGGCAAACCGCTGCCGGTGCGCTTCTTGCGGATCTGGATGACGGAATCGTCGAACACCTGTGATTCCGATGGAGACTCCGATCCACGAAATTGCGTGGGCTATGCCATTCGTGAACTCTATCTCGGCACGGTCACAAAAGACGGCGCGTTTCACGACACTCTGCGACACACCCCGGATCAGGAGCAGACTGCGACTTATTGTTCGTCGGTTGATCCGTGGCATCAACCGTCCGATTTAGGGTCGACTAAAGAAGCGCAGATGGGCTTCGATCTTTTTTTCACCAGTGGGGTGACGCGCGGCCTGCCGGCGATGGTGCCGGTCGCGCTGCTGTATGACACTCCCGATAACGCAGCAGCGGAGATTGCATATTTGAAAAAGCGTGGCTATCCCATCTCTTACGTGGAAATGGGCGAGGAATCGGATGGCCAGTACATGCTGCCGGAAGACTACGCGGCGTTGTATCTGCAGTGGGCGACGGCGATTCATCGCGTAGACCCCGCGCTGAAGCTGGGTGGACCGTCGTTTCAGGGAGTGAACAAGGACGTTGAAGCATGGCCTGACGCGAAGGGAAGAGTTTCGTGGACCGCGCGGTTCGTTGATTACTTGAAGCAACATGGGCGCATGAATGAGCTGGCATTTTTTTCCTTTGAGCATTATCCGTACGATCCGTGCAAGACGCCGTGGGGCGTTCTGTACGACGAGCCCGAGTTGGTGAGTCATATCGTGCAGGCATGGCATGAGGACGGCATTCCGGTCGACATGCCGATGTTTATCACCGAGGGAAATCTTTCGTCAGGCGCGAGCGAAACTTATCAGGATATTTTTGCGGGAGTGTGGCTCGCGGATTATATTGGCTCGTTCTTGAATGCAGGTGGAAACGGAGTTTACTTCTTCCACTATCTGCCCCTGCAAATGGAACCGGGGTGCAACGCCTCTCCAGGGACGTTTGGAATGTTTACGGTCGACGCGAATTATCAAATCCAGCAGCCGCTGGCGCAGTTTTTTGTCGCGCAGTTGATTAATTTGGAGTGGGTACAGCCTGCCGCCGGCGTGCATCAGACGTTCGCCGCGAAGAGCGACGTGGAGGACGGCGCGGGGCATGCACTGGTAACGGCGTATGCGGTGAGGCGTCCAGACGGAGAGTGGGCTGTAATGGCGGTGAATCGAGATCAACAGAACGCGCACCAGGTTCGGATTGCATTTGACGGAGCGGCGGACAAAGAAAACTGGTTCTTCGGGCCAGTCGAGATTTCGACCTTCGGGAGCGCGCAGTATCAATGGCATCCTGGGCAGACGCGCTTCATGGCGCACGCTGAGAATAGTGGCGAGCGTACGATCGTACCTACGACGCGTGGAACGGCCGATCCCGACGGGCCGATTGTTCATGCCAAACTGACTGGCGGGAAAAACACGATATACGAGCTTCCGGCGGCCTCGGTAGTGGTGATTCGCGGAAACGTGGGCGCAGTAAAATAGCGTCCACTGACGCGTCGCCCGCACATCAGCGTCTTGAGCTAAAGGCCAAGGGCTAATGGCTGGAAGCTTCTTCTCACATCAGCCAGATCGCATCAACATCGACAATCACTTGCGTGCGCGGAAGTTTCTGCGCAGTGGCGTAGGCCAGCATGGCGCGCAAAGTCGCATTGAGCTTCGCGCGGCTGGGCGACTTCAGCACAAAATGATAACGGTAATCCCGCTTCAGCCGCATGATCGGCGCGACCGCCGGGCCGAGCACGCGCACGCCTTCGTGGCGATTTTGCTCAAACCATCTTCCGAGTGTCCCAGACCACTGCAAGGCCTCGTCAAGTTTGTCGCTGCGGATGAGAACATTAGCCAGCGCGGAGTATGGCGGGTAGTGCATCCAACTGCGAAAGCGCAACTCCTTGTCGTAGAATCCGGCGAAGTCGTGGTGTGCGGCGTATTGCACGGCGTAGTGGTCCTGAAAATAAGTTTGCAGAATCACTTTGCCGGGAGATTGGCCGCGACCGGCGCGTCCCGCGACCTGCGTGAGCAATTGAAACGTGCGCTCCGCGGCGCGGAAGTCGGGCAATCCAAGCGCGCTGTCGGCTCCGACCACGCCGACCAGGGTAACGCCATGAATGTCGTGGCCTTTGGCAATCATTTGCGTGCCGACGAGCAAATCGAGTTGGCCTTCGCTGAGCGCGTTCAGCGTGCGCTCGAAATCTTCGTGACCGCGAACTGTATCGCGATCGAGGCGAGCGATGCGCGCCTGCGGAAACATCCCGTGCAGCAGTTCTTCCAGCTTCTCCGAGCCGGTGCCGAGAAAATAAACATACTCGCTGCCGCATTCGGCGCAGACTTTCGGCACCGGTGCCGTGAATCCGCAGTAGTGGCAAACCATTTTGTGCTCACGCTTGTGATGGGTCATCGAGATCGCGCAGTTTCGGCATTGCAAAGCCTTGCCGCACGTGCGACACAGCACTACGGGAGAATATCCGCGACGATTGAGCAGCACCATGACTTGCTCTTTGCGGTCGAAGCGCTCTTTAATCTCCGTCGCCAGCTTGCGTGAAATGACCTGCTCGTGGCCGGTTTCCTGAAATTCCTGGCGCATGTCGATGATCTCGACTTCCGGCAGTGGACGCTCCTCCACGCGGTCAGGCAGTTCGACCAGCGCGTATTTGTTCTTCTTCGCATTGAAATATGACTCCAATGATGGCGTCGCCGACCCGAGGACCACGACCGCATTCGCCATCTTGGCGCGCACGACTGCAACGTCGCGGGCATGGTAGCGCGGTGTCTCCTCTTGCTTGTATGACGAATCGTGCTCTTCGTCGACAATGATCAGCGCGAGATCGGCAACCGGCGCGAAGACCGCGGAGCGCGTGCCCACGACCATGCGCGCGTCGCCACTCTTGATGCGGTGCCATTGCTGGGCCCGCTCTTTATCGGAGAGTGCAGAGTGGAGAATAGCAACCTCATTCCCGAATATCTGGTGCAGATCGGCGGCAACCGCCGGCGTGAGGCCGATCTCAGGGACGAGGAGAATGGCGGAGCGTCGCGCTTCGAGCACCGCACGCATGCCCGCGAGATAAACCGCAGTTTTGCCGGAGCCAGTCACGCCGTGTAAAAGAATGCCCGAAAACTTTCTCGTCTCGACGGCTTCCCGTAACCCGTCCAGTGCAGCTTGCTGGGCTGAATTGAAATCAAATTCGAAAGACGGCCGGGGTTTGCTCCGCGAAACGGCGAAAGCCGCTGGCTCTTCAATGATCTCAATCAGACCGCGTTTGACCAGCGTACTGAGACTCGTTCGCGGCACTTCGAGAGCTTGCAGCGTCTCCACAGGGACACGGCCTCCAGAGGCCGCGAGAGTATCGACCAGCTGGCGCTGGTTTTCATTCAGCTTACCGTCGGCGGATTTGAGGAGCGCGATTCTGATGGTGCGAGCGGCGTCCCGAACCGCGGAAACATCTTCGCGCGCGAGCCATTTCTTTCGCACCATCCCATTCAGGATCGATTTTGAAACGCGAGTGGAAGAGCGCAGCTTCTCTTCGCGGACTGAGATGCTCTCTCCCGCGGTCGGCTGTTGGCCAGCCAGATAATCGAGCACGCGGAATTCCGCGGCTTGCTCTTCCGGAGTACGCCGCGAACGCGCGGACGAACCTGATATGCCGGCCTGATGCAGCGCCAAGAGACCTTCTTTGGTGATGCGGTAAGCGACGCTGCGTTTGAATTCCGCATTCAGCGGCAGCATCGTCCGGAAGACCTCTCCGATCGGTGCGAGATAGTAGTCGGCAATCCAGCGGCCTAGCCGCAAGAGTTGAGCATCGAGCACCGGCGACGCATCGAGTACGCTGAGAATGCTTTTCGTTTTGACGGATGGTTCCCGATCGTGCAGTTCAACCACAATCCCGGTCATGCGTTGCTGGCGAAATGGCACGAGCACGCGGCCACCGACCACGGGCGTGGTTTCGGCGGGGACACGGTAGGTGAAAACCATGTCGAGCGGCACGGGCAGAGCAACGTCGCAGAACTCGGGCATTGATTGGAAGGATAAACTAGAGACCCCTGTTGAAGCGGGTGGATCAACGAGCTCATCCTATCCGGAAATGTCATCCCGAGCGGAGCGAGGGACCTTGGTGTCCGCATGAAACGGCAGCTGCGACGTCGCAGGCAAGAACCAAGATCCCTCGCCTTGCTCGGGATGACAATCCGTGGTCGGGATGACAATGCTTGTGGAAATAATTATTCGGCAAGCTTTTTCGGAGGCTCGATCCCCAGGTACTTCATCACCATCTGCAAGTCTTTCCAGGCCTCGCCTTTCTGCCGCGGATCACGCAGCAGGAATGCGGGATGGTAGGTGACCGCCAGCCGCGCGCCTGGCCATGAAGCATCGCCGCTGCGCACGCCCGCGGGTTTGAAGTCGTACCAGTGGCCGCGCAGTTCGGACATCGGAGCGTTGATCGCGAGCAGATTTTTCGCCGCCACCGCGCCCAGAGCAACCACAACCTTAGGTTTGATGACCGCGATCTGCCGCATCAGAAATGGCGAGCACGTTTCACACTCGTCGCGCTCGGGCGTGCGGTTGCCCGGAGGACGGCACTTGACTATGTTTGCAATGTAAACATCTTCGCGCCGCAACCCCATCGCTTTGATCATATTGTTGAGCAACTGACCGGCGCGGCCGACGAACGGTTCGCCCTGCGCATCTTCATCTGCTCCCGGACCTTCGCCCACGAACATCAACTCCGCTCGCGGATTACCCACCCCGAAGACGATCTGTTTGCGTCCCTGCTCGTGCAGTTTGCAGCGCGTGCAGTCGCCCAAGTCTTCGCGAATCAGCTTGAGCGCAGCGACGGGGTCGGCCACCCCACTTTCCGGTTTCGGCGTTACGATTTCGAAGACGTTGTCCTCAATGACGGCTGGAGCGGCAACAGATTTTCTCGCGGGCATTTCCTCTCGCAGTTCTGGCTGAAGTGGAGATGAAGGTTCGGGCTCACGCCGGTAGAAATCGTAGATGCCCAGTTCGTGATAGTAGCGCACGCGTTCCGCGAGCGCACGCCGTAATTCGGGGTCCAGAGTGCTGGCCACTCTTTAATGCTCCACGTCGAAATAAATCTTGGTCGTTGCCCGATACTGCAACACCTTTCCTCCATCCAGTTCCATATCGAGCGAATCGACGTGCGCCCATTTGATCCCGCGCACCGTCTTGGCGGCTTCGCCGACCGCGTTCTTCGCTGCCTTGGCAAAGCTTTCTTTTGAAGTTCCGACCACTTCGATAACTTTCTGCGTCATCGCATGCTCCTTAAGGAAGTTTGACGGAATTGTACGCTAGCGGGGCGATGCGATGCAGAATGCGCGTCTTCAGGCTTTTACCGGCGACTTACGCCGGTCGCGAATGCGGACCACCTGGTCGAGCACGCGCTGCGCCACGTCCCACTTAGTAGTCTCGGGGACTTCGACGACTTCGTCGCGAGTGATAATGGTGACTTCATTGCGATCGGAGTCGAAGCCGACACCTTCCCGGGATACATCGTTGACCACGATTGCGTCGAGATGTTTGGTGGCGAGCTTCTGGCGGGCGTTTTCGAGGACGTTCTCGGTCTCTGCGGCAAAGCCAACAATTATCTGCGATTGCTTGCGCGAAGAAATGTCTTTCAGAATATCAGCCGTGGGTTCGAGATCGAGCGTGATCGGTCCTTTGCGTTTTATCTTTTGCCCTGAAACGAATTTCGCGCGGTAGTCAGAGACAGCCGCAGACTTGATCACGATGGTAGCTTGTGGCAAGAGATTGAGCACTGCGTCGCGCATCTGCTCAGCCGATTCTACGCGCGTCATCTCGGCTGCTCCGGGCGGGGTCAGCGCCGTGGGCCCGCTGACCAGAAGTACGCGAGCGCCGCGGCGCAGAGCGGCTTCCGCCATCGCGTAACCCATACGCCCGCTGGAGCGATTCGTAAGATAGCGTGCGGGATCGATCTTTTCGCGTGTAGGCCCGGCGGTGATCAGCACAGTTTCGCCAACGAGATCCTGCGACGCACCGAGCGCTTCGAGAACCGCCGCGACGATGACTTCATTCTCGGCAAGACGGCCAGAGCCCGTCATTCCGCAGGCGAGATATCCCGCGCCGGGGTCAACGATCTTTACGCCGCGCTGGCGGAGAATTTCCAGGTTCGCCTGCGTCGCGGGATGATTCCACATATTCACGTTCATCGCCGGAGCAACCACGACCGGTGCCGTCGTCGCGAGATAAAGCGTAGTGAGAAAATCGCCAGCGATGCCTTGCGCGAATTGCGCCAGAACGTCGGCAGTGGCAGGAGCGACCAGCAGAGCGTCAATCGATTGCGCGACGGCGATGTGCTCGATGGCGGAATCAATGTTGGCGGAATCGATATTCGGGGAATGTTCTTCGCCCGGCGAGAACATTCCAGTAATTACCCTTTCACCGGAGAGCGCCGCGAAGGTGAGTGGGCGAATGAACTCCTGGGCGGCGCGGGTCATGACGACTTGCACTCGAATACCGCGGTCTTGCAGCAGGCGCACAATCTCGGCCGACTTGTAAGCCGCGATGCCGCCCGTCACTCCGAGAGCAACCTTCATGGTTATTAGATGCAGCCGTGAGGCAACGCGCTACGCGTCGTGTCCGAAAGCCTGATCGAGAACATCGGAGGCCTGCTCGGCCGCGCTGCGCGTTTCGGGAATCTCCCATTTCACCTTGCCCGCGCGAATTTCGTCCTGCGCAATGCGGCACGGTTTGCGGGAGTTGGTCTGGACTACCGGCGGTGCTCCGGATTGCAGTTGGCGGGCGCGCCGGGCGGCGACCAGAATATAGCGGTAGTTGCTGTCGAAGCCTTCGATCAATTTCATAGATTCTCTCCCCTCGAGTACCGGGTTCCAAGATTTCGATTGCCGAAAGTGTGAGCTTCGTTCTTCGCCAGGGAAGCCAAGAACTGCCATCCCTATTTTCCCACGAAATTCAAAGTTACGGGGCTGCCCAAGTCAAATATGGTTACGAAGGATTACAGCCTCCGGAATCGCCGGCCGGCCTGAACGAGTCCAGAATCGGCTTCAGGCGGTCGCGCACATTGGCCAGTCGACAGCGATCGGCGAGCGCCACGGTCTTGGCCTCCTCAGGGGATAGCGGCTGACCCGCGCGCACCAGGCGTTCGCCACGCACAATCGCCCGTAATGCCTTGATCGAGTCCTCGAGTTGGTCGTTCACGAGAATGTAGTTGTACCGGTCGTAATTCTCAATCTCGCGGGTGGCCGTGACCAGTCGGCGTTGAATGACCTCCTCGCGATCCTCGCTGCGCTTCCGCAGGCGCTCTTCCAGCGTTTGGCGATCGGGGGGCAAAATGAAGATGCTGGTCGCGTCGGGGAGCTTTCTCTGAATCTGCGCGGCGCCTTGCACATCAATATCGAGCAGAAGGTCGCGGCCGTTTTGTTCTGCGTCGCGCAGGAAGCGCCGCGCCGTCCCGTAGTAGTTCCCAAACACTTCGGCATACTCGAGGAACGCATCTTCTTCAATCATCTTCTCGAACTCGGGCCGCGACACAAAATAGTACTGTCTTCCGTTAGTCTCACTGCCACGCGGAGCGCGCGTGGTGTAGGAAATGGAGAATTCCAGATTGCTCACCTTCTTCAGCAGTTCATTAACCAGGGTCGACTTTCCCGAACCGGACGGGGCCGAGATGATGTAGACGATGGGCTTGTGGGGCGGAGAACTCATTCCAGGTTCTGCACCTGCTCGCGTGATTTTTCAATCTCCGCCTTCATAACGAGTCCGGCCTCAGTGATCTTCAGCGCATCCCCGGCCAGGCCTGAGGTCTTCGAGAGCAGAGTGTTCGACTCGCGATTCATTTCCTGCAGCAGGAAGTCGAGTTTTTTCCCTACTTCTCCCTTTTCGTCAAGCAGTCCCAGGAAATGCTGGACGTGGTTTTCCAGGCGGACGATCTCCTCCTGAATGTCGCTGCGGTCGACCAGAAGCGCGGCTTCCTGCAGCACGCGTTCGCGATCAGTACTCGATCCCAGCAGTTCCTGAAGGCGCGATTGCAGACGCTCCACATAGCTCTGCAACACCGTGAGTCGGTGAAGTTGCACGGTCTTGACGGCTTCGCGCAGGTGAGCCATACGGGAGCGCAGTTCCTGTTCGATGCTGCGGCCTTCCTGCTCCCGCATCTGATTCAGGCGATCGAGCGCTTCGCCAACTCTGGCCATTACGGCGGATTCGAGCGCTCCATCTTCAGGGTCACTGGCCGTGTCGAGCGCGCCAGGAATGCGCAGGATCACGTTGAGGTCGGGTTCAGCGGGAATGCCGAACTCACCGGCCGCAGCCCGGAAGGCGGCGATGTAAGCGCTGATCAGCGGGCGATTCAGCGCGAGGGTTTCCCCGCCGCCGCGTTCCAGGCTCAGTGTGACCTCGACGTGGCCGCGGGCCATTTTCTCTTTGAGCAGGCGTCGCAGTTGCATTTCGAGTGAGTCGGAGCCCGAGGGCAGGCGAAAATGCAGATCGAGAAAACGATGGTTCACCGATTTCAAAGAGAGCGCGAAGGCCAGGTGACCGTTGCTGGAGGCCGGGCCGGCCGGCGGCACACTGGCATGGACAGCAGGGCTGGTGAGTTCGCTTTTGACTTGCGCAAAACCCGTCATCGAGCGGAGAGGCATAATTTTATTTCCCAGGTATCTAAATGCGAATATCAGCTCGGTTGCGCCGGCTCCAGCCTCTGATCGAAGTCAGCGAACTGAAGTTCATACAAACGCCGGTACGTGCCCAACTTCGTCATCAGGTCTTCGTGAGCGCCGATGTCGGCGATGGCGCCGTTTTCGATCACGACAATGCGGTCGGCGCGGCGCACCGTCGAAAGCCGGTGCGCGATCACAAACACGGTTCGGCCACTCATCAGATTGTGCAATGCGGATTGCACCAGGGCCTCCGATTCGCTGTCGAGCGCCGACGTTGCCTCATCCAGAATCAGAATAGGCGCGTTCTTCAAAATCGCGCGCGCGATGGCGATGCGCTGCCGTTCTCCGCCGGAAAGGCGCACGCCGCGCTCTCCGATCACTTCATCGTACCCCGAAGGCAATGCTTGGATGAACTCGTGGGCCAACGCAGCCCGTGCCGCGGCTTCAACATCTTTCAGCGCTACGTGCGGCTGGCCATAAGCGATGTTGTTGCGCACGGTGTCGTTAAATAGGACGGTCTCTTGCGTAACGATTCCGACTTGCTCGCGCAACGAAGCCAGGGTCACATCGCGCACATCGTGGCCGTCGATGAGCAAGCGCCCCTGGGTCGAATCGAAGAATCGCGGGATCAGGTGAACCAATGTGCTCTTGCCCGATCCGCTGGAGCCAACGATTGCGACAACTTCTCCGCGGTGAACTTCGAGATTGATGTCGTGCAGCACGCGCGCGTCTTCACCCTCGCTGCCGTACGTGAAGCTCACGTGATCGAATTGGACCGATTCTGAGAAAGCAGGCAGGCGTTTCGCATCCGGCTTCTCGCGGACATCATCTTCGATGTCCATGAACTTGAAGATTTCGCTGGACGCGCCCAGAGCCTGCTGAAAATTGTTGTTGAACTGAGCAAACTTGCGGACCGGGTTGTACAGGCTGAAGACCGCCGTGATGAAGGCCACGAAAATCGACGGAGTCATCTCGCTGTGTTTGACTTGTTCGCGGCCCAATAAAAGCAGAAGCGCAATTCCGGATGCGCCGAAGATATCCATCAGCGGGGAACTAATCGCTGTCGCGGCGACGGAGCGAAGGTTCGCCCGGAACAGGCGGCGCGCCGCTCCGCGAAAGCGCGAAATCTCCCACTTCTCGCTATTGAAGGCCTTTACGATGCGGTTGCCGGTAATGGTTTCGTGCAAAATATTTTGGATCTCGGCAAGTTTATCCTGCCCATGGCGTGTGGTGCTGCGCACACGGGAGCCAATCTTGCGCGATGAATAAACAATGACAGGAACGAACAGCAACAGCGCCCAGGCCAGCCTTCCGCCGAGGATCACAACCACGGCAGCCACCGACAGGAAAGTGAAAAACTGCTGCAGGAACTCCGCCAGCACCGTCGACATGGCGTACTGCACGCGCTCGATGTCGTTGACGATCGTGGAAAGCAGGGTCCCGGTTGTATGCCTGGAAAAAAAAGCGGCGGAGCGGCGCATGATCGCGTTGTAGAGATCGTCGCGCAGGTCGGTAATCATGCCGAAGCCGGCGTGATTCACCAGATACGTTCCCGTGTAATCGAAAACACCTTTGAGAATGGTGGAACCGATTAGTGCGACTGCAACCATGGTCCATGCATTCGTGAAGTGAGGGGGCACCAACTGCTGTAGATAAACCGGATGATGCGTGACCGGAATCACAAACAGCCGAATGTCCTTCGATCCAGTAGAGGGATTCAAAACCCGATCAAAGATGGGACTGATCAGCAAGAACTTGAACGCGTCAAGCGCTCCAACCGCGGCCATCAAGAGGACGGAAGCCAGGATCTGCCACCAATAGGGAAGCGCATAGCGGATGAGTCGCGTCAGTTGGCGCATACCGCTCCGCGCAGGCCGCTGGGGCTGACTGACGATGGCATAGGCATGCTGTGCAAGGGCTTATTTTACTGCGGTCGTCGGTCGTTTGTCCCTTACTTAGGCATGTCCCTGTGCACAACCTTCACGCGGTATCCGGCTCGGCGCAGGCGCTTGCCTACCTCTTCAGCGATCATTACGGAGCGGTGCTGACCGGCGGTGCAGCCGAAGCCGATGGTGAGATAGCTTTTGCCTTCGTGGATGTAGTGCGGCAGCCAGTCGGCTAGCAGATCCGAAATTTGGCGGATAACTTTCTTCGTCCGGGGAAAGGACCGGATGTATCTCGCCACGCGCGGATCGCGGCCTGTTAGCGGCCGTAATTTCGGTACGAAGTGCGGGTTAGGGAGAAGGCGGACGTCGAGCACCAGATCGGCCTCTTCGGGTAAACCATGGCGGTAGCCGAAGCTCATGCAGGAAACCAGAATACTTTTCTCCTTCGCCTGCTCGCGGAAACGCTCGGTGATGTGGGCGCGCAATTCGTGCACGTTGAACTTCGATGTGTCGATGACAAGATCGGCCAGGGCACGAATACTTGCGAGGTGACGCCGTTCGGTTTTGAGCGAGGTTTTGACCGGCGTGTTCGTACCGAGAGGATGCGGGCGGCGGGTTTCGCTGAAGCGCCGCATCAGCACCGCATCGGAGGCCTCGAGGAACGCAACTTTGGTCGGAATCATACGCCGCACCGACTTCAGAATGCCGGGCAACTGCTTAAGCTTCGAGCCTTCGCGGACATCGACGACCAGCGCGGTGCGGCGGATCTCGGCGGACTGCAACGCCATCTCGGCGAAGCGCGGGATCAGTTCCACGGGAAGGTTGTCGACGCAGTAATAACCCAAATCCTCAAAGGCCTTGAGCACCGACGCTTTGCCGGAGCCGCTCATCCCCGTGATGATTACCAACTCCGGAGCGTGCGGGGCGTCGTGCGCGATGGCCTGTGGCAGCTTTTTCCATCGTCGCGGCGGCTTTCCGCGCTTGGGTGATTTGGACGATTTCCGAGGTGGCATGAAATGGATAGTAGCACTGCGACTGGCGTAGTGGGAGAGATCGAAGTGATACCACTTTCCGATTTGTCTAAGTCCGGCTCCGACAGGTAAGCTAATCGGCCATGAAGAAGTTTCAGGATCTCACCGAACGCGAAGTGCTGGCCCTTGCCATTGCCCTGGAGGAAGAAGACGAGCGCGTGTACTCCGATTTTGCCGAGGGACTGCGACAGGATTATCCGGCGTCGGCGGCGATGTTCGAAGGCATGCGCGAAGAAGAATCAGGGCATCGACGGCGGCTGATTGAACTCTATCGGCAGAAGTTTGGCGAGCACATTCCCTTGATTCGCCGGCAGGACGTGCGCGGATTCGTGGAGCGTCCCGCGCTGTGGCTGATGCGTCCGCTGCGCATTGATGCAGTCCGCAAGGAAGCCAGCACGATGGAAGTGGAGACGCGGCGGTTTTACGAGAAGGCCGCGGCGCGCACCGAGGACGCGAGTGTCCGGCAACTGCTCGACGATCTCATCAACGAAGAACGCGAGCACGAAGAGCGCGCGCAGGAACTGCACAAAGAAAAACTTCCCGCCAGCGTTAAGGAAGATGAAGAGCGGGCGCAGCGCCGTCTGTTTGTGTTGCAGATCGTGCAGCCGGGTTTGGCGGGGTTGATGGACGGCTCCGTTTCGACGCTCGCGCCCGTCTTCGCAGCCGCATTTGCTACGCATAGCACCAACGATGCCTTCCTGGTGGGCCTTGCGGCTTCGGCCGGAGCGGGCATCAGCATGGGGTTTGCCGAGGCGCTCTCCGATGACGGAAGCTTGACTGGGCGCGGGCATCCGTGGGTGCGCGGACTGATCTGCGGGGCGATGACGGCGCTCGGCGGCATCGGCCACACGCTGCCGTTCCTGCTGCGCGACTTTCGTATGGCGCTCTGGGCCGCAGGCGTGGTCGTGGTCGCCGAGTTGGGTGTGATTACCTGGGTCCGTCACCGTTATATGGATAGTCCGTGGGTCTCGGCTGCACTGCAGATTGGTTTGGGAGGAGTGTTGGTGTTTATTACTGGGGTGTTGATTGGAAGTTCGTAATTTGACTTCATAATTTGACTCCCAGGGCAGATCATATTTTTATGAATATTCTCTTGCGGTAAAGAACCCACATTGCGAAAAAGCAAATCAGCAAGAACGCAATCGAGAAAAACAACGAAGCGTTCGGCGGACTGGCCAGCGGAACGAACCACCGTCGATAGATGACCTCGCCAAGGCTGATGCTCGCACCGCTGGCGAGGCGCAGGTTCACTCCATCTAGAAAAACGGAAAGCGATTCAGCAAAGACGTAGGAGGCGATGGCATTCATCCCCAAAATAACGAAGGGCTTGGTCCATGGACCCCGCCACCGGTTGCCATCGACCAGCCAATAAAGGAGGGCGAGGCTCATCAGGGCCAGACCCGCCGTGAAGAGAACGTAGGAACTTGTCCAAAGCTTCTTGTTGATGGGAAACCAAAGGTTGAAGAGTTCTCCAAGGCCGACGCCGATCAAACCGGCAACAAACATTCCCATTGCCTTTTGCGTTACATCTCGCGCGCTGCGAAGCCATTGACCAGTGAGTACGCCAAGCAGGCTGGTGGCCAGAGCGGGAATTGTACTCAGAACCCCTTCGGGATCGCGAGTGCCCTCATATAAATGGCCCATCAGCAACTTGCGATCGAGCCAGGCTGCGAGGTTGCGATCAGGATCAAGCAGGGGGATATCGCGGCCGGGAACTCCAAATCCGGGCACGGGCACGTACCGCATCAAGAGCCAGTAGCCAAACAGGCAAACTGCGCCGATGGCCGCCAGTTTTCGGTTATGGCTGGCGATATGGCGGGAATACAAAACCAGCACCGCGCTGATGACGTAACAGATGGCGATGCGCTGGAGCACGCCATAAACGCGCCAATGGTCCAGTTGGAATCGTGCACCGAAACCATGCAGCAAGAAGCCGATGGCGAAGAGGATGACTCCGCGCCGCACAACGTGGGCCAGCAAAGTCCCCCGCGATTCGCCGCGACGCAGCCGACTTGCGAAGGAAAACGGCAAGGCAACCCCGACAATGAACAGAAAGAAGGGAAAGACAAGATCGGTCGGGGTCCAGCCATTCCAGTCAGCGTGCTTTAGCGGCCAGTAGGCAACGCCTTCATCCTGGTTGTTGACGATAATCATGAGCGCGACCGTCGCGCCCCGAAATAGATCGAGTGAGACCAGGCGTTCGGAGAAAAGGCTGGCGTGCTTTGCAGGTGCGGCGGCCGCAACCGTGGTGGCCGACGATTGAGACAATTGTCCCTTTTCCCGGAGGATGTTCATGCCGCTCACGGCTGCGTCTCCAGCGGGTGCTTGCTCTTTTCGTAGAATTCGTTCTGCAGCTTCAGGCTGACGTCGTCGGCTTTGACGGCGCGGATCGTTTTTGCCAACGTATCGATCCACCAATCCATTTGGAATTTGCCTAACTCCTGAGTTGCAGCAGAGCCGTCGCCGGAATAGTGGTTGGGGAAGCGCGCGTACCACCATATGCCGGTGTAGACATCTTCCGGAAGGTCTTGGCGGTGCAGGTCGGCGCCGGATTCGCTGGCGGCGCGATCCATGTGCACCGTGTCAGGACGGGAGATCATCATCTTCGAAGTCTCGCTTTCGCCGGCATGCATGTCGATGGATGTTTTCTTCGCCGGGCCTCCTGATTCTGGAGTGCGCCGGTCGAAGACGTACACCACGTAGTCGTGCGGCCTATCCAATTGCGATTGCGCGAAGAAGGGCAGCAGGTGCTCGTTGCCGCCGTGACCGTTTACGATGATCACCTTCTTGCAGCCGTTGCGCGCCATCTCGTCGGTAGTTTCCTGCAATAGCGCGAGTTGTATTTCGCGGCTGTAGGCGACCGTTCCGGGCTCGTGGCGGGCCTCCGCAATCTGTCCGAAATAATATTCCGGGAAGACGACAGCATATTCCCGCTCGGCGGCGTGGAGCGCGGCGTAGCGGACGTCGAGCAGATCGGTGCCGAGCGGCAGATGCGGTCCGTGTTTCTCCAGGATGCCGAAGGGTAACAGGCACGTGCCTTGCGAAAGCTGGATGCCTTCGCGGAAATCCGCAGCGGTTAATTCTTCCCAGTGAACGGAGAGCTTGAGCTGCGGGGCTTGCGCCTGCGACGCTCTCGGGATGGTTGGAAGCAGAACCATCAGGAGGATTGGAAAGATCGTGGAGCGCGTGCTGGTCGTCATGGGCATAATTCCCTTGGCGGCGGATTCTAGCACGCGGCTGAAACGAAGATCCCTCGCTGCGCTCGGGAGGACAATGTCTTGCTCGTGATGTGAATCTCCTGCCGAAAATAAATTTGTGGAGCGGCGGTCGGTCGCGTGGTCTGGACCAATTTAGATACCCCTCCCCCACCCCCTCGATGTCTGGAATCATGGGGTTAGACATGTTTTGGCCGGCAAAATCCTGATGTCAAATAACTTAGAGGTCAAAATCTAGACAACACAGGACTTGCGGCCGCGCCGCTGAGGCTCGCCGTGGTACGCCTGCTTCGCCCATGATCGCGCGGATGAAATGTGCGGCGCAAGGTCAGATGTCACAATGAGGCTGTGGAAAACCTCGGGATAGGACATCATCGGGGAACCAGTCGCCCCGAGTCGTGAGTGTAAACGCTGGTTAGTAAACTATCCAGACGCGTCTTCCGGCCTGGCTTTCTTCGTTATGGGATTACTTCCTATTTGCCCGTCAACCGGTAGCAATCGCGGTCACTTCCTACAAGCCGACATTTCGGGGTTGATCGGCGTTGACACTTAGTGTGAGGCCACCAGTTTCAATGGTGCGCTTCTCCGCGTGCCGTTAGGGAAGTGTCAGTACGCCTGCACTTTGCCCATGCGCGGCGGTTTCACCGGGGATGCCACTCCATAGATGACCGTGATGCCTGACCCCCCGCCCCAAGTCGACGTCGGGCGAAACGGATCCGGTGCCGCAGCTCCATTGAGATTGTTCCAGTTGTTCGCTGCCCAGGCGTCACCAGCCGGGTCGATGGACACGTCGGTCAGCATCTGGATGCTGCCACCCGTGAAAACGTGGATGACATCGCCAGTCTTAGTGCCCGCCGGATGTCCCTTGGTGCCGTCTCCGGCCATCAAAACAACGCCACGACCCCAGAAATTACCGAACCAGACGTCATCGTTGCCGTCGAGGTTCAAGCCCCACGGAACGCTGACCGCCTTGCCACCAGTGAAGCCCATTGGGGCAGGTTGGCTGCCATCAGGGCGGATCATGCTTACCACACCGGTGACCATCTTGGGGTTACTGGAGAGAACCGTCAGCATGTGGCCGGCGGCGATCTTGAACTGCTCCATGATGGACGCGCCATCGGGGATGACGGGCGGAGGGAAGTCGAGCGACATGTTGCTCGCGACCCAGACATTGTCTTTCGAATCGAGCGCGAGGGCGCGGACTCCGATGCCGACCCGGAAGGGCTCCGCCTTGGCAGGATCGTTAGCGGGGAAACGGACGACCATGTCGGACTGCGAGTTACTGACCCACACGCGATTCTGATCGTCGATGACGATATCGAAGGGAGACTTCAGCCCCGCGACTTTGACGATGCGGCCGTCCTTGATTCGACCGCCGGGAAAGTACAGCAACTGATTGCCTGAACCATCGGCAATCCAGACGTCACCAGTTGCGGAGACACCGATACCCATCAGACCGAGGAATTTTTCCTTGAAGGGGAAATCGCTTTCGCTGGCGACCGGCTTGCCGTTGAGATCCATCACAAGAATTTTTCCGTTGAAACTGGAGATCCATACCCGGTCTTTCGTCACGGCCGTGCCCCAGCCGACGCCGTCAATGCCCATGCCGGTGAAGCCAATGATCGGCGGGGAGAGTGGGATTCCGTTCGGAGTAAGCTTGACCACACCGCCGCCGGTGCTCTTGTTGACGCCCGACTGCGAGCCAGCCATCCAGTTCTGGCCGCTCCAGAGGTTGGCGTCCGAATCGAACATTAACCGGCCAGGTGAGTAGATGCCGCCGCCCGCGAAGCAAAGCGACAGGGCGAAGTCATCTGGGGTGTAGACGAGATACGGTACGAAGGGTGCACTGCGCCGGGCATCAGGTGCGGGCAGCGGGTAGGCCTCGTCGAACAACGCATACAGATCCTTCGGATCAGCCCAGGGCTCGCGGGCGATCCCGGCCATCGCTTCCAGAGTATTCTTGGGCGTCGCTCCGCCGGTCGGAGTTGCGGCCTTGTAGAAGCGGGCACGCCAATCGTCATTAGCTACTGTGAACGACGCCGTAATCAACGAACCCAGCGTGTCCAGACTCGCCAAAGTCGTGGTCTGGGTGCTATTGAGCGGATCCAGCAGCACCTTTCCCCAAGTGCCCGTGGTCGGATCCACGAGGTTCGGGACGTTGCCGGCGGCAATCTTAAGTCCAAGCGGATTCCCGGAGATCGATTCTCCGTTGATGAATCGAGCGGCAGTAAAGGCAGAGGCAACCGTCGTGAGTTCGTTGACTACAACACTCGCCGGCGGCTCGCTCCCGAGAACAGACAAGAGGACAAGGGTCGGATTGTCGCTGCCTGCCTTGCTTGCCTTGGGTTTACCTCCGGACGCAACGAGATAGAGGACAGCGTTGCCGTGTGACCCTTTGGTACGGACCTCAAACCTTCCCTCATCATTGGTCTTGGTTTGAGCAATCTGCTTGGGCGCGTCCACGCTCGCTTCCCACAGAGTTACCGTCGATTGGGCAATAGGTGCGCCTCCGCCCAACACCTGGCCTTTGATCGTGTCCGCGGAAGCGTGAATTGCAAAACACAGACCGAAAACAATGAGCACACCCAAGAACGCTTTCTTATTTCGCAATTTCGCTCTCCTTAACGTACGGATTTCTCGCCCTGCTTCGCCAAAGGTGATTGGCAGACTGCTATCCGATCACATGCTGGGGCGGTTGGAGAACTGGCAATCTTGACAGGCGCTACACAAGCTTCCCTGAGGCACACGCAAAGTCCAACTCTCGGCGTCGTAGATTCTCAACTGGAAATAACAGGGCGATGCGTTCATCGAGGAGCCAACTTTTACAGACCGGAAAGATATGCAACGTACAGCATGGCGAAGATGCTATCCATGATTGCGATGGCGGTCATCGCACTCGTCCGTTTCACAGGACCGAAAAAGACCACTAACCCCAGCGCGAACTTTTCAAAGGCGGCAGCGACCAAGACTGGGGTCCGAGTTGCGGGAGCGTATGCGCTATACACGATCAGTCCGGCAACCGCAAGAATCAGCACGCCCCAATGTCGAACAAAGAACAGTGCGGAACTGGTGGGACTCTGGTCTCCGAACCCTAATCGCAATAACAGATGAGGGAAAAGAAGTGCGGCGAGGCCGCCCCCGCCGGTGATAACCCCCGAAGCGACAAGAATCCATCCGATGGATGATGCCAACATGTTACCCCTCCTGCTAAACCCGCAATCAAGATAGTGAGGGAATGGAGGAAGGAAACTGGCAAAACTAACAGCTCGTCGTCGATTGGAGAAATATCGCCATAGGACTCACAACCCCACAAAAAGAGTGGGTCACTGGCGGGTCGGCGACGAGCGGGAAGTTGGGGCTCCTGTTCCGCACTTGTTTCGTTCCTTCGACTAGCTTGCGCGGCGCTGAAGCGCCACTCTTCCACGGTCGTGTTGGCCTCGTCGAAGCTCCTTGTTGAGCCTCTGGAGCCGTGGAGGGAAAGGGATCCCTCGGCTTCGCTTTGTCGAAAATCCGCACTTCTCGAGCAAAGGACGCGCGAGAAATGGTGCACCCGGGGGAATCACACGGGAAGTCCCTCGACGATGGAGTCGGCGGCAGCGGTTGGGATGATCCGGCTTAAGCGCCAACCCGCGGCCGCGAACAAGTCGCGAAATTGTTTCTCGGTGCGCTCGCGACCGCCGGGGAAAATCAGCATTTGCAGATCGAGGAACTTGCCGGGAGAGAAATCGTTGCCGGGCTGAATGACGTTATCAACCACGAGAAGCTTGCCTCCCGCATTGACGCCTTTGCGGCAGGCGGTAAGTATCTTGACGCAGAGATCATCCGGCCAGTCATGAATGATATGTTTCATGATGTAAGCATCGGCGCCTGCCGGGACCGAAGAAAACATATCTCCGGACGCGAGAGTGCAACGCTCCATCACGGGCGTCAGTGGGCCGTTCGCGCATCCCTCGATGACGTGAGGTACTTCGTAAAGCGTACCTTTCAGATGCGGATTTTTCGCCAGGATTGTCGCCAGCAGAAGACCGTGTCCGCCGCCCACATCGACTATGGAATGGATGCCGTCAAAACTGTAGGCCTCGGCGACGGCGGGGCCGTCAATGGTGGAAAGCGCAGTCATGGTGTCATTGAAGATCTGCGCTTCTTCCGGATTCTGCTTTAGAAATTCGAAGACGTGCGCGCCATAAACCTGGTCGAGCGCTTGCTTGCCGGTGCGCACGCAGTATTCCAGGCGCGACCATCCACGACCGTGCCACTCCCTGCCACCCATGATGGCGAGGGCGCGCAGGCTGGGCTTGGCGTTGCTGCGCAGAACTGCCGACATGGGCGTTTCGGAAAACGTTCCGTCAGGTCCCTCTGCCAGTACTCCGACACAGGCGGTGGCACGCATGAGGCGGTAGAGGGCTTGTGGGTTGGTCCCGGTCTGGGAGGCAAGTTCCTCGGCCGATCTGGGGCCAGCCTCAACGAGGTCGGGGATCCCGAGTTGCGCAAGGCAGGAGACGGCGCCCGCAACGTGGGCTCCATTCAATAGTTGCAGCATGCCGATGTGAGGGGGAGGAGCCTGGGTTGGCGTGGTCATTCTTTCTCACCATCTTTCTTCATCATGATTTCCATTTTTTATTTTTGGGACGGTACATCATACATCTGAGACGTCTTTGGATCGGACGTTGTATAGTGTCGCTACTTTCCTGGAGAGTTTCGGGCAAGATTTTTGGGATCGTAGAGGTGCAGTTTGAATCGCACCAAGGTGTGGACTCCGCACAGGGCAGATCGAAGTGGCGGCATAGCGGCCCGATACTGCCGGGCCGCCGGACAGCCGAGGGCGGCTGTCCCCACATGGGACTTGCCGAAGGCCGTTCCTATGGGGCTTCGATCAGTTCCATCTTGCCGTCCCGGGTACGGTGCAGGATCATTACTTTGCCTTTGGGGTCGCGGAAGACGAAGACATCGCGGTCGCGGAAGTGGGCTTCTTTGATCGCCTCTTCGAGGGTCATGGGGCGCATGGCCACGGCTTCGTCGGAACGGACGAGGTGCACTTCTGTTGTCCTGGCCACTGGAGGGTAGCGGTGCACGGCTACCGGCACTGCGGTTTTTTCTGTGAGGCCTACCTTGGTTTGCATGGTCGCGGCATCATCCTGCGGGGAGTGACCGTTCCACTTCTTTACTTCTTCGCTCTTGCGGGCTGAGCGTTTCTTAGATTGCCAGCGGGTTTTGTATTTCAGCGCCTGCTTCTCCAGGTGATCGAGCGCTTCGCTGACGGCGATCATCATGTCTTTGGCCTGGGCAAGGCCGACCAGCAGGCTGTTGCGGGGGTTGATGGAGATTTCGGCTTTGTGGCGGTGTTTTTCTACGGCGAGGATGACCTTGGTTTCAAAGCGGTCGCCTAGGATTTTGCGGATTTTCGCGAGGCCGGTTTCTACTTCTTTGCGGAGAGCGGGAGTTACTTCGCAGTGCCTGCCGGTATATTCCACGTTCACTTGCGGCCCTCCTTGGTGAGACGTTAGAGGTCAGCATGCAGAAAGTAAAGTCAAAACCCTAACCACAGGGTACACGGAGGTCCACAGGGTAACCCCTCGCCTTCTGCATTACTCTTTTACTCTGCGCTGATGGGTGCTGGGAATGCGCATGTCTTCTCGATACTTGGCTACGGTGCGGCGCGTTACCTGGATGCCTTGCGATTGCAGGATGCGGGTTAGTTGCTCGTCGGTGAGCGGACGGCTGGGGTCTTCTTCGTCGATCAATTTCTTGACGCGGCGCTTCAGGATCAGCAAACTCGTGTTGCCGCCCTCGGGTCCCTGCACGCTTTCGCTGAAGAAGTAGCGCAGCTCGAAGACTCCCTGCGGTGTGTGGGCGTATTTGCTGGCCACGGCACGGCTCACGGTGGAGGGATGCACGCCGATTTCTTCGGCCACCTCCTTGATCATCATGGGTTTCAGGAAATCGATACCTCGCTCGAGAAAGTCCTGCTGGCGGGCGACGATGCAATAGCAGACTTTGGTAATGGTCTGCTTGCGCTGCTCGATGTTTTTGATGAGCTGAATGGCGCTCTTGTAGCGCTCTTTGACGTAGTCGCGGGTGTTCTTGTCGTTAGTGTCGCGGGTGATGAGCTTCTTGTAAGCGGGATTGAGGCGAAGCTGAGGCAGGTCGTCATCGTTCATCAGGACCAGCCATTCGTCGCCGTGCTTGATGAAAGCTACGTCGGGCTCGATCAGGCGCGCCTGGACTTTGTTGTACTGCAGGCCGGGTCGGGGATCGAGAGTGCGGATGTAATCGATGGCATGCTGAACGGCGTCGGCGGGGCGTCCGATGGCCTTGGCAATTTCTTTGTGCTGTTTGCTCTGTACGCCGCGGAGATGGTGGTCAACGACTGCGATGGCGTCTTGCAGAACTTGGGCGCTGCCATTGCCGTTGCCGTTTTTCTCCCCGTTCTTGGGGAGCGCGAGCTGTTGCTGGTGATAGCGCAACTGGAGCAGCAGGCATTCGCGGAGAGTGCGGCAACCCACGCCCGGAGGGTCGAGTTGATGAATCACCTCGATGGCTTCCTGAAGGTCGGCAGCTGTGAAAGTGGATTTATAAATGGGGCGAGAAGGCGCGGGCGCGGCGGCTGCGGCAGAATCTCCGTTCCGTGAGCCTGCGGAACTTTGAGGCGGCGAGCTGACGGCGGGTAGACCCAGTTCGTGCAGCGAACTCTCGGCGACAGCGTTCGAGGTGAAGAGTTGGGACGGATTCGATTCCACTCCGATCAGGTCGCTGGAATCACGCGCAGCGATCTCGGTGTCGGATGGTTCGCCTGATAGCGGTTCCTCGTCATGGCCTAATCCCAGAGCTGCAGCTTCGCTGACAATATTTCTTGCGGCCTCGGCATCAGCTTCGGGAGGCGCCGGGGGCGCCACGCCCAGCATTTCTTCTTCGCTGGCGATCAGGTAACCATCTTCGTTGAGATTGCCGATGATCTGTTCGGCGGCCTCGCGCACTTCGCGTCGCAGGCTCAACGCACCGAGTTGCCAGGCCAGGTGGTCGGTCAGCGTAGTGGGCCGGGAGAGAAAATTCTCAAACGACGGACGTTCGATCTCCTCCATCTCGCCGCGGGTGCGATAGCCGGGATCTAGATAATCCTGGAAGAAGGAGCCAAAATCGATTTCTTCGAACGGATCCTTCTTTTCGGCGACGATGGGAGTTTCTTCGGTTGAAGTCTTGGTGGGGCGATCGCGATCTTCTTCCTTGCGGCCGACTTCATCAATCAACGGGACGGACTCTTCGAGTTCCTCGAGAACCGGGTTCTCGACCATCTCGGCGTTGATCATGTCCTTGAGTTCAAGCTTGTTGAGCGCCAGGACGGAAACCATCTGCACTAGACCCGGGGTGAGGATCTGGCGTTGGGATAGCTTGACGCTCAGTTTGTGCTGCAGTAACACCATGTGTTCGACCCGACTCCGCTTCTTCACTAAAACAAAAACCTTGAACCACTAAGGGCACGAAGGTTCACGAAGGCACTTCTTTGTGTTCGTGGCCTTCTTGGTTTCAGCTCTTCCTCTATACCAACGAAAATCTTTCTCCCAGATACACCCTTCTTACTTCCGGATCACCCGCCAACTGTTCGGGCTGGCCGTGGCGGAAAATTCTGCCGCCGTCGATAATGTAGGCGCGATCGGTTACAGAAAGCGTCTCCCGAACATTGTGGTCGGTGATCAGGACTCCGATGCCGCTCGACCGCAGACTGCTGATGATTTTCTGCAGGTCGAGAACGGCGATGGGGTCGATCCCGGAAAAAGGTTCGTCCAGCAATATGAAAGTTGGATTGATGCACAGGCAGCGGGCGATCTCCACGCGCCGGCGTTCGCCGCCGGATAACGCGTAGCCCCGATTCTGCCGAATGTGCTCAAGCCCGAGCTCATCGATAAATTTCTCCATCTTCTCGCGGCGCTCGTGCCAGGACATCGGCTGCGCCTCCAACACCGCGAGGATGTTTTCCTCAACCGTGAGTTTGCGAAAAACTGAAGCTTCTTGCGGGAGATAGCTGATGCCATACTGGCGCGCCCGCAGGTACATGGGAACGTCAGTGATGTCTTGACCGTCGTACAATACGCGGCCAGTATCAGGGGGGATCAGGCCAACAATGGCGTAGAAAGTAGTCGTCTTGCCTGCGCCGTTCGGGCCAAGTAAACCTACAACTTCGCCCTGCTCCACGCGCAGGCTGACACCATTTACGACGCGGCGGCCACGATACGACTTGCCAATTTCATCGGTGGCTAGGGTACGCATTTATCTTGCCAATTACTTGGCCACTCGCGTCTGAGTTACCACAGGAGTACTTTCTTTGCCTTCTACGAGCACCCTATCATCGGCCCTGAAGAAAGTCAACGAAACCCCGGTAATCTTCCCCCGTTCGGCATCAAAAATGCTAGGCGGTCCGCCGGTGAGGACGAATTTGTCGTCGGAGGCGGTATAGATCAGGGTTTGCCCCTCGGCTCGGCGCGTCGGTTGTATAACGACTACGTTGCCCTGGGCGACCAGGTGATCGAGCTGCCCAGCTTTCGAAACAGGGCCGGCAAGTGCTTGATTGCCTGAGGGTTGGCTTCGAGGCAGAAGGTATGCATCCATGGTAGTGGAAGTAGCGCTGAAGTTCGTGCCTTTGGCTATCACCCCTCCGTCATAGTGAGCTTTGCGCTCGGCGTCGGCATAGGTGAGCCGGGCTGACGTGATCGCGACAGGACCGGTATCGCCGGACTTTTCCTCAGATTTCGCCTTGGGCTTGTGATTGCTTCCTGCCTGAGACCTACCGGGGAGAGGCTTGCCTGTACTTGTTTCCGCCTGAAGCTTGCCCGGCTGAGTGCTATCCGGCTGAAGTAGCCTTGCCTGAACCAGCACCGTGGAGACCGGTTGCGCGGGAGTACCCTGGGCCACCAGGAAACGGCGGTCACGGTCGAATTGGATCGAAGGGGCCTCAACTATGTTTGCATCCTGCCACAGACGTGCGTTGCCCTGGTACAAAGCGATCGCGGGAGAATTGTGCGCCGTCATGGTTGCAGCGGTCACGTGAATCGGCGAAGCGGAGGCCAGCAGCGCTCCGTTTGGCTGCTCGGTGAGTTCGCTGTATGTGCTCTTGACGTTGCCGTCGGCGAAAGCGTCGTCGGTGACGCGATTGATGCGGATCGTCCGGGCGGTTGTGACCATGCTGCCCTCCGAGACCCGCGGGTTGCCGGTGAGCACAAGGATGCGGTCGGCGGGAGTGTAAAGAGCTTTTTCCGCCCAGGCTTGAGTCCGTTTGGTCGGAGGCTGGCCGTCGTCGTATGCGACGGTCCCCTGCTGGATGATGGAATCAATCCCTCCCTGGGGGAGAAACTGGGCGTCTAGAGTCTGGCTAGTACTTACGCGTGCTGGCAACCCCGGTGCCAGGTTGACGATCTTCGCATCGGGCGCGCCGTGGATCGAACTTATACGGCTGGAGCCATCGGGAGTTTCGGCGAATTTCGCATCGAATCGGCCGGCGGTGATCACGGTGTGCTGGGCGGAAGCTTCCGCCGAGTTCTTAGCGGTTAGCGTACTTGGGTTCTGCGCTGGGGAGATTGTGATCTTGGCCGCCCCGGAGGTTTCGGCGTGATCGAGGCGGTTTCCGTCGGCCACAAAAAAATCTACGACCGGCGCGGTAAGTTCGAAATCCTGAGGCGTCGAAGAACTTGTCGAGGAATTTGTCGGGGGTGCGGCGATGCTGCCGCCATGCTGCGTCAGGCGCACTCCATCCATCGCGTGCACCTTCTGGAGCTGGTTCTGGCCCAGGAAATCCATGACTGCGCGTCCGGCATCGCCCTGCATCGGTTGTGCTCCGATGCGCTCTACATGGACGTTGCCCGTCAGCGTAGCCGCGCGCAGCAGGTTTTGCTTGCCGGTGAGCAGCATCTCGGCTTCATCGGCGCGGGCGCGCATGGCGTCGGCGTCTTCTCCTGCGGATTGCGCGGTCACATTCCCCGCGGCCAGCACGCGCTGCACTTCGTTGTCGGGCCCCAGGAATAACGTCGCCTGTTCCGCCTCCACGGTTCCGGTTACGTTCTCTAAGCGCGGATGGTCCAGCAATACTTCGTGGGGCTCGTGCGTGATTTTGGCATGGGTAGCAAAAAGGCTTTCAGCCTTCTGCCCGCCCATGGTCATGTGAATCTGCGACACCAGCGTGAGCGTGTTTGTCTTCCCGGAATACTGCACGCCCACGGCCCACCCGCTGGCCTGCGGCGTGCGGAAATCAACCCGCGCATCGGTGGTGGCATCGCCGCTCTCCTGGTTGAAGACCAGGTCTTTGGTCTTGAGGTGGATGGGATTCTTGAGTTCTTTGGGAGTGCCTTGGTCAGGTCCGGTCGCGCCCGCGGGATTGGCTTCCAGATCAATCTGCACCTCGCCGTGACCTGTGACGGTTCCCGTTTTCTTGTCGTAGGAGAAGTCGTCCCCGTAGATCTGATCGAAGCGGGAGGAGTCGCGTCCGTAGAGGACAATGCTGACGTTATGCAGTTCGGCGCTGCCATCCAGCTTGAATTGCTTGAGCTTGCCGGCCTGGACGGTGAACAGAGTGCGCTTGCCGTCGGATTTCGAAAACTGAAATCCATTCGCAGTCTGCTTGATGTCGATTCCAATCTTGTTTGGAATTTCATTCAATACGTTGCGCAGGCGCAGACGAGCGTAAAAGTACGTCCCCGCGATCACCGCTATAAAAAGCACCGCGATTACGGCCAGCCAGCGGCGAAGGCGGTAGATGTGGAGCGGCATCGTATGTTCAGTCTAATTCAAGGGAAAGTATCCTTCCGGACAGCGGCGATCTATCATAGGCGCGGACGACTGATTGACAGAACGGTCTTCTGGGGCGGAACTCTGAGGCAAGACAGCAAATCCGGAAATGTTGTGCTATGGTATTACTGAGTAACACCCTGGAGCACCAACGTGCCAAATCCTTCCACTACCAGCTTGAAGCTCGACGTCGGGATTAAAGAGCGCGTACGCCGGCTTGCCTCGGCGCGCCGACGGTCACCGCACTGGCTTATGCGCGAAGCTATCGAAGAATATGTGGAACGCGAGGAGAAGCGTGAGCAATTCCGGCAGGACGCGCTAACCGCCTGGGCCCATTACCAGTCGACCGGTCTGCACGCCACGGCCGAAGAAGCCGATGCCTGGCTGGCCAAGCTGGAAGCGGGTAAGGACGCCGCTCCTCCGAAATGCCGCGTCTGAAGTGGTCTCAAGCGGCCCTGCTGGACGTGGCTCGCTTGCACGATTTTCTGGCTCTCAAGAGCCGGGACGCGGCCAAGCGCGCCATCAAGGCAATCCGGCAGGGTATAAAAGCACTCGGCAAGCATACACAGATTGGCCGCCCCGTCGAGGAAATGCCGCCGGAGTTCCGTGAGTGGGTAATTGAGTTCGGTCACGGCGCTTATGTCGCGCTCTATCATTACGACGGGAAACAGGTCGTAATACTTGCCGTCCGCCATGGACGCGAGGCGGGATACTGAATGGGAGCGATTGGCTCTGACCCCTACTCCACCGCTTCGTCCCACCACACAGTCCGCCGCTCGCGGCTGCTCTTGTGCGCGAGCATTACTGCCCGCATGGTCCGCAACGCCTGCTCCGGCGTGACTTCGAGTGGCGCTTTCTTCTCGATCGCATCCCGCACGTTGGCATAGAACCCGGGATAATCTCCGCGCTCTGTCTTTACTTTCACACTCGGTTCGCCCACCAGGCTCAAAGTTCCCCACAAGTTTTCTGGTTCTTCGCCCCAATCCGCGCCCCAGTCCGTGCCCTGGGGAAAATCATCTCCCCGCAGCCGCGCTTCCTGCGGGTCCACTCCATACTTCACAAATGATCCCCGTGTGCCATGAATCAGAAAGTGCGGCCCCGGGGCAAGCGCGATGATGCGCGCCCGCACCGTCGCCCGCAGCATCGAGCTTGCATACTCCAGACACACGTCAAACGAATCGTCCACCTGCGATGTCTCGCGCTCGCAGAACGCCGACGCTGTAATCGCGCTCGGCTCTCCAAAAAGTACCAGCGCCTGATCGATCACATGCGGCCCCAGGTCAAACAAGACGCCGGCTCCGGGCTGATCTGCACGTTCCTTCCACGCATTCGCTTTCGGCTCGGGGCGAAAGCGGTCGAAGCGGCACTCATACTCCACAACTTTCCCCAGCGTGCCCGACTGGACGATCTTTTTCACCGTGCCAAAATCCCCATCCCATCTACGGTCTTGATAGATCGTAATCAGACGTCCGCGCTCCGAGGCCAACCGCACCAGTTCCTCAGATTCCTTCAGCGTCGGAGCGAAAGGCTTGTCCACCACCACATCCCGCCCAGCCAGCAAGCACGTCCGCGCCAGCTCGAAGTGCGAATCATTCGGCGTCGCGACCACGCAGAGTTGGATTTGCTTATCCGCGAGCAGGTCCTCAAGCGTTCGCGCCAGCCGCACGTCAGGATATTTTTCTCGCGCCCGATTTCCGCTACGCTCGAGAATGCAAGCCAGGCGCATCCCCGGCACGCCCCGAATTACCGGCGCATGAAACGCCTGCCCCGCCAAGCCGAATCCAATTAATCCCACATGCACCATGCTGACCTTCCGTGATCCTCAGACTGGCTACTGCTCGGGCCTCAAAGATTTACAGGGTTCTGCCGATATGACGCCAGGCCTGCCAGCAATATAACCGAGAAGTAATTTCTGGATTGCTGCGCAGGCTGAGCCGGTGCAGTCCTTCTGGAGGCAGAAAATGAGGCTCGGACCATTCCTCGTGATCTCCATGTGGCTGCTCATCCTGTGGGCAGGCGGCATTTTGATGTTTCACGTAGCCAGCATGATGATTCACCTGTTGCTGGTGTTGGCCGCCCTTTTTCTTGCGGCGCACCTGGTTCGGGATACCAGCCTGAACTAGCTTTTCGCGTGACGATTTTACAGAGGTGAAACGCCCTCAACTTCCCCGGCTAACCGGCCGCGGCAAGTCGAGGGCGGGATCCATTATCTATTTCTTTCGGCCTTTATTTATTTCGATCCTTCACGCGGCGCACGAACTTCAACCCCGACCACACCTCGGTCACGGCGCACACCTTTACATCCACCAACCCGGCGTCGAGGCCAATTGCGCGAACTCCGTTTTCGTCGAGATCAGTCACCACGCCAGAACCTTTCTTCGGCCAACTGACCCAGAACATGCCTGCCGGAGCCAGCCCTTTCGCGATCGGTGAGAACTCCCTGGTCAACTCCGCGCGAGACTTGGTGAAGATCATTGCAAAATCCAGTTCATCCCCTTGCTTCACCTGCTTGCATTCCGCCAGGGCCTCGCGCAACTCCGCGTACACATCCGTGGGAGCTTTCGCAAACAGCACGCGAAACCCCGCCTTAATCCCCAACTTTTTCGGAAGTGGCCTCCCTGAATATCCCGGCATTCGTGATTGCCCGTGAGGAAGAGGTGGATTCAAGCTAGGAGCTAGAAGCTGTCTCACTGCATCGGCGCGTAATACCCCCGCCGCGCTCGCACCCGGAAGTTCTTACGGTCAAGCGCTACGATTTCAATCGTGCGGAAGTGCCCGTCTGCCTTCAAGTCGGCTGGCTTATAAGACACGGCATACTGGCTGCGCAATTCCTCCTGAATCTGGCCGAACGCGTCCGACACGTCGCGAATCTGGAAGGGAAAAAACGCCCGCCCTCCGGTCGCATCCGCAATGCGTTCGAGCACCTTGTCGCCCGCGCCCTTGGTGCCGCTTACGTTTGTGCTGATCGTGTATACAATCGCATCCGCGCGCTGCGCCATCTCAATCGCTTCCTCGCGCGTCACGTGGCTCAAATTGTCTTCCCCATCGCTTAACAGGATGATGGCCCGCCGCGTTGGCCCGGTCTGCCCTTTCTTCAGCAGCTTGTCGCGGCAGGCGTAGTACAGCGCGTCGTAGAGCGCCGTTCCCCCGCCGGGACGCAACTGGCGCACGCCTTGCCCCAGCTTCTCGGTATCGTCGGTGAAATCCTGCGTGACTTCCGGAGTCGCGTCGAAGCCCACGACCATGGCCTGGTCGTAGCCGCGCCGCACGGTCTGGTTCAAAAACTCAATTGCGGATTCCTGCTCGAACTTGAACCGGTCGCGCACCGAGTTGCTGGCATCGATCAGCAAACCGACTTGCAGCGGCAAATTCGTTTCCGCATGGAAGCTGCGAATCTCCGCCGCGGGCTTGTTGTCATCCACAAAGTGGAAGTCGTCTTGCTTCAGATCAGTGACATTCTTCCCGTGCTTGTCCGTCACCGTGAACACCACATTGACTTCGTTGATGCCCACCTTGATGCGCGGGATATCGCCATTCGAACCCGGCTCTCCGGAACTTGGTTCGGCGGATTTTTGGTTGGGGGAATTCTGCCCGGCGGTACTTTGCGCTGGGGCCGCCGTTTGCGCAGATGGCGATTGCCCTGCCGCCGCCGGCTGGGCCGCTGTCTGCGCTATCCCAACCTGCGGCAATCCTGCGAGCAGCAGCAAAGCCGCTGCCCACCGCACCGCTGAATTCTTGAAGATGTTTCTCGTGAGAATGCCCTTCATTGTGCCTTAATTATATCCGCAACCCATCAGCTAAAGCTTCACGCTTCGCGCACTTCCTATGTGAACCTCTGTGGTAAAAGCTTTGACTTCCTGGCCGCGCCAGGAGAATCCTTACTCCTCCACCTTCCCCAGAAACTCCTGTAACTGCTCCGGCAACCCGCTCTTCAGCGCAATGGTCTCGCCGGTTCGCGGATGCTGGAACTCCAGCTCCGCCGCATGCAGAAAATTGCGTTTCAAAACAATCACTGCTGATTTCCCGCGTGCCTGTGCCGGCGCCCCATACATCGTATCCCCAACCACGGGATGCCCCATCGACGCCACATGCACTCGAATCTGGTGCGTTCGCCCGGTGTCGATCTTTACATCGAGCAACGTGAACTTCCCGAACTTGGTATCGAGCCGCCGCACCACGCGATAATGCGTTACTGCCGTCCGGCCGCCCTCAAGCCGTGCCGTCATCTTCATGCGGTGCACGGGATCGCGGCTGATGCTCTGCGCCAAGGTTCCCGAATCTTTCTTTACCCAGCCATGCACCAGCGCCACATATTTCTTCTTTACCTCGCGCGCCGCAAACTGCGCGCTCAGCTTGCGATGCGCTTCGTCTTTTTTCGCCACCACAATCAATCCGCTGGTCTCTTTGTCCAGACGATGCACAATCCCCGGCCGCAACTCGCCGCCTACGCCAGACAGACTTCCCAGATGATGCAGCAGGGCATTTACCAGCGTCCCGCGATTGCGCGCATCGTCGCTCGCACCCGCACCCGCATGCACCGTCATTCCCGCAGGTTTGTTGACCACCGCGAGATCGTCATCTTCATAAACAATGTCGAGCGGAATTTCTTCGGCGATAGCCTTTAGCGGAGCCCGCTGCGCCTCACCCAGCACGGAGATACGCTCGCCGCCGCGCAGCTTCAGCGAAGCCTTCGCCGGAGCATCGTTCACCAGCACCAAGCCTTCGGCGATCATCTCCTGCACGCGGGCGCGGCTCACAGACTCAAGGCGCGCTGCAAGAAATTGATCGAGACGCTTGCCCGCGTCGTCAGGGGCAACGGAAATGAGAATGGGGAAAGCTTCCGGCATCGATGGAAGCATAGTAGTAAGGAGATAGAAGATTGTAACCGGAACGTTTAGTTGCCCTGTGTTTCCCCGTGCCCTTGCGCTAAGAACTGCTTCAGCCCGAAGCTACCGCGTAGCCCCCACCACCTGCGCCGTAACATTCTTCGCCCCCGGCCGCAGCCACCAGATCACCCCACCGGCTGCAACCAGCCCAATCGAAATCAACTGCGTTCCGGTCATCGCCCCGCCAAACACTGATCCGCGCCCCGGATCGTCCCGCAGATATTCCAGAAAGAACCGCGCTACGCCATAGATGAACATGAACGCGCCAAAAACCTGGCCGTCGAACTTCCGCCGCTTCAGTAGCCACATCAGAAAGAAGAAATTCGCCAGTTCCACTGCCGACTCGAAGAGTTGCGTAGGCTCGAGCGGCACGTTCAGCGGAGTGCCGGTAATCTGATTCGCCAGCGGATTACGAAACACCACGCCCCAAAAATGATGGGTCTCTTTCCCGTAGCAGCATCCCGCCGCAAAGCAGCCGATGCGCCCAATAGCATGTCCCAAAGCCAGTCCCGGGGCAAACGCGTCGCAAGTTCGAAGCGGAGGCATATGATGCCGGCGCACATACCACCATGCCGCCAGAAATGCTGCAATCAATCCGCCGGAAAAAACTCCACCGGCCTGGAGCGTGGCAATGCTGAAAATCTCCGAAGGGTGCGCGGAGTACGTGCTCCACTCATTAATCACATAGAGCACCTTCGCGCCGACAATTCCGCACAGCACCACCAGAATCCCCAGGTTCCAGGCCTTTTCGCCGTCGATCCCAAGGCGCTCGGAATTGCGCACACTGATCCACAGGCCGATCAGAACCCCTAGAGAAACCAGGAAGCCATAAGTCGGCAGGAAAAACCGCCCGAAATGAACAAGTTGCGGATACACAGTTAGTTGGATGCAGAAACAAGGAATTCAGATACTGATCCAGTGTAGCAGGGTACCGCACTACTGCCGGTAGTGCCTCAGTTTGAAATTGCGTCGTATAATTCACAGGGGTGTTGCATGGCTAAACAGCGAGGCTATCCCGACCAGCGGGGTTTGTGGGCGGAGAGCGACGCAATCGCTGAACAGTTCGTACCCAGCGAGCGTTACAAAGCGCAACAGAGGGCGATGGCTGAGACTCTACTTGCAGCTGGTTTGAGTCCCGAACAGGTCGCAAGAATGCTTTTTGCTCCGAATGACCTACCTTCAGATGAGAAGTCAGAAGAGTCCCGGTAACTCTTCGGGCCGAGAATTTGCCCTTTATCTTAAAGTTCGCTTCCTGAAATTTCAAACTGAGGCACTCTTCGTTTTCCGGTAGTGTCCTAATTTGAAAAATCAAATTAGGACAGTACCGTTTTCCGTCCCCCACTTGACTTCCCGCCCAATCCTTGTAATAACTATTGCGTCCTAGTAGTGTTGTAGTCGGTCCCACCGGACGGGTTTGGGGGTGTGTTAGTTTGGCGGAAATTCGGCTTCAAGAGGGAGAATCCCTCGAGAACGCGTTGCGCCGCTTCAAGCGCAAAGTGCAGCAGGAAGACATTATTAAAGAGGTTAAGCGCCACTCCTTTTACCTGAAACCCGGTGAGAAGAAACGCGTAAAGGCAGCGCTGGCTCGTAAGCGCGCACGTAAGAAGGTTCGCAAGGAGCAAGACTAGAGGCATGAAAGGGTCGCCCCTTCCCGGGGTGACCCTGCTCCATCCGGCCCCCCACCGGAGAGAGTTGCGCGAGGGATTAATCGAATACTCATCACTTATTCGGCATCATGTTTGCGGTAGCTGTATCCACGCGCCGTTCCAGGTGCGTGGCGGGCCGAGTCCAGGGGCAGTTTGAGGGGGATGTACACAACCTGTGTTTGCTCTGTGCCACCGCCTTCCCTGCGAGTGGTGGGTGCACCACGGGCACAAGGGAGTAGCGGTTTGTCATCCTGAGCGAGCTTTCTTGCGGAGCGAAGGATCGAGGCGAGCCGCGCGAAGCGTCGCGTATTGGCGATGCAATCATCGCGCGTTTGGGTCGCCTCCTTGTCAAACTGCGCACTCCCTAAAAGGGAGCCATCCTCAATGGAATTTCAGGACAAGGTACTGACCTGCATCGACTGCGGCGGCGATTTCGTTTTCACCGCCGGGGAACAACTTTTTTTCTACGACAAACGGTTCAAGAACGAACCCAAGCGCTGTAAAACCTGCAAGTCCAAGCGCGTAGCGGTGCTCACCGCCGCCCCTCCTCCGCGCGCTGCGCACTACACTCGAGTGGAAACTCGCGCCACCTGCTCCCAGTGCGGTAAAGAGACGACCGTGCCTTTTCGTCCGACCCAAGGCCGTCCCGTCCTATGCCGCGAGTGCTTCACGCAGAAGAGGACCGTCGCTTCTGCCTGATCGCCAGCGGGGAACCGTGCGTTGCTGAAGCTGAAAGCTCTTTCGGCGGCCGCGGGAGTCTGCCGGACGCTGTCTGGGCAGACGCAAACTGAGGTATGCGCTAGGATAGTTCCGTGCCCACCTACCACGTGGAAAACTTCGGATGCCGCGCCACCCAGGCCGACGGCGCAGCCGTCGAGCGCCAGTTCGAAGCCCGCGGCCTGGCCCGCGCCTCCGCCGCACAAGCCGACCTGGTGATTTTAAATACGTGCACGGTCACGAACTCTGCGGATCGCGATGCCCGCGCCGCCATCCGCCGCGTGCAGCGCCAGAATCCGCTGGCAAAAATCATCGTCACCGGATGCTACGCGCAGCGCGCTCCCCAGGAGATTGCTGATCTTTCCGGCGTAACCTGCGTGATCGGCAACTCCCACAAACATCAACTCGCCGAAATTGTGCTCGATGAACTCACCCCGAACGTGGAAGGGTTCGTCTCTCTCGAAGTTCTCGCTGGGCTCGGCCAACGACCAACGACTAACGACCAACGACCGCTCTTCGTCTCCGACATCTTTGCCCACACCGAATTGCTGGCCGCCCCCGTGTTCGAAGCCAGGGGCTCGCATGAGAATGACCGAACCCGTCCTAACCTCAAAGTGCAGGACGGATGCGACAACCGATGTTCCTTCTGCGTAATTCCGAGCGTCCGGGGTAACAGCCGGTCGCTGCCCCTGCCGCAAATCATTCGCGAAGTAAACACGCTGGTAGCTGCGGGCTATCGCGAAGTCGTGATCAGCGGCATCAACCTCGGCCGCTGGGGACGCGATTTGGATGCGGGCTCCGGGCTTTGGGCTTCGGGCTTCGGGAAATCCAGCGCGGACTTGACTGCCCCGAAGCCCGAAGCCCGAGGCCCGAAGCCTGTCTTCGAGTCTCTCATCCGCGCCATCCTCCAGCAGACTCAGCTCGAAAAACTCCGCCTCTCGTCCGTCGAGCCCATGGATTGGTCTGACGAACTCATTACGCTTATGGCGTCGTCGCCTCGCATCGCCCGGCACGCGCACGTGCCGCTGCAATCGGGCAGCGACGCCGTGCTGCGCCGCATGCATCGCAAGTACCGTCCGTGGCACTATCGCGAGAAGATCGAAAAGATTCACGCCGCCATGCCCACCGCTGCCATCGGCGCCGATGTCATGGTGGGATTCCCCGGCGAAACCGACGCCGAATTCGAAGCCACCCGCCGCCTCATCGCCGACCTGCCCTTTACCTATCTGCACGTCTTTACTTACTCTGCGCGCCCCGGCACGCCGGCCGCCACCATGTCCGGCCAAGTCCCGGTACAAGTGGCCAGCGAGCGCAATAAAATCCTGCGAGACCTCGCCGCCGAGAAGAAGTTCGCGTTTATTCAGTCGTTCGTGGGCAAGACGCTCGAGGCCATCACGCTCAATGTACTGCACGAAGGCTCCGGCGCAGAGTTCACCGAGGCCCTCACCGACAATTATCAGAAGATGTACTTGAAGGGACGCCGCGAAGCGAACCAGTGGATCACCGCGCAGGTCGAGGGAGTAGAGGATGGTGCGCTGGTGGGAACTGTGACGGTTCCGGCGGACTCGGTTCTAGAGCTGGTTTCGGAGTGATTTCTGACTTCCGGACGTTGTCGACTCCGATAGCGACTCGCGTGACGGACCGGCTCTGGAGCGTAGAGGATTCTAGTTGCTCTCTGGGAAGCCTACGAGCTGCTGAGGGCGGAAAGAGCGGCATGATTATGTAGAGGTGAAACATGTCCAGAATCCAACTTGGCGTCATCTGCGGATTGGTTTTCGGAACAATCGACGTTGGAATCATGCTGCTGATGAGCTTTCCAGATAAGAGGGCTGCAATTACGGCGGCGTTCATTGCTCGCTTTGGAGTTGGATTCGTTATTGGCGTGGCGCGCTTGCCGTGGCCCGGTTGGGCGGTCGGTCTATGCTTCGGCCTGCTCCTGAGCATCCCCGACGCCCTCATCACGAAATCCTATGGGCCGATCATCGGCATGGGTGCCATTGGCGGCACCATCATCGGAATCATCGTTGGTAAATTCGGCCACTAAATCCAAAGTAGCCCGCCACGATTGGCTTTGCGTCACCGTCGCGTACGCGCCGCTGTGATACAATGCGGGCCGCAAAGTCGCCGGGTTGAGAAACTCTGACAGCTCTACACGCTTCCGACCGGCTCGACGACTCTTGATGCCGGAGAAGTCCAGCTAATGCGATATCGTTGGTGCGCCGCCGTCCGCGGCAGGTACGAACGAGGTGCTTATGGCCGTCGTCGCTAATCCTTCTTCCGCCTCATATTCTGCCCCGCCGCCGGCCAGCAAGCCCGCAACCGGCGGCCCGATTCCCGCCATCCTGATGGCCTTGGTCACGGCCACCATCGTCGTCCTGGCCTGGATCGGTGTGACGCCCACCGCACCTTGGCAGCAAGGCTACGACCCTTTCGGGCACTGGTGGCTTTCGACGATAGTCGCAGCGCTCCCGGTGATCGTGCTCCTCGGAAGTCTGGCCATTTTTCGCATGAAAGCTCACTACGCCGCTTTTCTGGGGCTGGTCACGGCACTGCTGATCGCCATCGGCATTTTCCACATGCCGGTCAAAATGGCCAGCATCACCGCCATTTATGGCGCCCTCTATGGATTGTTCCCCATCGGCTGGATCATCCTGAATGTCATCTTTCTCTACCGCATGACGCTGCTCACCGGCCGCTTCAAGGTCCTGCAGCAGAGCATGACCGGCATCACGCAGGATACGCGCCTGCAACTGCTGCTGATTGCCTTCTCCTTCGGCGCATTCTTTGAAGGAGCATCCGGCTTCGGGACACCGGTCGCCGTGACCGCAGCGATTCTAATTGGACTGGGCTTCAAGCCGTTGCAAGCATCTGGCCTGTCCCTCATCGCGAATACCGCGCCCGTGGCCTACGGCGCGCTCGGTACGCCCATCGTTGCCCTCGCGGCAGTCACCGGTTTTTCCGAGTTCACTCTCGGCGCTCAGGTTGGCCGCATCCTGCCATTCTTCTCCTTGCTGGTGCCGTTCTGGATGGTGTGGGCATATGCCGGCTACAAAGGGATGAAAGAAATCTGGCCGGCGATCGCAGTGGCAGGCGTCACCTTCGCCATCCCGCAGTTTCTGATTTCAAACTTGCACGGCCCGTGGCTCACCGACATCGGTGCGGCCATCGTTTCCATGTTGTGCCTTGTCCTGTTTCTGAAGATATGGCAGCCGAAAACAATCTGGGGACATGAGGGCCACCAGGAAGCCGAGCATCGCGCCGCCCGAGGAGAGCACGGTTACAGCCGCGGCGAGGTCGCCCGCGCATGGCTGCCCTGGCTGGTGCTCAGCATATGCGTTTTCTGCTGGGGCACGACCACCGGCAAGAAGATCATGAACACTCCAGAAAAAGTGTTCCCATCACTGAGCACCTGGTCTCCTCCGCCGAGCAAAATTACCAACCCGCAGATTCCTGTGACTGGTCTCAACAAGCTCTCGCAACGCATGCCCCCAGTGGTAGTGAAACCCACGCCCGAGGCCGCAGTGTTCGGCTTCAACTGGATCTCGGCCACGGGCTCGGGAATCCTCTTCGCGGCGATAATCTCTGGCTTCATCATGGGGCTCTCGCTGCCGAAGATTGTCGCCATGTGGTTTCAAACCGTATGGCATGTCCGTGTCTCGCTAATGACCATCGCCGCCATGCTCTCGATCGGCATCATGACGCGCTACTCAGGCGTGGATGCCACCATGGGCCTTGCCTTCGCGCGTACTGGACATTTGTATCCCTTCTTCGGCACTTTGCTCGGCTGGTTGGGCGTGGCCCTCACCGGTTCAGACACTGCGTCCAACGTGCTGTTTGGCAGCTTGCAGAAGATCTCTGCACAGCAGATTGGGCTCTCCCCCATCCTGATGAGCGCTGCCAACAGCGCGGGTGGCGTGATGGGCAAAATGGTCGATGCTCAGAGCATTGTTGTAGCCAGCACCGCAACCGAGTGGTACGGACATGAAGGTGACATCCTGCGTTACGTCTTCTTTCACAGCATCGCGCTCGCGGCTTTGGTGGGAATCCTGGTCACACTTCAGGCCTACGTATTTCCCTTCACGCATTTGGTGTTGCGATAACGCAAGCGCGACGCGATAAGGCGAGCGCGGTGGGGCATGGCCTACTGGGGCTTTGCCAACACTGCGCCCTAACAAACCTCTCGCACCCTAAAGTGCATCTCAAGTTGGCGCGCTTTTCGTGCGCCCGAGTGGCACCCCAGTGACCTGGGTTGCCCTACCAGGGCGCGTTATAAACCGACTATGCGGTTCCATGCCAAAGGCGCGCCGTTACTGCTTCTGTTAAGCCTGGCCGCAGGCCCGGTCGCATCAGCGCAGCAGAAGCAGGCAGGCACCAATGGCACTTATCGCGCCAATCGCGAAGACCCGCCTCCTCAATACAAAACAACCGCATCCGGGTCGCTGACTCCGGATGAAGGTTTGGCGATTCTGAGTGCCGCCCTCGATTCCCGCCATAATAAAACTTTCTCCTCCGATTGCTCTCACTTTGTTCACGGGCTTTATAACCGCGCCGGCTTTCCTTATGGATACGCGCCTTCCTCGGATCTCTACGCCGGCATCGACGAATTTCGGCGAGTGGCAACGCCGCAACCGGGCGACTTGGCCGTCTGGCCTGGACATACCGGCATCGTAGTCAATCCCGTGCAGCATTCTTTTTTCAGCCTGCTGCGTTCGGGCCCGGGAGTCGATTCCTACGATGCGCCGTATTGGAAACAACGCGGGAAGCCCCGTTTTTTTCGCTACGTCAAAGCTGGTTCGAGTAAAGCGCCCTCCAGTTCGCTCCGCACCGCGAGCTTGAATCCCACGACTTTGGACAACGTGGAACCGCGCGAGCCGGCCTCTGAGGATCCGAGTTCTGAGGATGTAGCGTCGAACAATTCGAGTGAGTCTTTAAGCCAGACTCGCTCCGCAACCAGGCTTGCACCAAACCAAGCCGTGGATACAACCGCTCCTCGTCCTCTGGTCGTGCATTCGAATCATCCCAAGCCCGATGAAGTGGGCACAGCTTTTTTCCAAACATGCACGGACTCGGAAGAAAATCTGCGTGGGCGCGACCTCTTCAAGTCAGCGCAACCTCTGATTGTGTTCGACCACTTTGCGGTGAGCAAAGTGCACCTCGCGGGGAACCAGGGCTGGGCCGAGGTTCGGATCGATGAACTAGCTTCTCTCGCCGGCGGCAAGGCGCAGCTACACAAGAAATCCGAACGGCAGCGCTGGCCGCTGAACCGCCGCGACAAAACCAGCTGGGAGCTGACAGTGCCGCGGAACACGATCTACCTTCCGCATGAGATCGCAGCACACATTCTGGCGCAGCAACTAGCGCAGCTCACCGAGGACACGCCGAACGCCGCCGCGAGGACACAGCAAAAGGCCGAGTTGGCCCGAGTCCTGGATTCGCTTCTGCAAGAGTAAACGGGGAACTGCGGTTACTCCACTGGCCGAGACCTGTTAGCTCGACTAGTCCGCAGGGAAAACGCGCTCCATACCCGCCGCCAACTTCACGTTCGTTGTCGCTTCTTAGCACGGCATTCCAACTCCCGCTCGTAGGCGTCCCGGCGTGCCAGCCGTTCCCGTTCGCCCTCCCGCAGGTTCACTTCCAATTCTTGACGGACCCGGCTGGCTTTTCTTCCGGCGTGTGTTTTCACCAGGCAGAGGAAGAAATCGCGATCCGCCGCAATCGGTCCCGCTCGATGAGTTTCGGTTTTTCCTGTGCCGAATGGCGGAGGCAGCAAATCTCGGAGAGCATCGACGGTGACCTTGCGCGACTGCGCGGCGATGAAACTCTTCAGCACCTGTTGTGTATAGGAGAGCGTGATCTCCGTGCCGGTCGCCCACGAATGAGTTGTGAGGCGGACGAGCGCAGTTTCCAACGCGATCGCGTTTGACCGCACATTCTGCGCAATATAGAGCGCCGCATCCGTTGGGAGGGTTACATTAATCTGCTCCGCTTTCCTTCGCAGAATGGCGACCCTGGTCGGGAGGTCAAGGGTCGGAATCAGGTTGGCAACAATTTCCTCCCGCACGCGGCCTCCTTTTCGAATTCTCACGATTGTACCGCGAGTCTCTCGAAGGACGCGAGAATCACTTTTCGCATTTGCTGCGAACGGCCGCGCAGACGGGTGTTTGTCTTTGACGTAACCTAACGCCGGGAGGCTTGTGAGCCTTATTGGAACTCAAGCATTACAATTTCTGGATTCGATCCGAGGCGCAGCGGAGGTCCCCAGGTTCCGGCCCCGCTCGAAGTGAAAACCTGCATCTTCCCGATCTGGCTCAGGCCGTATACAAATTGGCGGTACATCCTTCGCGCCATCCAGCTCCATGGGATGAACTGCCCAAGGTGGGTGTGCCCCGATAGCTGTAGCGAAATGCCCGCTGCCTCGGCGACTTCAGGATGATCGGGGGCGTGAGTCAATAGAATGCTGGCGCGCCCGCGATCCAGGCCAATGCGGTTCAGCGTCGACGCCAACTGTCCATGCGCCGCATTCCGGTAAGGCACGCCGATAATCTGCATGCCATCCACTTCCACCTTCTCGTTGCTGAGCACACGTACTCCGGCCGCGGCGATGGCGCCTAGATACTTGCTGTCATCGCCAAACTGCTCGTGATTTCCAGCGACAAAATACACGCCATGTGGCGCAGTCAGTTCGCTCAACGGTTCAGCCGCTCGCCCCGCGTCAATGGCCGTACCGTCGTAGAGATCTCCGGCGATAAAAATCGCGTCTGGCTCTTCCCGCAAAATCTTCGCCACCATGCGGCGCAAAAAGCTGCCGTTTCGGACGTGCCCCAGATGAACGTCGCTGATCAGGGCCGCTCTGCGGCCGCGCCACGTCTCGGGCAAGTTCGCGAGCCGTACTGTAGTTCGCGTGATTCGTGTCCAGCTGGCGTTGAAAACCGCGTAGAATCCGGCAAAGATCGCCACACCGAACAATAATTCCACGGTCCCGTGGAAGTTCACGGCGAGCCCCGCCAGCCGCCCAAGTCCAAGAAGAAGCCATGAAGAAACTGCCGCGAGGAAGAGGAAAGTCAGCAAACCCAACCAGACCGCAGCAGCCCGGTAGAACGCGCGCAGTCCGGCATTGGTATAGCGATAGGCGAACGATGAAGCGGCAACAAAGCTTATCGACAAAAGGCCGAGCCCCAGTTTGATCCACAGGGCGCCTCCGGTGCGGCCTCCAGTGGGCGCAAACGTCCACGTCTCATAGAGAAAGAAATGAGTCAGAAAGAGAACAGCCTGGATAATCACAATGAAGGCGATCAGGCGCTTTACTCGCATGCGTGTTAGATTCCCCAACCTCCCGTTTCGATTGTTGGCATCTGAAGAGGCTGCCCCGAATCCCATGTTATAATTTCCTATTCCCAGTCGCTTCTAGCGCGGAGGACCGTATCGACAAACGCTTTATCCGAACCAACGACCGCATTCGAGCCCGCGAAATACGCGTAATCGGAGACGAAGGTGAACAAATTGGCGTAATGCCTCCCTTCGAAGCGCTCAAGTTGGCCCGCAGCAAAAACCTGGATCTGGTCGAGATTTCGCCCACCGCGCAACCTCCCGTGTGCCGCATCATGGACTACGGGAAATACCTGTACCAGCAGGAAAAGAAAGAGCGCGAAGCCAAGAAGCACCAGAAGACGATCACCGTAAAAGAGGTCAAGTTCCGCATTAATGTGGATGACCACGATTACGAGACCAAAAAGAATCACGTGCTTCGCTTCCTCGATGGAGGAGACAAAGTAAAGGCCACGATCTTCTTCCGCGGCCGCGAAATGACCCGCACCGGGTTGGGCCGGCAAATACTGGAGCGGCTGATCAAGGACGTGGAACCGCACAGCATCGTGGAGTTCCGTCCGAGGCAGGAAGGCAACACGTTGCACGCCATCCTGGCCCCAAAGAAGACGGCGGTCGAGCGGGAGAAGGAACGAGAACGGGAAGCCAAGCAGAAAGCGAAGCAGGAAAGAAAGCTGGCGCAGGAGAAGGAAAAACCCGCGCAAGAAAAGGTAGTCGAAGAGAAGCCGGCAGCGGAAAGCGAAAAGCAGCCGGCGCCCGCAGCAGTCGCCGCGGCTCCCAATCCGGTCTCGCAAGCTTAACGATTCCGGAGCAAAGATTTTCACAGCGATTGAAAACCAAGCTGACAAAACAGGCGGCTGGCAACTGGCCGCCGGTAGCTGATTCCGAGGAAATATGCCGAAACTGAAAACACACAAAGGCGCGGCCAAGCGCTTTAAGAAAACTGCCACCGGCAAGGTGAAGCGGGGGCATTCCGGCCTGCGCCACATGCTGACCTCCAAGGCCCACAAACGCAAACGCAAATTGGGCACATCCACATTAGTCAGCGACGGCGATCTCCGCAAAGTAAAGCGGATGATTCCGTATCAGTAAAGCAGGGATTAGTGGCTAGGGATCAGGGACCAGTAAACCCTGCCCCCTGAATTAGCCCGTGCAAGGCGCGTGAAGAGGCCAGAGATTCGCCGCAAGGTGATCGTCCTTACCTCCAGCCGCCAGTAAATAGAAAGCAAAAAGGAGAAAACCATGCCTCGTGTAAAACGCGGAACCAAACGCCGCGCCAAGCGCAAGAAAATATTAGACCGCGCCAGCGGATACTTCCTCACCAAATCAAAGCTCTACCGCTCCGCCAAAGAAGCAGTAGAACGCGGCCTCAAGTTTGCATACAGCGGACGGAAGCAACGGAAGCGGCAGTACCGGTCGCTTTGGATTGTGCGGATTGGTGCGGCCTCGAAGCTGAACGGATTGAGCTACAACCAGTTCATCCACGGGTTGAAGAAGGCCGGGGTGGAACTGGACCGCAAGATTCTCGCGGACCTGGCGGTCAAGGACCCTCCCGCGTTTAAGAGCCTCGTGGAACAGGCTAAGGGCGCGCTGGCTTAGGAGCGGGCTTCGGCTTTCGGGCTCCGGCTGTCAAACCTAATTCATTGTCATTCCGAGCCGCTCGCAGCTGCGCAACGCGCGGCGAGAGCGAGCGAGGAACCTGTTTCTTTGCTCATGGTGAGAGAGCAGCAGGTTCCTCACCGCTCACGCGGTTCGGAATGACAAGTTGTTACAACTCTTGAGCAATGGCTTATACCGTTTCCAAACTCACGGACTTTTCATCGGCGGCTCTGCAGCGCGCCTCCGCGGAATTGCTTGCTGAGCTCGCGCAGGAAATTACTACGGTACGAGGCGAGGCGGATGCGATTGCCCTTCGCGACCGATGGATGGCACGGAAGAACGGCATTCTGACTCAGATCAATGACCTTTGGTTGAAAGCCGCGCCGAAGAATGCAAAGCGTGATGTGGGACAGCACGTTAATGAGATCAGAAGGCACGTTGAAGATACTTTCCCAGCTGGGAGAGCATGGTGGTCGGCTACAGGACGAGCGATTGACGTCGTCTATCTAGGCGACAAGGGTTCTAGGAAAACGGAAAAGTTCACGCGCGAGAGTTCCGTTGACATCTCCCTTCCCGGCATCCGCCGCCCCATCGGTGCGGAACATCCCGTGATCAAGACGACAAATGAGATGGTTCACGTTTTCCAAAAGCTGGGCTACTCCGTGGCTGACGGGCCGGTCGTCGAAACCGATTACTACAACTTCGAGGCCTTGAATTTTCCACCGAACCATCCGGCGCGGGACACGCAGGATACTTTGTTCATAGCGGGTCAACAGGGGAAGGCGCAGCGGGAGCGGTTGCTGCTGCGGACGCACACTTCTCCGGTGCAGATTCGCACGATGGAGAAGATGCGGCCGCCGATCCGGATTGTGATTCCTGGGACGGTGCATCGCAACGATCCTCCGGACGCGAGCCACTCGCCGATGTTTCATCAGATCGAGGGGCTGGCGGTCGACACCAACATTACGTTCGGTGATTTGAAGGGGACGCTCGATCACGCCATGAAGGAATTTTTTGGATCTAGCGTGAAGACCAGCTTTCGTCCTTCGTTTTTTCCGTTTACCGAACCGAGCGCGGAGATGTTTGTCTCGTGCTTTATTTGTGGCGGGAGCGGGAAGCGTGGAGCTGACCCATGCCGTCCGTGCAAGCAGACAGGATGGATTGAGATTCTCGGGTGCGGGATGGTCGATCCGAATGTGTTTGAGTTTGTGAAGGACAACGGGTATGACCCTCGGAAAGTTTCGGGGTTTGCCTTTGGCATGGGCGCGGACCGGATCGCCTTGTTGAAGTATGAGGTGGATGATTTGCAGCTGTTCTTCAACGGGGACGTTAGGTTTTTGGAGCAGTTCGGATGAAAGCTCCTAGCTTCTAGCTGGTCGCCCGTCGAAGGCAGGGATGGCTAGTAGCTAGAAGCTAGTAGCTAGAAGCTTCTCATGAAACTTTCTCCACAGTGGATCCGCGAGTTTGTCGATGTCGCCGTCGATGACCGGCGACTGGCTGAGGACTTGACTGGCGTTGGAATCGCCGTCGAGGGAATCAGCGGCTCGGGTGCGGACACCGTATTCGAGATGGAGATTGGGACGAATCGTCCCGATGCGATGAACCATTATGGAGTCGCGCGGGAAGCGGCGGCGATTTATGATCTGCCGCTGAAGCCGCTGTCAGCTGTCAGCCACCAGGCATCCGCAAAGAACAATTCCTTCCTGATCACGGTCGAAGAGCCGCAGCTTTGTCCGCGCTTCTCTGCGCGTGCGATACGCGGAACTAAGATTAAGCCTTCGCCTGAAAAGATTGCGCATCGTTTGGGATTGCTTGACCAGCGACCTATCAGCAACGCCGTCGACGCTACTAACTATGTTCTGTGGGAGATGGGCAAGCCTACGCATGTCTTTGATATGGACCTGCTCGAAGGCGGAAAGCTCATTATCCGAAAAGCCAAGAAAGGCGAGAAGCTGAAGACGCTGGATGGAGTGGAGCGGACGCTTACCTCCGACGATCTCGTCGTGGCCGACGCCAAGAAGCCCGTTGGACTTGCCGGGGTGATGGGCGGGTTCGACACAATGATCACGGATAAGACTCGGAACATTTTGATCGAGTCGGCGTGGTGGGATCCGGTCACGGTGCGCAAGACTTCGCGGCGGCATGGAATTCACACCGACGCGTCCCACCGCTTTGAGCGGGGAGCGGATTTTGAGTCGACGGTTTTGTCGTGCAATCTGGTGGCAGCGCTGATTCTTGGGTCGGGCGGCGGAGAGTTGGTTGGCGACGTGGTTGATGTGGTTTCACGACAGATCGACTTGGCTCCGGTGGTGCTGCGGCTTTCCGAGGTGCGGCGCATTCTGGGAGGGAATCTGGAGGCACGCGAGATTTTTCGCATCCTGAAGAAGCTTGGATTCACTTTGATTCCTGAAGGGCAAGGGGATGCGCAGTTCCGGGTAGAGATTCCGAGCTGGCGGCTGGATGTGGAGCGCGAGATTGACTTGATTGAAGAAATCGCGCGGCTGCATGGCTACGACAAGTTCGAAAATACTTTGCCGGCTTACAGCGGCGCGGTAGTAGAGCCGCCGAATGCGGCCATGGACGCCACTTTGCGGACGCGGGCTTTGGCGCTCGGATACCACGAGGCCATTTCGCTGACGTTTATTGCGCATGCGGATGCGGAAAGATTTTCTTCCGCCTCAGTGCTCGAACTGGAGAATCCGCTGAGCGAGGAAGCATCCGTGATGCGGACATCGATGGCGCCCGGGATGCTGGACATGCTCGCTTGGAATCTCAATCGTGATTCAGGGAATGTGCGGCTGTTCGAGACGGGCCGAGTCTATGAGATGCGGAGCGCAGAGCGGGTTGAGCCGGCGCGCTTATGCCTGGGCGCGACTTCAGCGGCAATAAAGAGTTCGCTGCCGGTGGGCGGGGCGCTGGACGTCAGCAAAGGGGAGCAGGCTGCGGCGGCGGAGGTTTTTCGTTCGTTCAAGGGCGATGTGGAGAATCTGCTGGCGCCGTTTGCTTTTCGCGAGTTGAGTTTCGACCGGGAGACGGCGGAATATTTTCATCCTGGCCGATCGGCTCGGGCGTTGATGGATGGGGCCGTGGTGGCGCAGTTCGGACAGATTGGCGAAGCCGTCAAGACCGAGCGAAAGTTGCGGCAGGATGTTTTCTTGGCGGAGATTGATCTGGAGCGGTTGCATGCGATTGGGCTGCGGACAGTTCGATTCGCGGCGCTGGGAAAATATCCCGCGGTGGAGCGAGATTTTTCGTTTGTGTTCGGAGATGACATTGAATTTGAGGCGATGCGGCGGGCGGTGATGGGGCTGGGCATTGCCGAGTTGCGTGAATTCAAGCCCGCCGAGATTTTTCGTGGTCCGTCGATTGGGGCGGGGAAGTATTCGATTCTGCTGCGAGCGAAGTTGCAGTCGGATGAGGGGACTTTGCGGGATGAGCAGATTGCCGGCTGGTCGGCGCGGATTATCGCGGCGCTACAGGGGCTAGGGGGAGTGCAGCGGGTTTAGGCTCGCGGCGCTTGTAGAAACTCCTTGCGGAGCTTGTGATAGTGCAAACAGAAGAGAGGTCCTTCGACTCCGCATTTGCTCTCGCTGCGCGATAGCAGATGCTCCCCTCAGGATGACAAATTTATAGTAATCTGCCAGCTATGGCGGATGTTATTTCTTCTCCATCCAATTCAACGAAGCAATTTCTTAGCAATAAGGTTTCGCAGTTTACCGAGTCGGTGATCCGGGAGATGACTCGGCAGGCGATGCTTTATGGGGCGGTGAATCTGGCGCAGGGATTTCCTGATTTTGCGGCTCCGGCGGAGATCAAGCAGGCGGCGCGGGCGGCAATTGACGGGGATGTGAATCAGTATGCGATTACTTGGGGCGCCAAAAATTTGCGCAACGCCATTGCGCGGCAGATGGGCGTCTGGCAAGGAATTGCGGTTGATCCGGAGAAAGAAATTACGGTTTGTTGCGGGTCGACGGAGGCGATGATCTCGACTTTGCTAGCCGTGTGCAACGCGGGCGATGAGGTGGTCGTCTTCGAACCGTTTTATGAGAACTACGGTCCGGATTCGGTGCTGAGCGGGGCACGGCCGCGATTTGTGAAGCTGAGGCCGCCGGTTAGCGATGGAGCCGAGTGGACTTTCGACGAAAAGGAATTGCGCGCTGCGTTTAGCAAGCACACGAAGGCCGTCATTCTTAATACGCCCAATAATCCTACGGGGAAGGTTTTCACGCGTGCGGAATTGGAATTGATTCGCGATCTGTGTGTGGAGTTCGACGTGCTCGCGATTACCGACGAGATTTACGAACATATTTTGTTTGACGGGACCGAACATATTTCGATGGTGTCGCTCGAGGGGATGCGGGAGCGAACGGTAACGATCAATGGGATGTCGAAGACTTACAGCGTGACGGGATGGCGCGTGGGGTGGGCGGTTGCGCCGGAGAAGATCACGAATGCGATCCGGAAGGTGCATGATTTTTTGACGGTGGGTGCGCCGGCGCCGCTACAGGAAGCGGGCGCGGCGGCGTTGAGTTTGCCCGCGGAATATTACGCGAAGCTGGCCGAGTGTTACCGGGTACGGCGGGATCGTTTGATTCCGGCGCTGGAGGCGGCGGGGTTTCAGTGTTTTCGTCCACGGGGAGCTTATTACGTGATGACGGATATTTCCAGGTTTAGGTTTGAGGATGATGTCTCGTTCACTAAATATTTGGTCAAAGACATTGGAGTGGCGGCCGTGCCGGGGTCCAGTTTTTATCGGGATGCGCGGGATGGGGCGCGGCAGGTGCGATTTGCGTTCTGTAAGAAACTGGAGACGCTGGATGCGGCGGCGGAGAGGTTGGGGAAGTTGTGAAGGCAGTGGTCGGTGACTAGTGGTCAGTGGTCAGTAAAGGCAGTGGTCAGCGGCTGGTGTCAGTTCGGGAGGCCGTGAGCGCTAAGGTAAAGGGCTGTCCTTGCTGCGCTCGGAAGGACAGCCGAGGCGCTATCCCCTCATGAACCGATCCATCAAGGAACTACTTGGTGATTGCGCCGCAGGCTATTCGGTCGCCCGAGTTACCGGACGGATCGGTTTTGTAGTCGTCGGCTTTGGCGTGGATGATGATGGCGGTGCCGCCGTTGCTGAAGAGCGAGTGCGGGCCGTCGCCTAGAGTTACGTCTTTATCATCGAGCTTCACATCGGCTTTGCCTTTGGCATCGACAGTAAAGTTGTGCATGTCGCCGGCGTGGTGGCCATCGGGATTCTCGAATCCGTGCTTCTTGCCTTCGGGATTGAAATGCGGTCCGGCTGATTTGAAGTCAGGGCCATCACACTTGGGGTTCTGATGGAAATGGATGGCGTGCTCGCCGGGGGGAAGTCCGTGCAAATGAAGCTGAAGGCCAACGCCTGGTCCTTGCTGCCACAGGGCGACGGAGCCTACGGGTTTGCCTTGGGCGTCCTTGAGTTCGACCTTGGTTTTGGCTGCGCTGGGGAGAGAGAAAATAATCAGAGCGACGACCGTGGCTAGCGTGGGAAGGGTTATCGGTTTCATGCGGGAATTATAGCCAATTTTGTGGCAGGGCGGCCATACGGCACCGAGCCATATGGCACCAGGGGAAGACGTTTGATTCACAGAGAGGTGGAGTATACTTTGGGAAAGTTTGAAATCCTTTCGGGAAAAGTGCAATCATGGCGTTGAATGCGGTGGAGCAGGTGACGGAGCAGGTTCCGGTAGACGATTTTCAAGCGCTGGAAGAGAAGATTTACCGCACTATCGAGATGTATAAAGCAGCGCGGCAGGCGCAGGCCGTGGCGGAACGGGATGTGCTGCGGGTGCGACAGCAATTGGAAGAGCGCGACGAGCAGTTGGCTGTTTTGCGGCGCGAGGCAGTGCAGTTGCGGAAAGAGCGGGAGGAGATTCGCGGGCGGGTGGAGAAAATGCTGCAGCAGATTGAGTCGATCGCAGAGGAGCGGGCCAGTTAGTTCGGCCTCCGCTGTTCGGCGTGCGGGTTTGCGGGGATAGGTTAACCATGGCGACGGCAGCTAAAGATTCGACGTTGAAGGATGCGCAAAACAGCAGCGTCCGGGTGGAGATCTTTGATCAGGCTTATAACCTGCGAGGGTCTGATCCGGAATATATTTTGAAGCTGGCAGAGTACGTCGACGCCAAAATGCGCGCCGTGGCGGAGGCGACAAATACGATTGACACGGTGCGGCTGGCGGTGTTGGCGGCGCTGAACATCGCCGATGAGTATCATCTTTTGAAGCGAAAGCAGGATAGCGGGGCAACCGATTACCAGAAGCGGGCGCATCTATTAGCCAATGCGCTGGATGAAGTGCTGGGTAGTGAAAACCGCAAGGCGGGATAACCTGTTGCGGGCCGGAGTTCTTCTTCTTTCTTTGTTGGCGCTTTCGGCAGGCGCTGTATCTCAAGAAACAACCTTCCATAGTCAATCCAATGTTGTAGTGATCCCCGCGCTGGTGAAAAACGCGAAAGGCGAGATTGTGTATGGGTTGGGGGCGAAGGACTTTGTAGTCGAGGACGATGGAGTCGAGCAGCCGGTGCGTCTGGATGAGGTGGCCCAGGGGTCACAGGTTTCGCTGGTAGTTGCGATTCAGTGCGGACGGCGTGCAAATTATGAGTTTCCTCGGATGCGCGGGTTGGCTGCGATGCTCGATCCAATGCTGGAGGCGGGCCTCGGCAGGGTCGCGATTGTAGAGTTCGACAGCCAGGTACGGTTGATTCAGGATTTCAGCGGCAATCCCGAGAGGATTGCCGACAACCTAAAGGGATTGCAGGCCGGGGACGGGGGAGCGGCGATTGTGGATGCCGTGAATTATTCGGTGAAGCTGCTGGAACAAGCTCCCAAGGAGCGGTCGCGGGTGCTGTTGCTGATCAGCGAGACGCGCGATCATGGCAGCCACGAGTCCAAGGTGGAGGATGTAGTGGCTGAGATTGGGCAGAGCAACACGGCGGTGTATGCGCTGGCGTTCTCGCCGTCACGGTCGAATGTCTTGGATACGATGCGGGGAAATAATATTGGGGAGATGCACGAGGGTGTGGATTTTCTGGACCTGGGGTATCGGTTGGCACAGGCTATGAGGAAGAACACACCCGAGACCGTCGCCTCCATGACCGGCGGCGAATACGAGATGTTCGCGACTGGCAAAGGCTTTGAGGCGCGGATGATTGATTTCACCAATCATGTGCACAGCCGGTATCTGTTGAGCATTGAGCCGAAGAATCCGCATGCGGGATTGCATCAGATCCGGGTGCTGTTGAGGGATCCAGGAGGCAAGACGGTGCTGGCCAGGAGCAGTTATTGGGCGGCGGGAACAGAGAAATAGGATTTGGGGCTCCATATCGGGATTGCAAGCTTGGAATGTGACGGTGTGATTACTTTGGTTGCAAGTGGTCTGCCAACTATTTGCGGTTCCCCTATTGCTAATTCACCGGGGGTTCTCCTAGCATCACAGGTGAAAGTCGGCCTGCGGGGTTGGTGATGACGGTAACCGATTTTTGAACCAATGCTGAATGAACGGGGACTCGACTCGAACTAGGATCCGGTGTGCGACGCTCCGTCATGCGGAGATGCCTAAAGGGTCTCGGCGGGTTCCCAACGTCTACCTGACGGTTCATTCTCGGCCCGTCACACGGCACAGTGGGTCGGCTTGATTTTTTTCTCGTAAGAAAGAAGTTGCGCGAAATAGGCGGTTTGAAAAATGAAACACCGAATTGGCATGTGGGCGGGAGCAGGCCTGCTGATTGCAGGATTCTGGGCACTTTATTTCTTCCCGACAGCGCGGATTTCCGCTGAACCGGTTTGGTCTCTTGCGTGGTTCACCTGCCCGGTCGTGTTTGCCAGTCTTTATTTTCATTTTCCGCTTGGCGTGTATTGGGTGATTCTTGCGAATGCCGCGACCTATGCCATGGTCGGCCTGATCGTGGAGAGTCTGCGGCGGCAGCTTAAACACGCTAGCTAAGTTCAGACCACTACAAAGTCCCAAAAAATCTATTCGCAGGCAACCTCGTTCCAGCCGAGATCGCTGTCTCCACCTCGTCCGGACCCCAACTGCTTTCAGATCCCTAAACCGATGCGACCGTGGGATCCCACGTTTCGCATAGAACGAGAAACATGGGGCACCTCTTCCGTGGCTGTGCATCGTTCCGTTAGAAAATCAGTTTCACACCCAGTTGGATTTGGCGGGGCGCGAAGGCGGCGTTGGGTTTCAGGAAATCCTGGGGTTGCTGGTAGTAAGCCGGGGCGGGGATTCCATTGGCGTAGACGCTGTACTGGACGAAGGTCGTGGCTTCGGCGGTCAAACCGTCAGAGGTGATCTCGACCCGCTGATTGTCGTGGTTGAAGAGGTTGAAGGAGTCGGCGCTGAATTCCAGACGATAGCCTGGGGAGACGTGGATTTCGCGCACCAGGCGGAGGTCGACTGAGGCGTAGTCGGGCCCGGTGAAGGCGTTGCGACTGTAGCCGGGAAGGCGGTCGTTGTCGTAGTTGTCGTCCTGGTTGGGATCTCCGGAGACGGTGGCGTTCACGGGACGACCGCTGCCGGCGGTCACGATGCTGGAAATTTTCCACTCGTTGAACATGTGGCCGAGAAGTTCGTGTTCGCGATGGAAGGGATGAGGCTCCACCGAGAACGCGGCCACGAAGCGCTGCCGCTGATCAGTGACGCTCGGTCCGCGCTCACCGTTCGGATTGTAGGAATTCTGCACCGTGGCGGGCTCGCCGGCTACCAGTGCGTCCTGGCCGTCGTCGATGGCGCGGGCGTAGGTGTAGGCGAGGCGCAGATAGGTTCCGTGAGACACGCGGCGGTTGATGGCAAGAGTTGCGCCGTTATACACGCTCGAAGCGGCGCTTTGAAATTCGTCGATGGCGCCGAGTTGGGCGATGGGCCGGCCCAGCGGATTGATGCACGGCGGAAACGGGCAAGTCAGCGATTGCGTGAACTGCCAGGTGGCGAAGGAATCGACGGTATAGTATCCACCCTCAAAGATGGATCCGGTTGAATCGAAGATGGGATAGTTTACGGCGACCGGCGGCGGCAGGTTCACGTCAAGCGCCCGGATCAAATGTTCGCCGTGGACATAGAGATAAGACACGGCAATAGTCGTCTTACCGGCGACCTCGCGCTCGAGCGTGAGGCTGGCCTGTTGCACGCGCGGGGTCACGAAGTTGGGAGCGAACGCGGACACTTCGTTGGAAACTCCCTCAGTGAATCCTGCGGGTAGATTGCACGCGGCAGAAACAACAGGACAACTTACCAGCGGGTTAGGATAAGTGGGAAAAACCTGGTTGTCGTAATAGTTGGAGTTATTCAGAAAGACTTGAGCGTCCGTAATGCCATTCTCGGTGGCAATCGCGGAACCGTAGATCTGAGGAATGCGGACGTAGAAGAGTCCATACCCTGCGCGGATGACTAACGGGTGCGTCGTGCCGATGGAGTAGGCGAGTCCGGCGCGCGGACCGAAGTTGTTGGGTTTGAAGGGAACTTTGCCGGCGGGCGGGAATAGCGGGTTCGAGACGAGTCCGGCGGTGGTGAAGGTCTGAAGATCCCAGCGGACGCCCAGGTTCACGGCCAGGTGATCGGTGACCCGGATGGTGTCTTGAGCGAAGGCGGCGTAGTCGTGGCTGTTGGGATTGGAGGAGGATGGTCCGAAGCTCTGGAGATAGTATTTCGGGACGGCGTGCGCATAGGCGCGCAGAGGCGTGAGGGGAAGTCCGGCTTCTTGCGGTGCGAACGTGTAGGGATTCACTTTAATGGGATCGAAAATGTATTCACCGCTTTGCTGGCTGGGGAAGAAATCGTAATCCCAGGTGATGAGCGTATCGCCGCCGAATTTGAAAGAGTGGCGGCTGGTATCGAGGCTGAGGGTTTCGGCAAGCTGGGCGCGGTGTTCGCGAGTGGCGCGCGGGAGCAGGTCGGAGCGTCCGATGCCATCGATGATGTCGGTGACTTTGATGAGAGTGTCGCTGGTGTTGGTATAAGACTGGCGAAGATCGCGGGAAAACTGCGCTCGCAGATGGCTGATGAGGCGCGGTGTGATTCCTGAGATAAGCGAGACCGAGCCGGTATCGGTGGAGACGTCTTCGGTGCCGTTGTCAGAGATGGAATCGTAGGTGACGGGGCTGGCGGGATCGAGAAAGACGTTGTTCGATCCCCAGTAGCGGGAAGAGTTGAAACGCACTGCGAGCTGATTGCGCGGGGTTAGGTTGATGTCTAGTTTGGCGTAGGTGGCGTTGCCGATTTGCGCGGCGGGATACGCTCCGGCAAGGGTATTAAGTTGGGCGGCGGCGGCGAAGACCAGGGCCTGGTCCGTGGCTTCGTAATCGCCGGGGGAGTAGGGTCCGGTGCCGGCTTGCGGGACGACCTGCATGGTTCCATTGAGGAATTCGACCACGTCGGGAACGTGGAAGTAGTGCTGATCGAATCCGGCGAAGAAGAAGATTTTGTTTTTCCTGATGGGACCGCCGATGGTGCCTCCGCCTTGTTGCTGCCGGCTATGAGGCTTGAAAGCCAGGTAGGCGTCGGCGGCGCCGAATCCGCTGTCACGGATGTAATAGAGCGCGGTGCCGTGCCAGTGATTGGAGCCGGATTTTGTGACCACATTAATGACTGCGCCGCCGGAGCGTCCTAGCTCTACACCGTAGGAGTTTGATGAGACGCGGAACTCCTGCACCACTTCGTTGGAAAACTGATACGGAGCGCGATAGAGTCCGCGAGCCTGGGCGAAGAAAGCATTGTTGAAGTCGCCGCCATCGACCAGGAAGCTGTTCTGAAATCCGCGCAGGCCGCCGAATGAGAGATCGCCGTTGCTGGAGGAAGTCAGGCTACGAGGGTCTTGCGTGACGCCGGGCGAGAGCAGCATGAGATCAGAAAAGCGGCGGCCGTTCAGGGGAAGATCGGCGATGGCGCGTTCGTCTACCAGACAGGAGACGGCGCTCGGTTGCGTGTCAACCAGTGCGGGTGCGCCCGACACGGAGACATGCTCGAGAGCGCCAGCGACGCTAAGGCGGAATTGGAGTTCGGCGGCAGCCCCCACATCCACGTGAAGCTGCGGGGTGATTTGCGGCGACATGTCCTTGGCGACGACGCGGGCGGAGTAATCGCCGGGCGGGAGAACATCGATGGAGAATCGTCCCTCGCCATCGGACATGGCTGAGTATCGCGAGCCGGTGGCGACGTTAACCACCGCGATGGTCGCGCCGGGGATGAGTAGGTCGTGAAGGTCGACGACCGTGCCGCGAATGGCGCCGGTAGCGGCGTCCTGGGCGAAGCCGAGCGGGAGCGCAAAGAAAAAGAGAAAAAGAATGCAAAGAATAACCAGCAAACTGCGCGGCATAAGAGTCCCATCTGTCGTCGGGATGAGGCTCGAAGGGATGAGTCCCGCGCGGGGTCCGGAGGCGAGCGGGTGGGAAACCAGATTCTTTTGTAGCATGAAGAGGAGTGGACTAGCGGTGATGTGGCGGGGTTTCTTTTCGGGACGAGTGCCGGAGTGGGAATTCTGCTTTACTGGGAGGTGTGGGGGCGTGCTATGTTCAGTGTTCCTCGCGGGGCGGCTGTGGCGACGGCAAGTTGCGCAGCTTCTTCGCTTCGCTGAGGATGACACGCTTTTCGCGACGCGAACATTATGATTCGATCCTTTAAAGGTATGAAGCCGGTGATTCCGGCTTCGTGTTACGTGGATGAGTCGGCGCAGATTATTGGCGACGTGGCGCTAGGCGAGCATGCGTCGGTGTGGATGAATGCCGTGCTGCGCGGGGATGTGTACGCGATCCGCATCGGGGCGCATTCGAATGTGCAGGATTGCAGCGTGCTGCATGGCATGAAGAATCAGTATGGCGTCACGCTGGGTGAGTACGTCACGGTGGGGCATTCGGTGACGTTGCATGGATGCGTCGTCGAAGACCGCTGCTTGATCGGGATGGGATCGATAATTCTGAACGGCGCGAAGATCGGCGCAGGATCGATTATTGCGGCGGGGACTCTAATCCCAGAGCGGACGGTGGTCGAGCCGGGATCGTTGTGGATGGGCTCTCCCGGCAAGTTCCGGCGGAAGCTGGAGGAGAAGGACCAGGAATCGATCATGCGCTACGCGCAGAATTATCTCGGCTATACCGAGGAGTATTTGAAAGAACGCCGTCAGCCCTCAGCCATCCGCGGTCTGGAAAAGCACTCGGCGGTGGAGGATTGATTTGCTAATGGCCGATGCCTGAGGGCTCGCTCTCATGATTAAAGCAGTACGAGGAACGCGCGATCTTTTGCCGCCAGAGACGGCGGTGTGGAATTTTGTGGAGTCGGCGGTGCGCGATGTATTCCGCGCCTACAACTTCCAGGAAATTCGCACGCCGATTTTCGAGTCGACGGAGTTGTTCGCGCGCGGCGTGGGCGAAGAGACCGACATCGTCGCCAAGGAGATGTATACATGGGAGGATCGAGGGCGCGCCGAAAGTGATAAAGGACAATCCCTCACGCTCCGTCCCGAAGCTACGGCAGGCATCGTCCGCGCCTACATCGAGCACAAACTCTGGGATCGCGGTCTGAACAAGCTCTACTGCATCGGCCCAATGTTTCGGCGTGAACGCCCGCAAAAAGGCCGCTATCGGCAGTTCTATCAGATCGACGCGGAAGTGATTGGTCCGGCATCGGCGGGCAGCGATTCTCCTGCGCGCGATGCCGAGTTGCTGGAGATGCTGGCGACACTGCTCGACCGGCTGGGGATTGCAGACTGGAATCTGGAATTAAATTCCGTGGGCTGTCCGAACGATCGCGCCGCCTTCAACGAGGCGCTGCGCAAAGCCCTCGATCCAGTAAAAGATAAGATGTGCGCGGATTGCCAGCGCCGCGCCGTAACCAATCCGCTGCGCGTGTTTGATTGCAAAGTGCCCGAAGATCAGCCGATCATCGCGACGCTGCCGCGCATCAGTCAGTTTCTCGACGAGGACTGCCGGAAGCACTTCGAAGCAGTGCAGGAAATTCTGAAAACTGTCGAGGTTCCGTTTGTCCTGAACGACCGCCTGGTCCGCGGGCTCGACTACTACACGCGGACGGCGTTTGAGTTTACCCACGGAGCGCTAGGAGCGCAGAATGCAATTCTCGGCGGCGGGCGCTACGACGGGCTTTCTGAGGCACTGGGCGGTCCAGCGGCTCCGGGGATTGGCTTTGCGATCGGCGAAGACCGGCTGGTGATGTCGTTGCAGGAATCGACAACGGCCGAGAGCGTGGTGCGCAAGCCGGATGTGTATGTAGCTCCGCTCGGCACAGGAATGAACGCCGAAGCAGCGCGGCTGGCGCGGGAGTTGCGCCGTCACGATCTGGTAGTGGACTTGGGAGATGAAACCTTCCGCCTAAAAAAATCCTTTGAGGCCGCGACCAAGGCAGGCGCGAAATACATTTTGATCGTCGGCGAGAATGAAGTGAAGGCGGATGCATTCGCGTTGAAGAATCTGGCGACGGGCGAGCAGGTTTCGGTTCCGCGCGGGGAGTTGGCGCGCAAAATAAAGATACAGAATGACAGAGAATAAGTTCCAAGGAGATACACATGAAACCAGTAGCGATGATTCTGTCGGCAGTACTGATCTTGGCGGCCGGCGCGATGGCGCAGGCGGGTGTTCCGAAGCCCGGGCCGGAATTGAAAAAGCTGGACGTCTTCGTGGGGACGTGGACCCTCGATGGTTCCATGAAGGCGAGCATGATGGGGCCGGGTGGAACCATGACTGAGAGCGAAAAGTGCGAGTGGATGGAGGGCGGCTTTTATCTGGTGTGCCACTCCGACTACAAAGGCACGATGGGCGCGGGCGTCGGATTGTCGGTGATGGGCTATTCCGCCGAAGACAAGGCCTATACCTACCGCGAATTCAACAGCTACGGCGAGTTCGACGACTCCAGGGGCACGCTCGACGGCGACACCTGGACCTGGACCAACGAAGAGAAGATGGGTGGCATGACCATGAAAGGCCGGTTCACCATCCACATGACATCGACATCGTCCTACGCCTTCGCCTTCGATATGTCGCAGGATGGAACCAAGTGGTCGACCGTGATGGATGGGAAGGCAACAAAGAAGTAACGATACTTATGTGGGGACGGGCGCCTCGCCCGTCCACTGAGCGCAGCGAGGGCTCAGGCGACTCCTCCCACCGTTTATAATCTCTGATTCGGCACTCTGCCGCATTTCTCACTCTAAGGACACAGCTTGCTAGATTTTCTAGGAGACTTACGACGAACCCATATGTGCGGGGCGCTGCGCGCTTCCGATGCCGGCAAGAAAGCCGTCTTGATGGGTTGGGTGAACCGGCGGCGCGATCACGGCAACCTGCTTTTCGTCGATCTGCGCGACCGTACCGGCATCACCCAGGTGGTGCTCAACGCCGAGCGCGACGCCGCGATCCACGAGAAAGCGGAGGCCCTGCGCAACGAGTACGTAATCGCCGTCACCGGCACAGTAAAGCTGCGTGAACCCAACACCGTCAATAAGAACATGCCTACCGGCGAAGTGGAACTGGTGGCCGAGGAACTGCGGATTCTGAACGAGTCGAAGCTGCCGCCATTCCTGCCTTCCGACACGGCGCTCACCAATGAAGAGACGCGGCTGAAGTATCGCTACATCGATCTGCGGCGCGAGGTGATGCAGTTCAACATCGAGCTGCGGCATAAAGTTGCGAAGGCGATCCGGGATTATTTGTCGGAGCAGGGATTTCTTGAGATTGAAACGCCGTTCATGACACGCTCGACGCCGGAGGGCGCGCGCGATTATCTGGTTCCAAGCCGCGTCCAGCCGGGGACGTTTTACGCGCTGCCCCAGTCTCCGCAGATGTTCAAGCAGATCCTGATGATCTCCGGCTTCGACAAATATTTTCAGATCGTGCGCTGCTTCCGCGACGAAGACTTGCGCGCCGACCGGCAGCCGGAGTTCACGCAGATCGATTTGGAGATGTCGTATCCACAGGCGGAACAGGTTTGGGAAGTGGTCGAAGGATTCCTGACCGCGGCATTTGCGGCGGCAGGGCACGAAATCAAGACGCCGTTTCCGCGCATGGATTATGACGAAGCCATCCGCCTGTACGGCATCGACAAGCCGGACTTGCGCCTGCCCGCGTTTACCGATATGCGGGAATGTTTTACAGCAGAGAATCTGCAGGAGCTCGCGATCAACGCGAATCTGCCGGTAGTGGCGATTCGCACTCCGAAGGTCGGCGAGCTTTCGCGCAAAGAGCGCGACGACATCAAGCCCATGTTCCACGCCAAGGGCGGAGCCAAGATATTCGAAGACTTCAAACGCATTGGCAACAAGTTTCCTGAAGCAGCGGCGGCGATCGCTAAGAAGACTGGCATGGAGGATGGCGATCTGATTGTGCTGGTTGCTGGGTCTGCGCGAGCTGGGTCTGCGCAAGCTGGGTCTGCGCAAACTGGGTCTGCTCAAACCGGGCCGCACACGCCGGATTCCGAGCATCGCCATCACCATCGCAAAGTCTCGCCGCAGGAGCTGGCGATCTACGCTTCGGCGGGTTTGCTGCGTCTGGCATTGGCGCAGAAGTATTCTGAGCGGCATGGCCTCTTCAAGAAGACTGGCGACGCTGCGAAAGATTTCCGCTTCCTGTGGGTCACAAACTTTCCCATGTTTGAGTGGGATGAAGGCGAGAAGACGTGGATGGCGGCGCATCATCCGTTTACCTCGCCCCATGAAGAGGACATGTCGAAGCTCGAGACGGGTGTGGAGTCGTTGCACGATCCGCTGTCGCCGCTCAGTTCCGTGCGAGCGTTGGCTTACGACGTGGTGCTGAACGGCACGGAGTTGGGTTCGGGCTCGATTCGTATTCATCGCCAGGACGTACAGAGCCGAATCTTCCGCGCCTTAGGCATGACCGACGAAGAAGCGCGTGAGCGTTTCGGATTTTTTCTGGAAGCGCTCGAGTACGGCACACCTCCGCACGGAGGCATCGCGCTGGGCCTGGACCGCATCGTGATGATCCTCGCCGGGGCGGAGAGTCTACGCGAAGTGATCCCGTTCCCAAAGACCGCGCGGGCCGTGGATTTAATGGTGGACGCACCGACGCCGGTAAGCGAGGCACAGCTGAAGGAGTTGGGGATCGCAATTCGCAGAGCGAAGGAATAACACTTTGCAAACTAGGCCTTGTCATTCCGACGCGCGAGCGAAGCGAGACAGGAGGAATCTGCTTCTTGGTCAGGCTGTCCTCGCTCCTTGCGCTTGCGACCTGTGTTCTCATGCCCGGCTGCGGGGGGCCCCGCGCAATTTGGTCCGCAGAATCTCGATCTCCGGACGGCAAGGTGCTCGCAAAAGCGCGAGCGGCTGCCACAAACGGAGGCCTATCAATACTAAGCGGCACTGATACCAAGATCTACCTGAAATGGGCCACGGGCTCACGGACGGACACGTCGGTGCTTGAGCTGGCTGATGCGTCAGATGCCCCGGTTGACACTCAGGTGGAGATGAAATGGTTAACTCCGACCCATCTGGAGCTGACGTTTAAGGGAACCCAGACTGTCGTGTTTCAAGCGATAAAGTGGTTCGGTATCGACATCTCGGTACGCGACCTTAGCAAAGCCGCCGAGAACAGAAGTGCAACGAAAAATCTAGCGCCGACTCCGCCGGGTTTCGCGTACCAGAAAACAACCGCTCCGCCGCCCGCTCACTGAGCAGACTGACCTAGCGTTCGAATCACCGGAACCAAGATATCCACAGCCCATTGTGACATCTAACCTTGCGCCTCACTCCCGATTCGTCTGACACTGAATCCAAAATCTCTACCCGCTCTTTGACAACCGAATAGGGCCAGCTAAGTCCAATCAATCCAAGATTTTGCGGGTAAGGTATTTCGAATCAAGATTTTAGTCGGATTCGGTACAGGTCGAAGCCCGTAAGTCGCTGATTCAAAGTAATTAAGAGATTCGATCTGATTTTTTTTTAATCTGGATTTAAGACTAAAGCAAGGCCGAAGAACACTCAACGCCAACTATTTTTTGAGACGGGCAAGCGCCAACTCTTCCACTCGCGCCAGCACTTCATCTTCTCCAAGATTTGTGGAGTCGATCACGATCGCATCGTCAGCCGCTTGCAAGGGCGACGCTGCCCGAGTGCGGTCGCGGCGGTCGCGTTCGCGCAAGTCCGCCGCAACGCTTGCGGCTACTTCGCCTTTGATTTTCTGCTGCTCCATGCGGCGCTGCTCGCGGACCACCGGGTCTGCGTCGAGAAAAATCTTCAGGTCGGCATCGGGAAAAACTTTCGTTCCGATGTCGCGGCCTTCCATCACCACGCCGCCGCCCGCCCCCATCTCCCGTTGATGCTCAACCATCCACGCGCGCACTTTGGGATGCACGGACACCCGCGACGCCGCTTCGGTGACATCACGCTCGCGAATGCGTGAGGAAACGTCGCGGCCATCGAGCAGCGTGCGGTTTCCTCCGAGCGTGGGTTCCAGCTGAATGCGCGATTCCTGCGTCAGCTTTACCAGCGCGGCTTCATCGTCGACTGACGCGTCTCTGTCGAGCGCCTTCAACGCGAGCGCGCGATACATGGCGCCGCTCTCGAGATTCACATAGCCGAGCTTGCGCGCCAGGCGCGAGGCGATGGTGCTCTTGCCCGCGCCGGCGGGGCCGTCGATGGCGATGATCAACCTGCGTTGGGAGGGGACGCTCATCTTGGAGAATGAGCATTGTACACGGGACCGGGAAGACCTTCACCACAGTGGACTCAGAGGAACACTGGTAGAGCCGGAGAGTCACGACCTCATCGCACGTCTCCCCGTTTTCATTTTCACTCGCGGCGGTGGGAGCGGGCGAGGCGCAGCCGGTTCTCTCTCCGGCGTGATATGCAGCATCGACCGTCCGCTGACGTGGATGAAGCTGAACTCGCGGGCTGCCAGCAGCGCGTTCACAGCTTCTTTCACGCGCGAGCGGGCCACGAAGTTTCCGAAGAAGCTTTCGAGGTCAGTCTGCTCAGCGGCGATTACGCAGTCCAGATATTTCGAGAGCAGCGCCGAGAGCGCCTGCTGCACCGAGAGCCCCACACCCTCTCGCACCGCGTCCGGCGCCCAGCGGTAGAGTACATCCCAGAAAGAGCCTTCGCTGGCCTTGTAGTCGACGCGCGTGATACGTAGCTTCGACGACAACTCGCCCAGCGCCTTGTCGAGCGCAGCCAGCGAGATGCTGCCGCCGAGCGCCTCCTGGAGCTTCTGCTTCGAAATGGGACCGTCGCGGCGGATCAACTCGAAAGCATCGCAAGCCAGCGGCGAGTAGGGGGAACGAGGTCCCTGCCGGGGGGCGAGCTTGGGATTGCGCTCGCCCACCAGCGCATAGAAATAAGGAAACGCCGATGCGCCGACCAGGAACGCGTTGTTCTCATCGAACACGTTCGCCTCGTATGCCGAGCGTTCGCGCAGCAGGCGGACCATCAGTTCGATAGCGGCGAGCGCTCGCGGATCGGAATAAGCGTGCTGCCAGGTGGGAAGACGATCGTCGGAGCCGACGAATGCCCCGATGAACGTGGGCACCGGCACGGTGGGGCGCACGGGATACATCAGGCAGAATCCCACGGCCTCGACGAAAGCGCGCGCCTCTTCGATGGTGCGGATGGGCTTGCCATCGAGCCGCCACTTTTCGCGACGGAGTTGCTGTAGGTCCTGTTCGGTCATTGGGTAGCGGCCGGCAATTAGCAGTTGGCAATTAGCATGAGCACTTCGCCAATTGCCAATTGCTAATTGCGGGTTTCGTTCAGATTCTCTTAAACGCCTTCTGTATGTCCTTTACAGAATACCGCAGGACGACTGGCCGGCCATGGGGGCACGACATGGGATGGTCGGTTTTCGCCAGTTCGGCGAGGAGCCAGTCCATTTTATTTTGTTCGAGCGGCATGTTGACTTTGATGGCAGCGTGGCAGGCGATGGAGGCGGCAATGCGGCTGCGAATCTTTTCCAGGTTCAGCGACTGCTCTTCGTGCGAGATTTGATCGAGCAGTTCGTGGAGCATATGCTCGACTGCGGCGGCATCGATGCCCGCTGGCGCGACTTTCACGGCGACGCTGCGCGCGCCGAAAGGTTCGGCCTCAAAGCCGTTGTGCTGGAGTTCGTCGGCAATCTCGGCAAAGACGGCCTGCTGCGCCGGACTCAGCTCGAGCACGATCGGCATCAGCAGGCGCTGGCTCTCGACTTTCTGCGCCGCGCGCTGTTTCAGGATGCGTTCAAAGAGCACGCGCTCGTGGGCGACGTGCTGGTCAACGATCCAGAGCCCATCTTCATTTACTGCGAGAATGAACGAATTGCGGATTTGTCCCAACGGACGAAGTGTGGAGAGCGCGGCCAGGGTTGAATCTTCCTGGCTTGCATTTTCTGATGCGTCGAGCGCCGGGGCGCAGCCGTTATCCGGAATAGTGTCCGGAATCACGTCCGCCACCGCCGCGGCGAAGCGAGACTCAAGTCCGCGGGCAACAGGAATCGCGGCGTTCGCCTCGACTGCGATTCCGCCCTCGAACTGGAAGCGTGCGGAAACCGTCGGCGCTGCCTGCGCCTGCAGAGCGAATCCGCTTGCTGGTTCATAGAGCGGGCGCGCGGAAGCTCCAGACGCCGAGCCCAGGTCGGAAGGCGGCTCCCACTCTCTTGCGCCGGGTGTGAGTCCCGAGCTGGCGGTGGCGTGAGCGCGAATCTCGGTGGTGAACTGCGGCGCCGGGCGCGCCTTCATCAGAGCAGCGCGCACGGTGTCGCGGACAAAGTCGTGCATCAACGTAGGCTGGCGAAAGCGGACTTCGGTCTTCGAGGGATGAACATTGACATCGACTTCGCCGGGCGGAAGTTCCAGAAACAGCAGCACCACGGGATAGACCGTCGGGGGAATGATGTTGCGATAAGCTTCGGTCAACCCATGCTGGATGAGGCGATCGCGAATCAGGCGGCCGTTGACGAAGACGAAGATCGAATTGCGATTCAGCTTTTGGATCTCGGGCTTCGAGACGAAGCCGTGAAGGCGCATCTTGCCAGGATCGGGCGCGGCCGCTTCTTCACTCTCTTCTTCTTTTTCTTTGCGCCGCCACGGCGGAGGCTGGGGAAGGCCGACGTGCTCGAGCGGCTGCACGGCCGCGACCGCAATCAGCTGATCGAGAGTTTCTTTGCCGAAGACCTGATAGACGCGCTCGCTATATCCAGCGACCGGAGGCGCCACGAGCATGGCGTTTGTCGCCGAATGCAATTCGAAATGCTTTTCGGGATGCGCCAGCGCATAGTGCGTGACCAGCGAAGCGATGTGCGAGAGTTCGGTCGATTCTGCTTTCAAGAACTTCTTCCGCGCCGGAGTATTGAAGAAGAGATCGCGAACCGTGATCGACGTACCCGCAGGCAGTCCGGCTTCTTCGACGCGCGCCATCTTGCCGCCGTTGATTTCAATGACGGTTCCGGCCGTGGCTTCGGCGTCTCGCGTTTCCAGCCGCAGGCGGGATACGGACGCGATCGAGGGCAGCGCCTCGCCGCGAAATCCCAGCGTGGCCACGCTGAGCAAGTCTTCGGCATCCTTGATTTTGGAAGTTGCGTGGCGCTCGAAGGCCAGCATGGCGTCGTCGCGCACCATGCCGCATCCGTTGTCGGTAATCTGAATCAGCTTCTTGCCGCCTGCCTCGACGCTGATCTTGATGCGCGTGGCGCCTGCGTCCAACGCGTTCTCGAGCAGTTCTTTCACCACCGAGGCCGGACGCTCCACCACCTCGCCTGCGGCGATCTTATTGGCGACGTGCTCGGGAAGGACGTGGATGCGGCCCATGAAGCAGTTCTCAGTTCTCAGTTCTCAGTGGGTGAAAGTTAGTTTCGCAGATGGTGGGGCGGAAGGCAAAGCTGCATCGGCCCCGATGGGACGTATCTCCAGAGTTCAAACCAACCAGATTGTAGAAGCTGGATTTATCAACCGGAAACACGCGCCGCACTGGACCGCCCGCTTAACCGCATGGCAGACGTCCGCCCAGCGGCAATGCGCGGGAACGGACGCACCTTTGGCATGCGCGCCCTTTGAGCGAGCCAGAGGTCCCGCTGCACCTGCATCTTGAGCCAGAAGTCGGCGGAAGTGCCCAAGGCAGCCGACAGGCGCAACGACATGGATGCGGTGACGCCCGCGTGACCATTGAGGATTCGCGAAAGATGCGCTCTCGTTATGCCCAAACGACTCGCCGCTTCACCAACGGTCATCTCGCCAAGATAGTCGCGCAAGACTGCTCCCGGGTGTGCCGGATTAAAAATCATGCTCCTCCGTTCAGTGATAGTCCTGGTAGTCGACTAGGACCGCATCCTCGCCTTCAAAAGCAAATGTTATTCGCCAGTTGCCACTCACCGTCACAGACCAATGGCCTTGCAGGTTCCCTTTCAACGGGTGCAACCCGCTTCCTGCGGCGTTCATATCGTCGGGTCGACCAGCCACGTCGAGCGCAGTTAGCAGCCGTCGAAGCCTTTCGGCATGTTTTGGCTGGATCCCAGACTTCGAACCGGTTTCGGCGAATTTCTTGAGGCCTTTATGCCGGTAACTCAGTATCACCCGTACAGTGTATGGTTACAGTATACACAATGCAACCAGTTTTCCGGCAAGACCCGATTTCCGCGCGCAGTAGAGCTTTAGTTCTCCGTTGGTTCGACTTTTGTTTTGGGCGGAGGCAGAGATTTGGGGGGCTTGACCGGGGTTGCTGGAGTCGCGGGCGGAGCCGCGGAAGCCCTGCTCGAGGCTTTGCGAATCTCGATGCCGTCGTGTTCGTTGTTGAGCACGATGTGAGCAGCGCCGTTGCCGACGGTGCCGCTGGCCTTGGACTCATGCTCATTGTTGTCAATCTTTATTTCCGGAAAATCGGACTGGATTTCGCCTTCGCGGGTGCGGGCGTCGACGTGGAAGCCGGCCTTGTCGGGCACGCTCAACTGGATGTCGCCGTTGCGGCTGTCGATCTGCACGTTGCCAAGCGATCGCATGGAGATTTCGATGCCGCCATTTTCATTCTGCACGCGCACATCGCCGGAAACGTCTTCCAAACGGATCTGCTTGGAGCGCGTGGTCAGGTGCACTGGGCCCGTGATCTGGTCGCCGTGCAAGTCATCGGAGTCAAGGTCGAGATCGCCTTCAATATGCGAGAACTCCAGGTTGGTTCGGGACGACTTAAAGGCCACGTTTTTGCTGATGCGGGCGAGCTTTACGCTCTCCTCAAACTCTCCGTCGAACTGGGCGGAGCCCTTGACGTCAGTAACGGTAACTTCGTTGAGCCGGCCGTCGATGTGGACATCGCCGTTGACCTGCTCGACCTTGGCCGAGCCTTTTTCGAGATTCACTCTTACACTGCCGTTTACGTCTTCGACAGAAACGTCGCCGTGTTGAGAGTTGATCTCCACTTCGCCGTCGCGGCCGGTGACGGAGACATCGCCCCGCCGCGAAACCACATGCAGTTCCATTTTGCGGGGCACTGAGATATCGAGATCGCTTTGCACGCCGTGGTCGCCAGCGGCTTGCGTTTTCGCGTCGAGCAGGATCACGTTGCCGGCGAAGGTGATTGTGGGCGACGCCTGCTTGTTGTATTTGTCGGCGTCGTTCTTGCTCTCCGCGCCGACGCGCTTGCGGACTACGACTGTGATCTTGTTGTCGTTGGCCACGCTGACTCGAACTGCGCCGTGATCGTCGTTGACCCGCAGGCTGGTCGCAGTGGGCGGTACGTTCTGTTCGAGGTGATCGTCGAAGCTGTAAGTCTCGCCGAACAAGTTATCAAGGTCGTTGTCGTCGATGTTCATGTTGTCGCGGATCTCGCCCCAGTTGAAACGCGAGGCCTGGGTGGCCATGAGTCCGCCGCCGACGATGAAGATGACCAGAAAGACTCCGCCGACGCCGATGCCGCGGGCGGGCACGCCATCGCGCTGCGCCTGCTGATACTCGACCAGCTTGATCACGCCCCACAGAATCAGCAGCGCGGGCCAGTAGTGCGCGAACAGAGTTCCCAGCCGCATCCAGGAAAGCATGTGCAGGTTGCCCAGCAGGAACACGATGCCGAGGACGATCAGCACAACCGGTCCGGCAAACGAACGGCGGTAACGCCGCGGCGGAATAATCGGCGGAGGAACTGGCGGTTGGATCGGGTTCGGTGTGATCGGGCTAGACATTGCGCACCTCCCCGGAGGAAGACGTCGGTTCCGGATTGGAAGTTGACGGCGGCGGAGTGGACGGAGGCGCGACCGGAGGCGGCGCCGGAGGCAGCGGGCCAACGTGTCCCGCCGACGATGCGCTGCTCTGCACCAGCTTTATGATGCCGACCACTAGAATCCAGGCGGGCCAGGTGCGGTCGATCTCGGCAACGTCGAGGCTCTGCAGCAGGAACAAGATGCCGGTCGTGAGCACCAGCGCCGGGCCCATCAACCAGCGCGTGCTGCAGCGTCCGCAGTTACAGACTTGGTGGGAACGTTCCCATTGGCGGTAAAACATCCACGTCCCGAGGAAAATGATGATCAGCGGCCAGAAGCGGTCGAAGCCATACTCCATGATGCCCATGGTGTGCAGCAGGAAAAGTACACCCAAGCCGATGAGAACCACGGCACCCACCGGAATTTTGCTGCTGTCGAACCTCTCGCCCATGCTGAAGGTCTGGCCCAGGCCCATGGGGTCGGGAGCGGGCAGCCCGGCCTGGAGAGCATGAGCAGTGCGCACTGAGTCGATGATCTGGTAGACGTAGAAAAATGCGAGACCGATGCCAAAAACCCAGCCCCAGTGCCCGGCGTGATCGGAGGCAAAGATCAGCATGACGAAGATCAGCAGATGCGCGAGTCCCTTGGCATATTGCGAGCAGTAAACCGCACCCACGCCGAAGGGAAAGAATCCAGCGAGAATGCCGGCGACCGCGGGATTCGGACCCGAGCCTGAAGGCCTCGGGCCTGCGGCTGGCGCTCCTGCCGGTGGATAAACCGTTTGCGGATATGCAGGCGGTACGAATCCCGCTGCCGGCGCAGCGCCTTCCATACGCGCGGCGAGGCAAGACTCGCAGTAAATCACTCCGCGGACGTCGCGGGTGCAGTTGCCGCAGAGCGGCTTGCCGCAAGTGCGGCAGAATGCCACTGCGGCAGTATCCTGATGCGTGGCGCAGTTCATACGAACCTCCTGTACGTGGTCACCGACACTACAGGCAGATCCGGATTTACCGGATAAAAGACAGATGGACCCAGAGGAGCGCAGGCCAGAATGAGATGGTTCTCATTCTGGCTGTAATTGCGATCCTGCTTCTGCTCGGGCTGTTGTGTTGTGTCGTTCTTGTGGTCTTTCTTTTCCGGCGCGGCTTCGGCGGGCGCGACGTTGCGCTTGAGTTCGCGCACGCGCGATTCCACCTCATAGACGAACCGGATGTTCTCGTAATACCGCACTACGCGGGCTTGCGTATTGTAGTACGTGTGCCGTATCGCCGCCGGACGCAGGCTCACGGAACGCAGGTCGGCGGGTTTTACGCCGAGTACGCTCAGAGCCACCGACAGCGAGAAGAACGCCATGCCAAACGACATGGCGAACCGCGGCTGCCGCACCGTGCCCCAGACGGGCTGGAATGCCCCTGAAGCCCAGGCTTGCGCGCGCTCCCACCACGATGGACGGAAGGAACCGCGCGACGGCTGCGATAGCGAGGAAGATACGTTCACCCGCAGGCGTTGGGTGTCAACGCCCGTCGTGGATGCCAGAATATTGGTGACCAGACTGACTGGAGGCTCCACCTCCGTGAGTTCCTTCAGCCAGCTGCGGCCCGCCTCGACTTCGGCGAGCAGCGGCCCGCACGCAGAGCAACTCCGCGCATGGACCTGGAAGGCATCGAGCCGGCTGCCCGTCAGAACGCCATCGAGCGCGTCGCTGACCAGGCCGTCAAACTCGTGACACTGCATTCCGTTTCTGGTTTGGTCTGGCATCACATCACCTGCCTATAGGTACGTTGTAATAGCCGGGCAAGTTCCGCCCGGCCTCTATTTATTCGAGATTTCACAGTGCCCTCCGGAACCTTCAGAACAGTTGCGATTTCACGATAGTCAAAATCCTGTAAATCCCTTAGAATCACGGCCTCACGAAGCTCCGGCGAAAGCTTCGCCAGGGCCGCGTGAACCGTCTCCCCAACCTCCCGGCTGCGGACGTGGGCGTCGGGAGGCGCGGATTGGTCTTGAATTTGCTCACTGAGCGGCTGCGCGTCTTCGTGTGCCGAAGTCGCCGCGTCCAGCGAGTCCGTAATCCGGTCCTGCTTGGTCTTGCGGAAATGGTCCACTAGCAGGTTGCGCGTGATGGTCGTCACCCAGGTGACGAACGCTCCCTTCGAGCTGTCATAGCTCGCCAGGGTGCGGTACATCTTGATGAAGACTTCCTGGGTAAGGTCTTCGGCGTCGTCGGCCGTTCCGGCAAAGCGGTAGCAGATGTTATAGATACGCCGGTTGTAGGTCTGGACAATCTCTTCCCAGGCAGCAGCGTCGCCGGCAACACAGCGGCGCACCAGCATCGCAACTACCTGGACGTCTTCCAAGCGAAGCTCCCCGGAAAGCTTGACTACGTTTTGAAAGGGCGCGGCTTCAGCCGCGCCGTAAACAAATCCCAATTCACAGCGGCTTCAGCCGCCCAGCTTGGGGCAATGAGACAACAAGACCGCCATCGCCCCCACAAGACAATACGCGAACGCAGCCCTGCAAGTTCGCGGGATTAAAGGCGGAAGCAGCAAGTTAGACGAAACAGGGCATTGTAGCAGTGGGGATAAAGCCCACCACCGCATTCCGACGGAAGATCTCCTCGAAAAGCCTTTCGGGCAACAAAAAAGTGGCGCACCGAAGCGCGCCACTGAGTCGAAGGTACGGATTCAGGGTACAGCCAAGTCGTTGCGGCCGTGCCCTGTTTCCAGATTAGCGGTTATGGTTTCCGTTTCGTTTGCGTCTTCGCCGTGGATTTTCTTGCCGCGGGAAGTCCGGTTAGCGACCCCTGCTGTTCGAGAGGTCCAACGAACACCGTCGTGAAGCTGGGGTCGTAGTTAAGCCAGTACAACTGTCCGGCACCGGCCTGATACAGGACGACGTCGAAACTTCCGGTCGCGCCGCCGATATCCGCGTCAAGTGGATTCGGCGTAGTGTTTGTCGACAACATTGTGGAGCGCCCTGGGTTCGTCGTGTCCGCGAGCGGAGTTGAGGTGAAGGTAGACCCGGGATAAAGCCCGGCGCCCGCGAACAGCGTTTGGAATGGATCGCTGACAAGTCCGGTCAGACTCAAAGCTCCTGCAGTCATCGACCCTTGCGCCAGCATGTCGAACTCGCAGTCTTGGCAATTTATGTTGAAGTAGTTGAAGTCCTGCCATCCGACGGCATAGGCGCCGCTAAAGTCGGCAGGTGCGGGGTCCGTCTGCGGGGTCACGACTCCTGTGCCTCCGGCTAGAACGTCATCCATGTCGAGAAGAAGCGCGCCTCCAACTGCGCTGCCCGCGGTTGTGTTGTTGGGGTCGTTCAGGTTGAGTGTTGGATCCGTCATGTAAATCCCCAGGGCACTCACCATTCCTCCACCCAATCCGCCGGTGATCGTCAGCGTGCCATAACCATTGGCGGCAATGGAATACGTGCCCGCAAACGGCGAAGCCAGTGGGGACACGAAGAAGTTATCCAGTTCGTTGTCGTCCCCCACTCCGGTGAGGTCAGCGGGAGAAGACGACGTGCTGCTGGTAGCGAATTGGCCTAGCGTGCCGTATTGCGATTGGTACGGGTTCCCGGCAAGGGCAAGTACGGAGGTTCCGAGAGAGGCGTTGCTGAAGGTGCCCGCGCCCTGGCCGAAGGCGGAGCCAACTGCCGAATCGCTGGTTGCTGCACCCCAGCTTTCATCATTCACGTCGATGATCCGAAGCACTTCCGGACCCACTACGTAGGTTGCGAAAGTGATTGCAGTCGCCGTAGAGGGATTGCTGATCCCAGTGACAACGGAACGCCCAAACGCGTCCGCCGTGCCCACAGATCCGGTGAATGCCGTTCCAGTGATTACATCTCCATTGTCGTTGACGTCGAGGGTTCCAGCGACGCCGCCGCCGCCGGCAGTGTAGACGCCCCCGAAGGCCACGGGCTCATAGGTGTCATCTACGCCCGTGATGGTGAAGGCAAAATTGCCGCTGGGGCCTGACAGCGTCTGCAGGTCCATGCTTCCGCTGGAAGTTGCCGACCCATCAAACTGCATGACGAGCGCGTGGTTGGTATTCACGAACTGGACGCCAAGGGTTTCGGTCCCGGAAGCCCCCACATTCGGGTTATTCGTGATGATGGTTAGCGTGTATTGGCCGGTGGTGCCATCTGCGGTCAGAGTTCCACCGGTAATGGAGTCGGGCGTGGTAGGCTCGCCCGGCGATGTGTTGCCGAAGGCGTCGTTGTAATCTTGCTCGCCCCCTGTGACGGCGCCGGTCCCATCGATCGTTACTGCCCCAGCAACGGCATAATAATTCGGGAGATCCGCGCTAAAGTCGTTGATTACTTCCTCACCGCTCAGATAGAACACATAGGTGTTCGAACCAATTACCACTGGCGGCGTATTCGTGAGAGCGAAGTTGACCGACGTCAATCCTGTCGACGAGGCCACTACGTTGTAAGGGCCGCCAGTCGTTGCATTGGCGACAAAGTCCGCGGCGGTAGCGTGGCCGTTCGCGTCGGTTGTGTCGGTTTCGGTGTTCGAAGTGGTGCTGGTGAATGCGCCGCTTGCCCCTGTCGCTGGAGCCGTAAACGTCACTGAAACGCCCTGTACCGGGTTGCCGTCGCTATCCGTGACTTGCGCTACCAGCGATGCAAATGCTGTGCTGATAGCCACGCTTTGCGGAGTTCCGCCGGTCGCAGTGAGGCTTGCTGCTGCCCCGGCTGTGTTCGTGAGGGCGAATGTAGCTGGCGTCGTCGCGCCTGTCACCGTAGCTGTCACCGAGTAAGCTCCGGCTGTTGTATTGGCAGTGAATACTTGCGAGGTCGCGACACCGCTGGAATTGGTCATCTCGGTGTCGGTTGCCGCCGGGGTTGAGGTTGCGAAGGTGCCGCTCGCTCCTGTTGCCGGAGCCGTAAAGGTCACGTTCACGCCGCTCGCCGGGGTTCCGTTTAACGTTACGGTTGCCGAGAACGTGCCGAACGGGCTGCCCACAAGCTGGGGCGTAGTGTATCCGCCACTGTTCGCCGTAATCGCCACCACGTGAGCCGGCGGCGTGTTCGAATTGCTGCTGCAACTGGTCAAAAAGGACACGGTTGAGAAGATTAAAGTCGAGATTACTAGTGCAGGGATGCTCCAGTAAGATTTCCGGTTCATAGCGACTCCCCTTTCTGCGCGGTCTTCTGGCTGGCGCGTTCCCGGCTCTGCGGCGAGACCGGTATCCCATGCTCGTTCCGCACGGTATAGACCCGGCCACCCACTTTCACAGTGCGGGCCACGAAGATTTGTTTGTCCCTGACCGTTTTCATGACGCCGGTCACTTCAACTTCTTCGCCTGCGACGACCGAGAGGGCGCCTTTGCCTTGCAAGCCGAATCTTCCCAGACTTGCATCGACCGGGCCGGAGGCAGTTACCAGCATCAGGTGCGAACCCATCATCGTTCCGGTAGAGGCCTTGGTGACCACGCTCGAGACGGCGCCTTTGAGTGTGACTTCCTTGGTGATGTCGTAGAACTTGTGGGTTTCTGGCGCTGGCTGGGCGCCGAGTGGAACAGCCGCGATCGCAAAAAGCAGGCCGGCCAGCAGCCCCGCGAAAATTGGAGCAGATTTCTTCAAACGACTACGCCTCATGGAGTCTCCTTTAGAAATTTAGTAGTGGTTGTTGTTTCCCAAGCTGGTTTCCCGGTCGACTGCAGCGAAGAAAGATAAGGCCGGGGGGTCTTAACTGGACGCCTCCGCCCTTTGCTGGCAGGGGTCAAATCCGTGATGGAGAACGATCCACGGATTATCGTCCGTGCGGCGTCGCACCGTCAATCCCCAATCAGTCCGGATGTTTGTTTTTCTTGATGCGGCAGGCGGGGCGGCTAAGCAAAGAAGCGGCTTGCAGCGTGCAATGAAAGGGCTTAAGCCTTGTCAGTTCTGAGTTGGGTATGTTCGCATTTCATCGCTCGGGCGCTAATGGAAGCATGCGCACGCGCGTGCGATGAACATCAACGGTCACCAAGGCACCCGCCCGTAACTCGGACTCCAAATGACGCAACGCAACGATGACCTGCCGCCCGATCACCTGGGGCTGACATCTTGGATCCGGATCTGGACAACGCTAGGTCCCTCACGCTGCGTCGCAGCAAGAATTGCGCTGAAGTCCAAGTCGTGCGTCAGGACTACATAACGGTGTCTTGCCGGATAGGCCATGACGTCTGAATCGGGCGCGTTGATCTTCCCCACCGTTGACCAGTGCACCGATTCCCATCCCGCTTCGCGTAGCGTTTCTGTCCAGCGCGGCGAGAGGTTCATGTCCGCCAGCAATTTCATGCGCTAGGGAGCACGACCTCGCGGTCCTCGGCTAGCCAGGCGGCGTACCGGAGTGCCTGCAAAATGTCTTCTCGCTCGAGATAAGGGTAGTCGGCCAGGATCTCTTCAATCGTATGGCCAGCGCCAAACTGGCCGACAATCATGCTTACGGTGACGCGCATGCCCCGAATGCACGCTTTTCCTCCCATCACGCCCGCTTCGTGGGTGATGCGATCAAGTTGCGTCATGTTGGCCTCCCATCGAGACTGCCGCTAACCCTGAGAATACCACGGGACTTCCCCTCGCTTCGTGTTCGCCTGCGCGCACCTTAAAAAGTACACTCCGCGCCTGTCAAGTCTACTTTAGTAGACATCCGACCCCCTCGAAAGTAGACATTTTTCCCACAGCCTAACCCCCTGATTCCATTGAGTCGCCAAAAAGCCCGCACGAAGGATCAACCACTTACGGCGATACTTTTCTGCAGACTTCGAATGTTCCAGTTGGAACATTCAACCCAATGTTCCGGTCGGAACATTCAGCCGGTTCGCTCCAAAATGGCTACTCGCTGGTGAAGTAGTCAACCGTCACAGGGTTTTCGAAGAGGGAATAGTCGCGGGTGACGACAGCGATGCCGCTGTCGGTGACGAAGTAGCGCGAGCGGTCGGCCTCAGTGTCATAGCCGATCGTCGTGCCTTCCGGCAGGTGGACGTTGCGGTCGATGATGCAGCGCCGGATGCGGCAGTGGCGCCCCACGGCGACGTGCGAGAACAGGATGCTCTGGTCAACCTCGGAGTAGGAGTTCACGCGCACATCGGGAGACAGGACAGAATTCTTGACCAGGCCTCCGGAAACGATGCAGCCGTTCGACACGATGGAGTCGAGTGCTGTGCCCTTGCGCTCCTTTTCCGCGAACACAAATTTCGCTGGCGGATACTGGCGCTGATGCGTGCGGATAGGCCAGGCCTGGTCATAAAGGTTGAAAATGGGCGAGACCGAGACGATATCCATGTTGGCTTCGTAGTAGGCCTCGAGTGTGCCCACATCGCGCCAATAGAGCGCCTCTTTTTTATTCTCGTCTATGAAGTCGTAGGCGAAGACGCGATAGTCGTTCACCATTTTAGGCAGAATGTCTTTGCCGAAGTCGTGGCTGGAGGACTGGTCCTCGGCGTCTTTGAGCAGGGCGGGAATAAGGACGTCGGCGTTGAAAAGATAAACGCCCATGGAACCCGCGACCTTTTCGGCGTTCCAGGGCGAGCGCAGCTTGGTCTCTTTTGGCTTCTCTTCGAAGCCATTGATGCGGCCGTCTTTGTCGACGTCGACTACGCCGAAGCGGGGACACTCCTCGAGATCGATCTGAATGGTGGCGAGAGTGATGTCGGCCGAGGAATCCTGGTGCTGCTTCATCATCTTGCCGTAATCCATCTTGTAGATGTGATCGCCGGAAAGAATGAGGACGTGCTTGGGCTGCTCGGAGCCGATGGAATAAATGTTCTGATAAACCGCGTCGGCGGTGCCTTGATACCACTGGTCGCTGACGCGTTTCATGGGCGGCAGGACTTCGACGAACTCTCCTACCTCGCGGCCGAGAACATTCCAGCCTTCGCGGATGTGGCGGTTCAACGACAGCGCTTTGTATTGGGTGAGGATGTAAACGCGGCGCAGATCGGAGTTGAGGCAGTTGGAGAGAGTGATGTCGATGATGCGATACATTCCCCCGAAGGTGACGGCCGGTTTCGCGCGGTCGCGAGTGAGAGGATAAAGACGCTCACCGGCTCCGCCGGCGAGAAGGACTCCGAGAGTGTCTTTCATGGACATGAACCACCCCAGAGAAACAGTGGATGATAGCACAGCGGATGGGAGGTTGGCGGGGATGTGCCCGGGCCGACTCCTGTGGTGATCCGGCGGAGCTTCGCTCCTGCCGGGACAGCCGAGGCGGCCGTCTCCACATGATTTGTTGCGGCTATTTTTCTTTTTCTTCTTCTATTTTTATGCGGAGGGATTTCAGGAACTTTAGGTCCTGGTCGTCGATTTTAAATTCGGGGTTGGTGGAGAGAGTGGTGACCAAAGACGTCTTGTCGGAGGATTTTTCGCCCTGCTTGCTGACGCCGATGGTGGCTTCGAGGACCAGGAAGATATCGTAACCGCCTTCTTTGATGCGGGAGACAACTTCGGCGATCTGTTCGGAGTCAGAGAGAGATTCGTTGATGGCTTCGCCGAGTTCTTTCATTAGTTGTTTGAGTTGTTGATCCACTTAGTCCCCCGATCGCCGTCTGCCCAGAACCTGACGCTAAGACCTTAGATGCCTGCGGGCGTCGAACTGGTTCGCCCGCGCACGCGGGTTTGCGTCATTGTAGCGCCGCAGGCTGTTAAAATCGAGGCCGTGAGCAAGGTTTCTACTGTACGAAAGTTAGGGGTAGTGGCGCGTGTGGCGGGGCGGCAGGCCAAGCGCAGCCGGACGGTGCGGGCGGTGACTGGCGCTGTTGCCGCCACAGGCCGCGCTTTCGGGAAGGCGATGCATCAGCTGTGGCTGGAGGTTACCGGGCTCGTTTTTCTGGCGATGGCTGGGGCCGGCGGGATTGAGTCGGCTAAAGAGTATGCGAAGTATTTGGCTGGGCGGGCTGGGGTGCGAGGGCGTGGTCGTGGCTGTTTCTTTTACCGTGACATTTGCGTGGTTTGGGGTGACGTTCGTTCTTGAGGGTTCGGCAGCGGGGGCGGCGGTGATGGTTGGGTTTGTGGCGCTATATGGGACAGTGGGTTGCTCTGCGCTTCGCGCTTCGGAATGACAAAGAATAATAAAGAAAAATTATGACGGACACAGTTAAGATTCAGTTGATCGGAAACGCGGGGGCGTAGGTCAAGAAACTTCTTCGCATATCTCCGGTGAAGGCGCTTTACACGCCGGCGGATCTCAAGGGGTCCGACTATGAGGGTGAGGTTGGATATCCGGCGGAGTATCCGTTTACGCGGGGCGTGCAGGCGACGATGTACCGCGGGCGGCTGTGGACCATGCGGCAGTATGCGGGCATGGGGGACGCCGAGGAGTCGAACAAGCGCTACAAGTATTTGCTGGCGAATGGGACGACGGGGCTTTCGGTGGCGTTCGATTTGCCGACGCAGATTGGAATGGATTCAGATCACGCGCTGGCGGCGGGCGAAGTGGGCAAGGTGGGAGTGGCGATTGATTCGATCGAAGACATGGAGCGGCTGTTCGCGGGCATTGATCTCACGAAGATTTCTACATCGATGACCATCAATGCAACGGGATCGATTCTTCTGGCGTTGTATGTGGCGGTGGCGCGGCGGCAGGGTGGGGACATCAGGCAACTTTCGGGGACAGTGCAAAACGATGTGCTGAAGGAATACATCGCGCGCGGGACCTATATTTATCCGCCGCAGCAGGCACTGCGCGTGATTACGGATATGTTTGCCTGGGCGAAGGAGAACGTTCCGGAGTGGAACACGATTTCGATTTCCGGATATCACATGCGCGAGGCGGGATCGACGGCGGTGCAGGAAGTGGCGTTCACGCTGGGCAACGGCATGACTTATGTGGAGGCGGCGATCAAGGCCGGGCTGGATGTGGACAAGTTCGCGCCGCGGCTTTCGTTCTTCTTTAATGCGCACAGTAATTTTCTGGAAGAGGTGGCGAAATTCCGGGCGGCGCGGCGGATGTGGGCGCGAATTATGCGGGAGCATTTCAAGGCGAAGAATCCGCGGTCGTGGATGTTGCGGTTCCATACGCAGACGGCCGGGTCGACTTTGACGGCGCAGCAGCCGGAAAACAATATTGTTCGCACGGCGATTCAGGCTTTGGCGGCGGTGTTGGGCGGAACGCAGTCCCTGCATACGAATTCTTATGACGAAGCTTTGGCGCTGCCGACGGAGCAGGCGGCGCGGACTGCTTTACGGACGCAGCAGGTGATTGCTTTTGAATCGGGCGCGCCGCAGACGGTAGATCCGCTGGCCGGGTCTTATTACATTGAGGCGCTGACTAATGAGATCGAGAAGCGCGCGGCGGAGTATTTGGGAAAGATTGAAGTGATGGGCGGGATGCTGAAGGCGATCGAGCGCGGATTTGTGCAGCAGGAAATTCAGAATGCGGCATATGAATATCAGCAGGCGGTGGATCGCGGGGATGCGGTGGTGGTGGGAGTGAACCGGTTTGAGGTTGAGGAAGAGAAGGCGATTCCGACGCAGAAGATTGATCCGGGGCTGGAGGTGAAGCAGATTGAGCGGGTTCGGGCCTTGCGGGCGCGGAGGGATACGGGTCCGTGGAAGAGCGCGCTGGCGGCGGTGGAAGCGGCGGCGAGGTCGGGGGAAAATGTTATGCCGCGGATTCTGGCGGCGGTGGAAGCTTACGCGACCGTGGGCGAGATTTCGGATGCGATGCGGAGGGCGTTTGGAGAGTATCGGGAGGCGGTGGTGATCTAGAGAGCGCTAATAACCTCTGGAATCAGCGTCGGAGGTGTGGTAGCCGCAGGCGGAGCGGCAGGGTTCGCAGTACATGAGTCCGTCTTTGCAGATGCGGATGTCGAGTTGGGACTGGCAGAGAACGCAGAACTTATCGCAGTCGCAGTGGTCTTCCGCCATTTCGCACTGGCCGCAGCGGAATTTGGCGGGGCTGGTTCCGGTGGACATGGTTGTACTTTATCGCCGGGCGGCGGGATGGGGAACGTGCCGTTGGTAACTGGGGAAACACTGGGCTAAAGCCCGATCTTTATTCTCGCCTTATGCGGCGCTGAAGCGCCGCTCTTCCACGGTGCTGCCGGCGGCACTTCTTTGGAGCTGCAGACGGCGGTGGCTGTAGGGAGGACGGAGGCACATACCTCAGCGGCTGAAGCCGCAATCCAGTTTGCTCGACTTATGGCACGACTGAACGTCGTGGCCTTCCCGATCCATAGCGGGCGACTGAGTTGTACCTACCAACTTAATCCCGAGTTCTCTGTGCCATATAATCGCTTGCAATGACCTTTCAACGGGTGCTGGATGGAGCGGAAGTCCTTGCGCTTAGCGGGGATCCGGTGGTGAGTAGTGTGGAATATGATTCGCGGCGGGTTCGGCCGGGGTGCTTGTTTGTGGCCATGCGGGGCGAGTCGAGCGACGGCAACCGGTTTATTGATCAGGCGATCGCAGCCGGAGCGGTGGCAGTGCTTACGGATTCGGTGGAAGAGAAGGCGCGTCCGGCTGTAGCGTGGGCTGTGGTTCCGAATGGGCGGCGGGCTTTGGCGCGGGTCAGTGCTAACTTTTATAAGAAGCCGGCGGAGCGGATTGCGATTACGGGAATTACCGGAACGAATGGGAAGAGCACTACCGCGTTTCTGCTGGAATCGATTCTTACGGCGGCGGGACGGAAGAGTGCGCTGATCGGGACGATCGAAAATCACGTGGCCGGGAAGGTTTTGCCGGCGCCGCATACTACTCCGGAGGCGCTGGAGCTGAATCGCATTTTCAGCGAGGCGTTGGGGAACGGAGCTACGGATGTGGTGATGGAAGTTTCATCCCACGCGCTGGCGCAGGAGCGCGTGTATGGCGTTCCGTTTGATGTGGCCGTTTTTACGAATCTGACGCGCGATCATCTGGATTATCACAAGACGATGGAAGAGTACTTCGCTGCGAAAAGGATTATGTTTGAAGGCTGCGGGACGGATGCGCCGCGGGCCGTGGTTACGAATTTGGATGATGAGGCGGGGGCGAAGTTGGCGGAGTTCAGCCGGAAGCGCAGTGCCGTTGTGCTGAAGTATGGATGGGAGCGCGGCGATCTGCATGCCGAGAAAGTGGAGATCACGACGCGGGGGACGCGCTTTGATCTGGTGATGCCGTCAGGGAAAATCGCGGTGTTTTCGGCACTGATCGGGCGAGTGAATGTGTACAACGTTCTGGCAGCGGCGGGAGCGGCGTATGCGCGCGGGTGTTCGGCGCCGGACATTGCGGCGGGGATCGACCGGCTGAAATGCGTTCCGGGAAGGTTTGAGCGCGTGGATTGCGGACAGTCTTTTACCGTGGTAGTGGACTATGCGCATACCGACGATGCTTTGCGGAATCTTACGGCTTTGGCGCGGGAGTTGGTTTCTGGTGCGGGCAGAGTTGTGACCTTGTTTGGATGCGGAGGGGATCGGGACCGGAAGAAGCGTCCTCTGATGGGCGAGGTAGCGGGGCGGGGGAGCGATTTTGTGGTGCTGACTTCGGATAATCCTCGGAGCGAGGATCCGCTGGCGATTATTAATGATGCGGTGGTGGGGCTGCAGAAGACTGGCGTGAAATATACGGTCGAGCCTGACCGGCGGAAGGCCGTTGCCCTGGCGGTTGGCGAGGCGCGGCCGGGAGACATTGTTTTGCTGGCTGGAAAAGGGCATGAAAAGGTTCAGGTGGGGCGGGAGGGGGCGGTTCCGTTTGATGATTTGGACGTGGCGCGGGGGGCGCTGCGGGGGTTGGGATTTGAGTGTGAGGCGGCGGGGGCGGGAGCGAGGTAATAGGCGAGGATTTGAAACCGTCCCCACAACGAGAAGCTAAAGCGACGAATATTTGTAGGAACTCCTTGCAGAGCCGACGGCGTATCGGTCTGCAAGGGATCCTTCGACTGCGGTTGCGCTTCGCTTTCGCGAAGCACAACCTTCGCTCAGGATGACGGATGCTCAGGATGACAGAAATATGAAGCTTTCGCTTTCCAGGATTGCTGAGTTTGTTTCCGCGGCGGGGTCGTTCGCGCCTGACGATGTGGCGCAGGCGTATTCGATCGATTCAAGGACGGTGGGGCCGGGCCAGCTTTTTTTGGCGGTGAAGGGTGAACGGTTGGATGGGCACGACTTTGTGGAGCCGGCGCTGGAGCGCGGGGCGGTTGCGGCGGTGGTGCGCAGAGATCAGTTAGGTCGTTATCCAGAGCGGGCGCGATTGCTGGCGGTGGACGACACGCTGGTGGCATTGCAGACTCTGGCGATGGCGGTGCGTAAGCTTTGGGGCAAGCCGCTCGTTGGTGTAACGGGCTCGATGGGAAAGACGACTACGAAGGAAGCGATCGCGCATGTGCTGGGGTCGCGATTTCGGGTGCTGAAGTCGGAGGGAAACTTCAATAATCACTTTGGATTGCCGCTGATGCTGCTGAAGCTCGAGCCGGAGCACGACGTGGCCGTGATCGAGATGGGGATGTCGCATGCGGGAGAGATTCGGGCGCTGGCGAAGATTGCGCAGCCGGAGATTGGGGTGGTGACCAACGTCGCTCCAGTGCATTTGGAGTTTTTTGATTCGGTGGCGGGCATTGCGCGGGCGAAGTATGAGTTGGTGGAATCGTTGCCTGGGAACGGCACGGCTGTGTTGAATGGCGACGATGAATACGTCTCGCAGTTTGGGCGAGATTTCAAGGGCAAGGTGGTTATTTACGGGACGCGGGCTACCGCGGACGTGCGGGCGGAGAATGTTCGGTCGCGGGGGGCGGAGGGCACGGAGTTCGAGGTTGTGATCAGGGGCCTGCGCGAAGATGCGCGGCTGCCGCTGGTGGGGGAGCACAATGTGCTGAACGCGCTGGCGGCGGTGGCGGTGGGGCTGGAGCGCGGGTTGACGCCTGCGGAGGCGGTGGGGGCGCTGGCTAGTTTGGCTCCGGCGGATAAACGCGGAGAGGTTCTACGACTGGGCAACATCACGGTGATCAACGATTGTTACAATTGCAATCCGAAAGCGTTGAATGCGATGGTGGATGCTTTGGCTTCGATGGAGGGGCGGCGCCGGATTGTTGTGGTGGGCGCGATGCTGGAGCTTGGTCCTACAGAGGAGGAATTGCACCGGGAGGCGGGGCGGCACATCGCGGAGAAGAAGATCGACGTGCTGCTGGGTGTGCGCGGGCCGGCACAGGCCGCGGTGGAAGCGGCCCGACAGGCGGGAGTGCGGGCGGAGTTTGTGGCTACGGCGGAAGAAGCCGGAGAATGGCTCGCGCGCGAGGCGCGGGATGGGGACGTGGTGCTGATGAAGGCTTCACGCGGGGTGAAGCTGGAGAAAGCGCTGGAGGTATGGAAGGCATCATTCACCACGGAGTTACGGAGACACGGAGAAAACTAAAGAAAGAAAAATCTTCGGAAGGCCGACAGCAGGGGAGAGAATCCTAACGTTGTTGAAAGAAAAAACTGGTATTGATTTTCTCCGGGACTCCGGGACTCCGTGGTGGAATCAAGCTGGAATCTGTTAAGACATTCTTGAGCGGGACGGAGGCTGATTGCTCTACTGGCTGTTGTTCCTGAAGCTGCAGCATTATTTTCCGCCGTTCCGCATCTTCCGATATCTGACGTTTCGCACTGCTTTTGCCAGTCTTACTGCATTGTTTACCGCACTGATCGTGGGGCCGCTGGTGATCAACCGGCTGCGGGAATTCCAGATTGGACAATACATTCGGGAAGAAGGTCCGAAGGCCCATCAGAAAAAAGCTGGGACGCCGACCATGGGCGGGCTGCTGATTGCGATCGCCATCGTGGTGCCTACGCTGCTGTGGGCGGACTTAAGCAACCGCTTCGTGTGGATTGCGGTGTTTGCCACGTGCGCGTTTGCGGCGATCGGTTTCACCGACGACTACACCAAAGTCGTGCATCGCCGGAACCTGGGTCTGACCGGGCGGGCTAAGCTGGGACTGCAGATCGCGACCAGCATCGTGATCGCAGTGATGCTCATCGCCATGCAGACGTATGGGATGTATTCGACGAAGCTGATTGTGCCGTTTCTCAAACAGTTCCATCCCGATCTGGTGGTGCAAAGTCTGGAGCGGTTTCCGCATCTTTGGCCGCTGGCGTTTTTGCCGTTTATCGGGTTTGTGGTGCTGGTGATTGTGGGTTCGAGCAACGCGGTGAATCTTACGGATGGGCTCGACGGGCTGGCGATTGGATGTACCGTGATCGCGGCGGGTGCACTGACCGTACTGACTTATGTGAGCGGGCACGCGACCTTTGCTACTTATCTGGAAATTCCGCGCATGCCGCAGGTGGGCGAATTGACGATTTTCTGCGGAGCGATGGTCGGATCGTCAATCGGGTTCTTGTGGTACAACGCGCATCCGGCGGAAGTTTTTATGGGCGACGTGGGATCGCTGGCTTTGGGTGGGGCGATTGGGACCGTGGCAGTGATCATCAAGCAGGAGCTGCTGCTGCCATTTATTGGCGGAGTGTTTGTGATCGAAGCGATGTCGGTGATCCTGCAGGTGGGATCGTATAAGCTGCGCAAGAAGAGGATTTTCAAGATGGCGCCGATCCATCATCATTTCGAGTTGATGGGATGGTCGGAGTCGAAGATCATTGTGCGGTTCTGGATTGCTTCACTGGTTTTTGCGTTATTTGCGCTGACGACTTTGAAGCTGAGGTGAAAGGGCAGTTGTCAGTGATTAGGGGTCAGGGGTCAGTGAAGGCCTTTGGTTTTGCTGACCACGGACCACGGACCACTGACCACTCATTCGGGCTTGACTATTATTTTGGTGAGGAGAGTCGTTTGAGGGAGCTTACCGCGGATTTGTTCATCTCGCTGGATGGTTTTGCTTCTGGTGCGAACGAGGGCCCTTTCTTTGGGTATTTCGGCGAGGAACTCGGGAAGTGGGTAAGCGACCATCTTCAGCAACCGCAACTCCTGATCATGGGGCGAGTGACCTACGAGGCCCTGGCGCAGTTTGCGCCATCCGCGACTGATCCGATGAGCGTCCGAATGACGGAACTCCCTAAGCTGCTGTTTTCGAGCACGCTAAAGGAACCGCTGGCATGGAAAAACGCTCGACTTGCAAAGGCCTCTGTTGCAGATGAAATTGCTGCGCTGAAGCGGCAACCTGGGGATCCGCTTCGATCGATTGGGAGTGTCAGTCTGGTGAGGAGCATGATGCAGCTTGGGCTGGTTGACCGGCTGAGGCTCATGGTCTTTCCTGTGATTCTTGGAAAAGCCGGCAGGGAGCCGATCTATGTTGACTATCTGCGAACAAGCCTCGAACTCATTAATACAAGAGTTCTGGACTCAAGGCTTATTCTCACCGAGTACCGGCCTTCGAGGGCGTGAGCGGGAGTGTTTCTCATTGCAGTTCCGGCGGCGTGACATCGTGGTGAAGTGACCTGAATGGAACTCAAAGACAAACGCGTGCTGGTGGTGGGGCTGGGCAAATCCGGCGTAGCGTCGGCGCTTTTCTTGAAGGCGCATGGAGCACGGGTTACGGTTTCCGATACCAAGAGCGGGGATGAACTGCGCAATGAGATCCCTTCGCTGCTCGATCATGGAATTACGGTCGAGACGGGCGGGCACGGCGAGCGCACTTTTCGCGGTCAGGATCTGATTGTGGTGAGCCCGGGGGTCCCGGTGGATGCGCCAATGCTGGTGCAGGCGCGCGCCATGGGCGAGGCGGTGATTGGGGAGATTGAACTGGCGGCGCAATTTCTGCCGGGGCCGATCGTGGCTATCACCGGGTCAAACGGGAAGACAACGACGACTACTTTGACGGGCGAGATTCTGACCGCTGGCGGATTGCCGACGCTGGTCGGGGGGAACATCGGGACTCCGGCGATTTCGCTGGCGGAGCGGGCGAAGCGGGAGACAGTTATCGTGCTTGAGGTCTCGAGTTTTCAGTTGGAAACGATTCAGACGTTCCATCCCAGGATTGCGGTGGTGCTGAATGTTACGCCCGATCATTTGGACCGGCACCGGACATTGGAAGCTTATGTGGATGCGAAGGCGCGCATTTTTGAGAATCAGCGGGGCGATGACTTCGCGGTGCTGAATGAGGATGATCCGACTTGCGTGGGGATGGCGGCGCGAACGCGGGCGCAGGTGTTCTGGTTCAGCAGGCAGAAGGAAGTGAAGCAGGGAGCTTGGGTGCGTGAGGGGCAGGTTCTGTTTCGAGACGGGGCTTCATCTCAGAAAAATCCGCAGCGCGAGATCATGCTGGTTTCAGAAATTCCGCTGAAGGGCGCGCACAATCTGGAGAACGTGCTGGCGGCGGTGTGCGCGGGGGCTTTGATGGGATGCGCTCCGGAGAAGATCCGGGCGGCGGTGCGCGACTTCAAGGCGGTTGAGCACCGGTTGGAGTTTGTGGCGACGATCCGCGGCGTGGATTATTACAACGATTCGAAAGCCACGAACGTGGATGCGACGATTAAGGCGCTGGAGTCGTTTCCGGCGAACATCCACCTTATTCTTGGCGGCAAGGATAAGGGCAGCGACTACAGCGTGCTGAATGAATTGCTGCGGCAGCGGGTGAAGCGCGTGTACACGATTGGGGCTGCGGCGGGGAAGATTGAGTCGCAGATTAAAGCGGAAATTGTGCACGCGGAGACTTTGGAGAATGCCGTGCGCAAGGCTAATGCTGCTGCGGTTCCGGGTGATGTGGTTTTGCTGGCTCCGGCCTGCGCTAGCTTTGATCAGTTCAAGAATTATGAGCAGCGCGGGTTGGCGTTCAAGGAGATTGTGCGGGGGCTGGGGTGAGGTTTTACCGCGGAGGCATCCAGTCACAGAGCCGCAGTGGTGGAAACGCCCTTTGAAGCACCCGGTGGCGCAGAGTTGCCAGGGATCCTTCGACTCCGCAAATGCTTCGCGTTCCGCGAAGCATTGCTTCGCTCAGGATGACAAGGTCCAGATTTGGACTCCCTGAACCAAGACAATCAACAATCAGCAATCAACAATCAGCAATTCGTTCTCGCTGACTTTGCTGCTCCGTGGTGAAATGAACTTCCCATGGCAAAGCGGGTTAGTGTCGATCGCTGGCTGTTTACCGTGACCATGCTGCTGGTGTTTGTGGGGCTGGTGATGGTGTTTTCGGCTTCGGCGGTGATGGCGCGGGAGCGGTTTGGGTCTCCGTATGCGTTTTTGCTGAAGCAGTTGCTGTGGGCGGCGGCGGGGCTGGTGGCGATGGTGGTGGCGATGCGGTTGGATTACCGTCGGTATAAGCATCCGGCGCTGGTGTTTTCGTTGTTGGGGTTGACTACGCTACTGCTAATCTCCGTGTTCTTCCTGGACCGGTCGCACAACACGCATCGCTGGTTCCGCGTGGGTGCGTTTTCTTTTCAGCCTTCGGAGCTGGCCAAGCCAGTGCTGATTCTATTTCTCGCCTACTTTCTCGAAGCGCGCACGAAGTCTATGGATGACTGGCGCAACACGCTGGCGCCAGCCGCCGCGCCTGTTGTGGCGCTGCTGGGGCTGATTGTGCTGCAGCCCGACCTGGGCACAGCGATTGCGTGCGCCGGGATTGCGGCCTGCATCCTTTATGTGGCGGGGATGCGGCTGCGCTACTTCGGGTATGCCTTTGGAGCTTCGCTGGTGCCGCTTTATTTCTTGATCTTTCATGTGAGCTGGCGGCGCGACCGCATTCTGGCATTTCTGAATCCTTATGCCGACCGGCAGAAGACCGGGTTCCACATTATTCAATCGCTGATTGCGGTGGGCACGGGCGGGGTGACCGGCACCGGGTTGATGGAAGGAAAGCAAAAACTTTTTTATCTGCCGGAGCCGCATACTGACTTTATTTTTGCCGTGACCGCGGAGGAGTTGGGGTTGCTGGGGGCGATGTTCGTGGTTGCGCTGTTTGCGATTTTTCTGTGGCGCGGGATGCGGGCGTCGTGGCGCACGGAAGACGTCTTCGGGCGTTATCTGGCGGTGGGGATTACGAGCATGGTAGTGCTGCAGGCCTTCATCAACATCAGCGTGGTGCTGGGGATGATGCCGACCAAGGGGATTCCTCTGCCGCTGGTGTCGTACGGAGGCTCGTCGCTGTTTGTGACTTTGGCTTGCGTGGGCGTGTTGCTGAATATTACTAAGCAGGCGGAGTAATTGCTGGAGACTTTCCGTTCGAGAAACTAAATCGCGGAGGCCGCTGAGAACGGCCGCGGAGTGCACGGAGAAACCGAGAATGAAGAGGCTTTCGGGCAGGTTGACGTTTGCTGTTGCGGTGGTTGTTGCATCGGCGATTGTAGCAGGGGCGCAGAAATCGGAACCGGCTAAGAAGATGGAAATGCCTCCATCCGCGCCGATTATGACACCGGCAGACCTCGCGGCTACGGTGCCGACGCCGAAGCCGGACGATGTGAAGTCTCTGGATGCGATCATCCGCGCGGCCTACGAGTCGATCTCCGGCCCGGCGGGCACGCGGGACTGGAACCGCTTCCGCTCGATCTTTCTGCCGCAGGCGCGGTTCACGGAAGTGGGAAAGGGCGAGGGCGGCGGGACGATCGTTATTTCCTGGGGCGTCGAAGATTTCATCCGCGACGCGGGCGCAATTTTTGCCAAGGAAGCTTTCTACGAGAACGGCATTGTGAACGAAGCTGCGGGTTACGGGAACATGCAGCAGGTCCTCAGCAGCTATGAGTCGCGGCATGCTCCGGGCGAAAAGCCGTTTCAGCGCGGCATCAATTCGTTTCAGGTGTTGAACGATGGCAAGCGCTGGTGGATCGTTTCGATTTTCTGGGATTCGGAGCGTCCGGATAATCCGCTGCCGGAGAAGTTTGCGGGGAAATAAATTGTTGATTGTTGATTTCGGATTGTTGATTGGGGTGCACCCGTGCGCTTTTCAATCAACAATCAGCAATCAGGAATCAACAATTCCTTTATAGTCACTGCATGCGGGCCATTCTGGCGGGCGGCGGGACAGGAGGGCATGTGATCCCGGCGCTGGCTATCGCGAACGAACTCAAGAAAAGTTATGGGGCCGAGGTGCTGTTCATCGGGACGGCACGCGGGATTGAGAACCGTCTGGTGCCGGCGGCGGGATACGCGCTGCAACTGGTGCGGGTGGGAGCGCTCAAGAATGTCAGCTTGATGACGCGGGCGAAGACGGCATTCGATTTGCCGCGGGCGGTGTGGGATGCGAGCCGGATGCTGAATGAATTTGCTCCCGACGTGGTGATTGGCGTGGGCGGATATGCGTCGGGTCCGGCGATGCTGGCAGCGGTGGTGAAGCATATTCCTACGCTGGCGTTTGAGCCGAATGTGGTACCGGGGTTTGCGAATCGCGTGGTGGCTCGGTTTGTGTCTGGCGCGGCAGTGCACTTTGAGGAGACGGCGAAATATTTTCGGCGCGCGGAAGTGACGGGCGTTCCGGTGCGGCAGGCGTTCTTTGAGATTCCGGCTAAACGCGGGGGCGTCCCAACTCTCTTGGTTTTTGGCGGGAGCCAGGGAGCGCATGCGATCAATGAGGCGATGATACGGTGCCTGCCGGAGTTGCAGCGGCAGGCGCCGGGGATTCACATCATTCATCAGACCGGCGAGCGTGACTATAATGACGCGCTGGCGGCGTATGCGTCGTTTACCGGCACGGCGGGCGAGTCGGCGGAGGTTTTCAAGTTTATTGAAGACATGCCGGCGGCGTTTGCGCGGGCTGATCTTGTTGTTTGCCGTTCGGGCGCGAGCACCGTGGCGGAAATTACAGCGGCGGGAAAGCCTGCAATTTTTGTGCCGTTTCCGCGGGCGGCGGACGATCATCAGCGGGTGAACGCGGAGGCACTGGCTCGCGTGGGGGCTGCGGTGGTGGTTGAGGAATCGAAACTGGAGGGGGTGTGGCTGGCGGAGTCGATTGCGGCTTTGCTTGGGGATTCGCGGCGGTTGGAACAGATGAGTATGGCGGCGCGGGAGTTGGCGCATCCGGATGCGGCGCGGGATATTGCGGGGATCGCGGCGCGAGTGGCGGGAATCGAGAGTCTGTCGGACGCTAGAGCATCGAGCGAACGCCCTGATTAGTCCTTGGTCGCGTACGGGTGAAAGGGATCCTTCGACTGCGTAAGTGCTTCGCTTACGCGAAGCACTCACTTTGCTCAGGATGACAAGGTGTAGGGTTCGCAGAGCATGTTTGCCAAGATTCAGCAGATACATTTCGTGGGCATTGGCGGGATCGGCATGAGCGGGATTGCCGAGGTGTTGCTGAATCTTGGGTACCGGGTTTCGGGGTCGGACCTCAAGAGTTCTGCGGTTACACAGCGGCTGCTTGGCTTGGGCGCCGTTGTGTTTGAAGGGCATCGCGCGGAGAATATTGCCGGGGCTGAAGTGGTGGTGACCAGTTCCGCGATTGCGGCGGAGAATCCTGAGGTTCTCGAGGCGCACAAGCTGCATGTGCCGGTGATTCAGCGGGCGGAGATGCTGGCGGAGTTGATGCGGTTGAAGTATGGCATCGCTATCGCTGGCATGCACGGCAAGACCACTACTACTTCGATGGTGGCGGCAGTGCTTGCGGGCGGCGGGCTTGACCCTACTGTAGTGGTGGGCGGGCGCGTGGATGCGATGGGATCGAATGCGCGGCTGGGCAAGTCGCAGTATCTGGTGGCTGAGGCGGATGAGAGTGACCGGTCTTTTTTGAAATTGTCCCCAATTCTTTCGGTCGTGACCAATATTGACCGCGAGCACATGGATTGTTACCGCAACATGCGGGACGTGAAGAAGACTTTTCTGGAGTTCATGGACCGCGTGCCTTTCTATGGGATGGTCGTGGTATGCAACGACGATCCCATGCTGCGGCGGCTGCTGCCGCAGGTACGACGGCGCACGGTGACCTATGGGACGAAGCGCGGGTCGGATTTTCTGATCAAGATCCCCACTTCTCGCGCAAAAGGCGCGCGAGAAATGGGGCACCCTCTGAGCCATTTCCGCGTAAGTTATCGCGGGAAGGGCCTGGGCGAGTTCGCGCTGCATGTGCCGGGGGCGCACAACATTCTGAATGCGACGGCGGCGATTGCGGTGGGGGTGGGGCTGGACGTGCCGGTGGAGGCGATTCGCGCGGGGCTTGACCAGTTCCGCGGGGTGGATCGGCGGTTCCACCTGCGCGGGCGGGCGGCTGGGGTGAGCGTGATTGATGATTACGGCCATCATCCAACGGAGATCAAGGCGACGTTGGCTGCGGCGCGGTCGTGCGGATTTCGCAAGGTTCATGTCGTCTTCCAGCCGCACCGGTACACGCGCACGCGCGATCTGCTCGAGGAGTTCACCACGGCGTTTGGCGATGCGGACTCGCTGTTTGTGCTTGATATTTATGCGGCCAGCGAGAAGCCGATCGAGGGAATCAGCGGGGAAGGGTTGGCGCGGGCCGTCCGCGAGGAAGGTGGGCGGAGCGCAGAGTATGTCGGTTCGTTTGCGGACGCTGTTGGCGCGGTTGCGGGGGTTGCCGAGGACGGGGACATGATTCTTACGCTGGGGGCGGGCAGCGTTTCGCAGCTGGGGCCGATGGTGTTGGAGAAGCTGAAGGGGCGGGGGTGAGTCGTAGAAATATCGGAGTCCGCCTGACAGCCGCCGGGACGGCGGCGCTACGGAACTAATTTCCCGGCGGGTACGTATCTTTCATTGCTAACGGATTGGGGCTAGGTTCGTCCAATCTGCCAGATGGAGCCAGGACTATGAAAACTACGCAGGGTTGGGGATGGTTGACGGCCGGGGTGCTGGCGTTGGGGTTGAACGGCTTCTATCACGATGGAGGCGCCGCCTGGGCACACCGGATGGTGGATCAGGTGGCTGAACAGTCGGAAGCCATGGTGGATTTGGCTTCGGGGCGTGTTGACGGATTCATGGGAAGGGCCAGCCTGGTGGCGGCGCGGGAGGAGACTACGTCCTGCCGGCTGGCGAGCGCGGTGGCGCGGTTCCAAACTAAGATCGCGCGGACGCAAAACGGCATGGCGCGCTTTGAAGCTATGTCGGCACGGCAAGAAGCGGCTTTGGCGCGGATGGAGGAGAATCGAGCGCGGATCGAAGCGCAAGTTGCGGGGATGCGCCTGGCTCCGGTTGCGTTTAGCTCGGTTAAGCTTCCTGTCCTGGCTTGCCCGCGGGTGCGTGTCAGTCTTCCTCGCGTGAACGTTCCGAAGGTGCCGATGGTGAGGATTCCGGCACCGATCGTGAATGTTGAGATGAAGGGTGCTGGGCCGGTCTAAGAGTTCTCTCCACCTGGACGCGGACGCGGTGAAACTGCCGCGTCCGCTTTTTTCTGCGCCCAAGGCTGGCGCGCTCAGCCGGTGGATTTTTCGTCGCCGGGTTCAAAGATGGCTTCAATCGGTTGCTTGAAGAGTTGCGCGATGGCAAACGCCAGAGGCAGACTCGGGTCGTACTTGCCCGTCTCAATTGCATTCACGGTTTGGCGCGATACCTTAAGGTGCGCGGCCAAGTCGGCCTGGGACCACTCGCGTTCTGCGCGGAGAACTCGAAGACGGTTTTTCATCAGGCACCAACCCGTGCACAATCAGTCCTTGGTCCATCGGCGGTGATCCGGCGGTTCATCTGTACCTCCAGGCGGAAAGGGCGTAGGACCCAGCCCACAAGAGCATCATGTAACCTCCTATTTCCGTCCAAGGCGGGCGGGCGATTCCGGCTTGCTCGAGGCCGCCGAAAACGGCAGTGATGATCAGAGTCAACAAGAAGGCTATGGATGCGGACTCAAGGCAGATGCGCTTTTGCATCTCGTCCATCTTCAGGACGCTGCGCACCATCGCGGCAAAGAAGAGCATGTAGGGTAGAACGGGCAGCAGCCCAAGCCACTGCGGAACTTGTTTGTGAACGACAAGCCATGTCGCCAGGAGCTGGGTTAGCGCGGCGGCAACCGCCCAGAGAAAGACTGGACGGGTGAAGCGTGAAGAAAGCGTTCGGTTGGTGGTCATAAGCACTGCACCTCTTGAAACATAGTAATGTATACCATACTAAACATCAAGTATCATTTACATAATGTAATGTGTCCGTTACTTTGTGTAATCAAGGGCGCGGCTGGCCGAGGCTTACGAAAATGCTGGCGACAAGTTCTCCGCGATCAGGAATTACCAACGTTCTCTTGAGTTGAATCCCAAGAACGACCACGCTATTGAGCGTCTGAAGGCTCTAGATCTCAACGGGGTCGGGGCTGGGGTCAGGTAAAGCCTGTCGTTCGACCCGGTCGTTTCGCAACTGTGAGGTGGGCGCGGCCGGGCTTCGCCCCTTCGGCTCCGCTCAGGGCAGGCTCTGGCCGGACAGCCGAGGCGGCTGTCTCCACATGGTTCGTGGTCGTGCCGGCTCTTCAGCATCCTGATTTCTCGATGATGTTCAATCCGATTCCGGCCTGTGCAAAAGAACCAAGATTTTGTCTATCTCTCTCCGCGAAAAAAAGTTATAGTTTGAAGGCTCAGCGATTCCTCGACGACAACTGACCCTGAACTGATGGCGCGGAAATCGGGTTCCACCATCTTGCAGGAGGAGTTGTATCCGCCCGGCGCTGTGGCTGCGCGCCCGGGTCTCCATGATGCGCGCGCGCATGGTCTGGAGTCGCGTGATCTGGAGATGGACGACGCGCGTCTGGTTGACCTGGACGTAGACGAGGAATCTCCGTTTCTGCGCGGGCAAAAGCGTGTCTCCGCCCGCCGAAGTACCCTTCCGAAAAAAACTGCGAATGGTCTTTTGTGGGCCGCCGTGGCTGCTGGCGTGGTCTGCGTGGCTGCGTTGGCCGCGGCGGGGCTGTATCACTATGGCGAACGCTCCTGGCGCTTCCGCGTGGAATCGAGCGACAACATCGAAGTCACCGGCACGCAGAACGTGACCAAGGCGCAGATCATGGAAACGATGGGCGCGGACATTGGCCGCAACATCTTTTTTATTCCGCTGGCGCAGCAGAAGGCGCAAGTGGAGCAGATTCCGTGGGTGGAATCGGCCAGCGTGATGCGGTTCGTGCCGAACCGGCTGAAAGTCGAAATTCACGAGCGCACGCCGGTGGCGTTCGCGCGCGTGGGGCCGCGCATGTCGTTGATTGACGCGGGCGGAACTTTAATGGAGTTGACGCCGAAGCATAAATATTCTTTCCCCGTGATTCTGGGGATGAATCCGGGCGAGCCGCTTTCGACGCGGGCGCCGCGCATGAAAGCTTACGCGGAGATGGTGCGTGAGCTGGACGCAGGCGGGGCGCGTTATTCGCAGGACCTGAGTGAAGTAGATCTCTCCGATCTGGAAGATGTAAAGGTTCGCGTGAATGATGCGGCGGGCGATGTGCTGGTGCATCTGGGATCGTCGGATTATCTGCGGCGCTACAAGATTTACGTAACTCATGCGCAGGGCTGGCGGCAGCAGTTCCAGAAGCTGGAGTCGGTGGACCTGCGCTACGACAACCAGATCATCGTGAATCCGGAGATTCAACGAACGGCGAAGCAGACGGCATTGACTCCGGCGGCGGCGAAAGCAGCGGTGGCGGCGGGAGTGAAGCCGGCGGCGTTGATCACTCGCTTGCCGACGCATGACCGCGCCGTGCCGAAGCCTGCATTCGAACTGACCGAGAAGAACTTTGATTCGAAGGAGGCGGTTGGCGGAGTTAAGAAGCCGGCGCCGAAGACCAAAATCAAGAAGACCGCAACCAAGACTGGGAAGGGAACTGCGGGCGCGAAGAAGAAGCCGGCGGCAGCGAAGGCAGCGACGTCTAAAACGGCAAAATCGATCGCGGCGAAGAAATCCTCCGCTACGAGCGGAGGTCAGAAGCCGAGTCCGGCGGTTGCCAAAACTCAGAGTCAGGGGCCGGGGCAGTGAGAATTCGATGTCATAGTGATAAAGGGAATTTATTGGGGAACTCATTGGGGAACTCATAAAGAATGTCGAATCAGCAGGGAAATTTCTTGACGGCAATTGATGTGGGCAGTGCGAAAACCTGCGCGCTGATGGTGGAGGTCACCGACAGTGGCCTGCGCTATCGGGGACACGGCGTCGCCGAGTCGCGGGGATCGCGCAAAGGCGTGATCGTTGAATTGGATAAGGCGGTCGCGGCCATTCAGAAGGCCGTGGAAACGGCCGAGGATAAGGCGGGCGCGGCGGTCGAGCACGCGATTGTGGGCATCGGTGGAGCGCACGTGCGCGGCGTGAACAGCCACGGAGGCATCAGCCTGGGCACGCGTCCGCGGGAAATTGGCCGTGACGAGATCAAGCAGGCTGTGGAGCGGGCGCGGGCGATTCCGCTTCCGGCGGACCGCGAGGTGCTGCACCTGCTGCCTCAGGAATTCATTCTGGACGATCAAGCGGGCGTGCACGATCCGCTGGGCATGATGGCGGCTCGGCTTGAAGTGCGGGTACATCTGGTGACGGTGGCGGCGAGCGCGGCGCAGAACGTGATCACAGCAGTGAATCGCGCGGGAGTTCACGTGGATGACACTGTTTTCGAACCGCTGGCAGCGGCGGACTCCGTGCTGCGGGCCGACGAACGTGAGATGGGCGTTTGCCTGGCTGATATTGGAGCGGGATCAACCGAGCTGATCGTTTTTCTGCAGGGCGCGGTCTCCTATACGGGGGTGATTCCGGTGGGCGGCGACCACTTTACCAGCGACTTGTCGGTCGGCATGTGCACGCCGCAGGCCGAGGCGGAAAAAATCAAGAAGGCGCACGGCAATGCGATCGTCACGTTGATTCCGGAAGGGAATGAAGTGGAGGTACCGTCGGTGGGCGACCGCCCGTCGCGATTGCTCCCACAGCGGCTGGTGGCGGAAATTCTTGAGCCGCGGGCGCGCGAACTGTTCGAGATGATGCGCGAGACTTTGCGGCAGAGCGGCATGTTCGACGCCTGCCTCGCGGGCATCGTGCTCAGCGGCGGAGGGTCGCGGCTGCCGGGAATTTTTGATGTGGCCGAGTCGGTGCTGCGGCGTCCGGTGCGGCTGTCGTGGCCGACGCCTCTGGCAAAAATGCCGGCGAGTCTGGCTGAACCGGAATACGCCACGGTGCTTGGCATGGTGGCTTACGGACAACGAGCACGCGTGGCGCGCGGGTTTCAGGGAGATCGCTGGGGATCGAGATTGAAGGCGATGTTGGTGGGGTGAAAAGGCAGTGGTCAGTGATTAGTGGTCAGTGGTCAGTGAAGCGGCTCCGATTTTGCTGGCCACTGACCACTTCTACACGAGCGGTACACGGCGGGCACTAAATTTACAGAATGGTGGCGAAAATGAAAAAAGATTCGAGCATTCGCATCAGCTTCAACGAAGAGCCTCTTAACGATGCCAAGATCAAAGTCATCGGCGTGGGCGGTGGCGGCGGCAATGCTGTCAACCGCATGATTGATGCTGGCGTCGAGGGCATCGAGTTCATCGTCGCCAACACCGACTTGCAGGCGCTGCGCTTGTCGCGTGCGCCGGTGAAGCTGCAACTGGGCGTGAAGCTCACGAATGGGCTGGGTGCGGGCGCGAATCCGGAAGTTGGGCGGAAGGCGGCGCTCGAGGATTCCGACAAGATCATCGAAGCGCTTGAGGGCGCCGACATGGTGTTCGTGACCACGGGACTGGGCGGCGGCACGGGTACCGGCGCAGCTCCGATTATCGCGTCGCTTGCGAGCGAGATGGGAGCGCTCACCGTCGCCGTAGTGACCAAGCCGTTTTCGTTTGAAGGGAAGCGGCGGATGACGCAAGCGGAGAAGGGCATCGCGGAGCTGATGGATTCCGTGGACACGACGATCGTGATTCCGAACGAAAAGCTGCTGGCCGTCGCGGAGAATGCCGGGTTCTTCGAATCCTTCCGCATTGCCGACGACATTCTGCGGCAGGGGGTGCAGGGAATTTCCGATATCATTACGATTCCCGGCATCATCAACCGCGACTTTGCCGACGTGAAGACCATCATGGCGCGAATGGGTTATGCGGTGATGGGCACGGCTACAGCGAGCGGCCAGAATCGCACTTCGGAAGCGGCGCGGCGCGCCATTGCGTCGCCACTGCTCGAGGCGGGCGCAATCGACGGCGCGCGCGGCATTCTGATCAACATCACGGGATCAACTTCGCTGAAGTTGGTGGAAGTGCAGCAGGCTTGCACGATCATCCAGAGCGCGGCGCATGAAGACGCCAATATCATTTTTGGCGCCGTGATGGATGAGAAGATGAAGGACTCGGTGAAGATCACGGTGATCGCGACCGGCTTCAAGGAGGTGAGCCGGGCTCATCAACGGCCAGTCGAATTGCATCACTCGTTTGCGACTTCGCACGACGATGCCATGGATTTTCCCGAGCCTCTGGGGCCGTCGCCAACGCAGTTTTCTGACCCGATGCCTGAACCGAGGATGTCTGACCAGAGAATGGAGGAGCCGAGAATGGCCGAGTCGTCTCCGGTGGCCATGTCTCAGTTGGGCGGCGAAGTGATTTCGCTCGACACCATGCGCAGCGCAATGGTGGCGACTTTCGAGCAAGATGACCTGGATGTCCCGGCATTCCTACGGAAGCGCGGCGAAGTGATGTGAAAGGCAGTGGTCAGGGCACAGTGGTCAGTGATCAGTGTTCTAGTGGCCAGTAAAACCTGTACGCATCCTTAGATGTTAGAGGTTGTTTTGCTGGCCACTAACCCCTGATCACGGACCACTGATCACCCCTAAGGAGGAAAACTTTGGCGCCATCAAGCCGTATCCTTTCAGTAACGAGGTAACAGTTACTGGAGGCTGTGGCCCCAAGGTAATTCCCGTTTAACTACCTGTCCCATAACGGGTTATATCGAAATTAGTGTTTCATGGAATAGAAACTTTGTTATTGCCTGAAACCGTGTAACTCCCGTAATATCGCGTAGATGGCCGAGAATACTTGCCGGGGTGGCCGCTGGCAGGCATCTTGCATCGAGGTACGTAGAAGTAGATGAGAAAGAAGAAGTAGATTTAAGAAGTCGGGGCAAGCAGGGGAACGATCCAAGATGCGAACGCGCGGTCTTCGTCTGGTAGTTATCGTGGGGGCACTGTTGTTGGCGCCGGGAACATGGGCGGCGCACGTGAACCCGCACACGCTGAATCCTCCGAAGCCGAAATCCACAAAATTGAGTGAGAGCCAGCGGACCAAGCGCCGCCTCCACCATTTAGCGAGCAGCCACACCACGGCTAGCCGCAGCGCGGCCGTCCACAGCACGGCAACTCACAGCACCGCTGCCCACACTGCGAGCGCCAGCACGCGCGTCACGCTAGCTTCCGCCAGTAAGCCCCAACACCGATATCACGAACGTTTTTTTGTGAGTTCCTTCGCCGAGGGGATCACCGGTAGCGATAACACTGAAGGCGAGGACTTGGTTGTGCGCCAGGCAGCCATCGATGCCCTCGGCAACATGAATGGCACGGTGGTGGCGATTGAGCCGACCAGCGGACGGGTGCTGGCCATGGTCAATCAGAAGCTGGCTCTATCGAGCGGAGCGCAGCCCTGCTCGACCATCAAACTTTCCGTAGCTCTGGCGGCATTGAACGAAGGCGTGGTGTCGAAAGATACCGAGGTTCCTCTCGGGGGGCGAAGCCGGATGAATCTTACGGAGGCTCTGGCGCATTCGAACAACGCATACTTCGAAGCGCTGGGACGCAAGCTGGGATTTGAAAAGGTCGCTTACTATGCCCATCAATATGGCTTGGGCGAGTTGGCTGGCTACGATATTCCAGGGGAGCAGCTGGGAGCTTATCCCGAAGAAGTAATTCCGGAGAAGCTCGGCGGCGTCGGTAAGATGTGTTCGTTCGGCGAGGGCGTTTCCATGACTCCGTTGCAGTTGGGTGCAATGGTTTCCGCCATCGCCAACGGGGGCACGCTTTATTACCTGCAGCATCCGACAACGCCTGAAGAGGTCATGAGTTTTCAGCCGCGCGTCAAGCGGCAACTCGATATCGGCGCGTTGATTCCCGAACTCTCCGACGGTATGGCCGGGGCGGTGCAATACGGAACGGCGCGCCGGCTCGGGCTCAATTTTAGCGAGGAAGAAATTCTAGGCAAGACTGGAACCTGCTCTCACGCCGGCACCCGCTTCGGCTGGTTCGCCTCCTACGCGAATACCAGCAGCGGGCGCATCGTGGTCGTAGTTTTCCTGCAGGGCGGCCGGCCTACGTTTGGTCCGAAGGCGGCTGAGATTGCTGGGTTGATGTACCGCAACCTCTACGATCACAACTTCTTCATTCCGGGCGCGCGCGCACCGGTCGACACCACTGCATCGCGACACGCGGACACGACGCCGTAATCGAACCCGATCCTGATAATCAGTTCTCGCTAAGCTCTTGCAAAGGCCTCTCGGAAGAGAGGCTTTGTATTTTGCCGTTAGAGACAGTTTCATCGCATTCGGAAGGTGATGTGAACCTCGGGGAAACGGTGACGGCAGTTCCCAAACTTAGAGTTCTCTAACCCGATGACGCCGAATCCCGCCGATATGTAGTAGAGGCTGAACGGGAGTGTGTCCGGTGGAATCAACGATGCATCCTGCCCCACGAGGTTAGTAAGAGCGGGATTGCAGGGCCTGGGCGAAACACAATTGCGATGAACACACTAAACGGCAGCTACGATTACTGGTTGGTGGCGCTCTCCGTCGCGCTCGCGGTGTTTGCTTCCTATGCTGCGTTGGATCTTGCGGGACGGGTCACGGCCGCGCATGGCTGGGTAAGAACTGTCTGGCTGAGCGCCGGGGCTGCGGCGATGGGAGTGGGAATCTGGGCGATGCACTACATCGGCATGCTTGCCTTAATCATGCCGATGCCGATTTTCTATCATCTTCCGACCGTACAGCTTTCGTTGTTGGCGGCGAGTGCGGCTTCGGGCGTGGCCCTGCACATGGTCAGCCAACCTAAGCTAGAACTCTGGCGGCAGGTGACAGGCAGCGTGATCATGGGCGGCGGGATTGCGGCCATGCACTATATCGGCATGGCCGCGATGCGCTGTTCGGCTGTGATTGTCTACGACCGCGGCATCGTTGCTCTGTCGATCGTGTTGGCCATTGCGGCCTCTCTGGTTGCCCTGAAACTTTCCTTCCGTGCGCGTAACGATCAGCGAACCAGCCGGAGGAAAATCGTGAGTGCGCTGGTCATGGGCTGCGCGATTCCGCTGATGCATTACACGGGCATGTGGGCCGCGAACTTCCGGCGCACTGACTTTTTCCCCGATCTGACTCATGCGATCGGTGTTTCCACAATCTGGGTTGTGATTATCGGCGCGAGCAGTTTCCTGGTGTTGGGAGTGGCGATCGCTTCCTCGGTCTGCGGGCGGTTCGTGGCCAAACAGGAAAGCGATCTGAAGACGGCTCTGGAGCATGAGTTGTATTTCCGGACATTGTCAGAGGCGGTTCCTGAGATCATGTGGACCGCCAGCCCCGATGGCGCGGACGATTACTTCAATCGGAGGTGGTTCGATTACACCGGACTGACGTTCGAACAAAGCCGGGGCACGGGCTGGACGGTGGCAGTCCATCCCGACGACTTGGCTCCTTGTCTGGAGAAATGGGAAAACGCGCGACGCCGGGCGGAGCCTTATACCGTGGAGTACCGGTTGCGTGGGACCGCTGGAGCCTTTCGTTGGTTTTTGTGCCGGGGCAATCCGATTCACGATCTCAAGGGGGAGGTCGTCAAATGGTTCGGCACATGTAGTGACATCGAAGATCAGAAGCAGAACCAGCAAATTCTGGAGCAGCAGATCCTCGAACGAACCATGCAGTTGGCCGACGCCAACACGCGGTTGCAGGAGGAAATGTTAGAGAAAGATTTCGCCCGCAACGAACTTGATCAACAGAACGAGAGAATGCTGAGGGAACTCGAAGAACGCTCGGCACGAGCGACGCTGCTGGCCAAGATGGGCGAATTGTTGCAGAGCTGCGTCAGTCCCGAGGAAGTGTTCGCCGCCGCCCTGGGTTTTGCGCCCAAAATATTTCCCGCGGCCCGGGGAGCGATGGCGCTGCTGAATGACTCACGGCGCTTAACCGAAGTGATCGGCTCATGGACTGCGTGTGTTCTTCCTGTAATGGAGTTCGAGACAACGGCGTGCTGGGCCCTGCGCACCGGGCACACGCATCTGGTGTTGGCCGGCGATTCGACCGCTCCCTGCGCCCATGCCGAGGGCGTGAAGCACACATACCTGTGCATCCCGATCCTGGCACAAGGCGAAACGCTGGGGATCGTACACTTTCAGGCTACGGATGAGGAGCCGGAACTGGACGCGTCAGAAATCTCATTCAAGACAACTTTTGCGGCGCAAGTGGGATTGTCGATCGCCAACATCCGGCTGCGGGAAGCACTGCGAATCCAGTCGGTGCGCGACACTCTGACTGGCCTCTATAACCGGCGGTATCTGGAGGAAGTTTTAGACCGCGAAGTTCGCCGCGCGGCGAGAGCGGCGCAGTCTCTTGGGGTCTTGATGATCGATCTCGACCATTTCAAAAATTTTAATGACACCTATGGCCACGACGCTGGCGATGCGGTATTGCGCGAAGCCGGGGCATCGCTGTGCAAGGGCATTCGAGCGGAGGACTTCGTGTGCCGGTTCGGAGGGGAGGAATTTGTCGTGATCCTGCCGACCGCGAACCTGGAGGCCGCGTGTGCGAGAGCTGAGCGCTTGCGCCTGAAGATGAAGGATCTGACCGTGTTGCATCAAGGCCGGTCGATGGGGATGCTTACAATTTCCATCGGTGTGGCCGTCTTCCCCGAGCACGGCGGGTCGCCCAAGGAGTTGATGGCCGCGGCCGACGCGGCTCTGTATGAGGCTAAGCGCAAGGGGCGCGATCAGGTGGGAGTGGCGTCGGCGAACACCGTAGGGGATGCGCCAATGCCCGTTCCGGCAAAATCAGCTGCCAGTTCGCGTTAGCAAAAACTGTCATCCCCGTGGGAACTGTCATCCCGAGCGAAGCGAGGGATCTTGGTTCTTGCCTGCGTCGCCCGTGCCATCGCAGCCGGCAATCACCAAGATCTCTCGCTTCGCTCGGGATGACAGGACGATTGGGCGCTGCCGCCGCAGCGATTACTTGCTCTTCCGCTCGTCGCGCTCGACGACTCCATCCTTGATGTTGACGATACGGTGAGCGTACTCGGCTATGTCGTGCTCGTGGGTGACCAGTACAATCGTGTTTCCTTCGCCGTGCAGGCGGTCGAACAAGGCCATGATCTCGTTTCCGGTGGCGGAATCGAGGTTGCCGGTGGGCTCGTCCGCCAGAATGATGGAAGGCCGATTGACCAGAGCGCGGGCGACCGCGACGCGCTGCCGCTGGCCTCCTGAAAGCTCATTGGGCTTGTGGGTCATGCGCGATTCCATGCCTACCGCCGTCAACGCGGCCTGGGCACGTTCGATGCGCTCCGCGGTCGGGACCCCGGCGTAGATCAAAGGCAGCTCAACATTATGCAGAGCGGTAGCGCGCGCCAGCAAGTTGAAAGTCTGGAACACGAAGCCGATTTCTTTGTTACGAATGCGTGCCAACTCATCGTCGTCGAGTTCGCTCACTAACTGGCTGTTCAGCCAGTATTCGCCTTTCGTCGGCGTGTCGAGGCAGCCAATCAGGTTCATCAGCGTGGACTTGCCCGAGCCCGAGGGTCCCATGATGGCAACGTACTCTCCGCGCTCAATGCGGAGATTGACGCCGCGCAGAGCATGTACCTGCTGCTCCGAGCCCATGTCGTAGGTCTTCCAAAGATCCTCAGCCGCGATCATGCAGGACTGAGGCGGCGCTGCTACGGCGTTAGCGGGCATGCTGATTATTTCTGCGGTTGCCATTTTTTTCTCCTGCTCCAGTGCCACTGGGTTCTCCGAGATTGAATTTCGACTCCGAGAGCTCCGTTTATTATCCGAGACTGCCGTACATGAGACGCTTTTCTGAACCCGTTTCGTCCCAAATCGGGACTGGCTTCTCCGTTGGACGGACGAAGCCGCCGAAGGTTAAGACTCCTCTTCCTTCTTGGGGACGGAGTTATCGATTTTGACACTGCTCCCGGAACGCAGCGTACGCAAAACCTTGTAACTGCCGGTGATCACTTCGTCCCCTTCTTTTAACCCGCTGACGACCTCGATATCGCTAGTGCCGGCGATGCCTGTGCTCACGGGCACAAACTCCGCTTTCTTGTTGCGAATGACGAAGACGCCCTGCACATCCTCTTTCTGATCTTTGTTGTCATTATTCTTGTCGTTAGATGCTTTCGATACCGGACCGGCAGCATGCACGGAACCAGGGGCGGCTTTTTCTTTCTCCAGTTGGGCCTTGCTCCGAACGGAGAGTGCCTGAATGGGAACGCTCAACGCGGCACTACGGGAAGCGGTCGTAATTTTGGCGGTGGTCGAGAGTCCCGGCCGCAGATCCGGCGGAGGATCGCTTATGGTCACAACAACTTTGAAGTCTTTGGCTTCTTCGCTGGTAGTAGCCTGCTGCGAAGTGGCAACACCGGTCGAGCGTACAATGGCGTTGTCTCCGATCTCGGAAACTGTCCCGTGGAATACCTTTTTGGGAATGGCGTCGATCGCGACTTCCGCGGGCTGACCCAGGTGCACATTCACAATGTCGGTCTCATCCACTTTCACTTCAGCCGTGATCACCGACATGTCAGCCAGAGTAAGTAAAGTGCTGCCGAGCGCATTCTGGATGCCGATGACCACCGACTCGCCTTCCCGAACCGGCAAGTTGGTGACAACTCCGTCGTAGGGAGCGGTGTAGGTAGTTTTCTGCAAAACATCCGCCACGCGCGTGAGATTGGCTCGCGCCTGGGAGACATGCTTGTCGGCGGAGTCCTTCTGAGCCTTGGCCTGCGCGACTCGCGCTTTCGCCTGCACCAGCCCAGAGTCCGCGGTAGCCCACGCGTTCTGGCGGCTGTCGAAATCAGATTTCGCGATCAGCCCATCCTTGTAAAGATTCTGTGCGCGATCCCAATCCAGCTTGTTGCGCGCGTAGTCGGCCTGGGCGCGCACCAGGTCGGCATCTGAGGTCTTCAGCGCGGCATCGGCCGCAATCGCATCCGTTTCCGCAGCCTGTACCGAGGCTTGATTCGCGCTCACGTCGGCCGTGGACTGCACGTTTTCTAGTTGCGCCAGCAATTGACCCTTCTTTACGTGATCCCCCTCCCTGACGTAGAGGTGGGTGATCTTGCCATAGGCATTGGCGCCGATGTTGACGTACGTCTTGGGCTTGATTTCGCCCGAGGCGCTCACAACCGACGACAAGTCTTGGCGCTGTACTTTCCCGGTCTGTACAGTGACTACGTTCTTGCCACTCTGATAGACCGTGAAGCCGACGATGGCGGCCAACACGACCGCCACGCCGCCGCCAATCGCAATTTTTTTCCAGAGTTTCATGCTCCCGTCACCGTCCAGGCAGTCGCCCGATCAGGCCAGCAGCGGCTCCGATCTCAGGCGTTCACTCCCGAGATTACCTTGCTGACAACTACTGACCGATCCGCACCGTGACGAGCCCACATTCTGGGATACGATCCTAACCACAGGAAAGTTCCAACCTGAATGGAGTGCCAGGATCTTGAGGAATCCCCTGAGGAATCCGCTGTAGAATCCGGAGAGTAGGGCCGCCCCGCGAATGCAAGATTATAGCAACTGAAATTATAGCTTGGCCGCGGCCTCCGCTCTAAAATATTCGAAGCCCCGCCAGGCAACTCGGCTGCAGCCCTATTGCGTCCAACCCACCAGTATTGCTGGGGTCTTCAATCCATTCTTTTGATGAGACTTAGCCTTGCTTTCGCCCAGCTGAGGGCCTAGAATAGTGCGGCAGAAGTTTGTCGTGGCAGGAGTCCCTCTCATGGTTCGGGTTGGTTCACGTTATCTCGCGTCGCTTTTGATCTTGGCTGTAGCCGCAGGCTTTGCGGGCCCGGCCGGAGCCCAAAGTGACAAACCGGCTCCTCCTGTTCCGCCATCCTCCAGCTCACCCGGAGCCGCTGCGGCTGGTTCTCAGGCGCAATCTTCTGCGGGGCAATCTTCTCAGCCCCAATCCGGGGATGAAGTCGATCCGCTCAAACGCGCACCCAACGAAAAGCAGAAGAAGCAGCAGAAAGCGTCTCTCAAGATCGAGCTTAGCAAGACCTACAAGAAGTGGCTGAACGAGGACGTGGTCTGGATCATCACCGACCAGGAAAGAGCCGCTTTCAAACAGCTCTCAAACGACGAAGAACGCGACAACTTTATTGAAGCCTTCTGGCAACGCCGCGACCCCACTCCTGATACGGAAGAGAACGAATACAAAGAAGAACACTATCGCCGCATCGCTTATGCCAACGAGCATTTTGCCGCGGGAATTCCGGGGTGGAAAACCGACCGTGGCCGCATTTACATCATGTATGGCGCGGCGGATGAAGTCGACTCGCATCCCTCAGGCGGTTCCTATAATCGGCCCATGGAAGAGGGTGGCGGCGAGACTTCCACGTTTCCTTTCGAAGATTGGCGCTACCGCTATCTGGAAGGCATCGGGCAGGAAATCATAATCGAATTTGTCGATACCTGCATGTGCAATGATTACCACATGACGATAGACCGGTCGGAGAAGGACGCTCTGAAAACGACGCCCAACGCCGGCTTGACTCTCTATGAGTCGATGGGCATGACCAACAAATCGAGCCGTTTCAATAGTGGTTTGGAACAGCTGGGAAACGGCCCCGATAGCGCCGCCCAAGCCGCCAAGCAGTTCGATCGCCTGGAGACATACGCCAAACTGCAGGCGCCTCCCGCGGTCAAGTACAAGGACCTTGAAGAAATCGTTAATACCAAAATCATTACTAACCTGATGCCCTTCGACGTGCGCACCGATTTTGTGAAGGTGACCGGGGACACGGTGTTGGTTCCCATCACGATTCAGTTGAAGTATCGCGATATTACCTTTGTCAACAAAGACGGCGTGCAACGCGGAACAGTGAATGTCTTCATGCGCGTCAGCACCTTGACCGGACGCATTGTTCAGACCCAGGAGGAGCCGGTCCAGGTGGATGTCCCAGCGGAACTGTTGCCCCGTACGGCAGAGAATTCAGCGGTGTATTGGAAGGCGCTGCCACTGCGTCCCGGACGCTATAAAGTCGAGATCGCGGTGAAGGACGTGAACGGCGATCGCAAGGGACTCTGGAGCCGCGGGATTGTAGTGCCGGAATACTCCGATGACAAACTGTCGACCTCCTCGCTGATTGTGGCCGACGTGATGGAGCCGGTGCCCACCAAGGATGTGAGCACGGGCCAATTCGTAATCGGCCTGAACAAGGTGCGCCCCCGCGTGGCTCCGGCTGACGGCAAGCCCGCTGTCTTCAAACGGAGTCGGGACCCGAAGGTGAATTTCTGGATCCAAGTCTATAATCTGGGCGTGGACGAGAAGACCCACAAGCCTTCCGCCACGTTTGAGTATGACATCGTCAATGTCGCAACCAACAAGCCGGTAGTGCAGAAAACTGAATCCACCGATACGATGGGAAATATCGGCGAACAAGTCACGTTGCAAAAATCGATTGCTGCGGCTAACCTGCAGCCGGGCGTATATAGAATCGATATTAAAGTGAACGACAACATCTCCAAGCAGACCATTGATCCATCAGCGACCTTTGCTGTAGAGTAACGGGCTGCTTGTTCCCCGGGGGTTGGAGTGAAGCTTCGCCATCTCGGTTCTTGGGCATTGGTGCTTGCGCTATTGCTTCCGGCGTGGGCTGGAGAGCGGCCCGGCGCCATTTCAGGCGTCGTGCGCGATTCCTCGGGCATTCCCCAGATGGGCGCGGTCGTAGAGATCGCCGGCTCCGGTGCACGCCACCTTGTCGTGTTTACCGATGACGCCGGATTCTTCTCCGTGCCGAACCTGCTGCCAGGGCTCTATTCCGTCAAGGTCTCGGCTCCTTCTTTCCTTTCCGCCTTGCATGAGAAAGTTGGCTTGCAGCCTGGCACCAGCATTCGATTGAACATCACCCTGAACACCTTGCTCAACGCCATGCGAGTGGGGCCACTGCGCGGGACCTCCGATGATGACGATTGGAAATGGACACTGCGTTCCGTGGCGAATCGTCCCGTCTTGCGCGTGTTTGATCCCGCCACGGGCATCGAACAGCCGGATCACGACGTGAAGGCGAGTGTTGCGTTCCTCGCCGGTTCGGAGGCTGCCGGTTACGGCACCGGATCAGATTTGAGCACGGCCTTCTCGGTGGAGCGCTCGATTTTCTCCGCCAGTCGCGTCGGGTTGAGTGGAAATGTTGGCTACGGGGATGGTCTTCCGACCGCCGTGCTGCGTGTGATGTATTCGCACTTCCTGCCCGACGGCTCCGGGCCCTCGATGGCGGTTACCATGCGAAGGTTCGCGCCCTCCGATTCCAGCCTGCACTATGCCGCGCTGCAGGCGCTTGCGCTTAACGCGGGAGACGACATCGCCCTCGGTGACGTGCTGGAGTTGAAGTTCGGCAGCGAATTACAAACCATTCAATTTCTAGGGCGCGTGACCGCGTTCCGTCCTTACGGCTCCGTCGATTATCACGCCTCTCCAAATACGCTCGTGGAGTACGACTACGCGACCTCTTTGCCCAACACGCGCGCTGAGAAGGGTTTCGATTCGGCGCCCGCCGATCTCAGCGAAGCCGATCCCCGCGTCAGCATGGTTAACTTTACGACTCGACTCGAGCGCGCCCACCACCAGGAGCTGAGTCTCTCCCGGCACATCGGCAAGAACAACATCCAGGTTGCGGTGTTCAGCGATCGGGTGGACAACACGGCGTTAATCGGAACCGGCGAGGTCAGCACTGCCGGCGGCTTTCTGCTGCCCGATGTCTACTCGGGCACGTTTACCTATGCCGGCGAGACTCTGAACTCCCACGGACTGCGGATTGTGCTCCAGCGGAAGTTTTCTTCCGATCTTACCGCTACCTTGGACTACGCCTGCGGCGACGTTCTGGACCTCGCCAAGCCTGACGTCCAACTCCAGGACGCCTCACAGTGGATCACCACCCAGAACCGTCACGCCCTCGCTGCCAAGTTCAGCGGCACCATGCCGGGTTCTCGCACTCACTGGATCGCGTCCTACCGCTGGGTCAATGGTCCGGCGCTGACACCGGTCGATATGTTTAATGCCTCGCCCGGACAGAGCGATCCCTTCCTGAACCTTTTCATCCGGCAGCCGATTCCGACTATGGGGTTCCTGCCCGCCCACATGGAAGCGCTCATCGATCTGCGCAACCTGCTGGCCCAAGGCTATGTGCCAGTCATAGGCCAGGACGGCCAGACCGTCTACCTGGTGCAGGCGGCCCGGTCCGTCCGCGGGGGCGTCACCATCACCTTCTAGCAGAGCAGGTCTTAAGGTCTCAGGTCTTGGGCCTAGATGTGAAAGCTCAAGACCTAAAACCCAAGACCTAAAGCTCAAGACCTAAAACCAAGACCTAAAACCAAGACCTAAAACCCTCCTCGGTAACGTTACCTGCGAGTTACGTTATTCGTAAAATCTATTGCTTCCATCGAAACTCAATGGTTGACTCTTGGCATAGGGTTTGGATAGTGTTTGCTGTGCGGTTGGGCCTTGCATCTTGTTAGTATGCAAGGAATTGCAAGACCTTCCAAACCAGGGGGGCTTGAAAAGCCTTCCCGGCCGCATCGAACATTATTCCCTCAAACTTATCCACATCTAAGGAGCTTCTATGAAAGTGCGCTTAGTCCTGCTGTTTGTGCTTTTGGCCGCAGTCAGCCTTTCTGCACAGACCTTCCGAGGCACCATTCTCGGCACCGTCACCGACCCCCAAGGCGCGGTAGTCGCCGGAGCCAAGGTGACCGTGAAGAACGTGGGGACGGGATTGGAGCGCACCACCCAAACCAGCGCCGACGGCAGCTACGCGCTGCCGGAATTGCAGATCGGCACCTACACCGTGAGCATCACCCTGGCTGGTTTTGACACCTTCGTGACCACCGGTGTGACGGTTGACGTGGCCGGGGAACGCCGTATCGATGCCGCATTAAAGACTGGCCAGGTCTCCACCAGAGTAGAAGTCTCAGGCGACCTGCTGCCGCAAGTGGAGACCACCTCCGCCGAACTGGGCGGAACCCTGACCGCCGAGACGATTGAGTCTCTTCCGGTCAACGGACGCGATTATCAGAAGCTGATTTACCTGAATCCCGGCATCGCCGGTTCTCCCGATCAGATTACGGATTCTCCCGGTTCCTACGGAGTCTTCTCGATGAACGGCTCGCGCGGCCGGGCTAACAACTTCCTGCTCGACGGCACCGACATGAACGACGGTTTCCGCAACGACCCCGCCATCAACGAGGCGGGAGTATTTGGCGATCCCGCCACCATCCTGCCCCTCGACGCCGTAGCCGAGCTGAAAGTGATTTCAAACTACGAAGCGGAATACGGCCGCAACAGCGGTGCCGTGATCGACATCGTCACCAAGAGCGGCACGAACAGTCTGCACGGTTCTCTTCTGGAGTACTTCCGCACCGGCAAGCTCGGAGCTCGCAACTATTTTAACTTCGATCCCAACCCGAAGGCCCCTTTCAATAACAATCAATACGGAGGCTCCCTGGGTGGCCCGATCATTAAGGACAAGACTTTTTTCTACGCCGATTATGAGGGCCAGAGTGAAAATGGCTCGCAAGCAGGAACCACATGCGTGCCTTATCCTCAGCAAATCGCCTACGACATAGCCACCAACGGTCCGGCGAACCCCGTCATGGCCGCGCTTCTCGCCCGCAATCCTTATCCCACGCCAAACATCGCCTCGGCGGTCTATAACCCGGTTACCCCGGCCGATTATGCTGCATTCGACACAGGCTGTCCCAACGGCAACAATCTTTCCGATTCCACCAGCTTCTTTAACAGCGTGAATAGCTTTATCGGCAAGGTCGACCAGGACTTCAACCAGAACAATATGCTGGCCGGCCGCTACTACTTTGGCAACAGTCACCAGAGCTTTCCATTTGCGCAGTTGTCCGGAGGCCTTCTGCCCGGGTTCAATACAATAACGCCCACGCGCGTGCAACTGGTCTCGATCTCTTACGTGAAAATAATCAACGCTACGCAAGTCAATGAAGCGCGTATCGGGTGGAACCGGTTCGCGGAAGGGTTCTACGCCGAAGACCAGAATTTCATCCCGAACTCCATTGGTATGGATACGGGCATAACCAGCACGTATAACGGCGGTCTTCCTGCAACGAGTGTTGGCTCATTCTCGCAGATCGGCGCCACTGACTCCCTGGCGAAGAATCGTGTTGATGAAAACTGGCACTTCGTCGACAACTATTCCTGGAAGAAGGGTAAGCACGATATAAAGTTCGGCTACGAATTCCGGCGCACTACGATCGCGCAGGTGTTCGATCATGATTTCCGGGGCACGCTGGATTTTTCCGGTCTAACGAGTTTTCTTGAGGGCGTGCCCGACGACGGCGGGAGCCAGATTCAGGGCGATACTGAAAGGCACACCTATCAAAATAGCGACGGATTGTTTATTCAAGACAGCTTCCGCGTGACTCCCCGGTTGACTTTGAACTACGGGACACGCTGGGATTACTTCGGCGTAGTGGGAGGAAAGAGCGGGGAGTTCTATACCGTCGATTACGCGGCCGGAGGAAACAACGTTCCGACCGGGCAGTTGTATGGCAAGGACTTCAACAACTTCGCGCCCCGCGTTGCCCTGGCCTATGACGTGACCGGCCAGGGAAAGACCGTAATCCGCGCCGGATGGGGACTTTTCTACGACGCATTTGCCCAGGACATGTTCCTGGGCCATCTGCCCTGGAATTGCATCTTCTGCCCGGGACCGGCTTATCCCGGCCTGGGGCCGAATGCGCTGGGCGAAGGTGGCGTGACCGGTAACCCGATCACGGCGGGAGTTCCAGTGTATGGAGGATTCGCCCCCGAGGGGAACTTCTTCACCGTTGATCCTCACATGCGCACGCCTTATGTGCAGAACTTCAATTTTAACCTTCAGCAGCAGTTGGGCGGCAAGACCGTATTTCAGCTTGGTTATGTAGGGGCGATCGGCATCAAGCTGTTCCAGTTCCTGGATATCAATCAGCCGAACCAGGCGCAGATTACGGCTGCGGACTTGGCATGCGTTCCGGACCAAGCGGCCGACGACTTCTGTCCTGCTGGCTACGGCGTGCCGCGCACTGTGGCGCCGAATTTCTTCTACCTCAACCAGGAGCAATCGTCAGCCAACTCCAACTATCATGCGCTACAGGCTAGCTTGCGCACCAGCGGTTGGCACGGCCTGACTTCAAATGTCAACTTTGTCTGGTCGCATTCCATCGACGACGCCAGCGATTCCGAGGATTTCGAACCCAACGAGTCGCAACCCACCGACAGCACCCATCCGGCCGGGGACCGCGGAAACTCGAGCTTTGACATTCGCCGCCGCTTTACCTGGAACTTCGTCTACCAATTCCCCAGAATGAGCGGATCCATGCAGAAGTTAAAAAACGGCTGGGGTTTAGACGGCATCCTGAATCTGCAGGATGGCCAGCCCTGGCATTTGAACTACGAGTTTGAAGGAGACTACTCCGGCTCGGGCGAAGGCTTCGATCGTCCGGACCAGATCTCGACTCCGCAATACAATAATAGCAACCCGGCTCAGTACATAAGCCTGACCTCGTTCGCTGCGCCCTGCACTTGGGGAAATCCCCAGGGGAATGATGGCAGCACGGACGAATCCAACTGCGTTCCCGGTACCCGCCACTTTGGCAGCGAAGGACGCAACTCTCTGCACGGGCCCAGTTTCAAGGAGTTCAACTTCTCCGTCTTCAAAGATACGGCTATTACGGAGCGGCTAAAAATGACGCTGCGGGCGGAGTTCTTCAACCTGCTCAACCATCCCAACTTCGTAAATCCGTTCCTGCCCGGTTTCATTAGCGATATCGGAGCACCGAACGCCGGGAACGGCTACGCGCCGGGTTCGTATTTCCCAATTGTCGCAACCGGAGACGTCGGAATCGGCAACCCGTTCCTAGGCGGCGGCGGACCACGCGGCGTGCAGTTCGCAGCCATCTTCAAGTTCTAATCGTGGTTCTTGCATCAAAACCCCTTCCGGGAACGGGAGGGGTTTTGTTTTCTACCGGGCGTTTGACGCCCACCTCGCATGTGACTTCCGTTACTAGGTAACCTGATTCCGGCGATGCTACGCTTCAAGTCGTAGTCCGTTTCCCCTAAAACATCTCTCGCGGAGATCTCGATGCGTCGCTCCATTTGCGCCGTTCTTCTCGTCATCGTTGGCGTGTGTTTTTCCGCGCCCATTACTGCTCATGCTCACCACCTTAAGCAGGGTGATACTGCTTCGCTGCCCGTGACTACCTCATCGGCCCAGGCGCGCGCTCTCTATCAGAAGGGCATGGTCGACTACGAGAATCTTTATCTCGAGCGCTGCAACGATGATTGGCGCGCAGCCGTCAAGGCCGATCCCAACCTGGCTGTAGCTTGGGCGTGGATTGCCTTCAACAGCACAAATCCTATGGAGATTAGTGCTGCCCGTGAAAGAGCCAGGGCCCTCGCGCCCAAGGCAACTCGCGGCGAGCAGTTGATGGTTGCTTGGATTGCCAAAGTTCAGGAAGGCGATTTCATCGGCGGCATCTCCGCCATGAATGACATGATCGAGATGTATCCCAGGGACAAGCATCTGCTTTACCTCGCCGGGAACTGGCTGCTGCTCGAAAACGGCGACGAACAAGCTCTGAGGATCATGGAGAAGGCGCTCGCCCTCGACAAGAATTTTCCCGCCGCACTAAACGATCTGGCTTACCTTCGCGCCCGCAACCGGGAATTTGCCAAGGCCTTCGCGGCTATGGATCGCTACGTCGCGCTGCTGCCGGGTGAACCGAATCCGCACGATTCCTACGGAGAACTGCTGCGCATGGCGGGAAACTTTGAGGGATCACTGCAACACTATCGCGCCGCCTTGAAGATCGACCCTGACTTTGTCACTTCTCAGGTTGGCCTTGGAGATACCTATGCATTGATGGGCAACCAGGAGCAGGCGCGGGTTGAGTACGACAAGGCCATTCAATTTGCCCACAACGAAGCGGACCGCCTCACCTATGGTATGCAGAAAGCCATGACCTGGGTCCGCGAGGGCAAGTTTGACGAAGCCGACTCGGCGTTCCAGTTGATTGCGCAGACCGCCCACGCCAAAGAACAGGATTTGCAGGAAGCGCAGGCGTTCCGCCACCTGGCCGAGTATCAGACAGACGATAAGGCGGCCCTGAAATATCTTCAGGATGCGGAAGAGTCCCTCGGACATCGCACCATTTCCAAGTCTGATAAAGACGAAGAGCTCTCCCGCGTTCTGCGCGTCAGAACTGTGCGCGCCGCCCATGCCGGCGACCCCGCCCTGGCCGATAGCTCTCTGAAGCAACTCCAGGAGATGGCGACCGGCAGCCGCAACCGCGTCATCCAGAGTTCCTACAACGGAGCCGCCGGAACTCTGCTCATGGATCAGAAGAAATTCGACGAAGCCATCAGTTACCTGGAAGAAGACCAGGACAACCCCTTCACCATGGAACTCCTGGTGCAGGCTTACTATCAGACCAATCAGTCCGAAAAGCTGGCCCAAGCCGAGGCCACACTCCGGGGTACCAATGTCCCCACCATGGAACAAGCTCTCGTGGTGCCCGCTGCCCGCCTCCGCCGCCCGCAAATGTAGAGAGTAGGTCAGTTCGAATTCGTTTTGAAAGGGCGCGGCTTCAGTCGCGCCGTGACCGCCCGAGAATCACTCCCGGCTTTAGCCGCAGGGGCCGCGCCTCCGGAACTCTTCCGCCATCAAAATGTAAGAAGCCTGTAACCCATCCGTCCAAGATGGTCTATACTGTCGAACTCTAGCGTGAGATAGCTCCTCAGTCCCCTCAAGAACTCGCTTTGAAAAGGGAGCGGCTCCAACCGCGTCGCAGAGGGCTAGTCAAACGCAGGTTTTGAGGGATACACAACAGAAACGGAAAACTAGACACTAGAAACCAGAAACTAGAAACGGCAAGCAGAAAGCCGGCCGCCCAAAGCCCAAAGCCCGAAATTAATGATTTCTAAGACAGATCGCCGTTCCCGCTCCAGAATCGTTGCACAGCTGCCTGTGCGCCTCCGCAGCAGTGCGGCCAATTCCGAGTTGAGCGCCCAGACTCGCGACGTCAGCACAAACGGCGTCTTCCTCTACACCAACTCCCGCATGACGGAAGGCTCGGATGTCGAATTGGTTCTCATCCTTCCTCCTGAGTTGACCTCCGGGGAGAAGTGCTGGGTGTGCTGCCATGCCCGGGTGTTACGCGTGGAGCAGGGCCCAGGCACGGACTTCGGGGTCGCGGCCGAGATCCAGCGAATGGACATATTGCCCGAGATTCCTGCCTAGCGCTTTCCTGTCTTGCCCTCTTTGTGTCCCGGGTCTCGTGCACCGATTTTGGTGCAGAGCGTCCACCGTAGGTCCGCTCCCAACAAGGGACCCGAAAACCCGAAACCCTTCCCAAATGTGCCCGGCCTCATGCAAGACTTGCCCGCCCCCCTCAAAGGAATTCTCGTAAATCTGTGAAAAATCGCTTCCCCTGGCACAGACCTTGGTGCAATAATGGCGGCCCTGGAATTGCTCTGGCCAAACTCAGTAGTCAGGTGGGCCTAAGTATGTGGATTGAGAAACTCGCGGACGGTGTGGTGCAAGTGCAGACTCCGATCGGACCGCGTTATGTAATGCCGTCTTTTCTTCAGCGCGTTTATTTTCTCTGGATGTTCCGGCACTTTCCCATTCTTCCTCACGCCGTGCTCAGCACCGCGCAACAGCGGATGGTGGATCGCTTGTGTTCCGAGCAGCGCTTCGTCTCCATGGCTTATGCCGATGGAATGGACGATGCTCCGGTCATCGGCACGGTCGAGAGGCGCCCCAGGGTGAGGATGACGCCAGAGCCCTTGCCGCCGCGCCGCCCCGTGGCCAGTGAAAGTTCCGAGGGACTGGCCTCCGAACTGCGCCAGCGCTCCTAAAAGAAAATCATCGCACCGTGCCATCAACTCGCACTCGTCTGGATCGAGCACCGGCTCGCCGATCGTGCGCCATGACCAACGCACGCGGAAATGTTACAATCACGAATCGTCCCGCCACCAACAGTCCCCATCGTGGGCGCGTAGCTCAATTGGCAGAGCAACTGACTCT
>CAVVFP010000004.1:0-116710 GCA_963747615.1 uncultured Acidobacteriaceae bacterium
TCGAACCCGCGTCCGAAAATGTTACTGGTCAAGAGACTACATGCTTATTCACGTTCATGCCCCAGTCATTAGAGTGTTGCCACCCCTGCCCGGGACGTTCGCGGCCCACGCTCAGAACGGACAAGAAACGCTAGCCGCTAGCCTGTGATCTTAACCTCCCCGCCCAGACGTAGCAGAGAAGAGCAGCCCCCTGTGTGACGTTCGCTCACCGCCCGAGGGCGAAGCGGTGGAAAACGGCTGCCTAAACTAGTTAGGCTGCGTATGCCATTTGTTGATTGGCAATTATCATTTTGCACGCGATTGCGGGTGTGTGCACCCCGGCATGCCTCTTGGCCGCAAGCATCTCCGTCGAAGCCGTGACGCCCCCACTGGTGGGATTGGCCATTAGTTCGAGAGCTAGGTGGTCGAACGCTCGATTGATCCGGATTTAGCGAGAAAAATTTGTTTTCAAAATCCTTAGAATCAATCACTTACATGCTTAAGCACTCCTAAAATATTGAAACGGAACAACTTATCCGTAAAATATTCCAAGGAAAGGACTTAGATCAGTCCTCTTCTGTTAAGTGCTTTAGAATCAGCGTCCGTCTCGCAAAATATTGCATTTGCTGGACTTAGCTCTCTTACTTGAATGTCAAAGAACAGTTGCTCTCTCTTGATATTAGATGCTACGCCGGGATCGAAGTCAAGGAGATTTGGCCTGGTGTCTGGACAGGGAAGCACCTAGCGGCCATAACTGAAATGGCAACGCTACACCAACTACTAGTTAGGGCCCGTTTCCGAGTTGCCCGCCACCTCGGGGCGACTTCACTCCGGGGTAATCGTTGACAGGACCACCGTTGCGTCACGCTCGACAATGTCAATTGCATTCGCCACATCTGCCCAGCGCACTCCGCTTTCCGCTTCAACGTAGACTACCCGACGTTGGCGGAGTTCCAGCTCGCCCCGGACTGTATTGCGTAATTCGTCCCACGTCGTTTTCTTCGAGTTCACGTATAGAACGGGAATGCCATCCACGCTCATCGCCACTACAATTACGACTGAATCGGTTGTGAAATATTCTTCCCGCGCCGCTCGCTCTCCGGGTCGAAGGAGTCCCACCCACAGACCGCTTGGGACGCCGAAAGAAGAGAAGGTTATAAAGCTCGCGATTACCAGAGCCAGACAAGGTGCCACAGTCACTGCAGGTGATGGAAGACCCGAAAATTGTTTCTTGAGCGGGAGACTTTGGGCGACTCCAAGGGATGGTTTTCGCTGACGGATTGTCTCGTGCACGCTCCCAGATATTTCGATCTTAAGCAAGTCCAACAGCGTCCGGAGGTAGTTGCGGGACCAAACTGCTGGAACAGCGACCAGCAGCGCCGCGGCGGTTGTAATCAGGGCCCTGCCCAGATTCATACTTATGATTGCCATAGCGGTCCCTCTCTGCATTCCCAATCCCATGAAGGAGTCGAAAATGCCGATGCATGAGCCTGACAGGCCAAGAAATGGCGCCGTGTGGGCAATCGATCTCAGAGTGTAAAGCCGCAGGCTCAGCTCTGCCGCAACCATCTTCCGGCTGTTGGTATCAGTCGCGGGAGATCGTCGAATTGAATGGTACCTGTAGGCAGCGTGGCCGACGATGACAATCACGCGAGCGAGCATGAGTGCAAGCACGATAACGTCCAAGCGTCTCAGCAGTCCCATCGATTGCCATAAACATGGGATACCACAATCACACCCGTACGTTTGCCACGAACTCGTGCACGCGGGCATTATGAGAAATACGCTTGCTCGGTTGCTGCCATTATGAATCAAAGACACCACAACCTCCGCTCAGGTTCCAGTGCCGTAAACATGCCGTTTACGCGCATTGAATATTCCTGCAAAGTCCAAGATCTAAGTGATTTCATGAGCGTGTGTTCGGACACTAGACAACGGCAATACCGATAAAAAACAACCAAACAAGATCAAAGGGTCCGTTCGGCGATGAGTTAGCACTTAAACATCCAGGCGCGCGCGCAATCCTTATGTTTTGACACTTTATGCATGCATATGCAAGAATAGCATGCATGAGGAAGAACGCGGCACCTGTAGCGAGCACGGGTTCGGACGCGGTGCGTCGCCATGCGTACGAAAAATACATTTCTGCCGCGCGCCGCCGGAAAGAGAAGACCGTGGCCATCAATGTTGGAGAAGTCCACCGCGCTTTGGCGCTTAACAATCGGGTGCCACTGGTGTGCGCCGCTCTGGCATCCAAGAAATTTCTGACTGAGAGCCAGACCCGGCTGATCTCGAAAACTGGACCGCCCTCCGGCCAGAGCACGACGGTCACGTACACATACGAATTCGTGGACTCACATCCTTCTCCAGACCGGCAGGCCGCTTGGGAGCGTCTTCGCGGGGCTCTGAAAGACGTGTTCGCCGAATATGGCGGTGGTGAGGCCTACCTGCGCGGTGAACGGGCGTCCTTCCGCGACGCAGACGACCAAAAATGAGCCGCATCTATTGGGACTCGATGCTGTTCATTTATTGGCTGGACAACAATCCTCTTTTCGCGAAGAGAGTTGCATATATTCACAAGCAGATGGAGCAACGAAAGGACACACTTATAACTAGCGCTGTTACTTTCGGCGAGGTCTTAGCGGGCGCATACCGGAAAGCCCCTTTGTCAAAGGGCGAGGACGTTCGCACCGAATTGTTAAACGTAGTGTCTGAGGTAGTACCGTTCACTCTCGAAACTGCGGACGCTTATGCCCGGATCCGTGCGAGCACGAACATAGCCTCGCCGGATGCTATTCATCTCGCCTGCGCCGCCGTTGCCGGTACCGACTTGTTCTTAACAAATGACCAAAAGCTAGTGGGCAAAGTAATCCCCGGCATTCAATTCATCGCCAGCCTCGATTCCAACATTCTCTGACGCCTCGCAGATTCGAATTCTTCCCGAAACTTATTCTGGAACCAAGGGTTGCGGCCGGCCATCTATGGATTGAGGAGAACTCATACTATGACTTCCACGATGGTTGATGATCAGAGGACTTCGACAGGGAAGGCAAAAGCGTATCCGGCGAAGGCGTATGCGGCGAAGAGTGCGGCTTCGGGGCTTGCGCCTGCTGCGATTCAGCGTCGTGAGCCGGGGCCGACGGATGTTCAGATTGACATCTTGTATTGCGGAGTGTGCCACTCCGATCTGCACCAGATTCGCAATGAGTGGGAAAACATGATGCCGACGGTTTATCCGTGTGTGCCCGGACACGAAATCGTGGGACGGGTGGCCAAGGTTGGGAGTGCGGTCAAGAAGTTCAAGGAAGGCGATCTGGCGGGTGTGGGCTGCATGGTCGATTCGGACCGCGTCTGCCCGAACTGCCGCGCCGGCAACGAGCAATATTGCGACAGCATGCCGACTTTAACCTACAACGCGGAAGACAAGCACCTAGGCGGAGTGACCTACGGTGGATATTCGGAGAGCATTGTGGTGGACGAGGCGTTTGTGCTCCGCATTCCCCAGACGCTGGATCCGGCGGCAACCGCGCCGCTGCTGTGTGCGGGCATTACCACCTATTCGCCGATGCGCCACTGGAACGTTCGCAAAGGGCAGAAGGTGGGAATTGTGGGCCTGGGCGGGCTGGGGCACATGGGAGTCAAGTTCGCGCATGCCTTCGGAGCGCATGTTGTTCTGTTTACGACTTCGTCGAACAAAGTGGAGGATGGGCTGCGGTTGGGCGCGGACGAAGTCGTCATCTCAAAGAATGAAGCGGAGATGTTGAAGCATGCGGGCAGCTTCGACTTTATTCTGGACACAGTTTCCGCGGAACACAATCTGAACGCCTACCTGGATTTGTTGAAGCTCGACGGAACGCTGACCATGGTGGGAGCGTCTCCAACGCCGTTGCCGCTGGCGGTCGGAAGCCTGCTGTTCCGTCGGCGGGCGCTGGCGGGTTCCATTATTGGAGGCATCCGGGAGACGCAGGAGATGCTGGATTTTTGCGCCGAGCACGGCATTGCCTCCGATATTGAGATGATCCGGATTGACCAGATCAATAAGGCCTACGAGCGGCTGGCGAAGAGCGATGTAAAGTATCGGTTCGTGATCGATATGGCGTCGCTGAAGTAGGCGCCTCGTGAAGAATAAACGAGAGTCAAAGTCCCCACCCTGCGCCCAAACCGCGCAAGGGTGGGGCACCCGCTTCACTTGGAGAGCAATTTCGCTTCCAGCGCGGACTTCACCTTCGGCCACTCCGAATCGAGGATGCTGAAATAGACCGAATCGCGGACCCGGCTCGTCCAGGTGATCACGTGCCTGCGCAGCGTTCCCTCTTCCTTTGCGCCGATGCGGAGGATCGCGTTTCGTGATTTCAGATTCAGCGCGTCTGTTTTCAGTTCGACGCGGAAACATTTCCAGACCTCGAAGGCGTGGCGCAGCATCAGGTATTTCGCTTCCGTATTGACGGCGGTTCGCTGCCATGCAGGTGCGATCCACGTGGAACCAATCTCCACCCGGCGATTGACGCGGTCGATGTTCATGAAGCGCGTGCTGCCAATCACCTGCCCGGAAGCGCGCTCGACGGTGGCGAACACGATCGATTCGCCGCGGTCTTGTTCAGCAGAAGCTTTCTCCACCAGACGCTGAAAGTCTTCGCGCGTCTGCATGCGGTAGGGAATCCATTTGAAAATATCATCGAGAACATCTTTAGCAACATTCCAGAAGTCCCCGGCGTGGTCGCGGCGGATTGGTTCGAGGCGCACGACCGAACCCTCCAGCGTAATTGGCGTGACGATATTCAGCGGCGAAGCGACTTCACTCATCAGCATTCCTTCCCTGGCTGGCACCATTATCTTGCATCTTGCACCTGTTTGCGGCATCTCTACTATCGCCATCTCTGTGGAATGAAGGGTGTTGACTTGCCATGACTTCAGCCGTCCAATACTCTGAAAACATGGGTTGTATGGACGCTGATTTTAGGAGCCAGCGATGTCAGGAGGGCGAGCGGTGAAAGCGCAGTGTCTGCCGTTTACGCAAATCCCGCACACCACCCGCCTGTTTACCGATTACCTCGCATACTTTCCGAGCGTTCAGCCTTTCTACCCGCACTCTCCGTACTTCGCCGAATGGTCTAAGGCGCAGGCCGCCGCATTGCAGTACGATCCATCACGCCGGGAGCGCGTCAGCTCGATTCTTCAGCGCCAGAATGCATCCTGGGGCGCTTCGCCGCAAACTTTAGCCAATCTCGGTCGCCTGCGCCAAGGTGCGGCTGCGGTTGTGACTGGGCAGCAAGTCGGCCTGTTCGGCGGACCGATGTTTTCGATCTATAAAGCTTTGACCGCGGTTAAATTGGCGGAAGAGGCCACCGCAAGAGGCATAGATTCGGTTCCCGTCTTCTGGCTGGCGACGTCGGACCACGATCTCGCCGAGGTGAATCATGTTACGTTGCCTGGGACCGACGGTCTTTTACGCACGCTCACGACTCCGAGCCACGCGGTTGCGGGCGCGCCGGTAAGCGATGTGCGCCTGGGCGAGGAGATCGTTCCGGTGCTCGAAGAAGTAACATCTCTGCTGGGAGATTCCGAGGCGTCGCAATTCCTACGCGAGTCGTATCGTCCCGGAGGGACCCTGGGCACGGCATTCGCACGCTTTTGTGCGCGGCTGTTTGGGCCATGGGGCGTAATTCTTCTGGATGCATCGGACGCGGAACTTCATCGCGTGGCCGCGCCGATCTATCGAGCTGCCGTCGAGCGGGCGGAAGAGTTGGATGTCGCGTTGCTGGCTCGAGGCCAGGCGCTCGAAAGCGCGGGCTATCACCAGCAAGTCAAAGTGACGGCGTCGTCGGTACTGCTTTTCGCCTTGCGCGAGGGCGCGCGCACTGCGATCCATCGCCGGGATGGATCGAAAAAAGCGGCGGAGTTTGTTATTGGCGCTGAGCCCGGAGCGGAGAGGCTTTCGTCCGCTGAATTGCTGGATCGTATCGCTTCCGCGCCGGAAAGTTTCAGTCCCAACGTGCTCTTGCGCCCGATCGTGCAGGATTATCTTCTGCCCACATTGGCTTACACGGGCGGCGCCGCTGAGGCGGCATATTTTGCGCAGGTGGGCGCGGTTTACGAAATGATGCTGGGCCGCGTGACGCCCATCGTGCCTCGTTTTTCAGCAACTCTCGTAGAACCCAAGGTGCAGCGCTGGCTGGGGCAATATGGCATCGAGGTCCCAGATGCGTTCCAGGGGCTTGAGGCTCTTCGCCAGACGCTGGCTTCACGTACTCTGCCCGCGGGCTTGCAAGCGGCCTTTGAACGCGCGAACAAGTCGGTGGAAGAATCTTTCTCTGGCTTGAAGGAAGCTCTGGCGAAACTCGATCCCACGCTCGTGGATGCTTCCCAGACCGGTGCTTCGAAAGTGTTGTACCAACTCGAACGCCTCCGGGAACGCTCCATGGCCGCCGAGTTGCGCCGCAGCGAGGTGGTCGGCCGTCACGCCGAGGCTCTCAGCCAGGCGCTCTATCCCAGTGGGGCATTGCAGGAGCGGGGCGTGGCCGGAGTTTATTTCGTGGCTCGCTACGGAACGGAACTGCTGCGCAGTCTGCATGACTCCATGCGCACGGATTGCCACGACCACCAGATACTGGAGTTGTAGACCCAGAAAATTTATGTTTTGAGCCAGGTTTCGAGCTGCTCCAGCGAGGCGACGCGCGGCAGGTCGCGATCGCGGTAGGTTCCGGCCACATCCATTAAGACCGCATCCATTCCCGCGTTGCTGGCTCCTACGTAGTCCACTGAATACACATCGCCTACGTACAGGCTCTCACTGGCGCGCGCCTGCATCTTCTCCAGTGCTGCTTCGAAAATTTCTGGGCGCGGTTTTTCTACGCCCACGATTCCGGAGTCGGTGATGCTTTCGAAGCAGTCAGCTATACCGCAGCGCAAAAGTACGCGCTCGATTGCTCCGTCGGCGTTGGAGATGACGGCGATTCGGAAGTTCTGGCAAATCCGATCGAGGGCGGCGCGCGTGCCGGGCAGAATCCGGTCCCAGTTCGCGGAGTTCTGTGTGTTTTCTACCAGCGCTTTGCGGACGCTGGTGTCATGCTTGAGTTCCTCGAGCAGGTACGTGTGAAACGTCCACCAGAAACTGTGATCGACTCGGCCGGTCTGCATGCCCTGGTCGAACTCCCGCTTGGTCTTGCGCTCAAGGGCTTGCCATTGTTCGAGCGTCGGATGACGATCGCTCGAGATCGGGGCCAGGATCTTCGCCCGGTTGGGGAAAAGAAGAGTATTGCCGACATCAAAGAAAATCACGCGCCGTTCCGCCATGTGTTTATCTTACTGAAAGCGTTTGTGGAAGAGGTCAGCGGCTGTGCTTTCTTCCTCAAACGTTAGACGTGGTTGACACGGATGATGCCCGCGCGTGACCGGTGCGGGGAAAAATTGTAATATCCAATCACTTGGACGATTTCAAGTTTCTAGTGAGTTCGGCGCGCGCTATGGCTCTATCTTCGACTACCGTGATCTCGGGCTTTGCGCGCACCGCGCGCGCTGCGCTCTCAGGGCACAAGCTGTTGCGCGCCCAGTCCGTGCTCGCGGCGACTTTCATGTTGGCCGCACGCCATTCCAGGCGACAGGACGATGTTTACAACATTCTCTGGGCCGTCGTATTCGGATTCGCGACGCTGAATATCCTTACCCTGGCCGCAAGGCGCTTCGAGCCCAACCGCCGCGGATTCTCTTTTGGAGAGTTGCTGGCGGTGCTGGTGGTCCTGCTTTCGCTTGTTCTGCTGGGCTGGGAGTTGTTGGGCGTGTTCCACATCTTCCCCATTAAACTGCACCGCTGAGGTTTATTGCGAGAGCGTTGCTGCGAGAGCTTAACTGCTGATGTTGACCCGCTCTCTCCGCTTTTGCGGTATGATTCGCAAAATGGCAAAGACAAAGATTCCAGCCACGATCGAAGTCACTTGCCCCTGCTGCAGCGCGCTGCTGAAAGTTGATACGGCGACCGCGGAAGTGATCGCTCACACCGCCGCGGTGAAGCCCAGAACGTTCGCGGACATGGAGGATGCGGCCCGCGCCATGAAGGAACAGGACAGCCGGCGCGAATCGATCTTCCGGCAGTCGGTCGAGGCACAGAAACACGCGTCCGAATTGCTGGAAAAAAAGTTTCAGGAGGCTGTTAAGAAAGCCAAGGAAACTCCTGACACGGGCAAGCCCATCCGCGATTTCGATCTGGACTAGAGCAGTGGCTAGTGGTCAGTGGTCAGATAACCCCGCCGGCGCGCTAATAACTGGCCACTGATCACTGAGCACTGATCACTGGTTCTTATGGAAATTCGTCCGCTGCTTCTTGGTCACCGTGGTGCGCGTGGCGAGAAGTCTATTGGCGAAAACACTCTGGCTTCGTTCGATCTTGCTCTTGCTTCCGGTTGCGATGGTTTTGAATTCGACGTGCGGCTTACGGCCGATGGGCAGGCTGTCGTCTGCCATGACGCGGAAACCTGCGGGCTTTCAATCGCACGGTCTGCGGCGCAAGATTTGGCCTTGCCGCTGCTGCGCGATATTCTGATTCGCTACCAGAGCAGCGCGTTCCTCGATATCGAACTGAAAGTGATTGGCCTTGAGGCAATCACCTCGGATTTGTTGCGGAAGTTTGCCCCGGCGCGCGGTTTCGTGGTTTCGTCATTTCTGCCAGAAGTTTTGCGGGCCGTCAACGGGCTGGATGCAACCATCCCGCTGGGCCTGATCTGCGAAACACAGGCCCAGCTCAGCCGCTGGCCTGAATTGCATGTCGAATATTTAATTCCACATCACGCGCTGGTGCGGCGTGATCTTATCTCGGAGATGAAGGCCGCAAGTAATAAGACATTGGTGTGGACGGTGAACGCCCCTTCGGAGATGAAGCGCTTTTCGAAGTTAGCCGTGGACGGCATTATCTCAGACGATCCTGAGCGGCTTGCGCTTGCCTTGCGCCGGCGGATGGAAAAACCTTAGCCGGATTCGCACGGATTTCACGGACACATCTCTCCGATCTTAATCTCTTCGTTTCGGGTTATCGGTGTGAATCCGTGGAAATCCGTGGCGAAGATTGTTTCAATCCGCCGCGGTCTCGAAGGCCGCGGTGCGCCCCGCAGGCCGCAGGAAGGCGCTGCGTTCCATTTCAAAAGCTTCCAGGTTGGCTCCCAAGATGTGTTCATTCCAGCCGAGCACCGCGCCGATGCGCAACGCGGCCTCGCGGCTGCATGACTCCGACCAGCAGGCTCCCAGCGCGACCGGCACGCGGCGCAGCAGCACATCGCCTAAAGTTACGGCGCATTCTCTGCGATAGGCTTCGACCACTTCGGCGATGACGTGCGAAGTGTGGGGACAAATCGGCGCCCGCAACTCCGCGCTTACCAGCGCCATGCGTGCGATGTCGGCGGCGCGTTGGCCGTGCCATTCCACCATGCCGCGCGCCGTTTCCTCACTCACGGCGCCGATGCGCGCGATCTCGATCACTTCATCATCGAGGATAGGATCGAGCGCAGCCCCTGGTCCCACCGCCACCGTATTCGGTTCCGCCGCATTCAACCCGATCTGCCGCGCACAGTTGCGCGCGAGAGATGCAGCCGTCGTCAATTTGCCGCCAATCACCGAGAGCATGTGAGTTGCGCCGTCATCGGAGTGATCGTGCAGAATGTGCCGCCGCGTGACCGCCGAAGGACGATTGTCCGGGGAATAAGGCAAGGGGCGGATTCCCGCAAAGGCGTGCTTCACACTCTGCGCCGACAGTTTTGCTTTCGGAAACAACTGCGCGACGAAGCGCACCAGATAGCCGATCTCTTCTGCCGAAGGCACGGTCTTTGCTGGATCGCCGTTGTCGGCAACTTCAGTGGTTCCCACCAGAATCTGATCGTTCCAGGGAAGAACAAAAATCGGACGGCCGTTCCCGGCCTCGGTGTAAACTGCCGCGCTCGGCGAACCGGGGAATCGCGGCAGCACAATGTGCGAGCCACGCACCCCGCCCAGCATGGGTTTCGCCATGCGAATCGATGAGCGCTGGCACACGCGGTCAGCCCACGGCCCACTGCAATTGATGACCCATCCGGCATCAACTCGCGCATCCCGCCCCGTGATCTGGTCGCGGAGTAGCACGCCTCGCGTACGGCCGTGGGCCACGTCAATCGCGAGAGCCTCCATGTGGTTGCGGACGACGGCTCCCGCGTCCACGGCCTCCATCAACCATTCCGCCACCAGTCGCTCGGGAAATTCGCACTGCGCATCTTCGTAATTGAAGAACGACCAGCGATGCCCGAAATCGAGCGCCCGCTCGAGGCGCTTCAATTCCATTTCGCTAGAGTCTTGCCGGTGCGACTTTCCAGCCATGCGCTGGTAGAGCCATAGTCCGGCGCGCACTTTCATCGCACTGCGCTGGCTGGTCTCATTCAAAAGCAGTAGAAAGCGCAGGGGATGGACGAGGTGCGATCGCTCGCGCAATAGCTGCTCCCGTTCGCGCACCGATTCCCGCACCAGGCTTAATTCGCCGTGCTCGAGGTAACGCAATCCGCCGTGGATGATGCGCGTGGAACGGCTGGTGACTCCAGAGGCGAAATCATTCTGCTCGACTAACAGTGTGTGCTTGCCCGCGCGAGCGCATTGCCGCGCCACGGCCACGCCATTGATGCCCCCGCCGATCACCACTACTTGGAAGTGCTGGTCGTTCAGGGGTGGTCTTTGAGTTTCTGCTAACACCATGATTTATCAGTTAGATACCGAATTCTATAAAAGTGATCATAGAGCCTTGAACGCCGGACCGCCGACACTCCGACCCCTACAGTCTGCATCGAGTCTCCTGGGCGGAGAAGATGACTTTGGTGTCATTCTGTTTGGTTGTTCTCAATTGGCATACAGATGTCCCAAATGACTGGACACAGGCTGAGGCCCCGAGTATCACTTGGCGGAGACTAACAAATTGGAGGCTGAAAAATAGAAGTGACATGCGGGCCTCTGCCGAACGAATGTTTTGCGATACCATTGCTTTGCAACACAGGGTAGCGTCAAGAACAGCCTTAGATGGAATAGAGAACATGCACAAACTTTCATGTCTCCGCTGGGTGCCTGCCGCTGTACCACTGTTTGCGGTTTCTCTTTTATCCGTCATCCTGCCGCAGGTTCCTGCCGAAGCTCAAACTGCTCCCGCTGCGAAGGATCATACCGTCCCTGCTCAGGTTCACTCGCTGAAGGTGACCCTGCTTTCGACCATGCTGGTGGGTAGTACAACCGGCATGGGCGAGTGGGGATTTTCCGCGCTGGTAGAAGCGGATGGCCATCGCATTCTGCTGGATACCGGTGCCCACCCAGAGACCGTGCTGCAAAATGCACGTGACTTGAAGATTGATTTGTCCGACGTCAGGGAAGTCATTCTCACGCACAATCACTGGGATCACGTCAGCGGGTTGATGAGTTTGCGCAAAGAGTTGATGAAGAAGAATCCCTCGGCCCTGTCGGTCGCGCATGTCGCCACTGGTATTTTCTACAGCAGACCAGCGCCCCAGGGTGAAGATAACCTGATGATCGGATTCAAGAAGGAGTACGAGGCGACTGGGGGAAGATTCATAGAGCATGAAGAGGCCGCCGAAATTTTCCCAGGCGCATGGCTGACAGGTCCGGTGCCGCGCAAATATCCCGAACGCAATTGGAGCAGTAGCGGGAGAGTTCTAACCCCGGCAGGCCTGGTTGAAGACACAATTCCCGAGGATCAATCATTGGTGCTCAACACGCCGGAAGGATTGGTCGTGGTCACAGGCTGCGGGCACGCAGGAATCATCAACATACTGACGTTTGCCCGAGGGGAATTCCCCAACGAGCCAGTTGCGGCAGTCATTGGTGGGCTGCATCTGTTCCCAGCGACCGATGAGCAACTGAATTGGACTGCGGACAAGCTGAAAGATTTCAAAGTCGCAAATCTGATCGGTGCACACTGCACCGGCATCGAAGCGGTTTATCGCATTCGCGAGAGACTCGCCCTGCCCCGGGACTCGGCGGTCGTGGGCAGCGTGGGATCGAACTTTGTGCTTGGTGAAGGCATACATCCCGGCCCCCTCGCCAAATGACGGCGTGCCCACTCAATCTGCCATAATCACCATCCGAGAAGCGCACATTGCCCGTCCTGCGATGGCTCATTTACAGTGGTTGCCAAATGTTTACGACAGGCGAACGTTTCGAACGCGCAGTCGCCATCATGGAGCGACTGCGTGCTCCAGGGGGCTGCCCCTGGGACCGCGAGCAGACCTTCGATTCCATAAAACCCTATACGCTGGAAGAGACTTACGAAGTGCTCGAAGCCATCGACAATCGGGACTGGGAGGAACTCCCCGGCGAACTTGGCGACCTGCTGCTGCAGGTGCTCTTCTATTCGGAGATGGCGAAGGAACAGGGAAGCTTTTCCATCGACGACGTGCTCGACCGGCTTTCGCGGAAGCTGGTGGACCGGCATCCGCATGTGTTCGGTGATACGAAGGCGGATACTGCGTCGGAGGTAACGCGCAACTGGGAGGCGCTGAAAGTCGAGGAACGAAAGAAGCGGTTGGGGGAGAGCGAGGCTGCGGACGCAGCCGACGGAAGTCAGGTAGGGAAGCCTTCACCGTCGATTCTGGCGGGCATCTCTTCGTCCATGCCGGCGATGCTCGAGGCCCACAAGCTCAGTTCGCGCGCCGCGCAAGTTGGTTTCGACTGGCCTGACGTGGAAGGCCTGTTCGAAAAACTCGACGAGGAGACTCGCGAACTTCGCCAGCAGTTGCAGGAGGTTCCCGCGCCCGGTCCGCGCCCCGAAGGCCGCGGCGTCGCCGGTTCCGGACGCTTGATAATTCCCGAAGACCTGCGGCTGCGTTTGGAAGGAGAGGTCGGCGATCTTTTCTTCGTACTGGTGAACATGGCCCGCTATCTGGCGGTTGATCCTGAATCCGCGTTGCGGAAGACCAATCGCAAGTTCCGCCGCCGCTTTGAGTGGATGGAACAGCGGCTGCACGAGCGCGGGACGTCTCCTGAAAAGGCGTCGATGGAAGAACTTGAATCGCTCTGGCAAGAGGCCAAGCAGCAGGAGAAGCAACCGTGAGCCCAGATGCCGTCGTGATTCGCCACTGCCAGGGGCTCGACGAATTGCGGACCTGCGTCGCCCTGCAAAAAGAAATATGGAACTTCAGCGACTCCGAACTCGTCCCGCTGCGCATGTTCGTAGTGGCTGAAAAGGTTGGCGGACAGGTGATGGGCGCTTTCGACGGCAGCCAGATGGTGGGCTTCGCGCTCTCGGTGCCGGGCGCGCGGTCAGGCCGCGTGTATCTTCATTCGCACATGCTGGCGGTCCGCAAGGAATACCGCAACAGCGGACTCGGACGCCGCCTCAAGCTTCTACAGCGCGAGGACGCGCTCGCGCGCGGCATCGAAGTCATCGAATGGACCTTCGATCCGCTGGAGATTAAGAACTCCTATCTGAATATTGAAAAGCTGGGAGCCATCTCGCGCCGCTACAACATCAATCAATACGGAATCACGTCATCGCCGTTGCAGGGCGGGCTTCCCAGCGACCGGCTGATTGCCGAGTGGTGGCTGAAATCAAACCGCGTGGAAACATTGCTGGCAACTGGAAAGAACCCGGTGTTCAACCAACAGACAGCGATTGAAGTTCCGGCGCAGATTTACGAGTGGAAAGCCGCCGCGGAAACTCGAGGCAAAGCGCAACAGGTGCAGGAACAAAACCGCGAGCGATTTCTTAGAGCGTTCGAAGGCGGCGTTGCTGTTCTCGGATACGAACGCGACTCAGCAGGCAACGGCAAGTTTCTGCTCGGCGTTTGGGATGAGGAGCGGTCGTATGCTGGCAGTACCTAGTACCTGGTACCGAGAAAATGCGACCTTGCTGGGTACTAGGTACTGGGTGCTAGATACTGAATTATGAAGATTGAAGCGATCACACTTCGCGAGATTCATATACCGCTCGTCCATTTCTTTGAGACGAGTTTCGGAAGGACTTATAGCCGCCGCATACTGCTGCTCACCGCGCATTGCGATGGAGTCGATGGCTGGGGAGAATGCGTCGCCGGCGAAGATCCCTTCTACTGCAGCGAGTGGACTGAGAGCGCATGGCTGACCATCGCCCGCCATGTTGCTCCTGCGGTGATCGGGCGCACCCTCGATTCGGCACGGGACTGTGCCGCTCTTTTCTCGCGCGTGCGCGGGCACCGCATGGCCAAGGCCGCGGTTGAAAACGCGCTGTGGGATGCCGAAGCTAAACAGAAGAATCTGCCGTTGTGGAAACTACTGGGCGGCACGCGGACTGAAATCGCTTGCGGAGTCTCCATCGGCATTCAGGATTCCGTCGAGCAGTTACTCGATAAGATCAAGATCGAATTGGCTGCTGGCTACCGCCGCATTAAAGTGAAGGTCAAACCGGGCTGGGATGTGAACGTGCTGGAGAAAATTCGCTCGCGCTGGGCCGACATTACGCTGAGTTGCGATGCTAACTCCGCCTACACACTCGATCAAGTCGAACACTTGCGCAGCTTCGATCAATTCAATCTGCTCATGATTGAGCAGCCGCTCTGGGATGACGACATCTTCTACCACGCCCGCCTGCAAAAAGAGCTGCGCACCGCCCTTTGCCTCGACGAGTCCATCGTCAATGCGCGCACCGCCGCGATTGCACTCGAGACCGGCGCATGCCGCATCATCAACATCAAAGTCGGACGCGTGGGCGGGTTCACAGAGGCCAAAAAGATTCATGACATCTGTCATGCGCAAAAGATCCCGGTCTGGTGCGGAGGCATGCTTGAATCAGGCATTGGCCGTGCGCACAACATCGCGTTTTCCACGCTTGAGAATTTCAGTTTGCCGGGAGACGTTTCGGCTTCCAAGCGCTACTGGAAAGAAGACATCATCGATCCCGAGGTGCAAGTTTCACCGCAAGGGATGATTGCGATCAGCGACCAGCCGGGAACGGGTTATCGAATCAGAGAAGATCTGATCGAGAAATTGACAGTAAGGAAGGAAACGTTGCGCGCAACAAACTAGCCGCATCGGAGGGGACTTGTCTGAACCTGTTCATATGGCGCGCCGCGCCCGGATCGCCATGGGCGTCGGCGCTCTGCTCCTCGTTCTTTTTCTACAGCTCGCGCTCTCCGTGCACCGCAATTCCATCACCTGGGACGAAGACGACCACATCTTCGCCGGATACATGTCGTGGAAGCACGCCGACTTCGGCCTGAACCCGGAGCATCCTCCGTTGGTTAAGTTAGTCGCGGCGATTCCTCTGCTCAACATGCCGCTTACCTTGCCGGTAGTGCAAGACCGCAGCTTCAAGTACGAGGCGTTCCGCGATGGCAAAGACTTCCTCTTCAAGAATGACGCGAATACGATGCTCTTCCGCGCCCGGATCGCGGTTTCGTTCTTCACTCTTCTGCTCGCCCTTCTCGTTTTTCTGGCTGCGCAGGAAATGTTTGGCACCGGCGCAGGCTTCATCGCTCTTGCCTTGCTGGCATTCGATCCGAACCTGCTGGCTCATGGTGCGGTCGTCAGCACTGACGCCGGTCTCTCGTGCTTCATGTTCGCAGCGGTTTACGCGTTCTATCGCTATGTGAAAGTGCCCTCCGCGTGGCGACTGATTGTTACGGGACTTGCCACCGGACTCGCACTCGCCGCCAAGCACACCGGCATTTTGCTTTTCCCAATGCTGTTTTTGCTGGCGGGCTGCGAAGTCGTGCGAAGCAAGCGTGCTTCAAACACGCAGGGTGGCTTGCAAGCTTCACCGGCGAAGCGTGCCCGGCAACTCGCGATCGCCCTTGTCGCCATCAGCGTTATCGCGATCACAGTTCTTTGGGGTGCGTACGGATTCCGCTATCAGGCCCGCGCCGAAGGCCGGCAGATGAATCCTCCGTTAAGCGAATTCGTGCAGGGACTGTCACGGCCGCACGAAGTTCGCCTGCTCCACACCGTGGCCCGCTTCCATCTCTTGCCTGAGTCTTACGTTTACGGACTCGCTGACGTCCGCATTATGTCGGATTTCTACACCAGCTTCCTGCTCGGCAAAGTCTATCCCCACGGCGTGTGGTTCTATTTTCCCGTCGCCTTCGTGATCAAATCAAGTCTGTCGTTTCTGTTGCTTTTGCTGATTACGATCTGGACGATCGCTGCGCGGCGACTAGCAGCCTGGCGCGAAATCATCTTCCTGACCGTCCCCCCGATCTTCCATCTGGCTATCGCCATGAGCGCCGGTATGAACATTGGCGTCCGACATATCCTGCCGATGTATCTATTTCTCTCCGTTCTGATCGGAGGCGCGGCCTGGAGCCTCATTCAGCGCAACCGCAAATGGACCTACGTAATTGTTGTGCTTCTGATCTTCCAGGCGATCTCGACTTCGCGCGCCTATCCCTCCTACATCGCCTACGCCAATGAATTCTGGGGAGGACCCGCGCGCGTTCATGACTTGCTCAGCGACTCAAACTCCGATTGGGGACAACAGCTCCACGACGTGCGGCGGTATCTGGATGAACACAACATAAAAGACTGCTGGTTTATCTACTTCGCCGAAGGCGTCGTCGATGCCAGCTACTACAAGATTCCATGCCGGCAGCTGCCAACCATGGACTCGCTCTGGATGGAAGAGCCGTTAAACGCTCCGCCCGCCATTGACGGCACGGTGCTGGTTAGTGCGGGCGATCTTTCTGGCTTTGAATTCGGCGCTGGCCCCTTGAATCCGTATGAGCAATTCAAATCTCTGCGTCCGACGGCGGTGATCGACTATGGAGTTTTCGTCTATAACGGCCATTTCGAAATTCCCCTCGCGGCATCGATCAGTCACTCGCAGAAGGCCGAATGGTTGCTCGAAGCTAAGCAGCTTCCGGAGGCACTCGAAGAAGCGCAGGAAGCCGTTGCCCTTGCCCCCGGCGCAGCGAAACCGAATGCGCTACTGGGGGACATCCTGAGCGCCATGGGAAGGCCTGATGAGGCCCGCGCTTCCTACCAGAAAGCCCGTACCCTGGCGACAACGATTGCGCCTGATTTTCAGGTCGGACTGGCGAACGAACTCGAGAAGAAACTTGCTGTGCCGGGCAGGTAAAACTTATTCATGGCGGACGTTTTCTACTGAGACTTCGGCCCCATCGCCGCGGCTCCTGCCTTATGATTTTCGGCCAGTTTCGCCTCTTCCGCCTTCAGCATCGCGACGCCCTGGGCAAACGTAGTATCGGCGGGCACGCGCCGGAAGTCACTGAACACTTCCTCAGACTTGATGGAGATGCTCTTAAACAGAAGAATCTTGCCGGTGAAGCCCAGCGACATGCGCGAGACGTCCCAGGAGCCATCGCCTACATCGCGCTGCTCCACCAGAAAATGTCCGCCCTTGTCGAGGTGTCCCAGAATTCCCCAGCCGAAGCTGACTTCCTTAAATAGAGTTCCATCGATTCTCGCGATCCTGCGTGCCTCGGAATCAATCAAAAGAAATCCCTGCATGCCGGTGAGCACGTCTTCCACATGAGAAGGCGGATGGTACGCCGGATTGGGGCGGAATTTAAGTCGCACCAGCCGGTCTCGATCTTTACCCAGGTCGGCCGTGCCTCGCTCCTTACCGTCGTAGTCGTAGAGAAAAGCTTCGGGCAAGGCCTTCACGATGCGCAGGGTACGCTCGGCGCTCTCCTCTTCTTGTGAATGCTTGCGGCTCAGTTGATCGGGGTGGGCCACAAGATCGGCCAGGCGACCTTCCTCGCCCTGCATTTGTTCGTGCGAGAGAGGTTTGTCATCGTAGGCAATCGTCATGCCGGCCATGGCGTCGCGCGTTTCCACATAGAGCCTGGTCTGGGAGCCCTGCGGGGTCTGCTTCCGGGAGCGAAACATGTGTTTCGTCGAATTGTCGTTGGCGGCTGCGACCTCATTTGCAACCGCAGTCCGCACGAGTTCGACGGGAGAAGCCGGATCCTGAGAAGTACTAAAAGGTGAGCCAGCCTTCAGAGAACGAGCGCCCATACCCGCGACCAGGGCACCTACCAAAATAGCGGCGGCGATGTGAGCGAACTTCCCTGTCGTCCGGTCGGGCACACTCTAAGTGTAGCAATTGGCTTTCCGAAAGTTCCCTGCAGGGAACTTGCCGCGCCCTCCGTGCCTTGCGTATAGTCGTTTCAGGGGGAGCAGCCTTCCGTTCGTGCCTCATGAATTCTGATTCGGCGGCAAAGCCTGAGGATTGCCGTCGCACGGATGGAGTTGTACCGATCCCTTTTTGTTCGGCTGCATAAGGAGAGCGTCCAATGAACGCACCCGCGAGCGCACCCGCAATTGGGTTGGCACAAATCGGCAAATCCGTCTTCATCAAGGGCGAACTTTCCGGCAGCGAAGATCTGTATCTGGATGGCCAGGTCGAGGGCAGCATCTCTCTCAAGGGCAACAACTTAACCGTTGGCCCCAACGGCCAGGTCAAAGGCGGCGTCGAGGCCAAGGGCGTGGTCGTGCAAGGCAAACTGGAGGGCAACATCCAGGCCAGCGATCGCGTCGAATTACGTAAGTCAGCGGTCGTTACTGGGGATATCACGACCCAGCGCATCTCGATTGAGGAAGGCGCTTTCTTGAAGGGCAAGGTGGATGTTCACCGCGCCGATGGGAAGTAGTCAGTCCCAGGAGTTACGAAGTTACGATGTCGTCCGTCTCACAGAATTTCATGAAACTTTTTCGCGGTTCATCCGGACCTGAGACCATTCCCGAGCAGGGTTCGCAGAAGTTGACCCGCCGCTCCAGCGGCCTGGGCGAGTTGTCGCGCACCTGGGAGTCCACTGACGGCCTATGCATTTTGGACCTGGGATCGACATCGGCTACCAACATCCGCCACTTCACGGAACGCGGCCACAGGATCTATAGCGAAGACCTGCTCACCGCCTCCACTGATCCTGAACTTCTTATGAAAGACGAGAACGGAGCGGCGGCCCTCGATTCCCGCAAATTTCTCGCCGATAACCTGGTCTACCCGGCAGCTCACTTCGACGTAGTCCTGTGTTGGAATCTGCCGGATTACCTGGATGAGAGCCTGGTGAAGCCGGTAGTCGGCCGCCTATGGTCAGTGCTGAAACCGGGAGGCATGTTGCTCGCGTTCTTCCATACCCGCGACGCCGGCCCGGACTCGCCCTGTCACCGCTTCCATGTCGTTGGCGGCGACACTCTTGAGATGACGAAGATTACGCTGCGCAAAGAAGCCCGTCACGCTTCCGCTGGAGCGGGCCGAGCGGGCTCTGACGGTTTCCAGTTGCAGCGTGTGTTCAACAATCGCCACATTGAAAACCTTTTCCACGACTTTGCTTCCATTAAATTTTTTCTCGCGCGCGACAATATCAGGGAAGTGCTGGTGGTGCGCTAGAGCGGTTGAAGCAGGTCTTCCAGGCCCGTCAAGCCCAATACTTGAGTCAGGCTTCAGCCCCGAGGGCAGCCGACCCCTTCCACACGAGCGCTCCCATGCGGAATAGGTAATTGCGCGAGATCTCAATACGCACCCCTGCCGGAGAAAACGCGGACACGCACAAGCTCCGAATTTCTGACGGAACGTAAGACCGGCGGACCGAAGTCAACCCGTCCAGCCAGGCCACGCGGCTGCGCATGATGGGATAACCGGCATACGCGAAAGCCAGATGCAACCGATGCCGAACCAGATCATTGATCAGTACGGCCCGCCGGCTCACTCGCACGCCCTCGCGCAAGAACTGCGCCAATTGCTGCGGCCGCAGATGATGCGCGAAAAGACTGCAACTCACCAGATCGAACGTGCCATCCCGGAAAGGTAGCGCAAGCCCGTCGGCCACAACGCCGTGGGTTTCCGGCAGAGGATCTCCTAAGGCGCGATCTCCCGAAACCTGATTTCCCGAAAGAAGATGAGACCGGGCGCGATCGAGCAACGTGACGTCAATCGTGACACCGCGACGCGCCAGGCTTTGCTGAACCATCTCAGAAACTTCCCCCGAGCCGGCCGCCACTTCCAAGAGGGAAAAATGCTTTACCCCGGAGCTCTGAGCCACGCGTTCGACCATCTTTCGCGTCGTCGCAACGCCGCCGAACCAGCGGTTCACACGTGCGATATCCCGCAGCGTAGTTTCGACGTCGGCGGCACAGCAGTCGCCGGAATCGAGAATCTCAGCTGCGTCGGTTCGTTGCATCTCTAAGGTGTTTCTTGCAAATTGTGGCCGCAGCCGAAGATACTACCAAGTCGAGAATTTTGGAAGGGCGGCGCGGCTTCGGCCGAGCCGCTTCTCGAATATGTGGCTTGAGCCCGGCCTAAACCTCGGCCAGTTCTTCTTCCAGCAATTGCTTGTTATATAGGTCGCTGTAGTAGCCGTTCAAGGCGAGCAGTTCGTCGTGCGTTCCCAATTCGACGATGCGTCCGTCGTGCAGCACGGCGATGCGGTCGGCATTGCGTACCGTGGAAACGCGGTGGGAGATGAAAATCGTCGTGCGTCCCTGCATCACTTCGCGCAGGTGATTCAGGATTTTATCTTCGGTGTGCGTGTCGACGCTGGAGAGAGCGTCATCGAGAATGAGGATGCGCGGGTTGCGAATCAAGGCGCGCGCAATCGCGGTGCGTTGTTTCTGGCCTCCGGAAAGCGTGATGCCACGCTCGCCCACCATGGTTTCATATTGCTCGGGAAAGCCTTCGATATCGCCGGCAATGTTCGCGGCTTCGGCTGCCTGGTGAATCTCCTGATCGGTGGCAGATCCCACGCCCAGGGCAATGTTTTCCCGGATATGGTCGCTGAACAAGAACGTTTCCTGCGGCACAAAGCCAATATTTGTGCGCAGCGATGCCAGCGGAAACTCCCGGATCGGCCTCCCATCCACCAGAACCATCCCCGGCGCCGCGTCGTAAATCCGCGGAATCAGATTGACCAATGTCGTCTTCCCCGAGCCCGTCGGGCCCACGATCGCCATGCTGCTGCCAGCGGGGATCCGCAGATTCAAATCGTGTAGCACGGGCTTGCCGTCGTAGGCAAAATTCAATCCGCGGAATTCGATTTCGCCTTCCACCGGCCGGTCGTTGTCCTCATTCTCGACCACCGGTTCATCCTTGATTTCGGGTTGTTCCTGCAGAATCTGATTCAGGCGGACTAGCGATGCTGTGCCGCGCTGGAAAATGTTGACCACCCACCCCAGAGCGATCACCGGAAACGTCAATTGCAGCATGTAGATGTTGAAGGCGGCAAAGTCGCCCACAGTCACGGAGCCGGGAAGCAAAAGAGTGGTTTTCGTTTTCAAATAGGAAACCAGAACCACCGTCGTTTGCCCGTGGATGACTTCACGGCCGCCCATCCAAAGCACCAGCACCATGGCCAGCCCGAGCATGAGTTCCAGCGTGGGCCAGAGCATGCCCATGAGCCGCACCAGCTTCAGGCTGCGCGCAATATATTCCTGGTTCGCGGCCTCGAAAGATTCGATCTCCGCTTCTTCCTGTACGTAAGCGCGAATCACGCGCGCGCCTGAGAAATTTTCCTGCGCTCGCGCCGAAATGTCGGAGAACATCGCCTGAATTCTCTCGAAGCGCTCGTGAATGCGCCGACCGAAGTGCTGAATGACAATGCTGACCACGGGCAGCGGTAGAAACGCGTAGAACGTCAGCTTGGGGCTGATGAGCACCATGAACGAAAGTGCGCCGGCGGTGAACACAAACGTGTTTGCCGAATACATGATAGCCGGGCCCAGCAGCATCCGTACCGCGTTCAAATCATTCGTGACCCGGGCCATGATATCGCCGGTCCGCATGCGCTGGTAATAGGAGTAGGAGAGCGTCTCCAGGTGCGCGAACAGGTCATTGCGCAGATCGAACTCAATGTCGCGCGAGATGCCAATCACGATCCAGCGCGTCAGAAACAGGAAGACGCCGCGGACTGCTGCAACCTCGAGCATCTGCACCGCAAAGTGCCACAACTTCGCGGAAGTGACTCCCGTATTGAGATCATCCACCGCATGCCGGATGACCTGCGGCAGAAGCACCCAGGCGCCGTTGCTCAGAATAATGCAGAAGACGCCCGCCACAAACCCCCAGCGGTAGCGCTTAAGGTAGGGCATCAGTGGACGCATACTCTTGGGAATCATGCAGGTTGTGTAGATGAAAGTTTAGCAGGCTGGGGTGCAGGAAACAGGTTTTAGGCCATAGGTCTTAGGTGATAGGAACTGTGTTGGGAGGGGAAGCGGTCTTAGGCGCCATGTCATGGGCGACGGGATCCGTAAGACCCAAGACCTTGCGCCTAAGACCTACGATTTTTCCCGACCGTTGCGCGCTGTGCGCTGGGAATAATATCCCGGCCGAAGGCGATTATGCTGACCACCGCTAGAGCCATGCCCCAGGCGGCGAAGAAAAACCATCCTGCGTCGAAGATGAATCCCTGAACCATATCCATGGCATCGTTCCTTGGGGAATGCCTATAGAGATGGCGCGGGGCCGGGGAGCGACCCAACCCCGCGCGGCTTCGACCCACAACTCATCAAACCGCAACGCTTAAAAACTTCGAGAAGCCACGGCGCTTACTGGTCCGACGTGGTTGGCGCGGCACCCTGCATGTGCTGCTGCATGCGCGCTTGCCGGTTGGCCTCGATCTCTTTCATCTTGGCCTGCTGGTCTGCCGTCAGCAACTGGTACACCTCGTTGTGAATCCGCGTCTCTTCCACTTTCAGTTGCACCAGCGTCTGCGATTGCTGCGCGACCAGAGCCTGCACCTTGGTCTCATCGTAGGTGCCTTCTGAATACTGCTTGAGCTGCTGATCCATGGTGTGAAGCTGCTGCATCAGCGGCTTCATGGTAGAACTCTCTTTTTCCATGACCCCCTTAATCTGGGTGCGCTGGGCATCTGTAATATCCAGTTCTCTGAAAGGGAAGTCCATCATGGGGCCGCGCATACCCCATTCATGTCCACGCGTGGGTTGGGGCGCAGTAGTTGCATCCGCGGTTTGCGACTTGGCAATCGCGCCGCCCAACATCACTGCCAGCGCTGCAACAAAGAGGCGAAAACGAATGGATTTCATAAACTCCTGACTCCCGAAGGCCGGTCCCTTGGTCGGAACCCGGGCCTTTGTTCTAGCACTGAGTACAGTAATAAGAACACGGTTGCCACAGAAAATGTGGTAAAAAGTCAGTCAATCCGAGTAAAGTTTTGTCAAAAGGAAACTCACCTTTTCGCGGTGTCTGGTTTGACAATTCTTTACCGCTGGCGGCCTGAGCCTGGTGCACAATGAAAACTGCGAAGGCAAAAGAAAAAGAAGAGAAGATGGAACGCATTCTCATCATCGATGATGACGTCGAACTCTGTACCCTGGTCGGCGAATACTTGCAGGCCGAGGGGTTCACGGTAGAGTCGGTGCACGATGGCGAGAATGGCCTGCAGCGCGCCACGGGCGGCGGCTACCTGCTGGTGGTTCTCGATGTCATGCTGCCCGGCATCAATGGCTTCGAGGTGCTGCGCAGAATCCGCGCTACCTCCCGCCTGCCGGTGCTTTTGCTGACGGCCCGCGGGGAAGATGTGGACCGCATTGTCGGACTCGAAATTGGCGCCGACGACTATCTGCCCAAACCCTTCAATCCGCGGGAACTCGTAGCGCGCATTCGAGCGATCCTGCGCCGCACCCATAGTGACAAATCGGTTCCCTCCGCGCCCGAGGTCGTTCGCGTGGGTGAGATTGAACTCGATCCCGCGACCCGCAGCGTGCGCCGCGACGGCCAACCGGTCGACCTCACCTCAGTTGAATTTAACTTGCTGGAAGTCTTGTTGCGCGAGGCGGGCCGCGTGGTTCCGCGGGAGCGTCTGGTGAATGCCGTGCTCAGCCGCAAATTTTCGCCCTTCGACCGCAGCATCGACATGCACGTCAGCAAGGTCCGCAAGAAGCTCGGCGATACTGACGCCGACGAGCATATAAAGACGATCCGCGGCGTAGGCTACATTTTTGCCCGTCCGCGCGAAAAGGCCGGGGAAAAGGTAAAGGCCACCTCATGAAAAGCCTCTTCCTCAAGATTTTTCTTTCCTTCTGGATGGCTTTTGCCTTGTTTCTCGTGTTAGCCATCTTGGTCACTCTGGCGTTTCGTCCGAGGACCTCCAGTTGGGAGGCTCTCCTTGCCACCGCGATGAACGACTCGGTGAATGCCTACGAACAGAGAGGCACAGCGGGGTTGGGTGAGTATTTCGATAATCTGGAGAAGACGCAGCACGTGCGCGTCTTTCTATTCAACGAAAACATGGAGGAGATTTTGCACCGGGGCGCGCCAGAATGGGCGCTGCGTGTCGCGAAGGGTGGACCACGGGTGCCGCACGAAGGCTTTATTTTTCCCGCCCCCCCTCCAGTGTTGCGCGATTCGCGCGCTTCCTCTGACGGATTGCATCGTTACACGCTGGTGTTGTCACCTCCGCCTGGGCCACGTCTGTTTCTCGGTCCGCGAGGATTGCCCTTCCCGGGGTTGATAATCGCCGTAATTTCTTCGGGCCTGGTCTGCTATCTGCTCGCGTGGTTCCTGACTATGCCGATCGTGCGTTTGCGTGCGGCCACGCGTCAACTGGCCGCCGGCGATCTCACCGCACGGGCCGGTGCTCCCAATGTCAGGCGGCGCGACGAAGTTGCCGGCTTGATGCGGGATTTTGACGGCATGGCGGAACGGCTGGAAAACCTGGTCAAAGCACAATCCCGTCTGCTCAATGACATCTCGCACGAACTGCGCTCACCTCTCGCGCGGCTGAATGTAGCTTTGGGCTTGGCGCGGCAGCGCTCCGGGCCGGAAACCGCGGCCATGCTGGAACGCATTGAACTGGAAGCCGGACGCCTCAATGAACTCATTGGCCGTCTGCTCACTCTGGCGCGCCTGGAAGACGGTGAGCAGCGCGTCGCCACTACGCCAGTTCTGCTCGATGAAGTTGTGCTCAACGTGGCCGAAGACGCCGAGTTTGAAGCGCAGGCGCGGCACTGCCACGTTCGCAGCGAAATTCCTCCGGGAAGCTGGGCGGTGCGCGGAGATGCCTCCCTGCTGCACAGTGCCATCGAGAACGTAGTCCGCAATGCCATCCGTTACACCCGCGAAGGCACATCAGTCGAGATCCATTTGGAGAAGGCGACTGGCTCCGCCGGCGCAGAGGCCGTGGTTCGAGTTACCGATTGCGGGGATGGCGTTCCCGCCGATGCGCTGGAAAAATTGTTTCAGCCGTTCTACCGCCTGGACGACGCTCGCGGCCGGCAGACCGGTGGAGTCGGCCTGGGCCTGGCTATCACCGAGCGCGCCGTACGCTTCCACGGCGGACGCGTCGCAGCTGTGAACCGCGCCCAAGGCGGACTCATGGTAGAAATTCACCTGCCTCTGATGCCCTTAACCCCAGTGGCCAGTGGTCAGTGGCCAGCGGCCAGTGAGATTCCGGCTGGGCGCTGACCACTGATCACTGATCACTAGCCACTGTCCACTGCCGTTCAGGCAACTCCCAACCCCGTCTGCGGTTCCAACAACCTGAGTGGGGGTTTGCTCTTCCCGCGTATTCCTGATACATAAATGAATGGCAATTCACGCCTTAAAATAGGGTTTGTGCCCGGCCCGCGACGCCGGGGAATCCACTACCACGTAAGCAGGAGATAAAGTAAAGAATGCGGACAAGGTTTCCCTGGATTGTGGCGATTCTCGCTCTGGTTGCGATCGGCTTCCTGCTAGCCTGCAGCACGAAGTACTCGGCTAACTCTTCCACCCACGCCTTGGTGGTCGTCCCAACCCAGGGCACGATAGAGATCCCAGACGAAACGGCGGTAATGGAGACCTTCAGCATCAATCTGGCCAATGGTAGCGCTTCGCAGATTAACAACGTGAACGGTCCCCCTACCCCGGGACTTCCGGCGGCAGTGATCCTTGATCCAGCGGGCAAGAACGCATACGTAATCGTCCACCAGAATGCGGAGCTGGTTCCCAGCCAAACCGGCATCACAGCGTTTCCGATTGGCTCCGATGGCAAGTTGGCGTCGGGAACGACAACAACTCTCAACAACACGACCGGTGGAACCCCCGTTGTACCGGTTGCCCTGGCGATTGACTCCGCCGGAAAGTTTCTCTTCGTGGCAGACAGCTCGACTAACGGGTTGCCGGGGTCGGTTTCGGTACTCGCCATCGGCACTAACGGCGCCTTGACGGAGTTAGCGGATTCACCGTTTACACTTCCAGTCGAGCCCGGCAACCAAATTGCCAGCGCATCCGCGCTCGCCGTATCCCAAACTGCTTACCCCATTCAGTATTCGACTTGTTCCGGCGTGGCGCCTCCCACCACGGAGAATCTCTACGTGACCGATTCAGTCAACTACGTCCTGGTGAACTACTCTGTGGATCCCTCGGCGGGAACGCTGACGCTCATGCCTTACTCGACTTCTTCCCCGGGAATTCCAACCCACCAGGTTCCCTCCGGCGTGGCGGTCGACCCCTGCAACCAGTTCGTTTATGTGGCGAACTCGCTCACCAATGATGTCAGCGCCTACAGAGTCTGCAGCGCGATTAATGTCCTCTCCACCCCGCCCTGCGTGAGTGCCGACTTCAGCCTGAACCAGATCCAAGCCTGCCCCAACAACGCCACCTTTTGCCCTGCGGCCAATGCTCCTGGGCCGATCTCGGTGGATGCATACGGCAAGTTCTTATACGTAGTGAATACCGGGTCGAGCAACATCACAGGTTACATAATCAACCGCAGCACTGGCGTTTTGGCGCAGTTTGTCGGAGTACCCGCGGCCGCAGGCCTGGGTGCGAACTCGATCGCGATTCGCAGTGACGACAGTTGGCTCTTCGTGGCCAACACCAATGCCACAACCGTCTCGCAATACTCCATCAGCTTCTCGAGTGGAGTCTTGAATCCGGTAGGGCCGATTAACACTTTGGACTTACCATCAGGCGTGGCCGTGAAGTAGAACATGTATCGAGTGCGGGGATTGAAAGTACCGCGGCTGAATAATCAGGGCTCAAGCAACCCCTCCAATAGCGGATGCTTGCCTGCGGAAAACGGATTGGCAACCGTCACTCCGTTCCAGGTGAAGCCCGGCTGAAGATCCTCGGAAAGTAGCAGACGACAGCCCGCAGCCGCCGCAGCCGCGAAAATTACCGCATCCCAGATGACGAGGCTGTGGCGCGCGGCCAAGTCGGCGCCGGCGATCAGAACCGTGGACGAGGTTTCAATCAGAGGAAAGGCGTCCTGCCAGCTCAAGATCGCGGCCCGCGCCCGTTCCGGCGGGCGTCCAGCTTTTCTCACCAGCACGTGAAATAATTCCCCCAACACCTGAACCGGCAGGAAAGTGGAGTCGGCGGGCAGCTTGGCAATGATTTCGAGAGCGGTCTTCTTTTTCGCGGCGCCGTTTACGCCCTCTGCATAAGCCAAGACATTGGTATCGAGCGCGAGCCTCACTGGATCCACCTAGTCGTATAGCTCGTCTCGTTTCCAGCGTCCGATCTTGACGACGCGCTCGGCCTTCAAGCGGCTGAGCAGAGATGCGCGAGCGCTGGCCGCGCTTGCGCCGTTGTCTTTGAGCGGGGAGATGCGGGCTACAGCCTTGCCGTGGCTGGTCACCACGAAGCTTTGTCCCTCCCGGACATCCCGCAACAGCTGGGAAAATTTCCGGTTGGCGTCTGCAGCCGAAATGGCTTTCTCCATGCTTCGATCTCCAAGTAGTTATATTACCTACTTTTGATCTGGACCGTCAAGCCGTTTGGTTTACAATTGCCTGTTTCAGGCACTCATCTTTTAGCACTCCGTGGAGGAATCTATGAAGCTCACCGCTGGCAAGCTTGCGGGTCTCAGGAAAGTCTCGAACGAACGCGGCGTGATCGCTGCGGCCGCGATGGATCAGCGCGGTTCGCTGCAGAAATCACTGGGCAAAGAAAAAGGCGGCGAAGTCAGTGACGCCATGATGGAAGAATTCAAGACGCTGGTCACCGAAGTCTTGACGCCGCATGCCAGCGCTATCCTGCTCGACCCCGAGTGGGGGCTGCCGGCTTCCAAACACCGCGCCAAGAACGCCGGTCTGCTGCTGGCCTATGAGAAGACGGGATATGACAAAACTGGTCCAGGACGTTTGGGAGATCTGCTCGATCACTGGTCGGCACGCCGGCTGAAAGAAGCTGGCGCGGATTGCGTGAAGATTCTGCTCTACTACTCGCCATTCGATCCGAAAGATGTGAACGATAAGAAGCACGCCTGGGTGGAGCGCATCGGAGACGAATGCCGCGCCAATGATATCCCATACTTTTTGGAGTTTGTGGGCTACGAAGAAGGCGCCGACGAGAAGGGACTGGACTACGCCAAGAAAAAGCCGCAGATCGTCACCGAGAGCATGCGCGAATTCAGCAAAGATCGCTACGGCGTAGACGTTCTGAAGGTGGAAGTGCCGGTGAACATGAAGTTCGTTGACGGCGTGAAATGCTTCGGCGGGCAGAAGGCCTACACGAAGCAGGAAGCGATTAACTTCTTCCACCAGGCGGCGAACGTGGCAACCAAGCCGTTCATCTATCTTTCGGCGGGCGTCAGCAACGCGGAATTCAGCGAGACCCTGGAGTTGGCCGGAGAATCCGGGGTGAAATTTAACGGAGTACTGTGCGGACGCGCGACCTGGAAAGACGGCATCCCGATCTACGCCAAGCATGGCGCGGCGGCATTCCGCGCGTGGCTTGAGACGGAAGGCGTGAAGAACATCAATAACGTGAACAGTAAGCTGAAGGCCGCGACCTCGTGGTTCTCGATTTACGGAGTAGAGCCAGTGCTGGCAGGCGCGTAGGTGTTGGATTGTGTGTGTGGCGCGGGCGCCCTCGCCCGCGCTTTTTCTTTCTGACGAAAGCTTCTCGAGAGGCAGACAAAACTTCCTGTATGCAATCGCACCCTCAAACCGCCCTGATCACTGGCGCCTCCGGCGGCATCGGCTATGAGCTGGCCAAACTGTTTGCCCGCGATCACTACAACCAGGTTCTGGTGGCTCGCAGCTCAGACAAACTGAACCGGGTGGCTGCTGACCTGCAGAGCGAATTTGGCGTCAGCGTGAAAACAGTCGCGCTCGATCTGGCTGCGGCCGCGGCTCCCAAATTTCTATTCGATCAATTGCAGCACGAAAGAATTGCGGTCGATATCCTGGTAAACAACGCCGGCTTCGGCACGTTTGGCGAGTTCGCCACGATTCCGGAGGAAGAAATCCTGGGGCAGATTCACCTCAACATTACTGCGCTCACTCATTTGACCCGGTTGTCCCTTCCGGCGATGCTCGAGCGGCGAAGCGGCAAGATCATGAACGTAGCGTCCACCGCGGCTTTTCAGCCGGGCCCGATGATGGCCGTCTATTACGCGACCAAGGCGTATGTGCTTTCGTTTTCAGAGGCGTTGGCCAACGAACTCTCGGGCTCGGGCGTGGTGGTAAGCTGTTTCTGCCCCGGAGCTACCGACACTGATTTTCAGAAGCGGGCGAATATGGAAGACTCGCGGCTATTCAAGAAAATGCGGCCAATGACCGCACCAAGCGGTGGCCCGCGACGGCTACAACGGCTTGATGGCCGGACGAACGTTGGTCATTTCGGGGGTCCGGAATTGGATGGTGGCGGAGTCAGTTCGGTTTGCCCCGCGGAAATTTGTGACCGCGATTTCACGGTGGGTCGCGGAGAAGGTAGAGTAACGAGGTGGATTAAACAAGAAAAAGAGAGAGGCTGGGCAGAGAAACTTAAACCCTGGGAAATTCTTATGATCAATCGACGTGAGCGGTCGCTTCTTAGTTGCGGAATGGTTGGAGCTGTCCTGGTCCTCGCATTATTTGCGCTGCCAACGCCGTCACCGGCCGCGCCCGGCAAAGCCCTCGAAATTTACTTTGTAGACGTGGAAGGCGGCCAGGCCACGCTTTTTGTTACGCCCGCAGGCCAATCGCTGCTCATCGATACGGGCTGGCCGGGCAATGCCGGGCGTGACGCCGACCGGATCGTCGCGGCTGCAAAGAAAGCCGGTCTATCGAAAATTGATTTCGTTCTGCTCACTCACTATCACACGGACCATGCCGGCGGAGTTCCGCCGCTCATCGCGAAGATTCCAGTTGGTACGTTCATCGATCACGGCCCGAACCGCGAGACCGAGGGGGCAACCGAGCAGAACTGGGAAGCCTACCAGAACGTACTCTCAACCCAGAGCGTGAAACGCATCGTCGCAAAACCTGGCGATATTCTGCCCATCAAGGGCTTTCGCGCCGAGGTCGTGAGTGCTGACGGAGCGGTACTCCAGAAGCCTTTGAAGGGCGGGGGCGCGCAGAATCCCGCGTGCGAAACGACTGAAAAACGGCCAGCGGATCAAACTGAAAATGCGCGCTCACTCGGAACGCTCATCACTTTTGGCAAGGTTCGCATTCTCGATCTCGGCGATCTTACATGGGATAAAGAACTCGACCTGGTTTGTCCCTTCAATAAGCTGGGCCCCGTCGACGTCTTCATCGTTTCCCATCACGGCTTCAAGCAGAGCAACAGCCCGGCTCTTCTCGCCGCCATTTCCCCACGCCTTGCGATAATGGATAACGGCTCGGATAAGGGTGGCTCTCCTGCGTCCTGGGATACCATCAAGAAATCTCCGAGGCTCGAAGACTTCTGGCAGCTTCATTTTTCAGACGAAGGCGGTCCGGCGCACAATTCTGCCGACTCACTTATCGCCAACCTTCAAGGACCGGACGGCGGCAACTATCTCAAGCTCTCGGTTTCGCCAGACGGGAAACTCGAAGTCTATAATTCGCGAACCCAAACCACGAAAGACTATGCCCCGAAGCCTTAACGACGAAGGCACCGAAAATGATCTGTGCCTACGGAATTGACTGCAATTGTGACGTGAGCTGATTCACCGCGGAGACGTCGAAAAAATCCGAGAGATCGGCGTGTCCCGCCAGAGTCTCCCGCTCCTTACCTTCCACCAGAATCTTCACCTTCAGAATGCCGGGGAGGTTCGCCGCCAGCGTCTGGATCAGCGACGCCACCGTGAGTTCTTCGGAGAGAACGCCGGAGCGGTGGCCGTCAGCCAAGGCCGAGTTGATGTCGATGACGGCCAGTCCGGGGTCGACCAGGTAGACGCTGCGAATATCCGCTCCCGCCGGCAACGGGTGAGGCGAAGACTTGTCCAGGTACAGTGCCAGTAAAGCACGAAGCAACTCTTCAGCGCGTTGCTGCCGCACTGACGGCAGCGGGATTTGAGCCGACTGCGCGCGCAGTATGCCGATATCGTCGTACGCGACGAACAACGTGACTCGTTCGGTAGGTCCGGCGACGGGCGCTTCCACAGGACGAGTGTCGCTAGAGGCGACCGGACTGGCCGCAGCGCGTCCGCGCATGCGCCACGCGTACAGGCTCATGCCCAGCACGGCCAGCAGCAGCACCGCTACCGCAATATAAAAAGAACGTGGGATCAATGTTTCTCGAATCATTTTTTCCGGTCACGCTTTTCTTATCATGCTCTTCAATTATGGCGCGGCTCCGAGCTGCGCTCGAATCGCGGCGATCCCGTTGGCTACGGCAACCGCGATGTGTTGCTGATAATCCGCCGCAGTGAGTTGATTGATGTCGGACGCCGGCGGCGCAACCTCAACCGCAATCGCTGCGGTAACAATGTTATTCAAAGGTCGAAGCGGCGCGGTAAGAGTACGGACGCTAACCTGTTGCTTTCTCAATTCCGCCGCCACGCTGGTGGCGGCGGCCTGGCTGAGTGGCATGAACGACTGTTGGGCGGTGCTCCAGGAGCGGAACGGGCCGCGGTCGTCCTCGCCTCCGTAGGGCAGCAGCGCGGTGTAGAGCCGAACGCCGTGGCCGTTCGATGCCGCGTGAAAGGCCACATAGACCGCGGCGTGTGTAGAGTTGGCGAAAAAGGCGCGCTCATCGAGCGAGAGATTGGCGTCGGAGTCGCGCAGTACAAGCGTCGAGATTCCTCGATTCTCAAGCTCCTGGCGCAGCCGGCGCGCAAACGCGACGGTGACATCCTTCTCGGCCAGAGTCGCGCTGAGCGCTTCGCCTCTGTCATTGCCCCCGTGGCTCGCGTCGACGATTGCGAAGTAACGCCGGGTAATCGAAGGCGATAAAGGCGCTGACGTTGTCGCTGCCGGCGACTGGGCTGCCACCGTGGTTTGCGCTGGAGTTGCGGCCGGCGCGCTGATTGCAGCAGGTGCAGATCCTGTGGCAGGCCCGGTTGCGGCTCCTGTCGCCCCGCTTGCCGCCGCTTGAGATTTCACCGGAGCCAGTGTGATGGTTCGGCCATCCGGACTGAAGCTGGCCAACAGCGGCACGGTCGTGGTCACGGTGATTTCAGCGGCGCCATTGTTTTCGGAATAAGTTGCAGAAGGAATGGTCCTACTCCCGAACGTCAGCGTGGGAGAAGCTGGCGCAGTGACCGGCTCGCGGCTGAAGGTCATGCGCACTCTGCCGGGTTCGCTCGCGATCGACGGATTCACAGGCGCGGTGAATCGAAGGATCAGCCGCGAAGCATCGTCCGTAGAAACCGCCGCGGTGAAGTGAGTAGCAATGCTGCCGATAAAGAGCCGTCCCGACTCTTCATGCAAAGTTGCCGGACCACCCAGAAAACGCGGCAGCAGGGAACCGAGAGAAGCCAGCGGTACCAGGCCGCGTCCGTTTTCCAAAAGAAACTTTCCCGCGAGGTCAATCTCTCGTCCCTGGATGAGAACACGGCTTTTCCCGGCTGTAAAATCTCCGAGCATGTTGTTGTAGTGCAGACGCCATCGTGGCGGCTCTGATTTTGCGCTGACCTTGCCCAGCGGATCCAGTAACTCAAGCAATCCAACATATTCATGGCCTTGCCGCTGCACGATGGGCAGGGAATAGTTGGCCGCGGAGGAATAAATAGACAGACGCTTCTCCGGCGCGGCCGCAGACACCAGCAGCACAGCCAGGAACAAGAGCGTGCCGACGGCGGCTCTATCTCTATTCTTGCGAATCCAACTCCCGCTATTCGAGCCCATAAATGGTCAATCCGCTCAGCAACTTGGGGTAGAAGTCGGTGGATTTCTGCGGCATAACTTCTCCCGCGAAGGCGATATCGCGCACTTGCGCCATCCGGCAGGGATTCATCAAGAAAGCAATGTTGGCGCGAGAGCCGGCTGCGCGCACTTGCGACAGAGCTTCAGCCGCGTCACGAACGTAGGAAATATTCTGCTGGTTGCGGATGGATTCTTCCGAAAGCTTCAGCACCTTTTCCAGCAAACATTTATGCAGTTGCACCACATCGAGCGCCTGCTGGCTGATCGACAGACCGGCGAAAACTTCCGGAGCGTTTGGATTGGGATGGTGCAGCAGGAACGCGCGGTTCGCAGTGACTGCGAGGATCGTAGTTCCGCAGCGGCCGGATTCGCGCAGGATCGCTGTGGCGCCGGGAGCGTTGATCGATGCGTCGACCTCGTCAACGTCGAAGAACGCGCGCGCTGCACTGCGGAAGTCATTTTCCGAAAAGGAGTCCAGACCGTGCACCAGCCGATGCGTCGGCAGAATGACCAGTCCCGGGCCATTCATGTTGACCAGCGTCATCATCACAAACTCATACGGCGCGCCTCCCGCGCCGGGGCGAGGCTCTCCCTTTGATAAGTCGGCGGGGCGGCGCTCGTTGCGGTAGTTGAGAGCGGTTTCGTAACGATGGTGTCCGTCGGCGATGATGAGCTTCTTGTCTTTCATCGCGGCCTGCACCGAGTGGATCACTTCGGCATTCGTGACCTCCCACACCCAATGCAGAACTCCATTTTCATCCATTACCGAAATGTCCGGATCGCCCCCGGTGGCAAGCAGCGCTTCAACCTGGCCCGAGTCCTCATAAAGCATAAAAATCTGACCGAAGTGGGCGCGGGTGGCGCGCAGAAGGTCGAGCCGGTCGGCCTTGGGTTTGGCCAGAGTTCGTTCGTGGCGGAAAACGACGCCCGCGGAATAGTCCTCGATGCGGCCCAGCGCAATGAAGCCGCGCCGTTCCAGTTCGGTAGTTGACCCGGGCCGGGTAAAACGCTGCGAGTAGATGTAGATCGAGGGCAGGGAATCCTGCCGCAGAATGCCTTGCTGCTTCCAATCTCGAAAATTCCCGGCGGCGCGCGAATATACATTGTTTGCCGGATTGTCATTCTCTTCCCGCCGCCCAAGAATCACGCGGACCAGGTTATACGGGCTGGCCTCGTAGTAACGATCCTGCAACGCGGCTGTGATCTTGTCATAGGGTTGGGTCACCACATCCGTAGGAGAGACCTGCCTCGGGTCATATCGAAACGCGCGAAAAGGATGAATGTCAGCCATGGAAACTTCTGATTGTAACAAGATAGTGGCGGCGTCTCCGTGTTTGTGTATATAGGATTTGGAATGAATCGCCCGAATTGGTGCGCCCATCGGCCCGTTTCCGAATTGTCACCAAGATTTGACAAAAATAACAGGGGGCGCTCGACCAAAGCTGTGATACTATCGCGGCCAATCGAGGTGCTTATGGCTCTCCGCCCTAACACCCAATTTCGGAAGTCCCGCCCGGTTCGACTCTGCGGCCCAAGTTCTGTCCGAACCAGCCTTACCCAGCCAGGTTTTTTTCGGCTTTTCCTGCGGACTATGCAGTTCGCCCTCGTCGCAGCCTGCGTCTGGCCATCGCCTGCTCTGGGCCAGGCGGACGTGAACGATGTCCACGTCACGCCCCGCGTAGCCACGCCTAACGATGCCGAAAAAGCGAAGACAGAAGAAGCGGCAAACCAGGTTGTCCCCGCCTCCCTGACCTCGCACATACGCCCGCTTAAAGTCGCCGTGGATTTGGTGCTAGTACCCGTGACCATCACCGATCCCATGAACCGGCTGGTCACTGGCCTCGACAAAGAAAACTTCCAGCTTTTCGAAGGCAGCTCGAAGGAAGAGATCAAATCCTTCTCCAGCGAAGATGCGCCCGTGTCGCTGGGTGTGATCTTCGATTCCAGCGGAAGCATGAGCAGCAAGATGGAACGTGCCAAGGACGCAGTAGTCGAATTTTTCAAAACCGCCAATCCGCAAGATGAATTTTTCATGATCACTTTCTCCGACGAGCCCGATATGGTCAGCGATTTCACCAGCTCGGTCGACGAGATCCAGGACAAGCTGCTCTACACCTCTCCGCGAAAGCGCACCGCGCTGCTCGATGCGATCTACATGGGCGTCAGCAAGATGAGGCAGGCCAGGTATCCCAAGAAAGCGCTACTCATCATCTCCGATGGGGGCGACAATCATAGCCGTTACACCGAGGGCGAGATTAAGGCGATTGTGAAGGAAGCCGACATTATGGTCTATGCCATCGGCATTTACGATCGGTATTTCCAGAGTCAGGAAGAGCAGTTGGGTCCGCAACTGCTCGGTGAGATCGCCGAACTGACCGGAGGGCGGGCGTTTACGGTGGAGAACCCCAACGACCTGGCCGATGTGGCCACCAAGATTGGCATTGAACTGCGCAACCAATATGTGCTCGGATATCGTCCAAGCAGAGAAGTGCGGGACGGTAAATGGCGTAAGATTAAGGTGAAGTTACTCGCGCCGAAAGGATTGCCCCCACTCCGAGTGTATGCCAGGACCGGATATTACGCACCCGAAGAATGACCTGAAGAAGAGTGACCCGAAGAAGAGTGCCCCGAAGAATTTGCGGCCAGCGAGGTTTTTCCTTTTTCTAAAGTGTTCGCTGTGTGCCGCAGCCGTCCTCGTGCTGCTGGCCTCTGAATCGCCTGAGTTCCATGCTTCCCCATCTCAGCCTCCTCAGGCCCAAGTTTCTCAGGATAAGGTTCCTCAGGATAAGGCTCCTCAGGATAAGTCCAGCGCGCCCGCCGCTTCCACCCCGCAGCAAGCTCCCGATGACAACGGAACCTACGTCATACGGAAAGACGTCGATGAAGTCCTGCTGCACGCCACGGTCATCGACGACAAACAGCACATTGTCACCAACCTTGATCGCAATGCTTTTACCATCTACGAAGACGGCAAACCGCAGAACATAATTTCTTTCCACAATGAAGATATTCCCGTTTCGATGGGAATCGTGATCGATAATTCCGGCTCGATGCGCGAAAAGCGCGCCAAGGTCAACCAGGCGGCGTTGAACCTGGTGCGCTCCAGCAATCCCGAGGACGAAGTCTTCGTGGTCAATTTCAACGACGAATACTATCTCGACCAGGATTTCACAAACGATCTGCTGAAGTTGAAAGAGGCGCTCGAGAAAATTGATGCCCGCGGCGGAACCGCGATGCGCGACGCACTCGTGGCCTCGGCCGAGCACCTCAAAAGAGACGCCAAACTGGAGCGCAGAGTGTTGTTCGTCGTGACCGACGGAGACGACAACGCCAGCCGCGACAGTCTCGAGGATGCAGTGAAGCAGTTGCAGCAGGAAAATGGTCCGTCAGTCTATGCCATCGGAATCCTGGGAGACGAAGAGCATCCCAAACGCGCCCGCCGCGCGCTCGAAATCATCGCGCAACGAACCGGCGGACTCGCCTTCTTCCCGTCGACTCTCGATCAAGTGGATGAGATCAGCCGGCAAGTGGCGCACGACATCCGCAACCAATACACCATCGGCTACAAACCCACGAACCCCAGAGCCAGCGGCGGCTTCCGCACCATTCGAGTCGAGGCCAGAAAAGGCCACGGCAAGCTGCTCGTGCGCACCAAGAGCGGCTACTACGCCGGAGCCCAACCGTCGGCGGCGGGAACGAAGTAACCCGTTAGACTTTTACGCCGGCTCACTTCTAGCCCAAGATTCAGCTTGGTGGGTCAATTTGAATTCCGTTTTGAAAGGGCGCGGCTTCAGCCGCGCCGTAAGTGCCCGAAAATCACTCGCGGCTTTAGCCGCTGAGGGGACGCGCTTTTCGAACCGAACCCACTACCAGGATTCATGCTTCCGGGCCTCTGCGGTCGCGGAAGAGTATGATGTGTGCGCTGTAGCAGAAGCTACGGCTTGAAGGAGAATTCCAATGAAATCTACACATCGATCCATTGCTTTCGCGTCGTTTCTCGCAATGGTTCTCATGGTTCCCATGGCGCTGTTCGCCCAGAGCCCGTTCGATGGCACCTGGCTCACCAACATGGATCAGGCGAAAATATCGCCGAAGCCAATCGTCGTTTCTTTGAAAGGTGGTATGTACGATTGCAGCAGTTGCAATCCGCAGATCAACGTCAAGGCTGATGGACAGGACCAATCCGTCACTGGACAGTCTTATGACACAATCAGCGTTCGCGAAATCGATTCCAAGTCGATTGAGGTCAAGACCAAGAAGAACGGCAAGCCGGTCTTCGAGCAGACTCGAACAGTCTCGGACGACGGGAAGATGTTGACGATCAAAAATACCAGTTACAGGCCAGGCAACGACCAAACCGTGACCGCGGAGGTGACCTACACTCGCCTCGGAAAAGCTCCTGCGGGCGCCAATGGGACTTCGGGTTCGTGGCGCATAAACAAGGTCAAGGAGAGCGACAACGGCCTCACCACAACCTACAAGACCAACGGCGATGAGCTGACCATGTCCGCTCCGTCAGGCGAAACCTACACCGCGAAGCTGGACGGCAAGGACTACCCATACAAGGGAGCCTTTTTCGCCGACACCGTCTCGTTGAAGCGCATCAACGACCACACGATTGAGGAAACTGACAAGCGCGATGGCAAGGTGGTAGAGGTGTCAAAAATAACCGTGTCGGCGGATGGGAAGACACTGACAACGGTCTCGACCGCGACGCTGACCAAGCGGACATCCACATTCGTAGCCACGAAGCAGTAAGGTTGGAATTTCCGGCCTCCTCGAATATCCCCGGTTGCCCCATCCTTGTCTCTCCGTCTTTTGGAGAGACAGGGTGGGGATTTTGACGTCGCAAGATCGGAGGCGTCAGCATCGCCCGTCCATGGATCACCCCATCCTTCTCTACGACGGCGTCTGCGGACTCTGCAATCGCCTCGTCCAGGTCGTTCTTCGCCGCGATCACGATGCCGTCTTCCGCTTTGCGCCGCTGCAAAGCGCTCTCGCCGCCTCCATCATCATTCGCCACGGAGCCAAACCGAGTGATCTCGACACGGTCTATTGCGTGGTCAACCGCGATCTGCCGGACGAACTTCTGCTCTCGCGCTCCGACGCTGTCCTCTTCGTCCTGAAGCAACTGCGAGGCGTGTGGCGTGCCGCATTCCTCGTGCAACTCGTCCCAAAATTCCTGCGCGACCCGCTTTACAATATCGTAGCCCGCAATCGCTACCGCATCTTTGGCCGTTATGAAGTTTGCCCGCTGCCTCGCGAGCAGGACCGCAGCCGCTTCCTCGATGGGCAGGAATAGGAAAGGTTGTTTCAGCGCGTAGGCCGTCGCCGCGCCGAATTTTGTTTCTTCTTGTCCGCTGCGGCCGAGCGCCATGCCCCGTGCAGCAGATCTCGCATCGCTTCGGGATCCACGCGATCCAGCCGCACCAGGATCCACTCGTAATTCAAATAGTGATCCGTGATGAAATAGGTTTCTCGGATCAGCCTCCATCAGCGCAGCGCGCTGCTCAAAATCCATTCGCACCACCAGCGCGTCGAGATCTTGATGCAGCCGCGCAAACAGAACTCCGCCTACCTTGAACCCCGGCGTCCCGTAAGACGACACTTCTTCCGCATGCTCCAGCGCCAACGCCATCCGCCGCGCCATTTCAAAGGTTACCGCCACGATTCACCGCCGGCTGGCCGGCCAAGCCGCCGCCGCAAAGTATATCGTGGGATAACCTCGTTCGCCGCACCGACGCATTACATCGTCTTCATTCTGATGTAGCGCGGCAGCTCGGGCAGCGCCGTTAAGACAAGGTAAGCCCCGAAGAGTATTCCCACTGCTCCCACGACCTCGCAGGCCACGAGAACCGCGTTCAGAACTGGATTGGAAGTTGTCATTTGCGAACCCTAACCTTTCGTTCACCGGCTGAATGTCGGCTGTTCATGTCAGACGTCATGCCGAGTGGCGCTCTTTGAATTCCTCAATCTTGCCCTTGGCCTTGTCTTTCGCGTCATCCACGGACTGACTGATGTTCTCCCGCTTCTGGGCAGCCTTCTCAGATGCAGCTTCCTTGTGCGAGTCCTGGATCTGCTTCGCCGCGTCCTTCGCATCGCCCCAGGTTTCGATCACCGCGCCTTTGACCTGGTTGACGACGCCCTTGTTGGCTAGCTTGTCGCTGCCAACACCTTCTCCAACACTCTGCTGCGCTTTTCCCACTGCCTGATCGATCTTGCCAGTCACTTGGTCCTTATTCATAAATCCTCCTGAGATTCTGTATGGTTGCGCATGTTTTCTGAACATGTTTTCTAAATACGTTTTCTGAATGCGCTCAAGAGCCATTCAGTTACTAAAGCCTACGGGTCAAGATTCGCGCCAACTATCGGGCGAACAGTGTAGACAGCCTTAATTCGGACAGCAGAGCTCGATCGACCAGGTTGGATCGACCTGCCTGCGACAACTACCTTGCGACAACCAGATCGAATCACGCGCGCTTGCGGATCTTCGTTATCTTCTTTCCCGCAGCAGGCGTAGCTTTGTGAGCGATCGCCTTTTTCTTTTTCTTCTTGGTTGCGGCTTTCATCGGAGGCACCAATTCCAGCTTGGGCCGTTTCGCCATCCGATGGTGGCCATGCTGCAGCGGCTGGATGCGCGCAGCTTCGGCGTCCACTCGCTCGCGTGCGTTTTCAAATTTTTGCCGCTCCTCATCCAGGTATTCTGCAATCGTCTGAGTTGTCATGGCAGCAGTGTCGCAGAACGGTCTCGAGCAATCTGTCCCATTTTGGCCACTTTCTTGCGAGGATTCGTAATTTGTGTTCTCAGGGCGGAGTCCCGCGGTCCTCAAATTCACGCTCGCCGTCTGGAGCTTGTAGAGAATCTGCCCCGCGCGTTTGTGGCTGATGTTGCCGGACAGCAGCTGTGTCATGACTTGTGCAAGAGCGCGCTGCACGGACGGCACATTGTTCAGCGGCGCGGATTCAAACCATCTCTGCCGCGTACGCTCTGCGTTTTTTCTTGCGTCGCGCGCTTGCTGAAGACGATGGGAATAGCAGTACCGCGTGCCCCTCATGGCGGGGGATCCGCAGCGAGTGGTGTTGTCCATCCAGTGCTGGCATAGCGGGATTATGGCTGTTTCCATGTTTCGGCTCGGTTGGGGTTGCTAGTCGTTTCGACTGACGAGTGGCCGCCCTACCCCCCATTTTGCAAATTATTCAGAGTCATGGACTTTGCGGTATTTTCGTGGCAAATACATGATTCTCAATGAGTTGGATTCTTAATTCCTTTGAATCATGTACTTACGAGCCACGTGTTTACCTGCCTGGGTTTGGGGCCGCCTTCGCGGTACTCCTTGTGCTGGACAATCATGGAGTGATTTATCCGCGGGCGCAAGGTCAGATGTCACAACGCGGCTGTGGAAAACTAATTGGTGGATTTGCTCAGACCTTCAAAAGCCCTGTAAGACCCTTAGAAGACTTGCAGGGCGGGGGCGTTCTTTCTGTCGTGGTGGGGTTTCACGACGATCTGCACATCCTGATTGAGGGCGACGAGGAAGCGCAGAAGGCGCTCCACGGAGAACTGGCGGAAGTCGCCGCGCAGCATCTTGGAGACATCGGGCTGGCGGACGCCGAACAGGGCGGCGGCCTCGATTTGTTTCAGGCGGCGCTGTTTCAGGATCATGTCGATCTTGTAGACCAGTTGCGCCTTGACTAAGTGTTCCTCGGCGTTGGGCAGGCCGAGATCTTTAAACACGTTGCGGCTGCCGATTTCGAATTGCTTCTTGCTCATATCGTCCCCCTTGCAATCTGCTCGGCCAGGCGCAACCGTTGCTGGATCAATTCCATATCGCGGCGCGGCGTTTCGCGTCCCGTCTTCGATTTCTTCTGGAATGCGTGCAGGACATACACGGCTCCGACGTAACGCAATGTGTACACGCCGCGGAAGGTATCGCCACGATGATCCTTCACGATTTCCATACTCCTGCCCCGCCGAATCCGCTGAGCGCCTTCGCGTCGCGATGCTTGCCGCCGAGTTGCGCGACGTATAACGCGTATCCAATTTGGTCCCGCACGGGCGCGGGGAACTCGCGCAGGTCTTTACGGCTCGTTCCGAGCCAGATTACCGGTTTGATCGACCGTTCCTCGGTCATCGGGCGCTTTGCGTATAGTGATATCACTATATCAACTTAATGGTGGCGAGAACAAGGGGGCTCGAAGAGTGGAGTTTACGTCGCTAAATCCCCGGATACTATCGCCCGGAGGTGCCCACCCTCGAAAACCGCGAAGGGTGGGGCAGCCTCAGTTGGGGCAGGGCACAAGGTGGGCCAGCCCCCCACTAAGAACTCGGCGATGCTGCACTCGTAAACATCTCATAACGAATAAGATACGATAGCCAGTTGTCAGCAATGTCCCAGAAAAACTCTTGACATCGTGGTAGCATCGTGCTACCTTAACAATCGTGAGATGAAGCCGAGCTATGATCTGGGCCTTATAAAGGGCCTCATGAAGGACGAGAGTTGGAGCGCGACCGTAGCAGCGATAGATACGGCCGTGGAATTAGGCTTTGATGAAGAAGACATTTACGACTGTATCGTCAATCACCTTGAGGAAACGCATTTCTATAAGACGATGGAGTCAGAAAAGAAGCCGGGATTGATGCAGGATGTCTACCACATCACATATCAAGAGCTGCAACTTTACGTAAAGCTCCAAGTCGTCGTAAATGCGGTCGTAATTTCGTTCAAGGAACAAGAATAGAGGTGGGGCCAATGAATTGCGTAATCTGTGGAGAATGGGCAGCCGAAATCAAGGAGTTGAAGAGGGCTCGATACCGCGCCGAGACAGTTGAGGTGCCAAAAGAGTTCTTTCGGTGTGGGTCCTGCAAAGAAGAGTTTGTAACACCCGGACAGATGCGTCTCTATGTTCGTGCCGTAAAGAATGAAGTACGCAAGAAGCACGGCTTGCTGCCGCCGGAGAGAATCGCCGCAATACGGGCAAAGCTGCAGCTTACCCAGAACGAGCTGGAAGATGTGTTAGGCACAGGTCCTAAAATGGTGGTCCGATGGGAAAGCGGCAAAGTGATCCAGAGCCGGGGTCACGATAATATGCTGCGTTTGCTCGACCGCGATCCTGCGGTTCTGAAGTCTCTGCGCCAGATTCAGGCCCTCCGAGCGGCTGAACAAAATAAGCACGCCGAGTCACTTTCCCACAAAGTGACCGTCGCCAGAGTGTGAGCCTTTAGCGCAACCCGCCCGCCGAAAATCGCGACGGGAGGGCAACTTCAAGTCAAGATGGTGCCGACAAAGGAACCAACGGAAAACTGAACCGCGCCCAATTATTTCCCCCCGCCTATCACGGGCGGAGGAGGGGTCGCGCTTGCGGCGAATTTCTCCTCCAAAATTGTGTACTTCTCTCGTACGCTCTCCTCCGCGAAACGGGCGCGCAGATCGGTAGCGGCCTTTTGGACGGCATCCAACCTGCGGCGCAAGAAATTCACAATCGTTCCAATCCCTGCCCCGAGGACGAGCAGGCACTGGATCCCACTCAACAACTTAATCGCCAGTATCTTTGGCAAGTCTGAGAAAAAAAACGGAATAAACAGCGAGGTGACAAGAGCGTCCGGCCAGGAATAATAGATTCCACTTACACGAGCAATTCCGTAGTACGCGAACGAGAAAAGTGCGGCAATGTACGTGTACACGCAGACTAAGAAAACAGTTCCGAGAACCCAAGCCCATCTCGATAAAAGGTAGGGATCCCCCAAGAACTCCAATATCTGTCTCCAAAGGATCAATTGATTAAACAAATTCCTCAGTTCGGCGGTGGGGTCTGCGTCACGGGTCACAGCTGTAAGAGCCGCAAGGGCATTGTTGATAGGTGTCAACAATGCTGAGCCGGCCTTTTTGAGGATGTCCCCTACCCAGGGCGAGAACACCAGAATCTGTAACATCACAAAGATTTGTCGCGACAACTGTGCGAACACGACGATCAGGCACAACCACACCACCGCAACGTGCGTTGTGACAAGCAAGAGAATGCACCAGAGGAGAATGAATCTTCGGAACGGCCGCAGCAAAAACCGCAATATTTCTGCAGTGGTTTTCCTCGCATCAACGCGACCTATGGGATCTGAAGAGAGGGTCGGGGGAGGCGTCGTCGCGTTCTGCCTTGCGACTACGGACTCCCTTAGCTGTGGAGATGTCGCCTGAGCCTTGAACCATCGATTCACGGAGCGTAGCACCAAGAAGGACAGACGGAGGGCATACCAGAGCAGAACAAAAGGGAAGAAGTATACGAGAGACTGAGGAGGTTTTTCCAAAACCCCGATGCGGCAAGAAAAGAGAATACAACTAGCAAGGCAAAAAGAACGACCTCGGAGGTGGTGAGCCGAAGCACGTGTGTGCATTTCGTCAAGAAAGTTGATTGAATATTCAGAAATAAAAGCGCGTGGAGCCACAGAAACCCCGCAAGGAAAAATGTCGTAACCCTTCTGACAAGTTCAGAAAGTGTTGCCATGATCTCGGCTCCGCATCGGGTCCTGCACCATGTGTGCCTTGATTGTGCCAAGGATACGCCAGACCCGCAACCCATTCCTCGCCTTTACACCCCACTCCGCCGCGTGATAACCTCATCCCAGTCACAAAGATAAAATCAGAACAGGAGTGCACCAGGTTAGTGTTAGCCAGAGAGCAAAAGAAATCCGTAATTGACCAGTATCAGACGCACGCGACTGACACGGGGAGTCCCGAGGTTCAGATCGCCATCATCAGTGAACGCATTGGCCAGTTGACGGACCACTTCAAGACGCACCAGAAAGACCACGGCTCGCGCCGCGGCCTGCTCATGCTAGTCAGTAAACGGCGTCGTTTACTGGACTACCTCAAACGATACGATTCCGAGCGCTATAAGACGGTCATTGGAAAGCTTGGCATCCGCAAGTAGCCCTGGGGTCTTCTTAAGGAAGACAATTCCCGCAAACAGTATCTGAGAGAACGCCGCCTTCCTCTCGAAGCCGGCCGAGCATTGAGGAAATTCTGCAACGTGCATCTTTTAAGCGCATCCCATCTCACCAATCTCAATCCGATTGGGAAGCACAGACGCGCCCCTCTCTATCCGCCTGGAGCCGAACGTTCCTAGCTAGAAGCTAGGAGCTAGAAGCTGTTCTAAAGGATGAAACATGAAACCAGAAGTTAGCAGTGTCACAGTAGAACTCACCGGCGGCAAACAACTCACATTCGAAACCGGAAAATTAGCCAAGCAAGCCCACGGCTCGGCCGTTGTCCGCCTGGGCGACAACGTCGTCCTCGCCACCGCGACCGCGAACGCCGATCCCCGCGAGGGCATCGATTTCTTTCCCCTCACGGTTGATTATCGCGAATACACCTACGCCGGAGGACGTTTTCCCGGCGGCTTCATCAAGCGCGAAGGCCGCATGAGCGAGCGCGAAGTGCTTACCAGCCGCCAGATCGATCGCCCTGTGCGTCCGATGTTTGCCGAGGGCTTCAAGTGCGAGACTCAGGTCATCGCCTTCGTGCTCTCTGCTGACGCGAGCAATGATCCGGATGTGCTCGGCATCAACGGAGCATCTGCCGCGCTCACGCTTTCCGATATTCCGTTCCTCGGCCCCATCGGCGCGGTGCGCGTGGGCCAGATCGGCGGGCAGTTCATCATCAATCCTACCTATGATGAAATGCGCGAGAGCGTTCTGAACATCATGGTCGTAGGCACGTCGGATGGCATCGTGATGATCGAATCCGGCGCAAAAGAAGTCAGCGAAGAAGTCGTCGTCGACGCCATTGAATTCGGACACACCGAGATCAAGAAGATCTGCGCCGCCATCAAGGACCTGCAATCGAAGGCCGGCAAGAAGAAGAGGGAAGTGACTCCGCCGGAGTTCGACCAGAAATATTACGACCAGCTGAAAAAGAAAGTAGGCTCCGAGCTCTCCGACGCCCTTGACACCAAGAAGCATCCCAAGGCCGAGAGCTACGCGCTGGTCAAAGACATCAAGAAGAAGCTGCAAGCGGAAATCCCCGAAGACGACGAAAAAGCGCTGGCGAAACTGAAGACCTATTACGAGACGCTGCGCGAGCGCATCTTCCGCGAGGAAGTCATCGAGAAGAAGCACCGTCCCGACGGCCGCGCCTTCGACGAAATCCGCAACATCTGGATCGAAGCCGGCATCCTGCCAAGAACCCACGGCAGCGCCATCTTCACGCGCGGCGAAACCCAAGCCCTGGTAACCACAACATTAGGAACCTCCGACGACATGCAGCGCCTCGAAGGCTTCGAAGGCGAAGCCAAGAAACGCTTCATGCTCCACTATAATTTTCCGCCGTTCTCGGTTGGGGAAGTTGCTTTTCTGCGGGGGGCGGGGAGGCGCGAGATTGGGCACGGAGCGCTGGCCGAGCGCGCGATCTCGGGAGTGCTGCCTTCGGAAGAAGCGTGGCCTTATGCGATGCGGGTGGTGTCGGACATTCTGGAGTCGAATGGATCGTCGTCGATGGCTACGGTTTGCGGGGCTTCGCTTTCGCTGATGGATGCTGGGGTTCCGCTGAAGGCTGCGGTGGCCGGCGTTGCCATGGGCTTGGTGAAGGAAGGCGATCAGTATGCCATCCTCACGGACATTGCGGGCGCGGAAGATCATTACGGCGACATGGATTTCAAAGTCGCGGGCACGAAAGATGGAATTACCGCGTTGCAGATGGATATCAAAGTTGCCGGCATCACTTCGCAGATCATGCGCGAGGCGCTGGCGCAGGCCAAGCGCGGGCGGTTGCACATTCTGGGGAAGATGGAAGAAGTAATTACCTCCGGCCGCGAGAAGATTTCGGACTTTGCTCCGCGGTTCTATACGGTTCAGATTCCGGTCGACAAGATTCGCGACCTGATTGGGCCGGGCGGCAAGATGATTCGCTCGATCGTCGAGCAGACCGGAGTGAAAATCGACGTGGAGGATTCCGGGCTGGTGAAGGTTGCGTCGAGCAATCAGGAGTCAGCGGCGAAGGCGCTGCAGATCATTGGCGACCTGACGGCGACGGCGGAAGTTGGAAAGACTTATCTTGGCAAGGTCACGCGGCTGGCGGATTTCGGCGCGTTCGTCGAGATTATTCCCGGGACCGACGGGTTGCTACACATCAGCGAAGTGGCGGAGCATCGCATTGGCGACATCCGCGATGAGTTGAAAGAAGGCGATCAGGTGCTGGTGAAGGTGCTGGCGGTTGAAGGCAACCGGATCCGGCTGTCGCGCAAAGCGATTCTGAAAGAACAGCGCGCGAAGATGGGCGGCGGTGGTGGGCCGGAAGGCGAATCCGGTGCTGCCGCGGCGGAAGGCGAGCCGGTGCCGGTGGTGACGGGCACAATGGTGATTGAAGGCGGCGGCGACTTCCCTGATGAAACTGAGGGTGAGCCGAACTTCAATCGCGATGGAGCGCCGCTTGCGGTCAGCAGTGATCGTCCTCGAGGCGATCGACCGCCTGGCGGAGACCGCGGCGGGCGCGGTGGACGGCCGGGCGGCGGCGGGCGTGATCGCGGACGTGGCGGTCGCGGTGGACGGCCCGGTGGTGGCGGACGGGATCGCGGACGTGGTGGGCCTGGTGGGGGACGACACTAAGAGCTATTGCCACGGATCTTCACGGATTCACACGGATACAACGAGAAAGGCCACGATGGGAGTCGTGGCCTTTCATTCTTGTGCCTTCGGCGTCCCTTGCTGGACATGTGGGCGATTCGCACACGCAGGTGCGTGCTAAGGCCCGAACACGTATACGGCTCCGATATTCCCGCCGACTCCCGAAGCGCCGGCCACTAATGCATTGCCGCCCAGAACGACGGCCGAGCCAACACCGGCGCCCCAGTCCCCGGCTGTGAGTTTCTGATAGAAGTGCGATGTGTTTCGCCAGCCGGTCGCCGGTTCGGAATACAGGTACGCTGCTCCCTGGTACTGATTAGCTCCGATTGTGGCTTCAGGGGCACCAACTGCCACTCGGTTTCCACTGATGGAAACCGACCAGCCAAAGTAGTCGCCGGCCACTCCGTCGGAGGTTCTCAATTCCGCATTCTCGGTGGTTGAGGCCCAGCCGGTCACGGGTTTGACGAATACGTACGCGGCACCATAGCGGTGGGGATTGTCAGGTTCGAGCGCACCTACAACCAAGGTATTGCCGTCGATCGCGACCGAGGCGCCGAATTCGTCATCATAGTGCGTATCGGATGACGTTAACCTAGCGTTCTCTGTCGCACTTACCCAGCCGGTCGGGGGTTTCACGAATACATAAGCTGCTCCCCCAAAGTTGCTACCGCTGAATATCGCGCCGCTCACCACTGTGTTTCCGCTGATAGCGACCGAATAACCGAGGAAGGCTCCAGAAGGATCCTCGGAAGCAGTGAGCTTGGCCGTTTGAGTCATTGTGATCCAGCCGGTTGCGGGCTTAGTAAAGACGTAGACGGCGCCGTTGTTGTCCGAATCAAGCTCCGCACCTGCCACTACGGTATTGCCGCTGACGGCCACCGAGTAGCCAAATTCGCTGCCCTCCTCACCATCGGATGCTGTGAGTTGTGCCGTCTCTGTCATGTTTGTCCAGCCGCCTGCCGGTTCAACATAAACATATGCCTTTCCCTGAAAGTTATTGCTCCCGACGGTTGCGTTCATGGCCCCTACGACAACCGTGCTTCCGCTAATAGCAACGGCACGGCCGAACGTCACCCCATCGGATGGCAATAATTCTGCGGTTTCCGTCATGTTTGCCCATCCCGTCGCTGGCTTAACGAAGACGTGAGCCGGAGCCCCGTACGATATGCCTCCGTCTCCTACTGCAACGATGGTGTTTCCGCTGCTGCCCACCGACCACCCGAGGCTATCGGACTGAATTCCATTCGAGGCGGTCAGTTCGGCTAGCTGTACCCAAGGATCAATTGCGAGCGGATAGCGCGCATTTGCGTCGTCGATGTGGATCAGCAGTTCATCGCGATGCACTTCGAGCGACGCGCCCAAATCTTTTTCGTCGGCATCGCGAGCGGTCAATCCAGCGTAGCGCAGGATGGTTTTTCCTGTACGATCAGTGAGAGTTAAACCTGTGCGGCTTCCGTCAGACGACGCCGTCAAATCTCCCGACAGTCCGATCGCAATCGTCAGCGATTTACCGTTGCGTTTGCCTGGTGGCTCGGAGAGTGAGAAGCCTTGTTCCAGTCCGACGGGACCGTTCACGTACCATTCGGTCAACGGGCCGCGGCGGTATTCCACGCGATTCTGATTCGCGTGCGGAGATGCTTTCGCCACGGCATTGATGGCATCGCCGTACCCGAAGCCGCGCAGTGTCATTCCACAGCGCAGGGCGCCGCTGGTGAGTTGTATGCCTGCGGCGGTGAAGCGAGTGGTTAGCGCTCCGCGGGAGTTGGTGGCTTCGAGGCCGGTGGCGGTGGAGTGGATGTGATATCGGGCAGGTCGCGTCCGAGGGCGGCGGAGATGGTTGATTGAGCGGCGGCCGGCAGAGTGGATAAATCTTTGGTCGCTTTGGGGTCTGAAGCTGCGACGTAGATGGTTGATGCGCAGAACAGTAAGATGACCAGAAATTGGCGTGCTGGTTTCATGGGAGTGCTCCTGCGAATCGGGCTGAGCAGCTTTCTCGGAGACGCGGTGGGGGGGCCGCGGGGGTCGAGGGAAGTGATCTTAGTCCAGGTTAGGAGCGGCGTAAAGCGATTTGTCCGCGAGGTTGGAAAGGATCGAGGAGCCGGACAAAGGGTGCTGGCCGGGCCTTTCCATTATCCTACCTCTCGAGGCTGCCCCGTCTTGTCGCGCCTTTTGCGACAGGGCGGGGAATTTGGTTTCCTTGAAGCGGTGAGTGCAGCCTGAAGTCAAAATCCCCGTCCTGTCCCTGCAAAGAACGCAGGGACAAGGACGGGGCACCCGTCAGATTCGGACGGGTTCGAGGAGCAGAACAAGGCAGGTTCCTCACCGGGCTTGGCGTCCGGTTCGGAATGACGTCTCTTAGTTAAGCATTTTCCTTCGGCGGCTGAGGCCTGTTGATTTAATGGGGGGCTTTACGGCGCGGCTGAAAGCCGCGCCCTTTCAAAACTCTGCTCTTGCGGCACGGCTGAAGCCGGGCTCGTATTGTGTGTGGCTTTACGCGGCGCTGGAAGCGCCGCTCTTCCAACTTCACTGGACGCATTGGTGAGTTTTTCGGCAACCTCTGGAAGCCGAGATCTTTCCCGGTCAAGCTCAAAGTCAAGGTCAAAGGCAAGCGGGCAGGAGTGCTCGCTCCATGCGATTGCGATCATAGATATACTTCTTGTGCGACGTGGATTCAGGCGAGGCATGGCCGGGATGGCGAAATTGGCAGACGCAGCGGACTTAAAATCCGCAGGTCCGAAAGGACTGTGGGGGTTCGACCTCCCGGCACCAGTAAAGCCCGCTATTTTCGCGGCTATTCCGTTAGAAGTGCAAATTCAGTTTCATATCGGCCGGAATCGCTACTACTGCAGTTTCTCCCTGTGGCGTGGTCGCATCATCGACGTCTTCGGCGCCCAAGCAGCCCGTCATCGACGTGAGAGTCCATGGGCTCGTGATCTGCTCAAGCCATTCATACGTCTGCGACGCTGAATTGTTGATGCCGTTGTCACACACCCAGCCGGAAATTGCCATGTGCGGAAAATAATTCTGCGCCCCTATCGAAACGATGCTCATGGCTTTCCACGCCGCGTCCGAAGCTCCAGAGGTAAACCCCGTCCCGGCGCAGGTGGGGTCTCCCGTCCAGGCCTGCATGTCGGCCTCGGTATTGTTTTCGTTATAGTTCAGCAAATCCGTCCACGAACTGCCATTCGTTGGTACAACCAGGAGATGCGCCGGCCTCGGCACCTCGCATCCCAGTTCGATGTCGGAAAACGATGGACCGGAGGTCAACTCCAACACCTGCGGCGCCAATCCATACCACGCAACCGCATACCCCACGGCTCCGGCCCCCGCGCTCCCCGCGTGGATTCCAAACGGAAGACTCGGAGTCGCCGTCTGCATGTAGCTCAGCAAGGTTGCCACCCGGCACGCCGCATTTTTCAAGTTTGCTGTCTCTCCCGTCGCTTCCCATGCCGTCGCAAACTCTATCTGCTCGATCGCGAACCCATCCGCCAGATAAGTTCCCAGGTAGTGCGACCCGCCTGGAGTCAGGTCTTCCGCTCCATTCACCAGCGCTACCACTCCCAGCTTGGTTCCCGCCGGTCCTTTGTAACTGTAGGTGGCTTGAATATCCGCCACGTTGGGGCAGGATACCGTCACTTGGGTGCATACTGAGTGAGGGAAGAAGTTGGTGGTGCAAATGACGCTGGTGGGATTCGTAACGGTGCCCAGAGGAAGCGTCTGAGCCGCGCAGATTACAGCTTCTGCAAGAAGCAAACAAATACTAATAAGGGTTTTCACGATTCCTCCCGCGCTCGGTAACTTCGCGGGTGATCCCAGTTTCGCGGACCGGTCCCAAGGCAGGACTTAGGAATTCCAATCAGGACGGCTTTGGTGAAAACGAGAGGTCCACATCGTTGGGATTGGGCAGGCCTGCGGTGCGAATAATCTGCGTAGCGAAACTGTGCTGCGTACGGCCACCGCATAAATAATAGTCGCGACCTTGCAACAACATTCGCAACGCAAGGTTCGTGTTAGGCGGCGACGCCAGCTCCGGAGGCGATGCCTCCGGAGCCGGACAAGCGCCGGTTAGTGATGAGTTAGTCGGTTGTGCCGGTGCCAATTACGCCGAACGAAAACGCCTGGCAACCGGTGCTCGATACTTCGCACGCATTCGCGTAGTCGAAGCCGAAATACGACGAGTTGAAGTACGCCTGCGATGCGGGCTCAAGCGGACCGTAGCGATTCAGCCCGAAGGTGTTGTCAAAGTAATACTGAGCAATGGAGCAATCGCTATTGCCAGCATCTGTGCACTGCGGAGTGATGTTGACCCAGTACTGGCCGGCACTCAGCACGGTTGGGGTAATCCTGACCTTGAGGGTGTATTCGGTGAAACCGAATGGGAAGCGGCCCGTCGGAACAAAGCTGGTGCCAGTGGTGGTAGAGGTACCCCAAGCGACCGTGGTTCCACCACTGCCTTCGCTAACGCCAGAAGCGATCGTCCAGCTCGAGGTGCTCGGATCGAGTCCATTGTAGCCATCGGTGATGGTGTTGATGAACAAGCCTTGCACAGTCCAGGTCTGGCCGGCCGGAACTACGAAGGGTGCCCAAGTTGTGGTGTCCGCGACGAGAAGAGTGTTCTCGTTGGCGAAACCGTTGGCTGCGACTGAGTCGGGGTTGTTGTCGCCACCGTAGAACAAACAGACTGGTACGCAGTAAGACGGTGGGAACAGGGCTGGTTTGCCTGTGGGGAACGTACCTTTTATCGGTCCTTTGCTTTTGACCAATGCGGATGTGCCCTTGGTTCTGGCATTCTGGGCCAATGCGGATACGGCAAACAGCGATCCAAGCAGTGCAATCGCGCAGAGCGTTTTTTTCACTGTGTTCCTCCTGAGTTTTTTTACTGAATTGTTAAGAGAAGCGGTTTGGCAGATTGTGCTTCGCATCATCTTCGTGGAGAATGCAAATGCACACGGGTGAGAATCCTAACGCTCTTGCGGGGAATGTCAAGCGAAATCGCTTGCTGGGTGCGGGAATTCGAGCAGTCGAGCCTTTCCAGTAAAAAAGTATGCAAGATTCTTCACACTTCATCGAGCTCGCAGTTCGGTGAACTCACCCCGATCTCGATCGGTCCTTGAAATTCGGAAAGTTCTCTGTGGGCAAGCTGGAGAAATACTGTGGAAGCGCTCGAGGTCTGCGCGAACAGCGTGGCCTCTCTGCTGTTGCTGATCAGCTGCATCAGGTCTTAAGCGAGATGTGCGCCCAAGGGCAGCGGCCACCGCTTGCTGCGGCGACTTCGTCGGACGGCTCGCAGCGAACGCCTCACGCTAAGCCGCTTGAACAAGAGGTGCTTGTGTCGCCGAAAGCAAATCCGACGGATTGGCACTTCTGGAGCCGAGTCGAGGAGTGCGAAAGGGGGGTGAGGGCCACCTGTCATTTTTGTCAGTGTTCAGGGCAGGACGGGTGGCGTAGTATTTAACGTCGGAGTCGCTTCTAGGATCGCCTGCGAGAGTGTGCGTCGCGGCGACTTATCGTGGTTGACTCGTTGCGTTTGAGTTATTGCGTTTGACTTGTTGCACTTGACTTATTGCACTTTACCCAGGGACAGGTTCTGTTGATTTTCGGCTTAATTTCGATTCGAGAGGGAGAAGGAAATGCGTAAGATCTCCGTACTAGCGCTGCTGTTGTTGCTGTCTGCCGGCTTGGCCGTGGCACAGGACACGTTCCCGAAGGTGGAAACATCGCCGGCCTTCATGTATATCCGCACCCCTGTATCTTTCACGGTGCCGGCAAACTCTCCGGTGGCCCCGGGGGCATCCTTTAATGAAAGCTTTAACTGCGCCGGTGGCGGGGGCACGATCGCCTTGAACCTGAGCAAAGTCTTCGGGCTCGCGGCCGACCTGGGGGGCTGCAAATATTTTGGCCAAAACTTTCCCGCCTTGAGCGAAAAGCTGAGCGGGAGTGACTTTACTTATATGTTCGGGCCCCGGCTGACCTGGCGAAACAAGAGCGCCTTCCGGCCCTTTGCCGAAGTGAACTTTGGCGGGAATCGCTTCAGTCTCAGCTGCAATAACAATACCGCGTGCAGCGGCACTTCCTATTCCAAGAATGCTTTTGCTCTGACGGCGGGCGGAGGTTTTGACGTCAGGCTATCCCAGAAGTTTGCCCTGCGCCTGGTTCAGGCGGAATATCTCTACACCCGCTTCGGCAATAATTGCAATCTGGCGCTGTGCAGCAACAATAACAATCAAAACAGCTTTCGCTTGAAGAGTGGAATCGTCGTTGGGTGGGGCGGAGCTGCTCCGGTGGTGCCTGCGGCGAGCTGCTCGGTGCAGCCGACGGAAGTGATGGTGGGCGAGCCTCTGACGGCGAGCGTCAGCGCCCGGAACTTCAACCCCAAGCACACGGTCGCTTATGCCTGGACGAGCAATGGCGGCCAGGTATCGGGGAAGAATACATCGGCGCAGATCGACACCACGGGGGCAGCCCCTGGCAGTTACACGGTCAGCGCGCGAGTGACCGATCCCAAGGAGAAGAAGAACAATGTGGCGAGTTGCTCGGCCAGCTACACGGTGAAGCCGTTGCCGCCGAAAAACCCGCCCACGATGAGTTGCACGGCCAGTCCGGGGAGCGTGCAGGCGGGAGCGAGTGTAAGCGTGACTTGCAGCTGCAGCAGCCCGGATGGGGTTTCCGTGTCGGTATCGAGCTGGACGGCCAGCGGAGGAACAATTTCCGGCAGCGGCAATACGGCGACGCTGAATACTGGCGGAGCATCGCCCGGTACGATTTCGATCGGTGCTACCTGTACGGACTCGCGGGGTTTGACGGGTCAGGCATCGACCCAAACGACGGTGGAAAATGCGCCGCCACCGCCGCCGAAGGCAACCAAGCTGAGCCAGTGCGACTTCCCGAATGAGAAGAAGCCGTGGCGCGTGGACAACACCTGCAAGGCGATTTTGGATGACGTAGCCAAGAACCTGCAGCAGAACCCGGACAGCAAACTGGTGATCGTCGGCAACGCCGATCCTGGTGAGACGCGCAAGAATCTGGCGGGGGAACGCGCTGTGGATTCGAAGTTCTATCTCACGGAGGGCGAAGCGCAGCAGCACATTGACCCGAGCCGCATCGAAGTGCGCACCGGCAGCGGTGGCACCAAGACGGCCGAGTACTGGATCGTGCCTGCGGGCGCGACCTTCGACTCGACCGGCACCCAACCCGTGGATGAATCCCAGGTGCCAGCGGTTCCGGATCATCCCAAGCCGGGGGCCAAGAAGAAAGCCGCCGCCATGAAGATGCAGTAGCTGCTGAACGAGACGGAAAGGGGCCGCCGGAGATCGAAGAAGTGCAGCATTGACTCCTTCGTTTTCGGCGGCGTTTCATTAGTAATGGTAGGCCAGCTTGGCGCCACGCAGCGATCACACACACGGGCACGCTAGAAGACACGCCCCAGAGCGAAGAACCAGGTGGCGTGTCCCGTGTCTCCGACGCTTCCGCCCATGAACACGGGCCCGAGAGCGGTCCGCGCAATCACCCCGGCGACGCCGTCGCTAGGAAGCTTGCTAACGCCCGGAGCGTCGTACATTTTTCCAACCTCACCGAATGCGACGGCGTAGAGGCCGTTCCCTAGAAAGGGCGGCAGAGTCAATAGTCTGTGCAGGTATCCGGCGTGGAAGAGGAAATACTGATCTCCGCGAATTTCGTTCGGGCCATAAGCAAATAATCCCGCTGTCCCTCCGAGGAAGTATTGGGGGATGCCGGTGCGGTCGTAGCCAAGAGTGGACCCACCCTGAGCGGACAGGAAGATAGAAGATGGCGCGGAGATGGTTTTGAAAAACTCGGTTTTCAGCTCCAGATTTGGAAATGCTGCGGGCGCCCCCGGGCTGGTATTCATCCAGTGGAAGGTCAGATCTCCCAAGTAACCCTGGCGTGGAATAATCGCATCGTCGAGGTGGTCGGTGGCGAAGCGAAACCGCGAAGCCTCGACTTGCCCCTTGACCGAAGGGAATTGCGCGGCGCCTAACTTCAGGTGCGCATCCAGGTAGCCGATTTCGTAGCCCGCGCGGACCTCGCTGAACCGGCTGAGCGCGTAGCCGATGTCAATTCCCGTTCCGGCCCGCCCGATGCGGTAATCCGCTTGAGGGTCGCCGTTGGAATAAATCCACTGCGCGGAGTCGCTTGCACTCACCCGTGGGGCGAAGAACCAGCGGGAAGTCTGGCTGAATGGTTTGTAGAACTCGGTGGCGATCGCGTAGGTGTTGCCTAGCGAAAAATCTGTGCGCAATTCCGATCCATATCCTGCGAAGTCGAGGAAGGTCAGACGTCCTCCCGCAGTGAAGGTGACGTTGTCGGGTTCCTCGCCGTCCACTACAAAGGCGGGTTGCAGAACAGGCGGGGCATAAGTCTTCTCGCGGACGGTCACCAATAGGCCGACTTGGCCGTCATCCTGGGTCAGGCCGTAGGAAGCGCTTTCGAATCTGCCTATACCGGTCAAGCGGGTCAAATAGGCGTCGAGCTTTGGAGTGTCGATCGGCTTGCCGACCAGAGGCTGGAGAAATTTCTTGATCTTTTGTTGAGCATCAGGGCTGGTCCCCTGCACTTGTACAAATTGTGGTATGACCGCGGCAGCTCTCTTGCGCGCCTCGCGCTGCGCCAGATATTGGTTCCATGCGGCCTGATCGAGAGCATAGGGCAGCAGGATTTTGGCCTTCGCCTCCGCGGCTTCCATCCCTTTCTGAATAAGTTCTTCCGCCTTCTTGAACTCCAGGCTGGTGAATTTCTGAAGATCCACTTTGACGACGATGTCCGCCTCCTCCATGCCCCGAAGCTCCGTTCCCGCGGTGCCGACGGTGATCGACTGGCCGAGGACACTGAAGAGAGAGTGGATTTCATCCGCCGTTGCGGGAGCGACCTGAAGATGAATTGCGATAACTACGTCGGGCCCCATCTGGCGCACTAGATCTGTAGGCAGGTTGTCGACTAACGCACCATCCACGTACACGCGGTCTCCGTCGCGGATGGGAGCGAAAATTCCCGGCAAGGACATGGAAGAGCGCATAGCGAAACCAATCGGACCGCTGGAGAAGACGTGCGCCTTTTCGGAAATCAGCTCGGTGGAAACGCAACGGAACGGGATAGGAAGGTCGTCGAAGGATTTCACGGACGAGTAGGCCAGGGTTTCGCGGTCAATGATGAGGCCGATTTGATGTCCCGAACTCAATCCGGATGGGAGCGTCGTCCCGTGTTTGAAACCAATGACCAGGTTATTTTGAATTGCGCGGGCGTCCTCCTTGCGGCGGAAGGAGAGATCTTCGAAGGGGGTTGCGCCCCCAATCACAAGCGGCCAATCTATTTCTTTGACTAGCTGCTCGAGTTCATCGGGGCTCTTGCCGGTTGCGTACATGCCACCCACAAGGGCGCCCATGCTGTTGCCCGAGAGATAGTCGATGGGAATGCGATGCTGCTCAAACCATCTGAGCACTCCGATGTGGGCGAGTCCGAGCGCGCCTCCGCCTTCGAGCGCTACCCCGATCGTCAGACGTTTGGGAGGCAGCGATTCGCTCTGGCCGGCGGCGATGAGCGGACACAGGATTACAACGAAGAGAACGAGCACGATCGTAAACAGTCGGGGATAAGCATGCTGGCTCCTGCTGTCGAACGAACAAATGAAGTTCATGAACGACCTCCGATTTCTTCCTCTTTAGGTGGATACGGGCTGCGTGGTCGGAATCGAGTCCCACGCGATTCTGTGGGCTTGGCGTCTTGCGCTGCAACTGTTATAGCTGACAGTCCTGGCGGCGTTTGCCGGAATAAATCCAAACTCATGGTCCGTCCGTACTGGAGGTGAGGGTCAAGAAACCCAATTCTGAAAAATGAGGATAAGGACAAATGAACAAGAAACTTGCAGTTGTGTTGGCCATTGTTGCCATCGGTGTAACGTCGGCTGTGGCTGGGATGAAGAACCCGGTGGTGGGCGGGCAGGAGATGTATCCGACCAAGAACATCATTGAGAACGCGGTGAACTCCGCCGATCACACGACTCTGGTCGCAGCGGTGAAGGCTGCCGGATTAGTCGAAACGCTGGAGGGCCCGGGACCGTTCACAGTATTTGCGCCCACCAACGAAGCTTTCGCCAAGCTGCCTGCCGGCACCGTAGAGATGCTTTTGAAGCCGGAGAATAAAGCGACGCTGACGAAGGTGCTCACCTATCACGTGGTTTCGGGAAGGTGGAGCGCGGCGGAGCTGAAGAAGCAGATCAAAGCTGGGAACGGGACGGCGGAACTTGCGACCGTCGAAGGTGGGAAGCTGTGGGCGTCGCTGCGTGACGGGCAGATAGCGTTGAAAGACGAGAAGGGCGATATGGCGACGGTGACCATCGCCAACGTGTTTCAATCGAATGGGGTGATTCAGGTAATCGACACCGTGCTCATGCCCAATTAATGTTTCTTGCGAAAACACAAACGCAAAAGGCCGCCTGACAAGAGGCGGCCTTTGCAATCGCAACGGCTTCCGTTCAACAAACACCTGCTTACTTTGCCACCCCTACCACACCGAAATAGCCGAACTGGTCGTTGGGTCCGGCGGTGAAGAAGAGTTGATTTTTGGCGCCGTTGTTGGGGCTTCCGCCGCCGAACTCGATTCCCCACAGTCCGTTGATCTTGATGTTCTTGCCGGAAGTATCCTTGACGATGCCCACCGGTTTTCCGTTGGCGAGATTGTAGCCAATGATGTTGCCGGTGGAGGTGTTATTGGTGACGAGGAGCGTGCCGCTTAACGGACCGAAATCCTTCGGCGCCACTGCCAGGCCCCAAGGCTGGTTCAGAAGCCCGTTGGAGACGAGGCGTTTCACGAAGGTTCCGGCTTCCGTAAAGACGTCGATGTAGCCGCCGGGACCGCCGTTGGTGGCCGCGAAGGTAACGTAAACGTGTCCACCGATGTCCTGAATTCCGAATGGTGCGAAGCCCGCGGGAATCGTGGTATCGGTGAAAGATCCCGTCAGGTTGAAGTTGCCGTCGTAGATGTCAACTTTGTTGTTGGCGGCATCGGCGGCGAAGAGCGAGTTGCCGGATGCATGACTGGTGATAGCCAGTCCGGTGTAGGACGCTCCGGAGCTGATGGCGGCAACCAGAGTGGCATCCGGGTTAAATGCCGACCAGCCCTGGATGCTGCCATCCAGAGTGGCGAACAGGAAGGCTGATACCCAGCTGTCGATGGCAAATTCTTGCGAGCCGTTGTAGACGATGCCGGTGGGCGTTCCGAAGCCGGTGCCGTCGGCGGTAGGAACGACAACCTCTAGGCTTTGCTGAATGCCGACGCCATTGTAGAGAGTTGACCAACCGGTCGACTCGTCACTTACCCAGATGGTGCCACCCGGGGCGTAAGCCAGGCCCCAGGGATTTCCCAGTAGCGGCTCGAAATGCGTTGCCTTGCCGTTGATATCCGAATCGAGGTAGCGGACCTGATATTGGGCCATGGCGGAGCCGGAACCCAGCACCAGCGTGAGCCCGAGAAGCGCAGAGAGAGTGTAGATGTGACGTAGTAGACGTTGCATGCGATTTTCTCCTTTAGCGTGTGTAGCGAATTTGGGATGGAGCATGGCCGGAGATTTTGCGCGGACTTAACTGTCAGCCCGGCAGATCATCGCAATACTAGGAGGGGCGCTTGCGGACATTGTCAGTGAGATGTCATCAGTTTGCACAATTCTTGTCTCTGCTTTGAAACTTGCCGGCAGCGGTTTTTTTCAGCGGGGAAAAAAGTGGCGTTCCGGTTGACTATTCCAGAACGCCACACCTCAGGTTAGGAATCACTTGGAGGCTATCTCGTAAAGAACCCAAGAAAGCAGGCTGCTCGCTCCTCAGGGGCTGAAGCCCGCGTCTTTGCTGGTCTTGGATGGCGCGGCTGAAGCCGCGCCCTTTCAAAGCGATTTATGAGACAGCAAGAGCTTCCAGTTACAAATCAGTTTTGAGAGATCAAGGCCGCGCCTTGCCGTCGCCTTACGCGACTGTTTCTATCTAGGCTCCCGCTCTGGCTGCTCGTGCCATGGGCGGCGGCGGGGTACGCAGTGCTTCTGCCACGCGACCGAAGTACAACCGGTAAGAGTGGTGGATTCCATACATCACCGGGAAGGCCACGAGCGCTACCTGCCAGCCCAGATGATGGCTTACCACATTCACCATCGAGGTGAGCCCCGCGCTTACGACGTAATAGGGGAAAGAAAGTTGCACGATGCTGAGCCAGACGCGGCGCAGAGCCGCGCCCTCGGCCAGCTTGATGATGCCGGCCACAGGAACGGTCTGCCCGAGGAGGAAAGCAGCGGTTGCCGAAGCGAGCATTGGCGGTTCCGCCGCCCACCCGGCCTTCCCCAGGCCCCCTGCATTCCAGATCAAGCTCGACATGCTGGTGGCGAATGCCATCATGCTGACGTTGAACAGCATCTGCTCCGGCTTGAACCTGCTGCCCGATTTCGGCCAGCACTGCACTACCGTGGATATACAAGCGATCGTAACAGCTTCAAGCGCGCTCAAGTTTACGACCGCCATCAGCAGGAAGGGCAAGTTGACCGACATGTTGCCGTTAATGCCCGGCAGTTTGATCTTCATGCGCGACGTCACTGCTGCTAGTGCCAGTAGAGCCAGAGCGTAAGGGGCGTGGAGCGTGTGGCTGGCCACGCCGGCATACAGAGTGCTTGCGATCGCCGCCAGGACCATCAGTCCGATAAAGGTTTGTGTTAGCCGTGTGTTGGGTTTCATGATCTCCTCCTTTCTTTGATTTAATTCACACGGCTACTACTGAGGATCGCCTCCAATCGCGAAGACCTCGCCATTCTCGCCGGCCGCGGACGTGCCCCAAACCACACTTGCGGCCTGAGTTCCGGTGCCCGTGCTCGAACCCCACACCACACTGAAGGCGGTCAGCGCGGTATTATTCCAGGGCAGCACCGACGCGCCCCAAACCACTGAGCTACCGCTTACATTTGCTCCCCACACGACGGACGTGCCCCACACCACCGAAGTGCCCCAAACTACCGAACTGGAGGCGATACTACCGTTTCCGTTGACCAGGCTAACTGTGCCTTTCGAGAAGACCACCGACGGAGACAGCGCAGCGCCTACGTTGGACGGAGCGAGACTGTTGTCGGACAGCGCGCTCTGCAAGTTCATCAGCCCCGAACCGACCGAGAACAGATCGTAATACTCGGTGAAGCTCTGGGAGATAGGCGCGGGAACCCAGAGGGAGGTGGAGTTGGGAAACGAATTGTAAGTATTCCGCATCAGGCGCGCCTTTACCTGATCTGGAGTCAGATTGCCGTTCTGCTGCAGAAGCAATGCCGCTGCTCCGCTGACCACTGGCGTCGCCATGCTCGTGCCGCTGAGCGTGAAATAGCTGGACTTCCCGTTGCTGCCGCTGACCAGCGCGGATGGATAGAGGGCTTCCAGGGTTGCGCCGGGAGCGGACAACGAGACGATGTTGTTGCCGGGAGCCATAATGTCAGGTTTCACCACGTGATCGTAAGTGGTGGGGCCCTTAGAGGTGTAGGTCGTCATGCTTTCGGCGGACTGCGAAGATGATCCGTTGCTGTTCAATGCGCCCACGGTGATCACGTAAGGATCGTTGCCCGGCGCCGTGATGGTTCCATATCCGTTGCTGCCATTTACGCTGAGGCGTCCATAGTTGCCCGCGGCTACCACTACCACGATTCCTGCGTTCCACGCGGATTCGACCGCCTGGCATAGAGGATCCTGGGTGTAGCTCTCGAAGACGCCGCGCCCGAGCGATAGGTTGATCACCTGGATGTTGTACTTATTTTGCAGCGTGATGGCTTCCTGGATGGCCGCGATCACTCCGCTGTCGGTGCCGGCGCCGTTAAGATCGAGGGCGCGAAGGTCGACAAGATTCACGTTGGGTGCCACGCCGATATAGTTCCCACCCGAGAGGTAGCCGTTGCCGCCAACGATTCCGGCAACGTGGGTGCCGTGACCGTAGAGGTCGTACTTGCCTCCGCTCCAGTTGGTATTCGAAGTTCCGGTGAAGTCCTGGCGATAGACCACGCGCGAATGAGACTGGTTCGCATTCCAGAGATCGGGATGACTGTCGTTAATGCCGCTATCGATCACGGCCACGCCGATTCCGGTCCCGGTGTAACCGTCGCTCCAGGCGGTGGGCACGCCCGTAGCCACATCCGTGATGTCATCGAGTCCCTTGACCGGATGGTCGACGCTCACGGACAGGACGTCGGAGTCCGCCTCCAGAGCAGGCAGCGCGCTTACTGGAATCGTGAGAGCAATGCCCTTGACCAGACTGAGCCTGCGGTTCAGGTGCGCGCCGAGACGTTGCACTCTGCCTTCCTGCTCAGACTGAGGAGTCTGCTTGTAGCGCACGATAAGATGCGCAGTCTCGTTGCCTGCTGTGCCTTGATGGGCCCGTGCAACCGCACCGGCGAGGTCCGGGGCGAACTTGCCAACCGGTTTGCCGTTGCCTTCCCAAACTTGGGCGAAGGCGGCCTCTGCCAGCACGAGCAGCAACAGCATGCTGAGGCGCTTTCCCCAAGCCGCGCTGTGACGCTGGCCTCGATTCGGACTTTGCGGTTTTCGTGTCTGCGATTTTCGTGTCTGCGACATGATCTCACCCTTCTTTGGCACAAAGAGCGTGCTTAAGACTCGGCTTAGCTTGTGCACGGCCGATGCCAATCGTATGGCCGTAAGTATTGTAAACAATGGGAATTGCGGTGAAGGTTTGCGTCGTTCTTGGGCCACTCTGTCCTCTAGCGCGGGGCGTGGGACAGTTTGTCCCGCAGACCGCGCCGGTTGTGATGACTTTGGTTTCGGAGGCCATGATTACCAGCGGCGATTGAGGAAACGAGGACCGACGGGCGTTCGCACCCGTGCGTGGAGAGTTGCAGTTGGAGCCTCGATGATTGAAAGATTATCGCGCTGCGGCAGTTTTCGACTGCGCTCTCGGTTGCAAGAGTCGGGGGATCGCCGCCATTAACTTCTGCGTGTATTCGTGCTGGGGGTTGTCGAAGGTCTGTTCGGTCGTGCCGCACTCTACTATCTCGCCGTGATGAAGAATGGCGATGCGGTCGCAAATTCCCGCCACTGAAGCGAGATCGTGAGAAATGTAGAGAATGGCCATGCCGGTGGAGCGGCTGAGTTCACGAAACAGCGACAGAATTTCGGATTGGGTGATCACATCGAGAGCGCTCGTTGCTTCGTCGGCGATGAGCAGCGCGGGACGATGCATGACCGCCATGGCAATCAGCACGCGCTGGGCTTGACCTACGCTCATCTGCGAAGGATATTTGCGCAGGAATTCATCGTCGGACGGCAGGGAGACGCTCTGCAACGAACTTCTGATCGCGTTCGCGCAATCGGCGCTCGTGCCCGAGGCATGGGCTCGCCACGCCTCTTTGAGTTGGGTGCGAATCTTGAGCGCAGGATTCAGAGACGACAGTGGACTTTGCAAGACCAGCGCGATCGAACGTCCGCGTAGAGTCCGCAACTCACGCTCCGAAAGTTGCAAGAGATCAGCATCCTCAAAACGGATGGCGCCTTCGGCCACCGACCGCTTCTTGTCGAGAAGCCCGAGAATCGCCATGGCAAGCGTGCTTTTGCCGGAGCCGCTTTGTCCGACCAGACCCAGCACCTCGCCGCGCTGGATTTCGAACTGGACATCACGCAAGACCGGCGGCTTATCGGCGTACTGCACGGAGAAGCGCGCCGACAGCAGGGTCTGATTTTGTGACGTGGACAGCATTTTGCCTTGAGCTTTAATTCCCAGCCACGGTAAGCCGCTCGGCATTCCAGAATGTCTGCGGAGATAGAATCACCGGGGCGGCGCCGTGTACCGAGGTCGAAACTGCGGAAAGCGCATTTTTGTTGATCAGAAAAATGAATGGTTCCTGCTCGACGACGATCTCCTGCACGCGATCGAAGGCTTCTTTCCGCTTTTTAGCATCGCTGGAAGACGCCTGCGCCCGCATCAGACGGTCAATCTCCGCTTCCCATGCGGTTTCCGGAGTTTTCTGCTGCGGGTTCCACTGGTGATTCTCGGAAGAACTCAGCCACACGTTCATTTCGCCGTTCGGATCCAAATCCACATTGGTCAGGCCGAGGATGATGGCCTCGTAATCGAAAGTCTGGGTCATGCGCTCGATCAGGGAAGGGAAGTCAAGCGTGACCACGTTGACGTGGATGCCGATCTTTTGCAGGTCGTCCTGGATCAGCACTGCCATGCGCTCGCGGTATTTGTTGCCGGCGTTCGTGATGATGGAAAACACGACCTCGTTGCCGTCTTTGCCTTTGAGCGTTCCGTTTTCCATGCGGAAGCCCTCGTCCTCGAGCGCCTTCAACGCCGCATCGGAGCTGTAGGTCTGGGGCTTGAGCTTGCTGTTGAACCAGAACTTATTCGCCGGTGAGAACGGTCCCACCGCCGGTTGCGCGTGCCCGTGAAAGACCACGCGGCTTAGGTCGTCGCGGTTGATCGCTTCCGAAATCGCACGCCGGAAGCTGGCCGACCGGAACCAGTTCTTTTTGTAAGATGGAATCGGCGACTTCGCGACCTGGTTAAACCAGAGTTGCTCGCTATCAAGCGATGCTCCTGCATCGTGTACCAGTTGGGGCGAAGTCGCGGCCAGCTTGTCGAAATATTCGCTGTCGAGAGAATTGATCAGGTCCAGCTCTCCGCGCTTGAAGCGGAGCAGTTCCACATCTCGGTTGGGCTGGATATCAAGCTTTATCGAATCCAGATATGGAAGTTTGCGGCCCTGGTCGTCGGTTTTCCAGTAGTTGGGATTGCGCTTCAAGAGAACGGATGAACCGGCTTTGTAGTCGGCTACCATGAACGGTCCCAGGACTGCCATTTCTTTTTTCGGCGAGCGTTCGGAAAGAATCGCGACCTGATCGAAGAGGCGATCGAGTCCGGCTACTTGCGCCGGGAACGTGATCGCAATCTGCGTCGGCGAGATCACCTTGGTTTCGACGTTTCCCGTGCCTGAACGAAATGCGTCTCCCGTGGGGGAATGCAGCGCCGGGTCCATCAGTTGCTGGACGGTGTAAGCCACATCGCCCGCGGAAAAGGGAGTGCCATCGGAGAACAAAATGCCGCTGCGCAGGCGGAAGGAGATCTGGCGCCCATCTTTTGATACTTTCCATGAAACCGCCAGTTCGGGTTCGAGAGCTTGCGTGCTGCGATTCACCCGGACCAGCACGCCTCCCGTCAAATAGCGGATCGCGGCGGAGGCATCGTCTTCCACTTTGAGCGGATCAAAGGTCTTGGGCTCGGTGCGCAGGCAGAACCTCAGCTCGCCGCCTTGAGCTATCGCGTGCCCAAGCAGAAATGCCAGGCAGAGCATCGCCGTTGCGATTGACTTCCCGCAGGGACTCGTCATCTTTATCTTTATCTGTTCGAAAGTGTTCTTGTGGCGCCTCATGCGGCCACCTCCTCCTGCTTGGAAAGCAAAAGCTGAAACGACGTCACTACCACCACCAGCAAAATCAACGGCACGAACTTCCATGGTTCTTCACCACCGGAAACCAACCCTTCTAACTCTTTCAACAAACTTCCCCACGAGGGCATGGGCTCAGCGACGCCCAGCCCGAGAATGCCCAGGTTAGCCTCACTCAAGATGAAGACCGGAATCGAAATCCAGAATTGCGCATAGAGCACGGGCTTCAAGTTCGGCACCACATGCACCCAGAACAGTCTTTGTCCGGGAAGGCCCGCCGCGCGCGCCTGCCGCACAAAGTCCGATCCGCGCAAATATCCCGCAGTCGTACACAAAACTCTTGCCGCGGTCGTCCAGCCCAGAAGACCCAGCAGCATGAAAGTCATCAGCACCGAGACCAAGGGAGACACATTCAGCGGCATCAACGCCCGCGCCGTGATCAACAGGAACAACCAGGGCAGTGACAAAAATAAATCGGTCACCGCCATCGCCATTCGCGCCCAGATGCCGCCTAAGTATCCCGCGAGTCCTCCAATCAATGCCGCCATCAACGTTGACAGGAGTGCTGCGGCTGGAGCCAGCAACAGCGAAATACGAGTTCCGTAAAGCACGCGGGCAAACCGGTCGCGGCCAAGCTCGTCCGTGCCGAGCCAGTGCGTGTGCGACGGGGGCGCATCCGTTGCCTCGCGAAACTGCTTCGCGTATCCCGCGGGAGCAAGCCAGTTCGCAGCCACCGATGCGCCCAGCACCAGCACCAAAACCGCGCATGCCAGTTTTTGCCAAAGATTCATCCTTCCTGGCTCCGCACCACATGACCGATTACATCTGCACTGGAATTGGCCAGCAAGGTTACCAGCGTCACCAGAACCGTGATGTTCACCAGCAGCGGCAGATCGCGCGCCAGAGCGGCTTGCCAAGCCAGTTGTCCAATGCCGGCGAGGCCGCACAAAGCTTCGACTGGAATCGCTGCTCCGACCGCCATGCTTACCGATACTCCCGCGACGGCTAGCAACTGGGGGGTCACCACGGGGACTACGTGCCAGAAGAGAATTCGTGCCTCGCCCAGCCCTTTCGCTCTCGCGGTGATAATGTGAGGCCGCGAATAGGCCTTCACCAGCAAGTTTCGCGCATAGCGGTAAGTGCGCGGGAACACGATGAGCGCAATCGCCAGTGAGCCGGGTGCATTCCACAACACCGAGAGCAATGCCAGGACAGCGGCGGGAATGCAAAGCAACGTCCCGCTCAGGACAGTAGTGAGCGTGTCATAGATAGAAAGCCGCAGCCAGGCCGCGCTCAAGGCCAGGGTCAAGGTCAGCGCCCAGGCCAGGACAAGGCCGATCGTCAGCAAGCGCAGCGTGAGCGGAGCGCGATTACGCAGCAACGTGCGCACGGGTTGCCCCAGTGCAAGCGAAGTTCCCAGATCGCCGTTCGCCGCTCGCTTCATGTAAGAGAAATAAAAGTGGAAGACGTTGTGGTCTTGACGCCGGGCATCGCGCAGCGCCTGCACGCTCTGCGCGTTCAAATGCGGATCCAGTTCTCGCTCATCCGTATCGAAGCCGGGGGCGAGCCGCATCAAGGTCGCGGAAAGAAATCCTCCGAGAAGAACTGTCGCCAACAGGGCCAGAGCGTGCCCGGTAATCTTCAAGGGGAGGCTTGGCATCTATTCTCCCGAAGCGCCTTGTGCCAGGGGGTTAAGGCCGGCAGCTTGTGCGTGGTGAGTCTGCTTGACGGCGTACATGCGGCGATCAGCTTCGGCGAGTAAGGCTTCGACGTCATATCCGTCTTCCGGACAGAAGGCCGTCCCTACACTCAGCGTAATCATGTCCTGTCCGCAAGTGTGGCGTCCGGCTTCCATGGCTGCCTGGTTCAAACGTATTGTCTTTTCCGCGGCAGCCTCGGCGGTGAGCCCGAGCGCTGTTACTACAAACTCATCGCCGCCCATGCGCGCCACATAGTCGTAACCACGGCACGCATCCCGCAGCCGCGAGCCGAATTCGCGGAGCAGCTTGTCTCCCTCCAGATGCCCGAACGAATCGTTGATCTTTTTGAGCCCGTCAATATCGCAAACCATTACCGCCAGCGAAGTTTTCATGCGCCGGCAGCGTGCTACTTCCTGCGCCAGGTGCACGAACAGCGAGCGTGCATTGGGCAAGCCCGTGAGAAAGTCCGTGGTCGCCGAACTTTCTGCCTGCTGGTACTTCAGAGCGTTCTCCACCGAGAGCGCCACTTTCGAAGCCACGGCCAGCAGAATCCGCAGATGATCGGGAGTAAACGCGTCCGCGGTCGAGTGATACATAGCGAGCACACCGACTACGCCGTTCAATCCTTGCAAGGGAACGGCTAGCGCGGCAGACAGAACCGCGTGTTTCTCCGGGTCGGGGCGGTAGCCAGCTTCGACTTGAGGATTGCCGTTGATGATGGGTTTGCAGTTTTCCGCTACCCATCCGCACAAGCCCTCGCCCATGCGAATTTTCAGCGAAGATAGCGCTCGAAAGTTTTCGCCGCTCACCAATTCCGGCAGCAGCCAGCCGTTGCGGTTCACGAAGACAGCAATGGAGTCGTAGGGAACCAGCTTACGCAACCGCATCGACAGCACCGACAGCGTCTCGCTCAGGCTCAACGAGTTGCCCAAGTCCTGGCTCAACTCGAACATGGCCTGCGCCTCCTGCCGGGCGGATGCGATCGACGTCAGGAAGTCGGAATCGTTGTGCGAGCTGTCGGCCGAGGTCTCGAATCCGGTGGCAGGAGCGAGCCCGCGCTCCACCCGCAGGCCTTGCGAGAATCCACGGGGAACGGAGCCTTCTTCGTGGGTTTGCGCGACGATTCGTTCCAGGTCGACAAAGCGGCGCTCCAAAACCTCTACGATCTTCGGGTCAAACCATGTTCCAGATCTATCTTTCACAGTACTCATGGCGCGATCCAGCGGCATGGCTGGACGGTATTGCCGGTCTGAGGCCAGAGCATCCAGACAATCCACGACCGACAAAATTCTTGCTCCGATGGGAATCTCTTCGCCAGCGAGGCCTGCAGGATAGCCCGACCCGTCCCACCTTTCATGATGCGAGCGCACGATGGGAGCCACGGGATATGGGAAGGCCACGCGATCCAGGATTTCCGCACCCACCAGCGGATGCACTTTCATCTTCTCGAACTCTTCCGGAGTCAGCCTGCCCGGTTTATTGATGATGTGCTCGGGCACGGCGAGCTTGCCAATGTCGTGCAGCAGCGCCGCCGCTCGCAAGGCTTCGATCTCGTCGGCAGACAGGCCTATTTCTTTCGCGATTTCCACCGCGTAGGTTCGCACGCGTTGCAGGTGTGTATGCGTGGTATGGTCCTTGGCCTCGATGGCCAGGGCGAGAGCCTCGATGGTTCGCATGTTGAGCGACGCAATCTCCTCGACATGCCGCTTCTCAATTTCTACCCGCTCTTTCTCGGCCTCCAGCCTTCCCAGATAGAGGCGATAGGAACGGTAGACCCAGTAGATCACCGGAATAACGAGCAGCGATGTCTGCCAGCCGGCGCGCTGGTTGATGATTCCTACCAGGCCGACGACGGCTGCGCCGACGAGATAGTAGGGGAACGACCAGAAGTAGCACTCCTTCCAAACTTTACGGCTCGACTTGTTTTCTGTAAGAGCAATGACGACGGAAATGGGCAGCGTATTTGCCAGAAAGAAAACCAAGGCCGCCACCATCAGCAAGATGGGCTTATTGCTGCCCATTCTCCCGTTGAGCCAGTGGTAGGTGACGTAACAGAACGCGCTGGCGTTCGCCATCATTCCAAAAACATTGAAGAGAACCTTCACCGGATCGAGCCGGTTTCGCGCATTCCAGACGCTCTGCACCAGAGTGGCGGTGCAGCCAATGACGAGCGTCTCGGGCAGGCTCAGTTCCATGACGCCAAGAAGGATGAAAAGGAAGTTCACTGACATCGTGCCGTCGATGCCCGGCAGTTGTACCTTGAGGCTCGAGGCCAAGACGGCCACAACCAGATAACAGATAAATCGCGGCAGGTCTGCCGACTGCCAGTGCCACAGAGCGGAGCACAGCACTACCATCCCCAACGAAGCGGTGATCCCGACAAATAGCTTTGTCCCAGTCGACATTGCGGCGTCAGTTTTCTTGCAGGGGGGAGGTGGCAGACCTTGCCCGTTGCGCGGGAAGACTATTTCCGCGCACACGTCCGGCATGCCTATTCAATGAAATCCTATTGGTGTTACAGGGTTCAAAGTAGCTTACTGAGGTAACCGCTGCGGCAAGAAATGGCTCGCGGTTTGGCGATTGACTTGATGGATTTGTTAATGGTGTGCCCCCATCTTTACTCCAACGGTAACCAATTACCTTCGTCACGATCCGAAGCTGCATACTTCCTGCGACGCGTGCTCTCTGTGTCAAGATCAACTCCAAACCTGCGGAATGCCAACGGTAAATCTCAATTCGAAGTCTCAAGGGCCGGCGGGCGCTATTCACGGCGGCGTCGTTTCGGAAAAGTCGCATCCTTTCGACATCCATGCCAGCCCGATCACGAAAGTCGCATTCTTCTCTGCCGATCTTGAAGGCATTGTCACGGGCTGCAACGCATCCGCTCTGAAGATCTTCGGCGGTACTGCAGCGGAGGTTCTCGGACGAAAGCTGGCGGCGGTCGCTGCAAATGACGATAGCGCAGGGCCGCGTCAACTGCAGGAGACCATGGTAGCCGCGGTGCTGCAGGACGATCAGTACTGGTCTTCGCTTCAGTGCAAGAGCAAAGCTGGGAAAAGTTTTCCGGCAGAGTTGTCGATCACGCTGCTTCGGGATGGTGGTTCCGCGCCGGCAGGGATGGTCGCCATGATTTCTGTGACGGAGGAGGAATCAAACCTGCCGACTGCCCTGAACAAGACGAGAGGAGCGGATGAGACAGAAGACGACGCGGCGCACACCGTCTCGCGACAGCTTGAAGGCGTCAACCTCATACTCGCCAGTCCATTGATGCACCGGTTCATGCGCATGGTGGACCGCGTTGCCAAACACACGGAAAGCGTGTTGGTCACGGGTGAAACTGGAACCGGCAAGGAACTCATCGCCCGCACGATTCATCAATCTTCGCATCGCCGGAGCCGTGCCTGGGTCGACATCAACTGCGCAGCGCTTCCCGAGAACTTAGTGGAGAGCGAGTTATTCGGTTACGAGAAGGGCGCCTTCACCGGCGCTGATTCGTCCAAGGCAGGCCTGTTCGAACTAGCCGACAAAGGTACACTGTTTCTGGATGAAATCGGCGAATTGCAACTGCAAACGCAAGTGAAACTCTTGCGCGTGCTCGATGGATATCCTTTTTACCGCCTGGGCGGCCATCGAAAAATCCAGGTCGATGTCCGGATCGTGGCCGCCACCAATCAGGATCTCGACGCCGCGGTGGCCGCGGGACGCTTCCGCCAGGATCTCTTTCATCGCCTCGGCCAGTTTCAACTTCGCGTGCCCCCGCTGCGAGAGCGCCCTGAAGATATCGTCGCCCTCGCGGAGCACTTTCTCAGCCTAAAGACTCCAGGCAGTTCTTTCGCGCCCGATGCGGTTTCTGCGTTACTCTCGCACTCCTGGCCTGGCAATGTTCGCGAGTTGCGCAATCTCATGGCCAGAGTTGCCGTGGAATCGAAGAATCGCGAGATCCAAAAATCGCAGATAATGGCCGCGATGTCGGGCAACCCCGTCGCTCAACGGCAGTCGGCCTCCATGCCGGTCGGCAATCTCGACAGCATGGAAGAGCAGATGATCATCCGCGCTCTGGAACGCAGTGGAGGCCATCGCAGCCAGGCTGCGGAACAACTCGGCATCTCCCGCCGCACCCTTAGCCGAAAGCTAAAGGAATACAACATTAACGTCAGTCCCGGGGACGCTGCGAACGCCTTGGGGTTCATCAGCCTCGAACAGCAGAAGTTCTTTCGTGCACGCGTCCAGTTCGCCGTCACGCTGAAGAACCAGCAAGGCGAAGAAGTCAGTGTCCAGGGAGTGAATCTGAGTACTGGCGGGTTGGGAGTGGATGGCTTGAAAGAACCGATGAAGTTCACCGGCCTGCTTGACGTGAGTTTTCCGCTCCCTGACGGTGGGACAATGTTTCAAGCCAAGGCGCGAATTGTGTGGTTTGGCGGCGAAGGCCGCGTGGGCCTGCGTTTCGCCGTAATCGACCCCGCACTCTTCGAACAACTGCAACACTGGACCAACAATAAAATGAAGGACGAAGGCTGGGAGTTGCCGGCCCAGTCGTAGGGACGCAGCGTCCCCTCCTGGTTGCCACCGTTCCTTCCGATCACCTCACGCGACGGCGCTCTTTGCGACCGCCACACTCCGCAAGGCGGAACTCAAGACATTTTGGACGTCATCGGCGGGGCAAACGTCGCTGGCACCAGCCTCCATAGCGGCGATCCACAATTCATCGTCCGGAATCCGATACGTGCACACAATCGGCAATGTAGGAAAATCGTGGTGCAAGTTCCGCACATCCGTCAGGCGTGAGTATTCCATATCGAGAATCACGACCTCTGGCTGGCTCCCGGCGACTTGCTCGCGCAACTCTTCCTCGGAGTGCGTCAGGAGCACGGAATTGAAGTGGGAAGAAAGCCCACCGGCCAGAGACTGAGCGAGCCTGGAATCGCTTTCAAGAACTACCACACTAGAGCCCATAGATCCTCCTGACTTACGAACGTCAGATACTGCGGATTAGGGGCTGCGGGGAAGGGGTTGAAACCGCTACTCCACAGACATTAAACCCCACGAGCCTCGCGGCGGATATCGCCTGCCTAGGGTCTACCTGTGGGCAGGCGCTTTTTCCGCCAGGGGCTCAAACGGTTCGGCCTGGAGCTTTCCGTTCTTTTTCAGCAAGATCTCTACCTTGCCTTCGGCCTGTTCCAGTTCTTTCCGGCAAGTAGAGGAGAGATGCATGCCCTCTTCGAAAAGGGTCAGAGACGTTTCCAACGGAACCTCTCCCTTTTCCAGTTCCTGAACGATTTTTTCCAGGCGCTGAAGACACTCTTCAAATTTGGCCAACGGGATTTAACTCCTTAACTAATTGTATGCAACTTTTTGCGAAGAGTGTCCAGTCTTTTATTGTAAACAAGCTGTGAATAACTTCCGTTCTCTCCGAAAAAGGGAAGTTCTTAAGCGGTGGTGGGATTCTTCGTTCCGAGCGCCTCCAGCACATCCACGGCCGAGCTGTAACGTCCCTGCGGGGCACTGATTTGTGCCCCTTGCACTGTGTGCCGAACCGCGATCAGCATCTCCCGGGCAATGGCCACGCCTTCTTCCCTGGCCGCTTGCGGTGTTGACGCGCGCTGCATGCGTTCCAGAATCGAATCCGGCACCGAGACCCGCAGCTCGTTCTTCATGAACTCGGCGTTGCGCACACTGACCAGCGGCCAGATGCCGGCCACTACCGGGATGCGGAATTGCTCGATCCTCTTTAGAAAATTTTCCAGCAGGCGAATGTCGAACACCGGTTGCGTCACCGCGTACTCGGCCCCGGCCTGCACCTTGAACTCAAACCTCCGGACCTCCTCATCCAGGTCCGTTAGCCCTGGATTCGCTCCCACGCCGATCACAAAGCCCGTGCCTGCACCGATCGGGTTTCCACCAAGATCCAGCCCCAAGTTCAAGTTGTGGACGATGTTAACCAGGCCGATGGCGTCAACGTCGAACACTGCAGTCGCGTCCGGATAGTTGCCCATCTTCGGAGGATCGCCGGTAATGCAGATCAGGTTCTTGATTCCCACCGCGGCTGCCCCCAGGAGGTCGCTCTGGATGCCCAGCACGTTGCGATCACGGCACGTATAGTGCAGAATCGCCTCGATCCCCGCTTCGCGTTGAACCAGGTACGAGAGTGCCTGATTGCTCATCTTCGCCGAAGCCCGCGGGCTGTCAGGAATGTTGATCGCGTCGACCCCCATCGATTTCAGGAACTGCGAGCCTTCCAGCTCCTTGCGGATGTCGGTTCCCTTGGGAGGGACCACCTCCACCATGGTGACGAATTCTCCTCGGGCAAGCTTGGCCCCCAGCAGGGATCGTTCTTCCAAAGGTTGAGCAGGCGTAGCCATCGGCGCAGCCGCGCCTCCAGCAACTTGCACTGAGGCCGCCTTCCCCCGAGCTTCTCCAACTCGCAGAGCGGCTTTCATCACGCGAATGTGGTCAGGAGTAGTTCCGCAGCATCCCCCGACGACCCGCACGCCGGCAGCAACGAACTTCCGCGCATAACTCGCCATGTACTCTGGCGAGCACAAGTAGATATTTCTGCCTTCCACCGATCGCGGAATGCCTGCATTTGGCTGCGCGGCAAGCGGCAGGGAAGTCACGGCCCGCACCCGCTCTATGGCGTCCAGCATAGCCACCGGACCGACGCTGCAGTTGCAACCAATCACGTCGGCGCCCCACTCTTCAAGCCGTGGCGTAAATGCCTCAGGAGTGGAACCGTCCAGGCAGTTACCATCTTCATCGATCGTGACCTGAACCACCAAAGGCAGCCTCGCCCTCACATCTTTCGCCGCCAGCATGGCTTGACGGAGTTCCTCAAGGTATCCAAAGGTTTCCAGAATCAGAAGATCGACGCCGCCCTCCGCCAAAGCTTCGATTTGTTCGCGGAACGCCTGCCGGGCTTCCTCGAACGAGGTTTTTCCCAAAGGCTCGATTCTGGTTCCGAGCGGGCCAACCGATCCCGCAACCCAAACATCGAAGCTCTTGGCAGCTTCCCGGGCCAGCTTCGCGCCCGCGCGGTTTATCTCGTGAACCTTGTCGGCGATACTGTGCCGTGCCAGGCGAAAGGCATTGGCCCCGAAAGTATTGGTTTCGATAATTTCGGCCCCAGCCTGCAGGTAGTCGTGGTGAACAGCACGAATCAGGTCGGGCTGGGAAAGATTCAGCTCGTCATAGCAGCGGTTGATGAAAACGCCCTTGGAGTAAAGCAGCGTTCCCATGGCTCCGTCGCACAGAACCGGGGATTGTTTGATTCGGGTAAGAAGGTCAGCCGCCATACTTGCTCAGAATACAGGATCAGTGGGGGCCGTGCATCCGGGCTTTAGTTTCGGCGAGGCATCCGCATCGTCTATCCGGTCGAGCGCAGCTCGACCTTTCGGTGGCATCGGCAAACTCTTGAGCGTTAGCGTTTGAGCGTACCGAATGACGAACTACGAATGATGCGAAGCTCACGGTCTGCTATAATCCGCTATTTCGCACCTAAATCTCCATCTTTCATGTTGTTAGGAGCCATCCGTTTGAAGTTTGATTGGGAGTTTGATCGCAGCTTTGACGGCAGATTTGCCTGGAAGAGAGTCGGACTTTTACCTGCCCTGCTCCTGCTCGCCGGTTTCGGTGTCGTTTCCTGTGGAGGAAGTGGGCCGACCATCGCGGAGCCGCCCAGCAAATTGACGACCCGGGTCCTCGCTTCGCAGAGCATATCGAGCCCAACCGCTTTCCCCGGCCTGGTGCTCGTAGATGGTTGGATCGACGCGCGGGTCAGGGGGCCTGAAATCGGCGCCGGCAACTCGCCGGGGATCATGGCTATATCACCCAATCGAACGACGTTGGTGGCCTTCAATTCGGTGATAAATAATTGGACCATGGGAATCGTCAACACCGCCGAGGAGACTCAGACTGGCTCCATACAAATGCCTGGACCAACCACCAGTATGGTCGTCCTCAACAACGGCTTTGGCTACGCGGCAGTACCCTCAGCTCCTTTCGTAACGGGACCTCCCCCAGGGGCGGTTATAGGTATGAATCTTGGAGTGCAGGGGGGAATTTCGGCGACGATCAGTGTTCCTAACGCTCAAACCGTGGTATCGAGTCCGGATGGAAGCCAGATTCTTGTGTTCAACAATTCGACTGACGTGACCGTCATTTCGCCTATTCTGGTAAATCCCGGCAGCGGCAGCCCGGTCACGGTCACAGTGCCCGGTTTCGACAGCCCGGTATACGGGGTTTTTAGCGCGGATGGCAGCACCGCCTACATCTTGAATTGCGGAGCGCAGTGCGGCGGCACGCAGGCCAGCGTCCAGGTTCTAAACATGAGCACCACGCCGCCGACGATCGTCGGAGCGACCATCCCGGTTAACGGGGCGACCGTTGGTTTCCTTTCCGGCTCAACCCTCTACGTGGCGGGGAAAGGAACACCGACCGGTCCCCTCTGCGCCTCGATCGCCAGCGCGGCCCAGACTGCCGCGCAGTATTGCGGCACGCTCGACCTCGTCAATCTGACGACGCTGGAGGATCCGTATTACAACAATCCTGCGACCGAAATCGCCATCACCGACGGCTACCACGACCGCATCGATCTGAGCGTTAACGGCCAGCTCTTCATCGGCTCCTACGCTTGCACCAACATCGGAAATGTCAACAGCCCCTCAGGAGAGGTGCGCGGCTGCCTCTCGATCTACAACACCACAAACGGCGCGGTCGTCATTCCGCCGGACAACGGTGACGTTACAGGCCTGCAGAGCTTTACCACGCGCAATATAGAATACGTTGCCGAAGGCGGCAACCTGCGCGTCTATGACACGCAGATCGACAGCCTGATACCTCCCAACAACTACATCGAGACCGGCACAATCCTAATTACCGGCTACATAGTAGACATAAAGGCCATCGACTTTTTCTAAGTCGCACCGGCCCGCGACGTAGCGCCATGCTATCGGCCCGGCTCCAGCAGCAACCGATGCGCTCTGCTAGCCTCCACAGCCCGCGAAGAAAAAGCCAGCGCAAAAGTGGAGCCCTCATACCAAGCCTTCCATTGATCCATATAGTATGGGCTTAGAAAATTTCCTCCCTGGCCGGTGACAGTGTTTAACGTGGATTGGTCAAGGTCGGCAAGATTCGCGGTGAAGCGCTCCGAAGGCCCGTGCGACCGCGTCACGGCTTTTACGGTGTATTTGCTGCCTGACTGCTCCTGCACTCCCGGCCCAGTCCACTGCCCAATCAACGGAATCTTCCCCAGCACCTTGTGATCAATTTCCACCGCATTAACGCTGCCCCAGTGCCACGCGGCCAGGTCCTTTGGAACATCGGGCGCGCTCAGGGCCGCTTCCACCGCGGCAGTCAGGAGTTCATCGTAGTTCGGATATTTCTGGGGAAGCCAGCGTTTGGGCTGATGCAGCAGAATGTTCTGCAGCCACACCGTTTGCATTTCCCAGTGATAGGTCGTCCAGTTCAAAGTCTTTTCCCGCTGCTTGCGGTCTTCCGGCGCAGGCCCGAGGCGGGGTTCAAGTAGCAGACGCGTCAGTTCCTCGCCCGAGCGCACTGCGATCGTGGCTGCGGTGGAAGAAGCAAGCATTCGCCCATCCCAGCTGCGCATAAGGTCGGCAGCCTGTTTCACGCGCGCGGAGGGTTGCGAGGCGTGATCAATCGCGTAGACAAAACGCTCGGCGGCGAACAAGTCATTTTCCGAATGAAGGTCGTTCTGTAGCGCGAGCATGTCCGCGGGCGCAAACTTCCTTCCTGATTCCAGTACGTGATAAATGCGCTCAGTGCGCCACGGCGCTTCCCACTCCACGCTGGTGGAATACGGATAGCCATCCGGAGTAATCCGTCCATTCGCAGTTGCGATCACTCCCGAAGGAGGATTGTAGATGCTCGGAAGCTTTTCAAAAGGAATGTAGCCCGTCCACTCGTGTGAATCGTCAGCGCCGCTGACCGGCAGACTGCCATCGCCGGCGGCGCGAATCGGAACGCGCCCGGTCGCCTGATAGCCGATATTGCCATCCACATCGGCGTAAACGACATTCTGCCCCGGCGCATCCCAGTGCGAAAACGCCTTGCGGAATTCCTCCCAGTTCTGCGCGCCATCGATATCGAAGAGTGGCATATGCAGCTCGTCATACAGCGTCCAACGCAACGCGACCTGCCGCGTCTCTCCTGGCAGAATCTCGGTGATGATCGGCCCGTGCCGCGTGATCTTCACATCGACGGTCACATCCGCCTCACCCTTCACATGGATCACCTCGGCCCGGTGCTCCGGCTGTCGCCAGCCCTGCGGCGTCTGGTACTCTCCCTGGGAGTTGAAGGTCTCGATAAACGCGTCGGCCACCGTAGGCCCAACGTTGGTGAATCCCCAGGCGATGCGCTGATTGTGGCCGACGATCACATACGGCATTCCGGGCAGCGTAACCCCCGCCACATCCAGATTGCCTGACTTCAAGTGCGCTTCGTACCACAGGTTCGGCATCTGATGCCCGAGATGCATGTCATCCGACAGCAGCGGCTTTCCGGTGACCGTGTGCGCTCCTGAAACCACCCAGTCGTTCGATCCGTTCACCGCTTCCGGCGCGTGCTTTGCCCAGGTATCGGCTCCGGGATCTCTTCGCTGAGTCACTGAGTTATCCGGCGCATCGTCGTCATCGTCATCGTCGTCATCGTTCGTGTCGCCCTGACTTTGCTGATCACTTAAGTCTTCCCGCATCACCGTCGGCGGACGATCGTGCCACGAGCGGTTCACATACAGATCGGCGGTCAACTCCGGCCCCAGCTTCGCAAGAATCTTTTCTCGCGCCAGCATGTCCCAGAAGGGAAAGAAGTTGAGGTCTTCCACCATCTGGTTTGCAATCACGATGGAATCCTCCGCCTGCCACAGCTTCGGCTGGTACCTCAAGATATGGAATTCAATGGGAAGCCTGTTCCGATGCGTCTCGATGAACGCATTCACCCCACGCGCGTAGGCGTCGAAATAAGAACGGTCGCGCGGGGTCGCTATCTGTAACGATTTCCTCGCTACCGCCCGCAGTCCCAGGATGCGCTTCTCGCGGTCGATCTCGATCGTGCCCGCCCCCAGAATCTCGGAGAGTTCCCCTGCGGCGTAGCGCCGCATAATATCCATCTGCCAAAGCCGGTCCTGCGCTGTTACATATCCCTGCGCAAGAAACAAATCTTCCAGAGTAGCGGCCTCAATCGCCGGAACGCCGTGAGCATCCCGAGTAACCTTCACTGCCGCCGAAAGCCCTTTTACCTCGAGCCGTCCGTCGAGCTGAGGCAAAGCCAGACGTGCTACAAGATAGCCATAAGCTACCAGGCCCGCAGCCACAAGAAACAGAATCAACAGCAGCCACAGCAAGATTCGAAGCCCGGTCGAACGCCGAGCAGCAGGAGCGCCAGTAACAGTAAGAGTGCTCATGAAACTTCGATTCTAACAGCCCGTTTTGAAAGGGCGCGGCTTCAAGCCGCGCCGTAAAGCCCAACAAAACCGATAACGGCTTCAGCCGCCGCGTTCCCCGTCCGCCACTGAAAATGAATTTCATTTTCAAGATGCGAATGCTATCCTGACCCTCGAATGTTGCAGAAGCGAATCGACGATCAGCCCTCCATCTCGCGCGAGATGGTGCACGAGGCCCAGGAGATCCTCCACCAGCACCTGAAGCGCGTAGGCCTGAAGCAAACGGCCCAGCGCGACACGATTCTGCGCTCCTTCCTTGAGACCCGCGACCACCTCTCCACCGACGAACTTCACCGCCTCGTCCAGAAAAAAGATTCCGGCATTGGCTACACCACCGTCTACCGCACTCTCAAACTGCTGGCCGAGTGCGGCCTCGCCAGCGAAGTCGCCTTTCACGATGGCATCGCCCGTTTCGAGCATCAGTACAACCGCCGCAGCCATCATCACATGGTCTGCACCGAATGCGGCAGCTCAGTGGAATTCTTCTCCCACGAAGTAGACCAGTTGGAGCAGGAAATCGGACGCCGACACAATTACGCCACGACGCGCCATACCTTTCAGATCTATGGTGTCTGTGAAGATTGCCGCAGGAAGAATCCGTCTGCGCGGACTGCATGAACGAATTCACGCCTATCCCCTGCCCGGACTGTGCCGCGCAGATGCCCGATTCTGCAGGGTATTGCCCCGGCTGTGGCCGCGCCATGCGTCCCGATGTGGGTGCGGATGTGCGTCCGGACGAGCGCGCCCGCGGCACCGTAGGCGCATTGCCCGAGACGCTGGCCGGAGCCCTCGCTTATTTCACCATCATCCCGGCCATCGTTTTTCTCGTCGTCGAACCCTACAGCAAGAATCGCTTCGTGCGTTTTCATTCTTTTCAGTGCCTCGGATTGTGCCTGGTAGCCGTCGTAGTAGGAGCGATGCTAAGAGTTGTGGGCTTCATGGTCTTTTTCATTCCCGTGCTTGGCCACCTGCTTGTCTGGCTGGTGTCGATGGTTGTGAGTCTCGCATTTTTCGCGATTTGGGCCGTGCTGGTCGTGAAAGCTCTGCAGGGTGAGATGGTCAAACTTCCCCTGGTGGGCGACTTCGCGGAGCAGCAAATTACCAAGAACTAGCCTTGTTTAGGGCAAACCTTATGCGCAATCGAGTGTCCGCTTCCGTGCTTCTTCTCGTCATTTCGATATCTGCTGCCGCCCAGACCGCACGCCACCCCTTCACCGTCGACGATGCTGCTACCCTCCGCGGCGCGGGGGCCGTCGCGGTCTCGCCGGATGGCAAAAGCATTCTTTACCGCGTGCGCTTCGGTGGCGCCAAAGGCCCTGACAATACTGAGTGGCACTTGATTGCGCCCGCTGGCGGCGAGTCGCGTCGCCTCAGTATTCCGGAAAAATTTCAGCCCGCGGGTTTTGCGCGCGACGGTGCATCTCTCTACGGCATCTACGAAGTGAACAGGATGCCGCAACTCGCTACGTTGCCGCTAGCGCCGCCGAACACCCCTGCCGCTGCCGCGGCAACTCCGACGCCCCTCACGGCCCTGCCGAGGGGAGTTCATTCTGCCTCTATTTCTCCAGATGGCTCACGCTACGCACTGCTGGCTGATCCGCGCCTTCCCGATCCGCTGTCGGATGTGCACAACGTCATCGAAGCCGAGAAGACTAGTCTCTACGTGATTGCTGCCGATGGCTCGGGCGGCGCATGGTGGTGTCCGGCGTTGCGAGACGTCGCCCAGGTTGCATGGTCGCACGATGGCAATTCAATCGCGCTTCTGTCGCAGACACCCAAGATCGGCTTTCATTACGTCCGTTCCTTCATTGACGTGTGCATCGCCACGGGCTTGCGTCATGTAGCCACCATCGACAATGCCACCAACGGCATTGGGTGGATCAACGGCGACAAGGAGCTGGCATTCCTCAGCACAACCTCTCCGGTGCTGACGCCAGACCATGTTTGGACTGTGACTGTCGCGGCCGAGGCTGGAACTCCGGTCGACCGCACGCCTAAGCTCGAAGGCAGCGCGGAGCGGCTCACAGTAGATGCCAGCGGAAACGCCTGGGTGCTTGTGGCGCGTGGCGTCAAATCTGAGGTCGATGCCTTCCAGGGCAACTCTCTCGTCCCCGCCTATCAGTGGTCCGAAGGAATCATCAACAACGGGCCCGTGTCGCCGCAGATCGCCTCTGCACCGCAAGTTCAGGCCTTTACGGTTGCCGATCCGCAGCATGCATCCAATGTTGCTATCGCGCACGCCAATAAGCTTGAGCGCATCACCAGCGAGGGCGATGATCAGCTGGGGAAAATTGCGTTGGGCGAGGTTCGCGCTGTTCACTGGGCCAGCAAAGAAGGAATTGCGCTCGAGGGCATCGTCACCTTTCCCGCGGATTATCAAGCTGGCCGAAGCTATCCCTTCATGGTGCTGCCTCACGGCGGGCCTGAAGCGAACGACTCACTTCGGCTCGACATCTTCAGCCAAATATTCGCCGGGATGGGTTATATCGTTTTGCAGCCGCAATATCGCGGATCGACCGGCTATGGCACAGACTTCCTGAACGCGATCTACCAGCATTTCGGGGATCGCGCGTATCGCGACGTCGATAGCGCGACCGATTACGCCATAGCCCAGGGCTGGGCTGATCCAAACCGGCTGACCATGTTCGGCTGGAGCGCGGGCGGCTTCATGACCTCCTGGACGGTCACTCAAACCAATCGGTACAAGGCTGCCATCGAGGGCGCGGGCATTACTGACTGGCTCACTTTCATATGGACCAGCGACCTTCCGCAGATTGACTACGATGCCCGCTGGCCCGACAAGGATCCCGACGCATTTCTGATATTCTCCGCCGCCATGCATTCGGAAAACGTAACTACACCGCTGCTAATCCTGCACGGCGCCAACGACGAACGCGTGCCCACCTACCAGGGACGCGAGTTCTTCGAGGTGCTGGCGGCACGGGGCAAGACCACGCGCATGGTAACGTATCCTGGATCACCTCACTTCCCCACGGTGTGGGAGCAGCGTCAGGATGTCTTTCGTGAAATAGCTGCATGGCTGGCACGCTATAACCCATGAAGTCGGGCACTCCTCATGTGTGGACAGCTGCCTCGGCTGTCCGGTCGAGCGCGGCGAGGCTAGCTTCTTCACCAAACCGAGGCATCAACTGGGCGACTTACCGATTGCTTCCTGCCCGCATTTCTGATACTTTGCCGCATCGTCGCTCGGGACCACACGTTTGTGGCCTACCCGACGCCACGGTTTTACTAAAAAGGGGGCTCCAAATGGCATTTTGCAACAGTTGTGGCGCACAGATCGCCGACGGCACAACCACCTGCGCGGCCTGCGCCGGTCGGGCCGCCGCCGCACCCGCCGCCGCCGCATCAGGAATCACGGACAACGTCGCCGGAATGCTGGCTTATGTGACCTTCATTCCCGCCATCATCTTCCTCGTGACCGCGCCTTACAACCAGAGCCGGTTTGTCCGTTTCCATTCCTTCCAGAGTATTTTCTTTGCCGTCGCCGTGTTTGCCATCCAGGTCGTGCTGTCGATTGCGACCGTGGTTCCGTTCTTGATTTTGATTACCGGCCCCCTGCACCTGCTGGTCTTCCTGGGAGCGCTCATTGTCTGGATCATCCTGCTCATGAAGGCCAATCAGGGACAAATGTTTAAGCTCCCAATAATCGGCGATCTGGCAGAGAAACAGGCGGGCTAGCATCTACTGAAGAACGGTTTCAAGAGGATTTGGGTAGCGCACGGCTTGGTCCGGAGTTGACTTGCTCCCATAAATATGGGAACATCAGCTTCGTGAAGACCACGTTGGAAATTCCCGATGCCATCTTTCGCCGTGCCAAGACCGCGGCGGCCGAGCGCGGGATTCCTTTTCGGGCGCTCGTCTCGGAAGCGCTGGCCGACAAGCTGCGCGTCGAGGGCGAAAGAGACGCCAAGCCCTGGATGAAGACCTTCGGCAAACTCCGCCACCTGCGCAAGGAAACTGCCAGAATTAACTTGATCATCGAAGACGAGTTCGACCCGATCGAGACCGAGGATCGAGAGTAAGGATCGAGAGTGATTCTGGACACGAATGGGTTGTCAGCTGTCGCAGACGGAGATGCGGCGTTGGAGCCCATTCTTCGCAATGCGGCCGAGCTCGCTCTTCCGGTGGTTGTGTTGGGCGAATACCGGTATGGAATTCAGCAATCACGCGAACGGCAGCGCTACGAACAATGGCTGACAGAAGCGGTTTGCAACTACCGTGTACTCGAGGTGGATGAAGATACGGCCATCTCCTACGCTACCATCCGGATCGAACTCAAAAGAGCCGGAACGCCAATTCCCTCCAACGACGTTTGGATTGCCGCACTCTGCCGTCAGCATTCCCTCTCCGTGATAAGCCGTGACCACCATTTCGATCTTGTTCGCGGAATCAAGCGGATAAATTGGTAGTGGGTCAATACAACTGGCAGCGTCCTTTTGAACTTGGGACAAGCGTGGCCCTTGACTTTCTTCCTCCAAGCTGTCATTCCTATTAGCTTTCCCCCGCCGCAAAGATTTACGGCACACGGCTTTTTGACGGCGGGGATTCTTGGCCAAACTGGGGCGTTACTTGAAAGTCAGAGTCTTCTACCACGACAAGTGCTTCGACGGAGCCTCTTCCGCCGCGCTCTTCTCCCGTTTTTATCGCGAACGCATTCGCGAAGATGCCGATTTCGTATTCTCCGGACTCCTGCATCGCGCCGGGGCCCTTTTCGATGAATCCCAATTCAACGGCGACGAAAACGCCATCGTCGATTTTAAGTACTCCAGTTCCCCCAAAATTACATGGTGGTTCGACCATCATCAGAGCGCGTTTCTCACACCCGAAGACGCGGCCCACTTCGAGCGGGACGAGAGCAATCGTAAATTTTATGATCCGGATTTCAAGTCCTGCACCAGCTTCATTGCGATGATCGCCCAGCAGCGCTTTGGTTTCGATCCCGCGCCCGTGGCCGACCTCGTTCATTGGACTGACATCATCGACGGCGCTCTCTATCCCGACGCCAAAACCGCCGTCGAGATGCAGGCCCCCGCGATGAAGTTGACCATGGTCATTGAATCCGCGCCCGACCGCTTCGTCCCCCACCTGATTCCTCTTCTTGCCGCCAAACCTCTGGCTGCCATTCTGGAAGAGCCTTTCGTCGCCCCGCTCCTGCCGCCGCTACTCCGCCGTCACGAACTCTCGATTGAAATTCTTAAGCAGCGCACTGAGTGTATCGACGGAACCATTTTCTTCGACGTCACCGATCACGATCTCGAAGGGTATAACAAGTTCGTTCCTTACTATCTCCATCCCGAATCCATCTATAGCGTGGGGCTGAGCAAGAGCAGTTTCCGGGTGAAGGTCTCGGTGGGCTCGAACCCCTGGGCTCCGCAAGAGCCAGTCGTCAATCTGGCCAAGATTTGCGAGCGCTATGGTGGTGGCGGACACGCGCGCGTGGGCGCGATCTCCTTTAACGTGAATCAACACGCCGCGGCGATCCGGGCCTCTCGCGAAATCGTAAACGAACTTCGGGCCGCAGTTCGCGCCAGCAAGGCCGGATCCTAAGACCCCGACACCGGCAGCTGTGTCGATGCGGCAGATCGATGCTGCAACCGTGGTACTCTGAAACTTCCCTGCGCTGCGCATGATGCTCTCGCCGGCCACGAAAATCGACTTCCACAACGCCCAGAGAAATCTGCTGCGGGCGGTTGCTTTCTTCGAGTTTGCCAAAGGCATTTTCGTTTTGCTGATAGGCCTGAGCGCACTCCTGCTCGTCCACAAGGACGCCTGGGTGATTGCCGAAAGCCTGCTGGCTCTTTTGCATATCAGCACCGATCGGCATTCGGCACAGATGTTTCTCGATTTTGCCGACAACCTGACCGATGCCCGCTTGTGGGGCGCCGCGGAACTCGCGTTCGCCTACTCTGCTTTGCGCTTTGCCGAGGGCTACGGTCTGTGGAAGCAACGAACCTGGGCGGAGTGGCTCGCCTTCGTGTCTGGGACCCTGTTTCTTCCACTCGAAGTCCGGGAACTCATGCGCGGCATCACGGTCCTGCGCTCGGCGATGCTTGTAGCCAATCTTGGGGTCATTCTCTACATGTTTTTCCTGCTGCGCGCGGGCCGCCGCCGCCGCGCATTACAGTCGATTGAGCCCGGAACCCGCGCCCAGAGCGGCAAGTAGAGTCCTACGACTCTGGTACTTGGGCTAGCTTTGTTTCATAATCTACGACTGCCGCATCACGGAGGTCCTCATGCGCGTCTACCTGACTGGTTGTATGTTGGTTCTTTTTTCCGCTCTTGGAATCGCTGTTGCCCAGGACACAAATTTTTCCTCGGGCCCGCAATATCTGATGAACTACGGTTCGCCGTTATTTGCGCGCCCCATTTCCACGCCCTCTGTGTCACTGGCGGGACCGCCTCTTCAAGTCGGAGCCAGCAACTCTACTGGCGTCCTCATCGCGGGCGCCGAAAATCAGACTGTCTTGCCGCCAAATGCAGACGCTTTACCCCAGATTGATTTGTTCCCCATCTTCTACGGGGGTCATCCGGCCGGCGACATTGAAATCAGTTTTGCCCCCGAGGCGTCCTCGAATCCTCTTCCGGGCAGCATTCTCGATACCGGAGTCTTGCAGATGACGACCATGCAGGCATTGCGTGAGCGCGGCTATGGAGTGACCTTTGTGGAAGCGACCGCGTATGGCAGGGCGCACATCCGCCGCGCGCGTCGGGTCTACACGAATGCTGACATCGATCGACTGCACGGTGGTAGCTAGAACGGATGCCCGCGCCTACGGCGTGTCAGGGCTGACAGGTTCGTTCCCGCGGCATAGCGCCCAGCATGTGATTACTCCGATGGCAGCGACCCCGGTGCCTATGGCCCAAGGGCTGTTCAGGAGCGCTCCCTTAGCGTCGAGTGGAGCAGGCTCGGACCCTGTTCGGCATCGTTCTTCTCGAACGACATGCTCGCCGCGATGTACGGTTACGTCTGAGGCTCCAGGGTCCTTGGCCTGGCGGGGCGCAACACGGCGGTAGTGAATCTTGACGTCGCTCTCGTAGGCGACCACCGTCAGCTTTCCATCGGCATCGATGACATCGTAACGCGTCCATCCTTGTCCCTGTGCTGGCGGAATTATGGTCATGCAGTTCACGCGCACTCTCATGCCACGCGCGCTGTTCACCTGCAAGCCCCCAGAGTCGAGGAATAGTTCTTCTTCCTCAAACTGTACCCGTGTTTCGGGCTGGATCGTGATGGTGGATCCCTGAGCGTCGATTTTCGCCGTGCTTCCTTTTCGCGTCTGGATCAGGTCATGGAGAAAAATTGCGGTCGAATTGGGCGCGGGGTTTCCGTTCAGCCAGGCCCCTCCATCGCTGTGGAGCATAGCGCGGCCGAGCTCCTGCGCGACCGCCGAGGCCGGCAAGATGACGATCATCGCGCCGCAAACGAGATTGCGCCATTCAAACAAACAGACTCCCGCCTTTTCCGCAAGAACCGCTTGGAGCAAGCATAGCTGCCGGCATTTTTCGCCGCTATTGTCTTGCGTGATTACCGCTCAGCTTTAGCCCGGCTGGAATTATTTGGGGCAAGGACAATGCGGGAGGTGAAGACAGCCAGAGTCAGCCAATTCGCCGACTCTCCCTTACACGCGGGCGAAGTCGATGTAACCTTTCTGCACGTCGACTCGAATCAGCTTAACGCGCATTCTATCTCCTACATCGGCGCCCTGCTGACCTTGGGCCAGCAATCCCTCGACGTGCGGTTGCGCGACGCGGACGAACGTTCCCTTGGGAGTTGCGCCAGTGACGATAGCGTCGAAAATAGCGCCGATGCGATTCTGCATGGCGACTGCGGCCAGGCGCTTGGACATTTCACGCTCGACTTTTCGCGCCGCGTCTCCCTTCGCGGTGCAGTTTGCCGCGATCGCGGTAAGTTCGTTATCCGAGTAAGGATTGGGCTGGCCCGCGAGCATGGCTTTGATGAGTCTCTGCGTGACCATGTCGGCGAAGCGGCGATTGGGAGCGGTGGAGTGCGTGTAATCCTGAACCGCCAGGCCGAAGTGTCCCGCCTCGGGATCGCCGGGGCGCTCCAGAACATATTCTCCGGGGCCAATTAACTTGATGACGGCCAGGGAAACGTCGGCAAAATGATCGGGGTCGGCCGCCTTGCGCTTGATGAGAAAATCATTGAGCGCTTTGGAATCGGGAACGGCGGGAAGGTTCCCGCCATGAGTCGCAGCCAGTTGGACGATGCGGTCCCAGCGCTCGGGCGTTTTTACGATGCGGCGCAATGAGGAAACCTTTTCGAGCATGAGCGCGACCACGCCGTTGGCGGCGATCATAAAATCTTCAATCAACTCGGTGGCATGATTTATCTGTTGTTTCAGCACATCGACCACCTGTGCATCCAGCACCAGAGGAAAAGCCTCTTCGGTATCGAGGCTCAGCGCTCCGTTTTCATAGCGACGGCTCCGCAACTTCTGCGCCACCTCGTCCTGCAAGCGCAATTGCGCCTGCAGATCGGCGGACGCGGCCACCTTTGGCGGCGCGGCGGACGTGCCTTCCAGCCATGCTCCCAGAGAGTTGTATTGCAGTTGTGCCTGGTTGCGAACCAGAGCGCGATAAACGTCGCTGGAAGTTACGTGGCCGTCGGGGTTCACCACGAATTCAGTAACCACGCTCAAGCAGTCCTGATGTTCGAGCAGGGAAGTCTTGCCGGTGGAAAGTTCTTCCGGCAGCATGGGAAAGTTTCTGATTCCGGTGTAGACGGTGGTGGCTTCCCGGGCGGCATGTTGATCGATCGCGCTTGACTTGGGCACGAAGGCGTCGACATCGGCAATGCCGATTAGAACTTTGACGTCGCCGTTCGGCAAGCGCTGGGCGACCTCGATCTGATCCAGGTCGCGCGAGGTGTCGTTGTCAATGGAGGACCACAACTGACTCCGCAGATCGCGCACCGTTCCCGCAGCGGCGATAGCGGGAGGATTCGCCCGCAGTTGCTGTAGTTGTTGCTGGACCGCAGGTGAGAAGTCCGGTTGAAAGCCGTGTTGGAGGACGACGGTTTTCGCAATGGCTTGCAGGTCGAGGTGAGCTGAGTTGGCGTTGGGCATGAACCTCTCATCAAGATTAGAACTAAGACTCTTCACCATGGAGGCACTGAGACACGGACAGATCTTTAGGTTTTTCTATCCTTCGCTTTTGTTTGTCTCTGTGTCTCCGTGGTGAGCAGCCAGCTATTCGGTGACTACAGCTTTCACCAGGTTGCGCGGGCGGTCTACGTCGTATCCTTTTCTTGTGGCGACATGATAGGCGAAAAGTTGCAGGGGGATCACTTCGACGATCGGCAGTAATAGTTCGGGTGCGGCCGGAACGAAGAATATATCATCGGCAATGCCTCCGACTTCGCGATCGCCTTCAGTGGCAACCGTCACCAGGCGTCCACGGCGTGACTTCACCTCTTTCATCACTTCAAGGGTGCGCCGGTAGCGCAGAACTGAATCTGGATCGTGGCGGTCGTAGGTCGCCAGAACCACGACGGGAAGGTGTTCGTCGACCAGCGCGTTCGGACCGTGCTTGAGTTCGCCCGCGGGATAGCCTTCCGCATGAGCGTAGGAAATCTCTTTCAGCTTAAGCGCTCCCTCGCGCGCGATGGCGTAATGGACGCCACGTCCGAGGTACAGAAACTTTTCCGCGTGAAAATGCTTATGAGCGAATCGCTCGGCGAGATCGTCCCAGACGCTGAGGTTGTTCTCGATCGCATCCGGCAGACGCAGGAGACGCTGCAGGTAAGAGCGCGTGACTTCGGTCGTCATGCGGCCGCGTTTTCGCGCGAGGAATAAAGCCATCAGGTAGAGGATCGTGACTTGGGTGGTGAAACTCTTCGTTGCAGGCACGGCGAGTTCAGGGCCGGCTCCGGTGATCAGCGCGGCGCTGGCCTCGCGGGGAATCGTCGCCTCCGCCACATTCGAGACGGCGATGGTCTTCACGCCGCGGGTCAGGGCCTCGCGTTGCGCGGCAATCGTGTCAGCGGTTTCACCGGATTGAGTGACCACCATGACGATGGGGTCCACGGCCGCGTGCGTGGACCGATAGCAATATTCACTGGCATATTCCACGTCGACCGCAACGCCGGAAAGATCTTCGATCATGATTTCGCCGGCCAGTCCGGCGTGGCGGCTCGATCCACTGGCGGCGATGATCAGCTTCTCGAAAGTCAGCAACGCACTTTCGATGGCGTTCAGTTCTCCCGGAAAAAGAATATCGTTCCGCAAATGCTGGTCGACAGTTTTGGCGATGGCTGCGGGCTGCTCGTAGATTTCCCGGCGCATGGCATGAGAAAAACCGCTGGCAGAGCTGGAACTGGAGTTGGTTGAGCTCATGTTGGGACTGCGGCGAGAGTAAATCATTTGCCGCAACCGGAGCAAACCGGCCAGGGAATTTGTGGCAGCAAAACACGATTCGCGGCATCCCGACTCGGTAAACTGACGTGAGATAATGGCCCCAGCGCCGCGCTGGCCCCGTAGCTCAGTTGGATAGAGCAGCGGTTTCCTAAACCGTTGGTCGGCGGTTCGACTCCGCCCGGGGCCCCCAGTTCGCTTCCTGAGGTGCAGCTTTGCTCGCAGGCCTTAGTGCAAGCCTTTTCACCTTTACTGAAAGGCGTTGCTGTCAGTGGCTGCGTACGCGCTGGAATTTACGACACTGCTGCGGCTTTGGGGCAATGGCAGTTGATGTGCAGAGGATGTATGAGCAGGTGTAATGTGCAGACCGACTCCCCCGAAAACTCGTTGCCGACCCAGCTTTTTCTTCACTTCGGATTGCGGGAAAACCCGTTCGGAGTAACCCCGGACATACGGTTTTTGTACCAAAGCCACACCCACAGAGAAGCGCTAGTGTCGCTGATCGACGGCATCGATTTTGGCTTTGGCTTTCAGGTATTGATCGGGCAGCCCGGCATGGGCAAGACCTCGCTGCTGTTCAATCTCCTGGAAAAATTCCGTACCTCGGCGCACACTGCGTTTCTGTTTCAGCCTCAGAGTGAGCCACAAGACCTCTTGCAGTCGATGCTTTACGAACTGGGTACGAACTCGACAGAGACGAGTCTGCGTAAATTATTCGAGCAGGTCAACGGCGTGCTTTACCGCGCATCGCGAGAACGCAAACGCGTAATCCTGGTGGTGGACGAGGCACAAAATCTCGAGTACGGCGTCCTGGAAGCGTTGCGGCAGCTTTCGAACTTTGAGACGCCAGACGCCAAGCTGCTGCAGGTTGTTCTGGCGGGACAGCCGCAGTTGGCGGAGAAGCTGGGGAATCCGGCACACGAGCAGTTGCGACAGCGCATTTCAGCCATCAGCCGGCTTAGTCCGCTGGGATTGGAAGAGACTGAAGCGTACATCAAACACCGGCTCGGCACGGCAGGATACGGCGGAGGCGACCTTTTCACCGAGGGCGGGGTGCGGCTGATCTGGAACCGGAGCAAAGGTGTTCCCCGCAACATCAACACGCTGTGTTTCCGCGCCATGCTGCTGGGGTTTGCGGAAGACGCGAAGTCGATCGACGAACGCATGTTGCAGAAAGCCGACCGGGATCTGGATCTCAGCAGCGCGCTCGCCGACGTATTTGATATGGATGCGACAGTCACAGTCCCACGCAATAACGGAAAATATCAGCTGGGCTGGAACACGCCGCCGCCGGAACCGGACGAAATAGTAACGGAAATTGCAGGAACCGACTATGCGGGAACAGACGATGCAAGAGCGCTTGCGTCCAAGGAGTTCATTGCGAGTGCGGAAGAGATTCCGCAAGAAGCAGCAATGACGGAGTCCGCTGGTTTGGATGATCGAGATATAGGCGGTGCAAGCGAATACGTTCCGCCTGCGGTCGTGGAAGCGCTGGCGCGCATCACGCAAGCGCTGGAAGAGCAGAGACGTCTGTTGATGGCGAAATCGACGGCAGCATCGCAACCGCTCGTTATCTCTTTGTCGCCGGCGATGCCGTTGTCCGTCCCTGCGATATCTGATCCTGCGATAGAAGGCGCCGAGAGCCCCGCCGGCTTCGACAGCACCGTGGTGGTACCGGTTTCCCCTCTCGTCGAAAGCACCCCGGTGGCTCTGATCTCGGACGACCCAACGGAGAAGTTAGACACGAATGCACCGCTGATGAGTGCTGAAAGGGAAGTCCCAGCCGCGCCGGAGAAGGCGTCGAGTATGGCTCCACGGCGAGATGAGCGGGCCAGTATTGAGCGGAGCCTTGTGACAGATCGTGTTGTGGCCGATCATGTTGTGACAGATCGTCCGGCTCCGCCGAGCTATGCGGCGAGGGCGAAGCAACGCTCCGCGAGCCAGATGGTATGGACGAAGGCCCTGTCCCTTGGGGCCGCCGCCGGGATTCTGTTGGTATTGCTGTTCGAGAGATCTCCATTGTCGCATCTGTGGACCGTGAAGGCTGGAGTGTCGGCGCAAGTGCCGGCGCAATCGGCCGCGGTGCCTGAAAGTCAGCAGGCGGGTTATTCAGTGCCCGACGGGTCGTCGGCATCGCCAATCGTCAGCCCGGGCTCTATCGGACCAAACTCTGTCAGATCAGGCTCTGTCACATCAGGCCCAGCGGGCACAAACGCGGCCCCAGATTCGCGTGATCGGCGAGTGCACCATTCGGAGCCGTCCCCGGACGTAATAGTCCAGACCTTCCCAACCGAACTGAGCGTTACGGTGAAGAACGCGAACAACAAGCAGGAACTGAGGCGCATTTTCTTCAACGAAGACAGCGATACGATCGATTCGCAATATCGCCCCTGGTTGCAGCAGATTGCGGAAGCGCTCGCGAAAGATCCGACGGTGGTTGTTACCCTCGAAGGACACACGGACGGCCTCGGGCGGGAGTCCCACAACATGGCCCTCTCCAGCCGCCGCGCTGTCGCAGTGCGAAATGCGCTGGTCAACGAACTGCACGTCCCCAAAGCGCGGCTTATCGCGACGGGAGTGGGATCAGAGGCGCCGCTGCAGCCTAATTCGAGCGCGGAAGGGCGCGCTTACAACCGTCGCGTAGAAGTTCGTTTGAAACATTCCAGTGACTAACGTTACCTTCGATTAGGTTGATCGTTTTTGCCTGCAAGCGGTTGCACCGTGGATTGTGCTATAATGACTTTCAACGCTACTGCCACGGTTTGCTCGTGACGCGGTGATCCTGTTGGATCAAGATCCATCTCCGCTTTTCCTGCCTGCCGTTTATTCAGCGTCAAATCAAATACCAAGAGCGGCATGGGAACTCACTACACGTGTATAAATCAGGCCCCTCCAGAAAGAACAATTACGAATGACAAGCTTTACGGAACTACCGCTATCTTCTGCATTGCAGCGGAGGCTGGCGACGGCACAATTCATTACCCCTACGCCCATTCAGGCGCAGGCCATTCCTTACGCCCTTGAGGGCAAAGACGTCCTAGCTACGGCGCAGACTGGAACCGGCAAGACGCTGGCGTTTCTGATTCCGATCATCGAAATGCTGCAGCGCGAACCCTCGCAAAAGATCCGCGTGCTGGTTTTACTGCCTACGCGCGAGCTGGCGATTCAGGTCAACGAAGAATACGAAAAACTGTGCGGCAGAGGATTATCCAAAGCTGCGCTGGTGATCGGCGGCGTCTCTGAAAAGACGCAGATTCAGGCGGTGCGCGGCGGTTCGAGCCTGGTGGTCGCAACCCCCGGCCGCCTGCAGGATTTCATCAGCCGCAAATTGATCGACCTGCGCGAAGTCAAAATCCTGGTGCTCGACGAAGCCGACCGCATGCTTGACATGGGATTTCTGCCGGCAATCCGGCGCATCCTGGCGATCCTGCCGCAACGACGGCAGACCATGTGCTTCTCAGCCACGATGGAGCAATCCGTCGCTGGACTGGTGAATGATTCCATGCGCGATCCGGTGCGTGTGGCTGTTGGTTCGGTGTTGAAGCCGGTGGAAAGCGTACGGCTGCAGGCTTACGAAGTGCGTCCGGCCGAGAAACCCGATGTGCTGCGCCAGTTGCTCTACGCCGAAAAAGGACAGACCCTCATATTTGCCCGCACCAAGCGTGGTACCGAACGCCTGGCCAAAGAACTGGTGCGGGAAGGCTTTTCCGCGGCGATGATTCACGGCGACCGCTCACAATCGCAACGCAACGGAGCGCTGAGCGGGTTTCAGCAGGGCCGCTATCAAGTGCTGGTTGCCACCGACGTGGCGGCGCGTGGCTTGCACATCGATGACGTGGCGCATGTGATCAACTACGACCTCCCGAAGATGGCGGAAGATTTTATTCATCGCGTGGGACGTACGGGGCGTGCTGGGTCGGAAGGGCTGGCTACCAGTTTGGTGGCGGGCGGCGAGGTGATCGAGTTGCGGCATATCGAGCGCGCGCTGAAGCTCCGCATTGAACGCAAACAGGTGGATTGGGCGAATGCAGGACGATCGGAGCATGTCGTCCAAAACACGCTGGCCAGCCGGACGTTGACGAAGTTGCCGGGGGAAGTGTTCGCTTAATCGCAGCAGGACTTCACTGAAGAATCGCTTGATCATCGAATTAAAGGGGCGCGTCTTAGAGACGCGCCCCAGTTTTTTGGATGGAATTATTCTGGTCGACGAATGGCCAAAGATCTATGGTTCAGTCTTTTCCGGTTCGCGCTCGCGAGGAATACTCGAAATGTCGGCATCGTCGGCTCCCATCTGAAACAGGGCAGCTTGCTCGGCGGCGTGCCTTTGCAGTTCGTCCAAGTCGAGTTCACTGGAATCGGCGGCCGCACCTGCAGGTTCGTCTTTGCGCTGAATGCGGCGTTCGGCCTTATCGCGCTGTTTCTGCTGGCGCGTGTGTTCTTTCTGGCGTTTGGTAAAACTGGATCGACCTCGTCCTGGCATGGCAATCTCCAATCGTTCTTGTTTGATCGAACGTCCGCTCAGCGGCTAAAGCCGTTGTTGATTTTGCGGCGTTCGCGGCGCGGCTGGAAGCCGCGCCCTTTCAAAACCGGGCCGCAGGTTGAGCTACCAGCGGGGTTCCCGGGGTTGGCGCGCGTGGCCCTGATAATCGTCGCGACTGCCGCCGCCTCCACCGCCGAAGCGCTTGCCACCGCCTCCACCGCCGCGGGGAGCATCGGTCTTTGGTTTAGCTTCGTTGATCTTAAGAGCGCGGCCGCCGAGTTCGGTTCCATTCAACGCCGCGACCGCCTTGTCGGCTTCAGCTGCATTCGTCATCTCGACAAAGCCGAAGCCGCGAGCCCGGCCGGTTTCGCGGTCGGTGACGATACTGACGCGCTCGACTGCGCCGTGCGCTTCAAACAAGCCGCGTAGCTCTGGTTCGGTCGTGCTGTGAGGTAAGTTGCCGACATAAAGATTCTTCATAGGAGCTCTTTTCTTTCTGCTTCAGTTCTTTCTGTTTCAGTCGAGACGATTTCTGCTGTAACTGTCTCGGTTGCAAATAAAGGTCGAGGAATGACGGCTTCTGGGGGTGAGTACTGCTCGATAGCTTCAGCCCACCGCGACGGTCTTGGAGTTTCCCGTAGGGCGCGGCTTCGAGCCTCGCTGACCGCGCGGACGCTCGAAATCTTTCGGCAGGCTTCCAGGATTCCCCAGCGCTGCTGCGATGCGCTTGCTGAAGCCTGAGCCAGCAGCGCCGCCACCATTTCCTTGTGCAGGGCGTCCGCATCCGGCTCCGGCGGTGCTTCGTCGGAATGGGGGACAGCCGCGAGATACTCGGGGCCGCCCACGAAGAAAGCAATCCTCTGCGGAGGGCTCGCGCCGCGAAGGTCGGTGCAGAACTTGTCACGGCTGTCAGTCTCGCCGGCAACGTTGATGAGCACGAGATTGTACAAGTCGGCTCGCCACCAGCAGCGCGCCTCGATCACATCGGCCGCGCAATCCACCTCGATGCCGAGCTTTCGCATCACGTCAGCCCGCAGATCGCGTTTGGCCTGCGAGCTATCCAGCAGAAGTACACGCTTCTTCCTCGCTGGAATGCCCTCCGGATTCGGCTGCTGCAATGCGGGGACGGGAGTGGTCATGCGACCTTCTCTTTGCTGTCGGAGCTGGCTTGCGCTGCCGGGGGCACGAGGTGTTTCTCGGCCAGGGCCTTCAACATTTTTTCATTGCTCTGACGGCGGCTGATCTTCTGCCTGCGCCGCCGGTTAAATCTGGCTTTGTCTCCGTTGACTCCGGACATTTTTCTCTCCTGACTGAAGCGCTGGTGAACTCAAGCCCGTGCCGCGCCGGGATATTGCCGCTCCCGCACGGACCTACAAGGGGCACTGAAGATGCCACTACGAGTGAATCGTCAAATCGGCCGGACCGACGGCGGTTCGCTGAGATAGATTTCCGGGGATTGAAACTCACTTTCGGAGGCTTTAAGGTTCGACACGTCACTCGCCTTTCAGGGAATTTCTCAATCGCGAAGGCGCAACGTGCTGTTCAGGGTGTCTTCGAGGTCAAGACCTCTAGTATACGCTGCATTCCCAGATATTGCTCAGGTTTTGCGCGAGTAAGTCTGATCAGTTTGGAAAACTTACCGACGAAAGGCACGATGCTAGTCGAAAAAAACAAGACTTAGGGCTGCCAGGGGCTGACGCTGGGGGAATTGTGACCCCGGCAGAGAAGCAGGCAGATCACGACTACTCCTCCCGCTGCGCCGGCGCCAATCTCGACCCATTTGGGGTTCAGACCCTCGCTGGGCGATACGGGCCGCGCAGCTTCTCCGCACGCTGCCGCCTCGTTGCGCGTAGCCTGTTGTCCCTCATGCACCAGAGCGGATTGCGAAGCGTTGTTCTTCGGCATTGCCTTACCCAACGAGCTTTGCGTGATATTCACATCATCCTTGTGGACCGCAACCTGCAGCGTGCCGCTAACATCGGTCACGTCGTACTCCGTCCGCTGATTCGAGGTGGGCTCGATCTTCATACAGTTCACGTGCACGCTCATCGACGTCGACGTTCCCACGGATACGCTTCCGTGTTCGAGACTCAGGAAGTTGCTTTGGAACTTCACGACCGATTGCGGCTGAATCAGGACAGACGACCCTTCGGCATCGAGATTGGCAACGGAGCCGGGTTTGGTCTCCAGCAGATCGCCAGGAAAAATGGCGGTGGAGTCCGCGATTTCGACGCCGTTCACCCATACTCCACCTTTGCAGTGCACTACGGCGGCACCCGTGTCCCCAGCCATCAGCGACAGTGGGCATAGGAAAACCAGGATCCAGCAAAGAAAAGTCCGTAAAGAAGACACACTCATACCCAAAAGAAATTTCCACAACCTATCTAAGAGGATCGTATCGGCAGGGTGTCGAGCCGTCTATTAGCTGTCTGGATGCCTGTTGCTCGGTGATATTGCGCGCAGCGGCGGGAATCGACTGCGTCGGGCGTGCGAAACTCCGGTATGCTGGCGGGGATGGAACCGACTTCCGCTAACGGTCCGGTGATTGAATTTTGCGACGTGGCCTACACGCTGCCCGATGGCCGGAAGTTGCTCTCGGGGCTGAATCTGCAAGTGCAGCGCGGTGAGACGCTGGTTTTGCTGGGACGCAGCGGCTCGGGTAAAACGACCACGCTGAAGCTGGTCAACCGGCTATTGACGCCCTCCGGCGGGGAAATACGCGTGAATGGTGAGCCCACTGCGCAGGCCGACGTAATTCGTTTGCGTCGAAGCATTGGATACGTCATTCAGGATGCGGGCTTGTTCCCGCATTTCACAGTGGAAAAAAACATTGGCCTCGTCCCGCACATCGAGGGCTGGCCAGCCGAGCGGATACATCGGCGCGTCGAGGAATTGTTGCAGTTGGTCGGGCTCGAGGAGCAGATGGCTTCGCGTTATCCCCACCAGCTCTCAGGCGGGCAGCGGCAGCGAGTCGGAGTGGCTCGGGCACTGGCGGCCGACCCTGCGATTCTCTTAATGGATGAACCTTTCGGCGCGCTCGATGCGCTCACGCGCGACCAACTGCAGCGCGAATTTCTCTCGCTTCAGCAGAGGCTGGGCAAAACCGTCGTCTTCGTTACGCACGACCTGCGCGAAGCCTTGCGGTTGGGTTCGCGCATCGCGCTCATGGAAGCCGGACGGCTGGTCACTATTCTTTCTCCCCAGGATTTCGTGCGCTCGAGTGAACCGTTGGCCGCGGCCTATGTAGAGGCTTTTGGAGGCGGACTGGACACGGTGGCAAATCGAGGCGCGTCATGAACCTTTTTCACTTCCTGCTGCAGAATCACGAACAAGTTCTGGAACTTACGCTGGAGCATCTCTGGCTGGTGGGAGTCTCGACCGTGCTCGCGGTGCTGATCGGACTACCTTTGGGCATAGTGAGCGCACGCTGGCCGGTTTGGAACAAGCCGGTGCTGGGAACCGCGAACATCATTCAGACCATTCCGAGTCTTGCCCTCTTTGGATTCTTGCTGCCGGTGCCGTGGCTTGGCGATCGTGCCGATCGGCTGGCGATTCTGGCGCTGACTCTCTATGCGCTGTTGCCCGTCATCCGCAACACCTACACAGGAATTCGCGGGGTCGATCCCGCGGTGGTCGAGGCCGGGCGCGGCATGGGGCTCACCGACAGCCAGCTCTTGTTTCAGGTCGAACTGCCGCTGGCGCTCAGTGTGATTCTTTCCGGGGTGCGAGTCGCCGTGGTGGTTTCGGTGGGACTGGCTACCATCGCCGCCGCGATTGGCGCCGGAGGCTTGGGCGAGTTCATCTTTCGCGGCCTCGCCATGGTTAACAATCAGCTTATCCTGGCGGGAGCGATTCCGGCAGCGGTTATGTCCTTGTCGGCGGATTTCGGCCTGGGATGGTTGGAGAAGCGGTTGCGGCCACGATGAAACGGCGGCGATACAGAAGCCTTTGCGGCGTTTTCGAAACAGCACGCTGCGGTTTGGTTTGCATGATCTTAGCCGCGCTGCTGTTGTCCGCGTGCGCGTCTTCGCACTCCGATCGTATTGTGGTGGGCTCCAAGAACTTTACCGAGTCGCTGATCCTCGGGGAACTTCTGGCCCAACAGATTGAAGCCAACACACATTTGAAGGTGGAGCGGCGCTTTTATCTCGCGGGGACTTACATTTGCCAGCAGGCTCTGCTGGCCGGGCGCATTGACATCTATCCCGAATACACGGGAACCGCGTTGACCGCGATCCTCAAGCAGAAAGTCGGCAGCGATCCGTCGGAAGTCTATCAGCGGGTCAAGAGTGAATATGAAACGCATTTCGGGCTCACACTCGGCCCGCCGTTCGGTTTCAACGACACTTTTGCAATGGAAATTCGAGGTGACGATGCGCGGCGCCTGGGCGTGAAAACTTTGTCGCAGGCGGCCGCTTTCGCTCCTCAATGGCGGGCGGGGTTCGGCTACGAATTTATGGAGCGTCCCGACGGCTATGCCGGACTTGCCGCAGCTTATGGTCTGCACTTCGTTGCGCCGCCCAGAGTCATGGATCTGGGTTTGCTCGCCCCGGCATTGAAAGATCATCAGATTGATATTGCTGCGGGTAATGCAACCGACGGGCTCATTCCGGCGCTGGATCTTTTCGTGCTTGAAGATGACCGCCACTATTTTCCTCCCTACGAAGCTGTCGCGGTGGTCCGGCAGCAGACTTTGCACGAGCATCCCGAAGTTTCCCAGGCGATTGCGGTGTTAGGGGGCAAGATTTCCGATCGCGAGATGCAGCAACTGAATTACGCTTTAGATGGCCAGCATCGCGATGTGAAGGATGTCGCGCACGAGTTTCTAAGGAGCAAGGGTTTAGTCCCGTGAGCGCCATGCCAGGTCAAATCAACAACTCCCCGCGCAGAGTAAGCACTGCATTCCCCTTCAAAATCACGCGCTCGCCTTTGACCTCGCACCAGAGTTCGCCGCCACGCTCTGAGACCTGCCGCGCATGCAGATTCGTTTTGCCCAATCACTGCGCCCAATAGGGTGCGAGTGAGCAGTGAGTCGAGCCGGTCACGGGATCTTCCGGGATGCCGTAGCTGGGTGCAAAAAAGCGGGACACAAAATCGGCGTCATCGCCCGGAGCAGTGATCGCCACTCCGGCGGGATGAAGTTTCTCAAGCAACCGAAAGTCGGGGCGAATGCCTCTGACTTCTTCCTGCGACTCATAAGCCGCGAAGTAATCATCTTCGATCTGCACCACCGCTGCGGGAGCTTTTCCCAGGCCTTCGATCAACGCGGTGGGCGCGGCCGTGCAAGCCCAGGGCGCGAGCGCGGGGAAATCCATGGCCAGCAAGTTTCCGTCACGGCGAACCGTGAGCGCGCCACTGCGGCGCGTTTCAAAGCGCACCGAGTCGCGCCCGGTTTCGAGAATTTGCAACACCACGAAAGCCGAGGCCAGCGTGGCGTGCCCGCACAGCTTCACTTCGCAACGCGGAGTGAACCAGCGCAATTCGTAATGATGGCCGGCAGGGACGAAGAAAGCGGTCTCCGAAAGATTGTTCTCGGCTGCGACCGCCTGCAACAAGCTGTCATCTAACCACCCTGCAAGCGGGCAAACCGCGGCCGGATTACCGGTAAATGGTTTGAACGTAAAGGCGTCCACGTGAAATAGCTGTAGGGGCATCACCCTATGGTACTCAGAGCGGCTGTTGTCATAGAATGCTCGGCACTGATTCGCTTGCACCAGCCGCTCGCCGCAAGTTAGGAGATCTGCATGCCAGCCACGCAGAGCGACATTGCGCTCCGCCATGATTTATTGGAGCAACTTGCGGACGCGCGTCAACGCACCGACGACCTGTTCGCTGTGGTCAAGCCCGACTTTCTCTACGATCGTCCGATCTCCCAGCGGCACCGCATCATCTTCTATGTCGGACATCTGGAGGCCTTCGATTGGAATCTGTTCCACGAACGCGTCTTCGGCCTGAAGAGTTCCCATCCTGAATATGACCGGCTCTTTGCCTTCGGCATCGATCCGGTCGGCGGCGGACTGCCTATCGATCAGCCCTCTGACTGGCCCTCAAGGGTTGCAGTCCGAGACTACGTTAGAAAAATTCGCACGGTCTTGGACGAGAAGCTCATGGATGCACTTAACGATTCCGAGCTTCCGGCGGGCGATGGATTTCCGCTCGGCACTTTGCTCGACGTGGCCATCGAGCACCGCCTCATGCACGCCGAAACCCTGGCTTACATGCTGCATCAATTGCCGCTCGATCGCAAAATCAGGCAATCTGAATCCCTAACAAGCGTTACTACTTCCGTAGATCACAGCAGAGTTGAGATTCCTGCTGGCGCCATTACGCTCGGCCTTTTGCGCGACAGCGATTTATTCGGCTGGGACAACGAGTATGAAGCTCACACCGTCAACCTCCCCGCGTTCGCCATCGATCGGCACAAGGTGACGAACCAACAGTATCTCGAATTCATCAACGCGGGAGGCTACGAAACGCGAGCGTTCTGGGGTGATGGCGATAATGGTGAAGACTGGAACTGGAAAACTGCGCAAGGAATTTCGCATCCCGCTTTCTGGAAGCGCTATCAAAACGACGAGCGGTGGCTGTATCGCACCATGTTCGAGGAAGTCCCGCTGCCGCTGGATTGGCCAGTCTACGTGAGCCAGGCGGAAGCGAAGGCATATGCGCGCTGGGCAGGGAAGTCGTTGCCTACAGAAGCCGAGTGGCAACGTGCGGCTTACGCCGCGTCGCACGCTGTTCCGCACAGCGACGAGCGAGCCTACCCCTGGGGAGAACAAGCTCCGAACGCCACATTGGGCAACTTTGATTTTGCCCGCTGGAGTCCGGTTCCGGTCAATGCTTCGCCCGAGAACCGCAGCGCCTTCGGTGTCCAAGGAATGTTGGGCAACGGCTGGGAGTGGACTTCCACTGAGTTTGCCCCGTTCCCCGGATTCGAGCCATTTCCGTTCTATCGAGGATATTCCGCCGACTTTTTCGACGGCAAACACTTCGTCATGAAAGGCGGATCGGCGCGCACCGCGGCGTGTATGTTGCGGCGTACATTCCGCAACTGGTTCCAGGCGCACTACCAGTTTGCCTATACCGGATTTCGCTGCGTGAGCCGCTGACCACAAATCGCTTGCTACGAAGGAGTTCCAACATGCTGGTTCAAACCATCACTTCGAACACGACCTATGAATTCGCCGCGGACGTGGTCGCCGGGCTCACCAAACCGGGCCAGAAGGAACTGCTCTCGAAATACTTGTACGACGACGTTGGCTCCGCATTGTTCGAAGTGATCGGCCATCTGCCGGAATACGGGCTCACTCGCGCCGATGAGCGTCTGCTGCGTCGTCACGGTCATGACATCGTCGAGCGGCTCGCGACTCCTGTTTCGGTGGCCGAACTGGGCAGTGGCAGCGGCAAGAAGACTCGCCACATTCTCGAAGCGCTTTGCCGCCGCCAGCGCACCGCGTACTATCCCATCGAGATTTCGCCTTCTGCACTCGCCATGTGCGAACGCGAACTCAGCGACATTGAGTCCATCAGCATCCTGGGCTTCGAGCGCGAATATCTTGACGGACTGCTCGAAGTGGCCGCGCAGCGCTCGGTCGGCCAGCATCTTCTGGTTTTGTTCCTCGGAAGCACGATCGGGAACTTCGATCGCCCCGCAGGCGTTGAGTTTCTGGCCGAAGTGCGCCGCATTCTTCAGCCCGGAGACTCGCTTCTTCTCGGAACCGATCTGGAGAAATCCAGCGTGCAACTGCTGGCCGCCTACGATGACGAACTGGGAGTGACCGCAGCATTCAACTTGAATCTGCTGGCTCGCATCAATCGCGAACTGGATGCCGATTTCGATCTCTCGCAGTTTGAGCACGTGGCCAGAATCAATTACGAAGCTCGAAGTGTGGAGATGCATGTGCGGTCCTTATGCCGCCAGACCGTGCACATTCCCGCTGCCGAGTTGCTCGTCGAATTAGGCGAGGGCGAAACCGTCTGGACCGAAAGCAGCCACAAATACTCGCCACAAGAAGTGTTTTCCATGGCTCGCACCGCCGGTTTCTCCTGCGAAGCGCAATGGATCGATGAACAATGGCCCTTTGCGGAGAACTTGCTGATTGCGGAATAGCTACGGCGAAGCCGGAAGATAGCACCCCGGCTTGCGTGGGGACGGCCGCCTCGGCCGTCCAGCAACCAAAGCGAACCTCATTCTGCAAACAATGCTGGCCTTCCTTGGCCGGAGCCGAACCCGCCTCTGCCGTCCGCTCGCATGAGAATTCCCACATTTTCTGGGCGGAAGTAAAACTTTGTAAATCCTGCGGTTTCTGCCCTGCGCCGCGCAAATTAACATGTAAATTAATAAGAAGCGTATGAACGCAACCCCGAGCCACTTCCTGGCGATCGCACTCTGTGCTGCGACCGGTGCCAGTACCTGTTTTGTCCCTTCTAGCCGTGCCATGTCCTCGGGCGAGGTAACACGGCAGACGTCCGCGCCGAACGCGGTCGCACGGCGCATCGGCGCCATCAAAGCCATCAACGGAACGGTCATCACTCTGGCTCCGGACTCCGGGCCTGAGATCAGCGTTACAGTGCAGGGCACTGCGCGGATCGTTCGCATCCCTGCGGGCGAGAAGGACCTGAAGAATGCAACGCCGATCCAGTTGCAGGATCTGCAGGTCGGCGATCGCATTCTGGTCGGGGGCAAGGCCTCTGACGATAACTTGTCGTTAGTGGCTTCGACGGTGGTTGTGATGAAGCGCTCCGACCTGGACGCGCGCCATCAGCAGGATTTGCAGGACTGGCAGAAGCGCGGAGTGGGCGGCCTAGTGAGCGCCGTAGACCCAGCGGCGGGAACTCTGACCATCTCCATCGCTAGTTTTACGGGGAAGAAAAACATCGTCATTCACGCATCGAAGACCACGGTGATTCGCCGCTATTCTCTCGGGTCCGCGAAATTTGACGATGCCAAACCCAGCACGCTGCAGGAAATCCATCCTGGGGATCAGGTGAGCGCCCGCGGCGACCGCAACCCGGATGGTACCGAGCTGACTGCAGATGAGATTGTTTCCGGAGATTTTCGCAATGTTGCCGGAACTATCAACTCCATCGATGCAAGTTCGTCGACGATCAGCGTTCAGGATTTGTTGTCTAAAAAAACCGTGCTGGTCAAGATCACACAGGATTCTCTACTTCGCCAGTTGCCCCCGGAGATGGCTCAGCGGATTGCAATGCGCTTTAAAGCAGCGGCCGGAGGCACAGCCGCCGCTTCAGGTGCGGCCCCCAACCCTGGTTCCACAAACCCAAGTTCCACAAACCCAAGTTCCGGTAACCCAGGTTCCGGCAAAGGTGCAGCGTCTGGCCAGACTGCGAGTCCGACGGCTTCTGCCGGGGGAACCCCTGGAAACGGCATGGGTGGACGTTCTGGCGGCGCTCCAGATTTTCAGCAAATGATCAACCGCATGCCGGCCGTCTCCCTGGCCGAATTGCATAAAGGTGATGCGGTGATGATTGTCGCGACAGCGGGCACATCCTCAGAGCCCGGCGCAGCGATCAAGCTGATCAGCGGCGTCGATCCAATTTTCCGAGCCGCGCCCAGTGCCACCGCCGCTCAATCGATGATGCTGGGGTCATGGAGTCTTGGCGGCGGCCCATCCGGCGACGCCGGTGGGCCTTAGTTTGTCCCTCTCGAAACTGAATGCCGCATCCAGAGATTGATACCGAAGCTTTATTTGTGGAATGGAATAATGGAATGAAAGTTCGTACGTGTTTTTATCGGGTCGTCGGTGGTGTAGTCGTTTTGTTGTCGTTGCAGTTGTGCGCTATGCTCGCGGTATCGCAGACAGCCACCCCCCAGCCGACCGCACCCCAGGCTGCACCCCCTGCAACCGGGGGCAATTTACGCGGGCAGGTGACCGACCCTTCCGGCGCCGCCATTTCCAATGCCAATGTCATCATGACTCCGGCGGCTGTTTCCTCGACCCCCATCAAAACGCAAACCGATGGGCAGGGCGCATATCAATTCAAGGGGTTGGCTCCCGGGCAGTACTCTTTGACAGTGGTTGCCGAAGGATTTGCGCTCTACGAAAACGACAACGTCGTCATCAGCAGTCAAGCGTTACGGCTTAACGTTGCAATGAGTATTGAGGTGGAGCAGCAGAAAATTCAGGTGTCTGATACGGCGCCGACCGTCGATGTGAATCCGGGGAACAACGCCGGAGCTATTACCATCTCGGGTAAGGAACTGGAGGCGCTGCCGGACGATCCCGATGAATTGCTTACCGACTTGCAGGCGCTGGCCGGGCCTTCTGCCGGTCCTAACGGCGGCCAGCTCTATATTGACGGTTTCACCGCGGGTCAACTTCCTCCCAAGTCATCGATTCGTGAGATTCGCATCAACCAGAATCCGTTCTCATCGGAATACGACAAGCTCGGCTATGGCCGCATCGAAATCTTCACCAAGCCTGGGACCGACAAATACCACGGCCAGTTCATGGTCAGTGGGAACGATTCTTCATTCAATACGACTGATCCGTTCGCGGGCGCCGAGCCCGGCTATTACACGGTGCAATACGACGGCAGTATCGGCGGTCCACTCGGCAAGAACGCGTCGTTTTTTGTCAGCGCCCAGCGGAGGAACATTAACGACATTTCCGCCATCGATGCCGAGACTCTCGATGAGGACTTCGAGCCGGTGCAGACCCTGGAATCCGTACCCTCGCCCCACCACCGCACCAACGTCGGCCCGCGTTTGGACTACGCCCTCACCAAGAACAACACTCTGAGCGCGCGCTACCAATACTACCGGGACACCGAGACCAACAACGGCATTGGCCAAAATACCTTGCCCACGCAGGCTTACGACTCGACCACCACCGAAGACACAGTGCAGGTCGGCGACACGCAAGTCTTCGGAGCGAAGGTCATCAACGAAATCCATTTTCAGTTTCTGCGGGACAACAACGGCCTGACCTCATTGAGCACCAATCCATCGGTTAACGTTCTGGGCGCTTTTACAGGCGGGGGCAATGGCACCCTCACCAACGACTACCAGAATCACTACGAGCTGCAGAACTACACGTCGGTGATTCACGGCAATCAAACCATCAAGTTTGGTGGCCGTTTGCGCGCGACGCATGAGGACAGCAATACTACATCGGGTTTTAACGGCCAGTTTACATTTTCCTCCTTGAACGGAGCCACAGATACGCCCGCCGATTGCGCGGCTGACCTTCCCACGAACCCCAACCCCAATCCACCTTGTCCCATTTCTTATCAGTACGCAGCGCAACAGCTTGCCCTGACCGGAACTCCAACGCTAGCGACGCAACTCTCAATCACCGCATGCGCTGTAAACGGAGGCTTTACAGCCTGCAACCCGAACGCTGCCGTCACCACCTACGACGCCGGCCTCTATGTGCAGGCCGATTGGAAAATACGTCCCAACATCACATTCAGCTACGGCTTGCGATTCGAAACTCAGACCGACATCCGGGATCATGCGGATTTGGCGCCGAGGCTGGGCCTCGCCTGGGGTGTCGGCGGCAGAAGCGGTCCCCCCAAGGTTGTGATTCGCGGTGGAGTGGGAATCTTCTACGACCGCTTCCAGGAGACACAGATTCTGCAGGCGTATCGGCTGAACGGCATCCTCCAGCAGGAGTATGTCATTAATAATCCCACCTGTTTCCCCGGACTCAACCAGCCTTTAAGCATCTCCTCCCTTGGCACGTGCGGAACGGTGAGTTCCAGTAGCTCAACGATCTACCAGATCAGCCCCTCACTGTATGCGCCCTACACCTTGCAGTCGGCCATCAGCGTCGAGCGGCAGCTTACCAAGTCTGCGACTCTGTCGGTCACCTATCTGAATTCTCGCGGCTTCGATCAACTCCTCAGCGTTAATGCGAACGCGCCGTATCCGGGCACGCCGTGCAATCCCTGCCTGAAGCCAAATCCGGGGGCAGGTAACATCTACCAGTACGTCTCCGAAGGCGTCTTCCGGCAGAACCAGCTCATCGTGAACACGAATATTCGCGCCGGCACCAAGCTGCAGCTGTTTGGGTTCTACACGCTCAACTATGCCAACAGCGATACTGCCGGCGTGACCAGTTTTGCGTCGAACTCCTATGACATCAGCCAGGACTATGGCCGGGGCGCGTTCGATATTCGCCAGCGCCTGTTTCTGGGCGGCTCCATCGCAGGCCCTTATGCAATTCGCCTAAGCCCGTTCCTGGTAGCCAGTTCCGGTTCTCCCTTCAACATCACCACCAGCAACGATTTGAACGGCGACTCGCAGTTCAACGACCGTCCGGCACTCGCGCCCGGAGCCTCTTGCAACGCGCCAAACGTTTATTGCACGTCCCTGGGAACTTTCAACGCGGCGCCCACGGCAGGCGAAACTCTTGTCCCCATTAACTACGCAACCGGCCCGTCGCACGTCACCATGAACATGCGGCTAAGCAAGACCTTCGGATTTGGCCCGAAGCTGAAGAGTGGCGCGAGTAACCAGGCGAACCCGGGTGGTCGAGGCGGCGGGCCGCGCGGTGGACCGCTGTTCGGCGGCGGTGGCCCCATAAACATGGGCGGCACCTCAGATCGCCGTTACAACTTCACGCTGAGCGCTTCGGCCCGTAACATATTCAACAAGGTGAACCTGGCGAATCCGGGCGGCGTCCTGGGCTCGCCATTCTTCGACAGATACAATAGTCTTCAAGGCGGACCGTTCTCGACTGGAGTAGCCGTTCGCCGCATCGACCTGCAGGCGACCTTCAGCTTTTAGGTCGTAGGTCTCAGGTCTTGGATATTAGGCCTCAGGCCTAACACCTAAGACCCAATACCCACACTTGTCTCCTCTTTCGACCACAAGACGCCAGTTTCTTCTCCGCGCCTCCGCTGTTGGCGCCATCGCGCTCGCCGGGGACGGAATCTTGCTGGAGCCGAACCGTCCTCGCATCGTGCGCCAGGATTTTTTCCTGTCGCGCTGGCCGCAACGCATGGACGGTTTTACCATCGCTCTGCTCAGCGATTTCCACTATGACCCTTATTTTTCGATCCATCCACTCAAGGCCGCGATTTCCTCGGTCAACCAACTTCGCCCCGATCTGATCGTTCTCGCCGGCGATTTCGTTTCCGTGCCATTAGTCGGAGACTACCGGAGAGCGGCGCTCGCCGCCGAGCCCTGCGCCCGCCTGCTCCGTCAGATGGCCGCCCCGCAGGGCCTCTGGGCCATCCTGGGAAACCACGATGTCGAGACGGACCCCGAATACGTAACCCGCGCGCTCCAGGCTGAGAACATACAGGTCCTGGCCAACCAGTCGCAGGCGATCGAGCGCAACGGCGCGCGCTTCTGGTTGGCCGGTGTGAACGATATCCTGGGTGGGACCGCCGATTTGTCGAAGACGTTGCGCCGCGTCCCCGCCGGCGAGGCCGTCATTCTGCTGGCGCATGAACCGGACTTCGCCGACGAAGCCTCACGGTTTCCGATCGACCTGCAACTTTCAGGGCACTCTCACGCCGGCCAGATCAGAGTTCCATTCCTGCCACCGCTCTACCTGCCCCCGATGGCCGTGAAGTATTTCTCGGGCGCCTACCGCGTGGGTCCGCTCGCGCTCTACACCACCGCCGGCCTGGGAACCATCGGCGTGCCGATACGCCTCAATTGCCCTCCTGAAGTTACCATGCTTACCCTCCGGTCATCGGCCAATCCGTAAACGTGGAGAACAACCCCAGTATGAAATATGCAATCCCATTCACATGGGATATTGCAAAGCGTTCCATACTCCCCGTAACGGATTGACAACACTGTGCTTACCAGCGCATTAACCTGGCCCCTTAGTTGCCGATGACAAAGGATAGAAGAGCATATGGTTGCTCTCCTGGAGGGGGTTTCCGCTCATGCTTCGTCGCATCTGGCCCTGGCTTCTGGTTCTCGCAGTCTCCGCCTCCAGCAACGCTTCCGTTCAGATTCCGTCTTCGCGCCTGCGCCAGGCTGTCTTGACTGACCGCGAACACCAGGTCTGGAAGACACCCACGCGCGCCGCCGAGTTCACTGACATTCCCCACGCGAGTGCGCGCTCGCGCTGCGAAGACACGCAACCGCCCGAGGCCCTGACCACGCCCGAGCCTTTGCTAGTCCCGGCGGGCGCGGACCTGAAGATCAAAGTCAGCTTCATCATCGGTGCCGACGGGCGCGTGCATAGTCCTCTGATTCTGCAGAGCGCCGGCCCTGCGGGCGACCGTAGCGTGCTGCGAACGGTCCGTACCTGGCGCTATCGCCCAGCGACTTGCAATGGGGTGCCAACGGAAACAGAAGGGAAGATCGAGTTTTCGCGCCGCTAAGATTCCGCGCACCGGACCTGCTAGTCGCTAGCTGCTTGCTCCAGCCCGCTTGAGCTAGCCTGCTTGAGCTAGCCTGCTTGAGCTAGAATGTCCGCAGGAGCAGCGTAGACAGAATCGTGGAAAGAGACAGAGACAAGAAACCGGCCAAGCCATCCGGATCGATTCCAGCGCAGGAGCCAGAGGTGCCGACCATCGGCCCGCACAATCCCGCTCTGGGCGAGATCTATCAGCGTCTATATCCGGAAATGCGGAGGCCCAAACCGAATCAGGAGGCTATTGCCGCGGCTCTGCAAGCCATGCAACGCCTCACCATGGAAGCCGATTCCCAAACCGTCGCGGAGGGCGCAACGCAAGAGACCTCCGTGACTCTCACGGCCTGCCCCGTCTGCGGACATCGCAATCGCGAAGGCAACCACTTCTGCGGTGCCTGTGGACTTCCGCTCGGACCTGCGCTGCCTCAGTCAGGCGATGCGGCGTCGCCGGCTTCGGCATCGGCTTCTGCATCAACCAGGTTCAACAACCACGACGACGCTTTGCCCCAAACTCCGCCATCAGCGCCGGAAGCCAAGGATGAAGTTCATCCGCAGCCGGGCGCTCCCGCGGGCGCGCATCACTACCACCATCACTACCATCACCACTATTTCCAGGGAGGAAACGCCGATGCGCTCGCATCGCCGGCGCGGGCCAACGCTCCCGAAAGCGCGCGCGAAGCCGACCGCATGAGAATAGCCGCCGCCGCCAAAGGCGAGCCCATGAGTCGCAGCGAGGCTGCCGTCCGGCGCCTCACGCAGGAGTGGGTTCTGGCCTGCAACACCCGGCAACTGGATGAGTTGATCGAACTCTACACCTCCGACGCGCTGGTGCTGCGCTCGAATCTTCCTCCCATTCGCGGTGCGGCCGCCGTGCGTGAGTTCTTCCACGCCTCGCTCGAAGCGGGTCTGGGAGAAGTCGCGGTTGATCCCATGCGCGTGGAAGTCCTGGGAGACATGGCTCACGAAGTGGGACGCTACAGCGCGCTGGTTCCGGGAACGTCCGGCAAACGCCGCGAAGAGCGTGGCAAATATCTCTGGGTCTTCGCCAAGCAGCCGAGTGGAGATTGGAAGTTGGTTTCCGAATGCTGGTCCAGCGACCTGACGCTCACCGGCGCGGAGTCGGAGATTCCCAAGGCAGCGATTCCATTGGTGAAGACGAGAAAATAGTGGCCAGTGGTGGTGGCAGCAAAATCCAGCTCTGACTACTGACCCCTGACCCCTGCTTCATCTCACTCCCATCTTCCCCAACTCCCCGCGCAACTGCTCCAGCGTTTGCATCTGGATCGTTCGCATGCCCATCTTCGCGGCGCATTCCAGATTCAAGGCGCGATCGTCGACGAAGCAGCACTCCTCCGGATTGAATTGCGTGATCTCAATCGCCAGGCGGTAAATGCCGCTCTCCGGCTTGCGCAGTCCGACAAAGCAGGAGCTGACAAACAGCCGGAAGATTTCCCGTAAGCCAAACTTCTCGATGCGGTAAAGGTTCAATTCCCGCGATTCATTATTGATCGTCCCCATGAAGTATTTGCCGGAGCCGGCCAGTGCGCGCGCGAAGGCAAGAACTTCCGGCCTCGGCTGCGAGAGCGAGAACATGTATTCGCGAAACTCGCCGCGCGTGAACGGACGGTCGCGGTAAAACACGGTGCGATCCAGGTATTCGTCAAGCGAGATCTGACCTTGCTCAAACGAAGAAACCACCATCTCGTGCCGCGCTTGAAAATCCTTTTCGTCAAGATGAAAGCGCGCCAGCGCCGCGATCCGTTGCATGTGGTCCCAGGCGTTGCTTAGCAGAACGCCTCCAACATCCCAAAAGATGGCATGAATTTCCGGCACGAGTATTCCTCCATTACCTGTATGTCATTCCAAACTGTTAAAAGTGCTGCCACTGCGGCACGTTCCCCAAACCTTTGTCATTCCGAAACGTTCTTTGGTGAGAAATCTGCTTCCCCTTCCTCAAAGTTGCACGCTCCCCGCTCAAGAGTGTAGATCAATTCCAACAGGATTGAGTCTCGGCCGGGCAGGGGCAGCTTAACTCCTTCCGGAACATATCGCTATATGTTCCAACTGGAACATTTCGAGCGATTGTCCTAGCGTTTGTAGACCGTGGTGTCGGGGTGGTAGTTGCGCCAGTCGAACCAATAATCTTTCAGCGCGGGCACTCTGGCGAGGCACTTTCCTTGCGCGGGGCCGGAGGTGACACAGCCCTGGAAGTTCCACTGACTTGATGTGGTGGCGTCGAGCAGAGTCCAGTTTTTATTTTCGGGTTGGCTGTTAGCTTGAAGAAAAAATTCGACATCGTGCCCGTCGATGCGGCTGATGAAGACGCGAAATGATTTGCCGTCGGGTCCTAAAACTAGAAGCAGCGGCATGCCGTCGACACGATCCAGAATCGGAGACTGCTTGGCGAAAGTTTCCCAGGGATAGGCGCGGGCCGCGCCACCGATGGTGAGTCCGATGACGACGTCGCGCGACTTCAATTCAGTGTTTGGAAAGCTGATGACGACTGGCAGCTTGGCCACGTCGGGCTCCCAGTTGGCGTCGTACTTTTTCGTGTACTTCGCAACTGGCGCCAGCACCTCGCCGGCGGGAAATTCTGTTCTCCATTCCCCAAAAGTGAGTTCGTCACTGAGGACGAGTTCGAGCGCTGCGCCTCGCAGCGGGCCGTAGATGGCCCTGCCGGTGATTTGCTGCCACCAGCTTCCGGTTTCCTGGTCGCGCATGAGGAAGTTCTGGTTGTTGATTCCTGCCAGGTAAAAATGCAGAGCTCTTCCGTTCACAGTTCGCGTCCACACCAGACCGGTGTGACAGAGCGTTCAATAGGTGACAGCAATTGGCACGCCTTCGACTACATCGTTGAGGACGTGATGATAGGCCATCTGGCTGATGGGATAGGCGCGCGCGTCGCCGCCGAAGCTTACGGCGAGGACCATTTCTTTCGAGTCGAGCTTGCTCTCGGATTGTGTTAGGAATTGTGCGCCGGCGATGGGATGGAACATCCACTCGAAATAGTTCAGCCGCGCCATCACCGCGGAGAAGGCGACGAGCAGCACAACGAATGCGAGGAGAGACTTGCGCCAGCGGCTGGCGGTCCTCCACAGTGCGAGAGCGACGAGGAGACAGACCAGGCCTGCGATCAGCGTGCCTAAGCGGGCGCGGTCGCGGACGGCCATCGCAATTAAAAGCGCGCGCGGCGCCTGGTGAGTGAATGGACGAATGATGAGAGCAGGAATAAAGAAGAGGGCGATGGTGGTTAGGGCGCAGAGGGAGAATAGAAGCCAGAGCCAGCGTGACTGAGATGTTTTGCTTTTAGTTTCCGGGGTTAGGGTTGGTGTGGCCATACTCGAATGGGAACGATTCTAACCTGTGGAGTGAGTGAAAAGCGTTCGGTCGGGGTGACTAGTATAAAAAAATCAAGTTCGTGGCGGGGGCAAATAAAAAAGCCCCACTTCTCGCAAAGGACGCGAGAAATGGGGCACCCATGTGATCCGCCTCACTCGCGTTAGGCCCGGTTCGAAATGACATCCCCTAATGTTTGGAATCACAGGTTTGAGTAATCGTCTGGAGGACAGGGGCGGTTGTATGACCCTGGTAACTTGCTGGGGGAACTGGGGTGACCCTACGATGATAGACAGGTATGACTCTCTCATCTTTGTTGGTGTGCGTCGACGACGACGCGGTCGAGATGTTGCGCCGCGTGCTGGAGGAACTGGGGATTCAGGTGGAGCTGTGTCCAGACGCGGTGCGGGCGGCGGTCCGACTGGCGCAGGAACGCTATGACCTGCTCATTGTCGACTGCAAAGTGAAGTCACAAGTGGTTTCGATATTGAAGGAGTGCCGGTCTTCCCGCGCGAACGAGTCGACTCTGGCGGTGGTGGTGGCGGAGCAGGAGGACATCCGGGAGATGTTTTCGCTCGGAGTTAACTTCGTGCTGTACAAGCCATTGACCTACGACCGGGTGATGAGCAGCCTGCGGGCGGCGCACGCCGTGCTGTACCGGGACAAGCGTGGCAAGGCGCGGGCCGCGATCCACACGCAAGCGACGATCGACTACCCCGGCGGGGAACATGAAAAAGCGACGCTGGTGGACCTGTCGGAAAATGGAATGGCGGTAAATTTCGGAAAGAAGCTGCCGCCGTCGAGCAAAGTTTATTTTCAGTTTCAACTGCCGGGACAGACGGCGCGGGTGCGGCTGTCCGGTCAATTGGTGTGGCAAGATTGGAACGGGCGCGCGGGGATCCAGTTTGCGGATGTGCCGCAAGCTTCGCGTAAGGCTCTGCACGAATGGTTGAAGAAGAGCCTGGCCGACGCGCCGAAGCGGGAGTTGGCTGCGGAGGTGGTGGAAGTGGTGCACTCCATGCGGCCAAATGAAGATTCAGCAGAGCCGGATCGGCATCAGATTGCGCCGGAAGTGAAGGGCAGCAACCAGAACGCGGTGGCGCGACTACGGGCGGAACCGCACAACCGCCGGGGAAAAGCCCGCTATGCCTGCCGTCTGGGAGCAGAGGTGTACCAGAAGGGTAGTCCGGTGCGGAACTACTGCCATCTGAGCGATCTGAGCCCGGGTGGATGCTACCTGGAAATGCCGCTGGCGTTTCCGACGGGCACCGCGGTAGAGATCACGGTACGCACACAGGAAATGAAGTTGCGATTGAGCGGAACGGTGAGGGCTTCGCATCCCGGCTACGGGATGGGCGTGTCGTTCGCCTTGAGCAACAAGGACGAACGCGATGGAGTGCAGCAGTTGATTGATTTTGTGGCAACTGCGACGGAGACGTCGGGGTAGGCTTCGGTTCTCAGTTCTCAGTTTCATTCCTCTGGATTACTCTGCGAGACAAAGTCAACGGCGCTGCTAGAGCTACGGATACGCCTAGAAATAATGCTTAGGCACAAAAGTCAGTTTGGAGAACCTTCGGTGCCGACGTCCGTGGTTCCCACTCTTCCGCAAAGAACGCGGAAGAATGGGGCACCCACAGCCAGGGCGCCGGCATCCATAAATCCTCCAGATTTTCTGTGGCGGCTACTTCTTGGCGGTTTCTTCTGCTACGGCCTTCTTGAAATAATCCAGCGACATTCGCAGTCCCTCTTCCAGTTGAATCTTTGGTTCCCAGCCTAGAAGTTGGCGGGCTTTGTTGATGTCGGGGCGGCGCTGTTTGGGATCGTCCTGCGGGAGGGGCTCGTAGGTTATTTTGCTGTTTGATCCGGTCACCTTTATTACATGCTGGGCGCATTCGAGGATGGTGAACTCGTTAGGGTTGCCGATGTTTACCGGGAAATGCTCGGAGGATTTCGCCAGACGGAGGAAGCCGTCGATCTCGTCGCTGACGTAGCAGAAGCTGCGGGTCTGACTGCCGTCTCCGTAGACGGTGAGCGGTTCGCCACGCAGAGCCTGCTTCATGAAATTCGATACTACGCGGCCGTCATTCAATTGCAGACGCGGGCCGTAAGTATTGAAGATGCGGACGATGCGGGTGTCGACTTTGTGATAGCGGTGATAGGCCATGGTAACTGCTTCGGTGAAGCGTTTGGCTTCATCGTAGACGGAACGCGGGCCGATGGAATTGACGTTGCCCCAGTAAGTTTCTTTTTGAGGATGCTCGAGCGGATCGCCGTAGCACTCGGAAGTGGACGAGACGAGATATTTTGCGTTGTACTTGAGGGCAACGTCGAGGGCGTGAAAGGTTCCGAGCGAGCCGACTTTCAGGGTTTCGATGCCGTGGACGGTGTAATCGACGGGGCTGGCGGGGCTGGCGAAGTGGAATACGTAATCGACGCGGCCGGGGTCGAAGGGTATGCAGATGTCTCTTTCGATAAACTCGAAAGCCGGTTCATTTTGGAGATGAGCGAGGTTAGCGCGGCGGCCGGTCAACAGGTTGTCGACTACGACTACCTTCCAGCCTTCGGCTAACAGAGCGTCGCAGAGATGTGATCCCAGGAAACCGGCGCCGCCGGTGACCAGAGCGCGTTGCTGGCTCATGCTTTGTTGATACCGTTCTTTACCGTGGAATGCGAGATCGCGGAATTCGACACTGTTGAATTCGAGACTGCGGTGTTCGGGGCGGCGGGTACGCCTTCGGGATGAGAGGCTGCGCGTCCCACGCTGTAGTAGGTGAAGCCCTCTGCCGCCATTGCATCGGGATCATAGAGGTTGCGGCCGTCGATCACGATGGGGTATTTGAGCTCCTGGCGGAGGCGCTGGAGATCGAGGTTGGAAAACTCCTCCCACTCGGTGAGGATGAGCAGGGCGTCGGCGCCATGGGCGGCTTCGTAAGCGGAGTTGGCGAATTTAATGCCCGAGTTCATGACTTCCTGAGCGCGGTCCATGGCGGCGGGATCATAGGCGGCGATCTTGCACCCTTCCTGGAGCAGCGCTTGAACGATGTGAATGGCGGGCGATTCGCGGATGTCGTCAGTGCCGCCCTTGAACGCGAGTCCGAGGATGGCGAGGTGTTTGCCGCGAAGAGTCCAGAGGGCGCTGCGCACTTTGCGGAGGAAGCGGACGCGCTGGTCCTCGTTGATGTTCATGACTTCGTCAAGCAGACGGAAGTCGTATCCGCACTCGCGGGCTACAGCGCGGAAGGCCAATACATCTTTGGGGAAGCAGGAACCGCCGTAGCCGATGCCGGGATTCAGGAAGCGGGGGCCGATGCGGGAGTCGGCGCCGACGCCGTGACAGACCTGATTCACATCGGCGCCCACGGTTTCGCAGATGGAAGCGACCGCGTTGATGAAAGAGATCTTCATGGCGAGAAAGGCGTTGGAGGCGTGCTTGATGAGTTCCGCGCTCTGAGTGCTGGTGACGATGATGGGAGCGGGGATGGAGGTGCGGTCGGGTTGAGGAATAGAGTCGGGGCGCCGGTAGTAGCTGCCGTTGGTCAGCGGGGCGTAGATTTCGCACAGCACGGCGGCGCAGCGCTGGTTGTTACAGCCGACGAGGATGCGGTCAGGAAAAAGGAAGTCAGTAACGGCGGTGCCTTCGCGGAGGAACTCAGGGTTGGAGGCGACGTCGAAAGAGTCAGGGTCAGCGCCGTTGCGCAGGATAATTTTGCGAACCCACTCGCTGGTGTAGACGGGGACGGTACTCTTTTCGACGATGACTTTGTATCCATTGACGGCGCCGGAAATTTCGCGCGCGACCGATTCAACGTAAGAAAGATCGGCGTCGCCGCGATCGGTGGGAGGAGTACCGACGGCAACGAAGATAGCTGAACTGGCACGGACGGCTTCCTGAAGGTCGGCGGAAAATTCCAAACGGTGCCCGCGATGACGGCCTAGCAGTTCGGGGAGGAATTTCTCGTGAATGGGGACTTGGCCGTCCTTGAGGGCGGCGAGTTTGCGCTCGTCATTGTCGACGAGAATGACATCATGGCCAAGGTCGGCAAAGCAGGCACCCGCCACTAATCCTACATATCCAGAACCGACGACAGCGATCCTCATGTTTAGACTCCAGGGACTGAAAATCCAGGAACGGTCGTGGGGGCGGACCTTTCCGCAGAAATGGCGCGGGGGCAGCCAGAAATAATCGCTTGGAGAAGCATTCTAACAGGGCATTCTAACTTGTCCCAAGCTCAGTTAATTCTAACATTTCTGGGCTACGGCGGAAGGAGAGGGAAGACTCTAAGAAGGTTGTTTTTATGGTTCCTTTTGCCGTTTTGGGAGGGAGGTGGGCGGGTGTGCCAGGGAGGCGGCGATGGCGGGTCCGGGGCGGCCGGTTTTGCTGGATTGCCCTGCACGAAGAGTAAAGGGTGAATGCTTGTTGACAACCCCCAGGTTTTGGGGCGAAACTCCGCTACAGGCTCCAAAATGGAGCTGAATCTGCAGGCTGGGTCTCACAATGTCCGCAATGCCTGACCATCCCGTGCCGGAGGCCAATCTTCCCACTTCGCAGGGCAGCAGTGTGGGAGCGGAGAGCGACCTGGGCGAACTGGCGGCACTGTTTTCCGCGCGCGGGGGCGGAGGCCTCTCGGCGGAGGTTTCGGCGCAACTGGCGCTGGAGATTGTGCTCAACGAAATTGTCGAGCAGGCTTGCCTGGCGACGGGTGCGACGGGAGCGGCGATTGTGCTGGTTCGGGATGGCGAGATGGTGTGCCGCGCCAGCAGCGGAACCAACGCTCCGGTGTTGGGCGCGTGTTTGAGCAGTGAGTCGGGTCTGACGGCGGAGTGCATCAAGACGCGGCAGGTGCAGCGGTGCAATGATGCGCAGTTAGACCCGCGGGCCGATGCGGAAGCTTCGCGTAGTCTGGGAATACGTTCGGTAATGATTCTTCCGCTGCTGCATGAGGACGACCTGGCAGGGCTGCTGGAAGTTTTTTCGTCCCAGCCCGGGGCTTTCGGAGACCGGGATGAGCTTACCCTGACGGCGCTGGCCAGCCGCACTTTGAGGAACCTGGAGCGGGCAAGCGATCCGCTATCGTTACCGATTAATCCTGCGTCATTGTCGAGCGATATTGCAGGTGGCGATGCTCTATCGAGCCATGCTGCTTCGAGCGATGCCTGGGCGGGTGCCGCGGGGCAGAATCTGAAGAAGGAAAATGAAGAGGATGCGCCGATGGAGATTGCCGGGAGAAGCGCGCGGACCGGATTCGATGCCGTGAGCCTGGCGCTGGGAGCAACGGTCCTGGTATGCGCGGTGTTGTTGGGGACCTTGATTGGGGCGCGGGTAGGCTGGCGTCGAGCTGCTGCGGTTCGCGGGCAGGTCGCGAACTCGGCTTCCGGTGCCGGGGTTGTCAGGGGGAGCGACGTGCAGGTTCCCGCGGAGAACGGGGCTGCGGAGAGCGGCATTGGGCAGAACGGTGGCGAGCTTGGAAGTACGGTGCTTGCCCCGTCCGCGCCTGTTGGAGCCGGAAACGCGAAGGCTGCGGGCGATGAGAAGAAGAATGCAGTGGCGGCGGCGAGTGTGGGTGCGGCGGGATTGAAGGATAGCGTACCGCCGGCGGGCAGCCTGTTGGTCTACGAGAATGGGAAGGAAGTTTTCCGCTGGTCGCCTGGGGCCGAGGTACAAGCGGAAACCGCGACGGCTACGAACGCGCATGGAGCGCCGGGCGAAGTGCGGCGAGCTGCGATCGAGTCGGCGGGGACTGTGGACGTGTCCCCGGAAGCGGCGGCGGGCAGCCTGATTCATCGGGTTGAGCCGAAGTATCCCGAGGAGGCCCGACAGAAGGGAATTCAAGGGCCAGTCGTGCTGGAGGTGCATATCGGCCGCGATGGCGCAATCCAGGATGTCAAGCTAGTCAGCGGGCAACCGTTGCTGGCGAACGCCGCGATTGCCGCCGTGAAGCAGTGGCGATTCAAGCCGGACATGGTTCAGGGACAGCCAGTGGAGATGCAGACGAGAATTACGCTCAACTTCCGATCGCCTGGGTAGGAAATCCGTTTCACAACCATATCAATATTAATGTTTATCGTTAGCTGGATGTCTTTCGGATCGCGACCGGGGCCAAGGGTTTGGCCCGGACGGAGGCGCTTGGCCGAGCCAGTCCGCGCGTCGAGGAAGCTCCCAAAGGGTGCGCAATGGCGCCACCCAAAACGTAGAGCACTACCTCTACGCGACTGGAGACTCCCAACTTGTCGAAAATACGAAATAGATAATTCTTCACCGTGTGTTCTGTAAGCTTGAGACGCTGGGCGATTTCGCGGTTGCTGAGACCTTCGGACAAACATCGAACCACGTCGATTTCACGTGTCGAAAGCAGCGACTCCGCTTTGCCGCTGAAGTGGGCCAGCGGAGGTTGAGCCAAGGCATCGAGCACGAACTGCAATTCACTGGTGCTCGCCCATACTTGCCCTGCGCCCACGCACTGAATGCATTTGGTCAGCAACTGGAAAGGTTCTGTGCGGCAAAAGACCCCCTGGGCGCCAGCCCGGAAAGCCGCGACGACGGCTGCCCGCTCGGAAGAGTCGAGCAGCATGATCGCTCGCGGCGAAGGCGACTGCGTCCGGACTTCACGAAGCAGATTGAGGCCTCCTGCATGATCTTCGCCTAACTTCGCACTGATCACCGCCACATGCGGTTTCTCGCGTTTGGTCAAGTCAAGAATTGCCGCCGGATTGGATGGAGACTCGATCATCTGAAACTGCGCATCTCGAGCCAGAGCGTCAACCAGAAGTTGCGTGCTCATGGAGATGCTGTCTACCGCTAGAACACGTAGCCGGTCTTGCCTGGGGAACGTGGTCAAATGAGACATATGCTTGTTCTTGGTGAAACTTGAAACTACAACGAGCTTCAGACAGAAAAAACAGCGGCAATCGACTTGACGCTGGGAGAGACACCCGTGGGGAACTGCAACTGAAACCTTGAAATACGAACCCGAAAAGGCCCGCCAGCCGTGAGCTCAAGGCGCAGGTCCACAGGATTTGCACAGGAGTCTATAGGAAAGGAGTCTCAGAGTAAATAGC
>CAVVFP010000005.1:0-480871 GCA_963747615.1 uncultured Acidobacteriaceae bacterium
TTGAAGATGGTTCATAACAGCGGAACCATGATTCGGGATGATGTCGTAATCAATACCCAACGAGTTTGCCATCGCTTTGTTGTCAAGTTCTGCCTTAGCGTGGGCATCCTGTTGAGCTTGAGTGTCGTTCTGCATTTTCAAATCCTGGTTATGCAGTTCGGCCATTCTCACCTGGTCATCAAATGACTTGAACTTGATGCTCTGCTGCACTTGCTGTGCTTCTTGTTCTGCACGCGCTCCACCACCAAGACTGTTAACAAAACCAGGCCGACCGTGCGGAGCGATACCAGCAAGACCAGTGTCAATGGTGGTGAGTGCCGTACCAAGAGCCTTTTTCCACGTTGGCGCGGGTGTCGCCGGAGTGCTAGAGGCGGGTTGTGCCGTGGTGTTAGGTGTCGCCGGGGTGCTGGCCGACACGATGGCTCCGAGCGTGGAGGAAGTCGCGGGCCGACCGCAGGGACGGCGGGTTGCGAGGGTTGAGCGGCAACCGGCTGAGGGGCGGGCTGCGATGGGGTTTGCGTGGGAAAGGCGCTAGCAAGCCCGCTCGATTGATCCGGTGTTACGGTTGCGGTTGACATGTTATAAGTCTCCTAGTTCACAAATGGGGTTGACGTGATGGGGTGATTGACTTCCCTCAACGTCCAAGGTTGCGGGCGATAATCCCGTACAAATTCTGCGGGTACTGCTGCCTGGATGAATGATTAACAATCGTTTGATGCCTAACTTCAACGCTTCACGCTCAAGCACATTGTCAATTTTATCTCCGGCGCGTTGCGCTTCTTTTGCGGATGCGTGCGGATTAACCCCAAACGATGTTATGACACAATCGGGGCCGACTTGCGCGAAGGTTACGAAGCACAAGGCCTCTTCACAATTCTCATAACGAGCTTGCACGACCCCACCAACCGAACCGTGGTAAGAGAGTTCTGCTTTGATGGGGTTGTTATTCAACGTCAACATGTTCCTGCTCCTTGGGGAAATTACTCTGTTAGAAACCTCTTGCGCGGCGTTCAAGTTCTTCAAACGGCATCGCGTAAGCGTCGGCCTCATCAAAGGCAGCTTCTTTGCGGGCCGATACAATTTCGTCTGCACGTTTGGCGATTGCAGCGCCGTCTTCTCTTTTGAGCGCAGCCGCATTCATTTGCAAAACTCCACTGGTGCGGAGACTGAAAAACGTTTCTTCGATTTGGGCAAGCTCCGGTATTGGGGTACCTAACACTTCGTTCCAATGGTGAACCATCAGCCTCTTGTTATGCTCTGAATCAACGTAGACCGGATACATGTGTTTGAATGTTTCAACGTCTCTGTGGAAGCGATCTGCGCGTTGCTTTTCGTCTTCAGATAACATCGCACGTTCGACAACCCACTTGTGACGTGACCGGGAAATTTGTACCAAGTGGAATGAGAGAGAATCCACTTGGAGGAAAAGCGGGTCATGCCAATCAAGAGGTACAAGCCAGAGCAGATCGTGACGATGCTGCGACAGATTGAAGTCAGCATCGCAAACGGAAAAACCACCCCACAAGCCTGCAAGGAAGCCGAGATCACCATCCAGACGTTCTACCGCTGGCGGAAGGAATACGGCGGTTTGAAGATGGACCAGGCGAAGCGACTGAAGGAACTGGAAAAGGAGAACGGCAAGTTGAAACGGCTGGTGGCGGAGCTGGCGTTGGACAAACAGATCTTAAAGGATATTGCGGAGGGAAACTTCTAAGCCCGGAGCGACGTCGGTGCGCCGTGGAGCATGCCCGCGAGGAGTACGAAGTGAGTGAGCGGCGGGCGTGCCGAGTGGTGAGGCAATGGCGAGGAACACAACGCTATCTGCCGCTGCGGCGCACGGACGAAGATCAGCTGACGCAGGCGATCCTGGCCCTGGCTGTGAAGTATGGGCGGTACGGCTATCGACGCATCACGGCGTTGTTGCAGCATGCGGGATGGCCGGTGGGCAAGGATCGAGTGCAGCGGATCTGGCGACGCGAAGGGCTGAAGGTGCCGCAGAAGCAGCGGCCACGAGGACGGTTGTGGCTGGGGGATGGTTCGTGTGTGCGGTTGCGACCGGAGCGGGCGAATCATGTGTGGAGCTACGATTTTGTGAAGGCGATGACGCACGATGGACGAGCGCTACGCGTCCTGGTGGTGATCGACGAGTACACGCGGGAGTGCTTGGCGTTGCGGGTGGCGCGACGCTTGGGAAGTTTGCAGGTGATCGAAACGTTGGCGGATGTGATGCTGGTGCGCGGGATACCAGAGCACATTCGTTCGGACAATGGGCCGGAGTTTATTGCCGAGGAGTTGCGGAAGTGGCTGGGCAAAGTGGGCACGAGGACGTTGTACATCGAGCCTGGGAGTCCGTGGGAGAACGGGTACTGTGAGAGCTTCAACGGGAAGCTGCGCGATGAGTTCTTGAACGGCGAGATCTTTTACTCGCTGAAGGAGGCACAGATTCTGACGGAGAGGTGGCGCGTGGAATACAACACGGAGCGGCCGCACTCGGCACTGGGTTACAGGCCACCGGCACCGCAAGCTATCTTGCCGAAGCAACCGGGGCATGGAGATATGGAAAACGCTCCGCGTTTCCCACATCCCCACACCCCCGGCGGCTACGACGGACAAATGTCTAACAAGGCGTTACACTAACACTCCGCTTGGTACAAAAGATCGGTCTGGTCAACCACCCCATCACACCCCGCGCAGACGTATGTTAAAACGGCTCTCTTCGATGAGAAGAAGTTCCGCGAAGTGATCCCCGCTGAGATGTTGGTTGAAAAACGATGGATGCGATTCTTCCTCAAAGCAAAACTCGAAGGTGGAACGGCTAAAATCCCGTTGGGCAACCATGCAGATGAGTCCACCTGGTCAACGTTTGATGAATGCGTTGCGGCTCTCGAACCTGGAAAAGAGCAAGGCCTTGGGTATGCCTTCTATGAAGGTGAGATTCAAGGGTTGGACATTGACCATTGCCGGAACCCAAAGACAGGTGTGATTTGCAATGAGGCGATGTTGTTGTTAAGCAGACTTCCATCGTGGTCTGAGTTTTCTGTGAGCGGTTGTGGTATCCACGTTCTCTTCAAGGGAAGTGTTAGGGGCAAGCTGTTGGGTGAGACTTGCTTGCAGTTTTGGAACAGCAAGAACAGCCCGCGCTTCTTCGCCCTCACCTGTGAAATGGTCGGAGATGCTTTCAAAACACTCAAGGATGTGGGCGAAGAGTTTAATTACATCTTCGCAACAGCGCGACACATCTCCGCGAAAATCAGGGAAGAGTTAAAGACGGTTGACGCCCAACAGTGGGCCGCGTTACCGGCAGAGCGTGAGCTTGCGGAGCCGGTGAGCCGTGAGAGGGCGAAGACCAAGACGCGCAAGGTCGCCCCTGGTTTCAATGTTAAAGACTTCCTCAGCTTCTACGGGTTGCAGATTGACAATGAATGCGACAATGAGCTTGGCCACTGCATCCGGCTAACAACCTGCCCTCTGAAGGGTGAAGCTCACGCTGGTCATAACAGCACCACATGCAACTTCATATATCCCTGCAAGGATGGAGGGCTTGCCTACCATTGCCAATCTACGGGGTGTGTCGATTACGGCATCAAGGAAGCTCTTGAAGCTCTTGTTAAAGAAAAAGGCCCATACCCGAACCCCATCTATGAAAAGAAGCAGCAACCTGAAACAGGCCTGGTTTACACACTGCAATCGTTGAATGAGGTTGAGGAAACGTCCCTCAGTTGGTTATGGAATGGGTTTCTTCCCGACAATCAACTTGTGCATTTTGTGGGTGCTTCATCTGAGGGGAAGAGTCCTGTAACCCTTGATTTAATTGCACGCATCACCACAGGCAAAGCGTGGCCGGATGGATCACCTAACACACTAGGCCCACGGTCGGTGATCCTCATGGCCGGTGAGGATGATCTATCGGACACTGTTAAGCCGCGCTTGAGGATTGCAGGAGCCGACATCTCAAGAGTTCACACCTTCAAGGTAACAGCGCGGCGTGAGGATAAAGAGACAGTTCTCAGTGCTGCGATTGATCGTGATTATCAGGGGTTGGTGGATACGGTGCGCTCCCTTGATGACTTGGCGTTGATCGTTCTTGACCCCATCACGAATTACCTAGGCAAGCAAGGCATGAACAAAGAGGAAGACATTCGCGGCAACATCTCAATGCCGCTGAAGGCTCTTGCTCAAGAACGGCACGTCTGCATCATTACAGTTGGTCACCTTAACAAGCGCGACAAAGAAGCAACCCCATTACAGCGTTCAATGGGCGCGGCTGCGTTCACAGGTGTGCCGCGCAAGGTGTTTGTGTTCGGGAATGATCCTGAAGACGATAACAAACACGCACACATTATGACTGAGGTGCGAGACAAGCAGGTTGCAATTCAGTACAAGACCGTGGCCGTTCCCGACCCTGAAGGCATTCAGAAGTCACCCATTATCAAAGTGGATTGGGGCAAAGTCGTTGAGGTTGATGCTGATGAGGTTGTTAACGCACCAAAGCAGAAAGACAAATCCGTTACCGCGAAGGCCACGATGCTTGTGTTGGGCATGTTAAGAAGTGGCAGCAAAAAGAAAGCAGAGCTTGACCAGGCGTTGAAAGAGAACGGCATTGACCCCGAAAAGATTGAATGGACGCGCCTCAAGAAACGCTGCAAAGCGGAATCAAAACCAATCCCCGGCAAAGGTGCCGGTTGGGAATGGTTTTTACCCACGCCGGAGCAGGCGCAGTTTGATTCTGGGATCACAACCGAACAGAGGGAAGCAGCATGAACGACATTCTAACAGTGGAAGAAGTTGCGACTTTGTTGAGGTTAAGCAAGTCGCAGGTCTACGAGTTAACGAAGCCTCGCACAAGGAGCGGCGACGTGCGAGAGAACCCAATCCCGTGCTGCGTATTGGCACGGCGGTGAGGTTCCGCAAAGTTGCTCTTGAGGAATGGTTGTCAACATTGGAGGTTGCCTAATGTCTAACAGAGAATCCATAACACCCAAGACCATGAAACTGAATGAGGTTGAGCAGCCTGGATTTTGCTCGGAGCCGCGCTCCCTTTTCTACGAAGTCACCAGAATGCGCGAGGCCCTGTTGCGGCTGTGTGATTTGATGGGTGAGCTTGACCGCAAGGTGTCATCTGTTCTTAAACACAAACCACCCATTGAGGATTGCGGTAATGACGCTCACACCGTTTGAAGTGAAGCTCAGACGCTTCCAGGCAGGCCGACCGGCACGCAAAAAGCGAGAGAAACAGAGGAAGGCGGCTACGAAGAGGCGTGCGCGGATTGCAGCATGGCATGAAGAACGAGCGCGGAAACGTGCTGCGCGAGAGGAAGTGCGGTATGTGTTAAGAGTTGCCCGCGCTCTGTTGGGTGGGAAACCTCTAGCGTAGAATGAGCAAATGGCCGTACACAAGGATTTGCAATCGCTAACTGTCGAAGTGATTGAAGAATATCTCGCGGTTGCGGAATATTGCGTCAACACAACCAAGCCCAACGGCGGTATCTACGGTTTGCCTGCTGTTCTGTTGCTTCTCTGCATCGTTGATGCGCTCACTGTTAACAGCGGTGGGAAAAAGAATACGTTGCAACAAATCACTTCAGTCATCCCAATGTCAGAAAAGCAACTCAAGAATCTCAGGGAGTGGTATCGCCATCCTCTTGCTCATCAGGCGGTCATTACACCCGGAACGATGTTCAGCACCGTAGACGGCGCACCAATCCAATTTAATTCGGACGGGGAACCAACGTATATCCGGGTGAAGCCTTTTTACCAGACCATTAAGGGGTTGTGGGAATCCTTCGATAAGAACACGCTGAATCCTCCAATCCATGTTATGAAGTCACCAAAAACGCCGATGGGTACCCCCTCGCTTCACGCACCAGGTATTACAGGATGCAATCACACCAAATCGGGTTGAGAATCAAGTTGGTCGCCGGTTATCCCATGATTGAGCCTGATGGGTAAAATGCCGATTCCTGACCCGGATTCTCTTCATTGAGGGACGTGAACGCGAACCATGTCATTTGTTTTTGCTGCTTTCCTTTGATCTTCTCGAACCACACGCACCATGCCCCTTGAGTTGTTCCGCCCTGATGTTCCACACCAAGTTGCTCAACCGTCATCAACGGCCCACCGCTCTTTAATCTCACGGTGTCGCCGATCTGAAAATCATCAGCCATAACAGTTTCCTTTCTTCATTCAGACACTTCCCCGCTGAGAACGATGTTCCACATTTCGGTTGTCATAGACCCTACCCGGTTTCACCGGGCGACCAATGTTCATAGTGTGTCTTGTAAGCGAGGTGAAACTTGGCAAGTTGAACTGCAATTTGATCTGCCAATGCCGATGAGGAAAGAGGATCACCCAATTCAGCAATTGACCAAGACACACTGTTCACCTACCGCGACCGGCTTCAAATCCCAAACCACAGGGGTCAGTGGTGATTCCTTCTTCGAGGTACATCTTGCCGGGGCCTGCTGGTCTACGATCAAAACGAATGCGGAAGTCCTGCGGCACTCCGTTTCTTTCACGGTGCAGGAACGAAGCTGCAACATGGTCTAGAATGAGGCGGGGCGCTCCGTCCAAGGCCCACTCGAATAGGTGCGGCTCAATTCCCTTACCATCCAAAGCTAGGCTCTCCGTCAAGCCCTTTAACATTTCCCATTCAGGCTTTGTCTCGCACTTGATAACATTACGATCTTGTACCCGTTGTGAGTTTTGCTCAGCGAACTCATCGAAACCTTCAAACATAACAATCACCCTCTAAGCCGAGTATTCCTCAAACGATGAGCCGTGTCGAGCTACGTTACCGAAAAATTTCAAGGCAGCGAGAGCCGGTGCTGTTATGCAACGAATGTGCGACGGGATCACGGTCGGCCTGGAATCCCTACCAATTCGGTAGGGTCGTTGCATATTCCGTCGCATTTTAGCTCCAGACGGTGCGGGAAGTACGGAAATTTACGACCTGTATGGACTGTATGTGTTTGATTCTATGTAAGTCATTGATTCTAAAGCCTGTTATGAGACCGTCGCTCTAGCCACCTGAGCTACGCCGCCACGTGCCAACCAGACTGGGATAACACAGGCTGGCATAACAATTTGCATGCACCTTCGATTCTAAGAGCCACTGCAAAACAGTGTCAAACTTCCCAACCGTGGGCAACTACCCTCGCTTGTGTAGTATGGTCAATCAGTCCATGAAATCAGTCGCCATCATTCCCGCCCGCCTGGCCTCGACGCGCCTGCCGCGCAAGATGCTGCGCGAGATCGCGGGCAAGCCGCTGGTTGGCTGGGTCTACGAGGCGGTTCGCTCGTCGCCGCTTCTTTCCGAGGTGATCATCGCCACCGATTCCGAAGAGATCATGGAAGCCTGCCGCCGGCACGGCTGGAATGCGCGAATCACTTCCTCCACTCACCGCAGCGGCACCGAGCGCGTACACGAGGTGTCGAACTCAGTCGCAGCCGATGTTTACGTCAACGTGCAAGGTGACGAACCGCTCGTGCGTCCGGAACAAATTGCCACCCTGCTCGAAGTGATGGCCGACCCCGCGATCCAAGTGGGAACGTTAAAGACTCCATGCCCACGGGAAGACATCGGCAATCCCAACGCGGTCAAAGTAGTGACTTCCCCAGACGGCCGTGCCCTCTATTTTTCCCGCGCCACTATTCCTTTTGATCGCGACAAAACCGGGCCGAGCTACTTCAAACATCTCGGCCTGTACGCCTACCGCAAACCCGCACTCGATCTCTTCGTCAACCAGCCGGAATCAACCCTCGAGAAAAGTGAGCGTCTCGAGCAACTGCGCTTCCTCGAAAATGGAACCGAAATCCACGTAGGAGAAACGCCCTACGATTCAGTAGGCGTAGATACAGAAGAAGATCTGCAACGCGTAGCAGAAATCCTGCGCAAGCGCTGAGGTATTAAGTACTAGGTACTAGCAGCATCCTGGGCCCGCCGCCAGGCCTCCGCGGCCGCGACCCGCTTCGAAATCGCCGGATGCGAATGGAACAACACCTCAATCCACTTCGACGGCGTGCGCTCCGCCAGATTCTGCTGTGCCAGCTTATTCATCGACGTAATGAAAGGTTCCACGCTGACAATCGATTGAAAAGCATAACGGTCCGCCTGCCGTTCGTTGTAGCGCGAGTAAGCGTTCAGCGCCGGCATCAGCAAAAGTGAAAGCACGGTTGCGGTAAGCGCCAGCAAGGGCAGGTTGGCGAAATCTGAAAGCTCCTCAAACATATGATGATCGACCGCGTAGTGAAGTACCCAGTTCGCCACCCAGAAACCGAGCAAGGTAGTTCCAGCCTGCACGAAAATGCTCTTCAGGATGTGCCGGTGAACGTGATGTCCGAGTTCATGGGCGAGCACTGCTTCGATTTCCTCGGGAGCGTAGTTGTCCAGCAAAGTATCGGCCAAAATAATCCGTCGTGTGCTGCCCAGTCCGGTGAGGGCCGCGTTCGCCTTCTTGCTCTTCTCCGAAAGTTTCCAGCGATAGACTCCGCGCACGCGCGTGCCCGCATGTTCGCTCAATAAAACCAGCCTTCGCCGCAGGTCTTCGTTATCGAGCGGTTCGAACTTGTAAAAGATCGGGAACAACACAACCGGAGCAAGCTGGGCCAGCAAAATAAACAACCCCATGAAGAGCGCCCAGGTAATAAGCCACCAATGCTGCGGAGATTCGCGAATCACGAAATACAGCAACTCCACCACGATCCCGGCGAGCACGAGTCCCACCAGAAAGCCCTTGGCTTCATCCCAAAGCCAGGAGCGAAGTTTTTGCGTGGAGAGCTGAAACTTCCGCTCCAGCCGGAAACCGTAATATTCAAGACCGAACCCCAGCGCCTTGCCGATCAGCAGCAAGAAGAACAGATATAGAAATACAGCCAGCGTGTAATTCTGAAATCCACGCCGCAAGGCAAGATCGCGCAGCCAGTCGCTCCAGCCCGTAACCAGCAGAACCACCATGAAAGCGGAGCCGATCACAAAATCCGCAACGCCCAGCCAGCGGTGGATCCGGTTGTAACGGCGCGCCTCAGGCGAGTCGGGCGTCGAAACTGAGTTGTCGGCAAAGGTCATGCTCAGTTAGAAGTATCGCATTCCGGCCGCATCAAATGTGGAGTTTCAGGCGTCTGATCAAACCGACTTGTCATTCCGAACCGGGCGCCCAGCCCGGTGAGGAACCTCCTTCTGCTTTTGGCAGCGACCCGAGGCCTCAGTTCCGAACAAACTTCTCCGCAGCCATCAAAATCTCGTTCACCAACTCCGGCGACGCAGCCTCGGCGTAAGCCCGCAGCAGCGGCTCCGTTCCAGAAGCGCGGAACAGGATCCAAGCTTCGGCTCCATTGCCGTTGGTTGGCGCATCGAGAAAAAGCTTGATGCCGTCGAGATTTTCCTTCTTCACAACGCGGTAACGTCCCAGGCTCTGCGTGCTCTCCGCACGGGCCCGCGCGATCGCGCTTTGCTTCATCTCTTCCGGAATGTGCAGATCGCGCCTGCCGTAATAATGAGGACCGAACTCACGCTGCAAGTCCGCAACCAACTGGCCCAGCGGCTTGCCTTCTTCCGCCATCGCATTGGCTAGCAGCAGGGAATTCAAGATTCCATCCCGCTCTGGAAGAAAGCGCGAGTAGCCAATTCCTCCAGACTCCTCCCCGCCAATAAGGATGTCGTGCTCCATCATCAGATCGGCGGTGTACTTGAATCCGATCGGAGTTTCGTAAATTTTACGGCCATACTTGGCCGCAATGCGGTCGAGCATGCGCGTCGTGTTGAAGGCGCGCACCACATCTCCCGGCCACTTCTTGTACTCCAGAAGCCAGTACAGCAAAACGCAGAATATCTTGTGTGAATCGACGAAGCTCCCATCTTCGGCCACCGCCCCGATGCGGTCGGCGTCGCCGTCAGTGGCCAGACCTGCGTCGCACTTCTCGCGGACCACCGTTTCCTGCAAGAGAGTCAGGTGCGGGAGAATGGGCTCGGGATTGATGCCAGGAAACAGCGGGTTCACCTCCTGCCGGATCGCGACGAACGGAACCCCGCGATCACGGAAGATTCCCGCAAGCACTCCCCGGCCGGAACCGTACATCGCGTCGATCGCGAACTTGAATTTGGTTTTGCCGATCAGAGCCATGTCGGCGAAGCGGCAGACCGCGGCGATATAAGACGTCTTGAGATCAACTTTTTCGATGGCCGCTTTCGCACCTTGCGGCATCGCTCCCGCGTTCAGCTCCTCTTCAATCCTTTTCATGATGGCGGGCGTGGCCGACCCGCCAAACTTCCCTTTGAACTTCACCCCATTCCAGTTCCAAGGATTGTGGCTCGAAGTAATCATCACTCCGCCTGCCGCGCCTTTATCCTTGACGGCAAAAGACACCGCCGGCGTGGGAGTGTAATCATTCGCCAGCTTCACCGGAATACCAGCGCCGGCAATCACCTCCGAGGCCACTCGGGCGAATGTCTCCGAAGCAAAGCGCGTGTCATAGCCGATGAAAATCCCGCGTTGCGCCTCCTCATATTTCAAAACGTAGGAAGCAATCGCGCCCGCGACCCGCCGCACGTTATCGAACGTAAAGTCGTCAGCAATAATGCCGCGCCAGCCGTCCGTCCCGAATTTAATCGCTTGAGCCATAGAAATCAGTGTCTAGTGGTGAGTGACCAATGGTCAGTAAATTCCCGGTGTCACTGGCCACTGATCACTGATCACTGATCACTCTCTTACACCAGCCTGGCGTATCCATAAAAATCAGTGGTTAGTGCTCAGTTGTCTAAGGTTGTAGGTGTTACTAATCACTAGCCACTGACCACTGATCACTTTCTCACACCAGCTTATGCATCTTCTTCTCATCCAAATGCTTCACCACTTTACCAACGTCCTGCGCATGCTGCCGGGTCGTTATCAGCAAAGCGTCCGCAGTTTCGACCACAACCAGATCGTTCACCCCCACTGCGGCGACGAATTTGCCCGGCGCATGAACGTAGTTGCCGTGGGCATTCAGAACAAACACTCCTGCGCCATAAATAATGTTGCCCGCAGCCGGACTATTCTTCGCATTGTGATGCTCGTGCAGAGCAGTCCACGAACCCAGATCATTCCAGCCAAAGTCGGCAGGCAGGCAAAGAATGTTTCCCGCCTGCTCGCCTTTCGCCGAACGCGGCTCCAGCACCGCGTAATCGACGCTGATGTTCTCGCATTTGGGATACAGCCTGCGGAAAGTCTGAGCGAACTTACGCGTGCCAAAGCTAGCGGCAATTTCCTCCAGCAGCGCAGCAGTCGTAGGAAGATGCTCGCGCAGCGCGTTAGCCAGCGTCCGTGCGCTCCACAGAAACATCCCGCTGTTCCAGAAATAATTCCCCGCAGCCACGAATGCCGCAGCCTTCTCCGCGTCGGGCTTCTCGGTAAATCGGCGCACCCGCAGAGCGTCGCCACCAAAGCCGCCCCCCGCCTCAATATAGCCATATCCAGTTTCCGCCCGGCTAGGCCGGATGCCAAGCACCACAATATTCTCTCCCGCAGCCGCAATCTCCACGCCTCGTTCGATCGTCGCACGATAACTTTTTTCGTCGGCGATCACATGGTCCGAGGGAAACATCCCAATCACTGCATCGGGATGTTCCCTCAACAAGAGAAACGCAGCCAGTCCAATCGCCGGCGCGGTATTGCGTCCCACCGGCTCAGCCAGCACTTGCGCCTTCGGCAAGTTCGGAAGCTGCTTCAGAATCGCACGACGCAGATCGTCATTGGTAATGATCAGAAATTGCCTCGGCGAAGCCAGCGGCAACAACCGCGCCACAGTCTGCTGGATCATGCTCCGCTTGCCGTCGAGCGCCAGCAACTGCTTGGCGCGTTTCTTCCGGCTCAACGGCCAGAAGCGTGTACCCCGCCCGCCCGCAAGTATCACCGGATAGAAGTTTGAATTCTTAGCCAAAGTGTTTTCGATTCCACTCGCTACATTCGCGTTTCCGGCTCGCCCAGCACCGCACCCGGGACCCGCGCTCTCAGGAACTCCAAAGCCCACTGCGGCCGCACCGTAAACTTTCCAACCGACGCCGGCACCACCACCGCATCGCCCTTTGCCAGAGTGACTGGCTCTGCTCCCGGCGCTTCTACGATTCCGCATCCTTCCACCGCCACCAGAATCTGCGCCGAACTCTTGCCCGAATCGTCGCGGGTGCTCAATTCCTGTGCATCCTTCATCTCAAACATATCCACCACAAAATAAGGAGCAGCCACCAGCGGCGCCCGCCGGTTCTCACTTCCCGCGATCCGCGCCGGAGCCGGCCTCACCACTTTCCCCGACGCCACCTTCAACTTCACCGCCGCGAGTCCCTCTTTCAAGTGCAGTTCGCGCCCCCGCCCGTAATCATATAAACGATAAGTTGTGTCCGACTGTTGTTGCGTCTCCACAATCACCGACCCCGGCCCCAGCGTGTGCACGGTGCCGCCGGAAACATAAATCATGTCACCCGTATAAACGTTGATCCAATTCAGCAGCTCCTCCGCACGCTCCTCATGGATCGATTGCTCCAACTGCTCCACCGTCACACCTGGCTTCAATCCCAAAGCAATTTGTGCTCCAGGCCGGGCATGCGCCACATACCAGCACTCGGTCTTGCCCCAGGGTTGCCCCACGCGCCGCGCCTGCTCATCATCGGGATGGACCTGCACCGAAAGTTTCTCATGCGGAAAAAGAAACTTGAGCAGCAAAGGAAACCGCCGTGCATCGCGCGCCGCCTCCCCCACAAGTTCCCGCTCATACTTCTCGCTCAGTTGTGCCAAAGTCTGCCCGCTCAGCGGACCATTCGCCACCTTGCAATCGTCCCCGGTAAGCCAGGCCTCGCCAATTTTTTCCGCGAACCTGTGATTCGGATAAATCGGCGACAGATCCAGCGTTCCCCACGGCCGCGGATCGAATCCCGGAAGCATCAACAACGGATAAAGATTCCCCATAAAAACAACTCACATACAAAAGGCCGTTCGCGAACAAACGGCCTCCGCCGAACCCAATCATCAACAGAATCCGAGACCCGCTCCTACAGCCCCGCAAAAAACTTCCGCATCCGTTCCAGCCCGCGATCCAACTCCGTCTTCGAGGTCGCATACGACACGCGGATGTGCTCGCCTGTCCCGAATCCCTCCCCAGGCACGGTAGCCACGTGCGCTTCTCGCAGCAACCGTCCCGCCACGTCCGCCGCCGACTTCACCCCGCCGCGTCCCAGAAACGCCGAAATGTTCGGATACGCATAGAACGCGCCTTCCGGCAGCGTGCAAGTCACTCCCGGAATCGCGCGCAAGCCTTTCACCACGTGGTCGCGGAGCTCAATATATTCCCGCCGCATTTCCTCGACGCACTCCTGCGGTCCATTCAGCGCCGCCACCGCCGCTTTCTGCACAATCGACGTCGGATTCGACGTCGATTGGCTCTGCAATTTCGACATCGCGCTAACCACCGCCGCCGGACCGAGCGCATATCCCAGCCGCCAGCCCGTCATCGCATAAGTTTTCGAGAGCGAACCCAGCACCACAATCCGCTCTTTGAACTCGCGCAACGATCCCACCGAAAAATTCCGGCCCGTGTAATTCAGGTAAACGTAACACTCGTCAGAGAGCACCCAGATGCCACGCTCGTGCGCCAGTCGCACCACTTCCGTCAGGTCCTCCGCGCTCATCACCGCGCCCGAAGGATTCGAAGGCGAATTCAAAATGATGACTTTCGTGCGCGGCGTCACCAACGCGGCAACCATCTCCGCCGTAACCCGGAAGCCCTGCGTCTCATCCGAGTGCAGCAGCACGCACTCCCCGCCGGCATACCGCACAATGTCTTTGAACGAAACCCAGTAAGGCACCGGCAAAATCACTTCATCGCCATGATCAACCAGCACCTGCACCGCATTGAACAGCGCATGTTTGCCGCCGGTCGAGGCGATCGATTCATCGCGGCGGTAATTGGAATCGAAATCCGCTGCATGACGATGCACAATCGCGTCGCGCAACTCCGCCGTCCCTGGTACCGCCGTGTACTTCGTAAAGTTGCCCTGAATGGCCGCGATCGCCGCATCCTTTATATGCTGCGGCGTCGAGAAATGCGGTTCGCCCGCGCCAAAATCCACCACGTCAATATCTTGCGCGCGCAGCTTGTCGGCCTCCGCCACCACAGCCATCGTGGCGGAGGGTTCTATGCGGTTGATGCGGTCGGTGAGTTTCAGCGCTTCGCTCGTCGCAGTGGTCATGCTCTCTTCTTCCTTTTCTTTTCTTTTCCGCCTGGCATTCCTGACGGAATTTCGTGCATCTCGCCGCGAAACTTATATGCCGGATCAAGTTTCTCCCGCAGCTTCACTTCCACCACTTCCGGAACCAGTCCCTTCACCGGACCGCCTGCCTGCGCCACTTCGCGCACCAGTCGCGAACTCACATACGAATACTTGTCGGCCGGCATCATGAACACGGTCTCCAGAGTAGGTTCGAGCTTGCGGTTCATCAGCGCCATCTGTAATTCGTATTCGTAGTCACTGATCGCCCGGATCCCGCGCAGAATGCAAATCGCGTCCATCGATTTCGCATACTCCACCATCAGCCCGTCAAACGTGTCGATGCGCACATTCTTCAAATGCCCCGTCAGCGTCCGCAGCATATCCAGCCGCTCCGCCACGCTGAACATCGGACTCTTCTCCGAGTTCCGCAGAATCGCCACCACCAGCTCCTCAAAAATCTTCGCCCCCCGCTCGATCAGATCGAGGTGTCCGTTCGTAGTCGGATCAAACGACCCGGGATAAATAGCAGTGCCTTTATTCAAGAGTCCTCACAAGACTAGGCGGGGCTGAATAAAGATTCTAAGCGGCCACCCTCAAGAATGGCAATGGAACAATGCCCGTGTAGAGCGGGCGCCCCCGCCCGCTGCCTTTGACTTTGACGTTGTTGGGGTGCCCCATTCTGAATTTCGCGGTCCTTTGCGAAATTTAGAGTGGGGATGTTGCTTCCCCAAACCAACAACCGACCAAACCCTGTCAACACCAAAAACCTCAAATCAACCTATGTAACCTAAAACAAAGGGAATAAAAATCCCCATTTGCACAGAATATCGTGCAATTTCACCTATAGCAATATGATATAATAAAAGTTCGCGAGGAAAAATCCGAAAAGAAGGCGTAGCCCACAGGCTGCGCCTTTTGTGTTTTAGGAGGGTTCTATGGCAAGGCGTGGCAAAAAGCTTTTCGACAGTTTCAAGCGCCGCGGGGAGTGGGTCGAGCTTCTCTTCATGACGGTAGCTTCCGGCCTCGGCTTCAACGTGGCCCGGCCCTGGGGAGACTCGGGCCGCTACGACGTTGTCGTAGAACACGCCGGCCGCTTCTTCCGCATGCAGGTAAAGTCCACCGAGATGTGGCTCGGCACCTGCTACCTCTGCCAACTCTACGCCTACGGCCAGCGCCCCTACACCGCAAAAGAAATCGACTACTACGCCATCTACGTTCTGCCCGCCGACGTCTGGTACATATTTCCCGTAAGGGCCCTGGCCGGCAAGCGCACCATAGCCCTTACGCCCCATCTCAAAGGACACAAATACGAACGCTACATGGAAAACTGGGGCCAGCTAACCCGTCCCCAAACAAAGAACCAGCCGCCAGTAAAAGCCAATCGAAGCGCAATGACCACCCTAACCCGCCGCATCCTAAAACGCCTGGAAGGCCTGGATCAATAAGATCTGCTCGGGTGCCCCGTCCTTGTCCCTCCGTTCTGTGGAGGGACAGGGCGGGGTTCTTGACTTTGGAACGAGGATGCCCCACCCTTCGCCGATTTTGCGAAGGAGCCTGCCCTGAGCCTGTCGAAGGGTGGGAACCGCGGACGCCTTAAGCGCCGTTCTTGACATTGATGTTGCCTTTGCTTGGGGCGGAAGGCCGAAAGCTCACAGCTACCCGCCTGGGTGTCAATGAGTGTAATGCGATATTACGCCAAACATAGCCGTCGCTCACTTCACTTTCTCGATGTCGCCAGGCTTCCAGCTCTTGTCTAAAGCGGCTTCGGTCGGGCCGTAGAGTCTGAGGATGGCGAAGAACCCCCGGTCTGGAGCAGTGGCGAGCCAGTTTCCTTCTTTGCCTGCCGGCGCCTTTGGACCGAAGTAAAGGTCCGTGCTGCCGTCCGCGTTCTTCACCGGCTTGTCCCTCGAACCGAGCGAGGGGAAAGGCTGGCCGTTGGCGAGACCTGACGCGTTCTCAGCGTCATAGAGCGTAACCGACCAGAAGATGGCAGCCGGGACTTTGGGCGGCAGGTGCAGACGATAGTTGCTGCCCCCCATGAACGGCTTGCCCTCGCTATCGAAAAAGGCCATCCAGTAATTGGCTCCCTTGCCAGGTATTTGTGAGGCCATGCCAATGCTAATCGCGTAGTAGCCGGTGAAATAGTTGATCCGCGAGTCAGTTGTCAGAACCCCCGCGGCGTTCAACCAGGGCCACTCATTGACAGAAGCTGTTGGGCTCGCCGGTGTCTGGTTGGCCAGCGGATTGGACCATTGACGGTCCGGGAAAATCAAATATGACACGCCACCGACAACATTTTGGAAAAGCAGTACGCGGCTCATTTCGTACCCAGTCTTAGCGGCCTGATCGAGGACCTTCCGGGTGCCCGCATCAGGTGTGAACGGCTGTCCCTTGACGATGCCGATTGCCGCCAGGTCGCCGAGCCGGTCGGGACCGGCAAGGTTCGCGCCCTCTTTGTCCAGGAGCAGCTTGAGCTGAACAAACGCGCTGCCGTCGCTGATCGGCAGCATGTTGACCGGGACCCCCGAAGCGTCGGGAAATTTCATCGGCTTGGCCTCAGCCTCACCGTTCAGCGGATAGATTTTTGTCAGTTCAAGGTGTTCGACGGCGGGTGCTAGATTCTTCGGGTCCTCGTAGAAGCCGCGTAGGAAAACGAAGACGCTGTTGGTTGCTGAACGGTACACGAAATAACCTTCCGGCACCGTGCCCTTATAGCCGGGCGGCAATAGCAGAAATTTGCCGCCCTTGCCGCCATCCGGTCCAGCCAGACCGATGTCACCAAAGAACCTGCCACCATCGACCGGGATGGGACGCTGCCAATAGTCGTCAAAGATGCCCTGCAGCCCGGGCGGCGCTTCCATCACCAGCGGACCGTCTTTCCCAAGATCCACGTAGCTCATGGCGTAAAGCACGTCAGAGTTCGGCGTCGTGACGAGGGTCTTGGCGTCTAGGCGTCTTTTCCAAATTGGCAGAACGTTGTAACCGGCACCGAAGGTCTTCTCGGACCCGACCTGCATGCCGAGCATATTGATTAACGGCATCGCCCAGAGGTAGGTCTGCGTCGCCCGTTGGAAGAGCAGTTCGTCGCGCAGTGTTTGCGCTGCCTCCTGCGTGGGCCGGCCGTCCGCGAACGGGAGGTTGGCGAGCTTATCGAAGCTGGCCTCCTGAGCGAATGCAGCAGACACCAGCCACACTGCTGCCAAAGTCCAAACGACCACAAGTCTGTACACCATATTTGATTTCATCACGATTACGCTCTCTTTCTTTTCACAAAGCGCGGGCCGCGGGAATCACTTCACGAGTTCCACGTCCGGCATCTTGAATGACTTGTTCCAGAAAGGCTCCTCGGGTGCGTAGAGCCGGAGCCACGGATACGGTTCTTTGTCCTCCGTAGGAATCCAGTTGGATTCCAAGCCTTTCGGCGCTTTTGGTCCAAAATAGAGGTCAACGCTTCCATCAGCATTTTTCTTCATCTGGTCCATGTTGAAAGAACCTAACCCCGCTCGGTCCTGCGGGTTCTTGATGAAGGACCACGTCCTGCGGTCGTAAACAGTCAGGGACCAAAACTGCTTGGCCGGAATTTCTTTCGGAACGTGAAGCTTATAAGTCTTGCCACGCTCTAGGGGGCGCCCATCGCTATCCGCAATTGGGGCGAGGTAAACGGTTCCCGCGTGCTCCGTCAGCACTTTTGGATAGAACGTAAAGAAGAACCACGCCGCAGCACGCTTGTCGATTTGAACCGCGTCGTCGGTCACAAAGCTGAACCCGTGGTTCTCGTCGGGAACCATTGCGAAATTCCAGTGACGGTCCGGCCAATATAAATTCGCTGCAAACAACTTTGTATCAAGTTCCTGCATGTAGTAATAGGCGTCGACAATACCCCGCTCCAATGCAGCCTTGTACTTCTCCGGTGGATTGAAGGGCTTGCCCGGTTCTATTCCAATTGTTGCCAGCATCCCCATCATCACCTTGTCACGCGGTTGCACCGGCTCATAGGTGACAACGTCGTAGATGTCCTTTAACGCTCGGATGTCGTAGAACGGCAACGTACGCAATGGATACGGACGCCCATCCGTAAACTGCGTTGGTTTGGGATTCGCTGCTTCCGACAGCGGATACATTCTTAAGGTTTGGCTATAGGCATGGGCTTCAGCGTCCGTTGCCCCGCCTAATGGAATGGAGCGGAACCCAAACAGGATGCGGTAACTGGTCGAGCGAATCGCGAGATACCCGTCGGGAACTTGACCGTTGTAGCCCGGTGGGAGAAATAGATATTTACCACCCTCACCTTTGTCCAGTCCCGAAGGACCCACATCAGCAATTGTCGCCTGCCAAGCATCAACGACTTGACCATACAGAACAGCCCGAGCAGTCTTGGCCGGAACTTCCAACACCACAGGACCGTTCTTCAGATCGGAGACTGCACCGAGATACGGTGTCACCTGATTTGGCGTAATCAATTCTTGCGCCATGGTTAATGGCCCGGAATAAGCAGTGATTGCGTTGTCGGCCATTCCGGGTTGTTCCAACAATCCGATGCGAAAGCGATAGATGGCCGAAGCAGGCATCGCCCACAACACAGCTTCGAATGACCGCTGATAGGCAACCTGTGCATCAAGGTCAGGCACGGATTGCTTTGCCCCAGGCGCGGGCTGTCCGCCAAGGGGTTCGCCCTGCGCTTCGGCTGGAACTGTGGTAAACGACAGTACGCAGGCGAGCACAGTTGCAGCGAAGATATGTCTGTATGCGGTTTTCAAGATCGGCTCCTTCTCAACGTCATCTCGAACGTATCGATAAATTCGCGACGGATCGTATCCCTAGGGTTCTCTGCTCGTAACTGTCAGAACAGACAGGCCTATGGTAGATCGTCTGAGACTTTCTTGGATTGCGCTTGGATCGGGGCGAGCTGAGTGTCGACAATTGACGAAATCAGAGTTTACACTCAAAACCCTCAATGAGCGGGGAAGGGGGAAGCATGGCGGCGGAACGCCCGCCTGGGCCGGGCGGGTGTTGGAAGCCCGCTAGGTGATTGTAAACTCAACCACTACTTTGCCGGCGGCGGCACATACTCCTTAGGCAACGCCGACCCTTCGCCAAAAAAGAACTGCTCCAACTGCTTCACAATCACTTCCTGATCTTCGCGACGAGCAGGGTTCAGCCGGTATTCGTTAAGCAGCATCTTGCAGTGCTCCGTCCACATCCTCCAGCCTTCCTGGGAAACGTTGTCATAAACCTTGCGCCCAAGGTCATTGTCAAACGGAGGCTCGTCCAGCCCATTCATCTCTCTCTTCAACTTCACGCAAAACACAGTGTGCGCCATACACTTCCTTCTCTAGGGAATGATCAATCTCCAAGATTACTACAAAGCACTCCGGCAATCAGCTCAGGCAAAAGGCTGAGTAGTGGGTAAATAAGTGTGCATTCGTTTTGAAAGGGCGCGGCTTAAGCCGCACCGTAAGTGCCCGATAATCAGTCCCGGCTTTAGCCCCTGAAGGGACGCCCGTTCGAACTGCACCACTACCAAAGCCGAAAGCCGAAGCCGGAAGCCCGAAGCCCGAAGCCCTATTTCTTGTCTCCAGCCGAAATCGAAACCAGCTCCACTTCAAAAATCAGAGTCGCGCCCGGTCCAATGTCGGCGCCCGCGCCACGGTCCCCGTAAGCCAGATCGGAGGGAACGAAGAGCTGCCACTTCGAGCCGACAGGCATCAACTGGAGCGCCTCAGTCCATCCTTTAATAACGCCGCTCACTGGAAACGTCGCAGGTTGGCCGCGCTTGTAAGAGCTGTCAAACTCCGTGCCGTTGATCAGCGTGCCCCGATAATTGCAGACGACTGAATCCCCCGCCGCAGGCTTCGGCCCCGTGCCCTCTTTTTCTACCTTATATTGCAGCCCGCTCGGAAGCGTCACCACACCCGGTTTTCCCTTGTTGGCCGCCAGAAAATCCTGGCCTTCTTTCTTGTTCAATCCTGAGGCTTGTTGCATCTTCTCCTGCTCCTTCTGCTGAACTTCTTTCTGCACTGTGGTGATCGCGGCTTGCGCCTCCTCGTTCGTCAGCAACGTCTTGCCCCCCGCCAACCCATCTTTCATGCCGCGCGCCAGGATCGCAGGATCGTATGGAATGGATTGCTTTTGAAAAACTTCCGCCAGCTTCTTCCCATTATTCATCCCCACCGCATAACTGAATTTATCTTTCTGCGTTTTGAGCAGCAGAGGAGCCGGCGTCTTCGCCGCAGTAGCGGAATGCGCCTTAGCCGCGGGAGTCTGGGTCTTACCCGCGGTAGCGGGAGTCGAACCCGCTTTCGGAGCCGAGGAAGGAGTTGAAGAAGGTGGAGGAGTCGTAGCCGGTGTCTGCTGCGCCGAAGAATTCCCCGAAAGCAACATCCCAGCCGTGAATAAGACAGCGACGGTCAAAAATCTATGCATTCCAACATTGTCACATCGACCGCCAATCTCCGCAAATGACGAAGACCGAAACGCCCGCCAGCCGCACACCCGCGAGATTCACTGGTGGGCCCGCCAGGATTCGAACCTGGGACCAATGGATTATGAGTCCACGGCTCTAACCGCTGAGCTACGGGCCCGGTGCTGCTTTTTGGGTATTTTACAGTAGTTGGGTGAGTTGGCTGGAAAGCGGCGATGCTAGACTGTTTGGTCGTTTTACTTCTTGCGGGGAATCCTCTTGGCTACTGATCCGGTTTTGGTGGTGCATGGCGGGGCTTGGGCCATGCCTGATGACATGGTGGAGGCGCACTTGCTTGGGGTGCGGAACGCGCTGGCGGCGGGGTGGCGGGTGCTGGAGGCGGGAGGGGCGGCTTTGGATGCTATTGAGGAAGCGGTTGTGGTTATGGAGGACGACGAGACTTTTGATGCGGGGCGGGGAAGTTTTCTGAATCGCGACGGCCGGGTGCAGATGGATGCTTTGATAATGGACGGGGCCACGCTGCGGGCGGGGGGCGTGGGGTGCGTGGAGCGGGTGCGGAATCCGGTGCGGGTGGCGGGGAAGATTTTGAGTGAGAGTCCGCATGTTTATTTTGTGGCGGAGGGGGCGGAACGGTTTGCGGCGGAGCATGGAGTGGAGTTGTGCGCGAACGAAGATCTGATAATTCCGCGCGAGGTGGAGCGGTTGCGGGATTATCAACGCGAGGCCGCGAGCCTCCCTTCCGCGAAAGATGGGAACGATTTGTTTGCGCCTGAGATTTCGCATGACACGGTGGGGGCGGTTGCGCTGGATCGCTCGGGAAATATTGCCGCTGCTACCTCTACTGGAGGGACTTTGAATAAGGCTCCCGGACGGTTGGGGGATTCGTCTTTGATTGGGTGCGGGTGTTATGCGGACAATTCAAGCGCGGCGGTTTCGACTACGGGGTGGGGCGAACCGATTATGAAACTGGTGCTGGCGAAGTGGACAGCGGACCGGGTGGCGGCGGGGAATCTTCCGGAGTGGGCGGCGCAGGAAGCGATGAATTATCTGAAGCAGAGGGTGAATGGGCATGGAGGGATTATTGTTTTGAATGCGCTTGGCCAGTTTGGGATTGCGCATAATACTCCGCGGATGGCGTGGGCTTTTAAGAGTGTGAATAAAGAAGAGGCTGGGATTGAGCGCGGCGCGATGTGAGATGTGGCGGAGGCCGGGCTCTGGCTGCATGTTAGCCACAAAGGCGCTCTGAGCCTACCCACAGTTGAGCCAGATCTCTGAGATTATGTTTGTATTTACGTGTTACCAAGTATTCCTTTCCACCTTTTAAACGCAGCCTGTACTCCCCCGTCGGTAAAGGTTGGATCTCCTCCACACCCGAAATATTCACGATGACCGAGCGGTGGATGCGAATAAAACCGTAGGGTTTGAGTTTCTCCGCGATGGACGAGAGGGACTCGTGCACCAAATAGGGATTGCGTTGGTGTCGCAACGAAACGTAATTACCTTCGGCTTGCACTGCCAAAATGTCAGCTAAATCCAAGAGTAGAATGCTACCCTTTACCTTGAACGCGATTCGTGGTGCCTGTCGTTTTGCTATAACCTCCAACTGCCGCAAGACTCGCATGAGGTTGGCAGCATCGACTCCGCTTACCGGAAGCAATGGCGTATTTGCAACTTCGCAGAAGTCGCCTGCTGTAGATTCAAGAGCGTAATCCCGTCTACTCTTGTTGGAGCAAATCGCAGTTCCCCGCAGTGGGCCAGCCGAAATGTCCGGAGTAGCGTGAGCAACTTGTTGCACAAACATCTCATGTGCAATTGCCTTCTGATCCTGAATCTCGCGGGCGCTCATGATGGAACCCCTGCTCTCTCGTTTCGACTTCCATTTCGGCAGATCGGCACCCCACGCCTTGCTTTCCAAGCCCGTAGGTTACTTCTGCCCATTACTTACTGCTGACGGGAAGGTGGATTGTGCGCCGAAATAACACTCAATCGATTCCAACTTTCCGTTCTTGATCCGGAGATACTCCACGTTCCGGAACGACTTATCGTTCTTGGTGTGGCAAAGATACTTCACAAAAGCATCGTCCGCGCCGGTGGTGATCCGCTCCAAGTCAAAATGTCCAATGAAGTCAACCTGTGTGTCCCAGCATTGCGTTTTGAAAGTGCTCTTGCTGATGTGGTCGTCGCCGGCCGCGCTCGTAAAGGTGAAGTTGTCGGCGAGCAGGGCATTGAACGTGCCCAAATCCTTGTTTTCCCACGCCGCGTACCAATTACGGATGATCTCCTCGTTCGTTAAGTCATGCCCTCCCAATGCGCTGGCCCTCGCCAGTTTCGGTAGGGTCACCGCACCAACCAGCGCACAGGCTCCGGTTGCGAGCAGATTCCTCCGCGACATTGTGATTCTTGTCATTGTTGGTTCTCCTATTCATGATGTAGCTGTGAAACGCTTGGCCCAATCGCGATCCTGACTGTTCAGTCACACGAACCCGATTTGGTATGCGTGAGCGTCAACTACCTCCGTAGGGGCCGATGCAGTCGGCCCCGCTTGTAGTTCTCCGGCGGCCGAAGAGACCTCAGCCAGCCCGCGATATTTCTGATTCCCACCTTCCACACCTTCGCATCCTGAGCATTCTTTGCCAGCACTTCGTAGCCTTCGACCATCGCGATCAGAAAGCTCGCAGTCTCTTCCGGAACCAAGTCGCGGCGCACCGTTCCCTGCGACTGCCCCCTCCGCAAAGCCACGGCAATGCCTTCTTGCCAGGCATCGAAGATTCTCTCCAAGCGCTTGCGGAATTGTTCGTCGAGTTGAGACATCTCCTGCGCCAAATTGACCAGCGGACAACCGCCCTTTACGTCTTTTGGGCTATGTGGAATCGCCCGTACAATGCCGATCAAAGCATCGATAGGGTCCTTGTCCTTGCTCCGTTCCAGAGGAAGCAACCACCTGTCACGGGGGAATGTGGCGACAATCTCGTCGACAACGGCGTATCCCAGAGCTTCCTTGCTTTCGAAATGGTAGTAGAGCGCCCCCTTGGTAACGTTGGTGGCGGCCAGAATTGTATCGATCGCGGCACTCTGGAAGCCGTATCGGTAAACCTCCCGAAAGGCCGCTCGCAGCAAGTGTTCCCGCGTGCGCTCAGGATCACGGGTTCGCGGCCGCTTGCTACTGACAGACATACCGACCAGTATGTATGTTAAGGGATCCAAAGTCAACTGAACTCGGCCTGAACCGTTGCTGCCCGGCATCTCGAATTTCGTAACCTCCCGCCGATGTGTATGAAGAATTGGAGAAACAGCCGCTCTAGCCGTTTTGGGATCGTCCAAGGAGGTTGTTAGTCCGTCACTCGTTGTCGAACTCTGAAGCGTTGGGCTTGTTGTGTCACGTAATCGTCGTGAACGTGGAACACCGCATGCTCCCTCAGTTCTCACTCAGTAGGAACTTTTGAAGTTGTGAGCCAGTGGCATAGCTATCTCGAGTGGTCAACAAAATTCATTTTTGATTGATGTGTCTTATGTCGGAGCGGGTTCGTCATTGCGTCGAGTGCCCAGAGTGCCTCACTCGGTATCTAGTTGGTTTCAGTCCGTATCGCAATGGATCGCATTTAATGCCGACGGTTGAATGCCTCTCGGAAGAATGGACGCTGTACTGTACCTGCGGCAGGCCGCCCGTTTCAAGTCGATGGAATTGGAAGGAGTTGAGGTTATATTTCGTCTCGAAGCAAGCTCACGCTCGCGGCTACGGATCGACCGAGGAAATCGTACCGTTGCGCGGAAACGCTCGCCTTTCGAGTTAGCGGCGACCGACTCCTGGCCCAGAACAATTTCCGGATTGCTGGGTATCCAATTCTCAGTGCGAGGAGACCCCGGGGACAGACGGGACGTTCCCCGGTTTTACTTTGGTCGAAATCAGATCAACGTCCCGGCTGCGTCTATCTGATTCTGCTCACGCCGCGGGGTGACGCGTCAGTTCTGCCACTGGCCATTGGTTAACTTTCACCATCCCTTCCTCGTTGAAGGCATAGCTGCGGTAGCTGCTCCATTGTTCGGGCTCTTGCACAAGGGCTGGCGATGGTAACAACCGCAGGTCAGAAAGTGGAGACACTCGTGCCCGTAATAACATTTCAGGCCCTTCGGCATTCCTCTAACTTTAGAGGAATGCTGCTGCGTTGCGGCTAGTTCCAACTCAATTTCCTAAGCGGTTTATATTTGGGAAGACTCACCCTTTGCGAAGGGCGCAAAGGATGGGCCACCCGCCTGCATCACCGTGGACTGCGTTCCTCGTTCCGGCTCGGCGGCCGCAGTTGCCCTGCGCATCCTGACATACGCTCACACTTCCAGTTGAAATTCCGCAACGCAGAGGGTGTATTCGGCGCTGGGATAATCTTTCAAGGTTGATTGCTTCTGCAGTTCTCGTGGAATTGGCGTTGGACCGCCCCAATCACCAGAATAGAACAGGACAAAGCTTCCATCGGGCTTGATGAACTTGCTGGGTATCTGAGCGAAGTAACCGCCTACTGCGAAGGCATCCCAATAAGTAACGATTGACCATGGGCCCCACAACGCATCGGCCTCGGCGATCCAGGTATCGCGCTGACTTCCTCCGCCATTCGGCCATCCGGCGCAGATGACGGCGATGTATTTCTTAATTTTCGGGAAGTAAGTGATGTTCGTTATTCCAGATCGCGAAGCCCACTGGAAGAGAGGCTTTATGTCGGCGAAGTTCGTGGACCACGAGGGTGAGCCGTTGGTTTTGCGGCCCGCGAAGTATTCATAGGACGACTTAGAGTTGATGGCTTCGGCAGTCGGCATGACGCGGGCCAGAAAGACCGCGTCTCCGGTACTCCAGTTCGCCATGCCTTCGGGAGCGGTGGTTCCGTGTCCTATTAAATAAGCGTAGCCGTCGGGCGAATGTTCCATGTTCTTGCCGAAATCGACGAAATGCGCGTTGCCAAACTTCATGGCCGGGCCGCCGGCGGATGCGCCAATTTCCGGAATCACCGGATCATGCTCGTCAAAGGGAGACCATTTCCAGGTCTTCCCCAGATCGGTGGAAATCCGGAAGCGATTTGGCCCGCTAGAAAAGCATTGCTGATTGCCATGTCTATCTGCCAGGTGGTTGCGATACTGACAGGGGTAGAACCAGACGTCGTCTTTTACAAGACCTCCGGTGGGATAACAACAGGAGGACGCCGACAGGGTCAATTCCGTTGGCGGCAAAATGCGAAACTTGAGATCAAACGGATCGTCTCCCATGATGATTGCGTTGCCGGTGACTGTTCGGTTAGTTGGATTCTTTTTTATGTCTAGAAATTTAGGTGGGTATTTGGCGTCGCCCCATCCGAACACGCGATCGGGAACAGCATAGAAACCTACGTGTGGAGGGGGATAGTACCAGTCGTCGACTCCATCGATGTGGCAGATTACTCCGACTCGTTCCGCAGATCCGTCCGCGTATGAGGAATACAGATTGCCGTCCGCGGCCCAGGAGGTCAGCCAGGTATCGGCCCGCGCGACGGAGCCGTAAGAACGATAACGGTATTTGTAGCGAACGTCTTTGATTGCGGAACTCCTGGGTAAAGGACAAGGCTCATCTGGCCGTGGCGGGAATTTATGGTTGTTAAACATCCTCGCCAATTCATCCTGGCTGAATTGCATTGTGTCGGCGGTGCTGTCTTTGGCAGGGGGAGTTTGATCCTCTGAGGCTCTTGCCACCTTGGATAAGCCCGCGGCTGTGGTGGCGATAGCAGCGCTGTTGAGAAAACCGCGGCGAGTTATTGCGGGCATAGCAAACTTCCTTTCAAATTCTTTATGACTGACGTCTCGGGTGTCGCGAGTTCAACAGCTATCGCGCGTGATGTTTGTAGAATAGTTTCGAAAGGGGTGTCAACGGAGTTCAACATAAAGAACAGGATTCGGGAGGTATAGTCTTCTGGATGGAACGGCAACGCAGGTGCGCGGCGAATTTGCCTGTTCGCCGGTTCGGACGGCACACCCCAACAGCAGGGCCAGCCTTCTGAGAACTTAAGGCGGTTCGCTGTCTAAGCGGCCCTTACATCACTTTCGGAGCCTCGGCTGCCGACTAAATCTTCTCGCAATCGCTCCACTTGTGCGGCAGCTTCTTTGATTTGTTCGGCATATTGCTGCCCATGTTGTGGGAGAAATCCTCCGTATTTTTCCAACAGCGACCCAAGAGTCGTATTGATGGTGCTGATATTGGAACGAACTGGACCGGAAAGGGCTGACGTTAGTCTTTCAAGTTGCGAATCGCGTATGAGTAACTCTTTCTTACTCTCGGCTGCTTCTTCTGCGACCACCCGCGCATGGTGGCCCATCAGCCCGAACAGGGATGCTGCCAGAACAAGCAACACGGAATTGGCAACGATGGTCGCCCGCTCCGCATGTTTCAGCGCGGCAAGCCTCTCGCTATCGAATCTGGCGAAATTGCTGCTTTCCACAGACGATAGCGAGGAAACGATGCGGCGAATCTCATCCATGTAGCCCTCCCCCTCGTTGGTATCCATCAGTTTGAATGAGCGAAGGCGATATCCTTGTTGGCGCAAGTTAATGGAGCGCTCCATCTCCGCCTGCTTTGATTTAGCCAAAGTCTCCAACTTAGGCTCGAGCGATTGATCCGTCTGCGTCCGTTTGGCGACGCTCGCACGAAGATTGGAAAAATCGTTATCGATCCTGCCCTTCGCATCATTGTAGGGCTGCAAGTAGGAGGGGTTATCGGTAAGCAAGTATCCTCGCTGACCGGTTTCCATATCGGTCAAATCTTTCAGAACAGCGAAGAGTTCTGCTTGCATGGCTGAGCTTTCCAGCGTGAGCGTTGCGACATTCTGCATACGCCTTAAGTAGCCGACGCTGAAGTATGCATTGCATACGATGACAGCAAGTAGTACGAGAATTCCGATTTGCGCAGCAACTCTTCGAATCATTCTTGGGCTCCTACTGATCGTTGTTATTAGGATGATAGGCCGTTTCACGCGAAGAATGCTTGTTGGCTCTTCGGATACCCCGCTCTTTACAACTTTTTGTTCCACGTCCCACAGTCCATGGCGTAGGAGAAGATTGCGATGTACCTCCACAGAGCCAGGATACTTCTATAGAGCAGTCGCCGGATTCTGCGAGAAGCAGCAAATCGCCGACGATGAAAGACTGCACGCGATGGGAGTGAGCGCTCAGTGCACGCGCCAGGGTTGCACGCGCTTCGAATGCCCATTCCATCCAACTGCGAGCCGATAGCGGGATTGCTTTATCCAGGAGGCTGATATCGCCGGCCGTCAGCTTGATGTTCGTTTGCGAAAGGCCAACCTTGCGTAACCTAAGGTGAGGCCGAGAGAGCCGTAGACTGCGGCGTTCATGGGGGCAAGCACGAAAAAGGCGGCCACCAGCGAGGGATCGAACGTCAGCTTCACGAAATACAACGGACACAGCGAAAACGTCAGTTGGGGATCGAGATTCCAGCTGTGCGGAGCAAGATGGGCGAAGAGCGCCAGGAGATAGGAAATTGCCGCGAAGACGCCGAGCCATTTGAGGGGCGCCAGGAACAATTGTTCGTCATCCCGATCTTTCGCCGGGTCTTTCCTGCAACCTTTCGCAATCCACGAGCGGGGCAATACCGCAAGCGTCATGCTGAAAAGGCCCACCAGTGCCAGGGCGACCGTAAATATGACCCATTCGCTTTGAAACGGCAGCGGCAACCCGCCTCGCACCATCAGAAAAGGAACGGCGGTGAAAAGTGAAGTCAGTCCACAGAGTAAGAACACGATGCGAGATATCGCCCTGACAGCGCGTGCGGACATGATGCGGATTCTAGCAGCGGTTGCTGTTGTTGCGCACAACAGGGTTTGAGCGCTTTCAGAGTACGTACATCCGAAGCATCCACCAGACCAGGAACATGGCGACGATGGCGCCCGCGATGTGAACTATCCAGTCGCCCGCTGTTTTCGGATTGCCGAAGTTGAACATGCGGCAATGGTAGCAGGCCGTCGAGGTCGCGGTGGGACAGGCTTTGAACTCGGGGCATCTGCCCTCAGCGCGGTCGTTGCAGGCTCGGGAAGAACTGGGTTCTGCCTCTGGACGCACGCGGACAGGAGTGTCCGCGCCACACGGGCTATTGCAACTTTGCGTATTCTGCTTTGGCTTCTTTCAGGATGGGGATGTCGGGGTCGGCGTCTTTCCAGAGGTTGAGGAAGTCCTGATAGGCAGCTTTGGCTTTGGCGGCGTTGCCGGAGAGGGCGTAAGCGCGGCCGAGCTGGAGACGGGCCAGCGCGCCCAGCGGAAAGTTGATGTTGATGCCACGGTGGTCGAGGAACTTCTGGAACTCGGTGGCTGCGGCAGCTCCGTTATGTGCCGCTAGATAGGCTTGGCCGCGAATGTAGGCGGGATACAGAGTCCCGAGCTGAAATTGCGGGGGTGCGCCCAAATCATAGGGCGCGGCCCCTTCCAGAAACACCAGGGATTGCGCCGGGTTGGCGCCCAGTTCGAGCGCCGCCTTGATGGTGGGGAGCCAGTAGACCTTGAGCAGAGTTTGCGATGGGTACTTCTTTTCCAGGTCTGCGACAATCGCCTGGGCCCGAGCGTTTTCGGCACTTCGAGCCAACGCCAAAGCAGCAAGCACCTCGACGTCTCGACCGGGGGACAGCGCCAGCGCTGCGGCGGCGGCCTGTTTCGCGGCAGCCAGGTTGCCAAATTCCGCTTCCCGCAGCGCTGCATTTATCTGCCAGATGGCCGCCGTTTCCTTCGAGTCGTTACGGACGGCGGCGTCCACGGCGCGGCGGGAAAAATCCCGCGCCTTGCTGAGGTGTCCAAAATAGGCCTCCGTGTCCGATTGGAACGAGAGCACCATGTCCTCGTCTCCGGGTTTACCGGCTGCCCATGCAAGCTGGCGGGCCATCTCTGCAGCGTCATTCCTGAGGAACGCCAGTTGATAGATGGCCAGGTGCATGAAATCGGAGACGAGATTGCGCGATTGTGCCTCTGCGATTGTTTTCTGGGCGTCGTCGAAGCGGTTCAATGCAAGGTAGATGCCAGCGAGATTGGAATAGCTGATGGCACCCAAATTCAAACGCTGGCCCTCCTGGATCGAAGTCAAGGCCTTGTCGTACTGTCCAAGTTCGCTGTAAATAACCCCCAGGTTTCCCGGCGGCACTGAATCCTGCGGATAGCTCTTGGCCCACAGTTCGTAGACTTGAGTAGCCTGCTCCAGCTCTCCCGTGACACTGTCATAGTAGAGAGCGGAAATACGATACTTTTCCCGCTCGCTGACCCCATCGCGCAGATCGTAGGCTTTCTTGATGTTCTCCGCCGCCAGACTGGCCTGTCCCAGATTGCCATACACCAGACCCAGGCTGGCATAGGCGACGGCGAACTTCGGATCGAGTTCGAGAGCGCGTCTGTAGAACGGAATAGCCTCGGCATTTCCCTTGGTTCGAAAAGTGGTGATGCCCATGCTGAAAGCCTTGAGAGCTTCCAGAGAAGACGTGGTCGCTTCCACCGGAACATCGAACCTCTGTATCGTGGCCAGCGACTCGCCCAGTTTAGCCCGCAGGTTGGACGCGGCTTTCCCGAGCGCTTTCAGAACGTCCTGCTTGCCTGCCGCCTCTTCCTGTTCCTGGGCCAGCGTGTCCCCGGTGCTGCAACCGACTGCGTCCAAGCCAAGCACATATTGCCCGCCGAGGTTTGAAATTGAACCCAACACGATTGCCTTGCTGCCCGTCCGCACGCAGAGTTCTCTGGCTACATCCCGCGTGACCCGCTCATTCGATTGACGGCCCATCAGATGCAACGTTTCCTCTACTCTGCGATCAGACAGGATATTCAGGAAGGGGGATTGTCCGAGCTGGACACCCAGTGCCTGCTTCAGCGCGCCGTCGAACACGGGGTCGCCGGTGGAGTTGGTAAAGTCAGCAAGCACGACTGTGTCTTTCTCGGTGAGCGGCGTAGCGTTTGTCGTTGTCGTTGCAGCCGAGCGTGAGCGGAGGTAGAAAGTTCCTCCAATCGCAACCGCGACTAGTATCACGGCCGCGGGAACCAGGACTTTCCAGAGCTTTCTGCCTGCGGCAGGAACTTCGGCTGCTTTCACTGCGCTCGAAGATGATGGCGATGAGGCGAGCGCAGGGGAGGAGCCGGATGCCGGCCGTGGTTGATCGAGATTGGCTTGGTCAAGCTTAGGTTGATCAAGCTTAAGTTGATCAGTGCTTGGTGGTGCGGCAGCGGAGACGTTTTCCTGTGCTACTGGCGTGGATCGCGAACTCACGGGTGCGCCGTGGCGCGATTCGGTTTCGCGTTTCAGGCGCTTCAAATCGGTGCGCATATCGGCGGCGTGCTGGTAGCGCAGGTCTCGATCCTTCTCCAACGCTTTATCGATGATTTCTTCCAGCTTGGGAGGAAGGTCAGGATTCAGACGCACTGCGGGAACGGGGTCACGATCGAGAATCTCCCGGAAGATGACTGCGGAACTTTCTCCGCGGAAGGGCAACTGGGCGGTGGCCATCTCGTACAGCACTGTGCCAAAGGAAAAAAGATCGGTGCGCGTGTCCAAGTCTTTCGCGCGGGCCTGCTCCGGTGACATGTAGGCCACGGTGCCGACGGTAGAGCCGGGACTGGTGAGGTGAGCTTCGGCCGCTTCGGTTCGCGTGTCCTCATTGTGTCCGCTGCCGCCTGCTGTCGTTAGCTTGGCCAGACCAAAGTCGAGAATTTTGGCGTGTCCGCGCTTGGTTACAAAGATGTTGGCGGGCTTGATGTCGCGGTGCACGATGCCCTCGGCGTGGGCGGCGTCGAGCGCGTCGGCGATCTCTATGGCCAACGAGAGCAAAGTCTCCAACTCCAAGGGGCGAACGCCGATCACGTGTTTCAGAGTTTCCCCATCCAGAAACTCCATGGCGATAAAAGCCTTGCCGTGTTGGTCGTCGATTTCGTAGATGGTGCAGATATTCGGATGATTCAGGGAGGATGCGGCCTGCGCTTCGCGTTGAAAACGGGCCAGGGCCTGGGCATTCCTGGCGATTTCATCGGGGAGGAACTTCAAGGCCACAAAGCGGTGCAGGTTGACGTCCTCGGCTTTGTAGACCACACCCATACCGCCGCCGCCGAGCTTTACTACGATGCGGTAGTGAGAGATGGTTGTGCCGATCATCTGGGAGATGCCGCACTCCTGAGTCGTTTCATCTTACGGACGCGGCATCGGCTAGTCAACGGATGCGGGGATTTTTTGCTGTTGTGCGCACGCGGACTGGAGTGCCTACGCCCCACGGGCTATTCATACGCGCTCAGAACGGGCATTTTCGCAAGACTGAGCTACTATCTGAAACTCCTTGATTGACGCGGGATTCGGCTGGTAGTAGGCTGCTGAGGCCGCGCTTCGGGCTCACTGAATTACTTCCTGGGGGAGATCATGAAGAAACTATTTTGGGTTGCAGCTTCTACATTGGTGGCGATTGCTTTCAGTTCATGTGCATGGGCGCAATGGTCGTCTGATCCGATGGTGAACCTGGCGCTTGCGGCTAACCCTAACGGCAGTGATCAGGTGCAGCCGAAGCTGTTGCCTTTGGAACAGTATGGCTGGTATGCGAGCTGGTTCGACTCGAATCCGGACAGCCCGCCGCCCGTGGGTTATGACGTTTTCTACCAGCGATTGAATCCCGCCGGGGTGCGGAAATTTCCGCAGGGCGGCATTATGGTTGCGGACCTGACGAACAGCTCTACCGAAGACTACGGCCTTGGCATTGATACGACGGGCAATGCGCTGATCGCATTTCTCGACACACGGGAGGGTTCGAACCAGCAGGTGACCGCGGCGAAAATGGGTCCAAATGGCAATGCACTTTGGGGGCGCCGTGGGGTGCAATTGACCAGCGGTTCGGACTCGAATGCCGCGCCCAAGATTGTGGGCACGAGCGATGGATCGATTGTGGTGGGCTGGACCAGCAACAGTAACGTGGTCCTGCAAAAGCTCAATGCCAGCGGCGTAGCGCAGTGGGGCAGCGGTGTGGTGTTCAGCCAGGCGGGGGAAAACTTTGTGCTGGCGGATTTGCATGCCGCCGACAATGGATCGGTGATTGTCTCGTGGGTGAGCGGTAAGGGTTTTGGCAGCAACAGCCAACTGTGGGCCAATAAGGTTTCTTCTTCCGGAAGCCTGCTCTGGGCAAGCGGCAACGTAAATATTTTCAATGTAGGCTCGCTGCAGTTTGGGAATTTTCCGTATTTCGTCTATGACGGAAAGGGCGGCGCGGTTTTTGCGTGGTACACCAGCGTTCCTACTCTGCAGTGTTTTGCGCAACACATTCGAGCCGATGGCAGCGCGGCCTTCCCTCAGAACGGCGTGGCAGGCTCCGGTAACAGCGTGAACGTGCGCGTGTCTCCCGCCGCGGCTTACCGCCCGGCTACTGATGAAGTATTTATGTTCTGGAGCGAAGAGGACTCGAACCAGGTGTTGAACGGAGTGTATGGGCAGAAGTTCAATTCGACGGGCAAGTTGGAGTGGGGTGCGGATGGATTGACCATTGTGCCGCTCGGAGCGGACCAGCAGATTTTCGTTTCGACGGTGCAGGTGGGCAGCGGAGCGCTGGTGTTCTGGGTGGACATGCAGAGTTATGGTTCGTCGACGATTCAGGCGGCGCGACTGGACGATTCGGGCGCTACCGTGTGCGCGCAATTTCCGGTATCGTCGCTGCCTTCGGATAAAGCCCGACTGGTCGCGGCGCTTGCTCCGAGCAATGTTGCGGCCGTGGCGTTTGAGGATGACCGGACCGGGAATAACGGGATTTACATTCAGAATGTAAATCCGGATTGCTCGCTGGGGCTGAAGCAGTAGGTCCTATGCCGGTTTCAGCGTTCTTGCCTGCCAAGAGCTGAGTCTTTCGCTGTACGCGGGAAGTGTCCACCCCATGTGGCTTCCTTGCGCTGTACGCGCTGAGGGCGTGACGCTCTCAGGACAAGCCGGCGGGACGCCGGCGCTACAAAGACCTTCTACAGCCAGCCTTTGGTGCGGGCCAGTCTGGAGGCTTCTATTCGGTTGGTGGCGCCCATTTTGCTAATGGCCTCGGAGAGATAGTTGCGGACTGTGCCTTCGGACAGGCCTAGTTCGGCGGCGATATCGCCGCTCTGCATGCCTTCGCCGGCGAGGCGCAGGACTTGGCGTTCGCGATCGGTGAGCGGATCCATTTCTCCCCAGGCTTCGGTGGCGAGATCGGGATGGATGACGCGCAAGCCCTGCTGGACGCGGCGGACGGCGTCGGCGAGTTCCTCGGCTCGCATATCCTTCAGTAGATAACCCAGGGCTCCGGCTTCCATGGCGCGACGCAAGTATCCCGCGCGCGCGAAGGTAGTGAGGATGATCACTCGCGTTCCGGTGCGGCGGCGTTTGAGTTCGGCCGCGGCGTCGAGTCCGGTCATGAGCGGCATTTCGATGTCAGTGATAAGAACGTCGGGCTTGTGAGCGAGGACGGCCTCCAGCGCCTGCTTTCCGTCGCGCGCCTGAGCCACGACGGAGATATCGCCTTCGATTTCGAGCAGCGCGGCGAGAGCGCCGAGCACCATGCCTTGATCCTCGGCCAGGACAACGCGAATGGTTTTGCGGGAGTCCTTCGAGGAGGGATTCAATTGGCTGAGCCTTCAGTTTTCGGCGTTATTTCTTTGAGAGGCACGGTAATGGTGAGTCGGGTGCCGGTTTGAGAGTCGCGGGTGAGCGTGCCGCCGAGCATCTCGACGCGCTCGCGCATGCCGCGCAATCCGTTGCCTTCGTCTTGAGGGCCGCCGCGGCCGTCGTCTTCGATTTCGAGACGGCACGAGCCATTTTGCTGCTCGAGGCGCAAACTGCAGGTGCGGGCATGAGCGTGGCGAACTACGTTGGTGACTGCTTCACGCACCGCCATGGACAATACGCCCTCTTGCAGCGCGGGGAGTCTCAAGTTGGTAGATGCGTCGCAGCGCACTGCGACGCCAGCGGTTTCCAGGGTACTTTTGGCATGCGCCAATTCCGCGAATAAACCCTTCGAGCGGTAGCCGCGGATGGCATCGCGCACATCCGACAGCGCCTGACGCGAAATTTCTTCGACTTCGCGGATCTCTTTTCCGGCACGTTGCGGATCACGGGCGATCAACTTTCCGGCCAGCTCCGACTTCAGCGTAATCACAGATAGCGTGTGGCCGAGTACGTCGTGCAGGTCGCGGGCAATTCTTTCGCGCTCGGCAAGTTTGGCGAGGTGCTCGACTTCTTCGTTCGCCTTGCGCAACCTCCGGTTCATTCGATTGCGCTCGGCAAAGAAAGTATTTCCGGCTCCGATGATGATGGGGAAAATACTGGAGTAGAAAAGTCCCCAGCCGCCGATGTGCAGAAGCAATCCCTCGATGGCTCCAATCGCTCCGATCGCGAGCAAGCCAGCGACTGCGGCCGCCTGGCTTTCGACGCAAAACGGCAACATCGCCGCCGCGAAGATGAAGAACGTGCAGGCGCTGGCGTTGATTGGTTGGAACAGAATCCCGAGCAGCATCATACCGGCGATATGCGCCAGGGCGCGCGGGTTCTCCAGAACAAACAGGCCAAAGTACAAGAAAAGAAACACCACGGCCGCGAGGCCATCGAGAAGCCACACTTTCAGGCTGGCGTGGTCGATGATCGGCGCAATGAAAAAGAAACCGAGATAGAACACCCAGAGCAAAGGACTCCAGCCGTGTTCTTTGTCCCTGAAGATCCTGTTCCACGGCTTCAGCTTGAAGGGGCCGGCGGAAGACTCGCACGTTGTTTCAGGCCCGACAGGTATCAGTGGCATAACTCTATTCTCAACCCTGTGGTCAATTCCGGCCAGTGCGCCGCGCGGAACCCGCTCCGTACCATACGAGAAGGGCGGCGGGAATCAGCACTGCAAGCCATCGGGCTCCGCCAAACAGGGCGGCCAATCCGAGAATGACAAATATCGCGGTCGCAAGGGCCGACTTTTTCGAATCCGCGCTCATGAAAATCACCGCTGCCGTTCGTGCCGTCCCTCTGGGACCCAATCTTTGCCTCACGTTCACCCGGATTTACGTCCGGGGCTAATGAATGCCGTCGCTTCGCGACTCTGCGATTATCTTAGCCGTAGAGTTTGCCTTGATCGCGCTGGAAGCCGATGCGGGCTACGCCGAGGCAAATCAGAGTGAAGGCAAGCAGGACTTCCCAGTGCGTTGCCATGGACTGCTGCACTCCAGCGCCTACGGTACCCAGCGCCAGTTGAGATAGATGATAGGGCGGAAGCGCCAGCGCGATCCGCTGCATGAACTTCGGCAGAAACATGTAGGGCATCCACAAGCCGCTGCAGGCCGACATGGGCAGATAAATAAGGTTGATGGCGGCAGGGGCAGAGTTTGGTCCCACGAAGTAACCGATGGCCAACCCCATCGCGGAAAACGGGAGCGAGCCGGCTACCAGAGTGCCGAGCAGTTTGGCCATTTCAGTAAGCGGCATGCGGACTCCGCCGAAAATGATGCCGAGCGCCAGCAGCAGCGAAACTACGATGGCGCTGAAGACCATGCTGAGGATCACCTTGGCGGCGAAGTAGGCGAAGGGCGGCATGGGACTGGCGCGCTTCACCTGAAGCCATCCCAGGCCACGATCGGAGGCGAGCCCGGCGGCGGTGCCGAAGAGCGAAGCCCCCATCACTCCGAAGGTGCCGTAGGTTGCGATCAGATAAGTTGAAACGGTGGTGTTGCCAATTGACTGTTTAGCGTTCAACACCAGGCCGAACAGCACATAGAACATCACCGGAAAACTGATAACGGACAACGAGTACACGCGCAGGCGAAGGCTCTTGAGGAACTCATACTTCGCTTCCTTCATATAAATGGTGGCGGTGTGGATTAGGGAGCGCTCGATCAGTGTGTTGTTTAGAACTGCTGCGGCGGTGCTCATAACAGTCTCCTCATGTCTTGCTTTCTATTTCTTGTTTTCTTCGCGCGTGTCACGAAATAATGAATCAGTTTTTGCGAATACTGCTCTCGCCGTTGTCCTGAGTTAGAGCCAGGAAGGCTTCTTCCAGGCCCGCGCTGGTGATCTCGAGTCCCGACAGCGAAGCATCGCGCGCCAATAAGGTGCGGACGACGGACTCGGCTTCGCGGGCGTGGATCTCGATGGCCTCGCGATCTTGTTTCACATCGGTGACGCCGGGAATTTGCAGCAGACTGGCCAGACTGAGCGCGGTGATGCAACGGATACGCTTGCCACCGTTCTGGGCTTTAATTTGGGACGGCGTGCCTGCGGCAATGATCTCGCCTTGATTGATTACTGCGATACGGTCGGCGAGAGCGTCGGCCTCTTCCAAGTAATGGGTGGTAAGCAGGACGGTTTTTCCGCGTTCTACCAGGCGGCGAATTTCTTCCCACAGTGAGCGGCGGGCTTCCACGTCGAGTCCGACGGTAGGCTCATCGAGGAACAGCAGGTCGGGATTGCCGCAGATGGCCAGCGCAAACAAGGTTCGCTGTCTCTGACCGCCGGAAAGATCGCCGAACTTGCGGTCGCGCAATTTTTCCAGTCCGGCGGCGGTGAGCACTTCTTCGAGCGGCATCGGGTTCGGGTAATAGCTGGAAAACAAATCGATGTGCTCGCGGACGCGCAGAGTTTCGGGTACCTTGCCCACCTGCAGCATGGCGCCAGTGCGCATGCGATTCTGGGGATTGGTGGGGTCGCCTGCGAACACGCGGGCCTTGCCGGAGTCAGGCTGCATGAGCCCCAGCAACAGTTTGATTGCGGTGGTCTTGCCTGCGCCGTTCGGTCCGAGCAGCGCGACGACCTGGCCGGCGTTCACGCTGAAATTCACATTGCGCAGGGCGCGCACTTCTCCATAGTTTTTGCTGACGCCTTCCAGACTGGCTACAACGGTGCGAGAACCGGCGCGTTGCAGATTCTGCGTTTCTTCGAGAGTCGCGATCATGAGAGCCTTCTTTGATGGTTCGTTTGGGTTGACTTTGCCGGGTAAAGGAATCTTTAGAAGATCAATCTTTCCCGGTGACTGCATCATCGTGGAGCAGCCGCCGCAACACCAGTGCTGTTCATCACGCTGCGGGCGTGACAAATGTCATGACGCCCACGTACGGCTGGGGCTGGGTGAGGATACAGATAAAGGGTGCAGATTTCGGGACGGAACATCACATGGAACATCCGATGGAACCTAAGGCGGAACCTGCGGCGCAGCCTCGAGCTTGGCGCAATTTCTATGCGGCTTGTTACGAAATCCGAACAGACAAGCCGTGATCAGGTAGACGCGGCCGCTGGACTAAGCCGCGGAGTTTCAGCGGGACACCAGCGTTTCCCTAGGCTGGGCGCGGGGCAGGCTCTGTTCGGAAATCGTAACAGGCTCGGCCCGGGTAAAATTCTTGTACAAATGGTGACACCAAACTTCATGCCCCTGCTATGATGTGCAGCACTTGTTATGGAGGGCGTGTCATGTTGCCTGCCGGTAAAAGCCTTCGAACCCTGCGAGAGAAACTGGGCCTGACGATGCGCGACATCGAGACTTCCAGCGCGCGCATGGCGGAAAAATATCGCAACGAGGAATTTTCTATTCCTCCCAGCCGTTTGTCGGACATTGAGACCAAGAACGTTTTGCCCAGCATCTTCCGGCTTTATGCGCTGGCGGTAATTTACCGCCGCGATCTGCGGGAACTGCTGGCCTGGTACGGCGTGGATATGAACAACATGGCAGCCGATCTCGGCCTGATTTCCCCCCCGCGATCGCACGTCTCCGAGGTGCTCTCCGGACTATCGTCAGTGCAAATGCCTGTCCGCATGGATCCTGGTTTTGATCAGCTACGAACGACCAACCTGGGCCGCATGGTGGAGCAGTGGGGCCTGGTTCCTTTGGCGTATTTAGCGCAGTTCAAGCACAGTGATTTCACCTATGGCTACATCGGCCATCAGGATTTCACCATGTACCCGATTCTTCCTCCGGGCAGCTTTGTCCAGGTCGACGAAGCGAAAGACAAAGTAGTGGAGGGCCTGTGGCGATCGGAGTACGAGCGGCCGATCTACTTTGTGGAAACGCGCGACGGCCACACATGCTGCTGGTGCAGCATGCGAAAAGATGATGTGGTGTTGCAGCCGCATCCCTTATCGCCGGTGCCGGTTCGAATTTTGCGCCATCCTCAAGAAGCCGAAATTATCGGGCAGGTGGTTGGGGTCGCAATGAAGCTGACGGAGTGGCACGCTTTGTCTTCTCCAGGCTCGAAAGCGCAACCAGTACTGAATTAAGATGGCGGGCGGAGGCAGTGTCCTCGGGTGAGGGAAGCAGTTTGCTGACCTGTTCGCACATGTCTTCGAGGTAAGCGCCTGAAGCTTTACGGCTCTTTTGACTTGACTCGCGCAGGTCTTTTACCAGACCTGATATCGGCGTCCGCAGCACAATCGACAACACCTCGGTGTGAGCCGTTTTCAAGGCGCGGTTCGAGGCTTCCTCTCCGTGCACCAGGGACATGCCCCAGTGCAGGTAGCCGCCTTCCTGGCGGCGCAGCGATCCCAAATAAGCCAATTTTGCCAGCAGCCCGGAGATAGCGGCCAGCGTGGTTTCTCGCAGATCCTGCAGGGCGGATTTCAGCGTCATTTTGTTACGAATTCCGAACAGTCAAGTGACGAAGGTGATCTTTCCGTCGGGGCGGAGGGCATGAAAGTATCACGGATCGATTTTCCAAAACAAGGAGAAAACCACCGTGAAACGTATTCTACTGATCGCCGCCGCAGCTTTGATGCTCCTCAACACTTTGATCGTGCCTGCCGCCCTCCATGCCGATGGCGGATCCCGGCGGTACTCCAATTGTGGCGGAAATACAATCTGCAAGCCGTAATTTCTGAGTAGCGTTACGAAAAACGGACACGATTGACACCACTGTTGCAGCCTGCAGCAGGCCGCGGTATAGTGCCCAGCAACGGCCATGCTGCAGGCGCACTCACTTCTCTGGTATTACCTCTGGCTTGCGCCCAACCTTCTTCTTCTCTTCCTTGCTCTTCTGATGTGGCGGCGGAAGGTTTACAGGCAGTTCCCTGTCTTTCTGGTTTTCGCGGTGGTTATTCCAGTTGAGCAACTTATTCTGTTCGCCGCCGACGTCCTTCCTTCAATCAGCCCCACGAGTTGGTGGTACGTATTCTGGGCGGGATTGCTGGCGGAGGCTCTGGTAAAGTTCGCGCTGATTGGCGAGATATTCGGTGCCGTGTTCGGCCTGTATCCTTCCGTGGCCAAGCTGGGCAAACTGCTCATCAGTGGAGTCGGCGTTGTTCTTGTATTTCTGGCCACAGTGGCCGCCGCTTACACGACGAAGGACAACAGTCATTGGATTGTCTCCGGTGCTCATATTCTTGAGCAGACGATTTTCATGATCGAGTGCGGATTGATTTTGTTCCTCTTTGTATTTGCGGGTTATTTCAGACTGCGGTGGAACCAATCCCTTTTCGGCATCGCATTTGGATTGGGCGTTTCGGCTTGTGTACCTCTCGCCACCTGGGCGCTGATGGCCAACGGGAATTTCGCCGGTCGATATCGCAATCTTCTCGATGTCCTTAACATGGTTGACTTATCACGTTTGCGTGTTGATCTGGTTTTATTACTTCCTCCTCCCCCATAAGAGTGCCGTCAAGTCTGCAGTTCCGCCTCCTGAGCACCAACTCGAAGTCTGGAACGAAGAATTGGAGCGTCTACTACACCAATGAATCTGGCCATTGTAATCGTCATTTCCGCTGTTCTTGCGCTCGTCATTATCTTGAGCGTCGCTGTAACGCGAGGTTTGCAGGTGAAGGGAAGCGCGGGTGCGCCCGTCGCGATCCGTCCCATCGATATCGAGGCTTTCCGCAATCTCATCGACCCTGAAGAGGACCGTTATTTGCGGCGGCGTTTGCCGCCGGCTCAATTCCGCGCAGTGCGTCGTGAGCGCTTGCGAGCCATGGCCGCCTATGTTCACATCGCGGGAAGCAACGCCGGCGTCCTGGTACGCGTCGGCGAAGCGGCCCTCGCCAGCGGCGATCCGAATCTTGCAGGAGCGGCGCAGGAAATGGTGAATGACGCACTGCTGCTTCGAAGAAATGCTACCGTGGCGCTGGCACGGATTTACCTGGCGTTAGCCTTGCCCAACTCCAGGTTCGCCGCCGTGCGCGTGATCGAACGGTACGAGCAACTGAACGGGACAGCCATGCTTCTCGGCCGGCTGCAGAATCCCGGCGTCCCGATTCGTCTGTCGGCATCGACTTAGGCTTGCCGTCCAGTTTTACGACGAATCAAGGGACGGGTGCCCGTTATCTGACGCCCCGGCGCCACGCTCCTCTGCGGCCGCAGAAGGGTAACTTGCACACTACCTCTGCTCATTCCTCCTTGTTTTCGCTACCCGATCTGGTGTAAAAACCAGCGGGAACGTGCCGCACCTGGAATCTGGTGCGCATTTCCTGCGTATTTTGTGCGTGTTCTGATCGATCGCCGTTGGAGTTGCTTCTGCCGCCGCTTTCGAGCTGCGGACTCAAGGGAGACTCTATGATCCGCAGCCGAATGATCCGCACCATCACCATCCGCAGCAAAATAACCTGCAACCTGAAAAGTTTTGCCGTCTCGCTGCTCGTACTGTCGCTGTGCTCTATCGCCTCGGGACAAGGCGGCGTGGCCACGGGAGACCTGCGTGTCACGGTGAAGGATGCCGCGGGAAATCTTGTGGCCAACGCCACAGTGACGGTGAGTGACGCAGCCAAAGGTGTGGAGCGCGCGGCCACCGGCGACGGCCAAGGCGGCTACAGTGCTCGACAGCTGCCGCCGGCAACTTACACCGTTACCGTGGCAGCGCCCGGTTTCGGCAAAGCCGAAGCCAAGGATGTGAGCATCACAGTTGGCGGCCTGGTGGATCTTCCGGTGGCGCTGACAGTCGCCAGCGGCAGGGAAGTAGTAGAGGTGAGTTCTCAGGCGGAATTGATCGAAACGTCGCGCACCGAGACCACGGATACGATTGGGCAACGGCGCATCGACAATCTACCCATCAACGGCCGCAACTACATTCAGTTCACCTTGACGGATTCGCAGGTGGTGAGCGACAACGCTCCGAACACTGGCGCCGCGCCCACCTCGGGTCTCAACATGAGCGGCCAGCGGGCTCGTTCGAACCTGGTGAATGTGGACGGGGCCGACGCCATAGACAATTCCACGAACGGCGTGCGATCCACTGTGTCACAGGAGGCTGTGCAGGAATTCCAGATCATCACCAACAGCTACAGCCCGGAATATGGACGCGCTGCCGGCGGAGTGGTGAACATCATCACGCGATCGGGGTCGAATGCTTTTCACGGCGATGTGTTCGGCTTTTACCGCAACCGGAATTTTCAAGCAGTGAACCCCTTCAGCACGGTTCCGAACCCTGCCTATACGCGCGTACAAGCGGGCGCGGCATTCGGTGGACCAATCAAGAAAGACAAAACGTATTACTTCTTCGCGTACGAGGTTACGCGGCGGCATGAGACGGGGTTTTCCGATATCGGCCAGGGCAACTTCGGATTAGTGCCCTTCGATGCCTCACCCTTCTTTGGGGCACCGGCGGGATTATTCGACATCCAGGTGACGCAACCACAGGCAGCGTTCCTGGGAAGCTTCCTTCCCGCTCCGCCAGCGTCGCTGTTACCCCAGCTTCAGTTGTACAGTTTCATGGCGGGCGCTTCTTCAGGCATCGCCGTAAACGGAAGCTATCCGGCTTCATTCGCTGCGCTTCCCGCCTCGCTTGTTCCCGCGGGCCTGCAGCAATTTCCTTCCTCCTGCAACCCGAGTTTTGCCTCTCCTGCCGTCGCCAACTTTCCTTTCTATTGCACTGGGTTGCCCGCCTCTTTCCAGACTTTACAATCCCAGGTAGGGAACTTCCCGGTCTTCGAAGGAACATCTCTGTACTCACTCCGGCTCGATCACAACATCAACAACAACAACCGCCTGACCCTGCGTGCGAACGTCAGCCCGAGTACGGTGACCGGGATCGAAGTAAGCGGCCAAGACCAGCCCTTCGGGCAAAACGCATACTCGCGAACATCCCAACAGACCTACCGCGATGTGACCGGAGTCGTGAAAGACAGCTGGACCATTGGCAACAATAAGGTGAATGAATTCACCTTTCAGTATGCGCGCCGCGGGCTCTCTTACTACTACAACACTCAAATTCCGGGCGGCTCCGATCCCGCCATCAACATTCCTGGCTTCGCCTATTTCGGACGCGAGCCTTACTCCTATATCCAGCGCGTCGAACAGCGCTACCAATTCGCCGACAATTTTTCCTGGACCATGGGAAGTCACCAGACCAAGTTCGGTGTGGATATTAACTACATTCCTCTGACAGCGACTTTCACCGTAAATTACGGCGGCGTCTATGATTTCGGCACCCAGAGCCTGTTTCCTTCTCCGTTTCCCGCTTTTAGCGCTGTGCAAGCCTACGGCCTTGGTATGCCGGGAGACTTCATCCAGGGCCTCGGCAGCCCGAAGGACTCATTCTCAAACAAAGCGCTCGGCGTGTTCTGGCAGGACTCGTGGCGTGTGAGTTCCAAACTCACCTTGAACTATGGCATCCGATACGACGTGGAATTTCCGCCACAGTTCGCCCCGCCGGACACGCTCGCTCAGGCGGGATACAACTTTCTGGGACTGCAGAAGGGGATTCAGACCGACACCAACAATGTCCAACCGCGCTTTGGTCTTGCCTGGGACCCCAAGGGGGACGGCAAGACCGTGGTCCGCGGCTCCTACGGATTGTTCTATGATCACCCGTTGCTGGGCTTGTATTTCCTGGGCGAAGCTTCCGACGGTTCTACCAGCGGGCAGCTGGCGTTCGCCGGCACTGGATTTTGTTCAGCTGCGGGTAGCCCCGGAAACTTGAATGCGATCCCAATTTTCCAGGGCAATCTGATCAGCGCCGGCGCGCCGCAGTGTGGGCCGTCCTTATCTCCGACCGCCATTGCCAATCTCGCTTATCTGCCCAACCAGCAGCAGTTCCAGGCGCTCAATTTCCCGCAATCTGTGTTCCTCAACCAGAACTATCTGAGCTTGAATCCCGCCGACCCTACGTTCCTGCCGCTCGGCTTTCAACCCTTCGGTTATCCCCAGTCGAAAAACTTTGTATATGCCTACGCGCAGCAGGCAAATATCAGCGTCGAACGCGATCTGGGCGGCGGCTTTGCGCTCAATCTGGCTTACAACTTCAACGGCGGACGCCACATCAATCGGCCCATAAACGCCAACACCATTCGCGGCGATTTGATGACCGCGAACTTCGAGGCGGCGTATTATGACGCGACCCTCCAGGGCCTACCCACGCCGGCCAGTCCCTTCACCGTGAGCGGCTGCAACCCCCCCGGAAACCCCGCGGCGCCCTTTGCTTACGTGGACCCCGCCCTCATGAACTTCTTCCGCCCTGGTGGACTCAATCCTTCCATTGCCGCCGGAATGTATTTGACCGGCCAAGGGAACTGCGTGGCGCAGGGGATGGCCGTCCTCCAGACTCTTCCAGGATTCAACACAGCATGCAATCCTGCGCCGCCGACGTTCTCCTATAGCGGCTGCATTCCTTTTGGCGATATGGACGCTAATTACTCCAACGGAAGCTCGGTTTATCATGGCTTCAGCGCCAACCTGCGCAAGCGCTTTAACCGCCACTACGAATTTCTTGCTTCCTACAGCTGGTCTCACGCAATTGACGACTCGACCGACTTGGAGTCCACGCTCACGCCGCAAGACAGCTATTACCCCGCGATCGATCGCTCCAATTCTTTGTTTGACCAGCGCAACCGCTTCGTCTTCAGCGGCGTCTACCAGACTGGCAAGCTTGGGGGAAGCGGCTTCAGCAGCAAGTTCTTCAGCAATTGGACCTTCGCTCCCATTATTCAGGTTGCATCGGGGCGCCCTTTTAATATCATTACTGGCAGCGACGACAATTTCCAGTTGTCTTCGCTGACCGGTCGCCCGAACACGGCGACCAACCCCGCCTGTGGCACCGTCTACCCAAGCAAATACTCGCCGAGTGGGATCTTTCAGGAGCCTTGCATCAACGGCTTTGTCGCCGCCGGAATCGCCCCAACCCTCCTGCAGCTCGACGGCAGCCTTGGCCGCAATGCCGGAACGCAGCCCTGGACGCTCTTCGACGATGTGCGGCTGGCGAAGCAGATTTATTTCCGCGAGCGCTTCAGCACCGAATTGATCGTCGACATGTTTAACATCGCCAACCGGTACAACGTGAGCGCCGTCAGCCCGCTGTTCAGCAACGCGGGCCAAGCCACTGCCGCCTACGATCCGCGGCAGTTCCAGTTCGCGCTGAAGATTAACTGGTAGGTTTCTTCGCCGTAGTATTCGAGGGCGGCCGGCGGAACAAGACGTGGAACTTTGCCGCTGTTTTTCGCGTAAGTTGGTACCATGTCAGGTCCAGCGATGAATATTCCGCCCGAACCGCTTGCACCGCAGCCGGCAGTTCCTCAGCCACTGCCCACCCGAAGTATTTTCCGCGGGCCGAACGGGATTCGCGCCGGGTGGCGAGCATTCATTTTTCTGGCGATCGTAGTTGGCCTTGTGGCTGCGGTGAACCTCGCGGTCTGGCTGGTGCTGCACTTCTTGCTGCATCGCCCGCCTCAGATGGGCGAGGTTGCGTCGCTCACACCCACGGCCGCCATCTTGAGCGACGGGGCAATCCTTTTCTTCACCGGCCTCGCCGCGCTCATCATGGGCAGGATCGAGCACCGCAAGTGGGGAGAATATGGCCTGCCCGTGCGCTTCGCTTTTCGCAGACATTTCTGGCTTGGGACCCTGGTTGGCTTCCTCTCCATTAGCGCCAGCCTTCTTGCCATCTTCACGCTCCACGGATTTAACCTGGCCGGCGTGGCGATTCACGGCAACACCATCCTCACCGCTACTGCCGCCTGGACTGCAGCCTTCGTAATCGTAGGTCTGGGGGAAGAATTCGCCTTTCGCGGTTATCTTCAGCTCACGCTGACGACTGGGATGGGCTTCTGGCCGGCTGCGTTTCTGCTTTCGGCGTTATTCGGCCTGGCCCACGCCGGCAATCCGGGGGAGAGCAAGTTCGGATTGCTTTCGGTGGTCTGCTTCGGAGTGCTGTTCTGTCTGTTTCTGCGCCGCACCGGCGACCTCTGGCTGGCTGTAGGATTCCACGCAGGATGGGATTGGGGACAAACTTTTTTCTACGGCGTAACCGACAGCGGCCTGGCTCCGTATCACAACTTATTCAACTCCAGTTTCAGCGGACCGGCTTGGCTTACGGGCGGCACGGTGGGTCCGGAAGCCAGCATCTTCACACCACTCACGTTGCTGGTGGTTGGCATAGTCTTCAGCCGGATTTGCCGAGAGAACCGCTATCAGCCGCTGGGCAAACAGACCTGAGAAAATCTGCGGCGTTTAAGCCGGAGCCAGCCGAAGCCGAAGCCCGGTGTTACACTTTTCTTTCACCCATCCTTGGCGCTTGCCCGGAGTTCGTTCCCCAATGTCCCAACCCTATACGCCGACGCCGCGTACCCGTCTGGTCCGCGAAGCTGATCGCGCCATCTACGATCGCGAAACAGTTTATCGCATTCTTGACGAAGGCTTCCTTTGTCACGTCGGCTTTGTCGCCGACGGTCAGCCTTTTGTCATCCCGACTTCCTACGGCCGCAAAGGCGCGAATCTTTATATTCACGGCTCTGCCGCCAGCCGCATGCTGCGGCAGTTGAAAGATGGCGTCCCGGTCTGCGTTACGGTCACACTGCTCGAAGGGCTGGTGCTGGCTCGATCGATTTTCAATCACTCCATGAATTATCGCTCGGTGGTGGTGCTGGGAAAGGCGACGTTGGTGGATGATCCGCAAGAAAAGATCGAGGCGTTGCGCCTTCTTTCCGAGCATATTCTTCCCGGCCGCTGGGCGGATGCGCGGCCACCCAACGAGCGCGAGCTCAAAGCAACATCTGTGCTGCGTTTGCCGATCGAAGAATTCTCGGCCAAGGTCCGTAAGGGGCCCGTCGTTGACGACGAGGAGGACTATTCTTTCCCAACCTGGGCTGGGGTGATTCCGCTGGAAACGATTGCGGGGACACCGATCGATGATGCGCGGCTGGTGCACGGTCAGGGCGTCCCGGAATATGCGCGGCGCTATTCGCGCAAGCGGTAGAGTGGCTATCCTCTTGCATCCATTGGTAAAGCGGTATATCCTTACAGTAACGAGTGGAGGTAAAGATGGGTTACTTTAGCACAATTAGCAGTAAGGGTCAGCTTACGGTTCCGCAAGAGATTCGTAAGCGCCTCGGGATCGAAGCCGGTGACCGCGTCGAATTCGTACCGGAGGAAGGCCGCACGGTGATCCGGCCAGCCCGCTCCGAGGAAAACCGCTTCGAGAAGTTTATCGGAATTGCTGGTCCGTTTCCGGGTGGCGAAGAGGGAATAAAGGCCTGGATTGACGAGATGCGCAGCGACAGGGACGACGGCGAGTGAGAACCGCACTTGACACAAATATTCTGTCGCCAGTTTGGTTGGCAGTACCGACGGCGGGCGCAATTACGGCTGCGCTAGCAAGCGTTCGGAGCGAGGGCGCGCTCGTGATAAGCGCTCCAGTCTTCATCGAGCTATCCGCGGTTCCTGGCCTCACCGCGCAGATGGTTCGCAAAGCTCTTGCTGAAATGTCCGTCTCTATCGATTTCGACATGGGAGAAGAAGTCTGGCAACTTGCGGCAACCACCTTTTCCGATTATGCGATCCGACGACGTCGTTCCGGTGGTGGTTCGGCAAGGCGTTTCCCAGCTGATTTCATAATCGCTGCGCATGCACAACTCAGAGCGGATCGACTTATGACCCGCGATGCAAAGCGCTATAGCCTGGACTTTCCGAGTCTGCGGTTGATTTGAGGACCGTCGCGATGGCGTCGACACCCGACCAGATGAGCAACTCAGGCTGGATTGATGAACGGATAGCGCAGCAGGTAGCGCTGTTGATCGATTCTGATGTGCCGTGGGGTTCTCGTTTGTACGCCATTGTTGAAGAGATTTCGAACCAAGAGGGAGTCGTCAACACGTTTGCCACGGCGGTCAGACCGGATGTTCAAGGGGAGACCTACGCAAAGAAATATCTCGATGCTCTGAAAAAGGCAAAATCCGAGTTGCAGGCAGAGGCTGCCCAGAGCGGAACCAACTACGAGGATGAGTTAGTCTACTGGTCAGTTCATGCCGCAGTTGTTCGCGAGAGAGCGGGAAAGACCCCAACGCCCGTTGATCTCGCTTCGCTGTACCAAGAGTTCAGGGATAAGTACTTCAATGACTCGGTCCCGGAGCTATCGCAGAGTTTTTCATGCACCTTTGGCAAACTTCCCTTTGACGCCTCCGGAATTTGCTACCTGGAGAAGGACGCGTCAAGACTCGGGATAGGACCAGCATACGGATCAACGACAGGCTCCAAGAATTCCCTGCGGAAGCAAAGGTAGCGCTGCTTCACGAAATGATTCATGCGGCCGGAGTCAGAAGGCACGGCCCCGATTTCGTGGCTGCGATCATCGAACTTTTCGGGAAGAGGGCTTATGTCGATCCGCTGATCCTATAGAGGCAAACTCTTTACGGAATCAGCAGCAGCTTCCCCGTTGTCTTGCGTGCTTCCAGGTCGCGATGCGCGCGTTGGACCTCGGCCAGCGGATAACTATGCTCGATGCGAAGTTTGAGCTTTCCTGCCGCGATCATGCCAAACACCGCTTCCGAATGTGCCACCAACTCTTCGCGGGTGGCGATGTAGTTCGTGAGCGCGGGCCGGGTCAGGTAGAGCGATCCCTTCTGCGCCAGCGCTATGGGATCAAACGGCGGCACCGCCCCACTCGATCCGCCGAACAGAACCATCATGCCGCGCGGCCGCAGGATGTTCAGTCCTTTGTCGAATGTGGTCTTGCCCACTGAGTCATAGACCACATCCACGCCTTTGCCGCCGGTCAGCCGCTTGGTTTCAGCTTCGAAGTCCGACTGCGTATAGAGGATCACTTCATCCGCGCCCGCTTCGCGCGCGAGCTTGGCCTTCTCCTCGGTAGAGACGGTTGCGATCACGTGCGCCCCGATGTTGCGGGCCATTTGCACCAGCAGAAGTCCGACGCCACCGGCAGCGGCATGAACCAGCGCCGTCTGGCCGCGCTTCAGCGGATAAGTATCGTGCGACAGGTAATGTGCGGTCATGCCCTGCAACATTGCGGCGGCGGCCCGCTGATCACTCACGCCCTGCGGGATCGGAACCAGCCTGTCCGCCAGGACGGCGGCATACTCCGCGTAAGAGCCCAGCAGTCCGGACCAGGCCACATGATCGCCCGCCTTGACCGACTTCACATCCGCGCCGACCGCGCTGACCACCCCCGCGCCCTCCTGCCCCAGAACAAAGGGCACTGGCGCCTTGTAGCGTCCCTCGCGGAAGTACACGTCGATAAAGTTGACGCCCGACGCAGCCAGCTTCACCACCGCTTCATTTGGCTTTGGCTGCGGGACCGGTAACTCCACCAGTTCCATCGCTTCCGGTCCGCCGACTTGCCTGACTTGAATGGCTTTCATGATGCGTTGGATTGCGTTTTCTGAACAAAGGATTCCAGCGGGAAAAACTGAGAACTGAGAACTGTTCTGTTACACTGGCCCGTCCCCGCAAGGAGCCTTCGTCATGGCTGAAAAGAACCCTCAGGCTTTCGCCAATCACGCGCGCTACGACCCGCTCTATCACTTCCTCGCGTTGCCGATATTTTTGCTCTTGCCGTTTGTTGCCGCCGCTAGTTTCGTCCGCCACCCAGGCCTGCACTCGGGATTGCTCTTCGTGGTGGCAGTAGCCGCGGCCATTGCGGTCTTGAAAATTCGCACTTATCCGTTGAAGGTACAGGACCGTGTGATTCGCCTGGAGGAGCGGCTGCGTCTGACTTCGCTTTTGCCTGAGCCGTTGCGCTCACGGATTTCAGAGTTGACTGAAGGCCAGCTCATCGCGCTGCGCTTCGCCTCGGATGCGGAAGTGCCGAAGCTCACCGAGCGGGCTCTCTCCGAAAAGCTGTCGGCGGCCGACATCAAGAAGGCGATCCAGACCTGGCGTCCCGACTACTGGCGGATCTGAACCGGCGAGTCTAATCACACAAGGGGGATTTGGGCATGAGCAAGCAAACGGTGTACCTCGCTGTCGATTTCACGATCAACGAGGGTAAGCTGGCCGCATTCGAGAGCATTGCGCAAGAGATGGTTGCCGGAAGCGGGAAGGAAGCGGGGACCCTGGGCTACGAATGGTTCTTGAGCGCCGATCGCAAGCGGTACCGGCTGATCGAGACCTACGCCGACGCGAATGCCGTGCTGGCACACTTCAACGGTCCCGTGGTGCAGGAACTTGTGCCGAAACTTCTCGGGACGGCAAGTGCCACAGGCTTCGAAGTTTGTGGAGACCCCGGCGCGAAGGTTCGGGAGATGCTTGCCCCATTCGGGGCTGAGATATTCGAGTTTCGGCGCGGATTGGGCCGGTGAACATTCGTTTGAACTAAAAGCCTGAACCAGCTTGTTTGAAACAGGAAGTTCAAGGGTAACCATTCAGCCGGGTGCCGAAGGTAACCCCTGTAGTCCCGTTTCCGCGTTGACCCCCGCGCTGGAGCAGGGTACGATTTTTGATAGAATGCGCGGGTCTTAGGCAACGAAAGGCGATCCGTATCTCATAGATAAATATGCGAGTTGCAAAACTCCAAATAGCGATCGGGATTCTTGCTGTCCTCGCTCTGTCGGTTTCTGCCTGCCAGACTGCGCAAAAGCCGGCCTCTTTGCTGCCCGCGAAAACTGCCCCGGCTCTGACCTCGACCGCTCCAGATCCGGTTCCAGCGCGACAGCAGACCGCTCCCGCGACAGCGCAGTCATCTCCTCCACAGCAACCCAAAGTCGAGGCTGTACCCGAAACCAAGACACAGGATGTGTCCGCTCAGGCCCCGCCCGCCAAGCCAAATTCCGATCCTGTGGCCGATCTAATCGCCAAAGTAGAAAAAGACTTTCAGGCTGGATTGGACGCCTACAAGGCAGGCCAGACCGATGCCGCCAAACAGGATTTCGACAACGCGTTCAATACCTTGCTCGAAAGCAACCTCGACGTCCGCTCCGATAACCGTCTGGAAAAGGAATTTGATCGCATCGTGGAGGGCGTCAACCAGCTTGATCTCGGCGGCCTGGCGTCGGATTCCGATGCGCAAAAATCCGAGCCCGCCCCCATCGATGAAACCAACGGCATCACTCCCTCCGCCGATGCCAGGGTAATTGCGAAGGCCCAGGCTGAGGTCAAGTCGACGCATTCTGATCTACCGCTGATGATGACCGACCAGGTCGCCGGCTATATCAGCTACTTCTCCAATCGTGGACGCGGAACTTTCGAGCGTGCCTTCGCCCGCTCCGGCCGCTACCACGACATGATGGTTTCGATTCTCAAACAGGAAGGCGTCCCGCAGGATCTGATCTATCTGGCTCAAGCCGAGTCGGGCTTTCATCCCTTGGCGGTTTCCCGTGCCGGAGCGCGGGGCATCTGGCAGTTTATGGGCAGCCGCGCCCGAGGTTACGGCCTGCAGCGCACTCTGTGGGTGGATGATCGTCAGGATCCCGAGAAATCCACTCGGGCCGCCGCCCGTCATCTTAAAGACCTTTACGCCCAATTCGGCGACTGGTATCTCGCCATGGCCGCGTATAACTCCGGCCCCGGCACGGTTCAGGCCGCGGTCAAACGCACAGGCTATGCCGATTTCTGGGAACTCTACCGGCGCAACGTTCTTCCCAAAGAGACGCGCAACTACGTTCCCATCATCCTGGCCATGACGATCGTGAGCAAGAATCTATCGCAATACGGCTTCGATGACGTCTCCAAGGACGACGCCATAAAATATGACTCCGTAACCATCAATTATCCGGTGGACCTGCGGCTGGTGGCCGAGTGTGTGGAGGCGACTCCCGCCCAGGTGCAGGAGCTGAATCCCAGTCTCCTTCGCGTGACTACGCCGAGAGAAGGCACATTCGAACTCCATCTTCCGGTGGGGACGAAAGATCAATACCAGACCGCGATTGCCGCCGTTCCCAGTGGCATGCGGCTCTGGTGGCGCTATCACAAGGTTCAGCCCGGAGACACGCTGGCTTCGATCGCCCGCTCTTATCGGGTTACGGCCAGTTCGATTTCCGGCGTCAATCACCTTGACGGCACGGAACTCCCGTCGAATGCCGAGCTGATTATCCCGGTTACACCCGGCAAGCACCCGGTCAGCGATAACATGACTTACGCCCGCCGGATCACGCGCTATAAAGTTCATTCGGGAGACACGGTTGAGATCGTAGCCGAAAACGTCGGCGTCCCGGCGCAGATGATCCGCCGCTGGAACGGCCTGCACAGCGGAGACAGCCTCCGTGGCAGGAAGGTGCTGGCCGTGCACCTACCCGTTACACCCAGCAGTGAAGCAGCCTCAAGCGTATCGAAGCCCGCTGGCCACACGCGAAAGACTGCACAGACCGCCAGCGTCAAGTCTCCTGCGGCCAAGTCAGCAAAGGCGAAAGCCAAAACCGAAGCCGACGACCTGGATTCCTCCGAGCAGGCCAGCACGCTTCGCCACACGGTGAAGTCCGGCGAAACGCTGTATTCGATTGCCGTCTCCTACAAAACCACGGTCGCCGCTCTCAAGCGGTATAACGGCGATGTTGCTGTCCTGCGCCCGGGGATGATCCTGATCGTGCAGCCCAGTCGGTAGCGGCGCGTACGGCGATCTCAGAACAATTTTCCAAAGAATCTTCTTTCATTCCACCGCTCCGTGTGGTAACAGGATAGTCGGGCTGAATTGTGACCTTGGCCCTTGCAACCTGCACGAAACGTCGTGCTATAATCGCCCGCCGTTCCAGCACAGTTTCTGGTGGTCTTTTAATTTCTCGTAGCCTGGCACCCTTGCGCTGCGGTTTTGCGCGAGGAGGCCAACCAAGATCAGGAGGAACAATGACGTTCTACGATCCCACACTCTACGGACGTGATGACGAAGAAGAATTCGGCGACAGCGGCGCCTACAGCGAGTCGCTGGAAGAGGATTTCGAAGAGGAAGAGGAGGAGGAAGAAGAAGCCGGCATTGCCGAACCGGCCATGATTGAGCCGGCCATGCCCGCTCCTCCGCCGCCTCCCGCACCCAAACCCGCCGCTCCCGCCGGTGGTGGACCGAAGAAGCCGCCTGCGAAGAAGAAAGCGCCGGCCAAGAAACCCGCTAAGAAAAAGGCGGCCAAGAAACCGCCAAGAAAAAAGCCGCTAAGAAACCGGCGAAGAAAGCCAAGAAGAAAGCCGCCAAGAAGCCGGCCAAGAAAGCCAAGAAGAAAGCTAAAGCAAAAGGGAAGAAGGCCCGCCGTTAAGGCGAGCTTTTGAATTCATAAACCGCGGCCCCCGGGCCGCGGTTTCTTTGTCTGGAGAAGCGAATTCCAAGTTGGCGCAGACGACTCTATACGAGACGGCCTCGCGCAATACTCGGTACACGGTACTGGGTACTAGATACTCGGTACTAGCTACTTCTTCCCCTCCACCGCAGCCCGGCACTTCGCGTACAACTCCAGCAAATGAGCGGCGTATTCCTCAGGCTTCGCCGCCGAACCCGTGCCCTGAAAACCCACGCCGGACGAAGCCGTTCGGCCATATCCCGTGGTCATCGCAACGAATTTCATCAGATCGAGCGCGATGTCCTCGTTGCGGCGCGCACTTGCATGCGTAGTTGCACCTTCATCCATGAGTCCTTCTCCTGAACCGGAAATATAAGGAAGTTGCTCGTCGTCTTCCATGTCTTCCAACATGTTTCCAAGCATGTCTTCCATGATGTCGCTCAACACTCCGCCCACGATGATAGCAGGGTCGGCCCCTCGTCGCCGGGAGCGCAAGCCCGAGCTTTACGGAGCAGTGGATAGCTTCTCAGCCAGCACGCGAACGCGTTTGCCAAAGATTGAGCCGTGCAGGGCCAGCAGTGGTCCGATGGCGAGGTAGGACCAACCCGCCCATCCCGGACTCTTGAATGCCACCAGAAACGACGTGACCCCAACCAACGCCAGCAACCCGTTTTCCTGCATTGAAAATCGCGTTTCCAGCACTTCGACCGGATTCAATCCCAGTTCCCGGCGCAGGCGGTAGGCATGCGCGTACATCAGGACAAAAAGCAGAAACACGGCGGCGAATCCGGCGGCGTAGATTCGCATCAGCACGGACGCTTCGTGCCATCCCATATTCGACGCATCGGTCCCCGTGATCTCCGAAAAGAGAAGCGTGAAAACAAACTTCAAGGGATAAACGTAGAACAGCACCAGAAAAAGTAAAACCACATTGAGGAAGACGGTGTAAGGATCCTCCAACCCGTAACGGCGTGAGAATCTGTAGTGCGTGCGCCAGATCATCGCCAACTGCGCGAAGCACACCGCGAACGGCAGAAAGCCGCGCATGTCGGTCATCAGATCGGCATAGGTGTGCGGCACTTCCAGGGACACCACTAGCAGGGTGATGGCAAAGCCGAAAATCACGTCGCAAAAAGCTTCCAGACGCGTAATCTCGCCGCCACGCCATCGGAAATACTCTTCAGGAGCTATGCCTGAGCGCTGCGGACCTCGATGCACCGTCGATTCCGGCTGTGTCGCTTCCCCGGACGAAGCGCTGGCGGGCGCAGCAGTACTTGTGATTTCCGTCATGCCGATGATTGTCCATGCTCAGTCGCCCGTTGGCAATTGAAAATCGAATCGTGCGGTGCGCCGCAACCGGATCATCAGCCAGAGTGAGGCCGCAAATAGAAGCGGAGAAGAATAAAATCCCGGCGCTGGACGCGGAAACGTCACGGAAGCCACCGTGTGCCCCAGAATCGTGAACAGCGTGTGGCCCAGTCCGTTAAGAAACATGAGGACGGCATAGAACCACGCCAGCGGCCGCAAACCGCGCATCCCGCGCGCCGCCACCGGGGTCAGGCAGAACAGCAGCCCGCAAGCCGCGACCAGGACAAGCAGCCACTCGCGAAACTCGAACGTGGGCAAGGGAAACCAGCTCCAGCGCGAGCGCAAGATGGTGATGGTTGGGTTGTAAACGGCAAGAAAGCCGGCGGAGGCTTCATCCAGAATGTGCAGCGCGAACGCCAGGCACAGCGCAAACCACGCACTGCCAAAACCCGACGCTGAAAGTGCGGGTGCTGATTTCACTAGGCTCGCCACACGAGACCGCCTGTCACACGAATTCTCAATCACCCCTCGATACTTGGCAATCGAAAACCGGCCACGGAAGCGCACTCAGGGCCATAGCGTTCGCAGTTGCCCGAGCACGGCGCCAGTTCACACCTCAACTGTTGTGCCACTGATCGGGGCAGGACTTTCGAAGCACTCCGGGGTTGTGACACTCCAGAAAGTTTGACGCCCCGGCAGTTTCAGCGTCTCTGCGAGTAACATGTACGTTATCGGGAGGCTTATGCCAACCAACGCGCCTCGAGCTCCCGCGAAACTCTTCGTCGTGGTTGCCTTGTCATTGGCTCTGACTGCCTGCGGCACAAGCTCACCCCCGATCGGCTGCGCCCTCCCCGCCAGCAGTGGCAGCGGCACCTGCACGTGCGAATCGGGAGCAGCGGCCTGCCCGGCCCAACCCGGTCCCGAATTCCTCTACGCCACCAGTCTCAACGCCCAGATTCTGGCCTTCAGCATTGATCACAACAGCGGAGCGCTCACGGCAATCGGCTCCGTACCCGGCCCCTCGCTAAGCACCGGAATTACAGCCGTGAACAACCAGTTTCTGTTCACCTCAGACACGCACAACGCGCAACTGGATGGTTTCTCCATCGACCAGACCACGGGCGCGCTCACTGCACTTGCAGGTTCTCCGTTCTCTACTGGGACTTTGAGCATTCCCGGCGATCTGGCCTCGCCGCCGGAGAGCAGTCTTCTATACGCCGCCGATGCCGCCACGGTTGACGCGTTCACCATAAGCGCAGCCGGAGTTCCCACAACGCTTTCAGGACCTCCCTTCCTTCCGGAAGTAGGCTTTTCTATCACCGTCGATCCCTCGGGAGAATTCCTCTACGCCACCGATGCCGATCCCCCCGGCGGCATCTTTAGCCTTTACGATTAATTCCGCCGGAGCGCTAACCGCCGTTCCGAATTCGCCGTTTACTATTCCGGGGCAAACCGCTGTAAACAGCCTGCCCTCAGGAATTGTCGACTCCGGTTCCTACGTCTACGCCGCTCTGTCACAGACGAACCAGATCGCCGCATTCTCCATCGTAAGCGGCACCGGCGCACTCACTCCTGTACCAGGCTCGCCTTTCTCTGCTGGAACAAATCCTACCGTGGTTGTCTTGGCTGGCAGCTTCCTCTACGGGATCAACTCTTCAAACGGCGGCATCTCGTCAGTCGGCACAATCTCGGGCTACAGCATTAACTCGACCACCGGCGTGCTGACCCCACTTTCGGCCTCGCCTTTTGCCATTAGCGGCTTCGCGATGGCTACTGACTTCCTCGGTGAATATCTTTACATCGCCGCGCCCGATGGCATCCTGGCCTTCAGCATCGACAGCACTACCGGGGCGCTTACTGCCGTGCCAGGTTCACCTTTCCTGCCAGGAGAAGCAACGCTCTTGACCGTGGTTCAGATTCCTCCGCCGTAGCCGTGTTCGCTTTTCGTAACAAGCAAAACTTCTCTTTGCAACCTTCCTTCGGGCCGCTTTAGTATTCGCCGCGAAGCCTTCCCCTCGCCGAAGTCAGGGCCCTGAATTCAGGTCGAATCGAGATCCTCGTGGATCTCCTAGCGTCAGGCTGAGCCCTTACCAGAAAGGAAACCGCAACCATGTCCGTAAAGATCCTCACCACCGCGCCCACGGACGCACAGAAAAGTGTCACCATGAAGTCCGATCCAACCAGAATCGATCCCCTTAAGCTGAAGCTCGGCAAAAATGCCGCGCGGCATGATCCGAGGACTCTGCTGCTCGCTTCTTACACCACGCCCGCACTGCCCGCGCCGCCCGCCACCATGAACCTCGCCAAGAAGGTCAAGGTCCCATGGGGCATGATGGATAACGACCAGCTTGGCGACTGCACCTGCGCTGCTGCCGGCCATCTCATCATCGAGTGGACCGCCAACGCCCAATCCAAGACTGACACTCCCACCGACGCAGAAATCGTCGACGCTTATTCCGCCATCACCGGCTACAATCCCGCAACCGGAGCCAATGATAATGGCGCCGTCGAACTTGACGTTCTGAATTACTGGCGGCAGACCGGCATCGCTGATCACAAGATACAAGCATTCATGGCTCTCGAACCCTCGAACCACACCCATGTCATGGATGCGGTCTGGATCTTCGGTGGCTGCTACATCGGACTGCTCTTGCCTAAGACCGCGCAATCCCAGACCAGCAACAAGCAGATCTGGTCCGTTCCTCCGGCAGGCACGACCGGCGACGGCGCACCCGGCTCCTGGGGCGGACACGCCGTCCCCGTGATTGCGTACGATTCCCGCAGCCTCACCGTCGTCACCTGGGGCGCTCTGCAAACTATGACCTGGGGCTTCTGGGCCGCCTACTGCGACGAAGCCTATGCCATTCTCAGCCCCGACTTTCTCAAGCAGAAAAACGGCCAGACCGTCGCGCCCAGCGGTTTCAACCTGGCGCAGTTGCAGGCAGACCTGGCCGACTTGAAGTGAAGCAAACGACAAAATAGAAGGCCTCAGGTCTTGGGCCACTTCCTAAGACCTAACTCCCAAGACCGAGCACCTCGAACCGGCTACGCCCAGTCCGAAATAGAGTTGTCTTCGCCCTCCACCTCCGGCCGCTCTTTCTCTTTCTTGCCACTACCCTGCTGATCTTGCCGGTTCGGCTCTTCGTGCGCTTCTTGCCTTCCCTGCAGGCTCACCACGCAGGCTTCGCCGGACTCAGCCTCACCGGCCAGCCCTGAAGCGATCTCCGACAGCTTCTTCCTGACCCGCGCCGCTTCTCGTTTGCCTTCCGCCCTTTGCGCGGAAGAAAGAGCATCCAGCTGGGCATTTGGACTGATTGCATTGGTGTGCACATGCATGACTGCGCTCCTTCACGGGCAGACATCGTGATACTTCGTGCCCTTCATGCTTCACCTGGTTCCGTTCTACCTACAACCGATCAACCTCCAGCAATCGCCGTACCGAACTCTGCCCCACAGAACTGCCCCAGCCCTTAGTGCGTATGCTTCCCCATTCCGGTTTAGAATGCAGCCCGTGGTCAGTTTCCTCACGTATCATTCTCAAGGAGCCTCACTCTACTTTGCGTCAAACCCGCCGCCAATTTGCGCATTCGACCCTCGCAGCAGGCTTTGCCGCCGCCCTGCCAGCCAGTCTGTTTTCAGCTTGTAGCGTGTCGTCGAATGCGGCCCGCACCGCGGGTTCCCCTGCTCCATCCTATTCCCCCGCCATGCACTTCGATTCTTCTTCCGACACTCCATTTCCCAAAGGATTTTTCTGGGGCGCCGCCACCGCCGCTTATCAGATCGAAGGGGCGTGGAAGGAAGACGGCAAAGGCGAATCGATTTGGGACCGCTTCGCCCACACTCCTGGCAAAATCAAGAATGCCGACACTGGAGATATAGCCTGCGATTCCTATCATCGCTGGCAGGAAGATATCGCGCTGGCGCGCGCCATGAATCTGAACAGCTATCGCTTCTCGATTCCCTGGCCCCGCATTCAACCCGCAGGTTCCGGCCCCGCCAATTCTAAAGGCATCGATTACTACAGCCGCCTCGTCGACGCCTTGCTCGAAGCGCGCATCCGGCCCTTCGTCACTCTCTATCACTGGGACCTGCCGCAAGCTTTGGAAGATGCCGGAGGCTGGCCCAATCGGGATACGTCTTCCCGCTTCGCCGACTACGTCGACACAGTCGCCCGCGCTCTCGGCGATCGCGTTTCCGATTGGATGCTGTTCAACGAACCCCTGGCCTTCACCCACAACGGTTACCTCAACGGCATGCACGCTCCCGGCCGCAACAGCATCATCGACTTCCTCCGCGCGTCGCACACGGTGAACCTGGCGCAAGCCCTTGGTTTTCATGCGCTGAAGTCCCTCCGCCCATCAACGCGTGTGGGAACAGCTTTCAACATGTCGCCGTGCGAGCCCGCCACTGATTCAGAAGCAGACTGGATGGCCACCGACCGCGCTCATGCCATCACAAATCTCTGGTTTCTTGAACCTGCGCTGAAAGGAAGCTATCCCGAGGCGCTGTCGTTTCTCCCGGAAATGGCCATGGGAATCAAGTCCGGCGACCTCGACAGGGTGCGGGCGCCCCTCGATTTCATCGGCATCAATCTTTACTATCGCACCATCGCATCGGCGCCGAGCACGCTGGAGCGCCTCTCTCATACCCAGCAATGGCTGTTCCCGGCGAAGATGACCGGCGGCCAGCAGGGACCGAAAACCAGCAACGGCTGGGAGGTTTGGCCGCAGGCCATGTATGACATGGTCACGCGCATCAGCCGTGACTTCAACCGTCCGCAGATCGAGATTACCGAAAGCGGCTGTGCCTATAACGACGGCCCCGATGCGAGCGGCGTGATTCGCGACACTCGCCGCATCGAGTATCACCGCCAGTATCTGCAAGCGCTAGCGCGTGCCATGGCCGATGGCGCAGACGTCCGCGGCTATCATGCGTGGACTCTGCTCGACAACTTCGAATGGGCGGAAGGCTTCAGCCAGCGCTTCGGCCTGGCCTACGTAGATTTCAAAACCCGGCAGCGTACCATAAAAAATTCAGGAAAATGGTACGCAAAGGTAGCCGCAGAGAATCGCATCATGTAGGACCGGGTCTCTGACCCGGTCGCGGTCCGAAGGGCTGCGCTTTTTTATCCAGAAGCACAGGGCGGCCGTTCTCTACTTAGCCGGCTCAGAAAGCCTGAGCCGGTCCCGTTCCTCCGCAAGCTTCTGCTGCAGCGCGGGATTCACCAGCGATACGGGCACCTCGACGTCTCCAACCTTGAACTCCGTGGGATCAAACGTGGCATATCCATCTTTCTGACCCATGTGCCCAGAAATTGTGATCCACACATCCTTCCCGCCAATTTCCGTCAGAAACTGCCCGTGGACCGTATCTCCGTCATAAGTGACCTTCTGATCTTTGATATTCGGCAGGCCATCGCCGACGTTTGAATCAGGGCTGAGCCCCGCTCCACTCGCGCCCAGCAATTTGCCGATCGCAGCGCTGACCGCGTCGGAGTTGACATGCGCCTCCGCGCTCTGTCGCGCCGGAGAATTTTGGCGGGGCTGCGTTGCCGCAGAAGATGCAGCTGAATTTCCGCTCGTGATCTGCGATTGCTGAGCTTGCTTCGCGGCCACGTCTGGCTGATCCGCTTTCTGGCTGGATGATTGGGCGCCCGATGATTGAGCGCTGGATGATGGAGCGCTGGATGATGGAGCGCCGGAGGATTGGACGTTCGCCGTAGGCGGCGGAGCCAGCACCACCGGCGCTGGTCTCTTCAACAATAGAACAATGGCTACCAACAGCGCCGCCAGCGTAGCAATACTGATGCCGCGGTCCAGCTTGAGTTTCATGAAGGCTCTCTGGATTTATCGTAGCGGCAAAGAAAAAATAAATCCGATTACCTCAGTCACCTCAAATTGACCCTAGCTTCTTGATCAACAACTCATTCACTACCTGCGGATTCGCCTGACCTTTGGATGCCTTCATCACCTGGCCGACGAAGAATCCGAGCATAGTCTTCTTGCCGGCACGATACTGCTCAAGCTGCTTCGGATTCCCAGCCACAATTTCGTCGATGATTTTTTCCAGCGCGGACGTGTCCGAAGACTGCTGCGGGCGGCCTTCTGCTTCGTAGACTTCGGGGAAATCCTGACTGCGCTTAAAGCAGAGATCGTAGAGATCTTTGAGCATTTTGCCGGAGATTGCGCCGCTCTCGACCAGATCAGCCGATGCCGCGACGCCTTTCATAGAAATTGGCGACTGCTCGATCGATGCTCCCCTGGCCTTGAGGCGGCCCATCAGTTCGCTCTGTACTAGATTCGCTACGCGCTTGGGATTTTTCGCGGCTTTGGCCGCGGCTTCGAACTGATCGGCTAGAGACTTCGAAATCGTCAGCACCTGCGCGTCGTATTCGGTAATTAAATATTCCTTCACCAGGCGCGCCCGCCGCGCTTCGGGCAGCTCCGGCAATGTCTTCGCAATCTCCGCCTTCCATTTTTCGTCGACCACCAGCGGCAGCAGGTCAGGCTCAGGAAAATATCGGTAGTCGTGCGCCTGCTCTTTCGAGCGCATGCTGTAGGTCTTGCCTTCGTGCGCGTTGTAAAGACGAGTCTCCTGCACGACCTTGCCGCCGCCGTTGATGAGTTCAATCTGCCGTGCAATCTCGTAGACGAGAGCTTCGCGAATGAACCGAAACGAGTTCACATTCTTGATTTCGGCTTTCGTCCCTAACTCTTTCTGCCCGCGCGGCCGCACGCTGACGTTGGCGTCGCAACGCAGCGAACCCTCCTCCATGTTGCAGTCGCTGACCCCGGTGTAGAGGATGATCTCCTTCAGCCGCGTGAGGTATTCGTAAGCCTCGTCAGGCGTGGCAATGTCAGGCTCACTGACAATCTCGATCAGGGGCACGCCAGTGCGGTTGAGATCGATGGCAGTCTTCTCGTCCGAGTCAGGAAAGCCTTCGTGCAGGCTCTTCCCGGCGTCCTCCTCGAGATGAACACGGGTGATGCCGATCTTCTTCTTGCGACCGCTCTTGTCGCTCGGTACTTCAACAAATCCAAACTCAGCCAGCGGCTTGTCATACTGCGAAATCTGGTAACCCTTAGGCAGGTCGGGATAAAAATAATTCTTCCGAGCAAAGATCGAAGTCTCATTGATGTGGCAACTCAAAGCCATAGCGGCCAGCGTAGCGAACTCGACGGCCTTGCGGTTCAAAACCGGCAAAGCCCCCGGCATCCCCAGGCACACCGGACAAACATTCGTATTAGGTTCAGCCCCAAAGCGCGTCGAGCAGGAACAGAAGATCTTCGAAGCCGTCAGCAGCTGAACATGCACTTCGAGTCCAATGACTGGCTCGTAGGCCGTGTGGGCGGCAACGGAGCTGTCCGCGAATGTCGACATATCGGGGATTATAAGGCAGGCCTGGGTGTCCGGGATTGGAGCCTGTCTAGCTACCTCATTAAGTGGTTTGAGGAGGGCAAGACCTCAGTCGCACCGATCGGGTCCGATAAAAAACGGGCTCTAGCTCCCAAACAGGCGTACCTTAAGAAGTACGTCTCGTGCCTGTCAAGTCTACTTTAGTAGACATCCGACGTCCTCGAAAGTAGACGTTCCTTCTACAGCCTAACCCGTTGATTCCATTGACTCGGCAAAAGCCCGCGCGAAGAATCAATCACTTACGGAGATATTTTTCTGCAAAGTTCGAATGTTCCAGTTGGAACATTCGTCACAATATCGGGCCGCTCCGGCGGGGCAACTCCCCGAGCCGGATTTGCAACTAAAGAATTAGTTACCTTTCCTGACTTGATTCGTCTAAACGCTACAGGAGGACGGCCGGTGCCGCGTAGACAGTCCGAAACTTTGACCGAAGCCGAACTGCGGATCATGAATGTGCTCTGGCTGAAGGGATTCGGCACAGTGCAGCTGATTCTGGATTCGCTGGCCGAAAAACCAGCGCTGGCTTACAACTCTGTCTTGACTACCATCCGAGTGCTGGAGCGCAAAGGCTACGTCAAGCATTCCAAGGACGGGCGCGCCCACGTATACGCTCCGCTGGTCGCGAGAGAAGAGGCATCGCGTTCGGAGATTCGCCACCTGGTCGGACGTTTTTTCAGGAACTCGCACGAGCAACTGGTCTTGAACATCCTTGAGGAGCGCGGCATCGAGGCGGAAGAGCTTGAGCGTCTGCGCGAGATGCTGGACCGGAGCGGCGCGCAATGACAATGATCTGGCCTGAATTGCAGAGCGTTGCCCAGATGGCGATCAGCCACGTCCTGAATTCGCTGCCGGAAGCGTTGCTCATCGTACTGTTTGCCGGCGTGATGCTGCGCCTTTTGCCGCGACAGAATTCAGGAACACGATTTGCGGTTTGGTTTGTGGCGTTGCTGGCTGTGGCTGGACTGCCTTTGATCGGCGGCATGACGAGCGGACATTCTTTTCTCGCCGCTGGCGGGACGCAGCCTTTGATCACCTTGCCAGGTGGTTGGGGGCTTTTGTTGTTTGTTGCGTGGGGTCTGGCGGCGTTGGTCGCGATACTGCGCCTGGTCGTTGGATTGTGGCGCCTGCGCTCGCTGCGCCAGAGTTGCGTCGCGATTGATGAGTCAGAACTGGACTCTGCAATACGAAAAACCTTGGTCGACTTTGGCTCGGCAAGATCTGTGACCTTGGCCACGTCGGATCGCATGAACGTGCCGGCCGCAATCGGATTTTTCAAGCCGATGATTGTCCTCCCCGCCTGGACCCTGCGAGAACTCTCGCCTGCTGAATTAAACATTGTTCTGCTTCACGAATTCGCTCACCTCCGCCGTGGCGATGCGTGGACCAATCTGCTGCAGAAGATATTGCGGGCTGTATTTCTTTTCCATCCGGCAGTGTGGTGGATTGAGCGCCGGCTCTCGCTGGAGCGGGAGATGGCATGTGACGATCAGGTGCTGGCGGAAACCGCGAACCCACATGGGTACGCGAAATGTTTGATCGCTTTGCTGGAGAAGAGTGCGGCGCGGCGAGGGTGGGCGATGGCGCAGGCCGCTGTGAACCGCGCGCGCGAGGCTTCGTTGCGCCTGGCGCGAATTCTTGACGCCAGCCGGACGGATACTAGAAATGTATGGAAGCCGGCTCTGGGTTTCGTGGGTGCTTTTTCGCTGCTGTGTCTCACAGTGCTGCCGCGCGCTCCGCAGTTCGTAGCATTCGAGGCGAACCCGCAGGCTTTTCAGACCGGCGACGCGCATCCGGCGCTGGCGGGTGAGTCCCAGATCTCCGGGGCGGCCGTGATTCCAGCAGCTATGCATGATCGACCAACACTTTCCTTAAAGAAAACGCCCCAGCGGCTTGCTGTGGACGCTGGCGGACGTCTTCCCGAACATCTTTTTGAACATATTTCGCAACATGTTTCTCAAGCGCGGCCGGCTGCTCCTCGAGCGATCGCGGCGCGAGCGAATCAGAGCGATGTCCCCCGAGCGGACACGCTGTTGATAATCCGAACGGCGGAACGCGTAGGGCAAAATTCCTGGATGTGGAGCGTCTATGTGTGGCGGGTTACGTGGGTAAATCCCGCTCAGGATGCGGCGCAGAAAGCCCCCGCCGCCGACAAGACGTAGGGGAAATTTTTTTGAGGTTAACAACTAAACAATTAGTTACACAACACTTAGTTACACAACACGTAATTACACAGACAAGGAGAAGTGAAATGAACAACTGGAAGAAGCAATTGACGCGGCGCCTGGTCGTGGCCGTGGTCGCAATAGTATCTGTGGCGTCGCTGGCTAGTTACGAGTTTGCCCATGCCGCAAAAGCGGCCGCGGTGGCTCCGGCCGCAGCGCCGCTGGATGACAACAGTGTCGCCGCTTTGCTCACGCTTGATAGCGCCATGGAAACGCTGGCCGCCCGGGTAACTCCGGCCGTGGTGAACGTGACCGTGACGTCAAAGGGAACCGCGGAAAAGGCGGGTGACGATTCCTCTGACGACATGCAGCAATTCTTTGCTCCGTTCGGGGGCAATCCTTTCGGACGTCAGTTCAAAGCGCCGAGGTCGCCTCGGGAGCGAGTCGAGCATGGCCTTGGCAGCGGAGTAATTATTTCTCCGGACGGCTACATCGTCACCAACAACCATGTGGTGGAAGGAGCCACCGACATTCGCGTTACCATGACCAACCGCGAGGTGCTGGCGGCGAAGGTCATCGGGACCGACCCGCTGACAGACCTGGCAGTGATAAAAGTGGATGCGAAGAATTTGCCCAGCGTGCCCTGGGGAGATTCAGCGAAGCTTCGTCCGGGTCAAACTGTGCTGGCTTTCGGTAACCCGTATGGGTTTCGTTTCACGGTGACGCGCGGCATCGTGAGCGCGCTCAACCGGCCGAATCCTGATTCGAACGATCGACGTAAGCCGGGAGAGTTCATCCAGACCGACGCGGCCATCAACCCCGGAAACTCGGGCGGGGCGCTGGTTGACGCGCGAGGCGAACTGATCGGCATCAACACCTTCCTGATCTCGTCGAACGGTTCGTTCTCTGGCATGGGCTTCGCGATTCCCACGCAGATTGCCGAGCCGACGGTTGAGACCTTGATCCGCGACGGCAAAGTCAGTCACGGGCTCATTGGAATCGGCATTTCGGATGTGACCCCGGATAATGCCAAGTTCTTCCAGATGAGCAACGCCAGCGGAGCGGTTGTGACTCAGGTCGAGCCTAACTCCGCTGGAGGAAAAGCTGGCCTGCGAACCGGCGACGTGATTACCGAATTGAACGGGCACGCGATTGCGGATGCCGGGCAGTTGCAGATGGAAGTCGGGCAAAAGCATCCGGGCGATACCGTCAAGCTTGAAGTCATGCGCGACGGTAAGACCATGAACATTCCAGTCACGCTGGAAGCGATGGGTGCAGCCACCGGCAATGCGACCGCCGGGGCGGACCATGGGAAAGGCCGCTGGGGTCTGAGCCTTGGTGAACTGGGCCAAGGCGAGCGCGACCAACTGCAAGTCCCAAGCAATGTTCACGGCGCGGTTGTCGAGGACGTGCAGCCGGGCAGTCCGGCGGACAACGCCGGGTTGCAGCAGGGCGACGTGATTGTCGAAGTAGACCGTCACTCCGAACAGTCAGCCGACGACGTGGCGAAGGCGCTATCCAATGTTCCCAAAGGGCAGGACGCGCTGGTCCTGGTCTGGTCCAACGGGGGTAATACGTTCCGCGTGTTGCATCCCACGCAGGAGTAGTAATGGCGCTTGCACTCCGCTCCGGCATGGGCCGGGGCGGAGTGCGGCCTCGCCGTCAGTTATCAGCAGACAGCGAAAAGCGGATTCCTCGCTCCGCTCGGAATGACAAAATAAAGCTCGGAATGACAGAGTGAAATTCGGAATGACAAAATTTGTTAGGCGCCGACGGCGGCGGCTTGCGTCTTGTAGAATCTTTTCTTCGCACGAGATCGAACTTCGTCGAGTTCCGCGTGCAGCCTCCTGATCTCGGCATCCAGTTCGATAAAACTTAAACACTGAGCAGTCAATAACCGGTCGGACTGCACGCCCGCATAATCCTGCTTGGCTGCTGCTTTCAAAAAGACGCAGGCCGAGGGCTGCTGAGTCCTGGGGTCGCTTTCGAGATACACAAAATCGAGAGTCGCGGTATCGATCATGGGGCGATTATGGCACGATCGATTCCGCCTTACATTATCAAAGTGGAAACTTGAAGCGAAAAAGCCAGTACTAAGGTCACCTCTGGTAACTTCGCTGGGGCGCGCCGGTCAATTTGCACATTTCCCCCGGACGAGAGCGCCCGGGGCTCCATGTTTCGTAATTATTGCCGCCACACAAGCAAAGAGGTTTCCTCAGGCGCTGAAAGCGCAGATGCATTTTCGATGGCTTAATGGCACGATTGAAATCGTGCCCTTCCCGGTCCCGACTCGAAGAGGGCCACCAGTCGGCAGAGGCTGACTGGCGGCGCTACCCACTTATTGCGCGACCGAATGTAAGTTTTTTGTATCTAAACAACTCAACGCCACATAGAACGCGGAAATGTGTAATCATTTCTTTGCCTGGAACCGGGACGGAGAATGCCTAAGCCAATCCTTTTGAGCGTGGACGATGATCCCGATGTTTTGCGGGCGATCGAGCGTGATCTTCGTTCGCAGTACGGCGCTGAATACCGTGTGATTGGCAGCGACTCGCCGGAGGGGGCGCTCGATCTTCTGAAGCAGTTGAAGCTGCGTAATGACAGCGTGGCCCTGCTGCTAGCCGACCAACGCATGCCCCACATGGACGGGGTGGAGTTTTTGCAGCAGGCGATGGGAATCTTTCCTGGTGCGAAGCGGGCATTGCTCACTGCGTACGCGGATACTAACGCGGCGATCAGCGCCATCAATCAGGCCGGCATCAACTTTTTTTTCCTGAAGCCGTGGGATCCGCCGACGGAGCACCTATATCCGCAACTGGATGATTTGCTCGACGACTGGCAGGCTTCCTACCGTCCGACATTTGAAGGAATCCGGGTGCTGGGCACTCGCTGGTCGCCCCGATCGTACGAGTTGCGGGATTTTCTGGCGCGCAACCGCGTCCCCTATCAGTGGACTGACGTCGAGCTTTCCGCCAATGATCCGGAGACCAAGCGCCTGCTGGAAGCTCTGGGGCCCGAGGCGGCAAGTCTTCCTGTAGTGCTGTTCCCCGACGGGACGAAGCTTCTTGAGGGCATACCGGCGGACGTGGCGCAAAAAGTTGGACTGCGCACGCGCGCGCAAACCAACTTCTATGATCTCGCGATCGTGGGTGGGGGGCCGGCGGGTTTGGCCGCGGCGGTTTATGGAGCGTCCGAAGGTCTGCACACGGTGATGATTGAGCGGGAAGCGCCGGGCGGTCAGGCGGGGATGAGTTCCCGCATCGAGAACTATCTGGGATTTCCAACCGGGCTTAGCGGCGCTGATCTGGCGCGGCGCGCGGTGGTGCAGGCGCAGCGTTTCGGAGTGGAGATTCTGTCGCAGGAGGCTGTTGGCGCCCGAGTGGAGGGGCCTTACAGAATCGTGAAGCTGGCGGATGGCAATGAACTTTCCTGTCATGCGCTGATGATTGCGACTGGGGTGCAGTGGCGGCGGCTGGATGTTCCGGGAATCAACCGGTTGCAGGGTGCGGGGATTTACTACGGTGGCGGGGCTACCGAGGCCCTCGCATGCAAGGACGAGATCGTTTACGTGATCGGCGGGGCGAACTCAGCGGGTCAGGCAGCAATGAACTTCGCGAGGTACGCGGAACGAGTCATTATTCTGGTGCGCGGCGAATCGCTCTCCAGCACGATGTCGCAATACTTGATCGACCAGATCAAAGAGATGCCTAATATTCAGCTCTGGACACATGCCAGTGTGGCCGAGGCACACGGCGAAACCCATCTGGAAGAAATTTCGGTGCTTTGTTCCGATACCAGCAAGACTGAGCGCGTTCCAGCGAGCGCGATGTTTATCTTTATTGGAGCGCTGCCGCGGACGGATTGGCTGTCGAATATGGTCGAGCGGGACGACCGCGGTTTCCTGTTGACTGGCCCTGATCTCGTCCGTGAAGGGCTACGCACCAAGGGATGGACACTGGACCGTGATCCGTACTTGCTGGAAACCAATGTCCCAGGCATCTTTGCCGTGGGCGATGTGCGACACGGCTCCATAAAACGCGTGGCTTCTGGAGTGGGAGAAGGATCGGTCGCGGTGCAGTTTATCCATCAATATTTGAGCAAGGTGTAAATGGTCGACAAATCTGAACTACTTCGCGTTCCGGCATTCGCTGGTTTGCCAGACGACCAGATCGAGTGGTTCATCAGCCAATCGCAAGAGCTGCATCTCAAGGCGGGTGAAGTCTACGCTCGCCAGGGCGATCCGGCCGATGCGATGTTTGTGATTCTGGAGGGCCGGCTGCAAGGGCGGGGCGAGCTTTCCGGCGAAGCCGTCGTCTTTGATCTGGAGGCGGGCAATGTCACGGGAGTGCTGCCGTTTTCAAGGATGAAGCAGTTTACGGTAGGCGGGCGGGCCGAGACAGACAGCCGCGCCCTGCGATTTCCTGCCTCGCAGTTCCCCGAGCTTACGCAGAGAATGCCGGTACTGACGCAGCGTCTGGTGGGCCTGATGTCGGACCGGATCCGTGAAACCACCCGCCGTGAGCAACAGCAAGACCGGTTGGCTTCGTTGGGAAAGCTTTCGGCGGGACTGGCGCATGAACTCAACAATCCGGCATCGGCTGCGAAGCGCGCTGCCAGTCAATTGCTCCACATCCTCAAGAAAATCAGGGACGCAAGCCTCGAGCTGGGAAAGCGCGATCTTTCGGCTGCCCAGAAAGCGGAAATCGAAAAGCTGGAAGCTTCGTTTACACAACAGGATATTGTTCCGCCGAATGCGCTGGCCCAGAGCGACCTGGAAGAGCAGATCGATTCCTTGTTGCGCAGTCATGGGCAGAACGACTTGTGGATGCTAGCGGCTGGCCTGGCGAAACGGAACATCAAGCCGGAAGTGGTGGAATCGCTGTTCGCTATCCTCGACGCGGACACAGCTCGAGCCGCCCTGGTCAGGATTGCCGCCTCGGTGGAGATTGCGAGCCTGGTGCACGAAATCGAGAGCAGCACCTCGCGGATATCGGATTTGGTGGGCGCAATCAAGGAATACACCCACATGGATCAGTCGCCGGTGCAAAACGTCGATATCATAAAGAGCCTGGAAACCACGCTCACGATCTTGAATTACAAGCTGAAACAAGGAGTAGTGGTGCAGCGTGATTACCAACCCATCCCCTTGCTCGTGAATTCATTCGGAAGCGAACTCAACCAGGTTTGGACCAACATTATCGATAACGCGATTGACGCGATGCACGGAAAAGGCGAGCTTCGCATTCGAACCTTCAGAGACGGGGATTGTGTGGTAGTTGAGATTGGGGACAACGGCCCGGGAATTCCTGAAGAGGTGCAGCCCCATATGTTTGAGCCTTTCTTTACGACCAAGGGAGTTGGGGAAGGCACGGGCCTGGGCCTGGATACTGTCCAACGAATTGTGAAGAAGCATCGGGGAAATATTCAGGTGAATTCCAAACCCGGTGACACGCGTTTTCAAATCTGGCTGCCCGTGGCTGGGGCTGCGAACTAGGATTTGGAAGGCGCATTGGCGTTCAGTGGTGAATTGAGGAGCACGATGGATGTTTAACAGCATTCTTTGCGAAGTAACGGAATACGACCCCGACGTTCTTGATCCGCTGATTGGGCTCGCGGTCGAAATTGCCCGCGAGGGTCGAGAGGGAAGACGCGTAGGCACGCTGTTTACGCTGGGAGATGAGGATGCCGTGATGGCAAGGTCCCGGCCTTTGATCTTGGATCCGCTGTCGGGGCACCCTGAGGCTTCACGTCGCGTGACGAACCTCAATCTTCGGGGAACGATTAAAGAGTTGGCTCAACTGGATGGCGGTTTCGTGGTGAGTCATGACGGAATTGTTCTCTCGGCGTGCCGCTACCTCGACGCCGTGGCTGCGGAAGTGGAGGTGCCGCTGGGACTCGGCAGCCGGCACATTGCCGCCGCCAACATGAGTGCGGTGACGAAAGCGGTGGGCATCGTGGTCTCTGAGAGTTCCGTGGTGCGACTTTTCTGCCATGGGCACCTGGTCGGCGAAATCATTCCCGAGCTTTGGATGATGGATCATGCCCCCCACCTTCGTGGTACGGTGAAGCGGGAACAAATCGGTGGATTGACGGTGCTGACGCCGGATTCGCGGCAAGCCTCAACCGCAAAGTAAGTGCGATCGGCACTGATATCGGAGCGACAACTTGACCGCGCTGCAGGAGTTCAGGTGTGAGGTCTGTGGGACTGTGAGCAGTAATCCGATCCACTGGTTCGTAATTCGCTGTGGAGAATCGGAGCTTACCGTGCAACGCTGGAGCTCTGAAAATGCCCAGGCAGCCGGAGCCCGGCATTACTGCGGCGAGGCCCACGCCGAGGTTTATATCAGCCGCTGGTTTGACTCAGTGTGTTCGCCGCCGAAGCCGAGTTTCAAGTAAAAGCGCCCTGGCCGGGCGTGCGGAAGCGAAAATTGTGATGCGTTCTATTGAAATTATGCATCCAAACGCCCCTAAGGTAATTTGACGCGTTTCGATGATTCAGCCTAGTATCGTTAACAGCATGACGAATTCCAGCAATCTTCGCCCGTTCTGCATGTGTGCATGTTGTTGTTGTGCATATGTGTGTTCTGGCGCGGGGAGGCTGCTGACGTAGGAGTTTCATAAGCATCATCAGCAATCATCACCCACCGCCAGAGAGCATCTGGCGGTGGGTTTTTTTGTGGCCGATTTCGGGAGATAAGTTTATGGCAAGTCCGTTTATGGCGACTCCGGTCAAGGAAACCAAAGCGCAGAAAGTGGAGCGCTTGAAGCGCGCGATGAACCCGTGGGACGGACTCGCCGAGATTCGCCGCTTTGCACGCGAAGGATTCGCCTCGATTCCGCCGGAGTGGACCGGCACCTACTTCCGCTGGTGGGGAGTCTACACGCAAGGCGACGGCGTGGGAGTGGTTGGCGGCAAGGATGGGCAAGGGCTGGCGCTGCCGTTTTTCATGCTGCGCATTCGAATTCCCAACGGCCTGTTGCGATCGGACCAACTGAGAACCATCGCCGACCTCACACGCCGCTATGCGCGTGGCATCGCCGATCTCACGGTGCGGCAAAACATTCAGCTGCACTGGGTCACGATCGAAGATCTTCCTCAAGTGCTCGAAGACCTCTGGCGCGTCGGGCTGAACACGACCGGCGCCTGCGGTGACGTCACACGAAACATTACGGGCTGCCCCGTGGCTGGCGTGGATGCGGACGAGATTTGCGATGCTTCGTCGCTCGCGCTGGAAGTGGACCGCATGCTGGCGGGGAGCGCCGAGTTTTACAACCTGCCGCGCAAGTTCAAGATTTCCATCACGGGATGCCGCGTGTGGTGCCCGTATCCGGAGATCAACGATATCGGGCTTACCGCGACCGAACGTGTATTACATGGGAAGTCTGAGATTGGATTTGGTCTACGCGTAGGCGGCGGACTCTCTACCGAACCTTACCTGGCCGCGCCTCTGAATGCCTTCGTGCGCTGGAACCAGGTTCTGCCGTTGGTTCGAGGAATTGCGGAGCTGTTTCGCGACTCCGATCAACTGCGCGAACACCGTGAGCGGGCGCGGCTGAAGTTTCTCTTTCTGCGGCATGGTTGGACGCCCGAGGACTTTCAAAAAGAGCTGGAGCGGCGGATCGGATTTCAACTCGACCCCGCCGTGCCCGAGCACCCGCCCGTCGACGTTTACCGCGATCACATCGGCATCCACGCGCAAAAGCAGCCTGGGCTCTGCTACGTAGGGGCCACGGTTCTGCGCGGCAGGATTACGCCGGAACAAATGGATGCGGCCGCCAATCTAGCCGAGCGGTTTGCGAGCGGCGAATTGCGCACTACGAACATGCAGAACTTGCTCATCGTCAACGTGTCTCGGTTGCAGGCTGACGAATTGGCCAAAGAGTTGGGCGCGATTGGGCTGCCGGTGAGCGGGTCGCCATTTCGGCGTGGGGCCGTCGCCTGCAGCGGTACGGAGTTCTGCAAACTGGCTATCACGGAGACGAAAAGTTTCTCGCGCTGGCTGGTGGAGGAACTGGAAGAGCGCTTGCCCGGTTTTGATCAGCATCTGAAGTTGCACGTCACCGGGTGCCCCAACAGTTGCGGACAACACTGGATCGCCGACATTGGAATCGAAGGCAAGAAAATCAAAGTCGGTGGAACCATGGTGGACGCTTATTACTTCTGCCTGGGCGGGTCGCTCGGTTTGAATCAGTCGATTGCGAGACCGGTTGGTTTTCGCTGCCCCGCAACTGAAGTTCCCGAGGCGATCGAGCGACTGCTGCGGAGATACCTCGCGGATGGCGTACCGGGGGAGAATCTTCGGCATTTCTTTGCTCGGCACAGCGATGCCGACCTGCGGGCGTTTCTGGCGGGTGAGTTCGTTGAGGCGGTCCTCCGCGATCTGCCTGAGGGCCGCGTGCCGAGTGGCGTGGAAGGTTAAACGGATTATGGAAAAAGTCAGGACGAGGAAGCGATGAGCAGCCTGTTTCCAATGTTCTTGAGACTCGAAGGCAAACGCTGCCTGGTGGTCGGCGCCGGGAGAGTCGGCGAGCCTAAAATTGGCGGACTCATCGACACGGGCGCATGCATCCGCGTGATTGCTTTGCAGGCGAGTGAGAGGGTACAGGGCTGGGCGCTAGCTGGGAAAATTTCGCTTGAACTTCGTGCGTTCGATGCTGGAGATCTCGAGGGAACGTTTCTTGCAGTCGTGGCCACGGTGTCGCGCACGCTCAACGAGTCGATTTATCGTGAGGCGCAGCGGCGCGGAGTGTTGTGCAACGTGGTGGACGTGCCGGAATATTGCGATTTTTACTATCCCGCTGTGGTGCGACGGGGTGATCTGCAGATTGCGATTTCGACGAATGGACAGAGTCCTTCTCTGTCGCAAAAGCTTAGGCAACAACTGGAGCGGCAGTTCGGTTTGGGATATGCCCAATGGGTGGCGGAGCTGGGCGAGACGCGAAAGCTGGTGCTAGCCAGCGATCTTGACCCGCAACGGAAGAGCGAACTGTTGCACTCGCTGGCAAGCCGTGAGGCTGTGCATGCAGCATTGGCGGAAAAGTCCGCGAAGGAAGATCTGGTGAATCATGATTTCACCGAGAATGATCGCGCGAAGAACGATCGGAGGGTAACGGTATGAACGGCAAAGTGTATCTGGTGGGTGCGGGACCGGGCGATCCCGAGTTGCTTACGGTGAAAGCTGTGCGGCTTCTGCGCACCGCCGACGTGGTGCTTCATGACGACTTGGTCACGCCTGAGGTATTGAAGCTGATTGCATCCACGGCTGAAGTGCAGAACGTGGGTAAGCGTTGTGGGAGCAAGACCATCCGCCAGGAAGAGATCAATTTTCTAATGGTCACGCTGGCAACTTCAGGGCGGCAAGTCGTGCGGCTCAAGAGCGGAGACCCGCTGATCTTTGGCCGGGCCGGGGAAGAGATCGAAGCGCTGCGGCGAGCAGAAATTGAATACGAAATTGTTCCGGGCGTGACCTCAGCCCTCGGAGCCGCGGCCGCAGCCGGCATACCGCTGACGCATCGGCAAGCGTCGTCCACACTTGTGCTGACCGCCGGTCATCGTGCGTCGGAAGATTCCGATTCGGATTGGAGCAGGCTCGGAGGAGCCGAGTCGACGTTCGTCGTCTACATGCCGGGGCAAGATTATGCCGGTATGGCAGCCAGGCTTGCCTCTGCCGGGTTCGCACAAGAGACGCCGTGCGCGATAGTTTCCAAAGCAACCACAGCCGAACAGCAATTGCACCGCACCACAATTTCGGAGCTTCATCGGACGCCGAGGTTGCGAGCTCCAACCTTGCTGGTGGTGGGCGAGGTGGTAAGGCTCGGCGACCAGCATGCGGTTCAACCGCGAACGAGCTTTTCTGAACTGGAAAAAGAATTCGCGTTCGTGATTGAGCAAAACGCTATTTCACCGGGGAGTCTGGCACAAGAGGAGCCGTTGGTATGAAGGAACAGATAGCGCAACTCAAAACTGCCTCCGAGACCTGGAGCGCCGAGCGTGTTCTTAACTGGGCCTTCGAGACTTTCGGAGATAAGGTAGCGATCTCGACCGCTCTCGGTACCGGGGGCATGGTCATGATCGATCTCGCATCCCGGGTTCGCCCCAAGTTTCGCGTCTTCACCCTGGATACGGAATTCCTCTTTCCCGAAACCTACAATCTCATGGACCAGATCGAGCAGAGATATGGCATCGCGATTGAGCGTGTATATCCACTTATTTCGCCGGAAAAGCAAGCAAGGCTTCACGGTTCGGCGCTCTGGGAACGTAATCCCGATCAATGCTGCGATCTGCGGAAAGTTGAGCCGCTGCGGCGCAAGCTGGGCGAACTGCGGGCGTGGATTACGAGCATCCGGCGCGATCAAACCACGGGGCGCGCTGGCGCTGGCAAAATCGAGTGGGACGAAAAATTTGGACTGGTAAAGATCAATCCGATCGCCGACTGGAGTTCAAGCCAGGTGCGGCAATACGTCCGCGATCATGATGTACTTTATAACCCGCTTCAAGACTTGGGCTATCCCAGTATCGGCTGCACTCATTGCACACGCGCCGTGCAGCCGGGAGAAGATGAAAGAGCCGGGCGCTGGCCGGGATTCTCGAAGACTGAGTGCGGATTGCACGTCATTCAGCCGCAGCCGCAGCCGCTGGTCAATCCACGTGAAGCGGACGTATAAGCGGATTTTGTTCTCGCCCCAATTGAGCCGAATCGTTGACTTGCAGCGCGTTGGCTGTTAGCATCCCCCGGTTCAATGACGCGCCACACTTCCCGACGAAGCTTTCTCGGACTCTCAGCTCTGGGATTGGCCGCGGCGGTTGCCCCCGGCGAGTTGGCCGGTGCATTGAGCCAACCCGAAAACGACAACGCAATTGTCAGTCCGGAGATTTCTGTTTGGGTGACCGCCGGCGACGAGCGCTTTGCGGCAGCTGCCAAGGCCGCGTGGCGTGCGGCTTCGGCCACACCCGGGACTGATCAGATCAGGCTTAATCCCGGCACGAAGTTCCAGGAGATATTAGGATTTGGCGGCGCCTTTACCGATGCTGCCTGCTACACGTTCAACCAACTTTCACCAGCGGCAAGGGAAAGCCTGTTCCACGAACTTTTCCACCCCTCAGAGATGGGACTGAGCACGGGCCGCATCTGCGTCGGGTCGAGCGATTACTCGACAAAGCTTTACAGCTATGATGACGGCGAAGCCGATCCGGAGCTAACGCGCTTTTCCATTGAGCACGACCGCGAATACATTCTTCCGATGCTGCGTCAGGCGCGGCGAGCGAATCCAGACCTGTTTCTTTTTTCGTCTCCCTGGAGTCCGCCCGGCTGGATGAAGTTCAACGGATCGATGCTGGGTGGTTCGATGCGCAATCACTACTTCCCCGCGTATGCGAAATACTATCTAAAGTTTCTGCAAGGGTACGCGGCCGAAGGCGTGCCGGTGCAAGCGCTGACTTCACAGAACGAGGTGGACACCGATCAGGATGGCAGGATGCCGGCTTGCATCTGGGGGCAGGAGTACGAGATTCAATTTGTGCGCGACCACCTGGGCCCGCTCTTGGAAAGCAGCGGGATGCCTACTAAGATCTGGATTCTGGACCACAACTACAATTTGTGGGGACGAGTGGTGGGCTCGCTCGAGGACGGCAAGTTTCGCAGATACGTCAACGCGGTTGCCTGGCACGGCTATTACGGGACACCCGAAATGATGAGCAAGGTCCATGATGCCTTTCCGGATGTGGAGATGTATTGGACCGAGGGCGGACCGGACTATACCGATCCCGGCTATCTGGCGGATTGGTGCAAGTGGGGCGGAACTTTCAGCGATGTTCTGCACAACTGGTGCCGCTCGATCACGGTGTGGAACCTGGCTCTCGATGAGCATGGCCGGCCGAACATCGGACCGTTTCCGTGCGGCGGCGTGGTGACGATTGATTCAAAGACGAAAGAAATTACTCGCAGCGGAGAATATTGGGCTCTTGCGCATTACTCACGCGTCATCCGTCGTGGGGCTCGCCGCTTTGAGTCGAAAAGCGAGGCCGCCGACTTGAAGCACGTTGCGGTCGAAAATCCAGACGGGCGGCAAGTGCTGGTTCTGACGAATGCCGGCCCTGCAAAGACAATCGAATTGCGGCTCGCGAATATGGCCGCTCCAGTATCGTTGAAGGCGAATTCCGTGACCACTCTGACTTGGAGATAGCTTCTATTCCCATATTCTCGCAGCGGCGATTGAGAACTGAAGATAGTCGCGCCGTGTATGCTGGTGGTGATCGCAGCGGCAAGGTAGTGTCGGAGTCATGCTGATCCATCCAGATCGTCTGTTTCCTGCCGAGCCCAGTACTCGAAAGATAGCAAAAACGCTCTACGAGCATGTGCGAAGCTTGCCGCTCGTAAGTCCTCATGGGCATACGAACGCGGCATGGCTTGCGAGGAACGAGCCTTTTGCCGATCCAGCAAAGCTCCTGGTGCAGCCCGACCACTACATCTTCCGAATGCTCTACAGCCAGGGAATTTCGCTGGACGATTTTGAGATTGGCGAGCCGGAGTTGAAGAATCCACGGAAAGTCTGGCGCACCTTTGCCAGCCATTATTATCTGTTCCGCGGAACGCCAACGCGTCTGTGGCTCGACTTTGCTTTTCAGGGACTTTTCGGGCTTGAGCAGCGGCTGTCTGAGGATACTGCTGATCTTTACTTCGACACGATCTCAGAAAAGTTACAGACGCCGGAGTTCCTGCCCCGCGCGCTTTACGAACGCTTCAATCTGGAAGTGCTTGCGACCACGGATTCTCCGCTCGATTCGCTGGCTGATCATAAAGCCATCCTAGAATCGAACTGGAAGGCGAGGATACTGCCGACCTTTCGGCCTGACCCGGTTGTTGATCCTGAGTTTGAAGGATTTGCCGGAAATGTTGCGAAGCTCGGCGAGATGACTGGGGAAGACACCTCGATGTGGACGGGCTACCTGAACGCACTACGCGTGACGCGCCTGCGGTTCCGCGAACTTGGCTGCACGGCAAGCGACCACGGGCATCCTACAGCGCGAACCGCAAATCTTTCCGGAGCCGAGACTGCTGAGCTTTTTCATCGGGTGATCGCCGGCCGCGCCGATGCGCATCAACAGGAACTTTTCCGCGCACAGATGCTGACAGAAATGGCGCGTATGAGCCTGGAAGATGGGCTGGTCATGCAGATCCATCCGGGCAGCGCGCGCAATCACAATCGCAAGCTCTACGAACGATATGGTCGCGACGTGGGCGCGGATATCCCGATGACGACGAATTATGTCGACGCGCTGCGGCCTCTGCTCGATCAATTCGGCAATGAACGCGATCTTACGATCATTCTCTTCACGCTCGATGAATCCGCATACAGCAGAGAACTGGCTCCGCTGGCTGGGCATTATCCCTGTTTGCGACTGGGGCCGCCGTGGTGGTTTCACGACAGTCCGGAGGGAATGATGCGCTTCCGCGAACTCGTGACGGAGACGGCGGGGTTTTACAACACGGTAGGATTCAATGACGATACTCGCGCCTTCCTTTCGATTCCAGCGCGGCACGATCTGGCGCGGCGCGTGGATTGCGCTTTTCTGGCAAAGCTGGTCGCCGAGCGCCGGTTGGAGGAAGAAGAGGCTTTGGAAGTGGCGCACGATCTCGCCTACAGCTTGGTGAAGCAGGCTTATCGGCTATAGAAAGCGATATGGCGGAGACGGCGGCCTTCAACAATCCGGAAAAGGTACACCGCGGTAAACTGTTGGAGCGCAACCCATGATCCTGGTTTTGATGGGCGTGAGCGGCGCCGGAAAGACGACCATCGGGCGTTTGCTCGGCGCTCGCACAGGATGGAAGTTTGAAGACGCCGACGACTATCACTCGGAAAAGAACCGGCAGAAAATGGCAGCCGGAATCCCGCTGACCGACGCCGACCGCGTGCCGTGGCTCAAGGCTCTGCATGAGTGCATGGCGCAGCACTGCAAAAAGGGCGAGAACGTGATTCTTGCCTGCTCTGCGCTGAAGGAGAGTTATCGCGAGGTGCTGTCGGCGGGTTTTGCGAAGAACGAAATACAATTTGTCTATCTGCATGCACCCGCAGCTTTGATCAAGGAGCGCATAGAGTCGCGACATCATCCGTACATGAAGCCTGAGATGCTCAATAGCCAAGTCGCGGCGTTACAGGTACCTTCCGATGCCTGGTCGGTCGCGGTTGGCGGAAGTCCGGAGGAAGCCACGGCGGAGATTCTTGCCCGGCTGTGCGGTGCAAACCTGCTGGCCACCAGAGCGGAGAAACAATGACGCCCACTATCCTTAGCCTTGAAGGCAAGACTGCCGTTGTAATCGGAGGCACCACTGGAATCGGTCGGGCTCTGAGCCTCGGCCTCGCAGATGCAGGAGCCGATGTCATCGCTTCCGCTCGCCGCCAGGAACAAGTCGAAGAAACCGCGGCCGAGATCGAGCGGCGGGGACGCCAGACCCTGCGTCTCTGTTCGGATGTGGGCCAGCGCGCTTCGCTCGAAAAGCTGCTGGCAGAGTCGCTGCGGTGGTTCACTAAGATCGACATCCTTATTAACTGCGCGGGAATAACGAAGCGGACGCCAACACTCACCGTATCGGATGAAGAATGGGCCCGCATCATGGATACGAACCTCACGGGAACCCTGCGAGCTTGCCAGATTTTCGGCAAACACATGCTGGAGCGTGGCTACGGCCGCATTGTCAACATTGCCTCTCTCAGTAGCTTCGTTTCGCTCCACGAAGTCGCGGCATATGCGGCTAGCAAGGCAGCCGTGCTTTCGCTCACACGTTCGCTCGCCGTCGAATGGTCGAAGAAGGGCGTTACGGTGAATGCCATCGCGCCCGGCGTCTTCCGCACCGCTTTGAATGCAGACTTGCTCGACAACACGCCGCGCGGCCAGGAGTTTCTAATGCGGACTCCGATGGGCCGCTTTGGCAAGACTGAAGAACTCGTGGGAGCGGCGGTATACCTATGTTCCGATGCCGCGTCTTTCGTTACCGGACAGGCTCTGGTCGTCGACGGAGGCATCCTGGCCAGCGGCGTCAACCAATAAGCGGGCGCATCATCGCATCGGCGTGACCCAGGATGCGAACCAGGACTTGATCGATAGGTTATTGCCTTCAGCATGAGATCGATTCCAACTCGGTCGGTTTCGCTCCCGATTTCTTCGACTGCATTTGTCGTGCTGCACTGTGGGTTTGTTGTGACGGGCATCGTAACCACGCTCATTGGCCCTCTCTTGCCCATTCTCATTGCTAGGTTTTCTTTGAGCGATCAGCGGGCGGGGCTATTCTTTACCGCGCAGTTTTGCGGATCGATGGTGGGCGTTGCTTCCATCGGTCCGCTCCTAAAACGAGGGTACCGGTATACATTCGTGTGCGGCTTCGGTTTGATTGCAGCGGGAGTGGCTGGGCTAAGTCTCGGCAGCCATCTTGCGACTCTGGCAGCGTCCGCGGTGTTCGGTTGCGGATTAGGGCAGACTCTTTCTTCCGCGAATTTGTGGGTAGCCGAAATTGCAACAACCCGGCGAGTGGCTGCACTCAGCATTCTGAACCTGATGTGGGGAATCGGCGCGATTGTGTCCTCCCCATTTGTGATGTTGGCTCAAAGACACTTCGTCATCTCGTGGCTTCTCTACGGGATCGCGGCGTGCTCGGCGCTTACGGTGATGGTTTTAGCGGGGATGGATTTAGAGCCGCGAATGTCGGAGAAGAATGAAAAAGAAGAAGTACAGGAACCGGTCGCGCAGCAGAACATTAGTTTCAGGAGCGCGGTGAGCCTGGGCGCGCTCTTTTTCTTATACGTCGGATCCGAGAACTCAGTCGCCGGTTGGGTTGCGTCCCTGACGAAACGGATGAACCCTGATTCCGGCGACCTGTGGGCTCTGGCGCCCATGTTTTTCTGGGGAGGATTGTTGGCCGGGCGTGCTCTGGTACCGCTGATTCCATTGCGTCGGAGCGAACGGACACTGCTGATAAGCGGCTTGATACTGGCTGCCGCCGGCATTTGCTTTCTCCTCCGCGCAGAGACGTTTACCAGCGCGACTCTCTGCGTAGGCGCCGCGGGATTGGGGCTGGCGGCGATTTACCCAATCCTGATTGCGTGGCTGGTCAAAGCATACGGCGAAAGATCGAGACGAATCGGAGCCGTGATGTTCGCGCTGTCGGGCATGGGCGGCGCCACGCTCCCCTGGGTCGTCGGAATGACCTCGACAAGAACTGGCAGCTTGCGCGCCGGTTTGCTGATACCGCTCGCAGGATGCATTGCCATGTTTGGATTAACGGCGATGATGATTGAGCCGGCATTTCGAGAGGCAGGCCCGGGCGAACCGGCCGGCCACGCGTGACCTGGTGGTTGCTTGCTAGCCTGCGTGGCGAACGCCGCTGGTATTCAGCCTGACGCTCCAGATGGAGTTGGTCGCGCCGATGAACAGCGTGCGATTGTCGGAGGTGCCAAAGCAGCAATTTGCAGCTACTTGCGGCGTGCGTATCTTTCCGATCATCCGACCTTGCGGGTTATACACTTGAATTCCGTCTCCAGCTGTTACATACAGATTTCCCAAGACATCTGCCTTGAATCCGTCCGGAACCACTGGTTCGATGACTGCAAAGACCCGGGGATTCGCCAGCGCCGTGCCTTGCTCGACCACGTCGAACACCATGAGTTGGTGCGGGCGAAATTCACCGTGCGTCCGCCCGGTATCTCCCACATAGAGTAAAGATTCGTCGGGCGAAAATGCCAAGCCATTGGGTTTATCGAAATCCTCAGAGACCGCAGTGATTTCGCCGGTCTTGGGAACGACTCGATACACGCGGTTTCGATCTTGCTCGGGTTTGTCGCCATGGCCGAAATCGGGGCAGAGAAATCCGTAGTCAGGATCGGTGAACCAGATGGTTCCGTCCGATTTCACGACCACGTCGTTGGGAGATGTCAGCCGTCCACCGCGATAGCGGTCTGCGATCGTGGTCAGAGAACCATCGTGCTCCTGGCGCACCACCGAGCGTCCACGGGTGAGACACGAAACGACTCGGCCTTCCAGATCGACGGTGTTGCCGTTAGCGGTTTCCGCAGGTTCGCGGAAGATGCCCAGCCCTTCTTGTTCCGACCACTTCACGATGCGGTCATTCAGAAAATCGCTGACGATCAGATGACAGGCTCGTTCCACCCAGCAAACGCCTTCCGCAAACTTCAGATCCGATGAAAGCAGCTTGAGTTCCGGCGAGCTTCCCAGAATCCGTTGAAACTCCTCGGAATAAATTTCGAAATGGTCTGTCATCTGTTAGTCCGGACTCGTCGCCTAGTTAAAAATCGCGAAAGAATCCACCAGCGCTCCAACCGCCGTCTACGCACAGGATCTGGCCCGTAATGTAACTGCTTCCAGCATCTGTAAAGAAGAGTACGGCCTGTGCCATTTCTTCCACGGTTCCCGCTCTTCCGAGCGGTACGTGGCTCAACAATCTTTGGGCGCGTTCGCCTTCCGCAGCGTTATTGCTATAGAAGAGTTGCTTGGTGCCCTCCGTCAACGTGGATCCTGGCGCGACGCAGTTGACCAGTATCCCGTATTCACCGAGTTCGATCGCCATGGTCTTGGTCAGATGTACCACTCCTGCTTTAGCTGATGTGAAGGCGCACTGCAATCGCGCTGGTATGACGCCCAATACGGAAGCGATATTAATGATCCGGCCGGAGCGCTGATTCATCATGACGCGAGCCGCAGCCCGGCTGACCAGGTAGGTGCCCGTCAAATCGATCTTTACGATTCTTTCCCACTCCTCGAGAGGGAACTTGTCGATGTTTACCCGGTACTTCGCCGTGTTCACCCCAGCATTGTTTACCAGGATGTCGAGCCGGCCGAACTCTTTCATTACCTCGGCCATGGCTGAATCGACCAGCGCTTCGTTGCTGATATCCATGGAGACAGCCAGTGAATTCGGCACCTTGCCGGCAGTTTGTTTCACTGTGGCATAGTCGATATCGGCATAGGCCACGCGAGCACCGTTGGCGGCAAGAGTGTTCGCGATGGCTTCCCCGATGCCTCTGGCTGCACCGGTTACGAGAGCAAATTTTCCTTCGAGGTCAGCTTTCAATGTGGGTCCAATTCCTTCTGGTCTTCAAAGTACGTGTTCAAAGTGCGTATTTCAAAATACTAGGCGGCCTGATTCCGCGGAACGTCCGCCAACAATGCCGCGAAAATTTTCCGCGGTGGGGAGTACGGCTGGCGCCCGTGCGCCACCAACTTGTTATCAATCAGCAAAACGTCGCCCCGCTGCCAGTCGAAGAACACAGTTTCTTGCTGAATGACACTGCGGATGGTTTGGATGTCACTTTCTGAATATTCCGAACCATCGGCAAACGTTGAATGGTAGTAAAAGCGATCGCGGATAAAAGGTTTCATCGCTTTCGCCCTCAGTCTCTGAGTTAGGCTGGGCCCCAGCCATGCCGAGGTCCAAGGCGCCACGGACTTGTGCAGCAGATGGGCTTGATTGAACCAGATTTTCTCTCCGGTCACGCGATGTGTTCTGATGACAGGCGAAGGGCCGTGAGAGACTTCCAGACCCCCGCGCTTGTCCCACGACATTGTCCAGCCATTCCGGCTGGCGATGCCTTCCATCTCGGCACAATCCGTTGTCCCAAAGGCCGTGGACCAGGTCACCTCAAATCCGTATCGCTTCTGCGCGGGGAGTTTTCGGTGTAAAACCAATCCACCTTTACTCTCAAATCGTGAGACTAACTCGCGCGGCAACTTCTTATAAACCTCGCGCATGTCGGCGAGCGGCGTCTGGCCGCCGCCACCGGGGGCGGTCTCGCAAAAGAACATCACTTTATCAGGAGTAGGATCAGGGAACTGTTGAGCCGGCGCGAGGTAGCTCATCTCCTGATGAAGCCCGATCACGACATGTCGGGGAGCATCAGTGGAAGTGACAACCTTTCCGGTCACGGCTGAGCGAGGCGTGGTCCCACCGGCGTAATCCAGCATCTCCGGGGCCATCCTCTTGGCTATGGCCGAAAAGTCCTCCGCCGTCTGGATCGCCGAAAATCCCCGGAAAAGAACCGCCCCGGCGCGATGAAGATGCATCTCTCGCAGCTCGCGGTTCTGTGTAATCCAGTCGAGCAGTTCGTCCAGTGGAGCATTGGCTGATTCTGGTCGGGCCTCTATCAAATAAGGCAACTCGTTTGCAGGCCCCGTCTTGTCTTTCAATGACGAGCAGGAAACAGCGATTTCACTGGTCACTCTCGTTGCCCCGAAATAGAGAATCTGTTGGTCTTGAAGAGCAGAAAGCCGATACTGATGTGCGCGGCAAGTCTAAGATCGCATGTCGTGAGAATCAACGGATTTCGACCTATTGAACGGAAAGGGGGGTGAAGAAATGGTAGGCACGAGGAGACTCGAACTCCTGACCTCTACCGTGTCAAGGTAGCGCTCTAACCAACTGAGCTACGCGCCTACAACAAGTTACAGATTATCATGGGAACATTTGGGAACGGAAGCTGGAAGACTGCTCACCGTCTAAGTTGACGGCGCCCGGCAGCCAGAGCGAATGTGAAGTCCTGCGTCACGAAGGAACTCGAACGACCGGACAAATAGCCCTGAGTCGTCCACTGGGTTTAGTTTTTCAAGGTCAGGAATGCCACACCGTAGCCGTTAAGAACAACTGTTATCGCGGGACTCGGAATGACAGATGTTGCGGTGGGGCCTGAGGTCGTGCTGGTGGTCGCATCGATCGTCAACAGGCTGCCTGATGTGAAAGAGCCCAATGCTGAAACGTCAACTCTGATCGTTCGAGGAGCGCCCGGACCGTTGTTGTCGGAGGCCGCATTTACGGCGTGGTTTGCGAGCATGATCACGACGCTGCCGTCAGGGTTCTGCACCGGAAGAATTTCCAGTTCCGCGCTGTCGGTGTCGGTGTATTCCAGCAGGCTTGCCCCTGGTGGCGAAGGAAACATTCGTTCCAGCCAGTAGTCGACCCAGTAGCTGAGCTGGATCTGTGCTTGTGAGGTTGTAACAATGACTTCTCCAAACTGCGCGTCGGCAGCAAAATCCCAGTGATAAAGCGCTTTAATCCCAGCCTTACCGAGCTGGGAAAAAACATACGGCCGCCATGCGGCAAAGAAAGCGCTGGATCCACGCTGGTCGGATACAAAAGTATTGCCGTTGCAGGCGCTGATGCCGCCACCTTTGTCGTAATCGGCGTTCACGTTGTTCTCGGTCACCCAGACCGGCACCGAGGCCAATGCCGGATTCGTGGCTAGCTGCGAATAGATAAGCTGCACGTCGGAGACAAAGTTAAAGTTCCCGTTCGTGCTGGTCGCCACTGAAGCGAAAACCGAAGCATCGTCAGTCGCCTGATCGCAGGTGGAATAGAAATGCGTAGCCAGGGAGTCCACTTGGGCGGTCACGCCGCTCACGAATGTCGGAATCCAGTTCTGCACTTGTCCCTGGAAATCCGCCAGTTCCACAGCGGCAAACTTGATCGATGGATCGATCGCCTGCATCTGCGGCACCACAGTGTTGTACATGGTCACGTATTGCTGCGCCGTCAAGCTGTTGTTGATGTTGGGCTCGTTGTAAATGCCCCACCAGGTAATCGTGTCGGTAGGATACGCTGGTGACACGTAAGTTTGACCACTCGAGGTAAAGCCGCCCGTGTTGTAGTACTGCACAAGATTCTGCGCGTAGCCGGCAAATTGCTGAAAACTGAGATCCAGAAAATCATTTCCGCTGTCGTTGCCGGAGTACATGAAAGGCGGGGCTTTCGCGATCTGAAACTCGGGACTGTGATCGCCCACGCTTAACACGGGCTGGGTGATGGCATCGAGAACGGTAAAATTCCATGCCGTCGAACCGCTGTCGGCTGCTCCTTGAGGGACGCCTTCCGATACTCCTTGCAAGCGGATATGCTGCGGCTGCAGATTTGCTAACGTCGTGTCCAAGCCAGAATAATCCTGAAAAACCGAGTAATCCCATTCAGCCGGCTGGAATGATGTGGACATCGCAACGCTGAACGTGCCGTTGGTGCCCGGCATAATTTGCGCCGATGCTCCAATGGTCAAACTAAGGCTTGCCGTGCTCGAAAGGGTCCCGTCGGTGGCGGTCACGGTGAGGGGATAGTTTCCCGCCGCCGCGGTCCCCGCATTGAAGGCAATGCTGCCGCTGTCGCCGCTTCCAGGAGACTGGATTTGATCGTTCGCGCCCGTAGGCATTCCGGAGACGTTCAGCGTCACGTTGCCGGTGCTGCCGCTTCTGAGGAGAGTTGCGTCGACGGTCGCTGAGGCTACTTGTCCCTGAAATACTTGAGTTGTGCTGCTCGCTAGAGAAAGCGTCAGGGAGCTGCTGGGCGGAAGACTGCTCATGCTTCCGCCGCCTCCGCAGCCCGCCGAGAAAGACAGCAAGGCAAAAAGCGCAAGACGATATCCACGAGGTATCTCGATTCTGCGCATCTTCCGACCCCCCTACTTATTCTGCGGGCATAGCCTCAACTTTGAGCCGCTGCTGCCGAGCGGCATCGTTTCCCGGGTCTATCTTCAAAACGGCGTCCAGTATTTCCAAAGCGCTCTTCCGATCTTTCAACGTCGAGTAAACCTGAGCAAGATCCAAGTATGGGGGAGTGTAGAAAGGATCCATCTGGATTGATTCTTTGAACAAGTCCATGGCCGCCGTTACTTGTTCCTGTTGCAGGCGCAAGCGAGCCAACTGCGTTCGCACCTCGGCGGATTTTGATCCGGCATCGATGGCCCTTTGCAGGGTTTGGGCGGCACGCTGTTCTTCTCGCGGACGCGCGACGCGAAGAACAAATCCGTACGCGGCCTGGATCTCGGCATCGGCCGGGAGCGCCGCAGCGGCCTTCTCCAAGAGTGCAAGACCTTTCTCGTCAAGTTCGGGGAAGCGCGTTGCAACCTGCGAGTAGGCCAGCGCAAGATCTCGCAAATTCTCCTTTGTTTCAGCCGCGTCGGAAGGTTTTGTGTCGTGGATTAATTCCATGGGAGTCGGGGATGCGCTACTTTGCAGGACCGAGGGGATTTCAGACGGAGTTCGCAGAATACGGTGGTCTGTGATCGACGAGTGGCCGATGTTTTCGGTGGGCTGTTTCGGCATGTGGCACTGAATACAGTTGTCGGGCGGCGCGGTGGCTTGCCTTTGCGCCATGGGCTCGCGGCAACTGCTGGTGGAGTGGCAGGTCAGGCATCGGCTCCGGAAAAAATCGGCCGCCTGGTCACCGTGGAGTTGAACGTGAGGATCATGGCATGAGATGCAGCCCATCCGGCCGGCGCTGGCGGACCAACAACGACTCATCTTTACTTGCTCAAACTGATCGAGGGCAATGAAATGATTTCCTTTGATGGTCTGGGGAACCGAAAATACCGCCACCACATCGCCCAGCGCGGTTCCCGGGCGGAAATCAAGATAATTCTTGCCCGGCTGAAGGACACGAGCATCGCCCGAAAGGTGGCACTGGGCGCAGACATCATCTCGAACTTCGGGCGTGAGGTTCCGCGGATTCACGATGGAGAAGTCGATTGATCCTTCAAATGATTCGCCCAACATCGCGTCCTGCTTACGCTGCTCCACATGAAGGGATCCCGGCCCATGACAGCGTTCGCACCCGACCGTCAAGAAGCGAAAGGGAGGTTGCTGAAAGCGGTTGTGACTGCCGGCAACAAGCTGCGGCATGCCGGTGTGACAGTCCACGCATAAGTCAACAACACGGCGCGTGAAACCGCGGAATATGCCTTCGCCATAGCCGGGTGATAAATCCCAGCCTCGAATGCGCGCATAGTACGAAATCGGCGAGACCAATAACGCGTCCCCTTCGGCCACGAGATAGCTCTTGCCCACGTCACCCGCGCCCACAGTGTAGGCAACCTCATGGGCATCGGAAAAAATGACGCGGCCTTTGGCATCTGTCTCGGATTCCTGGTGAATAATTTTTCCATCACGTGCATAAATCGAATAGGAGCGGTTTAACTTCTTGTTGATTAAGGTGACTGGTTTTTCCAATTCATGCAGATCTTCGGCAGAGGGAATGGAAACGGACCGTCCCATGCCTGTCTGCTTGAACTGGTCGTAGATTGTGGAGTGGCACTTTCGGCAGGATTGGTCACCCAGGTACTCGACACCGGCATGCGCGTTCAAATACTGCTGCGGCTGGGCTGGCTGACCGGCGACCGGTTGTGAGGTCTGGCGGGCTTCCGCGATGCGCAAGCCTGCATAAACCAGACAGAACGCCGCGACTGCAACGAGCCAGCGCCGATTCATGGAGTCGCGGGATTTTTGGGGGAGCGAATCCCTTTTCCCTCCTCAATCGTGTAAATCTGATCTACGGAAAGATTGCCAAGACGCTCAACGAGCCCGCTGGGCCAGGAGATTTCGACGCTATCGATCCTCGTGCTGGTCCCCAGACCGAAGTGCAGCCGAAGGTCGTTTTGTGAGAGGTAGCTGGCACCCCCACGAACTTCGTTGAATTGCACAAGGCTTCCGGCGTGAATGGTGAGGCGCGCGCCGATAGCAGCGCGATTACTCTTGGTGCCTTGGAGGTTGAATTCAACCCAGTGATTGCCGTTGGCCAGACGATTGCGCAAAAGAGTCGGAGGTTCACCGACATTGAGAACGAGCGCATCGATGACTCCATCATTCCAAATATCGCCAAAGGCGACTCCGCGGCGCGAAGCGAGAGGCAGATTCGTAAGTCCCGCAGCGGCGGAAGCGTCTTCGAAAGTCCCGTCGTGTTTATTAAGGTGCAGAAACAATGGCTCCCGGTAGCGCGTTCCTTCTTTTATCGTGTCCACCTGCGGATAGACGTGGCCGTTGGCAATTAGAATGTCCGGCCAACCATCGTTATCGAAATCTATAAAGCCGGTACCCCAGGCAACGTAAGGAAAGCTTGCCTGGGAGATTTGCGCCGTCCGGCTTGCGTCTTCAAAGCCCTGGGCGCCAAGGTTGCGATAGAGCGTCTTGGGCTGATCGGCAAACGTTGTGTCGATAATGTCGAGCAATCCGTCGTGATTGTAATCGCCGAAGTCCACTCCCATGTTGCCCTGCTCGAGGCCTTCGCCGCTCAAAGCGACTCCAGCCAGCAGAGCCACGTCATTAAACGTGCCGTTATGATTGTTGTGGTAGAGATAGTTCGGGCCTGCATCGTTGGCGACAAATAGATCTGGCCAGCCATCGTTGTCGTAATCGCCCCACACCACGCCCAGTCCGAAGCGGCTTTCCGAGTCGTGAACGCCGGCGCGCACGGAGACTTCCTCAAACGTGCCGTCGCCACGGTTGTGATAAAGGAGGTCGCTCTCCCCCTGCAGACCCCAGGGACCACATTGCACGAGCACACCTTTGAAGTGGCAGAATTTATCGCGGCCGAACTCGGGCAGGTTGTTGATATCGACGTGCACGTAACGGGAGACAAATAAATCCACGTGGCCGTCGCGGTCGTAGTCGGCCCAGGCCGCACCTGTGCTGAATCCGCCGCCGCGGACGCCAGCTTTTTCTGTAACATCCTCGAATTTGCAATTGCCGAGATTGCGATACAGCACATTGCCGCCGTAGCCAGTGGCGTAAATGTCGAGCCATCCATCATTGTCGAAATCGGCCACGGCCACACCCATACCCCATCCGCGGCGATTCAGGCCCGCCGATTGTGTAATGTCCTTGAAAGTCCCGTCTGCCTCCTGGTGGTACAGGGTGATCATTGGGTCGCCACCCTCGCGGTAGCGATCGACGGTTGAACCGTTGACGGTGAGAATATCGAGTTTGCCGTCGTTGTCGCAATCAAACAGGCCAACCCCGCCGCTCATGGATTCGATGACGTAACGCTTGTCTGGTGAGGATTGATGCGGCACGGTCAGACCGCTACGCTGGGCAACATCTTCAAATACAGGGCCGTGATACGTGCCGGGCTTGTTTTGTGCGCTGATCTTGTCCTGCGCCCTGACAGAGAGCGCGCAGGTGAGGACTCCGCAAGCGACCAAGCACGTTGTTAAGACTTCGCGTCGCATTCGGAGTGAATCCTATCACGGCTATTTCATGCCATCGATAAGCTGCAATGCGTCAGTTCACGGTGAGGGGAATGGCGACGCTCGCATCGGCATTGCTGTTCGATCCGTTCGTGGCGTTGCTTTCGGTGAATGCGTAAACGGTCACGGTGTAGCTGCCAGGGGTCGTGCCGTTATTGGCGGGCGGAGTTATCGGACCCTGGTTACTGGCGCCGCTACCGCCGCAGCTCCAGCTCGCGCCCGTAAGAATAAATCCAGCGACCAGCGTGCAGGCGTAAAGAGACGCGCGGCTTCGTCGGCGCACAACGGGCACCGCGACTACAGACACGAGAAACCCTGCCATTGATATTGGCAGCCACATGCGCGTTTTTGGATTCACCAACATGGTGGGTGGAATCGTGTTCGTAGTCGAGGCAGAGGTGTTCGCCGTCGTCGTGACCGACACTGTGACCGTGTCGGCGGTGGGGGCGTTGGAGTTGGCGACAAACTTATCCAAGAGGTCATTTGTGGCGATCGAGCAACTCGCTTTGGGCGCGTTGGTGCTGCATGAAAAATAGACGAAGCCCGTATTGGGCGTCAGCGTGAAGTTGACCGGACTGCTGTTGCCTGTCGTCGCTCCAGCCGTCACGCTGATAGGTGCTCCGGTCATGGCAGGTGCGGCTATAGGGGAGGCGGTATACGCGTGAACGTAATTGATGCGCATCACGGCCGGACTCGGAGTTGTGCTGTCCGGCGGACCGGGCCAACTGCCGGTTCCCCCCACGGCGAGATTCAACAGCAGAAAGAAATTAGCGTTGAACGGCCAGGCGTCGCCTGGAGGGATATCGCTGGCAGTGCGTATGAAAAAAACATTGCTCGGATCGTCCACGTAAAACTGAATCATATTTGCCGACCAGATTGTTCCGTAGGTGTGAAATGAAGGATCACTCACCAGTTCGCCGTTAGGAAAAGAATAGGTCTGGCCCAGGCCATTGGACCCAGAATATCCGAGACCGTGGATCGTGGATTTTATGACGCCTGGCCCAAGTCCGCCGGAGGCGGGAACATTTTCCATATAGTCGGTCTCACCGCAAGCAGGCCAACTCACAGTACCTATATTGGTTCCGAGAGCCCAGAAGGCAGGCCACAACCCAGGACCGGTGGGAAGCTGCATATTGGACTCGATCCGTCCATAATTGAAACTGGCAAGGTTATTTGCCGTATTCAACCGCGCCGACGTCCAGCTGCCACTGTAAGGCGCGACTCCTGAATTGATCCGAAGGGCTTGGATGACCAGGTTGCCGTTGCCATCGATGTAGGCGTTCGGATTGGCCGGGTCGCAACCAGAAGTCGAGCTTCCCGGCGAGCAGTAATATTCCACTTCGTCGTTAACGTTCAGAATTCCCGTATCGAATTGCCACTTGGTGCTATCGATGGGACTGTTGGCAGCGCCGTTGAATTCATCACTCCAAGATGGAGTCCAGGTTTGCGCTCCCGCAACCGCTGCGAACAGCAGCCAGGCGGACAAAAGTATCATGCATCCACGCAGCGCCGGGAGCCGGAATGAACATCGCAAACATTCAACACGTTTCTTCATGTCGCAGTCCTCCGTTAGGCAAGCGCGTCGCAGCTTGGTAAGCTCCGCACGCGCAGAAGCGGATCTCGCGGCCAGCAGAGTATTCCCCAGAAGAATACCGGTTTTTCACATGGGAGCACACCTTCGAGCATGAGTCAAGGAAGACCGTGATCTTCGACGAAAACCTAGCCTGGGAAACGCCGGAATTACTTCGTGGCCATCGTCGGCGGGATGGGGCGCGTCAAGCCCAAAGAAGACCGGTATTCTATGAATTATCGTGTTGTCGGGTTTTGAATTCGCGCACAAAGGGTCCGGTGAGCGACAAGCGACAGCGCGAGCCTGGGCAATTTGAATTAGTGCAGTTCAATTCCACGATCGCGGACCGAGCCATGCAACTTGGTTACTCGGGATAAGGTGCATCCGGCCGAACCACGCGAATGTCGTGATCGGTAAATTTATAGTGAAAGTCCGCCAGCTCGTATTTGGGCATATGGCAAGAAGCGCAATCTTTTGTGCTTACCTTGCAAGCGGGGCCCGGATGATCACCGGTCGACTTCATGGAAGCAGCTGCAAGATGGCAACTCAAGCAATTTTTGTCGTAGGACGCCGTGTCGCGCACGAGTTTCTCGTGGGGGTCATGGCAGGCCACGCAGGTGATTCGCGCGTCACCGTTTTTTCCCCAGCACCGGCTCTTTTCCAGGCGATACGGTTGAGAGCGAACATTCGCGATTCCCACTGGCGGAGCCAGTCTCACATCCCACCAAGTACCATGGCATGAACCACAGAAGTCAACCGCATCGGCGGGGCTGAGATTGCCTGGATCGAAGATCGCGTCGGTCTTTCGATCGCTGTCCAGCACTTGGCCTTCCGCATAGGCTGCTTTCTCGGCGACCGCGTGCTTCAGACCAGGCCCGTGACAAGCTTCGCAAGTGATCCCCGGTATGGTTCGGCTGCGGTCAAGCTTGTCGGCTATGGTTGAAGCCGTGGCATGGCATGCGAAGCAGCGAATGAGCTCGGCACCCGTTACCGGCCGCGCCATGGCTTGTTCAAGATTCTGCGCCTCGGCGAGTTTGCGGCCGGGCGTGAAGTCAAGAGCCCTCAGAGTGTCGAAGTAAGAAACGCGGCCCTCAAAGAAGCTTCCGTCCCGTTCAAAAAGATACGATTGGCCAACGTGACCATCGCCAAACGACCAGGTTAATGGCGCGGCGAGGCTACGTGTTCCGTCAGTGACGGTATAGATCGCCTTGCCCTCCGCGGTCGTGATCTGGTAACTGTTTCGGCCAGCCTGAAAAGCCAACTGACGGTGAGCCGCAAGGACGTCAGAGTTTGTGGCGGGAAGGGCAGTGCGCGCCATCGGCGTGTTTTTCTGGGCCGCGGCTTTCGCGGAATGACATCGCGCGCACTCTCCTGGTCCGACGTACTCATCTGCGGATGGAGAGCTGTGCCTCGGCCACCAACCGCGATAAAGGAGCCGGTCCTCGGTCGCCATTTGCGCCCACATCGAGGCTGGAGAATGGGATTGAACCGCAAGGAGTAAGCAACAAGCTGCGAGACGCAAGAGAAGCCGCTTGCTAACCCTGCACCAGCACATCTTGGCGGTCCCCTCGATCGCGCGCGAGCATAGGTCGAGCCGGCGCTCTGGAGGTCGAATTGCGCGCGACGAATTCGGGCTCAATCGCGATTTCCGGTACCCAGTCTTCATGCTCTTCGATCCGGTTCAGCAAAGTGCGGGCGGCGATCTCCCCCATTTTTTGCAATGGTTGGCGCACGGTGGTCAGACTTGGGTTGTTATACACGGCGATTTTTATATCGTCGAAGCCCACCACGGAAATGTCTTCGGGAACGCGCAGCCCGGCGTCCTGGAATGCGCGGATGGAACCGATCGCGGAAATATCATTGTAGGCAAACAAAGCGGTGAATGGCCGTTTACGGGCCAGCAGCTCCTTCGCGAAGGGATAACCCAACCGGGGCGTGGAATCGTCGCCTTCGAGTTGAACCACAAGTTCCGCCCGAATAGGAATGCTCAGTTCCTCCGCAACTTCGCGGATTGCCTTCCAGCGGTCCTCCGAATCCGCGCTAACGTCAGATCCTTTCATCAAAGCAATATCTTTGTGACCCAGTTCAACCAGATGGTTTAACGCCAGCCACGCTCCTTTCCGATGGTCCATAACTATGTTGGTGACCCCTTCCACGCGGAGGTGCCCGGGTATGGCCACGGTTGGCAGCGGCAGCGGACGATCAATAAAGGTGTCCACGGTAATGAAACCTTCGACGCCGCGGTCCAGAAGAATGTGCTGATACGTTTCAAGCAGCGTAGGGTCGTGACGGTGAGCTACGGCAAGGAAGAAGAAATTTTTCTGGCGAAGGTATCGTTCTATGCCGCTGATGATGGGTGTACTGTAAAAGTCACCAAGCTCCTGGGTGACCACGCCGATCGTATAGGTGCGCTTTACTCCTAAATTGCGGGCATAGAAACTGGGCCGGTAGTTCAACTCGCGAGCGGCGGCAAGTATTCGCTCCTGGGTATGCAGCGGGACAGATCGGGACGCAACGGTCTTATTTAGTACCGCGGAACAGGTCCCTTTAGTTAGACCTACGCGCTCGGCCAACATCTTCAGCGTGACATGCCGGTTGTTCTTATTGTCCCCCTTCTTCTTTTTCGGGGTTGTCATTCCGCCATCGCTCCTCCACGAAAGGCTTTAGAACGGCACCATGCCGGCGCGAGTAAATGTCAGCATTCTACCTCATTAATGTGCTGACGGCTGGCAATAAGAATCGCCTAGAATACCGGTTTGTTTCACAGGAAAATCTTAGAATACCGGTATTTTTCGCTTGACAAAGCTCACCGCCTTGGAGCTAAATGACCCGCGTAGTATAAAAAGGCTAGTCGACCAATTAAAAATTCTGATGGGTAGTGCCAGGAGACCCAATGAGAAGGACAGCGCTTGGGGTGCTGTTTAGCTGGTTGATGCTGGCTCTCGTGCCAGCCATGGTTGCGCAGCAGACGAACGGAATTGTTCAGGGCACCGTCTCGGATGCCGCAGGGGCAGTAGTGGCGGGAGCAGAGGTCGCGGTCGTGAACGATAGCACCGCCTACACCCGCACCGCGACCAGCGGTGCAGACGGAAGCTATGCTTTTGCAGAACTTCCACCTGGCCACTATCACGTCAAGGTGACGAAGCAAGGGTTTAAAACCGAAACCCAGCAAAACATTGAACTGCACGTCGCTTCGACCGTCGTTCTCAATGTGAAGCTCACGGTAGGCAGCGTTTCTGAGGCCTTGACGGTGGAAGCCAACCCCATCGCGGTGGAAACGACCACCGCTTCCCTGGGCAGTATTACGGAAGGGGCGATGGTTCGCGAAGTGCCTTTGAACGGGCTCAACTTCATCGGGTTGGCTCTGCTGGTTCCAGGCGCTTCAACCGAAGACGGGTTCAGCGCAAGCACTAAGGGCGTTCTGGGCGGTTCGGACATTGTTTTCAGCGGCGGGCAGCGCACCGGCAACGTATTTACTGTGGATTCCGCCCCCAACAATGACATGGGCTCGCAGCGCACGATCCTGGCTTATCCGACGCTCGATTCCATCTCGGAAATCAAGATTGTTACCAACGCCTACGGCCCCGAGTACGGGCAATCCGGAGGTGGGCAAGTCAATATCGTTACCAAGAGCGGTACGAACGGCTTCCACGGCTCGGCCTATTATTTCGGAAGAAACGACGCGTTGAATGCCAACAATTGGTTCAACACCAACACGACGCCCACCATACCGAAAGGGGAGTTGCGCCGCAACGATTTCGGTTTCACGCTAGGCGGGCCGATCATCAAGGACAAGCTGTTCTTTTTCGTTTCGCAGGAATTCAATCGAGAGATTGATGGGGACCTCCACACTGGGCAAACCCCCAGCGCCGCGGAACTTGCGGGGGATTTTACCGGCACTACAACGGGCGGCCATCTGACAAATTGTTACTACAATTCAAACGCACCGGAATTTGGGATTATCGATTTTCCTGTGACTGATCCCGGCGGTCCCCCGGGTAATACTTTGACCAACATCAATACCAGTGCGGAGGGGCTTAGTCCCGCAGGGAACTCGATTGCTCACCTATACCCGGCATCCAACGTCACTCCCACCGCAGCCAACCCTTGCCCCAATCCTGACTACAAGCAAGTCCTGAATTCGCCCGTCAACCTGTGGCAATTCTTCGGCCGGGGTGACTACCTTATAAATAAATCCACCACCGTAATGCTCTCGTATACCCAGTCACACTGGAGCCAGCCCTCGCCTAGCATTCCAAACGGGGAGTGGGGCGATACTGGATTTCCAGCGGTCGATTCTTCCTGGGCGCAGCCCTCGAGGATTGCGGCTCTTCGACTGAGCCGCACGATTGGGAGTACAGCGGTCAACGATTTCCAGTTCAGCTATTCCGGCAACCGGATCGACATCACCAACGGTGGAACCGACCCCGGCCTTTCGCAGCAGATTTACTCGCAGCTCACCACAAGCTACCCATTGTCAGGGAAGACTGCGGGAAACAACCTCGCCCCACCCGTGTTCTGGGGGCCCGGAGGCTACAGCACCCTGTGGAATGCTGCTCCCTGGTACAACCGGATGGACAGATATACTTGGACGGATGACTACAGCAAAGTTGTAGGCAAGCATCAGTTTAAGTTCGGCGCCTTGCTCGCCCACAACGTCAAAGACCAGCCAAACAATGGCGACTTCAACGAGGCTCCTGCTTTTTGGGGGTATCCCGGTACTTGCCCCCCTGGCACCGTCACTACTTCCTGCGCCTCCGGTCCGTGGGGACCGCTCAACGGAGCCCCGGGGAACGCCATCGCGAGCATTCTGCTGAGTGGCAGCGTGTGGGGCTTTGGCGAGTCCAACGCCTTGCACAACGCCACCGGCCGCTACCAGGATTATGAGTTTTACGGCGGAGATTCGTGGAGAATCACTCCCCGTGTAACCATTAACTATGGCTTCCGCTGGTCGCTATTGATGCAGCCCTACGCTGCCGACAACGAACTCGCTTTCTTCAATCCCAACCAGTTCCAACCCACCGTGCCGGGTGGAAGCGCATGCGACGGGCTTGTGCTCGCCCCGGGGAGCAAGGTTAACTGCGCCGGTGTTGGCTTACCAGGCTCCTTAACAGCTTCAAACCGCTCCGTTGTTTCCAATGTCTTCCACAACGTTGCCCCAAGGTTCGGAGTAGCTTGGGACGTATTCGGTGATGGAAAGACGTCGATTCGCGCAGGAGCAGGACAATTCTTTGTGCGCTACCAGCTCGACCCCTTTATCATCCAGGGAACCCAGAATCCACCCTTCGTCCAAAAGGCCAGTGGTATCAGGTTCTTAGACGGACCTGAGCCAGCCCCAGGTGCAAGCGTGGGGTATGGCTATCCGACCTTCGGACGAACCTTTAACCCCGATATTCCGAATAACTGGCAATGGAATTTCAGCATATCGAGGGAAATTTTCCGGAACAATACGATGCAAGTGAGCTATGTGGGAAACCGCGGCAATCATTTGCAGGATTACACGGATGTTGCCCAAATAGTCCCGATGCCGGGTAATCCCGTTTCGACGGCAGCCAACCAGAATGTTTGCGGTGCCCCTTACTTGCCTGGTGGTGGGTTGACTGCTTTGCCACAGGCAATTCCTATCGGGAATACTTGCCGACAGGCCTTCGCGATAGAAAACATAAACGGCAACGGAGGCGGCAACGCTAGCTACCGCCCCTATATGAGTTATTTCGGCCAGGCGACCAGCGGCCAGGCGCAGCTGCCCGTGGCCGACTTTGAAGGTTATTCCACCTATCACTCCCTGCAGGCGTCGTGGAGAGGAAGGATCGATTCGAGAGGCTCGATCTACCAGGTTTCCTACACATGGTCGAAGGCGCTGGCGCTCCAAGGCGTCCAAGGGCTGATCGGACAGGGAGCTACCGATGTCTTTAGCGATAACCTGGATACCCGCCGCGACTACGGACCAACTGGGTTCAATCGTCCCCAGATACTCGCTGGTTCGTTGCTCTATCAGCTTCCCCTGTTGAAAGGCACGAATAAGATCGAGCAAGCCGTCTTGGGGGGATGGTCTGTCGACCCGGTGGTTTCCTTCACGAGCGGCGTTCCCGTAGTGCCCATGACAGGTTCTGATTTGTGGGGAACTGGCACCAATCAGGATCGACCCAACCGCGTGGCGGGACAACCTTGTCGTGCACACGGTTCAGGAATCGAAAGCCAGTGGATAAATCCCAGCGCGTTCAGTCTCTATAATCTGCCGCTGGGAACCGACGGAACCGCTTCGCTTGGAGATTGCTATGGTCCCGGCCAGAACAACTGGGACATAGCGCTTCATAAGAACTTCAAAGTTTCAGACCGGATCACTGCGCAATTCCGGCTTGAATTGTTCAACGCCTTCAACAAAACGCAGTTCGAGGGAGTAAATGGCGGTCTGGGCGGAGCCCAGCTTTGCTTCGGGGATGCTAATGGTGCCTTTGTTCCCGTCAACGCCCCAGTCCCGGCAAGTTCAACTAGCAATCTCAAGAATGATCAATGCTACCTGACCGGAAATCCCCTGGGCCAGGTCCAAACCATACCGAGCAACGCGTATCAGATCGTTCCTGGCCCCGGTGGCGTCAGCAGTACGCTGCTCTCTACCAATTCCATATCGCAATCGGGCTTTGGCCAGGCTACCTTCACGCGACCGGCCCGGCAGATTCAGTACGCACTTAGATTTACTTTCTGAGGCTTGACGGACAAATTGCTCCAGCGTCTAATGGAGGCGAGGCTCAAAAGAGCTTCGCCTCTCATTATTTTGAATGGGATTCTTCCAGTGTTTTTCCACGACGGCTTCCGGGGTTTTGTCTCCCGTCTGTCTCCCTTACTAGCTTGTACGCTCCTGACCGCCAGTTTTTCTGCCGCACAGCAAGCGCCGGATCCTCTGAATCAACACTACAGCGCTGCGCAAACCTTTCAGGTTGGTGGAGACCTTGAACGCGCGGATGCGGAATACCATCAGGTGCTGGCTCTGGCGTTGCAACGCATGGGCGATCTCGTGGCCGCGGAGAAGAACGATTCGGTGGAAGCCGTCCGCTTGCTCCAGGACGCGGTCGCCGCCGAGCCCACCTACGCGGATGCGCGCGTCGATCTTGCCCTGTTTTACTTTCGAGCGGGGCGCCTCGACAAGGCCAACGACGAGGCCGCTGATGTGTTGAAGGCCGATCCGCGAAACGTTCGAGCCCTGCAACTGCTGGGAAACGTTGAGTTCGCGCAGGGCAATTTTGCGGCGGCCGCGGAGCACCTCCACACCGCTCTGACCCTTCAAGGGAACTTTGAGACGGCGTACTCGCTGGCACTTGCCTATCTCAGCCAGCACAAGTTGGCTGAGACCAAGCTTCTGTTCGATGAGTTGCTGAACGACATGGGCTCGACGCCGGAACTCCATGTTCTGCTCGGGCGGGCGTATCGCGAGACCGGCTACCTGGACGAAGCCATCCGTGAGTTCAAGAAGGCGATAGAGTTAGATCCGCGCTATCCGAGGGTTCACTACTATCTTGCCCTTGCGTACCTTGCCCAAGGGGAAAAGGAACGATTCCCGACGGCCCGCCCGCTTTTCGAGCAGGAGCTGGCGATTAACCCGAAGGAGTTCTTCAGTACCTTCTTTCTGGGTGTAATTCACCTCGAGGACCGCGACTTTCCCGCTGCTGAAGAATATCTGAAAAAAGCAATGCAGTTGCAGCCGGAGAATCCCGACCCTTTTCTTTATCTCGGCCAGGTGTACTTCGAGACCAACCGGCCGGAGCTGGCCATCGGGGCTTTGAAGAAATCGATTGATTTAACGACTGATCCGTCGCGCAACCACTATCAAGTGTCGAAAGCGCACACTATGATCGGCCAGATCCTCGTCAAGATTGGTAAGCAGGACGAGGCGGAGGCCGAACTGAAGCGGTCGCAGGAGCTGCGGGAGCAAGCTTTTCAGAACGACAAGGAGAGGCAAAACGTTCAGGAAAGGGAACAGCATGAGCTGCTTCCCGAACTGCAAAACGGGAAGGAAAAGCCAGCATTGCTGGAGAATCGCCCTCCGCTTTCCGCCACGGAAAAGAAAAAGGCCGAAGAACTCCGCGCGGCCCTGACCGAGATGCTGGCGAATGCGTACAACAACCTGGGAGTAATTCAAGCCAGACACGAAGCGTATGCCCCGGCGTCTGATTACTTTCAGAGGGCCTCACACTGGAAGGCAGATTTGCCGGGGCTTGATCGCAACTGGGGTTTGGCCAGTTTCCGCGCCGAGAAGTTCCAGGAAGCGACCGGCCCGCTGGAGCGCCAGGTTGCCCATGAGCCCGGCGATGCCAAGGCCCGGGACGCACTCGGAATGAGTTACTTCATGACCGAGAAGTTTGCCAAGACAGTTGAGACGTTTCAGCCAGAGTTGGCGGATCTTCCTGATGACCCGGGCCTGCTGTACGCGCTGGGAGTGTCCCTGGTCCGCACCGGGGATTCCGCGACGGCGTCGCGCGTATTCCAACGCATGCTGGAGAAGAACCCGAACGTTGCCGGGCTTCATGTTTTGTTGGGCCAGGCCGATGCCGATCAGAACCAATACACGCCAGCCGTCGGCGAATTTTCGCGCGCCCTGGAACTGGACCCCAAAATCGAAGGAGCGCATTTTGGCTGGGGCATCATTCTGCTCCACGAGGGAAAGGTCGACGACGCAGTGAGGGAATTCCGGGCAGAACTCGCAGCGCATCCCGGAGACACCAAGGCCAAGTATCACCTGGCTTATGGCCTGCTCATGCAGCAACAAAAAGATCAGGCCTTCACCTTGCTGTCCGAGGTGGTTCACGACAAGCCGGACTATGCAGACGCCCAGTATCAGTTGGGCAAGATTTTGCTCGAGCGCGGAGAGGTGAAAGCCGCGATAGAAAGGCTGGAAATCGCGGTTCGTCTCGATCCTACGAAAGACTATAGTTACTTTCAGTTGAGTGCCGCCTATCGCCGCGATGGGCGATTGGATGATGCTCAGCATGCCCTCCAGGATTATCAAAAACTAAAAGAAAGAGAACGGGGGACCGAGCACCCGTGACGGTTGCACGCGAGTCTTACATGAGGAAACTCGGAACTCGATCAACCTGGGGAGACCTTGCGGTTTACACCGTAGCTCTTTTCACGGCGCTCACTTTTCTTGCCGCATCGCTGGCCGCGCAAGAAGATTCGCAGAAAGTGTCGAGCGCCGCCGCGCTGATTCAAGCTGGGAAGCTGGACGCGGCCGAAGGGCTGCTTTGGCAGGTGTTGACCCGGCATCCCGAGAATGCGCAAGCCTTGAACCTGCTGGGAAGCATCCGCCTTGGGCAGAAGCGTTTTGCAGAAGCGGAAACGCTCCTACGGCGGGCAATAAGCCTCGCCCCGCAATCAGTGCCGAGCTATGTGAATTTGGCCCGGGTCTTCCACGCCCAAGACGAAACAGACAAGGAGGTCGCCACCCTGCTGGAAGCGGCACGTTTAGCTCCAAGTGACGCGGATGTTAATTGCAGCCTGGCGGCGGCATATATAAAGGAGAATGACTTTCACCACGCTCTGGAGGCGCTCGAACGAATTCCTCGCGCGCATCGTCCAGACGCTGCATTGCCTCTGTTGGCAGCCAGCTACCTGGGGTTAGGTCGAGTTGCGGACGCTCAGTCACTAGCTCCAGTGGTTGCGGCGCGCTCGGTGAAGAATCCGGGGCTCCGCGTGGAGTTCGCCAAAGTGCTTTTGGATTTCGATTTCACAAATGACGCTCTGGCCCTCCTCGAGGCCGCTCCGAAGCAGCAAGCCCCCACGGCTAAGTTATTTTTTATTATGGGCCGGGCACGGGAACGCAAGGGTGAACTTGCGGTCGCCCAAAAGGATTTCCAACGAGCCGTGGAGTTGAATCCGAACGCGGTAGACGCGCTGCAAGCCCTGGCCCGTATACTGGCCAGCCAGCAGCAGTGGAAAAAATCCCTTGAGTTGCTCAGCCGTGCCCGAGCCGCCGCTCCCGACTCGCCGGACGTTTTGCGGAAGTACACCACAGTTAGCCTGCACGCAGGACAGACGGCGAACGCGGTGGATGCGGCCCAGGAGCTCGTAAAACTGCGACCCGACGAACCGGAAGCTTTGTATTTGCTGGGCGTAGCGCGGCTCCAGAACGGCGACACGGAAGAGGCGCGCAGCACCTTTGCGAACTACACAAAGTTACGTCCTCAGGACCCGCTTGCCTTCCTCGCGTTGGGAATGGTCGATACCAGTCTGCGCGACTTTTCCGCTGCCCGAGTGAACTTCGAAAAATCCATCGAACTCGACCCCAATCAAGCGGAGGCCTACTACCAACTGGCTCTGATTTTTCGTGATCAGGGGGACAGTCATGCCGCTATCTCTCAACTGGAGAAGGTGGTTGCCGTCGACACCCAACGTGCCCAGGCTCATGAGCTGCTGGGAACCCTCTACCTGCTCGAGCGGGACTACTCCAAGGCGCAGGAGCACCTGACGCGGGCCGAAGCACTGGCGCCCGATTCTCCTGATACTCACTACCAGTTAGGCTTGCTTTTTGCGCGCTTGAATCAGCGCGATCATGCCCAGCGCGAAATGGACGAATTCCATAGGTTGAAGGACAAAGAACATCCGGGCGCCACGCCACCCGGAGGACGGCCGGCCACCTCCTCGCCGCCGTATCCTCCATCGTGAGCCGAACCATGCCGCTGCTGTGTGTCTCGTCTCGCTTGGCGTGCCTGAGTCTTCTGATTGCACTATTGGCCGTGTTTGCCCTTCCGATTACCCTCATTGGCCAAGCGGCTTCGAACCCGATCGCAGCGACTCGGCTGCCTCAATTCGTGGACATCACCGATTCCACGGGCATTAAATTTGAGCATGTGTCGTCATCCGACAAGAAATACATTGTTGAGTCAATGGCCGGCGGAGTGGCATTGATCGACTATGACCGTGACGGTCTCCCCGACATTTACTTTACCAACGCACCCACTGTGGAAATGACTCTTGCGGGCCAGAAAGCTCGCAGCGCTCTGTACCATAACAATGGCGATGGCACGTTCAAGGACGTGACCGACAAGGCAGGCGTTGGATATCCCTGCTTCGCCATGGGTGCGGCCGTCGGCGACTATAACAACGACGGATGGCCGGACTTGCTGGTCACCTGCCTCGGCGGAGTTGTCCTTTACCGTAATAACGGCGACGGCACCTTCACGGATGTGACCAAACAGGCTGGGCTCAATGACGTACAGTTCGCAACAGGCGCCGCCTTCGGCGATTATGACGGCGACGGCTGGGTGGACCTCTTCGTTTCGCATTACGTCGATTTCCGCCTTGATGACCTTCCGAAATTTGGTTCGAGCAAGACCTGCCAGTATCACGGTCTGGCGGTGCAGTGCGGTCCACGAGGTTTGAAGGGCGCTGGCGATCTCCTCTTTCACAACAATGGAGATGGCACCTTCACGGAAGTGTCGAAAGCTGCCGGTGTGGACGATCCACACGGCTATTACGGACTAGGAGCGGTCTGGTCGGATTTCAATGAGGATGGCCGTCTGGATCTTTTTGTCGCGAACGATTCCACACCAAACTTTCTCTATCGGAATGACGGGAAGGGCCATTTCACGGAAGTTGGATTTCTCGCGGGGACAGCCGTGAGCCAGGATGGCTCCGAACAGGCCGGCATGGGAGTCGCGCTCGGCGATTATCTGCATACCGGCCGCCTCTCGATTTTTGTCACTCACTTCTCGGAGGAGTACGCAGCGCTGTTTCGTAATGATGGAGGAATGAGTTTCACCGACGTTTCTTTCCTGGCGGGCGTTGCCACTCCGACTATTCCGTACGTTGGATGGGGGACCGGGTTTTTCGACTTTGACAACGACGGCTGGCTGGATCTCTTTCTGGTGAACGGGCATGTCTATCCACAGGTTGACACTCTCGACGTGGGGGCCCGATATCGGGAGCCAAAGCTTTTGTTCCTGAACAATCACGACGGCACGTTTCGCAACATCAGCGAACTGGCTGGATCCGCGATCCAGATTCCACAGGTCAGCCGCGGCGCCGCCTTCGGCGATCTTTTCAATGACGGTCGCGTCGACGTCGTGGTGGAGAACGTGGATGGCAAGCCCATGATCTTACGCAACGAAGACCTTCGCAATGAGGGAGGGCCCCATAACCACTGGATCGGATTCGAGCTTGCGGGAACCAAGAGCAATCGTCTGGCGTTGAATGCGCGCCTCAAAGCGGTCGCCGGAGACCTGGTACAAGTAGACGAGGTCCGCAGCGGTGGAAGCTATTTGTCGCAGAACGACCTCCGAATCCACTTCGGTCTCGGTTCCCACGACCGCCTGGATCGAGTAGACATTCTCTGGCCCTCCGGCAAGACCGAAACCCTAAGCAATCTGGCGGCCGATCGCATCTACGCGATCAAGGAAGGCGAGGGAATTGTGCCCCATGAACAGCTGCGGCCCGTTTCCGCGCCACGACCATGACGATGTGTCGTTCAACCTGCCTTCGGATTAGAAATTCCGCAAAACCCACGTCTTCGAATCATCTAATTCATTGCTAGAATACCGGTTTTCTGATAGGATTTTGACCGGGTTAAGGGCGACTCTCTGGGGAATCGGTGAACGATCCTCTTCCCCTTGGCTACTGTGGCAGTGTGCGGCCGTGAGATTCCATGGCCGCTTTTCAATGTCATAGCGTCTGCCTGACCGAGGCAGTCGATGAGGAGCCGATCAGAAACATGGCGTCCAACCTGCGTTCGCTTCGCGTTTTGCTTCTGGCTATTATTTCCACGTGGTCTCTTTGTTTTCTCAGGGCGAAAACCTCGTCGTCACGCCTGGACGATCCTGCAATCGAGCAGCGGGTCAGCCAATTGCTCGCCCAGATGACGCTGGAAGAAAAGATAGCCCAGACCGTTCATTTCGCCGATAGTTCCACCGGACCTGGTGCGGCCCATGCGGACTATCGCGAGCAAACCGCCGCAGGGCGAGTGGGATCCTTCGAGAACATCACGGGGGCGGCCGAAACCAATTCTTTGCAGAAGCTTGCTGTCGAGAAATCGCGTCTCCACATTCCGCTTCTGTTTGCATTGGATGTAATCCACGGATATCGCACCATTTTTCCTGTGCCGCTGGCCATGGCCTCCACCTGGGATCCCTCGCTCGTGGAACAGGCTTCGCGCATTGCCGCCAAAGAAGCGACCCGAGAGGGCATTCGCTGGACGTATTCGCCCATGGTCGATATCGCACGTGACGCCCGCTGGGGCCGCATCGTGGAAGGAGCCGGAGAGGACCCTTACCTGGGCTCCGCGATGGCTGCGGCCTACGTGCACGGATATCAAGGCGCTCGCCTGGACGATCCGCAATCCATGCTAGCTTGCGCGAAGCATTTCGTCGGCTATGGAGCCTCCGAAGCGGGGCGCGACTACAACTCCGTTGACATGTCCGAACGCACGCTGCGTCAGATATATCTGCCACCTTTCCACGCCGCCGTCGAGGCTGGCATTGGGTCGGTGATGAGTGCTTTCAATGCCCTCAACGGCGTGCCTTCTACTTCCAACTGGTTCACCCTGACACATATTCTCCGCCAGGAGTGGGGATTTCCCGGGGTGGTGATCAGCGACTACGGATCAATCAGGGAGACGGTCCCCCACGGCATCGCCCTGGACGGCAAGACTGCGGCGCGCAAATCCATTCTCGCCGGCGTCGATGTGGATCTTGAAGGCAACGTGTATTCCCGCTATTTGGCTGAACTGGTGCGGTCAGGAGCCGTGCCCGAAGCCGCTGTGGATCAAGCTGCGCGGCGTGTGCTTCGTATAAAATTCGCGCTCGGATTATTCGATCATCCCTATACCCCCGAACTGGCAGGCGCCGGCAAGCCTCAACTCGAACCCGCAAACGTAGAGTTCGCCCGCACCGTTGCCGAACGTTCATTCGTGCTTCTGAAGAATGGAGAGTCGGGAGGGAAAGCCATCCTTCCGCTGGCCTCGGAAGCCCGCACGATTGCCTTGATCGGTCCTCTGGCCGATAGCGCCTCTGACATGCTGGGTCCCTGGCGGGCAAGGGGTGATGCCGCCGACGTGGTGACGTTGCGCGCGGCGCTGACGTCGCGCATGCAAGAAGCGGGTCGACAGGTACTCTACGCCAAAGGCACAGAGATTTTAACTTCCGACGATAAGGGCTTCGCCGAATCGGTTGCTGTTGCTAAACAAGCGGACGTCGTTTTTATGGCCCTGGGAGAAGATTCCTTGTGGATGAGCGGCGAGGCCGCTTCCCGCGCCCATCTCGGTCTGCCAGGAAATCAGGAGGAACTCCTGGAGGCAGTGGCTGCGACAGGGAAACCTGTCGTGTTGATTGTTTTCAGCGGCCGGCCGCTGACGTTACCTTGGGCCGCAGCTCACGTTCCGGCAATTTTGCAAGCCTGGTTTCCGGGAGTGCAAGCGGGGCCGGCCCTCGTGCGAACACTGTTCGGCGATGTTAGTCCGAGCGGAAAGCTTACCGTTTCCATGCCTCGCAGTGTGGGGCAGGAACCTCTCTACTACGACGAACTGAACACCGGGCGTCCTGCGGAAAGCGTCGATCTCAGTCGTCCCCCCGGCGACAAACACGAAAAATATCGAACGCGCTACGTGGATGAACCGAATGCTGCGCTCTTCCCATTTGGTTACGGCCTGAGCTATACAAAGTTCAGTTACTCTCCTTTGGAACTAAGTAGCTCCCAGCTAAGTGCTAGCGGGCTCAACCAGAAGACGGCGCAACCCCTGCATGTATCGACCACGGTAAGAAATGCTGGAGCGCGCCCAGGCGATGAAATTGTTGAGCTCTACGTGCGCCTTCGCGGGACCAGTGTCGCTCTTCCGGTGAGACAACTGGAAGGATTTCAAAGAGTGGCTCTTGCCCCCGGAGAATCCAAGCGGGTCGAGTTCACGGTGGGACACGATGAACTTGCCTTCTGGAACATCGATATGCAGGACGTGGTAGAGCCAGCTAGCGCCACCGTGTGGATTGGCCCCAGCTCTGCGGAGGGCGAGAGCGCGGATTTAGTGATTGCGGAGTAGCTGGTTTTCGAGTGACCGGAGTTCTTCGACTCAACTCTCTCGGATTCGTACGGGTTGAAGCCTGGGACTCAGAAGATGTACGAGCAACAGGGCCGACATGTAGGCCGATGCTGCTATGAAAAATGGGACCATGTAGCTTCCGGTCCACTGCAGCACATGGCCCACGAGTTCGGCGATCAGCATTCCGCCAATCGCCCCAGCCATGCCTCCAATTCCGACCACTGAGGCGACCGCCCGCGAGGAAAAAAGGTCTGATGAGAGCGTCAACAAATTTGCGGAAAAGCCCTGATGACCTGCGGCCGCAAGGCCAATAAGAACAGTGGCGGACCACAATCCCGAAAGCCGGTAAACACTCGCAATGGGCAAGACGATCAGCGCACAGAGAAACATCGCCCATTTTCTGGCTGCGTTCACCGAGACTCCTCGCCGAATCAAACTCGAGGAAAACCAGCCGCCACCGATGCTTCCGAGATCAGATATGACATAAATGACCAGAATAGGCAGGCCAATTTGCGTTAGACGCAAACCGTGCTTTCTCTGTAGATAGTCCGGGATCCAGAAAAGATAGAACCACCAGATAGGGTCTATCATGAATTTCCCGGAGGCAAAGGCCCAAGTCTGCCTGTAACGCAGAAGCTGCTTCCATTTGATTCTTCCAGCCGGCGTGGCGCGATCGCTTTGAATGTAATCTCTTTCCCCCGGAGTGCAGAAAGGATGCTGTTCGGGACGCCGATAGAGCCACAGCCAGAGAATGAGCCAGACAAAGCCCAGAGCGCCAGTTATCAAGAATGCCCAACGCCAGCCCATATGTATGGCAATCCACGGCACGATGAGTGGCGTAATGATTGCACCGATGTTGGTGCCAGCATTGAAGATCCCGGTCGCCAGAGCGCGCTCTTTCTTGGGGAACCATTCCGCAACGCACTTGATGCTCGCCGGGAATACTCCGGCCTCACCAAATCCCAAAGCAGCCCGGGCCACAATGAAACTGGGAAGGGAGAATGCCATTGCGTGGCCCATCGACGCGAGGCTCCAGAAGCCCATCGCCACGGCGTAACCAATGCGCGTGCCAAAGCGGTCAATGATGCGGCCGACAAAAACGATGCCCAGCGCATACGCCGCCTGAAAGGCGAACACGAGATTCCCGTAGTCGATATCATTCCAGCCGAACTCATGCTGCAGCGGCTCCTTGAGCACACCGAGCACCTGACGGTCCACGTAATTCTTCGTCACGCCGAGAAACAAGAGCCCGCAGATGACCCAGCGGAAGCTCCCCGCGAAGAAGCCCAAGTTTCCTAAGCCGGTTGAGGAAGATTCGGAGGCGTGACCGGGCGGGCCCGGCTCCGCTTCAACGATCGATTTCTGATCCGCCATTCACTTTCCTTGGCCACAACAGGTCGCCTACGGAATTTCGACGGCACTATTCTCGGCGGTCATCAACTGCCCTTCCGCATCCCGCACTATGAGCCGGACACGATAGGTTCCCGGCTTCACATCAAAACTGGATTTCACCGTGATGCCGGATCCCAGTTTGCTTTCGAGCGTTTCGTCTTTCCAACGCATGTGGAGAACTCTTTCTTCTCCTTGGAGATAATTCCCGTTGCGGTCGAAAAGCGCGGAGACGATGGTGAGATCATTCCGGTTCCGTCCGTCTTCTTTGCGGAAGCGAATGTGCTTTACATCGACCTGAGCCAATACCGAAAGCTTCGCGTTGGTGTCGCTCGACTTGTAGAACTGCGTGCGCAATTCGACGGGAAGGCCGTGGGAAACATTCTGCGAAAATACAGCGTCTTCGATTTCGTACTTGGCCTCTTCCGCGGGATCGTCCAGGCGCTTGGCGGCAAAATAGCCCCGGCGAGCCTGCAGATTCAACTTGAGCGGGCTGTTCAACTTAACCTTCAACGCATGAAAGCTCCCGTCCGGGTTTAGATCCTGGGGGACGAAACTGAGCACGTAAGAATATTCTGGCTGGGCCGCAACCCGATTGAATCCTTCGTAGAGATCGTTGTTGCTGTGGAAGAAGGTGCCGCCGGTACCATCGGCCATCGCTGCCAGTACATCCGCATCGGCTGAAGCGTTCGCATTTGCATAAAGTGCCTTCTGTTCCTGAACCATTACGCCACCTCCGGGGGCTGCCGAAAAGGTGCTGCGGCCAGTTTGTATGATTGCGCCCGTCGAGTTACCTGATCCTGACTGGCTGGGATCGGACGCAGCGCCTGGAACGTAAAGGCCGCGGGCGTCGATAGCATTGATAATAACCTCGGAACGAAGTGCTCTATCGATGATCTCCCGGTACTCGTATTCGAGTTGCGGCGTCTGAAACCCCGGAGAGACAAGCACAATGGTTCTGGGGCCGGGCATAAGAGTGATGCGGCGGACCAGGTCCCTCAAAACACCCAGAGCCATGCGGCTCTCGGCTTCGCCCTCTTCCAAACTTCGTCTCGCCGTGTTCAAGGCCATTTGCCGGGCGGCTATCATCTGCTCGGCGTCGCCGCTGAACGCACACTCCAGAGCGTCGAGGGTCGCTGTTTGGGTAGCCTGCACATCCTGCCTGTTTACGATGAGGTCCGCCAAGTAGTAACTCACGTCCGGACATGGATTGGGCACGTTTTCGGTCGCGACCGGCCGCGGCTGAAGCGTGAGCAGCGTGTCATGCAATTTAGCGTGATCGTCGGTGAAGTCGAGAGAGGTTTGACCGGATGTCGAGAAAATTGCAGCACGATCGGCGGCTTGCAGCAAGGCCAGATGACGCTCGGCGGCTGCTCGTACGGAGCTAAGATCCCCGAACTTCAAATGAACATCGTCAAAAAGATAAGCTGTGTAGCGCTGCGGCATCTCCGCGGCCTTCAAGTTTTCGCCGGGCGCACCAGCAGGCCCGTTAGTAGAAGAAGACCCGTTCGCAGAGTTCGGCCCGTTCGGTTCCGTGGTGCTGTGAGCCCCCGCCTTTTCGACGGAAAACTGGGTAATGGTCTGCGGCTTCCCATTGTCAAACACCTGGAAATCCTGTTGCTGGAGATTGCCTATGGCGCGTCCCTGGGAATCTCGCGCCACAACTCGCACTACGACGAGTTTCACGTTTACCTTAAATGTGGTAGGTACGTCGGTGGAGGCTACCTCGGGCGAGTTCTTATCGTTGTTATTCGTGGTGTGGCTGGTCGCTTGGTCCGCGCCCTGACTGGCAATGTTCGGCGAAGTGGTGTTCGGCGATGCGGTTGGGGACCCGCCGCCGGGCGATGAAGGCTGTGTCTGCGGCGCAGATTGTGCGTCAACGAGTTCGAGCGGAAAGAAAAAAGTCAGAAAGATGCAAGCAAAAGCAAAACTGACAGTCTTCGCCAGGCCAAGCCGGATTCGGAACCTTCTTTTGTCCTTATCAGGATCAGGCGCGCCCATTCATCCCGCCTTTGAGTTCCCGTATACCCGTTCATATGTTACTCGAAAATCGTAACCGGTTGTACAATCACGACTGCGCACCCATCGTAATTGTGAAACCCACCTGCGGTTGAAAAGCCATGATGAGTACCGAACGAATGAAAGCCTTGCGTTTTGCCAGTTTCGGACCGCCGTCGGTGTTGCGAATCGAAGATGTTCCGATTCCGGAGCCGGGCAAAGGGGAAGTGCTCGTTCATGTGAACGCAGCGGGTATCAATCCCAGCGATATTCGGAATGTATCAGGACACTTCAAGGGCACAACTCTGCCGCGAACTCCTGGCCGTGACTTTGCTGGTACCGTGGCGAAGGGGAAACATCACGGTGACGAGGTTTGGGGCAGTTCCCCGACGCTCGGTATCGTTCATGATGGTTCTCACGCGGAATATGTGGTTGTCCCCGAGGAGACGCTGTCGCTCAAGCCGAAACCGTTGAGCATGGAGCAAGCCGCGGCGATCGGGGTTCCCTACGTTACGGCTTGGGCGTCTGTAGTGAGCGCAGCCCAGATCAAGGCGGGCGAAACCATTTTGATTGTTGGCGCTGCTGGCACGGTGGGGCAGGCAGCCACGCAGATTGCGAATTGGAAGCAGGCGCGCGTGATCGGCGCGGGGGTCACATCCGATCCGATTCCAGGTACTGTTGCAGTCGTGAATACCAAGACCGAGGATCTTCGCGAGAGAGTCTTGGAACTGACGGGGGGAAGAGGAGTCGAGGCTGTATTTGACACCGTGGGTGGCCCAATGTTTGAGCCGGCACTGCGATCGCTCAAGTTCGGCGGGCGACAGGTGGCTATTGCCAGCAACGGAGATGCGCGCGTGAGTTTCAATCTGATCGAGTTCTACCATAATTTCTCCCGCCTGCTTGGAGTAGACAGTTATGGACTGACGCCGCGACAGGTAGGGGAAATCGCCGACGAACTCCGCCTCGGCTTTGAAACGGGAGCTTTGAACCCGCCTCCGATTGAGATCGTTCCGTTTGAGACAGCTGTGGACGCATATAGCAGGATGGCTGCCGGACAGGCGAAGGCGAAGCTGGTGCTCAGTGTCGCCTGATACAGCCGGAGTTCCTTGCGATCCTTTACAATTGGCGTGCAGGATGTGGGGATGAGCGACGAAGCGCTGAAAGCCGTCCTTCGTGGGATAGGCCGCGCTTCCAGTCCTGACTGATTCTCGAATGACCTTCGTTTCCATACACGGATTTGCGCGAGGAGTTATAACGCGCGCATTGCTCGCCACGGGCATTTTTGCAATTTCTTTCTCCTCTGCTGCACGCGCACAGCAGACTGATTCGGCGAAGCCTGTGGTGGTGCAGCCAGGTGCCCCCGGGGCCCCGAGCAAAACGCTGCCATCGTCGACGCGAGCAACCCTGCCGCCAAGGTCGGCTGCGGATGTTGAGTTCATGCAGGGCATGATTATGCATCACGCGCAGGCGGTTGAGATGACGGCGATGATTTCGTCGCACACACAGAACAAAGACCTGCGTTCATTGGGTGCACGCATCAGCAGTTCGCAGTTGGATGAAATCAAGTTCATGAAGCGCTGGCTGGCCGCCAGGGGTGAATCAGTTCCGAAGCCGATGACCAAAATGCCGGGTATGGATATGCCGGATGAGATGATGCCGTTGATGCCCGGAATGCTTACCTCCCAGCAGATGGAAGCGCTGCGAAAGGCGAAGGGCAGCGAGTTTGATCACTTATTCCTGGTCGGGATGATACAACATCACAACGGTGCCTTGACTATGGTAAAAGATCTATTCGACACCGCTGGCGCTGGACAGGACGCCGAGTTGTTCAACTTCGCCACCGATGCAGACAACACCCAAAGAGCCGAGATACGGATCATGGAAGCTATGTTGAAGAAAGAGACACTAGAGGAGAAACGATGAACCGATTGTCCAGTCTTGCCCTGTGTGTGGTATGGGCCGCACTTATTTCTTGTTTCGCCATAAACCGTACGCAGGCGCAAGCGGCGCCGCCCACGGCTCCGTCACAGGAACAGGTGCAGAAGCCCGCGAATCCGCCGTCCGATAAGGACGCTAAGAAAGCTGACGGGGACGGGCAGGATCCATTCGCTCCAGAGCCCGCCCCGCCGCTGCCACCGGGGATGAATGGGTCGGACGTAAACGATCCGCGCTTCAAGCTTGCACCGGGACTTTATGACGCCGGCGAGGCTTCGATGGGTCTCGAGCACCTTGTGCTCGTCAAGAAGCCGGATGCATTTCAACTCGGCGCCACGGACCCGGACGATCCGAAGGTGGTGCAAATTCTCGGGCAGCTCGGTATGGGGAGCACGAGTAAGCTTCCGAAGTCACTCCATATGGTGATTGCACAACTTGCCTTTGCCAACTCGGATCTCGCCTTCGAGGGCGACCACCTGTTCCAAGGAAATTTCTATGGCGTCAGCATTTTCGACATCGCGGACCCGGCGAAGGCGAAATTGTTAACGTCGTTAGTCTGCCCAGGCGGACAGGGTGATGTTTCGGTTTACAAGAATTTACTGTTCATGTCGGTCGAAATGCCGAATGGACGTCTGGATTGCGGCGCTCAGGGATTTCCGCCCGAACCTCCCTCCCCGGAAGACGATGCTAAGGCTAAAGCTCCAGACAACGATAAGAATAAAGGTCAGGATCAAACGAAGGCTGAGGATAAGGATAAAGTTGCGGACAAGGATAAAGCTGAAAACAAAGATAAGGAACAAGAAAGAAAGCGCCGCCTCCCGGTTGCGCAAAAAGACCGTTTCCGCGGCGTAAGAATCTTCGACATTTCCGATATCAAGAATCCCAGACAGGTCGCAGCCGTGCAAACCTGCCGGGGATCGCACACGCATACCCTGGTGATCGACCCGAACGACAAGGAGAATGTCTACATCTACGTGTCCGGGACGTCATTTGTGCGTCAGCCAGAAGAGCTAGCCGGGTGCTCCGGGGAAAAGCCGGACAAAGATCCGAATACCGCTCTGTTTCGTATCGATGTGATCAAAGTGCCAGTGGCTGCGCCGCAGGATGCGAAGGTCGTATCGACCCCACGGGTATTTATCGATCCTCGCACAGGCGCCATCAACGGCCTGAACAACGGTGGGACCCACGGCAGGAAGGGCGCAGAAAAGCCGGTGGACACAAATCAGTGTCACGACATCACTGTGTACTCGGCAATTGGTTTGGCCGCGGGCGCGTGCTCCGGGAACGGAATTCTGCTTGATATCAAGGACCCGGTAAATCCCAAGCGAGTGGATGCCGTGAATGATCCGAACTACTCGTACTGGCATTCGGCTTCATTCTCGAACGACGGCAGCAAAGTCGTATTCACGGACGAGTGGGGAGGTGGCATGGGGGCGCGGTGCCGTCCGAACGACCCGAGCAAGTGGGGCGCCGATGCTATCTTCCGTCTCAAGGACAACAAGCTGAGCTTTGCCAGCTATTACAAGCTGCCCGCCGCGCAGGGAGACACGGAGAATTGCGTAGCACACAATGGTTCGCTGATTCCCGTTCCCGGCCGGGACGTTGAAGTGCAGGCGTGGTACCAGGGCGGGATTTCCGTGATGGACTTTACCGATCCCGCGAACCCCTTCGAGATTGCTTACTTCGATCGCGGACCCATTGATCCGAAAATGTTGGTGCTCGGAGGCGATTGGTCTGCATATTGGTACAACGGCTACATCTACAGTTCGGAGATTGCGCGCGGCTTGGACGTGTTTCAACTGAAACCGACCAAGTTTCTGACCCAGAACGAAATCGACGCGGCCAAGACGGTTCTGGTTGCTGACCTGAATGTACAGAACCAGCAAAAGATCGAGTGGCCAACAAAGTTAATTGTGGCGAAAGCATACGTTGACCAGTTATCGAGATCGCAAGCGCTGTCTGCAAGTCAAATCGCAAAGCTGCAGAAGGCGATTCAAAATGCGGAGACGTCACATATGAACGAGAGCAAAGTCGCGAAGCTGAAAGGTATGGCGCCTTCACTCGAAAAGAGCGCAGCAAGCGCGAAGACACCAGCCGACTCAATGCGGCTGCGTGAACTGGCGGAAGTTCTGAAGCATCCGTCCGCTTGAGACCGACCTGACTTTGAACTCATCCCGATGGATGTTCCAGGTGGACGGGGGCACCCCACCCACGCTCTACGACGAGAACATCTGTGTCAGATGCGTGATGCGCAGCAATTCCACCACGCCAGGTGTCATGTTGGCGAGTTCAAGGATGCATTCGCCTTGCTTGATTGCCGACACTTTCACGCCGACCAGCGCTCCCAGGCCCGCGCTATCCACATGTCTTACATCACCAAGGTCGATAATAATGCGACCACCAAGAGAAATCACGGGCCTCAGTAATTCCTTTATCTCACCCACGGCGGCGCCATAGACCAACTCGCCGTGACACTTGACCGTCGTCACCTGATGCCCATTTTCATCTTTGTCTTTCGCCTTCTCAATTTCACAGTGGAACGAACGATCTCGTGCCATAGCTCCGCCGCCTCCTTTAGCGAGTGATGCGCCTGACCGACTTAGACACCACGACAGCAATTATGCGCCTAGTTCCACGTGAGTGTTGAAAACAGGCAGACTCACTTTACTGGCGTCGTCGACACGATGCCGCAAGACTTTCAGGAGGCTGATGCGTCGCCACCGGATTTGGGCTGTCAAAACAGACGTAACCGATGATTAGGTGACAAGTAGCCTGGTCAGGAGCCTTCAAAGGAGGATATTCAGTTGCTGCATCAAAAAAGAAACTTCAGCGCCACTTGAATTACGCGCGGACCCACGTCCGACTGGATTTGCCCGAATGTCGGCGATTCGATGTCGCTGACCGGCAAACGGAAATTGGTATGGTTCAGTAAGTTGAACAACTCCCCGCGGAATTGAAGTTCTTTTGATTCCGTCAGCCGGATGTTCTTGAAGGCTGAGGCATCCCAGTTCACGTACCCTGGGCCCTGGACCACATTCCGGCCTTCATCCCCGAATACCTCGAAACGACCGAGAGGATCCGGCTGGAGTTGCTGAAAGGCGCTTACGTTGAACCATTCCTGCGGCGTGCGCGGACCAGAGTTCGGGTTGCCAATCAGATTGGGACGGTTCGCGGAAAATCCGGTGATCTCGGGCGCCTGCCCTTGCAGCGAAACATCGTTCGAGTCGAACACCGTGAATGGTCCGCCACTCATGGCAGTCACAATTCCGTTCAATTGCCAGTTGCCGAAGACGTGCCCATACCAACTGCTGGAGTGTTGCAGGAACGGCAAGGCCCACTGGTAACTCAGCACGAAACGATGGTGAGAGTCGAACATAGACCGTCCGCGCTCGGCCGCAAGATTAAACGGATCTTGCGCCAGGTCGTTTTCTCCGGCAACAGGTTGCGAAGCAGAGCCGGTAATGTTGAAGGACGAAACGTCATCGATGGAGTGCGACCATGTGTAGGAGGCGAGAAACGACATCCCGTGGCTGAAGCGTTTTCGCAGGCTGGCTTCTAGGGCGTTGAAGCTGGAGTTCGCGACGCTGGCGATTTCACCGACCGAGCTGTAGACGCAATTGTTCGGGTTCGCTAAGGTGCATCCAGAATAGAGGCGCCGCTGGTTCACGTTGTTTTCAGTGGAAATCGGACACGGAACCGCCACCGAACAACCAGAGCTGGTTGTGTCCACTCCCGGCACAAAGACGGGAGGATTGCCTTCAATGAATCGCGGTAGCCTCACGCCCGTCGTACCGACGTACGCGATCTGAAAAAGCCAGTCCTCGCCGAATGACCGTTGAATATTCAGGTTCCAATCCTGCGCGTAGGGCAGATGCAGGTTGCGAGCAACTACCAGCAGGGTCATTGGCTCGGGGAAAGCCTCACTGAAAGGATCGGGGGTATAAAACGGATTGGCAAATGAGTTGACGGGAAAACTGATTTGCTGCGTTTTGAGGTAAGGAGGAGCGCTGACAGGATCCTGCAACGGGCCGCCTTCGCCCGTGTAGTAAGGCTCGTAGAAAATTCCGTAAGCAGCACTAACCACCATTTTCGAGTCTCCACTCGGGTCCCATGCAACTCCGAAGCGCGGAGCGAAAGCTGTTTTCTGCGTCGGAATTAAGCCAGCGGGCACGCCGGGATCGCCGGGATAAAGAAGTCCCGCCGGAGCGGTGGGAAGCACTCGGGACTGCGCTCCGGGAACGAAAAGATTTACCATGTTGTGGTTTTCGGTAGAGGGAAAAGGGAGCTCGTAACGGAGCCCCAGGTTCAACGTCAGCCGAGAGTTGACCTTGTAGGTATCCTGGCCGTAAGCGTCCAGGGCACGGTCACGGATTTCACGATTGAAATCGCCACCGCCCTGCAGAAAGACCACTGGATCTCCGGACAGGAAGCTGGCGAATCCGTCGCTGTAAGGAAAGTTTGAGAATACAAAGAAGCCGTTGCTGGCGATACCCTGCAAGGCATTGATCTGATCGCGCCGATAGCCTCCGCCGAATTTCAGTTCGTGGCGACCGTGGATCCAGCTCAGAGAGCCTGAGACGTCAAAGGTATTCTGAAACGTGTTGCGCGGTCCGGTGATGGGGTCGCCCACCGAGGCATATCCTCCAACCTGAATGAACGGAGGTCCGGCGGCCGAAGGCAGTGTCGGAGCGTACTCGAATCCCAGGTCCGCAGGAGATTCATGATTGAGATGCTCGTCCAGTAGAAACTTATTGCGGAGATACGAAAAACGCGCGACTCCGATGGTGTTTGGCGAGAAGATGTGTGTCTCCTGCGCAACAAAGTTCTGGGCGCGATCATCCTCGCCCACGGGAAAACCCGGAACATTCGCGCCCACCGGCGAAAGCGGGTCTGTCGTCGGGCCGCTGCTGTACATGTAGCGGAAGTTCAAACTATCGGAGCGCGAAAGATAGTGGTCCACCCGCACTCCAAACTGGTCGTTATTCTCGCTGAGCGTCTGCGTGGCGATGAACCCATTTTCTCCAACGTTTGGCAGCGGAAAAAACGGCAAGACGTTCGTCGCAATCGGATCGATGGACGTCAGCTGGTTGTACAGAACTGGGACGGGCTGCGGGCCTGCAGCGAAGTTTAGGAGCTGTCCCGAGAAGTCGGGCATTTGAGTCTGTTGATTAGTGCAGAGACCGCTGGTCGGGTCAATTGCATCTCCCATGATGGACGTGCATAGCTGAGCGAAGTTGCCCTGTCTTTCCGCGACGGAGGGCACGGTTGCAGGAACAGTCTCACCCTGGCGGTTGCGGAAGCCCTCGTAATAACCAAAGAAAAAAGTCTTGTTCTTGAGAATCGGCCCTCCAAACGTACCGCCGAATTGGTTTTGCTTCAAAGGCTGCACGCTTTGTGCGAAGTAGTCGGACGAATCCATGGCGTCGTTGCGAAGAAATTCCCACGCGGCGCCATGAAACGAATTGGACCCTGACCGCGTAATGATGTTGGTTGTGGAGCCCGTATTCCGTCCGAACTCCGCATTTGCGTTGTGGCTCAGAATTTTGAACTCGGCAATCGCATCGATCGGTGGCTTGAGAACGAATCCGCCGTCCACGGAACTCACATTGTCGGCCCCGTCGATCAAGAAATTATTCGATTCCGGGCGCTGACCATCGACGGCGTAGGCCTGATTCTGTCGCGCGGGGCCGCCGGCTTCGAGCAATCCAGGAGTCAGGGGCACGACGCCGGGCTGAAGTAGCCCCAGTTGAGCAAAATTGCGGCCGTCCAGCGGTAGGTCGAGGATCTCATGCTCCATCACAGTTTGCCCGAGACTGCTGACTGTGCTCTGCACTAGAGTCGCATTCGCACTCACTTCCACCCGCTGGGTCTCCGACCCGAGTTTGAGGTGAATGCCGACCGTCGCGGTCTGGTTCACATCCAACGAGATTCCTTGCTGCAAGTGCGTCTGGAAGCCTTTCGCCTGAACCTCCAGTTGATAATGGCCGATTGGGAGTTCGACGAGCACATATTCTCCCTGACGATCTGTGACTGCCGCCCGTGTCAATCCGGTTTCGATCTGCTTTGCAGTGACAGTAGCTCCCTGGACCATCGCGCCGCTAGGGTCGCTGACGCCTCCGCGAATGCTCCCTGTAATTTGCTGTCCGGCAACGTTCAAACTTGTAAGTATGGCGATCAGGAACAACGTCAGCGATTTCACACTACACGTGCTTCTCCCCATTTGTTCCTCGCGAATTCCGGCTTAACGAAATGATTTCTCGCCGACGCTTTGAAAAACACGCGCGACGATCGTCCATAGATTGAAGTGCGGCAATTATAGGGACGCTCAGAACGCAGTCAATAATCTGAAAGGAGTAGTTGTGCTGGCTGTCGGGTGAGTGGCGAGCGTCAGCGCGTGAACGGCAGAGGGTGTGCCGCGACAATCCCTTTGCCTTCCTGAACGGTGATGAATTGGTTCGCTCTGACGTTGGAGATGGAATCTTTGTGTTCGCTCGGCCAAACGATTTCCAGACTTACCGTCTTGCCGGGTTCTGGCTTGCCCAGGCCAAAGGTCAGCGGGAGTTCGCTCTGCGATAAGTAGCTCGAACCAGTTTTTACCATGGCGAACAGACGGGCGCCTTTGGCGGTCTTCACTGTGACTTTGGCGCCGATGCCGTCGCGGTTCGAGCGCGTGCCAATGGTCTTCACGCGCAGCATGTCGTTCTTGTTTGCATTGTCGTTCCGCAGCAATCGAGCGGGACCGTTGTTGGCGGTGATCACCAGATCGAGATCCCCGTCGTTGTCGACATCGGCATAGGCCGCCCCGCGGCCGACGATCGGGCGCGGCAAGGCGTCTCCCACCTTTGTCGTCACTTCCTCAAATTTGTTGCTGCCGAGATTATGAAACAGATGCGGCGGCTGTGCATACTTTACGTTCGGTTGCACGACGCTGATGTCGTCGGACACATGGCCATTCACGGCGAGAATGTCGGGCAGTCCGTCGAGGTCGTAATCGAAGAAGAATGTGCCGAAGGTGAGCGACTTGTTGGACATAGTCGCGATTCCCGTTCTCGGCGCGACGTCGGTGAAAAGTCCGGAGCCATCGTTGTGATAAAGCGACATGCTCTCGTTCGTGAAGTTGCCAAGAACCAGGCTCTGCCAGCCGGAGTTGTCGTAGTCGGCGGCATCGGTGCCCATGCCGGCGCGAGCAGTCCCAGCCTCGCCATAGGCCAATCCAGAAGCGACTCCGACGTCGGTGAAGGTGCCGTCGCGGTTGTTGTGGTAGAGCTTGTTGGGTTCGGTATCGTTGGAGACGAAAAGATCCAGCCAGCCATCGTTGTCGTAGTCGAGCAGGGCGACGCCGAGCGCTTTGCCATTCGGGTCGTAGAGGCCGGCCTTCTTCGTGACATTCTCGAAGGTTCCATCCCCCTTATTATGGAACAGTGTGGAGCTTTGTCCCTTAAACCTCTGTGGGGTGCAGTAGGACTTGTTCTTGTTATCAAGAGAGCAATATTGATCGGTGTCGATTGACCACTCGATGTAGTGAGCGACGAAGAGATCGAGCTTGCCGTCGTTGTCGTAATCGAACCAAACCGCACTGGAAGAAAATCCAGGGTCGGCGACGCCTGCCTTGGAGGTCACGTCGGTAAACTTGCCGTTGTGAAGATTGCGAAACAGGTGATTCGAGCCGACGGCGGTGATGTAGATGTCGTCGTATCCGTCATTGTCATAGTCGCCGACGGCGCAGCCGAGTCCGTACATTTCGATTGCGAGTCCAGCCTGCCAGGTCACGTCAGTGAATGTGCCATCTTTGTTGTTGTGATAGAGAGCGGGATACGAGTTTCCTGATTTATGCCCCGGCCAGTCCATGGAGTTGATCAGAAGGATGTCCTGCCAGCCGTCGTTGTCGTAATCGATGAAGCACACCCCGCTGCCCATCGTCTCTGGCAGGTATTTCTTTCCGAAGGCGCCGGAGTTGTGCTTGAAGCGAATGCCAGCTTGCGCCGTGATGTCAGTGAACTCGATGGGCCCGGAAGGGCGCGCCTGAAGCGCAGCGTTTGCCTTGGACTCAACTGGTCTTGCACTCGTCGAATGCTCGGAATCGGGAGGCAAAGGCGCTGAGTGAGAATTAGCGACCGCCGCGGGAGCTGGCTCGGTCGTCGGCGCTTTCTTACATGCGGCTAGCAGCAAGATGCTCGCAAGTAGGCACGGCGCCCAGCGGCGGGCAGGTCTGAGATTCCTGTTGAAGTAACGTGCGCTCACTACGCGGCAACCACCTTTGCGGAATTCTCGCGGCGTGAATCCAGCCAAATCTCGATCAGCATGGCCGCCGGTCCGACGATGAAAAGCGCGTAGAACGGGGCATAGACCACTTGCCGCAGCCGCAGCACCATTTCCAGCAAGGCTACCAGGAACACCACAATGCATTGTCCGCGCTTGGATCGAACTGTGGTTTTGGGATCGGTGATCATGAAAAAAATGAACAGCTGATACATCGGCCCGGTGATCGGAGCGACCTCAGACTGCCAGGGACTGCCGGTCATCCAACTGCGCAGGAATGCGAACGCGAGAAACGATGCGACATAAATGCCCGTGATGTGAAAACGATGCAGGCGCGCGATGATGACCGACCCCAGCGCCCAAATAATGAGCATGGGTAACAGATAGTTGCCCCATTGAATGCTCAGGCTCGCCACCGTGTCGGCGGCGAGGAACAACATCACGGAGATGCCGAAGTTTGACGGGTTCCAGATGTGGCGGCCCTTCACGCGCAGCACGTATTTCGACATGATGGATATCGCGGCGCAGAGAACGTAGGGCCAGTAGGCAGGTGAGCGGACGAGAATGCCCACGCTGATTCCGGTAATGTAGGCGCTGGCAGGATTTAACCACTTGTGCAGGAATATGCGTCCGAGCGCCAGCTCCAATGCGATGCTGGTGACGATCGCGAGCATCGTCTTCGGGTAGCTTTCGAGGATTCCGAACGACAAATGTCCCGCGAGCAGAATGCACGTGATGAATGCGGGCGCGATGTAACGGTTGTCGAGACTGATCAGCGGTTTCCTCTGAGGGGGCATGTTCACCGGCGCGATCGTTTCGCTGGTTGGACTCATGCGGGCTCCTTGATTTTATGCAACTGGTACGGAGCGGGTTGGTCGATCGTCTGGACTTTACCGGAGGGCCAGCGAATCACCGCTTTTTCGATCTTCGGATTCTTGCCGAGCCCGAAATGCAGGCGGCGGTCATTCTGCGCTGCAAAGCCCGTGCCTCCGGAAACTTCCTGTGCCTGCATCTGGCCATTCCAGTGCAGCGTGACCTTCGCGCCTATCGCGCTGCGATTGCTCGCCGTTCCTTCCAGCTGAAACTCGATCCAGGCATTCTCAGGGGAAACCGTATTCTTGTAAACCAGGAGCGGTCCATTTTGATTGGCGACGACGACGTCGAGGACTCCGCGATTCCACAGATCGGCGAAAGCCACGGCACGACCGTCATAAGTGTCGGTGACGCCTACGGCTTGGGCGACATCGATGAACTTACCGGCGCCGTCGTTCAGCCAGACGCGCTTGTTTTGATATCCCGAAAGGCTGCGGCCTTCGAATGCCGGCCAGTTTTTCGCGTCTCCGATGATCGTGCTGTTGCCGCCGGCCACCTTGGAGAAGTCGTACCAGTAGCTGCGATTGCGGTGCAGTGAAATGTAGCCATTCGTCAAATAAAGATCGAGTGTGCCGTCGTTGTTCAAGTCTCCAAACTGGGCGCCGAAGCTCCAGCCGCCGAGTTCCACGCCGAAGTCGCGCGCGAGGTTTTCGTATTGAATCGCGTCGCCTGTAGTTCCAGCTTTCGGCATCCACAAGTTGTTGCCCTGGATCAGAATGCCGTCTTCAGAGATGTTCGAAACGTAGACGGAATATTGGCCCTGATTCAGAATATCGCCGAATGCCGCATTCATCCCGCTCTTGGGTGCGAAACCGATCCCGGTCTGCTTGCCGACCTCGTGGAATTGTTTGCCGTCGTTAAAATAAAGTTCCGAGACTCCGTAATCGTTGGCGACAAACAGGTCGGGATGGCCCGACCCGCGCAGGTCTGCGGCCGAAGCTGCCAGCGCCCAGCGATGGCTGTCGATGCCAACCTTGGCGCTGACCTCCTCGAACTTTCCATCGCCGAGATTGTGAAACAAGTATTTCCGTCCGCCATTCTTGGCGTACTCAAAGCTGTCGGGCATGATGCGAGTGGTGGTGAGATGCCAGAGGTCGATGTCTTCCGAATAGTAGCCCCCGACGAATAGATCGAGAAGGCCATCGCCATCGTAATCAAACCATATCGCGGTGTTGGCGTTGATCCAGCGGGGCAGTCCGGCTTGTTCGGTAACGCGCGTGAACCCGCGGCCCTGATCGTTGTGATAGAGCTCGGGGCGTCCCCATTTGATCAGGAATAAATCCTCGTATCCGTCGTTGTCGTAATCTCCCCACACCGCGCCGGTCGAGACGCCGGTGCCGGGCTGGTTGACGTCGGCAATGCCGAGGTCGCTAGCCACGTCTTTAAACGTACCGTCGTGCATGTTCCGATAAAGTGCATTCTTGCTGCCGATGGCGCTGTTGACGACATAGATGTCGGGCCAGCCGTCGCGGTCGAAATCGACGATCGACACAGAGGCGCCCATCGACGCGACTTCTGGCATGATAGGTTCCAGTTTCGGATCAAGCGCCGGGGCCTGGTGAACAAAGTTGATTCCCGCCGCGTGAGAGACTTCCTGCAAGTAGAAGCCGTGCCGAGCCAGGGCCGTCGCCGCATCGGCGCCTGACCGGGTGAGATCGCGCCGCGCTGAGATCCTCTTGATCGCCAGCGGCGTAAGTATCAGACCGACAAAGAAAATTGCGAGAAGGACTCTCGCAATGCGATTGCCGGTCATTGGCATTGGGCCCGCGGTCATTGGGCCCGCGCACTCACGGCGGGTGCGCTCGAACTGCGATCGCGCAAGGCGTTCTTGAAGACTTCCGGAGTCACGTAGCGTGTGTGGTAGTTTTTCCAGTCATCCGGATGCTGACGATATGCCCACTCATCTTCAAGCGCACCGGGACGGACCGTGTACTCGTTCTTCGCGTGGTAGGGCAAGGGCAACACGGTTTTCGAAAATGTTGAGTTGTAATCGCCGTCTTTGATCCACCCATCACCTTTGATGACAAAATCTCGCACCCATCCCGGCGGAGGAGGTGGCTGCTCGGCAAAGCGCAGGGAAAGCTCGTCGCCAGAATTCACGATAACGTAGCGGTCATCGATCGTATTCAACAACTCGCGGACATCACCGTAGCGCGTGTAATAGCCAATCAAATCACGCCAGCGTTGCTTGGTCCCCTCGATCACGTTGTAGTCGGGGACTTCGGGAGCGCCCGCTCCCACTGGCATATGTATCACGGAATAGCCACGATAGTGCAGGTCGGCCACGGTTGGATCCAGCGTCACTTCCTTCAGGGGCGTGTCCGGCGCACCTTGCGCCCAGTGGATCGCGTCCCAGTAGATTTCGAGATTTGTGCGCAGCCGCACGCGCCGCGGCGTTCCAGGACGAAAAACATTTGTGAGATTGAAAAGAATTGTTTTCTTGCGGCCGGCGGGAAAACCGAGATTGTCTTGTGCGGTGAACCAGCCGCCGTGGCCGTCAGGCACTTCAACGCTCAGTCCGTGGGCGCGCCAGCGGCTGCCTTGCGTGATGGCGACGTTCACCGAAGATTCCGTGTCATGGATGGAACCTTGCGCAATCAGATAAAGCGGCCCGCTTCTCGGCGCGTCGTCGCCGAGGTCGACTTCCAGATAATGCTCGCGCGTAACGCCTTGGAACTGTCCCTTGCCAAAGCTGCTCACCGCCTTGCCGTCAAGATTGCGGACGAGGTCAGTCACGTCCTGGCCAGTATCGTCCGTGGCGCGGGCAATGTTATGCGGAGTCGAGACAATTGTGATTCCAAGTTTCGCCGGCGGAATCACAAATCGCTCGTCGACGTAGATCTCCGTGCCCGCCGGATGGTCGACGGCCGTGAGCGCCAGATAGTCGTAGTAGTAGACTTCCCAAAGCTCCGCTGTAACGCGGATATCGTAGTAGCCATCGTGCGGCACGAGTTGTTCGCGGCCGATTTTGTACCACTCCCCCGTAGCGGCGATTTGCGCGGAACCGATCGTGTTGATGCGCAGACCAATGGCGGAGCCCCAGGGAACCGCATCTTTCACGAACTCCATTTGCTTTCCGTTGTAGGCATACAAGAACGGGCAGGAGGCTTTGAGGCGCTGCTCGGTCACGACGTCCTGGTCTGCCTTCACGGCAAATTCGGCGCGAACCGTGCCGTTTGGCCACACGACGCGCACAACCTCGGCTTCCGTCTGTTCCCCTAAACCAAAATGGAGTTGGGGACCGGTAATCGGCTGCTTCTGCACCAGCAATCCGGAGCGGACTTCGATTTCTCCACCGACGCCGAAGGGATTGATGCGCTGATCCCCGACCGCTTGCACCGCGTGCGGACGGACCACCTGCCAGTGGTAGTTTTTCGAGGTTTGATTCAGCGCCTGGACGGGCTGGCCATCTGCAGTGAGACCGAGCAGGTCAAGGTGGCCGTTGCCGCGAAGATCCGCCGCAGTGAAGACCAACGCGGGTCCGGCTGGACTGTTCATCGGGGTGAACGTTCCATTTTCGCCGCCGAGCCAGATGAGCGCTCCCTTGCCAGCACCCCCGGTAATTGAAAGGATCAGATCGAGCGCGCCATTGTTGTCCAGATCCGCCACCTGCAATCGCACGTCACCCGCAAGATTGTTGGCAGCGTCCGGGACGCGCGCGATGTCGGCTGTCTCCCAGCTTTCGCCTTCGTTCTTGTCGGAGATTCGTAGGATGGCACCATCCGCCTCGACGGCCAGCAGATCGAGAATGCCGTCGTTGTTTGCGTCCGCTACGGCGATTGCTTTCACGAAGGAAATGCCCGTGGGCAACGGCCGTTCACGAAACTGTCCCTGGCGTTCATTCATGAAGACGTGAAGACGGCCCGCGCCGTCGATGATGGCAGCGTCAGGATTGCCGTCACCATCAAAATCGGCCCAGGCGAAGCCGCTCAGACCCGTGATTCCTGTGAAGGGGTGAATCGCGAGGAACGTGCCGTCGCCGTTGTTTCGCAGGACGGTCGGAACGCCACCTTTGGATCCGAGTACGATGTCGAGATCGCCGTCCGCTTCAATGTCAACGGCCCAGGCTCCAGTGTAAGCGGCATTGGTCACGGACTTCGGCAGCTTCGCCTGCGCGGTCACATCGGTGAAAGCGCCCGGGCTGTCCTGGCGCATCAGGCGCACTCCGCCCGCCCCGGCAAGGACCAGGTCAGTTTTGAAATCGTAGTTGAAATCGACTGGGACAACCGAATCAGGTTGTGGCGGGACGGCGGACGGGCCTCCGGGGAACGGAAACTTCGCTCCGCTCGACAGCTGCACCACGCGCCCGTTGGCCTCTCCGACGATCGGGACGCCCGAGCTTCCGAGCGGGATGGCTCCGATCCAATTCCAGTGAGCGCTATCGGGATTCGGCAGCGCCTGCGCATTGAACCTGAGTGCCAGGTCCGGCGGCGCAGGACGGAAGACCGGAGTCTCGAGCAATAAGAAGCGAGTGAAGGGCTCGGCCTCTTCCCCAGGAGCGGCTTTGATAGCCCTGAGGCTGAGACGATAATCCGGCACACGCATCAGGACGTTGCGGAGAAAGGTCGTCTGCGTGGCGGCAGAGCGAAGATCGCCACCGGAAACTGCTGTCTGGACTGCGGCCAACTGGCGCTGTACTTCAGGGGGCCAGCTCGAAGACTGCGCGCTGATTTGAGCGACCGCCGATTTCACAGTGGCGGCGTCGCCTCGTTTCGCGGCGATGCGGCCCAACTCGAGCAAGGCCGCGAGATTATTTGGCTGCACCGCAAGGATCTTTTGCACGAGTTGCTGAAACTCAGCTTCGCTGTTACTTGCTCCCTGCCGCTCGGTCTCTTCGGCGAGCTGATAAAGAGCGCGCAAATTCTGCGGATTCAGTGCGACGGCCTGCTGCAAGTCGGCCAGCGCCTGGGCCGACTTGCCACGCTGGCTCTCAAGCAATCCCATGAGGCTGTAAATCTGATCGTTCTTCGGAGCAAGATCGTGCGCGCGCTGAAATCGTTGTGCCGCTGCATCATAGTTCCTCTGGCGCAGGGCGAGGATGCCCCAGTTGGCCCAGCCGGCGGGCTCTCCGGGGACTAAGCGCGTAACCTCCGACAACTTGCTCTCTGCGTGCACGTCGTCACCGACTTGCAACGCGGAGCGGCCGACATAAAATGCCGAGACGACATCTGTATAGGCCTTTGAATTCTTGTCGGGGAATTTAGGCGCAGAATGGCACCCCGGAGAGAGCACGATCAGCGCTCCCGTGAGGAGAAAAAGAATTGCGTTTTGAAAAATGGTCCATCGACCCCAGCGCATGGTTAGATGCGGCGCGCAGACATCATGCGGCCTGAAATCTCCTGTTCTTGTCATAGCGGCGCCGCCGCGACATACCACGAAACCACAAGAATGCGACGGCCAGAAACGGCAGAAGATAGAGCAAGAGATCCCATCGCCCGTATCCGGGTGGGGTCGCTTCGACTCGCGAAAGCGCTTCCTCCGTCCCTTGCGAGCTGCGTAAAACGAGCCGCACGCGGTAGAACTCATCCCGATCAAATTGCGCCGAAACCTTGTATTCTACCTGCCCGCGGCTATCCTCGCGAACCGCGGGGTAGAGCACTTCGGCGAGGCGGCCACTCTCCGGTTGAATGCCGATTTCCACCTTCAAGTCGTCCGGAACCTTGCCTCCCGGAATCGGGTCGACGAGAACAAAAAACGTTCCAGTGCCGATGTCGGGATGAGTCCAGAGAGAGACCACGCAGCCTGCCACCCTGCGATTCTCGATAATGGGGAACGGAGGTCCGTTGTGCGCTCTCGCGGGCGCTGCGAGCAGCAGCACGAATGCGGCCGTGGCGATCAGTCCTGCAATCGAGATGGGGCGATTCAGCATTAAAAGAACATTCGGGGTCGAAGCCCTATCCTAACCAAACTTTTCGTGGACCGAAGGGCCGCTCTCCTTATAGGTACTGTTCAACGTTTTCCTAACCGCTCAAGAGCGTGGCGCGCATTTCCATAGGCTGAAAGATCAGCCACAGTGACGCACTAAACATTACCGCACAAACCACTGCCCAGGGGATGAATGCTCGCAGGGGCTTGGCCGGGGAATCTTCTTCGGCTAAACCGTGAGTCACAGCCAGCGATCCCGCGAAGCCGAGCACGAGGAACCCGATCTCAATCACTTGTACGGCATTCGCGGGCAAGCCGGTCAGCGTCCAACGCGGTTCCCCCAACACGGGCCAGCCAAGGCTCACAAAGGCGTTCTGCGTAACTGGAATGATGGTATAGATTCCGGTCAGAAAGTGAAAACCGTAGTGCGCGAGCCACATGCCAAAACCCATCGGAACGAGGCCATAGGAATAACGAACGACAAGCGGCACGAACGCACGCTGTACGCGACTCCAAGCAAGCGTTAACCAGGCGGCGCTGCCCAAGAGCAGCACCGGCTCGAGAATCAGAAAGGCCGCGAAAATCACCGCGAGGACTGGTGTCTCATGGCTCACGTGCAACATTTTGCCGAGCCAGTTTTCGACCGCATATACCGGACTGACCATGCCGAAAGCATTCAGCAAAGCTCCAAATGTAAAGACGATGGCCAGCGCGGCGAGATCCTTGCGGCGGGAGAAATAGCCGATCCCGGAGCGCAAAGGATCACCCAGCAGTTCACTCCCCGGCAAGCGGCTCAGTATCCCGACATTGTCGTGAGGGCAGGCATGGATGCAGTCGAGACAGAAGGTGCAGTCCATGTTGCCGACTTTGCGTGGCTGAAATAACGCCAGTTCGCATCCGCGGATCACAACCAGATCGGTAGTTGGATCGTGCCTGCCACGGATGCAGTCTTTGGTGAAGCATCGCGTGCAGACGTCCTGATCCCGCACCTTCACTTCGAATGGAGAAAGAGTGGAAGCAACGAAGTTGAACTGGCCGATCGGGCAAACAAATTTGCAAAACGACGCGTGCTTGAAGAACCCGTCCACCACGAGCACGCTCAGGAAGTAACCGATGATGAGCCACGCGGTCCACCGCGGCGAAGACCAGAGGTCGAACAGCTCGTAAGTAAACAGGATGAGAACGAACAACGCAACCGAAACCCATTTGTTTCGCAGCGCCCTCGGCCATGTGAACCTGGGCCGAGAGAAGCGGCGCGCCACCTGACGCACGAGCATGAACGGACAGGCTAGACAGAAGAAATTTCCGGCGCACAACAGGACCAGCACGAGAATGCCGCGAAAATGCAGCCAGCTCAGCGTGGTCGCCAGGTTCTTCGGCGCCAGAGACGGGCCGAACAATCCGTGCAGGATCATAGCCACGCTAACCACTAGCAGAGGAGCTTGAAGAAAAGGGCGGGCGTAGCGCCAACGGAACAGAGGGCCCAGTACCGGAACCTGCATCAGATCAAAAGGCGGCGAGACGAGATTCTCCTGGATGGATGCTTGATTCACTACTCACCTAGTTGGGCCGGACATCTCTTACATCGAATTGCCGTTCCAGCTTTTCTCCATGGGGCAGCCTGCCGTGCAACAATATGACCCAATCTCCAGCCATGCCCAGGGAGAGATGGGACTCATACCGCCCCGGCTGCACTTCGTTGGCTTGCGCAAGGACGGGACTCATGCCAGCGTGCGACATATCGGCTTCCACCGCGATTTCAGCTCCGGTCACGGGATGGCTACCTGCATCGGTCAGCACGAGGGAGACAACGACAGGGCCAATGTGGACGGGCTTCGGCTCGATCTGGAACTCGACCATTACGGCGCCAGAGGTATTGGGCGGCCCGTGACAACCAATTCCGACCGCAACCGCGACGACCATCAAAACGAGGCGACAGCGCCCCGCATAACCGGTCCCTAGCAACCTGAACCACGGCAACGACGGATCAGGCTGTGCTGGGCAATTCATTCCGGTGCCAGGCGCAAGTGCACGTTGCCCGCTCCTTTTCATCGACGGGCGGGAACACGTGATAGTACATCGCGATCACCATGGGGATGAACACGATCGAGTTGTAGAACAGGTGGAGTTCAACCCGGGGAAAGATCAATTGCAAAACGCTGCAAGGAACGGGCCTTCCCCAGAAATAGTGGTGGGTGGTCGCCTGGTAAATCAGAAGGAAATGCTCGATGTGGTGCCAGAATTGAATCCAGAACGCCACCATCCACCAAGTGTATGAAACTCCGGTAAAGCCTTTGCGCAGGAACCAGAGGCAGATCAGCATCACCAAGGCGTAGCCGTAGTGCAAAGTCTCAGACTTAATCAGCCACGGATACCACAGACCAAGCAGGCCGTTGGCCTTTGGACGCGGCCATCCCATCACATAAATCTGATAGGCCTGAAAGAGGTGTTCTGCCCAGTGAGCGAGCACGATAAACATGAATACCTGAAGCGCGCGTTCGTGCCATTGAGAATTGAGTCTTTGGAGAAAGCTCTCACCCTCGGTCGAGGCCGCGGCAAGATTCGGCATAGTGCGACTGGCGGTCATAGGAACCCCACCCCGTTTGTGGGACTTGCTAAAGCGGACAACATAATCCCACGCCTAGAGAGGGAGGTTCAATAGTAGTTTTACATTATTGTTTCCTAAGTTGTTCGCGGTTACCGTCGAGGCGAATCCTGGAAGCCCCGAAGTGCTGCGAGGCGGCAACTCTTAGGGGTTTCGGATAGGCCAGGCAATCGGCGGGAGCCGGGACCATGAGACTGCTAGAGGGATTGTCTGAAAACATTCCCCCGTCGTTGAAACCACGGCATCCCGTAATCGCCGATTCTGAATCCGGCGAGTCCTTTTTCCAGGTTGCCAGCCTGCTCGAACAGTTTCAGTGTGCGACTGGTGAAGCCAAGAAGCTCGTGTTCGGCCGCTCGGCATACGAACTCACGAGGAGGTCGGAACCGGAATCCTGGTCCACCGCGGAGTGCCTGGACCATCTTGCACGGACGACGGGCTCGTTTCTCCCGGCCATATCGAGAGCGGTTGCGACCGCTCCCAAGCTCACCACGAAGCGCCCACTCCGGACCGGAACAATCGCATCGCTGTTGATTCGCAATCTGGAACCGCCTTATCGTCTCCGATACAAAGTCATCCCTCAACTGTCGCCCCAGGAGACGGATTTTGAGGCCGCGTGGTCGGTTTTTGAACAGTCACAATCGAGGCTCTTGGAAACCGTATGCTCAGCGACCGGGCTCGCCATTGACAAGGTGAACGTCCCGTGTCCGGTGTGCGCGCATATAACCTACAACGCTTACGGGGCTTTCCGCATGCTGGCCGCACACCAACGCCGTCACCTGTGGCAGGTTCACCGGATTCTTACAGCGCTCGACCGAAGACGGCGGCTAGAGACTGCGGTGTAGGGCGGCCAGACGCGGCCGGAATCCAGCGACCAGCGCGAGTCAATTCCTGCGACATTATTCCAACTAGCTGCTCAGGATTGAACGGATGGCCCCTCAAGTCCCCATCAACGCTTGCGATGTAATTGTTATCGGCGGAGGTCTGGCCGGGAAGGCAGCGTCGCTTCATCTGGCGCGGGCCGGACTAAGCGTCACTTGCATTGAACCGGCGGATGCCGCCCGGCAGGCAGTCGGAGAATCGCTGGACTGGTCCGCGCCCGACCTGCTCAAAGCGCTGGGGTTGCCGATGGAGCAGTTGGTGAGCGGGCGCATCGCGACCTGGAAGCGCCACGTAACGTTGCAGCTCCGCGACGGCTGCTCTGAGCAGTACATTCCGTCTGCCTGGCTGGCCCGTGCGCCTTTCCGAGTCGAACTGCGGACTCTGCACGTAGATCGACAGCGGCTGGACGAAGAATTGTCGAATTTGGCCGCAGCGCAGGGCATCAAATTGGTTCGCGACAGGGTCACTGGTGTGGAACGGGAGGGAAACAGGATTCTTTCCGTCAAAACTGCCGGAGGCTCGACCTTCGCTGCCAAGTGGTTCATCGATTCATCAGGATTCGCAGCGCCCGTTCTGACTCGCGAATTTGAGCTGCGCGCAGTCGAGTTTGGGCCGCCAAAGGTCGCGCTGTGGACGTACTTCACGGTCAGGCAAGCGGTGGAAGGAACCACGCTGTACATGGATCCAGGCCCGTCGGAATACCTGGACTGGGTATGGGAGATTCCGATTAACCCCGACACTGTTAGTGTGGGATATGTGGTCGCCGGCGCTGCAATCAAAGTGAAGCGCGAGCAGGGACTTTCTCTTGATGAGATTTTCCAGGACCAATTGAAGAAGCATCCGCACTTTGAGCCAATGTTGACTGCCGGACCGATCGGTTCGCTGAATGTAACCTCCTTTCGTTGCCGGGCGCACGAAGGAACGGCCGGGCCAAACTGGCTGATCGCCGGCGAAGCCGCGTCGATGGTCGATCCCATCACGGCCAATGGAGTTACAGCTGCGCTAAGGCATGCGGCGGAAGCGGCATCGCTGATCCTGAAATTTCGGAAGCAAGGCGAACTGCCTGCCGTGTCCAGAGCTTTGTACAGCAGCCGAATCCTAGAACTAGCGAAATTCTTTAACAGCGGAATCGAGAGAATCGTTTACGAGCCCAGCGTGAGAAATCGCATTGGGCTAAGGCAGGCAGGAACGGTCTACACGAGCCCGGCATGGACGATGAATCTGGTTTATAACCGTCTCAGACCGCGAGGCATGGTTTCGACACTTCTCTTTAATTCCGTGATCGGCCTCTTTCGCTGCAGCGGATGGGCTTTCTATCAATTTTGCCGGCGATTCAAGGACTCATCGAGTAGCGCTGGCTCGGACGGTCCTGCGGGTGCCCGGGCGTGACGATCTTTGAAGTGGATCATTGCCTACTGAGTGCCGGCCGCGAAAGACCCTGGATGGCGGGGAAGTAAAGGTTCGTCGCGGCTAGTCCCAGTGCTGCAGCGAGTAGAGTCAGCAACGAAGCGCAAGAACCGACCGCATCGAATGTACGCCAAGTATCACTTATTGACAGTTGCGCCTCAAATTCCATACCGTTTACCATCCGATGCGGTTATGGCGACTACTACACCACGCGCGAACTGGAAGCCCCAGGTGGTTCTTGGGGAAGTCTTTAGTTTTGCCTACTCCACATTTTGCGGCAACAAGGTGCAGTTTTCTCTGACGGCCTCGGGCATGGTCATTGGGACCGCTTCCCTCATCCTGGTGGTCACCATTGGTATGACAGGTAAGCAATACGTGTTGAACCAGATTCAATCGATCGGCGTGAACATGATGGAGGCTGAATACTATGGTGTAGGGCGGGAAAGCACAGCGCCTGACCTCCTGACGATTGATGATATGAATGCCGTGCTGCAACGAGTGTCTGGAATCGTTGCCGCTTCTCCTGTGGTGCCGCTAGATGACCGCATCCCAACGAATACTGGCAAGGAGCGCGATCTGCACGTACTTGGAGTCCTTCCGGGATACAGCTCAGTGCGCAATCTGGTGGTTGTCTCGGGAAGATTTTTCGACTCGGAAGACGAGCAGGCACGCAACAAAGTTGCCGTGATCCAGCAGAAGCTTGCGGAAGAACTCTATGGATCCGTGGAGAACGCAGTGGGCAAGGTCGTCAAGTTCGGCGGGCTGCCCTTCACCATTATCGGGACGTTCCGGGAACGAGTGGATACCTTCGGACAGTCAGAAGTTACCGGTAACTCCATGGCGATCCCGTATAGCGTAAGCCGATATTTTACCGGTACGCCATATGTTCGGCAGCTCTACTTCTCCGCGGCGGATCCTTCTATGGTGGGTCCGGCGACGGAGGAGATCCACAAAGTGATTCAGTCCCGCCATCGGCCAGGATCTAATTATGTCGTACAAAATCTCACCTCGTTGGTGAGGGTGGCTGAGCGCACTGCGAATGCCTTGACGTTGGTTGTGCTTCTCATTGCCACGGTGACTTTGATGGTAGGCGGTATCGGTATAATGAACATCATGTTAGCGACGGTCACGTCGCGAATTCACGAAATTGGAATTCGCAAAGCAGTTGGCGCGACGAATGCCGAGATTCGGTTTCAGTTTCTCTCGGAGGCAATTTTGATCTCTCTAATCGGGGGCTTAGGCGGAATCTTGATTGGAATGGCTCTGCCGCTCTCCGTGCGCTTCCTCACTGAGTACCGCATTCCCATCTCTGGACTCTCGGTGATCGTGGCCATCTTCGCCTCGGCGGTAGTGGGCGTTCTGTTCGGAACGCTGCCCGCTGCCCGCGCCGCGAAGCTCGATCCGGTCGAGAGTCTGCGGCACGAATGAACCCGCCTGTGATCGCTGCTTTGTGGCCAGATTTCCCCCCGAGAGAAGCCGTATTCCTCCGGTCAACCAATTGGCCCGCACAAGTCCAGTGGCTTTATATTTAACCAGGCGGAAGGTCGGTATAACGCATGAAGTCATCTTTGAGTCTGCACTTTAAAACGTATCTGTTGATCTTCTTGATGGTGATATTTGGCCCCTTGGGAAATGTGCTGCTCGGCAAGGGGATGAAGCGGATCGGCGCGGTGAGCATAGGGACACCGGCGGGGGCGCTTGACCTGCTTTTGCGTGTTCTAACGTCAGGAACAATTTGGCTCGGAATCGGGTCTCTCATTACCTTTTTTGTGGCTTACATGCTGGTGCTCTCGTGGGCGGATTACAGCTACGTCCAACCAGCCTCGTCGGTAGCCTACGGCGTGGTTGCCCTGTTGGCTCACTTCATGCTGCGGGAAGTGGTCACGCCGACGCGTTGGGCGGGAGTGCTACTAATTTGCGTGGGCGTGCTGGTGGTTGGACACACGCCCCCGCGTACCACGGAGCCCCGTTAAATGCGCGAGATTATCTTCTATCTTCTTATTATTGGTGCCGGGACCGGAGGTGAGCTGTGCGTGACGCGCGCCATGAAGGCTGTAGGCGAGGTGAAAGATTTTCGCCCAGCTGCGGTGCTAGGCGTGATCGCTCGCGCGTTGCGAGTTTCATGGATGTGGCTCGGTCTGTCTCTTATGGGAATCGCATTTTTCTCTCTGCTCGTGGTGCTATCGAGGGAAAACGTCAGTTTGGTCGTTCCCGTCACCGCGTTGAGCTACGCTGCCGGCGCTTTGGGAGGGAAATGGTTTCTCGGCGAGCAGGTTACGCCCAGGAGGTGGGTAGGTGTGCTTCTGGTTGGCATCGGCGTCGCCGTAGTGGTTATCGGCGGGCGCTGAGTTGAAAGGAAAGGCTTACCGACCTCAACACGACTCGTTTTCTGAAATAAACTGCTATTCTTGATAGTTGCAGAAGCGCGGCACGGAGGAAACTGTTGACTGTTGTCTCCAGCGCCTTCCGTTCAGCGGGCGGCCTCAAATTGTCGTTAATCATTCTTCACCGTTTTCGACAACTTTGCACACCCCGTTCCATGATGGTTGCGCGGAGTCTCAAGTCTTCACCGGGCCCATTTGCGGTAAAGTCGCAAAACAGATTTCAAGGAAGCGATAGAGGTGCGCGCACTTGTGTGGAATCGTTGGTTTTACCCACAAAACCTGGGTGCCTGATCCCGGTCGAATTCGGCACGCCGCGGCCACACTGACTCACCGCGGACCGGACCAGCAAGGTGTGTTTCAGTCGAGCCTCTGCTCCATGGGCGCGACTCGGCTCAGGATCATCGACCTCGACGGCGGTGACCAACCCATTCTGTCGGAAGACGGCGACGTAGCTGTCGTGTTCAACGGCGAAATTTACAATCACCAGGAACTGCGATGCGAACTGAAGCATCTTGGCCATCACTTTTACTCACACTGCGATACGGAAACCATTCTCAGAGCATTTCTGCAATGGGATACAGGTTGTTTCGAACGTTTGCGTGGCATGTTCGCGATCGCGCTCTGGACAAAATCCGACAAACGGCTCGTCCTGGCACGCGATCGTATGGGGATAAAGCCACTTTATTTTTCGAGGCGCGGAGAAGACCTCTTCTTCGGCTCTGAATTAAAGGCGATTCTGATCCACCCGGAAATTGAGCGGCGGCTGAGCTTGGACGGCCTCGATTGCTATCTGTCGTTGAACTATGTGCCTGGTCCCTGGACGCTGGTCGAAGGCATCGAAAAGCTTCCTCCAGGGCAATGGCTGGAGTGGCGGGACGGTGAGGTTTCCTCCGACTCCTACTGGTCATTGCCGACGGGGGGCGTTCGGAATTGGACAGTAGAATCTGCCCGGGAGGAATTGGACGCTCTTCTGCGGCAGTCCGTCCGTGAGCATCTGGTCTCGGACGTGCCGCTCGGCATGTGGCTTAGCGGAGGCATCGACTCCTCAACAATTCTGCACTACGCGGCCGAATCCGGTGCGCAGCTCAAAACGTTCTCGATCTCATTCCAGGGGCGGAGTTTCGACGAAACCGCATATATTCGCGAGGTAGTGCACCGATATCAGACTGACCACGAAGAATTGGATCTGAATCCGGACGTCGATCTGCGGGACGCGATCGAGCAGTTCGTGTATTACTCGGATGAACCGTCCGCGGATGCGGGAGCACTTCCAGTCTGGTATCTTTCCAAGCTGAGTAAGACCAGGACTACTGTTAGCCTGAGCGGCGAGGGGGCCGATGAACTGTTTGGCGGCTATCTCACGCATCGCGCCAACCGCCTTGCTGGGCTCGCCCGTCGATTGCCAAAAAAATCCCTCCAATTGGCATTCAGCGCGTTAAAACTGTGGCCGGTTTCTGACGAGAAGATCAGTTTCGAATATCAACTGAAGCGATTTCTAGAGGGCTGCCTGATGGGTCCCGGTCGCGCGCATGTCTACTGGAACGGAACTTTCTCCGAATCCCAAAAGGCGGCTCTGCTGGGCGCGAAACTCCCGCCCGCTCTCGAATGCATTCTGGGCGAACTGCGTGATCAAACTATAGCTACAGCCGACGATCTCGCGCCGTACTTGTGGTTCGATCAGAGGTATTTTCTTCCCGATGACATTCTCACCAAGACAGATCGCATGAGCATGGCGCATTCGCTGGAAGTCCGGCCGCCTTTCCTCGATCATCGGATCGTTGAATTCGCTGCCTCCCTGCCCGCATCTTTGAAGATTCGCGGTTCCCGGCAAAAGGTCCTTCTGAAGGAACTGATGCGCGATAAGCTTCCAGCTTCTGTTCTTCAACGGAAGAAGATCGGATTTGACATCCCAGTGCATGATTGGCTTCGCGGCTGTCTGAAAACGCTAATGCAAGAGGTCTTGATGGACGGTGCGACTGATCCCTCCGGGCTTTTTCGGCGCGACGTGATCGAGTCTTACATCCAGAATCACCTGGAGAGACGAGTCAATGTTGGATATCACCTATGGGGCCTCATGGTGCTTTTCTTGTGGATGAAAAAATGGGGGATTCAGGCAATGACTTCCCGGGAGACGAGCGCTTGGATGCTGCAAAAAACGGGTACCTAGGTCTAGTCGTTCTGCTGGTCGCGGGGGCCATCTACCTGGGTTGCATTGTTTCTCCTCCCTCTCTGATGGATGACGTGGATGCCGTGCAGGCACAGATTGCCCGTAATATGCTCACCTCTGGCGACTGGGTAACAGCGCGACTGGATGGCGTGGTGTATCTGGAGAAGGCTCCCTTGGTGTACTGGGCTATAGCGGTTGCGTACATGATTCTCGGTGCGCACGACTGGGTCGCGCGTATTCCGATCGCCTTGTCGGCGATTGCCCTCTGCTGCTTGACAGCCGCCTTTGGCACATGGGCATTCGGCAAGCGAGCGGGATTCTACGCAGGTCTCTGTATGGCCACATGCATTGGGCTGTTTTTGTTTACCCGGGTTTTAATCCCTGATGTCATGCTGACCTTCACGGTTGCCCTGAGCGTGTGGGCGTTCCTTCGCGCCCTGGAAGAAGACGAGCCTCACCCGCGGTTTTGGGCTTTTGTGTTAGCCGCGAGCCTGGGCCTGGGTCTGTTGCTAAAGAGTTTGATCGGAGTTCTATTTCCGCTGGCTGCTGGTCTGATTTATCTTTGGGCCACTAAGCAGTTGCTTTCAGCCAGGACATGGCGGCAATTGCGTCCCATCAGCGGATTACTGATCGTCCTTATCATTGCAGCTCCGTGGCACATTCTGGCGACATTGCGCAACCCTCCTTACTTCGCTTTCATGCTGCACAGTGGGCCAGGCCAATATCATGGTTTCTTTTGGTTCTTCTTCATTAATGAACAATTACTCCGCTTTCTGAATCTGCGCTATCCGCGGGACTATAACACCGTACCGCGCCTCTACTTCTGGTTATTCCACCTGGTGTGGCTGTTTCCCTGGAGTGTGTATTTTCCAGCCATTGCAAAGCTCTCCTTCAAGCCGACCGACCGCGCCGGCCGAACGCGGCTTCTCGCGCTTTGTTTGGCGGCCTTTGTCCTGATATTCTTTACCTTCTCGACCACCCAGGAATATTATTCAATGCCCTGCTATCCAGCACTTGCGCTTCTCTTAGGTTCGGCGATGGCGGCGGGAGGCGACTGGATCCGGCGCGGCACACGCCTGCTCTCTATGATCGCAGCTTGTGCTGGGGTGATAACGTTAAGTTTATTTTTTCTGACCCGGAATATGTCCGCGCCGGGAGACATCTCGCAGGCACTGAGCCAACATCCCGGTGCTTATAAGCTCTCATTGGGCCATATGCAGGATCTCACGCTAGCTTCCTTCGCCTATCTTCGCTTGCCTCTTCTGGTGGCTGCTGTTGCCTTCTGCCTTGGTGCGCTGGCAACCTGGCGATGGACCAGCCAACGGGCGTTTCTGGCCGCCGCGCTAATGATGGTATTGTTTTTTCATGCCGCTCGCCTTGCCATGGCGGTTTTCGATCCCTATATGTCTTCACGGCCGCTGGCTGAGGCGATCCTGAAGTCGCCGGAAGGGACGCTGGTTGTGGATCACCACTATTACACGTTTTCTTCCATCTTTTTCTACTTGAACCGTACCGCACTCCTTCGCAATGGCCGCTTCTACAATCTGGAATACGGAGCTTACGCTCCAGGCGCGCCTGATGTGTTTATTGACGATTCGAAGTTCAAGAGTCTCTGGCTTAAGCCGGAGCGTTCCTACATCGTGGCGAAGGAGAACGTGGTTCCTCAGTTAGAATCATTAGTCGGCGCTGGGCGCCTGAACCTGGTTGCGGCGAGCGGCGGCAAGGTCGTTTTAACCAATCGTCCGGTTGCTATTTCTGGGGCCGGGCCCCAGGCAGCCGTTAGTTTTTGAAATTGCCTGTTACTTTTGCCAGTTGCAAGAAGTGCGCCATAAAGGAGACTGTTCTGTTGCTTTACAAGCGCAGCTCAGTTCCGTAGGGGACAACGGATTTCGGTAATCATCTTCAAGAAAACATACAGCAGGAGGCGAAATGAGAGTCGCAATACTGGGAGGCGACGGTTACTGTGGTTGGGCAACTGCCCTATATTTGTCAATGAAGGGACATTTCGTTGCGATTGCCGACAATTTTGCACGCCGGCAATGGGACCACGAACTTGGTGTTCAAACCCTGACGCCCATCCGTCCGTTGGCGGATCGCCTGAGGACTTGGCAGAGGCTTACAGGGAGTACCATCGAGCTCTTCGTCGGCGATGTAACGGAGTACGACTTCCTCTCGTCATTCGTCAAGGATTTCGAACCAGAAGCAGTAGTCCACTTCGCTGAACAACGCGCAGCTCCCTACTCCATGATTGACCGCAAGCACGCGGTTTTCACTCAGGTAAACAATGTTGTGGGTACGCTCAATCTGCTATTCGCGCTGCGTGAGCTTCAGCCCGATTGCCACCTTATCAAGCTCGGCACCATGGGTGAATATGGCACGCCCAATATCGATATTGAAGAAGGCTACATCACCATCGAGCACAACGGGCGGAAAGACACAGTGCCGTATCCCAAGCAGCCCGGCTCCTTTTACCATCTTTCAAAGGTACATGACAGTCACAATATTATGTTCGCCTGTAAGGCATGGGGACTGCGCGCCACTGACCTCAACCAGGGCGTTGTGTACGGAACCGTAACCGACGAAGTGGCCCTGGACGAAGCGCTTGTCAATCGCTTCGACTACGATGAAGTCTTCGGCACCGTTCTCAATCGCTTCTGCGCGCAGGCGGCGATTGGACACCCACTTACCGTGTATGGCAAGGGAGGCCAAACCCGCGGTTTTCTGGATATTCGCGACACGGTGCGGTGCGTCGAGATTGCGTGTCTGAATCCGGCTGCTCGAGGTGAATGCCGGGTCTTCAATCAGTTTACAGAACAGTTTTCAGTTTTGGATCTGGCGCGAATGGTCCAGATCGCGGGGCGAAAACTGGGGCTGACGGTTGAAGTCGAGCACCTTTCCGATCCGCGAGTCGAAGCGGAAGAGCACTATTACAACGCTAAACATTCGAAGCTGATTGAGCTCGGGCTGGAACCGCATTTACTTTCTGACTCGCTCTTGGACTCGCTGATGAACGTCGCGTTGAAATATCGGGATCGGATCGATGCCTCCGTGATGCTGCCGCGAATCAACTGGCGGCAGTCCAGTAATGAACGCCGAGCGCAAACGAATCAAGAAGCCACGCCTCAAAACGCAGCTTTTCTTGAGATCGTGCGAAGATCTGCCGAGCTAGACGATGCAAATCGTCGCTCTGCCAAGATGGTGCGCAGCGGGTGAACCGCAAGGAGCGAAGTTAACGCCAGGCGGAGGTTCAGCCTGCTGGTTCAGGATTGGTTGGTTTCACCGGAACCAGCAGGCCATCGCGAATGTCGTATTCGGCATTCCGCCATCGGATACTGTTGCGTGAAAAACTAGTCAGCCAAATGCCGAAAGCCAAGGCGTCCCACACTGGGATCAGCGCCAACTTTTTCCACAGCACGTGTTGCTTTAGGCCTCGAATCCCAACCAGCCAGGTCATTGCGAATCGCAGAAAAAGGTACGCGCCGAGATACCCGAACACAACCGATGCCGAGGGATGGATCGCAATTGCTGTCAAAGACCAGGGTAACCCCTGAGTCAGAAGCAGTCCGAAGTGTCCCCATGGCCGCAAGTGGCGCATCACTACGATCCAACGCAGCCGCTTGTGAAGAAGATCGCGCATGGACCCATAATCGGCGACCGTCAAAATAGTGTAGGGAAGAAGTTTAACCTCATAGCCCTGCTCAGCGATAAGGCGGCCCACTAGCAGATCATCGGCAGGACGGTTGTCAATCGCCTCATAGCCACCGAAACCGGCCAGGCGCGAGCGCGTAGTGGCGATTGTGGGCCCTAACGCAAACTTCACGCCGTCGAGCTGACGCGCCACCAGGATGCCGCAGTAGAAGTCTGAAAACATACCGATCGTCTGGAGATTGTCGGCGAAGGTCTTGTCTTCGATTGGTACGTAAAAACAGGTCACTGCGCCCACTTTGGGGTCGACCAAAGGAGCAACCACACTTCTCAAGTAGTCGGGCCGCACCCGAACGTCGCTATCGCTAATTACTACGACATCGTGTTGAGCTTCACCAGCAAGGCGGGCCAATTTGACCACTTTATCGTTGGATCCTGCTCCGCCCGAGCCGACCAGGACCCGGATGCGACGTTCCGGGAAATCACGCGCTAGTTTCTGCAGGATGGGAACAGACGGGTCGTCCTCGTCGCCGACACAGAAAAGCAGCTCATATTCCGGATAGTCTTGCCGGCAGAAGCTGGCGAAGTTTTCGTACGCGTCAGGGTCAAGCCCGCGAATGGGTTTTAGATTACTCACTGGCGGAGTGAAGGTCTGACTAGCCGTGCTTAGAGGTGCGCTGCGGCGAAAGAATTGCCACGAACTGAACAGCGCAATCACGTAGTAAGCACATGGAATGGCGGCGGCGGCAAGTACCACATAGCGGATGGTAGAAATCATCAGTTCCTCTGTCGCGACAACGGACCCTTCGCCGACGGCTTTCTCGCTCCAAGGGTGTTCACGGCAAGAGGAGCTGCTTTCTATCTTATACAAATGCTCTCTCCGAGGGAGACTAGCGCCTTATCGCGCACTCATTTGCGACGTGAACTTCGCTGCATCCAACCGATGGTCGCGGAATCCCACCCAACCTTTGCAATCTCTCGCAGCAACTAAGCTGTGAACGGCGATAAATTTCGAAGGCGAGGGAACGCCCGCGCCTTCTCAGGAGGAAGTTTCATGGCAGACGATATGGAGAAAAAAGGTCAGCAGAGCAATCAATACGGACAGGGCCAGCAAGGTGGTCAGTCTGGGCAGCACGGACAAAGCCAGCAGGGCGGCCAGCAGAGCGGTCAACCCGGCCAATACCAGCCAAAGAAGGGTGACCAAGGGCAGACTGAAGGTGAGGCAGATGACCAGAATCGCGACCGTCAGAGGCGCGCTTCGTAGTTCTTGGTTCGCTGCGAGGACGCACTGATGCCTGAGAAGTCCCGGCTTGTGGCTGGGACTTCATTTTTATGTTGGGAAGAAAGGGGATGCTGGCGGAGCACGGGTGTCAGAGAAATCTCCCAGTTTTGAGAAGGCATACACTTCTCAATCGCAGAAAAATAGAGGAACAATCGCCAGCTAACCGGGGCTACACAGTATTGTCGAACGGGGAAGATAATTTTAATGTGCAGAGAGTTGAGAAAGGTGAGCGCTCTCCCCATGGCATACAAGACTGCAGTTCCTCAAATTCAAATCCGTCGCCCCCCTGCTGCCGAAGATCTGCGACGTGTGTTCGACACAGCCGTGTGCAAGATTTATCACGCTGATCTCGCTGCAAGAAAGAAGCCGGAGTACTACGCTCCCATTTTTCAGCGCCGAAGGATGTTGGAGGTTTCTCAGGAGGGCTGCGAAAAGCGCGCTTTGGCTGATGCGGCGCAAGCTCTAGCTCTGCTGTGGAAGGTCTAAGCGATACTGCTAGAGAAGGAAGGACACGGGGATCACCCCTGAACAGACAGTGTCCCCTCTCTTCATGACTATTCTCCGTAATGATTTCTGCTAGGCATTCTGAAAGGCGAAACTCCTCGCAGCTCGCCTTCGATTCACAGTACCGGGCTTCGGCCCTGGATCAGGCGAATCAAGACTGCAACCACGGCCAGGATCAGAAGAATGTGAATAAACCCACCCAGGGTGTACGAGCTAATCATACCCAACAGCCAAAGAATCAAAAGCAGCACGGCTATAGTCCAGAGCATTGGCGCTCCTTTCTGCGTATTCCGTCAACCGCAACCTGCAATGAAGTGTATCCGGGCGCCGTTGGGCCGGGTATCCAGTAAAGTCCCTACCGAGCGCGCGATGAGGCTTTATATGCGAAGGGTTCAGACGTAAAAGAAGGTGGTATTTCTCAATAGAGTTGAACGATCCCGTTCCGCACAGCATAGAGCGTGAGGTCTGCGACCGAGTGCAGGTTGAGTTTACGCATGAGGTTCGTACGGTGAGTTTCCGCCGTCTTCACGCTGAGGTTAAGGGCCATGGCAACTTCTTTGGTGGTCTTTCCTTCGGCCACGAGCTGAATGACTTCTCTTTCCCGCGGTGTTAGCACGCACTTTTCCGAAGTGTCGCGCTCCTGCGGACGCAGATAGCCATCGAGCATCATCTGCGCCACTTTCGGAGTGAAATATGTTCGCCGCTGTTGCAGCGCCTCTACAGCCGCCACAAGGTCCCGGCCAGCATCGGACTTCAGCAGGAAGCCGCGTGCTCCGGCAGCCAGCACTTCCCGCACTACCTGCTCGGAATCGTGTACAGTCAGGATCAGAATCAGAGCGTCGGGCATAATTGAAAGGATCTGCCGGGCTGCATCCAGTCCATTCAGGTTCGGCATCCCGACATCCAGCAAGAGCACATCTGGTTTCAATCTGCTGGCATATTCGACAGCTTCGCGGCCGTCTTTGGCCTCGCCACAGACTTCCCATCCCACTTGATCTTCCAGCAGGACGCGAATGCCCCTTCTCGCTATCTCATGATCGTCGGCGATAAGGATTCGAAGCACGCTCAAGCCCCACGCTCCAGAAAGGACACTGAGGATCCGATGCGAGTTCTCGCCGGACATAACTCCGTGTCTGAGAATAGGTGCAGTCACAACCCTCGCGGGTTGTACGAAAGCTGTGCAAGGAGCCTTTGGCGCCGGGCATTGAAAATTACAATGCGGATTGTCTATCTAGCCGGAGAGCGTACTCAGGTCTTTGCTGTAGACGCGCGGTGCATTCGTGCTGACAGAGCTGCCGTGGGGCACAAACATGGCATCCAAGAACCGCGCGGAGCAAATTTCCTATGCGCACAGCCCCTTCTTGGTTTGGCTCGAGGCTGTCGACTGAGGTGGATATTATCGACCCGAATCTACCCGCTGAAGATGCGGCGCAAAGCGGAGGCTCAGGCCACCGTGGTCTCCGTCGGATGCTGCATCTGCGGTGGCATTTGGATCTGGATGATGTTGTTCTTGATGGCATATACCACCAAGTCGCGGATGGAGTGAAGGCTGAGTTTCCGCATGATGTTGCTGCGATGAGTTTCCACGGTCTTGGTGCTCAAGTTCAGAAGCGAGGCCACTTCCTTGGAACTCTTTCCCTCCGCGAGAAGCTGGGTGACTTCGCGTTCCCGTGCAGTCAATGTTGGCAAACTCGGAGGTTCATTCCTGGATATGGCGTGTCCCTTGTCCAAAAAGCCCGCCAAAACCAGATCGTTCACTCGCGGGGTGAAGAACATACGCTTGCTCTGCAAGGCTTCAACCGCGGACACTAAGTCGCGCGCGGCGTCAGACTTGAGCACAAAACCGCGAGCGCCGGCATCGAGCGCTTCGCGAATGACTTGATCGGAATCCGTAATTGTCAAAACTATGACCTTGAAGTGCGGATCATGCTGTAGCAGTTGGCGCGTCGTATCCAAGCCGTTGAGGTATGGCATGCCGATATCCACGATGACGACATCGGGCTTCAGCTGCTTAGCCATTTCAATGGCTTCGCGTCCATCGGAGGCCTCCCCGCATACTTCCCAGCCCTCATGCTTCTGGAGCAAAGCACACAGCCCTCGACGTACGATTTCGTGATCGTCGGCCAGCAAGATACGGAGTTTCATGACAGATATTCCTCCTGGGTAGGGCCTAGATTTGCACTGCTAGCGCTTTCCTTCTAACACGAAGGCTGTGGACTTCGTGCCAGCGCTGTAAAAACCCGATGCTGGCTCACTGCCTCAACAGCTTCCAAGAGATCGCGGGCGGCATTCGACTTCACAACATACCCTCTGGCCCCCGCATCCAGCGCCTCGCGCATCATTTGCGGCGAGTCGTGCTGCGTAACGAACAGAACCTCAAGACTTGACGTCTTCCGGTTGCGCTGAATCAAACGGCAGGCTTCCAGGCCATTCATCCGAGGCATAGTGACATCAAGCACGACAACGTCGGGTTGCAGGTTGTCGATCTTCTCCAAGGCCTCGACACCATCCGATGCTTCGCCGACTACCTCCCAGCCCGACCGGCCTTCCAATAAAGTCCGCAATCCTTGCCTCACGATGGGATGATCATCCACCAGCAGAATACGGACCGCCATAATGTTTTGGGCTCTCTCAGGCAGCCTCGTACACGTGAGTCGATACACGTCTCCGGACGGCTCTGAATTTTTGCGCTTGCCCGTTCCTGCCGCAGTATCTAATCGCACCAGGCCGAAACGAAACTGACTTGGTAAATCATGCAAGAGAGTAGCATGGTAACACTCGGGTCCGAATACAGGGAATCCTGTATTTTGGCTGCGCTGGAGTTTGCGGGGAAGCTTCAGGTGTGAGGCGAATTCATCGCTGGAAAATAGGTTCCGGCGTGCAGCAAGGCGTCTACTGCCTGCACGATGGAACCCACGTCGGATTTCGCGCAGGCTCCGCGGATCCCCGCTCTACGGGCTTCCTCGGCCAGTTGTTTGGATAGATGAATGGTAACCATAAGGATGGGAATCTCAGGAAAGAGTTTTGTGATTTGCCGGGCGACGTCGAGCCCGTTCAGATCTGGCATCTGGAAATCGAGCAGGATCATGTCAGGGGGATTCTTTTCTACCCGTTGAAGCGCTTCTCTTCCGGTACGGGCTTCGTCGCAGACTTGCCACGTGCTTTGCTGTTCGAGGAGAGCCCGCAGATAGTGCCGGACCGCCGGGTTGTCGTCTACAACAAGAATTCGAACCAAGCGGCACCTTCCTCACTCCTCGGGCCCAGGAAAACTTCCCTGCGGACCATATCTACTTGGCCCGCGCACGAAGCGAAAAACCGTTCACCGTTCAATGTCCTTTACTGTGACCCGCCGCTTTGTGCTTCTTGAGCACAGTGCGCGCAGCCACTTCCTTGGCCCGGTCACCGTAGCGTCCCGACCGTTCCGCACTTTCTTTGATATGTTCGTATTCCCGTTGCTCCTTCGCGCTTACACCGCGCACATGTTTTTTCCCTGGCATGGATTCCTCTTTGATAACCCTGTTTTTCTCTGCAATATCTTTTTCAACCATAGAGTTGCATTCGCTTAGTCGCAATACCGTAAACGCCTGAGTATCCCGCGGGTAAGGCAGAGTCACCAAATTCCCTTGTCACTTCCTGCAATCACTACTTGTTTACGCCGGCATATGCGAATAGTTGAGGCCGAGTCGTGTTTTTTTCGGGAGACGAGATTTCGGCTGCTGGATCAATTGCAGTTCGCCGGAAAATTCGCCGCTTCGGGAATAATAAGTCGCGCATTTTCATCTTCGCTTTGTGCAGCTGCGATTTCGAATTTCCGACTGAACAGTCCAGCATTTTCGCAATTTCATGATGCTGATAACCCTCAACTTCGTGAAGAGCGAAGATCTTCCGGCACCCCTCGGGCAGTTCCTGCATGGCGCGACGCAAAGCGATTCGGTCGATCGCGCCGGAGAGTCGCAGATCCGGTCTTCCGATGTCGCGACGCAGAGAAGGCGACTCCGACGATACGGGCTCGTCCAGAGATACCGGCGGGGTTTTGCGGCGGCGCAACTTCATCAGCACCGTGTTGACCGCAATCCGGTACAGCCAAGTAGAAAAGGCGGAGTCGCATCGAAACGAGCCGATGCTGCGAAATACCTGCAAGAAAGCTTCTTGCGTGAGGTCTTCCGCTTCCGCCACATTTTTTGTCATCAGCAGGCACACGGAATACACGCGCTTCTTATGAAGCTGGAAAAGCGTGGCAAAGGCCTGTTCGTCACCACGTTGTGCGCGCTGAATCAGGCTGCGTTCGGATTCGTCCCGTTGGGTTTCTTGTTTGGCGGGAATCTCGTTTGTTGCTGTCGCGGAAATCACGCAAGTCGCCACTGTGGTCTCCTTCTATCGAGCTAGAGTGTTGTTGCTCTCTATGATTCCGGGAGCGTTCACCTTCAAAAAGAGATTAGCGGCAGCGCGGTCCACCGCCCATCAGGATGCTCCTGTAATTGACTGGCAGACTTGCTGTACAACCTAAGGGCGCTGATTGTGGGGGTATTGGCTTGTTTGTGGAGGCGTGGCGAGACTTCTGTGGACGAAATTCGTGCTTGGGAAGGTTAGAAAGTACCCCGCCGCGTAGGATGCAGTAAAAGAGAAACCCACCAGATCAGACTGGTGGGTTTCACGTCAAACGCGCTGGATAACTTTTACAAATCAAGTTTCCAGATTTCACAGCCGTCCGGCCAGCAGCAGAACAAGTAAGACCACAACCACCAGACCGAGTCCGCCGCTAGGGTAATAGCCCCACGATCTGCTATAGGGCCAGGCCGGCAGTGCTCCGAGTAACATCAGCACAAGAACAATCACTAGAATCGTTAACATTTAAACCCTCCTATCCATCGTTTCCATCGTTTGTCTTCTCGATTGACCTTGGGCCCGGTCCTTAGAAGGCCGGGCCTCCGTCAAAAGCAGTCAGACCTCACATCTCAACGACTGCCAGCTTCCGTATTCCCCGGCGTATTCAATTCACCATGCTCGTTCGCTTGGCCCGAATATCTCCTCACCGCGGATAGAAATGGTTCGCTGGCCTCTTTAGGAAGCACTTTTCCGCTCAAAAGTTCAGAGAACGGAACAAAGCGACCGTAGAGAATTCGAGTTTCATCTTTGTCCTGCGTGATTGCGGAACCGTTCAAATCAATTCCGGCAAAAAGACCACGGGCACGAGAGTAGGTCAGCACCTCCGCTCTCAGTTTCCAGTCTGTGTCGGCGGCAGCGTCACGTCCGACTGGGCCCGCGGCCGCTGAAGCATCCGCACCGAGCTTGAACTTGCTCGACAACAGATGCTGCATTCCGTCCTCATTCGTTACAACCAGCACCAAATCAACTGCCTGGCCGCCGAGCTGTAATCCCCAGCTCCCACCTGTAATGGTGATCGGCGCGGGAGCGCTCCAGTGGCCGTTTTCCGTCCGGCACGTAGCCACACCTTTGCCGTGACTGCCGCCGAACCCGACAGCGATTTTCACCATCGAGGGGATCACCGCTATGCACTTCGCATCGCTCATTACCTTGTCAGGAATGGCTTTGTCGGGAGTGGCCATGATTTCGTTGAGAACCTTGGCGGATGCATCGAGACGTTTGTCGATGTCCGATTGGTCCTTATCGTCGGCAGACCAGGCCATGCTCGCAACGAGCAAGAGACCAGTCCCCAGCACCAGGAGACGTTTCGTAAATCTAAAGTCGATTCTTTTCATAAAGCGGGACCTCTTTCGTGCTCGAAGCGAGCAACTTAATTTTTGAATTTCCCTGCGAGGTCAACCCTAACTTTCCGGTTGTTCAAGTTCCATCCAGTTCAAGCTGTAAAGTGGGTCGAGTGCACGCTGGAGAGCTGGAGAAATAGGCTCAATACCTTGGGGGCCGCTACAGTCGATAACTTGCCGGGGTACGGTCATCGCCGTATGGAGGGTGCAAAATTCAAACCGCGTGCTTGCTGCTGAAGCGATGATTTCCAGGCGCGAGAAGTGGGTGTTTGTCTCAAGGGTGTGGTCGCAGAGCGAAATTTAATTAACAGAATCGCTCAGGTGGATTGTCAGAAAGCCATGCCTGCAACTTCCGTTGAGAGTTCGGTCGAAACAAGGTTAGCAGGGAAGATCGCGGCGACCCGCGTGCCAAAGCTTCCGGATGCAATCTCCAGCTGTCCTCCCAACTGTCGCACTCGTTCCCCCATGCCGCGAATGCCTATGCCGGCTCGAATCGGCATCGGCATACCCTGGCCCTGGTCACGAATCTCGACAGAAACATTTTGCGAGTCGCGGGTGACAACAATGCTTGCTGAGTGACTGCCGGAATGACGATGGATATTCGTGAGGCATTCCTGCACGATGCGGAAAATTGCAGTCTCGAGTTCAGCGGGCAGCCGTCCGACCTCGGGGTCCAGTTGGAGATCCACGTCGATTTTGCTGCGCTCGGCAAAACCTTCCACATACCAGCGCACGGCCGAATGCAGACCGGCTTCATCGAGCAGCGGCGGGTGCAGCAGATGGGACATCGTGCGCAAGTCTCTGGAGAGTTCGTCGATAAGCTGCAGGCTTCCTGTGATTTGCTTGGCAAGTTCGGAGTTGCTCTTAAGGAGTTCCTGCTCCACAGGAACCAGGCTCAGGTTCAATGCGACGAGTATCTGCCCCGCCGTGTCATGGAGTTCGCGGGCGATTCGGCGCCTTTCATCGTCTTGCATTTGCAGCAGCCTGGCAGACAGCATGCGCAAGCTTTCCTGTGCGCGATCCAGTTCGGAGGTACGTTCCTTTACCCTCGCATCCAGTTGCTCGCGAGCTTCCTTCAGCGCGTCTTCGGCAGCCTTCTGTTCCGTTATGTCGAGGCACGATCCAACGTAACCTTCCAGCGCTCCTTCATCGCTAAACCGTGGTTCCCCGTGGCTTAGGACCCAGCGATATTGCCCGTTCGCGCAGCGCAGACGGTACTCCACCTTGAAAGGCAAGCATGAGTTAATGGCCGATTCATAGGTCTCCAGGCATCGCTGCCGGTCGTCTGGATGAATTCCGTCGGTCCAGCCCTTGCCCAGTTCCTCGGTCAAGGTTCTTCCCGTGAAATCGAGCCATGACCGGTTGAAATATGTCCGAAGAGCGTTGGCATCAGACGCCCAAATCATGGCAGGCACTGCATCGGCCATAATCGCTCCATCGGCTTGCACTCGGGTCTTCTCCATAGGCATCACTAACGCAGCACTGCTTCAGGCGCATCCATCCAAAACGGCGGTTTGCTCTCGCAACACCGAGCCAAGGGGGATCACGATTTCAACGAGTGTTCCTGGATGCGCATTCCTCATCCGCAATTCTCCTCCAAATTCTTTGGCACGCTGTTTCATGCCGCCGATGCCAACTCCAACGCTGTCCGGCTGCAGTTCCTCAATTTGCCTGCTGATGCCTTGCCCATCGTCTCGAACAGTAACCACGATCGTCCCTTCTTTTCGGGTCAACGTTATCCACACTTTCGTCGCTTCCGAATGCCGGAAGACGTTGGTTAATGCCTCTTGAACGATACGGAAGACGGCGGTCTCCACCTCCGCCCCCAGCCTTGGAAAGTCACCGGGCTGCACGTCGAGAGAGGTTTCGATGCCGCTCCGCTTGCTGAGCCCCTCGACGTACCAGGCAAGGGCAGACAATAGGCCGACCTCATCGAGCAAAGGCGGATGCAAAAGGTGAGACATGGTCCGGACTTGCTGAATGGCATTATCAATGATCCCACTGGCCTGGGTCCACGCCTCTTCCGGCGGAGCGGATTTCTGCAGGATCATCCTGTCCAGCACCATTTTGGCTACCGCAAGTTCCTGCCCCAACCCATCGTGCAGGTCCCGCGCCAACCGGCGCCGCTCCTGATCCTGCATAGTCATGAGGCGGATGGAAAGCCGCCGCAACTCGTTCGTCCTCTGGTCGACCATTTTCTCCAGGTCCGCAGCATTGTCCCGAATCGATTGTTCCACCAGTTTGCTGTCCTGAATATCAGAACATGTTCCGTACCATTTCACGATCTTTCCGTCATCGCGAATCGGAAGCGCGCGAGCCCTGAACCACCGATAAGACCCATCCTTGGAACGGAGCCGATACTCCGCCTCGTAGTTGGCCCCCGATTCCACACAGCGCATCCAGTCCGCCATGGCCTTCTGATAATCCTCGGGATGCACGTAGTCCAGCCAGCCGAATCCGTTCGCTGAACCTTGGGCGGCGCCGGTAAAGTCATAAAACCGGTCGCTGATGTAATCCCTGGAGCCGTCCGCCTTGCGGCTAAAAATTATGTCTGGCGCGGTGTGGATAATGGCATCGAGTTCCTGATTCTTGCCTACCAGTTCCGAGTTGAGCAGCAGCAGCAATTCGGCTTTGCGGGCCAACTCTTCTGTGCGTTCCAGCACCCGCTGTTCGAGTTCGCGATTCAGCGTTTCGAGCTGACGGGTCTTGCGGTGCAACTCGGCGAATACCCTGACTTTTGCGCGCAGAAGCTCCGGAACCACCGGAACTGAAATGTAGTCGACGGCCCCATGTTCGTACCCTTTGAGCTGATCCAGGTCGGTCAGATGCACGGCCGAGACAAAAATGATTGCCGTTCTTTGAAAACGTGGATGCTGCCGGATCATCGCGGCCAATTGAAAACCGTCGAGTTCCGGCATGCTTACGTCCATCAGCACCACGGCAATGTCAGTCTTCAGTAGAATTTCAAGGGCTTCCTTGGCAGAAGTGGCTTTAATCAGGTTCTCTCCCAGTCCACCCAGCATGACCTCGTAGCTGAGCAGTTTGGCCGGCTGATCATCCACCATGAGGATGTTGATCTTGTCGTTTGTGCCCATGAGTCTTGACTAAATCTCTCCGTTCAAGTTTCGGCCACAAAATGATGCAGCGGTCAGCTCTTACCTGTGCAGCCACATTCGCAGCGACGAAAGCAGTTGCTCTATATTCACGGGCTTGGCCAGATACTCGGACGCCCCCGCCTCAAGACATTTCTCGCGGTCTCCCTTCATCGCTTTCGCGGTCAGCGCAATGATCGGCAAGCGCCGGAACAAAGGGTTCTGCCGGATCACCTGCATGGTCTCGTAGCCATCCATTTCCGGCATCATAATATCCATCAATACGATCGCGATATCCGGAGTCGATTCGATCTTGGCGATCGCTTCCCGCCCGGTTCCAGCGGTGATCACGTTCATACCCCTGCGTTCAATAACACTACTAAGGGCAAAGATGTTGCGCACATCATCGTCTACGACCAGCACCCTCTTTCCCACTAATGCGTCGTCGGAGTGATGCAAGCGGTCGAGCAGTTTCTGCTTTTCCTCCGGAAGATCGGCGACCACACGATGCAGGAATAACGCAGTCTCATCGAGCAGACGTTCTGGCGATTCCACACCCTTCACCACAACGCTGCGCGCCAGCGAATGCAGACGGGCGTCCTCCTCGGGCGACAGTTCCTTGCCGGTAAAGACTACGACTGGCAAGTCGCTCAGCGCCGGAGTGTCACGGAAACGTTCCAACACTTCGAAGCCCGAAATATCGGGTAGGCGCAAGTCGAGAACGACGCAGTCGAAAGGCTGCTCGTTCACGGCCTGGATCGCGTCCACGCCCGTGGCAACGACCGTAACGTCGATGTCGTCGTAACCCAGCAACTCCTTAATGCTGAGCTGCTCGGCTGGATTGTCTTCCACCACCAGCAATCGCTTCCGCCGCGGAGCGGAGTATTCCTTAATGCGTGCCAGTGCCGTCTCAAGCCCCTCCGGCGTGGTTGGTTTTGTAACGAATGCAAACGCGCCACGAGTCAGGCCATGGTGCCGATCCTCGTCTAGGGTCAACATCTGGACGGGAATGTGCCGGGTCGCTGGATCCTGTTTCAAGTGGTTGAGCACTGTCCAGCCCAGCATATCGGGCAGGAAAACGTCCAGAGACACTGCGGTTGGATGGTATTCCTGTGCCAGCGCGAGGGCCTCTGCACCGCGGGTCGCCACAAGAACCTTGAAGCCCTTGTCCCGGGACAGATCGCACAACACGCGAGCGTAATGGGGATCATCTTCCACAATCAGCAAGATCGCATCATCAGGCTGCAGATTTTCCCGGTCGTCGGGAATTTTTTCGACCGGATGTTCCACGACCGATAGCGGCGCCGGAGAAACGGACGACGGAGATTTCCTCTCGAGAGCGGCTGCGCTAGCCGTGGAAGGTCCTACATACGTCTGTGGCAAATAGAGAGTGAACGTGCTGCCCCGGCCCGGAGTGCTGCGCAGCTGAATTTCACCGCCCAGCAGGCTGGCCAGCTCGCGGCTGATCGCCAGCCCCAGCCCTGTTCCGCCGTACTTGCGGCTGGTGCCGGCATCTGCTTGCTGGAAGGCCTCGAAGATGATCCGTTGCTTTTCCAAAGGAATGCCAATGCCGGTATCGGCAACTTCAAAGGCCACCACTGACCCAGCCTTACCCAGAATTGGGTGACCCTCAGTCCAGCCGCCACGGGCTAAAGTCACCGACAACTGCACCCCTCCAACTTCTGTGAACTTGAAGGCGTTGGACAACAGGTTCTTCAGCACCTGCTGCAACCGCTTCGAGTCCGTAACAACGCTCCGTGAAAGATGTGGATCGGTTTGCACCTCGAACGTGAGACGCCGGTTCTCCGCCTCATGCCGGAACGGACGTTGGATCGCATCCAGCATGCTCGCGAAGAAGACCTCCTCGGCCTCGACCGAGACGGTTCCTGATTCGATCTTCGATAGATCGAGGATGTCCGTAATCAGGTTCAGCAAATCTGTCCCCGCGCCATGGATCGTGCGGGAGAATTCAACCTGTTTCGGCGTTAAGTTGCCGTCCGGATTGTCGCTGAGTTGCTGCCCCAGCACTAGAATGCTATTCAGCGGTGTTCGCAACTCGTGAGACATGTTGGCCAGGAATTCCGACTTGTATTTCGAAGTAAGAGCCAGTTCCTTAGCCTTATCTTCCAGCGCCCGCCGGGCTTGCTCGATTTCCTGGTTCTTGCGTTCGACCTCGACATTTTGTTCGGCAAGCTGCTGCGCTTTTTGCGCGAGCTGCTCATTGGTCTGCTGCAACTCTTTTTGCTGAACCTGGAGTTCGGTGGCCAATTGCTGCGACTGTTTCAGCAGTCCTTCGGTCTGCATGGTGGCCTCGATGCTGTTGAGCACGATGCCAATGCTGGCTGTGAGCTGTTCGAGGAATGCCAGATGAGAAGTTGTGAAACTGCTAAGCGAGGCCAGCTCAATCACAGCCTTGACCCGGTCTTCAAACAATACCGGGAGCACGATAACGTTTCGTGGAACGGCCTCGAACAATCCAGAGCGAATCGCAATCGTGTTGGGCGGAAGATCGGAGATCAGCATTCGCCGCTTCTCCGACGCGCATTGCCCTACTAGTCCCTCGCCAAGCTTTAACCGCCGCAGATGCCCATCCTCGCCGTCGCCGGCGAAGGCCGAGAGCAGCACCATCTCTGTAGATTCCTCGCCTCCCATTTGATAAATGACGCCTTGCTGCGCGCTGACCAGAGGCGCCAGTTCTGATAGAAGCATGCGACCCACGGTCGCCAGATCCCGTTGCCCTTGCAACATTCCGGTGAAGCGGGCCAGGTTTGTCTTAAGCCAATCCTGCTCCGTGTTGCGATCGGTAGTGAGTCTCAGATTGTCGATCATGGTGTTGAGATTGTCTTTCAGATCGGCAACCTCGCCGCTCGCTTCCACCTGGATGGAGCGCGTTAAGTCACCCTTGGTGACGGCGGTAGCAACCTCAGCGATGGCACGCACCTGGTTGGTCAAATTATCGGCCAGCAAGTTGACGTTTCCCGTGAGATCCTTCCACGTACCGGCAGCGCCGGGCACGTTGGCCTGCCCGCCGAGTCGGCCTTCTACGCCAACTTCGCGTGCGACCGTCGTAACCTGGTCGGCAAAGGTCGCCAGCGTGTTCGTCATGTTATTGATGGTTTCCGCCAGCGCCGCGACTTCACCCTTCGCATTTACCGTCAGCTTCTGAGTCAGTTCGCCATTAGCGACGGCCGTCACCACTTTCACGATGCCGCGCACTTGTTCCGTCAAGTTTGCGGCCATCACGTTCACGTTATCGGTAAGATCCTTCCACGTGCCGGCGACGCCTGGCACTTGCGCTTGACCGCCCAGCTTGCCTTCCGTACCCACTTCGCGAGCCACGCGAGTGACTTCGGCAGCGAATGCGTTGAGCTGGTCCACCATCGTGTTAATAGTGTTCTTCAGCTCAAGGATTTCTCCTTTCACGTCCACAGTGATCTTGCGTGACAAATCGCCGCGGGCCACGGCTGTGGTTACTTCGGCGATGTTGCGAACCTGGCCGGTGAGGTTTCCTGCCATTGCGTTCACAGAGTCAGTAAGATCTTTCCACGTTCCGGCCACACCCGACACATTGGCCTGTCCACCAAGCCGGCCTTCGCTGCCGACTTCGCGGGCCACACGCGTTACTTCAGCGGCGAACGAACGCAGTTGCTCGACCATCGTGTTCAGCGTTTCCTTCAGCTGCAAGATTTCGCCGCGCACGTCCACCGTGATCTTCTTAGACAGATCGCCGTTCGCAATGGCAGTCGCCACTTCGGCGATGTTGCGCACCTGGCCGGTCAGGTTGCTGGCCATGAAGTTCACATTGTCCGTTAGATCCTTCCATGTGCCGGCGACGCCGGGTACCTGCGCCTGTCCGCCCAGCTTTCCGTCAGTGCCGACCTCGCGCGCCACGCGCGTCACTTCGCCCGCGAACGCGTTGAGCTGATCGACCATCGTGTTAATGGTGTTCTTAAGTTCGAGAATTTCGCCTTTCACATCGACCGTGATCTTGCGGGACAAGTCGCCGCGGGCCACTGCGGTCGTGACCTCGGCGATGTTGCGAACTTGACCAGTGAGGTTTCCGGCCATCGAGTTCACTGAGTCTGTGAGATCCTTCCATGTACCGGCAACGCCGGGCACGTTGGCTTGTCCTCCCAGACGCCCTTCGGAACCCACTTCGCGGGCGACACGTGTTACTTCGCCGGCGAACGCGTTGAGTTGGTCCACCATCGTGTTGATGGTTTCCTTGAGCAGAAGAATTTCTCCGCTTACGTTGACCGTGATCTTCTTCGACAAGTCACCACTCGCGATAGCCGTTGCGACTTCGGCAATGTTGCGTACCTGCCCCGTCAAGTTGCTTGCCATCGAGTTAACTGAGTCGGTAAGGTCCTTCCATGTGCCGCCCACTCCCGGAACCTGCGCTTGGCCGCCCAGCTTGCCGTCCGTGCCCACTTCGCGCGCCACTCGGGTCACTTCCGATGCGAACGAACGCAACTGATCGACCATTGTGTTGATGGTGTCCTTGAGTTCGAGAATTTCGCCTTTAACGTCGACTGTAATCTTGCGCGACAAATCCCCGCGAGCCACGGCCGTTGCGACTTCGGCGATATTCCGCACCTGGCCGGTAAGGTTGCTGGCCATGAAGTTGACGTTGTCCGTAAGATCTTTCCACGTGCCGGCCACACCCGGAACCTGTGCTTGTCCGCCAAGTTTGCCTTCGGTGCCGACTTCGCGCGCCACGCGCGTCACTTCGCCCGCGAACGCGTTAAGCTGATCCACCATTGTATTGATGGTGTTTTTGAGTTCGAGAATCTCACCCTTCACATCGACCGTGATCTTGCGTGACAAATCGCCACGAGCCACAGCGGTCGTAACTTCGGCGATATTGCGAACCTGGCCGGTGAGGTTTCCGGCCATCGAGTTGACGGAATCCGTAAGATCTTTCCAGGTGCCGGCAACGCCCGGCACGTTGGCTTGTCCTCCCAAACGCCCTTCGGTACCGACTTCGCGCGCCACGCGGGTTACTTCACCCGCAAAGCGGTTAAGCTGATCCACCATCGTGTTCAGCGTTTCTTTAAGCTGCAAAATCTCGCCGCGAACGTCGACCGTGATTTTGCGCGAGAGATCGCCATTCGCGATGGCGGTCGCGACTTCGGCGATGTTTCGTACCTGGCCGGTAAGGTTGCTGGCCATGAAGTTCACGTTGTCCGTAAGATCTTTCCAGGTGCCGCCCACTCCTGGCACCTGCGCCTGGCCGCCCAGCTTGCCTTCCGTGCCCACTTCACGGGCCACGCGGGTAACTTCGCCGGCGAATGCGTTGAGCTGATCGACCATCGTATTAATGGTGTCTTTGAGTTCGAGAATCTCGCCCTTTACATCGACCGTGATCTTGCGCGACAAATCGCCGCGGGCCACGGCCGTGGTCACTTCGGCGATGTTACGCACCTGGGCCGTCAAGTTCCCGGCCATGGCGTTTACTGAATCCGTAAGATCCTTCCACGTACCAGCCACACCCACGACAACGGCCTGACCGCCCAGCTTGCCGTCCGTACCTACTTCACGAGCCACGCGCGTTACTTCGGAGGCAAACGAGCGCAGTTGGTCGACCATGGTATTGATGGCTTCTTTGAGCTGAAGAATTTCGCCCCGCACATCGACCGTAATTTTGCGAGAAAGATCGCCGCTCGCAACCGCAGTCGCAACTTCGGCGATGTTGCGAACCTGGCCCGTCAGGTTGCTGGCCATTGAGTTCACGGAATCTGTAAGGTCCTTCCACGTGCCGGCAACGCCGGGCACTTGCGCCTGGCCGCCGAGCTTGCCGTCGGTGCCCACTTCGCGCGCCACGCGCGTCACCTCGGCGGTGAACACGCTAAGTTGCTGAATCATCGTGTTGACAATGTTGGCTGAGCGCAGGAACTCGCCTTCCAGCGGTCGGCCGTCCACGTCCAGGCGCACGGTTTGTGTCAGGTTCCCCTGGGCGACGGCGGCGATGGCGCGCGTCACACCTTCAGTAGGCCGAAGCAAATCCTCGACCAGCGTATTGATCGAGACTTCCATCTCGCCCCATGCCCCTCTGGATTCATGAAAACGAGTACGTTCGCGAGTCCTGCCCTCTTTACCCACTACTTGGCCGACGCGCTTCAGTTCCTCGGCCATCTGCTGATTAGCTGAAACGATGGAATTGAAGGTATCGGCAATTTTCCCGGCCAGTCCAGTCCAGGAGCCCGGAAGGCGAACGGAAAAGTTGCCGTCCCGCATGGTTTGCAGGCTGGCCAGAATCACACTGAGATCGCCTGATGCAGGCTCAGAATGAAGGGCAGAACTGCCGTTATGCTTGCTCGGCTTGCTCTCCTTGCCCTCATCGGATGCGCCATTGGCCACCGCAACCGCCGGGCCTTGACTGTTTCTCTTCATGGTCTTCTCCAGAACCGGTTCTTCATCATCCGTGCCGGATTTGTAGGGGTCCCGCTCGGGAAGGACTTAATTGTTGGGGGAATAATTTTGCCGGGCCAAAGATAGCCGCATACAGGGCTCTGCGGGTTGGCGAACCTCCGAAATCAGGGATAGCTCGAACCATCTGTCTTGAATTTCAATCTGGAAGAATTCACCGGCTAACACCTGAATTGGAACACGAAAAACCGTAGGATGACTCTAGGGTCTTTACTGTATTAGTCGAGTACAAAGAGCATTTGCCACTGATAGGCAAGGCGGTCGGCAACCGCAGGTTGTTCGGTGAGTATGCCTTTTCTCGCTGAAGCGGATGCTCAAGACTCGATCTGTGAGCGTAATGTCCGAAATAGCTAGTGCGGAGCCGGCGACTGGCGTCACCGGGAGCGCTCTGAGTCGCCCCACCTTAACTTGAACTCGCCTTCCAGACATAGAGCTTGCCGTCGTCGGCAACCGTCTCAATGTTCAGATCATTCGACGAAGCTGCACGATGCACGGCAGAACGGAGATTCGCCAGACCAATACCCCCCACATCGGAAAGTGGAATCTCGAGCGCCGAACCAGCTTTCAGCGTTACCAACTCCTGCACGATTCCCTGAACCAGTGAATGGTGCTTTCCATGCCTGCCCGACTTCAAATCAGCGATGTTCACCTGCCGGTACTTCGCGACGGGTGGCTGATTCTTGAGTTTCTGTTCGGCCGCCATAATGAATTCCCTCCCTTTGCTACGCAAAATAACAGAGACGAATTTCTACGTCAAGTATAGTTTGCGGTTGACTATAAAACTTATTCTTAGATAATGCGAGTGCGATACTTATGGCATACGATATGTATACGACTATGATGCGACACGGTGATGGCGTTATGCTCCAACTTCGGCTGGATTGTACGTTCGGGTTAGCCACGAGAGACGTAAGCAAATATTCCACCTATTTTTAGTGGTGTCAGTATGCTCAAGAAAGACCGGGAGAGATTTCCCAATGACTGACGATGCTTCTTGGCGCGCGCTATATGCGGCTGCAATGCTCGAACTTGATCGTGGCCACCTCCAGATCAGGATTAACACCGCTCAAAGCGTTATCCGGCAGATCATGCAAGAGCTAAAGGACCGATGTTCGGTTGGCGCCGCGGAGGAGCTGCAGGCTCTGTCCTCCGCTTTGGGCAACCTGCAGACGCTTCAAAGAGTGGAATTCAGAAAACCAGTTTCTTCCGACAGCGAAAATCTTACTCGCGGAGGGTTGATGTCATGAAACGCATTTGCCGCAAAATAGGGACCACGAGTTGGCGCAGACGACAGTTGGCGATGACGGAACTGCTTCGTAACGCCAGAGTCGTAACGGATACGAATATGTTGGCGCGTCTGAAAGCCAAAGTTGCGAGGCGGAAACAAGGAAGCGAAATCGACACTCTCTGCGTCAAGTGTGAAGTTCTGTTCTAGGCTGCGGAGTGTTCCTGACGACGGGCGCCGTTAGGACTCTCATTGCCGCTTTTAAACTCAGTGGCCCGTGAAGAGCAGAAATCCGGCGCTGCCCGAAGTCTGTCGCACAATTGCCAACTGCAAACCCAGTTAGAAATAGCACCTTCCAACAATTCCTCTGCATTCCAGAAAGCTTCCCGTAATCGGATTTTTCTCCAGCCGCTAGGGTGATTCCCGTATGTTCCTGTGACGCATCCCTCACTAAGCTTTATCGATATCAATCGGAAAGCGATCCCTATGCGCCTGTTGAGTGTCCGGCTTATTGTTTCTTTGATCGTCGGCATCACACTGGTATCTCTCGGATTCTCCTACTACGAGGTCGTGGGTGAAAAGCGTGCGCTGCGAAGCGACCTGGAACGGCGTGCGGAGATTCTCGGCGAAAGCGTCGCGGGCAATGTGGAAAAGGCGTGGGAGGGGGGATCGGAGCGTGGACTGCAACGGCTGGTCCAGCGTTTTGGCAATCGCGAACATCTGATGGGCGTTGCCGTGTACGATCGCAACGGCCATGTCATGGCGATCACTTCCGAGTTAGGAGAAGTCCTGACGTCGACGCCGCCGGAGGTGATCAAAGCCATGGCAGAAGGTCATGGCGAGAGTTCATTCGTCCGCGTAGGCAAGAGTCCGGTGCAGATTTTTGCGTTGCCGCTGCATCGCCAGGATGAAGTTGTGGGCGGGCTGACCGTAGTGCACGATGCCACTTACATTCGCGCCCAAAGCCTTCGCGTCTGGCGTGCCGCTTTTTTAAGAGTCCTCATCCAGGTCTTCCTGATCGTTCTTATCACGTTGCTGATCGTGCGTTGGAGCATCGCCGGCCCCATCGCGCGAGCCGCACAATGGATGCGCGCCCTGCGCATGGGCGGAATTTCTTTCCATCAGCAAATGCCCGACTTGGATCTGTTCAGGCCGCTGGCGTGGGAAGTGGTCACCCTGGCGGAAAGCCTTAGCCAGGCGCGCAACGCCGCGGAAAACGAAGCTCGCTTGCGGGAGGCCTCGGAATCTATGTGGACGGCGGATCGGCTGGCGGTGCAGATCCAGACTCGTCTGGACGGCAGCCGGCTATTCGTCGTGTCGAATCGCGAACCCTACATTCACCAGCGAGACGGCAAGTCGCTCGATGTGGTTGTGCCGGCAAGTGGGCTCGTGACAGCTCTGGAACCGGTGCTCGACGCCTGCGACGGAACGTGGATCGCGCACGGCAGCGGAAATGCCGACGCCGAAGTCGTCGACGCGCACGATCGCCTTCGCGTTCCTCCAGACGATCCTCGCTATACCTTGCGGCGGTTGTGGCTGAGCAAGGAGGAGGAGGAAGGTTATTACTACGGCTTTGCCAACGAAGGTCTGTGGCCGCTTTGTCACATCGCTCATACCCGCCCCATTTTTCGGGCGCAGGACTGGCAGCATTATCAGGAGGTCAATCGCAAGTTCACAGCCGCAGTCCTCGATGAGATAGACAACACTTCCGAGCCCGTGGTGCTTGTTCAGGACTACCACTTTGCCTTGCTGCCCCGGCTCATCAAGCAGAGAAGACCGGACGCTCGTGTGGCCATTTTCTGGCACATCCCGTGGCCCAACCCGGAGGCCTTCGCCATCTGCCCATGGCAACGGCAATTGGTTGACGGACTGTTGGGAGCCGATCTCATCGGATTTCACATCCAGTCGCACTGCAACAATTTCCTTCAGACCGTCGACCGGACTGTGGAATCGCGCGTGGACTGGGAACATTTTTCGGTGATGCGGCAGGGCCATCGGACAATCGTCCGGCCTTTCCCGATCAGCGTGGATCTTACCGATGATGAATCCGTCAAGAGCGATCACTACGGAATCAACTATCTCGACCGCTCGGCCTTGATGCACAGCCTGGGTTTGGAGGCGGCGTTCATGGGAATCGGCGTGGATCGCGTGGACTATACCAAGGGAATCCCCGAGCGCTTTCGGGCAATCGAGCGCTTTCTCGAGAAATATCCGAGGTACCAGGGCAAATTTACCTTCGTTCAGATTGGTGCTCCGAGCCGCACTCACATCAAGCGCTATCACGACCTTCTGGCGGAGGTGGAGGCCGAAGCGGAACGAATCAATTGGCGCTTTCAGACCGGCAAGTGGAAGCCCATCATATATCTGAAGCGGCAGCATAACCACGAAGAGCTCGAGCGTTACTACTTCGCGGCCGATATTTGTCTGGTGACGTCGCTGCACGACGGCATGAATCTGGTCGCAAAGGAGTTTCTCGCCGCGAGGCGCGATGAACGCGGGGTATTGATTTTGAGCCAGTTCACCGGCGCCGCCCGCGAACTGCCGGACGCCTTGCTGGTAAACCCTTACGACATCGACCAGACAGCGGAAGCCATATGCGCGGCGTTGGAAATGGAACCGGAGGAGAAACAGTTGCGCATGCACCGCATGCGCAGAGTCGTTAAGGAACACAACATTTACCGCTGGGCGGGAAACCTGATCACTGAACTGTGTGAACTGAGGCTCGACGCAGAACGCGCTCAAGCAAAACAGAAGTTGAGCGGGAGTGTAGCTGCGGCATGATGAACCGCGGCCAGAGAGTGAGGAGGAAGTGTTGAACCCGGACGCGAAGTCTCAGATCGGATCTCTTCTCAGAGCGGTGGCGCTGGCGACTCAATCGCTGCTGATGCTTGATTATGACGGCACCATCGCGCCCTTCCGGCAGGATCCGGAGCGCGCTTTCCCGTATCCCGGGTTTTCGCCGGTGCTGCAACAGATCGTTCGTACCTGCAGGACACGGCTTGTCATTATCTCGGGCAGGGACGCCAGAGAAGTCGCTTCTTTACTGAAGATTCAGCCCCGCCCCGAAGTTTGGGGGCTTCACGGGCTGCAGTGCCTGAAACCGGATGGGAGCATCAATGTCCCCCTGCTAGACCCAGCCGTGCTTGAAGCGTTGGCGGCGGCGAAGAATTGGCTCTTCTGCGAGGATCTGCTTTACGCCGCCGAATTGAAAACCGGGAGCATCGCCGTGCACTGGCGCGGCCGGAGCGAGAGCGAAGCAGAGGCGATCCGAGAGCGAGTGCTGCCAGGTTGGACGATGATTGCGAAAGACACTGGTCTGAATCTGCTGGAGTTCAACGGAGGCATCGAGATCAGAGCGCCCGAAGCAAACAAGGGCGACGCGGTGAGGACCGTCCTAAGTGAAATGAATTCGGATACCCCTGCCGTTTACTTGGGAGACGATACTACCGACGAGAGCGCGTTCCAGGCTATAAATGGCCGGGGGTTGAGCATATTGGTCGGGCCTCAATGGCGGAGCACCTCCGCGCTGTTGTGGCTTAAGCCGCCCGACGAGGTTCTCGATCTCCTGAACCGTTGGCTCCAGGCCTGCCAAGAACGAGAGGCAGTGAGCGACTACACGCGCGTGGAGGCAAGCCTGTGACTGGCACAATCGCACCGAACCCGCCGCGTACTCCTCTGAAGCCTTTTTACTTCAACACGTCGGCGCATCTCCTGCGCATTACGCGGCAGAAAGCGAACACACTCGCCGAGTTCTTGGACGCTCTGCGCGAATGTCCGGAAGGCTCAATCTTCCAGCACAGTTTTCAAACCCTGGAGGAACATCACTTCATACGGGAAGGCTTCTCCAACGACTTTGCGCACTGGGTGCTGTCGGCTTGCAATGAACCAAGCCTGGCGGAGGGGTTAGCCAGTGTGGACGTGCGTGAGTTCACATCAGTTGCGGAGTTGCGCGAACGATTTATTCAGATCGTGGAAAAGTTTCTGAAGCGCACTCCGGCCGCGGGAACGCGCAGTGCCCGCGAGACTTTCTACTTCTGCGCTTCCGACAGCGCCGTGATTCCGACCACCTTCGTCGCCCATACGTTGCGCGAGTTCGCGGAGGGCTTGCGGGGCGTAAGCGTGCATAGCATTCATCATCATTTCATCGAGGCACGCCTGCGGCTAAAACTGATGTCGAACGATTTTTCGCAATGGCTGCACGAGGACTTTGGCTTGAATGATGCTGCCCGCCAGCTGAACCGGATCGACATTTACACCGGCACCCTGGAGGACGTTCGCAATCAGATTATTCGGATCGTGGAGAGAGCGCTCCTCTAGCGCACGCAATTATATGAAACCAGTCGAACCGCGAACCGAAAGTGAAGAGATTGCCAAGGAGACTCAACCGGATACTAACGGCGCCTCTTTTCCGCCGGCCCCGGCGCGTGAGGAGCGACGGAAGAAACCCCGAACCTGGGAGACTCCTCCGGCGCCAGTTCCTCCGCCGCGTCTGGACGAATACAAGAGCATCGTCGGCGCGGCGGACATCGACGAATTGAAGTTTCTCGCTCAGGCCATAAAGGGCAAGACGGTGAAAATGGTCAACTCCACCGCCGTAGGTGGAGGCGTCGCCGAGATGCTCAACCAGTTGGTGCCGCTGCTCAATGAAGTAGAACTAAAGACCGACTGGGAGGTGATCACGGGAGGAAACGACTTCTTCGAAGTGACTAAGGCATTCCACAACGCGCTTCAGGGTAGCGATTACAAACTGACGCAGCAGGCTCGCGATATTTTTCTGATGCACAACCGGAAGAACCGCCAGCGTATGCAGTTTTCCGAAGACGTTGTCGTGATTCACGACCCGCAGCCCGCCGCACTTATAGAGGATCACGAGAAATCGCCCCGGCGGTGGGTGTGGCGCTGCCACATCGATTTGTCCAATCCCAACACGGAGGTGTGGGATTTTCTTCGGCCATTCATCGAACAATACGACGCGGCGATTTTTTCTTCTCAATCCTTTACTCGCCAGCTGCAGATTCCTCAGTATTTGTTTTATCCGTGCATCGACCCGCTATCCGAGAAAAACAAGCATCTTGACGACAGTTTTGTGCAGCAGGTGTGTGACGACTTCGGCATCGATCGCTCGCGGCCGATCGTGACGCAGGTTTCGCGCTTTGATCGCGCCAAGGACCCTGTCGGCGTGATCCAAGCCTTCAAGCAGGCGCGCAAGTATGTAGATTGCCAGTTGGTAATGGCGGGCGGTGGGGCCACTGACGATCCCGAAGGCGCCGCAGTCCTCAAGGAGGTCAGGGAGGTGGCCGGTGAGGATCCCGACATTATTATTCTTGACCTGCCTCCCTGGTGCGCCCTGGAAATTAATGCTCTGCAGCGCGCATCGACGCTTATCGTGCAGAAATCGATTAAGGAAGGCTTTGGCTTGACCGTGACCGAAGCCCTCTGGAAAGGGAAGCCAACCATCGCCGGAGCCGTGGGAGGCATTCCGAATCAGATCATCCACAAGTTAACGGGAGTCTTGGTTCATTCCGTGGATGGATGCGCCTATCAAATGCGCTATCTCTTGACTCACCCGGATTTTGCCAAACAGCTCGGTCGGAACGGTCACGAGCATGTAAAAGAAAATTTCCTGATGACAACCAATGTCCGGAGATGGCTGCTGCTGATTCGAATCTTGCTTGCTGGCGGGACCAGGTAATCTCCTCTTCGTTTATCCGATAGTCAACGGTCACGGCCTGGACGCGTCTGCGCCTTGTGGCTGACCCTTGGGGATCGTTTCCCCGCGCTCCGCCTCGATGGTAACTTCCACATCGGCTCCGGGCTTGAGGCGTACCTTCTCCCCGTTCTCGTCCGTCAGAGTGTTTTCGATGCGAAGCTCTCGATAGAGGTGGTCAGCCCCTTCCACGGCGATCTGAGCCTTCTCAGGCATGCCCGGGGATGGAGGCTTGATGATCTTTTCGACAGTTGCCGGCAGAGTAGTACTTGGTTTGTCGCTCATAGATCGCTCCTCATGTCAGTATTTCAGTAACTCAACAGAAATTCGACCTACAGGATTGGGCAATGCAGCAACAAGCTACGGTGTTCTGGACATGCTACTGGAAATATCGAATGCACGTCCATGAAAACGGAGCACTCCACATTAAAGCGATGGTTGTCTAGGAGTGCAAGGGTTTGATGTCAAATTCAATACAAGGGTTGCGGCTCAGTTTCATCAAAGCGTCGGCCAGCACTAAAAACCTTCGAGTACGAGAATACGGAATTTTACGCCAGGGGCGTTTCATTCTGCCCTTGCGAGAGGAATTCTCATTGTGCGCCTCGAGCGATTGAATCGAGATCGGCAATCACTTCAGGCTGAAGTTGCAGTCTCGAAGCCTGAAGATTCTCGCGAAGATGCTCGATGGAAGACGTTCCCGGGATCACCAGAATATTGGGCGAGCGCTGGAGAAGCCAAGCAAGTGCAACCTGCATGGGCGTGGCTTCGAGACGCGCGGCTACATCTGACAAGGTAGCCGACTGGAGTGGAGTGAACCCGCCGAGCGGAAAGAACGGCACGTAGGCGATGCCGTCACCAGCAAGATCGGCTATGAGTGCATCATCACTTCGATGCGCGAGGTTGTAGTGGTTTTGTACGCAGACGATCGGAGCGATCCGCCGGGCTTCCGCGATCTGCGCGGGTGTGACGTTACTCAGTCCGATATGACGCAACAGACCCTTTTGCTGGAGTTCGGCCAGAACTGTCACTGGCGCCTCGATCGACCCTTCGGTGGGCTCATGGATGCTTAACATACTGCGCAGATTGACCACATCGAGTACATCCAGGCCGAGATTGCGGAGGTTGTCGTGAACCGCCGCAGTCAACTCTTCGCGTGAGAAAGCCGGAATCCATGATCCATCTTCGCCGCGCCGGGCGCTGACTTTGGTGACGATCACCAGATCATCGGGATACGGGGACAAGGCCTCTCGTATGATTTGGTTCGTGACGTGGGGACCATAAAAATCGGCTGTATCGATGTGGTTCACGCCACTCGCGACGGCCTCTCGCAAAACAGCGATCGCGGCATCGACATCGCGGGGAGGTCCCCACACCAACTTATTACCATCCCGCCCTGCGAGCTGCATCGCGCCGTAGCCCACGCGGTTCAAGGTCATCGCGGTGCCCGGCAGCTTGAACCTCCCGGCGAGATCAATCTGTTCAATCATCCGGTTCCTCCTGGAGCCATTCATTATTATTTGTAACGAGGAAAGCTAGAAAGACTCTCCAACAAGTTCTTGGCTTTTCTTCCAGAGCGCCTCGGCGTTGTTTTCATCGAGCGCATATCCAAGTACCCCTTCGGTTATGGCGTCGATGGGTACGTTGTCCGGCACACGATGAGCAACATGGCAGTCCTCGCAATATCGGCCCCCGATTTCTTCGGCGGGAGCAACGACTCCGGCCCACACCGAAGTTGCGGCTCCTTGCGGGATGGTCTTCCACTGGAACGGCGCCTTGCCCTCGGCCGCGAGTTGCTGATTCCTCTGTTCGATGATCTTTTCGATTGCGCTGGCGTCGACGTGGCGACCCAGTTCGGTGTGGATTACTCCCGGATGAACAGCGGCGGCGCGCACTCCGCGGTCCCTGTGGCGTTTGTCGAACGCAACGGCGAAGAGGATGTTCGCCGTCTTGGATCGGCCATAGGCAACGAAGGGCTCATACGGCGTGCGCTCAAAGTTGGGATCCTCGAGGTCGACATTAGAATAGCGGTGACCCAAGGATGAAAGATTGATCAGCCGCCCGCCAGAGCGAATGAGCGACGCAATCCGGTTGACCAGGACAAAGTGGCCTAGGTGATTCGTCCCGAATTGCGTTTCAAAGCCATCTGCGGTGTGGCCGAAGGGTGATGCCATTACTCCGGCATTGGCGATGATCACGTCGAACGCTTCCCCTTTCGCCAGCAAGCGGTCGGCACAGGCACGCACGCTTTTCAGGCTACCAAGATCGAGTTCAACCAGTTCGAAGCTTCCCCCACCGGCTGCGGCGTCCTTTTGCACCCGCTCGGTTGCAGCTTTGGCTTTGTTCAAATCCCGTGCCGCACCTACAATTTGAGCGCCGTGCGCGGCCAGGGAGCGTGCCGTTTCAACACCGAGGCCGGCCGAAACACCGGTTACTAGAATCCGTTTGCCCTTCAGATTCACGCCCCACAGAACGTCATCTGTGGTCGAAGTTGCCCCAAAAGTTGCATCAAGTATCGTCGTCATTTTTCTGCCTCCTCTTACTGATAGGTCTGGGTAACTGTTTATGTATCGCTGACGCGCTAGCCCCGCATGGCGACTGCGTCCGGAGCATGTTCGAAATAGTGCTCCGCATTCAGGTCGACGATGAGCCCAGGCTGAACCGGTCGCCATCCCGTGCGTTCCTGCGTTTGCGCGCTCGAAGCCGGGCCGTCTATGCCGAAGAAACGAGCGATCCAGCCAAAATGATCGGCCGCTTCCTCGCTAGATTTGCTCACGACCGGTACGTTCAGGCCCCGGCCGATTGCCTCAGCAATCTCTCGCGCCGGCACGGCCTCGTCGGCCACGCCGTGATACCGTGCTCCCACGGAGCTTTTCTCGAGCACGAGCCGGTAGAGATGAGCAGCATCGAGCCGATGCACCGCGGGCCAGCGGTTGAGACCGTCGCCAATAAATGCTGAAACGCCCTTTTCGCGTGCGATGCTAATCAAGCGTGGCACAAAGCCGTGATCACCGTTGCCATGCACCGATGGGGGAAGGCGGAGCACCGACGCGAGGACTCCGCGCGCCGCCAGTGCAAGTGCCGCCTCCTCCGACTTGCGGGGGAAATTGGGATTAGGCGCATCCTCTTCTGTTGCGAGTGGGCCTCGACGTTGAGCGAGCAAGGACCCGGAAGTGATGATCAACGGGCGATCAGAGCCCACGAGCGCTTCGCCGAGCGCCTCGATGGCACGCTTATCCGCCTCGGCGGCTGGCCCATAGTTTGAGAAATCGTGGATAAAAGCAGTGTGGATCACTCCGTCGGCAGCCGCTGCACCGCTGCGAAGGCTTTCGACATCCTCGAGCGAACCGCGATGTACTTCGGCTCCCGCCGCAAAAAGAGACTTGGCAGCCGCATCCGAGCGCGCGAGGCCGAGCACCTGATGACCCGCGTTGATGAGTTCTTCAACAATGGCAGAACCGATAAAGCCGGTAGCGCCGGTAACAAAAACGCGCATATTTTCCTCCTAAGCAATTTGTCGTTCAGTCGATAAAAATGACGATAGGGACGAAGCTCTCACTCGGCTTGCGAGCCGGGTCGAAACCTTCTCAGTGATCAATCGCCATTCCCGCGTTGAAACGGAAAGGCCATCGATTTCGATTAACTCCTGCAGCCAGTCCTCTGCTGAGAGTGCCGCCTGTTCTACCCCGAACAATTGGGTGACGGCGTTGAAGAATGCTGATAATTCTCGCTCCGCCGTCGTCATGAGGTCGGCGCAACGAGAGTTGGAATTTGTTGACAGTCTGTGGCGAGCGAGTGGATTCATATTCCTCACCTCTCGGAATTGGAAACGGAGCCGGAGAACACGGGAACCGCTATTGACAGGCCGCCGCGTTCAAGCTAAAACGGAGAGAGTCTCCGAATCACTAGATAAGATAACCGGAGGTAGTCTCCGGTTGCAACTTTTTTTATGCCGGCCAAGAATCAGAAGATCACCCTGCGAAAACCGCGCACCGATGCTCAGCGCAACCGCGAGCGCATTCTGGAGGTGGCGAAGGAGGCGTTTACCCGCTCTGGTGCGAACGCCAGCCTCGACGACATCGCTAAAGAGGCGGGCGTAGGAGCAGGGACTCTGTATCGCCACTTTCCTACACGCGATGCACTGATCGAAGCGGTCTACCGGACTGAGGTGGAAAAGCTGGCCGCGGCCGAAAAGAAGTTCTCCGAAAGCCATCCTCCCATCGAGGCCTTAAGGGCATGGATGCTGCTATTCGTCGATTACATCGCGACCAAGCAGATCATCGGTCCAGCTCTAAATTCGCTCGTCGGAGGGCCTACGAAACTCTATGAAGGTTCACGCGGTCAGATCCAGGGAGCGATTGATTCGTTGGTGAAGCGCGCAATCAAGAGCCACGACATTCGTAGAGATCTGGAGCCATTTGATCTACTCCGCGCACTGATTGGCGTCTCCCACGTGGCGTCCGGCCCTGACTGGCAGCAAAGCGCCAGGAGACTCGTGGACATACTCATCACGGGTTCGCGCCCCATCAAGTAGTCGCGCCCACGCCGCGCGATCGGCAAAGTTGGAAGTGAGTGTTCCCAGACTGATCTTAGGTTCGGAAGAAGTTCGGAGGAAAACGGCCTTGCGCAACTTTCTTTTTCCGTTGATCGTTCTTTTCATTGTTACTTCACCAGCACTGTGCCGCCCCATTTCTTCGTCGAAGGCCGATGCCGACAGCACTGGCCAGGCCACTGCTCCCGTAGTCGAAGAGATCGCCGATGGGAAGGCTTTTTCTTTTGTTTATGACGGGAAGCGCTCGCAAGACTTACTGCCTCATTGGAAAAAGTCGCAAGCCTCAAAGTCCCTGGCAGACGGAAGAGAATTACGGACTCTCACATATCGCGATCCGGCAACCGGGACTGAAGTTAGCAACGAAGTAACGTTGTTTCCTGGAGTTCAGGCCGTTGAATGCATCTTGCGTGTGCGGAACACTGGAACCCGTGACACCTCGATCATCGAAAACATTCTGCCGCTCGATTTGCAGCTCAACGCACCGGGGGCGGGCAAGATCGTGATGCACTACGTCCAGGGCAGTATGGGCACGGTAAAGGATTATCTTCCCGTAAATGAAGAAATCGCCAGCGGTACTGAACTTAATCTCGCTCACTATGTGCTCAAGGGCGCGAATCACGTAGATGGACAGCTTCCTTTCTTCAACCTGGAATGGACCGGCGGTGGCCTGATCGGCGCGGTAGGTTGGACCGGACAGTGGGCCGTCGAAGTCAATGGTCAAAGTGGACGGATGGTTCGGCTACGAGCCGGCCAGCAGAAAACTCACCTGAAGCTTCATCCGGGGGAAAGCATCCGCACGCCTCGTATCCTGCTTTTGCAGTGGCAAGGAGCCGATCGTTTCATTGGACACAATCAGCTCCGCAAATTATTACTCGACCATTATGTCCCTCGCCTCGATGGACAAACGGTGCTGCCGCCTGTTGCGAATTCAAATGCTTTTGTCTATGAATACGAGGCCATCGCAAAGAAGACCGGTCAGAATCCCCTTGATGTTGTTTCGCAACTCAAACCAGGCGAGGAAAAAAAGTTCGCGGGCTTGGCTGACGACGCTCTCAACTGGGTAAACGAGGGAAACCAGTTGGATTTCATTCGTGGCATGCCGCCGAGTATGGAACTCTACTGGCTCGATGCTGGGTGGTTTCCAGGGAAGTGGCCCTTTGGCGTTGGAACGTGGGACGCCGACCCGAAAAAATTTCCCCACGGACTGAAGCCGCTTGGTGACGCCGCCCACCAGAGAGGATTGAAGTTCCTTCTCTGGTTTGAGCCCGGGCGCGTCGGAGCTGGAAGCGCCATTGCGACGCAGCATCCGGAGTGGGTACTTCACCGACCGGAAGAGGGCAAGCTGGGAGGACTGTTCAACTTCGGCGATCCAGCCGCGCTGCAATGGATGACAGAAACTCTCTCCACACGAATTGATGAGTGGGGCATCGACATTTACCGCCAGGACAGCAACATGTGTCCGTTGCTGTTCTGGCAGACAGCGGATGCGCCCGACCGCCAAGGCATCACCGAGATGCGCTGGGTAGAAGGCCTTTACGGACTCTGGGATGGACTGCTGCGCAAGCATCCTAAGTTGATGATCGACAACGCAAACTGGCGCATTACCGGGCCTGATATCGAAGTCATGAGTCGCAGCGTCGGCTCGCTTACGCGCAGCGAAACAGAATGCGGCGGCATTCCGCACCCCATCGCCACCCAGGTCCAAACCGAAGAACTCAGCCTGTGGGTTCCAATCGCCGTGGGAACCGTCAACGGATTCGACCCGTACACATTTCGCAGCGCAGCCAGCAACGGAGTAGGGGCTGGCCTGGATCTGCGAGATTCCTACGTTCCTCGCGCTGAAGCCCTGGCGGGAATCGAAGAGTTGAAATCCCTGCGCCCCTACTGGCTTGGTGATTACTATCCTCTGACCGACATTACACTGGATGAACACGCATGGGCGGGATGGGAATTTTACCGGCCCGATCTGAAGGCAGGCTTTGCTGTCTTTTTCCGTCGACCGTTAAGCGAGCAATCGGCTCGCGAGGCCGGCTTGCGAGGCCTCGACCCCAAATCGAGCTATGAAGTCACGCTCGCCCAGAACTACGAAGCCGGGGAGAAGCAAACCATGTCCGGGGAACAACTCATGCATCTTCGGGTAAACATCGACAAGAAACCCGGCAGTCTGCTGATCAAATATGTACAAGTCGGCCAATGATTTTCGGTCAGCAGACAATCGTTGCTGAACGATTGAAAAGCTTATTGTCTCGTGGTTTCGAGTGGTTGCTGCAGATACAGCGAGCAGACGCATTGCTGACAGATCTTGTTGCTGGCCACATCGAGGCCTGAGCGAAATTGCAGAGCTTCCTTGCCGTTGATGATGTCAGTGAATGTCTGGCGGTTTATGTTGCCCACGACCGGATGGAAGAAACATGGACGCACGTCTCCCGACGCCTCGATCACCGCCGAAACCCAAGGCGCATTGCAGCGCGGAGCCACATTCTCGGCCTGCCCGAGATGCGCGCGGAAGTGTTGGAGGATGCGTCGCAATTTCTGGGGGGATTCCACAATAAATCCAGATTCAAAATCTGGACCATGCTCGGCAATGAGTTGCTCGACTTCGGCTGCTAAGGCGCCGAGTTCCTCGGAAGTAAGCGCAACGCGAATGGCGCGATCGGGCATCCACCCCTCAATCCGATTGAAAGCAGTGGATGTAAGGTCGGCAGCCAGGAACGAAACTGACTTGAGACCGATCTGCTTCGCGGAACGGACCAGTGCGCGAAGCGATCGGCAGTTTGCTTTTTGTACGGTGCAGCGCGCCCGAACCGGCATATCGGGTCTGAGTTGGCGTAAGGCCCTCACACCCTCCGACAGTCGCTCAAATGCATCTGGAACGCGGCGGATGTTGTTGTGGACCATGGGCGGGCCGTCGAGGGACACGATGACGTCGTCCACACTGTCGGCTACGATTTGCGCTTGTGTCTTCAGCAACAGTCCGGCGGTCAGCAGAGTCACGCGGCTTCCCGCCGATCGAACCATTTCCGCCAAGGTGCCCCACTTTTCGTTGAGTTGAGGCTCACCCCCAGAGAAGACAACCCATGAGACGCCCAGCTTCCTGAATGCGCTCAGTTGTTGCTCGAGGTTGGCGGGGGTGATCTCCTGCGCTTGACGAATGCGCCAGATGTCGCACATCAAACAACGGCAGTTGCACTGGTTGTGAGGAAATATAACGAGCACGGGTAACGCATTAATCTCGTGTGCCGCCAATAGAGCCGGATCTGTTGCATGAACAATGGATACCAGAGTGCTCATGACTATCCGTTCGCTGAAGTCCGCTGCAATCGAACTAATACGTGGTCGCCTAGCACCCGAATTCCCGGCCATCGTGCCACCCACGAATCAGCCCACTCGCAAAGTTGCAGCAAGCGCGGGTGACGCTGGGCCCACGGTTCGAGATAGCTGGGAGGAACCGCAACCCCGATGCCCCGCACAGACTTCAAGCTAAATTCAGGTGCAAACGCTCGGGCTAGAAATCTCACAGAAGGATAATGAATCTGGAGGAAGACTTCGTCAGCAAGTTTGGCACGGACCTCACTCCGTCTAAAGCGACGAACGGCCTTCTTTGGATTTCCCTGCCCGAGATACCAGACGATCTCCCACCAACAGCAAGGGCCCATCCAACAAAGCATAAGCGTCGCACCAGGCTTGAGCAGTCCGGCGAGACCCCGGGCAAGCTGCGCTAAGTCTTGAATGCAGTTCAAGGCTCCGAAGTTTGAAAATGCTCCATCGAACGATTCGCTTGGGAGCAACTGGGAAATGTCCTCCGCGCGAAGTACCCGGGTGCGCACAAGAGCTTGCAAGCCACTTTGGCTGACTCGACGAGACGCAACTTCGATCATCCGAGACGACGGGTCGCAAGCAAGCACTGCCACACCGCGTTCAGCGAGGAAACACGCATCCACGCCGGTGCCGCATCCGATTTCAAGTGTGCGGTCGCCGGCGTGAAAGGCTTTCGCGAGTTCGCTCCACACCGGGGAGCGCTGAGCCCGACCGATGTGTGACGAAGTGAAAGTCTCGTCGTAACGGGCAGCTACCGCGTCAAACGGAGCGGGAAGGACTCGTGGTTGCGTGGCAGACTGGTTCATCACGCCTCAGCCTCGCCATGTGTGGCCTGCAAACCAGCACGGGCTTCCGCAATTCCGTTCCGCAGTGCTGCGAGACTGGCTCCGTCCGCGTCCGGCTTGAGGCCCAGCCGCTTCAGCTCTACTTCACTGCGAAGGAGCTTGTCGGCAAACTTGTAGAACTGGCGCGAGTGTCGATTGCGAATGCGGAACTCCCTGTCAGAGCTTTCCTTCCAAAGATTCAGGTTCTCCACACGATCTGCGACATCAGAAAAATAAGGCGTCCCTTTGATGGGGTAGGCGACGGTGGTGAAGAAGATGTCGGGGTCGCTCTTCTTTACGTGTTCGACCGTGGCTTCAATGTCGGAAAGTTCTTCTCCTTCGTAACCCCACATCAGAAACATTCCAGTTTGTATTCCAGCGGATCGACAGAGAGCCACTGCGGTTTGCACTTCCTCCACTGTTACGCCACGCTCCATGGCGTCGAGGATTCTTTGCGAGCCGCTCTCAGAGCCGATCCAAACGCGGAAGCAACCCATCTCGGCCAGGGTTTCGACAACCTGGGAATTGAGTCGGTCGGCTCGCGAGATACATTCGAAGGGCAACTTCAGACCGCGCCGCTTGATTTCGGCGGCGTATTGAAAGAGCCAGCCGTGGTGAATGGTGAAAACATCGTCCGCCATCCACGCCATCTGGGGACGGTAGGTATTGATCAGCCACTCGAGTTCGTCGGCCACCGATGCTGGTTTTCTGCGGCGGTGGGTCTTTCCGAAGACTTGGTGGCTGCACCAACGGCAATGGTACGGACAGCCTCGTGCGGTGATGAGAGACACCGAACCCATGCCGTGATGCTGGCGCCAGACCTCCACATAGCGCGACATGTCGATCAGTTCCCGCGCGGGCCAAGGCTGCGCATCAATATCCTTGATTTGCTCACGTGGTTTGGTGCGCACGACTGAGCCATCCTGGGCCCGGAAGGCGATCCCGTCGACTTGGTGGAGCTTCTCGGCACAATGCGAATGCAGCGCCGGCACCAACTCCTCCAAGGTGAGTTCACCTTCGCCGATTACGACGACATCAGCCCCCGCAGCGAGGTATTCGTGAATATAGGAACCGGGTTCGGGCCCACCGACAATCGTCTGCCAACCTGATTCTTTGGCCACACCAAGAATCTCGACCACAGTTGAGCGGGTCATCAAGTTCGCATAGATCCCGAGAATGGAGGGCGGCCCCTGTTTGAGCAGGTCCCACAATTGCTGGCGAGAGGAAAACGTGGAATCGAAAACCTCAGCATTCAAGCCCTTTTGGCGCAGATGCGAGCAGATGTAGAGAATCCCGAGGGGCGGGTAGGGCTTCATAATCTGAAGTTCCTTTGGATCCTCGTAAAGGAAATAGCCGTGAGTGAGAAGGATGTCCATGACTGGTAGTCAACTTGCGAGAACGTTGAGCAGTTCGTCGAAGCTTGTGGCGTAAGTGTGGGCCTGCAACTGAACCAGGTTTTCCTGCGAGTGACTGGTGAAAAGAGTGGGCCTCGGGTTGCGACAAGTTTTTTCCAGATGCATCACGCGGTGCCAAAGTGCATCAGGTTCTTGACGGTCATGCCGCTCCTCGCGTGCACCTTTGGTGGAAGAGGAGTTCCAGCAATCGACCTGTGCATGCAGAGCATCGTGCAAAGCTCGATAGAACTCGTTGGCATAGGCACCCTGAAACATCATGTCCAGGTCTTCGCTATCGGACCAGTTGGTCTTCGCTCCGAGTTGCGCCTGTACTCGGTCGAAGAACTTGGTTCCGGGAAGAGGATAAGAGACCGAAACGCCGATGTCGTCCGGGCGCGTGTCGCGCACCAGCTTGATCGTGTTTTGGATGTCCTCCCAGGTTTCACCTGGGTATCCGAATTGCAAAAAATAGCAGGCGCGAATGCCTGCGCGACTCAGGTTTCGGCGGGCCTTGGCGATCTGATCGACGCGTGTTCCCTTGTCCATTGCATCTAGAACTTTTTGAGAGCCGGACTCAGCACCCATCCAGACTTCCGCACATCCGGCACGCCGCAAAGCCTGCACAGAGTCGGGCGTCATCAAGTCCACTCGAGACTGCATTTTGAAAGGGACCGCCGCATCCAGTCTTTCTACTTCGTCGGCAAGCTGACGCACCCAGTTCTGACGCAATCCAAAAATGTCGTCGGCAAACCATAGATGTTCGGCACCGAAGTCGTATTTAAGCTGCCGCATCTCTTCCGCGACCAGGGCCGGGGAGCGAAGGGAGAATGAATCCCCATAAATCGGCTTCGCGCACCAATTGCAACGATAGGGACACCCCCGACTTGCCACAATATTCAGGGAAAAGTATCCGTGTGCCGCCTTCCATGTAGTTCTGTATTGGTTGATATCGATGAGGTCGCGCGAAGGGAAAGGGAGATGATCCAGATCGCGCATCAACTCGCGGCGCTTGGTTCGCACGATCTCGCGAGTTTGGCCGTGCAGATACGCGAGGCCCGCAACGCACTCCAGCGCTGATTCTTCTCCATTCAAAAGATAGGACACCGCTTCTAATAGCGTCGATTCTGCTTCCCCAAGCAGCACAAACCGAAAACCCTTCTGCAGATAGTCCAAAGTATGGTCGGAGGCATCCGAGCCGTTCACTAGCACCGTCGCGCCGGCCCGGCGAGAGGTTTCGAGGATGTGAAAAGCAACTTCGCGCATTCGCGTAAGGCACATCTTGGAAAGGAAATTGAAGTTGTCCTCGAAGACAACTACGATTTTCGGATGATGCTGCTCAAGGGCGGCCTCAAATCCTGCTTCCGGATCATTCAACATCGTGTCCCATATAGCGACGGAACGACCAGCGCGGCGCAGGAGGGCAGCGGCGTAGAGTGTGCCGAGCGGAGGATACGGCTGCATTTTCCGCGTTTGTTTGCGGTCGTAATAGAGGTGATACGAATGAGTCAGCAGAACGTCAGCCATGCAGGTAGCCTCTTGCAGTTGAAGGTGAGAGCATCAGCAGACCTCCTGGGCCTGTTTGGTTAGATCCTGTCCCGTCAGCAGCGAGCGCCGCTTGACAACCTTTTCCACGCTGCGCGAGACCCACAATTCCCACGGGAATGAATATCGATTCTTGCCGATCCGCCAACGGATCGGAACCCCCAAGGCGCGGCGGACGTTTCGCCGGAGCCACGGTATTCCTTTCGTCGCTTTTCGAAGCTGATTGTTCAGCAGGAAGTACTCGAGACTCCGTTTGAGCCTTCGCAACTCTTCTCCCTGCAGCCAGGGAAGCACATTGACGCCAAGCGCCAGCGTTTCCCATTCCATCAGCGACTCGGGATGGCGAACTCCCATTTCCTTGAGTTGAGGCCAGATGGGAATGCCCGGATAGGGGGTGAAAATGTTGGGAGAGAAGCTGACATTCCAATACTCCTTCGCGATGTCGCTCATGAATCGAAACGTCTGCTGTCGTTGTTCCTCGGTTTCGCCGGGATAACCCAGAATGATGTTGAAGACCACATGAATACCGGAAAGGTCAGCTTTGCGGGCGGTCTCCACCATTTGTTCGACATGCTGAAAGCGCTTGTTCATTAAGTTCAGGACTTCCTGCGATCCCGACTCCGTGCCAAAACCGATGTGGTACACGCCGCTCTCAGCCAACAGGTGCACCTCGTCTTCCGACATTTTGGCCAGGAAGTCGGTGGAGGTCTGAAAATCCCAACGAAACTTCAAGCCGCAGTCGATAATTCCACGGGCGATCGCTACTGCACGTTTTCTGTCGACCAAGAAATTCGAGTCAAAGAGCGGCACATCCTCAATGTTGTAACGAGGAACCAATTCGGTCAGATCGTTGACCACCCGTTCTGCGGGATATGCGTTGAAGCGTCGTTTGTAGAAAACTTGATCGGTGCAGTAGTTGCATTGATACGGACACCCAACGCTGGTGGTATATGCCAGCTGGCGTATGCCCGAATGCTTCGCGTAGATTCCGTGATCCACCAAGTCATAGGCCGGAGCTGGCAAGTCATTAATGTTTGAAACTGGTCGCTCTGGCTCGTGGATAATCTCGCCGCCGTCTTTGAACGAGAGGCCGCGGATTCCGTGCCAGGGCTTGTCCCTCCGCGATCCTCTGCACGAGTTCCAGAAGTGTTAGTTCGCCCTGTCCTCGCACAATGGCATCCACAAAGGGTTCACGCAGCGTCTGCTCCACAGCGAGGCTGGGATGCCAACCCCCGAACACAATCGGCAATTCCGGACGAAGCCGTCTTACCTTGCGGGCGACCCGAACGGCCGCTCCAATGTGGGGGCCCGTAAGCATCGAGATGCCGAGACACAGAGCGTCATCGGTTTCCCGCAGAATCGCCTGTTCGTAGTCTGCATCGATCAGATTGTCAATAATCCTGACGCTGAAGCCCGTCTCCATCAGGGGCGACGCCAGGCATAGCAGCGAGAGAGGAGCCCCAAGTGGGGGACCGCCGTACGGTGGGTAGAAGAGCACGACTTTGTTCTTCGTAGACAATCGGTTTCAGCTTCCACTCGCGCATAGGTCCATCTGCTAACGAGCTCGAGTCCCCTGCGTCTGGTTTTGCCAGACTGTTTACTGCGACGGTCTGGGAAGTCCTGAATGTGAGACCTGAATGTAAGACCTGGGCCATGACCGATTGTCAAAGCGATGTCAAATCCGTGTCATTTCTCATGTGGGTCACTGCTTTGTTAGCTGAGGATTTTGCAGATCTTTTACAAATCTGAGACAAGTTCCCCATGGCGAGTCGTTACGATTCTGCCTTGCGCGAGGAGGATGTCCGCGTAACTGCCATGATCCTTCTTTACAACCCTAAGGCAACTCGATATCGCAATCGCCGCCTACCCCTCTCAATCCTGTCAATCGCGGCTGTGCTGGAAGGCAAAGAGGAATACGCTATCGTCGACGGTAACCTCGACCCGCACCCGACAGAGACTCTGGTGCGACTTCTAAAAGAGCATCCTGTCGAATTGCTGGCTGTCACTGTGATGCCCGGACCCCAAACCGTTGGCGCAGTGGCCACCTGCCGCGAGATTCGCGCGCGGTTTCCGAATGTCCCGATCGTATGGGGAGGCTACTTTGCCTCGAACTATACCGCTGCCACTCTTAACGTAGCCTATGTAGATTATGCGGTGCGCGGCCAGGGCGAACAGACTTTCCTTGAACTGCTGGATGCGATTCGTGGACATCGCGACCCGAAAACAATCTTCGGACTTTCCTACAAAAACCATGATGGAAGCGTTTGTTCCAACCCGGAGCGCATGATGCGAAGTCCCGGCGATTTTCCCTGGTATCCGTATCACCGCTTGCCCGTGGAGCAATACCTCTTACCCACGTTTTTGGGGCGTCGCACTGCGGTGCACCAGGCCAGTATCGGGTGCCCTTATCGCTGCAATTTTTGCGGAGTGGTTGCGTTTTCGGGGAGTCGCGAGAAAATGGAGCCGCCAGCGCGAACCGAGCAAATGCTCCGCCATTTAGTCCAGGACTATGAAGTGGACGCGGTACAGTTTTACGACAACAATTTTTTCTTGCGCGAGGACCACACTCGCGAGCTCGCCGACCGTCTTGCGCCACTCAAGACTCGTTGGTGGTGCGAGGGCCGAATCGACATCCTTGTGAAGTACGGGGACGCCACCTTCGAGGCTCTTCGCCGGGCCGGCTGCACCATGATCTTTTTTGGCGCGGAGTCGGGGTCGAACGAAACCTTGAAAGAGATGAACAAAGACCTTCGGGCAGAGGATACTCTGGAGCTTGCGTCACGGATTCGCAAGTTTGGCATTATCCCGGAATTTTCGATTATCTTTGGAAATCCCAAAGATCCGGACGGAGACACCGAGGAGTGCATCAAGTTCATCCGGCAACTCAAACGGTTGAATCCGGAGTCCGAAATCATTGTCGAACACTACACCCCAGTGCCCCAGCGCACGCAAATGTATGGTGGAGCTGATGGCCAGTTTGACTTTCCCACCACCGCCGACGAATGGGCCACTGAACGATGGCAACGTTTTGCCACTCAGAAAGACCCGAATACACCCTGGCTGGGGCCTCATACCAAAGCGCGCATCGATAACTTTGAGCTGGTGGTGTCTTCCAGATGGCCTACAGTACAGGATCTGCGGCTACCAACGTGGGGACGGATGGCGTTGAAAACCTTGAGCAGTTGGAGGTACCGGCTTGGTTATTATTCGGCGCCTTTGGAGCTTCGCTGGATTCAACAATTCATTAACCTCCGCAAGCCAAAAGAGGAAAGCCTGTGAGTGGCTCTGAACACATCGGAACTTCTGTATCCCAATGTGAACCCGAGGTGCCCTCCTCTTCTTGGCCCTTCCTGGTGGGCGTAAGAGATGGCTATGAGCGCTGGGCGCCGACTTACGACGATTTTCCAAACCCATTGCTCGCTCGCGAACAACGCTACGTCCTGCCTTTGCTGCCCAGTCTTCGGAATCGCTGCGTTCTCGACTTGGCTTGCGGCACTGGACGATGGCTTACGCGACTATTGGCGGTTGAGGCGCGCCTGGCAGTGGGAGTTGACCTATCATCCGCGATGCTACGAGTTGCCGGCGACAAGAAAAAGCTTTCGGGGAAGGTCGTCCAAGGTGATTGCCTAAAGCTTCCGTTCCAGCCTTCGATCTTCGATTTCTCCATCTGTTCGTTCGCTCTGGGACACATTCAGGACTTACGCAGTACGGCCGCCGAGTTCTCACGAGTGATGAAGCCTGACTCTGACCTGTTCGTCACCGAGCTTCACCCTGAAGCTTACGCGGGGGGATGGCGAACCGGCTTTCGCGATCAGCAAAGCGCTGTTCAGTTTGACACGCTGCCTCATTCGGCAGAAGAGATCCTGCGGGCTTTCTATTCTGCGGGTTGTGGATGCGTCACACACGTCGGCCTCTTCTTGGAGGACCCAGAACAAACCATTTTCGCAGAGGCAGGAAGACAGCACTTTTTCCAATCTGCCTGCCGCGTTCCCGCCGTACTGTTCTGTCATTTCAAGAAGGTTTCAGAGATAACCGCAAGCAGGGGAATGTCATGATCATTCCAGCGAATCACGCAGCCGAGACCTATTGGGACCTGATTGCTCAAAACTACGACCGTAACTTTCCGGAGACAGTTATCGGGAAAGTGCAGCGGGACGCGGTCTGGTACGAACTAGACAAGACTTTTCAGCCTGGAATGCGGATACTGGAACTCAATTGCGGCACGGGAATTGATGCGGTCCACCTTGCCCAGCTTGGCGTTCGGGTAGTCGCTTGTGACCTCTCCTCAAAGATGATCGAGATCGGCCGCGAGCGGCTGAGCGCAGCAGGCATTAGCGGACTCGTCGACTTCCGAGTCCTGGACACGGAGAAGATGGAGACGCTGACTGTTGATGCTCCTTTCGACGGGGCTTTCTCCAACTTTTCAGGTCTCAATTGTGTGCAGGATATCTCTCGAGTAGCGGATAACCTCGCCCGCCTGTTGAAGCCCCGCGCTCAGTTATTGTTGTGCATCGTGGGACGGTTTTCTCCCTGGGAAATGGCCTGGCACTTGGCGCATGGCAAGCCTGTCGTGGCCCTGCGCAGCTTCCGGCGAAAACCGACCGCGGGACTTTCTTCGAGGGGTGCGGTTTCGGTTCAGTATCCATCCGTTCGTGAGGTGAGGCGGATGTTTGCCCCTAAGTTCCGGCTTCGAGGCTGGAAGGGAATCGGAGTTGCCGTGCCGCCTTCTTGCCTCGATTCAATCGGAGGAACGTTTCCTGGCATGGTGGGTGGCCTGGCAAAGATAGACCGTTACCTGAGTGGCGCTCCGATTTGTCGAAGCTTTGGCGATTGCATCCTATTGCAGTTCGAGCGCCTGCGCGAGGAGTTTCCGTCCTAACGTAAGCCAATTGCTTCGTGAGACCTTCAACGATGCTCACAATCCGCTGGGTGCGTACAGCTCTGAGGCAGATCATTTTTGGTCCACCCATTCCCCAGTTCTGCACCGTCGCTTTGGCAGATCCACAATCCGAGGTCCGCGTCTGGTTGAAAGGACTTGGTGCACCGTTGGACGTGACTCACATCAACGTAATCGCAACTGCGCACCCGTTCACGGTTGGGATCGGACTCGAAAAAATTCCCGACGAAGCGACCATCAAAACTATCCCTTGGTCCCTTGGATTTAGTGATCGATCGGGCGACACAAGCTCGCTCGGCGAAATTCAACTCTCCTACGCTGAGACGATCCGCATCGGCGACGGAGTGCTATGCCTGTTCAGAACAACGCGTTCAGCGAACAGGTGTTTGCCCAGAAGCGTGGTTTGGAGGCGCTACCTGGACTTTGCCCGTCAGCAGCAACGTATCGCCAAGGGGCCCCCACCGCCAGAAACGAAGATGATTATCCGTGAGCTTTTTGCACTCTCCACCTTTTACATCTGCCCGCGGCCCGTCGTTCTTGTAAGCGTCGTGGATGGAAACGCGGGTAACCTCTTTCCGATGGATCTCATCGGCCCCATCGGTGGAGAGCACTTCTCGCTAGCTTTGCACTGCAGCAGCACTGCTATTCCCCTTATCGAGAGTTCCCGCAGGGTCGCTCTTAGCAGTGTGCCGGCCGAGCAAATCTCGATCGCTTACGCGTTGGGGCAGAATCACAAGAAGGCCGACTTCAAATGGCACCAGGTGCCATTCGATCTGACAACCTCTCTCGCCTTCGGCTTGCCCATTCCGGAGTTTGCTCTTGCCGTGAGAGAACTGGAGGTCGTAGAAGTCCGCGCTTTGGGGAGTCATAAACTATTCATTTGCCGGACCCGAGTGAACCAGCTTAGAACCCACGGTTTGCAGCTGTCGTTTGTCCAGGGCTTTTATCAAGCTCGCAGACAACAAACGCAACCACTCACTCCCGCAACAAGAGTCGCTTGATGCCTCATTTCGGGAAGGGCGGGTGCTGACGACTTGCACGCAAAATTGATGCCTCTTCATGTCATGCCTCTGATTTATTTTTACGAGGCGGATTTGAGTACACCGGAATCGCTTCTGGAGCGCTATGCGACGATCCGACCCTTCGCGAAAGCGCTGCATAACGAAGGGGTGCGAGTCACGGTAGTACAGAGGTTCCACGCCGATCTGGACTTTTGGGATGGCGGCATCCACTTTCGCTTTTGCGCAGATTCCCGCCAGCCGGCCTTGCGAAAGTGGGAGATTCCAGGTTCACTCCACTCGGTCATGCGAGCGGTATGCATGCAGGGTCATCTCCCGCCACCGGTTCAGACTGTGGTTCATGTGAATGGCTTGCTCTATCCTGTGCAATTGCGGGCGCTGAGAAGTGCTCTTCCACCCGACTGCTCGATCGTCGTCCAGCATCATGCAGAGGCGCCGTGGCCGGCCTTCGCCCGCCCAATACAGCGCTGGGGTTTGCGGTCCGCGAACGGCTTTTTCTTCGCGGCGAAGGATCTCGCGGTTTCGTGGATGGATCAAGGTCTAATCTCAAGAAACCAGTCGATCTTCCAGATCATGGAAGGATCCAACAACTTTCGCTGTCAAGACCGGATTGCGGCGCGGGTCCGCACTGGAATGGCCGGCAATCCGGTCATTTTGTGGGTCGGACGCCTGATACCGTTGAAGGATCCTCTGACCGTCTTGGACGGGTTCACACGTGTCCTTCGGCATTTACCGCAAGCGAGGCTGTATATGGCCTACGGGACTGCCGACATGCTGCCGGCCGTCAGGGAACGCATTGGCGCCAGTAAGACTCTTGCCGAGGCAGTGACCCTGCTGGGCAGAATTGAGCACTCGCGGTTGGAGGATATCTATAACAGTTCGGATTACTTCGTCCTTGGCAGTCACCACGAGGGCAGTGGATTTGCGCTCGCTGAAGCGATGGCTTGCGGCGTCGTGCCCGTTGTAACCGATATTCCATCCTTCCGCGTAATGACGGATGGGGGGCGTATTGGTGCCTGTTGGCGAAGCGGGAGCTCGGAATCCTTTGTTGACAAATTCCTGGGCGTCGTGGGTCAACCGCTGGAGCAACTCTCCCGCGAGGCCCACAGTTTCTTTCAGTCGCAATTGAGTTATGAGGCCATCGCCCGCGACGCGGTGCGGGCGTACCGCGAAGTGATAGCGTTAAGGCAAAGCCGCGCATGAAAATTGGCCTCATCGTTCCAGGCGGGGTTGATCGTAGTGGGCGGGTCCACGTAATCCCCGTCCTACTCGCGCTGATCGAGCGGCTTGCGCGCAGCCACAAAGTTGTCGTTGTCAACCTGGATCCGAACGCGGAACCCTCGGAGTACGATTTACTCGGCGCCCGAATCGTAAATCTTGGGTTGACCAAAGCGCGTACGAATCTGTCTCGGATAGCAATCACCTTAGGCAGAGTGATGTCTGTTCTGCGGGCCGCGGGTGGTGGATTCGACCTGCTGCACGCCTTTTGGACGTTTCCTCAGGGGACTGTAGGAGTCGCGGCCGGCTCACTGTTACGCATTCCTGTCGTCGTGAGTATCGGCGGGGGCGAGTTAGTGTGGCTCCCCACAATCCAATACGGCGGGATGAAGACCCTGCGAGGCCGGATCACGATGTCGGCGACCCTACGCATGGCAAGTGCAGTTTCGGGACCGAGTATGTATGTCATGCGCAACGCGACGAAAATTCGCCCCGATATCCAGTGGATCCCTACTGGTGTTGACACAACAATATTCCAAGGATCGATCCAACGTACTTGCGGGGCGCCCTGGCACCTGGTGCAGGTCGCAGGGCTGAACCCGGTGAAGGACCAAGAGACGCTTCTGAGAACCGTGCAGCAGGTCGCCACCCGTAGCCCTCACATTGTGCTCGACTGTATTGGAGTTGATGTGCTGAACGGGCGCGTACAGGCTCTAGCGCATGATCTAGGAATTGCAGATGTCGTTCGGTTCCACGGGGTCCTGACTGTCGATGAGATTGTGCCCTTCTATCGCAAAGCGCATTTGTTCGTGCAATCGTCTCTCTATGAAAGCATGGGTGCCGCCGTGCTGGAAGCATCTGCGGCAGGAGTCCCAATTGTCGGAACCAACGTTGGGATTGTTGCGGAAATGGCTCCCCGAGCGGCCGTCGCCGTGCCTGTCAGCGATCCGGGCGCCTTGGCGAAAGGCATTCTCGAACTGCTGGAGGATTCTCGGCGGCGCGAATCTCTCGCTGTAGCCGCACAGACCTTCGCCCGGACCTACGACGCCGACTGGACGGTTGCGCAATTTGAAGGGATGTATCGGACGCTCGTCCGCCGGGAGTCCTCAATCGCTCAGTGAGGGCGAGCGCGACCCGCACCGGAAGTCACGGGAATGTCAAAGAAGCGACATGTCGCTCTCGGAGTGCAGAATCGCAGCAACATCGAATTGACAACAATTTGACAATTTCATGACGAACCGCGAGGCGCGGCAGCGCTAGTCTCGAGTGCATCCACCCTCTTGCGTGGGTACACGGAATGCAAGTCCTCGATCCTATTAACAGAACCGTCAGCCTGTCTCAGGACTATCTTCCACTCGGGGCACGGTTCTTCGTCGCCGGTTCAATCTGGGATGTGAGATCCAATTCCCACGAAATTCTTCAGGCGATGCGGGAAACGTTCGACCAAGTCGGCAGCGGACATCAGCCTGATTTGCATCTGCGATTCAACGTTAGCTTTACCGTCAACAATGCACCCCGCTGGTCGAAGCCGCATTTTAGAGCTCTGGACCATCTATACTATGCGACCTACGGTCCATGCGACTCGATGCTGGTGGACCAATTAAGTCGTCGTGTGATCGGGTCATTTTCTCCTGCGATAGCCCATGACGTGCGCTACTGGAAACACACGGTTTTGCCTGTTCTGTTGGGTATTGTCAGCGCATCGGTCGGAGTCACTCCCGTTCATTGCGCGTGTGTGGTCAAGAACGGATCAGGGCTTCTTCTCGGCGGAGAATCTGGAGCCGGAAAATCGACCTTGGCATTGTCGATGTCTCGAAATGGTTTTTCTTATCTTTCGGATGACTGTACCTATCTGTCGCGCACCGGTACGGAGATGCGAGCCTGGGGCCTGCCGACTCCAGTGAAGTTGCTTCCCGATGCGGTGAGCTACTTTCCTGAGCTAGTCTCACTCGATCCGGTCTTGTCTTTGAACGGAGAGCGGGTGCTCAACGTGGATCCGACCGAGATCTCCAATGTAGAACGGTGTTTAAGCTGTGCCCCTCGATGGCTGGTTTTCCTGGAGAGAAAAATGAATTCACCGCCCGTGATCAAGCCATTGAATTCCCGGGAGGCCGCCTCCCGCCTTGTGGCCGATTTGGAGACGATGCCCCCCATTATTTTTGATCAGTACGAATATCAGCTGGACACTATCAATCGTCTGGTGGATCGAGAATGCTGGGTGGTGCAGCATGGCTTGAACCCTGAATTGTTGGCACGACTGCTGGCGGAGATCTGCGGCTCCGCATGAAAACCGCAGCGAAAGATAGCGACCGACCATGCCAATCGATCTAGTCAGCAGATTCACCCTCACGCACCTGCAAAGCACATTCAATGTGTCTGGGAATGTGATTTCCTTGGCCACGAATTGTCCAGACCTGTTGAATCGAATCGCTGGCCTTACAGAATGCGGGGAAGCCGATGCGGCCCAGCTAGACTGCTCCTGGAGAATCGTCACAGAACCAGAGACGGATACGGATAAAGAGTTGAAATCCGTCGCCTTGAGTAGTCGCCATGTCTGTGATGAGGGCATATCGTTCGTCACCATTGGCCAGCGCAGCTTTCTAGCGTATGACGAGCGCACGCGCACAGGTATCTCCTTCTTGTCGGAGGCGCTGGTCCGTGACCCAACGTTGTTTGTCGAAACCTTCCTTCCAGGTTTCCTGTCGCTCTTACCGGAGGGAAAGCAGTAATGATGAACTGGAAGTTGGCCGAAGCAATCATCGGCTGCCTGCAATTGCCGGGAGCATCCTATGACTTTGGGCAGATGGCAAAATTCTCGGCCCGTGACTGGGAACGGACCATGGGATGGATCGACCGCGCCGGTCTCACACTCTATCTTATGGAGCAACTGAGGGCTTGTGGGGCAACCGAAATGCTCCCTCCCCGGGTGTTTGCTCGCTTTGAGCAGAATCTTTCCGATAACAAATGCCGGGTTGACCATCTTCTTTACGAAACTGGCTGCATCAATGAAAAGCTCGACCAAGCGGGCGTCCAGTATGTGGTGATCAAGGGCTTTTCGCTGTGGCCAGAGTTTTGCAGCAATCCTTACTTGCGAACGCAGTGTGACCTTGACTACTTAATCGCCAGGCAGTCTCTCCGCTCCGCCCAGAATGTGCTTTTGGAATTCGGATATGAAGCGCGACGCCGCTCCGATGTGCAATTCGAGTACGAACGGCCGCTACAGAGGGTTCCTTCCCAATTCGATAGTCCCTACAAACTTCAAACGACTCCGGCAGTCGAGCTGCATTTGGGGCTCTGGGAGGACATGGGGCACCACGTTCCATTGAAGGAGCCTGCATTCGCACTCGATAATTCGAAATTGAAAGAATGGGGCGGGTTGCGGTTCCCGGTGCTGAGCGATGAGGACGCTCTCCTCCTCCAGGTATTACACGCGTTTCAACATATGTTGTCCTATTGGGTAAAGCTTTCCTGGCTTCTTGAAATTGGGCGATTCATGGAGGGACGATGGCGAGATTCTCTATTTTGGAAGCGGTTCAGTCAACGTTTGGAGGGTGCGCCGCGGCTCGCCGAGTTCTCAACGATAGCGCTCGAATTGACGGCCAAGATCTTTTCCGCTCCGATGCCGGAGGTAGCTCAACACTGGAGAAGATTCCTCCGCCCCAGTGCGCGGTTATGGCTTAACAACTACGGCCAGAGGTGGGCGCTTGGAGAACGTCCGCCCCATAAATCAAAGGTCTTTCCGGACTCGAAACTCTCTCTGCTAATCCATGGGGATTACATTTCGGACTGTCGCGCAAGGCGGGATTTCCTGGAGCACGCGCTAATGCCCTGGAAGATTCCGGGGAAACAGCCTTCCGTAGGTTTTGTGGGGGTCAAGAATCGGCCCTGGACCAGAGTGCAAGCGCTCTGGGTCGACAGCACATACACGGTGCAACGGCTCAGCTTCCACGGCGGCGCTGGATTGAGATATTTCTGGGAATTGCCGCGCTGGCGAAACCTGAAAAGAGCTACTCGGTAGAAATATCGCAGCGGCTCGGCCGCTGGTCTTGCTATGTTCCATAACGATAGAGAGCGCGATCCGAGCGCGGCTAGACGCACGATCAATCCAGGCCTTTGATGTCCTCGATCTTGATTTTGTTCTTCTGAAGAGTTCCCGACACGCGAACTCTCCTACCGGCAAACGCTTCGGCTTTGTCCTGGTCATCCAAGCTATAAATCTCTTTCTTAGTTGCGTCATACAGGACGTACTTAGCGCCGAGCTGCGCGCATTTGACGGCACAGGTATTCTTGTCGCGGCCCATGCTCTTCATCTCTCCCATCATTTTTTCGTGTGTACCCTCCTTCGCGCAAAGCGAGTCCATAATCTCTCCCGTGAATATTTCAGCGGTGTTGGAACTCGACGCCTTTGGTTGCGCGGCCCAGAGCGGTAATCCCGATAACATCGCGCAAAGCGAAGCTGCGATCAATCTGGTTCGTGTTTTCATTTTTGGATAAGTCCTCGTGCGGCAAGAACAGCCAATCTTTGTGGACCAATGTTAGAAAACAGGGGCCCTCAAGTTGTCAGAAAATTGTCAACAGTTTGCAACGTTTGTAGCTCAGGTCTTCGATCTCGACTCCAGGCAAGAGGACTCGATGATTTTTCAGCCTCCGGCGGGTGAAAGCGGCGCAAAAAGGTGACAGAGCGTTTACATTTTTGTGACAAGTGGGCTGCCACATCAGGTCTAGTCTTCGATTTTGAGTCATTAACCCTGCAGAGGTGACGTGGTTGCGATTCGCTTTGCCGATGGAAGCGGAGCAATGCAATCAAGTCGCGGAAAGACTCCGGAGATGCGAGAACCAAGACCTGTTAGCCGTGGTAAAGGAACCGAGATCAGACATACCATTAAGAGTAATGGGCGAAACCTCAAAACGCGGTGCTCGTTTATGCTGGCCGCCTTTGTGCTGGTCGTCGCGCCCATCGAACTGGTGTTCTCGCAAAGTTCAGCACCTCTCGCGCTAAAAGAGACACAGTCCTCTTCCGGTTCATCCTCGCCGGCTTCGTTGGTTACAGCAACGACGCAAGACGCCGGTGTCGTCTTTGTGGAAGGATCCGTGTCTCAGGTCATTGTTATGCGCGACGGAAAGCGTTATCGCGTTGACCTGGTAACAAAAGAGATTCACGAAGATACTGATGCTGCTTCTGCCGGTTCAGCGGCAGCTTCCGCCGATCCGCAGGTGGCGCAGAGCGGCGCTAAATCCGGAGCGGCTCCCTTATCCGAGCAAAAAAGCACGCGGGTCTATCGGCCCGGAGACGACATGCTGTTCAACGTCCCTACGGGGCGGCCAATCGATCGTCATGGTCTCTACATCAACTTTACGCACCGGTTCCCGTACGAGGCCGCTTTCACGGGACCGGGACGCGGGGCCACGTTGCTGGGGTTGGATGATTTTTCGATTTCATCGCTGGGGTTGCGTTACGGAGTTACCTCAAAATTGTCGGTAATGGCTTATCGTTCGCCGAGTATTGCTGGCCGCCCGATCGAACTCATGGCAGCTTACAATTTCTTGAGCGAGAACGATGGAAAGCCTTTGAACGCTGCGGTGCGATTCTCGGTCGACGGACAAAACGACTTCTCCAGCAATTTTGCAGAGAACTTCGAATTTGTTTTGTCTCGCAGCCTGGGTCATCGGGCGCAGGTGTATGTAGTGCCCACCTATTCGTTTCACGCGCGACCTTTGCTGGCAAACCCTAACCCTTCTCTGGCCGACGCCATGCCAAACCAGTCTTGTAGCGCTGCACTTGCGGCCGGAATCCCATCTACCTTTAATGCCCGTCCCTGCGCCGATCCGTTCTCGCTGGGGATGGGCGTGGCGGTTGACATCCGTCCGACGGTTGCGCTGATCGCGGAGGTGATACCAACCTTGGTGAACGCGCGGGCTCTTGCGATTCATCGCCCGGAATATTCGTTCGGCATCCAGAAAAAAATCTGGAGGCACGCGTTTACGCTCGCGTTCTCCAACGGACCAGGCTCCATTGTTTCCCAGCGCGCGGGCACACGAGCGACGTTCATCGAGGATCCGACAGCGGACGAGCCAGGAGGGCTATTCATAGGTTTCGACCTGACTAGGCAACTTTTCTAGCTGGAGACCGGCTCTAGTGAGGTTGTATGAAAACTAATTCTGACCGCCTGCTGGAAAGACGCCGACCTCAACGTCCCCATCTGAATCTTGAAGCAAGCCAAAGCAGAGAACGCGAAGCTGCAATGACGACAGCAGCGCCGTGCTATATTCCCACGATGCGCTTCTTTGCGACGTAGCTTAATATGTTTTGTTTTAATCTGACCGTCGTCTTAAAACCTGACGGACTTGCCACGGCCTGCGCGCTTCTATGATTAAAATTGTCCTGTTTTTAACATTTGTTCTAGTTGCACTCATCGTAAACGCTGCGGACAAACCGGACACGAAAACCATCCCGGCGTCCGAGCCTCTGTTTCTCGGCTCCGTCCTCGCCGAGACGTGGGACGTCAGCCACGCTGCAACGCAAGGCTACATCGACTGCATGATGTCTCTCTCCGACGTCGATCTCACCGTCGTGATCACCAAAGCTGGTTCTGTAACCCTCAATTTCGATGGCGGCGTTTATGCTCCGAACCAGTCCGCGACCGCTGGTCCGATCTGGAAATTCAAGGTGGATGAAGAGCCACCTTCGGAACGGATCACGATCGGACCTGCGGTCACAGCAATCAGCACTCCATCCTTACCCCCGGGATTGCATCGTGTCAGGTTCGTCCAGTCCGCAAATATGAGTTCGCCTCGCTGGTTCGCTCACGATCCGCAGTTGTCGAGGGTTACGGGCGTGACCCTGCCGGAGGGCGCACGCCTTGAAAAATCGAAGCGGGCCATTGCATGGTTCCTCCCCATCGCCGATTCCATCGGCGAAGGCGCGGTCAACATGAACACAACAACAGCGACCTGGAGGACGCCCTCCAGCGCCTACACCGATTCAACCAACGCATGGCCGGCGCTGGTTGCGGAGATGCTTCACAAATCTGTCGCAGGCTACCTCATCTCCGGCATCGGTATCGTCCGGGCAGGAACCGGAGCTCCTTACGGCGCCATAAATTCCCAGGACCGAACCGGAGCCAATGATGCCTGGGACCACATCTTCGCCGGCGTGCCGCGCCCGTTCCATAGCGCACCCGACTTCATTATCCTTTGCGTTGGAAGCAACGAATGGGCGACCGATCCACACACAGTGGGCCACGCCGACACGATCGATCCCACCAGCAGTGACGCCGGGTTCCAGGCCAATGTCGAAATCTTTTTCTCGCGTGTTCGCGCCCATCCTCAACTGACCTCGACGCCCATCTACGTCAGCGTGCCATTTGGAGGGTACAAGCGCGCTCCGTTACGGAAGGCAGTTGAGCACTATCGCGCGATCCATCCCGGCGAAACCCATATCGAACTTTTTGATCTGGCCTTCGGATCGCCCGGACTTACCACCACCAATGGAATCGATGAAATAACTCTCTTTGGTGGACTCACCAAGAATCGGCCCGATGATAAGGACACCATTCCCTCCCCGCAGTCCTCCGACCGCACCCATCCTTACGGGATTGCCACACCGGCCATCGGGAGCGTCAACGCACACGAGCAAATCGCGCGGGTCATAGCGCCACGGCTGGCTGCGATGCTCAACGGCGGACCGGCGCCGAAAACCGGCGACCTCGAGATCGGACTTTTACAACTGAAAAGGAAAGACGGGATCGTACACCTCACTGTTACCCCCGCCACAGGAGGCTCTGCGCCTTACTTCTATCAGTTTCAAGAAAGCTTCGACGACGGACAGACATGGACTGCCCTGGGGCAGCCGATAGAGAGCATGCAGACCACGCTCCAACCCGTCGAGGTTTCCGATTCGAGTCCCACTCGTGGTGCCCTGTATCGCCTTCAGGTTACCGACGGTGCCGATCCAGAAGCTTCCGCTCACACAGCGACAGTGTCCGATTCCACACCGCAGTAGCCGCGCTCCTCACTTTTCGGCGGGGTGGGTATTACCGCCCGCGAGGGCTCAAGTCGGCCAGTTGCCTCCTTGGCACTGCCAGAATGGGACCCGTGCCGAGGATTCGAATCCCTCCCTCTCCGCCAGACCTTTAGTTTCTGCTGTTTGCAGTGCCTGACTACCAACTGACTACCAAATTCCGATCATTTTGCTTCCGGCGCGGTATTTAGCACTGGAGGCAATATGGCAGTCACACTCTACCGCCAGGTCGGCAAAGGCAAGGCTCGCCGCTATCAGAAGGTCAATCTCGGGCGCGGGCGCCGACCGACCAATCTCGCCGGTCCCTACTTTCTACGGTATTCGCTGGCTGACGGCACCCGTCCATGGGAACCGGTAGGCGACGACCTCGATGCGGCAATCGACGCACAGAAGCGCAAACAGGCATACTTCGAAGCTCTCGATGCGAACGTCCCCGTCGTTCAAGGCCAGGATGAATCGGGTCGGACGAAAATCACTGATGCAGTCTTTCAGTGGTTTTATTCCGGCATGGATACGGTCCGGTCGATCTGGAATGTGCCGGCTACGGCGGGCACGTTGGTATCGGGCTGACCTCCTCCGATACTGATTTTGTATGGACCTGCGGCAACGATCGGATCCCCCGCATCGGTCACCATGCTCAGATCGCGTGGCTTTAAATCGAAGTGCAGCGTCTGCGATTCGCCGGGTTCGAGATGCACGCGCTGGAATCCGCGCAGAGCCCGCATCGGCGCCCCCGGCACGTTCGGGAAGCTGAGGTAGAGTTGAGCCACTTCATCGCCGGCGCGCTTGCCGCGGTTGCTCACTGTGACTGACGCGGACATTGCTGCACCTGCGGGCACAGGGTTCGTTGGCAGACTCAGATCCTTGTATTCGAAGCTGGTGTAACTGAGGCCATACCCGAACGGATAGAGGGGCGTGCCTTTGAAGTAGCGGTAGGTGCGGCCCTCCATCGAGTAGTTCTCGAAATGCGGCAGTTGATCGACTCCAGTGTAGAACGTGACCGGGAGGCGCCCGGCGGGATTGTTCTTCCCGCTCAGCGTTTCGGCAATTGCCGTACCCCCCTCTTCGCCGGAGTACCACGCTTCGAGAATCGCATTGGCGTGGACCTTCTCCCAGTTAATCGAGAGCGCGCTCCCGTTCATGAGCACAACAACGAGAGGTTGGCCCGCCTGCGCCACCAACTGCACCAGTTCCTCTTCGGGTTGGGGCAGGTCTAGACTGGTGCGGTCTCCGCCCAAAAAGCCGGGCTCGCTGACCGACATCTCCTCGCCCTCGAGTTCACTGGTGATACCGACAACGGCGATTACCACATCTGCCTTCCGCGCAGCTTCCAGCGCAGCCGGCGACGGCGTGTAGTCGGGCACGGTCAGCCGATTTGTCGGTAGTGGCTTGCCCTCCGGATGCAGAAACTGCGTGCCCGGCACGAAGGTGATCTTCGCGTCCGGCAACTCCTTCTGCAGTCCCTCCATGAAACTGACTGTATGCGTAGGGATGCCGTTGTAGTTGCCGAGCAGCACCTTGGTCTGATCGGCCAGAGGCCCGACGATCACAATGTTCTTGGACTCGGGCTTGAGCGGAAGCGTGCCGTCATTCTTCAGCAGCACCATCGACTCTTCCGCCACCCTGCGCGCCATCGCGCGATGCCCCGCACTGTCGAGGAGTTTCTCATCGATCTTCGTGTAGGGCACCATCGCCGGTGGATCGAACATGCCCAGCTTGATGCGCGCGCTAAACAGTCGCACCAGCGCCTGGTCGATCGCACCTTCACGCAGGTATCCCTGCTGCACAGCATCGATGTAGGGCTTGTAGTCGTGGTCATCGTTCACCTTGGAAAGGTAGTCCGCGCATTCGTTGTCCATGCCGCGCTCGAGAGAGATGCCCGAAGACTGCGCCTGCGTGGGACGGAAGTGATGGCCCGAAAAGATGTCGAGGACTGCTCCGCAGTCGGAGACAACATAGCCCTTGAATCCCCACTTGTTGCGAAGTTGATCGATGAGCGTGAATCGATTCGCGCATCCGGGCTCTCCATTGATGGCGTTGTAGGAGCACATCACTGAACCGGCATGGCCCTCCGTGACCGCCGCGCGGAATGCCGGCAGATAGGTGTCCATTTCGTCGTGCTTGCTTACGTCAACGTCGGCGAAGTGGCGGGTCGGCTCGGGGCCGGAGTGTACGGCGTAATGTTTAGGCGTGGAGATGACACGATAGTACGTCGGATCATCCCCCTGCATCCCGGTGACGAAGGCGACGGCCATGCGGCCGGTGAGAAAGGGATCTTCGCCGTAAGTCTCCTGGCCGCGTCCCCAGCGCGGATCGCGGAAGATGTTGATATTCGGGGCCCAGAAGTCGAGGCCCTGATAGATGTTGCTGGATCCGCCATTGGCCTTGAGCGCCTGCATGTGCTTAATGCGCCCTTCCGTGCTGATCACCTCTGCCATTTTGTGGATCGATTCTGTATCGAAAGTTGCCGCCAGACCGATCGGCTCTGGGAATTCAGTGGTTCCATTCACCGCCACGCCGTGCAGCGCCTCACTCCACCAGTCGTACGCCGGAACTTTCAGGCGTGGGATGGCGCGCGCCTGATTGACCAGTTGGGAAGTTTTTTCTTCCAGCGTCATGCGCTTGACCAGGTCGGCGGCCCGCTGCTCGGGGGAAAGACTGGTGTCAAGATAAGCAGGTCGTTCCGTGTCCTGCGCTGTCGCGAGATTGAAAAATGAGCAGGCTAGCAATGCTGCGGTTAGCAATCGCGATGACAAGGTTTTCATATTCGGCCTCTGCGCGACGTTGGCCAGTGCTCGTTCACCAACAAATTAGAAGTGCCTGCATCGGAATTATCTCAGCGGTCGCTTGGCTCTATGAAGCGTCGATTGTCAGTGAGGTTTGAGTGTGCTTTTAGATTGCCGGTTACCTTGACCGAGAAACTTTCGTGGGCCGACACCCCGTCCACTCCGTCGACTGTGAGGCGGACGGTGAACTCTCCTGCCCTGGTGTAGGCATGAGATACCTTGAGGCTATCCGCGCTGGTGCCGTCGCCGAAGTCCCAGTTATAGGCTACTGCGGGCACACCGCCGGCATCGGCATGCGCCGAAAGGGTCATGGATTCACCGGCGTTTGCCGCTGCGGGCACCTGCGCCGTCACGGTCGGGGCAGCCGCGGCAACGCTCGTGTCGATCAGCTTGATCACTCTCACCGACTGGGCTGGTTGGTTCTCAAGCCGCACTGCACCACCCTCGAGCGCAACCGTCTTATTCTGATTCAGTAAATCCGTCGCGGCAAATGTGTGGCCCGCAGGCAGGCCGAGCTCCGCCAATGTTAGTGTGTGCGAGCGCACCGTGTTCGTCCAATTGAAGACCGTCAGTATGGCCTGGCGCTGACTTTCCCCCAAGAAGAAAATGCTGGGCTGTTCGTCCTCCGGCTGGTAGGTCATGAGGTCTAGCGGCGTGGATGCCTGGCCGACTTTGGCCAGGTTCAGCAACTCACGGTTTTCAACCAACGCCAGCCGATCCTTCTCTGAGCCCAGCACGAGCATGTCATCGCCAATCTCATACATGCCGCCGGACACGGCGGAGAGCGCGATTGACGCCTCGGCCGCGCCCAGCGAAATCGAAGACTTTTCGTTCGCACGCTCCATGAGATGGGTTGCGGTGACGTTGAAGGCGTCCGGATCATTGACGAAGAAATTGCGCTGCATGTAGAAACGGGCTGCGATGCCAGAGGCTGCATTCCGGGTTCTTTCAAAACTGTGGCCCGTGTCCGCGGAGATCCGGCCCGTATCTACCAGCCCGACTGGGTTGAGCATGGGGCTTCCATCTTTATCCAGGATCACCTCATCGCCCACGGCATCGCGGATTACCTGAAGGCCGATGCGTTGCGCTTGGAGTGCTGTGGTGTTGGGGCGGTAATGGTACCCCTCGATCGCGGTGGTATCCATGAAGTCGAGTTTGATGAAACGGACTCCCCATTCGCGGACCAGTTTTCTGTAAGTGTCCCGCATATAGGCTTGGGCTCCGGGATGGGTTGTATCCAGCGCGTAAAGCACATCCGACTTCTGGTCCCAGACCAAGCCGATGGGGATCGGTTGGCCCCTGGCGTTATGCACCAGCCAATCCTTGTGGTGCTCGTAGATCCAGGCCCGCGTTGTCACCTCAAAAGGTGCGGTCCATAAGCCGAATGTCAGGCCTTCACTGGTCAGGTGATGCCCGACAAACCGCATACCATCGGGAAATTGCGTCGCATTCGGAGTCGCAAATTCTCCGCGAGCATACTGATAACCTTCATCAATTTGGAAATACTTATAGCCTAATGACTTCAGATGTTCGGCTTGCCAGTCGCCATTGGCCAAAACTTCGCCTTGGTTGATGGCGCCATAGTAGACGGTCCAACTCCACCAACCGATCGGAGTTTCGCTCGAAACGCGCGCATGGTGCAGACGACGAACCGCATCACCGTAGGCGAGCAGTTGAGTGTGGTAATCCGGACCGGCCTCGAACATCAATCGCTCTGAAACCATATCTTGCCCAGGCTTGACGGGAAGACTCAATTCGACCTGGTCGTCCGCGGGAGCATCCTTCAGATCGAAATCCTTCTGGATTTCCGTGGTTCCGGTGGATTCAACGGTAAAGGATGCAATCTTGGCCTTTGCCCCCGCACCCTCAGCTTTCAGATGCATCAGGGTCAGAAACCGGTCTGAGGTGAGCGCGCCAAAAAATAAACTCTGCCTGCTCTCCCGGTTGTAGATGAGTTGACTCCCTGTACCGCGATGCATTCCGCCGAGAACTCCCCCGAGGTCGTAGAGAGCCAGGTCGGGCCAATCTTCGCTGAAACTGTCGGAGAGAACGCGGTCAGCCGATTGATCGCCGCCCAGATCGCCGACGCTCAAATTGATGATCGGCTCACCAATAGCCTCCACACTCCGAATGGCCTGCACAGTTACTTCTCTTCCGGTGCTGTTTTGCACTCTTACCTGGACGGTGCCGTAGGAACGTTGTTTGTAGAGCCGTAGGTCGTACACAAGATCAGGTTTGCCGTCGAGTCCGCTGCAGGTGACTGTCACCTGTTGACCGGAGCCGAGATAATCTTGAAAGGGAGACTCCGAAGCCTGGTGCCGCGGGTAATCGCTCGAACGAATCCAGTGATGGTCAACCTCTGCCGCCACGCTGGACCTGAGCACAGGCTGACCATCGGGCGCTCCAGGCAACGACAGTTGGTACGATCCATCCGGCGCGTTGACTTTCAGCGACAGTTGGTCGTTCGTCAATTGCTGGGCCAAAAGTTGTTGAGACAAACACGGCAGCGCAACCATCAGCGTGCCGGCCGCAATTGCGAGTCCAACCGTGAAAATTGTTCCTCGGATTCTCTTCGGCACGGCAGCAATCTCCTTATGTGTGCACGAACGTCATCGCATACTACTTCATGGGATCAAACTCAGTGAAGCGAATACTCGGCCCAAGAATCTGTGACTCTCTCCGGTCACTTCACGGGTTCCCAGCCCTCCGGCAGCATATCGAGTGCCAGCGTGTCGCGGTGGGCGTACTGATTGCCTTCTAGTACTGCTACCGGCGTCAACATATGCCAGATGCGATCATCGTCGAAGACGTAACACTCACCCGATTCGCGCATCGTGAAGCGATCCATTTCCTGCTTGTTATTGTCAGTGATGACGACTTCTCCACCCTGAGCGCCGCAGCGGCCTACTAGATGGGTTGCGATGTACTTTTCCCCGTCTTTATGTAACCCCGGTGGACTAGTGTCGCACGGCCGACCAGGCGCAGCCGTAAACCTTATGAGATGAACGTTGACCAAGTACTTCGTACCTACCGTCGACAGCGGTAGATAATTAAGGTGGTGGGCAATCATCTTGCGAACACCTATGGAACCGGCGATCGCCGGGGGCAGCGGAGCATACTCTCGCGGCTGGCCTCCGATAGTCGTATTGTATTTTTTCAGCTGCACGTAGGGCGTGCTCTCTTCGCTCAACCAAACCTTTACACCGCCCTCAACAATCTCAGCTCTGACGCGATTTAATGAACGATACCTGTCGCCCCCATCGTAGTATTTGTCCTTTGGAATGGACCAGGCGGCATGGGATAGCGCTTCCAGCGAGCGCGCTACGTCGACATCAACCCTGAGCGGTTGACGACTGAACCCGTGCTCGACGAGGTCGCGTCGCGACCTGGCATTGATTGCAACCGGAATAAAAATATCTTGCCCCATGACTGCTCCTGATAAGTGCTTGACGATTACATTACCAACCAGCGCCGCAAGGGCAATGCGCGCGCAAATTATAGCCGAGGTGCCCATTGCAGAGGATACCGACGATTCTGGGCGCGTGATCGGCCGCAAAAGGCCTCGAACTGCTTAGGGCTCTCGAGCGCGACCCGCGCATTGCCGGTCACTATCGTCTGGACGCCGTTCGCGCCCATTTTCTTGAAAAGATGGGGGATCACGAAGCGGCCATCCAACACTACCGAATTGCGGCGGCGCGGACGACCAGTATGCCGGAAAGGAATTACCTACTGACGCAAGCAGCACGCCTGGCCGGCGATTAACTCAAATGGAAACCGAACTGCGGATGTGCCCTCCAGAGAACAACCTGGGACCTGGCCGACTTCGCGGCAGAGCAGTCCGTTCTCTGTAGTCCGGTTTGCCTGGGTCGATTCGATAGGGTTCGTTGGAGTGACTACTTCTGTGCCGCTTTCTTTTCTGCGGCCTGTTGCTGCGACTTTGCAGTCCATGGCGGGACAATGCCGTTCTCACGTGCGTAAGCCACCGCCTGCCCGAGATGCTCGTGTGCATCTGCGACCAAGATGTACACTACGTCACCAGCATTCGCCTGGGGACCCAGCTTCGGCAACAGTTTTGCGAAATCGGCGTTGCTCATTTCATTGATTGTCTTCTGAGTGAACTCCCAGGATTTGTTCAACTCCGCGACGATCTGAGCTTTATCGGTGGTTGATTTTTCAAACGTCTTTCTGTCGAATCCTTCTGGAGGCGCCGCTCCCATGAGACTGAGGATTCCATAACGCTCGCCGGCGACGTGCAGAAAAACCTCCGCGAAGCAGCGTGAGTCGGACGAAGGACGCCACGTAAATTTATTGGCGGGAACCACGTTGGCAAGATCCACGAACTTCTTCTGCACAGCTTCGAGATCAACCAGCGACTGACCCTTCATGTCATAACTAGGGGCAGTGCGGTCTGGAGTTACGGCTGCGTTCGGATTTTGTGCCGAGATCTGGATCACTCCGGTGCTGAGACTTACCACAACGAACGCCGCTGCCAAGAAAACTCTGTTCATACGCGAACCTCCTCACAAGTATGCTTGTTTCTTAGACGCGATCACCAGAAAATTGTCCCAACCGTTGAACCCTTGTTTTTGTGCGTTTGAACGAGCCGGTGCCCTGGCGGTCCCAGTCAATGAGCACTAACGCTGATTTCAACAGTTATCCCGCGGGGTGCTCGCATTCGTGCCCATTGATCGACTTGAGGCGAGAACCGATGCGGGTCCATGTTGGTGTCTGGAGTCCGGCACGAACAAGTCCGACTTCGTAACGCTCATGGATCTCGCAACTCGTCCCGGAATCCTCGGTGTCCGTCCCTTCTCGAATAACTTTCGATCTGATCCCGCGTCAACAATGCAACAAACATATGTCCGCGAATCAACTTCAGATGCCCTCGGGTGCAAGCGAGATTGCCGTCTCCGAGAGCATAGAGCAGGTGAGCGCAGAAGCTCGCGACCTTTTGAACCAGCGAAGGCAACTGAATCGACGAATCTTGCGCCTCAGCAAGATGATTAAGGTTTTGGCGGAGTTTGCCACCAATGCCACCTTCAGCAGTTGCGATTCGGCCCCCAAGGCGCGGAGGTACGCGACGGGGTTGACCCGGCCGCGCAACGGCACCATGCCGAGCGGACGGACAAGCGAAGAGGTGGGATTTTCCTCGCCAGGCCGGACACGCCATCCGAGGCCTGCACTGACGCGTGCTTGCCGTATCGCGCTCCTGGAGGCGGGAGGCACGGCGACGCCGGACGAAATTCGTAGGCTTATTGTTCGCAGGGGATCTTTTTCATTTTCATTTGCCGCCCACGGATCTGCGGACGCGGTGATCGTTCGAACCCTGGAATTGATGGTCCGGAGCGGTGAGGCTAGGCGAATAGAACCCCTGTCTCAGTCACTGTGGCAGCTGACTGCGCCTGAGCGAGGTAGCTAGACCCTATATATTGCCAACGTTCCTCTGGCCAGAAATTGGAGTCCTGGGACGAACACCTTTGTTACGGGGATGAATACACCTCCCGGTAGTATTGTCAATTCCGCGTCATCGGTTAGTCTAAGCCAAGAACTACAGGTCCAGATTGTTGACTCACGGATCATGCTTCGGGCGGAGGCCGCATGAGATGAATAGGCGAGAGATTCTGTGCACTTTCGGGACTCTATCCATAGTTGCGTTTATCGCAGGGAAACCGGCTGCACCAATTGGTTCTGCAAAAGATTGGACCATCTCCGCAACACTCTTCGAGGACGAGACACTACCGGCGACGGTGGCCGGCGTACGCATCCCAGATTCAAAGGTCGCAAAGTTGGCAACGGATTTCAGTCGTAGCGTGTATCCTCCCTATCTATTCAACCATGCAGTGCGTACGTTTCTATTCGGCTCGCTGGTCGGGCGGGCACTGGGACAGGAATTCGACGAAGAGATCCTGTACCTGGCTTGCATTCTGCATGACTTGGGTCTGACAGAGCGGTTTCAGGGCGGACTGCCTTTCGAAATTCAGGGAGCGGAAACTGCTAAGCACTTCTTGGAAAAACACGGATACGCCAAGGAAAAACTTGGAATCGTCTGGGACGGCATTGCGATGCATGCTTCCTCGATTGGCCAGTTCAAACAACCCGAGATTGCATTGGTCGGCGAAGGTGCGGGAGCCGATGTAATTGCGCCAGATTTCTCACAAATCAGGAAGGGCGACGTCGAGGAGGTCATAAGAGCATTCCCGCGACGCAAGTTCAAAGACGCATTCTTGCAGACATGTGCAGACGTGGTACGAAAGCATCCCAGAGGAGCGTCGAGTTCCTTTATGCGAGACATTCGTGAGCGCTATGTGCCGGAATTTCATCCCAGGAACTTCTGCGACCGCATCGCGGAAGCTCCCTTCGCAGAATAAGCGGTTACGAAACCAGTAAGTCGAGACACGCGGAGGTTACATGTTTGGCTAACGTCGCCAATTTTCTCCTAGAGATCGGATATACGTCGCCTTCAGGAATTCTTGCCGATCAAGTGCTGCAGGTTGGCGCGATAGCCACGGCTGCCGGAAAGCTCCTTCCCGCTGTGCAGGACTACGACAAATTCTCCACTATTGACTGGTATCAACTCCTTGATCCTACTAATGTTCACGATCATCGAGCGGTGGATGCGGACGAAGTGAGCCGGGTCCAGCCGTTCTGTCACGCGAGAAATAGTTTCCCGGAAGAGGTAGGAATCCTTCCCTGTGTTGAGGCGGACGTAGTTGGCTGCGGCTTCGATCCAGTGAATCTCGTGGAGGTTCAGGAACACTACCCTGCCATTCGCTCTGATTGCCAAGCGCTCTTCGAAGTCGGGAGTTGGCAACTTCTGTGACTTTACTAAGGAGAGGAGCTCGAGGATGCGACTTGTCAGCTCTTGATCCCTCGACTTCCGGATTTCAGCACTAGCTCGCTCGACAGCAGCATGTAGACGGTCCTGATCGAAGGGTTTCAGTAAATAGTCGAGAGCATGCGCCTCAAACGCGCGAATTGCATATTGATCGTAGGCAGAAGTGAAGATAACTTGAGGCATCTCCCCTGGGGATATTTCGCTCAAGACCTCAAAGCCATCCAGGTCCGGCATCTGAATGTCGAGGAATAACATATCCGGTCGCAAACTGCGCATCGCGGAAACCGTTTGTTTGCCATTCAGGCACTCTGCCACAACTTCGACTTGTGGCTCCGATCCCAGCAGGACGCGAAGTTTCTTGCGAGCGAGACTCTCATCATCAGCCACGATGGCGCGAAGCGTTGATCCGTTCGGCGGCTCGTGCGGTAATCCTGCGAAGGGCCCGGACATTGTGCTCGACTCCGCTTGTTCGGCTTGCACAAAGAATAGACGTGCCTGGGACGAAAAGGTTTGCGAGAACAATGCCATGGCTGGACCGGGGCCAATACACGAGTCGGATTCCTGGGGTGGGTTCCTTACACCTGCTCCGGCCGCCTGAGACCGAGAGAGAATATCATTACGATGGAATATCCCTACATGAGAGCCCTTGTGCAGCGCGCGGAGAGGAACTATTGGCGAACGGAGAAACCTTTGGCCCCGAATTCTAATGTACTTTTTGCCCGACGTGTTCTGCGAAAGCGCATTACGCCCGCTTGCGTTGCGGCGGTGAGCTAGTGCACAAGCTCAAGTATGCGCGTGAGGGAGAACCGAACCCGCCACAAAATCGTCCTTGGCTAATCTGGGTCGTAAGCTTCGGTGTGTGGTCTCTCGTTGCTCTCGCGGCTGGGGTGACGACTTATAGGTTGTACGCTGCGACCCGTAGTCCGATGTCGTTGACCAGTGCTCTCATCCTGGAAGCCTGCGACATACTCACCTACGCTCCGTTCACTCCGTTTGTCTTCACATTTGCTACGCGCTATCCAATTCGCCGGAACAACTGGACCAGCCGGTCGCTGCTGTATTTGGCGGTGGGGCTCGTCTTCGCGGCTGCGCACGTGGCTTTGAAATTAGCGACGCCGTACGGCTTCTGGGACCCGAAATATCACGACTGGAGGTCCGCCATCTGGGATTCCGACACTCATACTTTTGGAGTTCGATGGTCTGTTTTTCCAGAACAGTTTCTTACCAGTCTGTTCAACGATATCGCCGACACTTTTATCCCGATCGTAATAGTGGCCCATGCCGTTTCCTACAACCGAACAATTCGGGAGCGGGAGCTTCGAGCAGCGCGGCTGGAGGGACAGTTGGCAAAAGCGCGCCTGCAAGCACTGAAGAACCAGCTTCAGCCGCATTTTCTGTTCAACACAATGCACTCCATTTCATCGTTAATGCTGACCGACGTCAGGGCTGCGGATCGAATGATGGCTAGGCTGGGCGATCTGCTAAGGATGAGCCTCGAATCGGCCGAAACCCAAATCACTACTCTTCGCCGAGAAGTTGAGTTCTCAAATTGCTATCTGGAAATCGAAAAAGTACGGTTTGCGGAAAAATTAAGGGTCACTCTTGACATCTCCGCGGAAACGCTCGACGCTTCGGTCCCACACTTGTTGCTGCAGCCCCTCGTGGATAATGCCGTGAAACATGGCATTTCGAAGCTGCCAAACGGTGGCGAGATACGAATCGCAGCCAAAAGCCAGGGCGACCAACTCCAGATCGAGATAAGCGACAACGGACCCGGACTCTCGCAAAAAGGGACGCTCCCGTCAATTGGTTTAGGTTTGAGAATTACCCGCGAACGGCTTGAGTCGTTGTACGGCCAAGATCAAAGGCTGGAGCTGCTGAGCCTGCCGGGAGGCGGGACGATGGTGCATGTGCGCATTCCGTTTCTCGTGCAGGTTAACGGTAACGGGAGCGCGGCTTAAGGGCAACCCGCTTGAGGTCGATGAGTTCCTTGCTACGCTTGCCGGCTCCTTCAAACAAGAACGCCAGAGTAATGTGGTCGCTCGTGAGCAAGCGCATCTCAAACCCGTAGACGTGAGGCGCGTCTGCAGAACGAAGATTGGTCGCGTCCACAAACTCGAAATCCAGGATACCCCTCGCCAAGTCGATCTGGCGAGCCTTCAACCGCGGTTGATTCTGTGCGGCGCAGTAATGTGTCATCCGCAGATCCGGACCATCCAGGTGATACACGCTTGTCATCGACGGCACGCCATCGACGGTTAGATTCTCCACAACAGCTGAACCATTGCCAGTCTCGTAATAGGTGGCGTTCATTTTGCCGGTAGCGGTGCGTGCCCCGGTCCATTCGAAAGAGCCTTCCCACTCACCGGCTAGCCCGCGAAGCTGTGCGAGCGCCGCGGCGTTTGCGCCGTCTCGTGTTTCCGATTTGCTCATGGTGCTCAAGCAGACTACGCAGGCGAATAACATAACTCGCCCTGTAACGTTCGCCGCAATACTCAAGCGAGCAGTTCTAGTCCTCCTAGCTTTAACTTGATTGATCATTTAAATACCAAACCTCCTTGAGTACGAGAGCCATCGTGCCTTTGGAAAGTAGACCCGAGTGTGTTGAACCTGTTTAGGCATCGCCACCGCGCCCAAGAAAGAGGGAGCCGGAATTCCCGCTCCCTCAGGCTAAGCGCAAGCCCCGGCTAGAAGGTGAACTGAGCCCCGAGACGGATGTTGCGTGAGAGCTGCCAGAGGTTCGGCGAGCCGTAGTGTGAGTTGAGCAACGTCCCGGCTGCTGTCGCCGCCGCCTGCGCGTTGTACCCGGTCTCAACCGTCTGGTAGAAAGATGCACCATTGAAAATCTGGAAAGGAAACAACGACGAAGCGAAATAATTCGAGTTGAATCCCTCCCAGTATGAGGTGACAGCACGCTGGTTGAACAGGTTGGTGAAGGTTGCGTTAAAGCTGAGCACTTGGTGCTCGTTGTTCCTGTTGACCTTGACGGCATGTTGCAGGTTGAAATCGGTTTGGGTAAACCACGGCGTACGGCGGTTATAGGGAGCGTCAAAGTCGACGAATCCGGTCGTCGGGTCAGTAGTCGCGTTAACCCACTTGCCCCGGCCAAAAATGTAGGTGGACTCGATGGGGGTTAATCCGGTCGCCAAGCCCACGTCGGTGAACGAACTCATCGGGCTGCCCTGGTAGGCAACCTGGAAGATTCCAAAGGTAGTGGTATTGGCCTTGAATTTGCCGTTCCAGGGCAGCGCGTAATACGCGTATCCCTTGAACACGTTCGGACGATCCGTCGGCAGAGGTCCGTCATTTGACTTGCCGTTGGCGCCGAAATAATAAAATGGCTCGTCGAACGATCGAGTGGTGTCAGGCGAGTTGCGTCCTGTGGTGCCGCCGTCGACCTGGTCAGTAGTAGTGAGGCCGGTATAGTTGCCCCACAGGCTGCTCCAGGTGTAACTAAATGTTCCGGACCAGCCCTTGCTCTGGCTTTTTGTCACGCGAAATTCCAGCCCATCGTAGTTGCGGATCGCCGTAGGGTTGTGTGGGCACGTGGGACAAGTGCCAAACGGGGTTGCGGGGTTGCCGTTAAACGCGGCCGTCCCAGGGCCGTAAGCATCACCAATCGAGGTCAAGTAGTTGGCATAGCCGTCGATGGTTTTGTCTACGCCCTGGCCGGGATTGACGATGGTATAGATTTCAAAGGCGCTCGGGTCGGCCAATGAAGCATCCTCAATTACGTGGTCGAGGCGGCGACGATCATAGCGCGCTTCGAAGGCCCAGTCCTTGGCCAATTGGTAGTCGACTCCGGCGACGAACTCGTGTTGGCGATAAGGTTTCACCCCAGGCGAAACCGGCTCTTCCGGCCGGTAGTTGAGGTTTTCAATCAGAGAAACACCGCTAGCGGTGTCCGTCAAGGCTGCCGGTGTGACGCCACCAGCGAATACGGCTCCCACGTTGGACACACCAGTCGGACAAGCGCGGCCGGCAGCGTTGAATTCCAGGGTGATGTCGGAGTTCGAGAATCCATTCGGTGTCCCGTTTGAACCTACGGGATAGGTGCAATCCTCGTAACCCTGCGCTCCCCACGAAGTCTGGGCCAGCAACAACTTCATGACGTCGTTGGTGACGCCATAGCTGCCAAAGATTTTCAGTTTGCCGTCCCGCGATCCCCATGCCGCTCCCAAACGAGGTTCAATCTTATCGCCCCATCCGAAGTTGATGGAGCTGATGTTTCCCCCAATGCCGGCGGGAGCAGGCAGGCTTTCTTTCTCGATACGGAGGCCGAGGTTGAGTGTTAAACCGTGCCCTATGGTCCAGGCATCCTGCACGAATAAGGCGTGATTCCAGTCGCTGGCCGGTACTACGACGCCAGCGGTCGTTTTCAGGACGGTCGCGAAATCTTGAATGGTCAGATAGCCGTACTCTCCGGCGCAACTGCCCCACTCTAGCGTCAGTGCGGCGCAGTTGCCGCCGCCGAACGATGTGGCCGGCGTGTAGGACTGCCCCGCACCTAGAAACTGGAATGCGAACGGCAGATTGCCGTGCTGATTAATCACGTTGGATAGATGGTTCAGCTGATAGCCACCCTTAATGTTGTGAGTGCCCGCCCAGCCGCTCTTGAAGAACGCCACATCCTCGTCGAACTGGTAGTGCTTACTGGCATTCACCTCGGTATAAGTTGAATCGAAGGGGGCTGTGCTCGCGCCACCGGGCACCTGCAAAGCGGTGGGCAGAGGAGCGCCCGGCGTACAGGGCAGAGGTGTGCAATTGGCAAATGCGCCCGCACCGCTGGTTTGAGCCAAAAGATCTACGCCCGCGGTAGGCCAGCCAAAGTCGTGATAGTTATTGAAGAAGTAGCCATAGCGCGTGGTGGCAACGATCTTCGGCGTCAGGGTGATGTCGGCGCCGACGTTGTAAGTCGAGTTAGGCGCCGAATAGCCGAGGCCGGTTCCATACTGCGTTATAGGACTATTGATACCGGTCACAAGCCCTACTCCAACGACCTCTCCCCCGCTGTTCAGGAGACCGGTTGTCGAATCCTGAAAGGGCAAGCTGTCCCCAGTCTCGCGCGAGTACTGGTAAAGCCACGAACCGAAAACACGGACCTTCTGCGTAAGGGTGGCGTCAAGGCGGAAAGTAGTGAAGTACTGCTGGTTCGACTGGTTGATGGTTTGTTCCCCAAGACCAAGACTCTGATTCGTGGGATTCGTAGAAGGAGCGAAGTTCACCGTTCGGGCCCTGGAATTAGACTCCGGCGCAAAACCCAGGAAGAACCACAAGCGGTCCTTAATAACGGGGCCGCCTACTGTAAAACCAGGCTGAATGATCCTGAAGTCGTCCCTCTTCGGCTGGTAGGACTGTGAATCAGCGTCGGGAGTGAAGGAAGTTGGAGCTGGATCGTAACGCAAGGTTTCCGTCGGAGAACCGTCCATCCCGTTGGATTCGTAGGTGGCGAACAGCGAGCCGTGATACGCGTTGCCACCCTTCTTCATGATCACGTTGACCACGCCGCCCAGGGCGCCGCCGTGTTCCGCTTCGATACCGGAACTCTTGACTTGGACTTCCTGAATGAACTGGAAGGGGACGTTGGCATTGGAGGCGCCGCCGGAGATATTCTCCGTGTCCTGGCCTTCCACTAAATAGCTGTTCTCAGAATCGGCAGCGCCACCGACGGAGAAACCGAAGCCCAAACCATTTCCGGCACTACCCGGCGGAGAGCCACCGGAGTTGCCGGTCAGGCCGGCAGATCCACCGGCAAGAGGCTCTTGGCGGGCCATGGGCGCGAACTGAATAACGGACTGGAAGCTGTAACCATGCGGAACGTCGGCGATCACGTCACTGGTGACGTTCGTGTTGTTCGAGTTTGTGGTGACGTCAATCACCGGTGCCGCACCACTTACTTCTACTACCGTGCCTGCGGCGCCGATTGCTGGCACCAGGTCAACCGTGGGAAGGTGACCTACTTCAATGACAATGCCTTCGCGCTTCAAGTCTGAGAATCCGGCGGCCTTCACTCTGATGTTGTAGACACCTGGCGGCAGGTTCGCGAAGCGATAGTAGCCGCTGCTATCGGTTTCCAGACTCTTGGCGCCAATCAGCGCGGCTCCGGTCAATTCCACAGTCGCTTTCGAAATCACCGCGCCGCTAGGATCTTTGACCGTGCCCTGCAGTCCGCCGGTTGTTTCTTGCGCGAAAACATTGGCAACCAGCAGCAGTACAGAAAACAAACAAACGGCAAACATCCCGAACTTCGCCGAAATGCGATTCATAGTGTCGTCTCCGATGAATGAACAATTTCCTGCGGGCCTGTAGTGTCGCGCCTCTAAGACCGATGGAAGCAAACGACTGCCCAGCTCGAAGAAAAACGCGTTTATCGGGACGAGTCCATTAATTCTGAATGCGAAAGCCAGGAGGGAATCAACGAGTAGCCATATTCCGAGGGAACACAATAATCAGCCGCGCCAGTCAAAATATGGTTGTTCGTAGAGATTGTGGCTGCCGCTCTAGAATTCAGTAGACCTGCCTGCCTGCCGCGCGGTCCAAAGCGAAAATGTCTCCGCAGGGGTCGCTCGTTAAAGGCAAACTGATGGAGACTTTCGGAGATTTTTGCCCATGCTTTGTGACACGACTTCCCAGCTACTTCGCTAGGAAATCAGAGGTAAGAGGCAACGACTGTGGCGACGTTTTAGACCAGGTTTGTTTTCGAGAGCGGCATCTCGCGGACCCGTTTGCCGGTTGCGGTGTGGATCGCGTTGTAAAAAGCCGGAGCAAACGGTGGCACTCCAGGCTCTCCCACGCCGGCGGGAGGAGCATCACTCTCCACAATGTACACGCTGGTATGTTTCGCAGCAGTATCCATGCGCACCAGCTGGTAGTCGTTGAAGTTACTCTGGCTCACCACGCCGTTGGCCACGGTAATCTCACCGAACATGGCGAGACTTGCGCCGAAGTTTGCGGCTCCCTCAATTTGGTTGCGAACGTTGTCGGGTGCGACGACCGTCCCCGCGTCCACCGCTGTCCACACATTGGGAATCTTCACATCGCCGTTATTATCCACTTCGACCTCCACAACCGTAGCCACGTAGGTGAGGAAGCTGCGGTGTGCGGCTATGCCGAAGCCGTGTCCTTTTCCGCTCGAGCGCTTTCCCCATCCTGATTTTTCCGCCACTACTTCCACAACACGGCGTAGCCTCGACGTATCAAGCGGATAAAGCTTCTGTTCTTCCAGTTCGTCTGGCGCGCCTGGTAGCGGGACGATGCGCGAGGGGCCAATCAGCTCCAGCAGATACTGTACGGAGTCTTTGTTAGCGGCGTTGGCAAGTTCGTCCGCAAAGGAGTGGATCGCAAACGCGTGATAGATGTTGGCCACGCTGCGCAACCATCCGATACGCACATGGGCGTCGGCAGGGCCATTCTCGGCGCGATGGTTGGGGATGTCGAACGGCAGATTGTTCCAGCCAAGTCCCATTTCGTCATCGGCGTATTTGGCGTTGACGTCGAAGGTAGAACCAATCGGCGGATAGACGGTGCGCTGCAGCCATGCCGTCGGCTTCCCGTCCGGTCCAATGGCGGCCTTCAGATACATGGCTGCGACGGAGTGGTAGAAATCGAATTGAATATCGTCTTCCCGTTTCCATACAACTTTGACCGGTTTCCCGAGTTTCTTGGAGAGTACAGCTGCTTCCGCGACCTGGTCAGGTTTCGATTTTCGTCCGAAACCACCTCCCAGCAGCGTGACGTGGCAGGTGACATCTTCTTTCTTGATGCCAAGCACATCGGCAATCGTTTCCTGAACGGCCTGGGGATTCTGCGTCGGAGCCCAGGCCAGAACCTTTCCATTCCGATATTCCGCAACTGCGACCGGCGGTTCCATCGAGGCATGAGCGAGATGCGGGGCATAGTACTCCGCCTCGATAATCTTGCCGCCTTTGGCAAATTCGGCATCAACGTCGCCCACATTACGAACCACTTTCCCGGGCTGGCGGGACGTCGATTCGAGTGTCTTGCGGAATTGATCGGAGTTGTACACCTCATTGGGACTCGAGTCCCAATTAATCTTTAGTGTCTTGCGCCCCTGGAAGGCGGCCCAGCTATTGTCGGCGATGACCGCGACCCCGCCCAGCGGTTGGAATTTGTGGGGCGGTTTGAAAGTCTCGATGGTCAGAGTTTGCTTCACGCCAAGCACCTTCAGCGCGGCCTTATCGTCATAGGACTTGACCTTCTGTCCCAGCACGGGTGGATGCTCAACAGATGCGTAGACCATACCGGGCATCGTGGCATCCATGCCGAAAGTCGCCTTGCCTGTGACGATATCCGAAAGATCGAAGAGGGCATTGTCTTTGCCGATATAGCGCCACTCTGAACGGTCCTTGAGCCGCACATTCTCCTTCTTCGGAACCGGGAGTTTGGCGGAGGCAGCAGCGAGTTCACCGTAGCCGAGCTTGCGGCCGCTCGCCTTGTGTACAACGAAACTCGGTTCCGTTGTGCAGTCCTTCTCCGAGGCGCCCCATTTCGCGGCGGCAGCGCTGACCAGCATCGCCCGGGCGGTGGCTCCTACCTGCCGCATCTGATCGAAAAAGCTGCGAACCGAGTGCGATCCGTCCGTATCCTGATCGCCGTACTTCGCATCGCCTATGGCTTGTTCGATCTTGACCTTCGACCAATCCGCATCGAGTTCGTCGGCAACCACCAGCGGAAGGGCCGTCCGGCTTCCACAGCCCATTTCAGAGCGATGAGCAACGATGGTGACGCTTCCATCGCTTGCGATTTTCAGAAAGATATCCGGTTGAAAAACCGGCGTCGGACTACTGAAGTCGTTAGCCCAGAGAGGTCGAGGGACAAACTGTACACCCAGCACAAACGTCCCAGTCGTAAAGGCAGCCTGCATAAATCTTCGACGGCTAACATTCTGGATATCGCTCATGCCATCTCCTTCGCAGCCTGGTGAATCGCCGCTCGAATGCGCTGGTAGGTGCCGCAGCGGCACAGATTGCCGGCCATTGCCTCGTCAATCTCCGAATCGCTGGGATCGTGATTCTTGCCAAGAAAAGCGATGGCCTGCATAATCTGGCCGGTCTGGCAATATCCACATTGCGGGACTTTGATTTCTATCCAGGCTTTTTGCACGGGGTGCATCCCTTTGGTGGAGATGCCCTCAATCGTTGTGATGTTCGTGCCGCTCACCTCTTTCATTGATACGGAGCAGGAACGCACGGCATCACCATTCTGGTGAACGGTACAGGCTCCGCAGAGAGCCATACCGCAGCCAAACTTGGTGCCGGTGAAACCGACGATATCGCGCAGGTACCACAGCAACGGCATTTCAGGATCGCCGTCGTAGGTTGTTTCTCTTCCATTCAGTTTGAAGCGGATCATCTCTCCTCCGCGTTCGCGAGCAGATAAGGGCCTGCTTCGGATTGTCCTATCGTAGTCACCTACGGCGTACAAATTCAACAGTCTACGAGACTCGGGCGTGATCAGCCAGCGTCGAGGGGCGCGGACGATCTCTAGATTTCTCGAATCTCGTGCACTGCGCGATAAGCCTGATCGATGGCGGCGTCGGTTTCTGCTTCAGCAGCGGAATCGGAATTGGCGATGGTGATTCGCCCAAAAGGCTTGCGTCCAATCACCCACGGCTTTTTCTTCTTCTTTCCAGTCCGGGTCAAAGAGCGGGTTGGGATAGAAAGCATAGCCGTGCGCCCAGCGGTTGACGGTGATGCCCTGGATATCGCGCGCAGGCTCAAAGCCTGCCGGCCCAAGCATGGATCCGAGTTGCTCGCGGATATTGCGCTCAAAAGTAGCGAACTGGGTGCGCATCAGCTCAGCCCGTCCGGCACGATTCTGTTCACGCTTCGTCAACCCAGGCTTCCCTGGAGTACGAAGCATGAACAACACGATGGGCTGTTCCGGATCGGAAGAAAAGCGATAGTCACCGAGACTGACCGGAAAGTCGAGCATGGTAAACGAGTGATAGCTTCCGGGGGAGACGATCTGGTGAATTCCGAGTTTATGGAAACTGGTCCAGTTGGAAATGGCGACGTGCGTGTACACGAGTGGAGCCTTTACCAGATAGGAGAGCGCTTCCTTCTGTTTTTCCGGAAGTTCCGGGCAAAGGTAGGGAATCATGGTGTTGTAGCAGGCGAGCAGGCAATTCTTGGCGCGCACGACGTGCAGCGTTCCGCCGCGTTGGTAAGCGATCTCAACATCCTTTGCGGTTTGCGCCGGTGTGCCATGGGTGACGTGAACCACGGTGCTGTTGAGGCGAATGCGCACAGCGGAGCCCGAAGTATCGAGACGGCTGTAGTCCGTCGGGGCGGTAACGATGTCATCCATGGTGTGGCCGGGAATTGAGCCAGGCACGAGCGTGCGCACCATCATGCGAGCGATCGAGGCGTTGCCGTCTGGAAAATGGAAAATGTACGGTTCTGTCTGGCGTGCGTGCTCTGGAGTTCCCAGGTCCAGGCCGTCGAAGCCCGGATAGCTGACGGCTCCATAATCGTCGCCTTCTGCATAGCAATAGTAGGCGGGCGCCGCATCAATGCCTACGGCGAACAAGTCGTTGGTGTAGGTCTGAAAGAAGGGGAGCGCGTCAGGAGTAACTTTGCAGATCTGGGTCAGGAAGTCTGCGTAACTGATTTTCTTGAGGCGCGCGACCTTCTCTTCACGGCTGAGACCGGGCAGATAATCCTTTTTTTCCGTGAATACCCGGACAATATCGCCCCGAACATTTTCAGATAGCGGGGCGTTGGCCAGAAATTCCGGCCATGGCGTCTTGCCCATCCCGGGAACGATGCGATCATCGCCGAAGGTAGCGCGATCGTAGAACATCGCGGTACCGAGTCGACTGTAAAGCTCCCGGTCGTATGCCTTGTAGAATCGCTGTACGTCAATGCCCAGCTCGACCAGCAAACCCATCGCTTCCTTGCTGTATTGGGCGGGATGTTCGATGGACATCGTACCGCCGTGCGCGATCAGTGTGCGATTGCCAACCCGAAACTCGTTCCGTTTGGCGTGTCCCCCGAAGTCGTCGTGATTGTCGAGAATCAGGATGCGGGCCTTGTCGCCAGCGATGTTGCGATAGAAATACGCGGCAGCGAGACCGCTGATGCCTGCTCCGACGATGACCAAATCGTAGACCTCACCGGTGGCCTCCGGCTTCTCGGACTCAGTCCACGACTCGCCATCGCGCAAGCGATGCGCATAGGTGAAAGTGCCGTCGTGGTTTCCTCGCATGCCCGTGAGGGCCGGGGGATAGTAGCCCGCGGCTTTTTCGGGCGCGTAAGCCGGTTCGTCGAGAGCCAGCGCCGCAGGAGGAATCAGAGCGCTGCCAATGCTGAGGGCGACTCCATTGAGAAAGTCGCGACGCGAAATAGGACGATCCATGCCCAGATATTTGTCGTCGCTCATATCGAAAGAAGTGCGGTCGATTATACGCGGCGAGAAAAGTAAAAGGGGAGTTTGTTGCGCCCTCCAAACGAAACTCCGAAAATCATAATTGACATCGCGTCAACACTGATTGACCCTGGGCGAATGGTCCAGAAAACCAGATATACCGGGAACGCCTTATGTGAAGAGCTACAAGGGAGGTTCCCAAGTGCTTACAAAAGTCGACTAGGCTTTCGCCGTATCATGCGCTTGTGATCGCATTGCATTCGCCTTAAGTCCTGCTGAAAACGGACTGTGCATGTGCCTTCCGGAGAAAAGCCGGGACAGAGACCGCCTTCGCTGCTGAGCAGTCCGTTCTCTGCAGTCCGGTTATTCTCGGAATAATCGCGAAATGCGGGCATTAGTCGTGTATTTTGGCGTTAAGCGAGCGGGAATTCTCTACACTTCAGACTGCGTGGCGGAGGGCGCAGTCTGGCGCTAACCTTTCTCCGCCAAAATTCCCTGCTAACAGGGAAAATAACAGGGAATTCGCGATAATTTTGCTGTCTAAAATCGCACTCCTTTACTCCAAGTTGCACATTCTGCGAGAGAAACAGCCCCCTGGGCGCAAATCGTAACAGGGAATTAACAGGGGCGTATCAGGGAATTTGATCCGAAGATCAGGGAGTGATTCCCGCTTTTGCGCATCCGCCCAACTTACGTTTTGTGCGCGGGTCGCTTGTACGGCTACGTTTACTCTGAGGCAGTGCGTTCCAAGGGAGTGACAAAATGGTTTCACGACAAGAGCTCTACGACTTGGTCTGGTCCGTGCCGATGACTAAAGTCGGCGAGAAGTTCAAGCTTTCGGGTAGCTACATGGGTCGGGTTTGCTCGACCCTACGTGTCCCGCGTCCGGAGCGAGGCTACTGGGCTAAGCTCGCCGTAAAAAAAGCCCCTGAGAAGCCTGCATTGCCAGATGCGCAACCGGGTGACCAACTCAGCTGATCCGTGGGTGTTGAAAAACTCTGTGCCAGGAATGCTCTTTTGGTCGGGGGTCGGAGCTGGCGAGCTTTTGTTTCTCGTCTAAGTAGTGATCGAGGCAGGTGTGAGCGGCGCGCTGAGGAACCGCACTAGTCGCTTGATGTTCTGAGCCACAGCCGCCAGGAAGAACTGCTCCCGCACGAACCTGAGTCTCCGTAGACGCAAGCGCTGCAATCCGATCTGATTCTTCAGTTCCGCGAACAAGGCTTCCACCTTCTTTCTTTGCCGCTGTGCTTTGGCGAACTCTGGCGTGTTGACCAACTCCCGTGCACGTTGCCGGGCGGGTTCGTTCTGGTGGATGATAAGGCCTCGGAAGGCAGCACTGGTGCATTGTGGTCGGAGCGAGCACGGGCCACACTTTTTGCGTGTCCCGATGTAGTTGAAGGCTCGATTGCGATAAACTCGGCCGCCGTGCGATTGCACTCAAACCCCCCGGTCGATGAGTGTAATGTCGATTTAAAGTCAACTGAGCTCTTCGAGCTGCAGCCAACCTCCACACCTTCATTGACTTGCCCGTTTCACAGACGTAGGATTTGCTCCAGTGATTGGCCAAACCATTTCGCACTACCGGATTCTGGAAAAACTCGGCGGCGGCGGCATGGGCGTGGTCTACAAAGCCGAAGACACGCGGCTGCACCGTTTCGTCGCGCTCAAGTTTTTGCCGGACGAAGTGGCCGGAGATGCACAGTCGCTGGCGCGATTTCGACGGGAGGCCCAGGCTGCCTCCGCCCTCAATCATCCCAACATCTGCACGATCCACGACATTGGCGAAGAGAATGGCCATGCCTTCATCGCGATGGAGTTCCTCGAGGGAGTGACCCTGAAACACAGGATCGGCGGGAGGCCGATGGAAATTGACGAGATCCTGCGACTGGGGATCGAAATTGCGGATGCGCTCGATGCGGCGCATGCCACCGGAATCGTGCACCGCGATATCAAGCCCGCCAACATCTTTGTCACCAAGCGGGGTCATGCCAAGGTGCTCGACTTCGGCTTGGCCAAGGTAAAAGCGGACCACTTCGAATCTTCTCAACTCGCTGGACTGCAGGCTACCGCTGAAGGCAGCAACCAGCACCTCACCAGTCCCGGCACCACGCTGGGCACTGTCGCGTATATGTCGCCCGAACAGGCGTTGGGAAAGGAATTGGACCATCGCACCGATCTTTTTTCGTTCGGGGCTGTGCTCTATGAAATGTGTACCGGAACGCCGCCGTTCCGCGGCGATACCTCGGCCGCGATCTTCGACGCAATTCTCCACAAATCCCCGGTCGCGCCGGTTCGCTTGAACCCCGATCTGCCTCCCCGGCTGGAAGAAGTTACCAACAAGGCGCTCGAAAAGGATCGCAGCCTGCGTTACCAGCAAGCCGCCGAGATGGGGACGGACTTGCAGCGCGTGAAACGCGATCTGGATTCGAGTGGGCATCCGTTGACCTCGAACAGCGAATCCCCGGCTTCGTCCGGAGCCTCGGTAGCTTCCTGTGGGCGGCGCATCCGCAGGGCAATTGTCCGGTGCAGCAATTTCGGCCGTTCACGCATCGGCGCCCTCCAGTGCGTCATCGTCTGCCGTTGCCGCCGCCCGGCGGCACAAGGCCGCCACCGGGGCCGCTCTGCTAGTCGGCCTGCTGATCGCGGCCGCCGCCGCTTACGGCGTATACACCCTTCTGCGACACCCGACCGCCGCACTTTTTCAGAGCTTTTCCATCACCCAGTTAACCAATACCGGCAAAGTACAAAACGCCGCCATTTCTCCGGACGGCAGGTTTCTGCTCAGCGTGCAATCCGACAACGGCAATGAAAGCCTGTGGCTGCGAAACATTCCCACCGGCAGTAACACGCAGGTTCTTCCGGCGTCGGGGCAATCGTTCGCTTCGCCCGTCTTCTCTCCAGACGGCAACTCTTTCTATTTCCGAGAGACCACGGGCAGCGCAGGAGCGTTTAATCTTTTCCGGGCGCCCCTCCTCGGCGGTTCACCCAGCTTGCTTGCCAAGGACGTGGACGGAGGCCCGATATTTTCACCGGACGGCAAGCGCATCGTGTATTCCCGCTACAACGATCCCGAGTTGAACAAATGGCGATTGCTGGAAGCCGACGTCGACGGCGGTAACGAGAAAGTACTGAATGTCGAACCTGCACCAGGCGGCCCTGCCGGTGAACTCTCCTGGTCCCCAGATGGCAAACGCGTGGCGATTTCGACGTTGACTTTGAACAGCAAATCTCTCAGCCAGATTCGATTCTTTGATTTCGCGCGCGGGAGCATGGAACCTTTCGTCGCGCCCACCGACAAAATCATTGTGGGCAATGCCTGGGCACCAGATGGACGAGGAATCTTTGTTGCCTACATCCCCCGCGGAGAGCATTTGTCGGTCCAAACCCAGATCGGGCTGTTCTCCTATCCCGACGGCGCGTTCCGTTCCATTACCAACGATTTGACCTACCACGGCTCTCTATCACTTTCGGCCGATGGCCACACGCTGGCAACCGTGCAGAAGGAGACTTCCACCCAGATCGTTCTCATGCCGCCCAGCGGGGTAGGGTCCCTTACGCCCGTGCCCGGCATCGCAATCCGCGAAACCCTGCCGAGCTTTTCCTGGACAGGGGACGGGCAATTGCTCATCTCGCACGGCAATCGCTTGATCCGGCAGCACACCGATGGCAGCCACGCGGTGGACTGAATAATGTCCGGTTAGCCGACAATCCGGAAGCCATCACATAGCAGACCGAAACGGGATAGGGATCCGGCCATTTCCCGTGTAGCCGTTCTCATTTCTTTATCTGGGTTTGGTTAACAATCTTGTCGATTGGGCGATTGAGGCACTTCTGGAAAGGATCACAAGTATGGCCCGAATCGTGAATGCAGTGAATTACAATACATCCATTGAGCCGTGAGTCGCAGTCTCACCAAGGGGATGATACAGACGACGGAAGCTTGGCGAAGTGCTCGTTAAGTTGAGCACTCGTCCGAGATCCACAGTCAGTGCGCTTTGATCTCAACCTTATGCCAGACAGGTACGTTCGGATATTCGCCCTGGCTACGACATTTCTCCTGCTGCTAGTCGGGGTAGTCCGTGCGCAAAATACGACGCTGATCAGTCTTGATCAAGCCATCGACCTGGCACTAGCGCACAACCATTCCATCAAAGCTACGCGAACTCTGATTCTGCAGAATCAAGCCCAAGAGATTACCGCGAACCTGCGCCCCAATCCAACTTTTGGAGCTGATAGCCAGTTCATCCCATTTTTTAGTCCGCAGGATTTTTCTGGAGAAAACCTGAATGAGACTCAGCAGTTTGATATTGGGATCAGTTACCTCTTCGAACGTGGTCACAAGCGGCAGCGTCGACTGCAAGCCGCTCGCGATCAAACCGCTGTCACCCGGGCTCAAGTCACCGACGCCGAACGAACTCTAGCTTTCAATGTCGGCCAGCAGTTCGTTAGCATTTTGCTGGCGGAATCCACTCTTCAATTCGCGCTTCAAGATTTGAAGGGCTTCCAGCAAACGGTAGATATTAGCGAGGCACAACTCAAGGCGGGTTACATCGGGGAAGGCGACCATCTTAAGATCAAGCTGCAGCTTTTGCAGTTCCAGACCGACGTATCCTCTGCCCGCCTGGCAAAGGCGCAGGCGCTAGTCGGCCTGCGCGGGTTGCTGGGCTACAACGCGGTACCGGCTGATTTTGACGTGATTGGCGATCTGGCGTACCAACAGCTCAAGGCGAACCTTGAAGATTTGCAGTTGAAGGCAATGCGCGAGCGTCCCGATTTTCGTGCGGCGGAATTGGGGACAACCGCGGCCCAGAGTCAGATCCTACTGGCCAAAGCGAACGCCAAGGTGGACGTAAATGGCACGTACGACTTCACCCATGTTTCCGGTGAGAACACGGCTTCGATCTTTGCGAATTTTGAGCTGCCGATCTTCAACCGCAATCAAGGAGAGATCGCGCGTACCGGTTATGTGCTGACTCAGGCGCAAGAGCAGCAGCAAGGGGTCAGCGATACGGTCCTCTCCGACGTGGCCAATGCCTATGAGGCTGTGAGGAGCAATGACGAAGTGGTGCAACTCTATACTTCCGGGTACCTCAAGCAAGCGCAGGATTCGCGTGATATCAGCGAATATGCGTATAAGCGCGGCGCTGCCAGCCTGTTGGATTTTCTCGACGCGGAGCGCAGCTACAGGTCCATTCAACTGGCCTATCGCCAAGCGCTGGCCTCGTATATGACCGCTCTTGAGCAACTGAAGGAAGCGGTGGGAACGAGGAACTTGCCATGAACGTTCTCCGCAGCCGTTGCCGGCGATTGGCTGCACTGGCCATTGTGTCGGTGGCGACGTTGCTCGTGCTGACCTCCTGTCAGGGTTCAGGCCCGAATCCCCCCGCCAACGTTGGCGGCGCAAGTAACCCAAACAATCCTGAGCTGTTTACCATCCCGCAGGACCAAATGTCGCACGTGCAGGTGCTGCTGGTGCAGCCAACGACGCTGACTCGATCCATACGGCTCACTGGAGCTGTGGCTTACAACAGCTTTCGCACGACACCGGTTATTACTCAGGTGAGCGGACCGGTCAGCAGGGTAGTGGTTGTCCCAGGGCAAAAGGTAACTCAGGGCGAGCCCATGTTGTACGTGGCGAGCCCGGATTACTCGCAACTCCGCACAAACTATTTGAAAGCGATTGCTGCCTATGCCCTGGCACAAAAGGCTAACGCCCGAGCCGAAGACTTGTATCAGCATCACGCGATTGCAGGGCAGAATGTGGAGCAGGCGCAGTCGGCTGAGGTGCAAGCCAGCGGCGACCTAATCGCGGCGCAAGCTGCATTGAAAGTTATGGGAGTTTCCGATCCCGACGCACTTGTGAAAGCTCCGCCCTCTTTTGAGGTTCCGGTAAAGGCGCCGATTGGCGGCCTGGTGGTTGAACAGGATGTTTCCGCCGGGCAGCTCATCCAACCCGGCACCACGCAATGTTTCATGATTTCCGACATCAGCACCATCTGGGTTCTGGTCAATATCTATCAGAAGGATATGCCCTACGTGCGCGTGGGAGATCAGGTGACCATTCAGACGGATACTTATCCTGAAGTATTCCGTGGGCGCATTGCATACGTGGCAGCGTCCTTGGATCCGAGCACGCGCACGCTGCAGGCACGCATCGAGACCAATAATCCCAGCGAAAAACTGAAGAAAGATATGTACGTGGTTGCAAACGTAAACGCGGGCACGATACAAAATGCCATTGCGCTACCAGATGCAGCGGTCCTGCGCGATAGCGAAAACCAGCCTTTTGTTTATGCTGCGGCATCCGCGAACCAGTTTGGCAGACGCTCGGTGACGCTGGGAGAAAGTTTGAACGGACAGACGCAGATTACCAGCGGACTGAAAGCTGGTGATCGGGTCATCGGAAATGGAAGCTTGTTTCTGCAGTTCGCGAACTCACTGCAGCGCTAGCCTCAAGGCGCCAGACTTTGAGGAATGTTCGAAGACTCTGGCAAGGATAGTGTCCACCAAAACGGAATGATCCACCGAATAGTCCAAGCGGCGCTGCGGCAACGATTTCTGGTGCTGATGCTGACCGCTTTCATCACGGTCGGCGGAATCCTGTCTTTTCAGCGAATGCCGGTGGACGCGTATCCCGACCTCTCGCCTCCACAGGTCGAAATCATCACCCAATGGCCAGACCATGCCGCAGAAGAAGTCGAGCGCTTGGTAACGCTTCCCCTTGAACTGGAGATGAACGGCGTCCCGCACATGGTAGTGATGCGTTCCATCTCACTCTACGGGCTGTCCGATGTAATCCTCACCTTCGAAGAGAGCACCAACGATTACTTTGCGCGGCAAATCGTCTTTGAGCGCCTCGCTCAAGCCACGCTGCCAACAGGCGTAACCCCAAGTCTCGCTCCGCTGTTTAGCCCGAGTGGCTTGGTGTACCGGTACGTGCTGGAAAGCCCCGACCGCAGCCCGCAGGAGCTGAAAACGATTGAAGACTGGGTGATTGAACGAGCTTATCGTTCGGTCCACGGTGTGGCTGACGATTCAGGCTTCGGTGGAACGGTGATGCAATACCAGGTGCTGCTCGACCCGGCGCGCATCTATGGCTACCATCTGACCATTCCACAAGTCACTGCGGCTCTCGTGGCCAACAACTCGAATGCGGGCGGCGGTTTTTATTCTCAAGGCGGACAGTTCTACTACGTCCGCGGCATCGGGCTGGTACGGAACACAGAGGACATCGGAAACATCGTGGTCGGCGCCAACAAAGGCGTACCCATCCGAGTACGTGATGTTGGAGATGTGGCGATCGGGCACGCCCCGCGGCTAGGGGAATTCGGCTTCCAGAAGAACGACGATTCCGTTGAGGGTGTCATTCTCATGCTGCGCGGAGAGCAAACGCAGAACGTCCTGAAGGGAGTTGAGGCAAAAACCGAGGAACTGAACCATCAGATTTTGCCGCCTGACGTCAAGATTCACCCCTATTACGACCGCAGCGAATTGGTGGACCTGACCACGGACACAGTGGAGGCAAACCTGCTTCGTGGCATGGTGCTGGTCTTGGTCGTGCTGATTTTTTTTCTGGTCAGCTTCCGCGCTGCCGTTATTGTTGCCCTTACCATTCCACTCTCACTCTTGTTTGCTTTCATCGTGCTCCACGCGCACGACGTTGCCGCGAATTTGCTTTCTATCGGTGCCATCGATTTTGGGATTGTCATCGATGGCACCGTCGTGATGGTTGAAAACATCTACCGCGAGCTGGCACTACGGGAAGGACACAACTATAAGCTGAATGAAGTTATTCTTGCAGCCGCAAAAGATGTAGATCGCCCGATCTTCTATTCGGTCGCTGTTATCCTTGCCGGATATCTGCCGATTTACGCGCTGAGCGGGCCGTCGGGCAAGCTGTTTCATCCCATGGCCGAGACCATGTCGTTTGCTCTGGTTGGCGCGCTTATCCTGACGCTAACACTAGTTCCCGTGCTTGCCTCCTACTGGTTCAAAAGCGGCGTAAGCGAGAAGCGCAATCGCGCATTTGAATGGATGAAGGGGAAATATGCTGGTCAACTGGATTGGGCGCTCGATCGGCCCAAGACCACCATAGCGATCGCAACCCTGATCTTTGGGGCGACTCTTCTGCTGGTGCCCTTCATCGGTGGCGAGTTCATGCCTCACCTCGATGAAGGCGCGCTCTGGGTGCGGGCGACCATGCCCTACACTATTTCCTTTGAGGAGGCCAGCAGCATTGCTCCTCAGATCCGTGACATTCTGATGTCTTATCCGCAGGTTACCGTCGTAGGTTCAGAGTTGGGGCGCCCTGACGATGGCACTGATCCCACCGGATTTTTTAATTGTGAATTCTACGTTGGCCTCAAGCCTTATAAGGACAAAGCATGGACAGGCCAGATCCGCGAGAAAAAACAGCTGATCGAATCGATCAACAAGAAGCTCACGGCCTTTCCCGGGATCATTTTCAACTATACCCAGCCTGCAGAAGATGCCGTGGACGAAGCACTCACCGGCCTCAAGAGTTCTTTGGCGGTCAAGATATACGGTGAGGATCTGAATGTATTACAGGACAAAGCGATCCAGATCAAGAACACGCTCAGCAATGTGCCAGGGTTTACCGACCTCACAGTGGTGCGCGAACTTGGTCAGCCCAGTCTGCTGGTCGACGTCGATCGGAACAAGATCGCACGGTATGGGATCAATGTCGCGGATGTGGAAGCTGTGATTTCAGCAGCAGTGGGCGGACAGGCGGTCACTCAAGTTATTCAAGGGGAGAAGCTGTTCGATCTGGTTGTCCGCATGCAGCCCCAGTTCCGCAGCAGCGAGCATGAGATCGGAAATCTGTTGGTGGGCACTCCGGACGGGCAACAGATTCCTCTCAGCCAGCTCGCCGACATCCGCCAGGGAAACGGTGCGTCATTCATTTATCGCGAGAACAACTCCCGCTACATCGGCGTGCAATACAGCGTGGAGGGACGTGATTTGGAGCGGGCCGTTCGAGACGGCCAAGCGGCTGTCAAGAATGTGGTGGCGCTTCCGCAGGGCTACCGGATGGAATGGGGCGGCGAATACAGCCAGTTTCTCGAAGCCAAATCGCAGATGTACTTTATTGGCCCCCTCGCCGTAGTCCTAATTTTCATGATCTTGTTTGCCCTGTACGGAAATTTCAAGTTTCCAGTCACCATCGCTCTCGGTGTAATCATGACGGAACCCGTGGGCGCGCTGGTTGCGCTGAAACTCACACACACTCCCTTCAGCGTTTCCTCAGTCTTGGGTCTTCTGGCGTTGCTTGGGGTGTCAGTGGAGACTGCGGTTATTCTCGTCTCCTACATCAACAAGCTGCGCCGGGAAGGTATGGCGATCCGCCCGGCCACCAGGGAAGCTTCGCTCCTGCGGCTTCGCCCGATTATGATGACTGCCCTGGTTGCCTGCCTGGGATTGCTGCCAGCCGCGCTTTCCACCGGCATTGGATCAGATACTCAAAGGCCGTTCGCCATCGTCATCGTGGCCGGCCTCATCTCCCGGCTCTTCATCGGATTTTTCGTCAATCCTGTCTTGTACGAGATGGTTGCCCGCGAGGGCGATGTGCTGCAGGTCTAGGCGAAAACCAGAGTTAGAACACTCACCGAGCGTGTCGAGCGAACTTTTGACATTTGCAGGAGCTGATAGCATCCAAATCGATGACTTGGAGCCAAACAATCAAAGACGTGAACGCGGCTGCTCGCCTTCGTGACCCTGTTCTTGAGAGCTCAGAGGATCAAGAAGATCTATGAGTAAATATTATTATAAGGCAGGAAAAAGGTCGTAGGGAGACTCACGAACTGGCACGGACTCGGGATTCTGGTTGCAATCGCTACCTTTACAGGAGGGCTCCTGTTGCTGTGGATGCTTGGATATCTGCATTTCGACGTCCACTAATTTTCGGTTTCCTATTTCGTGCGCAGACGGACAGCTTGACCGGCTGACAACACTTCAAAGGGAAGGCAGCAGAGGACTTCGTAGATCAAATCTTTCGTTCGGCCTCTTCGCAACCCACCGGGCTTCTCGGGATTGTGCTCGGATCACGGGCAAACCGGAAGTTAACTGTCGCTATTAACCGTTTACTCATTGAGGATTGCCCTCCGTCAATGAGTGATATGGCGATTTTGCAACAACCATCCTGTTACGAGACTCTCGTGAACGGCTTCTGGTGCGGTCGCTCACGAATCGGGACATCCCACTTATTTCGGGGGGATGAACTGCACGTTGATGAAGCGGTGGAGATAAGCGGACGCGGCATTCCGCCGCGAACGCAGCCCCGGGTGTCTCTCTCGCAAAAAAGTGGCGCGCCGGAGTGCGCCACTGAGTGCAACGGATTGTTAAGCCTGCTCCTTCGCTACTGAAGAAGCGCGAAGGTTGCAAGGGTTAGCTGATCGGTGCCGGTCTCGATGCCGATGACCCCTGCCGATGCGCCGTTGCTGGCGCCGATCAAGTAGAAGGTGAAGTTGTCCACGGTGGCGGGAGAAACGGTGTTTATACCGCTGATGGTACCGGTGAAGACTCCGTTCGCGTCAGAGGTGAAAGTGCCCGTCACACCGCCGGCACTGCCGGGAGTGGGCACCAGGTCGATGTTCTGGTCGAGAGAGCCCGTGAAGGCGCTCGTCCCGTCAGCTGTGATCGAGCCGATGCCGTCATGCGGGAACCCGAAAAACGTGCTGAATGTGTCGTGTTGGTTCTCATTCAGCACATAGTTCCCGGTGAAGGAAGCTTCCGTGAATGATCCGCTGCCGGTTTGCACATAGTCCAGTCCGGATACCTGGTCGGTCCCATCCATCGAGATCACGGGTGCGCCGTTGTCGGCCAAATAGAGTTGATAAGTGAAGGTGTTGACGCCGTCGCTTACGTTCGCAATGGTTACCCGACCGCTGCCAGATGCGTCAACAGTGTAGGTGGCTCCAGCAGCGAGCGTGTGCCCGCCTTGCGGAGTTAGCGCGACCAGGTCGTTGTAACTCAGATTGCCGCTTACGCTCCCGTCCGCGTTAAAGGTGAGCAGGCCAGCCATCTGGAGTGGTCCGTTGCCGTCTTGGCCAGCCGCGCCGAACACGCCGCTGCCACCGGAGAGCGAACTCATGTTGTAGGTTCCATTCTTGCCATTTTGGCCAACGGCGACGCCACCCGTCGTGCCTTCGAGGTTGTCGTCCACCCCATCCTCGACCCACTTTATATTGTTGGCGTCGACGATGTAGCCGACCATCATGAACCAAAAAACGCGAGAATTCTGGAACTTGGGCTTCAAGGTGAAGACCACTCGGCCCAGGGCATCTGGAGAGGTGACTGTGCTCGCTGCAAAGAGTTGGTCCGGGGACAGGGTACCTCCGTCGTTTTGGTCGAAAACGCTTCCGGCACCCGAGATTCCGCCCACGCTGTCGACATTGACCACGCCCCCAATCACGATTGGACGGCCGAAGGCATCGAGGCCGCCCGTGAAAAATGCGTAGCCTCCCGAGGGTGCGGCCGTGCTGGTTTGCAGGTCCAGCGTTCCACTGCCGCTTGCCCAGGCGTCGTACTCGATGAGTAGGCCATTCGAAGTCGTAATCATGCTGGCGTCGAAGGTCTCAAGCCCTTTCACGCCGATGCTGGTGTCTCCGGTGTCGAGGGTGATCAGCACGTTTCCGTTATTGCCAGCGACGACGCTGCTGGTACGGCCGACAATGTTGTCCGCCCGATTGGCAAAGTCGCTGAAGGTCTGCTCGCCACCTGTGACCGCCCCGCTGCTGTTGACTGTGAAGACCCCGGCGACAAAGTAGGGACGACCGCCCGTTGGATGATTGTCCTCTCCAGAGATGGAATAGACATAGTTGCCTGCGGCCAGAGGTTGGGCTCCCGGCACTATGTTGGTCAGAACGAAGTTCACCGCCGCTAACGTCCCCGAGGTCGTCACCACGTTGTAAGGTCCGCCCGCGGACCCCGCGACAAAATCGGCCGCGATGGCGTTGCCGCTGGCATCCGTCGTGTCAGTTTCGGTGTTCGTGGTAGTGCTCGCGAAGGTGCCGCTTGCCCCTGCCGTCGGAGCCGTAAACGTCACCGAAACGCCATGCACCGGGTTGCCACTACTATCCGTCACATTCGCTACCAACGACGCAGCTGTGGCGCTGACAACCACGTTCTGCGGGGTTCCGCCGTTCGTCGCCAGGTTTGTTGGCGCCCCTGCGGTGTTGGTAAGGTTGAAGCTGGCGTTCGGGGGGCTTCCAGGACCTGAGGCCGTCACGTTGTAAGTACCGGCCATCGTACCCGCTGTGAATGCCGGCGACGTGGCCAAGCCGTTCAGGTCAGTTGTCGCCGTGGCCGTGGCCACAGCACCGGTGAATGAGCCGCTTGGTTCCGCTGCCGGAACTCTGAACGTCACGGTTACACCGCTCGTCGGCGTTCCGCCAGTCGTTACCTTCGCCACTAGGGGATTGGTAAACGCCATGCCGACCACTGCGCTTTGCCCGCCTCCACTCGACGCCGTGATCGCCACCACCGGAGGGGCTGGTGTAGAACTGCTGCAGCTCGTCAGGAAAGCCAGGGTTAACAAGATTAATACCGGGACGATTGACGCCGGGACGCTGCAGTAGGATTTCCGGTTCATAGCGAATCCCCTTTCTGCGTGGTCTTGGCGTTCCGATTGTCCTGTCTGGAATGTGGCGCCCGATCGTCTTGCACACGGGCCAGGAATCCGTTCTCGTTTCTCACAGTGACCAAGCGTCCTCCGAAGATCAGTTGGCGGGCCAGCAGGTACTGCTTCCCATGGACTTCTTCGATTGCTCCGATGATCTGTACCGGCAGACCGGCGTGCAGAGCTTCCTGTATGTCTTTGCTCAAGTACGGGCCGATGTGAGCATCCACTACGCCTTCAGGACCCGCCACCAGGAGATGTATGCCAATCGGACTGCCAGCGACGCGTTTGGTGATGACTTCCTCGACAGAGCCGTTCAGGGTGGTTTCATGACCCTTGTCGTAGCCGAACCTCGCCGGCTGCTGGGCGCGGGAATCGGCCGCAGTCTGGGCATTGGGTTGGATGGTGATGATCACAAACAGCAGGCCGGTCAGAAGCCCCACGATCATTTGAGCCGGTTTCTTCAAACAAGCACGCCTCATGGATTCGCTCCTTAGAAACTCAATGTGATTTGGGAACCCTGATCATTAGGGAACGACTCTCGCCCGAATCGCACGCGCGGTCAATGGTCGACGCCTTATCCGTGGATGGGATGTTTCTGATCGCCCAAGTAGTAGAGAAAAAGAGATTTACGGCGCGGAATGGCCCGTGATTCCCGTCTGCTGACTTGATGAATGTGCTAAACTCTGGCAAATTTGGCCCTTTATGGCACCACCTCCCATCTCCGGCCGGGTCCGCTTTGGCGCTTTTGAAGTTGACTTGGTTTCAGGGGAACTGCGTAAGCAAGGCATTAAGATCAAGATTCACGATCAACCCTTCCGAATTTTGACGGACTTGCTCGCCCAACCAGGGCAGGTAATCACACGAGATCAGCTTGTCCACAAATTGTGGCGTCCCGGGACGTTTGTCGATTCGGACACCGGCCTGAACTCAGCAATGAAGAAGTTGCGCGACGCGTTGGGCGATTCGGCTGAAAACCCGCGGTTTATTGAGACCCTACCGCGGAGGGGATACCGCTTCCTAGCGGAAGTGCACAACCTCTCGGTTGAACCGGCGACTCGGCCGCAGATCGGTGATTCGACGGTCGTGGGAGCAACCCACCTCGCTGATGAAACGCACGTCGTTCCGATCGGCGCCCCTTGGACAGAGAATGCTAGACCAGTCGCCCAAGAGGAGCTTCGACCAATAACGGGGGCGATACTGGGTGCTGGACGCAGGGTTGCCATTGCTGCGGCATTCGCATTTGCGATCCTAGCGGCGTTGTTTTGGTGGGTGAGGACACCCAAACCCAATCCTTACACGATCGCAGTTCTGCCACTCAAGAATCTCAGCACTGAACCGGGTAGCGACTATTTCAGTGACGGCCTGACGGACGAACTCATTCGGAATCTCTCGATAATCAACGGGCTTGAGGTCAAGTCGAGAACGTCATCGTTTTCGTTCAAAGAGACCTCTCAGAATGTTCGTCAAATCGGGTCGCAGCTTGGCGTCAATCTAATCCTCGATGGTTCTGTGTTGCGGGCCGGTAACAAGCTTCGAGTCGACGTCCAGTTAATTCGGGTGGCGGACGATCATACGCTGTGGTCGGCCCGTTACGATCGCGACCTCAAGGATGTTTTCGCGATTCAGGATGAAATCTCACAATCAATCGTGAACGAACTGCGCTTGCGGCTTGGGAACGGCCAGCGACGTTACAGCACCAGCGTCGAAGCGTACGACGAGTATCTGAAGGGGCTGGTGTTAATGAACGGAGTGCCGGGACCGGACAGTGACGCCATCGAGGCGAGCATTCCCGCGTTCGAGAGGGCTATTGCCAAGGATCCGAACTTTGCTCCCGCGTATGCGCGGATTGCGGATGCTTACGCGGATATGTCGGCGACCCCACGAATTATGTCGACTAAGGTGGCGGATCCGAAAATCCGTGAAGCCTGCGAGAAAGCTCTGCGACTCGACCCGTTGCTCGCTGAGGCCCGAGCGTGCATGGGCCTGGTTTATGCCAGAGCTCATTCCTGGACGGAAGCGGAAAAAGAGTTTCGCCGCGCCCTTGACCTGGATCCAAATCTAACCCGAGCACGGCAGGACTTCGCAATATGGGTATTGTTGCCGATGGGCAGGATCGACGAAGCGGTGAGTGAACTTCGTGTGGCCAAGAAACTAGATCCGCTATCGAAAGGAGCAGTCACTTTGCTGAATTTCGCATTAATGATGACCGGAAAATACGATGAAGTGATCAAGGACAGCAATCAGATACTAGTCACTGATCCCAATAACTATCCGGTGAGACAGGTACTGGCGCGTGCGTTGCTTCAAAAAGGACAGGTCGACGCTGGAATCGACATCCTCGAAAAATTGGGCACCGGCAGCGAGGGCTTTCTCGGCTATGCGTGCGCCAAGGCCGGACGCTCAGCCGACGCTGAGAGGATTGCGGCAGAGCAAAGACATCGGCCCTGGATGCGAGCCTTGATCTACGGGGGGCTTGGCGACAAGGATAGGACCTATGAAGGGCTCGAGGGCATGCTCGCACAAGGAGATCCGCGATTGGGCAACTATACGCAGTTTCCCGAGCTCTCGGTTCTTCGCGACGACAAAAGATTGACGGAAATCCGGAGGGAAATGGGTCTTCCGATGGCGAAGAAAGAGGTGCAAGCCGACGGGGCGCCGCCGGCGATTAACAAGAACTGAAATAGCTCATGTCGCAGACGGCGGCACGGCGGCTCCGATTCATCGTGACGAGCTTTGGTCGCGGTCCCAACCCATCAATTCCCACCTTTTTGGCTGAGCGCGGTATAGATTAGGCTTCCGGGGAGGACGGTCAATGAAGAGCGCTGTCGTCGCCCTGCTCCTCTTATTGTCTTGCTCTCTTAATCTTTTCGCACAGCGAGGAACGGGCGAGATCACCGGCACGGTTAAAGATCCCTCCGGTCGTATTCTAGCGAGGGCGAGGATAACCGTAGTTGAAATTCACACCTCTTCGGCACGAAGCGCACTCACTAACGACGAAGGGCTCTACAGTTTCCCCGGTTTGCAGCCGGGCGACTATGACATTTCTGTCGAGGTGGCCGGGTTCGCTCCCTTTACTGTGCGTGTACACGTCGCCGTTGGTTCGCACGTTTCACTGGACCCAGCGCTTTCGCTGAAACCAATTCAGAACAATGTCACCGTTCTTGGGGAAGGCGGCGTGCAGGTAGAAACTCGAACGCAAATGTTATCGCAGGTAATAAATGGCCTTCAGCTCACGGAACTGCCCACCCTTACCCGCAATCCCTATGACCTAGCCGTCCTTGCCGGTGACATAAGCCCCGGAGATCCCGCCGGTCTGGGAGTCGGCGTGGCCATCAACGGCCAGCGCGCAGCGAGCACAAATATCACTCTCGATGGCGCGGAAAATACGAATTCTTACGAGGCGACCGTCGGACAGGCTGTTCCTCTCGATTCGGTCAGCGAGTTCCGCATCAGTCAAAGTACTTTTACCGCCGAGTATGGGCGTGCTTCCGGTGGCATGGTGGACGTGGAGACTCGCTCGGGCACCAACCAGTTCCACGGCTCTCTCTATGAGTTCAACCGAATTTCCGCTTTCGCCGCCAATAGCTACGACAACAACGCCCACGAACTTCCGCGCGCGGTTTTTACGCGCAACCAGTTCGGTTATGCCGCCGGTGGCCCCCTCCGGAAGGATCGCTTGTTTTTCTTCCAAAGTACCGAGTGGACGCGTGTTCGAAGCGAGCAAACTGTCTATTCCCTCGTTCCCACTCAGGAATTCATTGCCGATGCTGCCTCGGCCACAATCGCCTATTTCACCAAGTTTGCCACCAACAACCCGATCAACGGCGCCATCTACACCAAGGCCGACTTGCTTTCCCAAGGCAGTATCGTGCCCAACCCTGGGGGTCCCTTTGATGCTCTTCCGGTAGATACTCCGATCTTCGGGACCGTCTTCTATCGCGCGTTCACGGATGCCGGCGGGGGCAGCCCGCAGAACTCCGATAGCTCCGTGGCACGACTCGATCTCAACGTGAGTGACAAAACAAAATTTTTCGGGCGGTTCGCACTCGAAAAGCAATCCTTTCTCTCTGGAGTAGATTTCTCCAGCCCGTATCCAGGCTACGACGAGTCTTCGCAGACCCTCAACAAGAACGCGCTGCTCAACTTGACTCACGTATTCTCTGGCATACTCGTCAGTCAAACGAGAGTTGCTTTCGATCGCCTCGACCAGCAGTATCCTCTCGGCTCCGCGCCGGCCGGTCCAGCACTCAGTTTTCCCGGGGGGTTTGGTCTCTTCGGAATTCCTCTCGTTCTTCCGGGTTATCCCGCCGCCGCCGATGGATTGACGCAATACGAATGGCAATTCGACCAATCCGTAACCTGGACCCGCGGCAAGCACCAGTTCCGAGCCGGTGGGCAGTTCTTTCACATTCACAACAATGCGACGGGCCTCAACGGAACCCTTGCGACACAGCAGCTTGCTTTGCAAGCCGCCGACTCCCTCGACAACTTCCTGCTCGGACAGGTGCATTCATTTTCTGCTGCCATTAATCCGCAGGGAAAATTTCCCTGCTTCAAAACGGCCGCCGGCGATCCCATCCAGACTCCGGCATGTACCTTGAATCTTCCGCTACAATCCCCAGCGTCGATTCTCACAACGTTCAGCCGCAACGGCGCGGCCTATGCGCAAGATAGCTGGCGCGCTCTCAACCACCTCACACTCAACCTCGGTTTGCGCTGGGAATATTATGGCGTGCAATATACCAATGATCAGAACCTCGCCTCGAATTTCTATCTAGGAGCTGGTTCCAACTTTGCCAAGAGAATTCGCAATGGGCAGGTGTTAACCGTTCCTAGCAGCCCACACCACCGACTCTGGAATCCGAACTATACAAATTTTGGCCCGAGAGTTGGCTTTGCCTGGGACCTCTTCGGCGACGGCAAGACAAGCTTGCGCGGTGGCTATGGAATTTCTTACGAAGGAAATTACGGCCGTGTCTATCGTAACCTGGCTCTCAACCCACCCACCTACACCATTGCCACTTTATTTGCTGGAACGCCGCTTTACCCAACCATTCCGGTTTCGACCGAGAACCTCGGACCGTTTGCCGGATCCTCTGGCGGTATCGCGTTCCCCGATTCACCCGCATTTCAGGTCAATGCCGACCTCAAGACTGCCTATGCCGAAACCTGGAGCCTGTCGCTCGAACGCCAGCTCTTGCCCAGCACGGTCTTTTCTCTCGCCTATTCTGGTTCTCACGGCGTCAACTTGTACTCCAGATACCTCACGGATCTTCCCGGCGCAGGCGTCGTGTATGGCGGTGACGACCCCAATGTGAATCCGCTCAGCACTTTAAGCCGCCAGTACGAAGAAATCTTTACCCGCGGGAACGGTGCATCCTCGATCTACCACGCTCTGTTAGCAAAACTCCAGGGCCACAATATCCGAAATACCGGCCTCACCTTCACTGCGAATTACACCTTCTCTCATACCATCGACGACAACAGTTCAACTCTAAACTATTTTCCGGGTGACACTAATTTCGGTTTTCTTGATCCTCTGAATCCTCTGCTCGATCGCGGAGACGCAGAATTCGACATTCGCAACAGCTTTGTCGCAAGCGCGATCTGGCAGGAACCATTCTTCCGCGCCGCGCCCAACCGTTGGCAACGCATGGCTCTCGACGGCTGGACGTTTTCTTCCATCTTCGACGCGCTGACCGGAACTCCATTTTCCCTGTATGACTGCACGAACGCGAATCTCAGGTGCCCGCGTTATATCCCGAGCGCACCGACCCCTTCTTCGGGGCATCCAGTCCCAACCGGAAACCCAAACTTCTTCGACTACCTTCCTCTCGTTCCCCCCATCCCTTACATGAATCCTTCGACTGGGATTTCGGACTTCGGTAATTGCGCCCTCGTCCCTGCTCCGCCTTGTCCGTTTCCTGCCGCGATGACCAAGAGAGATTATTTCCGTGGTCCCGGTACGTGGTCACTCGACCTCGGCATTTATAAGACCTTCCAACCGCACGAAGGGTGGTCGCTCCAATTTCGCGGAGAGCTCTTCAACGCTTTGAATCACCCAAACTTCTTCGCGGACACAGGCGACTCCGACGTAAGTGCGCTTTCGCAACCATACATTTCGGCAGCCAAGTCGGGCAATCGCAACGTTCAACTGGCGATCAAACTGAACTTTTGATGCCAGCAGCCCACCCCTCGCTGAGATGGGAGCGTCAGCAAGCGGAAAGCACGGAAGCGCCGTTACCTGGGTAGGCGAGCTTTTCGCGCCAAAGCAGAACCGAAAATCGAGGAAAGTCTAAAAACAATTCTTGTGCCACATTTAATCCAAGCATGATTACGAGACCGTCCCTTATAACCGCAGAAGCTGGCATCGCCAAGGTAGGCGTAGAGCATCTTTTGTGTGTTAGGGTCCTTGCCGCCGGTCGCAGGCTCTGACGTGACAAATACGGCGATAATCTGCTTCACGAGCTCCGGATTGTCCACTTTCAGCACCCAACGGCCTGCTGCTTTGGCATTTGCGTGCAGGAAGCCCAAGCTGCGCGACGAGTTCTTTCCAGTTTCCGAAACCGCCAAGACTTCGAAGCTACGCTTCGCATTCGCCACCCTGCCTTCATTCAGATCGAAGGCGTAGAAAGTGAGCGATTTACCTTCAGTCAGGAAAATGCGTCCAAAAGCCGGGCTAGGGTTGCCATTCGGGTCGGTGTCGCGGACATCAATGACATGCAACTGGCGGGACGCCATAAGCTCCCGGACGTCCTGCCCAGCCGCCGCGAGTTGGCGCTCCTGATCTAGCGTCGCACTCGCAATCCGCAGCTTATTTGTGAGCTCCGTAATACGAGCCTGCTGCTCGACCGTGGCGGCTTCGTCGTTCACACGCAATTGATTACTGCGAGTCACCTCATCTTTTGCATCCGCCAGCAGTTTCTCCTGGTTGCGGGATTCGTCGAGCAAGTGCGCGGTCTCGCTGGAGGATCGTTCGGCCTCTCCCGTTTGCTCGCGAAGTAGCATTAGAGTCCAAAGGCTCTTGTTATCATTCGGCACTTGGGGCTAGGCTTCGCCAACATTCACTCTGAGAAACGCCGTGATTTCTACCTTAAAAGGGGGAGGCCAGAAGTTAGGGCGTTTCTCGTTGTCTGTTCTCGCATCGCCAGAAAATACTCGTACTTTAAATGCAACCTTTATATCTTGGTTCACACGTTCCGAGAAAGCGCTCCTAACAAGGCTCACGGGCTCATCTGCTGGACCTATGGAGAGGCGTCAACCATAGCCTGATAGAGCCAGATCATTGGCACCGGGGAGCCATTTACACGAATAAGGTCACCATCTATCTTTGCCGCGCATTAAGTTCCTTATAAGAAATCGACCGAGGCTTAGTTGCGGATTCGAACCTCGGGCTGTGATTATTGTTTAGGGAGTTTTGGTGTCGCAACCTACACTCCCCCCTATCTTCGAGCACGGGCCCAAGTTCGTGAATCTATCCAATCATTCGTGGGGCTTTGGTGATGGGAATCTATCGCTGGTCGCGGTTCGTTTGCTTCGTCGCGTTCACTGTTCTGCCCGCATTCTCCCAGAGTGTGAAGGTTAGCCCGACCAGTATCTCATTCGGCAACCAGGCTGAGGGTACAACCAGTTCTGTCCACAACGTGACCTTGAAGAACGGCCAAAGCACTGCGATCACCATTGGCAGTATTACGACTAGCTTGTCTGACTACGCGGCTACCAATACCTGCCCAGTCAGCCCCGCCACTCTGGCTCCGGCTGCCAGTTGCACGATCTCGATAACTTTCTCGCCGAGCGCTCTGGGCGCTCGATCCGGCACACTCACGGTCGTCGACACCGGGACTTCCAGTCCGCAACTAGTGACATTAAGTGGTACCGGGATCGCCCCTTCTCTCGTTTCGATTGCGGTCACTCCCACTACAGCTTCGGTGGCGGCCGGTTACACTCAGCAGTTCACGGCCACCGGGACCTATAGCAACGGTACCACGCAGAACCTGACCAGCACCGCCAGTTGGACTTCGTCGAACACCTCAGTCGCAACCATCAAAGTTCACACCGGCTTAGCCACCACTCTGACGCCGGGTACGACCACGATCACAGCTACTTCGGGCACGATCAGTGGGTCCGCAACGTTGACGGTGACGGCGGCAGTGTTGACTTCGATTGCAGTCACTCCCGCCACAGCATCCGTGCCTGCCGGTGATGGGCACCAGTTCACCGCAACGGGGACTTATAGCAACGGCACGACGCAGAACCTGACGAGCACGGTGCAGTGGACTTCGTCGGCAATTTCCATAGCAACGGTCAGCAGCGGCGGGCTCGCTACCGGTGTGACGCTGGGCACGGCCACGATCAGTGCCACTTCGGGCACGATCAGTGGGTCCGCGACATTGACGGTTACGGCGGCAGTGTTGACTTCGATTGCGGTCACTCCCACTACAGATTCAGTGGCGGTCGGTTACACTCAGCAGTTCACGGCCACCGGGACCTATAGCAACGGCACCACGCAGAACCTGACCAGCACTGCCAGTTGGACATCGTCGAACACCTCAGTCGCAACCATCAAAGTTCACACCGGCTTAGCCACCACTCTGACGCCGGGTACGACCACGATCACCGCTACTTCGGGCACGATCAGTGGGTCCGCAACGTTGACGGTGACGGCGGCAGTGTTGACTTCGATTGCAGTCACTCCCGCCACAGCATCCGTGCCTGCCGGTGATGGGCACCAGTTCACCGCAACGGGGACTTATAGCAACGGCACGACGCAGAACCTGACGAGCACGGTGCAGTGGACTTCGTCGGCAATTTCCATAGCAACGGTCAGCAGCGGCGGGCTCGCTACCGGTGTGACGCTGGGCACGGCCACGATCAGTGCCACTTCGGGCACGATCAGTGGGTCCGCGACATTGACGGTTACGGCGGCAGTGTTGACTTCGATTGCGGTCACTCCCACTACAGATTCAGTGGCGGTCGGTTACACTCAGCAGTTCACGGCCACCGGGACCTATAGCAACGGCACCACGCAGAACCTGACCAGCACTGCCAGTTGGACATCGTCGAACACCTCAGTCGCAACCATCAAAGTTCACACCGGCTTAGCCACCACTCTGACGCCGGGTACGACCACGATCACCGCTGCTTCGGGCACGATCAGTGGGTCCGCGACGTTGACGGTGACGCCTGCTGTCTTGACTTCGATTTCGATCAGTCCGGGAAGTGCTTCGATTGCGAGAGGGACGAGCCAGCAGTTCACCGCGACAGGAACTTACAGCGACGGCAGCACGCAGAACCTGACGACTACAGTCAGTTGGAGTTCGTCTCTGGCGACTGTGGCTACAGTCGCCAGCGGCGGGTCGGCCACGGGAGTCGGAGTTGGCACCGCCACCATCACAGCCAGTTCGGGCACGATCAGCGCGACGGCGACACTCAGCGTGGGACTGCCGGTGCTGGTATCGATGGCGGTGACTCCCGTCAATCCATCGTTTGCTTTGGGGACAACGCAGCAGTTTGCCGCGACGGGCACCTACAGCGACGGCAGCACTCTAGATCTGACGAACACAGCGACCTGGACTACGGCGGAAGGCACGGTTGCTACGGTCAACGGGCAAGGACTGGTGACCAGCGTTGCCTTGGGCAGCAGCAGTGTTACGGCCAGCTTGGGATCGATCAGCGGTTCAACGACTCTAACTGTGAATCCAGCCGTACTGGTCTCGATTGCGGTGACGCCCGCGATTCCCACGATTCCGCTGGGGACGACGCAGCAGTTCACCGCGACCGGCACCTACACCGACGGCAGCACGCAAAACATTACCGGCACGGTGCAGTGGAGTTCGGATACGCCCACCGTTGCCACGATCAGCAACACCGCCAATGCTGCCCCCTTTTCAGGGGTAGCCACTGGCGTGGGACAGGGCACAGGCACCATCACGGCCAGTTTCGGTTCGGTAGCTGGATCGACGACTCTGACGGTGACCTCGGCGGTGCTGGCGTCGTTGGCGATTACCCCGGCAACGCCTTCGCTGGCGTTGGGCACAACGCAGCAGTTCACCGCCACCGCCACGTTCACTGATGGCAGCACGCAGAATCTGACCAGCACTGTGACTTGGTCCTCCGACACACCGTCGACGGTGACGATTAACAACGCGGGACTTGCGCAAAGCGTGGAAATCGGTACCGCCAATATTACCGCGACTTCCGGGACAGTGAGCGGGACGACGACGCTAACGGTAACCGCGGCGGTGCTGGTGTCGATTGCGATCAACCCGCCGGCGGCCACGGTTGCTCTGGGTACGACACAACAGTTTACGGCGACAGGCACCTTCAGCGATGGAACGATGCAGGATGTGACCCAATCGGGGCAATGGAGTTCGACGACGGCCACGGTGGCGACGATCAGCAACTCGACGGGGACGGCGGGGCTGGCAACTTCGCTGGGGACAGGGAGCACGACGATCGGGATCAGTTCGGGAGGAGTGAGTGCATCCGCAGCGTTAGTGGTAAATCCGGCAGCGCTGGCATCGATTGCGATTGCTCCGCAGACGCCTACGATTGCACTGGGCACGAGCCAACAGTTCGCGGCGACTGGAACCTACACCGATGGCACTACGCAGGATGTGACCTCGGTAGTAACGTGGAGTTCCTCGTCGGCCACGGTAGCGATTATCAGCAACTCGGTTGATAGCTACGGTCTCGCCACCAGCTCCGGGCAGGGCACTGCCAATATTTCCGCTACATACAATTCCATCTCCTCATCCATCCAGATCACGGTGACAGGTCCGGCTTTGGTTTCAATCGTGATCGCACCGGCCGCGGCGGCCATCCCGCTAGCAACCAGCCTGCAGTTCGCGGCCACGGGCACTTACAGCGACGGAAGCACGCAGGATCTGACTGCTTCGGCTGTTTGGGCGTCTGACTCGCCTACAGTTGCGCCCATGATCGGAAGTGGACTGGTGATGGGAGCTGCTATGGGGACAGCCAATATCAGCGCGAGTTCGGGCACAATCACAAGCTCGACCAGCGTAACGGTCACCGCACCAGCCCTTTTGTCGATTTCGATCAGTCCGGGAAGTGCTTCGATTGCGAAAGGGACGAGCCAGCAGTTCACGGCGACAGGAACTTACAGCGACGGCAGCACGCAAAACCTGACGAGTGCAGTGAGCTGGAGTTCGTCTCTCGGAAATGTGACTACGGTCAGCAGCGGCGGGTTGGCCACGGGATTCGGAGTCGGCACCGCCACTGTCATGGCCAGTGTCACTGCCAGTTCGGGCACAATCAGCGCGACGGCGACACTCAGCGTAGGGCTGCCGGTGCTGGTATCGATGGCGGTGACTCCCGTCAATCCATCGTTTGCTTTGGGGACAACGCAGCAGTTTGCCGCAACGGGCACCTACAGCGACGGCAGCACTCTGGATCTGACGAACACATCGACCTGGACTACGGCGGAAGGCACGGTTGCCACGGTCAGCGGGCAAGGACTGGTGACCAGCGTTGCCTTGGGCAGCAGCAGTGTCACGGCCAGCTTGGGATCGATCACGGGTTCAACAACTCTCACCGTGACTCCGGCGGTACTGGTTTCGATTGCCGTGACGCCCGCGATTCCCACGATTCCGCTGGGGACGACGCAGCAGTTCACCGCGACCGGCACCTACACCGACGGCAGCACGCAAAACATTACCGGCACGGTGCAGTGGAGTTCGGATACGCCCACCGTTGCCACGATCAGCGGTACGGGCAGTTCCCAAGGTATGGCCAACAGTGAGGGGCAAGGTACGGCGACTATCACGGCCAGTGTCGGATTGGTGAACGGATCAACCATGCTCACGGTGACCTCGGCCGCGCTGGCGTCGCTGGCCATTACTCCAGCGACGCCTTCGCTGGCGTTGGGCACGTCTCAGCAGTTCACCGCCACCGGCACGTTCACCGACGGCAGCACACAGAATCTGACCAGCTCAGCGACTTGGTCCTCGGATACGCCTTTGGTCGCCACGATTAACAATGCAGGGCTCGCGAGCAACGTGGGGATTGGCACGGCCACCATCACGGCAGCATCAGGCAGCATCCTCGCTGCGACGGTTCTTATAGTCACGCCGGCGGTGCCAGTCTCAATCACGATCAATCCGCCGGCGGCGACGATACCTCTGGGCGTGACACAACAGTTCACAGCGACGGGCACCTTCAGCGATGGGACAACGCAAGATGTGACCCAATCGGGGCAATGGAGTTCGACGACGGCTACGGTGGTAACGATCAGCAACTCGACGGGGACCGCGGGGTTGGCAACTTCGCTGGGGACAGGGACCACAACGATCGGGATCAGTTTGGGAGGAGTGAATGCGTCCGCCCCGTTAGTTGTAAATCCGGCAGCACTGGCATCGATTGCGATCGCTCCGCAGACGCCAACGATCGCACTGGGCACCAGCCAGCAGTTCGCCGCGACCGGAACCTACACCGATGGCACTACGCAGGATGTGACCTCGGTAGTAACGTGGAGTTCCTCGTCGGCCACGGTGGCGATCATCAGCAACAGTGTTGGCAGTTACGGTCTCGCCACCAGTTCCGGCGAGGGAAGCGCCACCATCACCGCCGCCTCCGCCTCCGTCACCTCCTCCACCACCATTACGGTGGGACAGGCGAATGTATCTTCTATCGCCGTGACACCCTCTTCTGCAACCGTCATTTTGGGGGCTGCGCAACAGTTCACGGCCATCGCAACGTACAGTGACGGCTCAACGCAAGACATTACGCAGTCGGCAACTTGGGCATCATCGATTCCGAACGTGGCTACGGTGAGCTCCACAGGTCTTGCGATCAGCATGCTTGCCGGAACAGCAGCCATTTCAGCCAGCGACGGTTCCGCCACAGGCTCCGCTCTTCTTACAGTCAATGCACCGGTTCCAGTGTCGCTCGCGATCGCTCCTGCGAACCCGACAGTCTCTGCAGGGGCGCAGTTGCAGTTTAGCGCGACGCTTTTCTATAGCAACGGGAGTTCCATCGACGTTACCAGCGCGGTGACCTGGAGTTCTTCGAATCCTGCGGTGGCGACGATAAGTAGCGCTGGCCTTGCGGTAAGTTTGACTGGGGGCGCGACCACAATCGAGGCGAACTGGGGAGCGAGCCTGTTTACCTCCACCCTGACAATGACTGTCGACGCTCCGAACACCTTCTTTGTGGCAACCGATGGAAATGATGCGTGGAGCGGAGCACTCGCCGTTCCCAACTCCAACAATTCAGATGGCCCGTTTGCTTCGCTCTCGCGGGCGCAATATGCCGTTGAAAAGGTGCCAAAACCGGCCACGGTGATGGTGCGAAACGGGACTTACTACCTAGCGCTGACGCCATCCACGGCCAACTCCTATCCTGGTACGCTGGCGTTTACCGCCGCAGATTCCGGTGCGTCTTCCAGCGCTCTGGTGACCTGGCAAAATTATCCGGGCGAAACACCGGTTATCAGCGGCGGCGTCCCAGCCAACGCGGATCCTATTTCCGGTGTGGGACTGCATTTGCAGTGGACAAACACTGGCAATTGGTACCAAGCTCCGCTCCCTTCAACTCTTTCGAACAACGTCGTCATTCAGCCCTTTGAATCTCTGTACTATAACGGCCAGCGCCGTTTCCGATCCCGTATTCACGATAACGGAACCTCGGGGTACCCGAGCATTGGATACTTCATGCAGAATGGACAATGCGTCGCGTCCCCATCCACGCCGGCAGGCCAGCAACCCCCTACTCTGGCTTCGTGCAATCTAGGAACATTCCTACGAGTGACAAACACGATTTCACCGACCAGTGCACTTGGCAACGGTTGTCCCTATGCGTCGGGGGTCGTCAACGGTGTAACCGTATCCAAGTGTCTTGATCGCTTTGTTTATAGCAATACCAGCGGAGGAGATCCTATTCAGGCGTGGCAGAATCTAAATGGTAGTTATTCCAATATCCCGGCCAGTCCATGTACCTCGAACAACACTTCGTATCCAGCCGGAGACGTGGAACTGATCTTGATTGACGCCTGGTCCGTGGACGCGATGAGGGTCAACTGCGTCGATACTGCTGACAACGTTATCTTTCTTTCCGGTCCCACCAAAGGCGGCGGTACCGTTGCCACTTCGGATACTAACTACAACTTTCTCGGCCCGACCGTCGGTCATCGCTACATGATCGAAAACACCTGGGATGCCTTCAAGGACGCGCTCACGCCAACATCCTCGCAGAATGGCATCACGGGGATATGGTTTTTGGACCGCCACATCGTCCCCTGGGTGCTGAACTACATCGCTAATCAAGGTGACAATCCGAACGCCGACTACATCGTGATTCCGCAACTTGGAGGCTCCATTCCCGGAGCTCCAGCGACGGATTACATCGGAGCCAGCCTGATCTCTGCAAGCAAGCTGGATTATGTAACGTTCCAGGGCATTACATTTGAGGTGGATAACTTTTATCCGAACGGCACAGGCTTCAACAATGACAGCAACGGAGAAATGTCTCTTCCCCAAGCAATCGATTGCGAGAACTGCCAATTCGTGACGTTCAATAACGTCATTGTAAGACACACGTCGGCATCTGGCATTCTTGCGGCTGCTACGGCGGCGACTCCTGCGTGCTCGGGAAGCAAGCCTCCAGCGTGTGTCGCGATTGAGAACTCGACGCTCTACGACATCGGGGACAGCGGACTCCGCATCGGCCACACTGTGAGCGCTTCCGATACCGCAGCAACCGTGGTGCAGGATGTTCTGGCGCAAAACAACCTGATTCAGGGTTACTCGCGGGTCTTTGCGGATGGCGAAGGAATCGCCGAGGCAAACGGGAACAATAACCAATATTCCTACAACACAATTACGGATGGATATCACGCCGGCATTTCTATCTGTCAGAGCGGTTGCGGTCCAACGAAAGGGGGGGCCACTATCAGCGGAAACAACATCATCAGCAGCTACAACCTGATTTCAAACATTATGCAGGGCCTGACCTCCGATGGAGGAGCGATGTATTACAACATCGGCAACGGCAGTTCGAGTGGCACGGGAAATTCTATATTGAACAATGTCATCAATAACGTTACCGACTCGTATATCGTCGACAATACAACCACTGCCGGAGTTGCAGTATCCGGTTCTGCCTACGGGGGCGAAGGTATACAGCTCGACGCGCAGTCGGCGAATGTCGAGGTTGCGAACAATGTTGTCTATAACCTTTCCGGATTCGCAATCAGCATTTCCGATGGATTGGCATCTTCGAAAGAAACCCCGAATACTTTCACCAACAACATTTTTGCATTCGCGAACACGGGGATGTTTAATCAGCAAACGCCATGGCCGAATGGCTGCCCCAGCAGTCCCATCACGCAAGTGGACGTCACCAACAACATCTTTTATTTTGACCGGTTCAGCACGAGTACTCCGTCGTTCTACGTGATTCAAGGCTGCAAGGATTCCTGTAAGCAGCCTTATGACACGTACCAGAACTTCCAGGGAAATTCTTACTGGAGAACGGACGGACAATTCGCAAACAACGACAATGCATTCCAGGTTCTGACTACCCAGGGACTCAACTCGAATAATAGTTGTAAGATTGGCCCGACCACCGCTCTTTACTTCACGAGTCAGACCGCGCCGGACTGGCAGACCGGGGGTCAAGGAGTCCCTGTGGCGATGAATGAGGACCTTCCGCCAAACGCCACGATCTCATATCAGCCTCCATTCGCAGCGTCGGGGCTGACCACCGACTCGCCCAGCGACTATCTGTTTGTCAATGGACAGACCCCGCCCACGCCATTCGTAACCGGCAACACGAACCTCACCATTACCAATGCGCACAGTTCATTGCCTTCAATAGAAACTGTGCCCCCCACTTTCCCGACTTACAAATATGGCAGTCCGCTGAATAAATTCTGAGGACGGCTGCGTGCGACTCGGCATTCCGAGACGCCGAAACGTCCAAAGATTCTGGAGCACTTTCTGCATGAGCTTATTCGCCGCATCGGTGGGGTCAGGATTCGGGCCGCTCACCCCGCGCGGGCCACAAGTCGGCTTCTGGAAAGTTTCACTCATAGGTAACGATAAGCGCGCTTGTCTCCAGAGAATCCCTACTGTTGACCGGTTGGCCAGAATAGGGCTTATGGGAAGAGCGAAACCGGTTTCGATGATGCTGACAGAAGTCAACTCGCTTTGCACGAATCCCAGGCTTCTGATCGCATTCCATTCGCCTTATGCCCTTCTTGAAACCGGACTGCGCATGTGCCTTCCAGAGAAAAGCGAGGACAGTGACCGCCCTCGCTGCCGAGCAGTCCATTCTCTGCAGTCCGGTTTGCTTAGCAGTTATCGCGAAAAATGGGCATCTTTCGCGTATTTGGGGGAAAAGCGAGGCCGGTTTTCTCTGTAGTCCAGACTGCGTGGCGGAGAGGCAGGGATTCGAACCCTGGGTACAGGTGTTAGCCCGTACAACGGTTTAGCAAACCGCCGCATTCGGCCACTCTGCCACCTCTCCGGCGTGCGGGTTTTCATTAGCTTAACACAGCTTTCGGGCCTCGCTCACTGAGGCTGCCGGCTAATCCGGCGGCACGCGCACCGCCGGACCTGTTCGCGTTTCGTAACAAGATTAACTTTGTAGCACTGCGCACGCGAATTAATGAAAAACTCATTTGCAACTGAGGGGGATGAGTGGATCCGAAGGGCTGCCCGCATTGCGGCGGTACCGGATATATTGCGCGGCCTGTGGACATCAGTGGTAAGTCCGAGGGCATCGCATTTATCCGCTTGAAGTGTCCCGCTTGTGCCGGCAGCGGACGGAGAAATTCGACGCCTCCTTCGACCGCGGGCTGACCGCACGGCCTGTGGCGCTTGCGAAAAAACGTACGAGCCCGGAGCGTCATGCTCCCGCCGTAAATGACGGTCCGGGCCCGACGTTTTCATTCCCTCCTTGCAGAAGACGCGCTCCACCCGCTTAGATCTTCTCCAGAACTAATCCTGAGAACTTTTTTCGAGAACCAACCCCGAGAACTTTTCCCGAGAAACACGCTGCTCGAGTCAGTGCTCGATTCAGGCGATGCCGGCGGCTTTGCTGCGGGTTCGGCGGCGGGGAGCGGATGCGGTTTCGATGCGATTGCGTCCTGCGGCTTTTGCGCGATAGAGGGCTTTATCGGCAGCCTTGATCACTTCTTCCGCCGAGGGATTTTCCTGTGGAGAGGTGGCAACTCCCATGCTGGCGGTGACCGAGAGTTCCGTTGCTGCTGATGCTGGCGCTGCGGGACGAGTAAGCTGCCGAATCGCGTGACCGGTTTGGGCGCGGCCGCGTGGGCGTTGGCTGCGCCGGTCCGGGCCGCGCGACTCCTGGCGGCGGTCGGGGCCGCGCACGTGGAGTTGGCTGGACTCGATGGCGGCGCGCAGCTTTTCAAGATGCTCCAGGACGTCAGCGGTGGTCTTGCCGGGAAACACGATGGCAAATTCTTCTCCACCGCAGCGATAGGCCTGTCCTGCGCCCGACACGCGCGCCAGGCGTGAAGCGACCATACGCAGCACCTGATCTCCGGTGTCGTGGCCGTAGGTGTCGTTGCAGCGTTTGAAGTGGTCGATGTCAACCATCGCGATCGAGTAGGGCGGATCGAGGCCAAGCAGCGCGTCGTGGAAGGCGCGGCGCGAAGGCAATGCTGTGAGTTCGTCGTGATAGGCGAGCAGATAAGACGTCTCAACGATTGCGCCGGCAAGGATGAAGGCGGCTGCGGCGAAGTAAGCGACAGGGATTCGTCCTGTTCCTCCGAAATGGAGCGACAGGAGCGACGCTGCCAGAGCCCAGAGAAGTCCTCCTTCAATGGGCTTGTGAAACAGCAGGAAGCGTATGAGCAGCACTACCGAGGCGGCGGCGAAGGCGAGTAGCGTGGCGAAAGGCAACGGCGCCGGCGTGAGAGCATGATGCAGGGCATGCTGCGCTGCGGCGGATGGTTCGGGGCGGCAGAGCACGGCCACGATCACGGACTGAACGAACAATAATAAGGTTGGAGGCGCGACGCTGGAGAAGGTGAATCCTTTTTCTTGCTGGAACGAGAGCAGGACGAAGTTGAGAGGCAAGAGTAGGCCGATTGCGGCCAGGGCAGTGTTGCCTGGTCCGGTGGCGGCGATGTGTCCGTTGGAGAAATATGAGATAGCTTGTTGAGCGAGGAATAAAGACAGCAAGGCAAAGAAGATGCGGCTGGAGTGAAATCGCCAGGAGAGCAGCAGCCCCACAATGGTTGCGGCACAGAAGGCGTAGGTGACGAGCGCGACGTTGGGCGCCAGCAGGCCGGTGTGCAGCAGCAAGGCTATGGCGAGCAGGCAAATGCCGGGCGTGAGCAGAGACTTCATCTTCATTCTTACGATTGTCTTCTTATGATTATCGCCGGGGGTGAGGAGCGAGGGTGATTGACGGATCGGGTTCGCCGGAGAGCTGGCTTCGGGCTTCCGGCTCCGGGCTTCGGTCAACCCGGCGTCGAGCTTCCGGTTTTTGCTCGAATGTTCCAACTGGAACATTGGAACTTTGCAGAAAATTATCGGCGTAAGTGGTTGATTCTTCGTGCGGGCTTTTGGCCGAGTCAATGGAATCAAGGGGTTAGCCTGTGGGGGAAATGTCTACTTTCGGGGACGTCGGATGTCTACTAAAGTAGACTTGACAGCGGTAGAACGTACTTTTAAAGGTACGGGCGTATTCTCGTCCCTCAGGGGCTAAAGCCCAGTCCAACAGGATGGCTTAAACGCAGGCCTTTCAGGCCTGCTCCACCCGCTTTTTCCCAACGCGGCGCTGAAGCGCCGCTCTTCCACGGTCGTTTTCGGCGCCCTCCGTTTTCTTCGGGACGAGAAATCAGGCAGCCTTGTCCTCCAAAGAGCGCTCAATTGGGAAGAGTTTTCAGGAAGTCTTCCAGGACCTTGTTGAATTTTTCTGGGTTGTCTATGAAAAGGGCGTGGCCGTCGCCTTCGAATTTTTCCAGGCGGAGTTTGTCGCCTAACTTCGATTGCAGGTAGTCGGCGCTCGATTGCGACTCGGGCTGGTACATGAAGAGGACTGGGTGATTCGGCTTCATTGCTGCCAGCCTGGTCAGGCCGGGTGAGAAATCCTTTACGGCGATCATGTTGTAGACGAGCACGATGGCGGTATCGGCTGGGACCTGCATGGAGCTGTCGAGGATGCGCTTCAGGTAGTCCTCGGGCTGCGGCTTCTTGAACATGCTGCGGACAAAGCCGTCCATTTGTTTCTGGCGATCCTGCTGGATTTGAGTCAGCCATCCCGAGATGGGGACGAAAAGATCGCTGGGCTTGTCAGTGACGAAGCCATCCACCAACACAAAGCCGCGGACGTTGTCGGTACCAAATTTCTCGGCATACTCGATCAACTCGCCGCATCCCATCGACCAGCCGATCAGCACCGGATGCTTCAGGCCGAGTTGATCTACCAATTCCTTATAATCGCGGGCGCGAACTTCAGGCAGGTGGCCGTAGTTTGGTTTATCGCTCTCACCCTGGGAGCGCGGATCGACGGCTATGACGTGATACTTCTTTGCGAATTCGTCGATCTGCTTTTGCCAGATCCATGCGGGCATGGTCCAGGCGGGAATGAAGACGATGGGGCGGCCGCTGCCGGCTTCAAGGTAGTGGATGCTGATGCCATCGGAGGTTTTGAAGAAACCGCTCTTGGTGGTTGTTGTCTGCGCTATCAGGCCTGGCATTGACGCGATGCAGAGCAGGATTGCGGCTAGTCTGGTTCTCATGTCGTCCCTCTTTATTATTATGCTGGATTATCTAGCCGGCGCGACCAGCACCTACGCATAGCTGAACGGGCGGGAGCCGTGGCTTTTCCAGAAGTAGGCCAGGATGATCACGCTGGCTACGGCCGCGTAGGCGCACCACAGCGAGGTGAAGGCGTAGCGCTTGACCCCCATTACTGCGAGGAGAATTGCCAGGTTGGCGACGCCGAAAATGATCATCGGCCTGATCTTCGAGAAGAATAGCGATCCGCAGGTTGCGATTACATAGAGCACTCCAACCGCAGTGTTGTTGGTCGCTTGATTCATGTAGACGATGGTGTTTGCCTTCACGTAGATCTGCGTCGGGAATGCGGTCAGTGCCCATAGTATGTAGAGCGTAGTTCCTGCGCCAAGGATCAGGAACGGCACCATGCGTTGGCGGCTCTGCTCAGTGGGCTCGAAGAGGAACACGCTTAGCGGCAGCAAGAATGGGAGCAGGCCTTGCGCATATAGCATGAAGGCCGCGCCCATGTCATGCGCGACCTGCGGTGAGAGAATGCCGTCGAGTCCGAGCCAGACGAAGCCTTCGATGAACTGATGAATGGCGAACAGCAAGGGGAGCGAGGCGAAAAGCAGCTCGCGGCGGTGCCTCACCCTGGTCAAAGTTACGACGCCTACGGCGCCCAGAACTCCGCTGCCGACAAAGTTCGCAGTGGCTGAGAAGCACATGGCACGATTTCTCCCTTGCGAACATTACACCTGTCGCGGCGGAACGCAAAACAGTTTTATGAGGCCGGTAACCGGGCGCAGATGGTCCTCAGCGAGGCCAGCAAGTGATTTCCGATCGTGTCCGATTTTGAGATCACGTCTTTGATGCCGGCGGCGTGAGCGTCTCTCAGAAGCTGCTCGCTGGTATGCATGGTGAACATGACAATCTGCACATCGGGAGCGATGCGGGTAATCTCGCGAGCCGCGTCGAGCCCGTTCATCACCGGCATGGAAAGGTCGAGAATCACGGCATGGGGCTTCAGTTCCGCGACTTTCTCGATGGCGACTTGGCCGTTCTCGGCCTCGCCGCAAACCTGCCAGTCGGTGTTGTGTTCGATGAAAAATCGCAGCAAATGGCGGATGGTCGAACTGTCGTCGGCGATCAGGATTTTGAGCAGCATTCAGGATCCCGCGTGCCTTGGAGGGTTGCTGGCGGGATCCATGCGGGACAGAGCCAGGCGACGGGAGGCACCTTTTCCAAACTAGTCCTTGGAACGGCTTTGCGTACATACAGGGAATTCTGTACGACAGCGCACAATAAAGCGTGCGCTATACAGGATTCGCCGTAAAATCGGCCTAAGGTCTCAAAAGCGGCCCAAGCTCTAATTTTCAATCAACATGGCTAAAAGGGAGTAGTCTTGAGTTGTCTCTTCTAGCATCTTTCCGCCGCGCCCCCCTTGGGTGACGGTTCCTTGCAAAATTTGACAGCGTGTTCGCTGCGCAAGGAGCCATTATGGCGAAGTCTTCTGTCCCCTCTCGTACCAGCGCTCCCTCGAAGCGTAATGGTGACCGTCGCGCAACCGCGTCATCGAGAAAAGATGGCGACGGGAATCCCGTTCACAATGAAATCCTGCTGGCGCTTCCGCGTGCGGAAGCTGAAGCAATCTTGCCGAAGCTCGAATTCGTGAGAATGAAGCTTCATCAGGTTCTTCATGAAGCCGGCGAGACACTGCGATCGGTTTATTTCTGCAACTCCGGGATGTTCTCAATCTTGAATGTTATGCCCGACGGCAAAAGTGTTGAGGTCGGCCTGATCGGCAAGGAAGGCGTTTCGGGCACGCCGCTGGTCGCGGGTTTTCGCACCAGCCACACTCGAGCTGTGGTGCAGGCCGAGGCCACTGCCTTCAGAATGGATGCCGAAGCCTTGCGCGCGGCGCTGCCGAAGTGTCCCACGCTCCAACGGCAGATGAACCGGTATGCGCAACTGCTGGCGGTGCAGGTGACACAGATCGCAGCCTGCAACCGGCTGCATGAAGTGAATGAAAGATTAGCGCGGTGGCTGCTGATGACGCAGGACCGCGTCGGCTCCGAGCACCTTCCGCTGACCCAGGAGTTCCTGGCGCAGATGTTAGGAACGCGACGCTCCAGCGTGACCGTCTCGGCGGGCGCGCTGCAGAAAGCGGGATTGATTGCCTACACGCGAGGAAATGTGACCATCCACGACCGGCGCAGGTTGGAAGAGGCGGCCTGCGACTGCTACGGACTGCTGCAACGGCAAGTCAAAGAATGGGAAAGCCAGGACGCGTAGAACAGACTCGAAGATTCACCGGCTTTCGTCAACAGATCGGGAAGGGCACGAGTTCCACTCGTGCCGTAAGGCAGCTGAAACGGAACGCGGCTTTCAGCTGCTGAGGTTTGCTCTTTCCCACTAACTAGTTCGAATCACATCCCAAAGAGAACCGCAGAGCAGCACACACCTCATTCATTCGTGCCGAACTAAGCTGGGCCACACGTTTCCCCAGGCGCTGTTGCGACACCGTAACGGCATTGTGCAGGTTCACCGCGCACGGGGACTTCATGCCGTCCTCCTCATTCAGAGCCACTTCCGATGGCACGCCGCGAATCGTGGAGGTGACAGGCGCAACCATGACGGTGGATAAATACGCGATGGCGCTGTTGCGCGTGAGCACGAGGACTGGTTGTTTCTTGTCGGGAGCGGCAAACTCGTAGAGCCGAACCTCGCCCCGGGCTATCCGGCCTCGCGCTATTCTTCCGGCCACGTGGCCTCCGATTCCCAGCCCCGTGCCTCCGAGTCGGCTTGCGACTGTCGGGAGTAGCCCTGGCGGTCGCGCTCTTCACTGGCCCGCAGTTCCAACCGGAGGAGATGTTCCCGCAGGGCGTCGCGCACCAAAGCAGACCGGTTCCGCTGAGTGCGCTTCGCGGCTAGGTCGGCGGCCTGTAGCAGCTTTTTATCCAGCACAATTTGAACGACTTGCATATGTGGAATCAATTCCACAGTATACTCCACACCAACTCTATTGGGCAAAGAAGCCAAGATTTAGGCAGTGTCCGGGCGGGTGCCCCATTCAAGCCGTCTTTTGGCTTGAGTGGGGCAGTTTGATCGCTGGACGTATCCTGGGACTTGGAAGCTCCTGCGAGACGCATAGAAGATTGTCGCCGAGCGTACATTCATAAGTTCTTCGACGTGCCGACTGGCTTCCAGTATTCAGGCAGGATATTGCGGTGAACACAACCCCGCGGTCCAGGACGCAGCTCCTGCAGTCCATCATCGACCTCCTGGAAGAGTTCCCAGCTCAGAAACCGCGGCGATGCGAGGGCTGCGGATATTCCCTGAAGTTTGTCAGCGTTCACTTCCATCTTAGCGGCACCGGAATGAACTGGAACGTGTCCTTGCCGTTTTGCCCAGTTTGCGACCGTGACAACGTCGAGCATATGCCTTTCAGGGAGACCATCCACTGACCTTGCACGCGCAGGTGAATCCCAAGCCGTCTTCGAAGCGAGCGCAAGGGCTGCGAGGTTCTGATGGCGCCGGAATTCACGTCTACAATGAAATTCTGCGCGAGCTTCCGCGCGATGAATTCGAAATTGTGTTGCCGAAGCTGGAACTCGTCCGGATGCGGCCTCGACAGGTCCTGCATGAGGCGGGCGATACATTGAGGTCGGCATATTTCTGCAACACCGGGCTGATCTCGATCCTCAGCGTGTTGTCGGACGGCAAAACCGTCGAAGTGGGATTGGTTGGCAAGGAAGGCTTTGTCGGGATGCCGCTGCTGGCGGGCTTCCGCACGTCTGCCACCCGGGCGGTAGTTCAAATCGAAGGCACGGCTCTGCGAGTGGATAGCGATAGCCTGGCAGTGCTGCTGCGCGAGTGTCCGCACTTAGAGCGCAAGATGCAACAGTTCTCGCAGATCATGGCGATGCAAGCCACACAGATTGCGGCTTGTAACCGGCTGCATGAGGTCGAAGCGCGGCTGGCGAGATGGCTGCTGATGTCCGCCGACCGCGTGGGCACTGCTTCGCTGGCTCTGACGCAAGAGGTGCTCGGTCAAATGCTGGGGGCACGCCGATCGAGTGTGACCGTGGCGGCGGGCATCCTGCAGAAGGCGGGATTGATTTCCTACACGCGCGGAGATGTGAAGATTGTCCAGCGAACGAAACTGGAGCGAGCGGCCTGCGAGTGCTACGGGCTAATGCAGCGCCAGGTTAAGATTTGGCAGGAGCAGGTCGAATAGCTCCTGAGAGGCGGTTGAGTCGACGAGTGGCCCATTCAAGCCGTCCTTTGGCTTGAGTGGGGATGTTCGTCGGCTGTTCGTGGTCAGAGCGTTCCCGCCGATTGAAGCTCTTCCTGTTTTGAAACCCCTGCTCCATTTCAGCAAACACTCCCTTTCGTGCGTCTGACTTTCCGTTTCAACTGACCTTCTTCTAACTAGAATCAGGCTGTAATTAAGGCCCACTTATGAGGATTCTGATTGCGGAAGATGATGTAGCGCTGGCGGGTTTTGTGCGCCAGGGGCTTCTCGGGGAGCACTATCAGGTGGATGTAGTCGATGATGGAGAGCAGGCGCGGGCCATGGGGAGCGAGTTCGAATATGACCTGGTAATCCTCGATCTGAACCTGCCGAAGCTCGACGGGGTGAGTGTATTGCGGCATCTGCGGCTGAAGCGTCCGAGCCTGCCCGTGCTCGTGCTGACGCAGAGAAGCCGGGTCGAAGACCGGGTACAGTGCCTCGATACCGGCGCCGACGATTATCTGCCGAAGCCGTTTTCCTTCAGCGAACTCTCGGCGCGCATCCGGGCCCTGCTGCGCCGCAGCCATCTGCCGTCAGAGTCGGTGCTGGTGGTCGAGGACCTCCATCTCGACCGGGTGGAACACCGCGCGGAGCGCGCCGGCCGGCGGATCGAACTTACCTCAAAAGAGTTTGCGCTGCTGGAATATCTGATGCGGAATGCGGGCCGGCAGGTGTCGCGGGCCATGATCATCGAACACGTGTGGAACCTGACCTTTGACACTACTACAAACGTGGTGGACGTTTACATCAATTACGGTCTGCGGGTGACGGATGTGTCTCCGTTGGACGCGGCCAGGACGACATGATGGGCCGAGCGCGCCTTCGCATTCTCGTCTTGAAAAGCGCTTGGCGCGATTGTTTTCGAAAACTAGCGCCCCTGTGCGGATACTGCGATTCGGTTCATGTGCGAGGCCAATGGCGGCGAATGCGCCGGCGGTCGCGCAGTGTCCGCCTGCAGGGAGTCCGGTACTGCCGCGCGGATTGTCTGGAGTTGGCCCTGCTCGAGGTTTTAGTTCGGGCGCGTTCCGTTCCCCAGCGCGCCGCCATAGCACAGCATCGCGTTCCGCTGGGACTGCTTCTGCTTTCGCGCCAGCAACTCACCGCCGCACAACTGCGGACTGCGCTGGCAGCGCAACGGGACGCGGGCAGCGGCCAGAACCCGAGCAAGAGAAAAATCGGAGCATGGTTTCAGGAGCTGGGCTTCTCGACCGAAGCGCAGGTCACGGCTGCCTTGGCTCGGCAATGGTCCTGTCCAGTTTTGCGAAATGGCGTCGCCGCGACCGGCGTCAGCCGCTCTTCTCCGATTTTTCCAGCGGCTTTCTCCGGCATCCCGCTGCCGCTGCTCGAGTCTTTTCAGATGATGCCGGTGGAATTAGTGGAGGCGACCGGGACTCTCCTCATGGCTTTCAGCGAGGGCATCGACTACACGGTGCTTTACGCGATCGAGCAAATGCTCGGCTATCGCACGGAAGCGTGCCTGGTGTGTCCGAGCATTTTGCAAAAGACCTTGCAGGCTCTGGGGCGCGAGCGCGGGGCCAGCGGAGTTGTCTTTGACCGGATGGACGACGCGGGTGAATGCGCCCACATTATCTGCAGCTACTGTGCCAGGGTGAAAGCCGACGAAATCCGAGTGGCGCGCTGTGGCGACCATCTCTGGATCCGTTTAGAACGGCTGCGGCAGGAAGCGGTAACGCTGGTTCTGCGAACCAGTTCTCAGTTCCCGGCTCTGAGTTCTCAATCTTCTGCCCTGTGAATTTGTGCACCGAAATAAATTTGCTGAGGCTGGTTGGGGTGGCGTCTCTTTCGTCTCGATCGGCTCGATTTTTCGGGGGTATCCCCCCTCCCCCCTTTTTACTAAATCTCTGGAATCAGCAAGTTAGCGCGAATTTTTCGGTAAGGTCCGGATGTCAAAGAACTCAGATACTAAACTCTAGAAAGCAAAAAGCTTCCGGGCACGGTGAATTGACTTCAGCTAACTGTCACGGCCTCGACCATGATTGCGCAAGTTTTCTCGCGGCACAAGGTCAGATGTCACATGGTGGCTGTGGAAATCACGCGGGAGCGATGTTCTCACGTGAGTCCGGGAGATCTGCCTCTCCGGAAGACGGCGACAACGACGGCAGGGCGACTTAGAATATTCTGTACGAAGGTTGATTCTTTCCGGAGTGTTTTCCAGCCACCTGCCGAACAGGGTTAGAGTGGCCTAGTTTGCGTAGCAAGGGAGATTGTAAATCGATGGAGAACCGGATAGTGCGTAGCAGGGTTATCAGACTTAATCTCGGGCTGATTGTGTCTCTGCTTACGACCATCTGGCTGTCGGCATGTGGTAGTGGTTCATCGCCGTCGGTTGCTCCTCCGCCCGTGCAGAATCCGGTCCCGTCCATCACTTCGCTATCCCCTTCCGCCGCAACTGCCGGGGGAGCCGCTTTTACCCTGACGGTGAATGGAAGCAATTTCATCTCGACCTCAGCGGTACAGTGGAACGGCAGCAACACGACAACCTCTTATGTCAACGCAACGCAACTCACGGCATCGATCACAGCCGCTGACATCGCCAGCGCAGGAAGCGCTAGCCTGACGGTCGTAAACCCCGCTCCCGGCGGGGGCGACTCTGGGGCGGCTAGCTTTCCCATAAACGGCACCCCTGCGCCCAGCGTGGTCACCGGAGCGGTGACGGCGTGTAACAGTGATTTCTATTCGAACAGCACGATTCCGGCGGTGTGTTACTCGGCGAATCTGGCGAATTGTCCGAATGCGTCGAATTTGAATTTCACCTACAGCTATGACAATCCGGGATCGCCAAAGGGAACCATCGTATTTTTTTCCGGCGGGGCGGGAACCAAAGCGGGCGACGATACGCCTGCCGCCTACTATTTCGGGCTGGGCTACGAGATTGTGCAGATCGAATGGGCGTACGACTGGGAGCAGACGACTGTTCCAGCGCAGTACACGGGGAACAACAGCTCCACTACTTATACGGCGAACATACAGATTGCGGCTTGCCGGGAAGCGACGTTTCTGAACTTCATCTTCAATACGAATAATACGACGCTTTACAGCGGCGGAGGGCGGTGCGCGCAGGGAAGCAGCGCGGGTTCGGCGGCGATCGCTTATGCGTTGACTTTCTATGGGGCGGGGAATTATCTGGATGCGGTGGAACTGGAATCGGGGCCGCCGCTGGCTGACATTAAGCAGGGGTGCGAGGAGCCGCCTGCGCCCGACGTGACTATTTGCGGGCAAAACAACGGGCAACAGATCGGGTGCGAACTGGGCGGGAGTTCGCCATGGACGTTGAGTCCGACGTACGATCAGCAGGCGGCCACGGTTGCCACATGGACGAATGATAGCTCGTGCGCTGTGCCGGGGGCGGCCACCACGCCGGCGTCGAATCTGGCGTGGCTGCAGCAGAGCATTGTGAATGATGGGACGAATAATCCGACCTATAGTTATCCCAAGACCGCGATGACGGCCTGGCTATGCCAGACGGTGTACAACGGCAGCCAGTGTGTGGGAGGGCAGGGCGGGACTCCAACGGACTACTGCCCGAATAATTCGAGTTCGCAGGGTGAGATTTTTTACGAGAGGCTCACCAGCGATGGGATTGCGCCGGTGGCGCATTACGCGATTTATGCGGTGCAGGGTTGCAATGGGTCAGAAGGCGTGGACGGTCCAAACGCAACGGTGCCGGCGTTGAACAATCTGGATGGACGCGACGCGATCCAACAGGACATGATGACGCAATGTCCGGCAAAGCAGTGAGGCTGAAGAGGGAGGATTTCTTTCCGCGAGCCAAAGGACACGATGGTACGAGAATTTCCTGGTTGCGACCGCAAGCACCCTAGTCCTCTAGAAGTTTGATCCCGCGTGCGTTGGCCGGAAGGGAATTGAGAACGTGGCTTCCACAGCCACGGGCGCGCCGTTTTTCGTGGCGGGCTGGAATAGCCATTTGGCGACAGCTTCGCTGGCGAAATCGTCGATGCGCTGGTCGACGCTCCGCAGCACGCGCACGTTCCCAACCGTGCCGTCGGCGTGGATTACGGCATAAAGGATGACGGTGCCGCCCACATTCTTCCGCATTAGTCCCTCGGGATACGCAGGATCGAATTTGCGCGTGGCCGAGGGCGCGGAAATATCTTCAGCAGAAGGATCTCCGGAGGATGAATGTGCCGAGCCGGCCTCCGGTTTGAGCGCGGCGAAGCGGACTATCCAACTGCCTCCGGCAGAGTTCAGGTTGGGCATGTTCAGGCTTAGCGAGTAGAACTTGCGGTCGCCGAAGACGGCGCGTTCTTCTTCAGAAAGTTTGCCTTCTTTTTCCGGCTGCATGCGGGCCGAAATGCGTGGTGGGCGCGCGCTGGCGATCAGATTCGGATTGACGGTGTAGGCGCTGGAGTTCGGAGCTGGATCGCCTGCAACCGGTGAGGCAGTGTTCGAAGTCTTGCCTACATACAATCCCGAAGGCAGGGCGCTGTTTTTTCCAGATCCACTTCCATTCTCTTTTCCCTGTCCGGCGGGCGCGCCGGGCGCGCCTGAGGCTCCGCGATGGCCTTCGGGTGTGGCGGCGAAGTTGCCCCGGCGATTGCCGGCGGGCGGATCGGGCGGCGCGCCTACCGCGGGGTGGAGGCTCAGCGCAATCGTGCCTCCGCCGGAGCGGGCGCGTCCCGAGGCGCCGAGCGCGGGCGGCGGCGCGATCACATCGGGTGAGCGTCTGCTGACAGCCGTGGAACTTCTGCCCGGGACTGCACGCTGAGGATCGAGCGATAGCTGCGGAGCGGGCGCAATTACCGCACTGCGGCCGATGTTGAGGTCGCCAACGCGGCGTGTTGAGCCCGCTTCCACGGCTGGCGGCGGAGCGATGACGGCGGGCTCCAGCGCCTGCAAGGTTTTCTGCGCTGCCGGTTGTAAATCGGGCGGAGGCGCGATGACGGAGCGGTCGATTTGTGGCGCCAGACGCGAGATCGCCGACGCCGGAACAGCCGGAGCTGGCCCGATCGGACGTTGCGGCGTTCCCGACCAGGCGACGATGTTGGGCAAAGCCACATCATGCTGCAACTGGAGATTGGGCGGAGTGACGATGGTTTGCGAGCGGTTATCGGCCTGCGGAGGAACGGAAATGACGGGCTGCGCGGAATATTCGGGATCGGCTTTGCGGGCGTGAGTGGAATTCGGTCGCCGGGTGTCGAGCGGCGGCAGGTATTCGGAAGGCGTGTAGTAGACGACGTCGGCGTGCGTAAATGCAGGTGCCGACGTGGCGTGAGGCTGCAAGGCGAGCAGGCGTGATCCCGCCCAGATCATGGCGAGCACTAGAACGTGACATGCGCCGGACTCTAGAAGTCTGCGCCAGGGAAGTCCGCGGTCGACGAACACGTCGGGCCAGAAGGTGGATTCAGATTCCTGATCTTCAGATTGATGATCAGTGAATGTTAATTGCGGATTGAAGACCTCGGTTCGCTGAAAGAAGTTGCGAACGTTCTCGATGAAGACGCGGGACCAGGGTTCGGGTTCAATGAGCAGACGCAGATCCGCAACCGGGGAATCGGTCTCTTCCAGCAGCAGGCTTGGCCCTTCGCGCATCGTTCTATTTTAGATGCAATTGGGCCGCGGTGGGAGAGTAGTAGCTAGTACCCAGTACCTAGTACATAGAAAATCGGATTTCGCGATCTGTGCGACGATTTTGGTTTCTCGGTACTCGGTACCGGGTACTAGGTACTGAGTACTCGCTCGTAAGGTAGTACGATTATCTGGGCAGGAGAATTTTCATGAAGAAGCGGGGCGCTGTTCTGGCGGCTGCGGTTTTCGCCGCCGTCACATTGGTTTCATTGGCCGCACAGGAATCTAAGGCAACAGCTCCGAAAGCAGCCGAGGCGCCACACGCGGCGCAGGAAACCAAACCGGGCCACGAATATTCCGGGATGTACAGCTTTTTAGAGGACGGAGAGTTCGTCCAAATTACAGTGGAAGATGCGGGCAAGGTGACGGGATTCGTCTCGCGATATGGGGATGGAGAAAGCGACAAGGAGGCGTTTCTCGATCAGTACTTCCGGAGTGGCACGCTCGATGGCAACACGCTAAGCTTCACCACCGAAACTGTGCATGGAGTGTGGTTCGAGTTCAAAGGCGCGGTGGAGCGGGGCGCGGGAAAAAATCCCAGCGACGAGTCCTATTACGTGCTGAAAGGAACGCTCGCCGACAACACCAGCGATGCGCAGAAGAAAGTGACGACGCATTCGAGCGCGGTAGAGTTCAAGCGGTTTCCGCAGGAAGCGTCGTCAGGGAGAAATTAGCGAGTACAGAAAGTGTGCGGAGTATTGGGGATTAGCTTTATTGGCCGGCGCGGGCTGGCGTTATCAGTAAGCGGCCGGGGATTTTCCTCTTGCTGTCCGACTTTTCCTGCGCGTAGACGAGATCGAGTCCGCCGTCTTCGGTGGGAGAAGCCTCGGCCAATGCCGCTGCCAGGGCGCGGTAGGCTCGGCTCACTTCCTGACCGTCCTGCAGAACCACTGGCGTCCCGTGATCGATAGCGGGTGAGATTGCTTGAAACGCGTTGGGAATCTTCCACAAGACCTTGCAGCGCGTAGCATATTCCACGTCCTCGTCGGTGAAGCCGGGGATTTTTTTATAGCGATTCAGCAACACGCGCAACCGGTTGCGGCCCGTGCCTTCTTCGAGGAAGGCGTGAATGCGGCCGGCGCTCCACAGGGAGACCACGTCGGTTTGCGCGACCATGAGCACCGCATTCGAAAGATCGGAGAGCAGACGCGTCGTGGAATCCAGGCGGCTGGAAGCATCAATGACCACGTAGCGATAGTGATTCACCAGCAGGTCGAAGAGGCGGGCCAACTCCGCCGGTGTGGGCATGGAGGGATAAGGCTGCTGCGACCCGGCGAGAAGATGCAAACCGTCTTTCGCGGTGGTCATGAGGCCATCGAGCAGCGAAACGTCGAGGCGGTGCAGGTTCTGGAGCGCGTCAGGCACTCCGAAACTGGGGCGCAGGTTGAGATGGAGCTGGCAGTGGCCGATGGGGGCAAAGTCCACCAAGACCACGCTGCCGTGAGTTTGCTGTAGAGCGACGGCGGTGTTGACGGCGGCAGTGGTCGCGCCCGCGCCTCCTTTGGCGCTGAGGAAGGTAAAAATGCGGGCCTTGCCCGCGCCTCCGCGAGTGCGGGTGCGGTTAGAACTGAAACGCGTCAGGGCTTCGAGAAGGGCCTCGGCGCCGACACTGTCATCCAGATACTCCCCGGCTCCGGCGCGCATGCTGGCCACGATGGTGGCGGGCTGCTGCATCGTTCCGTTGGCGAAGATGGCGAGCTGAAGGGTGTTGGCTTGAATGAGTTCGATGGCCTTGATGGCGCGCTGGGGGTTCGTGGCGGAGATATCAACCACGACCACTTCGGCGCGCAGATCCTGAATCTGCCGCAGGATGGAATCCGTAGGTCCGGAAGGGAATCCGACGTTGGTGAATACCACCCGGGCCAGGCGCGTAGCCTCCAGGCGATTCTGTAACTCGGATAAGTGTTCCCGGTCCTCGGTTAGAAGGGCTACGGCGATCCCATGCATAGCGCGGTTCTCGCTGATTTCTCTAGGTGTTTGCATGTTAGAAAGAGAAAGTACCCTTCGCCAAGTGACTCAGGTAACTACGCGAGAGCAGGGGGAGGACGCAGCTCACGCCTAGACGCTCGCCGATCCGTAGGACCGGCGTTCTGCAAAATCATAACATTCTGTTTGAGGCGCACACCCGGAAGACTCCCAAGCGAATCCGCACTGTTGTCAATCATTCTAAGCCAAGAAGAGAAGTTTGAAAAGGACTGAGAAGTACGGAAAAAACTAAAGAGAGCCGCGCCCGGACCGGTCTGGGATTTTCCGGCGCAGGGCTCAGCCTAATGCACAGCAACGCGCGGATTGCCAGGCAGAGGCGCGGCGGGACGCTCGGTTTCGCCGTCGTGCAGGGCGTTGGGCAGAGCGTTGTGCAGGGCCGAAATGCGGCGGAAATCGGCGGAACCATCCTCGGCGTCGGGAAGGTATTCGTAGCCGTTCAGGCAGACGGCTACGCCGATCTTTGTCACGGCAAGGGTCTCTGCAGAGCCGGTCTTGGCAGACCGGTTCTCAGCAGAATTGGACTCGATCTCGCTCAAGGGTCTCCAGCCTTTCTCCGCGGGTTTGACGATGCGCAGAACGTGGCCCCGGCAACGCACGCGCATGCTGTCGCCGAGAGTGATCTCGGAGGGCATCTTCAACGTGAGTTCGATTTCGGCGCCTTCGCTGAGCGGCATGTCGGTGAACAGGAAAGCGCCGCGAGAGCTGAGATCCTGAGTGAAGCCAAGTCCTTCAACGGCAGTTGAAACGTCACGCAGCGAAACCGGAAGGTTAAAAGCGAAGCGTTGTCCAATGCGGCGTTCAACACCAACCGGGGGAGGAGTCATGGCTGTGTCACGTCCTTAGGGAATCGCCGGGAAAGCGCAAATGCAAGTGCAACTGTAGCGCAGTCCAGCCGGTCTGGGAAGTCAAAAATTGGCGCAGATGTGACGCGCGGAAGTGAGTGGTGCGAAAGCGGTTATGCATTTGCTTCGCAGCGGGAATGGCGCCACTCTCGCCTGCCCTGTGGAAAACTTTCTTACTGGGACGTGTTGCTGACGCGCAAATTGCCGCTGCCATGCAAGTTATAGTAATAGAGAGAGGGAAGGCATCATCCAAAGAAACGATCGTGGCTGAATCGAGAATCCCAATTCAGGAAAATGCGGCGTCGAGCGCTACGGAAGCGCCCTCCAATTCCGGAGCGCGCTGGCAGGCGGCGTGGCGGGCGCTGCGGCATCGCAACTTCCAGCTTTTTTTCAGCGGACAACTGATTTCACTGATCGGCACGTGGATGCAGAGCGTGGCGCAGTCATGGCTGGTCTATCGGCTGACCGGTTCGGCCTTGCTGCTGGGATCGGTGGGATTCGCCAGCCAGATTCCTGTATTTCTTTTTGCGCCGCTGGGCGGAGTGACCGCCGATCGCGTCAATCGCCGCTACATCGTAATCTGCACGCAGATAGCGTCGATGGTGCTGGCGTCCGTTCTGGCGGCATTAACTTTGCTCCACAAAGTTCAGGTCTGGCATGTGTTCGTGCTGGCCGCGCTGCTGGGCATCGTGAATGCGTTCGACATTCCTGGGCGGCAATCGTTTCTGGTGGAGATGGTCGGCAAAGAAGATTTGATGAATGCGATCGCGCTGAATTCTTCCATGTTCAATGGAGCGCGGGTGATTGGTCCGGCCATCGCAGGAATTCTGGTGGCGAAGATTGGCGAAGGCTGGTGCTTCTTCTCCAATGCTGTGAGCTATATCGCCGTCATCATCGGACTGCTGCTGATGAAAGTGCAAAGTCCCGTCCGCGCGGCCATGGCGTCGCCGCTCGAGCACATCATGGAGGGATTCCGTTTCGTCGACCGCACCGCGCCGATCCGCGCCCTGATGTTGTTGTTGGGTCTGGTGAGCTTGGTTGGAATGCCGTATGTGGTGCTGATGCCGATTTTTGCTGACCAGATCCTGCACGGCGGGGCGCGCGGATTGGGCATTCTGATGGGCGCAACCGGCGTGGGCGCGCTGTTCGGCGCATTGACTCTTGCGTTCCGCGAAGGTGTGAAAGGCCTGGGGCGGTGGGTGGCGTGGTGCTGCGCGGGATTCGGCGCCAGTCTCACGGTGTTCGCGCTCTCGCACACATTCTGGCTCTCGGTGCTTCTGCTGCTGCCGGTGGGTTACTCCATGATGCTGCAGATGGCGTGCTCGAACACTTTGATTCAGGTGATGGTGCCGGACGCGCTGCGGGGGCGGGTGATGGCCGTATATTCGATGATGTTCATGGGCATGGCTCCGATTGGAGCGCTGCTGGGCGGAGCGCTGGCCGAGCATTTAGGTGCGCAGCGCACGGTGGCGATTGGCGGCGTGGCATGTCTCGCGGGCGCGGGCTGGTTCAGATCACAACTCCCGAAGATCCGCGTGGAAGCGAGGCGACTGATCGTGGCCCAGGCCACCGCGGGCGGTGAACCGTCGGAGATGACGGCGCAGGCGGTGGAAGATTAGGAGTTCTAACGATAAGCTTCCGGCGGCAACCCCGTAACCCGGATTCCCGCGTGCCCTTTGTGACGGATATTCAATCCGACGAGCAGAGCGGTGATCTGCTCGAGGATGCGGGCATTTTCCAGTTTGCCGCCATCGATGGCGCGGACGCCCGGAATCTTCGCGGTGAGAGCGCGCGTGAGTTGAGCGGCGCTAGCGTCATCGCTGCAAACGATAACGTCGCAGTCGAGAGCATCACCTCCGTTCAGAAGTTCCGCGGAGAGGTTGTGGAATGCCGCCACCACGCTCACTCCCTTGGGCACGAGTTCGGCGGCTTGCTGCGCGGCAGAGCCTTGCCAGACGCCGAGAGTGCGGGAGGCGCGTCCGCCAACTCCCGCCGCGAGCGCGACGGTGGCGTCGATGAGAATGCTGCCCGCTCGGATCGAGGGCTTCAGTTGCTTGAGCAACGTAGCCTGGTTTTCGAATGGAACGGTAAGCACAAGAAGATCCGCGGCGGCGCAAGCGGCAGAATTTTCCATGCCCGAGACGCTAGCCTGACTTCCCGCTTTCTGTTTGATCTTGCCGGCAGTTTCTTGTGCGCGCTGCGCATCGCGCGATCCGATAATGATGGTCTCTCCCGCGCGCGCCCAGCGCAGCGCGATGCCCGTGCCCGCGGGGCCGGTTCCGCCCAGAATCGCGATGGGACGCGAGGCGTCGCTCATGCAAATTCCGGCTCCAGAGTTTCTTCAGTGGTGAAATCTTCCAGCGGCAGCTTGAGTTTGATGCGCGTGTAGGTTGTGTTGCGTTCTGCGGGAACGCGGCCCATCTCAAGAATCAGCGACTGGAAATCCTCCGCGCTGGTGTATTGACCGGCGGTGGCTCCCGCTTCGCGCGAAATATTTTCCTCCATCAGCGTGCCGCCGTAGTCGTTGGCGCCGGCGTGCAGGCAGAGTTGCGAAAGATACCGGTTCAGCTTCACCCAGGAAACCTGAAGATTGTTGATGGAACCGGCAAGCAGCAAGCGCGCCAGCGCGTGCACTTTGAGATGTTCGGCGAGCGTGGGCCCGCTGCGCGCCAGGCCCTGATGAAAGAGCAACGTGTTCTGGTGCACGAAGCCGAGCGGGACGAATTCGGTGAAGCCTCCGGTTTCATCCTGAATATCGCGCAAGAGCCGCATCTGGCGGACCCAGTGCTCGGGCGTTTCGGTGTGTCCATACATCATCGTCGAAGTGGAGCGGATGCCGGCGCGGTGGGCGGTGCGAATGACTTCGATCCACTGCGATGTGGAAAGTTTATTGGCCGAAAGAATCTGCCGAATCTCGTCGTCAAGAATCTCGGCGGCAGTGCCCGGCAGCGTGCCCAGCCCATTGTCGCGCAGCATCGAAAGATAGTCGGCGACCGTCATGCTCGTAAGTTCGACGCCGTAGACAATTTCCATCGGCGAGAACGCATGGATGTGCATCGCGGGCACCGCGCTCTTCACCGCGCGCAGAATGTCACGATAATAAAACGGAGGCAGACCATGCGGCAGTCCGCCTTGAATGCAGACTTCCGTCGCGCCGAGTTGCCAGGCTTCTACGGCCTTTTGCGCGACCTGATCGGGTTCAAGGAAGTACGTATCGCTCTCGCGTGGGCCGCGGCTGAAAGCGCAGAACTTGCATCCCACAAAACAGATGTTGGTGAAGTTGATGTTGCGATTCACGACATAGGTGACGAGGTTGCCGCACAGTTCGGCGCGCAACAGGTTGGCGGCGGCGAGCAGGCCAAGCAGATCGTCGCCTTCGGCGTGGGCGAGTGCGTGACCCTCTTCCAGAGAGATGGCGTTGCCGTTTTGCGCTTCGAGAATTCTTTCCATGGAGGAGCGCACTGCCGTCGAGACTCGCGGCGCGATTTCGAACCAGTCGAGAGAGGGAAAACTTTCCAGTTCCGAAGTTGAGAGTTTGCGGGGCACGAGTTCCTCCAAAGCTGTTGGCTTCCAAATTACTCCTATCGGTTGCCTTTTGGCGAGAGGTTGGTCCACGCGATCTGTGAGAACAGATCTAGCGGAACAGGTCGCTGGCGGCAGGGCGAAGCAGGTCGCGGACGCGGTCCGGGGCCGGTTCGTAGGGAAATCCGCGAATGATGCATGCCGGCGTGCGTTTGAGTTTGCCGCAGACCAGGGCGGCGGCACAGGCCAGTTCGTCGGCAACGGCTTCAAGGCTGGCGTGCAAGGTATAGCCGTGCGGATCGCGGCGGCCGCGATCGTCGCGCAGCGCTTTCATTCCGGCGATGCCGATACAGAAATCGACCAGGCCCTCGCGCCAGGGACGGCCGAATGTGTCGGTAATAAGAACCGGAATCATGAGCTTGGTGCGCTTCTTGAGTTCGCGATGAAGTTTTTCGGCGGAACCGTCGGGATCGGCGGGTAGAAGCAAAGCGTGGCGGCCGCCATCCACGTTCGAGACGTCCACGCCGCTGTTGGCGCAGATGAAACCATGGCTCGTCTCGGTGATGAGCACGCCGTTCTTGCTGCGAATGATGTCGCGGGCCTCGCGCAGAGCAAGTTCGATGACGCGCGCATCCAGCTTGAATTTCTTTGCCCATGCGATCGAATCGGCAGATGGCGTGATCGTTGCCAGATCGACGGTGCGGCCTTCCGCCTTGGAAACAATTTTGTGTTTGACGACAAGAATGTCACCGGCTTCGAACGCGAGTTTATTTTGCCGCAGAGATTGAAGCAACTTGTCGGCGAGCGAGTCACCAAAATTGACCTCGCCGGCGAGAGGGATGGGAATGATGTGCAGGTTGGCCGACGAACCAATCGCATTTTGTTTTCGCCCCTTCGCAGCTGGCCCCTTCAATGCCCGGCGAGGTCTGCTCACATGCCCTCCGTTCCCGTGGCCAGAAAGCGGCCATCGAGTGCCCACTCGCGGAGCAGGCTCTGGGAGCGGGTTTCGCCGGGATGCGAGGCAAGCCGTTCCAGGTCTTCAGGATTGTCCACATCCAGTGCAATGCCAGGCAATTGCAAGACGATGCATGGTTTGCCGGTGGCCTGGGCGGCGGCGAGGTGCGGTTTGAAGCTATCGTTGCCGAATCGCAAGGGGAAAAGATTTGCGGGACGGCGGAAGGCGGCGTTGGTGCCGCGTCCGTCGGCGGCAGGCGCCAGCACCGAACCTTCCGCGGGAGCGTAGGCGAGGATCCGGTCGAGTTCGCTGGCTTGAATCAGCGGAATATCGGCGGGCAAAACCAGAGTACTGTCGCAGCCGCGCACCAAACAGAAGCGCGTAGCCATTTCGATCGCACGGGTTTCGCCGGGGTTCGCGGGGTCGGGAATAATTTCGAAATCGTATTGCCGAGCGAGTTCAATCGCAAACGGGTCGCCGGTCACCAGCGCCCGGGCAGGCGAGCGCGGCCACACGGCAATTGCGGCCACAACGTCATGCAGCATGGCCTGAGCGAGTTCCGTGCGCGCAGGTTGATCGAGTATGGTGGCCAGTCGCTGCTTGGCCGCCGATGAATTCTTGACGGGAATGAGAATCACGGCTGGTCGGCGGCGGTGCGGGCTGCTGCTTTGTCAGAGACAGCTTCGTTCCCAGCCGGCTCCCTTGAAGTTCGTCCGCTTATCGTGTGAGAAAGTACGGTCCTGGCGAGTGCAGCCCGGTCTTCTCCGGAACGCATGATGGTCTGTGTACACTGCACCCTCAAACCGTTGGCGCGCAATGCTTCCGCCGCGCGGGCGTCACGCGTATCGCAAACGAGAAGATCGAGAAAATCCTCGTAGGCCTTGGCCACGCCCGCGATCGAACAGGGCAATCCCTGTGCGGTCATCAGAATGCCAGCGGGTCCCGCAACGGGGGCGTTTCCGACGATCGGGCTCACGGCCGCGACTTTGCCGCGCGCGCTGCACAGAGCTTCGCGAATTCCAGGCACCGAGAGAATTGGTCCGATGCTGGTGATGGGATTGCTGGGCGCAATGACGACCGCATCGGCCGACAGAATGGCTTCGATCACTCCCGGGGAGGGCTCGGCATCGGAAGCTCCGGCGAACCGCACTGAGTTCACGGGGTCTTGATACCAGCGCTGTACAAAATACTCTTCGAAGCTCAACTCGCCGGAAGGCGTATCCACGCGCGTTTCGACGCGCGAATCGCTCATTGGAAGTATGCGCGCCTTCACCCCCAGCTTCCCGCAGATCGTAGACGTTGCTTCGGAAAGCGTCTTGCCCTCCGCCAGCCAACGCGAGCGCAGCAGGTGCGCCGCCAGGTCGCGGTCGCCGGTGTGAAACCATGTCGGCTCGCCGAGTTGCCCCATGGCTTGCAGGCAGAGAAAAGTATCACCCTTCACGCCCCAGCCGCGCTCGCGGCTGAGCAGGCCGGAGAGCACGTAGGTAATGGAATCAATGTCGGGGGAAACGTAGAGTCCCCACCACATCAAGTCGTCGCCGGTGTTGACGATCAGAGTAATTTCTTCCGGCGGAATCACTCGTTGCAAACCATCCACAAACTTGGCGCCGCCGGTGCCGCCGGTGAGCACACAGATCATGCGGCCCTCTTTTCTCTGGCGAGGCCTTCGCGGTCGCGCGCGGCCTGAAGTCTTTCCGAAAGCAATCCGGACCTCGACACGGCTGGCTTCGACGTGACCGCATTCAAGAACTCGGGATAAACCGGCAGACGTTGGCGCAATTGGAATCCTTTGGCTTGGGTGCGCAGGCGCAGTTGTTCGAGATGCGGCCAGGGCTTCTCAGGATTGATATAGTCAGGGGTCAACGGCGAAATTCCTCCCCAATCGTTGATGCCAGCTTCCAGCAACTCCTCATAATACGGCGCATTGAGGTTGGGAGGCGCTTGAATATTGACGTTGGGCATTAACAAGCGAGCTACCGCCACAGTGCGAAGCATCTCACCATGGCTGGGCTCGGGCACCCGCGCCATGGGGATGGTGGGCTTGGCGCGGAAGTTCTGCACAATCACTTCCTGAATGTGGCCGTACCGGTCGTGCAGGTCGCGAATTGCGAGCAGGGTATCGACGCGGTCTTCGAGAGTTTCGCCGATGCCGATCAGCAGTCCGGTCGTGAACGGGACTCTCTGTTTGCCAGCTTCTTCAATGGTGCGCAGGCGCTTGGCCGGAACTTTGTCGGGAGCGTTGTCGTGGGCTGCGCCTGGAGCCAGCAGCGCTCGGTTAGTGGTTTCGAGCATCAGCCCCATGCTCGGTGAAACGGCCGCCAAGCGTGAGATCCATTCGGCGCTGAGCAAGCCGGGGTTCGGATGCGGCAGCAAGCTGGTCTCGCGCAGCACCAGTTCGCACATGGCTTCCAGATAATGCAGCGTTGATTTATATCCCAGATGCCGCAGCGCATCGCGCATCTCTGGGAAGAGCAGTTCGGGTTTGTCCCCTAAACTGAAGAGAGCTTCGGTGCATCCCAACTTCTCGCCAGCGCGGGCGATGGCGAGGACTTCTTCTGGAGTCATGGTATGTGCGCCGGGATCGCCGGGATCGCGCCGGAAAGTGCAGTAGCCGCAGTAGTCGCGGCAAAGATTCGTCAGAGGAAGAAAGACCTTCCGCGAGTAGGTGATGACGCCGGGCTTGAAATTATCTCTGGCCGCGCGGGCGGCGGCGAGCAAGGCCGGGAGATCGGCATCACCACAGCGAATCAGACGCAGGGCCAGATCGCGCGAAATAGGTGCGCCCGTTCTGACAGCAGTTGGAGTCACGACGTTCGGTCCCGATGCATCGAATCATACATCAGTGGGCAGTGGTCAGTGGATGATGGCTTGTTAAGACCCACAGCAGAGCATGGCGACTTGGTCCTAACCGCCCACTAGCTGCTAGCCACTGCCGTGGTAATGTAGGCAGTTGTTGGGGAACGCGGGCCTTGGGATTCTGATAACTTTCGGCCGCACGGTTTCGGAAAGGAGGAATCATGACCGCAATCGGGCAACGCCTGCTTCTGATTTATGCTGTTGTTTTGAGCTGCGTAGTGAGCATATTGCTGTTTAGCGGAGCCCTTGCGCCAAAGGTCGGCAGTTTCGACGAAATCACGGTTCACCGCATCAACGTGGTCGAACCCGACGGAACCTTGCGCATGGTGATTTCGAATCATGCAAGGTTGCCGGGAATTATCGTCCACGGTAAAGAGCAACCATTTGATCGTCCGCAGGCGGGAATGCTTTTCTATAACGATGAAGGATCTGAAAATGGCGGTCTGATTTTTGGCGGTCATCGTAACCCGAAGGGCGAGGTCGTCGATTCGGGGGGCAGCTTATCGTTCGATAAGTATGACGCCAACCAGATTGTGCAGGTGGCGGGAGTCGACGACCACGAAGATCAGTTCGCCGGTGTCAGCGTGAGCGACAGCGTGCCGGGCGGTCAGAACCACCGGCGCATCTGGGTGGGCCGCGGCGACGACGGAGCTGCGGTGGTCGCACTCATGGATGACAAAGGCAGAAAGAGAATTTCGATGGAGGTGGCGATGGATGGCGCCGCTCGTCTCTCCTTTCTAGATGGCGAAGGTAAAGTCGTGAATCAAATCGCACCGCCGAAGGGGCAGTGAATTTCGTTTCGACGGTGCATCGAACGACAGGTGACAAGAAGTTTCCGTTGCAGACATGAGCTCCAAAACTCAAGACGAATCCGGGAAGCTCAGTCCCGCTGAATATCGAAAGGCGATGGGATGCTTCGCCACGGGGGTGACCATCATCACCCTCGATTTGGAGGGCGAAGTCCACGGCATGACTGCGAACGCCTTCGCTTCCGTGTCGCTTGATCCGCGGCTGCTGCTGGTGTGCGTGGACCACAACGCCCGCACTCACGCTCATATGCACGCCAAGAAGCGCTTCGGGATCAATATTCTGGGCGAGAACCAGCGGGAGATTTCCGAATACTATGCGCGCCCGGTACATGACCACGGGCACGCCGAAGAAGAAGCCGGGGCGCGCTTCGACCGCACCGCGCAGGGAACTCCGATCCTGCATGGGGCGCTCGCCTACCTCGAATGCCGGTTGCAGTCGGCCGAGAAGGCGGGCGACCACACCATATTCATTGCCGAAGTGGAGGACGTCGTAGTGCGCCAGGGCGAACCGCTGTTGTTCTTCCGCAGCCGGTACCGGAAGATTGGCGAGGAAATAGCAGAATGAACCAAAAGAAGGCCCGGCGTCTCATGAAAACACCGGGCCAGAGGGACTCGCAGACGTTGAGACCATAGTTATCTGACGACCCTGTGGAAGGCAAGGTCAGATGTCACAAGAACATTGTGACGAACGTCACAAGACAGTGGTCAGTGGATAGTGGTCAGTGGCCAGTAACGTCCTGGCGTGATGAAATCTGGGCCTCCGCCACTTTTCCGGTCATCGAACATCTAAGAACTGTGGTCCGTGTCTAGTGGCCAGTAAGCTGACGTGAATTTGTGCCCCAGGTTTCACTGACCACTAGCCACTGACCGCTGACCACTGATTCTAGGAGACGCATTCATGGCAGAAAAAATTGCAAAAAGCGAGACGGAGTGGAAGCAGAGGCTTACGCCGGAGCAATATCGGGTTACCCGAGAGGCGGGAACCGAACCGGCTTTTACCGGCAAGTATTGGAAAACAAAGGATGCGGGGACGTATCACTGCGTTTGCTGCGGGGAACCGCTGTTCGATTCCTCGACGAAGTTCGACTCCGGAACTGGCTGGCCGAGTTTCTTTAAGCCGGCAGACGAGGGCAAGGTCGAGGAGCACAAGGATTCCACCTACGGAATGGTTCGCACCGAGGCGCGCTGCGCCAAATGTGGCGCTCACCTGGGACACGTTTTTGAGGATGGTCCCGCGCCGACCGGGTTGCGGTATTGCATGAACTCCGCCGCCCTGGACTTGAAGCCGCAAGAAAAAGAGAAGAAGTAACTGTTCAGCGAAAACGCGCGCGCTCCAACCACAAGGTTGTCATCCCTCGCTTCGCTCGGGATGACAACTCTAATGTCCTTGACAACTTTAACGTCCTGACAACTTTAGCTTCCTACGCGCTGGCGGTTGCTGCCAGGGACTTCTGCGCGTCGGGCACGGCCGGCTTCGGAGCCTCGGTCGCCCTGGGCTGAGAGTGCGCCTGGTGTTGCTTCTGCTCGCCGCTCTTTACCTGGATGCCGCCCTTGAGCACGGCGCCGTCTTCCACGCTGATGCGGATGGTAGAGACGTCTCCCGTGACCGAGCCTTCGCTGCGGATATCCACGCGGTCGCTGCAATCAATGTTTCCGTTCACCTTGCCCATGACGACTACTTCGCGGGCGGTGATGTTGGCTTGCGCGCTCCCGTTGCGGCCGATCGTGACGCGGTGGTCGGGCAGGTTGATCTTGCCTTCGACGCGGCCATCGATATAGAGCGCTTCGGCGCCGCTCAGTTCGCCCTTGATGACCAGCGTGCGGCCAATGGTGGCCTGCTCGATGGGCGCCGTGGTCGTTTTCACGGGATTGTAAGAGTTGGGGTTCGAGGCTGGCGAAGTGGACTTCACGTCGTACTGGTTCGACTGGAGCATGCGACCTTCCTTTATTCCGCGCGGCCCTGTCGCCGCACTGCGGTGAGTCTGGGATCTTGGGCCTCTGGTGGTTCCTGTCCCTTCGGCCAATCTGAATATCGCACAGAGGTAAGTAATTCTCCGAGATTACGAAAGAGAGTGTACGGTTGCGGGGGTAACTTGACTGTTCGTACTGTGACGGTGGCTCGAGAGTAGCGCCGAGGGAGTGACGCTGTCAGTCGGTTTGCTGAAGCGACTGGCTGAGATCCTCCCATTCCTTGATAAAGCCGGCGTGCGCGGCTTTTTGCCGGTCGAGTTCCAGGGACTGCCGCTGGCTCTCCTCAGCGCTGACGAAATCTTGTAACGCCGTCTCATACTGCGCGATCAAAGTCTCGGCGCGATTGATCTCCGCCTCCAGTTCATGGATGCGATCTTCCATCTTCTTGCGCTTGATGGGATTCAGACGCTTGCCTTTGGCGGGAGCCGCGTCTCCCGAGGCCTGATTGCCGTTCGAGGGTGCCTCAACCACGGGTTCGACTATCTTCAATTGTTGCCGGATAGCCTCGTTCTGTTTCGCGCTCCCACCCTGCTTGCGCCAGAGATAATCCTCATAGTTGCCGGGATAGACTTCGACCTTGCCGTCGCCAATCTCGAAAACCCGCGTGGCAAGCTTGTCGATGAAGTAACGATCGTGCGAGACGAAGACGACCGTGCCCGTGTATTCCATGAGCGCATCAAGCAGGACGTCTTTGGCGCGCAGGTCGAGGTGGTTGGTGGGCTCGTCGAGCAGCAGAAAATTCGCGGGATGCAGCAGTAGACGCAGAAGCGCGTAGCGCCCACGCTCGCCACCGGAAAGGACGCCGATCTTTTTGAAGACGTCGTCCTCGGAAAACAGAAAGCATCCTAGCAGGCTGCGCAGTTCGGTCTGCGTGGAGCCCGGAGAAGCGTTGCCCAGGTCGTCAATCATGCGCGCGTCGGCATCGAGTTCTTTGTACTGATCCTGAGCGAAGTAGTCGGCCTGAACGTTGTGGCCGAGTTTGTATTCGCCGCGCGTCGTTTTTTCAGTGCCCGCGAGCAGCTTGATCAGCGTCGACTTGCCCGCGCCATTGATGCCGACCAGCGCAATGCGGTCGCCGCGCTCGATCAGGAAGCTGACATCGCGAAAAACTTCTTTCTGGCTGCTGTCGGCTTTTGGGTAGGTCTTCGCGACGCCCTCGAACTCAGCCACGATGCGCCCGCTCGGCTTCGGCTGCGGGAATGAAAAGTGGATCGTCTTCTCTTCTGGAGGAACTTCAATCCGCTCAATCTTCTCCAACTCCTTGATTCTGCTTTGCACCTGCTTGGCCTTCGTGGCCTGATAGCGGAAGCGGTTGATAAATACTTCAAGTTGCTCAATGCGGTCGCGCTGGTTCTTGTAGGCGGCCTGCAACTGCTCGTTGCGCTGCGTCTTCTGCGTCAGGAATTTGTCATAGTTGCCCACGTAAAACCAGAAGCGCTTGTTCCAGATTTCCGCGATCTTGTTCACGACCACGTCGAGGAAATACCGGTCATGCGAAATCAACACCAGCGCGTGCGGATAATCGTGCAGATATTCTTCCAGCCAGTTGCGGGCTTCGAGATCAAGATGGTTCGTGGGCTCGTCCAGCAGCAGCAGGTTCGGCTTTTGTAACAGGAGCTTGGCCAGCGCCAGCCGCATCTGCCAGCCGCCGGAAAATTCTTCGGTCTGCCGCTCCCAGTCTTCTTTGCGAAAGCCCAGCCCCTGCAGCACGCGCCCCACTTCGGCTTCAATCGAGTAGCCATCGCGCGTGCGGAACTCGTGCTCGAGGCTGTGATAGCGGTCGGCCACGTTGGCATATTCCGGACTCGTATGGTCGAGTTCAGAGATTTTATGCGTGAGCGTTTCGAGTTCCCGCTCCATCGCGTGCAGGTCGCTGAACACCGACATGCATTCGGCAAAAACCGTGCGGCCGGCAAGCGAGAGGCCGTCCTGCGGAAGATAGCCTGCGGTGGTTCCCTTGGCGACGATGAGCGAGCCGTAGTCGAACGTGTCGAGGCCCGCGAGGACCTTCATCAGCGTGGATTTGCCGGTGCCGTTCGCGCCCACCAGGCCGACGCGGTCGTGGGGCGTGATCAGCCAGTCGGTGTTCTCAAAAAGAAGTTTGTGGCCGAAACGTTTTCCGGCGCCGGAAAGCTGGATCATGGGGCTGGATTCATCGTCTCATAAAAAGCCATTACCGAGTACGGAGGGACGGTACCGAGAGACGAGTCAGGAGTGCGCGGCGGCGCGGCCGTTGCGGCCTTCGAGAGAGCGGCCCCACAATTCACTCTGGAGGTGAATGCGCTCGAGAGCGCGATCAATCACAGCATCCAGTTCATGGGCATACTTCACTTCGCGGCCTTTGGCCAGTCGTTGGCGGGCTTCTTCAGGAGTGAACCATGTGGGCTGGCGCATCGGCTCATCGGGCCGCCGCATTTCGTGGACTTCCATCAAAAAGGCTTTCACCACAAATTCCTGCACGCCGCCCGTCTGCCAGAACACTCCCTTAGAGTGAATGTAGAGATGAAAGTGGCGCGGCTCGATGGTGCCCAGCGCACCGGCTTCTTCCGCAGCTTCGCGCTCGGCGGCCTGGCTATGCGAAAGGCGGGTTTCGGGCGATCCCTTGGGAAAGGTCCATTTGTTTCCGCCGTTGGTATTCACCAGCAGGAGCTCCACTGCTGCGCCCCGCCTGCGGTAACAGATCGCTGCCACCTGCAACGGCAGCGACTTCGCAACGCGCGGCGAGCCCATGGAGTGCCTCCTGAAACGATATTACTGATGAAGTATTGCACGAATGTTAAAGTGCCCCGAAAAATGTGCAGAGGGATCGTTACGAAAGGGTGTCCAGTGCAGAAATGGGAACAGGTCAGGAACTGGCTTCGAGATCGGACGGGTCGAAGTCCCGCTTCGCGCCGTGCCGAATGTAAAGGGTCTCCACCTGCCGCGGTCTCTCCAAAATGCGGTAGATCACGCGATAGACCGTTCTTCAGCGCGCCGGGGCCGGCAGTTCGGCGACTCGCATCACGGTGCATTCCGCTTTCTTGCCGCTCGCGTTTCTCACCTTGCCCTTGTTGCCGCTAATCTCATAGGTCACGTCGCTGCCCACAATGAAATCGGTCGCTTTTAAGGATTCCTTCTCGATGGTGCGGCAGGTGTACTGCTTGCCCTCGGCCACGAAAGAAAGATCGTACTGCTGATTCTTATGGGTCTTCTTGTCGGTGGTTCCACTCGGCTGGAAATCCTTCAGCGTGGTTGTGCCCTCGATCTTCGATCCCGCCGTTGCCGTGATCGCGAACGTCATTACCAGGAGAGCGATTATATTGCTCTTGCGCATGATGACCTCCGAGTCGATTTTACGGTGAGGTTGGGAGACTCTGCCACCACGGAGCGCAAGCAGGTATCTTACCCAGCAATCGAATATCCGGGTACGATGGATGCCAAGGAGACGCGATGCATCCCGAGTGGGCAACTTACCTGCGGGTCTTATTGGCGCTGCATATCCTATGCGGTGCCGTGGCCTTTGTGTGCGCTCCCGTGGCACTGTCGACAGCCAAGGGTGGCAAAACGCATCGCCGATTTGGCAAGATCTATTTCTGGGCGATGGCGGGAGTCGCAGTCACGGCGTTGATCTTGTCATTCGCTCTGCCCATCTTCTTCCTCGCGATGGTTGCCGTGTTCAGTTTTTACTCTGCGTTCGCGGCTTATCGTATTCTTTTCTTGAAAGACATGTACAAGGGAGCGCGGCCGAAGCCGGTAGACTGGCTCGCCGCTGTGATCACCATCCTGTCGAGCTTCCTGCTCTTCCTGATGGGTTTTCTCAAGCCGGTGTTGATGGGCGTTGGCGTGATTCAGGTTGCCGGATACCCGGTCAGCATCGTCTCGATCGTCTTCGGAATCATCGGGATGCGCATGGGGCAGGCGTCGATTGCGGGATTTCTCAAGCGGCCCACGGAAAAAATGTTCTGGTGGTTTGGCCACATGCAGGGAATGATGGGGAGCTACATCGCGGCCATGACGGCATTCTCCGCGGTGAATCTTACGCGCTGGTTCGGCGCAGCGTGGTGGGTATGGCTCTGGCCGACCATCGTGGGTGTGCCTGCAATCTCGATTTGGACGGCATACTACAAAAAGAAGTTCACGCCGAAGGCGAAGGAAGCCACGATCTGAATTCCGCGCTGCACCGAGCGTACGTCCTCAATGCGCCGTCGCGGTAGCGGCCGCCTGAACCGGCTGCTCTGAAGGCACTTTGGCTGACACAGCAGCCTGCCCTTGTTTGGCAGGAGGAACTTCCGTCCCCACGGGATAGATGAAGATCTGCACGGTTCCCCAGCCTGCATCCGCGTTCGCGCCCGGCTGCTTTCCCATTCCGAGGGTTCTGAGCTGGCTATCGTCGAATCCGAAGTTTTCGACCAGATACTGGCGCACGACCATGGCGCGAGCTTCGGTCAGCACCAGATCTTTCTGGGTATCGCCTTCCATGCCAGCCGACGCCACGATCACGGCAAAGCCGAACTGATTGTTAGCCAGGAACTCGCCGCTCGGGTTTAGAGATTTCTGGTTCTTTAGCTTGGCCGAATCCTGTTTGTCGAAAAGCTGCTTCGCCGAGTAGGTAAACTCCTTGGTGGGAGTGCCTTGCGGCAGCCGTTCAATCTCGTTTTTTGCGAGTTCGGCGGAATCTTCGTATCCTCTGCTCTTGAAAAATCCACGCAGCAGGAAGTTATGCTTCATGGCTTCCATGTTTTCCTGGAAGTCGGTGACCCCGGCTTGCGCGTGGACCATGGTATCGCGCATGGCCGACGACGTCTGTTGGAGGTTGTCATAAAGCTGCTTGTCATTCACCAGCGCTCCCGCGGTGCCTTCCCCTGCATTGATCTTGGCGCTGATCGAGTTCAGATTCGCCGTCGCCGCCGTCGCGTTATGGATGGCTTGCTGGCTGCTATCCAGAATGCCGCTCATCTTATTGAGCAGGTCCGACATTTGTAGCGGAGGCTGGCTGGCGATTGTGTCCCCATCCCATACGGCCGCCGCTCCGGGAGATCCAAACGAGATCGCGAGATATTGGTTGCCCAACAATCCCTCGGTTTCGATTGAGGCCACGGAGTCCTGTTTGATGATCTGGTGGGTCGACTTGCTCATATCCATGACGATCGTGACCTTGTCGCCGGGTTTGTGTGGTAACTCGATGGCGTGCACGGTTCCCACGTGAACTCCACCCACTCGTACGTCTCCTCCCGCGTCGAGACCCACCACGTTGTCGAATTGCGCTTTCAATTGATAGGTTGAGCTGAAAAGGTACTGCTTGCTGCCGATGACGAAGATACCGCCCACCAGAATTGCCAAAGTCGCAACGATGAAAGCCCCTAACCGCGCCGCTCTCGACATAAGTTCTCCTACGAATGCTTTAGAAATTCCTGGACAAACTCGATATTACTTTTTTGAAGTTCTTCAAAGCTGCCTTCAATGACCACCTCTCCCTCATTGAGCAGGGCGAGATGGCCGGCGATGGTCTTCGCGCTATGCAGATCGTGAGTTACTACGATCGACGCCACGTGATGTTCTTGCTGGAGCTTGAGAATCAGGTCGTCGATCTCGCCGGAACTGATAGGGTCAAGTCCGGCGGTAGGCTCGTCGAGCAGCAGAATCTCCGGCTCCAGGGCCAGAGCGCGCGCCAGCCCCACGCGTTTCTGCATGCCGCCTGAGATATCAGAAGGCATCTTCGCAACGGCATCTTCCATCCCTACTTCCGCCAGCAGTTGCTTAACGCGGTCGCCACGCTCAGCTTTCGACATCTCTTGTTTGTGGTGCACCAGCGGGAAAGCCACGTTCTCTTCGACAGTCAGCGAATCGTAAAGCGCTGCATGCTGGAAGAGGAAACCCATCTTCTTCCTGATTTCGCCCATCGGGTCGATAGCCAGGCCCGTGATGTCTTGCCCATGGATGAGGATCGATCCAGAGTCGGGCTTCTCTAATCCGATGATGAGCCGCAGCAATACGCTCTTGCCGGTGCCGCTGCGCCCCAGCACCGCCAGGGTCTCGCCACGCTTCACGCTCAGGCTTACCCCATTCAGGACCTTTTGATTTCCAAAAGACTTGTGCAAGCCCTCGACTGCGATAACGGTGACAGTGCTATCTCCCTCGACTTCTGCCCGCTTCGTCGCGGCCTGCTCCGGAATTTGATCGATGGTGTGCATACTTTGTTTGGCGAACCTTCGTAAAACCACTTACGGGAAAAAGATAATGATCAGCTTCACGAGCACGACATCGGCCAGAATCACGAACAGCGAAGACAGCACTACCGAGCTGGTGGCCGCACGCCCCACGCCCGCGGCGCCGCCCTGGGTCCGCATTCCCTGAAAACACGCGATCAGCCCAATGATCAGGCCAAACACCATGGTCTTAAACGTGGGAGGCAGAAAGTCATTGAAGCCAGCGCCTTTGAAACCGCTGTTGACGAATTGATGTAACGAGACCGGTTCCACGGCGGCTTGCGCAACCCAGCCCATGATCACACCGGAAAAGTCGGCAGCGAGCGTCAGCAGGGGCAGCATCAGGATGCAGGCCAGAATGCGGGTCGCCGCCAGGAGCCGATAAGGGTTTACCGCGGATGCCTCGATGGCGTCGATCTGCTCGGTCACTTTCATCGACGCCAGCTCCGCGCCAATGCCGGCTCCCACTCGGCCGCTCACAACCAGCCCTGTGATGATCGGACCGGTCTCGTGGATAACGGAGAACACGATGGCGGCGGGAAGCAGGGACTTCGCCCCAAATCGCGTCAGGCTGAAGCGGGCTTCCATGGAGAGAACAATTCCCGTAGCCGCTCCGGCCAGAGCCACTAGCGGCAGAGACTTCGAGCCAATCTCGTCGAGTTGTCGAAACAGTTCGCGAAATTCAAACGGCGGCGTCACCGCGGCCCGCACCACTTGCCAGAAAAATATTCCGAGATCGCCGAACCATTCCAGAAACTGGTTGATCAGACCCGGAGTCGAAACCGTGGACGATGCAGGCAGGATCGGCGTTCCCGGCCGAAGGGTGGCCGTACCCGCGGTTGCGCTGGCTGTGCCGTCGATCATGGTTTTTCTCCCGAACCTGGCGCTACGTGCGCGACGTTGAGATGCATTCGGGAGAGTAAAGAGTGAGGCCCGCCGTAAATAAATTCCAGGGCGATGTTCCCGCCCACATATCCCAGCATGGTGTAGTTGCCCATCCGAAGTGCGTCTTTGCCGTTGTAGCGGCCGGGATACCAGGCATAAACGGCCGTCATAGTGCCGGCATACGGAGCGACCAGTGCCGGGAAGGAAAATACACGGTGGCCATCGGCTCCCTGGCGCGCGGTAAGGGTCGAGATTATGGCATGGCGCAGCCGTGGCAATACGCCTTTGCACTCGCAACCGTAATACAGCGTGTCTTGCCTGAAGGCTTCTGCCAGGCCGTAGCGTGCGGTGGTGCTGACCGCTGCGATGCCGAAGTTGGATCCAAAGCGCCTGCTGTAACCCACAGCGCCTTGCCTCCACTCTGGAGGCGTGTTGTACGCCTGGTTAATGCCCGCTGCGAAGCCAGCGCCCACGACGGAATACGGACCGAACGCGTCGAAGACGTAGTTGTGGAGCTTGGTTGCCTCTGTCGGGCGGATGTAGGCCAGATCAGCTGTGCCCGGGGCCATGCTGCCAACTACGCCCGAGGAGTCTCCTGAATCGGCAAACGTTTGCGCCTCTGCCAGCATCGGGAGAAAGGCAAAGACCGCGATCACCGGGAGAATCCTGCGATACATCTTCATTTCGAAATTCTCCCCAACTCGATCCAGATACGGGTCAATTTCAGCCCAGGCCCCGCAGCGCTTAGCATTCTTTACACTGTAAGCGGGCAGGGTCCGTGGTCGCACTGGCACGCAATCTCTACATCCTTCGATCCCGCTTCCTTGCAGGCTTGACCACAGTACTTGTCGCCGGCTTGCGCGAAACACCGGCATGGAAGGTGGGCACACTTAACTTGCTCAGTCGTAGTCATGATGGTTCCTCTTTTCCAGTCGTTCTTCTGTATCGTGTCTTGCGATTTCTATCTGATGATCTAGCGCCGTCTTATCATCCAACCGATCAGTGCGCCCGCGGTCACGCCTATGGCAAGCGTTGTCGCAACCGTAAGCACGGGGTGTCGCTGGATGCGCTCAGATGTTTCGTTCAAGAGCTCTTCGGCAGCATCGCCGCCCTGCTTCGCGGCACGCTTCACCACCTCCACGCCATCTTCGATGGCGTCGGCGATCGCACCGGTTGCGCGCGACGCCTGGCGAACTGAGCCGGCAATCTGTTCGGCTGTTCTTTCTACTACCGTTTGCGACATGAATCCTCCTGTTGCCAGCCGATCTTCGTATGCATCTCTATTCGCCGACAGCTTTCTCAGCAATCATCGGCAAGGTTCGAGTTGTTCTTTACTTCGGTGCCGAAACTTAGCGACGTGTTGCCGTTACGCCACTTCTTTTCTCTCGATAACCGCCGGCACCAGAACCAACTCCTCGAATAAAGAACGATAGTGAATCATCGCCGTTCTCAAATCTTCTGTGGTGGCCTGGTCTTTACCAACCCGCAGCGCGATGGCGTGAGCAGAGCGGTAGTTCTCCACCACGCGGGGATGGTCGACAGAAATATCGGCGGTGCGTTGATCGAAATCGGAGACGGGGTAGCCGCGAGCCTTCATTACCGAGGACACGAGATCATCGGCCTCCGCGACCGCACCTTTTGGAGAATCGACGAATCGAGATTGCACCGACTCCCACTGTTTTGAAAACCTGTCGCTTTCGACACGATCGAGATCACGCAGTTTGAGCTTCTCCACGCGTTGCTCGCGGTCCGCCAATTTCGCCTCCGCTATTTTCTCCGAGCCGTGCGTCAGCACGGCGCGGTCATATTCGGGACCGAATTTTTCTCGCAGGCCCGCAGTCTTCATCCTGCGGTTTCGCATGTACATCCAGGCAAGCAAGGCGATGATCACGATCACCGCGGCGGCGAGCACAAGCAGTTTGGGGTCAAGCAGTCTAGGGTCCAGCCGACCTAGGTTCATTGAAGTCCTCCGTAAAGTCAGAAATATCGGCACAACAGCATTCGCTTTCGAAGGTGTTGGCGATGTTAGAACCTTGTGAATGGCCAGTATCAGCCTTAGGCCTTCGGAAAGCTGATCAGAATTGACCGTGTTGCCGATTTAGTTCTACCGGCGTCGGGAAGACGTGACCTCGCGAAGTGAGCGATTGTGCACAGCGCTCTTGAAGCAAATGAGCGAGGCTAGTCTCTCTGGCAGCTAACTCGAATAGGAGACATCATGTCGTTCGGAATCTACGCCATTGGGTTCGCAATCCTGATCGGGGGACTGGCTTACGGCGCGCACTTAGTCCATATGCCCACGCACTGGATTGTTATGGGTGCAGTCGTACTTTTGGGAATCGGAATTCTGTCGGGCGTGAAGGCGACCCGTCAGAAAGATTCTTCCCAGTAGGGCTGGGCGTGCAAACCAACCTGTGCCAACGGCTTAAACCGATCAGGGCGAGGCCGGCGCGAACGGTTCAAATGCGCCCGAGCAGCAGCAGAATGACAACGATGAAAAGGACCAGACCCAAGCCCCCCGTCGGAGCGTAACCCCACTCCCTGCTATGGGACCAGCGTGGCAGAGCACCAACCAGCGCTAAAACCAAGATCACGATCAATATAGTTCCAAGCATGTCCTGCTCCTTCTTCCGTTCGAATCAATTCGGGTAGTAGCAATTTGCTACTTCTTTGCGGGCTCTTCCTTAGTCGCTTCTTTCGCAGGATGCGGAGCCGGCTGCGCATGAGCTGTAGGGGCCGCGTGCGGCGCACTCTGCTGATGCGGTGCGGGTTCTGCGCGAGGCGCAGCCGCTGGACGCGGAGCCGGTTGCGCATGAGCCGTTGTCGTCGCATGCGGCGCGCTCTGCTCATGAGGTGCGGGTTGAGCGCGAGGAGCAGCGGTTGGACGAGGAGCAGGCTGCGCATGAGCCGTAGTGGTCGGATGGGGAGCCGGCTGTTCGCGAGCCGCAGTCGGTTTACCGGACTCAGGCGTGGGACGTGCTTCCTTGGGCTGAGCGGCCTTATTCTCGGTCTTCGCTGGTGCAGTCTTTGCAGGCGCAGTTCTTGCGGGTGCTGCTGCCTTGTTTTCTGCAGGCTTGTTCTCGGTTGGCTTGCTGTTGTTCGCCCGAGGAGCGGCAGCTTTATTCGCGGCCGCATTATTTTCAGGCTTATTTTCGTTCGCGCGAGGCGCAGCTGCTTTGCTCTCAGCTGGTTTATTCTCCGCCGGCTTATTCACGGCTGCCTTGTTCTCGGTAGGCGGCGCCTTATACGGAGCTCCAGCCTGCTTGGCCGGTACGGCACCCTTGCCGGTAAACTCTGCCGGTTTCGCAGTTGCGGCGATTGCCGGGCGTCCCTTGTTCACCGACGCCAAGAGCGCGTGATTGGAGCTTGCCGCCTGCACATGCTGAGTCTGGACCGCGGTCGGCTGCGTGTGTTGCGCGTGGGAGTATGTCTCTTGCGCCGCAGTCGGACGCGCACTGATTCCACCGGTGCCGCCGTTATAGCTCACATGGTTCACGGTGGTGGTGTTGATTACGGTCTTGCTGTAGACATTGTGAATTACGGTGACGTTCACGTTATTCACCGTGGTGTTGTAGCTGAAGTGTCCGTTATTCCAATATCCGCCGCCGTAGCCGGCGCCGCCGTAGCCGTAGCCGTAGTTCACGCCGCCGTAGAAGCCGACCTCTGTGCCCCAATAGCCGCCATTCCAGGCGTAAGCATCGCCGCTCCAACCCCAATAGCCAGGAGTCCAGAGCAAGCCTGTTTCAGGAGGCTGCACCCATGTACCCGGAACCCAGAAGTAGCCTTCATCGCCGTTGGCCCAGTAGCCGGGCGTCCACAAGTAGCCGTCGGCGGGGATCATGGGCTGCTCATACACCGGCAGCGCCGGTGGAGCGATCGTGATCGATATGCCGAACTGCGCAAGCGAAGCGGCCGGGATGGCCATGATCAGAAGCGCCAGCAACAGAAAACGAGGGATACGCATTTTGAATTACCTTGCCGGATCATCCTTCGATTGCCCGTTTCAACCTTGCCGCTACGGGCTGCGTGGAGTGAGGGGCGATGAGTACGAATAACACAATTCCACGAATGCGGCGCCGAGGTCTGTGCAATAGGACTCACTTTTCAAGATTGTTCCCGAAAAGGAACGGAGGCTCATTTTGAAATTCCGTACCTCTGCGCTCTCTAGTTTCAATGTTTAATGGACTTCGTTTAGTGGACTTCGGCAAGATTGAGCGTCGCCGCAAGTGTCACGCCTTGACGATCCGGCGCTGGACGATCCGACGTTTGAGGATCCGACGCTTGAGGATCCGCCGTTCGCTGATCCGCGCCGGGCACGCTCACTGGGTTCCATTCCATCGGCAGCAAATGCCGCGCTCGTTGCGGCTCGGTTGGTTGGCCTTGCCGATGGCCGCACGTCAGGCAGATCGCCCCTGCCAGCCGAATGTCGGTCTCCTTCGATATTTCACTCTCTCGCGTCGCCAGCCATCCGGCGACAACCGGGCCAGCGCACTGGTCACAAGGATAAGCGGATAAATGCAGATAGTGTTTTTGCAAGGGCGCCTCACAGACCAAAAGAAGCTCTCATCAATCTTATCGGCGCATGGTTCGCATAATCTGATCAGTATTGCTCGGTTCGTCGACACCTAGGTCGCAGGCCTTTAAGGAGGCAGAAGTGCGCATGCTGTGCTCAACGCGGCCTCGCGGATTTGTTGTATCGCCTCAAAGCAACAGGATTGACAAGGTAGCAAAGCTTTTGTAACCATCACTCCCATTCGGATGAGCGGGCCTCGTTCCACCGTGAAACGCTGGCTGCGCCGAAGGCCCAGATGAATCGGTTCGGGACGCCGACAGCCGCTGAGCTTCAGCGGAGCAACGACTTGGTCTTCCCATTGGCGAATTGAACTTCGGCAGGCACCTGCCTAGGTTCGGGCGGGCGGACGGCGATGCCACGGGACTGGGGAGGTAGGCATGAAACCCTGGAAAGTAGTTTCGCTGATTCTGTTTGCTCTTGCGGTTGCAGCCGCGGGATACGGGCTCATTCTAGTGCGACACGGCTTCAGCGCACTTGCGACACCATCAGCGCCTGAGGAGTTCGCCGCCACAATGGCCGCAAATTGGCCGTGCCATCCGCGTATCGCCAACTTCGCAATCCCATTGTGCCTTCAACGGAGAGCATTCGGGGAGGCATGGAGCATTTCGCCTATCATTGCGCCCCGTGCCATTCGAATGACGGAGGGGGGCACACGGTGTACGGGAAGGGCCTCTATCCGAAACCGCCCGACTTGCGCGCAGCCGGCACGCAGAACAAGAGCGATGGCGAGCTCTACTACACAATTGAAAATGGAGTTCGTTTGAGCGGCATGCCAGCCTTCCACGGGACGCACACTGTCCCGCAAACCTGGCGCCTGGTTTTGTTCATCCGCCACTTGCCTCAGATCACGCCCGAGGAACTCAATGAGATGAAGGGGTGGAACCCGAAGAATGAGGCGGATCCAGCACATTTCTGAGGGGCTGATACTCGAAAGGAGCGCCCGATGAAAGAACCAGACGACAGATCGCGCCGTTGCTTTCTCCAGGCGAGCTCGATGTTGGGCCTGGCAGCCGCGTTCAGACCAGCAACGATCGGCGAGGCATTCGCAGATTCGAAATCCAATACTGCTAAGAAGGAGAGCGCCATGGCCCAATCGAGTGCTACCAACGCAGCCGACAAGACGACTGTTCGTCCGTTTCAAGTGAATGTTCCAGAAGCGGAACTTGCCGAATTGCGCAGGCGCATCAACTCGACAAGGTGGCCTGATCGGGAAACGGTCACGGATGAATCGCAAGGGGTGCCGCTGGCGACAATTCAGGAGCTTTCCCGCTATTGGGCGACAGACTACGATTGGCGCAAGTGCGAGACGAAACTGAGCGCCTTGCCGCAGTTCATCACCGAGATAGATGGGCTGGACATTCATTTCATTCACGTTCGTTCGAAACATGAAAATGCGTTGCCGCTGATCGTCACACACGGATGGCCCGGCTCCGTGATCGAGCAGTTGAAGATTATCGATCCACTTACCAATCCTACGGCACATGGCGGGAGCGCATCGGACGCCTTCCATCTGGTGATTCCGTCGCTGCCGGGGTTCGGGTTTTCAGCAAAGCCCATCACTTCCGGCTGGGGTCCGGAGCGCACTGCCAGTGCATGGGTAGTGCTGATGAAGCGCCTTGGATACGCACAATTTGTGGCACAAGGCGGCGATTTGGGCGCGGGCATCTGCACTGTGATGGCCAAACACGCGCCTCCAGAATTGCTGGGAATTCACACCAATTTTCCTGGCACTATTCCATCCGACATCGCGAGGGCGCTCCAGTGCGGCGATCCCGCGCCCTCCGGCCTATCCGCCGAAGAAGGGCGGCCTTACGAGCAGCTGACCGTTTTATTCGCGAAGAAACGTGCCTATGCACAAATGATGGCGACTCGTCCGCAAACGCTGTACGGATTGGCGGATTCGCCCGTCTGCCTGGCAGCTTGGCTCTTTGACCACGGTGACGGATACGGCCAGCCGGCGGCGCCGATCACTTCGGCAGTGCTCGGGCGCACGATTAATGGACACTCCGCAGGTGACCTGACACGAGACGATGTACTCGATGACTTCACACTCTATTGGCTGACGAACACGGCGGTTTCAGCGGCTCGTTTCTATTGGGAGCTTCACCTCAATCTTTATAACGCAGCCAATGTTTCCATCCCATCTGCTGTGAGCGTCTTTCCCGGCGAGAACTATCAAGCCCCGCGAAGTTGGACGGAGCGGGCGTATCACAAACTCATCTACTACAACCAAGTAGACAGAGGCGGACACTACGCGGCCTGGGAGCAGCCGCAACTGTTTTCAGAAGAGGTTCGCGCGGGCTTCAGATCACTGCGGTCCCATGCGGCAAAATCGGCAGCATGAGTTGCGATTGGATGTTCTTAAAGCAGGAACAGAAATGCGATGGCTCTCGTGCATCGAATCCCAAAGGATGGGGAATTGGGAAACAACGGGAAAGCTCCCGGAAAACATTGGCGAAGAAATAATGAATGGTCGGGGCGCGCGGATTTGAACCGCGGACCCCCTGCGCCCAAGGCAGGTGCGCTACCAGGCTGCGCTACGCCCCGACATTAGTAAAGACAACGGCAACGACTCCGCTGAATCGATTGCTCTTTCGATTATAAACGACCGATTACAAACCACGATGCGCGCTATAATTCTTTACTGGATATGGCGAGCACGCGGTATGCCCTGGTTGCGTACGTAAGAAGTCCAGTGGGAGAGTTCGTAGAGAACCTCCGGCGGGAGCTGCATCCCGCATTGCCCCACCTCGCGGCCCACATTACTTTTCTGCCGCCGCGGCCTTTGCGTGGAACGGAAGGCGCCGCGTTGCAGGCGCTCGAAGGCATCTGCGGCGGGGTTGAGCCCTTTGAAGTGACCCTGGGCGACGTGGAAACCTTTGTCCCGACTACTCCCACGGTTTACATTCGCGTCGCTCATGCCGCATGGCGGCTGCTCGAGTTGCACGAACAACTCAACGCGCAGGCACTCCCCTTCGCCGAGGAGTGGCCGTATATCCCTCACCTCACGATCGTGAAAATGGAAACCGAAGAAGCGGCCAAGCAAGCGCTCGGCATGGCCCGCGAACTCTGGAAGCAATATGCAGGAAGCCGCCGCATCCTGCTCGACCGGCTCACCTTCGTGCGCGAAGACGCGAAAAACTGCTGGATCGATCTCGCCCCGGTCCCGCTCGGCGGGAGTTTGGTCTCGCCTTAAGAAGCCAACCCTGTTCGCAGCGCGTTTGCCACACATTGACTTGCCGCTGCCCGGCTCCTAAGATGATCCGCCAAGGACCTGCCTATGCTGGACATTCAGACCAAGCAACTGCCGCCTGACATTGTTGTTCTCGAGATCACCGGCAGAATCACTATTGGGCGGGAGTGCAAGCAACTGGAATGGGCTGTCGACACCCTGGTCCGCGAGAAGCAGCAGAAGAAGATCATCCTCGACTTGACCGGCGTGACCCATATCGACAGCACTGGGATTGGGATCATCGTCATGTCGGCCGGGCAGGTGAAGCAGGCGGGTGGAGAGCTGCGGCTGGCCTGCGCCAACAAGCACATCGAACAAGTATTGAAGCTCACCAGCGTAGATAAAATCGTCCACTGGAACCCGACGGTGTCGGAGGCGGCTAGCGGCTTCTAGTATCGGCACTGGTCGCGTAAACAGAAACCAAGGTCCCGTCGCTTCGCTTCGGGATGATGGCCCCAGCCCCCCGAATCTCACAGTAACCCGTACTACGTTACCCGCCATTACGTTACCGCCTGCCGAGTCCGCATGGCCCCTGGTACATTTCCCTCCCGTGCGTTGCCAATGCTTTGCCCGCACTGTAAACAAAAGAGAGGGAATCGTTTGAAATGCCGCGCCGGAGGCCACTTCGGGCGTGGATTTCAACAAGTGCCGGAGGGCAAAGCATGCAGATCGGAGTCTACGGTTCGGGTTATCTGGGAACAGTGATTTCGGCATGTCTGGCAGATTTTGGCACCCCGGTTTCCTGTTGTCATCCGGACCGGACGCGCATGGTCGAGATGGCCCAGGGCAACATTCCTTTCCATGAAAAGAACCTGAAGGAGATTATCCGGCGCAACGTGCGGGCGGGGCGGCTGGCGTATTCCACCGACATTGAGTCCTTTGCGCGCAAGACGCAAGTCATTTTCCTGGCGGAAGATAATGCGGAGAACCTGGCCGACGTGGTGACGCGGATCGCGCGGCTGGCGTCGAAGCCTCCGATTCTGACCATTGTCACTCCGGTGGCCGTGGGCACGGCTGGGGCGCTCGAGAAATCGTTGAAGGATGCGGGCCTGCATGGGACGATCGTTTCCCAGCCCATGTTCTTTACCGACGGCTGCGCCGTGGAAGACTTCAATTGGCCCGACCGGCTGATTCTAGGTTCGACCTCGAACGAAGCGGTGCAGGTCCTGAAACAGATTTTCCATCCGCTGGTGATGCGGGGCGTGCCCGTCATTGTGACCAACCAGGCCACGGCGGAGCTGGTGCGCGAGTCGGCGACGGCGTTTGTGGCGACGAAGATTTCATTCATCAACGAGGTTGCAGCGCTGTGCGAGCGCGTGGGCGCGGACGCAGTCAGTCTGGCTCTGGCGCTTGGCCTCGACAAAAAGATCGCTCCGCGCTGCTTGCAGCCGGGAGCGGGCATGGGCGGAGTCTTTGCCGAGTCGGATATGGATTCGCTGGCGCAGCTGGCCTTAGCCAACGGGGTTCCGCTGAAGGTGTTGACCGCGGCGCGCGACGTCAACCAAACGCTGGCCGATCGCCTGGTCGATAAGATTGCCCATGCATTGAATTCAGTGGAAAACAAAGATGTCGGGATTCTTGGGCTCGCGTTCAAGCCGAATACGAATTCAGTGGCCGGCTCGTCCGCAATAAGACTGGCTGAATCGCTGGTGGCCAAAGGCGCGCGGGTGCGGGCCTATGATCCGGTGGCGCTTGCTGAAGCCAAGCTGCGGCTGGATGGTTCGGTGCGCTACTGCGAATCGGCTTACGCCGCCGCCGAAGGCATGGACGCTCTGGTCGTGGGCACGGGCTGGCCTGAGTTCCGCGTGCTCGACTTTGACCGGATCAAGCACCTGTTGAAGAAACCCATCATTGTGGATACCAAGAACCTGCTGGATGCCACGCGGTTGCGCGCCATGGGATTTGAATACGTGGGCGTCGGGCGGGGATGAACCGGTCGCCGGCTTCCGGCATCCGGTTTTTGGACCCGGCAAAACGAATCTGCACCCTGGGATATGTGAGCGAAGAGATCCTCAATCTCGGACAGCAGTCGGTGCAGGAGTCCGCAGCGCAGGCCGAGCGGCTGCCGTTGTTATCCCGTCTTTCTCTTTTTCTTTCTGAAATCCTCGATAGCTTCTCGTTTCTTTTCTTCTGCCTACCGTTTTCCAGCCTGACTCAACTGTTAAGCTCCTGGTGTAGCCGCTTTATAGCTGAGGAGTGATCACTCCCACAACGGGCGCCAGCCCTGGGCCTACCAGGGAAGCCACAAAACGCCCGCATCGGATGTCCCTACCACAGTCTCGCGTGGGATTAGGCAGGGGCCGCGAGGTGTCCGGAACTGCGCGGCACAACATCCTGGCCAACGCTTCCCAGAGTAGGAGAAAGAAAAATCGGAGTAAAGGTTATCCGTCACATGAAAATCGAAAGTTTTGCACAGGGAGACTCGTCGATTGACGTGCAGCGACCCGATTTGGAATTGCAGACTCGCCGGGCGCGTCTGGGTTTCTGACATCCGCGAAGCTGGTTGTATAATCGATGTGGCGGTGGGAATAGCTCAACTGGCAGAGCACCGGACTGTGGCTCCGACGGTTGCGGGTTCGATTCCCGTTTCCCACCCCAGAATTTCCCGCTGCACCCCACCACTACGCCGGCAGGGATGGCGCTGGCGCTCCGAGCAGTTGAACCAGACTTCTGGGGCCGCAACAGGCGCGGTTCAGCCGCTGACGGTCGCGCTGTAGCGCTTTGTCCTGCTGCAAGGCCTCGAGCACACTTTTCAGGATGGAAGCGGCATGCGGGCTGGAGGGTGTGGCCAGCCTATAGTGCATCCACTTGCCCTCACGCCTTGCCGAGACGATGCCCGCCTTCCGCAAATAGGCAAGATGACGGGAAATCTTGGGCTGGGGCGCGCCGATAACTTCCGTGAAATAGCAGACACATACTTCCTGCCCGGCCATCAGGTTGAGAAGCCGCAAGCGCGTCGGGTCGCCGAGCGCGCGAAAGAGTTGATCCAGCGAGTTCTTCGATCTCACGCGTACAGTCTAACAAAATACATACGCCTTGACGAATGTGTTCCATGATGATACTTTTTACATATTCGCTGCTGCGAATATGAATGAGAGGAAATCATGCCAGAGGAGTCTGTGGTCGCTTTGAAAGCGCACGTTGCCATCAATGTCAGGAATGCGGCACAGAGCATCGAGTTCTACCGCAAGATGTTCGGGATCGAGGCGAGCAAGGTCCGGAGCGGATACGCCAAGTTCGACGTGCAAAACCCGCCGCTGAATTTCACGATCAACGAAATGCCATTCAAAGAAGCCGGGGCGCTTTCGCATATGGGCATTCAGGTTGGCTCGACGGCAGATGTCCTCAGCATGCGGCAGAGATGGGCGGAGGCAGGTCTGGTGACTCGCGACGAGATGCAAACCGACTGCTGTTACGCGACGCAGGACAAGACTTGGGTGCATGATCCTGACGGCAACGAGTGGGAAGTTTTCGTCGTCCTCAAAGACCATCTGCCGGAAAAGGCCGAACCAGCGGGTGCAGTTTGCTGCGCTCCCGGCTGTTGCTCGCCCGCAACGGAGCGCTCCAGTGTCTAAGCCAAAGGTTCTATTTCTTTGCACCGGCAACTCTGCCCGAAGCCAGATGGCGGAGGGATATTTGCGCCATGTTGCGGGCGACGATTTTGAGGCGCTGAGTGCGGGAGTCGAGCCGAAAGAATTGAATCCGCTGGCGGTCGAAGCAATGAAGGAGATTGGAATCGACATCGCGCAGCAGACGTCGAAGGACGTGCGGGGGTTTCTGGGGCAGGCGATTCCTTTTGTCGTCACGGTCTGCGACAACGCGAAACAGCGGTGCCCGATATTTCCGCGTACGTACAAGTTCCTGCACTGGAGCCTCGAGGACCCCGCTGAGGCAACAGGTTCCCATGAAGAGAAATTGGCGGTCTTTCGCCGGGTGAGGGATGAAATCAAGCAGAGGGTCGAACAAGAACTCTTGAAGCGGGCAGCGACTGAGAAATGAGCCAGACACCCGCTTCTCTTTCTCTTTACAAGCGCAGCGTGTGCGAAGGGCTGGGGACCGGGCTGCTAGTCGCGGCAGTCGTGGGTTCCGGCATCATGGGCGAGCGCCTGGCCGGGGGTAATGCCGCCATCGCTCTGCTGGCAAACACGATTGCCACAGGCGCGGCTCTTGCCGCACTGATTGTGACATTCGGTTCGTTTTCCGGCGCTCACTTCAATCCGGTGGTAAGCCTTGCAATCGCCTTGCGCGGCAGGATGCCGTGGCCTGAGGTTCCATTCTATGTGGGAGCTCAGTTCACCGGAGGGCTGCTCGGCACGATTCTCGCTCACTTGATGTTTGGGCACGAGTGGTATGGGTTCTCGGCCCATCAGCGGTCGGGGCTGGCTCAATTGCTTAGCGAGTTCGTGGCGGTGTTCGGACTGCTTTGCGTGATCTGGGGCTGTTTTAAAGTGCGCTCTGCCTTAGCGACCCCAGTCGCAGTGGCCGGCTACATTGTCGCCGCGTACTGGTTCACCGCGTCAACGTCATTCGCAAATCCCGCGGTCACCCTGGCCCGTTCTATCACGGACACATTCTCGGGGATCCGACCGGTAGATGTTCCGGGGTTCGTTGTTGCGCAGATTGGTGGGGCGCTGGTGGCCACGCTTCTATTCGTGTGGCTTGATAGGGAGTGATTCTGTGTGGCGGCGGTAAGCGGACTCGCTGCGCTTGGCTGGACGGCCGAGGCGGCCGTCCCTGCATAGTCCAAATAATCCACATCTTCCGCAGCACACCCTTCGCTTCGTCCGTCCCATTTTGGGAATGACTTGCCGCTTCCGAGCTTTTTCTTTGCTGAATTCGTTGACCCTGCTAAATGCGCGAACTAGAATGCGCTCGAATCTTCTTGCGGGCGCGGGTGTGTCTTTGCAGGGCCTGTCGCGGCCGACAGAGGGGGGAGCAGATTCACGGCGCTCGACGCCTTGGAAGCCTTCGTTTTAGAAGGAGCTTCATGAAGAGTTCTCCACGTAAGCGGGCTAAGTCAAATCGTAAAGCCACCGCAGAGAGTGACGCCAAACCGTCCTCGGGATTATTTCCCATCGTCGGGATCGGGGCGTCGGCAGGCGGGCTGGAAGCGTTCTCCGAACTGTTGCGCTACCTGCCGGAGAAGACCGGCATGGCCTTCGTGTTGGTGCAGCACCTCGACCCCAAACACGGCAGCTCGTTGCAGGAAATCCTCGCGCGGACGACGAAGATTCCCGTCACCGAAGTTACTCAGGGAGTCGTCGTGCAGCCGGACCACGCCTACGTGATTCCGGCCAACGCGAATTTGACCATCAAGAATGGAATGCTGCAACTGGGTTCGCGCGTGATGACGCGCGGGCAGCATATGCCGATCAACGATTTTCTTCGCTCGCTGGCGGATGGTGCCGGGCAACAGGCGATCGGTGTGATCCTGTCTGGCACAGCCTCGGACGGCACCGAGGGATGCCGCGCCATCAAGGCAGCCGGAGGCATCACGTTTGCGCAGAATGAGGAATCGGCGAAATACGACAGCATGCCGCGTAATGCGGTGAATGCGGGTTGCATCGACTTCATCCTGCCGCCCAAGGACATCGCGCGGGAGTTGGGGGCAATCAGCCAGCATCCTTATGTGGCGCGCGTGGTGGGGCCAGGGACGGAGGGATTTCACGGCATGGTGGGCAGCGACCTGAACGCTCTGTTCGGGCTGCTGCGGGAATCGACTGGGGTCGATTTTACCAACTACAAGCACACCACGCTCCACCGGCGGATCCGGCGGCGCATGGTGGTGCACAAGGTAGAAACGCTGAAGGAATACCTGCGCCACATTGGCAAGAAGCCGGAAGAACTGGACGAGCTTTACCGCGATTTGCTGATCCACGTCACCGGGTTTTTCCGCGAGCCGGAAGCGTTTGTGGCGCTGCGCAAACATGTTTATCCGAAATTGTTCGAGGGCCGCAAGCCGGATAATCCCATACGAGTTTGGGTGGCCGGTTGCTCGACCGGCGAAGAGGCATATTCCATCGCGATTACGCTGCTCGAATACATGTGGGTGCACAGCCGGAACATTTCGCAGGCTGCCACCGCGATTCAGATCTTCGCTACCGACATCAGCGATACTGCACTCGACCGTGCCCGCAGCGGAGTTTACACGGAGGCGGCGGTGTCGGAGATTTCGGCGGAGCGTCTGAAGCGATTCTTCGTCCGGCTGGATGGAGGATTTCAGATCAATAAGTCCATCCGCGATATGTGCATCTTCGCCAAGCAGAATCTGGTGAAGGACCCACCTTTCTCAAATCTCGACCTGGTGAGCTGCCGCAATCTGCTGATATATCTGGGGCCGGTCTTGCAGCGAAGGGTCATCCCGTCGTTGCATTATGCACTGAAGCCCGGCGGCTATCTGATGCTGGGAGCGTCGGAAAACCTGGGTGGGTTTGCCGACCACTTCGGGCTGCTCGACAAAAAAGACAAGATCTACCAGAAGCGGAAGACCACGGCGCGGCTGACCACTTATTTTGCGAACGCAGATTATTTGCCGATCAAAGGTGGAGATGCGAAGCACGGCCGCGACCTGCCGGCTCCTTTTACCGTGGAGCGGGAAGTGGAGCATCTGCTGGTGAACCGGTTTGTTCCGGCGAGCATTGTGGTGAACGATCAAATGGAAATTGTGCAGTTCCAGGGCAAGACGGGAGCCTATCTGGAGCCGCCGGCCGGGCAACCCAGCTTCAGCGTGGCGAAAATGGCGCGCGAAGGTCTGCTGGTCGACTTGCGGGCGGCCCTCGACACCGCCAAAAAAACCAATGCGGCGGTGCGGAAAGAAGGAGTGCAGATTCAATCCGAAGCGGGGGCACGAGAGATCGCTCTTGAGGTGGTGCCTTTGCGCGGACCCTCGGCGCAGGAGCGCTTTTACGTGGTTGTGTTTCAGGATGTGGCTCGCAAGCCGGAGGTTGCAGAGGACAAAGGCAAAACCGGCAAGGCGCTGAAAGTAGCGCGCCCCGTGGCGCTCGACACCGAACTGAAACGCGAGACGAATCAGTTGCGGGAGCAGTTGCGAACGCTCATCGAAGAACACGAAACCACAGCGGAAGAGTTCAAGGCCGCGCACGAAGAAGTTCTGTCGGCCAACGAAGAATTGCAGAGCACCAACGAAGAACTGGAGACGGCGAAGGAAGAACTGCAATCCACGAACGAGGAACTCACGACCCTCAACGAAGAAATGCAGAACCGCAACTTGGAGTTGGGCTCGGCCAATAACGATCTGCTGAACCTGCTGGGGCATGTCGATATTCCGGTTGTCATGGTGAGCAGCGATCTGCGGATTCGGCGCTTCACTCCGCCCGCGCAGAAGCTGCTGAACCTTTTGCCGGGGGATATTGGGCGCCGGCTGGGCGAGATCCGGCCAAATCTTGATGTGGACGATTTGGAAGCTCTGGCCCGCGAAGCCATCCGGCACGCCGCGCCGCAGGAGCGGCAAGTACGCACGAATGAAGGCGGATGGCAGATGCTCTACGTGCGTCCTTACAAGACTTGGGACAACCGGATCGAGGGGGCGGTGATCAGCCTGCAGGATGTCGATGCCCTCAAACGCACGCTGGACCAGACGCGCGAATATGCGGATACGATTGTGGAGAGCGCGCGGGAGCCAATCCTGGTATTGAACACACGGCTGCTGGTAACGGCCGCGAACCCGGCGTTTTACCGGGCCTTCGAGGTGAGTCCGGGAGAAACGGAAGGGCGTTTGATTTATGAGCTGGGCAATGGGCAATGGAATATTCCGAGGTTGCGCGAATTGTTGGAGGAAATCGTCCCGCGAAATTCGCGAGTGGACGATTTCGAGATGAGCCACAATTTCCCCCACCTTGGAGCGCGGGACATGCTGCTCAACGCGCGCCGGGTGGAACTTCAGCCGGGGCATCCTTTCATCTTGCTGGCCATCGAGGATGTAACGCAGAAGAGCCGCGAGGGCGTGGCCTGAAGTCGGCATTCCCTGTGCCGCGCAGTGCTGAACGCTCGCTACGCTCGACTGTACAGCCGAGGCGGCTTCGCTCAGGGCAGCTTGAGGCGCCTGTCCCCACGTAAGCACTAACTGCTAATTAAATAACCTCTGGAAGAAAGACCGCTGGCACGGACTGTGAACTCACGGTAGAATGCGGAATTCAGCGGGAGGCGGATGAAGCGGATCTTCCATCCATTGCGGAGCGCTTCGCGGCAGCTTGGGCCGCTGGAACAGCGCTTGCTCGACGGCCTGTGGGCGAAGGGCAGCGCAACCGTCCGTGAACTGGTGGACGGCCGCTGCCGTGATCTGGCCTACACCACGGTGATGACCACGCTAGACCGGCTGTTCAAGAAGGGCTTTCTGACGCGATCGGAGGAGGGCAGGGCGTTTCGCTACGCTCCGCGATTCAGCCGCGAGGAATTGCACCTGGAGGCGGCGGGCCACGCTTTTCGGCAACTGCTGGATGCAAGTCCAGCTTCGTCGTTGCCGCTCTCGTTTTTGGTGGAAATCCTGGGTGAGCGGGACGAACAGTTGCTCGACGATTTGCGGAAGCTGGTGGATCGCAGGCGGCGCGAACTGGGTCAGCGGGAGCCGGGTCAAAAAGAAAAAGATCAGCAGGCGAAAGAATGACGTTCACCCCGGGCTGCCCATCCGGCTTTGCTCACAGACCGCGGAAGCCCGCTTTTCCCCGTTGTTCTCAACTCCTTAGAGAGCGTCTAGAAGGTCACTCTCACCCCTAACTGCGCAGCGAATGGAATTCCTACTGTTGTGCCGGGGCCGAAGAAATCTCCCAGGGCGCCCTCAGGTATCTCGAGTTGCTTCAGGCTGGTGATGGGCGCGGTCTGGGAGCAATCTGCAACCGTACAGATAACAGTCACATTGGTGATGCCCGTGACTGGATCAGGCTGCATCTGCGGCGAGGGAACCGGGAGTTGCGCCACGTTGACGGCGAAGTTCGCGCCGGGATTGTTACGGTTGAACAGGTTGAAGAACTCGATAAAAGGATCGATCCGCCAGCGCTCGTTGATCTTGATAGGACGCGTGACTCGCAGGTCTGACTGGATGTAAGGTGTGCCGCGGAATCCGTCGAGGCTGGTGTACGCTCCATTCACATAAATGCGGTCGGTGTTACTCAAGTTCGTGATGGTGATGGGGCGGGCGCTCTCGAATTGCGTGACGGTGCTCAACTCGAATCCGCCGGGAATGTGCACCGTGCCTGCCAGCACGAAGCGATGGCGAACGTCTTCGCCAGACGGGCCGTAGTCGCCTTGTCCGAAAGCATTCAGGAATCCGGCGTTGGGTGATCCAGGTTGGTTTGGGCAGACGCCATCCACATAGTCAAACAGCTCGCCGAGCAGGCATCCCCAGGTCTGTGCTTTTGAGAATGTGTAGTTCGCGACCAGATTGAAGCGCCGTGTATTGGTTTGCAGGCGCAACATCAGCCCGTTGTAGCTGGAACGGTTGTTGGACTCGAATACATTGACGTTCGGCACCAGGGCGGTCTGATCGTTAACATCTGTCGAGGGAAAGAGCGGAGTGAATAGATTGGTGCCGCTGGCGTAGGAGAAGCCGCGGTAGCCGTGATTGCCCTGCTCGTGTACGTAATCTGCGCTCGCCAGCCAATGTTCGTTGAAGGCGTGCTGCACGCCGCCGGTGGTGTGAACTGCGTAAGGGGTCTTGTAAGGGGAGCCGATCAGATTGCCCGTGGCTGCCGCACCGCCCGTCAGGCAGCCGGCGCCGACGAGCGCGCCTCCAGTGAAGCTGCACGGCCCGGTCGCGTGATTCGAATTGTTGACGCCTTGAAAAGCGGTTGCCCATCCGTTCTGCGCGAGGTCGTCATAATAGAGGCCGAAACCCGCACGAATCACAGTCTTCCCGCTGGCGCCCGGAGTGTACGCGATCCCGAGGCGCGGCGCGATTTGCTTGCGATCATCACTCGGTACGCTGGGCACGACCGGAATCTGCAGCGCCTGCAGCGTCAAGTACGCGGAGTTGTCGGATTGGCTTCGGTCCGAGCCTATAAATAATCCCCAGGTGGTTTGATAGCGCACGCCGTAGTTGACGGTGAGTTGGCGCGAGACCCGCCAGGAGTCCTCAGCATAGAGTCCAAGGCGCTGGACGTTTTGCGAGAAGGTACCATCGCCGGGAGGGGTGTAGGAGCATCCGATGCCCGCAGGGATCGGTGGGGCGCAAGCTAGCTCTGGGGGAGTGGGCGGCGTGAAATAAAACGGCAAAGGCGCGGTGATGCCGCCGCAGTCGGGGCCGGGCGGACTGATATAACAATCGGGGTTGGAGGGATAAGTGATGAACTCCTCTGCCGTCGAGGCGAATGCGCCGCTCAGCACGGGCTCGTGAATGAAGTCAATTCCGAACTTCAGCGCATGGTCACGCACAACGTGGCTCAGATCGTAGCGGGCCTGGTATTTATCCTGATTGCGGAGGTCGGGGAAGAGCGTGATCGGAGTGGCAAACTGATTGTCGCCAAAAGTTTCGAAGCCGGAGACGGTCAGAGCGGTCACGCTGAAGGGAAACTGAATGGCGAAGCCGAGATCGGAATTCCGCGTCTGCGTGAGATGCAACAAGCTGGCGTCGAAAACCAGATTTCCCAGCCAGTTTGAGTTGAAGGTATAGCTGTTGCTGAGCGCCACATTCCAGTAATTGTTGTGGGTGGTCAGACCGGTCGATGGCAGCGTGGCCTGCTGTACCAGGGCATTGTGCGTGAGGTAGCTGTCTGACGATGCGCGCAGGAACCAGTTCGACTTTGGCGACTGCGCCCAGTCGAAGCGCAGCGAACTGAGGTAGTCGCGAAAAGGAATGGGGACGTTAGCGGGAACGGCGATGGACGGAACGCCGGTGATCAATCCCTCGGACGCCAACTGCGCCAGCGCGTCAAATTGCGTGGTGCTGGCCGGACTGTAGGCGATGCTCGCGTTCTCGTGGACATTCTCGAATGAGGTGAAGAACCAGACTTTGTCTTTCACGATAGGCCCGCCAAAGGTTGCAACGTAGTTCTGGCGGGAGAACGGCTGCTTCGGATTCGGCGCTGGATTCTCAATTGGAAAGCGCGCATTCAACGCGGCCTGGCGATCAAAGAGCGAGCCGCTGCCGTGCCATTCGTTGCTGCCGCGCCTGGTGGTGATCACGACCGATCCGGCAGTGGTCCAACCGGTGTCGGCGTCTTCGTTCGAGGTGCGCACGGCAAATTCCTGAATGCCATCGGGCGAGAAATTTTGCAGAAAGCCGCCGATCCAGTCGTCGGAATTGTCCGCGCCATCCACCGACAGTTCGTTGTTCAGCCCCGAGCTACCGCCGGTTGAGACCGCGGTGATACGCGCCTTGGTGGGGTCGGAAGGCTCGACGGGCTCGGTTCCCGGGACGAGATAAGCAATATTGGCGAAGCTTCGCGCCGGGAGTGGCAAAGTTTCCAGGTCGTGGCTGCCCACTACGCCGCCGCGCACCGCGCTGGACGTGTCGATCGTTTCCGTCGTAATCGAGGAAGAATTTCCCTGCACGTTGACGGTCGCCGAGGCCGCCGCAGGCTTCATCATGACCGTAACATCGCGGACGGTGGTGACTGCAATCGAAACGTCGGCCTGGGCGGGGGCAAATCCCGCGGCAGTTATCGTTACGCGATACTTGCCGGGCAGAAGATCGTCGAGACGGAACTCGCCGCGGTCTTCGCTCGAGGCCTCGCGCTGCATGGATGAGCCGGAGAGCTGCGCAATAATCCTGGCGGAGACGACGCGCGCGCCGCTGGCATCCTGCACTGTGCCGCGCAGCGATCCGCGCGGGTTTTGGGCATGGAGGCTGGCCGCGAGCAGGACGGCGAATAGGAATAGGACGAGTGAGGTCTTGCAGGAATTCCGTTTCATGTTCTGGGCAGAAGCGAGACTAGACTCGGTGCGCTAGCTACTACCAGCGGTCGTAGGACGAAGAAGTCGGCTGCGAACGCGATGATCATTTCTCTTGACAATAAGTAAATACTTATATAAGGTATAGCCTATGCACAATCTGGATGGCGCCTTCTCCGCTTTGGCTGACCCGACGCGCCGGGCGATTCTTGCGCGCCTCGCCAAAGGGGAAGCCACCGTCAATGAATTGGCGGAGCCGTTCGAGATGACGCAACCCGCAATCTCTCAGCACTTGAAGGTGCTGGAAGATGCGGGCCTGATCGTTCGACGAGTCGAGGGGACGAAACGACCGCGCCGCCTCGCAAAGGCGGGTATTGAAGCGATGGACCAATGGCTGGCGATGCTGCGCAAAGCCCTGGAGAAAAACTACGACCGGCTCGACGAAGTTCTGGCCGGCATGGAAAGACACAAGAAAGGAGTAAGGCGATGAGCAAAATGACGCTGAAGACCGAGGGAGATACTCACGTAATTGTGACCAGGCGCTTCGCTGCGCCTCCAGAAGCCGTGTACCGCGCTCATACCGATCCGAAATTACTCCAGAAGTGGTTGCTGGGTCCGGAAGGATGGACGATGCCGGTATGCATCAATGAGGGTAAGCCGGGCGGCAAGTTCCGCTACGAGTGGAAGAACGGCAAAGGCCATGGGTTCTATATTACCGGCGAACTTGTGGAACTTAAGCCGTATAACAAGATCGTACATATCGAGCGAATGCATATGCCGGAAGCTATGCCGGACAGCCATATTGAAACGCGATTTGAAGCTGCCGGCGCAGGAACGCTGATGACCATGCGAATGACGCTGCCGGATGCGCAGACCCGGGCGGCGATGCTTGCGACTGGCATGGAACGTGGAATGGAAGCGAGCTACGTACGCTTGGAAGGAATGATCTAGGTTATTTAGCCCAGGTTGGAGAGTTGTCCAGAAGTTAGATCAATCCGACCAGCGTTGGGGCTTGCGGTCCCAGCGGTGCTTTTTCAGTTCGGCGAGCAATGCGGCGTCGAGCGGGCCGGCGTCGCTGGCGGCAACGTTCTGGCGGACATGCTCCGCGTCGCGCATGCCGACGATCGTCGTGCCGACCGCGGGATGAGACAGGATGAAGCGCAGCGACATTTCCGGCAGAGTCATGCCTGTGGGCAAAATTTTCTTGAGCTTATCGACACGCCGAACTGTGTTCGCCAGATTCTCCGGGCCGAAATAACCAGAGCGCCAATCGCTCTTGGGGAAGCGGGTTTCGAGGGTCAACTTGCCGCCCAGGCTGCCTTCGTCGAGCGGCACGCGCGCGATGACGCCCACGTTGAGTTCCTGGCAGAGGGGAAAAAGTTTGTCCTCGGGCGCCTGATCGAAGATGTTATAGATCACCTGGACCACCTCGACCAGGCCGGTGCGCAGCGCCTTGATGCCGTTTTCCGGCTCCCAGCGGTTCAGGCTGAGGCCGAAGTGGCGAATCCAGCCGCCGTCTTTCAGCTTCTCTACCGTCGAGCGAAATTCTGGATCATCCGCCCAACTGTCATCCCAGACGTGGAACTGCAGCAGGTCGATTGAGTCCACGCGCAGTTTTTTGCGGATCAAATCGGCGTACTTGATAACGTGCTCCTGCGAAAACACGTCGTGATATTTGTATTTCGGCAGCGCGGGCCACTTGTCGTTAGCGGGAGGAATTTTCGACGCGGCGTAGAGCCGCTTGCCGGCGTTGCGCGCCATGGTTTCGCCGAGCAGTCCATCGCTCTTGCCTTCGCCGTAAGCCCATGCAGTGTCAAAGAAGTTGCAGCTGGAATCGACGGCGAGTTGCAGGGAGTCGAGCGACTGCTGGTCATCAGAGCCGCTCCAGCCGCTCATGCCCCATAGTCCATAGGCAACTTCGCTGACATCGAATTCGGTTCGGCCCAGCTTACGGTATTTCACGAAAGTGTTCCTCGAGTAAAACAGTGTCGCTACTAAGGATGTCTACTCGTCGGACATCCTAGCAGTTTTTGGTGAAGTCATCGAAACGAGCCAGTCAAACCGAAGCTTCAGCGGGCAGGACTCCACTAGCTGATTTTTCGATGCACCGCATCAAGATTTTGCAGCCTACAGAACGATCTCAAAGTGTTCCAATGAACCTAAATCATAAACCCTGTGAGGTGGCCCCATGAAACCCGAATACCCCTGTCCCCCGAAGCCTTCCTACCGCGCAGCAGAACTCTATGCGCCTCCCTCATCCCGGTTGCTGGACGAGAAAATCTCGGACGACTCCGACGCAGAAGCAACGACCAACAGCGCACTCGCGCCTGCCGGGCTGAAGAATCCCTTCTGGAAGTAGAGGGAGCAGCGAGCAAGACCTTTTTCATAGTGCAAGACACACCTGTCATCCCGAGCGAAACGAGGGATCTTGGTTCTTGCCTGCGCCGTCTGTGATGCCGACGCAGGCCAACACCAAGATCCCTCGCTTCGCTCGGGATGACAGACGAATAATGAAGGGGATGAGGACGCTGTGAAAAACTCCCTTGGCTTCCCCCATAAGGTAACGCCGCTTGGTAACAATTACTTTGAGTACGAACGTACATTGTCCGTTAGGACATGTACTGCTATGTTGGCGACATCCCGCTTCGTCAGAAGCAAGTCCGCAAGGAGCAGTGGTGAGCGAGAAAGGAACCCAGACGCAACCTGATATGGCGCAAGCCGACACGCCGATCGACAAGCTGATTCACCTCGCCCTGCCGGTTCGCCTGATTCACATGCAGAACGGCGAGCGCGGCGGGACGGAGTTTGCCTGTACCTATGACATTCATCCCCGCGGCGCGCGGCTGCGCAGCTCACGCGATGTGAAGGTAGGAGATTTGATCACGATCGAACGCGGACGCAGCCGGTCGCTGTGCCGCGTAGTCTGGACCGCCGACCCGGACTCCGCGCTGCACGGGCAGTTCACGGTGGAATGCGTTGAGGGCAGCAAGATTCCGTGGGAAGAAGAGCTGCGAAAGATGGAGGAGCAATATCTGCCGGTTGTCTCCTTCGGACCCAATGGAATAACAAGGAATGCCTTCCGCAGAGCCGATCAGAACCGGCGACGAGGAACGCGCTTCCCAGTAGAAGGAGAAGCTAATCTGGCAGAGATCGGCGGCCGTTCACATGGAGAAGGCCGCCTGGAGCAGATCTCCGAATACGGCTGCCTCATCAGTGCGAGTGATCTGCCCTCGCCTGGCACTGGCCTAAGGCTGGTCTTGAATATGTGCGACGTGAGCGTCGCGCTGCGAGGACACGTTCGATATACGGCCGGGAACCGCGCGATAGGCGTGGAGTTTCAGGAGATTCGGCAGGGCGACCGTCCCTTGCTCGACTATGTGTTGACCCGGTTGAAAAAACCGCAGTGCGATGACTTCGCTGATCTCGAAGTCATCACCGAGCATTTGAGCGCAGTCGCCACGTAGAGACTACCTGAACCAATCCTCAGCTCGGGCGTTCGACGTCGCGCAGGCGAGCCGCTTTGCCCTTGAGGCCGCGCAGATAATAGAGTTTGGCCCGGCGAACTTTGGACGAGCGCAGCAGATCGACTTTGTCGATCACTTTGGAGTGGACGGGGAAGATGCGCTCCACGCCCTGGCCAAAGCTGATCTTGCGCACGGTGAAGCTGGCTTGCGGCCCCTTGTCGCGCTTGATCACGACTCCTTCAAAAGCCTGCAAGCGCTCCTTGTCGCCTTCTTTGATCTTGACGTGAACGCGGACGGTATCGCCAGGGTGAAAGGCGGGGATGTCGGTGCGTTGAGTTTTTGCAAGCAGTTTTTCGATGATTAAGTTCGACATGATTTAGTCCTTCTGAATTCTGAAATCTCGATTCTGAAATCTGATCTCTCGATCGTAAAACTCAGCCGTGATTGTTCTTGATCCCGGCCAGAAACCTGTTGTCTTCCTCGCTTAACGCCGCGCCTTCAAGCAAATCCGGACGGTTGCGGAGCGTCTTCTCCAATGCCCGCTGACGGCGCCACTTGCGGATTTCTTCGTGGTTGCCGGAGATCAGCGCTTCCGGCACCGTAATCCCGCGAAACTCCGCAGGCCGCGTGTAGTGCGGATAGTCCAGCAATCCGTTCGACCCGCAAGTCGAATCCGCACTGCCCAAGTCCTTCACCTTCAAGCCAACCGTAAATGACTCCTGCTGGGTTGACGCTTCGTTCCCCAACGCGCCAGGAAGCAACCGCATCACCGCTTCCACAATCACGGCTGCGGCCATTTCGCCGCCGCTTAGAACATAATCGCCGATGGAAAGTTCACGATCGGCGAGAAAGTCGGCTACACGCTCGTCCACGCCTTCGTACCGTCCGCACAGCAAAACGATGCGGTCGAGCAACGCTAACTCTGCCGCGATCCTCTGCGTAAACCGTTGTCCCTGCGCCGAGAGCAGAACTACAGACTGCTTCACGCGTCCCGCGACGCGATCTTGCCGCGGAGTAAGCCCCATCGCTTCCAAACATTCAAACAGCGGTTCCGGCTTTAGCACCATGCCTTCGCCGCCGCCGAAAGGCCGGTCGTCCACGGTGCGGTGACGATCGTGGGTGAACTCCCGCAGATCGTGGACTTGAATTGTTGCCAGCCCCATTTCCTGGGCCCGGCGGGTGATGCCGTATTCCAACGGTCCGCGAAAGAAGTCCGGAAAGATCGTTACTATATCGGCCTTCATCGCAGTTCAAAACCTTTACCACAGAGGCCGCAGGCTCGCACAGAGGCTCAAGACTTTTTTTTTGCTCCCTGCGCCTGCTCCTGCTTCTCTTCCGCCGTAAGCGGAGCGTTCACTTCCAGCAGGCCTTCGGGCAACTTCATGCGCACCTGCTTGCGCTCCACATCCACGCCTTCGAGATATGCTTCAGCGAACGGCACTTCCAAAAGCCTGGCCTTCGCATCGCGAACCATCAACAGCGGCGCTTCGCCTGCTCCAAACTGAACGTCTTCAATTCGCCCAATCTCGCGACCCTGGTCAAGCACTACGCAACCGACGAGGTCGCTGACGTAATTCCAGCCTGCCTGCAGTTGCGAACGCTGGCTATGCGGCACCTGCAATTCGCATCCGATCAGAGCTTCCGCCTCGGAAATCGAATCGACTCCCGCGAACTTCAGCACCAGCAGGCCTTTGTGCGGCCACAGGTCTTCTAGTTCCAGTTCGCGCCGGTGCGCGTTTGACTCTCGCGGCAGCGCCAACAACTTCATCCCTACGATGAATCGTCCGGGGATGTCGCTGAGAACATCGCTCGCAACTTCGCCGCGGCGGCCCTGCGTTTTCACCACCCGGGCCAGCGTAATGAAGTCCGCACTTGTTTCAGGATCGCGAATGGTCCGGTTCCCTGCTGCACGGAATCGCCTAGTCGATGACTTCCAGCACGTAGCGCTTGCGAGCCCGCACTCCTGCCGCATTCAGAAGCGTGCGCAGGGCGCGGACGTTGCGTCCCTGGCGGCCGATAACCTTGCCTACGTCCCCCTCAGCGACTTCCAGTTCGATCACGTCGTCATCGAGATGGTCCACAAAAACCTGGTCGGGAGCATCGACCATCCACTTCGCAATCTGCTCGATGAGAGCGCGCACGTTTCCAGTGGTTTCGGACATGGCCTTTGCTTAAGCCGCAGGAATTGCCGGGGCAGCCGGGGGCTTGGAGTAGAGCTTGCCCACCCGCTCTGACATTTGCGCGCCCTTCGACACCCAATAGTCCACGCGATCGCGTTTGAAATCCACGCTGGCGGGGTTGGTGCGAGGATTGTACGTCCCCACAACTTCCACCGGCCGGCCGTTGCGCGCGCGCGCCTTCTCAATCACGACAATGCGGTAATGCGGTTGTTTGCGCGCACCCATGCGCGACAGTCGAATCATTAACACAGATGTATATCCTTGTTCCGGAAGAGTCCGGCGAGGTCTGGACAAACACTTATTATGCCGGAGGTTAGGGGGAATGGCAAGGGCGGGATTGTGAGATAATTCCTGCCTTCCTTTGGGTTTGCGTCGAATGCCTCGCTAGTCTTGAGGATCAGCTTGATGAGCAACGAATCTGGAACGACTCGCTGGTGGGAATACTACCTCCCTCGCTACCTGATGCCATCGGTCGCAGGAGTAGCCATTGTGAATTGGCTTTGCTCCTACGGGGCGATGGGCTCCGCTCACTTCTCTCGTTACCGGTCGGAGGAAGGGCACTGGATGCCAGTTCCCTCACACTACTGTTTCTGTATGGAAATCTCTTCTGCTATGTAGCTTCGTATCCGGTCTCGTTTTCCACGCCACGAGGGTAATGGATTTCTACAAGGGTAAATGGCCAGCGCATCCGCTCGACGGTTATCTCGTCACTACTGCCCTCGTGACGGCCATCTTTTTCCTCCACCTCATCTCGCCAGAGTGCCGCTACCTATTGGCTTTCTTGGCGGCTTTTATCATGAGCGGCATTCAACTCGGGAGGCTCTGGGCGGTATTGTCGGACCGCTATCGCTTTAGCGCGAAAGGGCATGGCGATTTGGTCAGCCCTGCCTACTTCTACTCTTACACACTTGCGCATAGACGGGGAATTCCAGCGGTAAAGGAAACCGAGGAGAAGAGTGCTTCTGAGAACACGACTGGGGCTGAGCAAGGCTTGCCAGATGAAGATGAAGAAGAGAATGAGGAAGTGAGAACGACGCGCAGCCGCACGAACCTGTGGCGCCAGGAATTCATGGACACTTATCGTCACTTGCGGGAGCACGGAAATTCAGCATTTATTTTCGTTCTAGAAGTAGCGTTGGCAGCGCTTGTTTATTGCGTATTGACAAAGCCTGGACAGACGCCCGCGCACCAGATTGGAGCGATTGGCTTGCTGTTTGCGATCTGGGCAGCCCCATCAGTCTTCGTCCACCTTCTCGCGCAACACTTGGAGCGAAGGTTTTCAAGATACGACCAGAAGCTAAAATCTGGGCTTAGGCACTCCTCCTAGAGCAAGCACCCGGATAAAAAACAAAACCCCGGGCCATATTCAGCCCGGGGCCATTAACCTGCCCAGTTACAGAGATGATTATCGGCAACCGCAATACTGAAGTCAAGATTACTTGAGGAGGTTCCCTGCCCTGAACCTCCTCGCCAGCTTTCCCTACCAGAACCGGGAAAGCGGTGGACCCGGCGGGAGTCGAGCCCGCACCTTTAAACTGGGCAGGTTAATGTGCTGCCATTACCCCACGGGCCCTGAAGGCACCGTAAGTGTTGGTCGCGAGGCATGCAAGTGCATTTGTTTACAAACAGCGCTGATTCCCGATATGAAATTCCCGCGATAGGACGAGCTAGCAGCCCAGTGTGCAGCACCCCGTGTGCTATAGAATGTGCCATGCGCAGGAAAGCTAAAGTGCGATTGGGTCGCCACGGCTCTGAGGAACGTTTGTGGATGCTGCGCGTCAACCAGAAAGCTCCCACAATGTCTGCGCTCATGCGAAACCTGAAACACGTAAAGTCGTCCGGCCCCTACACCCGCGACGAGATGAACGAACGCTAGATCCCCCCGTAGCGGTGGAATTTGGCTCACGCGTTGGGCCGGTTAAGCGGGAGATCCTTCGTTACGCCTGAAAAACGGCTACGCTCAGGATGACAAAATCGCGTAGAGGCCAAACTGCACCACTACAATCCTCCCTCTCGTCCTCCCGCATCCTTCCCCGCCCTGCTAGACTCAAATGCTTTGGAGGCGACACTTTGCAGGCAGTCTACATTCTCTCTGCAGTGCGTACGCCGATTGGGAAGTTCGGCGGATCGCTCGCGTCGCTGACGGCGGCCGACTTGGGCGTGGTGGCTGTCGAGGCTGCGATCGAGCGCGCTGGAATCCGGCCCGGGCAGGTGGAAGAAACTATTTTCGGCAACGCACGGCAGGCCGGCGGCGGGCCAAATGTGGCGCGGCAGATTTCCATTCGCAGCGGCGTGCCCCAGGAAGTGCCGGCGTTTACGGTGAACAAGGCTTGCGCTTCGGGGTTGAAGTCGATCGCGTTGGCTTACCAGTCCATTCTTCTCGGCGACTCTAGCTGCATTCTGGCGGGCGGGACGGAATCCATGTCGCGGGTTCCCTACTATCTCGAAGCGCGCTGGGGATACCGGCTGGGCAATCAGGAACTGGTCGACGGAATGTATCGCGACGGATTTTTCTGTCCGATGGCGAAGATGGTGATGGGCGAAACTGCCGAAGCGCTGGCCGAGCATTACAAGATTTCGCGCGAAGAGCAGGACGAATATGCATTGATGTCGCAAACCCGCGCCGGACGGGCGATTACGGCTGGACGGTTTGACGCCGAGCTGGCCCCTGTGACGATTGAAGGCAAGAAAGGCACGACTACCTTCAGCCGCGACGAACATCCGTTCGCTGATGCGAACATGGAAAAGTTGGGCAAGCTGGCTCCAGTATTCTCGAAAACCGGAACGGTGACTGCGGGCAATTCTTCGGGCATCACCGACGGCGCTGCGGCCGTGGTTGTGGCGAACGAAAATTTCGTGAAGAAGAATAATCTGAAGCCGCTGGCGCGCATTTCGGCCGTAACCTCGGCGGGAGTCGATCCGCGCATGATGGGAATTGGGCCTGTCCCGGCGCTGCGCAAGCTGGAAGAAAAGCACAACCTCAAGCTGCACGATTTCGGATTGATCGAATTGAACGAGGCCTTCGCGGCTCAAGTGATCGCCTGCGACCGCGAGCTAAATTTCAACCGCGACCGGCTCAACGTGAACGGCGGAGCGATTGCGATCGGGCATCCGATCGGCTGCACGGGCACGCGCATCACGGTCACGTTGTTACACGAGATGCTGAAGCGCAACACACGGCGTGGTGTGGCTACTCTCTGCGTCAGCGGTGGGTTGGGAATGGCGCTGGCGCTGGAGAATGTGGCGTAAGCCTGCCCGGTCCGGCGTGACTTTGATTGTCCCTTCGAGTCGGCAAATAGAACGGCCTTCTGCTATGCTTTTTCGGTCTCACCCTGTTTAAGCGCGCACATCTTGCGGCGCAATCGGCGCCGAACTACAAGGAGAATCCTGTGGGTAAATTGGGGCGGTGTTCCTGTTTAATCGGATTGCTGTTGGCTGCGAGCTTTGTATTGGCCCAGAGCGAGTTCTCGGCCGACATTGTGAACCAGAGTGAGAAGGCGAACAAAGGAATGACCAAGGTGTACTTCGGTAAAGACAAAATGCGGTTCGATTCGATGGGCATGAGTGATCAGGGCGGCGCCGTCATTGTGGACTTCTCAAGCCAAAGCTACCTCATCCTGATGTCAAAGCAACATATGTATATGGAAATGCCAGCGACCGCCCTGGAAAATCGCGGCATGTTCCATTTCTTCAGGAGCGGCGATGTGGACAATGCCTGCTCAGAATGGCTCGCGCTGTCATATAACAAGGGCGGCACCTGCCACAAGATTGGAAGTGAGACGGTGAACGGCCGCAGCACCGTGAAATACGAGGGCACCAATTCTAAAGGGGAACCTGGCACAATGTGGCTCGATTCGAAAGTGCGGTTTCCCATCAAATGGGAAGGCAAGAACGGTAGCGGCGAACTACGTAACATCCAGGAGGGACCGCAGCCGGCAAGTTTGTTTCAGGTTCCCGCAGGCTATACCAAGATGGATATGGGCGGAATGATGCAGCAGCGCCGATGAATCCCGGCGGCGCGATGGGGGCGCGTTGACTGCCGCGAAACGCGGTCACTATACTTCTTGAAGAGCCCGGTTCAGGAGCCGCTCTCAGGAGATGGGATGCCTCTTTCTGCGGTAATCGTGGACGATGAGCAACTCGCCCGCGATGAACTCGCCTACCTGCTCAAAAGCGTCGGCGACGTCAACGTGGTGGCGCAGGGTAAAAACGGTCTCGAGGCCGTCAGCCTCATCAAGGAACACACGCCTGATCTCGTCTTTCTCGACGTCCAGATGCCCGGACTCGACGGCTTCGGCGTCATCAAGAAACTTCTCGACAAGAAAATTCCTCTACCCAAGATCGTCTTTGCCACGGCCTTTGATCAGTACGCGGTCAAAGCCTTCGAGGTCAATGCCGTAGATTATCTGCTGAAACCTTTCGACAAGAAACGCGTGGCGCTGTCGGTGCAGAAGGCGCGGGCCCAGCAAGGAGCCGAGAATTTGCCGGCCGATAAGATCGACACTTTGGTGCGGATGCTGCAGGCGCCGAAAACTCAAACTTCGAAAATCCTGCTGAAGGCCTTGGGGCGAATGTTTCTGGTGGACCAGCGGGAGATCTGCTATGCCTCCATTGAAGACGGCGTGATCACGGTGGTGACGGCCGGTCCTACGGGCATGGAGGGTCATTCGAACTGCCGCACTCTAGAAGAACTACTTGGCAGCCTGGATGCCGGCTTATTCTGGCGCGCTCATCGCTCCTACCTGGTGAACATCAATCGCATCCGCGAAGTCGTGCCCTGGTTCAAGAGTTCGTACCAGTTGCGTATGGACGATAAGAAACAGAGTGAGATTCCGGTGAGCCGGGCGCAGACAAAACGGCTGCGCGAATTGTTCGGGCTGTGAGTTGCTAGTACCAAGTACCCAGTACCTGGAAACAAGCCTTCGCGCTGGTCCTACTTGGTAAGGTACTCGGTACTAACTGCCAGCTACTACTCGAAGGGCGGTTCCAGCTTCGAAACCGCCCTCCGAGGCGGGGGAAGAATCACACTGCCAGTGCTTCCAGACCACTCCGGTTGCGAATTACCAGGTTCGCGCCATCCAGCCGAATCAGCCGCTTCTTCTTTAGATCGCTGAGCAGCCGCGTCACCGTCTCGCGCGAGGAGCCGATCCGTTGCGCCATCTCTTCGTGGGTCATGGCGGACCGCAGGTGCAGTTCCTCCGACTCAAGCAGCTTGGGGGGAGCACACGACGACAACAGCAGCCGCGCCAGCTTTCCAGACGAAGAACGGGCCAGCACGAGATCATGGATATCGCGATACGCACTCTGGAACTCGCGGCTCAACGACACGGCGGAGTGCACTCCCACCTCACTCTGGTTTTTCAGCAGGTTCATGAAATCGTGACGGCCGATAAAATTCAACTGGCATGGCAAAGCGGTCTCCGCAGTCATTTCGTAGTTCGTGCCAGAGATGGCCGCGCTCAGCCCCAAAACCTCCCCGGCTTCCGCCTGTTTCAGAATCAGAACCTTGCCTTCTTTCGAAGTGGTGTACAGCTTCACCTTGCCGGAGCAAAGAATAAACACGCCGCGCGGCGTCTGACCTTCCACGAACAGCAGAGCGCCGGCGGGCATAACAGTGTGGTGACTGCCTTCGTCTGCAGTCCGCAGCACGGCCGGAGAAAAATGGCAGAAGAAGCCGTCCCGGTTCGCTTTGCAGGCCATACAACTCTCGATAATTTCAAGATTGTAGGGAGTTCTCATATTTGCCTCCGTTGTCGAACATCCCCGGTTTTCCCCGCCTGCGGGAATATCCTTCGGAGATTGTGGTGCTATCTGCTGCGAACGTTCGAGCAAGGACCTGGCGTGGGCTTGCATGCCGGCATGCGAGCTGCGCGCAGCAGAAATTACTTCCCACGCCGCACTGGGGTCGGCGCGCCGTTCCCACTCCACCTGGCATGCAAACAAATACAGTAGATCGTTAAGCGGTGGGTTGGCCTCGTTGAACGCCAAATGGCGATGCTTTTCGGGCGCCGTCATCAACTCCGGCGGAATCGCCGCCCATGGGTCTACGCGGCCCCCCGGCCTGCCGCGCCAAGCTCCACTCCTGGAAATATCTTCGGGCTGGGCTGAACTTCTGACGGACGCTGGCAGCAGACGAACTAGATTGCTCGGCTGGTAGTTCCTGGCGACTAACACGGTCACTCCTGACCCGGATGGAGTCGGTTGCCGATAGGGTGCAACTCGTCCGTCTGCATTCGGGGGAAGCGCCCCGGCTTCGTTCCCGATCGAGGAATCCCGTGCACTTGACGTTCCAGAATAGTTCAGCAACCAGATCTGTGTAACTCGTGGAAAGAAAAGGCTATCCGGCAGGTATCCTCAGCTTGCCAACTGCCAGGATGCCGATTAGTCGGCAACTGGAGGCTACATCGGCACTTGAACCCCTCCGTGCGCTGGGTAATTTTGGATCACCTAAGAGTCGCGGTGAAAAGGCGGCCGCACACTCGGAAGCGCATGGTTGCGCCTTGATTCATGCGGATGAAATGCATGGAGGCGAGTCCTACTCTGCTCCCCCGCTTGAATAGTCTTTGCGGGTGATCCCCAGGCGTTGCATCTTTGACTGTAACGTCGTGCGCTTCAAGCCCAGCCGATAGGCTGCTCCCATGGGCCCTGAGATCATCCCCCCAGTCTCTCGCAGCACACGAAGGATAAGTTCGCGCTCGTTTTCTTCGAGTGATTGTTCTGCGGAACCGGAAGTCTCATCCTGAAGATCGGCCAGCGGCGCTCGCAAGGCCGTTCCGTCCGTGAGAATGACCGATCGCTCAATGAAGTTTTCCAGCTCCCGGACATTGCCCGGCCAATGCCAATTGACCAGTGCGTTCATGGTTTCACTCGGAATGCTTTCGATACCGCGATCCATCTCGCGGGCGAATTTCAGAACAAAGTACCGCACCAGCAGGGGAATATCCTCGCGACGCTCGCGCAGCGACGGCGTGCGAATGGGAAACACATTAAAGCGGTAGAACAGGTCGCTGCGAAACTCCTTTTCGGCCACGCTCCTCGCCAAATCCCGGTTGGTGGCGGCGATCAGGCGCAGATCTACCTTGATCGTTCGCGTCCCTCCCAGCCTTTCAAACTCATGGTCCTGCAGGACGCGGAGCAGCTTGGGCTGCAACTCCAGCGGAATTTCGCCGATCTCATCGAGAAAGAGAGTGCCCTTATCCGCCAGTTCCAGGCGCCCGATCTTCTGGCTGACGGCGCCCGTGAATGCGCCCTTCTCATGACCGAACAATTCACTTTCGAGCAACCCAGTGGGAATCGCTGCGCAATGCAAAGTGATAAAGCTTCGGTCCCTGCGCTTGCTCGCGCGATGGATGGAGCGGGCGATCAGCCCTTTGCCAGTTCCGGTTTCTCCCAGGATGAGAACGGTGGCATCGCTGGCCGCAACAATCGCCACTTGATCGAGCATTTGCCGCAGAGCTGGACTCTCCCCGATGATTTCCTCAAAGTGAAGCTGGGGGCGGGCTTCCCCTTCCAAGTGGCGCTTGTCTTGCTCCAACCGTCCTCGCAGGAGTTCGATTTCGCGGTCGGTCCGCTGGTTCTCCAAAGCGATTGCGACTTGAGCGGCGACCTGGTTCAGTAGCGTCAGGTCGTCCGTCTTAAAGGCGTCGGCTCGGGTGCTGCCGAGGACTAAAACTCCCAGAGGCCCTTTGGGCCGGAGCAATGGAACACAGCACAGCGACTGCAAACCCTCGGCCAGCAAGTGGTCGGTCGTGCTACCAGAATAGCCCTGCATCTCGCTCTTGGTGAAAATCACAGGTTCAAGTTCCAACAGAGCTTTGCCTCGCGGATCCTTTGCCGGATTGATTTCAGCGGCATCGGCCGGCCCCATCCGCAGGGGAAAATCCATCGCCTGCCGGACCAGCTTGCCGCTCTTTTCGTCGCGCACCGCGAGGGCTGCATATTCCTGACGCAGCACACGCCGCACATAAGCGGAGACTTGCGGAAAGACCTGCCGCACATCCGCCTTTGCTGCCAATGCACGGCTCACTTCCATCATCACCAGCTGCCGCTTCTTCTCCTCCTGCAACGTCTCGGAAACGCCCTTAAGCGATTCCTCGAGTTTCTTTTGTTCCGTGATTTCGACTATGACTCCGCCGACTTGTGTAACCTCACCCATCGCATCGTGGATGGGAATGAAGTGGCCAATCCAGTGGCCGGCTTCGGTCCGGGTGGGGAGTATGGAACTGACTTCCAGGTTCAGCACCGGCTGCCGAGTCTCGAATACCCTCCTATACTGCGGTTCCAGGAGTTCAGCGATATCCCCCAGCACTTCGCGAATACTCTTTCCCAAGTGCGCTTCGGCTGGAATTCCATTCATCTCGGCGAGAGCGTGGTTGATCGCAAGAAAGCGGAGGTTGGTATCGAGGATGACCAGACCTACTCTGGAGGCGTTGAAATAGGTGGTCAGTAACGGTTCCGACTCAAGGAGAGCTTCCGCCGGGTCCCGGCGCCGGGACACTACATCCGCCATTTCCAGCAACACAGCATAGCGCTGTGCATCAGATTCTAAGCGTGGCGCGCTTGGGGGACACACTTCACTGGGGCTCCTGGCGGCCGCTCCCCCTCAAAAGCGCACCGCACACTCGGCGAAAGTAACTCGGCATTATACCCACAGATAGTAGTCGGGATAATCTTTTTTCTCCCCGTGTTCGGTTTCCCGAACAAGCTTTCCCAAGATGGGACTAACCCGCGCTGCACCCTCACGCATAACTCGAAGGCGCACGGACAGAGGCCAAATTAACTATGCGCTTGGGTGCCGATGTATCTATCTTAGCAGCCGGGCTGTGCCGAGGTTAATAAGTTGGAGTCTTCAACCTACCGCTCAAAACCGGAATCGCTAGTCTTCGCAGCCATCCTCACCAACTCCGGCAGTGAGTCCGCCCCAATTTTCATCAGCTCCCGGAACCGCGCTCGAAGCTGCGCGCAAAAGAATATAATTTCGGCGTGGCTCGCGGGTGGGAGAGCAAGTCGGTCGAACTTCAGCAGGACGACGCCAGTTCGTCCGCCCAAGAACCCAAACTTCGTCTGACGCCCGAACAAAGAGAAATCGAATCCCGCAAAGAAGGCTTGAGGCTTTCCCGCAGCCGAATTCTAGAGCAGCTCCACGCGGCCGAGAATCCACGTTACCGTACAATCCTGGAGCAAGCTCTGGCCGAGATTGAGGGGCAGATCGCTCGACTGGGCTGACACTGCCTCGGTTACCTGAGTGCCTTCGGCGCACAATCCTCCTGCCGTATAATTGCCTTATCCCCATGAAAGCTTACGTTTACGTTTCGCTCAAGAAAAGCGTTCTCGATCCCCAAGGCAAAACCATCCAGGGTGCGCTTAAGAAGATGGGCTACAAGGGTCTGGAAGACGTCCGCCAGGGAAAGTATTTCGAACTTACGCTGGATGGCGGGTTAAGCCGTGAAGAAGCGCAAACCGAAGTTGAGCGTATTGCGCGCGAAGTGCTGACCAACCCCGTGATTGAAGAGTTTCGCTGCTCCCTCGCAGACTGAATTTCTGGAGTTTCCACATGTGTGGCATTGTCGGATATGTCGGTAAGAAGGAAGTGGTTCCAATCATCGTTGAGGGGCTCAGGCGCCTCGAGTACCGCGGTTACGACTCGGCTGGAATTGCCGTGGCCGGCAATGGGGACAAACTGCAACTGCGCCGCGCCGAAGGCAAGCTGCGCAACCTGGAAGAGGCCATCCGTCTTAAGCCGCTCGACGGCACCTACGGCATCGGCCACACTCGTTGGGCTACCCATGGACGTCCCACCGAAGAGAATGCGCATCCTCATCGCGACTGCACGGGAAAGATCGTCGTCGTACACAACGGCATTGTTGAGAACTATCTCAGCCTGAAGAAAAAGCTGATCGAAGAGGGCCACACCTTCTCGACAGAAACCGATACCGAAGTCATCGCTCACCTGATCGAGAAACACCTTTTCAAAACCGGCAATGGCCATCGTCCCACGCTCGAAGAAGCAGTCCGCCGCACCGTGAAGGAACTCAGCGGAGTCTTCGCGCTCGGCGTAATCTCCGTCGACGAGCCCAACAAAATCGTGGCCGCCCGCAATGGACCTCCTCTCGTGGTCGGTCTGGGCAACGACGAATACTTTGTGGCTTCCGACGTTCCCGCCATTCTCTACCACACTCGTGACATTTTCTTTCTGGCCGATGGCGACCTCGCCGTGGTCACCGCCGACGGCGTGCAACTCACCGATTTCGACGGAAAGGCCATCCAGCGCCAGGTGCAGCACGTGACCTGGGACCCCATCATGGCGGAAAAGGGCGGCTTCAAGCACTTCATGCTCAAGGAAATTTATGAGCAGCCCCGCGCCGTCCGCGACACCACGTTAGGGACGCGTTTCCCTGGACACCGGCCACATCTTCCTCGACGAGATGCAAGTCAGCGCGGCCGAATTCCGCTCCGCGAAGAAGATCAACATCGTCGCCTGCGGCACCAGTTGGCATGCCGCACAAGCCGGCAAATTCATGATCGAGAGTTTCGGCCGCGTCCCGGTCGAAGTCGATTACGCGAGCGAATGGCGTTATCGCGATCCCATCGTCGGCCCCGACACCATCACGCTCGTGATTTCCCAGTCCGGAGAAACTGCCGACACCATCGCCGCCCAGCGCGAGGCCAAGGCCAAAGGCTCGCACACGCTCGCCATCTGCAACGTGGTCGGCTCCATGATCACGCGCGAAGCCGCCGGAACCATCTACACTCATGCCGGCCCCGAGATCGGCGTGGCCTCCACCAAAGCTTTCACCTGCCAGCTTACCGCTCTCTACCTCTTTGCCCTCTATCTCGCGCAGGTGCGCAGCGCGATGACCGCTGAACAAATCCGCACGTCCGCCCAGGAACTTACGCTCATCCCCGGCAAGCTCGAAACCATCCTCACTCACGACGAAGCCTGTGAAGACCTGGCCAAAAGATTCCAGCGCGCCCAGGATTTTCTCTTCCTCGGCCGCGGCATTCACTATCCCATCGCCCTCGAAGGCGCACTCAAGCTCAAAGAAATTTCCTACATCCACGCCGAAGGCTACCCCGCCGGCGAAATGAAGCACGGTCCCAACGCTCTGATCGACGAAAACCTTCCCGTGGTCGTCGTAGCTACAAGGGACGCAAACGATCCCGACTCGATGGTGCGCTACGAGAAGACAATGTCAAATCTGAAGGAAGTAAAGGCGCGCTCCGGAGTAGTAATTGCGCTGGCCACCGAAGGCGATGAAGAAATCAAAGAAGCCGCCGACCACGTCCTTTACGTGCCGGCAGCGCCGGAAGAACTCTCACCCATTCTCGAAATCGTTCCCCTGCAGTTGCTGGCCTATCACATCGCGGTGCGAAGAGGATGCGATGTAGATCAGCCCAGAAATCTGGCCAAGTCTGTGACCGTCGAGTAGGACAGCCTGCTGCTGCCTCATAAACGGTTTGGGAAGGGCACGGCTTGAACCATGCAGTCCGCGGCCCATAAGGACGCGGGCTTCAGCCCCTGCGGGAGTTGGCGTGTGTTCCTAAGACGACGAACTCTAGCCGCTCACATCCTCGCCCGATTCAACATCGGTGTGGCAAAAGTCATCGCCCTTGAATAGCAGCGGCTCGCCCTTCTCCTTCGCCAGCGCATAAGCGAAGCAGTCGCCGAAATTAAGCCCGGCCCTGTGCCGGCCCTTGCCGAAATCGCGATACGCCTCGCGAGCGATCTCCGCTTGCCTGACTGTCACTGGCTCAATCATGATCTCCGCTTCGCGGAAAAAATCGTCGAAGCGACGGCTGGCTACAGGGTCTCGGCCGCTATCGATCACTGTGGCGGCCTCTACGTAACTAACCGCAGAGATGCCACACGGTCCGGCTTGGGCCACGGCCTGCGCCATGAACGGCGCTTCCGGCTCGGCTCGCAGGATGGCGACGACGGCTGAGGAATCCAGGATCACTTCGGCAGCCCTTTCTCGTCGTACAGCATGTCCCCATGATCGATAGAAAGGTAAGGCTCCTTCATATGAGCGGCGCACTCCCGCCCGATCTTCAGCAGTCGCTCCGCCAACCCGACCTTCTTGGTACTGCGCACACGCTCCAGACGCTCTTGGACCGCCTTGTCCACCGCTGCCGTCATGCTCTCTCCGGTCAGCCGCGCCAGCTGCCGAACCCGGCGGTGCGTTTTCTCGTTCTTGATGTTTAAGCTCACTTATACCCTTCTACCATCATAAGTCTACCATTCTACCATGCCTGGCACTCGAGGCACAAAAAAGGCCCGGATCATCCGATCCGGGCCTGTGCTTGACAAGTTTCCCGGGCCCGCCGGAACCCGCGTCTGTTGCCCACGCCCTGACGGAGGCGCGGAAGAAAGTTAAGAGTGTGAAGAAATTTTCACAGTTGACACTCATGGAAAAAGGGAGGAGAATCGGCGGGATCTTGTTGTCCCCTGCTTCCCTGATTCAACAGGAGATCACTGTTTTTCGCACCAATCTCACAAGTTAAGACCCCTAAGGAGATTTCTAAATGAAGCTACGACTCACTGCGCTCGGCTTAGGAGCCGCGCTTATGGCGGTGGCCAGCTTTGCGGCCCCCGCTTTTGCCCAGGACGCACAACCCAGTCTGGTCACGCCGCATTCCAGCATCTCGAAGCCCGGCGATGCCGGCGTTCGCATGCACACCAACTTCGTATACTACGAGAACATCAACCCAGCTACCCTCGGATCCACATGGGAAACGCCGGCTTCGATCGCCTGCGTTTACAAACTCGTGAAGCAGGTTGCCGGCTGCCCCATCGCGACTACTACTACGCTACCCACGGGCGGAGCAAAAGCGATAGCACTTGTGGATGCCTATGACAACCCCGATGCTGCCACGGACTTGGCAACTTTTTCCGCCCAGTTCGGCCTTCCGTCGGCGAATTTCTCCCAGGTATACGCCAGCGGCACGAAACCGCAAAACGACCCAGGCGGCTGGTCCCTGGAGGAAGCGCTGGACATTGAGTGGGCGCATGCGATGGCCCCCAATGCGCAGATCATCCTGGTAGAAGCAGCGTCGAACAGCGACGCCGACCTGTACGCGGCGGAAACCGTGGCCGCTAATCTGGTAGTGGCGGCAGGCGGCGGCGAAGTCTCCAATAGTTGGAGCGGTGGAGAGTACTCCACCGAGGCAAACGATGCAAAAACCTATTTCAGCACGCCCGGAGTCGTTTACTTTGCTTCCACGGGCGACACCACGTTTGAGATTGGTTTCCCGGCGGTGGCTGCCTCAGTCGTCGCAGCGGGGGGAACGAGCCTAAAGCGAACGGCGGGGAAATTTACCTCGGAGGCGTTCTGGGACACCAATGCAGAGGAGGGAGGCGGCGGCGGACTGAGCCAATACGTTAAGCGGCCGGCCTACCAGAACGGCATTTCGACCATCGTCGGGACCAAGCGGGGAGTTCCGGACATCTCGTCCGACGCAGACCCGGCCAGCGGCGTTGCGATGTATGACGCCGATGGCGGATACGGATGGCTCCAAGTCGGCGGAACCAGTGTTTCGTCGCCGAGCCTAGCCGGCATGATCAACAGCGCTGGACACTTCGCCAGCACCAGCGCACTCGAACTGACGCAGCTCTATAAAGAATACGCAAACGCCACCGAGTATAAGGCGGAGTTTCGCGACATTACCACGGGCAATGCCAAGTGCACTACCGGCTGGGACATTTGTACTGGTATCGGCTCACTCCAAACCTACAAAGGAAAGTAAGCTACCACTCGTAAGATTGAGTAGTGGCTGGAAAGCCCCGGCAGTTCGCCGGGGCTTTTTTATTTCGGGCTCGGTTGGGGAGGAGGACGAACAGGGCTCCGGCAACTCTGTTTGCCCAGATTCCTGTCGACGGAACCTGGACGATGAAGGTAACTTCGTGCGCTTCGTGGTTAAGTCTTCTTAAACGACCCACGCCAAGGCGCCGGCGAAAGAGATGAGAGAGAGTGTCCTAATATTGCGGCGTGATTCTAGAGGCGCGGTAACACTTTTTGTGTATGAGGCGGCCTTGTACGTCTGTGACGCATTCTTCCGGCGGACAAGGCTTGCCGCAAATGGGGCAGGGTGAATAGTCGCCGGAGGCTAGCTTCTGCTTTTGTTCGACGATCCAAGCGTCAATCTTTTCCCGAATGCCCCCATCCGTGGATTCACTGTGGGCTTTCTGTAGCCGCTCGATCTCGGCCTTGATCTTTGCTCGGTCTCCAGGTGAATGCATGGCCCGCGAGCAGAGTGTACTCTGCCTGTGTTTCGATGCCATACAGTGTTTTCTGTAGGCGACGTACCCCGGCTTACAGTAACGGAAATATGAGAAGCTAATTTGAATTCGTTTTGAAAGGGCGCGGCTTCAGCCGCGCCGTAGGTATCTTCGAATCAATTCGCCTTTAGCCGCTGAGAGAGCATGTTTTTCGAAGTGATCCACTGCCGAGCGCGGTAGTGTCCTAAAATCGAAATTAGGACACTACCCCGAGCGCCATCGGAGAGACAACGAACCAGCCGCTGCGCTACAATTCTCCGTCCAATCGACAGCCCGACACTGACTATCCGATCACGGGCCGAACCCTTTCTGCTGGGCTGCCAAATCCGCTTGAGAGGTGTTCCATGAAAAAATTATTGCTGTCGCTGTTGCTGCTCGCTTCCGCAACTCTGTTCGCTCAGTCTCCCTTCGACGGAACCTGGACGATGAAGCTCGATACAGCCAAGCTTCCCACCAAGCCTGACAAATACACGGTGACCAACAACAAGTATGAATGCCTGACCTGCGTTCCCAAGGTTGAAGTGAAAGCCGACGGAAGCGATCAGAAGGTCACCGGGCATCCTTATTACGACACCATTGCCGTTCACGTGGTAAATGCCAGTTCCGTCGAGGTCATCAGGAAGAAAGATGGAAAGGTGGTGTCGACCGACACTCACACTGTCTCGACCGACGGAAAAACCCTGAACGACAAGTTCACCGATGACACCGGCACCCAGCCCGTGACCGGAGAGGTCATTTCCGCACGCATCAGCTCGGGACCGCCCGGCTCGCACGCAATATCTGGATCGTGGCGGGAGGAGAAGCTCGATATGTCCAGCAACGGCCTGACCGTCAGATATGAGGGCACAGCGGACGGACTCAAGATGTCAGATCTGAACGGCAACAGTTACGACGCCAAATTCGACGGCAAAGAGTATCCGATCCAGGGTGACCCGGGCCACACCATGATCACCCTCAAGCGGATCGGGAACGACACCATTGAAGAGACCGACAAGCGGGACGGCAAAATCGTCGGCATCTACCGCATGACGGTCTCCGCCGATGGCAAATCCATCCAGGCTGAATACAAAGACAAGCTGCACGGCACCACAACCAGCTTCACGCTGGAAAAGAAGTCGTAGAGCCACTGCGGGCCCAATCTCGAGGGTGCCCCATCCTATCGCGTTCTTTGCGATAGGGTGGGGCTTTTGACTTTCCTTCAAACGCAGCTTCCCTCCCAACTGCGTACCATTAAAAGTACACTCCAAGCTTGTCAAGTCTACTTTAGTAGACATCCGATACCCTCGAAAGTAGACGTTTCTTCCACAGCCTAACTCTATGATTCCATTGACCGGCCCAGCAGTCCGGACGAAGAATCAACAACTTACGGCGATAATTTTCTGCAAAGTTCGAATGTTCCAGTTGGAACATTCAAGCGATTGTTCGCGTAGGAACACAGAGCGCATTCCCGCCCCGAAGCGGTAGACTGTATCGGGAAAAATTCATGCCCTCGTGTTCATCTTGCGGTACCGACGTTCCGGCCACCGGACGCTTCTGTTCGGCCTGCGGCGCGCCCTCGAATTCCAGCGACGTTGCCACGCTCGACTTCGGCACTGCAACTTCGCCGCTGCCGCCGCGACCCGCGTCCGCTTCCTCGTCCCGGCCCAGCAGTTCTGCCGACTATCAGAGCGAAGGCCGCTTTCTTCCCGGCCGCCTCATCGCCGGCCGCTACCGCATCATTGCTCTGCTTGGAAAAGGCGGCATGGGTGAGGTGTATCGCGCCGACGATCTCACGCTCGGCCAGCCCGTGGCTCTAAAATTTCTGCCCGACGAAGCCGCGCGCGATCAGGCGCTGCTTGAGCGCTTCAAGAATGAAGTGCGCATTGCGCGCCGCGTCTCTCATCCCAACGTTTGCCGCGTCTATGACGTGGGAGACATCGAGGGCCACACTTTCTTCACCATGGAGTATGTCGATGGAGAAGACCTGGCATCGCTGCTGCGGCGCATCGGTCGCCTGCCTGAAGATAAAGCGCTCGACATCGCCCGCCAGCTCTGCGCCGGACTCGCCGCTGCTCACACCAAAGGCGTGCTTCATCGCGACCTGAAGCCGGCAAACATCATGCTCGACGGACGAGGGCAGGTGGTGATCACTGACTTTGGCTTGGCTGGAATCGCCGATCAGATTCACGGCGCAGAAGTGCGCAGCGGAACTCCGGCCTACATGGCGCCTGAACAACTGGCGGGCAAAGAAGTCAGCACTCGGAGTGACATCTATTCGCTCGGTCTCGTGTTGTACGAAGTGTTTACCGGCAAGCGCGCCTTCTCCGAGAAGCCAGCCGATCGCGCGGGCAGCGGCAGCGCGCCAAGCCGGCCTTCATCGGTGGTCAAGGATCTGAATCCGATCATTGAGCGTGTGATCCTTCGCTGTCTGGAGAACGAACCATCGGCGCGTCCGGCAAATGTTTTCAGCGTGGCCGCTGCTCTGCCCGGTGGAGATCCGCTAGCGGCAGCGATTGCGGCGGGTGAAACTCCTTCGCCGCAGTTGGTGGCTGCGTCGGGCGAATCGGCCGGGCTGCGTCCGCGAAGCGCCGTGATTTGTCTGGCGGCAGTTTTGCTCGGCCTCGCGGTCGTCATTTATTTTGCAATTCACTACAGCGCTCTGGAGAAGATGGGGCTGGAGCAGACTCCGGAAGTTCTGACCCAGAAGTCACACGAAATTATTGCGCGCCTCGGCTACGGCGGGCGCCCCGCCGACAGCGCTTTCGGCTTCCACGACGACGGAGACTTTCAGGACTACGTCGAGAAAAATGACAAGCCCCCGCACTGGGATGCGGTGCTCGCTGCGCGTCCATCCCTGCTGCAATTCTGGTACCGGCAGAGTCCCGACGGTCTGGTGTCGAGCGATTTCCACGAGAACACTATGACGCCGGGGATTGTTACGAAAAGCGATCCGCCGACCGTGCTCTCGGGCATGATCAACCTTGAGCTCGATCCTCAAGGAAGATTGACTTACTTCCAGGCAATTCCGCCGCAAAAACTTCAGCAGAGTAAAGAAGACGAGAAGAAAGAATCTGTCGCCGCGCCGGCTGCGCCCTTCGACTGGAATATTCTCTTCAACGCGGCCGGCCTGGATCCTTCGAAATTACAGCCGGCGCAACCCGTCTGGAATTCGCTGGCTGCTTCCGACGTGCGCATGGCATGGACCGGAAGCTGGCCCGGAACGACCCGTCCAATGCGCGTCGAGGCGGCGGCATTTCAAGGCAAGCCTGTCTTCTTCTCTCTCATCGGCGACTGGACCAAACCTGAGCGGGTAAAAAGCACGGAGAAAAAATCCGTAGGCGAAAGGGCCAACAGCATTATCCAATTCGTGGTGTTCTGTGCGCTGCTCGCGGGCTCTGTTTTTCTGGCACGCAGAAACTACCGCCAGGGACGTGGCGACCGCGCAGGCGCGCTGCGCCTGGCTATGGTGATGTTTCTGCTTGAGATGAGCTTGTGGTTGTGCCGCTGCCACTTTGCGACGATCAGCGATACTCTGGGACTTTTTATCCTCGCGGTCAGCACTTCATTGTTCACTGCGGGCATTGTCTGGATGCTATACCTTGCGGTGGAACCGTGGGTGCGGCGGCACTGGCCGACGACCATGATCTCCTGGAGTCGGTTGATCTCGGGACATGGCCGCGACCCGCTGGTCGGGCGCGACATTCTTTTCGGCGTGCTTCTGGGAGTCGTCTGGGTTCTCATCTTCCAGATTCGCTACATCCCCATGATGCGCATGGGCGCTGCGCCTGTGCTGTTTTCAACCGACGCCCTGATGGGCGGACGTGAAGCGCTGGGCGCATGGTTGCACCAATGGCCGCAGTCGATCCAGACCACGCTGGTTTTTTTCTTTCTGCTGTTTGGCCTGAAGGTTCTGCTGCGCAAAGAGTGGATCGCGGCCATTGTGCTGGTTGCGATCTTCGCGTTGCCGCGCGGGTTGAGCAGCACTTACATGGCGGTGGAGATCCCGGCACAGATTCTGGTCTATGCCATTGCGGTGCTGATCGTTCTGCGCTTCGGGTTTGTGCCTCTGGCTTGCGCGGTGTTCACCATCAACCTCCTGGCCAACGTGCCTTTTTCCACTGACTTTTCCGCGTGGTATATGCCGGCGTCGACCCTGGCGCTGTTGAGCGTGGTGGCGCTTGCGGGCTGGGGCTTTTATCACTCGCTTGGCGGCGAGCCGATCTGGCGGCCGGAGATTGAGTAGCAGTGGCTAGTGGTCAGTGATCAGTGGTCAGTGTTCTCGGTTCATCCTGACTTCCTTTATCTAGGAGGGCCTTGTGACGGAATCCTTTACGAACAGCTTTGGTTCAGCGGTGCCGGTCTTTCGCGTTAAGGACGTTGACGCGAGCATCGCCTACTACGTGAATGCTCTGGGCTTCGAGTTGCGATGGCGGGCGAGCGACTCGTTTGCCTGCGTCGCGCGCGATAAGTGCTCCATCTTCCTCACTAATGACAAGCAGAGCCAGCCGCGCATGTGGGTATGGCTCGGCGTGCAGGATGTTCGTGCATTGCACAGTCAGTATGTAGCGTCCGGCGCAAAGATCCGGAACCCGCCCGAGAATTTCGAGTGGGCGCTGGAGATGCAGGTCGAGGACCCCGACGGCAACGTGCTGCGCATCGGGTCTGATCCAGAAAGGGATAAGCCGCTTGGCGTGTTTCGGGATGCGGACGGGGTCCGGTGGAGACATCTGGGTAATCAGAGGTATGAGCGTGTGGAGTGAATGGAAGAAATCTTTAACACAGAGGACGCAGAGGAACACAGGGTAATACGCGAGGCTCCGCCCGGTCGTGTAGAATGCCTGCGTCTTGGGTGAAATCCAAAAGTGCGGCAAAAGGAGAAGTGAAATGAGGCGATCTCTTTTCGTGGTTGCAGTGGCAGTGATGATCATGGGTGCGTGGTCGCTGGGACGGGTCCAGGGACAGAAAAGCGCGGATAAGGTGATCTTTGTTTCTTCCGCCAAGGCCGACTACAAGCCGCTCAGCAAGGGCGTATGGGCGGCGGCGGTCTGGGGCGATTCCGATAAGGGCGCGCACGCCACCTTCACAAAGTTCGAGCCCGGACAGGACAACGGTATGCACACCCATACGAATGACACGTGGATCGTTGTGCTGAAGGGGGCGTATCTGTACAAAGATGACGCCGGCGAGAAGCGCGTCGGTCCCGGCGATTTTCTGCGCGTCCCCGGCGGGCACAAACACTGGAGCGGCGGCGACAAGAAAGAAGGCGCGCTGTTCTATGAGGAAGGGTCGGGGAAGTTCGATCTGATTCCGGCGAAGTAGGAGCTTGAGCTGAGTGATCGGGCCCACTTCTCGCAAAAGAGGCGAGAAGTGGGGCACTTGCCTAGAACAGTAAATCGTTTGCAAGGGCCCGGAAGTAACTGTGAAGACGGTGTAACTCCTGCAGTTCATCCGCTGCCCCAACGTGAACCACCGCGCTAGTGCTTCTGTGTACGCCCCTTAGGATTGATCCGACAGATTCGTCGATCCTCAGCACTGCGTCCGCGCGCTTTTTCACGTCCTGTATCTCCTTGCCACGTTTTTGCTCGAGAATGTACCGGGCTCGGTTGGCATAGGGTACGCGTCCCGTCTGAGGATCGGTCTTATACCGAGCGCCAACTTCCTCCTCCGGGGCGAGGTTATCAAGCAGGAGCTCGATAACCGCACGAAGCTCGCAGGCAGTGCCTTTATAGGAGAGTCTCGATCCGGTTCGAATGTCCGCTAGGAATTGCCGAAAACTGGCGGCGATTGAGGGATCGATTTGGTCCAGCCGGCCCAAGATCTTTGCATCTTCGCTGCTCGGAAAGTCGATGACAGGGGCACGCACCTCGAGGTATTCGCGAGCATACTCAACCTTTCCTACGCCTGTAATAATAGGCACTCCACGGTCGAGCGCACGCTTCATCGCAGCCGAGGACAGGCTCGACACGCGACTGACGCACGTACCGAAGTCGAATGCAAACACCGATCTGTCGTGTGTAGTCGTGAGCGGGATGCATTCGCGTCTTCCCCGGGCCAAATCGGGTACAACAATATGAAAGCTCTGCTTGTCTGGCTCGAAGTAGCTGGGATGCTTATGGGGAGCTAGACGAAACCGGGGATGGCAGACTCCCTCGTCGTTCACCTCCAGTTCGACCTTTATGTGCCTCTCGAGCTTATCGAGCATCTTGTGTCTAACCTGTACCAGGTGAAACTCGTTGCCATCAATTTTGGGCGAGAGGGCTTCCTTGTTTGAGGCCACCGCAAACCGGAATGCTTTCCGCAGTTTTTTCCTGGTCCTCAACCCTACCGAGCTTCCCCTCTTCCAAATGTCTTCCTTTGCGCTTCCTGCCGCGACCAGTACCGCTTCCGTGCTTGCGTCGTCGGTGTCCTCGTCTCGAAGGGCCACAAAAATATCCCGCGCGATGTAGTCTGAAAGGTTTTCTTGTTGTGGTCTTTGGGAGACGTTGGAGGAATCTAGGCTGGGGGCCTGCTTCCCTAGCTCGATATACCCTTGGAAGCACAGCCCTAGCGCCAGCGGCTTGTCCGCATCGCCGACATCGAAAAACTCGGTCTGGCCCTGGTTTAGAAATTCTCCGAAATCTCGCTCTATGTATTTCTTGTGCAGGCGCAGCCTGCAGCTACCGCCGGCTAAGATCACATAGTCAATTTTGTTTGCGTCGTCCGTACCCAGAGTAGCGGAGATGCAGGTCTTACAATGCTGGTTCCAAACGTATGAGAACGCCTCCTCGATCTCGCCTGCAGTAAGTGTTATGTGCCAGGGATCCGGGGCGGCTTGCAACCCGAGTCTCAGTTGCATCGAAGTGGAGACAGATGCCCCAGATTCTGTCAAGGCAATCTTCGCCTTTTCGATTTCCATCAGGCATTCATGCCGCCGCGGGAAGATAAGCCGCTCTTTGTCCAGAATCTTCGCGCGCACTTCTTCGCTGAATTGGGCTTCGCGTATCTTCTTTCGAAGCAGATATTGGTCGACTAGGCTGCCTCCCCCGGCGCGAGCCTGGGCTCCTTTCGGTCTGGCGGTCTTGATCTCCCCCTCTCTGTCGATTTCGACAACGCAGCTGTTTATCGTTCCGCCGCCGTGATCAACTACCAAGACGCGGCTCGCTCTCGGGGAAGACTCGCGCACAAAGGGCTTCTCAAGAAGAAAGCGGCAAAAGTAGTAGACGGCGTACGGTTCGTACACGAGTATCGGCGGCTTTTCAAATCCCAGCTCCGCGAATATCCTCTTAAGCCTCTTTTCGTATCTTCTTTCGGCTGCGAGGGAGTCGTAGGCTGGCTTGCCTAGGTAGAACTGCACTGACTTTTTAGCTTCCGGTAAATCGAACCCGTTGAGATTTCTCAGAACGCCTTGAATGAACTCCTTGGAGACCGAAAAGGCGGTCGCCTCGCCGAATCCGAGATTCCTATCGAACTTATATTGCCAACGGGGGTCTTTCTCGTCGAGGATCAGGTCGCTTTTGAAGAGGGACTTAAGGTTCCCGTAGACAACCTCGGCCTTGCGGATCGGGTGCCGCTCGGCGGCTGACACTGCGTCCGTTCCAACTACCACGTGGAGCCCTTCAGAGGGCTCCGGGCGCACGTACGCCAGGCTCGGTATTAAGTGCCCGCCACTCTTGCCAAACCCATAGTCGGTAAAAGGGCTCGCGAAATGTGCGCCGATATTTCCGGTTGCGACGTTTTGGACGCTCACTCTTCTCGGGCTCCAGCTTAGTTCGAACTAACGCCCGGCACAGCTTACGCCACTATTCAGCGATTTGCCATAGCTCAAAGTGGCCATCACATGCACATAGTTTCCCGCTCTCCGGAGACTCGCCTGCCTCACCCGCGGCGAAGTCAGATCTTCGCAACTTCCTTCCTTCCAATCGCATCTAAACCTTGACAACGCTCCACTCAGGTCTTAGGATGGGGGCCTTGGCAATCATAAGCGCATTGATTACAAATCACTTATTTGATTCACAGGTAAGGTAGAGGAGACTATTTATGGCTAAGATTATTGGGATTGACCTTGGAACCACCAATTCTTGCGTGGCGGTGATGGAGGGCGGCGAGCCCAAAGTTATCCCTAATGAAGAAGGAGGGCGGACTACGCCTTCCGTGGTTGGGTTTACCAAGACTGGAGAGCGGTTGGTGGGGCAGGTCGCGAAGCGGCAGGCGATCACCAATCCGGAGAACACGATTTATTCGATCAAGCGCTTTATGGGGCGGCGCTTCGATGAGGTGCAGGAAGAGATCAAGATGGTCCCGTATAAGGTCGTGAAGTCGGGCGACCACGTGGCGGTGCTGGCACAGGGCAAGGAGTACACGCCTCCGCAGGTTTCAGCTTTGATTTTGCAGAAGCTGAAGAAGGCGGCGGAAGACTACCTGGGCGAGAAAGTGACCGAGGCGGTGATTACCGTGCCGGCTTACTTTAACGATGCGCAGCGGCAGGCCACGAAAGATGCCGGGCAGATTGCCGGGCTTGATGTGAAGCGCATTATCAACGAGCCTACGGCGGCGGCGCTGGCGTATGGGCTCGACAAGACCAAGGACGAGACGATCGCCGTGTACGACTTTGGCGGCGGAACTTTCGACATTTCGATACTGGAAGTGGGCGAGGGCGTCATCGAGGTGAAGGCCACGAATGGCGACACGCACCTCGGCGGCGACAACATCGATCAGCGGTTGGTGGATTGGCTGATTGACGAGTTCAAGAAGGACGAAGGGCTCGACCTGCGCGGCAAAGGCAACGAAATGGCTTTGCAGCGGCTGCGCGATGCGGCCGAGCGGGCGAAGATTGAGCTTTCGACCACGATGGAGACCGAGATCAATCTGCCATTTATCACGGCGGATGCGGGCGGGCCGAAGCATCTGGTGAAGAAGCTGACGCGAGCGAAGCTCGAGTCGATGGTGGAAGACATCATTCAGCGGTCGGTGGGTCCTTGCAAGCAGTGCATGAAAGATGCAGGCGTGGACGCCAGCAAGATCAATGAAGTGGTGCTGGTCGGCGGACAGACGCGCATGCCGCGGATTCAGGCGCTGGTGAAAGAGCTGTTCGGCAAGGAAGGCCACAAGGGAGTGAATCCTGACGAAGTCGTGGCAATCGGCGCGGCGATTCAGGGTGGCGTACTGGGCGGCGAGGTGAAAGACCTGCTGCTGCTGGACGTGACTCCGCTGTCGCTGGCGATTGAGACGCTGGGCGGCGTGGCAACGCCGATGATCCCGCGGAACACGACGATTCCGACTAAGAAGACGGAGACGTTCTCGACCGCGGCGGACAATCAGACCTCGGTTGAGGTGCATGTGCTGCAGGGCGAGCGTCCGCTGGCGGCGCAGAACCGGACTCTGGGCAAGTTCCACTTGACCGGAATTCCGACGGCTCCGCGAGGCGTGCCGCAGATTGAAGTGACGTTCGACATTGACGCCAACGGCATCCTGAACGTGACTGCGAAAGATACGGCCACGCAGAAGGACCAGAAGATCACGATTACGTCGTCTTCCGGGTTGTCGAAGGAAGAAGTCGAGCGCATGGCCAAGGAAGCGGATTCGCATGCGGCCGAGGATAAGGCGCAGCGCGAGGCGATCGAAGCCAAGAACCAGCTCGACAGCATGGTATACAACGTCGAGAAAATGCTGCGCGAGAACGGGGACAAGATCTCCGGCTCGGAGCGTGGAGACGTGGAGAACGCCGTGGCCGATGCCAAGAAGGCGCTGGAATCGAATGACAAGGCCCAGATGGACAAGGCCCGCGAGACGCTGACCACGGCTTCGCACAAGCTGGCCGAAGAGATGTATAAGTCGGCACAGGCGAAGGCTCCGGCGGCGGGTGGGGCGGCTCCGACGGACGGAGCGGCTCCGGGAGCGAACGGCGGCGGTCAGAAGAAAGATGAAGGCGTGATCGACGCTGAGTACGTGGACGTGGAGGACAAGAAGTAAGACAGCTTCTAGCTCCTAGCTTCTAGCTTGAATCGGGTGGCGCGGGCTTTTTGCCCGCGTCATCCTGTTTGTGCGGTTAGCCTTGTTTAGGATTTGGGGAGATTGAAATGGATTTTCAGGTGAATGACCAGACTTATTTTCTGAGTCTTGCCGAGGACGACCGGCGATGGCTGTTTTTTGTTTCTACGCCAGACGGAGCGGTGTCGATCCCGGTTTACGAGGACGCTGCCGAGGGCAGACCGCTGGTCGTGTTACAAGAAGAGAAGCAGAGGATGCCGAACTAAGACTGTCATCCTGAGCGGAGTGGACGCCTCGCGAAGCGAAGCGTCCAGGGAGTCGAAGGAGCCCTTGCAAGCTAGCGGTGAGAAAGACCTTTCAAGGAGTTCTCAAGATGCTGAGTCCGCGGCGCGAACTCCCCGATGCGTCCGTGCTGCGATTAAGGGGCATGGGATCCTTCGACTGCGCGAGCTGGTTCGCTTCGCTCACCAAATCACTCCGCTCAGGATGACAAATTTCGGGTAGGATGCAGCAGCAGTACAAACGCACACCTTAGATGGCTACCACCTCCAAGAAAGATTATTACGAGATACTGGGCGTGAAGAAGTCCGCTTCGGCGGATGAGATTCGCAAGGCGTTTCGTAAGCTGGCGCGGAAATACCATCCTGACGTAAATCCTGGGGACAAGTCGGCGGAAGAGAAGTTTAAGGCGCTCTCTGAGGCGAACGAGGTTCTCAGCGATCCGAAGAAGCGCAAGATCTATGACCAGGTCGGGTTCTACTCCGACAACATTGATCCGGCAACCGCAGAGGCCTATGCGAAAGCGGGCGGCGGTGCGGGCGGAGGCTCGCCGGGAGGATTTCCTGGCGGAGGATCGGGGCAAGCTGGCGGACAGGGCGTTCCCTTCGACTTCAGCGGGTTCGATTTTTCGGACTTGGCCGACAGCGCGGGTCGAAGCCGGCGAACAGGCGGTGGCGGAGGGTTCCGCGATATCTTCTCCGGAATCTTCGGCGGCGGGCGCGGTGCTGCGCCGGCTGAGACCGGCCCCGAAGCCGGCGCTGACCTTGAATATCAGGTCAACGTGCCGTTCTGGACGGCGATCCGCGGCGGCGTGATGCGGCTCAACATCACGCGGCAGGATGTTTGCCCGACTTGCCACGGAGAAGGTTACATCGAGGCTCCGGGAAAGTGTTCGGAGTGCGACGGCACGGGGCAGGTCACGCAAACCGGTGGGCGCATGAAGTTCAACGTGCCGTGCCCGAACTGCCAGGGGACGGGCAAAAATATTACCACCTGTCCCACTTGCCACGGTGAGGGTACGGTCAGCCGCACTGAGCCGCTCGAGGTGCGCATCAAGGCGGGGACGCGCGACGGGCAGCGCATCCGGCTGGCGGGCAAGGGTAATGCCGGGGCTCATGGCGGCCCGGCGGGCGATTTGTATGCGATCATCCGGATTGGCGAGCATCCGGTTTTCCGGCGCGACGGAGACGATATTTACCTTACTGTTCCCGTCACGGTCGCGGAAGCCGCTCTGGGCGCGAAGATCGAGGTGCCGACCATCGATGGGCGGGCTTTGTTGAAGATTCCTCCTGGAACTCAGTCGGGACAGAAACTGCGCCTGCGCGAGAAGGGCGTGCCTTCGGCTACGAAAGAGGGCGTGCGTGGAGATGAGATCGTTGAGATTACGGTGACTGTGCCCATGCCTCGGGATGAACGGACCAAAGAACTGCTGAAGGAGTTGGCCAAGCTTAACCCTGAAGATCCTCGGGAAGAGTTGTGGAAGAAAGCTTGAAACAGTAGCGAGTACCCAGTACCTAGTTGCGAGCCAGAATCCGTCGCTAGTTTTAGCTCGGCACTCGGTACTGCATTACCTCCGTCGCTGGTCTCCCTGACAAAACTTTTCAAGAAAAAATCCACATTTTTCTTGCATCTGTGGAAAATTCCCGTAATCTCATGAATGCGAACTAACTCCAGCGTGATTTCTGGAATCTAACCAAACCAGAAAGCTCGAGCACGCTTTCGAAAGACGATCTCGAAAGAAGACCAGCCCGCTGCGGAGTAGCTGAGAGTGAGTCGCTTGAGGAGGAAGCCATCGAAATTGGCAACAGCTAGCGCCCCGCGTCATCAAACAGAGAATCCCCTGCCTCTCACCGCCGCACCCAACCGGAACCGGATCGCCCCAAACCCGATCGTCCCAAAGAAATTCGTCCGCCTGACCCTCTGGCCTCTGGTGGCCGCCACCTTCTTTATGGTGTCGGGCGGAACCTATGGCACGGAAGAGATTGTGCATGGCGCCGGGTATGGACGCGCCATCCTTATATTGCTGCTCACCCCGCTGCTCTGGAGCCTGCCTACGGCTTTCATGATTGGCGAACTCTCGAGCGCGCTGCCCTACGAAGGCGGCTACTACGCCTGGGTGCGCCGCGCCATGGGAAACTTTTGGGGATTTCAGGAAGCCTGGCTCTCACTGGTCGCCTCCATTTTCGATATGGCGATTTATCCCACGCTGTTCGTGGCCTACCTGACCCGCATGTTCCCGTATTTCCAACAGGGAAATCGCGGATGGTGGGTTGCGCTGGCGGTGGTGATTGCGTGCGCGGCGTTGAATATTGCCGGTGTGAAAGTTGTTTCGCTGACATCTTTGTGGTTGTTCTTCGCTCTGACGGCGCCGTTTGTGGCGATCGTTCTGATCGCCCCGTTTAAGATTGGCGCTCTAGCGAACGCCGTGACCCGGCCGACCACTTCCTCCGTCGACATTCTTGGCGGCCTCTTGATCTGCATGTGGAACTACATGGGTTGGGACAACGCCTCTACCATCGCGACTGAAGTCGAGAAGCCGCAGCGGACTTACCCGCGGGCGATGCTGGTTGCGGTAGTGATCGTGGCTTTTAGCTACGTGCTTCCCTTCGCCGCCATGTGGATGACAGGGCTGACGCCGACGGCGTGGGAAACGGGATCATGGGCGGACATCGCCGGCTTGCTGGGTGGACCGCTGTTGCGCATCGGTGTGGTTCTAGGCGGCGTGATCAGCGCCTTTGGCATGTTCAATGCGCTGGTCATGAGCTACTCGCGTCTGCCGCTGGCCATGGCGCAGGACGGCATGCTGCCCGGCATCTTCGCCAAGCTCCAAAAGAAGTCGCGCGCGCCCTGGGTTGCGATCGTTGCGCTGGCGCTTTGCTGGGCCATGTGTCTCGGGCTGGGCTTTGCACGGCTGGTGACCATCGACATTCTTCTTTACGGCACCAGCCTGGTGTTGGAATTTGTGGCGCTGGCGGTGCTGCGGTTCCGTGAACCGGAGTTGCCCCGGCCATTCCGGGTGCCGGGCGGCTGGTTCGGGGCAATCGCAATCGGCATTCCTCCGGCGCTCCTGCTAGTTTTCGCGGTTATGCGCAGCGAGCACGAGTACATTTGGGGGATGAGTTCGTTTGCCTTCGGCATGATTCTGATCGCGGCGGGCTTCGTGGCATACTTCGTCAATCATTTGTTAAAGCCGCAAGGTTGGACGGTCTCGTCACATGCGAAGACCGAACCTGCGTCCTGAGAAATTCTCAGCCGCGGATTTTTACGGATTTCCCACGGATTTATCTTTCTTGATCCTTGGGAATCTGTGATCATCCGTGGCTGACGTGTTTTTGTTGTAAATTGGTGACGGCAAGAGTACCAGTCCGATGTCCCGATGAAGCGTAAATCCAAAGGCGCGTACATGATCTCGGCGGTGGCCGAGATGTATGGCATTCATCCCCAGACGCTGCGGCTTTATGAGCGCGAGGGATTGCTCAAGCCGTCGCGCACCGAGGGCAACACTCGGCTTTACACGGACGAAGACTTGCAGCGGCTGGAGTTCATTCTGTCACTGGCGCGTGATCTGGGCGTGAACATCAGCGGCATGGCGATCATCCTGCAAATGCGGGAGCGCATGGAAGAGATGCAGCGCCAGATCCAGGAGTTCGTGCAGTACATCCAGCAGGAAGTGCTGGTCCGCGCCCATGCGGCGGCTGATCCGTCGAAGGGCGCGATCGTGCCGGTGAGAAGGCCGATGGTGGTGCCTGCGGTGCAGCCGGCGAAAAAACGGTGACGGAGTCAGCAATTAGCAATTGGCAGTTAGCTCCCGCGCTTTGGCATTGCTAATCGCTAAATGCCAATTGCCATTCTCCGAATGCTCCCATGCTTCCTTTCAAACTCATCTACAGCGACGCCTACTACCTGCCGATCGGCGGGCACGTCTTCCCTGCGCAGAAATACCGGCTCATTCGCGAACGTCTGCTGGCGACCGGCGCCGCTGAGGCAAACGACTTTCTCGAACCTGAACCGGCGGCCGATCAGGACATTCTGCTGGTTCACACCAAGGAGTACGTGCAGAAGCTCAAGACCGGCACCCTCAGTCCGCGCGAAGAGATGGAAATGGAGATTCCCTACTCGCGCGAACTGGTGGATGCGTTCTGGCTGGCGGCCGGAGGATCGATTCTGGCGGCGCGGCAGGCTCTGAGCGACGATGTCGGCATCAGTATTGGCGGGGGATTTCATCATGCCTTTCCTGACCACGGCGAAGGTTTCTGCATGATTCATGATGTCGCGGTTGCGATCCGGAGGCTGCAGCGCGACCGCAAGATTCGCACCGCGATGACGGTCGATTGCGATGTGCACCAGGGCAACGGCACGGCGGCGATTTTTGCCGCAGGGCGAGCGGCAGGTGATCCGCTGCCCTCGGCGGGACCGGGGACGCCGAACTCGTTGTCTCCAAGTTCGGCGTCTCGGAGTTCCGCGCCTGTGGGCAAAATGTGCGGATCCGACGCCGGGGATGTCTTCACGATTTCGTTGCATCAGCACAACAACTATCCGGCGTGGAGGCCGCCGTCATCGATCGATGTGGACCTGCCCGATGGCGTCGGCGACGACGACTACCTGGCCTGGCTCGACAACGCGCTCAGCTCCGGGCTGCGGCAGTTCGAGCCCGATCTGCTGTGCTACATCGCCGGCGCCGACCCGTACCGCGAAGACCAACTGGGCGGGCTTTCTCTGACGATTGAAGGCCTGAAGAAGCGAGACGAACTGGTCTTCCGCGTAGCGCGCGCGCGGAACATCCCGGTGATGGTGACCTACGCCGGCGGCTACGCGAAGAACGTGGAAGATACCGTGACGATTCACTGCAACACGATTATCGCTGCGAAAGAAGTATTTGCTCCCGGGAAGTGAATACCCGCCAAAAGTTATACTTGACGGCATGATCGTGAGCCCGTCAGACCTCTCGCACAGCGAGCTTTACGGCATCCTGCTCAATTCGGTGGCACCGCGGCCGATTGCCTGGGTGTCGACGATAAGCGCAACGGGGTACCTCAATCTCGCGCCGTTTTCTTTTTTTAATGCAGTGTGCGTCGATCCTCCGCTGCTGGCGTTTGCGCCCGGACTGCGGCAGCCCAAGCACGCGGAACGTGGCCACGGCGAAGCCAAGGACACGTTGCGGAATGTTCGTGAGACCGGGGAGTTCGTGGTGAACATCGTCACCTACGAACTCGCCGAGGCGATGAATCTAACCAGCGGCGAATACGACGCGGCGGTGAACGAATTCGAGTTGGCGAAGGTCACGCCGGAGCCCTCGAAGGTGGTGCGTCCCCCGAGAGTTGGCGAATCGCCGGTCAGCTTTGAGTGCAAACTTCATCAGATTCTCGACTTCTCGCCGCGACCGACCAGTAGCAGCCTCGTTATCGGCCAGATCGTTTCGATCCACATCAACGACGCGCATCTCAAAGACGGCAAGCTGGACCGCAATTCGCTGGACCTGATCGGACGCATGGGCGGGATTCAATACACTCGAACGACGCAGCGATTCGAGATGGTGCGGCCGAAGGTTGGCTAGTCACTGCTAAAATAGATCATTCGATATGTTCGAGAATCTTCAGGAAAAACTACAACGTGCGTTTAAGTCCCTTCGCGGCCAGGCTCGGCTGACCGAGGAAAACATTGCCGAGGCGCTGCGGGAAATTCGCCTCGCCCTGCTCGAAGCTGATGTCAACTTCAAGGTGGTCAAAGAGCTGATCGACCGCATCCAGGCCAAGGCTGTGGGCCAGGAAGTGCTGACTGCGCTTTCTCCCGGCGAACAGGTCATAAAGATTGTGCGCGACGAACTGGTCGAGACTCTCGGCAAAGACACGGCGCGCGTGAAGTTCGCATCACAGCCGCCCACGGTTGTGCTGATGGCCGGACTGCAAGGCTCCGGCAAGACTACCACTTCGGGCAAGCTCGCGAACTGGTTCAAGGCGGGCGGACATCGTCCGCTGCTGGTTTCGGTGGACGTGTATCGTCCGGCTGCGCGCGAGCAGTTGAAAGTTGTGGCGCAGGCCGTCAAGGCGCAGATTTACGAAGGCACGGTCGGCGATGCCAGCACTCCCGAGCAGCTCACGCAGGCTGTCGAGCGCCTGGTAAAAGAAGCGCGCCGTGAGGCCATCGTTTCCGGGTGCGACGTGCTGATTGTCGATACCGCCGGACGTCTGCACATCGACGACGAACTGATGAACGAGATGCAGTCGCTGAAGAAGCTTCTGAATCCCTCGGAGATTTTGTTCGTCGCCGACGCCATGACCGGACAGGATGCGGTGCGCTCCGCCGACGAGTTCCACAAGAAGCTTTCGCTCACCGGCGTAATCCTCACCAAGATGGATGGCGATGCCCGCGGCGGCGCGGCGCTTTCCATCCGGCAGGTTACGGGGCAACCAATCAAGTTTATCGGCGTAGGCGAAAAATATGATGCGCTGGAGCCGTTTCATCCCGACCGCATCGTGTCGCGCATTCTCGGCATGGGCGACATCCTTTCGCTGATCGAGCGCGCGGAATCGCAGATCGACAAGAAAAAAGCGCAGGAGATGGCCACCAAGGCCCTCACCGGCGACGGCTTCTCGCTTGAAGATTTCCGCGATCAGTTGCGGCAAGTGAAGAAAATGGGCTCAATCAAGAGCCTGATCGGCATGATGCCGAGCATCGGACCGTTCTCCGGCCTGCAGAAAGCCGCCGACAACGTGGACGAAAAACAGATCAACCGCGTCGAGGCCATCATCAACTCGATGACCACCCATGAGCGCAATCATCACGAAGTGATCAACGGCAGCCGCCGCAAACGCATCTCCCGCGGCTCGGGGACCACGGTGCAGGAAGTGAACAATCTGCTCCGCCAGTACGCGCAGATGAAAAAGATGTTCAAGCAGATGGGGAAACCCAGCTTCGCGCGCAGGATGGCGGGGATGAAGTTGCCAGGAATGTGAAAGCAGTGGTCAGTGGCTAGTGATCAGTGGCCAGTACTCAAGTGCCTTGTTCTGATCACTGGTCACTGACCACTTGCCACTGCTCTTATGAAATGGCGGTCGCTCGAAGAATCGGTCCCCGGCACTGACCTTCGCCCACTGCGCGACATCTTTGCCGAGCGCAAAGAACTGATCGCGAAGTACGTTCCGGCGGAGACGCAAGCTATTCACGCTCGGGCGGTTGCTGAACTACAGCGGCAGCGCCTTGCTGCGAACATTCTGCCCGTCGGGTCTAAGGCTCCGGAGTTTGAGCTTCAAGATCACGACAACAAGAACATCTCGTCCACCGACCTGCTCGCAAAAGGACGCCTCGTGCTCTGCTTCATCCGCGGGCGTTGGTGCCCGTTCTGCGTCGCGCAGGTGGAGGCGATGAATCTTGTCGTACCGGAAATCGAGCAGGCAGGCGCAACGCTGGCAGCCATTTCTCCTCAGACGGTGAAGCAGTCGTTCTTCATGCGCGACCAGCACAAATTGCGCTTTCCATTGCTCTCCGATGCGGGCAACAAGGTTGCGCGGCAGTTCGGGTTAGCTTACCGCGTCCCTGACGAGCAGAAGGCCGTCTATCGACGTGCCTTCGTCAACCTGCCGTTCGTGAATGGGGACGATAGTTGGGAATTGCCGATTCCCGCGACGTACATCATCGACCGCGACGGCTCTGTGCTTTACGCTTCCGCCAACGAAGATTACACGGAGCGCTCAGAGCCTGCTGACATTTTGGGTTTTCTGACCCATTAATCCGGCGCTTGAGACAACGCGGGCGGGGGCGCCCGCGCCACACCCCGCCTTCCGTTACACTTAATACTTCATGAACTACATCTATGGCATCAACGCGGTCACCGAGGCGCTCAAGGCCCGTGGACGCGCCTTCCAGTGGGTCGGCATGGCGAAGGAGCGCCACGACATTCGCCTGCAGCGCATGATCGAAGACTGCCGCCGCCTCGGCGTGCCGGTGAAATTTCTCACGCGCACCGAACTTGACCAGATGGCTGGCAGGGCAGCGCATCAGGGCGTCGTCGCCGTCACCTCGGCCAAGCAATATAGCGATCTTGATGACGTCGTCGGCGCCAAACGCGGGAAGTATTCTCTCATCATCGTCCTCGATGGCATCGAAGACCCCCACAACCTGGGCGCTCTCATGCGTACCGCCGACGCCGCTGGCGCCGATGGCGTCGTGATTCCCGAACGCCGCGCCGCCCCAGTCACTGGAACTGTAACAAAAACCTCCGCCGGAGCCAGCGAGTACCTTCCCATTGCGAAAGTAACGAACATCGCCCGCACGGTAGAGGATTTAAAAGAGCGAAACATTTGGACCGTCGGACTCGATGAGCGCGGCAAGCAGACCTACGACGCTCTCGATTACAACATGGATTGCGCGCTGGTTCTCGGCGCGGAAGGCAAAGGCCTGCACGACCTGGTGAAGAAGAAATGCGATTTCCTGGTTTCGATTCCGATGCTGGGCAAAGTCCCTTCGCTGAATGTCTCGGTGGCGGGAGCGGTCGTGATGTATGAAATTGTCCGCCAGAGACGCGCGCGAAGCTCCGCACAAAAAGAAGAGGGATCTGCGAGATGAAGCTGCGCGGTGTGCGGCTTACTCTTATTTTCATTTTCTGTGCCGCCGCGGCGAATGCGCTTTCTCTCGATCGTGGGGCATTTACTTTCACGAAGTACGATCTTGACGTCCGCCTTGAACCCGGGCAGCAACGGCTGGGCGCTCGCGGCAAGATCACTCTGCGGAACGATTCGCCAACGCCGCAGAAAATCGCCGTGCTGCAGATTTCTTCTTCGCTCGATTGGCGTTCCATCAGGGCCGGCGGCAAGCTGTTGCAATTCGTCTCGCAACCCTACACCTCAGACATCGATCACACCGGAGGGCTTTCCGAGGCGATCGTAACTCTGCCGGAGACCGTTCCTCCCAAGGGCACTGTCGAGCTGGAAATCGCCTACGAAGGAGTGATTGGGCTCGATGCAACCCGGCTCACGCGGCTCGGCGCTCCAAAGGCGGTGGCCCATACCGGCGACTGGGACCAGATCAGTACAAAATTCACAGCTGTGCGCGGAGCGGGATACGTGGCGTGGTATCCGATAGCTACCGAGGCCGCCGATCTTTCCGAAGGCAATAATTTATTCGAGATTGTGGGCCGGTGGAAGGCGCGAGAGGCAGCGGCGACAATGCACCTGAAGATTGGTGGTTTGCGAGATGGAGCTGACTCGACGCCTCGACTTCTGGTTAACGAGGCGTCGTGCTCTTCGGTCATTGAGACGATGGGAGGTGCCCAGTATCTCACCGCAGATTGCACCTTTCAGCCGCTGGGGCTCGTCGTGCCGACACTCGCGATGGCCAACTTTGAGTTGGTCGACCGATCGTCGATCGGAATTTATTACCTGAATGGTCACGACGTGTCCGCGACAACTTACGCTGATGCTTCGGAGAAGGTCATTCCGTTCATCACGGAGTGGTTCGGAGCATTGAGGTCGAAAGTGAAAATAGTGGATCTGGCCGACCCAAGCGCGGCACCCTTTGAAAGCGGCCCTCTGCTGTTAACTCCGCTGACCAGCAGCGATCCCAAGCTGGCAGGGCTCGCGGTTGCTTATCTTCTCACTCACGCGGCTTTCTCATCGCCGCGGCCCTGGATCAACGAAGGCCTCGCACACTTCGCGCAGGCACTTTATCTGGAACATCAGAGCGGACGGCAAGCCGCGCTCGACTACATGGGATTGCACCGCTCGGCGCTGAGCGCATCTGAGAAAGAAAAGCAGTCAGCCGTACCCAGATCAGAAGATGAGGTGAACCAGTCACTCGTCAACACCACTGACGAAGAACTCTACCGCAGCAAAGCAATGTGTGTCTGGTGGATGCTGCGCGATCTGGTCGGCGAGGAGGCGCTGAAAAAGGCTCTCGCGGCCTATCGCGCGGAGGAGGACAGGGAACCCTCCTACATGCAGCGCTTGCTTCAGGCTCAGACAAAGCGCGATTTGCAGTGGTTTTTCGACGACTGGGTTTATCGCGACCGCGGCCTACCCGATTTCAAAGTGGCGTCCGCCTTCACACGCAAGACCTCGCCCGAAGGCTACCTGCTTACGATCACCGTGGAGAACCGGGGCGCAGCAGGAGCGGAGGTTCCGCTCACCGTAAGGTTCAACGGCGGAGAAGTTACGCAGCGGCTGGTGGTGCGTGGCAAGAGCAACAGCGTGATTCGCATGGAGCTTCTGAAGCCGCCGGAGGAAATCGTGGTCAACGACGGCAGCGTGCCCGAGAGTGCCATAACGAACAACGTGTTCAAGATTGAGAGCGATCCTGTGAAGTGAGTAGAAGTCAGTGGTCAGTGGTCAGTGGCTGGTGGTCACCGATCACTCGCGACTGGGCGCTTCCTTCTTGGTGAAACTAACCAGCGCTGTCAGCTTTGCGGCGGCGACTCCCGAGTCGATCGACTGCACTGCCAGGGGAATTCCCTCCGACAAACGATCAGCGCGCCCAGCCGCTACCAGCGCGGCTGCGGAGTTCAGCAAGACCACATCGCGGCGCGGGGATTCCTTTCCACTCAGAACCTCGCGAATAATGGCGGCATTCCCCGTCGCATCGCCACCGGAAATATCGGCGAGCGGCGCACGCTTGATGCCGAACTCTTCCGGATCAACTTCGTAAGTTCGCACCAAGCCGTCGCGAGCTTCGGCCACGCGCGTCGGTCCAGTGATTGTGATCTCATCGAGCCCGTCGAGACCGTGCACAACAAGCGCGCGATGCAGGCCCAGCATGCTGAGCGCCTCAGCGAGCTTCTCGACCATTTCGAGTGCATACACGCCAACAACTTGTCCCGAAGCGTGCGCCGGATTGGTGAGGGGGCCAAGCAGGTTAAACATCGTCCGCATGCGCAGTTCCCGCCGAACCTTCTGCACTTGCTTCATCGAGGGGTGCAGATCGGGCGCATAGAGAAAACAGATTCCGACTTCGCGCAGGCACTTAGCGGCCCGTTCCGGGGTCAACTGGATGTTCACTCCTAGGGCTTCCATCACGTCGGCCGATCCGCACTTCGAGCTGATGCTACGGTTGCCGTGTTTGGCCACGCGCACGCCGGCTCCCGCCGTCACGAATGCTACGGCGGTTGAAATGTTGAAAGTGCCGCTAGCGTCCCCGCCGGTGCCGCTGGTGTCCACCAGCGCGTCGCGGCCGGTCCCGCTGAGGTCGAGCGTGCTGGCGGACGAAATAGGCAAAGGCGTCGCCGCGGCGCGAATCGCTTCTGCGAAGCCGACGATCTCTTCTACCGTTTCGCCTTCCATGTGTAAAGCCACGAGCAGCGCCGAGATTTGCGAGTCGGCGCAGTTTCCCGCGAGCACCTCCGCCATCACTTCACGAGCTTCCGCCCGCGCCAGGGATTGGCCGTGATCGGCGATGCGATGGAGGAAGTCGAGAATCATCTCACTCGGAATTGTAAGGGATAACGCCCCGCCTGATGAGAAACTACGGGCGGCTAGGTGTGATTGGCGGTCTGGTTCAGTCTGGGCAAAAAGTATTCGCGCCAGTCCTCCGGCAGCGCGGCGGTGGCGATCGCCTTCTGCAACAGATCGCGATTGTATTTCTCCCGAAAGAAAAGTCGATTCATTTCGGCAATGGTGATGCCGCCGGACGCGTGGGAAATGAGTTCAAGCGAGTCGTCCACTCCTGCTTCCCCTTCCTGCTCTACGGAAAAATAGAAGCCGCTGCGTCCGCTGATCAGAAAGCGCTCGATCATGTCATCCCGTTGAAACTTTGCCGCCAGCTTGTAACATGGCATGCGCGGCTGGCGGACCATCACGGTGGCCGAACCTATCCGAAAATGGTCACCCACGTGAACGTCTTCGTCAACACCCTCCGTCGTAAGATTTTCGCCAAATGCTCCCCACGGCAAGTCCGTCTCGGGTAATTCCTGCCGCCAGAATCCATAATGCTCGGATGGATAAGCATAGACCGCCTTGTTGGGTCCGCCGTGCACGCTAAGGTCGGCCTGCCGATCGCCGTCGAGATTCAGCGTGCGCAGCGCGACCCGTCCCGGCACCGGCTTCTTGAAGATGCCGGTGTTGATGGTTGCTCCTTTATAGACCGTCAGACGCGGTTTCCCGACGTTCAGCGAAATCACTTTCATGTCTCGTTCCGCTCATTCCCTTCGTGACGTCACCCGTATCTCCGTTCGCTGACACTTAGATGTATTCCAAATTGAAAGGACGCGGGCGGTCGTTTGCTCTAATCATGCGCCCTTCTATAAAATTGGTGGTTTGCTGCCTTCAGTCGATAGCTGCAAGCAGGTTCCTTCCGATTCAGTTGACGAGCGTCATTATGAAAATCCATGAGTATCAGGGAAAAGCGATTCTGAAGAAGTATGGTGTGACCGTGCCCCGCGGGACGATGGCCACTTCGCGCGAAGAAGCCGAGGCTGCCGCCCGGGAATTATTCAGTGCTGGTTCGACTGGAGTCGTAATCAAGGCGCAGATTCATGCCGGCGGACGCGGCAAGGGCGGAGGGGTAAAGATCGCCAAGTCTGTCAGTGAAGCGGGAGATCTCGCCGAGAAGATGCTGGGCATGAAGTTGGTCACGCATCAGACGGGCCCCGAAGGACGCATCGTGCGGCGATTGTTGATCGAAGAAACTCTACCTATAGAAAAAGAATTGTACCTGGGGATATTAGTCGACCGCGCCGAAGGCAAGCCGGTGTTCATGGCTTCGGCCGCCGGTGGAATGGAAATCGAGCAGGTGGCCGCGGAGAATCCCGATGCCATTCTAAAGCAGCACATCGATCCCGGAATGGGGCTCGAGGCGTTTCAGGCGCGCAAGATGGCTTTCAAGCTGGGGCTGAGCGCAAAACAAATTAACCCCGCGGTGCAATTTCTCTCGAATCTTTACAAGGCGTTTCTCGACACCGACGCCTCGCTCCTCGAGATCAATCCCTTCATCACGACCACCGACGGCCGCCTGTTCGCGCTCGACGCCAAGCTGACCTTCGACGATAACGCGCTCTTCCGGCATCCCGACATTCGCGAGTTGCGCGATATTACGGAAGAAGATCCGCTCGAGGTTGAGGCCTCGAAGTACAGCCTGAACTACATCAAGCTCGACGGCAGCGTCGGCTGCATGGTAAATGGCGCGGGGCTGGCTATGGCGACGATGGATATCATCAAATACGCTGGCGGCATGCCGGCGAACTTCCTCGATGTCGGCGGGGGCGCAAATGCCGAGCAGGTTGCGCACGCGTTTGAAATCCTGCTTAGCGACAAAAGCGTGAAAGCCGTCCTGATCAATATTTTTGGCGGCATTCTCCGCGTCGATACTTTGGCTACGGGTGTGGTGGAGGCGGCGAAGAAAACCAACATCAAGCTTCCGGTCGTGCTGCGGCTGGAGGGCACTAATGTGGACGAAGGCAAGAAAATTCTGATGGAATCTGGATTCAACTTCGTAGTGGCTGAGACCATGAAAGATGCGGCTGACAAAGTAGTGGCCGCGGCGCGCGGAGTTTAAAGAGTCTCTGACAAGTGTGCAGTAATAAGGAATCGCACCTATGGCAATTCTGGTTAATAAGAGAACGCGGCTGATTGTGCAAGGCCTGACCGGACGCGAAGGCACCTTCCATGCCAAGGCCTGCGCGGCTTACGGAACGCAAGTCGTTGGCGGAGTGACCCCGGGCAAGGGCGGCACCACGCATGAAGGCTGGCCGATTTTCAACACCGTGCAGGAAGCCGTCGATAAAACCGGCGCCGACACCACGATGATTTTCGTGCCCCCGCCGTTCGCAGCCGACGCCATCATGGAAGCCGCCGACGCCGAACTCGAACTCATCGTCTGCATCACCGAAGGCATCCCGACGCTCGACATGGTCAAGGCCTGGGAATTTCTGCAGAATCGGCGCTCGCGGCTTATTGGGCCAAACTGCCCCGGAATTATTTCTCCTGGAAAATGCAAGGTCGGGATTATGCCCGGGTCCATTCACAAGGAAGGTTCGATCGGCATCGTGTCGCGCTCCGGCACACTGACTTATGAAGCTGTGCATCAACTCACGCAGCGTGGCATTGGACAATCGACCGCCATCGGCATCGGCGGCGATCCGATTATCGGAACGACCTTCCTGGATGCGCTCGACCTTTTCAATCGCGATCCCGAGACGGAAGCCGTGATCATGATTGGTGAAATCGGCGGCGATGCCGAGGAGACCGCTGCGGAATTTGTGAAGACGAAAATGAAGAAGCCCGTGGTCGGCTTCATCGCCGGGCAGACCGCACCTCCGGGACGCCGCATGGGACATGCGGGCGCGATCATCTCCGGCGGCAAAGGGACTGCCGCGGAAAAGATCAAGGCGATGGAAGCCGCCGGCATCCGCGTCGCAAAATCCCCGGCAGCCATCGGCGAAACGCTTGTGGCCGCGCTGGGAGTGAAGGTTTAATACCGACTACCTTGTACCAAGCACCAAGAAAAAACAAGAAAGCCGAACGACCAACGACCCTTATGAAAACTCTGCAACGCACTCTTACCATTGTGAAACCTGACGCCGTCGCCAAGAATGCAGTCGGCGACATCATCGAACAATTCGAGAAGAATGGCTTCCACATTCTCGCCATGAAGATGCTAGAAATCTCCAAGTATCAGGCGGAGCAGTTTTATGCCGTACATGCGAGCCGGCCGTTCTACAACTCGCTCACCGATTTTATGTCGAGCGGACCGATTGTGGCCCTGGCGCTGGAAAAAGAGGACGCCATTGCCGACCTGCGAAAGCTAATGGGCGCCACCAATCCGGCCAATGCTGAGGAAGGCACTATCCGAAAGAAGTGGGCATCGAGCATCGAGCACAACGCCATTCACGGCTCCGACGCTGAAGATACCGCGCGTTTTGAATTGAGCTTTTTCTTCGCGGGGTATGAACTGGCGAAGTAATCGTAGCGCTGCCGTCTCGGCGGCGCGGTAGTGCCGGCGTGGCGCGGCACTACTCTGCTTAGGATCCCTTGTCGTAAAGTGTGTTTGCGAATTCAGTTATGACCCGCCAGACTCCTGATCTTCGTCCAGGAATCGTAGATCTTCTGCAACTGCTGTCTTCAGCCGAGAAGCAGCAGGAGTATGAGCGAAATGTTCCCACCCTTTCAGTGCCGAGCGAGCTTCTCTCCATGTGGTTTGACGATCAGTATCTTCCCGACAGCCCTACGTTTAGCCTATGTTTCTCCTCTAGAGAGATCGAGGCTATGGCCGTCTTCAACCACTACTTCGCCGATCACGAGAAGTCACTGCCCGAGCATTGTGATGGGATAAGTGCTTGGCTGGCAAACGAAACATGGCAAGGCATAATGCGAGAAGCGGGCAGGGCGCTTTCAGTCTTCGATTCCTGACGCAAACCTACCCTAGCGCTTCGTACAGGTGGCCTTCCACGCGGTCTGCAATCTTTGGCAGGTCTTTACGGGCATACTGCAGGAAGTGCGGCGCGGCGCGATGGGCTTCGAGCGCAGCATCATCCTTATACTGCTCGTAGATGAAGAAGCGCCGCGGTTCGGTCTTGTGCCGGTGCACCTGATACATCAAGCAGCCGGGCTCCTTGCGCGATTCTTCGGTCAGCTTCGCAAAAATTGGGGGCACATCGGCATCGTGCCCTGCCTTCGCCATCCACGTTACCGCCAAAACCACCATCTTGCGCTCCTTGCGTATTGTTAGTGCCTGCGGGAATTCAATTCTAGACTTTCCGGGATGCAGCTGTCTTCATCTCCGTCGCGAATTTGTCCATGAAGATAATTTGATCCCGATCGGGCCCGGTTGAAACCATGCCCACCTTCGCTCCCGTTTCTTTTTCCACGAAGGCCAGATATTCGCGGGCTCGCTTGGGTAGCTGATCGAATTTGGTGATCCCTTGCGTGGAACTCTGCCACCCGGGCATATTCTGGTAAACGCACTCCAGCTTCTCATAACCGCTGGCTTGTGCGGGGATTTCTATCGTCTTCTTTCCGTCGACCACGTAGCTGACGCAGACCGGAATCTCCGCCAGTTCGTCGAGCACATCAAGCTTGGTCACGACCAGCCACGAGATTCCGTTAATCATGCCAGCGTAGCGCAGCAGAGGCAAGTCGAGCCAGCCGGTGCGCCGTGGACGCCCCGTGACCGCCCCGAATTCATTGCCCCGCTTGCGCAACTGTTCGCCGGCAGCACCCGTTTCCTCGCTCGGAAACGGACCTTCGCCCACCCGCGTGCAATATGCCTTAGTCAGTCCGATCACCGAATCGATCGCATTCGGAGCAACCCCGGTGCCAGTCGCCGCGCCCCCCGAAGTCGCGCTCGAAGAAGTAACGAAGGGATACGTTCCGTGGTCGATGTCGAGCATCGTCCCCTGCGCGCCTTCAAACAAAATCGCCTCACCACCAGCCAGCGCCTGGTTCAGCAGAAGCGCTGTGTCACAGACAAACGGAGCAATCTTCCCGGCAGCCGCGGCATATTCCGCGTACATTTTGTCGGCGTCGAGCGGCTCTGAGTTGAACAGTGCGTGCGCGATCATGTTCTTCTCGCGCACGGCATTTTCGATGTGCTTTTTCAGAAGTTGCAGGTCGAGCAGATCGGCAACGCGCAGTCCGCGGCGGCCCATCTTGTCTTCGTACGCCGGACCAATTCCGCGCGAGGTGGTGCCAATCTTCACCCGTCCCGGAGCATTCTCCGCCGCCAGTTCAATCATGCGATGGTAGGGCAGAATCACCTGGGCGCGGTTCGAGACAAAAAGATTTCCGTCAACCTTCACGCCCGCCTCGCGCAGCGCTCCCACTTCCTTTAGAAAGGCCATGGGGTCGAGCACCACGCCGTTGCCGATCACGCTGCGGCACGCGGTCCGCAAGACTCCGCAAGGCACCAACTGCAACACAAACTTCTTGCCATTGATGATGACGGTGTGACCGGCGTTGTGGCCACCAGCGTAGCGGGCGACAACGGAGAAGTTCTCCGATAAAACGTCGACGATTTTTCCTTTGCCTTCGTCGCCCCACTGGGCGCCGACAATGACCGCGGTCTTGCCTCGTTTCAATGCCAACTCCGTCAAAGAGATTCGCGGACGCGTAGCTGCGCCGCCCCGGGGTCGCACACGCCTTGCCGCGGCAATACTCTGAAAGACTTACTGGAATGAAGCGGAGAAGATGTGTACGAAGTATCTTATCGCGCCCACGCAACGAATGGCAACGAGAGGGACGACCCGTCGAACCTGTCTAACCCGGTGACGGCTGGGTTAAAGACTTTCGGACGTTACCTCTGACACCGCGCGGTACAATTCAATATTGCGATTCCATGCCCAAGTTTGAAAAACACATTTTCGTATGCGGCAACCAACGCCCTCCGGGAAACCCGCGCGGATGCTGTGATCCCGCCGGCCAGGCAAAACTGCAGAAACTATTCAAACAAAAACTCGCCGAGCGCGGACTCAAGGGCAAAGTGCGGGCCAACCAGTCCGGCTGTCTCGATCAATGCGAGCACGGCCCGAACCTGGTGGTCTATCCCGAAGCCGTCTGGTACGGACACGTCACCGAAGCCGACGTCGACGAAATCATCGACTCCCACATAATCGGAGGCAAACCCGTTGAACGCCTGAAGCTGGCCGAAGCCTGCCTGAACACAGCAAGCTGTGAACACCGGAAGACCAGTGGTCAGTGATCAGTGGCCAGTAGTCAGTAAGATCAAGAGCGGAGTGCCGGTGCTGTCAGCGGCATAACTGACCCCTAGCCACTAACCACTGCATTTCTGGTAGGCGCGGCAGGAATCGAACCTGCAACCACCGGATTAGAAATCCGGTGCTCTATCCATTTGAGCTACGCGCCCGCCTAGGAAAATTTATCATAAGCCCCCGGTGGAGTATCATGCGGTGTCGCGTTGGCCTCCGCCGCTCCATCTCGCCTTACATACATCGACTGGATGCGGGGCCTGGCCTGTGTCTTGATGTTCCAGACCCATTGCTACGATTCCTGGCTCAGCCCCGTCGCGCGCCGCAGCAAATTCTTCATGTATTCGCAGCTGGGGGGGACCTTCCCTGCTCCTTTGTTTTTGTTCCTGGCTGGCGTTTCGTTCGCGTTGGTAACTGAAAAGCTGTGGAAGAAAAATCTGCCGCCGGCGCAGATTGCGCGCGTCACCATCCGCCGCGGCGCCGAGATCTTTGCCTTTGGCCTGCTCTTTCGCCTGCAGGAATATCTCATCGCCTGGGGCTGGGCGCCGCTCAGCGACCTGCTGCGCGTGGATATACTCAACACCATCGGCGCCTCCATGATGCTGATGGGCATCCTCTGTTGGCTCGTTCTATCGATTCACCGCGGAGCACAGGCTAGGCTAGCGCTCATCCTCGCATCGGCGGGAACGGCCTTGCTGATTTCTCTGCTCACGCCCCCGCTCTGGACAACGTGGCGTCCGAACTGGCTCCCGTGGCCGCTGGAATCCTACATCGACGGCGTTCACAACCTGGGCACGCCGCAGGCCGGGCTCTTCCCCATCTTTCCCTGGGTCGCGTTCGCTTTCGCCGGACTGGCCGCCGGATTTATTTTGCAAAGCCCCTGGGCGCGCCAGCGTGAGACCTGGACTTTTGTTTCGCTAGGTGCGGCAGGTTTAGTGTTCGTAATGTCAGCACGCTGGCTCGACGCCCAACCGCATCAGCTTTATGCCGTCTACGATTATTGGCACACCAGCCCCAACTTTTTCTTGATTCGCGTGGGAATGCTGCTCGTCATTATGACGGCGAGTTATGCCTGGTGCCGCTGGGTTATCGGAAAGCGGCACGAGACGCTGTTGGGATTCAGTCCCCTTATTCAATTAGGCCAAGCTTCATTGCTGGTCTACTGGGTACACTTGGAATTCGTGTACGGACGCGTCTCCATCCTGCCCAAACATAGCCAGAGCATCCGAACCGCTTCTTTAGGATTGCTGACGATCTGCCTCGCGATGCTGATCCTCGCGTTCCTACGAACGCGGATGAAGGGGCGCGGCGCCGAGCTGCTCGCCTGGTTTCGAACTCCAGCCCGCGCCAACTGAAATCCTTCTGCTTTTCATCGCTGAAATCACTCCGCTTGTCATCTGAGCGAAGCGAGGAGTGGCAATTTGTAAGGGGATACGGTCTTGAAGCGCGCTACCGAAACTGCTTCGCAAACTCCACCACTTCACGCTCCGCCCAGCGCCCATCGTAAGAAGAATCCCTGTCACGCTCGCCGATAAAGGCACAGTGGCCGCCGTCTTCAGTTTCAACATAGGTAATGTTCCGATTGGAGAGCAGAGCCCTGCGAGTCTCCGGCAAGATCCGAATAAAAGGATCATTCGCCGCGTGAATCACCAACGCAGGCCGCGCGATGCGGTCAATCACATTAGCGGCAGCGGCTCGCTCGTAATAATCGTCGGCGCCTGTGAAATCGCAGTAGTAGGCCGTCACCCGGTCGTCAAACTGTCGCAGCGTCTTAACTCCGCGCACACGCGAAGCGTCATAGCTCGCGGGAAACAACCGCACCTTGCGCCGAAACCGCTGGAACAACTGCAGCAGAAAATAGTATTCGTAAATCCGGTTAGCCGGCTCGTGCAGCGCATCCGCCCCTGCCGCCAGATTGATCGCCGGACAAACCGCCGCCACTCCCTGGAACTCCGCCGGACCATCACTGCCCCACTCCCCCGCCAGCTTCAGAACCAGGTTCCCGCCCATGGAAAAGCCGATGAGCACGAAGCCAGGAATTCCATCGCGCTCGACCAGGTTGCGCGCGACCGCCGCCACATCCCCGGAACGGCCGGAGTTGTAAAGCGTGGGCGCGCAATGGTCCATGCCTCCGCAGTTGCGCTGATTCATGCGCACCACGTTCATGCCCGCGGCCAGACCATTCCGCGCGATTCCCAGCATGTATTGCGATTCACTCGATCCCTCGAGCCCATGCACCACAATCAGCGTCAGTGCCCTCCGGTCTTTCTGCCAATGACAGTGGCACAGTATCGGAACGCCAGGTTCCACTTCGATCAAGCGCCGTTCTGCCGCCGGCAGCTCGATTCGGCGCGGAAGAAAAAATGCCGCAAGAGTCTGCACATGCCCACCCCGCAACCAGCGCTGCGGCCGAAAGACAGAAGGCACGAACGCCGGCAGCTTCTCGGTCAAGCCGTGCTCAAACTCGGCTCTTGAACTCGAAGGAGTCAGGCGTCACCACCTGGTCTGCGAAATAAGATTGCAAAGTAAGTTTGCGAAGTTCGCACCAATCGATTCTAATAGGATCAGCCAGCCCCAAGGGAGCGTTCGACATGCCGATTTTTGAATACATCTGCCAGGAATGCGAGCACGAGTTTGAATCGCTGGTTTTCGGCCGCGACAAGGCCAAGTGCCCCAAGTGTCAAAGTCAGAAGCTAAGCCCTCAGCTTAGCGTGTTTGCCATGTCGTCCAAGGGCCTGTCGTCCAAAGGCGACGCAGCCCAGTCGGCTCCCACGGGCTCTTGCGGCTCCTGTGGCGATCCTCGGGGTCCCGGTTCCTGCTCGCTCGGCGACCTCGACTAGGGCCTCGTCTGCCGAGACCCTCCTCTCAGATGACCAAACTTTCGGCACAGCCTCGCCTGTGACTGAGGTTACCTATGTTTCCCCACCCCGCCCGCCTACGATGCTCAGACCCCCACTCCAACCGAGGAGCATCGCATGGATCGGCGCCAACAGTCGCGCGTTTTCGTTGACCTTCCCGTCCAGATCTGGGGTATGGACGCTCATTCCCGCCCCTTCACCCAGCCTGCCAGCCTGCGCACCATCAGCGGACGCGGCGCGACCCTGCAGTGCGTAGACGCGCAACTGAAGCCGGGAGACGTCGTCGACGTTCTGTACCTCGGCACCAAAGCGCAATTCAGAATCGTGTGGTGCGGCAAGCCCGGAACCGAGATGGCCGGCGAAGTGGGAGTAGAAAATCTTTCCGTTGACACTAATCTTTGGGATATCGATCCGCTGCGCTGCTCTGCCACCGCAGGCCAAAGCTAAAGGAAAGAGAAAAGAAAAAAGGGAGGGCCGGGGGAGGGCCGAAGACCCGCTCTGCGCAGGCCATTCGCAGTATGCAGCGGACACGGCGCAAAGGCAAGAAGAAACCTGAGCCGAGACTGGAATTCTCCCTCAGGATGCAGGTTCTTTCACAATCGCCGCATTTCATTCGTCGAAACTTTGCAAGTTTTGTCATCCCGACCCGCTTGACTGGGGTTTCCTTCGTGAAGCCTCTAGTGTCCTTCGTGGTTAACTAAGGTCCTCGCGAAACGCTGTAAACTCACCAGAGATGCACGTAAAGATCCTTGGATCGGCGGCCGGAGGCGCGTTTCCGCAGTGGAACTGCGCCTGCGCAAATTGTAGTGCCGTGAGAGCCGGAACATTCCGCGGCAAGCCGCGAACCCAAACTCAAGTTGCAATCACGCAAGATGGCCGCGCGTGGTTTCTGCTGGGCGCCTCTCCCGATCTGCGCGCCCAGATCGAAGCCACACCCGAACTGCATCCGCTACAAGAGCGCCATTCGCCAATCGCCGGTGTAGCGCTGGCCAACGCCGATCTCGACCACGTCCTCGGACTCCTTCTGTTGCGCGAACTCCAACCCCTGCGCATCCACGCCGCCGCATCCGTCCGGCGTATTCTCCGCGAAGATAACTCGATGTTCGGCATGCTGCATCGCATTCCCGATCAAGCCAAGTGGACTGATTTCGAATCCGGAAAAGAATTTTCTTTGTGCGATGCTCAAGGCGCGGGGTCCGGTCTGCGCTGCCGCTCGTGGTCGTTGAGCCCTCACTATCCCGCTTATGTCAACGCAGAACGCCAATCGCAGCTTTCCCCCGGCGAAGCGTCCCTGGGTTTCTTTATCCATTCGAATTCCGGCGCGCGCCTGGCCTATCTGCCGGCCGTCCCTCAAATAGACAACGCCTTACTCGCCGAACTCGCTGGCTGCGATGTCCTGCTTTTCGACGGTACCTTCTGGAGCAACGACGAACTTATTCGAATAAACGGCGGCGGACAAACCGCGCAGCATATGGGCCATGTCCCTGTCGAAAGCACGCTTGTGAAGTTGGCGGGAGTGCGCCGCCCGCGTAAAATATTTCTACACATCAACAACACTAATCCCATGCTGGACGAGGCCAGCCCACAACATCGCCAGGCGCGCGACGCGGGCTGGGAAATCGCGGAGGATGGATGGCAGTTCAACCTGTAGAAACCGAAAGAGCATCGCAGGCCCGACTGCTCTCGCTCGATGAGTTGCGCGCGCAATTACAGGCCACCGGCGAGGAGCGCTACCATCACAAGCATCCTTTTCACTTGCTCATGCACGAAGGCAAGCTCAGCCGCGGACAACTACAGGCCTGGGCTCTGAACCGTTATTACTATCAATCGATTATTCCTATAAAAGATTCGATCATTCTCTCGCGCGGTCCCGACCCGGTGTTCCGCCGCGCGTGGCGCAAGCGCGTGGTCGACCATGATGGCGACGCCACCAGCGAAGGCGGCATCAAGCGCTGGATCAAGTTGGCGGAAGCCACTGGTCTCGATCCCGAACGGGTTCGCGCCGGCCAAGGCATTCTTCCCGCAACGCGCTTCGCGGTGAATGAGTACCTGAACATAGTTCGCAGCCGCACTCTGCTGGAAGCCGTTGCCTCCTCGCTGACGGAATTGTTTTCCACCAAGCTGATCACCCTCCGCGTGGAAAAATTGCGCCAGTACTATCCTTGGCTCGCAGGAGGTCTGGATTATTTCGAGGCCCGGCTTTATCAGGCGCCGGAAGATTCACAGTTCGCGGTGAACTATGTTTATGACAACGCGAAGACGCGCGCCGAGCAGGAGTTGGCAATCCAGGCCCTGCGCGACAAATGCGACATTCTATGGGCCCAGCTCGACGCGCTTTATTTCGCCTACGTGCAGCCAGGATGGCCCCCGCCCGGCGCGTTCCAGATCGAGGGCGCCTAGAATGCCCCCTCCCGGAGATTCCAGCCAGCCGCGTCTGGCAACCGGTTGCCGCTGGGGTGTCGAGAACAAGACCGGCACAGAAGAAGTACGCGTGATCCTGTTCCCCGAAGGAGCAATCAAGCTGCAAGGCACCGGGCGGCAAGTGCTCGAGCGCTGCGACGGCCAGCGGACCTTCGGCCAGATCATCAAGGAATTGCAAGCTCAATTCGGCGACGCAGACCCAGTGAAGATTCGCGCCGACATCAGCCAGTTCCTCGAGCAACTGCAGCATAAGCGGATCGTGGATTACTAATCATGATTCTTCAACGGCGCTGCCGATGATTCCCAACCCGTTAGCCCTTATCGCCGAGATCACGCACCGCTGCCCGTTGCACTGCGTCTATTGCTCGAATCCTCTCGAACTGGCCGCCGTAAGCTCAGAGCTGTCCACCGAAGAGTGGCTCGACGTTTTCCAACAGTCAGGCAAACTTGGAATGCTGCACGCGCACTTCACCGGAGGCGAACCGCTGGCGCGTCCCGATCTAGTCGACCTTATCGCGGGCGCGCGCGCCGCAGGTCTCTACACTAACCTGATCACTTCGGGCATTGGGCTTGCTGAAACCAGATTAAAGGCGCTGGTCGAGGCCGGACTCGATCACATCCAGATCAGCTTTCAGGATTCGCGCGAAGGCGCGGCCAATTGGATCGCGGGAGCCAAAGCGCACGCCCACAAGATCGAGCTGTCACGAATGATTCGCAGCCACAAGATTGCCTTCACCGTGAATCTGGTTGTGCACCGGCAAAACATCGACCACATCGAGGAGATGATCGCGTTCATCGAGCAACTCGCGCCCGAGCGCATGGAAATCGCCCACACGCAGTATTATGGCTGGGCGCTAAAGAATCGCGTCGCACTCCTGCCCACGCGGGCCCAACTTGAAAAAGCGACGGCAGCCGTGGCCGTTGCGGAAAAGCGTCTCGCCGGCCTCATCCGCATCGATTTCGTGGTTCCCGACTACTACGCGCGCTTTCCCAAAGCCTGCATGGGCGGTTGGGGACGTAGATTGATGCTCATCAATCCCGCAGGAAAGGTTCTACCCTGTCACGCCGCGGAAGTCATCCCCTCGCTCGAATTCGAAAACGTGCGCGAGCAGACTCTGGAGTTTATCTGGCAACAATCTTCCTCATTCCAGCGCTTCCGCGGAGAAGAATGGATGCCGGAACCTTGCCGCAGTTGCGACCAGCGCACCCAGGATTTCGGCGGATGCCGCTGCCAGGCCCTGCTGCTGACCGGCAATGCAGAAGCAACAGACCCGGCCTGCTCGCTCGCGCCCGCGCATCCTATCGTTGAGGCCGCCTTGGCCGAAGCCAATTCCAGCGCCGCGGTTTCGCAGCCCGTTTCCGCCACGTCATTCGTGCAATTGCAGCAGCTCGCTGAAAGTCTCTGGAGCTACCGGACCAATCCTGAATAAAGCGTCCCGAATAACTCCGCTTCCTACCAGCGGAACCCAAGCGTGATCGGGCGATAGTCGGTAGTGGTGTTGTTGTGCGATCCGTGCACGAGACGGAACTCGAGGTAGATTTCGACCCCGCTCGGCACCTTGCGGGTTACACCTACCCCAACGTTGTATCCGAATTGGTTCAGGCTGGAATTGGCGAAGCCGTTGCCGAGAGGAATGCTGAAGTTCGAGCTCTGGCACGCGCCCCACCAATTCCAGAACCCATTGCACGGCGTACCTGGAACCGTAGAGCTGTCCGTCAGGCTTCCGGAACGATGGGAGAAACTGGGGCCGAAGACGGCGTATGCTCCCCATTCACTGGTCACCGGGATGTTGATGACGGGATCGAGCGTGAGGGTATAGATATGGGTTGTGGCGCCCGTAGCCAGCGCCAGGTTCTGCGTGGAGTCGCGCAGCGGCAGGTTCGCAAAAATAAAGTCCGCGCGCAGCCCCAGATATTTGTTCGCGTTGCGGGCCACTCCGGCCGCTGCCACAAAGCCTCCCTGCCGCACCCAGGTCTTCGTGGGGCCACTATCGAGGTTGGCGCCGGCGCCTACGTTGTAGACCCAGTTCTTGTAGTCGTGAATGCGTTTCCGGTGTGAAGTAGATTCCTCATCCGCGGGTTCCTGGCTGCTGTCGGGCTTCTGGGCGTCGGGAGTTGGCGCGGCGGGTTGTTGTGTCGCAGCCGGAGGCGACGTTGCCGGAGCCTGTTGGGCGGGCGCGCTCTGGGCGAAGCCTGACGCTCCCAGCAGAATTGTCAGAACCAGAATTGTCAGAACCAGCAGCGCCAGCACACTCGCGGTCACTCTCGCGAACTTACCTATCATCCATTCTCCTCCATAACCGGGCGTGGTGCGGACCGTAGCGCTCGGCATGAAGAGGCGAGAGACGCCGTTGATCAAGATTCCGCTGATCAAGGTTCCGCTTGTGATTCCTCGCAAAAAGGCATTTCCCTTGGTTGCGGCGGGATCGCATTATAGTACCAACTTTGATGCCGATTCTGCCTGACATGCCGCCCCGCGGCGCAACGCGACATGTCTCTGCTACTTGCGATAGCGCTTGGTCAACTCCTGGAAGCGCGGGTCCGTGCGCAGCGCAGAGAAGTAGGGACTGGCATCCAGCGCGGCAAAGTCGTGAAATCCCAACTCAAATGCCTTTTGCAGCGTGGCCAGAGCTTGCTCTTTATCGCCGTGCGCCGCATATCCCGCGCTGAGCCAGTAATAGTTGATGCCTGCCGGACGAAGACCCTTTACTAAAGCGGCCAGAGCTTTGTCGTACTGCCCTTGCGCCAGATAGGTTTGCCCTAGCCCCATTTGTGCCATGGCGTTCCCCAGGTCTAATTCCTGCGCCTGCTCAAAGGCGGCGATGGCTTCCGGGTAGCGCTGCTGGAGCAGAAGAGCGCGACCCAGGTGATAGCAGGCCTGGTACCGCAAGGGCCGCAACCGCAGGGATTCTCGCGCGGCCTTCTCCGCGGCCGCAGCCTGCGGCGGCTGTTCGTACGCCAGCGACCAGGAGAGCAAGTCCCAGGCATAAGCGTTTTCCGGATCCAACTCCGTAGCGGTGTGGAACTCTCGGGTCGCGGCTGCGTAGTCATATTTATCGGCACTTACCATTCCCAGCGCAGTGTGGGTCTCGGACAATTGCGGCCCTGTGGCCAGTGCCCGCTGGGCGAACTGTTCGGCACGCTCGAGATGAGAGGGATTCGCATCTATATTGCGATAAATCTGCCCTTCAACCCATGAGAGCCCGGCGAGGGCGCGCGGATAATCCGGGTCGAACTTAAGTGCCTCCTCAAAGTGCCGGCGAGCCGTTTCCAATTTTTCGGCACGGTCGCCATACTGGACTAGTGCTTCCCCTCGCAAATAGGCGTCGTAGGCCTGTGGATTCTGGGTGTAACGATGCTGTATGGCCTGCTGTTCTTGCGGACTCAGCTGGAGATTGAGCGACTCCGCAATCTTAAGGGCAGTTTGCTCCTGCAACGAAAAAACGTCTTTCATTTCTCCAACGAAATCATCGGCCCACACCTGGAAGCCGCTGGTGGAGTCGATCAAATGAACGTTAATCCTGACCTGATCGCCCGCTTTCCGTACGCTTCCCTCAAGCAGATAGCGGACGCCCAGCGCTTTGCCGATCTCCGCGGCATTTTTGTCAGGGCTTTTTAACGCCGCGACCGAGGAGTGCGAAGCTACGTCGATAGACTGAATCTTCGAGAGCTTGGTAGTGATTTCGTCCGTCATCCCGTCGCTGAAATAGGCGCTGTCGGGCTCCGCGCTCAAGTTCAGCAGCGGAAGGACGGCAACGGACGGCTTGCCTCCCACGGCCCCGGAATGCCCGGGAGAATGTTTTTCATACCAGGCGATTGCGCCGATCGCGAGGAGCAAAGCCAGAACCGTCGCGCCTCCGAAGACTATTCTCCGCTTGGATCGCGGACGCGCCTGAGTCTGTGTGGCCCCCGAAGGTGTTCGCCCAGAGTCGCCGCCCCGCTGGATGCGCTTCAAGTCCGTGCGCATTTCCGCTGCGGACTGGTAGCGCATCTCCCGGTCTTTTTCCAGAGACTTTTCCAGGACATTCTCGAACGCGGTAGGCAGCTTCGGATTCAATCGCAGCGCCGAAACCGGCACCCGGTTCATGATCCCGTCGAAGATCACCCCGGTGCTCTCGCCGCTGAAAGGCAACGCACCCGTCGCCATCTCGTATAGGACGACCCCGAATGAGAATAAGTCAGTACGTGCGTCCACTTCTTTGGCTCTCACTTGCTCCGGCGACATATAGGCGACCGTACCGAGAGTAGAACCGGGACTGGTTAGATGTTGCTCGTCGACAGCGGTCATCGTATTCGCCGAGGCAATCTGGCTCGAAGAACTGCTTGGTTGCGCGACTTTCGCCAGCCCGAAGTCGAGAATCTTGGCGTGCCCCCGTTCGGTGACAAAAATATTGGCCGGCTTGATGTCGCGATGAACAATCCCCTTGGAGTGTGCTGCATCCAACCCATCGGCAATCTCAATCGCCAGGGAGAGGATGGTTTCGTTCACTAACGGCTTGCCCGAAATGAGATGTTTCAGCGTCACGCCATCCAGAAATTCCATGGCGATGAACAATTGTTCCCCGTGCTTGCCGATCTCGTAGATAGTGCAAATATTGGGATGGTTGAGAGCGGACGCCGCTCGAGCCTCCCGCCGAAAGCGTTCCAGGGCTTGCGGATCTTTCGACAGCTCATCCGGCAAGAACTTGAGGGCGACGAAGCGGCCAAGCTCTGTGTCCTCAGCTTTGTAGACCACACCCATACCGCCGCCGCCGAGTTTTTCGACGATACGGTAGTGCGATATGGTTTGACCGATCATTTTTGGCCGATCATTCAGGAGTTGCCGGAGTTTTCGGACGCTTCATCTTACGGACGCTAACAGCGGCGAGTCAACGAACGGCGATCGCCTAGTGTGAATCAGTTTGTCATCCCGAGCGAAACGAGGGATCTTGGTGTTTGCCTGCGGCGGCGACACGGGCGGTGCAGTTAGGAACCAGGATCCCTCGTTTCGCTCGGGATGACAAGCGCGTCTTGACCACGAGTGCGTATCGGCCCACGTATGATAAAAATAAGTTTCCACTTATTGAGAGCAGGCTTTGCCCAAGACTCCGCCAGAGCAGGCATTAGACGCCAATCCCGCCTTCGTTTCACGGGATCACACCTCCGCGCGCCGGGTTGCGCTGGTCGGCTTTGGAACCGTGGGCCGCGCCGTGGCCAAGATTCTCTGCGAGCGAACCGATGGCTTGCTCCGCCTGACGCACATCTGCAATCGCAATGTAGAGCGCAAGAAACAGCGCTGGGCTACTGAGCTCTCGATACCGAACGACGTAGTCTGGACCGACGACCTCCAAACGATTCTCAATTCCGATGTTGACATCGTCGTAGAGTTGATCGGAGGACTCACGCCGGCGGAAGAGTTGGCGCGCGGCTCACTGAACGCGGGCATGTCGGTAGTGACGGCAAATAAGCAACTCATTGCCCGTCATGGCCCCGGCCTGCTGCAGCTTGCCAGCGCGAACGGCTGCCAGCTTGAGTTTGGAGCGTCGGTGGCGGGCGGCGTCCCGGTTCTGCCCGCACTGCGTACCGGGCTTTGCGGAGATCGGCTGCACGGCATTGCCGGCATTCTGAACGGCACCTGCAACTACATTCTCAGCCGCATCGAGACCGCGCGCATCCCCTTCAGCGAAGCTCTCGAAGAGGCGCAGGCCCTGGGCTATGCCGAAGCCGACGCCAGCGAGGACCTCGACGGAGGCGACGCCCGCGCTAAACTCGCCATCCTCGCGCTGGCCGGCCTGCACGTGCGCGTTTCTCCCGAAGACATTCGCGCCCGTACCATTCGTCCCATCGATGCCGTCGACTTCGATTACGCCGCCGAACTGGGTTGCACCATCCGCCAAATCTCGCGCTCCGATTTGAAGGATGCCGCTCTGTTTGCCGACGTTGGCCCCAGCCTGGTTCCCGCGGCGTCGCCTTTTGGACGCGTACAGAAAAATCTGAATCTGGTTTTGACATCAGGAAAATACGGCGGCGACGTTGCCTTCCTGGGCGCGGGTGCAGGCGGCGATCCTACAGCGGTAGCAGTGGTCTCGGACTTGATGGCGGTGGCGGAAAGCTACGCGGCTGGTCCACTCCCACGCCGAGCACTGCAATTCGTGTCGCCGAAGGTAAGTTGTGATTTTGAGACTCCCTGGTACCTGCGCCTGGTGGTGAAAGATCAGCCCGGCATTATCGCGGGACTGGCCGCGATTCTATCGTCCCACCGGTTGAATATCGATGCCGTGCTGCAAAAACCGGGATTCGACAAAAGCGCCCTGCCCTTCGTCATCACGCTTGAGCCCTGCCACGACACGCAACTGTACCCGGCGCTGCAGGAGATGTCCGCGCTCCCGTTCGCGCTGCGCCCATGTCTCTGCCTGCCGATCCTGCGTTGAGCGCCTTTCAAGATTGCTGCATCTTTGCTTATGTCTGCGTTTTCCTCACTTGCAGGAATCTGCGGTGGCAAGTGAAGATGATGGCAACACTTCTTTCCAGGTTTCAATGTCGAGCGCCGCGAAAGTTGCTTCCGAGTTAGTGCTGTCTCCATCGGCGGTGAAGTTGCGCCTGCTGAAAAAGCTGCGCTGCACGCTGCGTTATGAAAAAAATGCGTGGGCTTCAGGGGCGGCTATGGTGGCCGGGGTGGACGAGGTGGGGCGCGGATCTTTGTTTGGCCCGGTGGTGGCGGCGGCTGTGATTCTTGATCGCGGGTACCGGGTTCGCGGTTTGCGCGACTCCAAGCTGCTGCTGCCGGAACGCCGCGAATTGCTGGCGCCGCGCATTCGGGAACACGCCGTTGCATGGGCGGTTGCGGCGGTGGATGCGGCGCGCATCGACCAGATCAATATTTACCAGGCGTCGCGGGTGGCTATGCGGGATGCGGTGTTGTGCCTCGCGCCCGCGGCTGATCATCTTCTCGTCGATGCAGTTTGCCTGGATTGCGATCTGCCGCAGAATGCGATCATCCACGGGGACGCGCTCTCCGCCTCGATTGCGGCGGCTTCGATTCTGGCCAAAGTCGAGCGCGATCGCATGATGTGCGAATGGGATGCGGTCTTCCCCGAGTATGGACTGGCTTCGCACAAAGGCTACAGCACGCCGCAGCATCTGGCCGCGTTGCAGCAATATGGTCCGACGCCGTTGCACCGGCAGTCGTTCGCCCCAGTTTGGAGTTCTCCGGTGGAGCAGGTGGGTTTCGAGTTCGACTGACCTTTCGGCTTCGGCTTTCGGGCTTCGGCTTTACGGCCTTAGCCGGATGAAAATGTCCTTAATCTTCTTCGGGAATTGGTATTTACTTTGTGGTAACAGGGTACCCCCCTCCCCCCCCCCTCAATCTCTGGAATCATCACACTGCGGCGTTTTGCCCCGTAAAATCCGTGGGACAAAGGACTTACATACTAAAATCCAGACAGCAAAGGACTTACCGGTCCCCCGATTTGTGTTTACTTGACTGTCACGGCCTCGACTATGATTGCGCATGTCTGGGGCGCGGAGCAAGGTCAGATGTCACATACTGAGCCTGTGGAAATCGGGGCTGGGTTTACTGCGGGCTAGCCACCAATTAATCTTGCCTGATGAATCCAACCCTTAAGGCTGTTCTCTTCGCCGTGTTCTGGTTTGTTCTTGGCCATCTCAGTTGCGCGGTTATGCACCACTTGCACCACCACGTTGGGGGAAGGTAGCTTTCTTCTATTGTCGATGGTGGGGCTGTGGAAGGCAAGGTTAGATGTCACAGGGCATGTCGAATCAACCGCCAAACGCTTCGTTCGGAACTGGCTCGATCTTTGGTATGCCTGAAAAAGTTGCCGAAGAAGTCGCCGCACGGGCGAAGAGCATACCTCAGGCGCTGAAGCGCTGATGCGTTTTCAACGACCAAACGGCACGATTGAAATCGTGCCCTTCCCGATCCGCTCGAACGGGAGCTTTCGGGATACAAATCGTGCTGCTAGAAAAAGCGGATTCCTCGCTCACTCTCTCCGGTTTCACTGGCTGCGAGTGGCTCGGAGTGACAGCGGTTGGGGTAGGAGGCGCCTTTAATCGCAGCGCTGAAGCGCTGCGCCACCCAAAAGCTCTCGGAGTCCGGAGCCGCTGTTGGCGCTGATGGGGACTTAGCGGCGCGGCTGAAGCCGCGCCCTTTCAAAACTGCGCTAATCTAGCCGAAAGTCTATTTTGCTTTGTAGATTTCCGTCAGCAGGTCGGGCTTGGATTCGTTGCGTTCCAGGTGGGCGTAGCGCTCGCCGCCGTGGTAGTCGAGTTTGTAGGTTTTGTAGTATTCGGTGTTTTCGATCAGAAGTTCGAGGGGCGCGGTGGTGTTTTTGCCGGCCTTTAGAGCGTCGCGGAGAACTTCGGGCTCGTATTGGCGGCCATTCACGGCGATCAGTTTCATGCCGGGACCGATTCCAGCGAGGGCTGCGGGCATGCCTTCGATGGTGTCGGAGATGGTGCCGTCTTCGCGGATTTCTATACCGATGGAATAGGCGGCGTCGATGAAATGCGCGTTGCTTTCGCCGCCGCGGTCCATTTCAGAGGGGGTTTCGTTGTACACCACTTTCCATCCGCTGCCTTCGACCCCGCCGAGCGGAGCGCCGGGTCCGTGATTGGTCAGGCGCTCGGTCCAGAAGCCGCGCCAGTCGTAGGGCGCGACCTGGTTCAGAGTGGTGATTACATCGTCGAAGGTATAAGTTTTCAGCATCGGACCCGTACTGGGAGCGCCGTGGAAGAGCTTGCAGAAATCGTCCAAAGTTTTCTTGCCCTTGGTCTGCTGGCGGATGATGACGTCTGCCCATAGCCAGTTCAGAGTGTCTTCCTCGTAGAAATCGACACTGCGCCGCCAGGATTCCCAGGCATGCGGAGAGAAATAAAGCTCGGGAGCGGCATCGGCGGTGTCCTGCAAATTGCGCCAGGTTCGTCCCGGAGTATGGTCGAGGGCGGCGGCCGTTAAGGCCAGGCTGTCGCGTTCCTGTTCAGGAGTGTGCAGGCCGCTGCGGGCGGTCAGCACGGTGCCCAGATATTCCGTCAGGCCTTCGTAGACCCAGAGCAAATCATCTTGCATGGGCTGCTGATAGTCCGGCGTGGCGAGGTCCCACGGACGGCGATATTTTCCGTTCCATGAGTGGACATACTCGTGGGGCAGAAGACCGGCCGAGGCCTTGCGGTCGCCATCATCAATCAAGCTACGCTCGCCAGTGCGGCTGTCGTCGGACTCGTGGTGCTCCAGTCCGAAGTGAGCGACGTGATCGCTCAAGCTGAGCAGGAAATGATAGTCGCGGTAGTGATGTGCGCCGAAGAGTTTGTTGGTCTGTTCGACGAGATTTTTGTAGTGGTCCCAAACTTCCTGGGGAGCGTCGAGCGCGGCAGCGCTGTCGGCGGCGATATCCATTTCGGTGAGCGGGTCGTCGGACAGTTTGACGACCTTGAGAAATTCGCCGGTGATTACGGGCGAATCGACCAGCAAGGTCAGCGACGCAGGCTGAAACGTGATCTGGGTCTCGCCGTTGAGTTGGTCGCCGGTGGTCGAGGCGATGGGCAAGGGCGTCCCAAATTTCCAGTTGGCGGGAAGTTTCAGAGTGGCGACGTAGGTGAGATCGTCGGACTTCCAGCCTTTGGGATAGAGCAGCACCTGATTCCAACTGATGACTGCCATCTTGTCGGTGGCGGAAGAGCCGGCGGAGAAGCCGCCTTCGAAGGTCGCGGGAGAAAGGAAATCGAGTTCCGCGTTGACTTCAGTTGCGCCGGATGGAACGTCGACGTGGACGGTGAAGCCGTCGAGTAGATCGCGCCGCCACTTCAGAGTTTTGCCACTGGCGCTGAACTTCAGTCCAGCTAAATCGACGATGGGGCCGTCGGGAGCATGCTCGCCGGGAATCCACTTCGGATAGTAGAGCGTGAGGTCACCGGCGCTGGCGGGGATCTTGAGCCGGGCGTGAAAAATCTTGCGGGGGGCTGAACTGGCGTCCACAAAGATGGTTACGGTTGGCGGTGTCGCCGACCAGCTTAGGAGCGCGAAGAAAATTATGAAGAAGAAAGGACCGACCACTCCCAAGGTTCTTGAGAGTTTCATTTGAGGAGCCCCCATAGTTTAATGAAACGATTCCGTCAGCGCTTTAGAATATAGCAGCCAGCTTGAGCAGCAGTACAGCGAAGCCGACTCGCGGTGCTCGGCGGGACAGCCGAAGCGGCTGTCCCCACATGAGCATTCTGCTGGCTGAGGCGCTGCCACTGTGGCGGCGACCATCAAACGCCAACATGAGGGGACGGCTTGGCCTCGACATGACGGTCAACGTGGCGCATAGTTGTCGATGGGTCGGCAGTTCGGGAAGGATGTTTCAGCGATGAAAGTACTGTTGGTGGAGGACAGCAAGTTCCTCCGAGTATCGACGGAACGGGCGCTGACCAAAGCCGGCTACGAGGTGGTGTGCGCCGGCGATGGGGAAGAAGCTTTGCGCCTGGCGCGTGAGCACTTACCGGCGCTGATGCTGCTCGATATGATGCTGCCGAAGGTCAGCGGGCCGGATGTGCTGAAGGCTTTGAAACAGGATCCCGCGACCGCAGGGATTGCGGTGATGGTCTTGACCAGTCTGTCGCCAAAGAACGCGAAGGCGCTTGAGAAGGATGGAGCTGCCGGGTTCTTCGAGAAATCTGACCTTATGCTGGGAAGTGGGCCGAGTTCTCTGGTGGCCGCGATGCAGAAGGTCTTGAACAGTCTGAAGTGACGCGGAACCTCTTGGGGTTTTCTGGGTTGCAATCTCCTCCAACTTAAATTTTGCCAGCTGAGAGTTTCTCAGAGGACTCTTAGCTGCGCATGCGCTGTTTCTGCCGGGCTGTTCTGAAATCAAAATTTGCCGATAGATGGATAGGAGGCTTGCGGAGCTGAGGCGGATATGCCGCAGCGGCGCCTTCCGCGGATCAGCATCCCTTGAACAGGCGGGGAAGCCAGAGGACGTAGCCAGAGGACAATGACCAAGATTCTGCTGGTGGAAGACAGCAAGTTTCTTAGAATCGCGACCGAGCGAGCGCTGGCCCGCGCGGGGTATGAGGTGAGCAGCGCGACCGATGGCGAGGAGGCCTTGCTGCTGGCGCGTGAGAAATTGCCAGATCTGATTCTGCTGGATATGTTGTTGCCGAAGATGAGCGGTCCGGATGTGCTCAAGGCGCTCAAAGAAGATGCTCTCACTAAAGGAATTCCGGTGGTGGTGATGACGGGCATGTCGCAGAAAAACGCGGCCCGGCTGCAGGAAGATGGAGCGTTCGGGTTCCTGGAAAAGTCGGCTCTTGAGTTGGATAAGGGATCGGAGAAATTATTGGCTGCGGTAGGGCAGATTCTCGGCAAGCTTTCGAAACGTTTGCGAACTACGACGGCATAGGCGAGTCGATGGCCTATGCTGGTCCGCTTACTTCTTCAACTCCGCGGTGAAAGTCGTCACTACCGTGACGGATTGGCTTACCTGCTGCGCAACCCGGTCGGAAGCGGCTGTCCCCGCACGGAGGTCTTAACGGGCGAGGTACATCCCCCCTAGTTATTGCAAATAAATGACTTGCGGGCGGGAACTCGGGGTGCTTTGGTGGAGTCTATGAGGTATGAGGGTGTGGACCGGCTAGCGGCGATTTTTCGGTTGGGGATGAGGTGGAAGATCCTATAATCGTTGTGTAGTCCCGACGGGATTCGTCGTCGTGGCGGGGGTTTCAACTTGGCAGACCTGGCAAGCGCGATCGGAGCTCGGGCGGAGGAGGCGGCGATTGTCGCGGACTTGAAGGCCGGCTCGGAAGCGGCCTATGGCTGGCTGATCGGCGAATTTCAGCGTCCGGTGTATGGGCTCGTGTATCGGATGGTGAGTGATCCAGCTGACGCCGCGGATGTGACCCAGGATGTGTTCCTGAAAGTTTTTCGCGGGATGAAGAGCTTTCATGGCGAGTCCAGTTTGAAGACCTGGATCTACCGCATTGCGTTGCATGAGGCGGCGAACCGGAAGCGATGGTGGTTCCGGCACAAAGCACAGGAGACTTCGATTGAGCCGGCGGAGTCGGATGGATTTGCCGGCGGTGATGAGGCCATGCAGAACGCGCTGACCGATCAGCACGAGTCGCCCTTCGACAATGTGGCGCACCGCGAAGTGCAGCAACGCGTGGATGCGGAGCTGAGGCAAGTGCCCGAGCCCTACCGGACAACTCTGATTCTGCGCGACCTGGAAGAGATGTCGTATGAGGAGATCGCGGAGGTGCTGCAGATTTCGCTGGGAACGGTGAAGTCCAGACTGACACGCGGACGGCAGGCATTGAAGCTACGGCTGGCGCCGTATGTCCGCGAGGTGAGCGCGGAACTGGGGCTGACTGCACCGGATGACGACGAGGAGATAGAGCAGCGGTCGCGGGTTTCTGGAGGGGGTAGAAGGGTCGAGGTGATGCCATGAAGTATCAGGGCATGAAGTATCGAGACATGAAAGCCGTTTCTACAAAGCCGATGAAGTGTGCTGATGCGAAGGAGTTGTTGTCGCCCTATCTGGATGGGGCAGTCACGGGAATCGAGATGCAGGCCGTCCAGGAGCATCTGGACCGATGTGCGGGGTGCATGCGGGAATATCGGTTGCTGCGGCAGACGCAGCAACTGTTGATGAGTGTGGGGCGCGTGCCGGAGCCTGCGGATCTTGGCCTGAAGCTGCGTCTGGCCATTTCACGGGAGGCGGCGGAGGCGCGGAGGCCGCAGTTTGAAGGCTTGCGCCTGCGGGTGGAAAATACTTTGAACGCGTTCATGGTGCCGGCGACTGCGGGTCTGGCTTGCGCTTTGCTGATTTTTGGTTTAGTCACGGCGATCCTGGCGATGCCGGGAGAGGTTCAGGCGAACAATCAGGATGTGCCGCTCGTGCTGAATACGGGACCGGAGCTGCAGCAGAGCGCCTTCGGCACGAACTTAACCGCGATGAATACAGACTCGCTGGTGATTGAAGCCTACGTGGATCGGAACGGGCGGGTGCAGGACTACAAGATCCTTTCCGATCCCGCGGAGTCGCAGGAGTTGCTGCCGCAAGTGAAGCGGATGTTGATCTTTACCACGTTCCGTCCGGCGATGTCGATGGGACGGCCGATCTCGTCGCGCGCGGTGCTGTCGTTTTCGAGGATCAGCGTGCGGGGTTGAGGGTGGTTTCTAGTTTCCTGTTTCTAGCGCGCCTTTGTTGCGGGGTTGAAATTCCTACCTCTTTGGATTGTATTTCTTCTCACTCTTGCGGATCGCCTTGAAATTCCTCTCGCATCGGCTTATGGGGCGAACTTGTAGATGGTGCCGTCGTTGGTAGTGCCGCCGTGGGTGGTGGCTCCGTAGAAGTTGCCGGCGGAATCGGCGACCATGCCGTTGTAGGCGAAGCCTGCGCCGGGAGCGCCGGGAAAGCGGAAGGGCACGGTCTCGATCCAGGAGCCGTTCGCCTGGGGAGCCAGCTTAAAGATCACGCCGCAGGCGCAGCTCGTGCCACCGTCACTGCTGGTACCGTACAGATTGCCAGCCGCGTCGGAGACAAGAGTACTGATGGGACTGCTGCCGTCGCTTCCACCTCTGAAACTGTAGAGGACGGTTTCAATCCATTCGTCTTTGGCGTGAGTGAGTTTGTAAACCGTGCCCACATCGTGGACGCCTGCATAGTAAGTGGTGCCGTAAAGATTTCCGGCTTTGTCAACGATCAGGCCGCCATAGGGCAATGCGCCATCTGGTTGATCTTTGAAAGAGTAGAGTGGGCTCAGCGTCCAAGCGCCTTGAGTGTGGGTGATCTCGAAGACCACGCCGTCTCCGTTCGCGCCGCCAACGGTTGTGACTCCGTAGACATTTTCCGCAGGATCGAGGATGAGGCGGCCGGCTGAGGCCGACGATCCGTCGTCGCCGCCAGTGAAGGCGTGGAGCACGTTCAACTTCCACTCGCCGTTGGTGTGAGGTTGCAGTTGGTAGACCACGCCAAGGCCGTAAGCTCCGCCGGTGGGAGTCATGCCATAAATATTGCCGCGCGGATCAAAGGTCAAGCCGCTGCCTGGGCCGGAACCGTCATCGCCGCCGGTAAATTGGTGGATTACAGTCTGCGTCCAGGTGCCACCGGAGTGGGTCAACTTGAAAACCACGCCACAACCACCTTCACAGGAACCGCCACCGCCGGTGACGGCAGTGCCGTAGAGATTGCCATGGAAATCGAGCGTGACACCTTTGTAGGGCTCGCCTCCATCGGTGCCGCCGGTGAAGCTGTAGAGGACGGTGTGAGTCCAGCCCGAGCCGGAGGGCGATAAGCGGAACACGGTGCCGCTGCCGAACTTGCCGCCCTGTACCGTGGAGCCATAGAGATTGCCCGCGCCGTCGATCACAAGGTCAGTGTCGAGGTACTCGCCGTCGCTTCCTCCGGCGAAGCTGTAAATGACTTTGGTGGTGCTGGCCGAGGCGGCACTCAGCAAGAGCGCAAACGTTGCCACAGTGGCGAGGAATGCACGAACGAACTGCAAGAATCTGGAATATGAGAATAGAGTAGTTTCCATTTGCTCCCCGGCGACTCGTTTTTGCGGCTACAGATAAGGGTTCCGCTAGCTCGACGGCTGGAAACTATAGCATGAAAATCCGGGGAAATTGTCGCCTGCCAAGTGGTTCTGATTTGGGCCATGAAACGGAAGATCGAAACCGAATTTGTTGAACGGCGGCGGCAATTCGGCGCTACAATGGTTGGCCGGATTTAAGGTTCGAGCTTTAAGCTCCCTACTCGGAGAGGAAGAGATATGAAGAATCGCCTATTTTTGACTCTGCTCTTGTCTTCAGGATTTGCGCTCGCCGCGTCGGCGCAAACCAGCTCAGGTTCGGGAGCAGCACCGGCAGCCACTGGCCATGGATCGCAGTCTGCCTCAAGCCAGGCTTCCTCTGGTCAATCCGGCGCCAACGAGGCCTCTCCAAACAATGATTTCTGGGACGGCGATGAGCCCAGCCTGGGGTCGCTGCTGTTGCATCCGTTCGCCACCAAGGAGTATGTGCGGCGGCATGTGCAGCCGATCCGGGACCGGATCAACGAACTTGATGAGATCACCGCGGCCAACACCAAAATGATCAGGGACGTGGACGCCCGCGCCCAACAAGGCATTCAGCTGGCTTCCGCCAAGGCCAGTCTGGCCGACGAGCATGCTTCAGACGCCGCAAACAAGGCCCAGATGGCGCATCAGACGGCGACCGCTCTTAATACCCGAGTAGCTGCGGATGAGACCTTGGTCGGAAACATCGATCAGTACAAGTCCGGCGCGCAGACCGAGATTCGTTTCCATCCTGGCCAGACTGTTTTGAGCAAGGATGCCAAGGATGCGCTCGACCAGATGGGAGCGCAACTGAAGAATCAGCGCGGCTACATTATCGAAGTGCAGGGGTTCTCGTCGGGGCAGGGCCAGGCTGCAATCGCGAATTCACGGAAGATGGCGGATTCCGTGGTGCGTTACCTGGTATTGAACTACGAGGTGCCGGCCTACCGCATCTACGTGATTGGCATGGGCAGCGCGGCGGCTGCGGGCGCGAAGGGCACGCGTGTAGAAGTGAATTTGCTGAAGAACGATGTCGCGAGGGCTCAGTGAATTTCTGAGCATAAATAGATTGCCGGGCTGAAAGCTCGGCGACGCGGTACTCCAAACTGACGCTTCCTAAAGTTCATCTTCACATTTCTGTCGCCCGTGGTGAGTAAGTGAATTAGCGGGAGCGCAGAGACTGAGTTGCCCATCAAGATCAAGAACCGAGGTCCGCGGTGAATCGCAGAGTTCTCGCTAAGATTTTCTTTCCCTTTCTCTTTCTCGTTGTCGTTTTCGCGGCAGCTACGCTGCTCTTCGGCTCGTCCACCAAGCTGGTGATGAGCTGGAAGAATCCCGGCTATTCTCCGACCAAGAAGTTGCATCGGGTGCTGGCATTGGGTTTCAGCAACAGGGTTGAAATCCGAGCCGATTTTGAGGACGCGTTAGCGGCGGAGCTGGCGAGCAAAGGGTTGGAGGCGGTTGCGGGTAATACCATCTTGCTGCGTCCGCCAGGGACGAAGCTGGACCTGAACTACCTGCGAGAGCAGATCCAGGCGAACCATATCGAGGCGGTGGTGGTCTCGCGCCTGATCAAGGTGGACAATATCATTAAGTACATCCCGGGTGAAGCGTACGTCGTGCCCTTTCCGTACTACAACAGCTTCTATGACTACTACGGGACGCTGTACCCGGTGGTCATCTCGCGTGGCTACCTGGAGAAAGAAAAGAAGGTGCGCGTTGAGACCAATCTCTATTATGTCAATGGCGAACCCGGTGGACAGCTGATTTGGACCGGGATGACGGACACCCTCAATCGCTCCGACGTACACAAAGCAATCCAAGGATTGGTCAACCTTATCGTGACAAAAATGCAAAAAGAAGACGCACTGTAGGTGCCGGGGGTGGCTGTTGGGAGACGATGACGCCGGGCTGTTACGAACCGGCAATCTGGAATGGATCTACGAGGTAATTCCACGTTGGGGCGCATTGCCTGAGGGGAAGACGTTTGGCGGGACCCATGGCGGGATCGCGAGCGACAGAACAGGCAACATCTATGTCAGCACCCAGAGCGACTCGGGTGTTCTCGTCTATGACGAGAGCGGGAAATTTCTGAGGTCTATTGCCAGAGACTACCCAGCGATTCATTCCCTGCAACACTCCGTGGAAGAAGGTGTGGAATATTTCTACGCGACGGTGCAGAAGGGAACAGCCGAAAGCAATTGGCTGATGCTGAAGGTGGAGACCGATGGGACGGTCCTACAAAAGATCGTTGCTCCTCCCGAGGCTGGATTTAGCGCTCCTAACGAGTGGCGCCTTACCGCTGCGGTTTCGGGGCCAGACGGTTCCATCTATGTTGCGAATGGATATGGGGATTCGCGCATTTTCAGATTCGACCGGCACGGCAACTACCTCGCGAGTTTTTCAGGGAAGGGGTCGGAAGATGGCAAGTGCCACTGCTGTCACGGCCTTACGCTCGATATGCGGTACGACCAACCGTACCTTCTGGTATGCGACCGGGAGAACTTTCGCCTGAGCCACTTCGATTTAGACGGCAAGTTTGTGCGCCATGTCACGCTTCACCTACGGCGTCCCTGCCAGGTGAGCATTCAAGGAGATTACGCGGTTGTTTCGGAGTTGCAAGGGCGTGTGACGGTCCTCGATAAGGACAACGTGCCGGTAGCATTTTTGGGAGACAACCCGGAAAAAGCCCAATGGGCGAATTACGAAGTCAGGCTCGAGGACATCGGTCCAGCGGTATTCAGCGCAGCCCACGGTTGCTACATGGATGAGAATTTGAATATCTACGTTTCGGATTGGAACCGGGCAGGACGCGTGACGAAGTTGGCTCGAAAGCGCGAATAAAGACCCGCTTACAAAACCAAGCAGGCCTCATCGAAGGGCAGGCGCGGACTACGGGGGAAAAGTTTAGTTTGGTCCCCATAGCCAAGATTGCAGAGGAAGTTCGTTTTCCACTTGCCGTCAGCGAAGAATTCAGCGTTGACTTTGGCCGCGTCGAATCCGGACATGGGACCGCAATCGAGGCCAAGACTGCGGGCCGCGAGAATGAAGTACCCGCCTTCGAGCGAACCATTTCGGAAGGCGGTGGCTTCGATCAGGTCAGGCTTACCCAGGAACACTGAGCGCATATCTTTGTGCGGGAAAAGCTTTGGAAGCTTCTCGTGGAACTCGGTATCCCAGGCAATGATGACGGTGACAGGAGCGGCCATGGTCTTGTCGAGATTGCCGGCGGAAAGAGCGGGACGGAGACGTTCTTTGGCTTGAGGCGTCGTCAGGAAGACAAAGCGCGCGGGCGTCGTGTTGGCGCTCGTGGGGCCGAAAGCAGCCAGTTCGTATGCGTGACGCAGCAACTCGGAAGGAACTGGATGAGGAAGCCAGACATTATGGGTTCGCGCCTCGCGGAAAAGTTGGTCGACACAATTCTTGGGGACTGCGGTTCTTGGCGGTGCAGAAACGGCGTGAGGCACGTCGGGCATGTCGGGTCTCTCCTGACCTAGTCGAGCAAACGGTTACCTGCCGTTCGATTGCGAGGGAAGGTGTTTGGATGCAATGCTCTGACGGGACGGAGACCGAACCAGCACCAGTTCCGGTTTGACCCTCTGCTTGGAAGTACTTACACTTGAAGGTGCTGTTCCGCTTGGTGCGCAACCAATCCTGTGGAGGGATTCCTGAGTCGACGATTGCTAGGTTCGCTGGTTGCGGCCCTGTTGGGGCTGCTGGTGCCGCTTTGTGTGGGGCAGGATCCGGTTCCGCCTGCGCCGCAGCCGCAGAATCCGGCTCCGCAACATCAGAGTCCCCAGGGTCAGACTCCGCAGAATCAGGGTTCGCAGGAGAAATCTTCGTCCGGGCAGTCTCCGCAGAGCCAGGCGCCTTCGGAGAATGATTCGTCTTCGAAGAGCAGCGACGATGAGCCCGCTCCGGCGCCCTTGCCGAAAGACCCGGTTCCGGTGAAGAAAGCGCCGCCGACTCCGGCCCAGCGGAATCCCGTGACGCAGAATCAGTCGCCGATCACGCTCGACAGCAGCGAGACGATTTTTTCCGTGCTTACGGCTTTGAACGCGTGTGGCTATGATCAGGACCTGATCATCTCGGACGCTACGCGAAGCAATGTGCGGGCCGAGGTGCAGAGGAATCTGCGGGAGTCGGAGGATGCCGAGGAGGCTCGGACGGCGCTGTGCGAGTTTTATCAGGGACACATGGCGTCGAAGGACTCGAATCGGAACCTGTCGCAATATATATCGCTGGCGCTGTACATGGACGGTCCGCCGCATTTTGCGCCGCGGGTGAAAGAGGACGATCTGCCTCCGGATGCGTTCTCGATCACGCCGTTTGGAGCCCTGCTGGAGAAGTTCTACGATAAGGCGAACTTGCATTCCATCTGGGAGCATCACCGCTACGATTATGCGGTAGCGATGCGGCGGTATCACGAGCCGCTGGCCAAGATGGTGTTCGACACGGAAATCTACCTGAAGCAACCTTCGTCGCAATATCTGGGACGGCGGTTCACGATCTATCTGGATTTCATGGGTTCGCCGAATGAAACGGATGCGAGGAATTACGGCGCGGACTATTACGTGGTCGTGTTTCCCGCTCCGAACACGAATGCGGGAGATGCGCCCAAGTCGGCGCTGAAGATGGACCAGATCCGGCATACGTTTCTGCACTACGAGTTCGATCCGCTGGCGGACAAGCATTTCAGCGCTATCAAACGGCTACAACCGCTGCTGGAATCTGTGAAGCGCGCCCCGATCGAGGAGAGCTTCAAGACCGATATCTCACTGCTGGTGACGGAATGCCTGGTGCGGGCGGTTGAGATCCGCACTACGGGAAGCAAAGCGGAAGAGGCGATGCGGGCGCAGGCGGTGGACGATGCGGTGAAGCAGGGCTACATTCTCACACGGACGTTTTATGATGACGTGGTCGCGTTCGAAAAAGATCCAGTGGGCATTCGAGGAGTGTACGGCGACTTTCTCGACAATGTGGACTTAAAGAAAGAGCAGAGGGCCGCGGCGGAGGTTCAGTTTGCGAGTGCCACCGCGCCGGAGTTGGTGCGGTTGTCGCGCCCAGAGGAGCGGCGGATGCTGGTGACGGCGGAGCGGCGGCTGGCCGCGGGGGATTCCAGAGGCGCGCAGGAACTGGCGCAGCAGGCGCTGGACAAGAAGATTGGGGACCAGGGGCGGGCTTTGTTCATACTGGCAGAAGTGGCCGTCGCCAACAAGAACCGCGACGGGGCGCAGGATAGTTTCAAGAGGGCGATTGAAGCCTCGAAAGATCCCACGGTGGTGGGGTGGTCGCATGTGTATTTGGGAAGGATTCTGGATATGAAAGAGGAGCGCGAGGCGGCGTTGGTGGAGTATCGGGCAGCGCTGGACTCCGGAGGAAAATTGCCGGAGATTAAGGCGGCGGCTGAGCGTGGGATTGCGCAGGCTTATGAGCCTCCGGCTAAGCCACAACCGCAGTAAGAGCCGGTCCAAAAAGCCTTTCCCGCAGAGATCGCCGAGAAAGGCCGCTGAGTACGCTGAGAAAAGCGGAAGTCGAGCTCTTGGTGATTGGCGGGGACAGAACTTATTTAGAGGGATAGGCAACAGCTAAGGAGAGAGCATGAAGCGAGCGGCGATTATTATCGCGATGCTGGGAATATTGATTTGGGGATTCACGCAAGGTGTTTTTGGGCAGAGCAACGACAAACCCGCGGGGCAGAGTGCGCCGGCGGGACAGGCGGCAGCGCCAGCGGGGAAGCGTCCACCGCAAGCCAAGACGCAGGAGGAGTTCACGGCGTACAAGGCAGTGATGGCGTTGACTGATCCCGCTGCGCAGGAGAAAGCGGCGAACGAGTTCGCGGTGAAGTTTCCCGACAGCGAATTGCGGCTCCTGCTCTACAAATCGGTGATGCACGAATATCAGCAGGCCTCTAATGACGACAAGATGATGGAGCTGGCGCAGAAAGTTCTGACTTACGATGCGGATGATCCGGAAGCACTGCTGGTAGCGGCGCAGGTGCTGGCGGAGCGCACGCGGGACACTGACCTGGACAAAGCGGACCGTCTGGCGGAGGCAAGAAAATATGCGCAGCGCGCGCTGGTCACGGTGGACACAGATGTTCCGAGTTCGGGGTATCCTCCAGAGCAGTTGAATGCGTTTAAGGGATTCTTGCGTTCGGAGGCGTACACGATTATCGGGACGCTTGATTTCAACAACAAGGCGTGGGGGGATGCGGAGACAAACCTCAAGAAGTCGATTGAGGCCTATCCTCAGCAGGTCGATCCGATTGCGGTCTTCCGGCTTTCGGTGGCTTTGGATATGCAGAACAAATATCCCGAGGCGCTCAAATACGCCAACCAGGCGGTGGATTTGACGAAGGAAGGCACGAATGCCGGGGATGCCGCGCGCAAGGAAAAGGACCGGTTGACGCAGTTGACCGGTAGCGGGGCTCCGCCCGCAAAGTAGTTCCAACATGAAAGAACGAGAAATCACCGCGCTGGAAAAGGCGTTAGGCTACCACTTCCACCGCCGGGCGGTGATTGAGCAGGCGCTCACTCACAGTTCGCAAGCGCGCGAGCAGGAGGCGCAGCAGGCGGGGGAGAATAAGTACAAGGTCAATGACAACGAGCAGTTGGAGTTTCTGGGCGACGCGATTCTGGCTTTGGTGACCAGCGAGGAATTGTTTCAGCGTTTTCCGCGGTTTCGCGAGGGCGAGCTTTCAAAGCTGCGCGCGCATGTGGTGAGTGAACGGCACTTGATCCGGGTAGCGCAGCAACTGGAACTTGGTCATTATCTTCGCTTGGGACGGGGCGAAGAGAAGAGCGGCGGGCGCGGCAAGACGGCGCTATTGGTTGACGCGCTGGAAGCGATTCTGGCGGCGATCTATCTGGATGGCGGAATGGAATCGGCCCGCGAATTTATTTTGCGGGAGATTCTGGCGCCCGAACTGGAGCGGATGGAACGCGAAGGCGGCACGCTGCCGATGAACGATTTTAAGTCTGCCCTGCAGGAGACTTTGCAGGGACTGGGCATGGCGCAGCCATCGTATGTGCTGGTGGAGGAAGCCGGGCCGGAACACAGGAAGACATTTACGGTGGAGGTCCGTCTAAACGCGAAGAACGGCGAAGGCCGGGCGGAGTTCGTGGGACGGGCGCAGGGTTCAACCAAGAAGACGGCGGAGCAGGATGCGGCGCGACAGTTGCTGGGTTATCTGGCTTCGCGTCCGCAACCGGCGGGAGCCCGGCTGGCGCGCGGGGTCCGCGATCCGAAGGAAAGTAGATAAGAGCTTGAACACAGAAGTGGAGTGAATGAATTCCCCAGAAGTACATTTGCCGGACGAGCATTTACCGGGCGAGCAGTCTCCCGATCAGCCGTCTCCCGAGGGTCATCTTACAGGCGATCAGTTTTCAGGCCATCAGCTTTCGGGTCCGCAGTATTCGGATGAGCGAAAGATTCGGTGGGGAGCTGGAACGGGCGTGAGCGGCTCGTTGCAGTCGCTGCTGGGGACGGTGGTGATCGCGGTGTTTGTGATCACGTTCGTGGTGCAAGCGTTTCAGATTCCTTCTCCGTCCATGGAAAATACGCTGCTCGTGGGCGACTATCTGCTGGTGAATAAACTGTGCTACGGGAAAGGTGGCGTCGGCGACTACTTCATGCCTTATCGCGAGGTGCGGCGCGGAGATATTGTTGTGTTCAATTATCCCGTAAACCCGGAACAGCATTTTGTGAAGCGCGTGATCGGGGTTCCCGGTGACCGGGTAAGACTGATCAATAAACAAGTGTTCGTGAATGGAGTGCCGTTGAAAGAACCGTACGTGCGCTTCAATCGTCCGGCCGACGATTTGTTCCGGGACAATTTTCCGCGGCTCAATGTTACGCCGGGTCTCACTCCGGAGTGGTGGGTGGAGCTGCGTAAACTAGTGGAAGACGGGCAGCTCATCGTTCCCGAAGGCCACTACTTTGTGATGGGAGACAACCGGGACAATAGTTCCGACAGCCGGTATTGGGGGTTTGTGCCGCGAAGCAATATTGTTGGGAGGCCGCTCCTGATTTACTGGTCGGTGCAGAGTTCTGAGGGCGATGTCACGGCGCCTTCCGTAGGTGCTAAGCTATCTCACTTCGCTTATGCGATGACGCACTTTTTTCAGATCACACGTTGGAAGCGCACCATGCGGCTGGTGAATTGAAAAGAATTTTGTAATTGAGAAATTTAGTAACTTGGTAATTTGAAGCCGCAGCAGCCAAATTACTCAATCAACGAGATGGGATGGATTGATCACAGTGGCTAAGAAAGACAGCAAAATGAAGGACGAGGTCGAAGAGAAACCGCGCGAGACTACAGTAGAGTTTCTGGCCTCGCTGGCCGCAGTGCTGGTGACGGGATTATTCATCATCACTTTTGTGGTGCAGGCGTTTGAGATTCCCTCCAGTTCGATGGAGAATACGTTGCTGATCGGCGACCACGTGTTCGTGAACCGCGTGCAGTTCGCGCCCAAAACGTCGTGGGTAGGGCCTTTGCTTCCTTATCGCGCGGTGCGGCGAGGCGACATTGTGGTATTTCTGCACCCCGATCCGCACGACGCAGGGACGTACGTAGTGAAGCGGATCATGGGCGTGCCTGGGGACCGCATTCATTTGCGGAATGGAGTGGTGTATCGCAACGGCGAGGCGTTGCAGGAGCCTTACATATTGGAAGACGCGAATGCTTTCCCCGAGCCTTACCGCAACAATTTTCCGGCAGTGCCACCATCTTCCGAGTATGGCGTTTACCCGAACTGGATCGTAGACTTGGCGTCGCATGTTCAGGACGGCGAACTGGTCGTGCCTCCCGGGCATTACTTTGCCATGGGTGATCACCGTGACGTAAGCCTGGACAGCCGCTACTGGGGCTTCATCCCTCAGGAAAATGTGATTGGGCGCCCCATGTTTATCTACTGGTCATTTGAGACGCCGGCCGGCCAATATACGAAAACGGGAATAGCGGAGCGGCTCGGCTTTATGGCGCATGTGGTCTTGCACTTCTTTGACGAGACCCGGTGGCGGCGAACGCTGAAAGTGGTGCAGTGAAAAGTCTTTCTTCCAAGCAGCGAGTTATGACCGCAGCAGTTGTGATTCTGCTGACTCTGTTTCTGGTGCGTCCGGGCGTGTCGCGGCTGAAGGAGCGCATTGCGAACTCCATCAGCCGGGCGGTGGCGCGTCCGGTGGAAATCGGTTCGGTCCATCTTCGATTTCTGCCGCAGCCTGGTTTCGACCTCGATAATCTGGTCATCCACGAAGACCCGGAATTCGGCGCGGAGCCGATGCTGCGCGCTCCAGAGGTTACGGCCGTAGTGCGACTGACGTCGCTGCTGCGGGGACGGCTGGACATCGCCCGTCTGGAGCTGACCGAGCCTAGTTTGAATCTGGTACGCCGGGCAGACGGCCGCTGGAACTGGGAAGGTTTACTGGAACGAACTGCGCGCACGCCGCTGGCGCCGACGGCGAAACCGAAGTCTGAGGCACGTCCGGGATTTCCGTACATCGAAGCCAGTTCGGGCCGCATCAATTTCAAGGCGGGGCAGGAAAAAACGCCATACGCGCTGCTGAATGCGGATTTTGCGTTGTGGCAAGAATCAGAGAACACATGGGGGGCGCGGCTAAGAGCAGAACCGCTGCGCGCCGATATGAATTTGAGCGATACCGGCCTGCTGCGGATGAATGGGACATGGCAGCGGGCCGGAAGCCTGCGCGAAACACCGCTGCAGTTCAGCCTGGAGTGGGACCGCGCGCAACTGGGGCAACTGACCAAGCTGGTCACGGGAAGCGACAAGGGCTGGCGAGGAGAGGTTCGGTTGAACGCCACGCTGAGCGGCGTTCCGGCGGCGATGCAGATCGCTGCTGACAGTTCCATTCAGGACTTCCACCGCTATGACATCCCGAGCAGCGAGGGAATGCGCCTTACGGCGCATTGTGACGGCAGGTACAGTTCGGTGGAAGCTATGATGCACGATATATTCTGCCGTGCGCCGGTGGGTGACGGAATGATCACGCTGCGGGGAGATGCCGGGCTGCCCGGAGTGCATAGGGTAGACATCGCTTTGAATGTTGAAAGCGTTCCGGTCAGCGCGGTGGCGCAACTGGCGCGACGGGCCAAGAAAAATCTGCCTGCGGATCTTGTGTCTTCGGGAAGTGTGCAAGGTAATTTCACGGTGAAAGAAGATGAGGCGGAGCAGCGAAGAGCCGAGTTTCAGGGGCGGGGCGAGATTGCCGATCTCGTTCTGCAGTCGACGAGCACGAAAGTGGAATTCGCGCCGGGGGATGTGCCGTTCGAGCTGAGCACAGAGAGAGTCTTTGCTCATGCTCCGTCGAAGATAAGACATGGCCGCCAATTAGACGGTGAAGGTCTGCTGGCGCCGGGTGAACTGCATGTGGAGTACGGACCTTTTCCGGTCGCTTTGGGGCGGCCAGTGCCGGCGCAGGCGCGAGGCTGGGTGGCGCGGTCGGGGTATGGCATGGCGGTGAGCGGAGACGGCGAAGTTTCGCATATCTTGCGATTGGCCAGCCTGCTGGGCTTGCCAGTTGCCAAGGCCAATGTTGAGGGCGCGGCGCAAATCGAGTTGCAGATTGCTGGATCGTGGGCGGGGAAAGTATCAGGAAACTCTTCCGGATTTTCTCCGCCGGAAATTACGGGGACGGTACAGTTGCGCAACGTGCGGGCTACGGTGCGAGGAGTGAATCGGCCGATTGAAATCTCGTCGGCGGAATTGCAGCTTGGGCACGACGAAGCGCACGTGGAAAAGTTGAGCGCGCTGGCCGCCGATGCGCACTGGACCGGGTCTGTGGCCTTGCCGCGCGGTTGTGGAACGACGGGCGCTTGCCTGATCCACTTCAATTTGAACACGGACGAGATGAATCTGAGTGAACTCTCGGAGTGGCTCGGTTCGCATCCCAGCCAGCGGCGGTGGTATCAGATGCTGACATCTGCCACGCCCGCGGCTCCGTCGTTTCTGGAGAACTTGCGCGCATCTGGCAAGGTGAATGCCGGGCGTTTGCTAATCTGCAACCTGGTTGCGAACAGGGTTTCCGCCTCGATTGACCTGGAACGCGGGAGGCTCAAGATTTCGGATTTGCAGGCGGATTTGCTGGGGGGAAAGCATCGCGGCGATTGGCAGGCAGACTTCACAGCTGAGTCTCCGGCCTACATAGGGAGCGGGACTCTGACGGGGATTTCATTGCAGCAGGTGGCCGATGCGATGCACAATTCATGGATCTCAGGAACTGCCGGTGGAACCTACCGGCTGTCGGCGTCGGGCGCGGACTCCACGGCTTTTTGGGAAACGGCCGAGGGAGCGCTTCAGTTCGATTTGCGGGAGGGAGTGTTATCTCACCTTTCACTAGCGAGCGATGAGGGACCGCTGCGAGTTGAGCGCTGGCAGGGCCGCGCGCGGCTGAAGGGCGGGAAGTTCGAGGTCGAGGAAGGAAAACTGTTTTCTCCGGCGGGTGTGTATGAGATCAGCGGCACGGCAACGTCGGGCCAGGTGTTGGACTTCAAACTGACGCGCAGCGCGGATGTGAGATCCGCACATGCAGGTTCTTACAGCATTACCGGCACCGTGGCGGAACCGCGCATAACGCCGGTTGCCACGCCGGAGACGCAAGCGCGATTGAAACCGTAGCCAGCGCCGTGGGCTGAAGCCCGTTTCGTTTTTAGAGGCTGGACGCGGAGCTGAAGCGCCGCTCTTCCACGGTGCTGCATGGGGCGCATGTGGTTTTCAACGCAGGCCTGAAGGCCACCAACCCCGTGCAGGCATGCAAGCCTGCTCCACCGTTCCCCGTAAACTTCCCGGCGTTACGGAATGTATCCTTGGCCGCGCAGCACTCTTCCTGGAAGTGCTCCCGTCATTTTGCCTTGGTCGATCACGGGAACGCCGTTCACCAGCACGTAGTCCATCCCCTCAGAGAGCTGATTTGGATTGTCGAAGGTGGCGAGATCGCGCACGGTCGCGGGATCGAAGATTACGACGTCGGCCCACATACCCGCCTTTAGAACCCCGCGATCGGTGAGGCGCAGGCGCTGCGCCGGCAGCGCGGAGAATTTTCGGATTGCGTCTTCCAGTGTCAATACCTTTTCTTCGCGAACATACTTGCGTAGGATGCGCGGGAAAGTTCCGTAGGCGCGCGGGTGAGGATGTTCCTGGCCCAGAATGCCCTCTGGCGAGGTGCCGCTGGAGTCGTTGTCGATGGCGACCCAGGGCTGCTGGAGGGCGAGCGTAACGTCAGGCTGTGACATGCCGAAGACGGCAACGCCGGTATAGGGATCTTCGATAAGGAAGTCGAAGAGGGCATCGATCGGATCTTTATTCCAAAGCTTCGCGATCTCGGCGAGGCGCTTGCCCTGAAGCGGGAGCATCTTCGGATTCTGCACCACGCCGATCATCACTGCTTCAGGCCCGGGGATTTCCTGCCATTCGTTGTCCCAGTTTTTGGAGGGTGTGAGCATGTCTTTGCGGATGCGCTCGCGGATCGCGGGGTCTTTCAGGCGCTCGACTAGTTTCGCGGAGCCGCCATCGTGCGCCCACGGCGGAACAAACGCGGAGAAATCGTTGAACCAGGCGGTGTAGGCGTATGTGTCGGCAGTGACGTCGGCGCCGCTGGAGCGCGCGGCGTTGATCTTGGCCACGACCTCGGGCATGCGTCCCCAGTTATTTTTTCCGGCGACTTTGATGTGCCAGATTTCCACGGGGACATGGGCCTCGCGGCCGATGCGCAGAGCTTCGTCGATGGCTTCGAGCACGGAATCGGCTTCGTCGCGCATATGAGTGGAATAGATGCCGCCGAATTTTCCGCCTTCCGCGGCGAGAGCGATCAGTTCGTCCGTTTTTGCGTACGGTGCGGGAGCGTACTGGAGCGCGGTGGAAACGCCAACTGCGCCATCTTTCATGGCATCTCGAACCAGCGCTTTCATTTGCTCGAGTTGCTCGGGTGAAGGCTGTACGTTGTCGTCTCCGAGCACCATGCGGCGGACTTGCGTGGCGCCGACGTAGCTGGCCAGGTTGATGCCTATGCCCTGCTTTTCCAGGCGCGCGAAATACTGGCGGAAGGTGCGCCAGTCGGGAGTGATGTGGTAGTGCTCGTAAGCGGCGTGATTGGCCTGAATGATGGTGTCGTTCAGCGGCGCTATGGATTCGCCTTCGCCGGTGATCTCTGTAGTAATGCCCTGGTAGATTTTCGAAGGTAGGCGCGGCTCGACGAGGATGGAAAATTCGGATTGGCCGAGCATGTCGATGAAGCCGGGCGCGACGACTTTGCAGCCAGCGTCAATGGTGTGCCTGCGGGGAGCGGCGGTAAGGTTGCCGATGGCGGCGATCTTGCCGTCGCGGATGCCAACATCGCCGGAATACCAGGGAGAGCCGGTACCGTCGGCGATGTGGCCGTTGGTGATGACTAGATCGAAGCTCGGGGTCTGCGCTTGAGCAAGCGACTGGCACATGGTTAGAAACATAATCAGCGTGAAGGAAATGCAGCGGATTGCGACGTTAGTTTCCATCAGTCGGTTTGTCCCTTGGCCCGTCATAGGAGCCACTTTTTGCGAAACGTGGGGCCATCCGGCAGTGGCGCCAAGACGAGATGGGGAAATATCCCGAGTAGTTTCTCGAACTGACCGTGCGCTTCACCTTCAGCGTTCATCTCTTCGCCGGATAATGTCTGAAATTCACCGGAAAATGAAACACCTGATTCACCAGAGCGATGCCAATGTCCTTGCGACCTCTGGGCCTCACCGGAACGATTAAGCTCTTGCACAAAAGTACGATCCGAATGAAGGTACAGAGTGCACGTTTCTCCGTTCCCACGAAAAACATATGTCCCTGCCAAGGCAGGGTAATCATAGTTGGCGGCAATGTAGTACCAGCCGAAAAATAACGCGATGACAACAAGAACGCCGCAAGTCGCTTGTAAGAAGCCACGCACTCTTCGCACCTCAACTCACATCAACTAATTATGACCCCGCGTTGACACCATCGCGCGACGATGACAGATCGCTCCCACTGCGATCCAGATTGCGAGGGCCAGCCATTCGTACAACGTGAAATGGCCGGGGATCGCCGGAACAACTTTCATCAGCAACATTACGATGGCCACTAGCAATCCAAAACTGGCAACGAACCATTCGCCGGCCGACAGCCTTGATTGGCCCGGGAGTGTGCTTGAGCGTCCCATACTAACGTAGGCGGCGCAGGTGGCGGCCCATCCTATGGCGCAGGCGACTGAGCCGACCTCGGTAACCGGCACGAGGATCGCGTCCCCGAGGAGCATACATGCACCGGTGGCCAGCCCGATGCAGACGACGGCGGTCGACGGCGTCTGGTGTCGCGGGTGAATGTGTCCGGCTTGTGCGTCGATGAGGCTGCGGCGTCCCATTGCAAACAGCAGGCGGCTGGCGGCTACGAAGTTTCCATTGAAGCATTTGAACAGTGATAGTAGCGCAGCTGAGAGGATTATGTTGACAATCCAGCGTGAGCCTACCGCGCGCTGGAATGCGACTGCAGTCATGAAATTGTTGCCAGTCAATTCGCGCCATGGAGCCACGAACGCGACCGCCGCGATGACAATTGTGTAGAAGAGAATGCCGACCAGCACGGCCATCCAGATGGCCTTGAGAAATTCCTGGCTGCGAAACTCGGGAGTGGATTCTTCCGCGGCCTTGCTTACGGATTCAAATCCAGTCATGAAATACGGGACGATCTGAACCACGAGCAGAAACGAAACCACGGGCGCGTGGGTAAATAGCGGAGGGAAGTTGCGCGGCGATCCTTTGCTTGCGCCGAGTGCGACGAAGACGACAAACAGAGCGAGAGTGCCGAAGGAAGTGAAGTTCTGGAAGGTCGCGCTCAGGCGGACGCCGCGATAGTTCAGCGTGGTGAGCAACGCCGTGAGGCCGAGACCGATGATGAGGTGGGGAAGGTAGACCGGGCGTCCGGCGATGCGGTAGAGTTCGATCGAATCGAGCGAGGGGATGATGTAGCCGGCGATACGGCCGACAGCCACGGCCTCCCAGGGGCAGACGATGAAGTAGGCAAGCATCATCATCCATCCGGTGGAAAAGCTGATGGGGCGGGAAAAAGCCGCGGCAGTGTAAGCGATCTCGCCCGCGGCGTCAGGCATAGCGGCCACCAGGCGGCCATAGACCCAGCCGATGGGGAACAAAAGCGCGCCGCCGACGGCGAAGCCGAGCAGTGCGCCGAGTGCGCCGCCGCGCAGCAGCCAGTCGTCCATCACCACCAGCCAGCCAACGCCGATCATCGAGCCCCAGGCCAGCGTGAAGTAGTCGGCGAGGCGGAGTTTCTGGGCCAGGTGGGGCATGCGGATGAGTTTGATGCGATGGAGCGCGAATTATATAGCATAGGCGCGAGGGAATTTTGAACGCATTTAGCGCTAGTGAGATCCTGAGGCGGCGGGCGGGGCGCCCGCTGGACAGCCGCCGGGACCGCGGCGCTACTACGTCGCTCGCCAACGTCGTTCGCACTTGGGCCCGAAATTCGCGGCCTGCGTGGTAGTATCGACAATACCCTCGCATGATGCTGCAGGCATTCAAATGTGAACCCTGTACTTCTGTTGTGCCTTACCACGAATCGTTGAAAAACGGATGATGCCTTCTACTAACTTGCGTAAGCGCGTGCTTAGCGGCATGCGCTCGACTGGAAAACTGCATCTTGGCAACCATGTGGGCGCGCTCGATAACTGGGTGCGGATGCAGGACGAGTACGAGTGTTTCTTCTGTGTGGTCGACTGGCACGCGCTCACGACCGACTACGCCGACACTTCGCAGGTGAAACAGAATTCAATGGAGGTGGCGCTGGACTGGCTGGCGGCGGGTCTTGATCCGGAGAAATGCGTGATCTTCATCCAGTCGCACGTTCCGGCGCATGCTGAACTGCATCTTTTGCTTTCGATGATCACGCCGCTGGGCTGGCTGGAGCGGGTTCCGACTTATAAGGAACAGCGCGAGAATATCAAAGACAAAGATCTGGGGACGTATGGCTTTCTGGGCTATCCCGTGCTGCAGGCGGCGGACATTCTGATGTACAAGGCCAATGTCGTTCCGGTGGGCGAAGATCAGGTAGCGCACATCGAACTTACGCGCGAGATCGCGCGGCGTTTCAACGGTTTCTACAGAAAGCGGGGAAGTGTTTTTCCTGAGCCGCAAGTGTTGCTCACGCGGGCGCCCAAGCTGCCGGGCACAGATGGCCGCAAGATGTCGAAGTCATATGGCAATGCAATTCTGTTGACCGATCCGGAGCCGGTGGTTCGTCAGAAGTTGAAGACGATGGTGACCGATCCGGCACGGGTGCGGCGCTCGGACCCGGGAAATCCTGATGTTTGTCCGGTGGGTGATCTGCACAAGATCTTCAGCGACCGCGCTACCATGGAAAAAGTGAACGTCGAATGCCGCTCGGCGGGCATTGGCTGCATCGAGTGCAAGAGTTGGGCCGCCGATGCCCTGGTGCAACTGTTGAGTCCGATGCAGGAGCGGCGAAAGAAATTCGAAGAGAATCCGCGGCTGGCTTGGGATATTCTTGAAGCCGGCAGCGAACGGGCGCGCAAGTTTGCAGCTGGGACCATGGACGGAGTACGCGACGCCATGGGAATGTCACTGGCGTATGAGCCACCGAGGGCGGAAGATGCCAAGTAGCATGCACAACAGAATCGTTAGATCCGAGGAGAGCGTGGGGCAAACTCCCGCGCCGGTGCTTGTCACGGATCGAACGTCCGCCGCTGTACCTGCCAAGGAGTCGTCGTCCAAAGACAATCAGAAAGACAAACAAGAGGAAAGTGATTCACCGTTTGCGGTTTCGGTGACGGACGTATACGAAGGGCCGCTGGATTTGCTGCTTGATCTGATCCGCAAGCAGGATATCGATATCTACGATATTCCCATTGCGCGGATTACCGGGCAGTATCTGGCATATGTCGAAAAGATCCGCGAGCTGGACGTGAATGTCGCGGCTGACTTTATTTATATGGCTGCGGTGCTGATTCACATCAAGTCGAAGATGCTGCTGCCGCGTGATCCGTCGGCGAAGGCGGAGGAGTTGGAAGATCCGCGCGCCGAACTGGTGAACAGGCTGCTGGAGCACGAAAAGTTTAAGTCGGCGGCGCAGATGCTTTTGCAGAAGCAGCAGATCGAAGATGCGGTGCTGACGAATCCGGCGCTGAAAGAATTCGTCGATGCCGAAGGCACGGAGCCGGAGATCGCTACGGACGTGATCGACCTGGTGAAGACGTTTCAACAAATTCTGGAACGCGTGCGCACGCGGCCGGTGATCAACGTGGATGAAGAAACCGTCACCGTGGGCCAGATGATCGATTATCTGCGGCGGCGGCTGGCGCTGGAATCACGGCCCATCCGCCTGAAGCAGTTGCTGATGCGTGTGCCCTCGCGGCAGGCACTGGTATGCATGTTCCTGGCGTTGCTCGAAATGGTGAGGCTGCAGGCGATTCAGGTTCGGCAGGACCAGATGTTCGGCGAGATTGCCGTACGCAAACATGTTGGCTTCGATGCCATCATGGCGGAACAAGCGGCAGTGCGCGATGATTGGAGATGAAGGCAGTGGTCAGGGGTCAGTTGAAAGACCGCAGATTTTTGCTGACCACTGGCCACTGATCACTGACCGCTACCACTTTCTTATGAGTCTCAAAGCTCAACTCGAAGCCATCATTTACGCGGCGGAGACGCCGATTGCGCTGGAGCACATAGTCCAGCTCGTGCGGGAGTCGGCGATTGCCGACGGCGCGGCCGACGTCGCCGAGGTTAAATCGCGGGTGCGGGCGGCGCTGGAGGAACTGGTTGCTGATTTCGGCGGCCCTGACCACGGGATCGAAATTCGGCAGGTGGCGGGCGGTTACCGTATGTCGACGAAGCCCGAGCAGCACGAAATGGTGCGGAGCTTTGCCAAGAGCCTGAAGCCGCCGGTGCGTCTGTCGCTGCCGGCTCTGGAGACGCTGGCCGTGATCGCCTACAAGCAGCCTGCCACGGTGCCCGAGATCAACGAGATTCGCGGGGTGGATTCGGGCGGCGTGATTGCTACATTGCTCGACCGCAAACTGATCACCACTGCGGGCCGCAAGCAGGTCATTGGGCGCCCCATTCTCTACAAGACGACCAAGGAATTCCTGATGCGTTTTGGATTGAAAGATGTCAACGAGCTGCCCAGCATGGAAGAGTTCGAGAAGCTGGTCGCGGAATCGTTTCAGAGCGAGTTGATTCCTGCGGAAGAAGCGGCTCAAGCGGAACAGAACGATTCCACTGAGCTGGAAGTTGCGGAGAACTCTGACCTAAAGTCCAGCGCCTGAAGGCGCTTTGGTTATATGCGCCTTTTACGGCGCGGCTGAAGCCGCGCCCTTTCAAAACGAATTCAACCACTCAAAACGAATTCAACCACATGCCTGCTGAACGTTTGCAAAAGATTATTGCCGCTGCTGGGATTGCTTCCCGTCGCAAAGCCGAAGAACTGATCAGCGCAGGTCACGTTAAGGTGAATGGGAATGTGGTCACGGAACTCGGCACCAAGGCGGACGCAGACATCGATCACATCCGCGTGGATGGAAAGCTGCTGCAAGGGGCTCAGCATCACGTCTACCTGCTGCTGAATAAACCCAAAGGCTACGTGACTACGGTGAGCGATCCGGAGAAGCGGCCCACGGTGATGCAATTGATCCGCGGCGTGAAGAAACGCGTGTATCCTGTCGGGCGACTGGACTATGCGAGTGAAGGCCTTCTGCTCTTGACCAATGACGGCGCGCTGGCGAACAAGCTGATGAAGGCGGCGTCGCAGGTGCCCAAGACTTATGTAGTGAAGATTGCGGGGACTCCGAGCGGCGAGGCGCTGGAGAAGCTTCGCGGCGGAGTTTCGATCGCGACCGAAGATGGCCGGCGAGTGCGGACTGCGCCGGCGGGAATCCGCTTGATTAAGGAAGCGACCAACCCGTGGTACGAGGTGACCTTGATCGAGGGCCGCAATCGCGAGATCCGGCGCATGTTTGAGAAAGTTGGACACCACGTGGAGAAGATTAAGCGCGTCCGCTACGGCCCGCTTACCCTCGACGTTCCGCCCGGGCATTTCCGCGCGCTGACCTTGCTGGAAGTCGATCGGTTGCGGACGGCCTGCAACAAGCCAATAGCGGGAACGAAGCCTTCCGTGGCATGATGGGCGGCAGGTATGAGCCGCTTTTCCGACGTGGTCTCAAAGACGGCCCGCGACCTGGGCACATCAAGTGTTCCCACCACAACGCCAGCGGTGCTGGAACGCCGGCCTCGCCTGATCAGACTTGATTCCAATGAAAATCCCTTCGGTCCTTCGGCGCGGGCTGTCGACGCCGCGAGGGAAATGCTGAACGCAGCGAACTTTTATCCTGACGATGATTGCACGCTCCTGCGGCACAAGCTGGCTATCCACCACGAACTGCCACCGGAGCAGGTGCTGGTCACGGCGGGCTCAACAGAACTGTTGAGTCTGCTCTGCCAGCCTCTGCTCGCGCCGGGGATGAATGCTGTGACCAGCGAGCGCTCATTTATTATTTACTCGATGGCCGTGCGGGCGGTGGGCGCGCGTCTGATCGAAGCGCACACGAGCGACGATGGTATCGATCTAAACGCGATTCTGGCCGCGATCGATTCGAACACGCGCATCGTTTTTCTGGCCAACCCCAACAATCCTACCGGCACCATGCTGGAAGCAGCCGCGATAGAGACCTTTCTGGCCCAGGTTCCCGGCCACGTAGTTGTGGTTCTGGATGAGGCTTATTACGAATTCGCAGTGCACTTCGCGACGTTGAGGAAGATTGAGTATTCGAACTCGCTGGACTATGTTCTCCGAGGTGCGAGCGTGGTCGTGCTGCGAACATTTTCAAAGGCGCACGGACTCGCCGGCCTGCGCGTGGGCTACGGCTTGGGCCCTGCGGAATTGCTAGGCTACTGCGCGCGCATGCACAACACTTATTCAGTTTCGTCAGTAGCGCAAGCTGCCGCGCTGGCAGCCATCAGCGACCACGAGCACGTTCAGCGCACTGTGGAAAACAATGCGATACAGGCACAGGTTCTCTCTCAGGGCTTGTCGGAGTTGGGATATCGCGTCGTGCCGACCTCAGCGAATTTTCTGTACTGCGATCTGGGGGAAGACGCCGCGAATTTCGCTAATCGTTTGCAGGATGAAGGCGTGGCCGTGCGTCCGCTGGCGTTGTGGGGAGCGCCGAATTGCATTCGCGTGACGATTGGCACGCCCGAGCAGAACCAGGCTTTCTTGCAAGCGGCGCAACAGATTGGATCGCACAACGCGGATTCCCTCACAGGCTAAAGCCCACTTCTTTTCTAGGTTCTGAGCGGCGCGGCTGAAACCGCGCCTTTCAAAACGATTTACGAGATAGCTTCTAGTAAGAAGTCACCACCGCATCTTCCGGATAGCCCTGCATCCCAAACTCGGGGACGTCAAGACCTTCTTCTTCCACCTCGGGCGCGACTCGCATGCTTTTCACTTTGTTGACGCACCAGAAGACTGCATAGGTTGCACCGAACGCCCATGCGGCGTACAAAGTTGCTCCCATGAGCTGGCACAAGAACTGCCGTGTATCGCCGTGGAGCAGGCCCGTCACCCCTTGACCTGTGTGGCCCAGATAAGTAGATGCGCCAACGCCGTTCCACCCTGCGCCATAGACGCCGTCGGCAAAGATGCCAACGCTGACTGCGCCTAGCCATCCACAATAGCCGTGAACTGAAATCGCGCCGCAGGGGTCGTCGATCTTGAGAACGCGATCGTTGAAGAGAACGCCGCCACACACCAGGCATCCCGCCAGCAAGCCGATGACTACTGCCGCAGTGGGAGACACAAAGGCGCATGGCGCCGTGATCGCGACTAGCCCGGCCAGCATTCCGTTGCAAGCCATGGTGATATCGGGCTTGCCGAACATGAAGTACCACAGCAGCATTGCCGCCGCGGAGCCTGCGACGGCGGCCAGATTAGTGTTCACCGCGACCACGGAAATGCGCAGATCGGTTGCTCCGAGAGTCGAGCCAGGGTTGAATCCCATCCAGCCAAAAAGCAGGATAAATGTGCCGGAGACGACGTAAACAATGTTATGCGCGGGAAAGACGCGGATCTTTCCTCCGGGACCATACTTACCGAGACGCGGACCGAGAATAATCGCGAGCGCCATGGCGCAAAAACCGCCCACCGCATGCACCACCGTCGACCCCGCAAAGTCGACATAGCCGTGGCCAAGGTTCAACGTGGAGCCGACTTGCGACAGCCAGCCGCCACCCCACGTCCAGCAGCCGGAGATTGGGTAAAGGATTGCGCCGATGAAGAGCTCACAAAGCAGGAATGCCCAGAAGGTGATGCGCTCACAGACGGCGCCGACGATGATGTAGCCGGCAGTCTCCATGAAAACGACTTCGAACAAAGTTAAACAGTTGCTGGCGCTGTCATAGGCGGGACCGACAAGAAAAAATCCTTTCCCGCCAACGAACCCCCATTGACCGTTGCCGATTAGAAAATGGTTCAGCGTGGGAATGCCGCCCAGGTTGGTGGGCGCGGCATTTATGGCGACGGCTCCGAACTGGAATGCGTATCCGACGGCGTAGTAAGCGAGAAAGGCGAACACGTAGGCTGCGAAATTCAGCATCATCAGGTGGGCGGCGTTTTTCTTTCGCACCAGCCCGCAGGTGAGCAGGGCGAAACCCGCCTGCATGAACAGGACGAGGTAGCCGGTATTCAAAGTCCAGGCAAAATTTGTCGCAACGCGAACGTGACCAACGCTGTCGGCCAACTTTACGGCGAGCGGTTCTTTCGCAGACTGAGCCTGATATTCATCGAAGGCTTTCTTGTTTGCGGCGTAATCCGGTGCAGTCTTGTCGGTTGGTTCGGTGACCACAAAGGAATTGCCAGCGGCATCCACGGCGGTATTCTTGTCACCGGTTGCAGTACCGGATGGATCCGGTTTCGGGCCATCGTCGGCAAAGCAGCGTGGGGACAGACCCGCCAGCAATGCGAAGGCGAGAACCATGACGGTGCCGGCCGATATTAACGAGATGCGCAGAGAATGCCTGTGCCCTGGTTTCAACATGTCTGGTTGCTCCTGTTTATAAAGGGTGGGGAATTCTTTGGTGGCCGTGCGTGCGCCGGAACAGGCGCCAGCAATCGCCGCGACCACACTATATCGCACACGACGGCCTACACAGCGCCGATGACCGTGAGCGGACTCCTTCATCAGTCTTGGTGGCCTGAGAATCGGGTTCAAAACGTAACGCCGACGATAAAAGGCTGGCATCAGCGAGTCCAATTCATATTTCTTATGGGGCCTATCAGACTCTCCAATAACAATGACGAAGAACCAGGCATTCCAGTTTTGCCTTTTCCCGATCAATCCTCTAAGATTCGCATGCTTTTTCAGAGAGGAGAATACATGCAACCGAAGAAAGCTGTTTGCTGTGGATTAGTTCTGACGCTGGGCGCAGTGCTCGCCGCCGTCCCGGCGGCAGCCGCTGACAAGTCGGACGTGGCGGGGCGTGCCGCAACTTGGGAGAAAGAGTATAACGCCGGCAACTTGGCGGCTGTTGTCGCGCTGTACGCCGCAGATGGCTGCCGAATGCCGCCAAATCAGGAACTGGCGCATGGCAACGACGCGATTCTGGCTCAGCTGAAGGCCGGCAAGGATGGGGGCGCGGCGAAGGTCAAGATCGTCGTCACCAGCGCCGAGAGCAGCGGTGATATCGGCTACGGGACAGGGAAGTACGTGACCACAGGCGCGGACGGCTCCCATGTTGACCACGGCAAGTGGATGCTCGTGTCGAAGAAGATAAATGGGGTCTGGAAGACTGAGTGCGACATCTTCAACTCGGACATGCCCATGCCGTCGAGCAAGATGAAATAGCTTTTGCCCCGGACGCACCCGCGAATGCCGTAAACGCCGCGGGTGCGCCGCCGCTTCGAGGGGCGAGCCTAACCGGCCAGAACCGCTACACGCGCGGCTCCGTAGAGTCCGGCATCGCTTCCGAGCAACGCTTGCGTGATGATGGTCTTTCGTTCGGTGCGGCTTTCTGTCTGGGCCGCGGCGCCTTCTTCTTTTCCCAACGACTCGCCGCTTAAGGGATCCGTGGGAGCGGTCGCCGCATAGACCAGCGATCGCTCGCGCAGCTCCTCGAACATATTCGGAGCATAGGCATCCCAGGCGCTCGAAACACCTCCGCCGATCACGAACATATCGAGATTCAGAACATTAATCAGCCCGGCGAGCATCATGCCAAGGTAGCGACCGAAGCTGCGAAAGATGCGGCGGGCGTGCTCGTCGCCCTGAATCGCCAGGTTGTAGACGGCCTTCGCGCCGAATTCAGCGTCCGAGGACGCGGCTCTGGCAAGCTCAGGGGCCTCGCCGCTGGCGATCGCCTCGCGCGCCATGCGAACAATGGCGCTAGCGGAAGCGTATTGCTCGGCGCATCCATGGTTGCCGCAGCCACAAGGACGGCCTTCCGGTTCGATCGTGACGTGCCCGAACTCGCCTGCCATGCCATTCATGCCGTGCCAGATTTTTCCACCCAGCACAATGCCTCCGCCGATTCCGGTCCCGAGCGTAATAACCGCCATGTTCTGAACCCCGCGGGCAGCGCCTAGCCACTGCTCACCGAGCGCGGCAACATTGGCATCGTTTTCGAGAACGATATGGGCGACGTTTTTCGGGAGGTCCAGGCGGCGCTCGATTTCCGCACGCACCGGATAGTCTTCCCAGCCTGGAAGGTTCGCCGACTTGCGCATCATTCCGGTTTGCATGTCGATGATGCCGGGAACTCCGATGCCAGCGCCGAGAAGCTTTCCGGTTTCTCTGTACTTACCCGAGAGACGCTGGATCGCTTCGCACATTTCGTTGATCACGTGGTCGCGGCCGAGAGCGGTCTTGGTTCCGAGCGTTACTTTTTCGAGGAGTTCCCCCTGACTACTCACGGCGGCAATGCGAAGGTTGGTACCGCCGAGATCGACTCCGATGGAGAAATCGGGCATGGAGGAAGGCTATCAGAATCGGGGGCAGAGCGATCTAATTGATCAGTGCCGATTGTTGATCGGTGATTAAGTGTTGCGGGAACGCCTTGAGGGGTCTCTCGTAGCCGATATAGACAAGGGATCCCTTCGGCTTCGCCCAGGGCAGGCTCTTCGACTCCGCAGGTGCTTCGCTTCGCGAAGCACCTGCTGCGCTCAGCTTGACGTATGAAGGGGTGTTAATTGCCTTTACTTCTGGCACTTCGGGCAGTAATGGCTGCTGCGGCCGGCGATCACGATTCGTTTGATGGGCGTCTTGCAGACCAGGCAGGGCTCGCCTTCGCGGCCGTAAACGCGGTGCCGCAGTTGAAAGAATCCTTCTTCGCCGTCGGCGTCCACATAATCGGAAATCGATGAGCCGCCGAGCGCAATCGCTTCTCGCAGAACCTCTTTCACCGACGCGAGCAGTTTGGCGAGTTGTTCGCGGGTCACGGTGGAAGCGCGGCGGCGAGGGCGAATTCCGGCGCGGAACAAAGACTCATCGGCGTAAATGTTGCCCACGCCGCGTAGCAGTTTCTGATTGAGCAACGCGCTCTTAATCGGTGTCTTGCGGCCGCGAAACATAGCGAGGAAGCGGTCGAGATCGGCTTCCAGCGGTTCAATGCCGCCCGCTTCGAAGTCGCCGGCGCGAGCGACGCTCAGCCTTCCGAAGCGCCGGGGATCAACAAACCGTAGTTCCTTGCCCGACGCCAGCGTCAAAATCGCATGCGTATGCTTGAGAACTTCTGAATCCGGTTCGCAGACTTGCAGGCGTCCGGTCATGCCGAGGTGGACGATCCACTGCGCATGGGTAGGGAGTGCCCGCTCCACACGATCCAAATCAAAAACGATGTGCTTCCCCATGCGCCGTACTGTGGCGATGCGGCTGTGCTCGAGCGTGGCGGCGATTTCCCGCGCGGACGACTTCAGGGGCTCCGGCTTCCGGCCCAGCCAGATCGATTCGATCACATCGCCAGAGACACGCCTGTCCAGTCCGCGGGCAATGGTTTCAACTTCGGGGAGTTCCGGCATGCCTAACTAGTGTACAAGGCGTTGGGCGGGGTGTGTGGCTGGCTCTGACACTTCCAGAGGACTGTTGAGTAGAGTGGTGGGCTAATCCTTCAGAGGCACGACAGTCTGGCCGTCACGGCAGAAGGTCGCGACCTTCTGCAGGTCTCCGTTGGCTTGGGGCAAGGTCATCACCGGTCCGTAGCAGTAAACCGCATGGCCGGTGGCGGCAAAGTACCAGCGTCCGCCCTTGGAGTGGTGTTCCACCTGACCGTATGGCCGGCGCACTGGTTGCACTGGCTTGGCAGCCGTCAGACTAAACAACAAGGCTAGGGTCAGAACCTTCATTAACGCCAAATTCCGGACACGTGCTGTTGCGCCTACCTGTTGTGCCTGCTGCCTACTCCCATTCCTATCCGGGCTTTAGATCGTGGTCAAAGCGCGTCGCCGGTCTGACAAATCCGAAGCAGGCACAGGAGGGAGTTGGGTATTAGGTTTCGCAACCCTGCTTGCCGGATTGTGAGACTGGCGTTGCGGCGGAGCCTGGGTTGACGGAGCCTTGCTCGACGGAATCTGGGTCGACGGCGCTTGGCGCTGAGGAGCTTGTGCGTGGCCATGCGCTTGGGACTGCTGCGACATCTGCTGATCGCCTATGGCCTTGCCTCTCCCAGCCCAGAGCTCGGTGCTGTCCCGACCTAAAACCTTAATCAGGTTGCGTTGCGTTTGGATGACTGAGCCTTGTTCAATGATAAGCACGGTCATGAGCCCGTAGGAGAATACGAACAGAACCGTGAGCAGTGGGAGAAGAGTCAGTTTCTTCCTGGGAACCGCGATCGGCATCACCGTTGTGGAACCGAACGAAATAGTCAAGTGGCGCTCCAGCCTGGCAGAGCACGGACCCAGGCAACCAGGAAGATTGCAGCTTGTCAGCCAATAGTGCACGGGGCTGGAAGATATTGAATTTATTTGGGTTAGCGTGACTTGCCGAATCGAGCGGAAGGGCTCGAAGTGCAATCCGATGCACATATTGAGCAGGGAACCGTTGTCGAAGAAGATGGCCGTTGCCCCGGAACGCCCGCCAGGTAAGGATTTCCGGCCGGTGATGCGACTGGCGTTATGGTCGGCTTATTTCCCGCCCAGCAAGAGCTTGGCGATGGTCGCCAGCTGCATGTTGGACGTTCCCTCGTAGATCTTGCCGATCTTGGCGTCGCGCCAGTATTTCTCGACGGGATAATCTTTGGTGAAGCCGTAGCCGCCATAGATCTCGATGGCCAGCGAAGTCACGCGCTCGGCAACCTGCGAGGCGAACAGCTTGGTCATGGCCGCTTCTTTCACGAAGTTCACGCCCGCGTCCTTCATGCGGGCGGCGTTGTAGACCATGAGGCGGGCTGCTTCGATCTCGGTGGCCATCTGCGCGATCTGGAACTGGATCCCCTGAAACTCGGCGATAGCTTTGCCGAATTGTTTGCGTTCGACGGCATACTTAGCCGCGAATTCCCATGCACCGCGGGCGACACCGAGCATTTGCGCCCCGATGCCGATGCGGCCTTCATTCAACGTTTCGATTGCGATCTTGTAGCCTTTGCCGGGCTCCCCCAGAACGTTCTCTTTGGGCACGCGGCAGTCTTCGAGAATCAGTTCACAGGTGGAAGAAGCGCGAATGCCAAGCTTGTCTTCCTTTTTGCCTACGCTGAATCCCGGGAAATCCTTTTCGATCAGGAATGCCGTAATGCCTTTGTATCCAGCGGCAGGGTCGATCGTCGCGAACAGGACGAATAATCCAGCTTCCTTGCCGTTGGTGATCCACAGCTTGCGGCCGTTGAGAACGTAGTCGGTGCCCTTAAGCGCGGCGCGCGTCTGCAATCCAAAAGCGTCGGAGCCGGAATTGGCTTCGCTCAAGGCATAGGCGCCCACGGTGTCAGTTGCCATCTTAGGAAGATAGCGCTTCTTTTGTTCAGCGCTGCCCCATCGCAGAAGCGCATTGTTGACGAGCGTGTTCTGCACATCGACCACCACGCCCGCGGATGCGTCGACGCGCGACAATTCCTCTACCGCTAAGATCGCCTCAAAGAACTTGGCGCTGCCTCCGCCGTATTGCTCGGGGATTTCGATCCCCATGATCCCGAGCTGGAAGAATTCGTGGATGAGATCCTTGTCGAAGATTCCCTTCTCGTCCATCTCCTTTACCCGCGGACGGATCTTATCGTCGGCAAACTGGCTAATGTTGTCGCGGAAAAGAATCTCGTCTTCGGTGAGGGTGGTCAGCGGAGTAGGGACGCCGGATTGCAAGGTCATTTCGGACATGCGAGAGCCTTCAAACGGAGAATGGCAAACGCTGAATTCTAGCACTCTCTGGAGCAGTCGAGAGGGGCAGTGCGGCTAACGCCTGGAGTGGACCAGCTTCAGCGTGTCGGCCTGCAAAATGCGCTGAATCTGATTACGGGCGTGAACCGACCACGGCCCCGTGGTGTCGAGCTTGATATAGGCCTGCCAGTGCTTCAGCGCCTTGCGCGGCTCCCGGGTCTTTTCGAAGGCGAGCGCCAGGTTGTAGTGCGCGTCAGCGTAGGTGGGAGCGAGTTGGATCGCCATTTTATACGTCTGGATCGCCTCTTGTACCCGTCCGGTTTCGTCGAGCACGTTGCCCAGATCGAAATAGGCGAGCGCATAGCGAGGGTCGGCCTGCAAGGCAGCGCGGTAGTGTCTCTCGGCCAGCGCGAAATCCTGCCGGTTGTAATAGAGCGTGCCCAGATTAATGTGCGCGGCGGCGTGATCGGACTGAAACTCGAGCACTTTCTGGTAGGCCGCCAGCGCTTCGGTCTGCGTGGCGGGATCCTCTTCGAGCGCGATGCCGCGGGCGAACCAGACGGCAGCATCGTCTTCTTGCGGCCCCGGCTGTGGCGTGGGAATCGGCGTGCTCGTCACAACTTTTTCTCGAGTCGCGAAGTCCATGACGAACTGTCCCGCGATCGGCTCCAGCAGCCTGCCTTCGTGACGGAACGCAACCCGATGCTTGCTGGTTGAGGAGACTCCGGATTCGACCAGGGGATTGCCCATGCCCGACGCCTGCTTCTGCATGGCTTCGAGCGACTGCCGGATCACTGCCGGCCGCACTCGCATCGCGCAAAGGTCGCGAACTTTCTTGATCTTCAGCAGGTCGGAAAAAGAGTAGGCCGGAGAGGCCGCAATGAGCCCCGCCCGCTCCCAGCTTGCCAACTGGCGCGGCGTGAGGTGAAGAATTCTAAGTAAATCGGCTCGACTATACACAGCTCTACTCAAGTCTTGCGCCTGGACCGCGCAAGTACGTCCCCGCCGCCATTATGCGCAAGTTACGCCTGCAAACGCAACTGCAAACGCTTGTGGAAATCTGTGGAGAACCTGGTTGATTTACATGCACTAAGATTGGTGCAACCACCCCGCACCCTTGTCATTCCGAGCACTTTACCTTGTCATTCCGAGCGAAGCGAGGAATCTCGGCTTCCCCTATACCGCCACCGCGGCCTGATACTCCTCGTACGTGCCCTTGAAGTCTGTAAGCTTGTGATCGCTCTCGAAGTGCCAGATGCGGGTGGCGACCTCGTCGATCAAGTCGTGATCGTGGGTGACGAGAAACACCGTCCCCTGATAGCGCTGTAGGGAGATATTCAGCGCGTTGATGGCCTCAAGATCGAGATGGTTCGTGGGCTCATCGAGGACCAGCACGTTCGGCTTCTGCAGCATCAACTTGCAGAAGAGCAGCCGCGCTGCTTCGCCGCCGGAAAGAACGCTGGTGGCTTTCGTCGCTTCCTCGCGCGCGAACAGCATCTGCCCCAGCAAGCCGCGAAGTTCTTCGCTCACCGCCGCCGGATTCCACCGGTGCAGCCACTCCAGCACAGTCGTACCGCCCCCGATCAGGCTGCGGTGGTCCTGAGCGAAATATCCGATCGACGCCTCGTGTCCCCAGACGACTTTTCCGGAATCGACGAATGGTCCGTCGTAGCCGCTGGTTTTGCGCAACTCAGCTTCCGGCGTAGTCGGAGAGTTCGCCAGCAGCGCATTCACCAGCGTTGTCTTTCCCGCCCCGTTGCGCCCCATCAGCGCGATTCTTTCCCCTCGCGTGATGCTGGCCGTGAAGTCGCGAATGACTGGCTTATCTCCATAGGCTTTGCTGAGATGCTCGACTTCTAAAATATGCTTGCCCGAGGGACGCTTCTGCTCAAACTTGATGTAAGGCCGCTGAATGTTCGACTTGGCCAGTTCCGTAACCTGCAACCGTTCGACTTCCTTGCGCCGCGACTGCACCTGGCTTGACCGAGTGCCGGCGGAAAAGCGTGCGATGAATTCGGTCAATTGGGCAATCTTCTTTTCGCGCTGCGCGTTCTGCGATTCAATCTGCGACCGAACCTGCGTCTTGGCCAAAACCATTTCGTCGTACGATCCGGTATAGGTAATGACGGTCTCGTAATCGATGTCGGCGATGTGCGTGCAAATGCTGTTCAGGAAGTGCCGGTCGTGCGAGATCGCGATCACCACGCCGTCGTATACATTCAGAAATTCCTGCAGCCAGTGGATCGAATCCAAATCCAGATTGTTCGTAGGCTCATCGAGCAGCAAGGCCTGCGGATGCCCGAACAGCGCCTGCGCCAGCAGCACGCGAACTTTCTGTCCACCCTGCAGTTCGCTCATTTTGCGCGAATGCACGTCGTCGGGGATGTCCAAACCTTGTAATAGGATCGCCGCGTCGCTCTCCGCCGTGTATCCATCTTCTTCGCCGACAATGCCTTCGAGTTCGCCGAGTTTCATGCCGTCTTCGTCGGTCATGTCGTGCTTGGCGTAAATCGCATCGCGCTCCTGCATAGCCGTCCACAGGCGTTTGTTGCCCATGATCACAGTGTCGATCGCGGTGAAGGCATCGAAGGCAAACTGGTCCTGGCTCAAAACGCCGATCTTCCGCGGACGCACAACGGTGCCTTTTTGCGGCTCAAGCTCACCGCTGAGCAGCTTCATAAACGTGGATTTACCCGCGCCGTTGGGCCCGGTCAGGCCATAGCGCTTGCCTGGAGTAAACGCCACCGAGACTTCATCGAACAGAATTTTGGCGCCGTAGCGCATGGAAACATCACTGACTGAAAGCATGATTTGTTGTTTCTCTTCTTCCGGGCTTCGACTGGGAAGCTTCTTCAGGAAGCGTTCTTCCGAAAGCTTTTTCTGGAACTGCGGGGAATTTCCGCCAAAAACGGTACGCAGCTGGAGTTAATAGAATATCACGCTGGCCGTTATGGCGGGTCAGTGGCTCGCGGACCACGGGTCGACGAGGGTCGCGGAAATATCATCGAAATGCGAAGTATTGCGCGTCGCCAGCGTAGCATGGCAGGCGAGAACGATTCCTGCAATCATCGTGTCACGTAGTTCGCGAGGACGGCCCTGAATTCGTCGCGAAGCCATCAAAGTGCTCGCCTGTTGTGCGGCTTCAGCGTCGAAAGGAGCGATGCGATGGTCGATTCCATCCAGCAATCCCACGAAGCCCTGCATGTAGATAGCGCGCCGTCTTCCCCTCGGCATTATCTTTAATCCGAAGCTTATTTCAAGGACTGTAACTGAGGTGGTCCAAATTGAAGCGTGAGGCTGACGATCGAGCCACGCGATCACCCTCGCCTCCGGCTTGGGGCGCATCAGTTCGGAGAGAACATTACTGTCGAGGATTATCATTCGTCGAAGGTGGGAGGTTCAAGATCATCCCCTTTGAATTCTTCGATCACAAAATCTGGTCCGCTCTTGGGAAAGAGCTTCGAGATTTCCGTCCCCAGTCCGCCGATGGGAGTGTTTTCTTCCTTATGAACCGCCGCGCGCAGGATATCGCGAACTTCCTCCTCCATACTGCGGCCATTACGCCGCGCGCGCCGCTTCAGGCGTGCCTTTACACCGTTTTCGATATTGCGAACAAGAAGTTGAGCCATGTTTACTCACCTCGATATCATGATATCATATCGCGTCGATATCATGATATCAGAGATTAATTAGGGTTTCCCGCAGGCGAACTCCCGGTGGCTTCAATCAACTGCTGGATCGGGGCAACCACTATCAGCAGAAGGTCGGCGGTCGGTGCCTTGGCCTGCTCGACCAAGGTCAGTTGTTGCGTCCGCCACGACTCCGGGGACGGCTCAGCCTTGTCCAGATAATCGAGCGCCTGTAGTCCCGCAGCACCGAGAGCCGACAGATTCTGCGATAGAGGCACGACTTCATGCAGAAGGAAGGATTCCTCGAGCAGAGGGTGCAATCCAGAGTCGTTGTCCTGCCAGGTCTTAAGGCGGCTTCGAATCAGCCCTGCAGCGGCTGTGTCTTTGTAACCGCTGCGAATATAGCTCTGCACCAAATCGTGAAAGCTTCGTGCCATGTCGCTTTCCGGATAGACCGCATCGACCATGCGGTTAAGCGGCGCATGGAAGTCGATTGGGCCCTTCAAACTTTCCTCGCGTTTGTAGTCCTTGACCGGTTCAACCAATTCCGCGAGCGTCCGCAGGTAGAGAGAATCCGTCTCCGCCATGCGACGCAGCATGAACTTGCGCGCCGATCGGTGAGTCAGGCCCAGCCATTCCAGACGCAGGCTGAGCGCATTGAGCCGGGTATACATCGAGCCCACATCTGTAACCTCTTGTGGAGACCACAACCGCTCAGCCACCGCCGCATTTCGCGGCCAGACGTGTGAGTCGACATTTTCCGGACTCACCCACTCCGCCCACATGCATGCCTCGCCGCCAAGAATCCGCTTCTTTTCTTCGGCAGTTAGGGTTGCAGCCGCGCCGCTCATTGGGTCGACGGCATAGTGCTGGGACGCCGGCCACATCAAATCGAGATAATAGCCGAATGAAAGCAAGCCGCTATAGCCTTGCTGCGCCGCTGCTGCCAACGACTGCTGTCCGCGCCAGGATTGCACGACAATCGTTTTCGGCAAATCGGGATGCAGAATTTCATCCCAACCGATCATGATTTTGTGGTGCTTCGTCAGGATCTTCTGCAAACGTTGATTAAAGTAGGCTTGCAGATCCTGATTGTTTTTCATGCCATGGGCCTTAATAAAGGCCTGAATCTTCGGATTCGCGTCCCACTGCTTGCCATCGACTTCATCTCCGCCGATGTGAAAATAGGCGTCCGGAAAAAGCTTGGCCATTTCCGCGATGAACTTGTCCAGGAACTTGTAGGTAGACTCCTGGGTGGGATCCATAATCGGGTCGATGCCGCCGCCCCACAGCGTGTACGGGCCTGGGCCGCTGGCAAGTTCCGGATAGCCAACAAACCATGAGCGGCTGTGGCCGGGAATGTCGAACTCCGGGAGCACGCGGATACCGCGATCGTGCGCAAATGCCAGAAATTCGCGGATTTCATCCTGCGTGTAGAAGAGCCCCTCGGAGCCCATTTCGGTCAGCCTAGGAAACTCCTTGCTCTCGACGCGGAAGCCCTGATCGTCGGACAAATGCCAGTGCATCACGTTCATCTTTACGGCCGCCATCCCATCCAGATTGCGCTTGAGCACATCCAGCGGAATGTAGTGACGGCTAACGTCGATGAGCAAACCGCGCCAGGGGAACCGCGGCTGATCTTTGATCGTGACCGCAGGTACGGCAAATCCCATCCCGGTCGTCTCCACCAGTTGCAGGAATGTCTGAAGGCCATGCAAGATGCCCAAGGGATTTGGCGCCGTAAGCTTTGCCCCTGACGGCTCCACGATCAGCTCGTAAGGCTCGTCTTCTCCGACTTTCTGTACTTCCTCACGGCTATGCTCGGCGTGGATCAGCAGGGTGGGCTCGGCAATTTGCACCGCATTGTGGTTAAGCGACATTCCGGTTTGCCGCGAAAGCTCGGAGATAAACCTGTCTATGCCGCGCGCTAAAGTCGCATCGTGAAAGCCTGTGAGTGAAACCGAAAACGTTCGATCAATCGGGAGTTGCCCCGTCCCATGTTGCACCGCGGCGGGCATGGGCATGAGATTGAGCTGGGGCTGCGTTTGTGCCGCAGCAATCGCCGCAAGCAGGAGAGTTCCAACGATGAGCAGCGTTCGCATATTCTCGATACCGTTACTAATGCCAATGTAGCGAAGCTTTCAGTGCCCTCCGCTCAACTCCCGCACGATCGCGCCCACAAACTGCTTGGCGTCGCCGAAAAGCATCAGTGTGTTCGGGAGGTAGTAAAGCGGATTGTCGATTCCCGCAAAGCCAGGGCTCATGCCGCGCTTGATCACCATCACGGTGTGGGCTTTATCGACGTCAAGAATAGGCATGCCGTAGATGGGGCTGGAAGCGTCGCTGCGCGCGGCCGGATTAGTCACGTCGTTCGCGCCGATCACCAGGGCGACGTCGGTTTGCGGGAGGTCGCCGTTGATCTCATCCATCTCGATGAGCCGGTCGTAAGGGATGTCAGCCTCGGCGAGCAGCACGTTCATGTGGCCGGGCATGCGTCCGGCGACGGGATGGATGGCGAAGCGAACCTCGACTCCCTTCTTGGTAAGGATGTCATAAAGTTCACGCACCTTGTGCTGCGCCTGCGCCACAGCCATGCCGTAACCGGGGACGATGACGACTTTGTTCGCGGCCGCAAGAATCGCAGCCGCTTCCTCGGCTGTGGCGCTGTGCACCGGTCGGGCTTCCGCGCCGCCGGCGGCCACAGCCTGCACCTGGCCGAAAGCTCCGAACAAAACATTCGTGAACGACCGGTTCATCGCCTTCGACATGATCACCGAAAGAATCAGTCCTGAAGATCCGTCGAGTGCACCGGCGATAATCAGCAACTTATTCTGGAGCACGAATCCCATGGCTGCGGCGGACAATCCGGCGTATCCGTTTAAGAGCGAGATGACCGTCGGCATGTCGGCGCCGCCGATCGGGATTACCAGCAAAACGCCGAAAAGAAGCGACACCCCAACGATCAGCGGAAACAACTGCCTCGCCTCCGGATGCAGCACAAGATAGACTGCGCTGACGACGGCGACGCCGAACAAAAGGAAGTTGACGAGGTTCTGTCCTTTATAAGTGATGGGCCGCTGCGGCAGAATTTCCTGCAGCTTTCCCGCGGCCATCAGGCTGCCGGTAAACGTCAGCCCTCCGAGAATCACTTCCATCGAGAGCACCGACAATCCGAACTTCGAGTTGTTTTGGGATCCCAGATAAAATTCCGCCGTGCCGACCAAAGTTACGCACAGAGCGCCAAAGGCGTGGCTGAGAGCTGTCCGCTGGGGGACGGCCGTCATATGCACCATCCCGAGCGGAATGCCGATGCCGCTGCCCAGCACCAACCCGACGGCAATCCAACTATAGTCGACGATGCCGTGGTGCAGCAGAGTGCCGGCGATGGCCAGCAGCATGCCGAATTCGCCCGCCCAAATTCCGTGGCGGGCTGTCGTGGGCGAACTCATCCACTTCAGCGACAGGATAAACAGGGCGCTGGCGATCAGATAGATGGCTTCGATAACGTACTGGCTTCCAGCGAACGCGTTCATGTTTTATTCAGTAAGACCTGCTCACTAAGGCGTACTCGATAGGATTTAGTTCAGCGGCTCACTTGTTTGGACGGCTGCTCTTGAACATCTTCAGCATGCGGCCCGTAATAAAGAACCCACCCACTACGTTGCTGGTGGCGGCGACGATGGCGATCGTGCCCAGCACCGTCGCGAACGTGCTCTTGCGTTCGCCAACCAGCACAATCGCGCCCACCACGGCAATAGCGTCAAGCGCGTTGGTCAGTGACATCAGCGGAGTGTGCAGCAAGGGGGAAACGTGGCGGATGACCTCGAAACCAATGAAGCAGGCCAGCATGAAAATGAACAGCGAATCGATCAGATTTTCGCCCATTGTGTTCTCCAGTCAGTTCTCGGTTCTCAGTTCCCCGTAAACCGCTGCGGAAATCTATCGCGCCGCGACCAGCGCCGGCAGTTTGAAAAACTCCCGCACTCTAGCGTTCACGATATCACCGCCATGCGTGACCATTGTTTCGCGGATAATTTCATCCTGCAGGTTAAGCTGCAGCTTGCCGTCTTTCACCATGTACGCAAGAAACGCGGCCACATTGCGGGCGTACATCTGACTGGCATGGTATGGGACGCTGCTGGCAAGATTGATGGCTCCGATAATCGAGACGCCGTACTGCTTCACGGTTTCTCCGGTGCGTGTGAGTTCGCAGTTTCCGCCGCGCTCCGAGGCCAGATCGACGATTACCGAACCGGGCGCCATTCCTTTCACCATGTCCGCGGTGATCAGCACCGGTGACTTCTTGCCAGGAATCACCGCGGCTGTGATGACCACATCACTCTCCGCAACAACGCGAGTGAGCAGTTCGCGCTGCCGGGCGTAGAAAGTTTCATCCTGGGCAGTCCCGTAGCCACGGGCATCCTGCGCGTCCTGAGCCGCAATCGGCAACTCGACAAAGCGGCCGCCCAGGCTCTGCACCTGTTCTTTGGAAGCTGCCCGCATGTCATACGCCGACGCCACCGCGCCCAGCCTGCGCGCAGTGGAGATGGCTTGCAGTCCCGCCACTCCGGCCCCGATCACAAATACCCGCGCCGGCGTGATGGTGCCCGCTGCGGTCGTCATCATGGGAAAGATTCGGATGGATGTTTCGGCGGCCAGCAACACTGCTTTGTAACCGCATATCGTTCCCATCGAGGAAAGCGCATCCATGCTTTGCGCGCGCGTGGTGCGTGGCACCAGTTCGACGGAGAATGAAGTTACGCCGGCAGCTGCGATCTGTTGAATTGCTTCGGCAGAACCGAAGGGGCGCAGAAAACCGATCAGCGCTTGATTGCGACGGAGCAGGGGAAGGTCAGACTTGCCGGTCAAGTCATTGGAGCCGTAGGAAAGCACCTGCACAATAATGTCAGCGGTGCTAAACACTCCGGCGCGGTCGGGAATGATCTTTCCGCCCTTCTCGACATAGGCCGCATCAGCATAGCCGGCCCCATCGCCAGCGCCCGACTCCACCACCACTTCGAGTCCGGCCTTGGCAAGCGTGGGGATGACGCCGGGAACAAGCGCGACCCGCCGCTCTCCCGGATAGCTTTCCTTCGGAACTCCAACAATCACGCGGTTATCCTCTCCCCAGGAGAAACTTCAACTCCAAATTCTACCGAACCAATGCGAAGTCTTTCTGTGACGCTCGTCACATGTTACCGGAAGCAGCGCCGACGGACTCAAAACAGTATCAGAAAGGCGAGACAGTGGAAAGCGAAGGGCAAAGGATTGGAAACGGTTGGAAGAATGCCGGGTATGGAAAGCCGGTCGTCCCTCGGAGTTGTCACCGCGAGAGAACGACCGGCTTTTGTCCAACAAGAAAACTACTGCTGGGGTGGTGCGCCTCCTTGCGGGCCGCCGCCACCGTTTTGCTTCCATTGCTGGCGCTTGGCCTGCATTTCGTCCCATTTCTTCTGCTGATTGGAGTCGAGGAGCCCGCGGATCTGGTCATCGGTGCTCTTGTGAATCTCCATCATCTTGCTGCGGCGATCGTCCTGGGAAAGCGAACTGTCCTGGCGCAGGCTCTGCATCTGCGAGCGTTGGGACTCCAGCGCTGCCTGCACTTTGGGTTGCTGATCAGCAGTCAGCTTGAGATGTTTTGTTAGCTCCTTGGTCCTTTCAGCCGGATCCTGCATGCCATGGTGATGGCCACCGTTGTCCTGCATGGGTTGGGCTTGCTGGTCGTTCGAGGGTGACGGACTATTCTGCGCCGTCGCGAAAGGCATGCCAATCGAAATGAGGCCGGCCGCCGCGAGAGTGAGCAGGGATTGCTTAAACATGGTGTTCTCCTTAATTTAACGAAATCGGTCTACCTGTATAAACGGAATTATCAACCGAGAGTTGCGCGAGAAGACAGGATTCCGTCAATCTTTGCATAACTTTACGAAGGGCGACGTCGATTCGGGATCTGTAGCGGAGCTCCCCCAGGGAGTATGTGGTCAGGAGTGTAGTAGAAAACGAGATTCAGGCCCGGATCGCGGAGTCCTACTGCAACCCCGCCTGGGTCAGCTTCACGGCGCAATAAGGATTTGCAGTTCCGCCTGTCACATTGCACTTCTGGCCATTCACCGAGCCCACCGCCAGGGTCGAGAAGTAGATGTTCGTCCCGCCGTTCGTTAATTGGTTGTCGATCACGATGCCGCTCGTTCCGCCCAGAGCGCTCGGCGCGGTCACGCAACTGGAGGTCGGCGCGCCCGTGCAGGTCGGAGTGGTCAGCGACGTTGTGATCGTAGAAGCCTCCACGTATCCATCGGTCAATCCCACGCCGAAGAACAGCCGGTCTGTCGTTTGGTTGTAAAACTCGGTCAGCGGCGAGCACTCGTCTCCTTTCGTGGTGTTTATCTGAAAGGTGGAACTGGGTAAAGTGGCATTGTTAAGCTGGCCGGCAGTGAAGGGAAACATGTACATCTCAGGGGGCGCTGGTGTGCCTCCATTGTTTACGAACCCGCACGCGATCATGTGTCCTGAAGTCGACCCGTTCAGCCAGAACGCGTTATCAAACGTTCCAGAGTGTACGTTTTTTCCGGTGCAGTCCCCGGTTCCGCTAGCCGATCCCAGATTTATAGTATTGCTGGTTGATAGCGTAGTGGAACTGGTGAAGTTTGCCGGAACCTGGCTAACGGCTCCGCCGATGTTCAACACTACGCTGCATCCGGTAAAGGCGAACACTTGGTCGGTCGTGGAATTGGCGGGATCGGTGACTACGATCGGCGGATCCACAACCCCAGTGCCCGCTCCGTGCGTTGCCCACCCGACCTCTACCCGCGCCTTGTACGTTCCACCGGGGCTAGACTGGCTGACCGAATACAAGTAGCCCTCGCCGTCCCCGATAAAAATCAGACCTGCTCTGTCATCGACCACCGGAGCGGTCAATATCTTGATGGTCTGGTTTGAGACCGTAACCGGCCAGCCTCCGGTGCTGACCAGCGCCGGCGCACCTCCGCCGAATACCGGCGTGATCTTATAGAGCACTCCGTTATCCGCGCCTATGTACGCAGTATCCGTGTTGTAGTCCACCCACGGCGCGGAATTCGAATCAGTCGCGCTGGTTTGGATAGTTAAGCTGGTCATGCAGCCCGCTGTCGTCGGGGTCATGCATGAAGTAGGAGTCAGCGGGGCCAACACTGTACCATCCTGCGATGGCGATGTCGGAATCGGACTCGGGAGCACCAGAACGTGGAAGTACGAACCCCCGCTCGTGCTTTCCACAAATGCAATTTTTTTTCCGTCGGTCGAAATCACGGGAGATGTTTTAATCTGACCTCCGGTCTGCGTCACCGTGTTATAAGCGAACGACACCCAGGGCGACCCGCCATTACACAGCAGGGTCCCTCCCGTGTAGAGGTTGTTGATCCCGACCAGATTGGCCTGCGTCCCTGAAGTTACCGTCAGTCCGTACACAACGTAATCGGAGGTGCAACTATCCGCAGTCACGCTGAACTGGTACTTCGCCGGAAATTGATTCTGCGGAACGTACCCCTTCTCCAGCGAAACCGCCCAGTCGATTTTCATAGCGCTCAAATGGTGGCGCTGTCTAAGGCCGGGGCCCTGGGTGGCCATCTGCCGCATCACCATGTTGTAAACATAACGCGGGTCGTGCTCTCCTGCCGCCAGCACATCGTCGGCGCGCATGCCCGGCATCAACAAGTGCCGCGAACTCCAGTCCTGCGGATACCCCAGGTGCGCCTGTTCACGGCTCGCATCCCCGTAGGAGGCCTTGTCGATTCCTGCCTGCCCCGAAAGTGAGGCCACCAGCAAGAGCGACCCAGCCGCCACACAGAACCAACGGAATGCGTATCCTCGCATCATGTCTCCCCTCAAAATCCTCAGCATTGCGCCAAGTCGCCCGCGTTTGCTCCGCACAATCCATCAAGCGGTGATGAAGTTATCTTCTCCCGCGCGGGTCTGCACCGAAACAGCCAGGGATTGAATCTGAATCAGCGGCCCCGCGGAACCGGCTCGCTCGCGTTTCAGCATGTTTGCCGACAGAATGCCCGTTCTCTGGAACGACTTCTCGCAATCGGCCGTGGACGGCCCGCGCATGTTTCCCTCCATATAAGCCAGGCCGGGGCAGCGGGTGCACGTTCCCACGTGCGCGCAAGACGAACAGGTCGGAAGATCCCTGGCGCGGATCGAGCGGACCTCCTTCAACTGCGTGGAGTGCTGCCAGATGTCGAGAAATTTCTGCCGCCGGACGTTGCCGCTCGGAAGAGGGAATTGCACGCAGGGAAACACATCGCCGTAAGGCGAAATGTAGCAAGCCGTGTGACCCGCGCTGCACGGGAACCCGTCCATAATGTCTTCGCCCGGCGGCGGCGGAGGCGCGCAGAATTCTTCCACATCGCCCACTAATTCCTCGTTATTGAAAATCTGTTTGAGGTCACTTCCTGGAATTCGCAGCGCAAGAATCGATGTATCTCCATCCATCTTCGGCGTGATAGTCGGGTCGAGCGTGTAGGCGACTCCCAATTCCCGGGCCAGCGCGATCACGCCGTGCTGGTCAGAGAAGTTGCCGGCCATAAGAACGTTCGCGATGCTCACCTTCAGCCCATGCGACTTCAGGAATCGAATCGCCCGGATAGTCTGATTCAGCGACCCCGGCAGTTTTGTGATGGCATCGTGAACTTCTGCGCGATGCGAGTAGACGCTGATCTGTATCTGCTCGACGCCGAGCTGGCGAAGTCTCGCGGCTTCCTTCGCATGGATCATGACTGCATTGGTCTTTACCTTCACGTTGAACAGGAGTTTCCGTGCCCGCTCGACGATCTCAAAAAAGTCGCGCCGCATCAGAACTTCGCCGCCGCTGAGCGAAAGAAAAAACACGCCGGCAGCGGCAAGCTGCTCGAGCACATCGATGATTTCCGCCGTAGTCATCTCGCCATGATCGTCGTGATCCAGATAGCAATGCACGCAGCGCTCATTGCAGCGGTAGGTGATGTCGAGTTGGACGCTGATGGGAAGGCCCAGCTTCAGCGCCTTCTGATTCATCTCGGCGAGAAGGCTCACCGGCCCTCCGCCGACGGGGAAGAATCCGTCTCCATCAGTGGCCGGTCCGATACCAGCAGAATGCCGTGTTGCGACAGTTCGTCGACGAAGCGGTCTGCGCCGCGTTGCGCCTGGTCCCGGTCGACATCGAATTCCTCGCAGATTTTGCGGGCGACGATTTCCGAAAGCGGCGTGCTCCCGTCCGCGGCCTGCCAGATCGCGGAAGCAACCTCATTGAGCGTGAAAAAAGTCGAATCGGCCGCCGACATCACCATCATTTCGCCGCCCAGCATGCGGGCGGCAATCGCCGGGCTTCGCGCAATATATTTTTCAGCCATCACGATCCTCCTGGGCTTGCGTAGGAACGACCTGCATACGACGACCTGCGTAATGGGCGACTAACGTATTATGTCCCACACCCTCTGGTCAGGAACGAACACTAAGCGGCGCATGGGAACCAAACTTGCAAACTCACACGCTGACTGAAAAACCAGCTTCACCAACTCCGGATCGTCGGCGAAAAACAAAATATTCCGCAGCAGCCGCTGGATGGCCTCAGTTGGCTCGATCGGTTCGATCCTGTTCTGCAAACCCTTCTCCAGAAAGAAAAGCGCGCTGAGTGGGGCCGAGCAGTTCTCGCCAACCCGCGCCAACTCTCCCGCAAAAGGCGTTCCGCAAGCCATATAGCGATCGCCTTCCCGCCGCACGTAGGAAATTTCGTCGGTGAGCAGTGTCGCATCCGGCGGCGCCAGTCGCGCGATCGTAGTCTTGCCCGCACCCGAAACTCCGGAAAACAGAAATGCTTTTCCCCCGCGAATCGCACTCGCCGCATGAACCAGGAAACCTCCCTGTCTCGCCAGAATGAGACTGTGAACAATGCGCAGAACCGCATCGATGGCGTAAGGACTGCAGGATTGGCGGATGTGACCATGGCGGGTTTTCGGATTCCAGCGCGCGCGGAAGTCGCCCCGCCTCAGTCGCCATTCACCTGCCTCGATCTTCACTTCCAGATCCTCGCCGGCGGCGGATTCCGATGGTTCGCACAAGTCAATATCGAACTCGAGGTCCGAACTCTGCGATGTCCCGACAAAACCCGCGTAACGCCTCTCGATCAACCGGCGAAAAGGGGGATCGTCCGTGCGGACAGCAATCGGCATTCCGCCGATCTCGATGGATAAAGTCGTTTTCGCGGTGGCGGCGAGGGTAGGTGTCATGGATGCGCCGGACCTGTTTGAGTGCGTGCCGCATGAATGCGCAACGCAAGGCTCCGGAGGTGTCCCCAACGGCAAAGCATCCACGCCAGAGCGGAATGCGGCTGCGATACCCGACGCGTCGGCACGACACTGCGCTTGCCACGGCGAATCCCGGCCACCCTACCCAGCAACTCGGATCCGGTCGCGGGCGGATCGTTCTGAGGCATTGCATCACCCCGTGTGATCCAGAGAATGAGATCCTGATCTTGCCGCTTTTCGACCAGTCGATGGATGCGGAATCGGTTGTCGCGCAGAACCAGCACAATGTCTCCCGGAACAATCTCGTCGTGCGCCAAGCTTTGAATCGTGAGCAGATCCCCCGGCCATACCGAAGGCAGCATGCTCGTCCCCCACGCCTTCAGTTGAACCGAGCCGCGAAGGCGAAGCATCTCAGACGCAAGACCAGGCTTTGGATCTTCGCAAGTTTCCAGTGTCGATGCTATACATGGCAGCGGGCTACGAGGCATTCCGGTTGAAACGGCACTGAAAATTCGTGTCCTGGATCTTGCCGCAATGCAGCGCCATCGTCTCGAAAACCCGCTCGTGACGGAACGCCGGATCCTCATATTGCTTTTTCCGCGCGCGGGGGCTCTCGCCCGCATTTTTCTTCTTGTTGTCCCAGTCCTGTTCAACCATAAGAATGATTTGAACCCGCACACAAAGGTCTGCGAACCGCTGACCCGCAACCAACCACTTCTTTCGCCAAGCGTACAACAAGAAGCCGAGGAAGCCGATAGCATGGCTGGTACGCGCCAGGGCATCCCGCGCCATATCCGTCGATGGGGAGGAGAACGCGGTCGGGAAGCTCTTAAAGGGGAAGAATTCGGGATCGTGCGCTGCGACGATAAGAATGGAGCCGACCATTGGACTTGAACCGCTGACCTGCCGATTACCCTCGGCTTATTCGCCAGGCGGCAGCGCAACGTCCGGGCACAAACCGATGGCTTCGCGAAGGCGACTCGGCCGGGACGCCTATCAGCCCGTGTGACTAAGGCAAGGGAACCGGCCCGGTTGCGAGTTTTTCCGGTGGAACGTTCTGATTCAGCCGGAAAAAATTATCTGGATCGTAGTGCGTCTTAACCGCGACCATGCGGTCCCATCGTTCCTGATAAGCCTCAGGCACCCGATCTTGCTCATCGCCGCTCATGAAATTTACGTAAACCCCAGGTCTCATCGATGGCCGCAGTTGGTTGAATAGTCCGCGAATCCAGGAGATATTGCCGTCATCAGCCGAAGGTTCAGACCAATTCGCCAGCAGATTCATGATGAAAGGAGCGCTGCGATCGCCGAATGCGGTGTCCTGTGCGACCATCCGCGCCGCCGTACCGCCAAGATAGGCGAGTTCAATCTGGGTCTCCGGCGAGGGAATAGCGGCCACCGTTTCCACCATGCGATCAATCGTACGGTCATCGAGATAAGTGAAATACCCCGACTTCGTGTAATAGCGCCGGCCATGCGGGAAAACGGAGTCCGCCATGGTTTGCAGATCTAGAAACGACACAGTCCTGCTCCGCACGGAGTCCTGACTGCACATGGAGAGCGCACGCTCTAGATATGGACGCCCGGCTTCAGGGTGGCCAGTCCAAACTAGTGAGTTGCTGGCCACTGGCCGTCCGCGAAGCTCGGTGGGTACTTCCGCTTTGTGCGGGGCAAGGCGCAGGTCAATGTTCCACTTCAGGTCGAGTGGCGCTTCGGCCATGAAGTCTCTCCAGAATTCCAGGAGCGAGCGAATGTCAGCCTCGGGAGTCAACCCTTCCGCGAGCACAACAGAGGTAAGCGGATGGAGTTTCAATTCGAATTCCGTGACCACTCCAAAGTTCCCGCCGCCACCACGCAAGGCCCAAAATAAATCCGGATTCTCTTTCGCGTCGGCGCGCACGATGGAGCCGTCCGCGGTTACGAGGGTAAATCCCGCGACGTTATCGCAAGACAAGCCGAATCGGCGAGTAAGCCAGCCGGTCCCTCCGCCCAGGATGAGTCCGGAAGCTCCCGTGTGGGAAACGACGCCGGAGGGAAATACCAGGCCTGCTTTCTGCGTTGCCGTATCAATCGATCCCAACAGACAACCTCCGGCGATCCTGGCCCGGCGCGCCTCCGGATCGACCGTAGCCCGTCGCATTTTCGACAGGTCAATCACCATCCCGCCATCGCAAGTGCTAAAACCTGCGAGGCTATGCCCTCCGCAGCGGACGGCGGTCAGAATTCCGTTCGCAGAGCCAGTGCGGACTGCATTTTGCACATCGCTCACATCTGCGCAGCGCGCGATAAGGCCAGGTCTGCGAGCGACCATGCCATTCCAGATGGCACGTGCGTCTTCGTAGCCGCTGTCGCCGGGGCGCAGCAACTCACCTTGGAATCGCCGGCGGAGCGAAGAGTAAACCTCTTCGCTCGCTTCGACCATCTCATGCTCTCCTCCCGGAATGTTTTTCCCTGCCGGCAATGATCACTCCGCTAAATAGGGTTACGCCGCCGGCTTCGCAGATAAGACAGCGAAATAACAGTCAGGAAAACAGAAAATGCTGGAACCGACCATTGCAATCCTTCCACGAAGAAGGTTGTAATCGAGATCGCAACCAGCAACAGAATACCAACCAAAGTGAAAAACGGGTGAGCCCACAGACGCATGGGCAAACTCAATAGCCGCTCGCCCGTGATGGCCTTGCGAAATCGAAGGTGCGTGCTGAGGATCACCAGCCACACGAAAAGCATTCCGGCGACTGCGGTCCCGTAGAGCATGAGGAAAGCATTCTTAGGAGCAAAAATGGCCAAAAGAACAGCTGCGACAATCCCCGCGGTTGAAACCAACAGCGCGCTATGCGGCACACCATTGCGGTTTACCTTGCCCATCCACTCGGGGGCATAGCCTCCCCGGCCTAGAGAGAAGAGCATGCGAGTGGAAAGATAGAGGTTCGTATTTACGCTCGATAGCGCGGCCGTGAGTACGACGAAGTTCATGATTGCGGCGGCGAAGGGGATATGAGCCGCGGCGAATGCCGTAACAAAAGGACTGCCGGAAAGCGTGGACGAACTACCGGTCTGGTTCCAGGGTACCATCGTCACCATGATCGCAATCGCCAGCACATAGAACAAAATGAGCCGCCAAACAATGCTCCGCATGGCGTGGGGAATCGTGACTTCCGGATTCTGTGCCTCGCCCGCAGTGACCGCGATGATCTCTACTCCCATGTAACTGGTGACAGTGATGGTGAGCGAAAGCCAGACTCCCTTCCATCCCGCCGGCAAGAAGCCTCCGTGCTGCGTTAAGTTGGACAAGCCAATCGGGTGCCGGGAACCAACGCCAAGAATCAACCAGAACCCCACAATGATGAAGACCAGGATGGCGGCCACTTTGATCATTGCGAACCAATATTCAAACTCACCAAGACGATTGACCTGCATAGAATTGAGCGCCACCAGAGCGGCTGAAACCAACACCACCCAGATCCACTGCGGAACGTTTGGAAACCAAAAAGAAATGTAGATGCCGGCGGCTGTGACTTCCGCACCGATGGCAATGATCTGTGCGACTCCGTAAGTGGCTCGAACCGAAAAACCCGCCCAGGGATTGAGATACTTCTCCGCGTAAACTCCGAATGCGCCCGCTACCGGATGGACAACCGCCATCTCCGCCAGGGCATAGGACATGATCAGAGCGATGCATGCCCCCAGAAGATAGGAAAGAATGACGGCGGGTCCGGCGAGGCGAATGGTGACGCTGCTTCCCAAAAACAAGCCGACACCAATGGCGCCGCCGATGGCCATCATGGTGAGTTGCCTTTGGCTCAGACGGCGATGGAGACCTTCCACTTCCGGCATCGGAAGCTTCGCACCGGCGAACATAGCGTCAGCCGCCGGGCCCCGTTGATCCTTCATAAGCTGCCAACACTGGCAAGGTCAAGGACAAGCAGATCGAGATTCTTCTTGAGAACTTCCACCACCGCTTTTACGTCGTCCATGGTGTTGTACACGTGGAACGATATCCGCAGGCCGTCGTGACGGTTCGACGCCACAATGTCGCTTTCAGCGAGCTTCTGTACCAGTAAGGTCGAATCCTTACACTGCAATACCACCAACGGCCCAGCGCTGTCAGCTGGCGTTTTGGCGCGAATGCCCAGGTCCCGGGCACAGCTCAACAATGATTGCGCGAGCCTCTTGATGTGGTCTGCAATATTCTCCATCCCGATTTCTTGCAGCAACTGGAATCCTGGCACCGCTGCGTACACATTTGGTACGGACGGAGAACCTGACTCGAACCGTCGCGCAGTGGGAGATAGGTCGAAAGTCTGGGGATCGTATGCGAACGGATTTGCTTGTGCAAACCATCCGGTGACGGTCGGAACCAGCGATGGAATGAGTCCTTTTCGCACGTACATGAAAGCGAGACCGGGGGGACCAAGCAGATACTTGAGGGTTCCGGCTAAGAAGAAATCGAGGTCCATGGCTTTTACGTCAACCGTCCGGGTTCCGCAGTCCTGGTAGTCGTCGAGCATTACGAGAACCCCGGAGTGATGGGCAATCTGCGTAATGGCGCATACTTCCGAACGAAATCCGTTCTTGAAACAGATGCGCGTGAGCGGCACGATCAGGGTATTGCGGTCGACCGTCTTCTCATAATTGTCCGTTGGAATCCGATTACCTTGTGCTCTCACAAACTCCACCTCGGCGCCTCGAGGACGCTGAGCCAGCCAGATGTGACCCATGGTAGGAAACTCAAACTCCCCCATTACGACTTTCTTCCGTTCGCGGAAGCTCAGCGCGCTGGCGACGCCATTAATGCCCGCCGAGACGCTAGTCACAATTGCAACTTCATCGGGGCTGGCGTTGATGAATTGTGCAAAGGCAGTCCGCGCCTCCTCGTACCGATTCACCCAGGTCTCCCACGGCGAGCCTTGCTCGTGCCAACTGGCGATGTAGTCTTCCAGACCGGCCTGCACAGCATCCGACAGCGCACCCTGGGAGCAAGTGTTGAGATAGATCTTGCGGCGGAAAATGCTGAAGCGGGAGCGAATTCCCTGGATTCGTTGGTCGGTCAGCATGGTTGTTCGTTGAATGTTGAGGTATCAGTGACGCATCATCTGCGCCAGCGCGCTTCCGAACCTGTGCACTTCTTCGACGGTATTGTAGTGCACCAGTGATGCTCTGACGGCGCCGCTCTCTGGGGCAAGCCCCAATCGCTTCATCAGCCGCGGGGAATACATGTGGCCATCGCGGGCGCCGATATTTTGTTTGGTGAGTTCTTCGGTGACCCTTGCGGGGGAGGTATTCGGCAAGTTGAAGCACAGTGTTGGCACCCGTTCACTTACCCGATTCTTGTCTACTATGCCGTAGACGACTGCGCGGCAATCGCTCAGCACTCGAAGCATTTCGAGCGAAAGCGATTCTTCATAGGTCCGAATGGCCTTGAGCGCAACTTGCAGAGCGGTCCGCCTCGATCCCGGTTTCTCCGATCCACCGTTCCCGCTCATGCTCCAGCCCAAGCTTTCCAGGTAGCGGACGGCGGCATCCATTCCGGCGACATTTTCGTAAATAAAGGTGCCCGCTTCAATTTTCCCAGGCGGCTCGTCGGGGATGAAGTCCTCGCGGAAGGTCGGGAGCTCCTGAAGCAATTCGCGGCGTCCCCAGAGAAACCCCATGTGGGGGGCGAAAATCTTGTATCCCGAACACACCAGGTAATCGCAATCAAATGCCTGCACGTCGATCAGGCCGTGAGGGCCGTAGTGCACGGCATCGAGAAAAAGCTCTGCCCCGGCCGAGTGCGCCACACGCGCCGCCGCCGCGACATCTACAATCGAGCCGATAGCGTTCGACGCCAGCGTGCATGCCACCAGGCGTGTTGTCGAAGATACGAGAGGGATGAGATCTTCAGGGTGCAGCTTGCCATCGTCCCTTATTTTCCACCAAACGATTCGTGCTCCGCTCCTCTCCAATGCGAGCCAGGTGGCGACGTTCGCTTCGTGGTCCATATCGCTAACTACAATCTCGTTCCCCTTGCCGAGGGTTTGGCCGATTGCGAGGCTCACCAGCCGAATGAAGGAAGTGGCATTCATGCCAAATGCGATTTCGCTCGCATCGCGTGCGTTTACCAAATCAGCGACACTCTGTCGCGCCCGTAAGATTGTCGCGTCCACTTCACGGCTCTTCGGGTAGCGTCCGCCGCGTTGAACGTTGCACTCGATGAGATGATGATTCACCGCGTCCAGCACGACCTGTGGAACCTGTGCTCCCGCGGCATTGTCGAAAAAGGTGAACCCTGGAGGGCGCGTCAGTGCAGGGAAAGCAGCACGAACCGATTCAATGGGAAAGGTCGGACTCGATGTTGAGGGGATTTCGGGGTTGCGAACACTTTGGGATTCGGCCCGCAAATATCTTGCTCCTGGTTACTTCTGAAAAGTCAGCTCTGCAATCTTGCAAAATGACCAGCGCCAAACCTATACTCCGCTGCAACAACTCGTCAACCTGAAAGCAAACGTATGCCGGTGTCTTTGAACAACTCCAGGCTGATCTACGACGCGTTAAAGGAATGCAACATCCGTCTGCTCTCAGCTCTGCCGGAAACCTGGCTGGTGCATCTCATCCGGATGGCGGACGATGATCCTGAGATGATTTTGGTGCGACTAGCGAAGGAGGAAGAAGGGGTCGGTGTCTCAGCCGGCGCACATTTTGCCGGGGTTAAATCGGCCATGCTGATGCAGAACCACGGCTTCCTGGCATCCATCAACGGGATTGTCTCTTTCGCACATCTATACAAGATTCCTCTCGTGATGCTGATCAGCTACCGCGGTTCCTTCGGAGAGCGCGACCCGTGGCAAACGCAAGGCGGCAACGCCACCGAACCAGTCTTGCGTGCGCTAGGCATCCCGTATTCTTTCCTCGATTCTGTGGATGCGGTCAAGAAACGTATCCAGCAGGCGCAGACTCTCGCCGAAAGCAGCTTGCAGCCGGTTGCGCTTATCTTGACACGCGACCTCATGTGGGAGGAGTGACGTGGGAGGACTGATGCTCCGCCTCGATTGTCTTCGGTCTATTTATTCGGAACTCGAAAACTCCCTGGTCGTCACGATCATGGGGGCAGTCGCGGCCGAGTTGCACTCCCTGGGTCACCGCCCCAATTTCTTTTACCTGCAACATGCTATGGGCTTGGCATCTTCGACCGGGCTGGGTCTCGCTCTATGCCTGCCGGAACAAAAAGTGATCGTCATCGATGGCGATGGTTCGCTTTTGATGAACCTTGGCAGTCTTAGCACAATGGCGCGGTACCGTCCCAAGAACATGGTCCACGTCGTTTTCGACAACGAGAGTCTGCTATCGGTCGGCGGCTTCCCAACAGCCACAAGCACAGGTACGGACCTGGAAGGAATCGCGCGCGCCGCCGGCATTCCTCGCGTGGCAACGCTACGCAGCCTGGAAAATCTAAAAGCAGCCGTGACCGACGCTCTGCATGGCAATGAACTGACAACCATCATTGCCAAGGTCGAAGCCATGGGCCCAACTGGCTATGTCACCGACCTGGCGTTGCTGGAAAACCGGTTTCAATTTCGCCGTTATATTCAGTCGCTTAAGAGGGGCTGAGGATCTTCTGGCAAACTAAAGGAGCGCCGATGTCTAACATCCTGGCTGAACTGCTCGAAGAATTAGGTGCTGGCCAGCTGCGGATCGTGGATCTGACCCAGCCCTTGAGTCCGCAGACCCCTTTGCTGCCGCTGCCGCCGCAGTTCAACAACACGCCTGCATTCAAAATCTGGGAGTTGTCGCGATACGATGAGCGTGGCCCTGCCTGGTACTGGAATGCGTTCGAGACCGGCGAGCACACTGGCACCCATTTTGATGCTCCAGTCCACTGGGTCTCCGGAAAAGATCTTCCCGATAACACCGTGGATCGCATCCCGCCGAAGAAATTTGTCGGCCCTGCCTGCGTAATCGACATCAGCGCGGAGGCGGCAAGAGACGCAAACTATCTCTTGACCCCAGCGCATATCCGACAGTGGGAAGAACGCTACGGCCGTATCCCGACAGGCGCATGGGTTCTCTTGCGGACGGACTGGTCGAACCGGAAAAATCCCAAAGACTACATCAACCTAAAGGAAAATGGACCCCACACTCCCGGATTTGCCAAGGAAAGCTCGGCCTTCCTTGCCCATGAACGAGACGTGTTGGGCGTCGGCGTGGAGACCGTCGGAACTGATGCCGGTCAGGCGGCCACCTTTGACCCGCCCTTCCCGAACCACTACCTCATGCACGGCAGCGGCAAGTTTGGGTTAGCTGGTCTCTGCAATCTTGATCAGCTTCCGCCGACTGGAGCCATTGTTGTCGCCGCCCCACTGAAAATCGTTGGAGGCTCAGGCAGTCCTCTGCGGGTTATTGCCATCGCACCTTGAACACAGCGAGCCGTCGCGCAAGTGATTGAAAGAATGGAGCCGACGAGCGGACTTGAACCGCTGACCTGCCGATTACGAATCGGCTGCTCTACCAACTGAGCTACGTCGGCTTTTCAACAACTTACGGACTCTGGATAGCCCATCCGATATCCCATGATGGGAACGCTATCGACCCGTCGACAGGTTAGCCGCTCGTGCCGACAATCGTGAGAATATCACAGCAGAAAGCGATTGATTGACAGCTTCATTGGCCAGAGAATAATCTTTTTAGCAGGATTTCCCGACCCAGCCCCATTTGATTTCGAGGTTCAGATGATTCAGTTTCATCGTCACGTTACCCTCGGACTCGTTGTGATATTCACTGCGGTGGCCCTTCCGGCCGCGAACGCCCAGAAGTCGGCAGTAGCAACCAAGCACTACATCTGTTGGGCTGCAAACCTGGACGCTGGTCTTCACACTCTCGATGCGGTAAAGGTTCCAGACAAGAAGTTTTACAGCGACGTATTCACGGGACAGTCTTCTCAGCAGACTGTCATTCAGAATGCGTTCACCAGGTATCTTTCGAGCACCTATCCAAATGATAAGCTCAGCCCCGGTAGATGCAAGCTGTACGACACCGACGATGCGGCTCAGGGTTGGCTTAATAGCGCAAGAACAGACGACAACAACAACCATCGCCAGATTTTCGACACAGGGTGGGCTAATGGTACGAAGGTGGAGGGCAATTACGCTTACTGCATGCTGCTGGCGGGCGATTGTGGCCAGATGACAACAAAAGTATTCAGAACCATGATGGGTCAGGACTCGTTGCAAAACGAATGGATACATTGGGTTCAAGCGAACACCCAGTGCGGTTCTGCGCCCAACAAGGGTTGTATCTCTTTCTCAACCAAGGCCGAAGCTGACGAGAATTTTAAGTCCGACCGGAAAGATAACCTCAAGGTGACTGATTGGTTTCCTTCGAGGTGAATAATTTCAAGGTGCCGCTCCTTATATGCCATCGCGACTCGCACAACCGTATCCGCTTTTCGAGCCTTGCCCTTAAAGATCAACTGAACTTATGCCGCGCGAGCTGCAACAAGGGCGTCGTATTCTTCTTGCGACTGCGCGGGCAGCAGAACCCAAAGCGTGTACACACCGACGGCTGTTCCGAAGGGAATGTTGAACAGCGAGATGAAGCCCAGGACCAGCGCAATCACGCGAGCCCAGGGTTCGCGCTGCATCAATCCCCACCCCGCAATGAATCCGCAAGCTGCCTTGGCTAGGACGAAAATCCCGATCACGCTCAGCAGCGGACGCAGAAATGCCGTGGGTGCCTGGGGCGCGCCCATCTCATGCATATGAGCGAACAACGTGTTGGCCAGGACATACAGAATCACGCCGCCGATGGTGTTGAATGCGGAGATAGCAAGCCAGAGAATCCCGAGCAAATGAAGATTCCCCTGCACGCGCCCCGACCGCTGTTGCATAACGGTCACAGTCCCGACGATTTGTTTGCCGCACCGGCTGCAAAACGCCTGGCTCGGTTGTACCGTTGTGCCACATCCATCGCAGAACATGATTTCCTCCCGCGCAGTTTCGCAACTTAGGTCGCCACAACAGAATGCTCAGTAACGATTCCCACCCGATGCTACGCAAGATGATACGCAAATGGCGCGCAAGAGTTTAGTAAATCGTCTGGGTTCACTCGACTCTACAATGTGCTCTCCTTCAAAATCCGGATTCGACCTTACCCGCAAAACGAAAAGGCCGCCCGGCAACAGGGCGACCTTCTCTTTTCAAGGGAGAATAGTTCCAACGGAGGCTTAGATTCCGTCAAAACTTTCTATGTACAAAATCTTATGAGCCGAAAAAGCAGGGTGTCAAGCAATTTTTGGTAAATAAATGTCTTTAGTTTCAATAACTTACATAATCAATCAACACGCTCACGAATTGTTTCAAAATGAGACAAAACGCCGGCAAACCGGTCCTAAGCCAGTATTTCTAAGGCACTTAAGAGCCCTTGGATGACTCCCGGATCGTGGGGGGAAGTGCTGAGGGAAGCCCGGAAGACTCCTGCACCACCCTGGTTTTCAAGTCCAGGGAAATGAACTCGTCCTGGTCAGACCGGCCGAAAACCGGCCCCGGGAAGTAGCGCCGCAGCAGCACGCGGGCGCCGCCGAAGGCAACTCCCGCCGCCAGCGAGACCGCGCCCACGATAATACAAAGGAGAATAATATTGACCAGCAGGTTGGCGACATTGTTTTTCTTGTCGAAGTAAGTGTTCTCGTTCCACGTAACGCTAGGTTCCCAATTCACTGCTCCCAATAGCGTTTGCGCGTCGCTCTGCGAAAGCGGACCGGCGGCAATGGCAATGATCGGCCCGGTGCGCTTATCGAAAAACGGACCCATGTTTCCGATAGCCGTAACCCCGGCCTGGGGCTGTGCGGCGTGATGCGCGGCGTCGATCCGCCGCAAATGTTCGGCCGCCACCGCCGGAGTCGGATACTCGATCAGCATCAGCGTCGCACCTCCGCCGGCAGTCGAGTATTGCCCCAGCACCACTTCAGGGTTGGCGCTGAAATCCACCAACTCCGCCGGCAGCGGAGAAGCGATCGCTCCCAACCCAAGCGGCCCCTCCGCATACTTTTCGGTGTTCGCCTCATAACCGTGATGCGGCATGAAAGCCATAATTGGAGGCAGATTCCCCGCATTTCCACTGGGCCGCGGCAGCAACCCGGCCAGTTCCCGCAGTCCGGCCGGCGACATCGGAGACAACTGGCTGAACACCGCCTCCACCACAATATGACCGCGATAAAACAACACCCGCTGATTCACGGACGCGCCCTGGTCGCCAACCTCTTCCCGCGCCATCTCCGGCTGCAGGTAGAAACTGTAGGCGCCGAAAGCTCCGCTGGCATCGGCAAATCGCGCCGCCCGGATCTTCAGCGTGCGCCCATCGTCACTCTTGTAAGTAGCGGACTCGAAGTCCGTGAACCCATATTCTTTAAGCAGCGCGGCATTCGTGGGATCAGCCACAGCCGCGTCTTTGCTCGCCTGAACCGCACCCTGAATCTGCCATCCGGCAAACTGCTTCGGTAGGATCGGCGGCGCCGATTCCGCGCCCGGGCTGGAGGCAAAGGCCATGCTCAAAAAACAAACAACAATAGCCAATAAGACGACCGCAGACTTTGACCCGCGTATGGATGGATAGCTAAACACAGAACTCCTTCTGTAATTAGACCACAGAGGAGGGGGAAAAGTTTCCGGGAGAGAGATGTCTGCCGTCGAGGGCCACCGCCCCATCACATCCGATCGTGGTGGCTCGGCGCCGACCGCCATAGGCGCATAACAATGGCGATCAATGTCGCTGGCGCAATGACTCCGAGGATCAGGATCAGAAGCGACATGAAGTATGGTGAGGCGATCCACAGCCGCCGGAGAGAACTCCAGCCTACTTGCACCATCATGCCGAGGCCTATGATCGGGAGCAGCAGGCAAATGCTTGTCCAGATTCTGTTTTGTTTCGCGGATGCCCGGACCATCTTATTCCATGCCATTCCTGTCGCGTAGCAGACGATCGGCGCTAAGAATGCGAATGTCAGGCCGAACGTGAGATCAGAAAGGTCCCTCTCCATATTCGTCCCCGAAGCCATACCTACATTGAGAGGCATCGCAAGAGAAGGCAAGGAAGTCAACCGCGAACTTGATGTTTCCAACAGTCGAGGCGGCTTCACCTGCGGCTCGTTTCCCCGGCCACCTACTGACCCTTATCCATCTTGCTAGCCACCTTAACCCCACCGAGCCCGTTCGCATACTTGGCGATCCCGCGGTAAAGTGACTCGGCAATGCGCTGGCGGTACTCGGCCGTCTCCAGACGATGCTCGTCGACCGGATTGCTGACAAAAGAAATCTCGGCCAGAATCGACGGCATATTCGCCCCGATCAGCACGATAAACGGAGCCTTCTTCACACCCCGGTCCCGGATTGCCGGACTCTTCGCCGCCAGCCCACTGTGCAGCGATTCCTGCACGTCCCCGGCAAACTCCCTCGACTCCTCGATCTTTTCCTTGAGTGCGATCTTCTTCACTAGATCGCGCAACTCATAGATCGACTTCTCCGAGACCGCGTTCTCCCGCGCCGCTACCTCCAGCGCTTCCGGCGAAGAAGTGAAGTTCAAATAGTAAGTCTCCACCCCGCGCGCGTCGGCGTCGCGGCTCGAGTTGGCGTGAATGGAGACGAACAAATCGGCGCGCGCCTGGTTCGCGATCGCCGTACGTGTTTCGAGCGGAATGAATGTGTCATTCTTCCGGGTGTAAACCACTTCTGCCCCTAGCCGCGTCTCCAGCAGTTTGCCCAAACGCCGCCCCACGTCGAGGACGAGATCCTTTTCTTCCAACCCGTTCGGACCAATGGTCCCCGTATCGTGGCCGCCATGGCCGGGATCAATCACAATCTTGCCGATCTTCAGTCCCAGTGCGCGGATCAGCGACCGGTCCCCGCCCGCCGTAGGCTTTGCCGCGCGAATGCTCAAATCGGAGCTTTCAGCCACATCGGAACCAGAAGCGTCCGGGTCAGCGTTGAGATCATCGCCGTTAAGATCATGGCCATCAGGATGCTGCCCCGACTGCTTTTTCGCAACCGCTGATTTTCCGGGAGGCGACTTCCGCGCGGATGTCGATCCCTCTGTGACCGATGCAGCGTTCCGCCTGGCCAGTTCGGCTGAGGAAGGGCTGGTATCATCGTCAGCTTCCACAACCTTCTTGATGACGGGCGTCGATAGCTTCCCGGTCGCAGCAGCCGTTTCGAATTCGGATGAAGTCGCCTCTCGATTCAAGCTAGCGACCGCGTTTGTGGAAGACATGCCATCAGCTTCAGTCAACGTGCTCTCGCCCTCGTCTTTGTCTTTGACCTGCTTAACGCGCCCGTCTTTGCCGTGGATATCCTTACCGTGAATATCAATAATCAGGCGGTAGGGATTCGGCAGCAGGAAAGCGTCGTAATCGGAGAGGTCATCGACCTCGAGCACCACCCGCGTGCTGCCCGGAGCAAACTGAGCAACCCGAACCTTCTTCAGAAAGCCGTCATCCACATCGAAGCTCTTGCCCACCAGTGTGGAAGCCAGCTTGGTGTCGCGCAGATCGAAGAAAATCCGCGACGGACTGTCGATCCGCCGCGAAACAAACTTCACATCGCCTTCCACATCGATCGCAACCCGTGAATAGTCGGGCGTGGACCAGTGCCGGATGCCCGTCACCCGCGGCAATCGCTCGGAACGCGCCTCGGAAGGTTCCTCGTTTCCCGGTCGCCCGGAAGAAGACTGCCCTGCAGAGGACGGTGCATGAGAAGAATGATCGTCCGAAGTGTGATCGTCCGAAATGTGATCGAGGGCAGCGACTTTCACATTCTTACTGCCGCTGCTGTTCTTCCCCGACTGCTTCTTGTCCGCGGTCCTCCGCGCCTCCGCGATTTTCTCAGCCTGCGCCTTCTCGTTGAGTTCGACTATGGCCTGATGAGCATCGTCGGCCAGCCGATTATGCGGATAGCGCCGCAGAAAATCCTGAAAGGTGTTGCGTGCCGCTTCCGGATCGTTGAGATCGTCCTTGTAAATTTCGCCGATGGTGAACAGCCCATCGAAGCGGTACCGGCTGCCGGGATACTCGCGGCGCAGGAACTTATACTGCTCGATCGCTTCGTTCAAAATTTTGTCGTCGTTGAAACGCCGTCCCATTTCCACCAGCGTCTCGGCAACCGCAACCACGCTGGGGTCGGCTTTTGCGGAAGCCGGCGCCCCCAGATAGACAGAGCGGTAGGCATTCAACACGCGCTGGTAATCGCGGCGGGTGCGGTCTGCGGGAGGTCTTCCGTTCAAAGCCTCGCGCATTCGCTCTGCAGTGGCGAAATGCTCTCGCGCCCAGCCATCGGAATGGTGCGCGCGTGCCCCCGCTGCCGGAGCTGCAGCAGTGCAAGCCGCGAACACGGCCAGCCCAAGCCACGCTCTCCACAGACCACATTGGCGCGATGAGGTCTTCAAAATAACCAGCCCGTGCCTTCGTTCCCGCTTGTGCCTAACGTTAAATGTTTTGAAAGGGCACGGCTTCAGCCGTGCCGCCTAAGCCAACAAAAACGTGGGCTTTAGCCCCCGAGGTGCCGATCTTTGATCCACGATGAGATAAACTTGGTAAAGCTCGAACCTGCTAAGAGATTAAAGGAAAACCCGTACCGTGAAAGTTATTCGGTGTTGCTGATGTAGAGTACGCCCCGCGCATCCCGTTGAACCGTAACCGGAGCGCGCGAAGCGCCCGACTCAAAAACGGACCCTCCGTAATACAGATTAGTGATCCGCCGGACGTAGTTTTGGGTCTCGGCATAGTGCGGCACGCCCGAACTGCGCGCCACCGCTCCCGCCCCCGCGTTATAGGCGGCCAGGGTCAACTTCACATCGCCGCCATAGCTTTCCAGAAGCTGCTTCAGATGCCGCACCCCCGCGTCCACATTCTGTTCAGGGTCAAACGGATTCTTTACCTTCAACTGCCGCGCCGTCGAAGGCATCAATTGCATCAGCCCCATCGCACCTTTGCGCGACACCGCGTTAGGATTGAAATTCGATTCCACTTTCACCACCGCGCGCACCAGGTTCGGGTCTACATTGTGCCGCGCCGCAGCCTGCTCGATCGCGCTATCGATATCCCCTGAGGTCGCCAGTGGGCCGCGGAAGTTAGCGTTAACAATCTTGGCCGCTGCCGACTGGCTGGACTCATGTCCCAGATACTGGTCAACCTCAGCCGCTGCCGATTTTGCGGCGCGCATCACTGCGGCATTCGGCGGAGGCACCGGCTTCCACCGGTTCTCCTTGGAACTCCAATACTTAAGAGTGCTCCGCGGCGCATCCGCCTCCTGCGTCCGGTGAGATGGAGCCTCCGAATCATTCACGTAGATCTTTCGGCCATGTTCGTCGCTGGCAGTTATCCTCGTTGCAGGGGTCGCTGTGGCAGCGGCTTTTTGGGATCCATCGCCATCGTCGGCAGCCCGGAGTTGAGGCAAGAGAGAAAGCGAGGTCGCGGCTAAGCTGCTGGCCATCAGGGCGATTTGCAGGCGCTTTCGCATTACCGGGCTTTTACCTCATGGGCGAGGATCTGAAGACAAAAGACAGACTTCACCCTCGCACGTTTCTACCCGGAACCTGACGGAGAATTCCTAAACCAGAGTAAGACGATTATAGGCTCCGGAGGGAGCACCAGCAACCTATCTGAAGGCTATAGAACCACCATAGTAATCTTTGTAACTGCATGAAAACAAGCGAGATTAGTGTCGGGTCACCATTTATGCGTGCCGAAAAGACGGCTTTGAAAGGGCGCGGCTTCAGCTGCGCCTAAGGCATCCTTCCAGCAGCCATACTCAAGCCTTCTCCAAGGCCAAACTCAACCCATCCAGCGACAGGGACCGCAACAGGTTGCGCCGCATCCCGCGCTCCACTTCAGCCACCCGGTCAGAGGCGGCAGCGATCCACTCGAAGTCAGCCGCCTCAGCCATCTTCGTGAGCTGGTTCAGAATGTCAGTGTTGTGGACCATCTCAGGCGCTCCCGAGCCCAGAAACATCAGGTCGCGCAGCAAAGAATAAAGAGTGCGCAAAAGTTGTTCTGTCTTCTCGCGCCCCTCAGCTCCCGCGCGATACGATTCCGTGATCTTGAAGAGCTGCGTGTGCTCGCCGCCCAGCAGCGCCGAGTTGAGGACGGTCAGGGCGTCGCCGCGCGCGGCGACATACGCCTCCACATCGAAGCCGCGGGCCCGGCCCAGCGCGCCTTCGCTCAGTCTCGCCACCAGCGCACGCTGCGGCAGTTTCCACTCCGCACGATTCTCAGCCAGATAGCGCTCCACTTCCTCCACCGGCACAGCCCCAAGAGGAAAGACCATCGCTCGAGATCGAATCGTAGGAAGCAGCTCGCCTGGATTTTCCGAGAGCAGAAAGATCGTGGCGAACTCCGGAGGCTCCTCTAAAACCTTCAGCAGAGAATTCGCCGCCTCCTTCATGAAAGCAGAGTCAGTGAAGATGTAAACTCGCTCGCGCGCTTCGGACGGACGGTAATAGATGGTCTCGATGACCCGCCGTACCTGGTCCACTTTGATCAACATCTGCGGAGGATCTGGAGGGATGACCAGCACATCAGGATGAGTCTGCACAAACAGCCGCGTATCTTTCTTGTCGGCCTCGCGCAGACCTTCGCGCGCCTCCACCGCCTCGGCGAAGCGCGCCTCGAGATCAGCAGAATGCGCGATGCGCCGGCAGTTCGCGCAATGCCCGCAGAAATCCGGCAGCCCGTCTGTTTCAGTCGGCGCCAGACAATTCAACGCCTGAGCCAGCATGAGCGCCAGCGTGTACTTTCCCGCCCCTCGCGCCCCAGAAAGAATCACCGCATGCGGAAAGTGCTTCCGCGCAAGCATCTCGCGCAAGCGACGAATGGTTTCGGTATTACCGTGAAAATCAGAGAAGGGCATAGGAGATCATCTGGCGGACGCGGCCTATTCTACCGGGGTTAACGGATAACGTGAATCGCAACCTTAATCCTTAACTCCTTCCAAGCCCGGTCCGCCGTGTAGATGGGTGACTTGAGTGCGATCCCCAGAGCCAAGCACGCGCGGTCTCCCAACGACAGCCCGAGAGAACGAGTTTGTGGCAGGAGCGAACCCGCAATCTTCGCCTGTTCCCGATCGAAGTCCAAAATTTCAGGAATCGGGCCAGTCACGGCTTCCCACGCATCTTCGGGATCAATTCCTCGTCCCACCAGCTTCCCGTAGGCCTCGGCCACATTCACCGTGCTCATCGTGGCACTCTCCAGCAATTCAAATTGCTGGGCGAATATTTCTGAACCAGGTTCTTGGTGAAGAATCGCAAGAAGTGCAGAAGAATCCAATACGATCTTATTCATGCTTCGCGGCCTTGCGGCGCTCGGCAATTAATTCATCCACCAGAGACGTCTTCCGCGGCACGTGAGCCCTCACCAGTTGTTGCGCTTTGGCTAGACGCTGCCTCAAAGTAGTGATCCGCAATTCGTCATTTTCGATGCGAAGAACAATCGTTTCGCCCGACCGGATACCCAGAGCGCGTCGAAACGGAGCCGGAATCACAACTCGCCCGTTCTCGTTGATACGGGTATGGCTTTCCTTGACATTCATGACATCTAGCACGATATGTCATATTCCTTATAATGTCAAATGCTATGACCATGACACAAGAGCGATTGAGGTCATGCGCTCCTCACCGTCACCTTCAGCCTTCGCTGCAAAACTTCCATAATCCGCTGATGGGTCTGCGCCGGCGTGCCGCTTGCATCCACCACCACGACGCGGTGCGGCTCTCTTGCGGCGATCGCCTGATAGCCTTCGCGCACGCGCGCGAAGAATGCGCGGCTCTGCTGCTCAAAGCGGTTTTCGTCGGGATGTTTCCCCGCACTCTTGTTTGAAGTATGCTGGGCCCCGTGCGCCGCGCGCCGGTTGCGCCGCCGCGCCCGCCCCACGCTCGTCGCCGGGTCCGAATCGAGCAGGATCGTCAAGTCAGGCTGCAAATCTCCACACAGCAGATGATGGAGCTTCCGCACCACATCGCTGCCGAGCTTGCGCCCGCTGCCCTGGTAAGCTTCGGTGGAATCGGTGAAGCGATCGCACAGCACAATCTGCCCATGCTCGAGCGCCGGCTCAATCACCTCGGCAATGTGCTGCGCCCGCGAAGCGAACATTAACGCCATCTCCGCCAGCGGCGCCAGGCCTTCTGTCGACGAATCGAGCAGAACTCGCCGAATCTTCTCGCCCGTCCCTGTTCCCCCCGGCTCGCGCGTTTCGACCACCGTGCGCCCTGCGCCGCGCAGCACGGCCGCCAGCTTGCGCATCTGCGTGCTCTTGCCGGTCCCGTCCAGCCCTTCAAAAGTAATAAATCTCCCGCGCCGCGCCATCTTCGGGATGATAGCAGTGATCAGGCGGGGATCGTAACGCACTCGAAATTTCGAAACTTTTCGTGATCACTTCGCTGCCTTCCAGTTTTTTCCCCGCTTCCCGACATCTTTGATGAAACGAAGCGCGGGCAGCCGCGAGGGGTTGGGGCTTCCACGGAAGGCTATAATTCCGGCTATGTTAGCTCCGGGTGACAAACTCGGGCCCTACGAAATCGTTGCCTTGGTCGGCTCCGGCGGCATGGGCGAGGTGTATCGCGCCCGCGATACTGTTTTGAAGCGCGAAGTCGCCGTCAAGGTTCTGCCTCACTCCTGCTCTTCCGATCCCGAACGCTTGCGCAGATTTCAGCTGGAAGCGGAGGCAGCCGCGGCTCTGAATCATGCCAACATTCTTACCGTGCATCAAGTCGGCCAGCATAATGGCACTCCCTACATCGTTACCGAGCTCTTGCAAGGGAACACTTTGCGGGAGAAGCTGCAGGCTGGGACCTTATCGGTCCGTACCGCAATCGATTACGCCATTCAGATCGCTCACGGACTGGCTGCTGCTCACGAAAGGGGTATCACGCATCGCGACCTCAAACCAGAGAACTTGTTCGTTATCAAAGACGGGCGAATCAAGATCTTGGATTTTGGCTTGGCGAAGCTAATGCATCCCACAGCGGGAGTGCCCACCGCGACAACCATGGATGGGCAAACCGAGCCCGGCGTAGTAATGGGAACCCTGGGTTATATGTCCCCGGAACAGGTGCGAGGTCAGGCTACCGATCATCGTTCCGACCTGTTCGCCTTCGGCGCCATCTTGTACGAAATGTTGGCGGGAAAAAGAGCATTTCAGAAGCAAACTTCCGCCGACACCATGACTGCAATCCTCACCGAAGAACCGCCCGAGCTTTCGGCGATCCGCACAAACCTGCCGCCTGCGGTGCAGCGAGTCGTACAACGCTGCTTGCAGAAGAATCCGGAGCAGAGGTTCCAGTCAGCTTCCGATCTGGCGTTTGCGCTGGAGGCGTTGACCGAGGTGCCGAGTTCGACTAAGCACTCCCCTGTAGTTCGCGATTCCCAGGCGCTCGGTTGGGGGAAATGGGTCGGTCTTCTAGCCCTGATTCTCGCCGCCGTTTCAGTCGGTTTGTATCTGCATCGGTCGTTTCTGGCCACTCGCTCGGCAGCAAGCTTAGCTCCGTTGGATGTGCGGGCCCTTACTGAAAGCGGCAAGGCGATTCTCGCCGCTGCCAGTCCCGATGGCCGTTACGTTGCTTATGTGAACAAGGAATCCGGAAAATTCGACTTGCGCCTGTTGCAGGTTGCTACTCAGCGCGACGTGACAGTTTTTTCCGGCTCCCTGGCAATTCGCGGCCTCCACTTCTCGACGGACGGCAACTTCATTTACTTCCTTCGCCAACTGGATCCCGGCGATGCCGACGCCTTTGGCGTATTCCGGATTGCTACCCTGGGTGGACCCGCAACGCCTCTAGCCAACGACGCACGGATGTTCAGCGTCACGGTGTCGCCAGACGGGAAGCAGATCGCCTACATCTCCCAGACGCAAACCGAGTCTCAAATTGTCGCCATCGAAACCGACGGCAGCAACCGCCACGTTCTTGCCAGGCATCCTGCAGCGCTAAATTTTTGGTTCATAGAATGGTCACCCTCAATGGACACGTTGGCCGCTGTCGTAATTGGAAACGATGACATGGGGTTGGTGAGCATCACCCTTCCGGCGGGCTCGATTCGCGAACTCAGCGTCTCCGGCTGGGGGGCGGTCGGGCAACCCGCATGGAGCCCCGACGGCACAACTATCTTTCTCCCTGCTATTCGCCACGGCAATCAGAATTTTCAGATATGGGCCTTCGACGCCCACAACGGCGCCAGCCGGCCTGTAACATCGGGTTCTACGGATTACGAAGAGTTCACACTTTCCGCCACCAACGCCGGCGACCTGATTGCCAACACCAGCACTCCGGCTCTCACGCTTTGGGCCACCGATAAACCCGCCACGGATAAAGCTGCCCAGTTGCGTCCGATTAATTCTTTAAGAGGCGAAGGATTTGACAGCACAGTCTGGGTCGACGGCCGCATCGTGACCAGCAATATCGTGGAGATGATGGTGCACGCTCCCAATGGCCGCGATTCAACCAAACTGCGATCTGACTCCAACATCTACCGCCAACTGGCGCGGTGTGGTCCGGCGCACGTTGCCTATTGGGCCGTCGATGACAAACATCAATCCCATATTGCCCGCACCGACATCGACACCGGATCAACCTCCAGCCTCACCGACGGGCCCCTGGATTTTCAGCCCTCCTGTACTCCAGATGGTTCCACTCTGGTATTTGTCCGCTACACCGATAAGGGAAATCACTGCTTTCTTACCCGGAAATCGATTGATTCCGGGCAGTCGGTCGCTTTGTTCGAATGTGATCCAAACGGAATGGATCCGCGTCCTGCCCTGTCTTTCGACGGAACCAACGTGCTCTTCGCTGCGCGCGACCAACTTCACAACCGGGATCCTAAAGAATGGGTCTGGGTGATACCGATTACGGGTGGCAACGTAAAGAAGGTCAAGATGCCGTTTCCAGCGAGCGTTTTGGATACGTTCACGTGGGCGCCGGACGGAAAGACAATCCTATACGCTCGAAACGAAAACGGAGTCGGGAACATTTGGTCAGTCCCGATCAACGGGACGGCTCCTAGAAAGCTGACAGCTTTCGATACCGAGGAGATCTTTGCCTTCGGCGTGTCGCCTGACAATCGCCTGGCAATTTCGCGCGGCTCCTTTCAAGACGATGTGGTGCTCATCAAGAATGTGAAATGAGTCGCGGTGGTTGGTGCTTCCTCCTGCGCGGAAACCCCTTCGCTCCAAGATGACAGCGGGCTCGCGGAGACCCTTGACGTTTCAATAGCTTAGGACGGCTCCCATTCTCTACTCGATCGCCTGCGTCTTTTCTGCCTCCGTCCACGTATTCACAGTAGTATGAACGCGACAGCCTTCTATTTCGAGAACTCGATGGCGCAAGAGAGCACCGAGATCGCTCGTGGACTTCGACGTCGTGATCCCGACCTGCTCGACCGGCTGATCGAGCAGTACCAGCATCGCCTTCTGCGCTACTTGGTGTACTTGACCGGACATCGCGAATTGGCCGAAGACCTCTTCCAGGAAACCTGGATCCGCGTGCTCGAACGCGGCCACCAGTTCAACGACAAGTACGCATTCAGCACCTGGCTGTTTTCGGTTGCGCGCAACCTGGCCATCGATCACATGCGCCGCAAACAGCCGGCCAGTCTCGACGGCCTAATGAATGACAAAGATGGCGCCGCGCCCTACGACGTGCCTGAGACCGGACGGGCCTCGGCCTTCGATCTGACTTTGCAGCGCGAGCAAGGCGAGCACATTGCCGCCGGCATGGAACATCTCCCGGCGGAATACCGTGAGGCGTTGGTGCTTCGATTTCAAGAGGGCATGTCCCTCGAAGAGATCGCCGACGTGGCGCGCGTCCCGCTAGGAACGGTGAAATCCAGAATCTACCGCGGTCTGAGCGCGCTCGAACCGTGGCTAAAAGGAGCGCAGCTGTGAACTCCGCTAGCAACCACGATGCCCATGAGCGGGCGCGGCGATTGATTGCCGAGGCCGGCCCCGAGACGCTTTCCGCCACCGAGTCTCCGAACGCATGGCTGGCAGCGCACCTCGAAACCTGTGCCCCCTGCCGCGCCTTTGCCGAGAGCTGCGCCGAGACGGTTCATCAGTTGCGCTCGATCCCGATTGCCGCCGGGCGCAGCCTGGTCTCAACCACGCAGATGAGAGTGCGCCGCCGCGCCCTTGAGTTGCAGCGCCATCGCGAACGCCTGTGGATGGTTTCGGTCAGTTGCACAGCCGTAACCCTGGGCGCGCTGCTCAGCGCAATCGCTCTGTGGCGCGGCTTTGAATGGCTGGGTGCGTGGGCGCAGTTGCCGGCTTCGGTGTGGCAGGTAGGGTTCCTGGTCTTCTGCGGATTGCCCGCGCTCGTAGCGGCAATCCTGCTGCAGGCCAAGGACAAGCATCTAGCGGATCGCACCGGTTCTTACCAGGGCTGATCGTAATGTGAGCTCGAAGCAGGGACAAAGATTCCTGCTGGAACGAAGTACCGAGTCAGGAGATTCATATGACAACGAACATGACGACGAAGCATCAAACTTCCTCGCGATTCAAAGACGAACTCGGCATTCTTTCGCCGTGGGCCTATGCCCTGGCCGCTCTGGTATTCGTGGCGATTCCTGTGCTCTTTGTGATCTTCGTCGGCAAGGATCCCAAAGCGCCTCCGTTTCCGGTCCGGTGCCTGCTCGGAGCCATCACGGGGGCGCTGCTCGCCTGCTACGTCGTGCTGATCGGCTACATCAACCGGGACGCCGGCCGGCGCGGCATGAGCCGCGTGTGGTGGACTCTGCTGGCCATGTTTGTCCCCAACGGGCTGGGCATCGTGCTGTATTTCATCTTGCGCAGGCCGCGCACCGCCCACTGTCCGCAATGCGCCGCCGAAGTTGAAGCGGGATTCAGCTTCTGTCCGCGCTGCCGCAACCGCCTGAAGCCAGTCTGCCCACACTGCCAGCGCAGCGTAGATCTAGGCGACAAGTTCTGCCCGTACTGCGGAGGCGCGCTGGAGACGAGCGGTGGCGTGCCTTCCGCGGCGGTAGGCCAGCCGCAGTAGCAACCGGGTGCCCCGTCCTAGTCCCTCCGTTCTTTGGAGGGACAGGGCGGGGATTTTGATCTCCAGGGCGCCGCTCCTTCCTCAATCCCCTTCCACAAAAGTTTCCTCCGCGCAAGCCTCAATCCGCCCAACGAACCCCGGTGTCTCTCCACTCAGCAAATGCCAAGCTTCCTTGTAAGCGCGATATTTCGAGGTCTCCAGCTTCGGATTCAGCGACACGCTCCACATCCCTCGCACCAGCTTCTCCGGCAGAATGTACCAGACATCCTCCGGAATCACATAAGCCGCCACAAAATCAAACGAGTTCTTCTTGTACGGACCTTTGCTGTCCTTCAGCGTGCACGAATAACCCTCCGCACTTTCCTTGAACATCGTGGACTTCACCTGCACCCGCACAATCCGCCAGCCCTGATCCACCGTAAAGTCATATTCCGACGACTCGCCCCAAGGACGCCCCAGCCGCAGCCTCAACTCCAGCCCCCGCATCGCAAACACCAACTCCACCCACTCCCCGCGCTTCTTGCAATTCTTAATAACCTTCATCCCCGCAAATCGATTTTTTCTCATACCGCTCCTCAAATATGTTCCGTCATCGTGAAACACTCTCTGTCATCCTGAGCGGAGCATGCGGATTCGCTTTACGAATCCGCATGCGCAGCCGAAGGACCCCTGCACTCCCGGCGCTCACACTGCGGCCTCAGGGAGTTCTCCCGAAGGCCTGCCTCTTGATTCAATCCCAACAAAAAAAGCGGCCACCAGCCGCGCAATTCTCGGAACTTATCCCACTCTCCCACGCCCGTAGGAGAACGTAAAGTCCACGAAAGTAGAGTCTACTTTAGTAGACATCCCGAGAAGGTTTTCGGGAAAGCGGGTGCCCCGTCCTTGTCCCTGCGTCTTTTGCAGGGACAGGGCGGGGATTTTGCCCATGTGGATCGGACACTCCTGTCCGATGCCTTTGACGTTGACCTCGGTTTTGACTTTGCTCCTAGCCCGCGACGGACGCATGCAATCCCGTGGAAAAGCGGCGCTTAAGCGCCGCGTAAAGCGAAAAGATAGGAACCCGGCTTCAGCCGCCGACGTATGCCCCAAGCGCTCCGTCATCCTGAGCGAAGCAAGCGGATTCGCCTCACGAATCCGCATGCGCATTCGAAGAGCCTGCCCTGAGCAAAGCCGAAGGGATCCTCGACGTGATGGCGGATTTCCTAGGCCTGACTCCGGAGCAGCAGCAAAACATCAAGCTAATCCCCTGGTGGGGAACACCGACGCAACTCATCCGCAAGAAAACGCAAAGTCAAGCGTTTCTGAAATGGCTCTACGAGTGGTTCTACCAGGATCTTTCCCGAGAAGCACATCTCAGCAGCAGCGGAGTATACAGAATCGCACCCTTCGTTCTTGCCGAAATAGTTGGAGGACGGGAAAAGGAGATTGTGGACAGCCACGTGATCCAGATATTTCGCTTCACGCAGATTTCACGGCTGGCGCTGATAGTTCTGGCCATTATGACCGAACTGAGCACCCATTTTTCCCTCGGAAATTTCGAACCGGTGTCGTACCTTTGGCAGATGCTCTCCGATCAAGTTCCTGAAGGCAAAGATATGTTCGACCAGCGGTACGAGAGCCTGATCGACAGCTCACGCACTTAGCTGGGATGATGTCGCCGAGCGCCTTGGAGGCCAGAAAAGCAAGCGGGGCGGCAAACGCCGCCCCGCCGAAAAACTGACCACTGACCACTAGCCACTGACCACTGGCTTCCTACGTTCCTTCCGACCACCCGGCCAAATACTCTTCCTGCTCGGGAGTCAGCCGGTCAATCTTAATCCCCATCGACTCCAGCTTCAGCTTGGCGACGCGCTTATCGAGTTCGTCGGGGACGCGGTGGACTGTTTTCGCGAGCGTCTTGAAATTCTTGACCATGTACTCGACTGAAAGCGCTTGGTCTGCGAAGCTCATATCCATTACCGACGCGGGATGGCCCTCGGCCGCCGCGAGATTAATCAGCCGTCCCTCGCCCAGCAGGTTGATCTTGCGCCCGTCTTTCAAGGAATATTCGTCGACAGAAGTGCGCGTGGTGCGCTTCGAGGACGACATTTTCTCGAGTGCCGGAATGTCGATCTCCACGTTGAAGTGCCCGGAGTTCGAAATGATGGCTCCGTCTTTCATCAGGTCGAAGTGCTCCTTGGTCAGCACGCTCTTGTTGCCGGTGACCGTGCAGAACACGTCGCCCAGCCTGGCCGCTTCGGTCATCGACATCACGCGGAAGCCATCCATCACGGCTTCGAGCGCCTTGGTTGGATCGACTTCGGTGATGATCACTTCCGCGCCGTTGCCGCGCGCGCGGCTGGCCAGTCCGCGTCCGCACCAGCCGTAGCCGGCTACTACAAACTTCGAACCTGCCAGCAGAAAATTGGTGGCGCGGATAATGCCGTCGATGGTCGACTGACCGGTGCCGTAGCGATTATCGAACAAGTGCTTGGTGTCGGCGTCGTTCACGGCAACGATGGGAAACTTGAGAACGCCTTCCTTGGCCATCGCGCGCAATCGGATCACGCCGGTCGTCGTTTCTTCCGTGCCGCCGATCACGCCTTCAAGCGCGTCGGTGCGCTTGGTGTGGAGGATGGTGACCAGGTCCGCGCCATCGTCCATGGTGATGTGCGGCTTGTGATCGATGGCCGCCAGGATGTGGTTGTAATAAGTGTCGTTATCTTCACCCTTGATGGCGTAGACCGGAATGCCCTGATCGCGCACCAGGCTGGCGGAGACATCGTCCTGCGTGGAAAGGGGATTCGAGGCGCACAAGACCACGTCGGCGCCGCCGTCGCGCAGGCAGATCGCCAGGTTCGCGGTCTCTGCCGTCACGTGCAGGCAGGCCGAGATGCGAATGCCCTTTAGCGGCTGGTTCTTGATGAACTCTTTGCGGATGATTTGTAACACCTTCATGGACTGGTTCGCCCACTCGATGCGCTTCTTGCCCAGTTCGGCCAGTTCCAGGCTCTTGATATCGCTATTGACCGGTGCTGCTGTTGACATACGCCTCCTGTGGCGCTCTCACTGCGGAAAATTGTTTTGGTTCCCTGGTTACTCTGTGATTAGCGGTTTTAGCTAGACAGTTTGATTGCCTGCTGCAAAATCAGAATACACGAATCGGCGAAAAGTTCAGCATGCCCAATCGCTCGTAAGGGAGTGGCACTTTCGGACCATCTCCGGGGTTGATCTTTGGTCAGCCCGCAGAGGTTCATATCAGGGCATCGCTTTGGCGATGCCGTAAGGCGACCGAACAAACGGCCCCTTCAGGGGCTGTATTGGCCCGATGACTGCCCCGAAGCCCGACAGCCGAAGCCCTACTTCCGCGCCGCCACTGGCTCGCGCACACCGGCATCACTCGCCAACTTCGCCGCCTTGTCAATTAATTCCCAGGTGAAGTCGGGATCGTTGCGTCCGAAGTGGCCGTAGGCCGCCGTCTTCTTGTAAATCGGCCGCCGCAAATCCAGAGACTCGATAATTCCGCGCGGCGTCAGCTTGAAGTGGGCGCGAATCAGGTCGGGAATAACCGCGGGATCGACTTTCTCGGTGCCGAACGTATCCACGCGCACGCTCACCGGATCGGCCACGCCGATGGCGTAGGCGAGTTGCACTTCGCAACGGTCGGCGAGTTTGGCCGCGACAATGTTCTTCGCAATGTGCCGCGCCATGTAAGCCGCCGAGCGATCGACCTTGGTCGGATCCTTGCCGCTGAATGCTCCGCCGCCGTGACGGCCCATGCCGCCGTAGGTGTCGACGATAATCTTCCGCCCGGTCAAGCCGGTGTCGCCCATGGGCCCGCCGATCACGAAGCGTCCCGTGGGATTGATGTGGTACTTCGTGTCTTCGTCCAGCAGGTGCGCCGGAACGACTGCCTGAATCACATGCTTCAGAATGCCCGCCCGCAGCTCCTCGTTGCCCACGGTCTCGGCATGCTGTGTGGAAATCACAACCGCATCCACGCGCAGCACTTTGCCTTTGGAATCATATTCAACCGTAACCTGGGATTTTCCATCGGGACGAAGGAAGGGAAGCGTTCCATTCTTGCGCATCTGCGAGAGCCGCATCGTAAGCTTGTGCGCCAAAGAAATAGGAGCGGGCATAAGCTCCTCCGTCTCGTCGCAGGCGAAGCCTATCATCATGCCCTGGTCGCCGGCGCCGCCGGTGTCTACGCCCATGGCAATGTCGCCGGACTGTTTGTTGATGCTGGAGATTACGGCGCAGGTGTTGCAGTCGAAGCCGTAGACGGCGTTGTCGTAGCCGATGGCGCCGACGGTGCCGCGGACTACGTTCTGGAAATCGACGTAGGCTTTGGTGGTGATTTCTCCGGCGATGACTACGAGGCCGGTGGCGGTGAGGGTTTCGCAGGCTACGCGGCTGGAAGTGTCTTCGGCGAGGCAGGCATCGAGGATGGCGTCGGAAATCTGGTCGGCGATCTTATCGGGATGACCTTCGGTTACGGATTCGGAGGTAAATAAAATGCGATTCTTCGATGTTGTGGACAAAATCAGTTCTCCTTAGAAACTGCTTGGGACTTTCTGGTGGCGAGACCCGCGGATCTTCGGCGCGCTTGGCTTGCCCAGGGAAGGCATCGACGCGCGGTTCCAAAAATTGCACACCACGACAATGACCATAAAAAGGCTAACAGACGACTGCGAATCGCGCAATGATTTTAGGCTTAATTGCCGGAGGGTGAATTCAATCGTGGAATTGTTGTGGTGGATGGGCGGATTGGGATCCTGAGGGGGAAGAAGAAGCGCCCATGGCGCTGACATTTGCGCTGCCCCTAATGCTTACCTTGGCTCCTCGATTCCTCTCGGCTGGAAGACTTAGTCCGCGGATTGGACTGTCCCACTCAAGCCAAAAGACGGCTTGAATGGGCCACCCGTTCTTGAGTGTGCCACTCGTCGATTTTTGTCTCCATATGTCTTACGGAGCTACCTGGAGCCCGGTGGCGTTGAAGATGTAGGTTTTGGTTTCGCCTTCCTTGCCTTGGGCGGGGATTTCTTTGCCGTTTAGAAGGAAACTGATGCCGGCGGCGTTTCCGGTTTTTACTACGATCTCGTGGGCGGCGCGGACGGAGGTGTGGGCGGGAGCGATCAGGGTTTCCTGGGCTACGAGTTTGCCGTCGGCGGTAAGGGAGACCCAGGTGGTCTTCTCGGCGCGGACCTGCAAGGTGAAGGTGCTGGGCGGCTTCGCGGCAGCATCTGGAGCAGCGACCGGAGCCACGGCCGGAGACGCGGCGTCGCTGGCTGGAGGCTTGGGGCCTGGTTGGGGTGGGTTGGCGGGCGGCTTACTGACAGAGGCTGCGGAAGATGTTGCTGGCGTCGCTGCTGGCGATGCCGCCGGGGAAAGCTGGTTTGCAGGCGAGGTGGATGCGGTCGCAGCCGGCGGGGCGGTTTTTGCAAGTGGCGCAGGTGGAGCGGAGGTGGTTGCTGCCGGCCGTGTTTCTTGAGGCAGTGGTTTTGCGGGCGATGGCGATGCTGCCGGTGACGTGGAGCCGGGGGATTGAGTTACGGCTGGCTGTGGGGTTGGAGCGGGCGATTGATTGGACGAGGCCACGGCCGGCGATGCTGCCGAGGGCCAGAGCTGGCGAAAATTCCACAGGGCCAGGAGCAGCGTTAGGGCTAGCAGCGCCAAGGCCAGCTTGCCCCATGGGATTGGGGCGGCGGATTCATTGGCGGGCTCGGGGTCTCCGGCGGGATATTTTTGGCGGAAGCGCTGGGAGGCGCGGGGAAGGCTGCGGCGATCTTTGTTGCGGCGATCTTCATCGCGGCGATCTTCATTCTTACTGCGACGATTTTGAATGCGACGTTCTTCGTAGCGACGGCTGAGTTTGCGGCGGTCTTCCCGGCGAAGTTCTTCGTGGTGATCGTTGCCGCTGTCTTTACTGTTGGTGCTGTCGTTCGTAGGGAGGTCACGGTTGGGAGGAGCGCTCTCGGTGGGAGCCTGGTCGCGAAGCTCGGGCGCTGCGACCACGGGCGGCTTGGTGGCCGGGGCAGAGAACTCCGGCACATTGGTATTGGACTGCCGGGGCTGGTCCCCGCGCAGAGCTGCGAGATAGTCGGCTACGGCTTCTTCTTCGTCGAGGCCGATCTGGCGAGCGTAGGCGCGGACGAAACCTTTATTGAAGACGCCGCCGGGCAGCTGGTCGAAGTGTTCGTCTTCGAGGGCGCGCAACATGCGCGTGCTGATTTTCGTGGTGTTGGAGATGGCGTCGAGTTCGATGCCGCGCAGCTCGCGCTGCTTGCGAAGTTTTTCTCCGAACGCGCCCACGATTGGCTCCTGTCAGGTTTCTGTCCACATTTAAATCTGTGGACGCAATTAATCATAGGCGAAGGTTGGAGTGGATGCCAGACTGGTTCGGGGATTCAGGTTACTCGGAGGGTTATCTATTTCGGTTGAATCTCGGTTGAAAGAGCTAAGAGCTCCACCACGGGGGACCCTTCGGCTTCGCTCAGGGCGAGCACAGAGTTACACGGGGCAAACCGTTCACTGGGGCTTTTTCTGTAGGGTGATGGTGAATTCTGCTTTGCAGGTTTTGGCGGGGTCGTCGAAAGCTGAGCCTTCGCGGTTCTCTTTTGAAACGCTGAAGAACAGTCCTTGTTTGGTTTTGTCTGGTAGTCCGGTGAAGCGGGCTTTGCCGGCGGCATTGGTGCCGACTTCGAGGTCCAACTTGTGGAGGTTCATGAACCGGTAGGCGATGTGGACCTGGATTTTCGCGTCGTAGACTGGCGCGCCGTTGGAATCATTGACTGTGAAGTCGGCGGAGCAGGGGCCGATGCCGCCGTCGATAACGGGGATGGTTTTGGGATCGACTGGGGCTGGGTTTTGGGCTGGGGCTGAGATAGAGGACATCGTCAGCAGTAGGGCGGCTGAAAGAGCAAGTTTCATATGCACTAAGGATACGCTCCGGGCTGAGAAATGCTTAGCCACGGATTTGCACGGATGGCGCGGATGGTGAGGGCAAGCACGGTGGCAGAATGCGCCTCGCTGCGCTTGGCTGGACGGGCGAGGCGCCCGTCCCCACATTCAAACCGTGGAATGGCCGAGGCGGCCGTCCCCCCACTACATCGCTATTTGGTTCCCAGGGGCGTGAATTTCACGGAGCGAACGAAGAAATAGCGCTCTACACCGAGGGCAGCCACGCCGCCCCATTTGTTGCTGTTCGTACCGCGGTGCTGAAGAATAATGTGTGCTGGAGTTTGCGGCACGTGCTCGGTCTGGTGGGCGACTCTGGTGCCATCGATGTAGACATCGACAGTCGCGAAGGTCCAGACCAGAGAATAGTGGCGGAATCCAGTCGCCAAGCCGGGATCGGCTAATTTATCGGTGGTCCTCTGCAGCGGCGTGGGCTCGAGATTAGGATCTGGGTTGTGCCATGTGCTTACCCACATAGCGTTTTCGTTTCCCAGGAATTCCAGATCGATTTCGCTCTCCGACTTGTTGTAGTAAATAAAACCGGACGAGACCGCCCCGGTTGAAGTTGTACCGTCACCGTGAGGGGTGGGCGAGAGGCTGCTCATGCGCATCTCGAAGTCGTAGGTACCGAAGCCGAAGCGCTCCCTGGAAATGATGGCGCCGCCGAGCGATTCGACGCCGCTGGCGGTGGCATGTTGCTGGACGGTAATGCGCAGCACCCCTTGCTTAAAGTCGATCGCAGATGGGACATAGGTGCCGCGGTTTATGCCGTGCGCGGAGTCCGGCGATTTGTAGGTGGCCACGGTCCACTTTGTGGTGTCGAGCTTTCCGCTGTTGAAGTCGTCTTTGAAAGTAACCTGCGCCTGAGTATTGATGGCGAGCGTGAGGCAACTCCAACAGAGCAGGAATAAGGATATAGTCCGCATGATTTGATTAGTGTAACCGTGCAGCAAGCTGCTGAGTCAGTTGAGGTGCTGACGTGCCTCGCTGCGCTTGGCTGGACGGGCGAGGCGCCCGTCCCCACATGCGTTTTACTGCTTGCTAAGATATGCATCCCGTTGGCTTTAGGGGTTCTGGTTACCAAGGTTCATTGCTCCAGTGGCGGTGCAGCCATATAATTTTTTGGAACTGTCACTCCGTCCAGCAGACCAGAGACCGAGGAATCAGGTATGTCCGAGGCCACCGGCACGCAACTAACCCGCCAGAGCCAGGAACTGACCATCTTTCACGACGTGGCCAAGGCGCTCACGTCGTCGCTGGACCTCGACTCCATTCTGCAGACCATCATGGAAAAGATGGCAGAGTACTTCCGTCCCGACACGTGGTCTCTGCTGATGGTGGATGAGCAGCGGGATGAACTTTATTTTGCGATTGCAGTAGGCGATGCGGCGGAGGCACTGAAGAATGTCCGGTTGAAGATGGGCGAGGGCATCGCGGGGTGGGTGGCGAAGCACGGCGAACAGGTGATCTCGACCGATGTGGTGAATGATCCGCGGTATGCCAAGCGGGTCGATGAGGCGACGCAGTGGGAGACGCGTTCGGTGATTTGCGTGCCGCTGCGGTCGCGGCTGCGAGTGCTGGGCGTGATCCAACTGGTGAATGTGGACATGGCGCAGTTCCACGAGCCGGAAGTTTTCTTTTTGCGGGCGCTGTGCGACTACGCCGCCATCGCCATTGAGAACGCGCGCTGGGTGGAAAAGATCCAGGAACTGACGATCACAGACGACTGCACCGGACTTTACAACGCGCGGCATTTGTACAAGACGCTGGAGACGGAGGTTTACCGTTCATCGCGTTTCGGCTACGAGTTTAGTGTGCTGTTCATTGACCTCGACCGCTTCAAAGTAGTGAACGACACGCATGGGCACCTGGTGGGCAGCAGGCTGCTGGCTGAAATTGGCAACCTGGTGAAAGCGCAACTGCGGTTGATCGATTATGCCTTCCGTTATGGAGGCGACGAATTCGTAGTGCTTCTGCCGCAGACGGGCAAGGATCAAGCACTGGTGGTGGCGAAGCGGTTGCGCGAAGCGCTGCGGGCCACCGGTTTTTGCCACGACGAGGGAATGAATTTGAGTGTGAGCGCTTCGATTGGGCTGGCGACGTATCCGCACGATGCGCGGGATGCGCATGACATCATCCGGCAGGCTGACGAGATGATGTATCTGGTGAAGAACACGACCCGGGACAATATTGGGGTTGCGCAGCGTGGGGTGCTGAAATCGGAAGGCAGCTTGTAGCTTCTAGCTCTTGGCTTCTGGCTTGCGGCCGTCGGCGCTGGCAGAAAGATGATCGTCGGCATTTTTTCAAATTCTTCACTGAGCATGTAATTCCTGCGGCAAATTCTGACGTCGGACCTTGATTTTGCTCTCGCCTTTTCTAGCCTGCGCGAGATCGTAGGCAAGCTGCATTCTTAACCACGTTTCCGGCGTGCTGCCAAATGCCTTCGTGAGGCGGATTGCCATCTGAGGGCTGATCCCCGACTTACCGTGGATGACATTGTTCAGGGTTTGCCGGGTGACGCCGAGGACCTCGGCTGCTTCCGTGACGGACAATCCCAAGGGCTCGAGACACGCGGTTCGAATGCTGCGTCCGGGGTGCGGCGGGTTTTTCATCGGCATGATGTTTTGCTCCTCATTACGGCCCCTAGTGGTAATCGGTCAGTTCAACGTCAAGTACGTCCGCACCTTCAAAGCGGAAGACGATACGCCAGTTCGCACGAACCGTGACTGACCAGAAGCCTTTCAGCCCACCTTTCAAAAGATGTAGTCGATAACCGGGGAGGTTCATGGCCTGCGGAGTCTCGGCTTTATCGAGGCGGGCAAGGATGTCTTCAACCGTGTCGAGCAAGTCGGAGCGTATCCCGCTGCGGTCTCCTCGTTCATAAAGTCGTTTGAGGCCGCGATGCTTGAAACTCCTGATCATCAGGGCACATTAAGTGTAAAGTGTACATTGTCGCTTGTCAAACAGAACCTGGCAGTGAAAGTCTGCAAGATTACAAATTCTCCTTCGGCTTCTGCGGCTCCGCGGGATTCACGTCATTACCCTTCACGTCCGGCTTCCAGGGGTTGGGGTTGGGCGGGCCGTTGGGGTTTACGCTGAAGTCCCAGAGGTAGAGGTTCATGCCTTCGTTGCCCTGGATTTCGATCAGGGCGTATTCACCGGGTTCGAGATCGTGAGTGGGAGTTAGCTTGAGCCATCCGCCGCTAATGCGGTCGATGGTGGTGTTTACGAAATCCTGGTCCTGGCTGATCTTGCCGGCGGAGTTGCGCTTGAGATTGCTCACGAGGCGCTTGCCGCTTTTTACTTTCGCGCGCACGATTCGGAAACGATTAAACGGGACGATGGGCAGCTCGGGTTGCTGCGGCCGCTCCGTGTCTTGGGGGTGCTGCTGCTCGGCGCGGGGAGCGTCGAGGCTGGGCTGATTAAGTTGGGCCGATGCAGTTTCGCCGCTCGGCGGCTGTTTCCGTTGCTCATCGTCCACATTGATGTAGATGGAAGGCACGGCTACGTGGACGTGCAGCGCGGCGTGTTCGCCTTCGAGTTCCAGGGTCTGCTTGGAGGCATTGGCGATGGGAGTGAGGGGTCCGCGAAAAATGTTGCCCCGGATGTTCTGGTTGACGTCGCCTTCAGTTTGCTGCATTTCGATGAGTTGCGGCTGGCCTTGATAGTTATCGAGCAGGAATACACCGGAATCTTCTGGCAGGCGCAGTCCGGGGGCGACTTGGGGAAGATGAGAGAGTTCGGCTTCGCGCTCTGCATCTTTTTCCTTGTCAAGAGCGATGGCCTCGGGAATGGCAGAGGTGGCGCGGTCTTTCTCGTATTTTTCAGTGGCCGGCCAATCGACCAGCGAGGCGGGAAGTTCTTCCCATTCGTTGCGCTCGGCGCTCTGGTAGCGCACGCGGTCGCCTTTGACCTCATACCGGGTGACGAGTTGATAGGAGCCATCTTTAAGGATCAGACGCTTAGCGAGATCCTGGGCCGGCGAGTGCGGCGCGAGAGCGAGCGCGACTAAAGTGATGGTAGTAAGCAGCAGCGTGCGACGGAACGGCGACGTTTTGGTTGCGCGGGGCATACTTCGGTTGGATGCGTGTGTCTGGACTGCTACCAATATTATCGCCGATTCGTATGTTCGGCGGCTTACTTCCAGTTTCTGCCGGGTGTGTCGAACATATCGAGCGGGAGGTCGAAGCCGGCGGCTTTGAGTTTTTCGGCGAACTTTGGCCGGATGCCCACCGCGTTGAAGGTTCCGAGCACGCGTCCTTCCGATGAAATTCCCCGCTTCTCAAACACAAACAGATCCTGCATGCTGACCACATCGGACTCCATGCCAGTGATCTCGGTGACCTGGGTGAGACGGCGCGTTCCGTCGCTGAGACGTTCCATTTGAAGCACGAGGGAAACCGCCGATGCGATCTGTTTTCGAATGGCTTTTTCGTGCAGGTTCAGGTTCGCCATCAGAGCCATGGTCTCCATGCGGGCGAGAGCGTCCCGGGGAGTGTTGGCGTGAACCGTGGTCATTGATCCGTCATGGCCGGTGTTCATGGCTTGCAGCATGTCGAGAGCTTCCTCGCCGCGCACCTCGCCGACGATGATGCGATTGGGACGCATCCTCAAGCTGTTGATGACCAGTTGCCGCGCATGAACGGCACCCTTGCCATCGGCATCGGCGGGCCGGCATTCCAGGCGGACGACGTGGCGTTGCTTCAGTTGCAGCTCCGCCGAGTCTTCGATGGTGACGACGCGTTCCTTCGCCGAAATGTAGCCGGAGAGCACATTCAGCAACGTGGTTTTCCCAGCGCCCGTCCCGCCGGAGATCACTATGTTAAGACGCGCCGCCACTGCCGCCTTTAATAACGCCAGCATGGGCGCGGTCAGGGTCTGATTGGCCAGCAGGTTCTCTTCGGTGATGGGAGTGTGGCCAAAGCGCCGGACGGAAAGATGAGGCCCGTCGATCGCCAGCGGGGGAATGATCGCATTGATGCGTGATCCGTCGGCGAGCCGGGCGTCGACCATCGGTGACGATTCATCCACGCGGCGTCCGATCGCCGCGACGATCTTATTGATGACGCGCATCAGGTGCGCGTTATCCTTGAAGACGATTTTGGTTTCTTCGAGAATGCCAGAGCGCTCAACGTAAACCTCCTTGGCGCCATTCACCAGAATGTCACTGATCGTCGGGTCTTGCAGCAGTGGAGCGAGCGGGCCCAAACCAAACACTTCGTCCAGGAGTTCGAGCGATAAGCGTTCCTTTTCAGGATCGCTAAAAGGCGCTTTAACTTGCGACACGGCATCCTGGATCACGGCCAGCACCTGCTGCCGGTCGTGCTCGTCCGGAACGGTAGCGATCCTTCCCAGGTCGACCTTATTCAGCACGTAACGATGGATGGCATGCTTCACATCCAGATAGACGCGAAGATCCACGCCAGCATGCTTTTTCGGGTCGCGTGAGGCCGGGTTAGTCAAGGTCGGAGAACTCGGTTAGGGGCAGCCGTAGAAGCCTCTTCATCTTGAGTGCGAGAATTATAGGACTCGTTGTGACGGAAAACAATGCGTTCGCGGTACACCCTCAACAGGCCACTCGGTCTGGCATGGCGTTATCATTGCGATCTGCGTTGCAGGCTCCGTAGAAAACGCGGATATTTCACACGGGAGGGCTTCTTATGTGCAGTCTCAAGAGGTTCGGGCTCATGGGCTTTCTGTCCCTGTTGCTAATTGCCCCTTTATTCGCCACCGAAAAGTTGGACGCGACGCGACTGATCGAACTTGCCAAATCGAACAGTCCCAGTCTTCGCGACGCGATCACAGCCAGTTTCGATGCCAAAAATCTGAAAGACGGAACGGCCTGGATTGCCCGGGGGCCAGATTTTTTCTTCGCCACCGAAGCGGGTCCGAAACCAGTGCTTTTCATTGACGGAGCTGCCGGCCCGCCGATGCAGAATTTATCCGGCTCCGATCTCTGGTACACGCCCGCCCGCATTGAGTGCGTGGGAAAGTTACACTCGTTTTACTACCTCATCCAGGGCGCGAAGTTTGGTGGGCGTCTTGACTTGCCGGCGTTTGGCCCTTTGTCGTACGTGCAAACCGGAGTTCCCTCCGGCGCGCTGTCGGCGAAAATCGTGCATAGCAGCAAGATCTACGATGGAATGAAGAGCGAGTATTGGGTTTATGTGCCGGCCCAATACGATCCGCGAACGCCCGCCGCGCTTATGGTCTTCCAGGACGGCCAGTGGTACATCGATCGGAATGGCAACATTCCGGCGCTCAACGTCGTCGACAATCTGATTGCGCAAGAAAAGATCCCGGTGATGATCTGCGTTTTTATCAGCCCAGGCGATATTGAAAACTCGCCGGGTACGGCAACGTTTAATTTTGTGAAGGCCTATTCGGAAAAATGGAAGCGGACGCTCAAGGATTCCATGCGCAGCACTTTGTATGACACCGTCAGCGACCGCTATGCCCGCTTTCTGCGCGACGAGGTGCTCGCCGAGGTAGAAGCGAAATACAACATTCGCAAAGATGCCTACAGCCGGGCGATCACGGGCCTGTCATCGGGAGGCATCTGCTCGTTCAATGCAGCATGGCAGATGCCTGATCAATTCAGCCGGGTCATTTCCTGGATCGGCAGCTTCACCAGCATTCAGTGGAAGGAAGATCCTTTGGTAGCCGATGGTGGACAGGACTATCCGGAGAAAGTTTTGCGAGAATCCCACCGCAATCTTCGTGTGTGGCTGCAGGACGGTTCCGAGGACGTTGAGTCGGACAATTACGGCAGTTGGCCGTTGGCCAATCTTCGTCTCGCCAACGCACTGAAGTTGAAGGATTATGACTTTCACCTCAGCTTCGGCAAAGGCACACATAATCCGGGCCAAGGGGCGGCAGAATTTCCGGAAGCGATGGTGTGGCTCTGGCGAGATTACGACTCCCGCAAAACAGGGCAGACCTATGAGATGGAACCCTCCGAGAAGTCCAGGCCGCTGTTTCGAGTGTCGGTCCAACCGCGACACAGAAACAGGCCACGAATAAGTATTGCTTCAGTTGCGGCTGAGCTAAATCTGTTCGCAGGATAGGCGAGGCCTTGAGACTGGAAACCGGCATCGTGGAGCATAATCGCTGTTTACGTCAGTCAACGCGCGTAGCAGGCAGTGTTCCGGGAGTATAATTGGCTGCCAATTCAGGGCTGACATTCTGGCACCTGATCTCCCCCCCGAGCCTTCGCAGGGAAACAGGAGGGTATATGACTGCAAAGAATTACCTCGCGAACGTGAACCCAGGAAGCCGTCCAATGTTTAGAAAGAGCTTATCGGCGTTAGGGATCGCTGCGGTTATATTTCTTTCCGCGCTTGCCACGCCGCTGGCGCAGGGGCAGACTTTTCAAGTGCTGCACAGTTTTACGGGGAAGAGTGGGGGCACGGAATCTTACGCGGGCGTGATGCTCGACCAGGCCGGCAATCTGTACGGGACCACGATCTACGGAGGTTTCTACAACGCCGCGCAATGTTCAGGCGCTGGTTGCGGGATCGCGTTCCGGCTCAACCCAGCGGGCCAGGAGACTGTTATTTTTGCCTTTGAGGGAAGGCAAGCGGGCGGACGACCGATCGCGGGATTGGTGCGCGACGGGCAGGGCAACCTGTTCGGCACGACGCTCGTAGGCGGTGACAGCAACTGTAACCAGCCCTACGGGTGCGGAGTGGTATTCAAGATCGATACGGCGGGACATGAGACCGTACTCCATAAGTTCACTGGTGAAAACGACGGCATCCAACCGCAGGGAACCTTGATTCGAGATGCGCAGGGCAATCTTTACGGAACTACCGTGGGCGGGTTCCCGGGAGCCGGGGGAAGTGTGTTTAAGGTCGACTCGGCTGGGAATGAGACCGTGTTACATGCATTTACCGGCCCGCCGGATGGATCCACGCCGTTGGAAGGCTTGGTCCGGGATGCGCAAGGCAATCTCTATGGCAGCACGGAGCTCGGCGGCAGCGGAAAGTCGTGCGGCTCTCTTGGTTGCGGCATCGTTTACAAAATCAGTGCGAAGGGCGAGTACAAGATTCTCTACAATTTCAGCGGTGGACAAGACGGCTCGGAGGCCGGGGATACCCTGGTGCTCGATTCCGAGGGGAACCTCTACGGAATGACCGGGCTGGGCGGCGTCCTTACCTGCAATCCGCCCTATGGCTGCGGCGTGATCTTCAAGATAGATCCAACTGGGGCTGAGTCCGTTCTCTATCGCTTCGCGAACGAAACCAGCAACGGATACGACCCGATTAGCGGAGTAGTCCGCGATGCTTCCGGAAACTTCTATGGAACCACGTATCGCGGCGGAGCCAATGGCATGGGTACTGTTTTCAAATTGGACGCAGCCGGCAATGAGACGCTGCTGCACAGCTTCACCGGTGGAGCAGACGGAGCTTATCCCTACGCAGGTTTGGCGATGGACGCCGCGGGCAGTCTTTATGGAACCACACTTGCCGGAGGCCTGCCAGGATGCGTATTCGAACAGGGTTGCGGAGTGGTATTCAAGATCACTCCGTAACAAAAATCTTCGGTGCTGTCGAATTTAGCAAGGTCTGGTTTTCAATCATTGAAAAACAGCCACCGAATTGCCTAAGCCTAAGGCGACGTAGCTTTCGGCCTTCAGCCCTCCTGGGTTGTGTAGTTTTACTTTCCTGTTCCAACCAGATTAATGAGGGCCGGGCCATTCTGGGTACTCACCTCAACCGCCGCCTTTCGTTGCCCCTTCGCCGTGGGCTTAAAGGTCACACTGACGCTGCAGCTCGTTCCCGCTGCTATCGAAGATCCGCACGTATTCGACTCAGCAAAATCTCCCGCATTGGTTCCTGCGATCGATATGCTTTTGATACTGGCTTTCGAGGTCCCCGTATTGGTCAGGGTCGCGGTCAGCGGCCCCCCGGTTTGACCGACGCTAACCAATCCGAATCGCAGGCCCAAAGGCGTGGCTTGGATGAATGTTCCATTTCCTTGGAGAGCGACTGTCTGTGGACTACCTGCTCCACTGTCCGTGATTAGAAGCGAAGTCGACCGACTCTGGGTACCCGTCGGCTTAAAGGTGACCGGTATGTTGCAACTCGCCCCTACCGCCAAGCTTGACCCACACTGACTGCTTGGCAGGAAATCCCCGGCGTTGGAGCCGGAGGTTAAGACACTGCTGATGTTGAGGGCAGCATTTCCTTCGTTCGTGACAGTTACGCTCTTGGGCGAGGCCGATGCGCCGACCAGCGTGATCGGGAAGATCATCTTGGCCGTCGACAGAAAAACAGTTGCTTGCAAAAGAACAGACGTAGAAATGGAATTCTCGTTTGCGGTAGCAATGTCGACACGGCCATCGCTGTTGAAGTCGCCCAGAGCCAGAACGATGGGCCGGAAGTCGGTCGCAAGCGAAACCGGCGCCTGGAACGAAACCCCTCCGTTACCGAGGAGAACGCCGACAGTCGAAGTATTGTCGCTGGCAATTATGAGGTCGAGATTGCCATCTCCGTTGAAGTCCGTGACCGCGACCTGGGAGGGAAACTGCTCCGAAGGAAACGAAACCGGGCTCTGGAATGTCCCGTCGCCGCGGCCCAGGAAGATTTTCACTTCGTTGTCCTCAACGCCCGGAACGGCCAGGTCAAGGATTCCATCGCCATTGAAGTCGGCGACAGCCGGTGACATAAAGTTTTCGCCAGGCTCCGATCCGAGGGGTGCCTGGAATGTACCGTCTCCGTTGCCCAGCAGAATATTCAGCGCGTTTTCTCCGGTCGAAAAGGGGGAGTTTGTAATCGCCAAATCCAGTTTGCCATCCCGGTTAAAGTCGCCTGCGACGATCCCCGCTGGATTTGCGAGGCAAGGATAGGAAACGGGCGCAGCAAAGGTTCCGTCTCCATTGCCCAGCAGAATTGAAACGGTATCGGCGTTGGCGTTTACCACAGCCAAGTCCAGCTTGCCGTCGCCGTTAAAATCCGCAGTAATGCCCTGATCAGGGAAAATCCCGAGCGTGTAGCTGTTCCCTACGGTAAACGTGCCGTTTCCTTTCCCCAGAAAAATAGTGACATTGCCGTTCAAGCTACCGCAGTTCCAGCCGTTCGTACCGCAGGCATTGATTACCGCGAGATCAGGCTTGCCATCGCCATCAAAGTCGGCCGTGACCAACCCGTAGGTGACGGCCCCAGCAGGCGTCGTTAGCGGAGCTTGGAAGCTGCCATCGCCATTACCCAGTAAAACCGCAACCGACCCGTTGTTGGGACAGGGATAGGTGTCGCCACAAGGATTGGCGAAGGCAAGATCGAGGATGCCGTCTCCGTTGAAATCGGCGATCACCACACTGTTCATCTCCAGAGTATTTGAGGGGAAGTCGGTTTGAAGCGCGGCTACAGTTGTAAAAGGAAAGGTGATGGGAAGCAGGACGGTGTTGGATTGCCCTCCTCCGGGTGCGGGGTTGACCACACTGACCATTATCGTTCGCGGGATAGCCACGTCCGCGGAAGTGATGGTCGCCTGTACCTGCGAGGCATTCACGACGGTCGTCGCTCGCGGGCTTCCGTTCCAATTGACAACGGCCCCAGCGACGAATCCGGTCCCGTTGACGGTCAAGGTGAACCCTGCGTCTCCAGGCTGCGCGCTGCTGGGCGAAAGCGGCTGATAGAGCAGCGGCCTCGGGTTTTGCGATTGAGCCAACGAGGAAGACAAGAGGAACGATAGGACGAACAGCGGTACGAGTTTCATGACAACCTTCCGGACGGCCAAGGCTAGACCGTGAATTGTCCTTCCGCTCTGACCAAGAAGTCAAATGAAAGGATCGACGGTTTTGCACCACTGGGAGCCGATCCCGCCCTATCTCAAGTTTCTACTCTTCCTGGCGCTCCATGCAATACGAGCGCCAGTAGATTGCCAAGCGTCGACGTAGGTCAGAGTGGAAGGCTCGCCAGTTGTAAGATCGCCATTTCACTCATCGGCCCTCCTAAGATTCGGATCTGGAAGAACCCACGGAAGAAGGCGGCTTGTAGTATCCTCGGCAAGTCGATATTCTGTTGCACGCCGCCGTCTGCAAACGCCGTCTATAAACAATGAACCTAAAACTCATCTTCAACCGTTCCCTTGGGCTGTTTTTGGTGTTGTGGACTGGGGCAGCGTTCGGCCAGTTGGCTGCGGCTACCGCGCCTGCGGGTCCGCAATATTCGGCGCAGGGAAGCGTAGCTTCGGCAGGGCCGGCGCCGCAGGGCACGGCGGTTTCTTATGCGTCGGTGTCGCAACTGAGCGGGTTGCTGGAGCAACTGGAGGCCACATCGAAGACTACACAGGCCGACTTGTTGAAACTGCGAATTGAGCGCTGGAAGACCGACGGCGGCTCGAAGAAGCAGGCGCTGGGCAATGTGGATTCGATCCAGCGCAATCTGCAGAATGCTTTGCCGGCGATCATTGCGCAATTGCGCGCTGCGCCGGAAGACATGACCGTGACCTTCAAGCTCTACCGGAACTTGGATGCGTTGTACGATGTGCTCGGCAGTGTCACGGAATCGACCGGAGCCTTCGGATCGAAAGATGACTTGCAGGCGCTGTCGACTGATCTGAACACGTTTGAGGCTACGCGGAGGCAGATAGGCGAGCGCCTGGAAAGCCTGGCGGCCTCGAAGGAGCAGGAGATCGTCCATTTGCGCGCGGACCTGAAGGCGGCGCAGGCGGCGATTCCGGTGGAACCTCCAAAGAAAATTGTGGTGGATGACAACGAGCCGCCGAAGAAGCCGCCGGTGAAGAAGAAGACGGTAGCGAAGAAGCCGGCGGCTACGACGACTCCGGCGACCGCGCCGGCGCAGCCCGCGCCCGCACAGCCTAAGCCGCAGTAGGCGGGCTTCGGGCTTCGGCTACCGGGCCTCAGCTAAACCAAAGATTCCGATCCAATTGTCTGGCAGGTTGAGTAAAAGGTTTCGCCGAAGCCCGGTGGCCAACGCCCGAAGCCCAATTGAGAATCCGGCATGGTCTTTCACGACAGCATTCCCGCGATTGTCCTCGGCGTCGTCATCATCTGCGTAGTGCTTCTCGACGCGTTTGAGACGGTGGTGCTGCCGCGCCGTGTGACCCGGCACTTCAAGCTGACGGCGTGGTTTTACCGGCGAACCTGGATTCCCTGGAAGAATATTGCCGGCCGCATCCGGACGCCTTCGCGCCAGCAAAGTTTTTTGGGATACTTCGGGCCGTTGTCGCTGATCATGCTGCTTGCGTTCTGGGCGACGACCCTGATCCTCGGATTTGCGCTGCTGCAATATGGTATCGGCGGGCACGAACTTCTCAGCGGTGAGCCGATCACGTTTCCCCGCATTCTCTACCATAGCGGCCAGACGTTTTTCACGCTGGGTTACGGCGACATCCTGCCGACGTCGCCTCTGGCGCGCTTCCTCTCGGTATTGGAAGCGGGCATGGGTTTTGCATTTCTTGGAGTGGTGATCGGATATTTGCCGGTGGTGTACGCTTCGTTTTCGCGGCGCGAGATTCAGATCTCGATGCTCGATGCGCGCGCCGGATCGCCACCAACGGCGGCCGAGCTGCTGGTGCGGCTGGCGGGCACTGCGGAGAATCCGGTGATCGACCAATTGGTTCTGGATGGATGTCTGCGCGAGTGGGAGCGCTGGGCGGGGGAACTGCTGGAGAGTCACATTTCTTATCCGGTATTAAGTTTTTTTCGTTCGCAGCATAGCAACCAGTCGTGGCTGGCGGCGCTGATGACCATGCTGGATGTGACTTCGCTGGTGGTTACAGGGATCGATGGCATCCATCCCGCGCAAGCGCGGCTGACTTTTGCCATGGCGCGGCATGCGGCCGTGGATCTGGCGCAGGTGGTGAATGCACGCTACGATCCAGAAGCGGCGGAACGGCTGACGGACGGCGATTTCGATGCACTGCGGGCGACGCTGGCGGCCGCCGGATTGAAACTGCGAACCGGCGATGACGCGCGGCTAAAGCTCGACAAGCTGCGATCGATGTATGAACCTTACCTGCACTCGATGGGGAAAAATCTGATGCTCTCGCTACCGCCGTGGAAGCAGCCGGCGAAGACGCGCGACAATTGGCAGGCGGGACCTTGGGACCGGATAATCCAGGCCAAGGGGTTGGCGGTGCTGGGGCAGAAGCCGCTACAGCCACGGAGTGATGAGGACCACTTCTAGGCATTTTGTAATTGAGTAATTTAGTAATCGGGTAATTTGAAAACGGCGGCGCGGGTTTGCGTTCTTTATTTCATTTTCATGAAGAATATTGGCGAGAATGTGGTTCGCATTGAAGCCGAGGCGCTGCGCGCGCTGGCCGACCGCATCGCCGGGCCAATGGCGGCGGCGTTTCAGCGGGCAGTCGACTTAATGTTTTCCTGCGCGGGACGCGTGGTGGTCACCGGCATGGGGAAGAGCGGGCTGATTGCGCGCAAGATTGCGGCGACGCTGAGTTCGACAGGGACTCCGGCTTTGTATCTGCATCCGGTCGACGCGCTGCACGGGGATTTGGGAATGGTTGTGCGCGGAGATGTAGTGGTCGCGCTTTCGGCGTCCGGCGAGACGGAGGAGATTCTGGCGCTGCTGGCGACGATCAAGCGGCTGCAGGTGCCATTGATCGCGATGACCGGGGATGAGATCTCCAGGGCGAAGGAAAAGTCAAAAGCAGCGGGCAGGAGTGCCCGTTCCACACAGGCGTCCACTCTCGCGGAGGCGGCAGATATTGCGCTTGATTGTTCGATTGCGGAGGAGGCTTGTTCGCTGGGGCTGGCGCCTACCGCCTCGACCACGACGATGCTGGCGCTTGGCGACGCGTTGGCGGTTACGCTCAGCGAGCAGCGCGGATTCAAGGAAGAGGACTTTGCCAATTTACATCCCGGAGGAAAGCTGGGGAAAAAATTGGCTCGCGTGGAGTCGCTCATGCACTCGGGCGACGCGCTGCCGCGGGTGACGCCGCAGACGAAAATGCCGGACGTGATTTATGAAATGTCGCGCAAGAAGCTGGGCGTGGCGGCGGTGGTAGAAGGCGAGCGCTTGGTGGGCGTCATCAGCGACGGAGACTTGCGGCGGCTGCTCGAGAAGCGCGGGAAGGATGTGCTCGATCTATCGGCGGGCGAGGCCATGACGAAGAATCCGCGGACGATTGCGGCCGCGGAATTTGCCGCGACTGCGCTGGCGATCATGGAAGAAAAAAAGATTACGTCCCTAATGGTGATCGACGGGAGCGGCAAGCTGGAAGGAATCGTGCACCTGCACGATCTGTGGAGCACCGAGCTAGTGTAGCGCCGGAGCCCCGCCGGCTGTCGCCGCAGCGCTACAATACCTGCATGTATCACTACGACCCTAATACCGCGCTTGAAGAACTAACCGAAGACGCAACCCTGCCCAACCCGGTGCACGTGCGCGACATGATCCTGCGCAAGCATCCCTCGACGGATAAGGCGCTGGAACTGAACCGGCTGTTCGTCGAATATCAGAAGTTTTTCGGGGAGACGCAGAAGCTGGGGAAAGAAATACTGCGGCAGCTAACTTCTTAGTACCGAGTACCTAATACCCAGTACCCAGCCAACTCACCGGTATCGCTGCCTACGAGTGGCCTGGTTCCTTCGCGCCATCATTTACAATAACCAATTCACCAAAGGGATCGACGGGAGTGCCTACACTCGGCACTCGCCACTCGGTACTCGGCACTAAAACTCTATGCATCGATGGTCAGAACTGTTCATTCCCACCCTGCGCGAGGCGCCGGCCGACGCGGAAGTGGCCAGCCACAAGTTTCTGGTGCGGGCTGGCTACATCCGGCAACTGGCGGCGGGAATTTACTCGTATCTTTTTCTCGGTAACCGGTCGTTCAACAAGATCATGGGTATCGTCCGGGAGGAGATGGATAAGATCGGGCAGGAATTTTTTCTGCCGGCGCTGCATCCGCGCGAGATTTGGGAGGCCAGCGGGCGCTGGTCTCTGATGGGCGACAACCTGTTTAAGCTCAAAGACCGCAAGGGCGCCGAACTCGCTCTCGGCATGACCGAAGAAGAAGTAATGACCTCCATCGCCGTGAAGGAGCTGCGCAGCTACAAGCAGTTGCCGCAGATCTGGTACCAGATCGCCCCGAAGTTTCGCGACGAGCCGCGGCCGAAGTCCGGGCTGCTGCGTGTGCGCCAATTCATGATGAAGGATTCCTACTCCTTCGACATCGACGCGGCCGGGCTGGATGTTTCCTATAAAAAACATTACGACACTTACCGCCGCATCTACGATCGCTGCGGGTTGAAATACATGGTGGTCGAGGCGGATTCAGGAGCGATGGGCGGGAAAGAATCGCACGAATTTATGGTGCGCACGCCGGCCGGTGAAGACCAGATTGTAAGCTGCGACGGCTGCAACTACGCCGCGAACATGGAGAAGGCCACTTCGAAGCTGAACTCCGTTGAAGACCTAACGGCAGAGGGCGATGGCGCGCCTCTCGAGGTGCACACTCCAGGGCAGAAGACGATCGAAGATGTGGCGCGGTTTCTTGGAGTGTCGCCGAAGAACAAGATCAAGACGCTGGCTTTGATGGCTGACGAACTAGTGACGGATAAAGATAAAGATAAAGATAAAAAAGATAAAGATGAAAAGACAGGCAAGGCCAGGTCGCGGGCGATCGTGGTGCTGATGCGTGGAGATCATCAACTGAATGAGGCCAAGCTCAACGCTGCGGTGGGGCGGGCGACGCGGCCCATGGAGGAGAGCGAGATCAAGGCGCTGTTTAAATCTCCGGCGGGATATTTGGGCCCGGTCGGGATCGAGTGGGCAAAAGATCTCAAGAAGGATGCGACGCTTCCTGTTCTTCTCGTCGACAAGGCTCTCGAGGGGCGCAGCAACTTGATCGCGGGTGCGAATAAAGAAGACTATCACCTGAAGAACCTCACGCCGGGGAAAGACTTTCATCCCACGGCGTATGCCGATCTGCGCGCGGTCACGGCGGGAGAAGGTTGTCCGAATTGCGGCAACGTTCTGCGCATCGACACCGCGGTCGAGATTGGACACATCTTCAAACTCGGCTACCGCTATTCCGACGCGATGGGCGCGCGTGTGCTCGATAAGAACGGCAAGGAAGTCACGCCGATCATGGGCAGTTACGGCATTGGTATTGAACGTATTCTGACCGCGGCGGTAGAGCAGAGTAACGACGAGAATGGATTCTGGCTCCCGCCGACGATTGCCCCGTTCGAAATTGTGGTCACTCCCGTCAACGTGAAGGACGAGAGTCTGCTAAAGGCCGCGGTCGAGATTGGAACGCGTTTAGAAGCCGCGGGGTTTGATGTGATCCTCGATGACCGCAACGAGCGCCCCGGAGTCAAGTTCAAGGATGCCGACTTGGTCGGTATCCCCTTTAGAATCACTGTGGGGAACAAGGTTACCGAAGGTACTGTGGAAGTGGTTCTGCGCTCGACTCGGGAAGTACGCGATGTTACGATCGCGGCGGTAGTTGAATATTTTCAAGGAGTGCTGCCGGCCAGGGCCTGAAATTTGCGCCGCTGGCTGGGCGGCGAAGTTTCGAGTCTATGGGAACCATTAAAGCACTGATCGGATTTCTCGCGATCCTCTTCGTTGTGGTCGGCTGCTTTGAAGTAGCTCCGCCCATGATGGCCAATTACAGCTTTGCGGACGACCTCAGGAACGTCGCTCTGATGGATGGCAGCAACTTCCAGAAGACGGACGAAGACATTCGCAACGACGTGATGCGGAAGGTCAAGGACCAGAACCTTCCGATCGAGCCTAAGCAGGTAACGGTGCAGCGCATCAATACGCCCGGCCTGTCGGCTGTCTACGTAGCGGCGGACTATACGGTACCCGTGAACCTGCCGTTTTACTCCTTCGACATGCACTTCACCCCGAACAGCGGAAACAAGTAGAAATCAGTGGTCAGTGATCAGTGATCAGTGGGCAGTGGCTAGTAAAACCACCGTTGCACTGGCTACTGACGATTGGGCATAGACTGACCACCGACCACTGACCACCGACCACTGTCCTTCCTGCCAGTGACATTCGTAACCTTGCCGTCGCGTTACCTTCCTCCTAATATCGCCCACAGGTGAGAATTTTCTCAGGGTCGCGCAGGCGGAGGCAGTTCATGACGATGCGAGTTCGAGTGTTTCTAATGCTGATGGCGGCGTTGGCAATGATGGGGCTGGCCGGTTGCGGTCATTACACGTGCAGCGCCGGGTTCGGTAGTTCCACTTGCACATCCTCAGGCCCTCCTAGCATAGGCGGAGGCGGTACCACCGGCAGCACGACTGCGGCGTTTGTCTTCGTCGCGGATGCTACGGGCGCGGCCACAACCGGCACGATCGATGGCTACACCCTGAACACTACCGCGTCAACCTTTGCGGCCACTCCCAGCTACACGCCGCCTGCGACTCCGCTAAATGACAGCGGGGTGGGCCTGGTCGTGGCGCAGAAAACGTACTTGTATACCGGATTCGGATCGACCAATACGATTTATGCCTGGTCGATTGGAACCAACGGCAACTTGACCGAGATCGGCACTCCGTATCCGGCGCCCTTCATGAGTTTGGTGCCCGCGGGATTCGGTACCCAGAGCATCATGGTCAATCCGGCCGGGACCCTTCTGTTCTTCTCGACCTTCACCGGTAATATTTACGTGTACCAGATCGGTACCGGCGGAGCCTTAACTGCCGCTATCGGCTCTCCATTTTCCGCCCCGTTCGGGGGAAACCTGGCGACCGACGGACTGGGGAACTATCTCTACATCACCGATGCCAGCGGTCATCTTGGTTCCGCAATCGCGGCCTACGTCATCGGCAGCAATTGCGCCACGGCCGGGGGCACTTGCACGCTGACGGCGGTGCAAGGCAGTCCCTTCACCAGCCCCTCCTATAGTATGTGGCAGGTGCAGGGCGAACCCACGGGAAAGTATTTGATCGGCACGACCGGCCAGAGCGTGCCGGTGAATGGAATCGACAACGACAATCTCTACGTTTTCAGCATTGCGACTTCAGGGACGAACGCCGGCGCAATTACGCCGCTGGGCTCGGCCACCACCGGCGCGAACTCGCCGGTTGACATCGCAGTGCAATCAAACACGAATGGGAATCTGGTCTACTCTTTCGGCATTGAGGATTCCGCCCTCGGCTTCAACCCAGTCGATGGCTTCTCGCTGGGCTCTTCCGGCACTCTTAGCGCGCTAAGCAATTCACCCTTCAGCAATGCGGCAGTGGGCGACGCGGGAGCGTTCGATCAAAGCGGCGCCTTCTTGTTCGTTTACGGCGGAATCTTTAACCAGAGCACGCAAACGAATACGTTTCAGATGGGGGCGTTCGATGTTGGATCCGACGGCACTCTCACCCAGCCGACCTCCACGTTGACTCTGACCAATGGAGGCTTCTTTGCGGTGACCGACCCGCAATAACGTTGGCTGGAAATAGCAGCTATTGACGGCTTGGAGACCCGCATGTACTGCGGGTTTCTTTTTGTTTGCGCGGGCGGCGGTACAATGGAAGACATCACATACTGACAGCACATATTCCTGGGACGGCAGGCGAGGGACCATCAAAGGAAGCAACCGGCCTTCAAACCTTTTGGTGCGTCCCATCGTCTGACCAAGAGGAGAGTTTTTTCGGCGGAAGTCCGATTCTAAGCGTGGCTATTAAAATCAAGATCCCGAAGAGTGGAGGGAAGAGCGGCGGCAAAGACGCCATAGGATGGCGCGGCCTGCCACGCGATCCCGTGATTCGGGCTGCTTTGATCGTCTTCCTGGCTGTTGCCATCGGCGTTGGCGGATCTCTTTGCTATTTCTATATCAAATACGACCGCATCATCGAGCAGCGCTTCCGCTCGCCAGTCTTCAGCAATTCGGCCAAAATCTACGCTCTGCCCCGCACGGTGCACGCCGGCGACAAGATGGACGCGAAGGAAATCGCCGCGTCTCTGCGCCGCGCCGGCTATTCCGACAAGGAAGGCCAATCGCAACTTGGCAGCTTCCGTCTGGAGAAAGACGGAATCGAGATTACGCCGGGCCCGGAGAGCTACCACAGCCCGGAAGCCGCGCACATCGTCATTCAGGGCGGGCAGGTCAGCCAGATCACCAGCCGGGGCAATGACCTTTTTGCCTACGAGTTGGAGCCGCAGCTCGTCACCGCGCTGTTCGATTCCGAGCAGCGTTCCAAACGCGAGGTGGTGAAGTACAGCGACATCCCCAAGGTAATGGTCGACGCCGTGCTCGCGATCGAAGACCGCCGCTTCTTCGAACACAGCGGAGTGAACTTTGCGCGCACGGTGGAAGCCGCTTTTGGCGACCTGATTCATCAGCGGCGCGAGCAGGGCGGCTCCACTCTTACCCAGCAGTTAGCGCGCGGTTTCTTTTTGACTCCGGAAAAAACCGTCCCGCGCAAACTGAAGGAGATGCTGATCGCCGAGGAACTCGAACAGAAGTTCACCAAGCAGCAGATTTTCGAGTTTTATGGCAACTGGGTAAACCTGGGGCAGCGCGGTTCGTTTGCCATCAGCGGTTTTGCCGAGGCCTCGCGCGCCTATTTCAACAAGGACCTCAAAGACATCACGCTGCCCGAAGCCGCGCTGCTCGCGGGCATCATTCAGCGGCCGAGCTATCTTTCTCCGTACCGGCATCCCGAGCGCGTTCTGGAGCGCCGCAACCTGGTGCTCGATTCGATGGTCGAAACCCACGCCATCACCCGCGAACAAGCCGACAAGGCGAAAGCTGCACCGCTGAAGCTCGCGCCCCCGAATGTGGAGGCCAGTGACGCGCCGTATTTTGTCGACATGGTGCGCGACACGCTAATCAACAAGTTCAGCGACCACGATCTGAACGATCAATCCCTCCGGATCTACACCACGCTCGATCCTGATCTCCAGAAAGCCGCGGCGCAGGCGGTTGAGATGGGCATCAAGCTGGTCGATGAGCAAGTCACCAAAATGCGCACCAAGAAGGTGAAGGTGGGCAAGAAAGTTGAAACGACGGTGGCTCCAGGCCCGCAAGCCCAGGTAGCGCTGATCGCGCTCGATCCGCATACCGGTGCGGTGCTGGCGCTGGTCGGTGGAAGAGACTACGGCTGGAGCCAGTTGAATCACGCCGTATCGAAGCGGCCGACCGGCTCCATCTTCAAGCCGTTCGTATACGCCGCTGCCATGAATACGGCGCTCGACGGTTCAGCAACCGTAATAACTCCAGCCTCCACCGTAACCGATGCGCCGACAAGCTTTGCCTACGGAGATCAGATCTACGAGCCGCGCAACTATAAAGAGGAGTACAAGGGCGACGTGACCCTGCGCTATGCGCTAGCCATGTCGCTGAACAACGCGACCGTGAAAGTCGCCGAAGAAGTCGGTTATGACAAAGTCGCCGACCTGGCAAAGTCGGCGGGAATCGTTTCGGTGAAGGCCACCCCGGCCATGGCGCTCGGCTCCTATGACGCTCCTCCCGTCGACATGGCGGCAGCCTACACGTCATTCGCCAACAATGGCACACGCCTTTCGCCGATCCTCGTGAACTCGGTGCGCAACGCCAACGGCGACGTGATCGCGAATTACAAAACTGACCAGCGCCAGGTGCTCGACCCGCGCATCGCCTACGTCATGACTAACATGATGGAAGGCGTGATCAACAACGGACTGGGTTACACCGCGGTTCGCCTGCGCGGATTCACTCCCCCTGCAGCGGGCAAGACCGGCAGTTCGCACGACGGCTGGTTCGCGGGATACACCTCCAACTTACTCTGCGTAGTCTGGGTGGGCTACGACGACTACAGCGATCTTCGTCTCAGCGGAGCGATGACCGCCGCGCCCATCTGGACCGAGTTCATGAAGAGGGCCTCGGCGCTGCCGCAGTACTCCGACATGAAAGCCTTTCAGCAGCCGACGGGCGTGGTCGACGTGCAACTCGATAAAGCCACAAACCGCCTGGCGACGCCCACCTGTCCCGACGACTACGAAGCCGCCTTCATAGCCGGCACCGAGCCGCGGGAAACTTGCGATCAGCAGGGCGCGGTGGCGGGATTCCTCAATCGCGTCTTCGGCAGTGGCGAAAAGCCGTTGCCGCCCACGCTCGCCAACGGCCAGGACGCGCAGGATGCGCAAGATCCCAAGAAAAAGAAAGGTCTTTTCGGCAAGATAGCCGGCATCTTCAAAGACGACAAGACGCCAACCCCTCCACCTAAGCCGCCAGATACTACCGAGCCAGCCCCGCACTAACACTATCCTTCTAAGAGTCGTCATCCTAAGCGGAATTTGGCGCGGAAAGCGTGACAATGGAGTCGAAGGACCCCTATAGCGCTCGCGGCACCCAAGTGCGTAAAGGCATTCTCACGGCGCAACGACGACGCTCCGTGCCTCCGTGGTGAAGATTCCGAAACTTCAATAAATCTTCGCCACCCAGCCAAAACTGTGTCAAAATAGCCCCGTTCGAACTGGTCGTTTTGGGGGTGTGTATGTCCTACCGAAAGGCCTGCCTGATTCTCCTGCTAGTCTCTTCCACCACTGCGCTCGCGCAAGTTTCTCACGCGGACCAGGTACAGATCGCGCCGCCCATGGTGCGCGCCCTCGATCCTCCAGCCCAGGATGCAACCGCGGCCGACCTCGAACTACAGGCTGACAAGTTGCGCTCAGAAAAGCTCTATCTCGACGCCCTCGATTATTACGAAGCGGCGCTCGCCAAAAAGCCGAATGATGCATGCCTGCTGAACAAGATCGGCATCACCGAACTCATGATGCAGCGCTACAAAGAGGCCAAGAAATCTTTCGAGCGCTCCATCAAGTTCGACCGCGAGTTTGCCAATGCCTACAACAATCTGGGCGTGGTTTTCTACGAGAGCAAGAAATACGGAGCGGCAGTCAAGCAGTATGAGAAGGCGATTGCAAGAGACCAAAGCGCGGCCTCGTTCTACAGCAACCTGGGGGCTGCCTATTTCTCGAAGCGCGAATTTGAGCCCGCGGTGGCGGCTTACCAGCACGCTCTGGAATTGGACTCCGAGGTGTTTATGCGGACTTCGCGCGCCGGTGTCCAGGCCCAACTGCCCAGTCCCGAGGACCGCGCGCGTTACGACTACACGGTCGCAAAGTTGTACGCCAAGATGGGATTGTCCGACCATTCGCTCGAGTATCTGAAGAAGGCGATGGAAGCCGGATATAAAGATCTGAAGAACGTGTACAAAGACGCGGACTTCGCGGAACTGCGAAAGAACCCGCGTTTCACGGAGCTGATGGCGTCGGCCGCGAAGACCCCTGTAATTTCCGATTAGTCGCCTGAAACTGGAAGCAGTTGCTTTGAAAAGGGCGCGGCTTTCAGCCGCGCCGCCGAGGACACCCTCTAATTTTCTCCGCCGGAATTACAAATGTTTACAAAATTAGACGCACTTTAGACGGAACTTCCCCGCGTTCTGGGGTTTAATCATTGAAATACTCCTGAAAACAACAGGGTGAGTAAGGAGAACGGTAGCCCATCGGATGCTGACCCGAGCACGCCCCAAGCAGGCATCCGGTGGGTTTTTTATTTCAACTCTTAGCTATGGCTCTTAGCCTTAGCTGAAAATCGCCATCATTCGAATTACGATCAGGTGATCCAGAGAATTGGAAAGTGGCGTCCGAGTTTGTCGAAGTCGTGATCGGACGTGACTAACGTCGCCTGTTGCAGGACGGCGAGGGCGGCAGCCAGGCAATCCACATAAGGGATTTTATGAAGCGCCTTGAGTTCGCCGGCCTTAAGTGCCTGCGTTAGATCGACGGGTACAACTCGAATCGGAAGCTGCGAGAGATCGCCCAAGGCCTCTCGGGCGGCTTGTTCCCCGTGGCGTTGCCAGGAAAGATAGAAAACCTCTCCCCAGTGCGCCACTGACGCCAGCATAGGAGTACGCAACCGGTCAGCCTCCCTCACCAGTTGCTCGACGCGACCAGCTCCTCGTTCGCCCATCAGCAGCTTAAGAACAGCGCTGGTATCGAGGACGTATGTCTTGCTCATCGTTCTAGCCTAGCCGGTCTTTCTCGATCCGGTGTTCGCGTTCCCGATCTTCCAACAATGAGTGCGGGCCTTTGAAGCGGCCTCGCAACTTGCGGAGGAGATGATCGATGTCAGGTCGAATCTCCGCCTTTTGCTCGTCTTCCTGAATCGTCTTGCCTTGGTAGCGAACGTCGAACCCTCGTTCCTTCAGAATCGCAACGGCTTGATGCGAGTTGGTTGGATCGTTGGGAGGCACTCCCGCCGCCTCGAGAACAAGTGGCCTCGCAGGCAACTCCCGCCCCTCAACTATCACGCTCCACTTCGGCATCTGACGATTCCAACGAAAGTTCTTTGCCGTTGCAGCTATGTCGTCCTTGGTAAGTGAAGAAACTCTTGAGCTTGCCATATCTCCTCGGTTCGAGCTGGGGAATTATTATTCATATTCATCATACTCATACAATCGGTTCTCATCAAGCGTCGCGAGTCAAAGGCGAACATTTTACGAAACTCCATCTTCCGGCTACAATATTCGGATGCCGTCCCCTCCTGCCTCCCTGGCCTGGGCTCACCTTCTTGTATCGGAGTGGTTCGTCCAGCGCTTTGGCACTCCGACCGAGCCGCAGGAGCAGGGTTGGCCGCACATTCTCGCCGGACGAACCACACTGATTTCCGCACCCACCGGCTCAGGCAAAACTCTGGCTGCGTTTCTCGCCTGCATTGACCGCCTCGTGCGCAAGGCGCTTGCGGGCGATTTGGCGGACCGCACGGAAGTCCTCTACGTTTCGCCGCTGAAGGCGCTGGGCAACGACATCCAGAAAAATCTCGAAATTCCGCTCGGTGAAATCCTCGCCATGGCGGGCGAGCGCGGGCTGCTCATGCCGGAAATTCGCACCGCGGTCCGCACCGGCGACACGCTCATGCCCGAGCGCCGCGCCATGCTGAAGCGCCCGCCGCACATTCTCGTGACCACGCCCGAGTCGCTCTACATTTTGCTCACGGCCGATAAGAGTCGCGCCATTCTGCGCGACGTCGAGACCGTGATCGTCGATGAAATCCACGCTGTGGCTGACGATAAGCGCGGAGCGCATTTGACGCTCTCGCTCGAACGGCTGGAAGCGCTGACCTACAAGCCGCCGGTCCGCATAGGGCTTTCGGCTACACAGAAGCCGATTGAAGAGGTCGCGCATTTTTTGACCGGCAGTTCTGAAGGCGGAAAAGCCAGGCCTGATCCGGTCATCGTCAACATCGGGCACAAGCGCAAGCTCGACCTCGCCGTCGAGGTTCCGCCCATGCCGCTGGGGCCCGTAGCCTCGAACGAAATGTGGGACGAGGTCTACAACCGGCTGGTGACGCTGGTCGAGCAGCATCGCTCAACACTCGTGTTCGTGAACACGCGCCGCATGGCCGAGCGCATTGCGCATAACCTGGGCGAGCGCATCGGAGAAGACAACGTGGCCGCGCACCACGGCAGTCTTTCGCGCAAACTACGCCTGGCGGCGGAGAAGAAACTGAAAGACGGCCAGGTGCGCGTTCTGGTGGCGACCGCGTCGCTCGAACTGGGCATTGATGTGGGAACCGTCGACCTGGTCGTGCAGATCAATTCCCCGCGCGCGATTGCCGTCACGTTGCAGCGTGTCGGGCGCTCCGGCCACTGGCGCGGCGCGGTTCCCAAGGGACGTCTTTTTTGCACCACGCGCGACGACTTGATCGAGTGCGCGGCACTGGTGCGCGCCATCCGGCAGGGCGATCTCGACCGGCTGATGATTCCGGAATCTCCGCTGGATGTGCTGGCGCAGCAGATTGTGGCAGCGTGCTCCGCCGAAGAGTGGAGCGAAGACGCGATGTTCTCTCTGGTGCGGCGCGCCTATCCCTATCGCAACCTGAAGCGCGAAACGTTTGACTCGATTCTCGAGATGCTGGCGGAAGGAATTGCCGCCAAGCGCGGTCGTTACGGCGCGTACCTGCATCGCGATCGAGTAAACGGCAAGCTGCGGGCCCGGCGCGGGGCGCGGCTGGCCGCGATCACCAGCGGCGGAGCCATCCCCGACAATTCGCTTTACTCCGTGGTGGCCGAGCCGGATGGCATTGTCGTTGGAACAGTAGACGAAGACTTTGCCGTCGAGAGCAATCGCGGCGACATCATGCTCTTGGGCAACACATCGTGGATGATTCGCCGCATCGAGACCAACGCCGGCCGCGTGCTGGTGCAGGATGCGCACGGCGCGCCCCCAAGCGTTCCGTTCTGGCGCGGCGAAGCTCCCGCTCGCACCGAAGAGCTTTCGGAGCATATTGGAACGCTGCGCGAAAAGATCAGCGAGATGCTGCCCCATACTTCCCCGGTAGGCTTCTCCGCGACCCAGCCGCAAGTTGCGCAAGCAGTTGGTTGGCTGAAAGAAGAATGCGGGCTCGATGATTCCGGCGCCGAGCAGGCCATCGAATACATCCTGCAAGGGCGCGTGGTACTGGGTGCGGTGCCGACGCAGACGACCGTGATTGCGGAGCGCTTCTTCGATGAAGGCGGCGGCATGCAGCTGGTCATCCACGCGCCCTTCGGTGGACGCATCAACAAGGCCTGGGGACTGGCTCTGCGCAAGCGTTTCTGCGTTGGCTTTAACTTTGAGTTGCAGGCCGCGGCCACGGACAACGGCCTGAACATCGCCCTGGCGGAGCAACACAGTTTTCCTCTGGCCGACGTCTTCAACTTTTTGCAGGCGGCGACGGTGCAGCCGATTCTGGAACAAGCGGCGCTCGACTCGCCCATCTTCGCCACGCGCTGGCGCTGGGATGCGAATCGCGCGCTCGCGCTCCTGCGCTTTCAAAACGGAAAGAAAGTTCCAGCGCAGATTCAGCGCATGCGCTCCGACGATCTGCTGGCTTCGGTTTTTCCTGATGCTGCTGCCTGCTTCGAAAACATTCAAGGTGAGCGCCAGATTCCCGATCATCCTCTCGTCGGTGAGGTAATGAAAGACGTGCTCACGGAGGCGATGGATATCGACGGGCTCAAGCTTGTCCTGAGCGGACTTGCCGATGGGCGCATTCGTTGTCTCGCGGTCGATACGCCCGTTCCTTCGCAATTTTCACACGAGATTCTGAATGCAAATCCGTACGCCTTTCTCGATGACGCTCCGCTCGAGGAGCGCCGCGCCCGCGCCGTGCAGATGCGGCGCATGCTGCCGGAATCTGTGCTCGAAGAGGTAGGTGGTTTAGACCCGGCGGCGATTGCCCAGGTACGCGAAGAGGCGTGGCCGGATGTGCGCGACGCTGATGAGTTGCATGATGTGCTGCATACGCTGGTCGCATTGCCGGAAGCTGGTCTTGATTTCAGTACTGAGCAGTGGAGATTTCACTTCGAGCGCCTGGTCAGAGAAGGGCGCGCCGCATCGGCGATCTCAAGCGAGAAGATTTATTGGGTCGCGGCGGAGCGCGCCAAGACCTTTTCAGTGTTGTTTCCCGAGGCGCAGTTTGCGCGGGAGTTGGCCGACGTCGAAGCGTCGACTCCGAGTCGCGACGATGCTTTGCTGACGCTAGTCACTGGATGGATGGTTCATCTGGGGCCGACCACTGCGGCGCAGCTGGGAGAATCCTTGGGGATTTCTGCTTCCGAGGTCTCGAACGCTTTGCTTCGCATGGAAGCTAGCGGGACTGTGCTTCGGGGAAACTTTAGTGGCACCGCCTCGCGAGCGGGTGCGCCCGCGCAACATGAACCTGAGTGGTGTGAGCGGCGGTTGCTGGCTCGCATTCATCGGCTTACAGTTGCGACTCTGCGCAAGCAGATCGAGCCCGTTACTGCGGCACAGTTTATGCAATGGCTTCTCCGCTGGCAGCATGTAGCTCTCGGCACGCAGGTTTCTGGCGAGCGAGGCACGCTCGAAGTGTTGCGGCAACTGCAAGGGTTTGAGATTCCCGCGAACTCCTGGGAGCGGCAGGTGCTGGCTCGCCGCGTTACGGATTACGATCCGAAATGGCTCGATCAGCTCTGCTTGACCGGGGCGGTGGGTTGGGGAAGGTTGTCGCCGCACCCCGCGACTTTGGATTCGAATGTGCGCGGAGCTGAAACGCAAACGGGCGCCACCACGCGGCAGCGGCGTGTGATTCCTACCAGCGTTGCGCCCATTACTTTTTTTGTTCGCGAAGATGCCGATTGGATGACGCCGCGGCATCCGGGCGCGGAGCAAGGCGTGACCAGTGGTCTGAGTCACGGAGCGCAGGGCGTGCTGGATTTTCTGCGGCAGCGCGGGGCGTCTTTCTTCGCCGACATCGTGCGCGGCACCGGCAAGCTGAAAGCAGAAATCGAGACCGCACTTTGGGAACTGGTGGCCGCGGGACTGGTGACCGCGGATGGCTTCGACAATCTGCGCTCGCTCATCGACCCGAAGCGGCGCGCGGGGCAGGGCAGCGGGCGTACGACGCGTCCGCGGCACAACGCTGGGCGCTGGGCCTTGCTGCACACCGATGAAGTCGTCGAGAGACCTCGCGCGGTTGAAGCGGCTTGCTGGATGCTGCTGCGGCGTTACGGCATCGTGGTTCGCGACGTCCTCGCGCGGGAGGCGAACTTGCCTCCGTGGCGCGAACTGCTTGGCGGCTTTCGCCGGCTGGAAGATCGCGGCGAGATTCGCGGCGGGCGTTTTGTGGACGGATTTCTGGGCGAGCAGTTCGCGCTGCCGGTTGCGGTCGAGTCGGTGCGCGCGATGCGCAAGCTCGACTCCTCTGGCGAAACGATCACGCTGTCGGCTGCCGATCCGCTGAACCTGGTGGGGATTCTGGTTCCGGGCGAGCGCGTGCCCGCGATCTCTGGAAACAGCGTTACGTTTCGCGATGGCGTGGCGGCGAATGCAGTGCCCGATACCGAGTACCGGGCGGAAAGCGCTTGAATGTTCCGGCTGGAACATATCGCTGAATGTTCCAACTGGAACATTCGAACTTTGCAGAAAATTATCGGCGTAAGTTGTTGATTCTTCGTGCGGGCTTTTGGGTTTTTCAATGGAATCAATGGGTTAGGCTGTGGAAGAAATGTCTACTTTCGAGGGGGTCGGATGTCTACTAAAGTAGACTTGACAAGGTTCTTATGTACTTTTTAAGGTACGCGTGCGGTACCCGGCTTCCGGCAGGGTCAAGCCGGATTTCAGTCCCTGACTCTCCTTCCACGGACACCATTGGCCGCGACCTGCAATTAGAGTTCTGACCCTGGGCGAGCGAGACAGCTAGCTGATCTCCTTCACTGTGATTTCATACTTGAAGTTGTCAGGATCTAATGGGTCCACTCTTCCCTCTGCCGTTTCCGCCTGCGGATACATGAAAAACACCAGCGGCGGTTTCGCGGAACCTGGCAGCTCTACGTCGTGAGCGTAGTTATATGCCATCCAATTCATTTCCCATGAGCCAAACAAGCGCTTGCGCGCCTTCGACACCATCTCGTCGCTCAGAGGGCGATTCCCAGGCGGCTCTTCGAGAACCACCTTGCGTACGTCTGCCGGATCCACCGGAACCCAGCCGTATTCGCGAAGGTATACCTCCGCCCGGCAGTGCTGGGCCTTGGTGGCTTTGTCCGTCGCCAGTCCAAGGCTTTTGTAGCCCAAGTCCGATTTAGCAATCCGCAAACCATAAACATCCCGCGCGGGCAGGCCCACGGAGCGTGCCAGGCCAACATAGAGGGCATTCAGGTCGGCACATTTTCCACCCATATCGCCCGACTCCAGCATGAACCGAATATCGCCGCGACCGCAGCCACGGACCTTCGGATCGCGGAAGGTGTTCTCGACCACGCAGTCGTAAATCGCGCGAGCCTTCTCCATATCAGTGGTCGTGCCGGCGGTCGCCTTGAGCGCCGTCGCTTTCACAATGCCGTCTGTAGGCACGTAGCGGCTGGGCTGAAGATAGTAATCGAGCTCGGTCCGTGAAACGTGCGGCGTTTTGGCGGGAGCCGAAAGATCGACGGCGTAGTTCTTCAGCGAAACCTGGCTGGTCAACGTCAGCACGGGCTTCGCGTTGGCTGGGTAAGTCGCGGACACGATGCCAAGTGCATTTGGCTTCTCCCTGGTCAACTTGGCCGTCCCGCCCTGGGCACTGAACCTGTTCAGATGTGTCCTCTGAAATGGCGTATCGCGAATCAGAGCTGCCGGTAGCCAGATGTGAGTCACTCCGCTTGGCTTCAGAACTTCTACCCTTGCGGTGACCTCGAAATTCCGCCACCCTGCCTGCGGCTGTAACGCGTCGGCCAAGCCTGGTATTGATCGTGTGATTGCCAAACCAGCGCAGACTGCGCCGGTCGAATGAATGAAAGTTCGCCGATTCATGAAGCTCCCCCTCTGAAAAAGGAAAGTTGTTGCTACTGAGTGATTGTGGTTTGAAACCGCCGCCGGAGGTTCAGGAGAGACAGATTCAGGTGAATCCGCGCATGATGTGGTCCGTGCGGGAGAGAATACACCTGCACTTGTCCTCGCTACAACGGGAAAATAGGGACTTGTTGTGGTACGGTGTTGCGCGGCTCCCCGGAAACGCTAACTTAAGAATTTCTTCGGGGTAGCCCGTCATCCATCCGGATCCGAACCAGCCAACCCCGGGGATGACCGGTATCGCCTGATGGCGTCAGTTGACTATTGCAGCTTCGCGTACTCGGCCTTGGCTTGTTTCAAGATTGGGAGGTCCGGATCGGCATTCTTCCAGTCTGCGAAAAGGGTCTCGTAGGCGGCGCGGCTTTTGGCGACGTCACGTTGCAGCGCGTAAGCACGGGCCAAGCCCAGTTGAGACACGACGAGGATCGGGCTCAAAGGGGAGACGCCGCGGTGCGCCAGAATTGCGCTGAATTCCTATGGCGCGGCTGAAGCCGCGCCCTTTCAAAACCAACTCAAACAGAGCCATTATTGTTTCCCAAAAAAAATCAGGGACCCGATGAGGGGGCCCCTCGGATCCCTGATTCGCGCGAGCTCGGCAGGAACGGAATCAAAAGCGCTTCCCCTATCGCCTTTTTTACCAAGCCCTGCGTCTGGAAATCATGCACGCCATCTGCCAGCCGGGGCTGGGCTTGTGGAGAAATGCGGTCGTCCTGCCAACTCATTCTCGGCAAAGCGGTTACCCGCTGATTCGAGGGGTTGCGTGGAGGCTTGCGGGCGGAGTGGTTCGTGCCGCGAACTATCCGATCGGATAGCTCGCTATCTGTTCGGATAATGGTAGAAGATCATTTCGGGCATGAATTTAGGGCTGAAGTGTGATAAGAAGTGCGCGGGGTGAACCGTGCGTCCCAGACTTCTGGTGATTACCGGGCCTTTGAAGGGCTCGACGATTCCTCTCTCTGACGGAGAAGTCACCATCGGGAGGGAGGCGTCGAATGGGATCGCCGTTACCGACCCCTCGGTTTCGCGAAAGCATTGCCTGGTAAGCGGGCGAGACGGAAGCTTCCAAGTGCGGGACCTCGACAGCCGCAATGGAACCCTGGTGAACGGCACCGGGGTGGAAGAACAGTCTCTGCAACACGGAGACGAGATCGCGACTGGCGATTCCTCTTTCATGTTCTTGCTGGAAGAGGACGAACCTACTCCGGCCGAGAGCCAGGTGGAATTCGAAGACGCCGGGGCTACGTCGGAAACTACGATCATCCATCCCAGGGACGTGGTTTATCTGCAGCCGGACCGTTTGCTGCGGGAATTGCCGGCGACATCGCGCGTCGCCCGAAACCTGAATGTGCTGTTGAAAATCAGCCGGATCGTCCACGCCATTCGCGACCTTAACGATCTGCAAGGACAATTGCTGGACCTGATCTTTGAGGTTGTCCCTGCGGGGCGGGGTGCGATTTTGCTGGCGGACCGGGAAGGCCATGAATTCAATTCAACGTTTGCCCGCGTGCGGCAAGCCGGGCAACCCCAGTTCGTCAAGGTGAGCCGGACGGTTGCGCGGCAGGTGCTGGAGCAAGGCATTGCGATGCTGGGTAGCGATGTGCCCGGCAGTAGTGAGTTGCGCGATGTCGAGAGCCTGGCGGCGTCGCAGGTGCGTTCGCTGCTGTGCGTGCCCTTGACTGTGTTTCAGCGAGTAATTGGATGCATCTATGTCGACAGCGACAGTCTCAGCAGCCGGCTTAGCGAAGAGCATCTGCAACTGGTGACGGCGATTGCCGGCATCTCGGCGGTGGCACTGGAGAACGCCCGCCACCTGCACTGGCTGGAGCAGGAGAATCAGCGCCTGACGGTGGAGATCACACAGGACCGCAGTCTGATTGGGGAAGGCGCGCGCATGAAGGATGTTTATCAATTCCTGAAGCGCGTGGCGCCCACGGATTCGACGGTGTTGATCGAGGGTGAAAGCGGGACCGGCAAAGAGCTGGCGGCGCGTGCGTTGCACCGGAACAGTCCGCGGGCCGGAGAGCCCTTTGTGCCCATCAATTGTTCTGCGATTCCGGAGACGCTTCTGGAAAGCGACCTGTTCGGCCACGAACGTGGAGCGTTTACCGGGGCCACGTCGCTGAAGAAGGGCCGGCTCGAAATTGCGGATGGAGGCATAGTTTTTCTTGACGAGATCGGCGAACTGGCTCTGGCGATGCAAGTGAAACTGCTGCGGGTGCTACAGGAGCGTGAGTTCGAACGGGTCGGGGGAACGCATCCCATTAAGGTGGACATCCGCATCATCGCCGCTACCAACAGCAACCTGCAGCAGGCGGTGCACGAAGGCAGGTTCCGCCAGGACCTGTATTATCGTTTGGCGGTGTTGAAGATTACGATGCCGACGCTGCGAGACCGGCGCGACGACATCCCGATGCTGGTGCGGCATTTCGTACAGAAGCATGCCAAGCGCTGTAGAGTGAGGCCGCGTCCGGTTTCACGCGAGGCGCTGGCTTGCCTGGTGAACTATGACTGGCCGGGCAATGTGCGCGAGTTGGAAAACGCCATCGAGCGCGCGCTGGTGCTGGGATCGTCGGACATAATTCTGCCCGAGGACCTGCCGGAATCGCTGCTGGAGCGTCCTCCTCTGCCCGAGATGACTGAGGCGAAGTATCACGCGGCGATTAAGGAATTGAAAAAGCAATTGATTCTTGATGCTGTGGAGCAGACTCAAGGGAGCTATGCGGATGCCGCGCGCATTCTGGGCGTGCATCCTAATTATTTGCACCGGCTGATCCGCAACCTTGAACTGAAAGAGGTCTTGAGGGAAGCGCTGCGCGATATTCCGGAGCGCGGGTTGAGCGGGCTTTCGGGTGGGAATGCGTGAGGGGCGATTGGCAGTTGGCAATTAGCAGTTAGCCATCAGCGACGGCTGTTCCACATGAGCATTTCTCCAACATGTGCGTGTCTTCTTGCAATGGCTAATGGCTCATTGCTAACTGCTAACTGCTCATTACGGCAGGCGCAGGCGTATGAGCGCCGCGGGATCGAGATAGGTGCCCTGCCATCGCACCGCGGCGTGGAGATGCGGACCGGTGGCGCGGCCCGTGCCGCCGCTTAATCCGATTACCTGGCCGCGTTTCACCTGGTCCCCTTCTTTTACTTTGAACTCTGAAAGATGCAGGTAAAGAGTGAGCAGGCCCTGACCGTGATCGAGCACGACGAAGTTGCCTTCAAAAAAAAGCGGCCGCGCCAGCAGCACCGTGCCGTCATTCATGGCCTCGACGGGAGTTCCGCTGGGGACGCGGAAATCCAGGCCCAGATGCGGACTTGAAGTCTTGCCGTTGAAAATCCGCTCGGAGCCGAAGACATCGGAAATTGCGGCGTCGGCCGGTGCGGTGAATTGTCCCGACCACTCGCGAGTGGGCGTGACGCGGTTCAGATAGTCTTTCTTGATTTGCTGGCCTTCTTCGATTTGCCTCTGCTGCTCGGGGCTGGGTTCGGTGAACTTGCTTTCGACGCTGAGCTTGGCCTGGATCTTTGGATATTTGCCGCGGGCAACGGTGAAGTTGCGGGTGAATGAGATTTTTTGGCTGAGAGTTTGTCCAGGTTCAGTTTCACCGGTCAACTCCAGAGGGTAGGTTCCGGGAGGACTTTCCAGGCTTACGCCGGCTAGGACGATCCATGTTTTGCTCGTTGCGTTGAAGCTGAAGGAAACTTCGTGTCCGAGCCATGATCCGCTCAGGGATTCCAGGCGTTGCGGAGGCTTGACCTCAAACAACACCGGACCTCCATTGACCAGCCGCGTGGGTTGGGCGTGGACGGTCCAGTTCGCGGCTGAGGCTGGCGGGGAGCTGAGGAATGTCCAGAATAAAAGAAAAAGTGGGATGCGAAGTTTGCGAAGACTTGTTAGCCGGTGGTTCACCTTACCAGCCTAGCATTCCTCGCAAGAGTTCGTGGCCGGATCTGACGCGAGTGCGGATGGGAATTGGTGGACCTGGTCGGGATCGAACCGACGACCTCTTCCATGCCATTTACCCGGTATTAAGAAATCCAACACTTTCAGCGCCCAGATGACCGTCTCTTGGGTTTTTGTAGGCGTAACGCAGGTAAGGATCACAGGTAAGACGCGCAGGTACGACGGGTGAGAGGGGGTGACAAGGAAGCTTCCCGTGCCCTAACCCTTGGCTGCGGCTATCACTTTCGCCATGACCAATTCAGGCTCTCCTTCGATCTAGAAGGCGCAGATGAAATCACCGACAACCATCAAACCAAAACAAACCGGGATGCCCGTCAGATCCTCTACTCACGGGTTTCCTGCTTCATGCCGAAGCTCTGGATGCCTGCTTCTCTAGCGCTCGTCTTTGGTGGCTTTGCCTTCTACGATGGTTGTGTAACCGCCCTTTTCGTCGGCCATTTCATATTTGAATGTGTACTGAGTGGGTGATAACGTCGTGACTGTAGTTCTTCCTTTGACGGCTTCGCCGGCGAACTTGTCTTCCACCATCCACGTCCAAGTATTTCCGTTAACCGTTCCTGTGCCGGTACCCACGAGTCCAACACTGTTGGCGTAATAGGATGTGTAGACCTTCGCATGGCTGTCGTAGGCCATGAAGCCGAATCTCGTCGGTAATTGGCCGCCTTCAGCGCGGCTCTCGACATAGAATCCCCCCGGCCCCAATGTATCCGTTTCGGTGCCGACAGTCTTACCGGCCGGCACATACCCGTTGGGTTTAATCTCGTCTTCCAAAGTCCATTTGCCAACGAAGTACTCCAACTTCTTGTGTTCGGAACCAGGTTTGGGTGGCGCTGGTGGAGCTTGTGCGAGCAATAGTGATGTGAATCCGCAGATCAGAATGACGGCGAGCGACGATCGTGAGCTCATTTCGTGAATTCTCCTCAATCTGCGCACAGTAGCAGCCGGGCCGTGGGTTGTCCCGAAGGATTTGTTAAGATTGGCCGAAATTCAATGGCTAGCCGGGAAGTATTTCATTTCGACGAGTTCGCGCTGGACGTGGGAGAGCGGCGGCTGCTGCGCGGCACCGAAGCCGTTCACTTGTCACCGAAGGCCTATGATGTGCTAGTTGCGTTGGTGCGGCAGTCGGGACGGTTGGTCACGAAGGACGAATTGCTGGCGCAGGTTTGGCCCGAGTCGGTTGTCGAAGAAGGCATTCTCAATGTTCACGTGGCAGCACTGCGCAAGGCGCTCGGCGACGACACGCGGCCTCCGTCCTATATCGAAACGGTGGTGCGATCAGGGTACCGCTTCATCGCTGCAGTCAAGTGCGATCTGGCCCACGAGAAGCCATTAACACCGAGCGCCGTGGCTCGTTCCGTCGAACTTTACGAGCTTGTCGGCCGCGGCCGGTCTCATCTGTTGTCAGGCTCGTACTTCGAGCTGCCTGCCGCCGTGGACGCCTTTCGCTCCGCGATCGAGATCGATCCGACCTATGCACCGGCGCACGCCGGCCTGGCGCGCGCACAGTGCCTGCAGGCAGTGTTTCGCGCGGTGCCTTACCAGGAAGCGTTTACCGAGGCGAAAGCGTCTGCCTTGCGTGCACTGGCGATGGACAGCGGCTCGGCGGACGCGCAAGTTGCCCTTGGCACCGTCCTTTTTTTGAGTGAGTGGGACTGGACGGCGGCGGAGCGCAGCCTGCGCCGTGCGCTCGAGATCAATCCGGATCACACCGAGGCGCTCCTGCAGTATGGGTCGCTACAGGAAGCATTGGGGCGGCTCGACGATGGGCTGCGTTGCAAGCAACAGGCGCTCGCACGCGATCCGCGATCGCCTGGCGTTCTGGTGCAGATCGCCATCTCGTATTGGCATCAGCGGAAATACGACGAGACGCAACTCTGGGCTCGGCGAGCTCTTGAGATCGACCCGAAGCATGTGCTGGCGAGCCAATTCATTACGCACGTCTATTGGAAGATCGGGGACGTCGATAGATTCGCGACCTGGATCGTCAGCCAAGCCATCGTGTGGGGCTTTTCCGAAGAGAGGGTGGAGGTGATGAAGCAGGTTACCGCGGATATGCAGCAGGTGTACGCGACGGCCGGCCTCTCCGGGGTGAGAAGATTCATGGTGGATCAGATCACGAACCCGCAACTCGACTTCGACGTCTTGCTGAAGATGGCATTCTTTCGCGCGGTTCTGTATGGGGCAGCAGGCCGGCTCGATGAAGCGTTCGACTGCATTGATCAGGCCATCGCGCACCGCGACCCAGCACTGGTTCACCTGGCGGTCGCACCGGATTGGGACAGCCTGCGCTGTGACCCGCGGTTCGCGGAACGTCTGCGATCGATGGCGCTTCCTTCGATCGCCCTCACAACATCGTAACGAAGACTGTCGCCGAAGTTGCAGGTGGCGGAGTGCGTTCACCTTGGAGTATGTAGACGGCAGGCGTCAGGGAACTTGGTGGACCTGGTCGGGATCGAACCGACGACCTCTTCCATGCCATGGAAGCGCGCTCCCAGCTGCGCCACAGGCCCACGATTGAGGACAAAAAGCCGGCACCCGATCAAATCGGGATCGCACGAAGTGCTCAATTCATTTTCGCCCACATTACCGGGATAGTCAACGCGACTGATTCTTGGTAGTGGCTGAATTATTCAGCCACTACCTGATTCTTGTGTTTGTTTCCACAGGCGTCTTCTGGCATAATTGATCGTGCACCCCACCTGCACAATCTTTCAATCACAATTTAGAGCGAGGAAGAAATGCCAGCGAAGTACATTTTCGTAACGGGCGGAGTTGTGTCTTCCCTGGGCAAGGGATTGGCTGCGGCTTCGATCGGTTGCCTGCTGGAGAGCCGTGGGTTGAAGGTCAACCTGATGAAGTTTGACCCTTACCTTAATGTGGATCCGGGGACGATGTCGCCGTTTCAGCATGGTGAAGTCTTTGTGACCGACGACGGTGCCGAAACCGATCTTGACCTTGGCCACTACGAACGCTTCACGCACGCCAAACTTTCTCGCGACAATAACTGGACGACGGGGCGCCTCTACGAGCAGATCATTGCCAAAGAGCGCCGCGGCGATTACTTGGGCAAGACGGTGCAGGTGATTCCGCATGTCACGAATGAAATCAAGGCGGCGATGAAGAAAGTCGCTCAGGACGTGGACGTCGCGATCGTGGAAATTGGCGGCACGGTCGGCGACATTGAGTCGTTGCCATTCATGGAAGCGATCCGGCAGATGCGACAGGAGTTGGGGCGCGAGGACACGCTTTTCGTTCATGTAACGCTGGTGCCGTTCATCGCCGCGGCGCAGGAATTAAAGACGAAGCCTACGCAACACTCCGTGAAAGAACTGCTCAGCATTGGAATTCAACCCGACATTTTGCTTTGCCGCACGGATCGTTTTCTGGCGAAGGAGTTGAAATCCAAGATCGCGCTTTTCTGCAACGTGCAGGAAGAAGCTGTGATTACGGCTCGGGACGTGGCTTCGGTATACGAAGTGCCGCTGGTGTTTGCCAATGAAGGTGTGGATACGCTGGCGCTGAAATATTTGCGCATGGAGGCCGAGGACCGCGATCTTTCCAAGTGGGAAGACATAGTGCACCGGGTGTACAACCCGAAAGATACCGTCACGATTGGGATTGTCGGGAAATATGTTGAGTATGAGGACTCCTATAAGTCGTTGAAAGAGGCGCTGGTGCACGGCGCGCTGGCGCATAATCTGAAACTTCAGTTGAACTGGATCGAGGCCGAAGGACTGGAAACCAGTGACCAGAGCAGCGTCGAAGCGCAGCTTGAAGGTTATGACGGGTTGCTCGTGCCCGGCGGTTTTGGCAAGCGCGGCATTGAAGGGATGTTGGTTGCGATTCGTTATGCGCGCGAGAAAAAAGTTCCTTATTTCGGGATTTGCCTGGGAATGCAGACGGCATGCGTTGAGTTTGCCCGCAACGTAGTCGGGTTGGCGGATGCCAATTCGAGCGAGTTCGATCCCGCAACGCCGCATCGCGTGATCTACAAGCTGCGCGAGTTGCGCGGGGTGGAAGAACTGGGCGGCACCATGCGTTTGGGCGCATGGACTTGCAAGATTGAACCGGGCACGCTGGCGTATAAGATTTACGGCAAGCTCGAGATCAGTGAGCGCCACCGGCACCGTTACGAATTCAATCGCGAATACGAAGAGCCGATGGTGGCGGCAGGGCTGCGGATTTCGGGTTCGACGCCCGACGGCACTTACGTTGAAATCGTGGAATTGCCGGACCATCCGTATTTCATCGGCTGCCAGTTTCATCCCGAGTTCAAGTCGAAGCCGCTGGAGCCGCATCCGCTGTTCAGCACGTTCATCGCGGCGGCGTACGAGCATGGCACGAAACGGCGGGCCGGGAAAGAAAGTGCCGCGGTCGAGATGTTTCATCGTCCTGAAAAAGTAACGCGCAGATAGACAAGACGATTTACCGCCTAGATCGCCGAGTACGCCGAGAAAAGCAACATTGATCTTGGGTCTATTCAGTTTTCTCTCGGCGCTCTCTGCGTGCTCGGCGGTGAAGGGTTTCGCTCTTGATTTCTTCATTCCAAGTCGGCGATGTCCGCATCGGGTCGGGGAATCTCTTCCTCATTGCCGGCCCTTGCGTGATCGAAAGTGAAGAGCACGCCATTCGCATGGCCGAGATTATCAAGGGTGTAACCAAGGCGCTCGGCTTTCCGTTCATTTTCAAAGCCAGTTACGATAAGGCCAACCGAACTTCGATTCGCAGCTTTCGCGGACCTGGAATCAAGGAGGGCCTGCGCATCCTGAAAAAAATCAAAGACGACCTTCAGTTGCCGGTGCTTACTGATGTGCACGAAGTGGGGGATGTAGCCAAGGTTGCGGAAGTCGCCGACGTGCTTCAGATCCCTGCGTTTTTGTGCCGGCAAACCGATTTAGTGGTCGCGGCGGCGCTCAGCGGACGCGCGGTCAACATTAAGAAGGGACAGTTCGTTTCGCCCTGGGACATGCGGCATGCGGCGGAGAAATGCCGCGAGGCCGGCAATACGCAGGTCTTTCTGACGGAGCGCGGATCAAGTTTCGGTTACAACCATCTGGTTGTCGACATGCGCTCGCTGGCCATCATGCGCAAATTCGCGCCGGTGGTTTTCGACGCCACGCATTCCGTCCAACTGCCTTCCGCGCAAGCGGACGACGGTGGGCCCACGGTGAGTGGCGGCCAGCCTGAGTTCATTCCGGTGCTGGCACGGGCAGCTGTTGCTGCCGGCGTGGATGGCGTTTTCCTCGAAGTACACGACAATCCCAAGGTGGCGAAGTCGGATGGGGCAAATGCGCTTGAGTCTACCAAGTTGCGCGACTTGCTGAAAGAACTGTTGGCGGTCAGGAAAGCGCTGGATGTGGCGCACGCTACGCCGTAGCTCTCGACTACCTTTCTCCGTGTTAGATTTGAATTTCCGCATGAAGCAAATTGCCAACTGGGCTTTGAATATCGCCACGGTGCGCGGCGCTACTTATGCCGACGCGCGCATCGTCAGCCAGCGCAGTCGCGCGCTCACCACGAAGAACGGCAAGGTTGGAGGAGCGTCTGACGGCGAGTCTGTAGGCATGAGCGTCCGCGTACTTGCCGATGGTGCCTGGGGATTTGCCGCTTCCGAAGACTTGTCGCGCTCGGGTGTTGAGGCTACGGCGGCTCGCGCGGTTGAAATTGCTCGCGCCTCGGCGCAGGTGAAAGAGCAGGATGTTCGCCTCGCTCCGGAAAAACCTGTGAGCGCCGAGTGGACTACGCCGCACGCAATTGATCCATTTTCGATTTCGGTCGAACAGAATATTTCGCTGTTGCTGAATATCGACTCCGAATTGCGCTCCGTGGCCGGCGTTACGCTGGCGGAAACCAACCTTAACTTCAATCGTGAGGAGCAATGGTTCTTATCGTCGGAGGGATCCGACATTCATCAAACGAAATATTCCGCCGGCGCGGGCTATGCCGCATACGCGTTCGGAGGCAACGAGATTCAAAAACGTTCGTATCCGAATTCTTATGGCGGGCAGTGGCAGAACAAAGGGTATGAACTGATCGAAGAGTTGAAACTCGTCGAGAACGCGCGCCGCATCGCGGAAGAGGCGGTTGCTCTGCATCACGCAGACCAATGCCCGGAGGGCACGTTCGACATTATTCTGGATAGTTCCCAGCTGGGGCTGCAGATTCACGAATCGATCGGGCATCCCATTGAACTCGATCGCGTGCTGGGGATGGAGGCGAATTTCGCCGGAACCTCGTTCTTAACGCTCGACAAGCTGCGCACTCTGCGTTACGGCAGCGAGATGGTGAACGTGGTCGCAGACGCGCGCCAGGAGCACGGACCGGGCCTGGGGACTTTCGCCTACGACGACGAAGGCGTTCCCGCGCAGTGCACGCCGATCATCACCAACGGATTGTTCACCGGCTACCTCAGTTCGCGCGAGACCGCACACACCATCGGTGAGAACCGTTCCGGCGGAACGCTGCGCGCCGAAGGCTGGAATCGCCTGCCGATGATTCGCATGACCAACATCAGCCTTTTGCCCGGCGGGAAACCGCTGACGCTCGAGCAACTCATTGCTTCCACCGATCACGGTATCCTGATGCAGACAAATCGGTCGTGGTCGATTGATGATCGTCGATATAACTTTCAATTTGGATGCGAGATCGGTTGGGAGATCAAGCACGGCAAGCGCGTGCGGATGGTGAAGAACCCGTCATATTCGGGCATCACGACCGAGTTCTGGAATTCGCTGGACGCGATCTGCTCCCGCGAGGAGTGGACGCTTTGGGGCACGCCGAATTGCGGTAAGGGGCAGCCGCAGCAGGTGATGGGGACGGGCCACGGGGCGGCGCCGTCGCGATTCAGGCAGATCAAAGTGGGGAGTGCTTATCGAAGCATGTGACATCCGTCACAAAGGCAATTAGCAGTTGGCAGTTAGCATTAGGACCTTAGACGAGGGTGCCTAATGAAGGACTTCAGGCGACTAAAGGTTTGGGAGAAGGTTCACCTATTGACGCTGGATATTTTACAGGGTCACGGCCCGCTTCCCGCGAGAAGAAATGTACGGCCTCACGAGCCAGATGCGAAGGTGTAGTGCCTCGATCGGAGCAAATATCGCTGAGGGTTGCGGCAAGCAGGGGAACAATGAGCTTCACCGTTTTCTGTACATAGCATCAGGATCCGCCAGCGAACTCGACTATCACCTTTTGCTGGCGAGAGATCTGCTGTATTTGTCCGATGAGGATTATCGCCGGATGGGCCAGACCCTCGGCGAAGCAAGGAGAATGCTGACGGCGTTGCTGCAGAAAGTGGGCGCTGATCGCTTCGCGGCCAACTGCTAATTGCCAATTGCTGACTGGCGAATGCTAACCAGGGAACAAGCCGCCGACATTCTTGATCGCATCAGGAAGCTTTCGTCTGCTGATGAAGTTGAAGTTCTTTTTTCCGGCGGACGCTTTGCACTTACTCGTTTTGCCAACAACATCATTCATCAGAATGTCGAGGACGAGAACCATATCGTCTCAGTGCGCACGGTTTTTGGCGGATGCACGGCTCGCGCTACTACTAACAAGTTTGATGACGAAAGCTTGCGACGGGTGGTTGAGTCTTCTGAAGCTTTGGCTCGGGTGCAGCATCCTGATTCTGATCTCTTGCCCATGCCCGACGATCGCGAAGCTGCCGGCAGCGCGGACGAGGGCGTCCGCGCCACACAGCCTCCTTCTCGCCACTTTGAGTCGACTGCGGTCATCACTCCTCAAGTTCGCGCCGATCGCGTGAAGAAGATTGTCGACGTGGCGCAGAAGCACAAGCTCACTACCGCCGGAATCTTTTCCAGTTCCGAGTCCGTTGAGGGCATCTTCAATTCGCGCGGACTGAGCAACTGGCACCGGCAGACTCTGGCGGAAGTTTCCATCACCATGCTCGGCGCAAATTCTTCGGGATGGCAGAAAGCTAACTCGCCCGACGTGAAGAATATCGCCCCGCTCGTGCTGGCTGAGACTGCGGCCAAGAAGGCGCTCGACTCGGCGCGTCCCGTGGAGATTCCGGCAGGAAAGTACACCGTGATTCTCGAGCCCTCTGCCGTGCTCGACATTGTTGGCTTCATGTTCTGGGATTTTTCGGGCGTAGCGATCCTGGACCAACGTTCATTCCTCACCGACCGCATCGGCCGTCAACTCTTCGGCGAGAACATCACCATCAGTGATAATGTTGCACATCCGCTGCAAACTGGCTGCCCATTCGATGGCGAGGGCATGCGGCGACTGAGTTTGCCGCTGGTCGAGAACGGAATCGTAAAGCGCGTTGCCTATGCGCGAGCCACGGCTGCGCGGATGAAGCGCTCCGAACAAAAAGACAACGTCGGGCCCATCGAAGCCACCGGGCATGGGTTCCCTCTGCCGAACGAAGTGGGCGAGATGCCGCTCAATATCGTTTTTGCTTCGCCGAAGAACCCTCAGGCTTTGGCTGAGATGATCGCCTCGACCGACCGCGGAGTGCTGGTTACGCGGCTGTGGTATATCCGCGAAGTGGATCCATATGAAAAGATCGTCACCGGCATGACGCGCGATGGGACCTTCCTCGTGGAAAACGGAAAAGTCAAACAGGGAATCCGCAATTTCCGTTTCAACCAGAGCCTAATCCACATGCTCTCGAACGTTGAGGCCATGAGCGCTCCTCTTCGTTCTTGCGGCGAGGAGTCGTTCGACATGGTGGTGCCTGCCATGAAAGTTCGAGACTTTAATTTCACGGAAGTGACCAAGTTCTAGAACTCACCCGCGGGGAATCTTCACCTTACTATTCAGCAGAAACCTTGGTTCTGACAGGTGCTCCAAGCAGCTCCTGAAGAGTCGCTCCGTCCCTCGTAAATTCCCTCTAATCCCCTCATCCACAAGCAGTTAGCACCCATCCGTTCCATGACTTCAGTAACTTTGCACACTTGATACGTGGGTGTACGCTGCCCATAAGTTCTGTAGAAATCCGGACGCGCCGAATGGCGGTGCGCGCAACTGGAAGGAAGGTTCGTTACAGACGGTGTCAGGCGAATCAGCAGAAGAGCAACAGGCGGGAGACCCGCAGGCGCAGACTGCGATCAAGCACTATGCCGAAATGCAGAGTGCTCCGCGGTTTCCCCTGCATCTGCCGGTAGAGTTGCAGTCGCAGGGGGAAGCCTGTGCGGCGGAGACGCAAAACATTTCCGCCAACGGCGTGCTCTTCGCGATCGACCGCGACGTTCCCGTGGGTTCGATCGTGGACTTCACTATCTTGTTGCCGGGAGATGTTGTGGGGTCCCGTTGCGATGTACAGATTGACTGCCACGGCCGCGTGGTTCGCAGCTTTGAAGACAAAGGCCGTCGCGGAGTTGGCGTAGTGATTGACGAGTACCATTTCGAACGAGCATAGGCATAAGGAAACTGATGGCGAGCACTTCAGTCAGGGTGGGAGAAAATCACGGCGCTCAAACGGTCAGCGGCTCCGGCCCGCTGATTCGTGTGATCCTGGCTGATACCCAGGCCATCTTCCGCGCGGGACTGCGCAAGATCTTCGCCCTCGAAGACGATATCCGGGTGGTCGGCCAGGCTGAGACTTTGACGCAGACGCAATCGGCAGTGACGAAGTTCTCCGCCGACATTCTTATTTTTGAGTCGGCCCTGGCGTCCAATCCAGTCGAAACGGTGACGGAACTCCTGCGCCAGTCGCCGCAACTGAAGATTGTAGTGGTAACGCCGGGATCGGACGAACAACTCACGCTCGATTTGTTCCGGCGCGGAGCCCACGGCATTCTGTCGCGCGAGGTGGAACCGGAGATACTGGTCGAATGTCTCCGCAAGGTTGCTTCCGGCGAACCGTGGCTCGAGAGCCAGGCCGTTCATTGGGTCATGGAAGCCTATCGCGGCCACACTCTGCGGCCTTCGGGAGCGCGCCCCAAAGTTCAACTTACGCCCAAAGAAACCTTGATCGTCTCCTGCGTCACTCAGGGGATGAAGAACAAAGAAATCGCGGTCCGCGTAGGAACGACCGAGCAGGTCGTGAAGAATTACCTGCGCAAAGTGTACGACAAGCTGGGTGTTGCCGATCGACTCGAACTAGCGCTCTACTGCCTGAGCCATCACGTCGTCGATGGGGTCAAGCCGCCTCCGATTCCTTCCACTACTCGCGAGCCCGGCGACCCTGTCAATACCTCTTCTGCGAGCGCTGCAGCGGGCGCCACCACATCCAGTTCGTCGACTTCTAGTTCAGATCCGTCCAACGCAAGTGTTCCGGAAAAACTCTCATAAGACCAGACCAGTTTGTTCTGCTCTCTCTTGTTCTTATTCGAGAGATTCTCGTTCACGGGGCCCTCGCAATCCGAAGCCTTAGCCGATTTGCGCTAGTGAGTTTCTGCCCATAGAATGAAACAAGCCAAAATCGGCGAGAATTTTCAACCGACTCGGCGCGATGCGATAGCAGTCCGGACGGCTATCGTTCTTTCTCAGGTTTCGCCGGAGAGATGGCCGAGTGGCTGAAGGCGCACGCTTGGAAAGCGTGTTTACTCGAAAGGGTAACGTGGGTTCGAATCCCACTCTCTCCGCCATAACTTTAGTTATCTAGCACTTGCAAGGTGGTGATACCTACACTGATACCAGAATCAGGAAGGGGTCACCTTGAACCGCGAAGTCAACGTCACAAAGCGCGTCCAGACCGCCCAGGGTCTTCGCTACTGTCCTGTCGTACTTTCAGCCAACGGGCGCATCAAGCCAGATGCAGTGCTCATCAATGGCAAGGAAGAGCGACACCCGGAGGGTGCCTACTATCTGGAATGGCGCGTGGTTCCAAACGAATCCGTCTCTCGATAGGTAAGGACGCTTCGACCGCTACTGCACGCCGTCTTCAAAAAGAAGCTGAACTGAACGCAAGAAACAATGGCGTGGCTCTACTGCCCGAGAATGGCAGCAATGGGCACAGGTCACTCGCAGCCGCAGTCACTGAGTATCTAGACGAAACTAAGCTCACCAAGAAGCCGAAGACGCTGGCAGCGTACACAACGGCCCTGAGCTACTTCCGGAATCCTGCCCAAAGCTCCACCTCAAGACATCGACCGTAAAGACTTGCTCAAGTTCGCAGCGTTTCTCCGTGACGGCAAGGAGCAGGCACCGCGCAGTTGCTGGAACAAGTTCTCAAACGTGATGTCCTTCCTGAAAGCGAATGGGATTAGGGGACTAGCCAATAAGAACGATTGGCCCCGATACACCGAAGAAGAGCCGGAGATTTACGAGGACGAAGAGCTTGACACGCTTTTCGCGGCTTGTGACTCGGAAGAGCGGCTGTGGTATGAGTTCTTCTTGATGACAGGCATGCGAGAGCAGGAGGTCATGTACATGCTAGTGGTCGACGACATCAACTTACCACGCATCGACAGTCCAGTCAGCACAAGCCAGAACGGAGCTGGACCCCAAAGGCGTACAAGGAACGCGAGATTCCGATTCCGGCAAAGCTGGTGAACAGCCTGAAGACTCGGAAGGTGAAGTCTGATAAGACGTGCAGCTGGTCTTTCCGACTGCCGGGTGCAACGTGAAGCTCAATTTCCTCGATGATCTGAAGGCAGTCGCCGAGCGTGCGGAACTGGACGAGGATGACTTTTGGCTGCACAAGTTCAGAGCGACATTCGCAACTCGGTGCCTTTGGGCGGGAGTTGACCTTCGCACCGTTCAGAAGTGGCTTGGACATTCAGACATGGAGAGCACAATGCGTTATCTAAAACCATCACGCAGCCAACAGGTGCGTGAAAAAGTGAACGAAATTTTCGGAGGGGTGCAATGAACAGCGTACTCGACAGTCCAAATCCGCATCGGCTGATGAGCTTGGCATCGCGCATCAAAGCGATCCATCGTGCTCTGACCGCTGAAGAGCTAGCGGAGCTACTCCAGATAGCCCGCGTAACGATTCTCCGGCGGGCAAAGCGGGGCAGCATACCGTCATTTCGAGTAGGCTCCTGCGTGAGATTCGACTCTGCTGCAATCGCCAAGTGGCTAATGCAACAAGGCGTGCAGAGAATGTCCAAACCTTGAGGCAAGACTAGAATTGACGAATGAACGCCAGACGTTCAGACGTGTCGCCACAGAGCACGCATTCTAGCGACACGGGTTCCCGAGAGACAGTGGTCTAAAATCGTCGGCTGGTTCGATGACAAAGACTGAGTGAAATCGCCCAGATCAGCCTTTTTGTTTTCCCAGCAGAGGTGTAGAGTTCACACATGGACGATTGTTCAATCGCGGGACGGACTGAAAAACTCCGTCGAGAGATTGGCCTGATCCAGCAAGAGGAGGGACTTTACCGCGATCACAGGAGCCATTCACCAGCAGAGAATGCAGAGCATGAAAAGCGAGAGTTTCGAGTCCTTGCGATCCGTGAGGAACTTAGGACGCTTGTCGAAAGATCAAAGCAACGATCAAGCCACGGATCAGTCTGGTATAGCTAACTTCTTCTTCCCACCGCTCTTTTCTTTCTGAAATTGTAATGATAACGAGCGCAGTGTCACGCTGCCTTTCTCGGCTTGAAAACTTTCATAACGACGAAGTCCCGCTGGGTCGGTTCCTCACGGGTGATGTCCCACCCAAATCCTAGCAACGCACTATTCGGATCAAGTGTTCAAAATTGACCATTCCCTTCAACCGAAATCGGGATAGTATTTTTCCGTCATGATCAAAAAACAACACAGCCCAAAAGGGGCGCTCACCGTTCACTGCCCGACCTGTGGTGCGAAGCCGGGAGAAAAATGGAACTGGGTACTGGGGTGCCGCGCACCGATCCGCACCGTGACCGCCGGGTAATCGCCAAAGACCAAACCTAGGAGGCTACCCCACCCCGGCCCTTGCTCGTATGACCATTCGCAAGGAAGCAATCTGTATTACAGATCACGTCTGGACACTGGGCGAATTAGTTGGTTTACTAGACACGCCCGAATCAGCAGCGGCCTAATTAGGAGGAATCCATGTCTAGAGTCCTGCTTGGCATCGTCTGCGGTTTGGTATTCGGTGCTATCGACATCGGAATTATGATGCCGATGAGCTTCCCCGATAAAAAGGCCGCAATCACGGCGGCTTTCATCGCCCGGTTTGGGATTGGGTTCGTGATAGGCGCTGCCCGTTTGCCTTGGCCCGGCTGGGCGTAGGCCTCTGCTTTGGCCTGCTGCTGAGCATCCCTGATGCGATCATCACCAAGGCCTATGCGCCGATCATAGGTATGGGGGCAATTGGTGGAATCATCATTGGCGTGATCATCGGGCGATTTGGTCGATAGGTGACGCACACGGTTCTGTGGAGAGGCAAGCGGTTTATGAGCAGTGTCACGGCTTAACCTTGTAGTCCTTGGAGAAGGAAATCATCGAGCCAGCGCAGTACCTAGAGTCTGACCGCTCGAACCCTTTCTTCCTTAGCCAGTGAATGTGTTCTTCTGCTCGGGTGTTGCTGAACACGAAGGTCAGCCGTCGCACCACGTGCTTTGCTCTCTCCTCAGCCAACATGTACTTGAGCAAACTCTCGCTCGGCAACGGCTCCGTAAACGTGATGACGGTCAACTCACCGTCGTCATAGCGGATCGTCATCTTCCCTTGTGGTTCTGGATTGACGAGCGCCTGCGGGTCACGCATTGTGGCATACGATGGACGCGATGGTGGGACACGCTGGAATCCACTCGCCGTCCTGTGGCAGAAGCTGTCGTCCACTGGCGTCGTAGTTACTCCGTGTCATTCTTGTTTCCCCATCTGACGAAGTGCTTCAAGTTTCTCTGACGAAAGAGGCTCTGAGTATCGACGGCGAACTTCCTCAACCGCGATCTGCTCTGCTGATGTCGGCGCGAGAGTTGTGTACCGAATGTCGCCACGCCATCGCCTGCTGATTTGACGCAAGTTCGGAATCGGATGAACGTGACGGCGCGACCATCGCGGTTAATCTGCGCTGTTCCTGCCCAAGTGAAACCCGCGTTCGTCAGCAGTTCGCGGTCACTAGTACGGTCGGTTGGTAGAAGCACGTCGAGGTTGAGCACGCTGCGCTTTCGGGATTCGATGACCAGTGCGGCGAAGAGTTCGTTCGTCAGAACTTCGTCGCCCGTCACTTCGTAGGATGCTAGGCATCCGTCGATCTTCAAAGTTTCCATGTTCTCCTCCTGTGCTGCTGATGAACGGCTCTGACCGATCCACCAGACCGATGTCGGTCTGGGATGCACATGCCGCCGATGTTCGGTGTTCTCAGGTCTTTCCTCTTTCGTCTACTTTTGAATGCGTTACGTTATCCAGCCCACAGCGCGTTAAGGGCTGCTACAGCGAGGGCAATCCCAGGGGTGTACGACCCCACCTCATGCCCAAACGTCGTTCCTGCTATTGCTTTATGGGGGTAGGATTACTGGTTTCGAGGTTATGCCGCCTTGGATGCCAGCCGTGCCCCGTTCTTGACTGCGGCTGCTTTCTGGGCTGATGTCCTCTCCGGGCGCTCGACTCCGAGGCTGGCAAGACAGATCGCGCCGAGATTCCCCCTGAGCGCAAGGCGTTGCTGGGTCAACCCCCAATGCTCCGACGCATCGGCGCAGGCGTTCGCATCCCACGGGCGCAGTTCCTTGTCGCCGTTCTTTCGTTCGATCTGAGCAAGTCGTGTCTCCACTTGCGAGAGTGCATCTTCAACTGTCATGTCTCACGCTCCGTTCTTTGCTGGTGGGCCGCTTACGCACTGAGGAAGTCGAAGGAAGGGGGACACTGTGACCCGCCTTGGCTCCAGTCCTGCGTGTTAGAATCGCCCCCTTCCCTCAGACTGGAGACTTGTATGTCTAGAAAGCGTCGGTTGTTTTGGACCCTGTTTGCAGGATTGTTTGTGGCGTTAGTTCTCGGCACACTGTTGCTCTTACTCGGAATCCACGTAGCCTATAATTCCTTTAGCGTACCCGCTCCGCAAACGGGTACGTCGAGCTCCGCCAATCGGTCCCGTCAAGTCCGGTTGGCTTTACCTTCCTCGCCTTGGTAGTTGCCTTCTCGGTATATCTCAGACAGGTCGCATCAGGAGCCGACGAGAAGCGGGCCAAGATTCTGAAGGGAGATGTTTCTCTCTATCCGCCCAAGGAACCGAACACTTCTGAAAAACTCGCCGCTCTAGACGAGACCCATGAGAACCTGACTGTCGTCGCACCCTTTCTCATTTGGCTTAGTCTGTTTGTAACGGTCCGAATCTTTCTGGAGGGAATGTTGCCCTTTCGTTTTGAGTGGCTACTACGTATCGTGCCCTACATAAGGATTGTCGATTTCTACTCCTTGAGTGGCTGGCATTGATGTTTGTGGTGTTGGGAATTTTTCATCTCAGAGCGAGCAGGCGAGATGACAGGCTGCGAAATTCAGCACGTCTAAGTCAGCAATGACCAATCAAATAATCGCTTGCTGTGCTCCGATGAATATGTCGGAGCGAGGCGGTTTCTCCGCCCCGTTCTTTCCGACGCAGGGAGCGACCCTGCAAAGGTTTGGTTTGATTTATTCTGCGGCTGCGAGGAGATGCAGGATCGCAGACCCCTTGTATCCGATAAGACCGAGTGCTCCGGCTGTCCAGGTCGCTGCTGTCCGAATCCGTCTCGCCTTGACAGCGTCGTACGCTTCCTTCAGCAGAGCATTAGCGCCGTCTTTTCCTAGAGCCTGTTCGAGACGACCGCTGTCCTTCAGTTTCTGAACACGGTTGACGAACTTCTGTGGATCAACTTTCTCTTTGAGACCGACGCGAACGTCACCGGAGGTTGAACCCTTGACTGCTTTATCGAGGTCTCGGAGCGCCATCGCTTGCTTGTAATGGGAGACAGCGTCGTTCGCTATCTTCGGGTCGATACTTTCTCCTTCAGGTCTTCGATCATCTGAGCCTGCGAAGTTTCGATGTCGTTCCGCTTCGTTTCCAATCGGTCGTAAGCCTCGTCGTCAATCCCGTTGACCTCGTCCATCTTGTCATTGAGATTCTTGATCTGATCTTCGTACCGCTGCCAGCGCCCGCCCGATTCGTTGTCGAGCCGCTGATAGAGACTCTGTGACTTCGCTTTGACATCATTGCTGACATCTTCGATAGCCGTGCGAATGCCTCCGGTCTTTGCTGTCGGAGCAGCAGGAGCTTCCGCCGGGGTTTCAGCAGGTGCCGCTGGAGCCTTCGCAGCGGGTTTCAGAACCGGCTCACGAGGACCACCACCAGCACGAACAGCGGCTTGCTGTTGATCGGTCGTAGCCAACGACTCCTTTGTCACGCCGAACTTCTCAGCAACAACCTTGGGGTCTTGCTGGATAGTCGCAGTCGTGCCGTCACGTAACGTAACCTGAACTGGGATGGATTCTTTGCCGTCGTCGATTGCCTGAATGACTCGATGACGCCCGTCGAGGTCAGCGACATTGCCTTCTTCGTCATAGAC
>CAVVFP010000006.1:0-378032 GCA_963747615.1 uncultured Acidobacteriaceae bacterium
TAATCAGTAGGTTGTAGGTTCGATTCCTACCGCGCTCACCATCTCCCGCAATCCCTTGTCGCTGCCTCCGCCATCATTTCATCGGCGGTAAATACTGAATATAGCGCGCGAACAACCAGCATAAGAAGAACACGACCGGAATGTGAACCATCAACTGGAGCATTCCATACCCCACAATATCGCGCGCCTTCAATTTCAGAATGCCTAGCAGAGGCAGCATCCAAAAGGGATTTACCAGGTTGGGCAGCGCTTCCGATGCGTTGTAGATCTGCACCACCCAGCCCAAATGTACCTGGTGCAGGTTTGCGGCCTGCAGCACATACGGCGCTTCGATGACCCACTTGCTTCCGCCCGAAGGAATGAAGATGCCGAGCACCGCCGAATATACCGCCACCAGCAGCGGATAGGTATTATGCGTGCTGATCAAGGCAAAGAGCTTCGCCAAAGCATCTGCGATGCCGGTTCCGATGATCATCCCGAAGATCACGGCGTAGAACGGAAACTGGATGATCACGCCGCCAGTCGCCGGAATGCACTCCGCGACAGCGCGCATGAAGCGCTTCGGACGCCAGTGCAGCAGGAGCCCAACTGTGATGAACATCAGGTTGTAGGTATTAAGATCGAGCGCGGCGAGCGCTCCCTGCGGTGAAGTGCGGAAGACGTCGATCAAGTACCAGCACAGCAGCCCCGCGACTAGCACCGTCAGCAACGGGCTGTATTCCAGCCACTCGCCGGGCTTGCTCCGTTCCTCCAGGCTCGAACGAATCGGCTCGTATTGAATTCCGTACGATTCGGCGGTGCGCGCATTCTCTGCCGACGGCGTCGAAAAATAAGCAATAAGCACCGACAATACAATCAGGATCACCGTGGTCGCAATGCTCTGCCACAGAAAAAGAGTCTGAGTCAGCGGGATCAGACCGCTAATGTTGAACAGCGACGGCGGCATCGCCGACTTGGTCGCCATCAGCATCGCGGCCGAGGACGACAGTCCCATCGCCCAGACTGCTCCCAGCCCGAGATAAGCAGCAGCGCCCGCGGCGCGATAGTCCATGCCTTTGACGCGATGAGCCAGTTCGCGAACAAAGAGTCCGCTGAAAATCAGACTCAATCCCCACGAAATCAGCGAGGTCAACATGGAGAACAACGCCACCATCGCAACCGCTCCCCGCGGTGTCTTTGGAATCCCGGCCAGGGCGCGGATGGCGCGATACACGATCGGTGTCGAGGCCACAACATATCCTCCGACGATGATCATCACCATCTGCATGGTGAAGGGAACCAGCGTCCAGAAATTCTTCCCACCTTGAATGGCCAGTTTGCCAGGACTCTGATGAAGCAAAATCCCAACCACAAAGACCATCACAATTCCCAGCAGTGCAAAAATCAGCGGATCAGGAAACCAGCGCTCACTCCAATTCGCAAGCCCCAGTCCAAAACGAACCAGGCCTTGTCCGTTGCCGCATGATTTTCTTTCGTCTTGTGCATACGCGATCCTTTCGGTCCGGCAGCGATATGTGCCCGACATTGTAGCCCGTATTTCCCGTCAGGCAAGCGTTGTACCGGATTCCACGATGGTGTAGGATGCGTCCGATTGAGACAGGATCGGCGACGCCTGCCTGCTCTGCAACCTTCGGCGAAATGAGAGGCGCCTTCAGGCGTTGGTCTTAAGCGCACGAGCGAATGCCGAACACTCCTCTACAAATCCGGGCCGACGCAATCGCAAGCTTCCGTCTGCGCCGCCACCATCTGCTGGACGAGCCTCCCGCCGACCCGATCACCATCTGTCGCGATATGTGCGGCGTGCAGGCGCAGATCATGTCGGCAGCCTATCTTCAGCTCTGGACCCGCAACCATGCCCTGACCCCAGCTGGGATTGAAGACGCGCTGTGGAGGACTCGCACCCTGGTCAAGACCTCGCTCATGCGCCAGACGCTGCATTTCATTCCCACCGACGAATTCGCAATCTACATCGCTGCCCTCAGACCAACCCGCTTCGCTCAAGCCATGCGCGTCATGGACCGATGCGGCATTACCCGCGACGAGAGCGCAGCGATCATCCCTTTGATCATGGAGACCCTTTCTGCGGGGCCACTCAGCAGACCTGCGATCGCCGCTGCCATTCGTCCCAAAGCCAGCAAGCAAGTTCGGTTCTGGATGGAGAACTCCTGGAGTCTGGTACGCCTGCCGATAGCGGAAGGATTGATCTGTTACGGCCGGGGCGAGGACAACGCAATCGTTTTCATCCGCACGGACCATTGGCTGCCGAAGCTGAAACTTAAACTGATGTCGGCGACGGAAGCGCAGTGCGCTCTCTTGCGAAAATATCTGCGAGCCTATGGCCCCGCGACGCTGCATGACTTCGCCCACTGGGCGGGCCTCCCGATGCAAGAGGTGAAACCACTGCCTGCCTTGATCGAAGACGAGCTGGCAGAGCTTCCCGGCGACAAAAAAAATTGTCTACTGCTGCGCGAAGATGTTGCCGTGCTAAACGCCGGTCCGAAGCCAACAAAGTCGATTCGCCTGCTCCCGAACTTCGATGCCTACCTGCTGGCCCATCGCGAAAAAGATCACCTGCTCAGCGCGCAGCACTACAAACGCGTCTACCGCAACCAGGCCTGGATCTCGCCCGTAGTGCTCATCAACGGCACGATCGCAGGCGTATGGTCATACAAACTTCAAGGCAAGCGTCTGCGTGTAGAGATCGACCCCTTCGGCAAACTCGAGACATCCGAACGAGCAGGGATCGAGCGCGAAGCCAAGCGCCTGGCAATGTTCTTCGAGCGTAGCCTCGACCTGAAGTTCGCCTAACCGGGCCAGGTTCATGTGGGGACAGCCGCCCTTGGCTGTCCGTCGAGCGAAGCTCGACGCCTTCTGCTCCGAGCTAGCAAAAACTGCGCCGTTACCATCCCGAGATTTGCTTTTGTGGCGAAGCCATATGAGGATACTAGTGAATGATCGTCAACTTCGCGGAGCGCGCCCACAACCACAACTGGGAACTGGACCCAGTAACGCGGTCCCTGCTCGATACTGACTTCTACAAGCTGCTGATGCTGCAGTTTATCTGGAAGCACTACCCGAAAACCCATGTCCAATTCACGTTGTTCAATCGCTCTTCCAGCGGCCCCGTAGACACGTTCGCGCACGAAGAACTCATCGAGCAACTCGACAACGCCCGCAACCTTCGCTTTCGCAGGTCGGAACTGGTCTGGCTCGCTGGCAACACGTTTTACGGCCGCCGCGGAATCTTCGAGCCTGCTTTTCTGGAATGGCTGGAGCGCGATTTCCGATTGTCGGACTATGAATTGTCAGTCAAGGACGGCCGCTTTCACTTGTCCTTCGACGGACTCTGGACCGATACCACCATGTGGGAGCTCTATTCGCTTTCCATCATCAATGAGCTGCGCACCCGCGCCAATCTGAAAAAGCTGAGCGAGTTCGGCCTCGACATCCTATACGCCAAAGCCAAGACCAAGCTGTGGGATAAAATCGAGCGCCTGCGCGGAGTTCCTCATCTCACCGTCGCCGACTTTGGAACCCGGCGCCGCCACAGCTTCCTCTGGCAGGAGTACGTGGTCGAAGCCATGGCGACGAATCTGGGCAGCGGTTTCACGGGAACGTCGAACGCGTTCCTGGCCCACAAGCACGATCTCGAAGCGATTGGAACCAACGCACATGAAATTCCCATGGTGCTCGCTGCGCTGGCTCCCAATGACGATGCCCTGAAGGCTTCTCAATATCACGTGCTCGAGATGTGGCAGCAAACTTACGAAGGCGCGCTCCGCATCATGCTGCCCGACACGTTCGGCACCACGCAATTTCTCCAAGGCGCTCCTGACTGGGCCGCCGATTGGACCGGCCAGCGCATCGACAGCAAGGATCCTTATATAGCCGGAGATGAATATATCGCGTGGCTGCAAGCTCGCGGCCGCGATCCCCGCGAGAAGTTGATCATTGCCTCCGATGCACTCGACGTCGACGAGATCCTCAGCCTGCATGCCTATTTTGGTGGAATGCTGGCCAGCGGAGCCAGCGCAAAAGATTTTCGCAGCGCGGCCGATTTCGACGATCGGAGCAAGTGGAGTCCGGGTCGCCGCATCCGCCTTAGCGCAGGCTGGGGTACGCTGCTCACCAACGATTTTCGCGGCTGCGATCCCAGCGGTAATGGCGGCTTCGATCCCATCAGCCTGATCAGCAAAGTATCCAGCGTAGAAGGCCGTCCGGCCGTAAAGCTCTCCGATAATTACGCGAAAGCACTCGGGCCGCCTGAAGAAATCGAGCGCTACCGCCGCATATTCGGCACCGCCGGAGTTACCAACATTCCAGTGATTACGTAACATTATGATGCTAAATGACTTAGGGGAGGCCGAGAGGATTCCACGTTCGTGCCCGGTAATGGCACGCTAGAGCCATATACGTCGTAGCCGACCTACGGTAGTCTCGTTCTTGAGCAGCACTTGGGGGAGGGCTGATCAACATACGCCTCAAGACTCAAAACAGAGTCTGAGGCGTTTTGTTTTGCGCCAAAAAGGGATCGGGAAGGGCACGAGTTCACTCGTGCGGTTTGAAATCGCTGAAATCGAGCCGCGCTTCAGCGCCTGAGGTAAGCTCTTCCCTGCCAGGCGCCCCGTCCAAACCACGTACCACAAAACGTACATCCGGCGCTTGTCAAGTCTACTTTAGTAGACATTCAACGTCCTCGAAAGTAGACGTTTCTTCCACAGGCTAACCCCTTGATTCCATTGGTCCGCCCAAAACCCCGCAAGAAGAATCAACGACTTACGCCGAAAATTTTCTGCAAAGTTCGAATGTTCCAGTTGGAACATTACGCTCAATGTTCCAGCCGGAACACAACGTCAATTTGGCCAGGGATCGAACGCTATAATCGATTATCTATGCGAGCCTCGCTCTCGGCGTGCACTCTCTCCGTCTGGACTGGCTTGCTGCTGAGCGCGACACTGACAGCGCGGGCCGCTCCCGCGACCCAATCCGTTCCGAGGTTCGAAGACGTGGCGCAGAAGGCAGGCCTCAACGTTGCGCACATTTCTTCTCCAGATAAAAAGTACATCGTCGAATCGATGAGCGGAGGCGTCGGCCTAATCGACTGCGACAACGACGGCAAGCTCGACATCATCACCGTAAACGGCTCCACCGTGCAGCGCTACAAGCAGGGCGGCGACCTGCTGATCACGCTCTATCATCAGGATTCTGATTCAAAGAATAACGACCCGCACTTCACTGACATCACAAAGTCCGCGGGCCTCACTCGCAAGGGCTGGGGCATGGGCGTGGCCGTGGCCGATTACGACAACGATGGTTTGCAGGATATTTACGTCACCGGCTACGGCGGCAACGCGCTCTATCACAACCTGGGAAACTGCAAGTTTGAAGATGTAACCGAGAGGGCCGGCGTGGGCGCTGGCGGATTCAGCACGGGCGCGGCCTGGGCCGACTATGATCGCGACGGCCGCGTGGATCTTTTTGTCTCGCGCTATGTCCACGTCGATATCGATAACCTGCCGCAGTTCGGCAACGATCCGCGCTTCTGCCGCTTCAAGGGAGTGCTGGTGCAGTGCGGGCCGTGGGGCATGCCCGGCGAATCCGATCTGCTGTTTCACAACAGAGGCGATGGCACCTTCGAAGAAGTTTCGAAGAAAGCTGGCGTGGATGATCCGCACCACTATTACGGACTGGGCGCGACCTGGGGCGACTACGACAACGATGGCTGGCCCGATCTTTACGTAGCCAACGATGCCGGGCCGAATTTCCTGTACCGCAACAAAGGTGACGGAACTTTCGAAGATGTTGGATTGCTCAATGGCGTTGCGCTGAGTGGTGACGGTGTGGAGCAAGGCTCGATGGGAGTCGACTGGGGCGATTATCTTCATGAAGGCCGACTGTCGATGATCGTCACGAATTTCGTAGAGCAAGGCTCGACCTTGTATCACAACCTTGGCAAAGACAATTTCGCCGACGTTAGCGTGAGGGCGAAGCTGATGAAGCCGACTTATCCTTTCGTCAGTTGGGGAACCTCATTCTTCGATATCGACAATGACGGCTGGCTCGATCTCTTCATCGCAAACGGCCACGTTTATCCCCAGGTCGATACGATCCCCGGCGGCACTCCCTATCGGCAACCCATGCTGCTCTTCCACAATCATCGCGACGGAACCTTTGACGATGTTTCGCAAGCGCTGGCGAACATGCCTCTGCAATCAAGGCGGGGCGCGGCTTTTGGAGACATCAACAACGATGGCAACATCGACATCGTGGTGCTCAACGTGGGTGAGCCGCCATCGCTTTTAGTAAATCACAACGATAGCGCGAATCACCGTGTGCTATTCAAGCTGATAGGAACGAAAAGCAACAAAGCTGCAATCGGTGCGCGAGTCACAGTGAAGGCCGGCGGGCTAGTGCAGTTCAGCGAAGTGCGCGGCGGCGCAAGTTATCTCTCGCAGAATGATCTGCGCTTGCATTTTGGACTGGCGGCAAACAACAAGATGAACGAAGTAAACATTCGCTGGCCGAATGGACAAACAGAAGTTCTGCGCGACGTGCCCGCGGATTTTATTTATACCGTGGTCGAAGGATCGGGAATTCAGCAGAAAGTCGCTCTGCCCACTTTGCCGCAGCCTTGAATCCATTCGGCTTTGGCGCGGTTGGAGCATTCAGCTGCTTCGCTCAACGCGGTTTGCGCAGCAGAGTGTGAGTAACAGTATCGCCAATGGCGTGATGATTTCGGCAGCAAGAAAAATGCCTGCATTATTCGGGGCGTGATTGTTGTGCATGACCATTTCGCGGATGTGCCCTACAGCATCTCCGAGCAGCCACACGGCATTTGCGATTGCAGTGGCTAGCCAAAAGTTGCCGCGAATCCAAACACATAGGATGCCGAGAACTCCGACTGTCAAATCAGCCATCCCGACTTCGTATTCGTATGGACTGGGCGACCACCCGATGGAAGCGGATGTTTGAAGGGGACGAAACACGTGAGCGTATGCTGTCAACAATCCCATCAAGCCAACGTAGACGAACAACAGATAGAGCAAAAAGGTCTGGGCGATAACAGTTCCGCTGCTCCGGCTGCGAGATGAAAGTGCCAGGTGTACGGTCGCTGCCGCCAACGCGAGAAGTACGAAGGTTAGTTGGAACATTCTGCGCAATCCTTTCGAGAGGTTCTCTATTTCGCGTGAATTGCGGCAGCCGGCGCTCTCCGGCGGGATGCTCCGGGCCTCGGAATTATTGCCGCGCTTGAAGCGCAAGAGATGAAAGAGAGCGGCAATGAAGGACATTCGCACTAAATGTGCGAAACGATCAGCAAGCTGCCCGCTACAGCAATCAAGTCCTCAGCTATCGCCACGGCGAAGTCCGGGAGATGCGCCTGTAACACGAGATCGCGTCGGATTCGATAACCCGCAAATGTTCCCACAAGCGCGCCGGTGATGCTGACGATTGCAGCCACCAACAAACCTCCGCCAGCGCTTGTTGCAAGGGCTACGCCGCCTAAGCAGCCAAAGACAATCCGGACGCTCAGCCCGACAGGCGCGGTACGCGCTGGGGTCTTAGGCAGCTTGTCGTTGATCAGTTCGAGGAGAGCCAGGAGCGTAAAGACAATGAGGGCCGCCGGGTGGCCTAAGAAGGCGAGTTTGGTCCCCGCAAAATGCAACCAGCCAAAATGCGCAGCCCAGCAGACTGCCGCCGATGGCGTCAGCGAGCGCACTCCAGTTAAGCAGCCGAGCAGAAAGCAGAACAGAAGCGGTGTCATGGCGATAGCGATCCACCTAAGCGGAAATCGACAGGTACCAACAGGGCCTGCTTATGCTTTGCAAGATACCCGCATCACCTGACTCTCTCACTTCGTAAAAATATCGTGATCTTCGTCGTATTGGTTCTCGACCTTCTCAGCCTCACCCGCCATTTCATCTGCATCTTTCTCGAGCCGCTCGGAGATGGCGGCCTCGTCAGAGCGACGTTTATTTGATGGCTGCGCTGAATTTGTTGAATCCTTCTTGATATCCGGCATAGTGCACCTCTCGCATGATTATAAACAATTGGCCCGTGGTCAATGAGTGACATGGCGAATTAATCTCAGTTGAGACGATTGCCTGCCGGGCGGCGCGTCGGAAGACATCGTTCGTCGGCGCTGCCCGGCAGTGCGAGCTTCGCTCGCCGGACAGCCGAGGGCGGCTGTCCCCACATCCTCTTTGCCACAGATGCGCCTCTACGCTGCTTTTGCTAGTTGTCGCAGCGATCGGAAGCCCGCGCGAATCTCTTCTGAAAGAAGTTGCGGTTGTTCGAACGCCGCAAAATGGCCGCCTTTGTCGAGCTTGTTGTAATGGATTAGCTTGGGATACGCCTGCTCCGTCCAGCTCCGCGGGGCGGGATAGAGTTCATCAGGGAAGACGCTCACGGCAACCGGAATGTTGACGCCTTTGGAATTGAAATAGCCGAGTTTGCCCCAATTCTCCCAGTAGAGACGGGCACCGGAAAGCGCCGTGTTCGTCAACCAGGCGATCGTGATGTTATCGAGGATGTCGTCACGGGTGAGGCCTTCGGATTTTCCCGCAAAGACGCGTGCGATCAGCTCGTAGCTGCGCGCGTCGTGATCAAGGAAATAAGCCGCCAGGCCGACGGGTGAGTCCGCGATTCCGTATAACGTTTGCGGTCGCAGACCCATCTGGAACCCGTAAGCGATGCCCTTTTGATAGACGAACTGCAAACGCTCGTAGGCGAGCTTCTCATCGGCAGACAGATTCGCTGGCGCCGGAGCTCCGGAAAAAGCGGCCTTGTCGATATCGTTCGGAAAAATGCCAGGCATGTTGCTGTGAATCCCGAGCAACTCCGGAGCAGCATCCACGCCCATCTGATCGACGACGAGCGCGCCCCAATCGCCGCCTTGCGCCACGAAGTTTGTGTACCCTAGGCGCTTCATCAGTACGACCCAGGCACGCGCGATGTGGGCGACATCCCACCCGGTGGTCGTCGGTTTCCCTGAGTATCCGTAGCCCGGCATTGATGGAATCACCACATCGAAAGCATCGGACGCGCTGCCGCCATGCGCCGTGGGCTATGGCGATCATCGCCAACTAATCAGTGTCGCCCTCTTGATCCTGCGACTGTTTTCCCTCTACATACTCGTCTGCGTAGCTGGGAGGTGCCTCTATAGGCCAGCCGAAAGACGCAAGAGCAGCACATGCAAGGGCGCGAATGACTTGCCATTCGTCAGATTTGCGCACCCCATCCTCCGTCCAGTGCTCTGATCCTTTATGGGTCAATTCCGAAAGACTACTATCGATGGCATCGAGACACAGAAGCTGATCAGGCGTAAACTCGGATCGGAAATTGCTTAATGCCACTAAACACCACTGGTTGAAATCGAGTGCGAGTTCGTCCGCCTTGCAAACAAAACTCGGTAGCAGCGTGAGCTGGACCTCTGGCGGGGAGGCAAGAAGCTGAATGGAGTGCTTTAACCGCTCGAAAATTCCGAATCGATCAACGCTTAGCATTGCACGAGCTTACCATCGGCCGACAAAGGAAAACAGAACGGTTCTAAGAGTACCCTATGCGATCCCCAACTGTTTCTGTATTTGCTCCAGCGGCACGCCCTTTGTTTCTGGAACCATGGTCTTCACCCAAATGAGTTGCAGAACCATCATGCCGGTGAAGAACAAGAAAACGTAACCGGTCGGGAACTTGGTGACCATCGCGGGAAAGAAAGTTGTGAGCAGTGCCGCGAAGATCCAGTGCGTGAAGCTGCCGAGCGTTTGACCTTCGGCGCGATGGCGGTTGGGAAATATTTCGGAGATGAGAACCCAAATGACTGCTCCCTGGCCGATGGCGTGGGCGGCGATGAAACCGAAGATACATACTGGAACGATTGAGAAATGACTTGTAAAGAAGGCCCACGCTACCAGGCCTAGCGAGGTGATGTAGCCGAAGGAGCCTATATAAAGAAGAGTGCGGCGACCCAGGCGGTCGATCAGCCAGAGGCCTACGAAGGTGAAGACAAGATTGGTGAGGCCGATGCCGATGGATTGCAACAGCGCGGCTTTTGCGCCGAGGCCGGTTAGTTCGAAGATGCGCGGCGCGAAGTACAAAATCGCATTGATGCCCGACATCTGATTGAAGAACGCTACCAGGATGGCGAGCATGATCGGCTTGCGAAGACGTTGGTCCAGAAATGTCCCGATGAGGATTGCTCTGACGATGCAGCGATGATGGAGTCTGCCTCGGCTGCTACCTCGGCTTTCGAAGCGTCGGGTTCGATTCGTTGCAGTACTTTTAATCCGGCTTCGCGATCGCCCTTCCTGCTGAGAAGCCAGCGCGGGCTTTCGGGAAGGCCGAAGCAGAACACTGCGTAGAGCAGGGACGGAAACGCGGCCACGCCTAACATCCAGCGCCAGGCGTTCGCGCCGATACCCGCGAGCAGCGCGTTGGAGACGAAAGCGATCAGGATGCCAAAAACAATATTGAACTGAAACATTCCGGCAAGGCGTCCGCGATACTTGGGTGGTGCGATTTCCGAAATGTACATCGGAGCGACGACGGTGGAGATGCCGATGCCCAACCCTCCTATAACGCGGGCCACGATGAACACGGCAACGTTCGGCGCCAAGGCCGAGCCCACCGCTCCGGCGAAGTAGAGAATGCCGATCCAGAGCAGCGTGGCTTTGCGTCCGAACCGGTCCGCGGGCCAGCCGCCGAGCAGGGAACCGACCACGGTGCCGTAAAGGGCGGAGGCCATGGCGATGCCGTGGAGGCCGGCGCTCAGTCCCCAAAGCGACTGGATCGTTTTTTCCGCGCCGGAGATAACTACGGTGTCGAAGCCGAAGAGAAATCCGGCGAGCGCCGAGGTTAGCGACCAGAAGAAGATGCGTGCATTCATGGTTAAAGAAGTACCTAGTACCTAGTACCGAGAACTGACGAGCGTTACGAACCGAAGCAGAGTGCTGGGTACTGGGTACTAGGTACTGGTTTTCGTCAGCGGATATCCCTTCTCGCGCCAGTCGCGGATGCCGCCGTCCATGGAGATGACGTTGGTGTAGCCCATCTTCTGCAGATTGTCGGCGGCTAGCGCGGAGCGGAATCCGCCGCCGCAGTAGAGAACAATCTCCGCTGCGAGATCGGGGACGCGGGCTTCTATGTCGCGCTCGATTATGCCTTTGCCCAGGTGAATCGCGCCTGGCAGGTGGTCTTTGGCAAATTCGCTTTCTTCGCGCACGTCCACCAGGATGAACTTTCCGCCGCTCTCCATCTTCTTCTTTACTTCCTGAACGTTGGTTTCGCGGACGCGTTTCCTGGCGTCGTCTACGATTTTTAGAAAGCGCGGAGGATGCTGGAGAGCCATGAATGGTTCCTTTCGCGGTCGGTTGACGATAGACATCCTATCAAGTTGCGAGATACAGTGCATGCGAGCGGAGCCCGATTCTCGGTTAGCATGAACTGGTGAAGAAAACGGGAGACGTTCGGAAAATTGGTTTGGCGCGGGCGCTGTCGAAGATGGGTTATTGTTCGCGATCGCAGGCGGCGAAGTTGATTCTGGCTGGACGCGTTAGCCTGAACGGCAAAGGCCGGCGCGATCCGGAAACACCCGTTTCAGGGAAGTGGGATCAGATTGCGGTCGACGGGAAAGCGGTTGAGCCGCAAACAAAAATCTACATCATGCTGAACAAGCCTCGTGGCGTCATAACGACGGCGTCCGATGAGAAAGGACGGGAGACGGTGTACGGAATCCTGAACGATAGTTCTGCGGGTGGAGGATTGGCAAATGGTGCGGGGGAGCCATGGGTCGCTCCGGTCGGCCGCCTCGACAAAGCTAGCGAGGGATTGTTGCTGATGACGAACGATTCCGAATGGGGTGCGCGCATCGCTGCACCGGAAACGCATTTGGACAAGACCTATCATGTTCAGTTGGGAACGGTGGCCGACGAAAAGTTTCTTCAGGCGCTGATGCAAGGGGTAAGTGCGAAAGACGGGGAGGAGTTGCGGGCGAAGCAGGTGCATCTTCTGCGCGCGGGGGAGAAAAACTGCTGGGTCGAGATTGTTCTCGATGAAGGCAAAAACCGGCAGATCCGCCGCATGATCGAGGCCATAGGCGCCGAAGTGTTGCGACTGATGCGCGTGGCCATTGGGCCGCTGCAATTGGGCGATCTCGCGAAAGGCAAAGGGCGAGTCCTGACGTCGGATGAGAAACGGATGCTCGATCGCGCCGTGCGAGGGAAGTTGTGAACGATCTTACGTTCCTTTCCGCTGTGACGATGGCCGAGCAAATCCGGAATAAGAAAATTTCTTTGGCTGAAGTGGTTGACGCGCACCTGGCGCAGATCGAGAAGCTGAATCCGAAACTAAATGCGTTTGCGCAGGTGGACGCAGAACGGGCGCGGCGCGCGGCTCACGATGCTGAGACCGCTGTGATGCAGGGAAAGCCGCTCGGAGCTTTGTACGGCGTTCCCATCAGCATCAAGAGTTCAGTGGAGGTTGCGGGAATGCGTTGCGAGGCCGGAACCAGGATGCGCTCGGGACTGGTTGCGACGCAAGACGCACCGCTGGTGACGCGACTGAAAAATGCTGGCGCGATTGTGCTGGGCACGACGAATACTCCCGAGCTTCTGATGGCATGGGAAACTGATAACCTGCTCTATGGCCGCACGAATAATCCTTGGGATCTTGAGCGCACGCCCGGCGGCTCGAGCGGCGGTGAAGCGGCAGCGATTGCGGCGGGCATGTCGGCAGGCGGAGTGGGTAGCGACGGTGGAGGGTCGATTCGCGTGCCGGCACACTTCAGCGGTATCTGCGGTCTGAAGCCGACTCCGGGACGCATCCCCGCGACCGGACACTTTCCGGTATCGGCGGGGCCGTTTGCATTGATCGGCGTTGTGGGGCCGATGGCTCGTACTGTTGGCGATTTGAAGGTCTTGTTTGAGGCGATGCAAGGTCCGGATATTGGCGACACCTGCGCTGCACCGGTACCGGTGCGCTGGCCGAGTGACGGCGAAGTCAAGAAACTTAGAATCGGTTATTTCGAAGACGACGGGCGCACTCCGGTTACATGCGGAAACTCGCGCGGCCGTGCGCGACTGCGGCGGAAGCCTTGCTGGGGCGCGGGGTTTCAGGTGGATCGCTTTCAGCCGGAAGGTCTCGAAGAGGCGCGGCGGCTATGGCACAAGTTTTTCGTGATCGCCGGTGGAATGCTGTTGCGTCCTATGTTTAAAGAAGGTGATGCTGATCTTAGTCCGATCCTGAAGCATTTTCTGGAGTTGTCCGCGGCCGAGGCGGCGCACACTGGACGGACGCTGCTCGATGCGTGGATCCAGCGCGATCTGCTGCGCGTCCGTTTTCTCGCGCAGATGCAGCGGTATCCCATCTTGCTGTGCCCGGCGGCGGCGATCCCCGCATTCCGGCATGGAGAGCGCCGGTGGCAGGTTGAAGGCAAGAACGTCGACTATCTCGATGCCTGGAGTTATACGGAATTCTTTAATCTGTTGGGCAATCCCGCAGCGGTGGTTCCGGTGGGGCGATCAGCTGAAGGTTTGCCGATCGGTGTGCAAGTCGTTGGCAGACCGTGGGACGAGGAGCAGGTGTTGGCCGTCGCCGGCGCGCTGGAAGAAGAATGTGGCGCGTGGGGGATTCCACCGATTGCATGAAGGTGGTGTTATCTGTTCCGCAGAAAGTTGCTTAGTTTAAACTCGTAGTCGAATGATCTCCCGAATTTCAGTCGCTCTCGGTGGCATACTCCTGGCCGCGTTTGCCTTATTCTCGACCTCGCCTCAATCTGAGCCGAAAGCGAATCCAGCGGGGGCGGCGCGCTTGAACAATCTGGGTGCCGCTTACATGAACCAGCAGCTTTTCGAAAAGGGACTCAAGTGTTTCCAGCAGGCGGCTGCTCTCGATCCTAAGCTGACGACTGCGCGTCTGAATGAGGGCATCGCCTTCGTGAACCTGCAGAAGATCGACGAGGCCAGGGCTGCGTTGCAAGATGCGCTCAAGCGGGATCCGAAGGATCCGACCGCATGGTACAACCTTGGCCTGCTCGCGAAGAATACCGGAGAGGCACAGGCTGCGATTGATGCCTTTCATCATGTAATTGAGGTTGATGCGAACGACGCCGACACCTGGTATTTTCTGGGCGCCTCGTACGTGCAGGCTAAGCAGTTTCCTCAGGCCATCGAGGCTTTTCAGCATGCGCTGCAAATTAATCCGCTGCATGCCTCGGCTGACTTTGGATTGTCGCGCGCGTATCAGCAGTCCGGCGATCTCGACCACGCGCGCGAGCAACTGAAGAAATTTCAGTACGTTACCCAAAACAAACTTGGAGCGCCCATGAGCCTGGCTTACGGGGAGCAAGGGCAGTACTCGCGGGCGGTCGAGTCGCCTTCGGCGGTGTTGAAAGCGCCGGGGCAGATTAAGGTGCGGTTTGTGGATGTGACGAAGGAGGCGGGGATTGTAGGCACGGTGGCCAAGGGCGAGCCGCAATTTCTCCACGGCCCCGGCGCGTGCTTTCTCGATTATGACAATGACGGGCTAGTCGATCTGCTGCTGACGGATTATGGCGCTCAAGGTGGCACCTCGCTCTACCATAATCTGGGGCATGGAAAATTCGAAGATGTAACAGCAGGGGATGGACTGGATGCCAAGTCGCACGCGATCTCTTGCACGGCTGGCGACTACGACAATGACGGCTACACCGACATCGCTCTCATTGTCGACGGCCGTGCGAGACTTTTTCATAATGAACACAACGGTACGTTCAAGGATGTGACGGATGCCGCGGGACTCGCGGCCGGTGACGTGACAAGGTCAGGGGAGCCCGCAGGAGGAGCCGCAACAGGTTTAACCTTCGTCGATTATGACCATGACGGTGACCTCGATCTCTACGTTACTCGATACACTCCCGAACCGCCTGAAACTTGGGCGCAAAAGGAGATCCGCGGTAACAACATGATGTGGCGCAACAATGGAAACGGTACATTTGCCAATGTCGCCGAAGCCACAGGCCTCTACGGCTTGAATTCCAGCTGGGGCGCAATTGGCACCGACTTCAATAACGATCGAGCCATTGACATCGTGACGACCAGAGCCGGCAGTTTGGGTAGGGCAACCCGGTATTCCCCCATCATGTTCGAGAACCCAAGGGAGGGAAGATTCCATCCGGTTTTTCTCACCGAATCTGATCCGACTTTTGGCGTCACTGCGCTCGACTTCAACCATGATGGCTGGATGGACCTAGCCTTCACGCATTGGGGCGTCGAGGGAGTCACCCTTTGGCGTAACAATCACGGCAAGAGCTTCGACCAAGTCAAACTACCCGAGACAAACTGGATCCGCGCCTTCGGCGTTGCTGCCGTCGACTACGACAACGACGGCTGGGTCGATCTGGTTGCAGTTGGAGAAACCAAAGACGGTAAGGGCGAAGTGCGGTTGTTTCGCAATCTTGGGGCTGATGGCTTCAAAGATGTCACGTCCGATGTTGGTCTGGACAAGATTCAACTCAAAGAGCCGCGCGCCATCATTACCGGCGACTACGATGGCGACGGCGCCACCGACCTGCTGATCACGCAGAATCATGGGCCCGCCGTGCTGCTGCGCAATGAGGGCGGGAATCAGAATCACTGGCTGCGGCTTTCTCTTAAGGGACTGAACGACAACAAGAGCGCCATCGGGACCAAGGTGGAAGTGTTTGCGGGCGGGAACCGGCAGAAGTTTGAGATTGCCGGTTCGTCCGGATACCTGGGACAGAATTCCACTGACATCGTGGTCGGCCTCGGTGACGCGAAAGAGGCTGATGTCGTTCGCATGTTGTGGCCGACCGGCGTATTGCAGGATGAAATCCTGGTTGCGGGCGACCGGCAGCAGAATTTTACCGAGATCGATCGGCGCGGCAGTTCTTGTCCTACTTTGTTTGTGTGGAATGGCGATCATTACGAGTTGGTTGCCGACATGCTGGGTGCGGGTGTGGTTGGCCACTGGGTTGGGCCCGGGCAGCGCGATGTTCCGCGGCCGGTTGAATACATCAAGATCGATCGCAACGCCATTCGTGAGAGAGACGGCAAGCTCAGCTTCCGCTTCATGGAGCCGCTGGAGGAAGCTGTCTATCTCGATCAGGTGCGCGTGATGGCGGTGGATCATCCCGCGAATGTGGAGGTTTATCCCAACGAGTATTTCGCTTCGAATCCTCCTTATCCGGAATTCAAGGTGGTGGCGAGCAGGAACGAGGACACGCGTCCGCCCGCGGGCGCTTGGGATGAGCATAGCCACAATGTGCTGCCTGATCTGCTGGCGCATCGCTACTTCGGCGATTTTGCCTTGACGCAATTTCAAGGCTTTGCCCAGCTGCACAGCCTGGTGCTTGATTTAGGTGAGGCTTATCGCGGTGGTCCGCTGTGGCTGCTGCTGCATGGCGAGGTCGAATATTTTTCTGCGAACAGCATGTATGCCGCGTCACAGGCCGGGGTGCAGGCCATTTCTCCTTATGTGGAAGCGCTGGTTGGGAATGATGAAGTGCACGGCAGATGGGTGCGCGTGATCGATGACATGGGATTTCCTGCTGGTGGTCCGCGCACCATGACTGCCGATCTCACGGGCAAGCTGCCTGATGGAACAAAGAAGATTCGCATCACCACCAATCTTCAGATTTATTGGGACGGCATTCTGGTGAACCGAGCCCCGCAGGAATTTAATAAGGCCGAAAGCCCGCGCCTTACGCCGGTTCCGCTCGTTCGCGCCGATCTCGGCTTCCACGGGTTCCCGCTGAAAATCGAAGGCCTGCCGCCGGGGAACGTGCGCTACGTTTATGAGAAGACGAGCGCGACCGGGCCGTACACGCGTCCGGCGGGAACTTACACGCGCTACGGCGATGTGTTGCCGCTACTAACTGCGCTGGACGACCAGTTGGTCGTATTCGGGTCGGGCGACGAAGTGCGTCTCGACTTTGATCCATCGAAACTGCCTGTGCTGCCCCAGGGCTGGGTGCGCGATTATTTCTTCGCGGCTAACGGCTATGAGAAAGACATGGACTTCTACGCCGCTGAAGGCAACTTCGTGGCTCCGTTGCCGTTTCTCAAGATGGGTGACTATCCCTATGCGCCGGGCAAGTCGTTTCCGCTTGACGATGCGCATGTGAACTACCTTCTCGAATACAACACGCGGCATGTCTCGGGGAATGAGCAGCGGGGATATTGGTTCGACTACGGGGCGAAGTAGTCTCGCGAGTAGCTGTGCGAAGGTTGCTAGAAGGCCCCGGGCCATTTTCTGGCACCGTACAGGAGGGAGAGTATCTGGACGCTATTGCGGCGGACTCGATACGCGATGAGGAAGGGCGTGGGGACGATCACGAGTTCCCGAGTTCCAGGAATGCGACCCGGTCGTCCAGTGCCGGGGAAACGCTCCAGCACTTCGACGGCGGAGAAGATGCGATCCAGCATGATGTCGGCCGCGGCGGGGGAGCTTTCGCGGGCCCAATAGTCATAGGCGGCGCGGAGATGGTGGGAGGCCTTGCGGGTCCAGACGACTTTCACCTACGTCGCCGCCAGCGGCCAGCCATGGCTTTCACTTTGCGATGGTCAATCACTTTTCCGGCATCGGCTTCGGCGATGCCGGCGCGGATTTGTTCGAGGTGCCACTGCTGCGTTTCGAGGTACGCCTGCACGGCTTCGGAAAGAAGATAGGTGCGGTCGCGGTCGAGGGAGCCGGCGAGCGCATCAAGCGCGGATACTTTGTCGGACGCCAAGCGGAAGCTGACAATTTGTTTCTCCATAGTGACCCATGATACATCGTATGATAACGTAATACAACGCGTTCGACGGATCGAGGGTGTCGCATCCAAGTGCGAATTCACCTTATAAAATCGTTTTAATATTGACATTTTTACCCTCTCCATAATCCAATAGGCGGACTCATGGAAACTACTTCGACTGTCTCCGTGTCAGCGCCGCGTTTGCGGCGCACGCTCACGCTTTGGGACCTCATTCTTTACGGCATCATCGTGATTCAGCCTACGGCGCCCATGCCGGCTTACGGAGTTTTCAGCAACGCCGGGCAGGGACACGTCGTCACCTCCATTCTGATCGCAATGGTTGCCATGGTTTTCACCGCGATGAGTTATGGACGGATGGCGCGGGTGTATCCGAGCGCCGGCTCAGCTTACACGTACGTGGGGCGCGAGTTGCATCCTTCCCTCGGTTACGTGACCGGCTGGAGCATGACCATGGATTACATTTTGAATCCACTGATCTGCACAATCTGGTGCGCGAAGGCGATGGCCGATCTGTTGGCCGGTACTCGCTATCAGATTCCTTATCCGGGGCTGTTGTGGCCGCTGATTTTCGCCTGCCTATTTACGGCGCTGAACCTCCGAGGGGTGCAGACTTCGGCGCACATCAATAAAACTCTGTGCGCGATCATGGGTGCCGTGATCCTGGCGTTCTTCTGGTACACCATCCGTTATATTTTCCACCTGCCGCAGTATCCGGAGGCTTATTTTCTGCGCCCGTTTTACAACCCGCAAACCTTCACTATCACCCGGGTGTTTCACGGAACGTCGGTGGCGGTGCTTACCTATATTGGATTCGATGGCATCTCTACGTTGTCGGAAGAAGTGGAGAATCCGAAGCGCAATATTTTTCTGGCGACGGTGCTGGTGTGTGTGATCACGGGATTTCTCGCAGCCGCCGAGGTCTACGGCGCGCAATTGCTGAGTCTCCAGCGTTTCGGCCGGGACTTCAACGTCTTCTCTCAATTTGGAGATGAGAATGTATTCAGTCACGTTGCCGGCATTGCCGGCGGTATTCTCATGACGAAGGCGATCAGCGTCACCCTGCTGATTGCGACCGTGGGTTCGGGGATGGGGTCGCAACTGGGCGCGGCGCGCCTGCTTTACGGTATGGGACGCAGCGGCGCGATTCCAAAGAAGTTCTTTGGAGCAATTCATCCGCGGACGCGGATTCCAGCGAATAACGTGGTTTTTGTGGGAGTGATTGCGCTAGTGGGCGCGTTCCTGATCAGCTATGACGATGGCGCCAATTTGCTCAACTTTGGGGCGCTGATTGCGTTCATGGGCGTGAATCTGGCGGCGCTCACGCACTATTACATTCGGGGCAACGATCGAACTTTGGGGCAATTGATTCCTCCCGTGCTCGGGTTCATCATCTGTTTCCTGCTCTGGATCAGTTTGAGTCCGAAGGCGAAAATATTTGGGGCAATCTGGATGGTGGCGGGAATCGCTTATGGGGCGTGGAAGACTCGAGGGTTCCAGAGTGATCTGGTGAATTTCGATGTGCCGCCGGAAGAATAGGAAATTGTTGATTGTTGATTGAAGATCGGATGTCGCTCGATTCAGCGAGCGGCTGTGGAGAATCTGCATGCTTGGTTCTATCGACATCGTCGCGTTCGTCCCCACGAAGGATGCCGCGAAGGCGCGGGCTTTTTATGAGGGAGTGTTGGGTTTGCGTTTCGTCAAGGATGATGGCTTCGCTCTGGTGCTGGATGCGAACGGAATAAAGGTGCGTGTGGCGAAGGCGCAATTCACCCCTGCTCCCTTCACGATTTTAGGATGGCAGGTCGACGATATCCAGAAGATGGTGGGGGCGCTGCAGGAGAAGGGCGTTCACTTCGAGAGGTTTGGATTTTTTGAGCAGGATGCGCTCGGGATCTGGACTGCGCCGAGCGGGGACAAAGTGGCGTGGTTCAAGGATCCCGACGGGAATGTTCTGTCGGTGTCACAGCATGGGTGACTGCATTTAGGTGATTTTGTAATTTGGTAATTGGGCAATCTAAAAACCGCTTAATTCACTTCCCGGTGTCGTCCCTTTCTGCTCCTAATACTGTGCTAGCGATAGGGGAAGTCTTTGCGAGTTTGGGTTCCAAATCGGCGCTAGGGATCCTTCGACTGCGGTTGCGCTTCGCTTTCTCGAGGCACAACCTCCGCTCATGATGACAGCCCTAGTTTATAATAAGCAATTCTGCTGCATACTTCCGGAGTGATAAGAAAATGATTCGATTTCTGCAAACTGAAGGACCATTCAAGAAAATTGTGCTCAGCGGGCTGCTGCTGCTGATTTGCGCCGCCATGGCGATCACCCTGATCCCGGGGGGGTTGGGGAATGATCTGACGGGCGCGCCGGGCCGTGGCATTATCGCCAAGGTAAGTGGGCAAGACATTACCGTGGAGCAGGTTCGCGAGACGGCGCAACAGATGGCGGAACAGCAGGCGCAGCAATACGGCAAGAACGCGTCGATGCTGATGCCGTTTCTGATCCAGCAGGATACGCAGCGGGCGGTTGATCAGTTGATTGGCCGGGAGGCGTTGCTGACCGAGGCGCAGCATCTTGGCTTGAAGGCTACTCCGGAGGAAGTGAAGGACGAACTGCAGCACGGCCACTATTCCCAGGTCTTTTTTCCGGGGGGAACGTTCATCGGCGAGGCCGAGTACCGGGGGTTGCTGCAGCAGCACAACCTTACGCCCGCGATTTTTGAAGAAGACGTGCGTAAGCAGATCGTGATCGGCAAGCTGCAGGCGCTGATTACCGGAGGCGCGTCGGTGAGCGATTCGGAGATCCGCCAGGAGTTCACCAAGGAGAATATGAAGGTGAAGTTCGAGTATGCCGTCCTAAAGCAGGACGACATTAAGAAAGGGCTTCATCCCACGGACGAGGAGCTTAAGGCTTTCTACAATAGCCAGCAGAAAACTTACGCGAACTCCATCCCCGAGAAGCGCAAGATCAAGTATGTTGTGATCGATACGGGGAAGATTCAGGGCGGAGTGCAGATCACGCACGATGATCTGCAGGCTTATTACAATGCGCATCGCGATCAGTATCGCGTGCCCGAGCAGGTGAAGGTCAGCCACATTCTTATCAAGACGCCGCTTCCTGGAGCGGATGGCAAAGTGGACGAGAAAGGCGTGGCTGAGGCTCAGAAGCGCGCGGAGGACTTGCTGAAGCAACTGAAGGCCGGAGCAAAATTTGAAGACCTGGCTAAGAAGTATTCCGAAGATCCGGGGAGCGCTAAGGAAGGCGGATCGCTGGGATGGATCGGGAAGGGGCGGACGGTTCCGGAGTTTGAGAAGGCCGCGTTTTCGCTGCCCAAGGGGCAGATGAGCGACCTGGTGAAGAGCAGCTACGGTTTCCACATTATTCGCGTCGACGACAAGCAGGATGCGCACATGAAGACGCTCGATGAGGTGAAGGGCGAAATCGAGCCCGTCCTGAAGCAGCAGAAGACGCAGGAAATCGCGCAGAAGCAGGCGGAAGACTTGCTGGCGCAGGCGAAGACGCAGGGGTTGGACGCCGCGGCGGCGCCGAAGGGCGCGTCCGTGGTGACTTCAGACTTCTTCGGCCGGAGGGATGTTGTGCCGGGATTGGGGCCCGCGCCGCAGTTTATGGACGCAGTCTTCACCACCGCGGAGAAGTCGCCGCCGGAGATGGCTTCGACCTCGCAGGGCTTCGCGGTTTTCCAACTGCTGGCGGTAAAGCCGCCGGCGACGCCCACCTTCGACGAGATTCGCGCCAGGGTCGAAACGGAATTCAAGAACCAGCGCTCGAGCGCTCTCCTGGCTCAGAAGACCCAGGAGCTTTCCGACCGCGCCAAGGCTGAACATGATTTAACCAAGGCGGCAAAAGAGCTGGGCGCGACGGTAAAGACGAGCGACTTCGTGTTGCCCGACGGCCAGGTTCCGGATATCGGCTCGATGAGCGGACCGGCCTCGGTTGCCTTCACCATGAAGCCGAGAGACATCAGCGGGCCGATCAACAGCGGAGCCACCGCGGCGGTGATTTCACTTCTTGAAGTGCAAGCTCCCACGGACGCGGACTTTGCCGCCAAGCGCGACCAGATTCGGGAGCAGTTGCTGCAGAACCAGCAGCAGGAACTTTTCGCCCTGTTTGTGGCCAACGTCCGCGAACAGATGGAGAAGTCGGGCAAGATCAAAATTAACCAGGATGAATTGAAAGCGCTGACCCATGCGGAAAGCGAATCAGGAATGTAGAATAGCGTTCCTCCAGGCAAGCAGAGCACATTTTGACGGGGCCGGGGTAGACCAAGTTGCATGCCGTTTCCGCGCGTCGCAGGAATTCTGTTGCATCCCACGTCGTTGCCTTCGCGCGGCGGCATCGGTGATTTTGGTCCGGCCGCTTATCAGTTTGTCGATTCCCTCGCCGCCGCTCGTCAGGGACTCTGGCAGGTTCTGCCGCTGGGTCCGCTCGGTTACGGCAATTCGCCTTATTCTTCCATCTCCGCGTTTGCCGGCAACCCCCTGCTGATTAGTCTGGAACGGTTGGTCAGCCACGGTTGGATCGATGCGGCCAAGCTTTCTGCGGCGGCCCCTGCAACCTCCTCGTCAGCTGCTTCGTCCGTATCTTCCGAGTCCGGCGCGGTTGAGTACGACCAGGTCTTCGCTGCGAAGATGCCCCTGCTGTTCGAAGCGGGACGCAGTTTTGTTAGTTCCGCTTCCGCAGAAGCGCATCACCGCTTTGACCAGTTCTGCTCCGAGAACGCGTGGTGGCTCGATGATTTTGTCTTGTTCGATGCGCTCCGTGCCCAACACAAGCTGGCGAGCTGGAACGACTGGTCGCCAGAATTGGCGCATGCTGAACCGGCCGCGCTTGCGCAGGCGCGTAAGGATCTGGCAATCGATCTGAAAATTCGCAGCGCCTTGCAGTTCGCCTTTTACGAACAGTGGCAGGCCTTGCGGCGATATTGCTCCGAGCGCTCGATTCGCATCGTGGGGGACGTTGCCATCTTCGTGAACTATGATAGCGCCGACGTTTGGATGCACCGCGAACTCTTCCGGCTCAATGAAAATCTAGAGCCGGACGTCGTCTCCGGCGTGCCGCCTGATTTCTTCAGCAAAACCGGGCAGCGCTGGGGCAATCCTCTTTACCGCTGGGATGTGATGAAGGCCGAGGGTTATCAGTGGTGGGTGGAGCGAATGCGCTGGGCAACACGCAACTGCGATTACATCCGGCTCGATCATTTTCGCGGGTACGACCAGTTCTGGGAGATTCCCGCGGGCGATCCGACCGCGATCAACGGTCGCTGGGTAGATGGGCCGCGAGACGACCTGTTCCACAAGTTGCGCGAGGACCTTGGAGGGTTGCCATTCTTTGCGGAAGATCTGGGCTACATCACGCCGGCGGTCAATGCTTTGCGAGACCGCTTGCAGATTCCGGGGATGGCTGTGCTGCAGTTCGGCTTTGGCGATGAAGGCGCGCACATATATTTGCCTCATCGCGCCGCCGGGAAAGTCATCTACACCGGAACGCATGACAATGATACCACCGTAGGATGGTTCCACTCCGGAGCTTCCGAGGAGGAGCGCCGCAACGTAGAGGCCTATCTCGGTCGCCCTGATGATGGGATTCATTGGGCTTTCATCCGCGCGGCGCAGACATCGCCGGCTGATCTTGCTCTGGTTCCGCTGCAGGATGTGCTGGGCCTGGGCAGCGAAGCCCGCATGAACACTCCGAGCCTGCACGGCGGAAACTGGAGGTGGCGTTTTGCTCAGGGACAGTTCTCCGCTGAATTAGTTGGCAAGCTTGCGCGTCTCGCCGAGATGACGGATCGCTTGCCTCAACCCTTTCCTATCCTGATGGATGAAAACTTCGCCGCTTGAAACTATAGCTGCCATGACGCGCCGGCGGGTGCCGGGGCTGCCTGATTGTGAATACAGTGTTAAAGAGACGCACATGCTTTGCGCATTGCCTTGAATCGTGTATAGAGGTTACGGAGAGTTTTTTTGCCGACGGAACCCATTATCGAAGCGCGGGCGATCGAGAAGTCGTATCCCCAGCCCGACGGAACGCGCATCCAGGTGGTTGGGCTGACGGACTTCACTATCGAGCCGGGGAAAATCATTGCTCTACTGGGCGCTTCCGGCTGCGGTAAATCCACGCTGTTGCGCATTCTGAGCGGTCTTTCGCAGCCTACGTCGGGAGCGCTGTTCTGGCACGGCAAGCCACTGGGCGGTGAATCGCCTAATGTGGCGATCGTCTTCCAAAGTTTCGCGCTGTTTCCCTGGCTTACAGTGCTGGAGAACGTGGAGGCGCCGCTCGAAGCGCAAGGCGTACCTGCGGTCGAGCGCCGCAAACGCGCGCTACGCACGTTGGATACGGTGGGCCTCGACGGTTTCGAAACGGCCTATCCCAAGGAGCTTTCCGGCGGCATGAAGCAACGCGTGGGCTTTGCGCGAGCGCTGGTGGTGGAGCCGGAAGTGCTTTTCATGGATGAACCGTTTTCTGCGCTCGATGTGCTCACGGCGGAGAACCTGCGCGGCGAACTGTTGGAGCTGTGGCTCAATAAGAAGATGCCTACGACCGCCATCTTCATCGTGACCCACAACATTGAGGAGGCGGTGATCCTGGCCGACCGCATCGTCGTGCTGGGCAGACATCCGGCGCGTATCCGCGCGGATTTCAACGTGCGCCTGTCGCATCCTCGTGATCGCAAGTCCCCGCGTTTTGTGGAGCTTGTGGATTACATCTACAAAATCATGACGGAGCCGGACGTCGAACACTCGCTGCCTGATCCGGAGAGCACGGGGGAAATCGTGGTGCCGCCGGGAGGGTTGAAGAAAGGGCAAGCGCCGGTGCGAGTGAGCAAATATCAGATGCTACCGCACGCCCGCGTGGGCGGGATCGCCGGCCTGATCGAACTGCTGCACGACCGCGGTGGACGTGAGGACCTGTTTCGTCTAAGCGAGGAGCTGGTGATGGACGTCGAGGACCTGTTGCCGATCCTGGAGGCCTGCCAGTTGCTGGGTTTCGCGTGGCTGAAGGAGGGCGATGTGCAACTCTCAAAGCAGGGAGGGGAGTTCGCTGACGCCGACATTCAGACTCGCAAAGTTCTGTTCCGTCAGGCCGCGCTGGAACACGTTACCATCCTCAAGCAGATCGACAGCATTCTGAAGCGGAAGTCGGACCATTCCATCGCTGACGATTTTTTTCGCGACATTCTCGACGAGCACTTCTCCGAGGATGAAGTGAAGCGGCAGTTCGAGACTGCAATGAACTGGGGCCGCTACGCGGAGATTTTCGATTACGACCGTGACAGCGGCCGGCTGGTGCAAACTGAGGTAGCCCAAGGCGAGGTAGCCGCGGTGGCTACGGCACCCGCGGAGTCGACGCCGGCGCGGCCCCCGGATGAAAGCCAGAAATCAAGTCCCACGCTCAAAGGCTGATCGGGGAAAGCCATCGCATGAAGAAGAGGATCACCTGGCGCGGATTCTCGGCGTACCGGCTGTGGTCGCAATTGCCGAGCATTGAAACATCCCGCCTGCCCGATGTCATCATGTTCGCGGCCGGGCTTGCGATCTTTTACGGCGTGGCGAGCGTGGGCCGCAGTTGGCTTGGGCCCTTCAAGCCGACCGTCGAGATTTCGCGCAGCGTGTGGGCGCTGCCGGCCTATGCGGGATATTCGCTGTTGAGGATTACCATCGCCTACATCTTGAGCTTGGCGTTCGCGCTGGTTTACGGCTATGTGGCCGCCTATAACGCCCGTGCCGAACGCTTTCTGGTTCCGCTGCTGGACGTGCTCCAGTCGATTCCCGTGCTCAGCTTTCTTCCTCCCGTGATGCTGGCCATGGTCGCGCTTTTTCCCGGTAGGCAACTCGGAGTGGAGCTGGGGACGATCCTTCTCATCTTTACCAGCCAGGTATGGAATATGACTTTCAGCTTTTATGCCTCGCTGAAGGGCATTCCGAACGAGATGCGTGAGGCTGCGACGATTTACCGCTTCAGCCCGTGGCAGCGCTTCACCCAATTGGAGTTGCCGTCTTCGGCGATCGGTCTGGTGTGGAATTCGATGATGTCGGTGGCGGGGGGATGGTTCGCGTTGATGGTGTGTGAAATGTTCGTGCTGGGGCAGCGCGATTTTCGTCTGCCCGGATTGGGCTCGTATCTGCAGACCGCGGCCAGCGCGGGTGACATGACTTCAGTGTCGTGGGGCGTTGCCACCATGGTCCTGCTCATTGTGCTGCTCGATCAATTTATATGGCGGCCAGTGATTGCGTGGGCGGAGAAGTTCAAAGTGGAGCAGGTGGAAAGCACCGATGCGCCGCGGTCGTGGGTGCTGAATCTGGTGCAGCATTCCCGCGGTCTCGCGAAGATTCGCGAGAAGACGTTGCGGCCGCTGGGAGAACGTCTGCTTCTGTATTTTGCAAAGAAGCACTCCGAAGAGGCTCCAGAAGAACCCGCGCCGGCGTGGCGGGAGTGGCTCGTGCGCGCACTGGCGGTGGTGACACTCGCTTGCATTGGCTATGCCGTGGTCCGGGTCGCAATCATACTTAGCGGACTTGGCAAGTCTGAATTGCACGAGACGGCGCGCGGCCTGGGTGCGACTTTCTTGCGCGTGAATCTTGCCTTGTTGCTGGCTGCTCTGTGGACAATTCCGGTAGGCGTGGCGATCGGCCTGAATCCTCGATTGGCGCGAATCGCACAACCGCTGGCGCAGATTGCAGCTTCTGTGCCGGCGACGGCGTTGCTGCCCGTTATCCTTCTGCTACTGATTCGTTTGGGAGGGGGACTTGGGATTGCGTCGATTGTCGTACTCCTGCTCGGCACGCAGTGGTATGTGCTGTTCAACGTGATCGCTGGTGCGATGGCCATTCCGACCGATTTGAAGGAATGCTGCTCGGTCTTTCGCATGCGCGGTATCGAGCGCTGGAAGAAGCTGATTCTGCCGGGAATTTTTCCTTATCTGGTGACGGGAATGGTGACGGCCTCGGGCGGCGCGTGGAACGCCAGCATTGTGGCCGAGTATTTTCATTTCAAAGGACAGATTTACACCACAACCGGGCTGGGCGCGACCATCCAGCAGGCGACCGACAGTGGCGATTTCCACCTGCTGCTGGCTGCGACCATCATGATGGCTGCGACCGTGGTGACGGTGAATCGCCTGCTCTGGCGCAAACTGTTCGCACTGGCGGAGACGCGGTATCGGTTGGAGACGTAAGAGCAGTGGTCAGTGGGGAGCTATTTCTTTGCCCTTAGCCTCGTTACCTCATTCGTCAGGATGCAGGACTCAGTGGCGTCCTTGAGCGCGTCTTCCAGTCTGGTCCCAAGATCCGCGAGATATTTTTCGTTCATCAACTGCTGCAGACGCTCGAAGAGTTGGCGTTCCTCTTTGCGAATATGCTGGGAGAGTTGTTGCGCGAACGCCGGCAAGCTTTCGGCGGACATGCTGCGCGCCTCCGCCTGAGCAAAACATTCGCGGAGCGCAGCATGATCGGCGACTAGCTCTTTCACCAGCGGGACTAATTCGGGGAAGCCCCGAGCGGCGGGGAACAGCGCTTGTTCTTCGGCAGCAAAGTGAATCTTGATTTCCTGCTCGAAGTGTTGCTCGACCTCCGCCTGCCAGGATTCAAGGTCCCTGACAGGGATGGGCTGGGCGCGATCGATGCGTACGCACAGAGCGAGGGCGCGCTGGTGCTGGTGGGAAAGCGGAATCAGGTTTTTATCGCGCAGCATGAGTTTCCGGTTACTCCACGCTCACCGGCTCTGATGGCTCTGGGATCGCAGGACGCACCGTGAGCCAGTCCGTTCGAACCCGCTCCCACTCCTGGATGAGCATGCCATTGGCCTCGAAGAAGCTGCGAATGCGGGCATGCTGCCATCCGGCGATTTCTTCGAGAATCGGCGCCAGCACCGCCAGAGCGCTTGTGCTCAGCACCGTGCGCTTCGCAATTTGCGAAATGTGGGGTGACTCCGAGACTGCGATGGTCAGGCCGTCTCGCGCGTTGAGTTGCAGCATCACGTGAATATCGGAGCTGCCATCCCCGGAATAAATGACGTGATCGGGTCCCATGACGTGCTCGGCGAGCAACTGGTTGAGCACCGCGACCTTGCCATAACCTGCCGTGGCACGAACGATCGTGTCGATTTCGCCGTTAGGCTTGTAGCGGAACTCAGTGCCGTAAATGTGGTCCTCGGGAACAATGCCTTCGAGGGCCGAGTAAATCACTTCGACCGGTGCGGCCGATAGAACGTAAAAGTCGAAGACATATCCGTCCATACCCTTTTCGAGAATCTGGTAAAGAAGTTTGATGTCCCCTTTGAGACGGATGCGCTTGCCTACTTCGTGGAGATGTTCCTTCCGCACCTTAGCTTTGAACTCCGGATCATGGAGCAGCAGGTAGGCGAGTTCCGCTCCTTGCTGCACCAGGTTGATCTTCGCCATGCCTTTGGCTTTGCGTTCGAACTCCGCAGTAGGAATGCCGACCAATTCAGCCAGCACATAGCCGGAGTCGTTGAAGGTGAGCGTCTGATCGAAATCGCTCGCGAAAATATAGCGTTTTAATGGTTTATCTGCCATGTGCTTTAGATTCCTGGCAAGCTCTGAGGGCCCATTAAAAGAATCAATAGAGATTATAGGCGCTTCCGCGTAAGCTTAAACGCCGACTCAAGACCCGGGGAGAAAATATGCCAATTGCAACTTTTTCCAGTTTCACCGACGGCCTCGACCGCGACCAAAGGAGCCGCGACCATTTCATCACCAACATCAACCTGGAAGACGACCGGCTGTGGGTTCCTTACGCAGACGGCGTCTGGTTCCAGCCTTGCCACTTTAACGTTACGACCGGAGGATTCAGCGTCGTGCTCAAAGGCCTCCCCGGCTCCAGGATAGGAACTCACTATCACGTTGGCACCGTTCACGGCTACACTCTGCGCGGTTACTGGCGATATCTGGAACACGACTGGGTTGCAAAGCCTGGGACGTTCATCTACGAGCCCGCAGGCGAGGCCCACACGCTGGTAGTCACTGAGGACTCACCAGAACCGATGGTTGCGCTCTTCGTGGTTGGAGGCGGCTTGATTTATCTGGACAAGCCGGCGGATGGTTGCTTCGCAGCCTACGAAGACGGATTCAGCGTCCTGGAACTGTGCCGGAAGTATTATCGTCAAGCCGGCCTGGATGTGCGCCAGCTCGACATGCTGATTCGCTAGCTCCGAGTGCTCCTGCCTACGCACGACGGTCTCACATAAATGTCAGCGTGCCGCAAAGACTGAGTACCCGCCTTTACTAAATTCGCAGACACGTCCAGAATAGAAGGTCGGACGGCGACGTTTTGGTTGACACCGGAACCCGCAAGTAGCCGTCAGAGTCAGCCGGACAAGCTGACAAACATACAGGAGCACTCATGCCCGTATCTGGTGAACTGATCCGCGCGATGAATTACGTGGAAGACATTACGACGACGTTGCGCCGCATTTGCATTTACATTCCCAACATGAACACCGAGGAACGTCTGCGTCTGGCGGAATCCCTGCGCGCTGCCGGAGGTGCAATTAAAGCCGCGATTGCCGATCTCGAAAAGGTGGGCCCGTAGTGTCGCGTGTGAAAACCGTCGCGGTGATTGGCGCCGGCATTATGGGCCGCGGCATTGCCCACGCTGCGGCGATCGGCGGCTACCGCACCATTCTAGAAGACCTGTTGCCGGCGGCGCTGCGGCGAGCGGAAAGCGAAATCCGGGCAAATCTCGACAAGGCGGTCGAGTTGGGGAAGGTGTCGTCGCCGGACGCCGACGCGGCCTTCCAGCGGCTGGAATATGCGGGCTCGGTGGAAGAAGCCGCGCGCGAGGCCGATCTGGTGATTGAAGCGGTCCCGGAGGAGATGGAGTCGAAGATTGAGATTTTCACTCTGCTCGATAAAATCTGTCGTCCCACAACGATTCTGGCGTCGAACACCTCTTCTCTCAGCATCACGGAAATTTCGAGCGTGACTTACCGTGCGAAGAAGTGCGTCGGCATGCACTTCTTCAATCCCGTGCACAAGATGAAGCTGCTCGAAGTGGTGCGGGCTTTGGAGACCGATGACGACTCGCTTGCCACTGCCGTCGAAGTAGGCAAGCGCATGGGCAAGGAAGTCGTGGTGATAAGGGAATCGCCCGGCTTCATCACCAGCCGCATTAACGCGATGATCGGCAACGAGGCGTTCTACATGCTGCAAGAGGGAATTGCCTCGGCTGCGGACATTGATAAAGCTCTCAAGCTGGGACTCAATCATCCCATGGGTCCATTCGAACTCGTCGATCTGGTGGGGCTCGACACGAGGCTGAATATTCTTGAGTATCTGCACAAGTCGCTGGGAGAGAAATATCGTCCCGCGCCACTGCTCGTGCAATACGTGAAGGCGGGACGGTTGGGAAGAAAGTCGGGGCGTGGAGTGTATGAGTATCCGGAGGTCGCGGCGAAGAAAGAGGCGCTCCCTCCGGTTGCTCGATAGTGTTGGTTTCATCATCGCGCCGCCGGACTTTCGCCTAGGCGTGACCCGTGGCTGTTTCTACATGAATCGTGGTGCTAACTCTTGCGGCCAAAGTTCAAACCTGATATCGCCCCGACTCTTTCCTGCACTCCCTTACTGGCAATCAGCACCTGAAAGCTTTCGCCCATGCCCGCGGGCGTGACCAGATGCTTAAGTTGCAGCGCGACTTTAGCTCTCTCCTGCTGTAGGCAGCACTCTTCGAAGGCGTCGGCAAATTGGTTTGCCTCGCCGATGCCCATCAGAAATTGGGATTGCGTGATGAGTTTGTGCGCTCGCATGCTACGTTTTTCCGCGGCGGCGGCGAGCGCGGTGAAGTTCACATCGGCAGTGATGTCCTGTTCGCCGGGCGCTTCGTAGGGGTTGGCGCTGATGGAATGCTGGCGAATAGCTTTCAGCGTTCCACGATGACGCCCCGCGAGCTGCTCTTCGCGAGTGTAGCCGTAGTCGATACAGATAATAAATCCACTCCGGATGTTGGCAGCAATGCGATCCATGAATTGTTGCGCGACCAGAGGCGCTTCGATGCGTTCGCGCGGCTCGGGATGGACCGAGTGGCGGTCGAGGAATTCGAGTTCCTCGGGCGAAGGCTTTGCCCATGTTTCGACGAAGCGGCCGTCGCGTACGTCGATGCGCAGGGAGCCCTTCGAACTTAGGATTTCGGCCGGCAGCGCGTCGAAGAACTCGTTGGCGAAGACGATGGTGTCAGCGGTGGACGCTTCGTTCGGCAGATAGAGCGCATTGAGTACGGCTTTTCCGGATTGAAGGTACTGTCCCAGAGTCTCTCCGATCCGTTCGCGCAGAGCGGCCGAGCTTTCGACGAGAACGTAGCGCAGCGCGTGGAAGAAATCTGGAAACTTCTTTTCCGACCAGTCAAGCACATCTTGCGCCAACAAACCGCGGCCGGGGCCGAGTTCAATGAGATTGATTTGCCTCGGCGATCCCAGGGCCCGCCACATTTCGTCGAACTGCCGAGCAAGAAGACGGCCGAAGACTTTGTGGACATCGCTCGAGGTGTAGAAATCGCCGGCCTTGCCGAACTGCTGCGCGTGGCGCGAATAGTAACCGAGTTCGGGATGGTAAAGGCAGAGCTCCATGTAGCGCGAGAAGGGGATGGGGCCGCGTTCGCGAATCTCTTTCTCGATTTCTTGCCAAAGCAAATTCACAATCCCTTCCGGCTGCGGTCGGCGCGGTCCTGCGGGGTGCGTATGAACATTTCGCAGAAATAATCGTGCAATGCGTCGTAAAGCTGGCGCTGGAAGCTCCATTCGAACTGCGGGTGGTCGAGGTCGCGAGGGTGCAGATCGAAGTAATAAGTATGGACCGGGACGGATGCGTCTTGGAATTTGATGATCACTTCCACGCCTTCGCCTTTAGAGCGCGCGGAAAAGTTCAGTAGAGGATGCTCATAGAGGCGCAGTTGGGCGAGGACTCGGTCCAGGCGCGTAGCAGTGGTTTCGGGCACAGGTGGATTGTAAAGCACGTTAGGCCGCCGCGAGTGTGAGACCCTCTCACAACAGCTGGCGGGACGCTGGCGCTGCTTCCACGCTACTCGTACCGCAGGGCTTCGATGGGATTCAGTCTCGCGGCCTTGATCGCCGGCAACATGCCGCTGATGATTCCTACGAAGCTGAGTATCGCCGTCGACCAGATCAGCGTCGCGGCGTCAATGTAGAGATGGATGTCGCCTTCGCCGGCGTTTTCTTCAAACGCGCTCCACAGCGTGAGCGAGCCTACGCTCCAGGACACCAGATAGGCCAGCAACACGCCGAGCAGGCCACCCAGAGCCGTGATCACGAGAGCTTCGGTGAGGAACTGGAACAGGATGTGCCAGCGATGCGCGCCCAGCGCCTTTTCCACGCCGATTTCGCGCGTGCGCTGGGTCACTGAGACCAGCATGATATTCATCAGGCCGACGCCCCCGATTCCGAGCGTGAGCAATCCGATGAAGCCGAGCAGGATCTTGATGCCGGTGCTGATGACTTGCAGATCGAGCAGGTCGGCGAAGACATCGAAGACGAAAATTGCGCGACGGTCCTTGGGATCGAAATTGTGGTGGAACGCCATTGAGTTGCGCACCCCCGTCACTACTTTGGCGTGATCGCCTTCGTATTCCATCACGATGGAATTCAGATAATAGGTATTGGCCAGGTCGCTCATAGCGCTGAACGGGACGTAGACGTGGCCATTGATATTGTCATCACCGTTTTGCACCTGATGCCTGAGCACTCCGATGACCTGATAAGAAATGCCGTCGAGGCGAATGCTTTCGCCCAAGGCGTCTTGTCCGGAGAAAAGCTTTTTTCTCACGTCCGATCCAATGATGGCCACGCGGGTGTGGGTGAAGTCGTCGGACTCGCTGAAAAAACTGCCCTCGGAGGTATCCAGACGGCGCATGCGGCCGTACGAAGCATAGACGCCGCTGACGCCGTAAGTCGCGCTGCGCGTGCCGTAGGCCACGAGGCTTTGCTTTTCAACCTCCGGAGAGACGTGCTTGAGCAGAGGCACTTCATCGCGGATGTAATCCAGATCATCGACGGTTAGCTTGACCTCGGCGCCGGCTTTGGTTCCACCTGCCTGCAATTCGGTTCGGCCCGGGAAGATAAAAACGAGATTCGTTCCGAAAGAACGAAATGCGACCCAAAGGCCGCGCTCGAACCCAGATCCGTAAGCCAGCAGCAAAACGACCGTGGCGATGCCCCAGGCCATGCCAAGCATGGTCAACACGCTGCGGCGGCGATTGTGCCGGAGCGCGTTGTAGGCCTGGCTGGCGAGATCGACGATCATTATTCCTGCCTCAACGCTTCTACCGGCTCCATTAGCGCGGCTTTGCGCGCGGGGTAGAGGCCGGCGGAAATTCCTGCTATTGCGAGCGAACCGATTGCGGCCAGCGCCGACGCTGGAATAATCCGCGGCGTATCAAAACCTTCCGGCGCCGGCAACATGGCCAGCAGCGTGACAAAGCCCGTGGCCAGAGCTAGGCCAATGCCACCACTGAAGGCCGTCAGAAAAGCTCCTTCGACAAAGAACTGCGTAAGAATGTTTTTATGCGTTGCGCCCAGAGCTTTGCGCAGTCCGATTTCCTTGGTGCGCTCACTCACCGAGACCAGCATGATGTTGATGATCCCGATGGCGCCTAGTCCAAGGGTCACCACGCCAACCACGCCCAGGAACCAATCCATGGAGTCAAAAATCTTCGCCACACGCTGCATGTTTTCGATGGTGTCCCAGTCTTCGAAGGCATCTTCGAGTTTTGGGTCGAAGCCGTGGCGGCTGGCGATGATCTGGTGAATTTCGTTCTTCGCCTCGATATGAAGGTCTTTGCGGATGGGTGCGTAGTTGATAAAAGAAATGGCATCCTCGGAGTTTGCCTTAGTCAGACGAAACAGATTGCGCATGGTTTCGATGGGGATGAAGATGCGCGAGTTAGTGCCGTTATTGCCATCGCGGCCCACCTTATCGACCACGCCGATCACATCAAAACTGATCCCGTTTAGAAGAATCGTCGAGCCTACGGCAGGGCGGCCCGGAAACATGTTCTTCAGCATTTCCCATCCCACCACGGCGACGCGGCGGCGCTCGGCATTGTCTTCATCATTGAACCAGCGGCCAGGGCTGATGGGAACGTTGCGAATCTGGTTGTAATCGGAGGCCACACCGAAGACCTGGCCGTTGGTCGAACCGTAATCGCTGACCGCGCGGATGTCTTCACGATTCAGCACAGCAGACACAGCCCCGACAAATTTTGCCTGCTGGCGAATCGCGGAATAGTCGGCGTAGGTGAAGTAATAAGTTTGCCCGGATTGTGTGCTGCCCTCGACCGCCGGGATGCGTCCGGGAAACATGAACATTATGTTTTGTCCCAGAGTCCGGAGCTGTCTTTCCTGTCCGCTCCGAAAGCCTTCTCCCAAACCTACCAAGAGCAACAGAGAGCCCACGCCCCAGGCGATTCCGAACATGGTTAGGAAAGAGCGCAGCTTGTGCGCCCACAGCGTGGAGAGCGATTGCCGGACGATGTCGAGAAGTATGCGCATGAGATATACCCCCACGCCTCCGGGGAGGTGCGTGGGGGTTCCGGGCGACGTTCAGGCGAGGGGTCTCAATCCCGCCCGGCCGTTTCCGTACAAGCAACTGATCAGTAATACGCAGCCGGGTCCTGCGAAGTTCCCTTGCTGCGTTACTCCTTTAGACCGCGGGAGGGCAAAAAAGGTTAGCTGCGGATGGATTGAAGCCGCGTGATTTCGATTCGATTTTGCGTGGCTAACCGCCTTAGACGGTCAGAACTCAAAATATCCTGTGGGTTGCGTCGCCCCCCGCGCCGAATGAGGAATGCCGTCGGTGCCGGTTGCCGGCAGGGCGGACGAGTCCTCCGCTCCCAAACAAGCGAAGGCTAAGATTCCGCTCAGACTTTGCCATGCAGCCTGGTTCAGGGCGGGGTCTGAGCCAACCAGATCGCGAATCATGTCCCATGCGGCCAGGTTGAGAGCGCCCTCGGGCGGCGGGCCCATAGCCAGGGATACTGAGCATTGCGGACAGAATGAAATGCGATGCGCCGTCGACTTCTGGCGCGGCTTGATTCCCACGGTCTGCGCGAACATGTAAAGGGCAACCGATTTGTGTCCGGGCTCGAGTTCGCAGTTACAGCGAAGACAACGCACGTTTTCCAAGGTCGATCCCCTGTGGCGGATTGCAGCTCAACAAGCTATGAGTATTGTCTCCGCAGAGTCGCGGCGCGCAAGTGCGTAGAAAGATTCCCGCGGAAATCTCTTTTCAGCATGCGAGAACCAAGCTGTGCTCTAGGCAGACGCGCACCGCATCGTGCACTCTGATGCGATGAGCGTAACTGCCATGAAGGGTCGGCCATCGGACCGGTTCGTACAACTGTCGCAGCTTCGCAAACTGTGCGCATGCGAGCAGGTCGCCGCCGTTTGCTACCGGTTTCGCGACGACGCCGGCAACGACGCCATCGAGTTTCTGCTGGTTCGAACCCACGACGGCAGGCGCTGGACTTTTCCCAAGGGCAGCGCGGAACCGGGGCTGACCCACGCTCAGGCGGCGGCGCTGGAGGCGTTTGAGGAAGCGGGAGTTCATGGCCGGATCGAGGAAACCTCATTCGCGCGCTATCGCCGTAAGCAGGGTCATGGAGAGAATCGTGCTTCGAAGACCGGCGCAAAGGGAATCGCCGTCAGCGCTTATCTCTGCGAGGTGTTACGGCTCAGTCCTCCGCAGGAATCCAAACGCGACCGCACCTGGTTTTCGGTCGAAGATGCGCGGCAACGATTGCAGGAAGGACGCAAGAAAGAAGGACGCAAGAACGATGGCGGGGCCGAGATCGCGCGTGTGCTTGACCGGGCGGTGGCGCGCATTCAGCAATTGCGCGGCAGGGTTGGCATAGCTGATCAATCACAACAAGATCGATCACAACAAGATCGATCACAACAAACTCGACTCCAACAGAGTCAGCCGCAATTGAACGTGTCACAGAAAGACGCGCTGCAAATGGTGCGGTTCGATTTCACGGAAGCTTACGGATGGGCTGACGCGATCGGGCTCATGCCGTGCATCCCTCGCCTCTCAGGAGACAGGCGGCGCTCCTCTGGGCCAGTCGTAGGCGCGGCACATTCCCGCGAGTTCCTGCCATGTGAGGTTCTGGAGTTCACCCCCGTGCGGGGGAAGAAATCCAAAGCTTTGGGAAACGGCTCAAAAACTGGCTGAAGCGCGTCTTGCCCTCGATTCCTGCGTTTCGATTCCTAATCTTTGTTCTTGGGCCGCTCATAGGCCTTGGCCAAGTACTTGCGCGCTTCCTCCAGCGCGCCGAAGGTATCGTCGTTGGTCTGGATAGCTTGCCGGTATTCGTTGATGGCGCGCTCACGCTGGCCGGTAACGTCGAAGATCTTGCCCAGCTGAATATGGCTCCATACCTCGGTCCAGCGGGGCTCTCCGTTGCCATTGATGGCAGCGCGGTAGGAGTTGGCCGAGGACTGATAGTTTTTCTGCAGGAAGAAAATTTCCGCGATGCGGTAATGTGCCAGGGAGCTGTTTTTGTTGAGGTCGAGCGCCTTGTTGAATTCGGCGAGCGCACCGGAGAGGTCGCCTTGCTGCTGCAGCGCCATGCCGCGCAGAATTGAGGAACGAAGCTTCACGTCGGAAGAGTTAGTGAGAACGCGATGGTCGGGATCGATGGTGATGCGCCGTGGGCGTCCGAAGGTTTCAATAGCAAACGGTGAGTTGGTCCCTGCCACCTCGAGTTTCTTATCTTCCGTCTTGCCGTCTGTGTCAATGCGCAGGTCGACCGGCATGCGGAAGAGGTCGAGATCCTGGGAAATCTCTCCAGTCACGCGGAAGCCTTTGTTGTTGCCCAGGCGATAGGTGGTGTATTTCAGTTTGAATTCAGGAGCGCCGGTGGAATCGAGCCACTGCGAGAAGAACCAGGTGAGTTGCTCGCCGTAATATTTTTCGGCGATGGTGCGGAAGTCGTCCATGCTCGCCGACTTGCCGGCGTAGGTCTCGGCAAATTCCCGCATCGTCTTGTTGTATTTATCCTCGCCCAGCACCCAGCGCAGCATGTGCAGGATCATCGCTCCCTTATCGGTCACAAGCGACTGGAACTCAGTGGAAAAGGGATCGAGCTTGCTCACGCTTGAGAGCGGAACGGTGTCGTAAGCCAGCGCGCCCACCGACATGTCCTTCACGGCTTCTTCAAGGCCAGCCGCACCAGCGGCACTCTCCACATACATGGCTTCGGAGTAGCGCGAGAAGCCATCCACCAGCCACCAATCATCTTTCGAGGCCGGGCTTACTGAAACTCCCCACCACTGATGGGCGATGGCATTGGCCAGCAGGCGGTAATTCGTTTTCTCCGTGATCGACGGGCTGGCGAGGCCGGCGATCTCCGGCGCCCAGACGTAAGGAACTGTGTCGTTTGGCATCTCCACGACGTTGAGCCTTTGCGACAGCGGAGTTCCGTAAAGCGTGATGAAGTAGGTGAACTCCTGGACCGCGGTGCTTGTGTACTCCGGGGCCAGCGCCTGATGGGTCGGCTTGAAGAAGACGTGCAGGTCCATTCCGCCTTCGTCGCTTTTGTATTCCTGGAAGATGCCCGCGACAATAGTGCCGGGGAAGCTCGGCTTCGCGTCGACGAATGTGAACGTCTTGGTAGGAAGGCCGTTCGTATTGGGTTTCTTCGAGGGCGGATTATCGCTTACCGTTACTTTTCCGCTTCCGATTACGAGCATATGAGCCGGGACGGTGACGCTGATGGTTGAGGTGAAACGGTTCATTCCGTAGCCGCTCACCGGGAACCACCGTCCAGCGTACAAAAGATAGCTGGTGTCATCCCCAACGTAGGCGAGCTTGAGGCCTGGAACCGGGCTGTTGTCAGCGGTTTCAAGCGGGCCTTCGTATTCGAAGGTGAGCGTGGTGGAAGCGCCCTTGGTTAGGCCGGAGGGCAGAGGGACGCGAACCGTGGAATCCTGAGTGACGCGCTCAGCAGATAGCGGCTGGCCGTTGTCGTCGAGCACCCGAGTGACGCGTAAGTCGTTGTGCAGTTCAAAAACGGCGGTGTTCAGGTCAGAGAGTGCCGTGAACTTCACCTTTGCCCGCCCCGAAATCAAATGGAGATGAGGCGTAAGCTCGACCTCGATTTGATAATCATCAACCCGCAGGTGGACCTTCTCGGCGGCCCGCGAGGGCATCGCGGCAAAAGCCAATAGCAGCAGGGCGAGGGAACTCGACAGGACGCTCTGAGCGCGCCGAAGGCGATTCTGCATTAAGGAGAGTCTCCGGGAAACGGCTAGCCATTCCCTATGATGAAGATTCTCACCTAAAAGATGGTTGCGGCACAAGATCGGCGGCTTTCGGCCTCTGGCTTTCAGCTCCCGCCGCAGCCTCTAGCATCTTCGGCTGCATTCGGTCGCATCGCTGAATATCAAGGTTTAGCCGGCTCTAGAGGGGGAGCGTGAGGAGTGAGCTTACGGAGCAAGAATTCCTGAACTACGTTGCCAATCGCACCGGAGCCAACCGCGATCGCCGCATTCTCAAAGGTTAGCGCCGCTCCGTTTCGATTTTGTGAGGGATAGTAAAGATTGGAAATACCGCCGGCGGCGAGGTCACCGATAATAAATGAGTAGTTCGGCTGCCAGCGCCGGTTGTCGCCCTTGCAGATGACCGCATTCGCAACGGCATACAGAAACCTCGACTTCCAGGTGCCGGTTCCCTTGTAGAAATAACGGGGGTCTTGCTTCAGCAGGGAAGGCAGGATCGCGCTTCCGATAAACGTTCCCGACACTAAGTCGGCATAAGCAGCGCCATAACGCTTGGCATAGCCTTGCGCCCCTTGTCCGTATCCGCTGAAGGAATTTCGGGCCTGCTCAATACCGGCAACGCCACCAACAATCGCAAACGAGACCGGATCTACGACCGATTTCCACGCTAGCTGGAACTTCAGCTTGGTCGTGAGCGGGGCCGCGTTAGCGATGTACGTGACGTAGAAATTCGGAAAGACTCCCAGCAGCCGCTGCTGCTCCTCAACCTTGATCTCATCCTCCGCCACTTGCTCTTGGGGAAGTCTCACTTCCACATCCACAGTGTTGCGGGCAACCGTGAGAGCGATCTGCGGGATAACGTAGTCTTCTCCGGCGTGAAGAACCCCAGATTTCTCCTGTGGTGCAAAACCGGAGGCTGTAAAAGACAGTTGAAATGGCCCCGGGGCTACCTCTGCAAAAGCAAAATGTCCGTCGCCATCGGACCGCGTTTCCTTGTGCGAGGTACCGTCGGAAGTCAAGCCTGGCTGGGTCAGGATTATTCTTGCATCAGAGACAAGGGCCCCGTCGGGATCAACGATGGTGCCGCTAATGGTTCCCGGCTGTTCAGCACCAGGCGCTGCCTGCGTCCCTGTCGCTTCCTGTACGCCAGACCCAGGAATTTGCTGTGCCTGGGCCGGCACTGACTGAGAAAAGCTAAAAGCGTGATTCGATAGACACGAAGCCAATATCCACAGTACGACCACGCACTTGGCGGCGCGAAGCGGATACCGCAGGTTTCTGTTTGCGCCGTTTATGCGCGAGCCTGTTCCCGTCAAAGCTAATCCTTATTCATACTCATACTACAGTTCCGCTGTAGAGAGCCTAAATAAACGCAACACATATACCAAGTTACATTAGTCCTTACGAAATTGTGTCTGACGCGAGACCTGGACACTGAGGCTAACTGCTGGGGTTCTCAATTCTCTGATGAACGATTTGCCGCTCACGTTTCCCAAACGACAAAATAATTGCGGCGGCGCGGTCTGCCGGATGGGATGCTGTGCCCTGGGTGACGCTCCCGGGTGCGCGGAGTTTGGCTTTCACCCCGGTCAAACCTTCCAGTATGCGATTGCGCGCGGCGCCGTCAGGCATGATCTTGCTTAATTCCGCGACAATGTTCGCGGCCGTGAAGTCGTGCTGCACAAGCTCAGGGACAACTTGCTCCCCCGCGATCAGGTTCACCATGGCGAAGCGTGGGACTTTGACTCGCGGTTTACCCAGAAGGTAAGTGAGAGGCGAAACCCGGTAGACCATCACAAACGGAGTGCGCATCATGGCGGCTTCCACGGTGGCGGTGCCGCTGGCGATGATGCCGGCACGCGAATGCCAGAGCGCGGGCAGAGATTCGGGAACCAGAGTGATGTTTCGCGGTCCAATAATATTTTGCAGGAATGCGCGTTCGAGTGTGGGCGCGACCGGCAGCAGAAATTCATAGCCGTCGCCGAGTTGCGCGGCAGCTTCGAGGATGGTGGGCAGGTTCATCCGTACTTCTTTGACGCGGCTGCCGGGCATGAGCGTGATCCATTGTTTTGCGGGGTCGAGACGAAATTGGGTGGCGTAATCGTCGCGACCGCTGGCCGGCTGCGGCAGTTCCGCCAGGGGATGGCCGACGAAGGTCGCATCCACTCCGCGGTCACGGTAAAACTTTTCTTCAAACGGAAAAATCACCAGCGCTTTATCGACGTAGTTGCGGATGAGGCGGACGCGCCCTTGGCGCCACGCCCAGAACTGCGGCGCAACATAATAAATGACTGGAATGCCGCGCTTCTTCATCTGCCGCGCCACGCGCCAGTTGAAAGCAGGTGAGTCGATGACGATGGCAAGATCGGGCTTGCGCTTGTCGGCCTCTGCGATCAGATGCAGGTAAAGACGGTAGATCTTCGGCAGATGGCTGAGAATTTCAGTAATGCCGACGACGGAGAGGTCTTTAGCATCAACGACGGTATCGCAACCCGCGGCACGCATGCGCTCCCCACCAACGCCAAAGAATTCAATCAGCGATGATTGTGCAGGCTGTGACGCCCGTGGGGGCTGAGATGCTTGTGTGGGGACGGGCGCCTCGCCCGTCCAGCGAGGGGAGCGAGCAGCAGGCGCCTCAGCACCCCGCCGCAAAGCCTCGATCAGCTGCGCCCCATACATTTCCCCGGAAGCTTCGCCGGCTGAGATCAGAATTCGCAAGAGAGCATTGTAAGGCTACCGGCCACCGCAATGGGACGCTTCGCAAGACGCCGATGCTACGGAGGCGCCAATGTGCACAGCCAACCACCACAATTGTCTTGACTCCGATTCCCAAAACTGAGCCCCTATTTCTATACGGATTGGCTCTTTGACATAGGAATAGCAATGAGATAACTCCAATGGATAGAGTATTTTGCGAGGCACGCTGCCAATTTTGGTGGCATTTAGCCGCAGCGCAGGGCCTAAGTCCTTTGGATGGAATATTTTGCGGCTAAGTTGTTTGTTTGCAGGATTTTAGCTAGATCCCGCCACACTCAAAACCGCGCAGCCTAATGATTCCAGATATTTTACAGGTTTTGATCTGCAATTTTTTTGATCTGGATATCTGGCGGCCCAATCCAGTCTGGAAGGCGACCACAACCTAGTCATCCGCGCTGGCCGTGACCTCGGAACTCGCGGGCGATGCCCGCCCCGAACCCACTTCCTGGTCCTTGTACTGAAGCTGATAAAGCTTGAAGTAGATTCCGCGCTGGGCCAGCAGTTGCTGGTGCGTCCCCATTTCGCGAACCTGGCCTTTGTGCATGACGATGATCTTGTCGGCGCGCTGCACGGTCGAGAGACGATGGGCGATGATCAGCGACGTGCGTCCCTCGACCATGCGGTTGAGGGCGTCGCGTACGCGGAATTCGGTTTCCGTATCGACGCTGGAAGTGGCTTCGTCGAGAATCAGGATCTTCGGCTCATGCGCCAGAGCGCGAGCGAATGAGATGAGTTGTTTCTGACCGGTGGAAAGCGTGGAGCCGCGCTCGCGCACTTCTTCATCGAAGCCCTTGGGCAGGGCGCGAATGAACTCCGCGAGATTCACGTCTTCGGCGGCCTGCTCGACGTCCGCATCTTCTATGCGTTTCGTTCCTAGCCGAATGTTTCCGCCGATCGTCCCACTGAACAGGAAGGGGTCTTGCAGCACTACTCCGAAGCGGCTGCGCAGGTCAACGAGGTCCATCTCTTTGACGCCCACGCCATCGATTCTGACTACTCCTTTTTGGACGTCATAAAAACGCAGCAGCAGAGAGATCAGGGTAGTCTTGCCGGCTCCAGTGTGGCCGACGATGGCTACGGTTTCGCCAGGCTCGATGGCGAACGTTACATCGCGGAGAACCCAGTCCGGATCTTGACGGCCTTCTTCCGCTTCCCGATAGGCGAACCAGACGTGCTCGAACTCGATGCGGCCAGGACCTTCGGGGCGCTTCGTCACAGCGGGCGAAACCACCTCCACGGGCGTGTCCAGCAGTTTGAAGATTCGTTCGCTCGCTGCCATCGCGGATTGCAGGATGTTGTACTTCTCGCTGAAGTCCATGATCGGGCGGAAGAAGCGCAGAGCGTACTGGATAAAGGCGACCAGCACGCCTAGCGTCGCTACCGCGGGAACCAGGCGGAATGCGATCAGCGTCTTCCAGTTGAAGCTCACGGCGACGCTGGTCACGGAGATGCTTCGCATGACGTCGCCGCCGCCGAACCAGATGACGCAGGCAATCGCTATCGAGGAGAGTATGTCGATCGCGGGGTAGTACAGCGAGTAGGCCATGATCGCGTCTTTATACGCGTCCATGTGGCTGCGATTGATCTCCACAAAGCGGCTATAGGCCTTGCGCTCGCGATTGAAGAGTTGCAGCACGACCATGCCGCTAATGTGTTCCTGAAGGTAGGAGTTAATGCGAGCGATAGCGACGCGGATTCGACGATAGGAATCGCGCACGCGGTCGCGGAAAATCTTGGTCGCAAAGACGATGAAGGGCAGCACGGCAAACGTGATCAACGCCAGCTTCCAGTTCATGCACAGCATCACGCCAAGGATGCCTGCGAGCACGAAAAGGTCCTCAAAGATCGAGACCACGCCGGAGGTAAACATCTCATTCAACGCGTCAACGTCAGTGGTCACACGCGTCACCAGGCGGCCGACGGGGTTCTTGTCGAAGAAGGCAACGTGCAGCCGCTGCAAGTGGCGAAAGATCTGGCGGCGCAGATCGAACATGACTTTCTGTCCGGTCCACTGCATGTAGTAGGTTTGCAGAAACTCGAGCAGAAAACTAAAGACCAGCAGTCCAACATAGATCGCCGCGATCTGCGCGATGCCAGTGATAGCGTTCGGGCTGAGCCAACTCCAGATGCCCGAAGACGACGCCGTAGGCGCCGCTTTGGGAGCGAGATAACGATCAATCGCAACCTTGGTGAGATAAGGGCCGAGCACGTCGGCGAAAGATTTCAGGAGAATCGAAGCCAGCGCGATCGCCACCTGCCAGCGGTAGGGACGCAAATACTTGAGCAGCCGCGCCATCAGCCGGCTGTCATAGGCTTTGCCTAATACTTCTTCTTCCTGAGCCATCGGATTCTTGCGATCGGGCGGTGAGCGGCGCGCGCAGCGCCTGTAACAGCGTACCTCATATCGATGGCCGAGACCGGCTGGAAGATGGAAAAGGTTTGCGAGCTGTGCGGGTGGGATAATGGTCTGACATGCCGCTTGGCATTTACATTTCGGTTCCGTTTTGCCGCACCAAGTGCAGCTACTGCAACTTCGCCTCCGACGTGTTTTCGCGGGCAGTTTTCGAGCGCTATGTGGATCGAGTTTGCGCCGACATTGAGAGCGCTCCACGCGTCGCCGTGGAGATGGGCGGGCAGATGGAGCGCGCGGTCGATTCCATCTATCTGGGGGGAGGGACGCCGACCGTACTTGAAACCGGGCAGCTGGAGCGAATCTTCCACGCGGTGCGGCACCGATTCGACGTGAACCCCTCAGCCGAAATCACAGTCGAGTGCGCTCCTGGCACGCTGCCCCCCACAGTGCTCGAGAGTCTGTTGCGCTGCGGTGTGAACCGCGTGAGTCTCGGAGTGCAGTCGTTCGTAGATATGGAGGCGGCAGGTGTTGGGCGCTTGCACACGCGCATGACTGTGTTAGAGGAGATTGCCCGGTTGCGGGCTGCGGGAATTACGAACATCAACATAGATCTCATTGCTGGATTACCGCACCAGACAGCCGAGAGTTGGGAATTCTCTTTGGTGGAGGCGATCGCGACCGGCGCGCCGCACGTGAGCGTCTACATGCTCGAGGTAGACGAAGGTTCGCGGCTGGGACGCGAGCTGTTGGCAGGCGGCACGCGTTATCACGCGCACTTTGTGCCCGATGAAGAAGCAATGGTGGATTCTTATCTCGCGGCTTGTGAGCGACTCCAATCGGCCGGGATTGCGCAGTACGAAATTTCCAACTTCGCGCGCGAGGGTTACGAGTCCCGACACAACTTGAAGTATTGGACGCGCCAGCCCTACTTCGGCTTCGGCGTAGATGCGCATTCGATGTTGGCTTCCGCGACTCCGGAAATCGAGGCGGTGCGATTCGCCCCTGCGGATTCTCTGGAACGGTACATGAGCGGGACAGGCTTGCAGCGCACCGCGGTCTCACGCCGGGCGGCTTTGGAGGAAAGTTTTTTTCTGGGGTTGCGGCTGACGCAAGGTGTGAAGCCGCGAGAACTCGCGTCGAAATTCGGCGAGGAAGCAATCGACGCCGCTCGCGTCGCGATTACAGAGTTGGTGGAGTGCGGACTGATGGAGCAGCCGGGAGATTTTGTCTGTTTGACAGCGCGCGGGCGGTTGCTCTCGAACAACGTGTTCGAGAGGTTCATTCTCGCCGACGAGGTCGCTCGCTGATTCTCGCGACGGCGCGATACTCCGCCGCAGGTAGTTATCGGCAAACCATCCGGTCGGTTGGGTCGAAGACGTTTGTGATCATAATCGTCAGTGATTACGAGGCTTTTTCGCAATATACATTTTCTCCGCCTGAGGTAACTTTTCCCTCCTCTGCCGCTATGTTCTAATCAAAAAGCCGGGTCGACGCCGGTGGAGGATTCTTGGATTTTCAATTAAGCGACGAGCAGCACCAGCTGAAAAAGAGCGTACGCGAGTTCGCCGAGCGCGAGATTGCGCCTAACGTCATGAAGTGGGACGAAGCGTGTGAGTTTCCCTTGGCTATCGTCAAGGAGCTGGGCAAGCTGGGATTGTTGGGAACGGTTTTCCCCGCCGAGTATGCCGGCGCAGGCATGGGCTATGTGGAATATGTCATCGCCGTTGAGGAGTTGTCGCGCGTAGATGGCTCGGTGGGCATCATTGTGGCCGCGCACACGTCGCTCTGTTCCAATCACATCTTTCTTGCCGGCAACGAGGCGCAAAAGAAGAAGTACGTCAGCAAACTGGCTACAGGCGAATTCATTGGCGCGTGGGGATTGACCGAGCCCTCTTCTGGATCAGACGCAGGCAGCGCCCGCATGACCGCGCGTCGCAAGGGCCGCGACTGGGTGCTGAACGGAACCAAGACGTTTTGCACGAACGGACACTATGCAGATGCAGTCGTTGTGATCGCTGTGACCGATCGTGCGGCCAATACGCATGGGCTGTCCGCGTTTATCGTCGATAAAGACACGAAGGGCTTCCGTCCCGGCAAGAAAGAAAACAAGCTGGGTTTGCGGGCCAGCGACACGGCCGAGATGATTTTTGAAGATTGCGTTGTTCCGGCGGAGAATCTGTTGGGAAAGGAAGGCGACGGCTTCATCGACGCGATGCGGGTGCTCGATGGCGGCCGCATCTCGATTGCGGCTCTTTCTCTCGGCATGGCGCAGGGTGCATATGAGGCCGCGCTGAACTATTCCAAGGAGCGCAAACAATTCGGCAAGGCGATTGGGGAGTTTCAGGCGATCCAGTGGAAGCTGGCCGACATGGCCACGGAGATCGACGCGGCCCGCCTGCTCACGATGCGGGCGGCGTCCATGAAAGATTCTGGCATGAAAACGACGCTGGAATCGTCGATGGCGAAACTCTACGCCAGCGAAGTTGCCGTAAGATGCGCCAACGAAGGTGTGCAGATTCACGGCGGATACGGGTTCATCAAGGACTATCCCGCAGAGAAGTATTACCGCGACGTGAAGCTGTGCACGATTGGCGAGGGCACCAGCGAGATTCAGCGGCTGGTGATTGCGCGGCAGTTGCTGAAAGATTAGACGTTGGTTAGTGCCTCAGTGGTTGACGGCGACCGTGGCGGATATGCAGAACGCACACGGTCTGGTCTTCGGATCGTGAATAGAATCCGATACACGTGCGGCTTTCGGCCATAGAGCAGATGGCGAACTTCAAACGGGAGGGCCGAATTCTCTGGAGCTAGTGGGCAGCGCTCTGGAAATTCAGAAAGCGACGCGATGGCGTCTTGCAGCGCCAGGAACCACCGTTTGCCTGTTTCGCCTGCATGTTTCAAGAGTAACCATTCGAGGATCGCATCCGCGTCTTGCTCGGCTGCTGCCGTTGTCTCAACGCGGAAGGTCATGCTTGCGGCGCAGGTCCGTAAGAAACTCGGTGGCAGGCCGGGTGCGCCCGGCTTTTAGGTCTTTGTAGCCGCGTCCGACGCCCTCGACCGCTTCTGCGAAGTCCTGGCGCTCCCACTCCAGATAGGCGGCCAGCGCTTCGTCAAGAGCCTCCGCAGGTTCTTGGCCTCGTCGTTTGGCGTACTCTTCCAGTTGCGCCTTCCGCTCCGGCTTGAGCGGAATCATATCCATGTTGGCCATGGTCTCCTCTCACCGATCTTAAGGGGTTGCGCTTCAGTTGAAATTTAACCGGGGTGTCCTAAGTAGTTAGACGACGCCAATCTGGTCGTTCCGATTGGTCGGCTGGACTTCCACCAGACATTACCCCGGCACACCGATATTGTACGCTCTGCTATCTAGTCTCCAGAAAATTCAAACTGAGACACTATCCAACTGCATCGCCGATTTCTTCTTCTTCGCACTCTGCTTTACACTGATCGCTTGAAGCAACCCATCAAGACATTGATTGAGCAGCTACGGTCCGGCGACGTTCGTGCTCTGGCTCGCGCTATCTCTATTGTAGAGAATCGCGCGGCTGGTTGGGCCGAGCTGCTGAAGGCGTTGTTTCCGCACAGCGGGAAGGCGCGTGTGCTCGGGCTGACCGGGCCACCGGGGGCGGGGAAGAGCACGCTGGTCGATCAGCTTGCCCGCTACTATCGCAAAGACAAGCGCACCGTGGGTATTGTCGCGGTCGACCCGACCAGTCCTTACACGGGCGGGGCGATTCTTGGCGACCGCATCCGCATGCAGGAGCATTTCTCCGATCCGGGGATTTACATTCGCAGCATGGCGACGCGCGGATCTTTGGGCGGGCTGGCGCGCACCACCGCCGATGTAACCATGGTGCTCGATGCTGCGGGGCGCGACCTCATCATGATCGAGACAGTGGGCGTGGGCCAGGATGAAGTGGATATTGTGCGCCTGGCCGACGTCACGATTCTGATATTGGTGCCGGGCATGGGCGACGACGTGCAGACCATCAAAGCCGGAATCATGGAGATTGCCGACATATTCGTGATCAACAAAAGCGACCGCGACGGCGCTGAGAACGTGGAGCGCGAGATTCGTACGTTGCAATCGCTGGCGACGCGTCACGATGGGTGGACGCCGCCGATCGTCAAGACTGTTGCCAGTCAGGGAGCTGGAATCGAGGAACTGGCGGGTGCCATCGCGGACTACGAGGAATATCTGAAGCAAGATAATCTCGCGTTGAACCGGAGCGTCGAGAACTGGCAGGAGCGCCTGATCGAAATGCTGCGCGATACTCTGCTGGAGAAAGCGCGTGCGCAACTCGCGGATGGCAACCTGGTGCGGCTGGCGGCGGAAGTGGCAGAGCACAAACGCGACCCGTACACGCTGGTTGAGGAGATCGCCGCGAAGGCGGGGAAAAGCTGATGGCCCAAATTGATCACATTGGCATTGCTGTGAAGTCGCTCGCGGCGGCGAAGGCGATCTACGAGAAACTCGGCCTCAGTATTTCTCCGGAAGAAACTGTCGAGCAGGAGCAGGTGCGGCTGGTGATGGTTCCAGTGGGCAACAGCCGGCTGGAGCTGCTGGAGGCGACCTCGGAGGATTCGATGATCGCGAAATTCATCGCCAAGCGCGGCGAAGGGCTGCACCATGTTTGTTTGCGGGTCCCTGATCTGCCAGCGGCCGTTCAGCAGCTGAAGAAAGACGGCGTACGCCTCGTGTCGGAGGAGATCAAGACTGGCGCGGGCGGGCATAAATATGTTTTTGTGCATCCGAACAGCACAGGCGGCGTGCTGCTGGAACTGGTGCAAGAGTAAAAAGCAAGACTGGCCACGGATTTTCACGGATCATCACGGATAGAGCAACTACTTTTCTTCATGCTTCTTCTCGCTATCGATACTTCGGGCAAGCAGGGCAGCATCGCGCTGGTGCGAGCGGGGGAGAGGTCGGGCAATGACGACGACGTCGACGTAATCGAGATTGCGCCGTTGGTTGGCGGCACTTTCTCGGCGCAACTTATTCCGCAAATTTCTGATTTGCTTCCCACAAACGGATTTACCAGGAGCGACATTGGGGCCTTCGCGGTGGCTGCCGGGCCGGGGTCGTTCACGGGGCTTCGCATCGGATTGGCTGCGGTTAAGGCTCTGGCTGAGGTGTTTGGGAAGGCGATTGCGCCAGTGTCGCTGCTGGAAGTGTGCGTCTTCGCGAGTGGCGCTCAAGGCAAGATTATGGCTGCTCTGGATGCGGGGCGAAGTGATGTCTACGTGGGGGAGTATGAGATCCCGGCTGTTCCCGGGCAAGGTCCGCGAGAGCTTATCCTTACGCGAAGCGAATTTCTGGTCCAGGCAAAGGGATGGACCGTGGTAACTCCGAACTCTGGTCTTGCCGAAGCGGGTGGCACGGGCGGGTTGACAGTGTTAACTCTGGAGCCGATCTCCGCGGCCGATGTTGCCCGATTGGGCTGGCGCAAGATTCGATCCGGCGATACGGTAACGCCTGAGCAATTAGAGGCGAATTACATTCGCCGCACCGATGCCGAGATGCTCGAGAGAACTGGTTCCTAACTTGCGTTTCAGACGGGCGCAAGCCCACGACATCCCGGCAATGATTGCTCTACAGCGTGAGAGCCTCTCCGCCGCACAATGGTCACAAGAGCAGTATGACGCTTTGTTCGCGACCACAAGTGCGCGCCGGCGTTCGGAGCGCCTGGCGTGGATAGCTTACGATGATACCGAAGTATCTGGAATCCTTGCCTTCCTGGTGGCGCAGCGCGTCGACACGGAGTGGGAGTTAGAGAACATTGTCGTCGCCGGTAGTGAACGTCGTCGAGGCGTGGCTACCGCTCTGCTGGCCGTCTTCGTAACTCACGCACGGGCCGGGCAGGGCGGCGAAATATTCCTGGAAGTGCGCGAATCGAATCTCAGCGCGCGTGCTCTCTACAGGAAGCTGGGCTTCGAGGAAACAGGTTTACGCAAGAGTTACTACTCCAACCCTGACGAGGACGCAATCCTATGTCTGCTAAGGCTTTATTAAGGACCTTTTCATGTCGAGACTGCACCAGAATTTGGCATTGAACCGATTTTGTGGCTGTGGTAGGTTGTGGGTTGGTAATCCCTATTGGAGGTCCGCCTGGATGCAGACTTCGAATGACGCTCTCCTGAGCAACCACGATGAGTTCCGCAAGCTGGCTCAGGAGCATATGCAGTATTCCACTCGTCTTGATTCTCTCACCCAAAAAAGATATCTCAGCGAAGATGAAAAACTTGAGGAAGTTCGCCTCAAGAAGCTGAAGCTGCGGCTCAAGGATCAAATGCAATCGATTGAGCGACAGTATCGGCAGCAGTTTGGAACTCACGTAGCGTAATTTCCTGGCCATTTGAAGGCGGCCGCCGCCGCTGCAGACATTGTTGTATCTACCCACTGGCGCTATTCGGCGCCTTTCTTTATTTAGACTTACACGCTTTCCAATCGATCGTGAGCTAGCCCTCACCTCTGCTTTATAATGGGACTCTAATTCCCCATGGTTCGTGACGGCTATTTCTACGCGCTGGCTTTTATAGCGGCTGGAGTTCTGGTGGGCTGGTTCGCGCAGCCTGCCTGGGCCTTGTTGCCGCTATTGCTTGCGCTGTTCTTTCTCTGGTTCTTTCGGGACCCAGAGCGTGCGATCCCGAATACCGCAGGCGCAGTGGTATCGCCGGCGGATGGCAAGGTGACGGATGTTTCATTCGCGACGGTGGGTGGAGAGAAGCAGGCCCGCATCAGCATCTTCCTGAGTGTTTTTGACGTGCACGTGAACCGGTCGCCGATTGCGGGAGTAGTATGCGAGGTGCGCTATCAGCGCGGGAAATTTTTGAATGCCATGAATCAAGCTTCGGCGGAGCTGAATGAACAGAATATTGTCCGCGTGGAGGGCGATGGGCAAGTAGTGGTCTTCAAACAGATCGCCGGATTACTAGCGCGAAGAATAGTCTTCCATCCGAAAGTGGGCGACCGACTGGAACGCGGCCAGCGGGTGGGGCTAATCAAGTTTGGTTCCCGGGTGGACGTTTTATTCGACGCCAATGCCGCGCTGCAAGTAAAGGTCGGCGACCGGGTCCGTGGCGGCGCGAGCGTGCTGGCTTACTTGCAGCCGCAGGCCGAATTGGCGAGCGCGGGGCATTACTCTGCTGGCGAAGGAATGCGGTGATGGAAGTTCCACTTCCAAGACGCAGGCAGGACGAGCGGGGACCACGCCGCATGCGCAAGGGGATGTACATCCTGCCGTCGCTCTTTACCACGGGGAATATGGCGGCTGGGTTCTATGCCATCCTTGAGATTGTTCACGCCAGCACTGCGAACTACTGGCATTTGGACAACGCCGCAAAAGCGATTGGCTTCGCCGTCTTGTTCGATGGCCTCGATGGACGCGTGGCGCGTATGACTGGAACCAGCAGCGAGTTCGGCAAAGAACTCGATTCGCTGGCGGATGTAATCACCTTCGGCGTGGCTCCGGCGATGCTCGCGTGGACTTGGGGATTTCATCTGATGCCACCGGTCGCGCTCACGGAATGGGAATGGAACATCAAACTGACGCAATTGGGAGCAATTGCCGCGTTCCTGTTTCTGATGGCCGGAGCCAGCCGGTTGGCGCGTTTCAACATCACGTCGAACCCGGAGCCTTCCAATCCCGGTCGGCCGGGGAAGAAATACTTCGTGGGGATGCCCATCCCCGCGGGTGCGGGAGTGATCGCGGCCGTGGTTCATTTTCAGTCAGGAGTGCCGCTCGATTCCTGGTACAAGGCAATGACGTGGCTGGCAATGGTGGCCGCGGTGGGTTACCTGATGGTTAGCACGTGGCGGTTTTACAGCTTCAAGGACATCGATTTTCGCTCGCGCCATCCCTTCCGGCTGATCATTCTTTTTGGGGCGCTGTTCGCGGGCATCTGGTTCTTCTCGAAGCCAGTGCTGTTTGGAGTTGCGCTGCTCTATACGTTTTCAGGAGTGTTCTGGCGGTTGCAGTGGATGTTCCGCCGCCGCAACCAGCCGCCGCCGCCCGCCTACAAGGAGGCTTCACAGACGTCATGAGTACGCCGTCTAAAATTGCATCGCCTCTGCTTTCTCCTTCTGTGCGTGGAAAGCTCTATCGCGCGGCCATCGTGGGCGCGGCCACACTCAAAGGGAAGGAAGTCGCTGAAATGCTCAATGAGCGAAACTTTCCCGCCGCGGATATTCGCTTGCTTGACGACGACGAGTCGATCGGGCAACTGGAAGCGGCAGGCGACGAAATCAACTTCATCCAGAGCGTGCGGGCAGAGCAGTTTACCCACGTGGACTTCACCTTTTTTGCCGCGGATGCGGAGTGTACGCGCAAGAACTGGCAACGGGCCCGCGATGCCGGCAGTGCGATCATCGATCTTTCCGGCGCGTTGGAGGAGGAAGGTGGCGCGAATGTGCGCTCACTCTGGGTGGAGCGCGAGCGCGGCGAGTTGTGGCAACCGGAACTGGAGCCGGCTCCGTGCGTGGTGGCGCATCCGGCAGCCGTGACTCTGGCCCTGCTGCTGCTGCGGGCGCGCAAGGCGGGCGCCATCCGAAGCGCGGTGGCTACGGTTTTCGAGCCTGCGTCGGAGCGGGGACAGAAAGGCATGGACGAGTTGCACCGGCAAACCGTCAATCTGCTTTCGTTCCAGCCGCTGCCGAAGGATTTGTTCGATGAGCAGGTGGCTTTCAACATGATTGCGGGTTACGGTCCGAAATCGCAGCTTTCGCTGGCGTCGCTGGAAGAGCGAGTGCGCCGCCACTATCAAGAGATCGCGGGAGCGGACGCACCCCAGCCCGCGCTGATGCTGCTTCAGCCTCCCGTGTTTCACGGCCACGCAATGGCCATTTTCTTGGAGATGGAGCAGGTCGTGGATACGGAGCTTTTGTCGCATGCCCTTGCCGGAGATCACGTGACGCTGGCGGGAGTGGAAGACGAGTCGCAGCCGACGAACGTCAATACGGCAGGTCAAGCGAATATTCTGGTTTCGCTCAAGAGCGACCGGGCCCGGCCCAATGGAATCTGGCTGTGGGCGGCCTCTGACAACCTGCGCGTGGCGGCCACGACCGCGGTGGAATGCGCCGAGAGCATGATCGCGACCCGCCCGTTAGGCAAGATCCAATGAAGTTTCGGCGAGCCGCCTGGCTGTTGTTGCTGGTGGCGAGCGGCGGCTGCGGATATCACACAGCCGGCCATGCCACGCAGATCCCGGAAAACGTCAAGACCATCGCCGTGCCCGCGTTCGTAAACGAGACTTCTACCTACCGGATCGAACAGACGCTGACTTCGTCGGTAGTGCGCGAGTTTACGACGCGCACCCACTATCACATTCTCAATAGTGCTGGCGAAGGTGCTGACGCCACGCTGCTAGGCACCGTAATCTCTGCTTCTTCGACGCCGCTTACTTACAACTCTGCGACCGGGCAGGCCGCGAGCGTCTTGGTGGTCGTGAGCATGAGAGTTTCGCTTACGGATCGGCAGGGCAAGGTGCTCTACCAGAACCCTTCGTACCTGTTTCGCGAGCAGTATGAAGTTTCGCAGGATCTGGTCAGCTTTTTCGAGGAAGACTCACCCGCCTTCCGGCGGCTCTCCCAGGATTTTGCCCGTACCCTGGTGTCCAACATTCTGGAGGGCTTCTGAGATGGTAGAGTTTCAGAGACGGACGTTGGCCGTTGGTCGTTAATCGTCGGTCAGAAGTCGTTGGTCAGACGAGGAGAGCTTTTCATGCGGGCTTTTGCCCAGGCCGAGCGCTTTGTCAGCGAACTGGAGTCGCGGAAGCTGCGTCCGGCCTATGTGTTTGTGGGCGACGAAGCATTTTTCCGCAAGCGCTTTCGGGACGCGATTCTCGAACACCTGGTTCCGGCTGATCTTCGCGACTTCAGTCTGTTCGAGTTCGACCTCGCTGAAAATGACCTAGCCGAAGTTCTCGACCGCGCGCGCACGCCTTCTCTGATGGCGCCATTCCAGGTGTTTTTCGTGCGTGGCGTGAAGAGTCTTTTTGGCCGCGGCTCGAATGAAGAAAAACTCGCCGCTATCGAAGACTATTGCAAGAACCCGAATCCCGACGCGTTGCTAGTGTTCGTCGCTGATCACATCAGCATTCCCGCTGACGTTCGCCGCATGGAGATGCAGGACAAAGAACGTTACCAGCGGATTCGCGAGACCATGGGCCAGTACTGCGGCATCGTCGAACTAGCGCGGGTGGAAGAAGGCGAAGCGGTGCGCTGGATTTCCGACTACTGCACGAGCCGCAGCGTGAAGATCGATCCCGACGGCGCGCGTGAACTGGTTGACGCCCTCGGTGGCGACATGATGATGATCTCCAACGAACTCGAGAAGCTGATGCTTTACGTCGGCGCGCGGAACCGCATCACGCTGGGCGACGTGGAAACCATGGTGCTGGCGGCGAAGCAGCGCTCGCTGTATGAATTGACCGACGCCATTTCCTCCAAAGACCGCGTGCGCGCTCTCGAAGTGCTGGACGCGATTCTTTCCTCGGGTGAAGGCGAAGAAGCTTCTATCGGACACATCTACATGCTGGCAAAGACTTTCCGTCAGATGCTGGTGATTCTGGAGCGCAACGTGCGCGACCAGCGCATGCTGTGGGCCGCGCTGTGGCAGGGCTTCCGCGTGCCTCCGTTCGCGGCCGATGACATCATCAAGCAGGCCAGGCGTTATAAGTCACGCCGCGATTTGACGCGCTCGATCCGCTTAGTAGCAAAGGCCGATCTTGCTCTTCGTTCGAATCCCGTGAGCAAGCGGATGGTGCTGGAACGGCTGGTGATGGATCTGACGACTGAGCCGAAGCTCGAAGCTCCCGGATGGATGCAGGAGCAGTTGCCGGTGTAGTGATCTCCGCTTTCCGTGGGATCTCAGATCTCGCGCGGATAGTGAAATGACCTGGCGCTATCTAATCGACATCCCGTGGATAGCCTTCGTTGCCTACTGGGCGATCAGCGCCCTTAATACCAAGCCGACCGAAAAGCGGGAGGCCTTCGCAGCGCGCTACGGCATCATGTTTCTCGAAGTTATCGGTTTCGTTTTGCTCTTTCGGCATTCGGCTGATATCGGCTTCCTGGGTCAAAGAATAATCCCGCGGAGTTTTGCGATTGGCGTCACTGCAGTCGCTCTTACCTGGGCGGGCATCGCGCTGGCGATTTGGGCGCGCTGGCATCTAGGCCAGTACTGGAGTGGACGAATCACCATCAAGGAAGATCACAAACTCATCCGCAGCGGTCCATACGCGCGCCTGCGGCACCCGATCTATTCCGGGCTGGACCTGGCGGCGATTGGCTCCGCTCTCGCGATCGGTCGTTGGCGCTGCATTGTGGGAGTCTGCGTGATTATTGCGGGCTTTTGGATCAAGGCCAAAAGGGAAGAGGCCATGCTAGGCGCACAGTTCGGCTCGGATTTCGAGGAGCACCGGCGGCAAACTGGATTTCTCCTGCCACATCTGTGATTTGTGCTCTGCAGGGTGCGGCTTAACGGCTACTGAAAATCGCCGAGGCTTGGCGCCGTCCGCTACTTCATCGCGTTGACACGGGCGCCTAGTCGGGACTTGTAGCGCGCAGCAGTATTCCCGTGCAGCGTGCCCTTCTGGATGGCCTTGTCGAGGGCGGATACTGTCTCACGATAGGTCTTTTCGGCGGCCGGCTTGTTGCCCTTTTCGATGGTCTCGCGCAGGGTGCGCAGCGCGGTGCGAAGGCGAGAGGTGTTGGCGCGATTGGTGGCCGTGCGTTTTGTGGTCTGACGGGCGCGTTTGAGCGCCGAAAAATGATTAGCCATGTCTGCTTCGTACCTTCTTGTATGTACAGCGAGATATTCCGGTGGGTACCGAATAGATCATTTTACGAGACTAAGTCCCGACTGGTCAAACGGTTGGCTTCATTGGTTAAGCGGGCATTGACTCTCACCCCGGCGCGGGGTACGCTTTACGTAATGGTAGTGACTTGCCCTCTGGGCATGAGCATCCCGTCTGGTTCCGTCTCGAAGCATAATCCTGTTTTGCGTGCGAAGTGGGTGAGGTGTTTGCATTTCCTTGAGAGAGTTGTGGTCGGCGCGCCTCGCTTCGCTTCGCGGACAGTCGAGGCGACTGTCCCACATGTTTTGTCCATTTGTCGGTCCGCATATTTCGTCAAAGAGACTGAATGAAGAAAAGCATCGGGATTAGCCCCAACATCGAGACTTTGTTTGGCACGCGCGACGAGAATGTGCGTGTGCTGGAAGATGGACTCAACATCACCGTAGACCTGCGATCGAACGCTATCGAGTTGGAAGGTGCGGCGCGCGACGTGGCTCGCGCCGAGCAGGTGTTCGCCGATTATGAGAGCCTTCAGAAATCCGGATACAGCTTCAACAACGGCGATCTCAACAGCATGTTACGCGTGCTGACGACGGATTCGACTGCGACCTTGCGCGGACTGGCTGATGCCGGCCGCCAGCGCTCGCTGGGACGGCGCATGGTGCAGCCGAAGAGCGTGAATCAGCGGCGCTACGTCGAGGCGATCGAGAAGTACGACATGGTTTTCGGCATTGGCCCGGCAGGTACGGGCAAGACTTATCTTGCCGTGGCCATGGCGATTTCCGCGCTTCTGGCCAAGCGCGTGAACCGAATTATCCTGGCGCGTCCGGCGGTGGAAGCGGGCGAGCGGCTGGGATTTTTGCCGGGCACATTGCAGGACAAGATCGATCCTTATCTGCGTCCGCTGTACGACGCGCTTTATGACATGCTTGATCCAGAGAAAGTTGACCGCTATCTGGAGAAAAATGTCATCGAGATTGCGCCGATCGCATTCATGCGCGGGCGCACACTAAACGATTCGTTCGTGATCCTCGACGAAGCGCAGAACACTACTTCGGAGCAGATGAAGATGTTCGTCACGCGTCTGGGATTCAACTCGAAGGCCGTGATTACCGGGGACGTTACGCAGATCGACTTGCCCAACGCTCGCCGCAGCGGCTTGCTGGAAGCAATCGACATTCTGAAGCGAGTAGAAGGTTTAACGTTTGTTCACTTTGATGAATCCGATGTGGTGCGACATCACCTGGTGCAGCGGATTATTCGCGCCTACGACGAACACCGGACGCTTGTCGCCGAGCAGCAGATGCTGCTGCTGGCACGCGGAAAAAGTGGAGAGTCCGCGGGCGCGGGGATGGGGAACGCAGAGGGGAAAGGTGCGGCGACCGATACAAATGGCCGATCCCCCGCTTCGGGAGAGTAAGATCTTAGATGGCGCGGGAGGGCTGAAATTGGCCCTCCTGTTTGTTTTGTGTGGCGTTCGCGGAAGAACGAAAACAATGTGGTTATCCTCCGAAGAAAAATCGCGAAGTTAAGCGCATCGACGCTCGAACGCTTCGTGTTGCGGGTGCGGCGACTAGTCCGTTTGCGCGGCACGGTGAATGTGTTGGTGACGAACAGTTTCGAGTTGCGTGCTCTCAACAGCCGTTTCCGGGGCGCGGACAAGGCCACCGATGTTTTGTCATTTCCATCGCCTCACATAGAAGAAATAGAAGCCGAACACGGCAAGGCGAGGTGTGCTGCCGGGGAGGTAGCGATTTCAGCGGACGTCGCCCGGGAAAACGCTGCACGGCTGGGCCACACGGTTGCGGATGAGGTGAAGATTCTGACGCTGCATGGCATCCTGCATCTGGCGGGCTTCGATCACGAGCGCGATAATGGCGAGATGGCAAGCAGAGAAAGCCAGTTGCGACGGGAACTGAAGTTGGAAGCAGGTCTGATCGAACGGACGCAGCCGTACGATCGGAAGCCTCGCGCCAAGCGGAGAACGGCATGAACTGGACCGTCGCCCTCGCGCTCTGTCCGCTGCTTGCCCTGCTGGCATTGGCTTCCTACGTGGACCGTGTCTACCAGGAGATCGGCAAATTTCTCTCGCGCGAATTTCAAGACAATATTGACGTTTTCGAACAAAAGGTTGAACCCAACCTGCACGTAAGCCGAGCACGGGCATCGCTCTCCATGTCGGTGCTCAAGCAGTTGACCACTGCGACCATTGCTTTGCTGGTCGGGTTCGCGGTCTTCGGCGACCAGCGATGGAGTATCTATGAGATTTTGCAGGCCGCCGTTAGCCTGATTCTAATCATCATCGTTTTCAATCAGTTTCTGCCGTTTGTCTTTTTCTCGCGTACAACCGGCGCCTGGCTCATCCGCTGGACGTGGCTTGTGCGGATGTTGATTTACCTAGTGCTGCCGGTGACGATCGTTTTGGGCTTCTTGCAATCGGTGGCATCCCTTACTCGCCAAAACACGAACGAGCAGCCGGAAAGCGCAGCCGAAGCTGTCGATGCGCTGATTGAAGCGGGACAGGAAGAAGGCATTATTCAGGAAGGGGACCGCGAACTGATTCAGTCGGCGGTTGAATTCAGCGGCAAAACGGTGCGCGAAGCCATGAAGCCGCGTCCGGAGATGTTTGCTGTACCCGTCGAAACTACGGTCGAGCGATTCATCGAAATGCTTCGCACCAAACACTATTCACGGGTTCCCGTGTACGCGGAAAACATCCACAGCATTAAAGGTATCGTGTACGCACAGGACGTGTTGCAGGTGCCGGACAGCGAGGCTTCGAAGCGAACTCTCGAAACGCTGATGCGCCGCGATGTGTATTTCGTGCCGGAGAGCAAGCTTGGCAGCGATCTACTGCGGGAGATGCAAAAAAACAATATCCGGATGGCGATCGTGGTCGATGAGTACGGTGGCGTGGCCGGCCTGGTCACGATAGAAGATTTGGTGGAAGAGATCGTGGGTGAAATCCGGGACGAGCACGAGAAGCCGGAGATCTTGAGGGAAAATGATCAGTCGTTCATTGTGTCCGGGGGCATGGATGTGGATCGTCTCGCCGAACTGTTTGGGACAAAACCAGAAGGAAGGGAATCGGCCACTGTGGCGGGGTTGGTCAGCGAGTTGGCGGGGCACATCCCGCAGCGCGGCGAGACTGTGGATGACGACGGCCTGCGCTTCGAGGTTCTGGAGTCGACCGACCGCAAGGTAGAGCGGGTGAGAATTACCGCAGTGCAGCCGCGGCAGCTGAAGCTGATTTGAAGGCAGCTTCTAGCTGCTGGCTCCTACCTTCTAGCAGTCATACTGCGCTCCTAGACCGGTTTCACTTTCATCTTTCATGAAATACTCTAAATGAGGCTGAACTGCCTCGCTAGAAGCTAGCAGCTAGAAGCTTATTCTTATGCCTTTCCGTTCCGGTTTTGTCTGCATCCTCGGTCGCCCTAACGCGGGCAAGTCCACCTTGCTCAATGCTCTTGTGGGCGAAAAACTTGCCATCATCTCACCCAAGCCGCAGACCACTCGGAATCGCATCCAGGGCATCCTCAACCTGCCCAAAGGCAAAGGCCACGATGCCGCGCAGATTATTCTGATCGACACTCCGGGCGTGCACAAGCCGGACAGTTCGCTGGGCCGGAAGATGATGGTCGAGGTGCGGGAGGCGCTGGAGGGATGCGACCTTGTTCTTCTCATCATGGACGTGACGCGCAAGCTCGATCAACGCGATGAATTTGCCATCCAGATGCTGAAGCATTCACCGACGAAGGTTTGCCTCATCCTTAATAAAGTTGATCTGCTGCGAGGCGGCAAAGAGAAGCTGCTGCCGCTGATTGAGGAGTATAAGCAGCTGCATCAGTTCCACGACATCATTCCAATTTCCGCGTTGAAACGGGATGGCCTCGACATACTGCTAAAGCAAGTCACCACTTCCTTGCCGGCCGGCCCTCCTTATTTTCCGGAAGATCAGGTTACCGACCAGCCGGCGCGTTTCATGGCGGGGGAAATCGTCCGCGAGCGTGTGCTGCTCGAAACTGAGGAAGAGTTGCCTTACGCAACCACCGTGATCGTTGACAACTTCGAGGAAGGGGCGAAACTGACGCGCATCTCCGCAACAATTTACTGCGAGCGCGAAGGACAGAAGGGCATCCTGATTGGGAAAAAGGGACAAATGCTCAAACGGATTGGGACTTCGGCGCGCCTGCAGATCGAACGCATGTTGGGGATGAAAGTCTTTCTCGAACTTTACGTCAAGGTGCAACCCAACTGGCGAGAATCGCGAGGGTTCGTGGAAGAACTCGACTGGAGAAGGCAGTTGGAACATTTGACGGAGGGACATGTCGAACTGCTAAAAAACGCCTGCACAACGACGGACCGCCAAAACACGCGCGGTACGGCGTCCTGCTTAACAAGCCAGCTCCCCAAGATGAGTTAGGTAATTTCTAACTTGCAACCTCGTCTTAGAGTCGGACGAGTTGGGACGCGGCGGCTGCGATCGTCGAGTTTGTCGAACGGAGCATTTACCAGTTAAAATCAACTAACAGCGATCCTGCATCGCGAACGACGAGCCAAACATGCCATCAGCGGATTCTTCCGAGCTACCTTTTCCCGAAAAAGATTTTGATCCTGATCAGTTGCATTTGCTTTTGCGGGTAACGCTTGCCGCAGATCGCAAGGCAGTAGACCCGGTGGTACAGGAAGTAATGGCCGTGGTCCGACAGATGAAAGGTGTGGACGGCAAGGAAGATGCGATTGAGTTGTCGCTGAATGAAGCGCTGGCCAACGCTGTGGTTCACGGCGCCAAAGAAGATCCCACCAAGACGGTGGAGTGCCTAGTGAGCAGCGACGACGAGCGCGGCGTGCTGATCGTGGTGCGGGATCCAGGCGCCGGTTTCTTGCCCGAGGCTATTGCCGGTTGTACGGTTGGAGAGAACGTTTATTCCCATCACGGGCGCGGGATTTTCCTGATTAACCAACTCATGGATCAAGTGGAGTTCAGAAAGAATGGCACCGAAATCCGCATGGTGAAGCGCTAGGGCATAATCGCTGTATCCAAACTGTCAGCCCAAATCCGAACTGTCATCCCGTATCCAAATTGTCATCCCGAGCGAAGAGAGGGATCTTGGTGTTTGCCCGCGGCGGCAATGCGGTCAGCGCATGCAAGAACCAAGATCCCTCGCTCCGCTCGGGATGACACCCCTTTTTCTTTCTACAATCTTATCGCTATTCCTTCACCGTGATGCCGAGGGTCTTCATCTTGCGGTAGAGATGGCTGCGCTCGAGGCCGAGCACTTCGGCGGCGCGGGTGATGTTGCCGTGGTTCTCGTCGAGTTTTTTCAGAATGAAATCGCGTTCGTAGGCGTCCCGGGCCTGGTGCAGCGTGGAGAACTCACTGCGTGCGGCGCGCCGGTGGCCTTCGCGGTAGACGAGAGGGGGCAAATGCTTACGGTCGAATCGCGTGGTCATGGGATTCATGATCACGATCCGCTCGATCACATTGCGCAATTCGCGCACGTTGCCCGGCCATGAATAGCGCATTAGAGCATCGACCGCGTCGTCTGTGATCTCACGCTGGCGGCGTCCGTAAGTCGCCGCCAGATCTTTTAGAAAGTGCCGCGCAAACAGCGGGATATCCTCTTTGCGGTCGCGCAGCGGGGGCACAAAGAAAGGGATCACGTTCAGCCGGTAAAACAGATCTTCACGAAAATTTCCTTTGGAGATTTCCTCTTCCAGATCCTTGTTGGTGGAGGCGATGATGCGCGCATCCACCATAATGGTTTCGTCGCTGCCGAGGGGGGCGACCCGCTGTTCTTCGAGCGTGCGCAACACCTTCGATTGCGTCTTCAGGCTCATGTCGCCCACTTCATCGAGAAACAGCGTTCCTCCGCTGGCCTTTTGAAATTTGCCTTCCTTGTCGGCTGTGGCTCCCACGAACGATCCCTTGTAATGCCCGAATAACTCGCTTTCGATGAGGTCTTCGGGAATAGCCGCGCAGTTGACTTCGACAAAAGTTTCGTCCTTGCGCAGGCTTTGGGCATGGATCGCATGGGCGACCAGTTCCTTCCCTGTGCCGGATTCGCCATAGATCAGAACGCGGCCGTTGGTGGGCGCCATCAGGCCAATCTGCTGGCGCAGCGCTTTCATCGGAATGCTGTCGCCAACGATTACGCTTTTTGCGTGAAGTTGTTTCTTGAGGTCGACATTCTCGTGCCGCAGTCTCTTGGATTCGATCGCGTTCTTGACCAGGATCAGCGTCTTGTCGATAGAGAGCGGCTTCTCCAGGAAGTCATACGCCCCGAGTTTGGTGGCGCGCACCGCCGTTTCGATAGTGCCGTGACCCGAGATCATGATCACTTCGGGAGGGTCATCCATCTCGTAGATTCTTTCCAGGGTCTCGAGGCCATCAATGCCGGGCAGCCAAATATCCAGGAGCACGACTTCATAGGTATGTTCGCGACGCAGGAGCTTGAGACATTCTTCACCGCTCTCGACCGTCGCGGTGTCGTAGCCTTCGTCCGCCAGCACCGCCTGCAGCGATTCGCGAATGCCGGTTTCGTCGTCAACGATGAGAACTTTATGCATGCTGCGCCGTCACCGCGGCCAGCGCGGGCTCGGGAACCACTGGCAGTTCGACGATGAAGCGCGCTCCGACTGGCTGGTTTTCTTCCACGCGAATCGACCCGTGATGCTCTTCGATGACGCGGCTCACGATCGCCAGGCCCAGGCCAGTCCCGCGCTTTCGGGTGGAGAAATAAGGAAGAAAAAGCTTTTCTTTAAGCTCGCGGGTCACCCCATGGCCGGTATCAGCAACCATAATCTCAACGGCGTCACGGCTGGCCACCAGCGAGGTTGAGATCTGTATCTCGCGCACCAGCGAATTCTGCATAGCCTCGGCGGCATTGTCCACGAGATTGGCGACAGCGCGTTTCATCGCCTCCGCGTCCGCCATGACCTTGGGCAGGTCGGGAGCCAGCGACTTGTGCAGGCCAATGCCGTCCAGTCTTCCATTGAACATGGAGAGCGCCCCCTCGATGACTTCGTTAATATCAGCCGGGTGCGGATTCGACGCAGGGAAACGCGCCAGCGTGGCGAACTCATCGACCAACCGGCGGACAGTTTCAACTGCGCCGGCAATGGTTTCGGCGCAGGCGCGGATGACCTCGGGCGACGCTGGGTCAGAGGGCGTAGCTCGCTCCAGATGACGCTGAATGCGTTCCGCGGAAAGTGCGATAGGGGTAAGCGGATTCTTGATCTCATGCGCCACGCGGCGCGCCACCTCGCGCCAGGCCGCCTGCTTCTGAGCCTTCAGAAGATCGGAGAGATCTTCGAACACCAGCACGTATCCCGATCGCTCGTCCTGATGACGCAGCGTCGCCACCGTCACGGCGACGTTGAGAGACGCGCGATGAAGCGGCATTTCCATTTGACTGGTGGTCATGCCCATGCGATCGGCGCGGCGCAGAAGTGGCTCCAGATCTTCCAGGACTTCGGGCGAGAATACATCCGCCAGGCGCGACCCGCGCAGCATCCGCTCCCGATCGGCGAAGCTTTCGGGGTGGAACATGCGTAGCAGAGCTTGGTTGGCGTGCGTAACGCGGCGTTCGGCGTCGAGCGACAGAACTCCAGTGGGGATGCTCTCAAGGATGGTCTCCATCTGCCGGCGGCGTTGGTCCAGTTCTGCATTGGCGGCGCTGACATCGCGGCTGGAGGCTTCGATTTGCCGCCGGCTGGTTTCAAGTTCCTCCGCCATGCGGTTGAAAGAACGTACGACGTCTCCAATTTCGTCAGCGGCGCTCACATCGATGCGGTAATCAAGACGTCCGCGAGAGATTTCCTGCGTCGCTTCAGCCAACGCAGACAAGGGACGAGTGACCAGCTTGGAGAGAAATAGTGCGAGCCAAGTGCTGACAAAGAGCACCATCATTGTGAGCAGCAGAAGCAGGCCCATATAGGTCTGACGCACATGCCTGCGTTCCAGGCTCAACTGAAGATAGCGCCGCTGGCTAGCCTCGATCTGGTTCACAGTCCTCGAGAACTCTGCCGGCAGCGGCATCGCCACCAGAATCAGTCCATCCTTCCCAGCCGGGGCGCTGCCCAGGGTGTAATCCGTTTTCTCCCATGTGAAATGAGTGGGTTGGCCCGCGGCAGCTTGCGTCAGAGGCAAGCTCTCTTTCAACACCGGCCAGGGAGCGGGAACACCGAAGCTTGCCTCGGCAACTCCGTTTTCTATGGCGAGGACAAATCCGCCTTGCAAAGTGGATTCGTGTTTGCGAAATTCCTCGACCGCTGCGGAGAATCCGTGACCCTCAAATGCGCGCTTCGTTTCAGGCGAGTCGGCGATAGCAATCGCTTCCGAGTGCGCGTTTTGTGCCGCGTAGCTGGCGAGCAAGGAGGCCATAGCATCGGTATCGGCGCGAACCTCTTCGACCGGCGTAGAGAACCACTTATCTATCGAGCGGTTCATCAGTCCGTAGGCGAACCAATACATCACCATGACGGGAACGAAAGACAGCAGCAGCGCGCCCACCACCATCCTGGTGCGGAACTTCGACCCCAGGACGCCCAGACGGCGCTCGGCCAGCAGCTTGAGAAGATTGCGTACCAGCACAAAAGTGAGAGCGACGAAGAGAAGAGAAATCAGCAGTGAGAGAGCATAAAAAACTACGGTCTGCTGGTTGGTGCCGGGGCTCAGTATGGTTTCATTAAATGCGGTCTGAGAAACGAGGATCGCAAGCAGCAGAAAAACCGCCACGGTCAACAGAATAATGAACTGCTTGCGGTTGGAGGTTTTAGGAGATCGAGTTGGAACGGTCTGTGCCACGCGATTCGGCGGTCCGTCAATACAGGTAAGTCGGGGCCTGCAGGCAATGAACGGACCGGAACCAATTATAGATGCAGACGCCTTGGGAGGAGAGTCCCAACAAGGAGTCAATGTGCGGGTGAGCGTCCCGCTGAAAGTTCGTCCATCACCGCTCGGTAGGCTGGCTTGGGCTGATAGGCACGATCAAACGGCAATGCCTGCCCGCGAGCGCCGCGCGAATGAGAACCGATCCAGGAGTATTTGTCGGTGAAGCCCCAGGTCTGAATTGCCGTGCATCCAGCACTATTCAAGCATGCCCGGACGATGCCGCGATAGACCTCAGCTTGGCGGGCCAAGTCGTCGGACCGAAGCTGGCCGTTCGAATTCAGCGGCAGGGAGACGTCGAGCTCGGTGATATGAACCTGCAGACCGAGTGCCGTGAGCCGGGCGATGTTGGCAGCGATTGCCGTGGTGTCCGAATCGAGCGCGGGTATGTGCATCTGCAATCCCACGCCATCGATGGGCACGCCCCGGCGTTTGAAATCTCTGACCATCGCATAGATCGCGTCCGACTTGCGGTTCAATCCCTCACCCTCTGCTTCGTTGTAAAACAGCAACGCATGTAAATCCGCCTTGTGCGCCCAACGAAACACTTGCTCGATGTAGGCTGTTCCTCTTCGCGACCCGATGCCGGGCTGGTTGTACCAAAGCGAGTCGCGGACACTCCCATTCTCATCCAGTGCCTCGTTGACCACGTCCCATGCGAAGACCTGGCCCGCGTAGTGCCGCATCACCCGGCTGATGTGCTCATGCAAGAGGCGCGACAGTTGGCGCGAGGTGAAGTGACCTTGCATAAGCCAGTCCGGGTTGTAGCGCCCCCAGAGCAGGCAATGGCCGCGGACCTTCATCTGATGGGCCTGCGCGAAACGAACTACCTCGTCGCCTTGGCGAAAGTCGAAGGTGGCTCGGTCCGGTCGCAGGATCCACCACTTCATCGCGTCTTCGGCTTCCACCATGTTGAACTCGCGAGCCAGAGTGGAAGCGTAGGCGGCCTCCGAAAGTTGTGAGGGGCGAACAGCGGTGCCGACAAGAACGCCATCGGCTTCTGCTGCCTGCCGTAGTGATTGAGCGTGGATCGGGGAAGTAATCGCTAACGCGAAAATCGCGGAGCTGAAAGTTTTTTTTAACAACAGATCGTCCCTGAAAACACAAGACCTCGCACCCGAGACTTCAGTAAGACAGAAGCAGGAATTTCTGTAAAGGGCAGTCGTCACAAAGGGGCTGTGATTTCTTGCAGTAGTTCTTTCCCACGCCGACGATCAGGCGACGTGCATCTCGTTGTAGACCTACGCTAAGAAGGCTGGGGCAGACCCCGCTGGCGCTTACCAAGGTGCATGTACCGCCGCTCACGTTTTTGATTTCGCCACACGAAAAGATCATCTGGCGCGGGTTCTGAAGCACAGCCTGCAACAGGCTGGCTGGGATGGCGGGTCCAAGTACTACGGTAACTGGTACGGTAATCGACTTGCGGTGACAATTTATGTCAACACAAAGACACTGCTCTTCTCCCACAGCAAAAGCAGCGCTTCGTGTAAGTGCCGGTGACTTGCTGGCATCGTTCCACTACGTGGATAGGAGATCGAACGTATGTCTCAACGGCTGGGTGACCTTCTCGTCAAAGAGAAGATCATTACCCCAGAGCAGTTGGAACAAGCGACGAAGGCCCAGAAGGAGCAGAACAGCCGTCTGGGATCTGCGCTGGTGAAGCTCGGCTTCCTCACCGATGAGGACGTCACGAATTTCCTTTCCCGTCAGTATGGTGTTCCGGCCATCAATCTTTCATATTTTGAAATTGATCCGGCCGTGGTCAAGCTGATTCCGTTTGAAACCGCGAAGCGCTACCAGATTCTTCCTTTGAGCCGAGTGGGCGCATCGCTCACCATCGCCATGGTCGATCCCACAAACGTCTTCGCCATGGACGACATCAAATTTATGACTGGCTTCAACATCGAGCCGGTTGTTGCTTCCGAGAGTTCCATCCTGACGGGGATTGACAAAGCGTACGGGGGGAAGTCGGAGGAAGACCTCGAAACCGTGATGCAGTCGATGTCAGAGATGAACGAGAGCGACATCGAAGTGCAGGCGGAAGAGCAGGAGATGGAGCTGTCGCAGCTGGAGAAAGCGGCGGACGAAGCTCCGGTAGTAAAGCTGGTAAATCTGGTGCTGACTGACGCAGTCAAGCGGGGCGCCAGCGACATTCATATCGAGCCCTACGAAAAAGAGTTCCGCGTGCGCTTCCGCATTGACGGTGTGCTGCAGGCGATCATGTCGCCGCCGATGAAGTTAAAGGACGCAATTACTTCCCGCCTGAAAATCATGGCGAAGCTCGACATCAGCGAGAAGCGGTTGCCGCAAGACGGCCGCATCATGCTGAAAATGAATATCGGCGGCCGCAAAAAGCAGCTCGACTTCCGCGTCAGCACCTTGCCTACTTTGTGGGGTGAGAAGATCGTGCTCCGCTTGCTCGACAAAGAAAACCTGCGGCTCGACATGACCAAGCTCGGCTTCGAGCCTGAATCTCTCGTCAAGTTCGAGAAGGCGATTCTCAAGCCCTACGGCATGGTCCTGGTCACAGGTCCGACCGGCTCAGGAAAAACCAACACTCTGTACTCTTCCATCTCGCGCCTCAACCAGCCCGACACCAACATCATGACGGCCGAAGATCCGGTCGAATTTCAGTTGGGCGGTGTCAATCAGGTGCAGATGAAGGAGCAGATTGGATTGAACTTTGCCGCGGCCCTGCGTTCTTTCCTGCGTCAGGACCCGAACATTATTCTGGTCGGCGAAATCCGCGACTTCGAAACGGCGGAGATCGCCATTAAGGCCGCTCTCACGGGCCACCTTGTGCTTTCGACTCTGCACACCAACGGCGCACCCGAGACCATTACGCGCTTGATGAACATGGGCATTGAACCCTTTCTGGTGGCGACCTCGGTCCACTTGATCTGCGCCCAGCGCCTGATTCGGCGCGTTTGCAAGGAGTGCACGGAGACGGTGGAGGTCCCGGTTCAAACCCTGATCGAAGAAGGATTTAGCCCCGAAGAAGCCAAGACCATTCAGATCCAGAAAGGCAAAGGATGCGGAGTTTGCAACAACACGGGATACAAGGGCCGCTGCGGTTTGTACGAAGTGATGGAAGTGGACGATGAAATCAGGGAACTCGTGTTGGTAGGAGCTTCGGCGGTCGAATTGAAGAAGAAAGCCATCGAGCGCGGCATGATCACGCTCCGGCGCAGTGGTCTGATCAAGGTGGCTGCGGGCATCACCACGCTGGAAGAAGTTGCCCGCGAGACGATTCACTAATTTTTAAGAGCTTGAGGAAGGATTAACGATTATGGGTCTGTCATTGAGTGATTTGCTGAAAAGAATGCTGGAGATGAGTGGCAGCGATCTTCATATCACGACCAATTCGCCGCCGCAAATTCGCGTCCACGGACATCTGGTGCCGCTGGATCTTCCGCAGATGACGCCCGCCGAGACCAAGCAGCTGGCTTACAGCGTCATGACCGATTCGCAGAAGCATCGTTTTGAAGAAAGCCTCGAACTCGACTTCTCTTTCGGATTAAAAGGACTGGCCCGCTTCCGTGCCAACGTGTTCAACCAGCGCGGCGCGACGGCGGCCGTTTTCCGTCTGATTCCTTTTGAGATCAAGTCTTTCAACCAGCTTGGCCTTCCGGCGGTGGTGAGCAAGCTCTGCGACAAGCCGCGCGGTCTGGTGCTGGTGACGGGACCAACAGGTTCCGGTAAGTCCACAACACTGGCGGCGATGATCGACAAGATCAACAGCGAGCGGCACGACCACATCCTCACCATTGAGGACCCCATCGAGTTCGTGCACATGAACAAGAACTGCGTGGTCAACCAGCGCGAGCTGCACGCCGATACCAAGAGCTTTTCCGATGCCTTGCGCGCCGCACTTCGTGAAGACCCGGACGTCGTGCTGATCGGCGAAATGCGCGACCTGGAAACCATCGAGTCAGCCCTGCGTATTGCGGAAACCGGCCACTTGACTTTCGGCACCTTGCATACCAATTCAGCAACGTCGACCATCAACCGCATCATCGACGTGTTTCCCGCGCACCAGCAGCCGCAGATTCGCGCCCAGCTTTCGCTGGTGCTCGAAGGCATCATGTGCCAAAGCCTGGTGGCAACACCGAGCGGGAAGGGGCGCTGCATGATTATGGAAATCCTTATCCCCAACCCCGCAGTGCGCAACCTCATCCGTGAAGACAAGATTCACCAGGTTTATTCGGCGATGCAATCCGGACAGGACAAGTTCGGCATGCAAACCTTCAACCAAGCATTAGCCACGGCGTACTTCCAGAAGCAGGTTTCGCTGGAAGTTGCCCTGCAACGGTCGAGCAATCCAGACGAGCTTCAGGAAATGATTAACCGCGGCGCGGGTTTAACGAACCGCGGCGCGGCCGGAACGAACATGGCACGAGGGGCGACGCCGACGAAAGGCTAGCTTCTGACAACCATTGCGCGCCGCGGCTGGGCGCGATGGGGAAGGCAGAACAAGTTTTGAGCCGCAAGAAATTCAGGAATCAGCAACGATACTGAGGAGTCTAAAACCATGCCAGTCTTCACATTTTCCGGCAAGGATGCATCCGGGCAGAAAATTTCCGGGGAGCGCGTGGCGCCAACCAAACAGGCGCTGGGGCAGCAACTGCGGCGCGAGCGCATCACTCCGGGCGCAATCCGGGAAAAGGGCAAAGAATTTGCCATGCCCACGTTCGGATCGGGCCGGGTCAAAGTCAAAGACATCGCAATTTTCTTTCGCCAATTCTCGGTCATGATCGATGCTGGCCTGCCGCTGGTGCAGTGTCTGGAAATTCTGGCAGCCAACCAGGAAAACCAGTCCTTCCAGAAGACACTGACCGGCGTCCGCACTACGGTCGAAGGCGGTTCGACGCTGGCCAATGCCATGCGCCAATATCCCAACGTCTTTGACGACCTCACCACCAACATGATTGAAGCGGGTGAAACCGGCGGTATTCTCGACCTTATTCTGCAGCGCTTGGCAGTGTATGTTGAGAAGGCGGTTCGCCTTAAGGCTGCCGTGAAGTCGGCGCTGATTTATCCCGTCGCGGTTGTCAGCATTGCCGGATTGATCGTCGGCGCCCTGCTTAAGTGGGTCGTGCCAATTTTCTCCAACCTTTTTGCCGGCCTCGGTGTCGCCCTGCCGCTTCCCACCCGTATCGTCATGGGCCTGAGCGCGTTCATCGGGAGTTTCTGGTGGGTGTTCATCGTCGCCGGAGTGGGCACAGTCTTCGGTCTGAAGTCGATCCGCAAACACCCGCGAGGGCGCTATTACTTCGACAAAACATTGCTCTATCTGCCGGTGGTTGGTTCGCTGTTGCGCAAGATCGCCGTCGGTCGCTTCACACGAACGCTCGGCACCTTGATCACCTCGGGCGTGCCTATCCTCGAGGGTTTGGCCATTACCGCGCGGACCTCGGGCAATGCTGTGCTGGAAGAGGCGCTGATGAAAGTGCGTAAAGCGATCGAAGAAGGCCGCACCATCGTCGATCCGCTCAGAGAATGCGGAGTCTTCCCCAACATGGTGACGCAGATGATCGGAGTCGGCGAAGCTACCGGCGCTATGGACAACATGTTGCAGAAGATCGCTGACTTCTACGAGGAAGAAGTGGACGCAGCTACCAAAGACATGCTGGCCATGTTGGAGCCGGTGATCATCGGCGTGCTGGGCGTAACCATCGGCGGCATCGTGATTTCACTCTACATGCCGTTGTTTGCCATGATCGCCAAGTTGGCTGGGTAAGAGAACTGGGTCTTAGGTGTTAGGCTTGGGCCTAAGACCCGAACGCCTCACATCGAATGCCGAACGCTTAATTCCTGAGACCTGAGACCTAAGACCTGAGATAGCAATGCAATCGACATTTGACGAGCGGAATTGGCTGGCCTGGCTGGTCAAAGTACGGATCCTGATCCTTACCTTCCTGCTCGGAATCCAGCTGGCGGTCTCGGAGTTGACGCCCTCGCGTCTGCCGCTGCGTCTTTTCCTCAGCACGATTCTGCTTTGGTACACCGTCTCGCTTTTCTATGTACTCCTGCTGTCGTTCTGGCGCGAGCATCGCTTGCAGGCGTCCCTGCAAGTCCTGACCGATCTGATCATGGTCAGCCTGGTGGTGCACGAAACCGGAGGCTGGGACAGTTCGTTGAACTTTCTCTACCCTCTGGTCATTATCGTGGCCGGGATTCTGCTTCCGCGGGTGTGGGCGCATCTGGTGGCGGCGCTGGCCTTCATTCTTTATGGTACCGTGCTTGAACTCAACTACTACGGAGTAGTGCCCTCCTACTGTACGACTCATCCTGAACTGAAGGCGCTGCGGGGAATCATTTTCGTGAACTTGTTTGCATTCCTGGCCGTCGCCTACCTGGCTGGCCAGTTGGTCGCCAAGTTGCGCCAGGCGCGGGTGCAACTGAAGGACGCGAGCGGGGCACTGGAAGATCTTCAGATCCTGCACGAGAACATTATTCAATCCGTCAGCAGTGGATTGATCACCACCGGTCTCGACGGGCGCATTACCCTGGTCAACAATGCCGCGCAGCGGCTTTTGGAGCGGGCTCCGGACCAATTGCTGGGAAAACCAGTCAGCGGATTATTTCTCGACGCGCTGCCCAACGCCGAATCGCTCACCCACGCCGAGGTTCGTTTTGACATCATTGGAAAATTCCGCAAGACGGCCCGAGTACGAGTCGCCGCTCTAAACGGGCCCGAACGCGGCACGCTCGGCTACGTCTACGCATTGGATGACCTCACCGAGATCCGGCGACTGGAGCGCGAAGTGCGCATGCAGGACCGGCTCGCTGCCGTCGGCCGGCTTGCCGCCGCCATCGCTCACGAGATTCGCAATCCCCTTACTTCTATCGCCGGCTCCGTCAGTATGCTTTCCGGTATACCCGAAATGAATGACGAGCATCGGCGCCTGCTCGAGATCGTGACCCGCGAATCGCAACGGCTGAACGGCATTATTACCGACTTTCTGACCTACTCCCGCGGCAAACAGTATCGCTTCGAAAAGGCCGACCTGGTGCGCTTAGTCGAGGACACGCTCACTCTCATGCGCCACCGCATGACCTCGGAGAATACCGGCATCACGATTGAGACCCGGTTCGCCGTGCCCGAGGCGTGGGCTCTTGCCGATGGCGACAGGATCAAACAGGTTTTCTGGAATTTCGCGGAGAACGCGGTCCGCGCGATGCGGAATGGCGGCACTCTGAAGGTTTCCATCGAAAGCCACGGAGACGATTGGCAGGTCAGTTTTGCGGACACTGGAACAGGAATGACGCCGCAGCAGACTGAAAAGCTTTTCGAGCCCTTCCAGTCGAACTTTGAAGGTGGCACGGGCCTCGGCCTCGCCGTGGTCTACCAGATCGTGCAAGCGCACGAAGGCAAAGTTTGGGCGCGATCGAAGCCCGGACAGGGAACTACTCTCGTCCTCAGGCTGCGCCGCCTCGACGCGGAAAAGCCCCACGCAGAAAGACTTGCAGAAAAGCAGGCTCTCCGCGTGCTCCCTACAGAAGATTCCATGGCACCGATGCTACCAGCGCCCCCGCCCGCGCCACTCGTAGCGGCCGCGGCAGAAGGGCGGCTGCGTGGCTAACATTCTGGTTTGTGACGATGAGCGATCCATCTGCGAGATGCTTGATATCGCACTTCGCCGCGACGGACACCGCGTTGAGACGGTGCAATCCGGCCAGGCGGCTAAGAACAAAATTGACGGCGCTCTCTACGACCTGATCATCACCGACATCAAGATGCCGAACATCGACGGCATCGAAGTGCTGCGCCACGCGCATCGCGTTTCTCCGGATTCACCGGTCATCCTCATCACCGCCGTCGACGACTACGAAGCAGCTGTGGAAGCCGTAAAAGCCGGAGGAGCGTCGGATTACATTCGCAAGAGTCCCGGCCTGGTCGATGAAATCAAACTGACCATCAATCGTGTGCTGGAAAAACTCAGCCTGAGCAAACAGAATTTCGCTTTGCGCCGTGACGCCGCCTCCCACAACTCGCTCGACAACATCATCGGCTCCAGCCCCGCGATGGAGAAGCTCAAGCTGACCGTGCGTACAGTGGCTTCCACGGCCAGCACGGTTCTGATTCACGGCGAGAGCGGTACTGGTAAAGAACTCGTAGCCCGCGCCGTCCACATCTGTTCGCCGCGCGCCACCGAACCGTTTGTTTCAGTGAACTGCGGAGCCTTTCCTGAGACTCTGCTGGAGAGCGAACTCTTCGGTTATTTGAAGGGAGCTTTTACCGGTGCCAATCAGAACAAACGCGGGCTGTTTGAAGTGGCCGGCGGCGGCACCATCTTTCTCGATGAAATCAGCGAAATGACCCTCGCCATGCAGGTGAAACTGCTGCGAGTATTGCAGGAGCGCACGGTGCGCCCGGTCGGCGGCGCCAGTGAAATTTCCATTGATGTTCGGGTCATCGCGGCCACCAATCGCGACCTCGACAAAGCCGTTGCCGACAATCTGTTTCGCGAAGATCTTTACTACCGTTTGAACGTCATTCCCATCCGCGTGCCCGACTTGCGCGAACGCCGCGAAGACATTCCGTTGCTAGCCAATCACTTCCTGAAAAAATACGCTGCCGCGGCCAATCGAAGTATTCTGCGGGTTAACAAAGATTCATTCGAGGCTCTCTGTGGTTACGAATGGCCGGGCAATGTCCGCCAGTTGGAAAACACAATCGAGCGCGCGGTTGCGTTGGAGATGACGGATGAGTTGCACGTCGAATTGCCGAGAGAACGGCCCAAGGCCCGTGCCGCAGCTGCCGGCGCAGACGGTTCAGGAACGTCCGAAGTAGCGCCGGGCGCAGTGCTGCCCGAAGGCGTGGGGATGGAAGTCTACGTCGCAAACATCGAGCGCACGCTCCTGCAAAGTGCGCTCGACCGCTCCAACGGAGTGCAGACCAAAGCGGCTGACCTGCTCGGAATCTCCTACCGCTCGTTCCGGCATTTAATGAAGAAGTATGAACTGTAGAAAGCTTCTAGCTTCTAGCTGCTAGCCTCTAGCGTAATCCGGAAACTGCAAAAGCATCGAAGAATCCCGAAGGTGGTAGCTAGAAGCTAGAAGTTAGAAGCTTTTTCCCTTCAACTGCTGCTTCCACCCCAACACGCGCGCCTTCGCTCCTTCGGCCTCAGCTTCCGGAATCATTCCCTTCTTCTGATAGAGCACCGACAAGCTAGTATGTGCGAGGACATCATCCGGATCTAGTTTCGTAATCTGCTCGGCCACGCCGATCGCCTCATCGTAGCGCTGCAAATCCTGCAACGCGCGCGCCAGCCCGTGCATGCATTCAGTAAACGAAGGATCGACGGCCAGCGATTCCCGGTAGGCCGCGACCGCCTCTTCCAGCTTCCCATCCCCCATCAAATCAAGCGCGGCATAGTAGTGGTCCTCGGCCTTCTCGCGGGTGTCTGCGTCGGACATGGAAGGAAGTTCCTGGCGGAGACAGGATTCTAACATGGGTTAAGATGGCACCATGCGCCATTCGCTCCGCTTTCTTTGGAATGCCACGAAAGGCCATCGCCTCGCTCCGTGGAGGAGTCCCTATCTCCTTTGGCGCATTGAAACGTACTGCGGCGTCAAGATGACGCAGATTGGTTTTCTGGAATTCTGGGAATTTCTGTGGCGGGAGCGCATCAGTCTCTGGCGTTTTCTGAAGTGGACAGGCGAGATGGAACGCTACGCGAACCCCAAAAACAGTGGTCGGTGATTAGTGGTCAGTAATCAGCAAAATCCGCAGTTACACATGTCCTGGTTTCACCGATTACTGACCACTGTTCTAAGCTCCCTTGCCCGCAGCCGCAGCCTCACCCAGGATGATTGTCACATCGCTCCCCTTGCCGGCTCCAGTCAGCTGCGCCGCGGCTCCGCGATTGGCCGCGATCTCCAGAAAACCCATGCTGCCGAGAATGCCGACAACTTCTCCCGGAGCGCCCTCGGCGTAGGCATTGTGGATTTCAGTTATCTCACGGCTGCCCACGACGATCTTGAATGCCTTGCCTGTTGCCGCGAAAAGCGCGGGAGCGTCTTGGGGAGTGATGTTCGTGACGAGATTTCCGAACCGGTCGACCTTCAGCACCACCCCGCGCAGGCGGTTTTCGTCGACCGCTTTCGGCTTGGGCGCTGAAAAGCGCACGTAGTCTTCGACCTCATCCCCAAACTTCAGAGAGTCAACCTCTTTCGCCAGGAACGCGGCCACGGGAGAAAAAATGTCCCGGGCATGAAACGTGTTGCTCACCGGCTGCAGAAAATAATGCTGGGAAGTGATGTGCCGCACATGCATGCGGGCTTCGCGCGCGTAGACCAGCGAAAGCACTCCGTTATCGGGCGCAACGAAATGATACTTGTCACTCGAGGCCACGATCGGGCGGCGCGCTGTCCCAACGCCGGGATCGACCACCACCACATGGACCGTCCGCGTCGGGAAATACGAATAAGCCTGCGAAATGGTGAGCGCTCCATCCAGCACATCGAAGGCCTGCACGGAGTGACAGATATCGATAATCTGCGCTTCTGGCACGATTTCCAGAATGACGCCCTTCATGGCGCCTACAAAGTGGTCGTTGCTGCCGAAGTCAGTAGTCAGTGTAATGATCGGACGGTGGGCCAAGGTTCCCTCACAGAATGGAAGACGCAGTACTCCCAGAACCTCGAAAGTAATTGTTGGTAAGTGCGGCGTCAAGGCACGGAGGTAATAAGTGCAGTGATCAGTGGTCAGTGGCCAGTGGTCAGTGATCAGTGATCAGTAAAACCTCGTCCACCCTCGTGATTTGGCGCTAGTCACACTGATCACTGATCACTAGCCACTGCTACTCGATGTGTATATCTCCCGATCCCGTCCGCAGCGTCAGCAACGGTCCGCCGCCGCGCACTTTGCCGACGATCTGCTTGCGCGACTCCTGCACGCGTCCTTGCACGGTCATGGTGACCGGTGCACCTATGTCCAGCGTGCCCGAACTGGTGGAGATGTCCGCGTCGAACGCGGCATTCGCTGGCAGCCGGACCTGCACATTGCCCGATCCGGTTCGAATCTCCCACGCTGCCGCTTGGCTCCCCTCGGCCGTGATGTCGCCGCTGCCCGTTTCCGCGCGCAACGCACCTTGAACGCCGCGAAGCGAAACATTTCCCGAGCCGGTGTGCATATCGATATCGCCCGATGCGATCTCCTGCACTTCGATGTCGCCGCTGCCTGCGCCTCCGCGCACCGGTCCTGCCATCTCAAGAGCTCGCACGTTGCCTGATCCGGTCTGCACATGAATCTCTCCCGTAATCCGTGAGAGCTTTACGTCTCCCGATCCCGACTGTACGTCGGCGTTGCCATGCGTACCCTCGATGGTCTGATCTCCCGAGCCCGTGTGGCTGCGGACCGTTGTGTCGGCGGGCACGGTGATTTCATAGTCCACAGAAATGTCGTGTGCGCTCACGTTGTCAATGTGAATGCTGTTCCCGTCCTGCCGTAGCGGAGGATGCTGTTCAATGTCGGATACGTCCGTGTGCCGTGCTCCGAACAGCCAATGGTCCCCGACATAGATCTTGGCCCGAATGGAAACCGAGCCTGCTGCGCCGCTCCGCACAATCACGTCGCCGGAGCGGGTTTGCACTTCCAGAACCACAGGCCCCGTGACCTGAAAGGTTTTCTCAAAATGCCCTTGCGGCGTGGAAGCGGCCGCAAACGTGGAAGCCAGCAACACGGCCAGGGCCAGCGACCACAATCGCGGTGGGATAGAAGCAATACGGCAGATGCGTTGATTGCTCATTGTCGAGTGACTCCTAGAGGGTCTTAGGTCCTGGGCGTTAGGCTTTGAGCCTAAGACCCAAAACCTAGAACCCAAGACCGGTTCCTACTGCAGCACTACCTGATCGCCTTCCTTCAACCCGCTGAGCACTTCCGTCTTGGCGCCATTCGAGATTCCGATGTTGACCGCGACCTTATCCTTGCCGTCTTTCCCCTTCGGGTCGGGAATCTCCACGGAGGCTTTTTTATCTTTGTCGTAAATGATCGCGCCTTCCGGAATCTGCAGCACGTTCGGATGTTCCTCCAGGATGACCTCAGCGTTGGCCGTCATTTCGGCCTTAAGTTCGCCGCCCGGATTCTGAATCGAAACCCGCACTTCAAACGTGGTGACGTTGTCCTTCTCCACGCCCATCGGAGAAATCTTGGTAACTTTGCCGGTGAACGTTTTATCCTTGAACGATTCCACCTTGATGCGCGCCGGTTGCCCCAGATACACCTTGCCGATGTCGCTCTCGTCCACTTTGCCTTTCACATAAACCTCGCTGGTGTCGCCGAGCGTCATCACCAGTGTCGCCGAGGAGCCGAGCACCAGGATCGAACTCACCGCATCGCCCATCTCCACATCGCGCGAAAGCACGATGCCATCGATCGGGGAAACAATGTCGGTATAGCTCAACTGCTCGTCTAACTGAGTAAGGTTCGCCTGGTCCTGCGCGACCTGCGCCTTCGACTGCGCAATCTTCGCCTTCAGCACCGTCACCTGCGCCTTCGACACGTTCTGCTTGTTCAACGCCATTTCGTAATTCTTTTCGGCATCGTCCAGAGCGGAGGCCGACACCACGCCATCCTTCGCCATGCCCGTGGCGCGATCATAAGCGCGCTTCAGCAGCGGAACGTCCGGCCCTTCGGCATCCACCTTGGCGCGTTCAAAATCGGCCTGTGAGCTGTTCAGGTTGGCCTGGGCTGCATCCAGCGCGGCACGCGACTGCGCAACCTGCGCCTCAATCTCAACCTTGTCGAGCTGCGCCAGCAGTTGCCCCTTGGTGACGCGGTCCCCGTAATCCACCAGCAGCTTCTTCACGATCCCGCTGGCCTTGGACTTCACCTCGACCTTGGTAATGGGCGTCACCTTGCCAGTCGCTACCACGCTCTTAGCCAGGTTGCCCTTTTCCACCTTCGCCAGCTTCGAGGGATCAATCTTGGTGCCCCCACGCGTAGCCGCGAACACTCCGATCGTAACCAGCAGGACAATCGCCAGCCCGATGCCGCCCCACACAAACAATCCACGTCGCTTTTTCTTATGATTCCCGTTTCCGCTCACAACAGCCTCCTGAATGCCCTGAACTCTGTTTGTTTTTGTCATCCTGACGCCCGCGCTTCTTACGAAACGAAGGACCTGCACACTCTTTAATGTACGCACCCCAAGTTGCTTTAGTTCCGAAGATTCTTGTTAAAGGGTTTAAAAAAGAATGACCGCCGCAATCCAAGCTATTAGTCAACAGTCAGTTAGACAGTGCTAATACAAAAAAGGTTAGCCAATCGATTCCAAAGAGTTACCCGTAAACCCCCGTGCCCTCGGGCTGCCCTGTGCGAAGCCGAAGTGTGGTAAAGATCTTCAAACTCCCTGTGGAATGCTAGAATTACCCCTCAGAACGATCCCCCAATGATCGCCTTCGTGCTGCTACGCGTGCTTCTGATCCTTCTACTGGTGGCAGCCAACGCGTTTTTCGCAGCCGCGGAATTCTCCTTGATCAGCGTCCGCGACACTCGCATTCAGCAACTCATTGAATCCGGACGGAGCGGGGCGCGGATAGTCCAGCGCCTCCATCAGCGTCTCGACGAGGTAGTCAACGGCGTTCAACTAGGCATCACCATGGTCAGCCTGACCCTGGGCTGGATCGGCGAACCCATGGTCGCCCGCCTCGTAGAGTCTCTCCGATTCGTTCAGGAAGTCCCGCACGCCGCGGTCTACGCTCACGGCATCGCCATCGCCATTGCTTTCAGCCTCATAACCTACCTGCACGTACTTCTCGGTGAGCTCGTGCCCAAGACTCTAGCTTTGCAGCGCTCCGAGCAAATCGCCCTGGCCGTAGCCGCTCCCATGGAAGCCTTCCTGACCCTGACCGGCCCCGTGCTTTTTTTCATGCGTCGCTCCGGCGGCCTGGTCTTGCGGATTTTCGGTGCCCGTGATGCCCGCCGCGGTGGCGCCGTCCACTCTCCCGACGAACTCAAGCTCATCGTCACCGCCAGCCGCCAGGTTGGTCAGATTCCCGAGTCGCAGGAAGAGATGATCCACAACGCTATCGAACTCGATAACACCACGGTCCGCGAGGTCATGGTCGCGCGCCCCGATATCTTTTCTCTACCCTCCGATCTAACTCTCGACGAGGCCCTGAACCGCGTGGTCGAAAGCCAGCACTCGCGCATCCCTGTCTACGATCCACAGCGCGGCCCCGAGCACATCGTCGGCGTTCTTTATTACAAGGAGCTCGTGCGCTGGGTGCGCCTCCGCCTAGTTAATCTAGGCCAACCCGTGGCCCAGCGCATCGCGCGCACGCAGATTGGCCAGATCATGCACGATGTTCTAGTAGTTCCCGAAACCAAAGTCCTCGCGGAATTGCTGGCCGAATTCAAGCAGCGTCGCCGTCACCTCGCGGTAGTCGTAGACGAGTTCGGTTCCACGGCAGGCGTGATCACGGTCGAGGACATCCTCGAGCAGTTAGTAGGCGACATCGAAGATGAGTTCGACGTCTCCGTCCCGGAGCCTAAGTTAGAAGATGAATCCGTTCTGGTCCTCGAGGGCTCGGTAAACATCCGCGACCTCGAAACTCAGCACGGCCTTCTCCTGCCGCGCGACGCCGGCTTCGAAACCCTTGCCGGATTCGTTCTGGCCCGCCTTCAGCGCATCCCATACCTGAACGAGTCCTTCGAATACGAAGGCCATCGCTACACCGTGGAAGAGATGGAAGGTCACCGCATTGCAAAAATAAAGATCGAAAAACTAGAAGGTGCGGAGGACAAAGCGGAAAGCGCCAAGCAGTCCGGAGACTGAAGATGCCAACCCTTGTCATCCTGAGCGAAGCGGATGGATCGCGAAGCGAGCCATCCGCGAAGTCGAAGGACCCCTTACCCGCATGCGCCGCCACACACTCCGCAAGGCGTTTCTACCTCTGCCCCGCCGCCGCCAGAACTGACCACTGGCCACCGACCACTGGCCACTGACTTCATGCGCTCGCTCCTCCAACGCGTCCTCTACACCCTCCCAGTCATCTGGCTGGTCGTCTCCCTAGTCTTCTTACTGATCCATCTAGTCCCCGGAGACCCTATTCAACAAATGCTGGGCGAAGGCGCCGCACCGGCCGACATCCAATCCACGCGCCACCTATACGGCCTGGATGCGCCGTTAGGGGAGCAATACCTCCACTACTGGAAAGGAGTTCTCCACGGCGACCTCGGCCCATCGTTCCGCTACAACCAAAGCGTGACGCACCTTCTAACTCAGCGTTACCCCTACACGCTGCAATTAACGCTGGCGTCGCTCTTCGTAGCGATCATGCTGTCGATCCCCGCCGGCGTGCGCAGCGCCCAGCGCCGCAACCGCTGGGACGACCGCCTGCTAAGCGTAGTAAGCCTCTTCGGCCTCTCATTCCCCAACTTCGCGCTAGGCCCAATCCTCATTCTTCTATTTGCCATCAAGCTAGGCTGGCTCCCCGTCTCCGGCGCAGGCTCCGTTGCCAACTTAATTCTGCCCGCGATAACCATGGGCGGAGCCCTAGCCGCCATCCTCACCCGCATGGTCCGCACGTCAATGCTCGAAGAGCTAAGCCAGGACTACATCCGCACCGCCCGCGCCAAAGGCCTGCCCGAACGCACCGTAGTCTATAGACACGCCCTGCGCAACGCCATGGTTCCCATCATCACAGTGCTGGGCCTGCAATTCGGCGCGCTGCTAGCCGGCGCAATCGTCACTGAAACCATCTTTAGCTGGCCCGGCATAGGCCGCCTGACCATCCAAGCTATCTCGAACCGCGATTACTATCTGGTGCAGGGCTGCATACTCGCGATTGGACTGACCTACGTCGCCGTAAACTTCCTGACGGACGTGCTGTATTCGGTGGCGAACCCGAGGATCAGGCAATGAGCATCGCCAAGATGGCGGGCAAGGCGGCCAACTGAACGTATCTGGTCCCACACGGTCGGAATCGCGAACCGAGCGCTGGCCGAAACGGGGAAAGACCGAAGTGTTCAGCACACAGAAGACCTAGCGATATCACGCCGGGTGCCCCATCCTTGTCGCGTTCTTTGCGACAGGGTGGGGACTTTGAATTCGCGCCCTCATTGAGTGCACCAAACTGGTGTATAATGATGCCATGCCCACCACAAAGCACATCCGCCGCAGCGTGTCGCTCCCCACTCCCATCGCCAAACAGGTGGAGCGCATGGCAAAGAGCCAGCGCCTGAGCGACAACCGCATTCTGGTGGAACTCATTGAACTCGGCATCGAAGCGCGGAAACAAAAAGAGAAAGCCTTTTTCGAGCTTGCCGAACGCTATCGCGCCGCAGACGACCCGCAGCAAGCCAAGCGCCTGGGCGACGCACTGGGACGATTGGTTTTCGGTGAGTAATGCCTCAGATCGAGACCTGGCCGCGCATCCCCGCCGCCATTCACGACCATCTAGCCGAGTGAATGCACGACCGCAACATCAGCCTCGATGACCTCAACCGTCGCCGGGTTTGGCTAGAGACAAGGCCGAATGTCCCCGAGGGCCGCTGGTTCAAGGATTTCGGTTCGTTAAAACTCTGCGGCGAGGGTAAATATCCGAAGACATTTCTTCTCGCCGGCCAGGCCGCGACGGGCGAAAAACTCTAACTCCTAAACCAACTCAATCGCGCTCACGCCGGGTGTATACTCTCCCCGTTCGAAGCGCCCGGCTTAAGAAATTTTGGCGGGCAAGCTCTTCCAGGAGCACGCGATGCGGATCCGGATGTTTTTTTTCTGCCTGGCCCTCTCTTTGCTTGCCCAAGCCCCGCTTTTCGCTCAGATCCGCACACTCGACTTCGACGATTTCGCGGGACCCAGTCGGTTCGACATAGCGCGGCGGCCCGTGAGATTGCTTTCCGCTTCGATTTCCGGCGGCGAGGTGCTGCGCAATTCCATGCTCGCGCCGGCCGGGAGAAGCGCGGTCTACGGAACTTCGTTCGCTTGCTCCGGGTGCTCGCCAGAAATTGTGGTGTACTTCAATCAGAAGGTCTCCGATGTGCTGATTTCTCTGCAGAGCCGGCATGTCCTCTCGGTTTCCTATATGAGCGAGGACGAACACGGCGACTTGCAAAAAGTCGATCTGTCCGAGGGATTCAGTGCCCGGACAGGCCCGATCGAGTTGCCTTTCCAGAATATTCGGCAGGTCACCATTGCAGATAATGCGCCGGATTGGAGCGTCGCAATAGATTCCATCACGTTTGCCACTGCGGGCAGCCCGGTTCTAATCGATCCAGTGGTGGCGGGACTATTGAAGGGACCGGCGGTCACAACCAACGTGAACGCGATTGCGGCGGCCACGACTGGCTTTGTTCAGGGTGCAGCGGCGGACGGAACCACACAGATCGTGCTGCGCATCCCCGCTGCCAAGGCGGGCCAGAGCTTCACCGTGACCGTAATTAATGATCAGGGCCAGACCAGCACTTCCGTTCCCAACGACGGCGGCGTTATGGCGTTGGGAGCCAGCCTGAGCACGATTGCCAGTTCCCTCACAGTGAATGCGGCCAGCACTCGCGAGGGTCCGGAGGCATTTGTCATTTATCGCGGACCGGTCAATTTTTCGCGCGACACGCAGGATGACGCCCTTACGACTCGCAGCGTAACCTTGAGCGCAGCCTCGACCAGCGGCACCACCAGCACTCCCGTGACCGTGGCCAGGCCACCGGTGGTGCTGGTGCACGGTTTGTGGGGAGACGCTACCAGCTTTGACAACTTCACGCCGCTAATCACTGACTCCAATTTCAGCATCAACTACGCGGTTTACGACAGCCTGATCACCGGCATTACCAAAACGGTGCCTACATTCTCCAGCGGCATCGAGTCGACCATTGAGGCGAATTCCCTTGGCTTCGCCTACAACGCTCCAAGTGTCCTCACGCAGATCAATAATTTTGTCGCTGCCTACCGGACAACTGCCAATGTGGCCAGTGTGAAGGCGGACATTGTGGCTCACAGCATGGGCGGCGATATCGCGCGCACGTCGTTTCTGTTAAAGAATTTTCTGGCGAACAATACGTTTGGCGCGGGACCGATCAACAAGTTGATCACGATTGCCACGCCGCACCTGGGTACGCCAGTGGCGGCCGACATGCTGACGAACAGCAACACCTGCGTGCGCAACACGCTTGCGGGATACGGGGACATCGCCTTACAGTCGGTTACGTTCTCCGGTCAGACGGCGCACGGAGCCGTGTTTGATCTGGAAGGCAACGGTTTTGGCGGCGGACTGAGCACCGCGCTAAAGAACTTGAAGACGGTGCAGCCCTTTCCCACGGCGTACCTTGCGGGAATTGCGACCTCATCCAATCTCAACGGCCTGAGCTGCGTGTTCTGCAACGCGGAAGCGCTGAGAATCCTTTGCTCCGGCGACCCTCTTGCCACGGACCTGACGGCCACGAATTGGCCGACAATCTTTGGGCAGGATAACGACACCATTGTGCCCCTCGACAGCGCGTTGAATAACCTCACCGGGCTGCAATACTCCGGCGTCATTCATACCGCCGCGCTGGAGACTCTGGACTTCAACGGCCCCTCCGTGCTCGACCCCGCGTCGACGATTTCGAGCGAGGTCATTACTTTGCTGAATGAAGCTCCCACCGGCAGCGACTTCCACTAACAACGACGATGACAATGACAATGACAATGACAAAGAAACGCGGCGATCCGGCCCACGACAACATCTGAGCAAAGCGGCGGAGGAGTAGAGTATGCGGAGAATTGAACTCGACAAGTTCCTAACAGTTGCTGTCATCTTGATTGCAGGTTCGGTGACCATCCCGAGCTTCGCCCAGCAGAGTCTGATCCAAATTCTTTCGCCCGCTTCCGGTCTGGTGGTTCACCCGGGGCAAACGGTCACGATTACGTTGGCGGCCAGTTCCTCGGTGCAGAAGCTGGTGGTTGTGGGGCAGCACCCGCTCGGCATGGCTCGGCTAGCCGCAGGCGGCGTCGCGGGAATCGTGGCACAAGGCCAAGGGGACGCACGTGCGCAGCAGTTTCTGCTCACGATTCCAATCGGGATTCAGCCTGGAATATATCGCGTAACCGCCCTTGGAAGAACCTCCGACGGGCCCGTGGAATCGGATGGGCTGGCCCTTACTGTCGAGCGGCCTGACGAGCCCACTCGAATTTGGGCTGAGCCGTCCAGCATTCAGTTCACTCATGTGGGGGATCGAGTTCCGCTGCGTGTGCTGGGCGCGTTTGCCGATGGCACACAAACGCAACTGACTCGTTCCCGCGGGACGAAGTTCACCTCGTCCGATCCACACGTTGCTTCGATCACCGCTGACGGCGTGGTTACAGCGGTAGGGGAAGGTAGGACCAGTATTCGGATACAAACGCCCTCCGCCGATTACTCGATACCGGTGCGCGTGCAGGAGGCGAATTAGGAGCGCGCCGCCACAAGGCAAAGTGATGCAGCGCCAAGTCAAGCGCGAATCGCCAGTCAGCCAACGCTTTCTTCAAGGTGCCAGGTGTCCATCTCTCGCATCCTTTGGGAAAAACATGCAATCCGAGTAATAGCCCAGGCATGTACCATAAAAAGTACGTCACACGGCTGTCAAGTCTACTTTAGTAGACATCGAACGTCCTCGAAAGTAGACATTTTCTCCACAGCCTAACTCATTGATTCCATTCATCGGCCCAAATGCCCGCACGAAGAATCAACAACTTACGCCGATAATTTTCTGCAAAGTTCGAATGTTCCAGTTGGAACATTCCCTACTTAGGTTTCCCGCCGCTGCCGGGGGCGCGGATGTGGTCGAAGGCGATGGGACCGGCCCCGAAGAAGATGAGCGCAAACGCGAGGGCCGCTAAGGCCAGAGGGAATTCGTACCCGCCATTGCCCATCAGTCCGTTGTGGAAGTGCACCTTGGCGATGGCGACCGACAGATCGATGCAGATGGCAAGAGCAGCCACGCGAGTGAACAAGCCCAGCAGGACGAGAATGCCGCCAATAAATTCGGCGAAGGAAGAAAGGTAGGAAGTCCAGGCCGGGAGTCCGAGGCTGGCGACTAACTGAGCGTGGTGCTGGAGTCCGCCGAAAACTTTGTGGTAGCCATGGCCGAGCATCACGGCGCCAAGAGCGAGTCGCATGACGAGAAGCGCGAGGGGTTGCAGGCGGTCAAGGTAGCGCATGTCATCCTCTAAAAGAAAAAAAGAATATTACAGCAGCGAGACCTCGGAGGGAAGCGCCAGCGTCTTAAGTGCTTTGAGGAACGAGAGATCGAACTGCGCTCGATCGGCCCCTTCGGAACTTAAGTCACCCAGCGTAACCACAAGAATTATTGCGTGAGGAGCCAACTTCTGATAGCTTTTTTTTGGCCCGAGGGCGTGGACTGTCGGCGTCCAATAAGCGGATAGGTCACGCGTCCCGCAGGTTTCCCTTCGTGTTTTGGAAATTGATTCAAACATGTGTGTGCAGAGTGCGAGTCGGGTGCCTTGTTCGCGGATGTCGATACGAGATAAAGCCCAGATCCCGCAACTTTCGATGACCGGCGGTGTTTCGTGGAATAGCGGGGCGGTAAGAGGCTTGGATTGCCAGGAGGCGTTATGGATCAGATTTTGAAGAACGAAAAGATGCTGCCGAAGTACGTAGTACTTTTGCTATGTCTGGCAATTCCGGCAATGGCATGGGGCCAGAAGAACAAAGGCGGGGGTGGGTCCGCTCCACACGAGGGCGCAAAGGCACCGCAAACCCATGCGAGCACGCCCTCGCATTCAGCGCCCACGCATTCGGCACCACAGTCACACGCTGCGACCCACACAGGTACGACGACTCACACGGGTACAACGACGCACACGGGTACAACGACGCACTCGGGTACGATGCACGCGGGCACGACTACCCACACGGGCACGACTACTCACACGGGTACGACGACACACGCCGGTGGGATGCACACGGGCACGACGACCCACACCGGCACAACCACCCACACCACGATCAGCCATACTCGGAGCGTTGCTTTGAGGGGCGGAGGACACGCGAGCGTACGGGCCAATGGGTCGATCCGGTCCGTCGATCGAAATGGCATGCACATTCAGCGTGGGGTAAACGGCGGGCGTACGGTTGTGAGTGTTCACAACAACGTGCGAGTCGTGAGCTACGGCCACGGCGGCTACGTGCAGCACGCTTACATGACGCGCGGTGGCAGGACATACTACTCCCGTACCTATGTGTCGCACGGCGTAGTGCATGTCGGAGTCTATCGTGGCTACGCTTGGGGCGGACGGTCGTACTACGGCTATTACCCATCGTACTGGTATCACCCGGGATTTTATGGATGGGGCTGGCATCCTTGGGGAGCTCCGCTTTACTGGGGCGTCGGTCTCTGGGGTTGGGGAGGATCGCCATGGTGGGGATTCTATGGCGGGTGGTGGAACCCTTATCCCGTCTACGCTGCGCCCTACTTCTGGCTTACGGACTACCTGATCGCGCAGAATTTGCAAGCGGCGTACGCGGCCCGGGCTGCTGATGCACCTGCGGACTCTGGGACAGTTGATACAGGCACCACGGATACAGGGGCGGCTGCACCAGCCTCGGCTGCAGTGACGCTGACTCCTGAGGTCAAAGAAGCGATTGCGGAGGAAGTGAAGGCACAGCTGGCGGCGCAGCAGGCACAGGCACAAGCTGGCAGCGCACCGGCGGCAGGGGCAGCGGCACCGACGGCCGCCAGTACTGACACTCCTCCTCCTGCGCTAGATCCGGCAAACCGCACCTTTGTTGTGGACACCGCTGTTACCGCGGTAGCGAACGGACAAGAGTGCGGCTTGACCTCGGGTGACGTGGTAACACGTCTCACCGATACTCCTGATGCGGATAACAACGTGAACGCCAGCGTCTCGGCGACCAAGAAGGGCGAATGCGCGTCCGGAGCGACGGTGGCTATCAAAGTGGATGACTTACAGGAAATGTACAACCACTTCCAGCAGCAGCTCACCGACGGCATGGGCGAACTGGCGAAGAAGCAGGGCACGAACGGAATGCCGAAGGCTCCGGACACCGGGACCACGGCTTCGGATGTGCCAGCTCCCAAGGCTGATCCCGATGCAGCTACGGAGCTGCAACAGCAGCAAGCGGAGGCCGACAAGACCGAGCAGGATGTCAAAGCGGAAGCCGCGGCTGGTGGGGGTCAGTAGATCGGATCAGTTCTACAGCAGCTTGTTCAACTCGATCATCAACAGGGAGCGTCGGATGACGACGCTCCCTTTCTCCAATTACCGCAGTGGCCTTTACCGACTCCGTGCTTGCAGTTCACATCTCAGGAGTTGGGTTTAAGAAATCGATTTAAACAAAAGCTGAACCGGAGGATCTTTCGATGTCACGGAAATCTCACCATCTGATTCCAGGGATTGTGCTGATGGCGGCCACGATCTTTCCGATGTCGCTGGCCTGCGCACAGGCGCCCTCGCTACAAGAGCAATTGGCGGCACAATACAAGCTGGTGAAGATGGGGTCGGACACCGGCGGATATTCCGTAGTGGAGAAGGGTACGCTGCTGGCGATCCAAAAAGGTGGAATCCTGGGTGTGCCTTACGGGGATGCAAACGTTCTCTCCACGAAATATGAAGGGGGAACGATTCACAGTCCCAGCAGCCTGGCGGTGGTGGGACGGAAATCCATCATGGGGCATTTTGGGAAGGAACAGACGACCCACTTATTTGCCGTGGGCGACAAAGTCTATCCCACGAAGTTTGATGTGAACCTGGCGAAGGACAGCGTGACTGTGAGCATTGTTGCCTGTGACACCTGCAACAAAACCGATCCGCCCACTTACAACAAGGCGCAAGTGGTGTTTGAGTTTCCAAAGGGAACTTTGGCGACAGCAGACGGGCCCGCGGTGGAAAAGGTGATTGGGCAGGTGTTGTTGATCAGTGACGACGCGCCGGACAACGCCGGCGGCGGAGACAAGGCAGCAGATCAGGGGCAGCAGCAGGGAGCGCAGGACCAGGCTCAGGGCCAGGCACAACCGGCAGCCGAGCAGCCGGCAGCCGAACCGGTAAGCATTGAGAAGGGAATGACCCCGGATCAAGTCGAAGCTGCCATGGGCAAGCCGGAGAAGAAGGTAACTCTCGGCGTCAAGCAGATCTACTACTACAAAGATATGAAAGTGATTTTCATGAGCGGCAAGGTTTCTGACGTGCAGTAAGGCAGTGATCAGTGATCAGTGATCAGTGGTCAGTAAAACCTGGGCGGAACCTTTGCTCTCGGTTAACTGGCCATTGGCTTTTTGGGCCGCCCCTACGGGCTCTCGAGGCACGCGTAACCCATGGGAGGCTTCGCTTGATCAGAAGTTAAAGTCTGCCGCGACAGCAACTTGAGCGTGCGACATAGTACTTCCGTACCGTCTGTAGTACTTCAGTTACCGCTTCCAAAGTGACCCCAAACACCCCCTCGCAATACTACTTCTAATTGCGCTAAGACCGATACGAACCACAACATATAGATATAACCCTCGGTTTGCTCTCCCTCGAATTCCACAAAATGGGCATAAAACACGGAGATTCGCTTTGACCTGAGGTCTTTCAAGGCTGAGATATGCTCGGAACACCGAGAGCCTTCCGAACAGGCAATGGAGGGCAATGCAAAGATTCTCGGCTCAAACCCGCGGGCCGGAGATTCTGGCGCGGGGACAAGGTTCGGGTGGCGAGGCGAAGGAAACTGATCGGGAAACATGTCAGGGAACAGATTAGGCAACATGGCGGACTCGCGAGAAGTGATGAACATTCGTCAGGCTTCGGACTATCTGGGAGTAAGTCCGGACACGCTCTACAAGTACGTAGGGGAAGAGAAGATTCCGGCTTTCAAACTGGGCAACCGCTGGCGCTTCAAGAAATCGAGGCTGGATCAGTGGATGGAAGAGAAGTCGAGCCAGTTGGAGCCGGGGGTTGGGAATAAAGCCAAGGCGGCAATGAAGGCCGCTGGGACGCAGTAGGCAACAAAGAGCCGGCGGGACGCCGGCGTTACAAAACCGGCTACTCAAACGAAAAGGTGGGCACCATGTTTGGAATGGGATCGAAGACGATAGTAGGTCTGGATGTGGGCTCTTCGAGCATCAAGGCGGTGGAGTTGAAGAAAAAGGGTGGGCAGATTGAAGTGGCGCACCTGGGACTGGAACCGCTGTCCTCTGACATTGTGGTGGACTCGATGATCGTGGACTCGGGGACGGTATCGAGCGCGATCTCGAAATTGTTTGCCGACTGCCTGATCAAAACCAAGTCGGTGGCCACTGCGGTGAGCGGGCACTCGGTGATCGTGAAGAAGATCTCGCTGCCCTCGATGAGCGACCAGGAATTGGCCGAGACCATTGAGAAAGAAGCGGCGCAACACATTCCCTTCGACCTGGCGGACGTGAGCCTCGACTACCAGATTTTGTCCGAAGAAGCGGGCAGCCCGCAGATGGACGTTTTGCTGGTGGCTGTCAAGAAGGACAAGATTTTGAACTACACCAACGTACTCTCGATGGCGGGACGCACTCCGTCTATTGTGGACATCGATGCGCTGGCCTTGCAGAACTGCTACGAGTACAACTACCAACCGGCGCCGGGCCAGGTGGTGGCGCTTTTGAATCTCGGCGCCAGCGTGATGAACATCAACATTGTGAAGGGCACGACGCCGTTGTTCCCCCGCGACGTCAGCGTGGGCGGGCACCAGTACACGGATTCTTTGCAGAAGGAACTTGACCTGAACTTCGACGACGCCGAGAAGCTGAAGCTGGGCGAAAAGGTCGGGACAGTGAGCGAGGACGCGAAAGCGCCGATCTTACAACAAGTGACCGAGATCATTGTGCTGGAAATCCAAAAGACCTTCGACTTCTTCCGGGCAAGCGCCGCGGGCGAGCATATCGAGAAGATTTACCTGGCGGGCGGTTCGGCGAAGGTGCCGGGGTTGATGGAAGCGTTACGGCAGGAATTTTCAATGCCGGTTGAATTGTTGAATCCATTTCAGCGCGTGGTGCCACCGGCGGACGGTCCGGGAGCGGAGCTGGTGGAGCAGAATCCGGGCCAACTCGCGGTAGCGGTGGGATTGGCTTTGAGGAGTTTTGAATCCCTATGATCAGAATCAATCTGCTCGAAAATTCCAAAGGAAAGAACAAGCGCGCGGGCGGCAGCGCAGTCGCGATGCCGACGATGGAGATGGGCGACCTGGGTTCGCCCAAGCTGAAAGTGCTGGTGGTGCTGCTGGTAGCTGGGCTGTTGAATTTCGGCTACTGGTACCGGCTGGACCGGCAGGCGAAGTCGATCGCGTCGCAGATGCGCGCAGCGGAACAGAAAAACCGCGAGCTCAGCGACGTGAAGGCGCGCTTCCTGGAGCGGCAGAGGCAGGCCGACAGCTACAAGCGGCGGGTGGATGTGATCGATTCGCTGCGCGCTGGACAAGCCGGGCCGGTCAACCTTTTGGCCATGCTGGGCGAAACGGTGAACGGAACCGAAGCGGTCTGGCTGAACAAGATGGATGACGCGGGCGCAAGTGTGAACCTGGAAGGCACGGCGCTGAGCACGGATGCCGTGGCCACACTGATCGCAAACCTGCAGAAGACAGGATTCTTCAAGAGCGTCGAGATCAAAGAAACTTTCCAGGACGATGCAGTCAAGGACATGCAGGCATTCCAGTTCACTCTGACCTGCGAGAAGGGAAAGTCGTAGAGGCGGACCTATGTCGACAAATTTCAACGAACTGTCGGGTCTCAAGCAGTGGGGAGCGGTGATCGCCGGAGGAGCGCTGGTAACGGTGGCGCTGTACTTCACGGTGTTCAAGAGCCAGAACGACAAGAATGCGGTGGCGCAGCATGCGGTGGAGATCAAGGTTCGGGAGAACAACGAACTGGAGTCCTACCGGCCCAAGCTGAAAGACATGGAGCTGCAGCTGGCCAACCTGAAACAGCAATTGGAGATCGAGCGGCGCATCGTTCCCGACGAGAAGCAGCTGGACAGCTTCATCGAGACGATGGACGGCGAAGCTGCGAAGGCGGGCATTGAAATACGGCGCTATTCGGCTAAGCCAGTAAGTGCGAAGGAATATTACACAGAAGTTCCGTTCGACATGGAGTTGGATGGTCCGTACTACTCGATGCTGAATTTCTTTGACCGGGTGGGCAAGTTGGAGCGGATCGTGAACATCAGCGGACTGCTGGTGGCCACGACGAAGAATCCGACCAATGCGAAGGTGAAGCATACGTACCAGTACGCGCCGAACGAGAGCGTGGTGGCATCGTTTACCGCGACAACCTTCTACAGTCACGACCTGGAGCCGGCTGTAGCTGTTCCAGGAGCAAAGCCCGCAGGCGTGAAATAGGAATCGCTTATGAAGCTGACGACAGGCATTCTGGCAGTGACAATGATGACGGGGGCGGCCTGGGGGCAAAACCCGGACGCCATCGACAACACGCGCAGCGTGGTGAAATCGCTGCAGCAGATAGAGACCAACCAGACCAACGCCGCGCTGGCGGCGTCGGGAGTTCCGGCGGACGCGGCGAAGCCGGCGCCGGGAGCTCCAGCACCGGCGGTGAAGCCTGCGACGATTCCGGGTGCGAAACCGGCGACCGCCGCTCCGGCCAAGGCGGCAGCAAAGCCGATCGCGGCTGCGACGTCGAGCCAGAACAACACTCTGGAGAAAGTGAACGTCGTCCACAAAGCGGATGACATTCAGATCGAGATCAGTTCCCGCGAGGCAGTGACGCCGAAGGTCAGTAAATTGAGTTCACCCGCGCGTGTCGTCGTGGAACTGCCGGCGACGGCGATGGGAGCGCCACAGAGCAAGATTCCGGTGGGTAGCGCTGGGGTCAAGGGCGTGCGCATCGGCACGGATGGAAAAACACCTCCGACCACAAGCGTAGTCGTGGACTTAGAGCACGCTTTGAGCTATGAAGTAGCGCCGGGCCCAGGCAACATGCTGATCTTGACGCTGCATACACAGGCGGTGGCGAAGAGCACTCCGCCAGTTCCGGCACCAGTACCGGTAAAGACTTCCGCGCCAGCCCCCAGGCTGCAGGCTGTAGCGGCCAAACCGGCGCCGACGCCTGCTCCGGTTGCTGCTGCGCCGAAGAGCCAAGCTGTTCCGGTGGTTGCGGCTGAGAAACCGCATGATGCATTCACGCCGAAGAAAAAGGCGGCAGCGCCGGCAAAGTTGGAAGCAACCAAGCCTTCCGCGAAGCCGGAGGTTGCTAAAGCAACCGACGAAAAACCAGCCGCCGAAAAACCGGCTGCCGCAGGCAAGATTGGCGATGTTGCCAAGGCGCCGAAAGCGGAAGAGAAGAAGTGGGCGATGAACGGCAAGCGCGATCCCTTCTTCAGCCCGGTGCTACAGCAGACCTCGACTTCCGGATGCTCGACGGGCAAGAAATGCCTGGAGATTGGGCAGATCAATGTGCGGGGCGTGGTGAAATCGGAGAGCGGCTTCATCGCGGTTGTCACGAACAGCCTGAACAAGGCCTATTTCCTGCATGAAAGCGATCCCGTGTTCAACGGCTACGTGGTGAGAATCACGGGAGACTCGGTTGTGTTCCAGGAGACTTTCCAGGACAAGCTGGGCAAATCGCTCACGCGGGAAGTGGTGAAGAAGATAGTTACGCCGGCGGTCTAGGGATCCGGGGGCAGCGCAACCGGGAAAACCCGGGGCGCGAGAAAAAATCGAATTCTAAGAAGGACACGCGGGCCAGGCCCGCGAGTTGGGGAGAATGGAAATGCGAAAGCAAATGCTGAGTGTGTTCCTACCATGGCTGTTTTTGGGGCTGGCAGCATCGGCCGCCGAGAAGCCGGCGTCACAACCGGCGAGCCAGCTCAACGAACTGCAACGAGTGAATGTGGTTCGTGGCGCAGATGAGATCCGGGTCGAGATCAGCGCTCGTGGCGCGGTCACGCCCAAGCTGAGCACGGCGGACTCGCCGGCACGCCTAGTGGTGGACCTGCCTGGAACCTTTATGGCGACGGGCCAGAGCCACATCACAGTGGGCAGCGCCGGAGTGAAAGGCGTTCGCATTGGCATGGATGGCCAGATCCCTCCAACCACGCGGGTGGTGGTCGATCTGGAGCATGCCTGCCGCTATGAATTGAATCCGTCGGCTGACGGAAAATTCGTGCTGACGCTGCACGCGCAGCAGGCGACGTCGAGCTCAGTGGGGCCTGCCGCTAAGAGCGTGTCTCCGTTTGGGGCGCGAGTGGTTGACGCGAAAGCCGATGCGAAGACGGAATTGACGGCGAAGGTGCAGCCCGTTTCGACGACGGAGAATCCAGCGCCGGCCACGACCGATGTGGCTTCGGCTACATCCCATGATTTTGTGTTCGTGGAGCCGGTTTACGATACCAAGAAGGCTGTTGCGGACCCGGCGGCGGATCCGACCGAGCGGGCGCAGGATGCGGCGTCGAAGTTTTCTGACAAGACGGCCGCGGAACTGTTGCCCGTTCGGATGAATGCCGCGCAGGCCTCGCAGAGCACGGGTTCCAGCACCGGCAGCGTAGGCATTCAGCCCGCTGTCAATCTTGCACTGGAGCAGAAGGAACAGGCTGGGCAGCAACCGGCCGCGGTTGGTCCCAGGTACACGGGCGAGCCGATTTCTGTGAACCTGAAAGATGTCGATCTGAAAGACTTCTTCCGCCTGATCCATGAGATCAGCGGCTTGAACGTGGTGCTCGATCCTAACGTGCACGGCACGTTGACCATCGTGCTCGACGATGTGCCGTGGGACCAGGCTCTGGACATCGTGCTTAAGAACAACGACCTGGCGCGGGAACTGGAAGGGAACGTCCTGCGCGTGGCCACGGTGGATACGCTGAAGAAAGAAGCGGATGGACGGCGTGCCCAGGTGGAAGCAGAAGCTCTGGCCGTGGAGAAAGTTTCGGTCACGCGCTTCCTGAGCTATGCTCACGCCAAAGACGTCATGCTGACGGTTAAGAAGTTCCTCTCGGCGCGAGGTGATGTGGTGGCCGATGAGCGCACCAACGCCGTTATCGTCAACGATATTCCGAAGGTGATTCCGATCATCGACCGCCTGCTTACGCAGCTTGACCGCAAGACGCAGGAAGTGGAGATTGAAGCGCGGGTGGTGGCGGCAACGCGGACCTTTGCCCGCGATATCGGCACACAGCTCGGCTTCGGCTGGGGCAACGGGCACAGCGCGATCGGTGGCGCTTCCGCAGTAGGCAGCTCGCCGACAACGGTCAGCAACCTGACTCCGGGCTACATCACGGTACCGGGCACCGGTTCGACCACGGGTAGCTCGATTCCTCTGTTCTCTAACCTGGGCTCGACCGCTCCGACCAGCGGTTTGACCTTCCTGAACGCCAGCAACACGGTGCGCATCGATGCCGTTCTTTCGATGGCCGAGTCGCGTGGCTTGTTGAAAGTTCTGTCGCGTCCGCGGGTGGTCACTCAGAACAATATCCAGGCCATCGTGAAGCAGGGCGTGCGCGTACCTATCGTGACGCAGGCGCAGTTGGGTGGTCCTCCGACTGTGACTTACGTCGATGCTTTCCTGCGGCTGACGGTGGTCCCGCAGATCACTTCTGAGAACACCATCTTCCTGAATGTCGATGTGGAAAACACCACGCCGAACTTCGGACAGGAAGTGCAGGGCAACCCCGAATTGATCACGCAGCAGGCAACTACGCAGGTGCTGGTGACGGATGGCGGTACGGTGGTGATCGGCGGCGTCATCCAGACGCAGAACTCGATCAGCATCGATCAGGTGCCCCTGTTGGGTAATCTGCCGATCCTGGGCAACCTGTTCAAGCACACTCAGGTGAGCACCACCAACCAGGAATTGATCTTCTTCATCACGCCGCGAATTATTCAGACGTAACAGCGTCAGTTAGCAGCGCAGTTGAAGATTTATAGCCGCCGGCCTGAAGAAACTGTCAGAGCCGGCGGTTTTGTTTTTGGGGGCCAGTTCTCAGTTCTCAGTTCCCAGTTCTCAGTTGCCGGTTACGGTTCGAAATCTTCGTGAAATTATTTGCAGGCGCGGTGGGACTGGCTATCGCGTTCCGGGCTGTACGTTTACCCTGTAGTTAACCAGTCCCCCACCCCCACCCCCACCCCTCCCCCTTAATCTTTAGAATCTTTACCTTGGACATGTTTTGGCCCGCAAAATCCGTAGAACAAAGAACTTAGAGGTCAAAATCTTGACAGCACAGGACTTACGGGCCGATTTTTAGCCGGGAACGTCCTTCGTCGCTGTTGCTGGATGTACTGCCTCAGCTGGGGCAATGATGGAGCGAAGCGGGGGCTGTGCGCAAGGTCAGATGTCACAAGGGGGCTGTGGAAATTTCTTGGCGCCACCGCGGGTGTCCCTCACGAGAAGCTCCTCCTCAAGTTGTTAATGCGATGAACGCGTGTAGGGATGCTTCGACTGCGTGGGATTGTCCTTCGGACAAGCCCACTTCGCTCAGCATGACAACGTTACCCGCACGTACCCAGGTGGGCTGAGAACTTCTTTCTTCCTGTTAAACTCATCGGCGATGAACTTCCTTTTACGCCAGAAGAAATTGCGGGAGCAACTTGCTTCTACGGGGCTGGATGCTTTGCTGGTCAGCCATCTTCCCAATATCCGATATATTTGTGGCTTTACCGGGAGCGCGGGGTTCCTGCTGGTGACGGAAGGCGGCAGCTTCTTCTTTACGGACGTTCGTTACGACACGCAGGCGCGGGAGGAAGTGAAGGGCGCAAAAGTTATCATTGCCCGCAGCGCGGTGGTGAAGGCGCTTGGGGAGTGGATTACAGCCCACAGTCGGCGATCGAGAGCCAAACCATGGACGATCGGGATTGATGCCGAACACATAACCGTGGCGGAACGGAAACGCCTGGCGAATCTGCTGCCTGCCGGTTTGCGGTTGAGGAATGCGCCCGCGATGGTGGAGCGGGCGCGCATGGTGAAAGACGGTGAGGAACTGGCACTGATCCGGACGGCAGTGCAACTGGGAGCCACGCTTTTCGACCGGGCGCTCGAAGTTCTGCGGCCGGGAGTAAGGGAAGCCGAGGTAGCGGCGGAGATGGAGTATGCGGCGCGCCGGGCGGGAGCGGAGGAGATGTCGTTTCCGACGATCATCGCTTCGGGGATGCGGTCGGCACTGCCTCACGGCAGGGCTACGCAGCAAGACATCGCCCCGGGCGGATTCGTAGTCTGCGATTTCGGTGTTATACTCGCAGGTTATTGCTCGGACCAGACCCGTACTGTATGGGTGGGCGCCGTTTCCGGAGCAAAAGCGTCGGGCGCCATGGAAAAAGAGGCGCGTCGCGCGTACGAGTCGGTGAGAGAGGCGCAAGAGGCGGCGATTGCAGCTGTCCGGCCCGGCGTTAGCGTCGGGGAAGTCGATGCGGCCGCTCGCAAAGTATTGCAGAAGGCTGGTTTGGGCCAGTATTTTACACATTCAACCGGGCACGGAGTGGGCCTGGAGATTCACGAAGCACCCAAGGTTGCGGCCGGGCAGGAGGAAGTGCTGCGGCCGGGGATGGTCATCACGATTGAGCCGGGAGTATACTTCCCCGGCAAATGGGGTGTGAGGATCGAGGACATGGTGGCCGTCACGGAAGGCGGCTGTGAAGTGTTGACTCCGACCAGCAAGGATTTTCTGGCGGTCTAGGTTGAAGGTGTCAGGTGTTGGGTATTAGGTCTTAGGCTCTATGTTCGAACCGTGTTGGCGCTGCAGGCTGGGCGAGGCCTAATACCTGAGAGCTGAAGCTGTGGTCCCACCGTATACGAATGAATCAAAAAGAGCTGAAGGAACTCATAGAGTTCTTAATCGAAAAGGACATTGCCGAGTTCGAGTTGGAGCGCGGCGACGTCAAAGTGAAGATTAAGCGGGCCGGTCAGCACACCCTGGTGCAGACACGCGCGGAAGCGCCCTACGTGGCCGTCACCGCCCCTCAGCCCGGGCTGCCTGCGGCGGTGGTCACATCTACCGCAGCGCCGGTAGCACCGGTCGAGCCGGTTCTGGAAGAAAACCTGCACATCGTAAAGTCCCCCATCGTGGGGACTCTATATGAGGCACCCTCGCCGGGCGCGCCGCCTTTCGTCAAGGTGGGGGACATGGTCGAGGTGGGACAGGTGTTGTGCATTGTGGAGGCGATGAAACTGCTGAACGAGATTGAATCGGACGTTGCCGGTGAGATTGTGAAGAAGATGGGGATCAATGGCCAGCCGATTGAATACGGGCAGGAGTTGTTTGCGATAAGGGCAAAAAAGTGAAGCGTGATTAGAAGCAGGCGCGCACCTTGTGCGCCTTTTTGCGTCTGAGGAGGCGCAAGCAAAGAGCCGGGCTGCGCCCGGCGGACAGCCGAGGGCGGCTGTCCCCACATTTTGGTCGGAGATTGTCGGGCTGCTCCCGCACTTGAGTTCATGTTTAAGAAAATCCTAATTGCGAATCGCGGGGAGATTGCGCTGCGCGTGATTTGTGCGTGCAAGGAGCTGGGCGTCCGCACCGTTGCGATTTATAGCGAGGCGGACCGGCATTCTCTGCCGGTGCGCTTTGCCGACGAAGCCATCTGCATTGGGCCGCCACAATTGGCGCTGAGCTACTTGAACATCCCGGCGGTGATCAGCGCGGCAGAGATCGCCAACGTGGACGCAATCCATCCCGGATACGGATTGCTGGCGGAGAACGCCAACTTTGCCGAGGTCTGCGAGACCAGCGGGATCAAGTTTATCGGGCCGCGGCCGGAAGTCATGCGGCTGATGGGCGAAAAAGAAAAGGCGCGCGCCGCTATGAAACAGGCGGGAGTGCCGATATTACCCGGCTCGGATGGAATTATTGCCTCAGAGGGCGAGGCGGTGGAGTGGGCGCGGCAGGTGGGCTTTCCGGTGATTATGAAGGCGTCGGCGGGCGGCGGCGGACGCGGCATGCGCATTGTGCGAGGCGAAGAAGAACTGCCGGGGCTGTTTAAAGCGGCGCAAGCGGAGGCGGCGGGAGCGTTTGGCAACGGCGACCTGTACATGGAAAAGTACGTCGAGCATCCGCGGCATATCGAGTTTCAGGTGCTGGCGGATGAGCAGGGCAATGTGGTGAGCCTGGGAGAGCGGGAATGTTCGATCCAACGGCGGCACCAGAAATTGCTGGAAGAATCGCCTTCGATGCAGGTCACGCCGGAGTTGCGCGACCAGATTGGAGGGGTTCTGTGCAAGTCGCTGGCGGAGATCGGCTACACCAATGCGGGGACGATCGAGTTTCTGATGGACCAGGACCGGCGTTTGCACTTCATCGAGATGAACACGCGCATTCAGGTGGAGCATCCGGTGACGGAGATGGTCACGGATGTGGATCTGGTGAAGAGCCAGATCATGATTGCCGCGGGCGCGCACATGCGGGAAGTGTTGCAGGGGCCGATTGTGCACCGCGGGCACGCGATTGAATGCCGAATCAATGCGGAGCATCCGGAGAAATTCACGCCATCGGCGGGGAAGATCACTTCGTTCAATCCGCCGGGAGGGACCGGCGTGCGCGTGGATACGGCGGCTTATACGGAAGGCGTGATCCCACCTTATTACGATTCGCTGATCGCCAAGCTGGTCGTGCGCGGCAAAGACCGCAATGAGGCAATCTCGCGGATGACGCGGGCGCTGGAGATGTTTATCGTCGAGGGCGTTTTTACGACGATTCCGCTGCACCGAAAGATTCTTGCCGATGCGGACTTTCGCGCGGGGCGATTTGATACGGGGTTTATCGAGCGATTTCTGGTGAAGAACGGGAAAAAGGACACAGCGGCGTGATCTCCGTTCCACGTCTTTATCCCATTGTGGATGCGGCGTTTTTTTCTACGACGGAAGAGTTAGGCGTCTTCGCCTCGGAGTTGGTCGCTGGGGGATGCACGCTGTTGCAATACCGCAACAAGAGCGGGAATGCGCGTGTGATGCTGGAGCAGGCGCGGGAACTGAAGCGGCGTCTCGGCTCCCACTCTAACGTCGCAGAAGGCGCGACGTTAGAATGGGGCACCCAAGGCCCAGTGCGGCTTATCATGAACGACCGGGCGGATCTTTGCTTAATAGCGGATTTCGACGGCGTGCATGTTGGGCAAGACGATCTCTTGCCGGAATCGGTTCGAGGCATCATTGGCGGCGGGCGCTGGCTTGGGGTTTCGACGCATAATCCAGAGCAGGTGCGGGAGGCGGATCAGACTTCAGCGGATTATCTGGCCATTGGACCTGTGTTTTCGACTTCGAGCAAAGACCGGCCTGATCCGGTGGTGGGGCTCGAAGGCGTGCGCCGGGCGCGGGAGTTGACTCGGAAGCCGCTGGTGGCGATTGGGGGGATCACGCGCGCCAACGCGGGTTCCGTGATAGAGGCCGGGGCGGATTCCGTGGCGGTGATATCTGATTTGTTACGGGATCCCCGTAAATCAGCAGAGGAATTTTTCCGGGTTCTGAGGTAAAGTCATGGGGCGATTGATAGGCGCTTACGGCGTACGTATTAGTCGTTGGTCGTTAGTCGTTAGTCGTTAGTCGTTCGCCAAGAATCGCTTCCGGCTGTTTCGTTTCGAGGCAAACGATGAACGACCGACGACGCTTCACGACTTAGGAGGGATCCTGAGTACACCGACGACGCGGTTGGCCGCGGGCAGCGACTGGGACACGCACAGTCATCAAGATAGCGAACTGGTCAAGGGACTGGGCCTGACCAGCGCCACGATGCTGGTTATGGGGTCGATGATCGGCTCCGGCATTTTTATTGTTTCGGCGGAGATTGCCCGCGAGGTGGATTCGCCGGCGCTTCTGATTGCGGCGTGGGCGGTGGCGGGGTTTATGACCATCGTTGCCGCGCTCAGTTATGGCGAACTGGCGGCGATGATGCCGCGAGCCGGCGGGCAGTATGTTTACCTGCGCGAGGCGCTTGGGCCGCTGTGGGGTTTTCTTTACGGCTGGACGCTCTTTCTGGTGATTCAGACTGGAACGATTGCTGCGGTAGGTGTGGCCTTCGGCAAATTCCTCGGAGTTTTCTTTCCTGCGGTTTCTTCCTCCAATTGGATTCTGCATCTCTGGAAAGTGCCACCGATCCGCCTGGGACCGATGGTTCTGGGCAACATGGATGTGGGCATCAACACGCAGAATTTGGTTGCGATACTGCTCGTGATTTTTCTTTCGGTGGTGAATATCTTTGGATTGAGAACCGGGGCGCTTATCCAAAATGTTTTTACCGCGGCCAAGGTTTCGGCGCTGCTGGGGCTGGCGTTGTTTGGCATTGCGCTGGGGAGAAACGCGGAGGCGCTGGCCGCTAACTTCAGCGGACATTTCTGGCAGAACGCGGGGCTGGGCGCCCAGCATGCAGTGCAAGTGGGCGTGGGCGGTCCAATTGTGATGGTGGGCACGCTGACGATTCTGGCGGTGGCGCAGGTGGGATCGCTCTTTTCCGCTGACGCCTGGAACAATGTGACGTTCACGGCGGGTGAGGTCAAGAATCCCAGCCGTAATTTGCCGCTGTCGCTGGCGCTGGGGACGGGCGTGGTGATCGCGCTCTACATTGCGTGCAACTTTATTTTCCTAATGGCGCTGCCGCTCGATGGAGCCTCGGGCGCGGCTACGATTCTGGGACGAGGAATCAAGTATGCGGCCGAAGATCGCGTGGGCACGGCGGTGATGACACAGATGTTCGGCGCCGCGGGTGGACTGCTGATGGCGGCCGCGATCCTGATTTCCAGCTTCGGCTGCAATAACGGGCTGATTCTTTCCGGGGCGCGTGTTTATTACGCCATGGCGAAGGACGGCCTGTTTTTCCGCGGCGTGGCCAAACTGCACCCGACTTATAAGACTCCGGCGGTTTCGCTGATGGTACAGATGGTATGGGCATGCCTGCTATGCGTCTCCGGTAGCTATGGACAGCTTCTGGATTACATTATCTTCGCCGTGCTGGTCTTCTACATTCTGACGATTGTGGGATTATTTGTGCTGCGGCGGACGCATCCGGATGCCCCGCGACCTTACCGGGCGGTGGGTTATCCATGGCTTCCAGCGATTTATATTGTGATGGCTTTGTTCATCGATGTCGTACTATTGCGCTACAAACCGCAGTACACGTGGCCGGGGCTGATTGTGGTGCTGCTCGGCATCCCGGTATATTACGCGTGGTCGAGGAGTGCGGGCGACGCGAGTGCATCCTAGCCTCAAGGAGAAACGAAGCATGGCGAATCTGTTCGCGAGAAAAGACCTCCCTACACTTATGAAGGAAGCAGTGGAAGTCGAAGGCGAACAAAGCCTGCGGCGTGCCCTCGGACCATTGAATCTTCTGACCCTCGGCATAGGGGCAATTATTGGGGCAGGTATTTTTGTGATCACCGGCCAGGCCGCGGCGCAGTTTGCCGGACCCGCCATTGTGATCTCGTTCGTGCTGGCTGGCATTGCCTGTGCATTCGCGGGACTCTGTTACGCCGAGTTCGCTTCGATGATTCCGATTGCGGGCAGCGCGTATACATATTCCTACGCCACCCTGGGAGAATTAGTAGCGTGGATCATCGGGTGGGACTTGATCCTTGAGTATGCATTTGGCGCAGCCACGGTGGCGGTGGGTTGGAGTGGCCACCTGCGGGCGTTTATGCACGATATCGGTTGGAACCTGCCTGCGTTCCCTACCTCTGATTTCACGCTTTTCGGCACGCCCTTCCACTTGAAATACGACTACGTCGGGTTCCTCGTGATCATGGTGATTACCACGATCCTAGTCATCGGGATCAAGGAGTCGGCAAACTTCACCACCACGGTCGTGATTATGAAAGTCGCCGTCGTGTTGATGTTCATCGCTCTTGTGGCTGCGTTTCTGTACTCACACGCCTGGAAGCCGAACTATTGGCATCCGTTTATCCCGGCAAACACAGGTGAGTGGGGACATTTTGGATGGTCGGGAATTCTGCGCGGCGCCGGAGTTGTTTTCTTCGCCTACATTGGTTTTGACGCGGTTTCGACAGCGGCGCAGGAGGCCAAGAATCCCAAGAAAGATATGCCCCTCGGCATTCTGGGTTCGCTTGTGATCTGCACAGTGCTCTACATCCTTGTTTCGGGCCTGCTGACGCACATTGTTCCCTACCAGCAACTAAACGTTCCCGATCCTGTCGTAGTCGGTATGCGTGTCGCCGGGCAGCAATGGGCTACGTTCTTAGTGGAGATAGGCGCGCTGGGCGGCTTGGCCACAGTGATGCTGGTGATGTTGCTTGGGCAGTCGCGCGTATTTTATTCAATGTCGCGTGACGGTCTGCTGTGGCCCTGGGCTGGGAAAATTCATCCGCGCTTTCGCACACCGTATCTCAGTTCCATTGTTGTAGGTATTTTCGTTGCGATTTTGGCAACGGTGATTCCGCTCAGCGTGCTTGATGAAATGACGAGTGTGGGCACGTTGCTCGCCTTTGTGCTAGTCAGTGCGGGAGTTTGGGTGATGCGCCGGACGCATCCTGAACTCAACCGCCCGTTCAGGACGCCTATGGTCCCGCTTGTTCCGATCCTCTCGATTGTTTTCTCAGGTGCACTCATCGTTTTTCTTTCTCCGGCCACCCAGATCCGTCTGGTGGTTTGGCTCGTAATCGGCTTGGCGATCTATTTCACCTACGGACGCAAGCACAGCAAAGTGCAGGCCATGATAGCCAACGGAACTTTGCCGAAGAACTAGGGCTTAAGACGGTAGGGTTCTATTCTTGCAGGTCCTCCACTGAAGCGGAGGACCTTTTCTTTTTGCAGCTCGATAAGCCATGATAAGAGTAGAGAGTCATGAAAATTGTTAGTACAGAAGAAATGCGTGCGATTGATCGCGCTACCAGCGAGCGCTTTGGAGTTCCCTCGCTCACGTTGATGGAGAATGCTGGGACTGCTGTCGCGGACTACGTGCTCTCGCATCATGCTGGGGCGAGATGCGTCGTGGTTTTCTGTGGCAAGGGGAATAACGGCGGTGATGGCTTTGTGGCGGCACGGCGGCTGCATCAGCAGGGGAAAAAGGTGCACGTGATCCTGCTGGCGGATCCTGCCGATTTGCGCGGGGATGCGGCCATCATGTTTGAGAAGTTGCCCGAGCCGGCGATCACGGTGCATCCCAAAGAAGAGTTGCAGAGCGAGCGGTTACTGTCCGCGCTGCAGGCGGATTTATATCTGGATGCCGTGCTGGGCACGGGTTTCAAGCCTCCGGTGAGCGGGCTCTATTCCGACGCGATCGCGATCATGAACGCGAGCCAAGTTCCGGTAGTCGCTGTAGATATTCCTTCTGGCGCCGACGCCGACGCGATGGGCCCGCAGACCGGGACGATTGCCCGGGCTGACGCTATCATCACTTTCACTGCGCCACGTCCGGCGCACGTGTTCAGCTTGTTGACGGAGGGATCGACAATCGTCGCCGGGATCGGCTCGCCCGAAGCAGCGATTGTTTCGGCCTTGCGACTGAACGTGATCACTGCACGCGATGTTGCGCCGCGGATCGGGCCGCGTCCTGCCGAGTCGAACAAGGGCAACTACGGGCACGCGCTCGTGGTCGGTGGATCACTTGGCAAGGCCGGATCAGTAGCGATGGCAGGGATGGCTGCGCTGCGCTCAGGCGCGGGGCTCTCTACGGTCGCGACACCGAAGTCCGCGCTCGGAATTGTGGCCGGATTTCATCCCGAGTTGATGACTGAGCCGTTGCCCGAGACGGATGCGGGCACGATCTCAACCAGCGCTCTCGTTCGGCTCGGGGAGTTGGCGAAAGAAAAGACCGTGCTCGCGATCGGGCCGGGGATTTCGCGTGATCCGAAGACGGCTGAATTGGTGCGGAGCCTGGTCACAAGAGTTCGCTTACCGATAGTCGTCGACGCTGATGGCCTGAATGCCTTTGACGGCCGCACCGATGAATTGAACGGTTCAGGGCGGACGCTGGTGATCACTCCGCATCCGGGCGAGATGGCGCGGCTCGTGGGAGGTTCGATTGCTGACGTTCAGAAAGATCGATTGGGAGTGGCGCGGGAGTTCGCGCGCGAGCACGAAGTGATCGTAGTGCTCAAGGGCCATCGCACGCTGGTGGTCGAGCCGGGCGGCGAGGCCTGGGTGAATACGACGGGAAATCCCGGCATGGCGACTGGCGGCACAGGAGACATTCTGACCGGGATGGTTGCGGGAATAATCGCGCAGAACTCGAACGACGCTTTTTCGGCGGTACTCGCGGCGGTGCATCTGCACGGGCTGGCCGGCGACGTGATGCGCGAGAGCGTGGGCGAGCATTCGCTGGTGGCAACTGATCTTCTGAAGGGACTGCCGGAGGCGTTCCGGCGCACGCGCGAAATGGCGGAAGAGAAACTCGTGCGTTGGTGAACGGTAGGAGCCACGGCGGAAGTATGCCATGTCCGTTCGGCCATCGCTGAGTTGGTAAACTTCCGCGATGTGCTTGATGATGCGGCGGTTGCATCGCTGAAACGCCGCGCCTGGCGCGGGAATCCGGCCCTCTGCTTCCGTAACCTGTTACCCGCCTCTGAAGCGTGCGATAGTGTGGGCAGCTTATGACCCACTTCCCCCAACCGCACCCTTCGCGGCGCGCGGCCCGGGTCCAGCTAGGCGAATCTGTCCTGGCTGCGATTCGTTTAGAAGACGGCCGGCGCACAAAAGCTAAACTTCAAACCATTTCAGCGACCGGCGGATTGTTGCAGCTTCCGCGTGCGCTGGGCGCCGGTTCCTTTGTCGAACTGGCGTTTCAAACGCACTCGGGGCCGGTGCGTGCGATGGCCGAAGTCCTCACCCCGATGCGGAAGACGACGGACGGAGTGCTGCAACCGTTCCGCTTCGTCGCGCTGGAGGATGACGATAGCCGCCGCCTGCGGACGTCGCTCGACCACGTGACGGACCGCGACCTGCTGGGACTCAAGTCGATATCCCTCAGCGTGTCGGGGACGATCTAGTCCGCTCTCGCTATACTGGTCATTGTTTGCGCAGCCGGTTTGCGCACCGTATGGCTGCGACCAGTTGGAAATGACGCGAGAGATCACCACACATTCGCCGGAGGAGACGATCGCCTTCGGACGGACGCTGGCCGAGTTGCTGGCGCCGCCGAAGGTGGTGCTGCTGCGCGGCGATCTGGGCGCGGGGAAAACCACGCTGGTCAAGGGAATCGCCGCCGGGTTCGAGGCCGCGGAAGAAGAAGACGTCACCAGCCCGACGTTTACGCTGGTGCATGAGTATCGCGGGCCGGGTGCCAATCTTTATCACATTGATCTTTACCGCGTGGATACGCTGCGGGAGTTGGAGACTTTGGGGCTGGATGACTTGCGAGCCGAGGGAAGCGTTTTGCTGATTGAGTGGGGAGAGAAATTTCCGCGGCTGGTGCGGGAGCGGGATGTGGAGATTTCTTTGGAGCGGGACGGGGAGAACGGGCGGCGGATCAGGATCGTCAGTTAGGTTGGAATCCTGGAATTCGGACCGAAGTTGCAATGCCATACATGAAAACCACGCGAATCGCAATTCTCCTAGCAGCCTTGGTTGGCGCCGCCGCCGCGCAAGCCCCGTCTGAAAAAGAGACCTCATCGGGTGAAAACCAAGAACTAGGAACCGTTTGTGTTTTGCCGAATCCGGTGGAACGTCCGACGCGAATTTCTCCAGGAGGCGATTATAATCCGGCAACGTTAACCGTGAGGATCGACAAGGGAGAACCGGTACCCTGGCCGCACAAGCAACTGGTCAGGGTTGAACACCTAAGTCCGAACGGTCGGCATCTTATTGTGCTTACGTCCGACAGCAAGCGAATACAATCCCTTTGGTTTCGTTTTTCGGACTACAAGGAACGTACCCTATGCCTCCATTTTGACGGCTACCAAGGAGTGCAGTTAGGGGATAAGCGGACCGCACTCTGGTGTAAGTGCAAATAGTTCTCGCAAGAATCGCAGGCGACCGGCGCAATCCAGTCGAGAATGGAATGGCGGCGGTGAAGAGAGCGAGCGCGAAAGCGATTGCTCTTCATCGGTTTATCATCACATGTCCCTTGCTAAGAGAAGAACGTCCCTCAGAAGCTAAAGTCAGCTCTGTTGCTTAACGCTAGTGGCACGGCTGAAGCCGTGCCCTTCCCAAGCTCTCTTGCTAAAATCCCATGATGTTATAACCGCAATCGACATAGATGACTTCGCCGGTGATGCCGCTGCTGGCGTCGGAGGCGAGGAAGACTCCGGTTGAGCCGACTTCTGCAACTTCGACATTGCGGCCGAGCGGGGCGTGTTCGGCGTGGGCTTTGAGCATGTCACCGAAGCCTGAGATGCCGCGCGCGGCCAGGGTTTTCACCGGTCCAGCGGAGATGGCGTTTACCCGAATTTTCCTCTTTCCTAGATCGTAGGCGAGATAACGCACCGAGCATTCCAAGCCCGCCTTCGCAACGGCCATCACGTTGTAGCGGGGCACGACTTTTTCCGAAGCGTAGTAAGTCATGGTGATGATCGAGCCGCCATCTTCCATGAGCGGGGCGGCGGCACGCGCGACTGCAACCAGCGAATACACGCTTACATCGAGCGCGATGCGGAAACCTTCGCGCGTGGTGCTGATAAATTCTCCCTTGAGTTCATCGGCAGGAGCGTAGGCGACGGAGTGCACAAGAGTGTGCAGTTTGCCGTGGCGCTCTTTGAGCGTGGCGAAGAGGCGATCGATTTCTGCGTCCTTGCTTACGTCGCACATGTAGCCCTCGGCGCCGGGCAGAGACAGGATGAGGTCTTTCGCTTCCTGCTCCAGACGCTCGTTCTGGTAGGTGATGGCGAGCTTCATGCCCGCGGCGTGCAGTCCCTGGGCGATCGACCAGGCGATCGAGCGCTTGTTGGCGACTCCGAAGACGACGGCGTTACGGCCCTGCAGATCAGCGGACATGCGTGCTCCTTGGAATGGGAAAGAATAACAGGATTACTCACCACGGAGACACTGAGTCCCGGAGCAAACGGGAAATAAAAACAGTCGTTCGCTTTCGGTCTTCTCGGTGTCTCAGTGCCTCCCTGGTGAATTGATTTCATTTCGCAGCGCTTAGTTCCTCGACGGCTGCTGAGGTCTCCACCGGCCAACTGGCGGCCACGAATGACAGGCAATAGACGCAGGCGAGAATGGCGAAGGCGGCCACCAGGCTGACTTTGTGCGCGACCGCGCCGACGCCGATCGCCAGCACAAGCTGGAGAAACGTTCCGGCAAAGTAGAAGGCGTTCTGCACTCTTCCCATCAGATGTGGGGGGACCATTTCCATTAGGCTGGTGTTCATTGCGATGCCGCCGACGCCGCGCGCCGATCCCATTACAGCGTAAAGCAAGATGGCCGCGACCAGCCAGTGCGAGACCGGGGCGCAGACCAAGGTCGCAGCGATGATCGCCATCGAAAACGCCACCGCTCGGCGTCCGCCGAAGCTGGCGATTACGGCGGGAGCGTACAGCGCACTCAAAAATGCGCCAGTGCCCCAACCCGCGTTGAGCCAACCATAACCCACGGCGCCGGCATGGAAGATGCGCTCGCTCAGCGAGGGAGTAACCACGACTCCGGTGATCATGGCGCCCAGGAACAGTGCCCAACTGATGCCAAGCAGCACGACGGCGCGGTGGTCGCGAAGAAAATGCAGTCCCTCGCGCATCTCGCGCCAGAAGCGCTCGAGCTGAGTTTCGGCGGCGAGGATGTCGGCGCGCAATTCCTCGGGACGCAAAACCACATGTCGTCCTCTGCGCACGGCAAAATAGCACAAGAACGAGACCACGTAAGTGGAGACGTCGATCAGCAGCACGCCGCCGAGGCCGATATGGTTGTACATGAAGCCAACGAGTGAGCCGGCGATCAGCCAGCCTCCCTGCACACCCGCCAGCAGAAAAGTATTCGACTGCACGAATTCGCCTTCGGGTGTGAGTTCCTGGATGAGGGCGGTGATGGTTGGCCAGAACATCCAAAAACCGGCGGCCACGAGCGTGTTCATCAGATACAGTTGCCAGACTTGTACGCGGTGCTGAAAGGCGAGAACCGCCACGGTCACGATGATCACGGCGCGCACGGCGTCGAGCCACATGACCAGACGCCGGCGATCTTCACGGTCAATGATGACCCCGGTGAAGGGAAGCATGAGCATGGCGGGAATGGTCTGCAGAACGGCGAAGGTGCCGAGCGCCATCTCCGAGTGCGTTGCCTGCAGGATGTACCAGGCCACTGCGGCGGAGTTCATCCCGCTGCCCAACATGGAGATCACATTGGCGGCAAAAACGAAGCGCAGCGGACGTTGGCCGAGAATGGAGCGCATCACTCTAATTTAAATGAAGGCGAAAAAAAGTGGTCGGTGATCAGGGGTCAGTGGCTAGTAAGACACTCTCGTTGATCGAGGGCTCTTACTGATCACTAATCACTGACCACTAGCCACTGATCACTGACCACTGTTCTTCTTGCTTCCAGCCGCGTTCAGCGCTAGGATGCCCTGCGGTTGGAAGTGGAGACTCTCATTCTCGCCCAGGGCGGAGGTAACCGATGAAACGCTATGCGGGGTCGCTGGTGCTGGTTGCCGTTTCCTTCTGTTTTCTATTCCTGACAGCGCCAGCTGGCGCACAGAGCAACAAGATTGAGATTGCCGCGGGCTCACCCGAAGACCAAGATCTCCAGGCCATCACGAACGAGCCGGATGCCGCAAAGAAGCTCGCGATGTATCAGGCGTTCGCGCAGAAGTACGCGTCCAATCCCGCGGCTGTGGCTTATGGGAACTGGCAGATTTCGCAGGCCTACCAGACTTCCGGCGACTTGACCAAGGCGCTCGAGTACGGAGACAAGGCGCTGGCCGGGGCTCCGGCGAATCTCGATATCCTCGTCTCGCAGGCCAGCATCGCTCAGCAGACGAAAGACAATACCAAGATGATGGACTACGCCGCGAAGGGCGGGGAAGCTTGCAAATCCATCGGCAAAGAAGCCAAGCCGGAAGGTATGAGCGACGATGATTTCAAGCAGCAGGTGGCCAATGAGAAAAGTGCGGCCAAGAACAGCTGCGAGTTTCTAGAGTCGATAGGATTCAACGTGATTGCCAGCGAGACCGATGCCAAGAGCCGGATGGCGGACATCGAGAAGTATTCGGCGGCGTTCCCGGATTCGAAATTCCAGGACCAGGTTTCGACCTACGCCATGTATACGCTGGGACAATTGAACGACCGTCCCAGGCTAGTGGCCTATGGGGAGAAAACGCTGGCGGCCAACCCCAACTCTCTGGCCGCTTTGCTGTTGCTTGCGAATTTCTATGTGGATGACACCAAGCCGGGCAGCGCGGCCAAGGCCGTCTCGTACGCGCGGAAGGCGCTGGAAGTGGCGAATGCGGATGCGCCCGATGCGGACAAACCGCGCAAGCTTGCAGCCGGAGCGGCGCACACCATTCTGGGATATGCCTACGCTTTCAAACAGGACAAGACCGCGGCTGCCATTCCGGAATTGAAAGCGGGCGCGGCGTTGCTCAAGGGACAAGACGATCAGCAATATGCCCGGGCTTTGTATGGACTGGGTTACGTCTACGGCAAGTTGAACAAGCTGACGGAAGCCCGGGACGTGTTGACCGAAGCCGCGAAAATTCCGAGTCCGTGGCAGGCAGTGTCGCAGGATCTGCTGACTAAAGTGAATGCGGCGCGAGCGAAGGGGAAGTGACCAGGAAATTACGGTTTCACCAACTCCTCCGACAGCAACTGAGCTTTCATGGCGAGACTGTGGGCGCGGTCGAGGTCTCCGGCGCTGGCGGCTGCCTTTGACTGCTCCATGAACTGGTTGATCTGGTTCTTCATTTCCTGCTGGCTGGGGTCGAGCTGACGTGCCTCGATTGTCTTCAGGTTTTCTTCGGTTGCGACTCGGAGTTGTTCCGTAGAGCGTTGGTGCTGGGTCTGTTCGGCAGTCGTGCCCCCGGTAATTTTGACTGCGGGCTCGTCGGAGCCTCCATGGCGCACAACTTTTTTGGGAGGCGGGCAAGGCGTTGGGGACGCGGAGCTTTGCGGGGAGTTCGGCGCCGCCGCAGCCGTCGAGCAATTTGACGTGCTTGCTTTCTTCCGATGGTGAGGTTTCGGGGCGGACTTTGGTTGATCAGCAGTGTTTTGGGTGGGAGTTGAGGAAGGCTGCATGGTCTGCGCCTGCGACGCCCCGCTCCCCTGGCTCTGGCTGGCTTCGTTTTGTCCGACATGGCTTTCAGGTGTGGCTGCGTTCGAGGCCGTCACGGTGGGTGCGCTCGGCGAAGCGGAGCTTAGAAAGCAAACGGCGAGGATTGCGGCTCGAATCATCTTTTATATTAGTTATGAAGTCAGTGTCGTTCAGCGAAGCTAGTTCGATTTTACACTTCAGAAAATCTCAGCAGAAATCAGTTTGCACGTTTTAGCATCGCCGGTTCGTCGCGCAAACCGGCTGCGCGGTCTGCCGTCAGGCTTGCGGCAGCGAGGGGCAGGCGAAAGCGGAATGTCGTGCCCTCACCTTCCTTCGATTCAAATTCCACTGAGCCGTAGTGCCATTGCAGGATTTGATATGTCTGCGCCAGGCCGATGCCGTTGCCGTCCTTCCGGGTGGTGAAGTAGAGTTCAAAAATCTTGTCCTGAACATCCTGAGCAATGCCCACGCCTTGATCGCGGACTTCGGCGACGACGGCATCGTCGTCGCGGCGCGCCGAGATCGTGAGCGCCCCGCCGTCAGGCATGGCCAGGATTCCATTGAGCACTACGTTAAGAAGGGCTTGCTTGATGAAGTCAAGGTCGGCCTTGATGGGCAGCGGCTCCCCGGGCATGTCGCGCTTGATGGTGACGCCGTGCTGTTCCGCGTCCGGAGCGGCGAGCAGAGCCACGTCCTCGAGCACACGGCGCAGGTCGACTTCCTCCAGGTGAAGCTCGCGGGCCCGCATAAAGTCGACCAGGGTTTGCACCACGCGGTCGAGCCGGTGAATTTCGCTGCCGATGATGTCCATATGCCGACGGGTATCGGGGTCCAATTGTGCCAGCTTGTTCTGGAGCAACTGCAAATGCAACACGATGGCATTGATGGGATTCTTTACCTCATGGGCAACGCCGCCGGTCACGCGACCGCTGGCGGAGAGGCGGCGCGACATCTCGATTTCGTCTCCAATGCGCCGCACGGATTCGGCATCGCGCATGATCAAAAGAGCGCCGATTTGAGTGCTCTTCTCTTGGACAAAGTCGAGAGAGACCTGCACGCGCCTGCCTGCGGCTGCGACTGACTCGCGTTGCATGAGCGGACGCTTGTGCTCGAAGGCGTCGAGCAGCAACGAGTCCAGGGAAGAGTCACGGGAAAAAATCTCCCAAGCCGTTCTTCCTAGCAGTTCTGCGCGCGGCCTGCCGAGGAAGCGTTCGACCGGCGCGCTCACCAGCACCACGCGCGAGTCTCGTGTGAACAGCATCAGGCCATCCTGCAGCTTCGACATGAGCTGGTCGACGTTGTCTTTGAGCGCCGAAAAAATCTCCCGGCTGTCGCGCATTTGCCTTCCCAGGTTGGCAATTTTCAGCGTGACCAATCCGAGTTCGTCGTGTTCCGACTCGTCTCCAGAAAGCGCCTCGGATGAGCCCGAACTGACGCTATCCAGATTGCGGCTGATGGCCTTCAGTGGTCCGAGAGCGAGATTGGACACGCCGGCCGCGAGCAGCAGAGAGGCGAAGATCGATGCCACTGAGAAATAGACCGCATGCATGAGGCGCGGCGTGATTTCACTCTTGAGGAAGACCGTGGAAACACCGACATGAATCGTGCCGAAAGGCGCTCCGTTCAGTTGCAACGGGAAGCTGACGTCGTAAACCGTGGCGGGGCTGTATACCAGGCGAAGCTGCTCCCGGAAGCGGGCCGTCGTGACCGCGCGAAAATCCGGCCGCGCAGCAACCTGCTTGCCTACGAGTTGCGGATTGGTATGGAGCAGTGCTTTGCCGTTCGCATCGACCACGGAGGCATCGTAGATGAAAGGCCAAAGCGAGACTGCGGACTCCAGATTGTTTAAAAGATTGGTGTCCATCGGCAGATATTGGGCGAGCGCGCGGCGCACGGCGACGGGGTCATCGGTGTCGATGCGCGTGCTGCTCAGGTCCGGCAGATCGTTTTCGGCGAAGTAAGCCTGCTGCTGGGTCAGGCGGCTGGCACTTTCGTAAGCATTGGTAATCCGCTGACGCAGGATCTGCGAAATGTAGAGATACGAGAACGCAGCCACCATCACTGTCACCATGAGGGTGATGCCGGTCACGATGATGGCTTTGCGTCGCATAGGAAAGCAGTGGTCGGTGGCTAGTGGTCAGTGGTCAGTAAAAGCAACAACGGAGGCGTTCTTACTGACCACTGATCACTGGCCACTGACCACTGGTTCACTGCGCTTCCTCAGTCGCCGCGTCTGCAGCGGTGCTGCCGTACTCCTTAAGCTTATTATGCAAGGTTTTCAAGCTAATGCCGAGGATTTCCGCGGCCTTCGTCTTGTTATTGCTCGTCGATTCCAGCGTCTTGAGGATGAGCATTTTTTCCGCCTCGCCGACGGTCGTGCCCACGCCCAGACGCACCGCGTCCGGGTCATTGGCCGCCGTTCGCACAGGCGCGTGGCCGAATCCGGGAGGGAGATGTTTGGTTTCGATCATGCCGGTGTCGCAGACAATCACCGCACGTTCAATCGTATTGCGCAATTCGCGGACGTTTCCCGGCCAGGAATAATTGTTGAACAGATTCAGCACCGCTTCACTCACCGCCGCGACCTTGCGGGAGTGCTTCGCGCTCATCTCCGACAGAAGAAGCTGGACCAGATCGGCGATGTCCTCCTTGTGCTCCCGCAACGGAGGCATGTGGATGTTGAAGACGTTGAGCCGGTAATAGAGATCGTTGCGCAGTTCACCGCTGGCCACAGCATCGTCTGGAACTTTGTTGGTGGCGGCCAGCACGCGCACATCTACCGCGGTCTCTACTTTACTGCCTAGGCGGCGCAACTTATGGTCTTCGAGCACACGCAGCAACTTCGCCTGGGTTCCGACCGGCATCTCGCCAATTTCATCGAGCAGGATCGTTCCCCCCTCGGCCAGTTCGAAGCAGCCGGTACGCCGTTCGAGGGCTCCGGTGAAGGCGCCTTTTTCGTGGCCGAAGATTTCGCTTTCGATTAATGTCTCGGGAATGGCTGCGCAATTGATGGCGACAAATGGCCGGTCACGGCGGGGACTCAGTTGATGAATGGTGCGGGCCACCAACTCCTTGCCCGTCCCGCTGGCTCCGGTAATCAGTACAGAAGCCGTGCTTGGCGCAACCAATTCGATGAGCCGGAAAATCTCCTGCATCTTGCGCGACGCCCCTTTGAGTTGGCCCAGGGAGCCGGAGTCCCGCAGTTTGCGCCGCGCGCTTTCCAATTCGGCGCGCGTTCCGAGCAGCGCGGCCGCGTTTTGCAACATCGTGCGCAAGCGGTTCGTGTCGATGGGCTTAGTGATGTAGTCATAGGCGCCCATGCGCATGGCTTGCACCGCGCTGTCGATGGTGCCCTGCGCCGTCACCAGAATCACCGCCATGGCCTGGGACTGCTCACCCAACCGCTCGAGCAACTCAATTCCTCCCATGCGTGGCATCTTCAGGTCCGTCACCACGATCGACGGACTCCATTGCGCCGCTTTCTCCAGCCCATCCACTCCATCGCGGGCGGTTTCCGCGCGATACCCCCACGAGGAAACTAACTCGGCCAGGCCCGTGCGCTCATTCTCTTCGTCCTCGACGATCAATACCTTTTCGTGGCTCATCTTCGTGGCTCATCCCTAGGTTCACGCCCGTTTCTTCAATAATTTGCTTCCACCGCCCGGCCCGTCGGACCGAGAGTACAACCATACGCGGGCAGCTTCCCATGGGGCAAGGTCTTCGGGCTCTCTACGGCATTTTCGGCCCACCCCTGCGGCTGGGGTGAGTTTCGTAATAGTAATGTCAATTTGAGACGAGCCCGATCCGGAAAACCTATTGCTTAGATCGCGGCATTCTTGAAATTCATTCTTTCGCTTTAAGATTGCAGTAGGTTAAAATGGCTGCTCCAAAATGGGATCTGGTTCAATCTTTCATCGTGCTTTATCTCTTGGGCGCTGCCGGACGCACTCACGCGGAGGCCGGCTCCGTAAATCATTGGAGGACGGAATGTCACCTTGTTGCAAGCTGCGGAAGGGCCGCATAGCAATCGGCTTATTGATTGCTCTGGCCGTAACGCTCATCTCGAGTCCTGCGCTGGCGCAGGGCGACTCGAATCCTAAATACGACGTGTTTTTGGGTTATCAATGGCTGCATCCCGGCGGCTCAGTGCCAACGCCCGGCAGCGATCCCAACAATCCCGTTCCCTATACGGTTCCAGATATGCCGAAGGGAGGGGGCGCGGCCTTCACGTACAATTTCAATCGGTATTGGGGAGGGGAAGTCGATTGGGGGACAAATGCCGGAGGCAGCAATTCCGTGCCGGATTCCCACGAAACCACGTTCTCGGTCGGACCGCGCTTCATGTGGCGCAGTGACGCTGGAAATTACTTTCTGCATTCCCTGGTGAGTCTGAATCGCGTTAGCGTCAACGGTCTCAACGGAAGCAATGGCATTGGAGCCATCCTCGGTGGAGGAATGGATCTGCACATCTACAAGAGTATTTCGTGGCGTGTATTTGACGTTGACTATGTGTGGGGCCGGCACAACTACTCCGATTATGCGGCGCCTCAGTTTCCCGATCTGCGGCGTCCTAGCTTCGAAGGCGTGCGCCTGCGCACCGGCGTTGTGTTGAGCTTTGGCGGTGCGCCGCCGATAGCTCCGGCCGCCAGTTGCTCGGTGCAGCCTGCCGAAGTAATGGTGGGCGAGCCCATCACCGCGGCCGTCACCGCCAGCAACTTCAATCCCAAACACACGGTCACCTATGCCTGGAGCGGCAACGGAGGTCAGATCACCGGGAAAAGTACTACTGCCCAGATCGACACCAACGGCGTGGCTCCCGGCAGCTACACGGTTACAGCCCACGCGACCGACGCCAAAGAGAAAAAGAACAACGAAGCCAGCTGCACGGCTAGCTTCACGGTGAAACCGCTGCCACCGAAGAACCCGCCCACCATGAGTTGCTCGGCCAGTCCGGGCAGCGTGCAGGCAGGAGCGAATGTAACCGTAACTTGCAGCTGCACCAGCCCGGATGGCGTTTCCGTCTCGGTTTCCAGCTGGACGGCGAGCGGCGGAACTGTTTCCGGCAGCGGCAGTTCGGCCACGCTGAACACTACCGGCGCATCTCCAGGTACGATCAGCGTCGGTGCTACCTGCACCGACTCGCGCGGTCTTACCGGCCAAGGCACAACCCAGGTGACAGTGGAGAATCCACCGCCACCGCCGCCCCAGGCTTCCAAACTCAGCCAATGTGACTTCCCCAACGAGAAGAAGCCCTGGCGCGTCGACAACACCTGCAAGGCCATCCTGGATGACGTGGCCAAGAACCTACAGCAGAACCCCGACAACAAACTGGTAATCATCGGGAATGCCGATCCGGGAGAAAAACGCAAGAATCTGGCGGCGGAACGTGCCGTCGATTCCAAGTTCTATCTCACGGAGGGCGAAGCCCAGCAGCACATTGACCCGAGCCGCATCGAATTGCGCACCGGCAGCGGTGGCACCAAGACGGCCGAGTACTGGATCGTGCCTCCGGGTGCGACCTTCAACTCGACCGGCACCGAAGCTGTGGACGAGTCTAAAGTGCCCGCGGTTCCGGATCATCCGAAGCCGGTGGCCAAGAACAAAGCGGCTGCTAAGAAGAAGGGGAACTAATACGGCAGCGGCAACCAAAGGGCCGGTCGGCGATGTCGACCGGCTCTTTTTTTAATGTGTCCTTCAGTAACTTGCTGGACTAAGATTACCCTGTCAGGCTGGGGGCGAATCCAACTTGCTTGGCTTGGGGATGAACCATTATGAAATCTTCTTTGCTTAAACTGCTGACAATATTGATGTTAGCTTCGACCTATGCGGTCGGCGCGGGAGCCCGCCAATGGGCCGTTCTGGGGCCGGATGGCGGCGACGTCCGCAGCCTGGCCTATGATCCGCAGGATCCGAATCGCGTTTTCCTCGGCACCAGCACCGGTGTGATTTTCGTCTCCGAGGATGGTGGCCATAACTGGGCGCGATTTGCGAAGCTCGGAAGCGGTGACGACTATGTGCTCGATCACATCGCCATCGATCCGCACAACTCCAAGACCATTTTCGTTTCCGCCTGGAGCGTTCAGGACCAGAGTGCCGGCGACATTTTCCGCACTCACAACGGCGGCAAGGACTGGGAAGCTCTGCCCGCGATGCACGGCAAGTCAGTGCGCGCCATGGCGCTTTCGGCTTCCGACCCCAAGGTTGTCGTGGCCGGCGCCCTGGATGGCGTCTACCGCAGCAATGACGGCGGAAATCGGTGGGAGCACATTTCTGAAGCGGGCATCAAGAACATCGAATCCATCGCGGTCGATCCGAAAGATTCCAACGTAGTCTATGCCGGTACCTGGCACCTGGCGTGGAAGACCAGCGACGGCGGAGCCAACTGGCAGCATATCAACAAGGGCATGATTGACGATTCCGATGTCTTCTCTGTGATCGTCAGCTCGGCGAATTCTTCTGAAGTCTTCGCCAGCGCCTGCTCCGGCATTTACAAGAGCACCAGTGGCGGCGATCTGTTCCAGAAGATTCAAGGTATCCCCTTCACGGCGCGTCGCACGCGCGTGCTCAAGCAGGATCCCAGCAACCCGGCTATCGTCTATGCCGGCACCACCGAGGGTCTGTGGAAGAGCGTCGACGAGGGCAAGACCTGGAAGCGCATGAGCAATCCGGAAGTGGTCGTCAACGATGTGCTGATCGATCCGCGCAACTCGCAGCGTGTGCTGCTCGCCACCGACCGCAGCGGAGTGCTGGCCAGTGACGACTCCGCGGCCAATTTCTCGACTTCGAACCACGGATACACTCACCGTTATGTGAGCGCGATCCTTCCCGACAACAAAGAACCCAACACGCTCTATATCGGTGTGGTGAACGACCGCGAGTTCGGCGGCGTGTTCTTCACCCACGACGGCGGACAAACCTGGCAGCAGAAAAGCAAAGGTTTAGACGGGCGCGACGTTTTCACACTGAAACAATCCAGCAACGGAACGCTGGTGGCAGGTACCAACAAGGGCGTGTTTGAACTTGCTCCGACCTATCTATACTGGCATCCCATCAACAACGTCGTTCTCGAGAAACCGGTCTCACATACGGTGAAATTGAAGAGCGGCAAAACCAAGACTGTGACTTCCACCTCCAGCACACGCTCGGTTCTGGAAGGCCGGGTCAGCGATACCGACTTGGCATCCAACCGCTGGTATGCGGCAACATCCGTCGGACTGTTCATCAGCAAGGACCAAGGCAAGAGCTGGATGGGCGGACCAATCGCCGGCCAGCAGGACTTCGTCTCGGTGCAGGCTCAGGAAAGTCTGGTAGTCGCCGCGACCCGCTCCAGCGTTCTGGTCTCAAAGAATGGTGGAACGGCCTGGCAGCCCGCCGCGCTGGCTTCCTATCCAATTAATGTCCGCAGCGTGACCGTCGCGCCGGATGGCCAGATCTTTGTGGCTACCCGCGAAGGCGCCTTCCACAGCGCGGATTCCGGCCTGAGCTGGAACCACGTAGTAACTGGCCTGCCCGATAAGGACATCACCTCTGTCAGCTACGACGGCAGCCATAAACGGTTGCTCGCCACCAGCGGCCAGACCGGTGTCGTTTTCGAGAGCAGCGATGGCGGAAGCACCTGGCAGCGTGGACCGGATTCCGGCTACCCCATACGCCACATCAGCGTGGTGCGCGGGCGTTTCGTAGCGGCCACTCCATTTGATGGCGTGATCGCGCAACCGGAAAACGAAGCACAGAGCGCCGATGCCGGTGGCTCCAACTAACAAGTAGTCTCTAGCCCATCCCCCTTCGCGGAGAGCGGTAACGCTCTCCGCGATTTTCTTTTTCGGGACGATCCGCTCAGACTGTTCCTTGCGGAACGTTCGCAGGTTCGGCTTGCGGAGGTAGTGGACAATGGCGAGAGATTCGATAGCGATTTCGATTAAACCAGCGGTAGCCGATCCAAAGCATCCAATTAAAACCTGGCAGACGGAAGATGGCGTAGAGAGGCCATGCCCACCAGATTTGCCGAGTCACATAGAGGTATGCATCGGCACCCGATTTCAATTCTCCGCTGCGGGTCAATACCCGGATATCGTCCAGTAGATTTTCCTGCGGAACTCGCAGGCTGCCGTCGGCAGAAGCGGATTGCAGCTCTTTAATTGCAAAACCCCTTGGTTCGACCACCCTCTTCCAAAAGTGAACCCAACGAATGCAGAACCCGCAGCCGCCGTCGTAAAGTATCCAGCCCTCCCGAGGAGGACCAGATTCCGGTTTGTGGCCGGGGACTCTCATAGGATTCTATTGCCTCTAAAAACGGTAATAAGCGATCCATCAGCCACGAACGCGCTGTCCGGCTCTCGTTGGAGAACTGTTGCGAGCCGGCGGCCATAAAGAGCGCTGGCATCCCCGTCAAATCCGGCGGCGGTGGTTGCCCACACCTGCCACGGGGCGTGCTTGACATGATATTCGAGGCAACCGCCCGTTCGTTGATTTGAATAACCCCAGTAATGTTCGGTGATGAATTGTTCCAGACTCCCCTCATCCGGATGGGTCGGCGATCCCACCGTCCGAGCAGAGAGTCTGCACCACTTCTCGTCAATCTTCCACTGGTACGCAAACTTCTTTCCCAGTTCGTCTCTATCAACGCGGTGCCTCATGGGAAGGCATGTATAGTTTTCGTCGAACAGAAGGCGGGCCGTCGCTGCAATTGCGCGTCTGGGGACCACCTCAGATATGAAAACGACTCCCCTCCGATCCTCGCTGCCGTCTCTGCGACGAACATAGAACCGCAGGTTTACCTCAGCGAAATATGTATGAAACGGTATTGGGAGACGCCCAAGCAGCTTCGTCCGGCAGAACCGGAAGCCGACAAGGCTGATGAAGGTTTTCTCCTGGAATGAATCCAGCGACGTACCGGGCGGAACATGCACGTCCAGCAGACTAGGTTCAACCTCGTAGTTCAGCATGACAAGGTCTCGCCATTCGGCAGAAAGGAAAACTCGTTTTGAGCGGGACATTTTAAGCGAACGCAAATGGAACGCCAAAGGCTCAATCTATCAGGTGTTAAGCCGAAGGCGCCAAACCTCTCTCTCGGTATTCGCGGCAGGGATCAAGCAACTTCTACACGGATAGTTTTCCTCGCAACCCGCATCTGCTTGATTCCCTTAATACTGATCTGGTACTTCATTTGCCACTATCACAGACCAGAAAGCCGCGCGACCATATAAGCGATGACGCGATTCCCTCGATTCCAGCCCGTCTTCGGAGTGCTTTGCCTTGCGCTCGGCCTGAGCCTGAGCCTGGGCCTGATCCAAGGATGTGCCCGCTCGGGCCCTTTGCACCGCCGCAATACAGTTTCTTCCGCCAGCGAACAAACGCTTCCGTTCCATCCCGATACGGATCAAGCCTCGGGCAGCGAGGGCACGCATCCGGCAGTCTCGCCCGACCCGAACGCAACCAGCGCCATCCCCTTCCGGACGGCGCTTCCGCATATGTTGCCCGCCGGAACGCTTCTCACCGTCCAACTGGAAGACGCCCTTTCCACCGCGAAGGCTCATGCCGGCGACCCGTTCGCGGCGTCTGTCGCTTCATCCATGGGAATTGACGGGAACTCACTCATCGAACGCGGCGCCCTGGCAACCGGGCACATCGAATCCGTACGGACGGACGCGCGTTCCGGCTATTTCCAGTTGACCCTGACCGCGATCACCGTCGAGGGCAGACAACTCGCGCTCCAAACCTCAAGCTTGTTTGCCCGAGGAACGGCCGAGCCTTCGGACGACATTCGAGTGCAGAAGGGCCGCCATCTGACCTTTCGCCTGACCTCTCCCGTCCTGCTCGACGAACCGAAATCAGTGGCGAATCGGCAATCTCTGAGCCCGGGTATCGAATAAACGTCGTCGCATAACTCGGTCGAAATCCCCGCCATTTCGTTGTTTTTCGGACTTAATTATTTTCCATATACTACAGAAAATAAGCAACTTCCAGAGTTTTCCACAGGCCATTCCCGATTTTGAGTGACATCTGCCCTTCGCAACCTCAGATTGACCCTCCTATAGTGGGCTCGACGTCGGAAGGCGGATGTTAACGCCGACACTTTGCTCCCAATTTGGGAACACGGAGGTATCGGGTAGCCCGTCGTGGGCTTCCTTCCGGGAATCGTCCCGCGCGACAGTAGCTGTATGAATACCGCAACCCCATTTCCGTGGTCAGACTCTCCGGCGGGAGAGAACCCGGACACCAATTTCCGCGCCGCCTTCGAGCATGCTCCCATCGCCGTGGCCCGCTGCAATCAGCAAGGTGTGATCGTCGAGATGAATCCCGCCTTCGAGCGCACTCTTGACCGCAGCGTCGCCAGCCGCCGCAGGTTGCGGCTGGGAGAATTGGTTCGTCCGCAGGACCGCGACAAGACCGAGTTGCTGCTGCGCGAACTCCTCGATTCCCACCGTGACCGCATTGCCATCGAAGCCCGTGGCGCGGGCTATGGACAAATCAGCGCGAAGTGGACCGCTTGGCGCCAGCCCGGCTGCGCGGGAGAGCCCGACCATGCGCTGCTTATGGCGGAGCACATCAGCGAGGCGGTTCCCGCCGAGGAAAGTCCACTTCAAACTCAGCGCTGGGAGGCGGTCGGCCGCCTGACCGGCGGCGTGGTCCATGACTTCAACAACCTGCTGACCGGCGTCATGCTGTATTGCGATCTGTTGCTCTCGAGCCTCGATTTGCGCGACCGCCGGCGTCGCTATGCCGATGAGATTCGCTCCGCCGTAGTGCAAGCCGGCGGCTTAGTGCGGCAGTTGCTCGTTTTCGCCCGGCCCCAACCCACGTCCGCTCGCCTCTTTTCCATGAACGAAATTGCCCGGTCCATGCATGGTTTGTTGACTCGCTTAATCGGCGAGAACATTACCCTCGATCTGCGTCTCGATCCCGAACTCGGCGCCGTCAAGATCGACCAGGCGCAGGCCCAGCAGATCTTGCTGAACCTGGTCCTGAATGCTCGCGACGCTCTCCCCAACGGCGGCCGCATCACCGTCGAGACCAGTAACTGCAAGTTCCAACCCGTCGCCGGAACCGTCCCCAGCGGCCCGCCTGCTTTTCCATGCGTCCTGCTCGTTGTAGGCGACAACGGCCACGGCATGGACGCCCAAACCCGCCATCGCCTCTTCGAACCATTCTTCACCACCAAGAACGCTGGCCGCGGAACCGGCCTGGGATTGACTACGGTTCGCAGCATCGTCACGACCAATGGCGGACTCATCCACTTCGAAAGCGAACCCGGCCGTGGCACTCGCGTGATGATCTTGCTCCCCCGAGCATCTCAGCCTGCCGATACAGATTTTCCCAGCAAGGATCTTCTGGATCCGCCCCATCCAGATTCAGGGCCCCCATCCGCAACACCATTTCACGAAATCAAAAAGGAATCTCTTTTATGACGTCAGCCGCAGTAACTCACTCCATCGCTACTCCGCAGATCATGGCCGCGAACTTTCTCAACCTTCTTATCGTCGACGATGAACGCTCCATCCGCGACGCTTGCCGCGAGGTCGCTCTATCCCTGGGCTTCATCGCTCATGTCGCTGATTCCGCCGAACATGCCTACCGCCTGCTCCAGACCCAGACCATCGACGCTATTTTGTTGGACCTGCGCTTACCCGGCGCGGGCGGCCTCGAGGCTCTCCGCCACATCAAGTCGCAGCGTCCCGAAGCTCTAGTCATCGTAGTGACCGGCTACGGCACGGTGCAGTCCGCAGTGCAGGCCATGAAGAACGGCGCTTACGAGTATGTGACCAAACCCTTCAGCATCGACGAACTCAAGCTCTTGCTCGAGCGCGTTTCCAACCACCTCAAGCTGAAAAGTGAAAACCGCATGCTCCGCGAGAAGCTCAAGTCCAAGCAAGGCTATGGCGGCATAGTCGGCCGCGCCCCCGAGATGGAAAAGCTCTACCGCATCATCGCCAAAGCCGCCAACAGCTCCCATCCCGTGCTGATTCTCGGCGAAAGCGGCACCGGCAAGGAAATGGTCGCGCGCTCCATTCATTACTCCGGACCTTTCCACGACAAGCCGTTTATCCCTGTCGATTGCGGCTCGCTCGTGCCCACGCTCATCGAAAGCGAACTTTTCGGCTACGTCAAAGGAGCCTTCACCGGCGCAAATCAAGCCAAGGACGGCCTTCTCGCCATCGCGGAAGGCGGGACCGTCTTTCTCGATGAAGTAGGAGAACTTCCCGTCGACCTCCAGGCCAAGCTTCTGCGCGCCATTCAAGAAAAGGAGATTCGTCCCGTCGGCAGCACCCGCCGCATTCCCATCAACGTCCGCATCCTGGCCGCCACCAACCGCGTCCTCGAGCAGGCCGTCACCGAAGGCTCTTTCCGCCGAGATTTATATTTCCGCCTCAACGTCCTCAGCCTGCGAATTCCGCCTCTGCGCGAGCGTCGCGAGGATATCCCTCTATTGATCGCGCATTTCATGGAGCGCACCTTGCGCGCCTCGGGCCAAGAAAAAATCCTCACCGACGAGGCCGTCAAGGTAATGTTGGCCTATGATTGGCCGGGCAACGTTCGCGAACTCGAAAACTGTCTGGAACGCACCTGCGCCTTCACCAGCGGCCCGTTGATCCACATCCCCGATTTGCCTCCAGCCATAGCCGGTGCCCAAATCATCCTCCCCTCCAACGGCAACGGACACAGCCTGAACAAAATAGTTCCCATGGCCGAGTTGGAACGGCAAACCATCCTGAACGCCATAGCCGAACTAAACGGCGACAAACTCCAAGCCGCCCGCCTCCTAGGCATAGGCAAAACAACTCTCTACCGCAAGCTAAAAGACTACGCAGCCCAAACCTAGACCGTTTCGGATACTCGGTGGAAAAACACAACTGTCATTGGAAAAACGCGACTGTCATCCCGAGCGAAGCGAGGGACCTTGGTGTTTGCATGCAGCGGCGACGCCGATGGTGCAGGCAGGGACCAATATCCCTCGCGGCCGGGATGACAGACGGCGAGGCGTTCACTTTTGAAATAAATCAACCCACCAAAGTTCCATAACAGGAGTGCGCGATCCCCCTTCACCTTCTAACCCCAGTCTTTTCACCACGCGCGCAGTTGGCTCCCAGCGTGCAATAAGAAGTTCATGATTCTACTCATAACCCCGTCGGCGCGCGGCCTGGAGTGCGCTGCCACGGTCAAGGAAGCCACTGGCGAAGAAACTCACTGGGCAGAGAACCTCCCGCAAGCCGCGGCCCGTCTGCGCGAACAGCCATACACCGCGGTGGTACTCGATCAGTTCCTATTAGAAAACGAGCCCGCCGAAAGCGATCAGGTGCTCGAGCATCTGGGCACAGCTTTTCCCGTCTACCTCAACTTCGCCGTCAGCGGCATGGAGCGCCTGCTGCGCGAGGTCCGCTCCGCGCTGCACCGCCGCAAGCGCGAAGAAACTCAGGCTCGCCGCTCCGTCGAGCAACAGATTCGCAGCGAGATGTGTGAGTCGCTAACGGTAATGCTGCTCTCCTGCGAACTAGCCATGTCAGTCCCCGGCATCCCCACCCCCGCCGCCGAAAAAATCCGCATGATCGACAACCTGGCCCGCGACATGCGCCTAAGGCTAACCGTAAACTGAGGTGTGCTTCCACATGACAGCGCAAAGGTTTACCCCGTGTCCCTCTGTGTCCCCTGTGGTTAAGGATTTTGATCTTTCTTGGAAGGGAACAGGGCGGGTGACCAGGTTCTTGATTTCGTTGCCATCACCAACGCCGTGGGTCGCGAGATCTTCTATTTCGAAGCTTGCTCTCTGCCAGTTTCTCCGCCATCTCCAGCGCATCCGCCGCCTTCACCTTCACATCTGGTTCTACGCCTGTACCTTCCCAGTCGGCCTTTCCAAAAGGATTGATCAGCTTCACCTCAGGAATGCCCATGCCAAAGTGATCGTCAATCCGATGGAAAATACCCGCATGGGCGCTACCCCGCGTTGTCTCTCCCACAAGCGTGGCTCGTTTCAGCATCTTCAGGTCATAGCTGAACTGTTCTGCACCCGAACAGGTCGAAGCCGAAGTAAGTACATACGCCGGCTTGTCTGCCAGTCTGGTCCCTTCTACAGGCGATCGCGTCCAGGACTGCTCCGTCGGACTCGCCCTGGGGCTGTACATATACTCGGGACGGTCGAACAGATAACTGGCAATCAGCGCAACCATATTCTCAATGCCGCCAGTGTTACCCCGTAAATCAAAGATGATCGCATCCGCATGGTTCAAGGAAGCCATTGCAGTAGTTGCCGTCGACTGGCATGCAGAAGTATCAGGGAAAAAATTGAGCTTCAGATAGCCGATATTGTGCGGCAGGATTTCGACCTTTTTGAATCCGCAGTTTTCCTGCAACATCGCCTTCCGATAACCCGCGAGACTTTTCGCTGTTTGTTCCGGCGGATGCTCTGGCAATCTATCGCGGCTGTATTCCATGACGAGGTGCATGTCGTGGCTTGCCTCCCTCATTTGCCCGGTCAGCAGATCGGCAAACGCTATCCCGTCCGTCGCCCCATCGTCGTCGCCGCTCTTTTCATGCGCCAGCAACGCTTGCGCTGTCTTCTGCGCAACGTCCCGATCAAAGTAGTACTGCTTCAGATTCGCAATTGCCCGATCAACCACACGTTGCCGCTCCGCAGCATCCAGTTTCACGTCCGCAACCGCCGCTGGGATCATTGCTGAGGTCATTGCTCGCGTAGCATCTTTCAGCTTCGGTTGCTCAGCTTGTGGCGGGGAGAGCCCGGGGCGGTTCATCGGGAGCGATTTCGAGTGCAAATCTCCCGGTTTGTCGTCGCCGGATGTTAAGCGGGGTATTAAGTGCGATGTTAAGGGAGATGTTAAGCGCGGTGCGGCCATTGTTCGCGGTCGCGACTGGTCTGCTTCGTTACGAGCCTGTGCCCGTGCAGGCGGCACAACCTCCTCCTTAGAGTTCTCGACAGAAGGTTGTGTCGTATCAGAGGCAGGTGAGATCCCGGCTGGGATGATGGCACTCTCCCGTTCAGGAGAGGAAGAGTTCGCCTCACGGTCGACAATTGGGAAGGGAAGATGGGATGTGTGGTTCCAACTGAATTTCATCGCTAGGAAAGCGGCAGACAGCACTGCGATCGACAGAATCAATCCGTGGATCAGCGCGCTTGGGCGTGGCTTAAAGCTGCCGAGGGTGTAGAAGCCCGGCACCCCATCGGGCACAGGTGGCGTCGGACCGGCCACGGCAGGTTCGGGTTGAAATCCCGGTCGTGACGTCCACTGTCGAACCAAAGAGATAAAGCCATCGGCCACCAGTCTGATCTCCGCCAATCTTGGCCTGGCGGCACTCCCCGCCTGTTCATCATGGGTCACCTGATCGAAGATGAGCAGCATCTCGTCCGCGAAGTTTTGCCGGAAACTCCGGGGATGAAAGCGAAGGATCCAGACATACGCCCCGCGAAGCATCACGCTCTCCTCGGTCTCGCCGGCTGCAGACGCATCTTCGCTTCGCGCACTACGCCTTCGAGACGATCAACCTCTGCCGAAAGAACGGCCTTCCCCAAAGAACTGATTCGGTAGTAACGTCGGCGCGGGTCCTCGTCGTCGCGCCCGCCAACCGGTTGCACCAAGCGTCCCTCGATCAACTTTTGCAGGTTGTCGTAAAGCGTGCCCGGCCCCAACTTGTATTTCCCCTCCGACTGCCGCGCCACTTCCTGCATGATCCCGTAGCCGTGCCGGTCTTCTCCTGCCAGTGAGAGGAGGATGTGCAAAGTTGCAGTCGAAAGGGGAACGAATTCGCGAACATCTTCTTTCATGAGTCGGAATCCAATATATCGGAAACAGAGTGAGTGTGCAATGGAATTTTGGAGCCGCCGGCGGGCGGCCGAGGTTCTTGATCTCGCATGCATTGGAATCGCAGTGGGTGCCCCGTCCTAGCGTTTTTTGCTAGGGCGAGCAGTTCGCCCCGTCCGCGTACCATAAAAAGTACGTTCCAGTCTTGTCAAGTCTACTTTGGTAGATATCCGACGTCCTCGAAAGTAGACATTCCTTCCACAGCCTAACCCCTTGATTCCATTGACTCGCCCAAAAGCCCGCACGAAGAATCAACAACTTACGGGGAAAATTTTCTGCAGAGTTCGAATGTTCCAGTTGGAACGTTGAGCACTATGTTCCAACCGGAACATTCAGCCAATTCCGTCACCTGCTTATCAAAAAACCTTCACCGCCTCACCCAATTGGCACTAGAATAGGCCAGCGCAACACACGGGCCGCCGCAGCCACCGCGGCATCCCGCCGACTCCCGGAGGCACTGTGCACGTTCTGGTCACGGCCGATACCATGTCCGGCTCCTGGACCTACACTCGCGAGCTGGTCACAGGGCTCGTCACGCGCGGCGTTCGGGTCACCCTGGTCAGCTTCGGCGAGATCCCACTGCCCGACCAGACTGCGTGGATGGATCTTCTCCACGGCCTCGAATATCGGCCCACCGCTTTCCGCCTCGAGTGGATGGATGACGCACCGAACGACCTGCCGGAATCCTCTCAGTATCTCGAGAACCTGGTGCGCGAAGTTCATCCCGACCTGCTTCACCTCCACCAGTTCTGCCACGGCAATCTTCCCGTCGACATCCCCCGCGTTGTAATGGCGCACGGCGACCTCATCAGTTGGACCGAGGCGGTGCAGGGGTGCAGTCCACGCCCCACGCGCTGGCTTAAGTGGTATCGCGACATGATTGTCCGCGGCATTGCCGCCGCCGATGCCGTGGTTGCGCCGTCGGCTTGCATGCTCAACACTCTTATCTCCACGTACACCCGGCCGCGCATCGCATCCATAATTTATCCTGGACGCAATCCTATTTTTTTCAATCCCTACGTCAGCAAAGACGATTCCGTTCTTTCGGTCGGCCGGCTGCTCGACGCGGGCAAGCAGGTCTTCCTGCTCACGCAACACCCGCATCCCTTTGCGGTGTGCATCGTGGGCGCGGAGCAAACCGTTCCACTGCCGCGCATTCCCATCCGCGCCGACGTAAAAGTTGCGACCGACCAGAGTTCCGTCGCTATCCGCGGCCCGCAGACTGAGGCGCAGTTGCGCGCTCTGTACAGCCGCGCCGCGGTCTACGCCGCCACCTCGCGCTATGATCCGCTCGGCATGGCTCCGCTTGATGCTGCCTTCTCGCGCTGCGCCATCGTCGCCAACGATATCCCCAGCTTCCGCGAGGTCTGGGGCGACGCCGCACTTTATTTCCACACTAATGACGCCCGCAGTCTGGCTGAAACCCTTCGCGAGCTCGACGCCGATCGGGGCCTGCGCCACGCCTATGCCGATCGCGCCTACGCTCGCGCCCGCGAACGCTTCACCACCAAGCGCATGATTGACGATTACCTCGAACTCTATCGCACCCTGGTCTCGGCCGATTCCCTGGCTGCCTGAGGGCGATGTTCTAAACGATCCGCATCGGCGGGACAGGATGCCGCATCTCACTTTCTGGAGGAGAACATTATGACTAGACACGAACGCAACCACCGCGATGAACTTGGACCGGATTCCGCCGGGCAGTCTGGCGACATTCAACAAATATCAGATGCGGCCGATGCAGATTCGGAGAGTGTCGAAGAACTACTCGAAGAAGGAAACGCCTTCGAAGCCGGTGTGGTGCGGGGAGTCGAGAACGCCGAGGATGCAGACGTGGCCGAAGTAACGACGCACGAGGTGCCGGAGAACGACGTCCCTCAAGAGTACCTGGACGACGACGTCGCGTAAGCCCCAACGGCGCCCTGCGAAAAGCAGCAGACCGGAATAGGAGACAGACCATGCCACAAAGCTCGAATACACGAGCCGCAGAACTGCACAACCTTGCGGCCCACGCCCACGCCGCCGCAGCCGTCGCCCACGGCAAGGGAGATCACCTCACCGCCCACGAACTCAGCAGACAGGCGCACGAACAATCCATGAACGCCCTCAGGCTCGCCGAAGAGCTTGCCCAGGAAGCCCGAAAGTCCGCCAAAGCTTAAAACGGTTACTCGAATTGCAGCGGGCGCTAAAGCGCGGGGCTGCATGCGGCCGGGCTTCGCCCAGGCCTGGACGGGCGAGGCGCCTGTCCCCACACCAGCTCATATCCCCACACGAACCTCTTTCTCACACGAGCTCTTCTCACACGGGCTCTTTAGCTCCGTACCCGGCCAAAGAAAGCTCTTGACATCAACTACTGTGTGATATACAGTGTGTGTCGTACACTATATGTCGCCTAGCATGATTGCTAATACTCCGAACGATGACCGCTTCGAAAACCTGCGGCAGGAACTTCGACGGGGCAGCCTTCCGCTGGCCGTGCTGGCGGCCTTGCGCACCGAGCACTACGGCTATACGCTGCGCAAGACTCTGGCCGATCATGGCATGGCCATTGACGAAGGTACGCTCTACCCGCTGCTTCGCCGCCTCGAGACTCAGGGATTGCTGGTCAGCCAGTGGCGGGAAGAGGACAAGCGCAACAAGCGTTTCTACCGACTCTCACCCGACGGCAAGCTGATCCTCAAACAGTTATTGATCGAGTGGAAAAGTATTCATACATCGCTGGAAGACATTTTCTAGACGCCCGAAGTTTGGCTGGATGAAGGAGCATAGTCATGGAACTCATCGATCGTTATCTGCACGCCGTTAAATTCTGGCTGCCCTCCAAGCAGAAGGACGACATCATCGCGGAACTCTCGGAAGATATTCGCTCGCAGATCGAAGACGCGGAAGCCGAACTTGGCCACAAACTCAGCGACGCCGAGGTCGAGCCCATCCTTAAGCGCTGCGGATCTCCCATGGCCGTGGCCGGGCGCTTTCTGCCGCAACAATCGTTAATCGGCCCCGCGCTATTTCCTATCTACAGTGTCATCATCCGGTCACTGATTCTCTATTTTCTGCTCCCATGGTTGCTCCTGTTGCTGGGCGTCACTATTTTTTCTCCAGACTTTCGCGCCGATCATCACGGCACCGCGCTGTTCGCATCGATCGAGCCCTGGTGGCTGGCGTGCACCTACTCGTTATTCTTCAATACCTTGATTTTCGCGATCCTCGACCGGACGCAAGCGCGGCTGCATCTGGTGAACGACTGGAATCCGCGCGCGCTTCCGGCCGTGCGCGACCGCAACGTAGTCTCTCGAGGCGGCACGATCTTTGAACTGACGGTCGTCGTGGCAACTTTGGCCGCCTGGATTCAGCTCGACGCCTTCCGCCGCGTATTCCACATCTTCGGGACTACTATCACGCTGTCATCCGGCTGGCCGTATTTTTTCTGGGCGCTGGTCGTGTCCAGCCTCGCCGGCATCGTTGTCTCCTGTTTGAATCTGTCGAAATCCCGCTGGACTCACCTCAGCGCCACCCTCCGCCTCGCTAACGACTGCTTTTCTTTCGGGCTGTTCTACTGGCTGTTCCGCGCAAGTATGCTGCAATCGTTCAGCGCCAGCGGCGTTTCAGATCCCGACGCCACCCATTTCGTCAACGCCTTCAATCACTGGATGGCAACCTCAGCCGTTTGGGTGCTGGTCGTCGGCGTGGTGGTCGTGTTTTTTGATGTCCGCCGCATTATTCGTGTTGGACCAAAAGTCTGAAGCTATGCGCGAGTTGCCCGAGATGCTTCCAGCATTGAGGAAAGCGCCTCGCTGCGCTCGGCTGGACGGCCGAGGCGGCCGTCCCCACATTGCCCGCGAGGCGGCCGTCCCAGCATGGACATGCTGCCTTGCGGCCGCGACACCTACCCCCGCTTGGTGGTATCTTCTTATCCTTACTAGAACCCCGTAAGGTTGGAGGAAATCAAAGTCATGGCTCAGGTAAAGATCACCATCCGCCCCAATGGTCCGTATCGTGTGGAGGCGCCCGAAGGTTCAATTGAACTCGTCGACGTCAACGGAAACCAGTATGACCTCGCCGGCAAGCCTGCCTTTTCTCTCTGCCGCTGCGGCGGCTCGGTAAACAAACCTTTCTGCGATGGCACGCATAGCCGCATCGGATTCCAGGGCGCGGAGCTGGCAGTGAAAAAGGCCGAGGGCTAGAGGCGATCTCATAGTGAAAGGCGGATCCCCCAGGGGCTAAAGCCCGCGTCCTTAATTGGCTCCAGGCGGCGCGGCTGAAGCCGCGCCCTTTCAAAACTGTTATCCGGAGGTCGCGCCTTTCGAGGCTTGGCTGAAGCAGCCCTTACAAAACTACTTTCCGAAGCCCGAAGGCTAGCTATGAGCGATCTAAGCGATCGTGAACTGGGAATGAAGCGCAACATCACGCGCCGTGACTTTCTCAACGGCGTGGCAGTGACCGCAGGCGCTGCCTTCATGCCCTGGCATCTGCTGGCCGCGGGCGATGTCGATCCTGAAAAGTCTCCCGACTACTATCCTCCTGCGCTCACCGGGCTGCGCGGCAGCCACGCCGGTTCCTTCGATGCCGCGCACTCTTTGCGCGACGGCACTTTCTGGGACGCAGCCGGCACACCGCAAGATACGGGCGAGACCTACGATCTGATCATCGTTGGGGGCGGCATCAGCGGCCTCTCCGCCGCGCACTTCTATCGCAAGCTGGCGGGCGCGAACGCGCGCATTCTCATCCTCGACAACCACGACGACTTTGGCGGACACGCCAAGCGCAACGAGTTTCGCGTGGGCCAGAGAACTCTTCTCGGCTACGGGGGGACGTACTCGATTGAGAGCCCGGAACCTTACAGCGCGGTGGCACGGGGCGTGATCGAGGAATTGGGAATCGAAGTAACCAGCTTTCCAAAATATCTGGACAGGGATGTTTACGGTTCCATGGGAAGAGTTCCCAAGATTTTTTTCGACAAAGAAACTTTTGGCAGTGACAAGCTCGTGGACGATCCCTGCCCTTTTCCCGGCGGCGAGACCTTCGACCTCGCTGTTGCCGGGCCCGATGCGTGGCCGCACTTCATGACCGACGCGCCAATTGCCGGGCAGGCGCGCAAAGACGTGTCTCGTTTGTGCCGGGAGAAGAAAAATTATCTCCCGGGACTCAGCGCCGACCAGCAAAAGGCGCGCCTGGCGCGCATGAGCTACGCACAGTTCCTGACGGAACTGGCGGGCATGCATGCGGACGTGATCCGCCTCTACCAGACAATTTCTCAGCCTCTGTTTGGTGTAGGCATTGAAGCTATTGCCGCGCTGGACGCGGCGGAGACGGGCTACCCGGGCTTTAGCGGCATGGATGTTGACGCGGAAGGGCTGAGCAATGAGCGGAAATATTTTTTCCACTTTCCCGACGGCAACGCGAGCATCGCGCGCTTGCTCGTGCGGAAACTGATACCGGAGTCCATGCCAGGAAACTCCGCGACCGATGTGGTGACCGCGAGAGCAAATTACGCGAAGCTCGATCAGAAAAACTTGCCTGTACAAATTCGATTGAACAGCACGGCGGTGCGAGTAAGGCACGTGGGTGATCCCGCGCGGGCCACCGAGGTTGAAGTCGCCTACGCTCGCGGCGGCAAGGTCTATACCGTCAGAGCGAAGCACGCAATCCTGGCTTGCTGGAACGTGATGATCCCTTACATGTGCGAAGAGTTGCCGGAGGCGCAGAAGGAGGCGCTGGCCTTCGCGACCAAGGTTCCGCTGCTGTATACGAACGTGCTGCTGCGCAACTGGACTGCGTTTCAGAAGCTGGGAGCGAATTCTATTTACGCGCCGGGCGGTTACCACACTCATGTCGATCTGGATCTCCCGGTCAGCATCGGGGACTATCGTTGCTCGCACACTCCGGACGAGCCCACTGTGGTGCATATGAGCAAGGCTCCCTGCCGCGCGGGGCGGCCTGCGCGTGCTCAACACGTTGCTGGCCGCATCGAACTTTACAACACAACGTTTGAAACCATGGAGCGCAAGATTCGCGAGCAATTGGCACGAACGCTAGGGCCGGGCGGCTTTGATCCCGCGCGCGACATTCTGGCGATCACGGTCAACCGCTGGCCGCATGGCTATGCCTACGAGTACAGCAGCCTTTGGGACAAATTTGTTCTGGAAGGTGGAGAGACTCCGTGTGAGCGGGCGCGGAAAACCTTCGGGCGAATCGCGATCGCTAATTCCGATGCTGGAGCCGCGGCTTACACAGATGAGGCGATTAATCAGGCTTGGCGGGCAGTGGGGGAGTTGAAGAGCTAGTTGCTAGTACCGAGTACCTGGTACCGAGCGGCCGCAGAGGAACGGCGGAGCGCTCGTAATTTACTCGTCCGAAGCGCAAGGGCGCTCCGTAGTGATGTGCTGTTCCGATTGCGATGGCGGCCAGGGCGAGAATCACGACGGCGAAGATGGCGACGCGGCGCGGGGCTTGGTCCTGATGCGGGGCGATGAGTGCGATTAGCGCTCCAACGATCAATCCAGTGATCAGTCCGCCGATGTGGGCCGTATTGTCGATGCCTGGAAGCGCGAATCCAAAGACGAGGTTGTAGACGACGAACGCTCCCAGGCTGCGCAGGGTGCCGGAGAGCGCAGAACGCGGGACAGAGAACTCTCCTAACTTGAAAGCTGCGATTAGCGCGCCCGCGAGTCCGAAAATGGCGCCCGAGGCTCCCACGCTCGCCCGGTAAGGATTCCACGCCGCGCTGGTCAGACTAGCCCCCAGGCCGCAGATGAGATAGACGGCGACATAAGTCCAGCGTCCATAGAGCGATTCGGAGAGTTGGCCAAGATTCCACAGACACCACATGTTGAAGGCGATGTGAATTATTCCGCCGTGAACGAACACGCAGGTCAGCAGACGCCACCATTCTCCAGAGAACGTGAGCGCCCCCACATTCGCGCCCCAGCGGATCGACTCTGGAATGGAAAATTCCATGATGGTAGAGCCGGCGAGCGCCATGCCGAGAAAAACGGCAACGTTGATGCCGAGAATGATGTGAGTGACGCCGACGCTGGATTCGCGGCGCACCCAGGGAGTGGGCATGACGACTTGAGGCGCGTCGTCGGCCAGTTCGCCGCGCTGCGCGGCCTCGTGCTGCACACACCACTGGCAGATCTTCTTGCCGAAGGTTAGGCCGGGAAGCTGACGGCCGCATCGAATGCAATTTGCCATGAATAATAGAGAGTATCAGCAGGGGCTAGAAAAATCTTCATCACGGAGGCCACAGAGTCACCCGGGGTAATGCGCCAGATTCGCTCAGTGAATCGTCTTCGTCTTCCGTGACATGTAATCCATCAGCAGGTATTGGCCCAGCGTATACGGAGTTGTGAAGTAGGCTTTGCCGCGGCACATCTCGGTCACTTTTTGGACGAATTGGACCAGGCCATAATCCGAGGCGAGCATGAAGGTGTTGATGAGCACTCCGGCGCGCTTGCACTTCGAGACTTCTTCGAGCGTCTGGCTGACGACTAGCGGGTCGAGGCCGAAGGCGTTTTTGTAGATGCGTCCGTCTTCGAGGGTCAGGGCGGAGGGTTTGCCGTCGGTGATCATGACGATCTGCTTCATGTCTTTTCTCTGGCGCTGCAGGATTCTTTGCGCCAGGCGCAGACCTTCGCGCGTGTTGGTGTAATAGGGGCCGACCTTGACGCGAGCGAGTTGCGTGAGCGGCACTTCTTCGGCCGAGTCGTGGAAGAGCACCAGCGAGAGCGAGTCGCCGGGATACTGCGTGCGGATCAGGTGCGACAGCGCCATGGCAACTTTTTTCGCGGGAGTGAAGCGGTCTTCGCCGTAAAGAATCATCGAGTGGGAGCAGTCGAGCATCAGCACTGTCGCGCAGGAGGATTGATACTCGCACTGGTGAACCTGTAGGTCGCGGTATTCGATGTTGAGCGGTAGAGCGAGGCCTTCGCGCTGGATGGCGCTCGAGAGCGTAGCTGTAATGTCGAGATTGAGGGTGTCGCCGAACTCGTAGGTGCGGGAAGCGCCGCTGGCTTCGATGCCAGTAGCGAGGTCGCGGGTGTCGTGGCGTCCGAAGCTGGACTTGCCGAGCGAGCCCAGAAGATTGCGCAGGGATTTGAATCCGAGAAAGTCGAGGCTCTTGTCGGTGATTTCGAATTTCGCTTGCCGCTGATTTTCACCGATCTGGCCACCGGCGCTGGATGGACGCGACGCGTCGGGAGGCTGGTCGATAGAGATGTAGTCTTCCTGCTGCATGCGCTCGATCAGTTTTTCGATGAGTTCGTCGAGTTCACCGTCGGCCGCCATTTGCTGCAGACGTTCGCGCATGTCTTCGTCGAATTGGTCGCCCTCCATCAGAGCTTGTTCGATTGCCTGACGAAGGTCGTCGAGAGTCTGCTCGCCCTCGGGCATCTCATACCACATGTCGGTCTGGAAGCCGCTTTGCAGCAGGTAGTCGGAGAGCGCGCTGAGCAGGTCTTCCATGCTCATTTCGCCCGCGGGGTCGGGAACGTATTTGCTATAGCGGATGCGTTTCATAAAGCCGCCGTTGGTCGTTCGTCGTTGGTCGTTAGCATTTGATGTGGCTAACGACCAACGACCAGCGACGGGTTAATTAAACTGTCTTCTCTGCCGGTACGGTGGTTCTTCTTTCTCGAAGCCTTTTTCGCGCTGCGGTTCGGCCTTCTTCTCCCCGGCCTTAAAGACTCGCTCTTCGTTGCGGCCGATGCGTTTGTGGGCGTGCAGGCCTTCGAGAATAAATTCCGCGGCCGATACTTGCTGCTCCGGACTCTCCTTTTGCGAAACACCTAGCGGGCCGAGCTTGTCGATCAGGCCCTGAATTTCCCTCAGGTTTTCGAGCGCTTCGCGAGCAGCGACCGAATCTGAAAGCTGAATCTCGCCTCCCAGGTCGAACCACTGCACGATCTGCTGCACGTTGGCGCCGGTAAAATATTCGTCGTAGGTCTTCGCGATGGCAGCGCGAATCAGTTCGCGGCCCACGTAGTCTGCGCCCTTCATCTCGCCTTCATATTCGAGTTCCAGTTTGCCGGTGATGGCGGGGAGCGCCGCATAGACGTCGCTGATGCGGGGTACGACCAGCTTTTCGTCGTTGCGCAGGGCGCGGCGCTCAGCGTTCGAAATGACGTTCTCCATAGCCGAAATCGGCAAGCGCTGGCTGACCCCGCTGCGCTTGTCGATTTTCTTATCTTCCCTGGCTACGAAAGCGATGCGCTCGATTACTTCCTGAATGTAGGCAGGCAGGTGCATGGAGTGGCCGTTGCGACTTGTCCAGGCTTCCTGCGCGGTGATGGCGATGCCTTCATCGACCGTTGCGGGATAGTGCGTGCGAATCTCGGAGCCAACACGGTCTTTGAGCGGCGTGATGATTTTTCCGCGTGCCGTGTAGTCTTCCGGATTCGCACTGAAGACGATCGCAACGTCGAGCGGCAGCCGAATCGGATAGCCCTTAATCTGCACGTCGCCTTCCTCCATGATGTTGAACAGGCCTACCTGAATTTTCCCGGCGAGGTCGGGAAGTTCGTTGATGGCGAAGATGCCACGATTGGCGCGGGGCAGCAAGCCATAATGAACCGTGAACTCGCTCGACAGTTCGTGGCCCCCACGCGCGGCTTTAATGGGGTCGATGTCGCCGATGAGGTCGGCGATGGTGACGTCGGGTGTAGCGAGTTTTTCGACATAGCGGTCGTCGGGCGTTAGATAGGAAACTGGAGTGTCATCGCCGAGGCGCGCGATCTCTTCGCGGCAACGGCGGCAAATTGGCGCGTAAGGGTTGTCGCGAATCTCGCATCCGGCGAGGTAAGGCATGTGCGGATCGAGAAGCGTCGTCAAAGCGCGCAGGATGCGGCTTTTGGCCTGTCCGCGCAGTCCGAGCAAAATGAAATTGTGCCGCGAGAGAACCGCATTCACGATCTGCGGCACGACGGTATCATCGTAGCCCACGATGCCGGGAAAGATGCCGGAGTCGTCGTGCTGGCGCAAGCGCGAGATCAAGTTGTCACGGAGTTCGTCTTTCACGTGGCGAGTGCGCAGGCGTTCTTCGGGAAAAATGCTATGGCGCAATTCGCCCAGCGTGCGCGGAAGACTCATGAGGGAACCCCCGAATACTTTTCTGGATTATACGCGGAAGAGCGGGCTTCGGGCTTCGGCGCTCGGGCTTCGGCTCTGCCCACATTCTAAAACCTTGACCACAGAGGACGCAGAGGTTCACGGGGTAGCTCTATAGGGGCGACATAATCCAGAAGCCCGCAGCCCGAACGCCGAAGCCCGCTTTCAGTGCACGTGGCCATTGCCGCCTGCCCTCTCGCGGGCGGTCGCGACTCGGCGAAGATTGGGAATGATCGTTTCGAGATAACTGATCAACAGTGAAAGGCGTCCGGGCTCGGAGCGCAGGGCGAGCAGCTTTTGCTTGAAATCCAGATCGAGAGGCAGCGAACCGGCGAGATAGAAAGAAAGCACGGAAGGGTCGGCAGCCGAGAGATCCTGCGTAGCGCCCGCGATGCCCAGCAGCTCGGAGTGCAACTGAATCGCGCGCGAGGTGTCTTCCGGCGGTGCGGTGCCGGGTTCATCGCTGATCATGAGAACTTCGGCTTGGAGGAAGGAACGTTCCTCATTGACACGCACGACTTCGAATCGCCTCCGTCCTTCGGTGGAAAGGTCGAGACGGCCATCGGGATACTTTTTCACGACCGTGATGATTTCAGCCGTGCATCCCACGTCGGCAAGACCTTCGCCGACGGCGCGCACGACTCCAAAGCTGCGACGTTCGGCGAGGCATTCACCAATCATTTCTTTATAGCGCGGTTCGAAGATGTGCAAGGGCAGGGGAGTGCCGGGGAACAGGACGACATCGAGCGGGAACAGTGGTAGAAGGGCGTCCAAATCGTCTCCGGTGCGCGCGAATTCCGCATGACTGATCTGAGTTGATTAGTCTGAGCTAACCGATCCCCGCTAATCGATCGCCGCAAAATAATCCCCACGAAAAACTACCGCGCCGTCCCGATTGTATCCTAGTGCTTGACTTCACCAGCGGCGGAGGAATAAAAGGCGCTATGGATCTCGCAGGGAAAGTTGTAGCGGTGACGGGCGCTTCCATGGGAATTGGGGAAGCGATTTGCAAAAGTTTTGCTGATCGCGGCGCGAACGTGGTGATGCTGTCGCGCGACGCTGGCCGGGTGGAAGCTGCGCGCGGCCGCGTGGGACACGGCGAACGAACCCTGGCCATGGCCTGCGACGTGCGTCACCGTGAGGATGTCGACCGTGTGATCGGGCTGACGCTGCATCATTTCAAAAGAATCGACGTTTGGGTGAACAACGCGGGGCATGGACTGGTCGATTCGGTGGCGCAGATGGATATGGCGGCGTGCCGGGAAATGTTCGACACGAATCTGTTTGGAGCGGTGGGGGCGATGCAGGCGGTGATTCCGGTGATGCGGCAACAGGGCGGGGGGATGATCATTAATATATCGAGCGTGGCGGGGCATATTCCGATCCCATTTCATGCGGCTTACAGTGCAACCAAGTTTGCGCTGAATGCGATGGGCAAGGCTGCCGGAGTGGAATTGAAGAAGGAGGGGATTCATGTGTTGACGGTTTGTCCCGGCTACGTGCGGACTGCGTTTAGTGAGAATGCGATTCGCGGGAACGAGTTGAGGCGCGTGCGTCCGGCATCGGTGAAGGGGGTCACCGCAGAGCGCGTGGCGCGGGCTACGCTGCGGGGATATCTGAAGCAGAAGAGGGAAGTGATTGTGCCTTGGAGTATGTATGTGCCGGTAAAGATATACCAGCATTTTCCCGGGCTGGTGGAGTGGGCTATGAGTAGGATGGCTGGGTGATGCTTATCCCAACTCCGCCAGCATGGCTTCCATCTCGCCCTGGGCGTGCAGGTTGCCGGTGCGACGGGCGGAGGCAATGCCGTCGGTAAGCATGGTCTTCGCTTCCGCGATTCGGTCGGCACGGGCGAGCGTTTGCGCAGCCATGAAATAGCCGGGAGTATAGTCGGGACTGCCTTTGAGTAAAATGGAGAATTCGGCGAGCGATCGATCGAAATCGCCCTGCTTAGAATATTCCATCGCCAGCCCATAGCGGGCAAAGGTGTCGTTGGGATTCTGCGTGAGGACGTCGTTGAGCGCAGCGATGCGGTCCATAGTTCAGTGGTCAGTCGCTGGTGGGCAGTGACCAGTTCAAGACGAGGTTACTACATCTCCAGTCGCGCCGTATCGCTGATGAGTGGCGGGGGCTCCGGCGACTGATTACAATGGCGAGTCCTGAAGATTTCAAGTTGGATTCAAGCCCGAGGGATAGCCATTGGCGTGTCCGTTTTTCATGCCGGTAGAGAAATTGGAGAATGGAAGCTGGCTGCATGCGGCACGGCTCCCGCTGGGCTGCGGATGGAGTGGCCTTTGCACCGCGCCCGGACATGAGGGTGACGCTCCATCGCAGCAGGAACTGCGCGAGTTCTGCAACCTTGGGTATGCGGAGGGCTGCGCGAAGTTGCCGCGGGAACGAGCGTGGGATTCAGTGCGGTTTGCAGCTCGAACCGTGGACGGCGTTAACGGAAATCGCGGTCGGATTCAAGTTCGCTACGTTTGCGAGCGTGGTCATCGTCCGGCGGAACACGGACTGCTGGAGTTCGACCCGGTAAAGGCGCGATGGGAACAGGGGCATCCCGACAGCCGCGTGCAGCGGATGGCCGAGTGTTTTCTGGAGTCGTATGTTGAGAAGAGGAAGAGACAGGAAGTGATGAAGGCTGCCGCGAGTTGAAAGGTTGATGGGAAGAACTTCCGGCAGGAGAACTTGCGCCAATACGGCTAACGGAACGAGGAAAGATGACTATGAGCGAAGAGATGTTGATGCCACGGCCGGTAAGGGACTCGCAATCGGAGATGACGGAAATTGTTCTGCCCAACGACGCCAACCCGCTGGGCGCGCTGCTGGGTGGGCGGCTGATGCATTATATCGACCTGGCGGGCGCTATGGCGGCACACCGCCACTCGCGCAGCCATGTGGTGACGGCCTCGGTGGACCACATCGACTTTCTGGTGCCGGTGAGGGTGGGGGACCTGGTGATTCTGCGTTCCTCGGTGAACCGCGTGTTTCATACGTCAATGGAAACCGGAGTCAAGGTTTTTGTGGAGAACTACATCGCCGACACGTCGCAGCACGTGGCCTCGGCGTACCTCACGTTTGTGGCCATTGACGCCAAGGGAAATCATTTGCAAGTTCCGCCGGTGATTCCCGAGACCGAAGAGCAGCAGCGGCGCTATGACGATGCGGGTCGGCGGCGCGAGATCAGGCGCGCCGAACTGGATCGGCGGCGCAAGGCGAAACGCTAATTACCGGATGGGATGGGCGTCACATTCCGCGCTCCGCGGAACGGGCAGCCGAGAGTGGGCCTTGAGGGATTCTCATGGACAGCGCGCTTCTGGTTCATCGCATTCACTTCGCATTCACCATTACTTTCCACTATCTTTTTCCGCAGCTCACGATGGGGCTGGCGCCGCTGATCGTGGTGCTCAAGACGCTTGCCCTGCGCCGCAATGACGAAACCTACCACGAGGCGGCCCGCTTCTGGGCGCGGATCTTCGGCATCAACTTCGTGCTGGGCGTGGTGACCGGAATCCCCATGGAATTTCAGTTTGGCACGAACTGGTCGCACTTCTCGCGCTTTGCCGGAGGCGTGATCGGGCAGACGCTGGCCATGGAGGGCGTGTTTGCTTTCTTCCTGGAGTCGGCCTTTCTAGGTCTGTTTCTTTACGGGGAAAAGCGCCTTGGCCCGCGCGCGCACTGGTGGTCGGCGGTCGCGGTATTTCTCGGTTCGTGGCTCTCAGGCTTCTTCATCATCGCAACCGATGCGTGGATGCAGCATCCCGTGGGGTACGCCGGGGCCGCGGACGGCTCGCTGCAGTTGAGTAGTTTCTGGGAGTTGGTGCTCAATCCCTGGGCATGGTGGCAATATGCGCACAACATGAGCGGAGCCGTGATAACGGGCGCGCTTGTGATGGCTTCGGTGGGCGCGTTCTACTTGCTGTGGGGAAAATTTGAGGCGTACGGCCGAATCTTCGTGCGCGTGGGCGTAGTCGCAGGATTGATCTTCAGCGTTTTGCAACTATTTCCCACCGGCGATGGCCAGGGGAGAATGATTGCCCAGAACCAACCCACCACGCTCGCGGCGATGGAAGCGCTGTTCGTAAGCCAACCAGGAGCGCCGCTGGTAATTCTCGGGCAGCCGAATGTGGAGGAGCGCAAGATCGACAATCCCATTGAAGTCCCCGACGCGCTCAGCTTTTTAACCTACCGGGCTTGGAAGGCCAATGTGCAGGGGCTCGATGCCTTCGCGCAGAGTCTGTGGCCGGAAAACGTTGCGCTCCTCTATTACACCTACCACATCATGGTGGGACTGGGGACCATCTTCATCGCGATCACGGTTGTAGCCGCGTTCCTGCTGTGGCGCGGAAAATTATTCTCCGCGCGCTGGATGCTCTGGATTCTGATGCTGGCCTTGCCTTTCCCTTACATCGCCAACACCGCGGGATGGATGACAGCGGAACTCGGCCGGCAGCCGTGGCTGGTTTACGGGCTGATGCGAACCGCTGATGGATATTCAAAGCAGGTATCGGCGGGCAACGCAATGTTCACGCTGCTGGGCTTTCTCGGAATGTACATGGTGTTAGGAATCCTATTTTTGTTTCTGGTAAGGCGCGAAATCGAGCACGGACCGGCGGCTGAACTGAGTGCGCAGCAACCAGAGTAGCCCCGCCGTCCCGGCGGCAAGCTCAGGGCAGGCACCGGCGGCTGTCGGTGGGGGCGTCTCGCCCCCACGCGCGATGACGAAGGCGAGGACTCATGGAAACGCTATGGTTCATGATCGTGGCCGCGATGCTGACGGCCTATGCTGTGCTCGATGGCTTCGATCTCGGCGCCGGCGCGATTTACCTGGGCGCGGCCCGCACCAGCGATGAACGGCGCAAGATTTTGCGTGCCATCGGTCCGGTTTGGGACGGTAATGAAGTCTGGCTGGTCGCCGCCGGTGGAACGCTCTACTTCGCCTTCCCGTTGCTCTATGCCTCAAGTTTCAGTGGCTTCTACCTGCCACTGATGATGGTTCTGTGGCTGCTGATGCTGCGCGGCATCGGCATCGAGCTGCGCGCGCACATGGAGAATCCAGTCTGGGCCGGCTTCTTCGATTTGATCTTCTGCGTGTCGAGTGCGCTCCTGGCGATTTTCTTTGGCGCGGCGCTGGGCAACGTGGTGCGTGGCGTGCCACTCGGCGCAGACGGCTATTTCTTTGAGCCGCTGTGGACGAACTTCAGGACGGGCGGCAATACCGGAATTCTCGACTGGTATACCGTGATAACCGCCGTGATCGCTCTCGTAACGCTTACCGCGCACGGATCCTTATACGTTGCGGTGAAAACAGATGGCGAGCTGAACCAGCGCACGCGCAGCATTGCGTTGTGGACCTGGCCGCTGCAACTGATGTTGACCATCGCAGGCGTGCTCGCGACCTGCTACGTGCAGCCAACTGTTCTCGACAACTACAAGCACAATGTCATCGGATATCTGATTCCCGTGATCGTCTTTGGCAGTCTTGCGGTGATGATCTATGCCATTCGCAAGAGTCTGGACAAACTCGCTTTCATCGCCTCGGCGCTCTACATTGTGGGAATGCTGGTGGGCGCGACGTTCGCGCTATATCCCGTGGTGCTGCCGGCGAGCACGAATCCAGCTTACAGTCTGACGATCTACAACGCAGCCGCAGGTCGTCACGGATTGACCGTCGGCTTGACGTGGTGGATTCTCGGGACGATTCTCGCGCTCGGATACTTTGTCTTCCTGTTCCGCATGTTTCGGGGAAAGGTGCGGCTGGAAGGCGAAGGCTACTAGAAGCCATTAGCCTATCTTCGAAAATGGCTTCGGGAAGGCCACGGCTTCAAGACGACCTCATGCTCAAGGATTAGCCCACCCTGACAACCTCGCCGGGACGTACCCGATCTAACCGTTCCAGAATCTCAGGCACGTGAGGCAACAGGTCGGCCAAACGACTGGACCGCGCGCGCGTATTAACAATACTGCGATTCGTCGGGATTGCAGGTTCTGTTGAAACTCGATTCCGCGATCTAAGCTCAAAAAGATGCCGAATCCGGCTTTTTCAGCGAGCGCCAACAGTTCGCCATTTCTCTTCCCCGCAAAACCCTCTTCAGGAACGGTAGAACATTCATGGCCGGTGAGGCTGCCCTTCAATTTTCGGGGAACACACTCGTCGAGCAGCACTCTCATCGCAATCCGCTGACAACCAGTTCCTTGGCGTGTTCGAGAGCGTCGACCGCTGTTTCACGCGTTACGGTAGGGAAATCGTCAAGAAACTCGTCAAGAGTTTGTCCGCCTTCAATGTAGTCCAGGAGCGCCTGAAACGGAACCCGCGTCCCCCGAAAAACAGGCGTACCCCCCAGAATCTCGGGATCCCGCGTAATGACGCCATTTTGAGAAGCCATCGGACCCTACTCCGCACGACAACCCAAAGTTTACTCCAATGGGATTAAGAAAGCATGGATTGTGCTCGGATTCCAGATCCCGCAAGCTGGACGAAACCTGGGGCACGCGCCCTCAGCGCCTTGAGATCAGAAGGCGGGTTTCGTCAGATCTGGCGGGCGTTTCTGGGGAGACATAGCTGTTGCACACGATCGAGGAATTGTCTTCGGGTTCCGACGCATCAAACAGAACAATGGACTCTGGCGATCGCAAGTGCAGCAATTTCGGCCATAGCTGGGGATCAAACGGTTTCATGGGGCCCAGTTCGCCATCTGCGTAAGCTGCTGAGTCGCTTAGGGGCTTAGGCCGAATGTAAGCGACCTTCGAAATATCATCTTTGCCAATGTTAGTAGTTTTTTCCGACACTTCAAGAGTCACGCCCGTGTCCGAGACGCTGGTAAGCCTTCCTTTCCGCCTATCGCCAATCTTCATGAAGATTTCAACGATTGGGTGAAAGTGCTTTCCGGCCAGCGCCACAATGTCGGACCAAGAGCTTCGTGCACCGAAGATAACGCCCGGCGCCCATGCTCCGCTTGTGATGCGTAGTAGATCAGCTTTCCGAAGCACAATTTCTGGAGACCCGCGACGCAGAACCGTGACACCCCAATCGTCGATGGTCTTTATTTTTCCCCACGTGCATTCGTGGTTGTGGGAAACGAAGATCAGCGTCGCACCACGGTTCACTTCCTTTACGTTGTTCCACTGATCGTCCCCGCCGGAAGACAATACCGTCGTCGAAACGGCAAACAACGCTGTCAGAAGCATGCGTCGGACCAAGCGGTGAGAAGATGTGGCCATAGGCCCATTATGCCACCGCCCAAAGCTCACACCCTCTTCCGCCTGTATAATCAGAGCTTGGGTTCTGCCTGATCTTCGCAATTCATCCCTTGGAGTGTGATCCTTTGAGTGCTCATATGCCGTCTCATCCCGGGCAAGCCGCGCCGGGGCCGCAACCGTTGCCGGGAGTCGATGCCATCATTGCCGTAGGTTCGGGCAAGGGCGGAGTGGGGAAGACCACGCTGTCGGTGAACCTGGCTGTGGCTCTCGCGAAGATGGGACACAAGGTCGGCCTGCTTGATGCCGATGTATACGGGCCGAACGTCCCGCTGATGCTCGGTCTGAGCGGTCAGCCGAAGATGGTTGGCGAGAACCGTATTGAGCCGCTGGAGGCGTTTGGGCTGAAGGTCATCTCAGTGGGTTTTCTGAATCCGGGAGACAAGCCCATTATCTGGCGCGGCCCTATGCTGCACCAGATCGTGAAGCAGTTTCTGAGCCTGGTGGAGTGGGGACATCTGGATTACATGGTCGTCGACCTGCCGCCGGGGACGGGTGACATCGCGCTGTCTCTGGTGCAATCGGTGCCGCTGACGGGCGCGGTGGTGGTGTCGACTCCGTCCGATGTTTCGTTGCAGGATGCGCGCAAGGCCATCGAAATGTTCCGGCAGATGAAAGTGGATTTGGTGGGCGTAGTTGAGAACATGAGCTATTTCACGTGTCCGCACTGCAACCACGAGATCGATATCTTTTCGCGAGGCGGCGCGGAGAAAATGGCGGCGCACTTCAGCGTGCCGTTTCTCGGGAGCATTGAGCTTGACCCTGAAGTGCGGAAGTCCGGCGACGGCGGAAAGCCGATCGTGCTCGAGGGCGAGAACTCGCCGCATGCCAAGTCGATCTTCGAGTTTGCGCGCAGGGTGGAGGCGCGCGTGGGAGAGATTAAGGCTGGCGAGACCGCCAGCGTGATTCAGATTCAGTAGGATCGTCTTAATTTTAGTGTGCACGTGTCATCCCGAGCGTAGCGAGGGATCCTGGTCTTGCCTGCACACCGACGCAGCCGCTACGGCCAGACACCAATATCCCTCGCTTTGCTCGGGATGACAATTCGTGACGGAAAGCGCGACAGGCGCCACGCAGGTTCCGCTTCGCCATCTTTCAAAATCAGCTCAGCCATCATCTCTCCCAATGCCGGCCCATGTTTGAATCCATGTCCCGAGCCGCCGCCGAGCAGCCAGACGTTGTCCATTCGAGGATGGCGATCCACGATGAAGTGGCTATCGGGAGTCTGTTCGTATTGGCAGACGCGCGTCTCCATCAGCGGAGCATCCTTCATTGCAGGGAAACGGAAAGCAAGATATTCGCGGATGCGCTTCAGTGTTGCCGGGCTGATCACTCGCTCACCCGAAGTAGGATCGAAGGGTTGCCCACGCGTGTCATCAGCCACTTTGAAGCCGCGACGGTCGCTGCCTGGAATGCCGTAGAAAAATCGGCTGCCATGATCTCCCCACACCGGAAGATGCGCGTCGGTGAAGCGCAAGTCTCCCTCGGGCGTCCCGAAGAAGAAGATATCCTGCTTGGTGGAACGGATGACGCCACCCAGAGTTCGAGGGAACAGCTTGCCCAGCCACGGTCCGCAGGCAAAGACGTAGTGATCGGCTTTGAGGCGCGAGCCGTCGGAGAGCGTCAAGCTGCGCAGAGACGCGCTCTCTAGATCATCGGCGGAGACTGTGACCTGCCGATATGCGCCGCCTTCCGCAACGAACGCATCGACGACAGCCTGGCAACTGACGCGCGCGTCGAGATATCCGCATTCAGGTTCGAAAATTCCCCAGCGGACGCCCGCGAAGTTAATCTGCGGCCAGCGCTTCTTCATTTGAGGTATGGAGAGTTCCTGAAACTTGATGCGGGCTTCGCGAAGCGCCGCGAGCGAACCGCATTCGAATGAATCATCGCGGCTGCTCGCCATCCACAGCACGCCAGTGCGATGCAGAAACGTACGCCTCCAGCGTCGTTCATATTTCTGCCACAGCTTGAGCGCGCGCGCAGCCGTTTTGGTATAGGGCTGGCTGGGGCCGTAGGTGCCGCGCATGATGCGCGTTTCGCCGCCAGAAGACGCGCGCGAGTTACCCGGACCCCAGGCGTCAAGCAATGTGACGCGGACTCCACGTTCCAGCAGGTGGAGCGCAGTCCAGCTGCCAAATGCTCCGGCTCCGACCACGGCAATGTGAGGTGGCGATTTCATCCCGAATGCTTTCGCATCACGCGAGTAGAGGATACGCGGGTACCAATGGCAAGGGAAAGGTATAGTCCTACGGTCTTGACAGGAAGGTGGAGCGTTCCTAGAATCCAAGCAGGACGCGGCTTTGCGTCCTGAAGCTAAGTTTCTGCATCTAAAATACTTAGCTGGAGAACTGGAGCTGTAAGCCCGACTGATTCCCCATAATACGGAATGCCATCTGACCCCAATATCGGCAAGCGCGAACGCGAAGTCCTGACAGCCATCGTGGAGACCTTTATTTCCACGGGTGAGCCGGTCGGTTCACGCACGCTCGCCCGATCGAGCCGCGAGGGGCTGAGTCCGGCAACGATTCGCAACGTGATGGCGGACCTTTCCGATGCCGGCTTTCTCGAGCAGACGCATTCCTCGTCGGGGCGCATCCCGACCACCGATGCGTACCGCTACTACGTGGAGCAGATCACGGGAACGGCGAAGCTGGCGCCGCAGGAAGAGAGCATGATTTCCGATTCGCTCGCCGGCATCAGCGACGTGCAGGAATTCATGGAGCGCACCTCGCATGTGTTGTCGCTGATTTCGCGCAACGTGGGAGTGACCGTGGCCACCAGCGGCGCTAAGAATGCCCTCGAGCATGTGTACTTCTCGCGGCTGGGAGATCAGAAAGTGCTGGCCGTGTTGGTGACGCGCTCAGGATTGGTGCGCGACCGCGTGCTGAGGCTCGATTTGCCGCAATCGGAACTCGACCTCGCCGCGCGCTACATCAACGAGAATTTTCGCGGCTGGACCATGGAATCCATGCGCGCCGAACTGGGGCGCAGGATCGAGCAGGAGCGTAGCGAGTACGACCGCCTGATGAATTCCATCGAGCAACTCTACAAGCAGGGCGCGCTGGCCGCTGAAGCGGGCACGCAGGTGGTTTTCGTGGAAGGCGCGGCCAATCTTGTGACCGGGCAGGAAGATCGGCAGCGTTTGCAGGAAATGCTGAAGACGCTCGAGGAAAAAGAAAAAGTCGCGCAGCTCCTCGGCGCCTATCTCGACGTGAAGCAGGAAGCCGTGAGGGTCGTGATTGGACTGGATGATGCTCTGCCCTCGATGCAGAACTTTGTGCTGATCGGAGCGCCGGCGCGCTCCGGGACTGACATGGTTGGGTCGCTGGCGGTGATCGGTCCGACGCGGATGGATTATCAGCACACCATGACCGCGGTGTCGTACATCGCGCGGCTGTTTGACAAAATCTTGAATGAATCGGAGTAAGGAAAGTCGTTTATGGGAAAAGTAAACGGAAAGTCAGAAGCAAAGAGTGCGGGGCTGGATTTGGATCACGAGCTGCCGCCGGCCGATGGGGATGAAACCACCGTCGATGCGGCATCCGGAGAATCGTCCGCTCCAGAATCAGAGTTGCAAAAGCTGAAGGCGGAGCGCGACTCGCTGCTCGACCGGTTGGCGCGGGCACAGGCCGAATTTGAAAATGCGCGCCGGCGAGCCAGTAAAGAACAGCAGGAGTTTCGTGATTACGCCGTGGCCGACGCGGTGAAGTCCTTGCTGCCGTCAATGGACAGCCTGGAGCGTGCCTTGCAGGTGAAATCGGATGCGGCAGAATTGCGCGGCGGAGTCGAACTGATTTACAAGCAGCTGCTCGCCGCCTTAGCCAAGCTGTCGGTGAATCCCATTGTGGCGAAGGGCGAAGCTTTTGATCCCCGGTATCACGAAGCGATCGAGATGGTGGACACCACCGGCGCCCCTGATCATCAGGTATTGGAGGAGTTGCAGCGTGGCTACAAGTTCAAAGACCGGCTACTGCGGCCGGCGATGGTGAAGGTTGCCAGAAATCCCGGAAAGTAAGTTTCCGGCCCGGCAAACGTTTTTATTTTCTGTTCTCGCAATAGAGTCTTCTTAAATTGTCTGCCTAATCAGGAAAGGCGCCTATTCTGGCCACCAACGCAAAACGCGATTATTACGAAGTGTTAGCTGTCAGCCGCACGGCGAGTGACCAGGAACTCAAGAGCGCTTATCGAAAGCTCGCCATGCAGTACCATCCCGATCGGAACCCGAACAATCCGGATGCGGAAGAGCGCTTCAAGGAGGTCACCGAGGCTTACGCGATCCTGGCTGACTCGGAGAAGCGATCTCTCTACGATCGCTTCGGCCACGCTGGAGTGGGCAACGCGGCCGGTCCGGGCGGGGGCTTTGATGCAACGACATTCCAGGACTTCGGCGAAATCTTCGGCGAGTTTTTCGGTTTCGGCGATGCCTTCGGAGGCGGTGGACGACGCCGCACCCGAGTTCAGCGCGGCGCAGATTTGCGCGAAGACTTAACCATCGAGTTCGAGGAGGCTGCCTTCGGCACCGAGACGCGTGTGATGGTGCGCCGTCATGAAGCCTGCGAGGAGTGTCGCGGTTCCGGAGCGGCGCCAGGTAAAGGCCCCACCACCTGTCGTGCATGCAATGGACGGGGGCAGGTGCGCTATCAGCAAGGCTTTTTCAGCATTGCGCGCACGTGTCCTACCTGTCAGGGAACGGGCAGCATGATCACCGATCCGTGCGCGAAGTGCAAAGGCGATGGGCGAGTTCTGCGGCAGCGCTCCGTGGACGCTAAGATTCCCGCGGGCGTGGAAGACGGCACGCGCATTCGCTTCACGGGCGGCGGCGAGGCCGGACCCTTCGGCGGACCGGCAGGCGATCTGTATGTGGTGCTGCACGTCAAGGAGCATCCGTTTTTTGTGCGGGAAGGCAACGATCTGCACTGCGCTGTCCCGCTGTCGGTCACGCAAGCGGCCATGGGCGCCGAGATTCGCGTGCCCACGCTCGAAGGTGAGCACACTCTGAAGATTCCCGACGGAACCCAGCCCGGCACCACGTTTCGCATTCGCAACAAAGGAGTGCCGGTGCTGAATGGACACGGCAAGGGCGATCTCTACGTGGAAGTGCGAGTGCAGGTCCCAACCAAGCTGAGCAAGCGCCAGAAAGAACTGCTTCAGGAACTGGAAACCACGGCGAAGGTGGACAATCAGCCCGTGATGGGTTCGCTGCTCGGCAAAGTAAAAGATATGTTCGGGTAGCATGCGCAACGATTCGTATCAGGATATGCCTTCAGGCATATTGCACCTGTCGCTCAGTGTTCACGCCTTCAGGTGCCGCAATTCATCCTCATGACCCGCCGCCGCTTCATTGCTGATGAAGTCTCGGGTGATCGCGCCGCCGTAGTCGGCGAGCACGCCGATCATCTGTCGCGCGTGCTTCGAGCCCGCGTCGGGCAGGAGTTCGATATCGCCACCGGCACAGCCGTGCGCCGCGGACGGATTACCTCTATAACAGATGCCCGTGTCGATTTTGAGCTGAACGAAGAAGTTTCCGCAGCGAGCCTCTCCCGGATCACCCTGGTTCTCGCCGTATTCAAGTTCGACCGCATGGAGTGGGCCATCGAGAAGTGCACCGAGCTGGGTGTCTCGCGGATAGTGCCGGTAATCGCGCGCCGTACAGACTCGCATCTCGCTGCGGCCGCGGCCAAGCGTGTCGAGCGTTGGCAACGCATCGCACTCCAGGCCTCGGAGCAATCGCGCCGCGCCGCCCCACCTGAAATTGCAGCGCCGGTCAAAGTTTCAGAGGCATTGAGTTTCCCCGGAGCCTTGCGCATCATACTGGCTGAATCGGAGGAGCAAACTTTGCTGCGCGACGTTGTAAAACCCCAGGCCGCAACCGACGGAGTCGTTCTAGCGGTCGGCCCCGAGGGCGGCTGGACCGCGGACGAATTGCATTCGTTTCATCAATACAAATGGACTTCGGCTTCACTCGGCAATACCATCCTCCGCGCCGAAACGGCCGCTATGGCCGCGACCTCAATTGTAGCGTCCGCGCTAAACTCGCTCTAGCAACGCACATCAGCGTCGTTGCCTTGAAAGGGCGCGGCTTCTAGCCGCGCCGTTGTCGGCCAAGAAGAAATGCGGGCTTTAGCCCCTGGGGAACATTTGAGCTGTTTTCAGTTTCCGGCACGCTGCCGATCGTGGTGGTATTCTGAGCCGCGATGGCTGTCTCCAAATCACAATCTCGTCCCGCCCCGTTCGTTCCCGATGATCGCCAACGCGAAGCGATCGAGCAGGTGCACGGACCCATGCTGGTAGTCGCGGGTGCGGGCACGGGGAAAACCTCGGTCCTCATCCATCGTGTTGCCCGCCTGGTCGAGCAGGGCCACGCGAAGCCGGAGGACATACTCGCTCTCACCTACACCGTAGCGGCTGCCGGAGAGATGCGCGATCGCGTCCGCGCACTTCTGGGCAAACCGATTCAATCGGTAACGTTTCATGACTACTGCAATGACCTTCTCAAGCGTGCTGGAAAAGACTTTGGCGTCCTCGATGAAAAAGATCTCTGGATTTACCTGCGCAAAAGAATCCACGAGCTTCATCTGGAACATTACGTTCGGGCGGCAAATGTAGGACAGTTCCTCAACGATCTGCTCAATTTTCTGACTCGCTGTCACGACGAGCTGGTGACGCCGGAAAAGTATGCGGAGTACGTTGCGCGCCTGGAGCGCGGCGAATCGTCAATCCCTCGGGTCGCCAAGTCGAAAGATCAACTGGGCGACGCCGAGGTGATTGCCCGCTGCCAGGAGATTGCCCGCGTATTTGCCACGGCCGAGCGTTGGCTGCGCGAAGAGAATCTGGGCACATTCGGTCACATGATTACCCGGGCGCACGAGCTCCTCGAGAGCGACGAGAAGCTGCTGGCCGCGGAGCGGGCCCGCAGCCCCTTCATTCTCGTCGATGAATTTCAGGACGCCAACTTCGCACAAATCGAAATTCTTGCGCTGCTGGCCGGCGCTGGCGGGAACGTCTTCGGCGTTGGAGATCCCGATCAGGCCATCTACCATTTTCGCGGGGCATCGAGCGCGGCGTTTCATCTGTTCCGTCGGCATTTCCCTCAGACTAAGCTGGTCGTTCTCGGCAAGAACCGCCGCTCGACCACGCCGATCTTGCAATCGGCCTTCGCCGTTGTCGACAAGAACCCTCCAGTGTTCGCGGCCAGCGACCGCGCATTTTCTTATCGCCGCACACCACTCCAGTCCGCGCGGGAAGAGGAAGCGAGGAACGAAGGCAAACCCCTACCCACATTCTCCGTGGAAGCAGTTTCATTTGCCGGCAAGGATGCGGAAGCGCCCGATGTGGTCAGCTTAATCGAAGACACCCGTCGCCGCGTCCATTGCAAGTGGAAAGACTTCGGCATCCTCTACCGTTCGCACCCGCATCGCGATGAGGTAGTGCAGCGGTTGGCCGAGCGAGAGATCCCTTTCTCCATAGAAAATATGGACGTGAGTGATACGCCCGAAGTGCGGGATTTGTTTGCCTGTGTCGCGGCCGTCGTGGACCTGGGATCCGACGCCAGTCTTTTTCGCGTGGCGGCATTGCCGCAATTTAATGTCGATCCGCTGCAACTCCGCGCGGCGCTGCGGACAATTGCCCAAGATTCGAAAGAAGGCGTCGTGATTCCGCTGGCCTCGGTGCTCGACGGAGTCGCCGGCGGCCGCGCAGTGCTCGAGTCCGTACGTCAGGCACGCGATGAAGTGCACCGGAAGCAGGCGAAAACGCACGCGGCTCTGCGGCTGATCGCGAAACAGTTCAAACTCGACCTCAACTCCGCCATCCTGCAAGCGGCTCTGAAATTCGCCGCCGCCTGGGAGGAGAAGCCGAAGACCGAAACCAAAGAACTCGGCGAATGGATCGAATACCTGAATTACTTTCGCGAGGCCGGCGGAGTGATCCCGCTCACCTCGAACGACGAGGAGGACGCCGTGCGCCTGATGACCGCGCATGGAGTCAAAGGCCTCGAGTTCCCGCATGTTTTCATTCTGCGCGCGACCAGTCCGTCGTTCCCCGCAAGTTACAAAGAAAGGCTGGTGGAGCTTCCCCCGGAGCTGCGCGACCCCGACTCCGCCGCAGGCGGCGACGACAAGACGCTCCACGATCAAGAAGAGCGCCGGCTTTTCTATGTCGCCATGACGCGGGCCAAAGATTCGCTGCACATCTATGGCAAGCAGGGAATCGGACGCGACAAGACGCCCCCTGGATTTATGCGCGAACTCGTCAGCAACCCGGCATTGCAGCCATGGCTCAGAGCGCGGCCGACGCTCCCTTCGCAACCCGAGTTAATCGAAATCGCAGCGGCAGCGGACACGGCTTATCCCGAAGGCTCGCGGTTGCCGGGCTGGCTTGAGCTTCCGGCGATCGAAGGGCTGGGCGCGCGGTTGAGCGCCTCGGCCGTCGAAACTTATGAGAATTGCCCGCTTCAGTTCAAGTTCGAACGCGAGTGGAAGCTCGCGCGCCAGGTGCACGCTGCCATGCAGAACGGCGCTGCCATGCACCGCGTGTTGCGCACCTACTATGACTCCGTGCGCCTGGGCAGGCCAAAGACCGACGAGGAATTGATCCAGCTTTTCCGTGATGATTTATCCGCGTCCGGAATCCAGGACGAATATCAGCGCCACCTGTACCTGGAGCAGGGTGTAGAGCAGTTGGTGGATTTTCTGGCCGGCACGCGCTCAGCCCCCGCGCCCGAGGTCCTGCACACGGAAGAATGGTTCGACGTCGAGATTGCCGCGACCAAGGTCGCCGGACGGATCGATCGCATGGATCGTGCGCCCGATGGCAGCGTGAACATCGTCGACTACAAGACCGGCAAGGCTCGATCACAAGAAGACGCCGACGAGAGCCTGCAGCTTTCCATCTACGCCATGGCCGCGCGCGAAAAGTGGGGATACCGCGTGGGCGCATTGCTGTTTCATAACCTCGAAGGCAACGTTCCCGTTTTTTCCAGGCGCACCGAGTTTCAACTGGAAGAAGCGCGGCAACGAGTGCGGGCCGTGGCGAGCGGCATCGCCGCCGGAAACTTCAAGCCCAAGCCTGATTTCTACTGCAACTTCTGCGCCTTTCGCGGCCTGTGCCCAGCCCGTGAAAAGAGCATTCCGAATATTTCCCGGAATCCTGAGAAGAATGAAGAGAAGCCGGCGGACTGATCCATCATCGACTGACGAACGATTAGTGAGCCGTCCAGACTTCCGCGCAAAAACTTAGGGGACGCTTTCCGCGTCCCCTTTTGTTCGACTTCGTACTGCTTGTTAGTGCTTCTTTTTCTTCTTTGCCTTTTTCTTGGTTGCCATTGGTTCTATTCTCCCTTCCATTTTTCATGGAAAAATCTGCAACGATCATTTGTTGCAACTAATTGATTGTATAGAGTTAATGAAAAATGAAGTCAAGAAAAAAATGCACGACGTGAACGAGCGGTGTTGTACCAAAGTCACTGAGAGACGAGCGCGAATAAGAAAATCTTCACCTCGCTTCAGGAAAACGCGTCGCGCTCATGCAAATCGCGACAGATGAAAAGGCAGTCGCGATCGAGAGCATTAATGTCAAACCCTTCGCGTGCAAAGGCGTGTGGAAGATTGAACGGCACACCAACCAACAGAGAGAAGTTCATCATTTTCTCGCCTCGCTGCATCTATAATGACATTGCGAAACCTTCGCGGGAGCATGATCAATGGCGGCTTTCGATGATGTTGTCATCATTTCCGGTTGTCGTACGGCAGTAGGAAAATTTCAGGGCAGTCTCTCAGATTTGAGCGCTCCGCAACTCGGCGCGGTCGTCGTCCGCGAGGCGGTGAAGCGCGCAGGCGTGTCTTCCGATCAGGTCGACGAGTGCATCATGGGCAACGTTCTTCCCGCGGGCCTGGGACAAAATCCCGCGCGCCAAGCCGTAATCTTCGGCGGATTGTCTCCAGCTACAGGTGCCATGACAATAAACAAAGTTTGTGGCTCCGGATTGAAAGCAGTCGCTCTCGCGGCGCAAGCAGTGCAGACCGGAAACAGTTCCATCGTCGTCGCCGGCGGCATGGAATCGATGACCAACGCTCCCTATTTGCTGCCGCAAGCGCGCAAGGGATACCGCCTCGGCAACGGCAAGGTCGTCGACTCCATGGTCCACGACGGCCTTTGGGATATTTACAACGATTACCACATGGGCATCACCGGCGAGAATGTCGCCGAGAAATACGGCATCACGCGCGAGGAGCAGGACGAATTCGCCGTTCACTCCCACCGCAAAGCGATCGCTGCCTGGAAAGAATGCCGCTTCAAGTCTCAGATCGTGCCCGTCGAGATTCCTGCGAAGAAAAAAGGCGAGGCTCCGGTGTTCTTCGAGAAGGATGAATCTCCGCGCGAGGATACGACCATCGAAGTTCTTCGCTCGTTAAAGCCCGCGTTCAAGAAAGATGGAACCGTGACCGCCGGCAATGCCCCCGGAGTGAATGACGGAGCCGCGGCGGTAGTCGTGACCAGCGCGCAGCGGGCAATGGAACTGGGCACGCAGCCCATGGTTCGAATCGTCGCGCAGGCAACCAGCGGGGTCGAACCCAAATGGGTGATGATGGCTCCAGTCGATGCCGTGAAGAAAATCTGGGAGAAGACCGGCTGGAAGAAAGACGACGTCGATCTCTTCGAACTCAACGAAGCCTTCTCAGTACAAGCGCTGGGCGTGATGCGCGAACTCGGTCTCGATCCCAACAGAGTTAACGTGAACGGTGGCGCAGTCGCCATCGGGCATCCCATCGGAGCCAGCGGTGCCCGTGTGCTGGTAACGCTGATCTATGAAATGGCGCGCCGCAACGCCAAGCGCGGGATCGCCGCGCTCTGCCTCGGCGGAGGCAACGCCGTAGCCATGGCAGTAGAAAGGGATTAAATCGGAAGCCCGAAAGCCGAAGCCTGAAGCCCGCTCACTTCGCCGCCCGCAGCGTCGCGGTGAACACCGCTCCGCCCCCGGGCGCGTTAGCGGCCTCGATAGTTCCGTTGTGCTCCTTCATCACAGATTTGCAAATACTAAGGCCCAGCCCGGTGCCGCGTCCCGGCCGCTTCGTCGTGTAGAACGGATCAAAGATGCTCGCCAGCGTGTCCGCCGGAATTCCCGGCCCGTCATCCTGAAAGCTCGCCCAAACCGATTCCCCGTTACTCCCCAGGCGGATGCGTAACGTTCCGCGATCCCGCGCCTCGCGAATCGCCTGCTCCGCATTCAAAATCAAATTCAGAAAGACTTGCATCAACTGGTGCGGATCGCCCTCCACATATGGCAGCCCGGGCGCGCGCAGAAAATCCACGGTGATGCTGTTCTTGCGCAGCGAATACGCATGCAGGTTCAGCGTGCGTTCGACCACTTCCCCAAGATTCACGGGAGCCTTCCCCGGCGCAGGAGGCCTCGAAAAATAAGTCAGGTTGTGGACGATCTCGGCCGCCCGCCGCGCCTGCTGCTGCAATATTCCGATCTGCTTTCGCGCCGCATCCGTGGTCTGGCTGTCCTGCAAAAGTTCGCTCACTCCCAAAATGCTGGTCAGCGGATTGTTGAGTTCGTGAGCTACGCCGCCGATCATCGCGCCCATGGCAGCCAAACGCTCGCTCTGGATGATTTGTTGCTCCAGCTTTTTCTCCGTGGTGATGTCGCGCACCGAAACGATCACCCCGCCGAGCTTGGCGTCGGCGTCAAAGAGCTGGCTGGCCGAGGCTCGCATGGTACGCCAGCTTCCATCCCGGTGACGGGCGCCGTATTCCGCGGATCCAAAAATCCTGATGCCCGAGACCACATCGTGATAGAGCGCCGCCAGCTCCGGCGAATGCTCCTCGGTCTCCGAAATCTTTTTTCCCTGCAGATCCTCGGGCTCGTATCCCAGCAGGTCGCGCACCCGGAAGCTCACGAAGGTGTAGCGCTCCTCCAGATCGACCACCAGAATCAGGTCCGGGAAGCTCTCCAGCAAATGCCGCCGGAATTCCTCCTGCTGCAGCAGTTGCCGCTCCAGCTTTCGTCTCTCCGTGACGTCGACCAGCGTGCCCTGGTAACGAATCAGCTTGCCTGCCGTATCCCACACCGCGCGCGACGACTCCAGAAACACCGCGCCGGTTCCATCCTTCTTGCGCAGCGTGATCTCGCGCGCCCGCACTCCGCCGCGATCGTCCGGAGCGCGGCCCAGCACCGGTCGTTCCGCGGGATCCACATTCAGTTGACTGGGGTCGAGTGCCAGCAACTCTTCTTTCGTGGCATAACCCAGAATGCTCACCAGCGCGGGATTGGCCTCGAGCAGTTTGCCTTCCGGCGTGCTGAAGTACGCGCCTTCCTGCAAGGTCTCAAACAGTTCCGTGAAACGCAGTTCTTTTTCGTGCTGCCCGGTCACATCCCGTCCCAGCACGCTGGCCCCGACCACTTCGTCGCTCTTGATGATCGCACTGAGAACGCAATCGAAGTAAAGAGGCCGGGCCTTATTCTTCAAACGCAAGCGGACCGTGCCCGCCCAGTGTCTCTTCTCCAGAAATCGCGCCAGTCCGGCTTCTACACTCTCGCGAGTTGGTTCTTCGAGGAAGTCGAAAAATTTCTGTCCCACAATCGCGGTGTAGGGCAACCCCAGAAGTTCGCTCACGCTTTTGTTGACCGTGCGCAAGGTACCGTCCAGCGATACCGCGCATGCGGCATCCTCAAAAGAATCAATTAGCTCCTTAAAGTTGCGCTGGGAGCGCGCAATCATGTCGGAGAGTTGATCGAGTTGCGCCTCCGAGGGAGCCGCGCCCACATGCTCCTGCAAACCCTGCAGCAGCACCTTGAGTTCGCTCACTTCCTTCCGCCGGCCATAGGCATACACCGCCAGAAGAACCGATAACAGCAGCACCCCCAACGCCATGGGGCCTAAATGGTAAGGCAGCGCTTCCAGCCGTTCCCAGGCAAGCGCAGCAAAGCCCGCGGCCAGCAGCACCATGAACAAGAGGATCCATCGCCAAAGCTGTGATTCTTCGCGTTCAAGTTTATGCGGTTGGCGGGACGACTGCGGCGAACCGGAAGGGACCTGGGTCATGGGGGAAGTCACCTGGTTTCGCGTCCGGAGAACGACGAACGGCAAAACCGAAACACTACAAGCATCGTAATCATACTAACCGGGCAGAACAACCGCCGTTGTTGGACAATCTGGTACGTCTAGGCCGATTTTCTGTGGAAGAGCGGCGCTTCAACGCCGCGTAAGCTCCAATACCTCGACCGGGCTTTAGCCACCGGAAAGTATCAGCCACTTATCCACAGGCCAACCCTGTGACATCCGTCACAGCCAACCTCACCTCCACCTGCGTACTCTGGCTACATTCCGGAATCAGGCCTTGGTGTGCCGAAGGCGGCACAGAAACAGAAAACGAAGACTGTCTCGCCCGGACACCCATGCTCTACAAGACCCTAAGCGCCGCCGTCTACGGCATTGACGCCAACATTATTCAGGTGGAGGTCGACTGCTCCGGCATCAAGACCGACCAGGACCACTTCCATACCGTCGGCCTGCCCGATGCCGCCGTCCGCGAAAGCCGCGACCGTGTGCGCGCCGCGCTGAAAAACTGCGGCTACGACATCCCGCCCACGCACATCACTATCAACCTCGCGCCCGCCGACATAAAAAAAGAAGGTTCCGGATTCGACCTGCCCATGGCATTAGGCATCGTAGGCGCCTACGGCGGTCTCACGCAGAAGACAATCGAAGACTGCCTGTTCATCGGCGAGTTGGGTCTCGACGGCGGAGTGCGCGGCATTCGCGGAACGCTCCCCATCGCCCTCGAAGCCCGCTCCCGCAAGATCTCAAAGCTGGTAGTTCCCGAAGCCAACGCCCGCGAAGCCGCCATGGTCGGCGGAGTCGATGTCTACCCGGTTAAATCGCTGCTGGATGTAATCCACTTCGTAAACTCAGGCAACGGAATCCTCCCCCTGAAAGCCGATGGCGACGCCCTGCTGAAAGAATCGCAGGAGTTCCTCGTCGACTTCAAAGATGTCCGAGGCCAGCAGACCGCCAAGCGTGCCATCGAAATCTCCTGCGCCGGAGGCCACAACATCCTTATGATCGGTCCGCCCGGCTCCGGCAAAACCATGCTGGCCAAGCGTATGCCAACCATCCTGCCTCCACTCACATTCGAAGAGGCGCTCGAGACCACAAAGATCCACAGCGTAGCCGGAGTCCTCGACCCCGGCAGCGGCCTCGTAGGCAAGCGCCCCTACCGTTCCCCGCACCACACCATCTCCGACGCCGGCCTCATCGGCGGAGGCGTAATCCCGCGCCCCGGCGAAGTCTCGCTCTCCCACAACGGCCTGCTCTTTCTCGACGAACTCCCCGAATTTCCCCGCAACGTCCTCGAAGTCCTCCGTCAGCCGCTCGAAGATGGATCCGTCACCATCGCCCGCGCCGCCATGGCCCTCACTTTTCCCGCGCGTTTCATGCTGGCCGCAGCCATGAATCCTTGTCCCTGCGGCTTTCGCAACGACCGTACCCGCGAGTGCCAGTGCACCACGCCCATGATCCAGCGCTACATCTCGAAAATTTCCGGCCCGCTCATGGACCGCATCGACATCCACATCGACGTCCCCGCCGTGAACTACAAAGAAATGCGCTCCACCAACGAACCCGAAAGCTCAGCGAAAATCCGCGAGCGTGTAATGCGCACTCGGAAAAAGCAGCTCGAGCGCTTCGCATCTTCCCGGGAAAAGATCTATTGCAACGCGCAAATGTCATCCCGCCACATACGGACCCACTGCGAACTCTCCGCCGACTGCGAACGCCTGCTCGAACGCGCCATGACCCAGCAGGGACTAAGCGCCCGTGCCCACGATCGCATCCTCAAAGTAGCGCGCACCATCGCCGACATCGAAGAAACTCCCCAGATCGAGCCCAAGCACATCGCCGAAGCCATTCAATACCGCTCCCTGGACCGCACCTACTGGGCCTAGAACCCAAAAAGCCAGGGAGCCCACATCCCTCCAGATCGGGACTATTGTCACTCTAGGCACGTAAAAATGCGTAAAAGCTATTGACCGATCTCTCTTTTCCCGATACATTGTGGTGTTCCACGGACCGCTGGAGTCTCTAGGTTTTATTCTGAGATACCTCGACCTGTAAGCCCAAATCAGGAAAAACGAGCATCTTCAGGGGCCGGTCACGCATCTATTCTGGGTAGGAATTGCGCTTACTCCTTTACAAACCTTAGTGGAATCAGTAGCTTAGGACGACCTGTGGGGTTCCAGCCAGTCTCCCAGGCTAAGAATGAAGGTGCAAGGGCGAAGGCGACATGCCCACATATATTAAGGAAGGAGTCTTTTAGACATGCGCTCTGATCGTGTGTTTGACGCTTTACAGACATTGCGGAATCGTTATATGCTTTGCCAGCTCGCCTCCAAGGCCACGCGGAAGTTCCATCGGCCCAGCACCAGAATCCAGGAAACTATGAACGGTGTCTTGGATCGGATCGCAGGCAAGGAGCGGCAGGAAGTTCTGTCGGAGCCGGAGAATTTTGCCGAGGCACAACGCAGGGCTGCTTAAAGGCAGCCCTGTCCGCCCGCCTCCTGCTTCCCTTGGATTTAGGACTTTTTGGATCTAGCTACTTTTGAATCTTTGTATTTTTGGATTTTGTCTTCCCTGAATACCCTCCTTGGAAAATCTCCCGCAGTCACTAACGAATACGTCTTAGTGCACGGGTTTAGGTGAATCATGACTATTGCTGAACTGAAAGAAAAAAACATTACCGAGCTGACCAAGATCGCCAGGACCTTGGAGCTGCCCGGCGCCAGCGGACTCCGCAAGCAGGACCTCATCTTCAAAATCCTGCAGGCCCAGAGCGAAAAAGAAGGACACATTTTCGCCGAAGGTGTCCTCGAAATCCTGCCCGATGGCTACGGCTTTCTCCGCTCCCCCGATTACAACTACCTCCCCGGCCCGGACGATATCTATGTCTCGCCTTCGCAAATCCGCAAGTTCGACCTGAAAACCGGCGACACCATCAGCGGACAGGTGCGCCCGCCGCACGAAGGCGAAAAATACTTCGCGCTGGTGAAAATCGAAGCCGTGAACTTCGAATCTCCCGACGAAGCCCGCAACAAGATTCTCTTCGACAACCTGACTCCGCTCTACCCGCAGGAGCGCTTGAAGCTCGAAACCACGCGTGAGAACTCCAGCGCCCGCGTAATGGATTTGCTAACCCCTCTCGGCAAGGGACAACGCGGCCTAATCGTCTCTCCGCCCCGCGCCGGCAAGACCATGCTGTTGCAGAACGTAGCCAACTCCATCACCACTAACCATCCCGAAGTAGTCCTGATGGTCCTGCTCATCGACGAGCGCCCCGAAGAAGTCACCGACATGCAGCGTTCGGTAAAAGGCGAAGTGATCTCCTCCACCTTCGACGAGCCCGCGGCGCGCCACGTACAAGTCGCCGAAATGGTGATCGAAAAAGCCAAGAGATTAGTCGAGCACAAACGCGACGTAGTCATCCTGCTTGATTCCATCACGCGCCTGGCCCGCGCCTACAACACCATCGTTCCGCCCTCAGGCAAAGTCCTCTCCGGCGGCGTCGACTCCAATGCTCTCCAGCGCCCCAAGCGCTTCTTCGGCTCCGCCCGCAACATCGAAGAAGGCGGCTCGCTCACCATCATCGCCACCGCGCTGATCGACACCGGTTCCCGCATGGACGACGTGATCTTTGAGGAATTCAAAGGTACCGGCAACTCCGAAATCATCCTCGAGCGCAAGCTCGTGGATAAGCGAGTCTTCCCGGCCATCGACATTCAGCGCAGCGGCACCCGCAAAGAAGAACTCCTGATCCCCCGCGAAGACCTGAGCAGAATCTGGGTCCTGCGCAAGGTCCTGAACCCGCTGTCCCCAGTAGAAGCCATGGAACTACTGATCGACAAACTAAGCAAAACCAAAGGCAACGCCGAGTTCCTCTCCAACATGAGCTCCCTGTAAGTGTGGAGCGGGCGCCCTCGCCCGCTGCCTTTGACTTTGTTTCTTTCGAGTCAATCAAAGCCACCACAACCGTGGAAGAGCGGCGCTTCAGCGCCGCGTAAAGCCCCAAAATGAAAGGGGCTTCAGCCCACGTGGTCACACTTTTCTCCCACCGAAATCCCCCACTTTCCGAACGATTCCCAAAGTGTCATACTTCCAGAAGGACAAGCCACCCGTCTTCGAGGAAACCGTGCATCTCCAACGAATAGCCTGGACGCTCTCCATCTGCATACTGTTCACAATCTCCGCCCCTGCCCAGCAAAACCACACCCCGTCGGGCCCGCCGCCGACGCTGAACCAGGATCCACCGCGCGTCGACCCGAGGGAAAGTGGGGGCCCCGACCAGAATCAGAAGCAACTCGCCGCCGACATGGCCAAGAAAGCCAACCTGCAGCGGCAAGCCTTGCTCAAGGCCGACACCGACAAACTCCTGAAGCTCGCAGAAGAACTAAAAAGCTCCGTGGACAAGTCAAACGAAAACGTCCTCTCGGTGGACGTCCTGAAGAAAGCCGAAGAAATCGAAAAATTAGCCCACAGCGTAAAAGACAAAATGAAAGGCCAAAACTAGCCCGCAGAACAAGTTAAGCAGTGTGGGAGCGGGCGACTCGCCCGCTGCCTTTGACTTTGATCTCGACTTTCGAGCCCACAAAAAACCACCGCGGAAGAACAGCGCTTCAGCGCCGCGATTCAGGCAAAAAGGGGAAGCGGAACCCCCACAAAAGCCCAGATTTACCCCGTGTGCTCCGTGGTAAAGATTTTGACCTCAGTCCAGATCCAAACAAAAACGCCATCCGGAAGAAGCCGGATGGCGCTTGGAACAAACCCAACCCTACGCCCCACTCCGAATCCGCATCCCATAAAACGACCGGTAAACGAAGAAGAACGAAACCAGAAAGAAAGCCAAAGCCAGCACGTTCGTGATCGTCGCGCCGTGGTCGTGAGTAAGGGATACCGCCAACTCCACCGCCAGCAATCCAAATAACGTCGTGAACTTGATCACCGGATTCAGCGCCACCGACGATGTATCCTTGAACGGATCCCCCACCGTATCCCCAATCACCGTAGCATCGTGCAGCGGTGTCCCTTTCTGCTTCATCTCCACTTCCACAATCTTCTTCGCATTGTCCCAGGCCGCGCCCGCGTCAGCCATAAATATCGCCTGATACAAACCCGAGATCGCGATCGAGATCAAATATCCAACAAAGAAAAACGGCTCCACAAACGCGAAAGCCAAAGTCCCAAAGAACACCGCAATAAAAATGTTCAACATCCCCTTCTGCGCATACTTCGTGCAGATCTCAACCACTTTCTTGCTGTCGGCCACCGAAGCCTTCACCACGCCATCAAGCTTGATGTTCGCTTTGATAAACTCAACCGCCCGGTAAGCGCCGGTGGTAACCGCCTGCGTGGACGCTCCAGTGAACCAGTAAATCATCGCGCCACCCGTAACCAGCCCAAGAAAGAACGGAGCGTGCAGCAGCGAGAGCTTTTCCACATCCGCGGTAAGCCCGTTCGTAAGCGCCATGATGATAGAAAAAATCATGGTAGTAGCGCCCACCACAGCCGTGCCGATCAGCACCGGCTTCGCCGTGGCTTTGAACGTGTTCCCCGCGCCGTCATTCGCTTCGAGCAGATACTTAGCCCGCTCGAAGTTCACTCCCATGTTGTAGTCCTTCTTGATTTCCGCCTCCACGTTCGGCACCGACTCGATCAGCGAAAGTTCATACACCGATTGCGCATTGTCGGTAACCGGCCCGTAAGAATCCACGGCAATAGTCACCGGACCCATGCCCAGAAATCCAAACGCCACCAGCCCAAAAGCAAACACCGCCGGAGCCAGCATAGTCGCCGCCCCCGCCAATCCCATCGTGCTGAAGTAATAAGCGATCGACATCAGCAGGACCATCGACAGCCCCAGGTAGTAGCAAGAAAAATTCCCCGCCACGAACCCCGAAAGAATTCCCAGCGATGCCCCGCCTTCCTCCGCCGAAATAACCACTTCCTTCACATGCCGCGATTCCGTCGAAGTAAACGACTTAACCAGCTCCGGAATCAGCGCCCCCGCCAAAGTCCCGCAAGAAATAATCACCGCCAGCTTCCACCACTGAGAAATATCCCCGCCAAGTTCAGGAATAATGAAGTAGGACACCAGGAAAGTCAGCCCGATCGAAACGATCGAAGTGAGCCACACCAGTGTAGTAAGCGGCGTCTCGAAATTCATTTCATCCGCGCTCCCAAACCGAGCCTTCGCGATAATCGCATTCAGGAAGTAAGAAACCGCGCTCGCCACCAGCATCATCACGCGCATCACAAAAATCCAAACCAGCAACTGCACCTGCACCGTAGGCGTCTTCACCCCCAGCAGGATAAAAGTGATCAAAGCCACGCCCGTAACCCCGTACGTCTCAAAGCCATCCGCCGAAGGCCCAACCGAATCGCCGGCATTGTCACCAGTGCAATCCGCAATCACGCCCGGATTTCGCGCATCATCTTCCTTGATCTTGAAAACAATCTTCATCAAGTCCGACCCAATATCGGCAATCTTGGTAAAAATCCCGCCCGCAATCCGCAGCGCCGCCGCCCCCAAAGATTCGCCGATTGCAAATCCAATAAAGCAAGGCCCGGCATAATCCCCCGGAACAAATAGCAAGATGATCAGCATGATCAGCAACTCCACGCTGATCAGCATCATCCCAATGCTCATCCCAGCCTCGAGCGGAATCTGATAAACCGGAAACGGTTTCCCCGGCAAAGCCGCAAACGAAGTCCGCGAATTCGCAAACGTATTCACCCGAATGCCAAACCACGCCACCCCGTAACTCCCGGCAATCCCAACCAGGCTGAATCCCAAAATAATCGCAACCCGCATCGCCTCCATATGCTGGAGTACGCCGAAATAAAGCAAAATGATGACCGCAATAAACGCCCACAACAGCAAAATAAATTTCCCCTGCGTCACCAGATAAGTCTTGCAAGTCTCATAAATAAGCTCCGAGATCTCCCGCATCGACCGATGCACCGGAAGATTCTTCAGCCGCATATAAATGACCATCCCAAATCCCAGCCCGAAGATGCAAAACAGAATCCCAATCATCAACAGCCGGTGCCCATCGATCGCCCCATTCAAAAACGGCACCGAAGAAAGGTCCGGAAGTTTCAACGAAGCTTCGCCGCCAGCCTCGCCCGCCGGTTGAGCCCACGCCCGTGCGCCGCCCAACCCCACAAGCGCCGCCAATCCCAATATCCTCCCCACAACTCCGGACGCCGCGCGGCATCCTTCAAACGCAGCAGCAGCCACCCAGGTGCGCATAATGAGTCCTCCCATGAATCGGTTTTTTTAGGAATACAAACGTGTTTAGGCACCGCCTCCCGGCGACATCCCGCGTCCAGGCGTGCCCGAGCACGCTCAGTGCGGAAAGGGATCTCAACCGGAATTCCGAACACGCTTCCACCGCAAAACAAGAACGGAGTGTTGGAGCTTGGCCGCGTCGGAGTAAGCGCCCCGAACAGAAAATAACCCGCCCGGACGCACTACCTCAAAACGGGCATTTATAACACTTTGCACCAAAACGGTCAATCGGAGAAGCACTGATCAGTGATCAGTGTCCAGTGGCCGGTGATCAGTAAAAAATCCGGAGGGTGCCCCATCCTAGTCGCGTTCTTTGCGACTAGGGTGGGGATTTTGACCTCAAGTCCGCCGAAAAAACGCGTATCAAAGACCCGCACCGCCGCCTCACGAGCTTTCACTGACCACTGACCACTGACCACTAATCACTGACCACTGCTACTCCAGCCACTCCCAAGCCTCCCGATACCCCTCCCACCTCGGATTCCGACCCTCCAAATCCGGAAAGAACCTCAAACTCTTCACCCCAACAAAAGCCGCAATCGGCAGCAGATACCAGACTTCTTTCTCCCCAGCGATCACATGAGCCGCCAGCACATCAATATCCGCCGCCGTATAAGTCTTTTTCGCACCGCCCCGCGTGGAATAAACCGGCTGCACATCATATCCCCCGCGATAAAGCCGGCCCGTACCCTTCACCTGCACCCGCAAAAGCCGCCCGCCCGGCCGCGCCCAAACAATAAAGTCACACTTCTCGCTATCTCCCCAGGGCACCGCCAACCCAAATCCCAACCGCTGCGCCCGCACCAAAAACGCCGCCTGCGACAACTCCCCCATCCGCTTAGGATTCCCCCCAGCCCGCTCCCACCAGGAATCCTCCGAATCCGCCTCCGCAAAAATCCAGGGCAAATATCCCGGCACCGCCAAATCCCCCAAGCCATCCCGCTCAAAATCATTCGACATTCCGCATCTCCCTATGTACCCACACCTAAAGAGTAACCCGTTCCCATTTCGGAACCATGTGACAACTGAACATCCCACCCCTGTGGAAATCACAGCATGCTTCGTGGAGCGCGGGTGCCCGTCCTTGTCCCTCCGTTCTGTGGAGGGACAGGGCGGGGGTTTTGACCTCATATCCAGCAAGAAAATGGGGTGCCCCATTCCTCGCGTCCTGTGCGAGGAGTGGGAACCACGGCCGCATACAGCGCGCGTTCTTGACGTTCGCCGCAGCCCGTGTGGAACAAACACTCCTGTCCGTTACCTTTGACGTTGATTTTGATTTTGATTTTGATTTCGACTTCCTGCCCCCAAAACGCCGAGGGTGCCCCATTCCTCGCGCACTTTGCGAGGAGTGGGAACCACGAACGCGTAAAGCGCCGTTCTTGACGTTGCCCGTGTGGAACGGACACTCCCGTCCGTTGCCTTTGACGTTGACATTGTTCTTGACCTTCGCGTCCGCCAAAAACAAAAAGGGTGCCCCATTCCTCGCGTCCTTTGCGAGGAGTGGGAACCATGAACGCTCGCAGCGCCGCCCTTGAAGTCGAGGTTGGTATTGCCCATGTGGAACGGACACTCCCATCCGTTGCCTTTGACGCTGGGTCTGATTTTGTTGCTGATCTTGATTTTGACCTGGATTTCCGTGTCACCACGAACGCCGGCACAACCGTGGAAGAGCGGCGCTTAAGCGCCGCGTAAAGCGTCACAAATAGAATCGGGCTTCAGCCCCTGAAAATGCGGCTAAATTGATGCCGCCACCCAGCGCGGCCTTTGACCTCGCGTCCACGAATACAAAAGTGGGGTGCCCCATCTTTCGCGTCTTTTGCGAAAGGTGGGAACCACGAACGCCCGCAGCGCCGCCCTTGAAGTTGAAGTTGCCCATGTGGAACGGACACTCCTGTCCGCCGCTGATCTTGATGTTGACTCTGCCTTTTGACTTTGACCGTGACTGCCGGGGAGTGACGATTCGTATCAGGGTATGCCTTCAGGCATCCCGGCCCCGGAATTCCACTTTTACTTTTGTCCTACTCCCAGTTCTTTCCAAACAGCAGGATCATCCGTTATATAAAATATTGGCTCCATTTTTCTATGTTCGATAATTTCGGTTATGCCGTTTACAGTGATTACTTCATAGGACGGATAACCTGGAGGAAATCCAGGCGGAGGATGTTTCAGCTCGAGAGGATATAAGCCTTTCACCTTTCCATCTACCTTTGTCCGCATTTGCCTTTTCGCGTCTCGCAATATGAATGTCACACTTCTACCCCATGGCTTAATGTAGTAGCTCATCGTAATTGAAGCGTCGGCGCGTGCGAGTCCCGGGGGAAGGGTAATCCATTTCGGCAACCTCGACTCACTTGCTAATTCAAAGGTTGACTCGGGGAACCACTCGCACGCTACCGCTGAACCTGAAATAGTTAGCGCAACCAAAAAGAGCAGAAAGTTATCGATGCGCCTAATTACTTTTAAAATTTGCATTGACCTGCACGGGAGACTTACTCCATCCAAAATACGCGCCGGCCTGCCCCTCGTGTCCAGCGAAAAAAATGGAGTGCCCCATCCTTGCGCGTTCTTTGCGAGGGTGGGACACACGGATGCCCGCAGCGCCGTCATTGACGTTGATGATTGCCTCTGCCCGTGTGGAACGGACACTCCTGTCCGTTGCCTTTGACGTTGAAGTTGATCTTGACTTTCGCGTCCGCAAAAAACAAAAAGGGTGCCCCATTTCTCGCGTCTTTTGCGAGAAGTGGGAACCACAGACGCGTACAGCGCCGCCATCGTCTCTGGTGTTGATCTTGACTCCGCACGCACCCGCATCAGAAGCGGGTGCCCCATCTTTCGCGTCTTTTGCGAAAGGTGGGACACACGGAAGCCTGCAGCGCCGTTCTTGACGTTGATTTTCCTTTGCCCCGGCCCAAATTTTGGAAAGGCACAAACCGGGAAGGGCACGACGTTCAATCGTGCCGCAAAGCCGACACCACCGTGAAAGAGCGGCGCTTAAGCGCCGCGTAAAGACGCCCTAAAATTAACCTTTGTCATTCCTCACCGGGCCAAGAGGTCCGGTGAAGAACCCGCTGTTGACCTTCGGCTCGTAGAACCGACACTCCCGCCCGTTGCCTTTGACGTTGATCTTGACTCCCGCGTCCGAAAAAACAAAAAGGGGTGCCCCATTCCTCGCGTCCTGTGCGAGGAGTGGGAACCACGGCCGCATACAGCGCCGCGTTGATGTTGATGTTGCCCGTGTGGAACGGACACTCCTGTCCGTTGTCTTTGACCTTGATTTTGACTTCGGGTGGAAGGCAGACCGGGAAGGGCACGACGTTAAGTCGCGCCGAAAACCGAAACCACCGTGGAAGAGCGGCGCTTCAGCGCCGCGTAAGGCCAACGACTAACGACCAACGACCAACGACGTCTCACTTCACCCCCAACTCCCACCACAAAAACGAATAAACATCCGTCGCTTCTTCAATTCGCTTCCCCACAGGAGTCCCCACCCCATGCCCAGCCTTCGATTCAACTCTCAACAAAACCGGCCGCTTCGAAACCCCCTGCATCAAAGCCGTCATCTTCAAAGCATGCATAGGATCAACCCGCGAATCCCCCTCCGCAGTCATAAACAAAACTGCCGGATACTCCAGCCCACTCTTCACATGGTGATAAGGAGAATAAGCATAAAGCCACTTAAACTGCTCCGGATTCTCCGCCGTCCCATACTCAGAAATCCAAAGCCGGGCAATCTGAAAATCCTGATAGCGCAACATGTCCAGCAGCGGTACCCGGCAAACCACCGCCCGAAACAACTCCGGACGCTGCGTGATCATTGCCCCCATCAGCAACCCGCCATTCGACGCCCCAGAAATAGCCAGATGATTCGCAGAGGTGTATTTCTCTGAAATAAGAAACTCGGCCGCCGCAATCATGTCGTCAAAAACATTCTGTTTCTTATCCAGCATTCCAGCCCGGTGCCAGTCTTCCCCAAACTCCGCCCCGCCACGCAAATTAGCTACCGCGTAAATCCCGCCATGCTCCAGCCATAAATAAATGTCCCTCGAGAACGAAGGCGTCAGACTGATGTCAAACCCGCCATACCCAGTCAAAAGAGTAGGATTCGACCCATCCCTCTTCAACCCTTTTTTGTGCACCAGAAACATGGGCACGCGCGTCCCGTCCTTCGACCGATACCACTCCTGCTCAACGGAGTAAGCCGAAGCGTCAAGGCCAGGAGCATCCACCTTGGCCCACACCGAAGTAGACATGCCCTCAATGTCGTAACGGTAAATCGACGGCGGAACAATAAAAGATTCGAAGCCGTAGAAAATTTCGTCACGGTCCCACTTCCCGCCGGCCCCAAAAACAGTCCCGATCCCAGGCAGCGGGAGATCGCGAACGTTCCTACCCTGCAGATCGAAGACCTTCAGTTGCGAACTGGCATTCTGCTCATACTGCGCAAAAATCTTCCCGCCCCACAATGAAGCGTCCTTCAAAACCCCGCCCGTCTGCGGAATGATTTCTGTCCAATCGTCGCGCTCGTAATCAGCCGCTTCCGTCACGAACATGCGGAAGCGCGGAGCATCTTCGTTGGTCAAGATGTAAATCCTTCCGTTGTAGACGGACGCACGGTATAGAAAATTCTTCCCGGTAGTAATCCGCGTGGGCGGCGTGCCTTTCTTCAAATCCATCAAGAACAGCTCGGTCTTGGTCCAGCCCTGCGCCACTGTGATCAGCAAAAAGCGGCCGTCGTTGTCGAGACTCAGGCTGGGCCGGTCTTCCGCATCGCGTCCTTCCCCAAAAATCTTCTCATCCTTCTCCGGATCACCTCCCAGTTCGTGAAAGAACACATGCTTGTTGTATCGCTCCTGCCCGTCAGGAACATCGCCCTTCTTCGGATAGCGCGTGTAGTAAAACCCGGAGTTGTTGGGCATCCACGCAACGCTGGCCGCCCGCGTCCGCTCAATCAAATCCGGCAGCACCGTGCCCGTCTTCGTCTCAACAATATGCAGAGTGCTCATCTCCGACCCACCGTCAGAAGTTCCGTAAGCAACATATTTTCCGTGCTCGGCAGGCCAGAACCAATCCAGAGCAACCGTCCCATCAGCAGCCAGCAGATTCACATCCACCAGCACGCGGTCTTTCCCATCCACTCCCTCCCGCACATAGAGCACCGGCTGATTCTGCAAACCCTCCCGTCGCGTGTAGAAATAATATTTTCCCCCAATCCGCGGCACCCCAATGTCGCCAATCGAAAGCAGCTCGCGAAGCCGCGTATGAATCGCCTCCCGCCCCGGCAGCGGATCAAGCACCGACCGTGTATAAGCGTTCTCCGCCGCAACCCACTTCCGAGTATCCGGACTGCCAGAATCCTCCAGCCACCGGTATTTATCGACCACCTTGGTCCCATAAAAAGTCTCATCCAAAGGCCGCACCTCCGCCCCCGGAGGCCCACCACCCTGACCCACAAGCAACAACCAAACAAAACTCCAAATCAAACAACCACCAAAACCCATAAACACCTCAAGCACCGGCAACCACATCATTTTCAACCCGCGCACCAGGATGCTATGATAAACAAAGCAAGCGCAAGGTAAGATGCGCAAAACAAAAGCGCGCGCTCCGCGCGCGCCCAACCACACTCCTCAGTAGCTCAATGGCAGAGCATCCGGCTGTTAACCGGAGGGTTGTAGGTTCGAGTCCTACCTGAGGAGCCATCTTTTTCTGCGACTTTACTGAGAATTCGAGAGAACGTCGATTCCTAAAATCTTGCCATTGATAGCCTGTTGTCGGCTGGCTCCGGCGGTTTGCTTAAGATTTGTTCGGCGCAATCGAGGGTTTCTTACTGGCCTGTTTGTTCCAACCGTGGAAACGCGATAGGTCGCCTGCGTTCCATGCTTCATGGAGGCCCGGTTTGCTTAGATCCCAGTCTGGACGGATTTCACTGGTCACTACGCGCAGATCGTGCCAGAGATCGATGACCGAAGGACGGCCCCAGAACCAGTAGCCGTTATAAATGCTGTGGATCACGAGGCCGGGCTTGAGGACTAGCGTGTGCGGAATCATTGGATTGTGCTCGGGGTCGGTGTACTCCTGGATGTCGAGATCCTTTTGAATGGTTCGGTCGGGGTCTGAAAGGAAGGGCCACTGGGCGCCTACTGAGGCACGGAACTCCTGAAGGGTGTGGTGATCGTCGGTGGCGATCGTCGCGATCTGGGTGTACGCCACTGCGATCTTCGGGTAGAACGCGGCGAGTTCCAGATGCTGCTGATGCTCTTTTGGGCAGTAGTGGCCGCGCGCAAGCGTGAGGATTAGCGGATCTTCGCCCTGTAGTTCGCTGAGCTTGCGCAGTTTGTCTTCGTGATCGGGCAGTTCGTAGTCGGGGAAAATACCTCCCGGCACAATATCAGAACGCATGATTCGACTCCTTCCGTTTCTCTCAAATATCTTCGTCTTAGAGATCTCTTCTTAAAGATCCAGAGTGACGCCCGCACCTGGCTGGGAACAGCATACAAGCACATTCCCCGGAGCAGGCCTCTCCAGCGGCTCAGGGTTGTAAGTAATCGATCCGTCAATCAGACCAGTCATGCAGGTATGACAGACTCCAATCCGGCACGACCATCGGACCGGAACGTCGCACGCTTCCGCGAGTTCAAGCAAGCTCGCGAATTTCGGATCCCAGGCCGCGCTAATCCCGCTGCGCGCGAATGAGACTGTGGGGCCGGAACCGGGCGGCCCTGGTGGCAGGTGAGGAGTGTGAACCGCCTGCGCCATGCCAGGAGTAATGCTCTCAAGCGCACCGAAGATTTCCGTGTGCACATTCGCGCCGAGAACACCCCAGGTTTGCAGGCCATCGCGCATGTTCTGCAAGAATGAAGGTGGGCCGCACAGATAGAAGTCACTGCTCTGTGACACGCCAACCCTCTCCAGCAAAGGTGTGTCAATGTGCCCGGGAGCATCGTAGGCTGTCCCGACCTGGTCGACGGCAGCGGGCCTGCTGTACACGATGTAGCCTCGACCGCGGGAGAGCTGTTTCAGTAATGAGCGCGATTCCTCTGCAAAGGGATGCTCAGTGCCGTTACGCGCTCCATAGATCCACCAGATCTCTCGTTGCGATCTTTCAGCGGCGAGTGCGTGCAGCATCGACATCACGGGGGTTGCGCCCACTCCAGCGCTTAGCAGAACCACCGGGCTCTGGCCGGGGCGCAGAGTGAAGCTTCCGCGCGGCGCACTCACATCCAACAGATCGCCTTCTCGCGCACGGTTGCACAGAAATGAACTTCCAATCCCATTCAATTCGCTCTTGACGCTGATGCGGAGGTGATCGGCTGCCGGCAGATCAGACAGCGAATAGCTGCGAAGAACCGGCGGTTTGCTGGAATTGACGAGCAAGCGCAAGACGACAAATTGACCTGCCTGGCAGACAGGAAGAGGCTGCCCATCGATCGGTGCCAGAACAAAGGAAGTCACGCTATCGCTTTCCTTGCTGACATTTGCGACTCGCATTTGTCGAAATCCAGGCCATGCTGGTGCCTGTTCCTCATTTGCGAGCCCGGGATTCCCAGCCGCAGTTGTGGAGGCCATATCTCGTTGGATCAGGTCTTGTTGGAGCATTGCCTGAAACGAGCCCTGCCAACCCTTGCTAAGTGCAGGAATCCGCAGCGCGCGTTGCAGTTGTTCGCTGGATTGTCCGGGCAAATACAGGAGGGCATCGACATCGGCCACGCTGAATCGCTCTGGACCGTCGGCAACTTTTACAACTTCATCGCCGGCACCAACTTCTCCCTCCTGCAACACGCGAAAGTAGAATCCTGGCCTGTGATGTTCTACGAGCAGGGCCGGCATACGAGGCTCGTTCATGCGAATGCCGACGCGGTAGCACGTCACTCGTGGCTGCGTTACCTCAAATTCAGCACCACCGATGCGGTAGCGATCGCCGATGCAGACCTCGTTATCAGGGAGTCCGTCGACGGTGAAGTTTTCACCGAACTGACCGAAAGTAAAATCGCTGCGGCCGAGAAAGCTCTCCCAGTAGTGGTACGAATCCATCTGGTAGACGAATACGGCGCGGTTCTCCCCGCCGTGACCGGCGAGATCAGCTTGCGCGTCGCCATCGATATCGAGCTTGCGCACCATTCGCCGTCCCGTGACCGGCGATTTCCAAACTGCGGTTCGGAGGGTTTTGCCGTTCCATGTCACGTCGCGTGGAAGGCCGACATTTACTGAAAGCAATTTGGGCATGGGTATCTTGTTGAAGTTCAGTGTGTGGTTAGAATCGTTTATTTGGCCACGTCTTGCAAGGTTCGGGAAAACCCCAAGGGGTCGGCTGGCGTGGAATCCCACCCTAACGTCGCAAAGAGCGCGACGTTAGGATGGGGCACCCGGCCCTCGTGGAACTCCGGTGTGGCATTAGCGTCCTTTCTTACCAACGACGGGCGGGAGCGGCACCATCCACGTGAAGTATCTCTCCGCTCACTTGAGCTGCCTGTGCCAGGTAAAGGACGGCATTGACAATGTCGTTCACCGTCGCCCTTTTCATCGGCGGCTGCAGTGTCGAGTCGTTGGGATCATTCTGGTGCATCGGTGTATCAACTTCGCCGGGGGCTACGGCATTGAAGCGGATGCCGTCTTTTGCATACTCGACTGCGAGATTCTGGGTTGCTGAATTCAAGCCGCCCTTCGTAATCATCGAAACGGAGCCATTTACGCCGGCGATTGGGCGATCGGCAAGGGCTGCACTGATGGTCACAACGCATCCCGATTTTTGTTTCAGCATCTCTTTTACCGTGAGCTGAGTGATGAAGAAGAATCCGAGCAGGTTAGTGGAGACGAGGGCGTCGAAGTCCTCGATAGTGAAGTCCGTGAAAGGCTTATTCAGGAAGATGCCGGCGTTATTTACCAGCACGTCGATGGTTCCGAAGGTGTTGATTGCGGCCTCGACCGCCTGGGCAGCAGTTTGCTGTTTGCCGATATCGCCATCGACGAGAACCAGGTTGGCTGAGGCGGTCAACTTTCGATGGGCGTCACGGGACGTTGCGACGACGTTATAACTCTCTCTCAGAAATCCCTCGACTAAACCTGCGCCGATGCCCCCCGATGCTCCGGTTATGATTGCTGTTTTCTTGCCCGGCATGAATAACCTTTCGCTTAAAAGGTGCGAACCCTGCGCGATGTCGTCCGAGGTTAGCATCTTTGGTGTCGGCTCTCCCGCTCATGAGCGCTTCAAGGCACGTCCCCTCAGCGGCTAAAGCCGGGACTGATTCTCGGGTACTTACGGCGCGGCTGAAGCCGCGCCCTTTCAAAACGAAATCAAACTGATCCCACTCCCTGGTGCGTGAATTCGGTCGATTGGAACTATCAGAACAGAAGCCTGGGAGATGAACAATTGGACGATGGTATCGTCGATACTTTGGTGTCGGCTCTCCCGCTCATGAGCGCTTCAAGGCACGTCCCCTCAGCGGCTAAAGCCGGGACTGATTCTCGGGTACTTACGGCGCGGCTGAAGCCGCGCCCTTTCAAAACGAAATCAAACCCCTTTCAAAACGAAATCAAACCCCTTTCAAAACGAAATCAAACCCCTTTCAAAACGAAATCGAACTGACCCACTCTCTGCGGTATCTCCCCAGGGCAAATGAGGAGATCTCTGGTAGAATTTGCTGAACAATGGGGCGGCAGAATGAGGTTGATTCGTGCCAGATGTTGCGCCGATCGTGTTCGTTGTCGACGATGACGTCTCTGTGCGCGAATCGCTGGAATTGCTGATCCGCTGTGAAGGCTGGCAACCGGAGACATACGCTTCCGCCCAAGAATTCCTTGACCGCCCGCGAGTTCATACTCCGAACTGCCTCGTACTTGATGTTTCTCTTCCTGGTCTCAACGGCCTAGACCTTCAAAGCCTGGTCGCTGGCGAACGCACCGACATGCCGATCATCTTCATCACGGGCCACGGCGACGTGCCCATGACGGTGCGAGCGATGAAGGCGGGGGCTGTCGAATTCTTGACGAAGCCATTCCATGACGACGTGCTTTTGGCCGCGATCCGGGCTGCGCTTGAACGGAGCCGAGTTGCTCTTAGCCTGGAGGCGGAGATGCGGGTACTCCGGGAGCGGTACGCGTCATTATCGCAGCGCGAACGGCAGGTTATGGGGTTAGTGGTCTCGGGCCTGTTGAATAAACAAGTCGGTGGGGAGCTTGGCATCAGCGAGATCACGGTGAAGGCGCACCGAGGCAAGGTGATGCAGAAGATGAAGGCCGACTCTGTTGCCGACCTGGTGCGAATGGCCGCGAGACTCCGCCTCGCGCCGGCAGGGAAGACGGCGGCTTAACGGCTATGTCGCCGTCGAAATTTAGCGGAACCAACATGAAGAAGACCACAGCACCGATTTCCCTACCCGGCTCCCAGGAAGAGAAGCTGCATCAAGAGGAAAGGGAACTCAAGCGCAGTGAGGCGCGCAAGGCAGCCATTCTGGAATCGGCTCTCGACTGCATTGTGATGATCGATCACGAAGGATGCATCACCGAGTTCAATCCGGCGGCGGAGCGGACCTTCGGCTACCATCGGGATGAGGTCGTGGGCAAGCATCTGGCAGACGTCATCATTCCACCGTCTCTGAGGGAAAAGCATCGGAAGGGTTTTGCGCGCTACCTGGGCACGGGCGAGGCGCGAGTGCTTGGGAAGCGCCTCGAGATGACGGCAGTGCGTGCTGATGGAAGCGAATTTCCCGTAGAGCTGGCAATCACACGCATTCCGTTGGAAGGGCCGCCGTCTTTCACCGGTTATCTGCGCGACATTACAGAACGCAAACGGGCGGAGGAGGAATTGCGGCGCAGCGAAGCGTTTCTCGCGGAGGCCCAGCACCTCAGTCGAATCGGAAGTTTTTCCTGGCGCGTGCCGACGGACGAAATCACCTGGTCAGAGCAGCTCTATCGCATCTTTCAGATTGACCGGGATGCGCAGGTGACCTTTGAACTGATCGGTACTCGGATCCACCCTGAAGATTTATCAATATTCCAGGAACACATCGAGCGATCTCGCCGGGACCGCAGCAATGTGCAACTTGAGTTCCGCCTGCAGATGCCGGACGGCGCGGTGAAGTACGTACACGTTGCGGCTCACATCCGGGGCGATCACGGCGAACTGGAGTACATCGGGGCGGTTCAGGACGTGACAGAACGCCGATCCTCCGAAGAGGCACTCAGCAGGGCCCGATCGGAGCTCTCGCACATGGCCCGGGTTACGAGTCTTGGAGTATTGACGGCGTCTATCGCGCATGAGGTCAACCAGCCGCTTTCGGGCATTGTCACCAACGCCAGCACGTGTCTGCGGATGCTGGCCGCGAATCCTCCTAACGTGGATGGCGCTCGCGAAACTGCGCGGCGCACCATTCGCGATGGCAACCGGGCCTCTGAGGTGATCTCTCGATTGCGCTCACTCTATGGAAAAAAAGAGCCCACGATCGAAGCGGTGGACCTTAACGAAGCTACGCGAGAGGTGCTTGCGCTGTCTTTGAGCGAGCTTCAGGAAAACCGTGTGATCCTGCGGCGGGAGCTTGGCCACGACCTGCCACTGGTGGCCGGCGATCGCGTCCAGCTGCAGCAGGTTATTTTGAACCTGCTTCGCAACGCTTCGGATGCCATGAGCGCGATTGATGATCGTTTGAGGGATTTACTGATTCGAACCGAACCGGATGGCGATGATCGGGTACGCCTCAGCGTGAGAGATGTTGGAACCGGCTTCGAACATCAAACCACGGATAAGCTTTTCGAAGCCTTCTACACGACGAAAAATGGGGGTATGGGAATCGGATTGTCGGTCAGCCGTTCGATTATCGAACGTCATCATGGCCGTCTGTGGGCAGTGCCGAATAACGGCCCGGGCGTTACGTTTTCGTTTTCTATCCCCCGCAGGGCCGAGGGGTTGATGGGCGACGGTACTCGGGCTGGTCGCATGCGTTCCGAGTCGGATGCGGCATGAGATATTCGCGGCGGTCGCTCAGCCGCAACTGATCTCGGCGGCAAAACCGATACCAAAGTCTAATGGACGGCCTCGCATGCGAGGCGCATGCTTGTGTGGTGGAATTGCGCCAGGAAAAGCGTGCGGAGGAACGTCCGCTTGTGTCGGTCGTTGATGACGACGAGTCGGTGCGCGAATCTCTTCCCGACCTTCTTGGCGAGTTTGGCTTTGCATCCCGTGCATTCTCATCCGCGGAAGAATTTCTTGCGTCCGACTGCGTTGACCAGACCAGTTGCCTGATCCTCGATGTTGCCATGCACGGAATGAGCGGACCGGAGCTTCAGCAGGAACTAAAGCTTAGCTGGCGAGAGATTCCGATTGTATTCATAACCGCTTCCCGAGACGAGGCGGTTCGTCCGCAAGTGCTCGAACAGGGCGCGATCGAGTGCCTGTTCAAGCCATTCAGCGACACGGCTCTGCTTGAGGCCGTTAATTCGGCACTTCACTCGAAGTGAATTAAGTGGCGCCGAGAACTTGATGTCGAGGGCGGGCGTGTTCAACGCTTCTGGTACGGGTGGAAGATGTAGTCCTTTGCCTTTACTGGCGTATGGCACGCGAATCCGCAGTCTGAGAGGCTTTTGGGATCAGCCGAGAACTTGTCCGATGCGGGGTCGTAATTGAACACCGCGTATCCCCAGCCGCCACTTTTCGCGAATCTCTTGCTGTCTTTTTCCATGACGAAAGCCTGGGAAAAGACGTCTGGCACCTCGACGACGAACGGGGCCTCGGTGCTTTTCTTGTGCTTCCACTGGAGCTTCACGATCATGGAGCCATCGGGGAAAGGTTGGCCGTTGACGGGAACACCGGCCTTGAACGCTTTGATCATGATTGGATTGGCGACGATCACTTTGAGTATTTCGTCGGTGCGGGCGGAAGAGACGTCAGCCCAGTCCTCGTATCCCCTGAAGTCGGAGAACGCGATTCCGCTGGGCGATATCAGCGAGTACTTGTCAGTGTTCTTGTTGTTATTTTTGTCTTGGCCTTGCGCGAAAAGGAGCGCGGCGCCGAGGACGGCGAGCACTGCCACGGCAGTCGCAACCATGGCAAAGCCGGCAATACGTTTCACGGCGGTGCGGGTTTCCGTCTTCTGTTGTTCTTGCGCCACCGCTTTCGCCACAAATTCAGACATGGTGTGTTCTCCTTGATGAAAAGTTTCCTGCGCCCGATCAACGTGCATCTTGAACGATTGCATTAGAGCAGATGTGAGGAGAGAAAGACAATTGGACGAAGGTATCGACGATAACTTCGCATCAAGAAGGCGAATGGAGGCCGCGAGCTTGTGTAATCGCCTTCCATGAGAAGGCCGGTCGGAGTCAAGTGGATTTTGTGTCTCTTCATAGGGACAAGTTTTTTCTCCCGCCGAGTGGCCGCTGTCGCCGTGCTTCCATCCGCACTCTCGAGGAGCGATTCGTTTCGCTCGGTGCATGTTGGGCGTTCTTCGGTTCAGCCGGTGCTGCCATCTGTTTGGCGCCCTGTGGTTCTGCTCTTGGCGAGTCGAACCTGGGCCAGGCGATTAACGCAGTCACCGGAACTCGGCTTTAGGCGTTTGCTCTTTCCTCCTGGCGATGTTTTGTTTTTAAGCTGCGATCGTCAGCGGCCTGCGCTGGCTGTTGTGCAATGGCTCGTACACTTCTCCGCTCACCCACAGGTGATGCAGCAACACCGCCAGCTTTCTCGCGGTCGCCACGATGGCTCGCTTCTTTCCGTTTCTCCCACCACGTTCGGCGAGCTTCAGACCCCAACGCCGCAGATCACAGTCCACCCCGAATGGTCCCAGAATGTGCTGCGCTCCTTGCACCAACAACGTCCGCAGATAGGGATCGCCTTCTTTGCTGATGTGCATCTGCGGCTCGCTCTGACCAGAGTTTCTCCGTCCCGGCTGCAATCCCAGATAGCAGCCCACATCCCGGCTCTTGCGAAAACGGTGCGGATCTTCCAGCGTCAGCAAGAACGTCAGCGCGATCAGCGTGCCTACGCCCTTGATCTGCTTCAGCAGAGCCACCTGCGGATAACTATGCTGTGCCAGATCCTCGATGCGCTCGTTGTATTCCACGATGCACTCGCTCAGCGACTCGATTGCGTTCAACAGAGGTTTCAGTGCGGCTTGCAGTTCTGGACTCAAGCTTTCGGCTTTCTCCGGATTCAGGTTGCGCACGTTGCAGCTGCGCAATCGTTCCCCGTAGCTCTTGGCCAACCCGCGAGCCGTGTTGACCAGCCCCGTGCGCGCCCGTACCAGCCCAGCGCGTGCTCGAATCAGTGTCAGATCGGCTTGCGCCTGCACGCTGCGGTGCTTCACCGGATACAGCAACTCCGGATCGATCCGGGCCAGCCGGGCCAGAGTCTGCGCATCCAGCCGATCGTCCTTCTTTCGGCTCTCTCCGATCAGCCGCACCTTGCGCGCATTGGCCACGATCACTTCATGTCCCAACTCGCTGAGCAAGCGACTGATCCAGGGCGAATGCGTCCCGATTTCCAGTGCGATCCGACTGCTCGGTAGCGCGCCGAAGACTTCCTGCAACGCTTTCGCACTCGTACCAACTCTCTGCTCCAGTTGTATCTGGCCTGCTTCATCCACCACGCAGTACCAGCTGTTGCGATCTCCCAGATCCAATCCGATGGTCAGCTTCTGCCGAGAAATATTCCTGCTCTGTTTTGCCACTACGGTGCTAACCTTCTTCATTGCCGGTCTCCTTTTTATCTGTGCTTCGAGCACGTCGATAACTTGGGAGCGTACACCGCATCCCGTCCGGAGACCGGCCTTCTCATCCCATCTGATAGCGACAGTCTGACCTGACACCCGTCACTCCCCACTGATTCTGCTTCAACCTGGTTACGGTTCTTCGAAGTTCAGACTGGAGGTCGAAGCCCCAGCCGTCATAAATACAAGTGCACGATTTGCTCTCACCCAAAGCGAGGCACAATAGAAGAGGCCTTTGTCGATATGGCGAGCTCCGGAATCGGACGGATAACGAAGAACTTTAGAGTCAGCAGGTACTCTGTCTATCGCCACGTTCGAGCGCAACAACTAGATCGTCTGTGCAGACGAAATCTTGCTGCTGAAATCAGGAGGCTTGTGAGATACGGAAGGCAATTGCTCGTGTCTTAACAATTATCAGTTTGTTAGGGAATGATGGGCAAGAGAATATAGGATGGCTGGTCTACAGAGTGATGGATTTCGGTTCTAGCGACCACCGACCTGGTGTCGCGGTAATTGTCACCGCCGGTGTTCAAATTGCGCGCATATGTTGGAAACGCGCTGCTCGAAACCTCGACGCGAATGCGGTGCCCCGCCGCGAACTGATTGCCAGTCCCGTGCAAATCAATCGAAAGCTGATAGGTCTTGCCCGGAGACATCCATACTTTCTTGTTGAAACCCTCGCGATAGCGAGCGCGCAAAACCGCTCGGGCCAATGGGAAGGCCTTCCCTTTGGTATCCACATCCAGAAGGCGCACGATGAAGTCAGTATCCTTTGCGCTCGATGAGACCGACAAAACCGCTTGCAGAGGTCCAGTTACCTCAATAGCTCGCTCGAGCGGAGGCGTCGTGTACACCAAAACGTCGGGACGCTTCAGGATCGCATCTTCGTCGTCCGCGGGGTTGCGGGATAGGGGCACGGGATTCATTGGGTCGTAGCTGAACCGGTCTGGCTGTTCTTTGCCGGGTTCAAGCGGGCTGAGGATACCGTCTCCTCTTCCTGTATTTGCCTTACCGTCGCTGTGAAAGAAGTATTTTGTAAAATGCGTGCCGGGAAGCGGCCATTCGTCCGCTGTGCGCCATCGGTTTGCTCCCATCACATAAACCCGTACTTTGGGCATGTTGGTCACGCCATTGTCGATGCCCTTCAGCCAGTGATCGAACCAACGAAGGTAAAGGTCATAGTAGCCAAAGCGAGCGTCTCCCATATCGCGCCCAAGCACCACCGTGTGTTCGGTGGCCTGTTCGGACTGGCAGTGTTCAGACGGCGAGATGATCAGGAATTGGTTGTTCCTCGCAGTGGCAGTGGTGCTGTTCTTCCGATAGAGCTCAAAAAAATGGAGCGTTCCGGAGACCTCTCTGTCATTCCAGGACGAGAGATGAATGGCCGGAACGTTGAAGTGGTTCCGATTGTCCACGTAGCCCAAACGGTCCCACCAGGGATCATCGAGATCGTGCGAGGCCCAATCCTCGAAATCGGTGGGTGGACCAGTACCCTTTAGAACATCGACGACTGGCAATACCGATAACCGGGCTGGGTCCAGCGGCTTGGGATCCTGACCCGAGTGAGGCAGCTTGCTTCCATTCTGCCGCATCCAACCCGCGATGATGTCGAGGTTCAGTGCGCCGCCTTCGGTCAAGTTGCCGAACCGGTAAGCGCCACCGGCGGCCTGTGGGATCATGGCGGTATGCTGGGGCACCTGAAGTTTGCTTAATTCGATCTGGTCTCCGCCAAGGTAGGAGCAACCGTAGGTACCGACTTTGCCCGTAGACCAGGGCTGAGATGCCACCCAAACAACGGAATCCGCACCGTCAGGCGGGTCATTCAAGGAGAATGTGAACACGCCTTCTGAAGCAAACTTACCGCGCAGGTCCTCCACCGCGACGATGTAGCCTTGACCTGCCCACATGCGTGCGACGTCTTCAACCGCCAGTTTGTTATAAGGAGTGAGGATCAGAATGGCGGGAAGTTTGTCATCGACGCCAACCGGGAAGTAGAGGTCGACCGCTAGTCTCACGCCGTCGCGCATCGGCACCATGCGATCTCGTTCCACCCGGACTGAGTAGCGCGGCGCTGGGGAACCAGCCGGCGCTTTTCCAGACTGAGCTGCCGCGATACCTGAGCTGGCGGTGGAGGCGGCCAGCAGTAAGCCGAGCGATAGGCAGGCAAGCCGGGGAAAACCACACCGCCTGGAGGACATGGCCATGTTCATTTAATTCGGAGTTTCTCCACCTCGGAAGCATCCCAGCCACGGGCGAACTCAAAGCTGGAGAGCGCCGCATCTCAGGGGAACACCCGCCGACCCTCCAAGCTGGACGGGCAACCGGTCCGACGAGCTGTCTGCCATGAGCGTATGACGACGAGATCTATAGCTTAGGACCTTGGGGACCATCAAGCAGATTCAAATCCTTGAACTAATTCAACAAACGAACTCGCCATTTGACGGTGAGACGTTAAGTGGGTACAACTTTTCCAGTGCCGATCACTGAGACTCTGTTCCAACCACGGCGGGCCAGAATAAAGCTCATCACGCGGCCGGGTCGCTTGTGCCGCAAACTCTCGTGCAAAGACAGCCAGCGGCAGAAAGCGGACCCTCAGAGCCTGTATCCCGATAGATTTCCGGGCAAGTGGAGCCTCTAACTAAAATGGCAATGCCGCCGAAATCGTTCCATGGCCGACTCTGCTGGACCATAGAGAATTCTGATATTCGCGTGGCCGTGCTCAAATCCGGCGGGCATGTAGCGGAACTCTAGGTCGTGGTTTGGAGCAAGTTCCAGGTCCATCGTCAGCAGCAATGGTACTTGTGACCTCTCGCCGTTACTCATGCTGTCTGATTCTAATTGACGGGATAGCGATTCTGGTGCGGGGTCCGACGTTCAAGCGGCAAAACAGGCCCGAGGGCTTGGTCTCACAAGTGTGAGGAGCGGCTTAGACCTATTAACGGGAAGCTTTCCATCGAATCGCAGACCGGGCATGGCAAGACGCTTCATGCTCGCGTCCCTCTCGGTTCAGAAAGCGATCTCGTGGAGCCTGTAAGCTAACTGCGAACTCATTTTGCGTGCTTCGGCACACCGATTCTAGTCCGACAAACTCCAGGCCAATCTGATAACTGTCGTAACATCGCGATTACACGCATTGACCTGGGTTCCAGGCTGGTTGCGATGGTGAGGATGAACTTACCGCTCGTATGATTCCAAGGAAAAGCGTGAACCTAACTCACGCCGATACGAAAGTATGGGCGATACCATCGTCCAATTGCGCGGTCCCCTTTGTTCTGGCTCAATGGTTACCGGAGGAAGATCCGATGGCAACTGTGGACGCATCTGCCAAAATCACACAGATGAACACGCTTACGAAACCGGCACAGATTCGCGTGTCCCGGCGCTCGCCGGCCTATTGGCGTGTCACGATCGACAATCCGCCGATCAACGTCATGGGCCCGGAAATGGTTCAGCAGTTCCAGGAAGTCATCGGCGCTCTTGAGGCCGACGAGGATGTCAGGGTCGTGGTCTTCGACAGCGCGGTCGACGATTACTTCCTGAACCACTCCGATTTCACGGCCAAGCTTGAAGACCTTACCTCACTGCCGAGCGGCCCCACAGGCTTGCCGCCCTGGCCGGACTTTCTCGTGCGGCTGACCCGGTTGCCAGTCGCCTCCATCGCCCTCATCCGGGGCCGTGCGACCGGCAACGGCAGCGAGATCACGCTGGCCTGCGACATGAGTTTTGCCAGCCGCGAGAAGACCATCATCTCGCAATGGGAGGTGGGGGTGGGGATGGTCGCGGGCGGCGGCCCCATGGCCCGGCTTCCTCGACTCATCGGCCGAAACCGCGCCCTCGAGGTGCTCCTGAGCTCGGAAGACATTAGAGCAGAACAGGCCGAGGCCTACGGCTACATCAATCGCGCCCTGCCCGACGCCGATCTGGATGCGTTTGTAGAGGCGCTCGCGACGCGGATTGCCAAGTTCGACAAATGGGCGATCGGCCAGACCAAGCGTCTCGTCAACACCAGCCTGCCGCCGGATGTTGAGCTCGGCGCGGGGTGGGATGCCTGCATTGCTTCGCTCGGGAGACCTGCCGCCCAGGAGGGGATCAAGGCGCTGATGGCGCGCGGCTTCCACAAGCCGGGGGATGTGGAAAACCGGCTGGGATACTACCTGGGCCAAATCGCGCGCTAGGCCGACGCCCTGATGCGATTCTCAATTCCCCGACGTTGACATCTTTCGAAAGTCTGGGGCGATGGTTTACCTTTTTTGCACGAAGGAGGTTTATATGTCTGAGAAAGCCAGCGTGGTAGGTGCTCAACAAAGCGAAGTCCGGCCTCACCAACTCGGGCAGGAGGTTTTCAAAACTATCTTGCCCGAAGATATCGATTGGAAGCCGTTCCCGGCGTTCCCACCTTCTGTCCGGCTAGCCGTCGTCGTGGGTCAGCCCTCGGAGCCCGGCCCTTACACGATCAGGGTCAAGGCGCCTCACGACGCGAAGCTGATGCCGCATAAGCACCCAGAGGATCGAGTCTATACCGTGATTTCGGGCGTCTTTTATATCGGACTGGGCGATGAATTCGACGCGAGTAAGTTGGAAGCCTATCCGCCTGGCGCCGTGATCATTCTCCCTGGCAACACGCACCATTTCCACTGGGCGAAATCCGGCGAGTACGTCACGCAAATAACCGCAATGGGGCCGCTGGGGCTGGAATACCTCAGCGCGAAAGACGATCCGCGAAACCACAACTCGTAGGAGGAAGTCTCGGATTCACGAAGAAGACTGCGACATCCGTATAATCCAATACCCGTGAGGAGCAATGACGAAAACGACGAGCTTTCAAATGGACATTCGCCCGCTCTTTACGGAGCGAGACATTCAAGGCATGAGCAAGGCGTTCAACCTGGCGAGTTACGATGACGTCAAAAAGCACGCTGCCGCTATCTACAATCGCATTCGTGGAATCGAGGGCGCAGTAATGCCGCCTCCACCACCAAGAGGAGAAGGCCCTTGGCCGCAATCGCGGATTGAACTATTCGCCAAGTGGATGGCGGACGGGTTCCAACCTTAATCGGCCACGAAGGTCACGGGCTGCTCCAGGCGAGTGATCGAAGCGCATTTTGCTTCTTGTCAGATTGAGGGATCAAGGTGAACGATCAGCACAAGAGCGAGCAGGATTCTGAAGCGCGAGATCAAGAGATCCGCGCGGCGCTGGATCAGCATTGGGCGGCGTCCGATGCCAACGATTTTGAAACCGAGCACCTCATCTATCAAGAGGACGCGGTGCTGGATTACCCGCAGTCGGGCGAGCGAACCCGCGGTCGAAGCAACATACAGGGGCAACGCGCCGGTCAGCCGAACAAGAAGCGGTTTACCGTCCGACGAATTACTGGCGACGGTGATCTTTGGGTGACCGAACTCATCGTGACATACGATGGCAAGCCGAGTTACACCGTGAGCATTATGGAGTTCAGGGGCGGCAAGGTTGCGCGGGAAACACAATACTTTGCGGATCCATTCGTAGCTCCTGCATTTCGCGCGCAATGGGTCGAACGGATGGACACATAAGCCGAGCACGAGAATTCGCCAATGACGCCGCGATTTGGGTTTGCAGAACGGAGGGATAAGAGATGGATTGGAAGCGGTTGGTCCAGTTTGCGCTGCAGGGTAGTGGTGATTTGGAACAATATGCCATCCTGCTGGTACGGGTTTCGATCGGGCTGTTCTTCGCCGTCTCCGGGGGGAACAAATTGTTTGTCGCCGGCGGCACGAAACCGGTGTACGAAACGCTCGTGAAGGCTAACGCCCCGTTTCCCCACCAGTTGGCTTATTTCGTGGCGGGCGTCGAGTTTGTTGGCGGATCCCTGGTGACCGTGGGTTTTCTGTCGAGCCCGGCCAGTGTGGCTTTACTGATCGATATGATTGTCGCCACCCTGACGAGCGCGCTTTCCACCCTGCCTAAAGGACTTTCGCCTATTAGCTGGCTCGACGATTTCCTCTACCTTCCGGAAGTCCTGTACTTGCTCTTCTTTATCTGGCTGATCTGCTCCGGTCCGGGAAAGTTCAGTGTCGATTACTGGCTCGCCGGCAAGTTACTGGGGTGATCGATCCGTAGCTACAGAAAACCTATTGCATAACGTCATGTCTGAGCGTGTCATCTCCGAGCCCTCCAGCGAGCAGATCCGCGAATTGCTCGACTCCCTTTATCGCGTGGATTCGGGACGAATCCTGGCCACTCTGATCCGCTTGCTTGGTGATTTCGATCTTGCCGAGGAGGCGATGCACGAAGCCTTCGCGGCTGCGCTAAGCCTGTGGCCTATGGGCGGAGTGCCCGAAAACCCGCGACCATGGCTGATTTCGACGGGCCGCTTCAAAGCCATTGATACCCTGCGTCGACGGGCACGATTTGATGCGTCGCAAGACGAGCTGGTTCGCTATCTCGAAGCGCAAGGGAGTTCGGCGGAAAGATCTAGTGATTACGATTTTCTTGAAGACGACCGGCTGCGCCTGATTTTTACCTGCTGTCATCCCTCTCTGGCGCCGGAAGCGCGGGTTGCACTCACCTTGCGCGAGGTGTGCGGGCTGACTACCGAGGAGATCGCGAAGGCCTTCCTCACCACGCCGCGCACGCTGGCCCAGCGCATTGTGCGCGCCAAGGCGAAGATTCGAGAGGAACGGATTCCCTACGAGGTGCCGACGGCGCAGGAGTTGCCGGAGCGGCTGGGCGCTGTCCTTCAGGTCATCTATCTCGTCTTTAACGAGGGTTATTCGGCCGCGGCGGGGGCGGAGGTAACGCGGGCCGAGCTGACCGGCGAGGCCATTCGACTTGGCCGGTTGCTGTGCGAACTCCATTTGACCGGGAGCGGTGCAGAGCCGCAAGTCACGAGTTCAGAAATAATGGGGCTACTTGCCCTGATGTTGCTGCAGGAATCCCGTCGCGCCGCGAGAACTTCTCCGACCGGAGAGCTGATTCTGCTGGAGAATCAAGACCGCGCACTCTGGAACCGGGAGCAGATCGCGGAGGGAGTGGCATTGCTGGAGAAAGCCCTGGGTTACCAGCAAGAGTCCCGCCGCTTCGGTGCTTACACCTTGCAGGCTGCGATTGCGGCCGTTCATGCGGAGGCGGAATCGGTCGCTGCGACTGACTGGCGGCAGATTGTTGCGCTTTACGATGAGCTGGTACGAATTCAGCCTTCGCCGGTTGTAGAGCTTAATCGTGCCGTGGCCATTGCCATGCGCGATGGTCCAGAGACCGGTCTGGCGCAGATCGACGCGGTGTTGGAAGATGGCGAATTGGCAAATTATTACCTGGCGCATTCCGCCCGCGCCGATATGTACCGCAGGCTCGGCAGGACAGCCGAGGCTCGGGCGTCCTATGAGAAGGCGCTGGCCCTGACCCAACAGGAACCAGAGCGGCAATTCCTGCAAGAGCGGATTCGGCAGTTGAAATAAAAAATGGATTAGCGATCGATTTTCAGGAAACGGAGGACGGGCCAAGGTGTTCTAGCGAAATCCGTGCCGTCCTCTGGTCTGGCTAAGGTCGGCGCGAAAGGCGGGTGCTGAACTCGGGGGCTGGCCCAGCCTTTCGCCGGCCTAATCAATTCCCGGGGTGCCCCGCCCTTGTTGCGGTTTGTGCGACAGGGCGGGGGGTTTGACTTCCTATGTCAGTGAGAGAAACTCCCATGCGCTCTCGCTTACGATCGGTCCAGTGTGACTCGATCTCGACTGTACCCTCGGCTCCGGTGAGGTAATGCCGGAAGCTGCTCCAGGCCCACTCCTCCGGGCTTTGTACGAGTCCTCTTCTGACCGGGTTGCGATGAATATAGCGCAGCTTCTCGGATTGTTTGGCGTAGCTCCAGACGTTGAAATCGTAATAGCGAGGCTGCCAGAGCGGGCCGCCCTCGGGTCCGCGCAGATGCCGGGCTACGTTCTGTTTCAGCATTTGCAGTGCGATGGAGAGTTTGGTTCGCTCCGGTTCGGTGAGGAGCAAATGGACGTGCTCCGGCATGACGACGTATCCGGCAACGTAAAAGCCGTACCATTGGCGAGTCTCTTCGAAGGTTTTCTCAAATGCGTCGCGGGCGTGCAGGGAGGCTAACCGGGGCGCGCGAGCATAGCAACTGAAGGTCACGAAATGGAGGCAGCGTGCTTCCTGGTATCGCTTTAGGCCCCAGGGCATAACTGCATCGTAGCGTTCTCGGCAGGGGAATGGGTGCAGGAGCGTACAAGTTTTTGCGTTTCGTTTCCGGGAATAGGAACGTCAAAACCCCCGCCCTGTCGCACAAAACGCGACAAGGACGGGACACCCGGCCGCTAGAATAAAAACCTCGACGACTGTCGAATTCCGGTGGGACCGTTCGACTATGTGGTGAAGGCCGGTCAGCCGGCCCGCCAGAAATGGAGGAAAGCGATGACCCGAAATCAGATACACGGCATTTCCCTAAGCGCGTTCGTACTCGTCTCCGCGCTGATCGCGGCGGCGTGCTTGCCCGCAGCTGCACAAGGCCCCGACCAAGCATATCCAACGATGGCTCCCGTAGAACAATATCTGATGGACCGCGACGCCGAAATCGCCTTAGCCCGCAGCGCCGCTCCGGACGCCATCTCCCACGACGCCTCGGTCATCGTCCTAACCCGTCACGGCTACGAAACCGCAGTCGAAGGAAAAAACGGCTGGGTCTGCTGGGTCGGACGCGGCTGGCTGGCTATGTTCGATAACCCAGAATTCTGGAATCCAAAAGTCCGCGCCGCAGATTGCCTCAACCCGCCAGCCGCCCGATCCATCCTTCCATACGCCTACAAGCGCACCGAACTACTGCTGGCTGGCCATTCCAAGCCCGAAGTCATCGCCACAATCAAAGCAGCGATAGACAAAAAAGAATTACCATCCCTCGAGCAGGGAACTTTCTCATACATGATGTCGAAGGGCTCGTATCTAACCGACAACGGCGGCCACAACCTCCCGCACGTGATGTTCTACGAAACAGCGAAAGACGGTGCGGCCTGGGGCGCAAATCTTGCAAACTCCCCAGTCATGGCCGTAAATTACTGGTACATCTCCGAGCAATCTTACCCACAACTCAAATCCTTCCCACCACTGTCCGTCTTCTTAATAGGAGCGGACAAATGGTCCGATGGAACGCCGGCACCGAGCATGTAAAGATTCAGCGGCAAACGTTAAGTCGCGCCGGGCAAAAAAAAGAGATTCAGAAAAGTAGCGGCCCTGGTACGGTGACCGCACAACATTCAATACTCAATAACCGATACTCAATAGACAAGGAGAACACCATGCGATTCATGATGATTATGTTTCCGAAAGAGTACGAAAACGCAAAACCCGGCTGGGCGCCCGACCTCAAAAGCATGGAGGCAATGGGCAAGTACAACGAGGAACTAGGGAAAGCCGGCGTGCTGTTGGCGCTCGACGGGCTGACCCCGCCCGCGACGATGAGCGCGCGCGTCACCTTCAAAGGTGGAAAATCGAAAGTGACCGACGGTCCGTTTACCGAAGCGAAGGAAGTGGTCGGCGGCTACTGGATCATCCAGGTGAAGTCGCGCGAAGAGGCGCTCGAATGGGCCTCGCGCATCCCCGGAAAGGATAACGAAATGGTGGAGGTTCGCCGGATGTTTGACATGACCGACTTCGATGCCGAGACCCAGAAGTACATCCAAGAGAAGTTCGGCGACGACGTCGCGGCTGAGATGCGCCAGTAGTAGGAAACTCCTTGGCAGCCTCTTCCGTGGTGATCCGATCAAGATCAAGAATCAGACGGCAGGGCGTGTCCCCCAGAAGTCAAAAGCCCCATTTCTCGCAAAAGACGCGAGAAATGGGGCACCCAGAAAATCTCGTTGGACGAGTTGTCGAATTCCGGCCAGCCGTTCGACTATAGGGTGAAAGCGGGCAACCGGCCCACCCGACGACTGAAGAAATTAAAGACCGTTACAGGAGAAAGAAAAACGTGCCCCATTACCTGGTTGCTAACTACCTCCCCGACAACTTCGACCCGTCCACAGTAACCGAAGCGATGATGGAGGCGATCCACGCGCTCAACCGCGAATTGATTGCTGCCGGCGTGAGGAAGTTCGCGTGCGGCATTTCTCCGGCTGGCAGCGCGAAGACGCTGCGGTCGCAGCGCGACGGCAAGGTGCTCGTCACCGACGGGCCGTATACCGAGACCAAGGAGCACATGGGCGGATTTTGGATACTGGAATGTGCTGATATCAACGAGGCGCTGGCATGGGCGAAGAAGGCTGCCATCGCCTGCGATGTGGCCGGCGAGGTGCGCGAGCTTCTTTTCTTCCCGGCTTCGGAGGGAGCACCGGAATAGTCTGGCCGCCGGGACTCGGATAAAAGGAGGAAAAACAATGCTCAAAAAAATTAGCGCAATCGCAATCAAGAGCTTTGCACTGCTTCTCGTGCTTGGTGTGGCATATCAGGCGGTGGTGCAGGCCGACCCAACACCGTCAACCACCACACCGTATGCGAAGATGGCCCCGGTCGACCAGTACCTCATGGCGGATCGGGATGCGGAAATAGCCCTAGCACGCAGTGCAGCGCCGGAGTCCATTGCACGCGATGCCGAGGTCCTGGTTCTCGGGCGGCTTGGTTTCGAAACGGCGGTCAAAGGCAAGAACGGTTTCGTGTGTATCGTGGGACGCTCCTTTACATCCGCTCCGGATGCTGAGTTTTGGAATCCGAAAGTGCGGGTCCCCATGTGTGTGAATGCGGCAGCCGCGCGTTCCTACCTTGTGCGATTCACCAAAGAGACCGAGTGGGGACTGGCGGGACGCACGGCGGCACAGATGAATGAGTCCATCACCGCAGCCAACGCCAGGAAAGAGCTGCCGGCGATGGAATCCGGGGCCATGTGCTACATGATGGGCAAGGAAGGATACGGCGGCGACAGCGCACCACACTGGCCTTCCCACCTCATGTTTTTCTATTCGGACACCGACCCCGCACGTTGGGGAGCGAATCTGCCGGGTTCCCCCGTCGTTGGTATGAGCGACCCCGTGGAGCACTTGACGCAGTTCGTGATTCAGGTGCAACGGTGGTCGGACGGAAGCGAAGGTCGCTAACCCGTAGATGAAACAAAATCAGAGAAGACTCGAAGGGAACTCAGTCATGAGAAATGTAATCTACGCAATCAACATTACCCTGGATGGCTGCTGCGACCACACCAAACAATTTGTCGATGAAGAAGCACATGAATATTTTACGCATCTCTTGCGAGATTTTGATCTGCTCGTCTTTGGGCGCAAGACCTATCAATTGATGGTTCCTTATTGGCCTGATATCGCAAAAAGCCAGTCTGAGACAAAATCGGATATTGAATTTGCTCAAGCCTTCGTCTCCAAGAAGAAGGTTGTTTTTTCACGATCGTTGGCCAGCGCTGAAGATGGAAATACGAGAATTGTTCGTACGAACCTTCACGATGAAATACTTAAATTGAAGCAAGAACCAGGCAAAGATATTCTGGTCGGCGGTGTAGATATTCCTTCGCAGCTTATAGAGCTTGGCCTGATTGACGAATATCGTTTTGTCGTTACGCCAATCATTGCTGGCGAAGGAAGACGGTTGATGGAAGGTATCAGCCTGCGGGAGAGATTACAACTGAAACTTGTTGAGTTAAAGGCTTTTAAATCGGGATGCGTTGCGCTTCGCTACGTGAAACAGTGACAGAAGCTCGGCGACAGCTGCGCTGCTGGCTCCCACCCAAAACGAGAAGAACGAGGAGAAGCACAATGAAATACATCTGTTTGGGATACCTCGAGCCGGGGAAGTTCGAAGGGATGACCGAGGACGAGCGACACGCAACGTTCGACGCTTGCTTTGAGTACAACGACCGTCTGCGCGCCAACGGGCATCTTGTGGCTGAAGTACCTCTTCAGCCTCCGGAGACCGCGTTGACCCTGTATTGGAAAAACGGCAAAGTCGTGACGACCGACGGTCCCTATGCAGAAACCAAGGAACAGGTCGGCGGCATTCAGATCCTTGAGGCGCGAGACCTCAATCATGCCGTTCAGCTTGTCTCACAGCTTCCAGGCTTTAAGTACGGACTTGGACCGGTTGAGATTCGGCCGGCTGCCGATTTGACGGAAATGATGAAGGAGAGCGAGCGGCGGCGGCAAAAGGATACCTCGCGATGCAGTACCTAGTAGCCAGTACCCAGCAGGTCTTTTCTGACAACTGGGTACTAGGTGCTGGCAACTGGTGTGACGCGATCATTCACTCTCACTCTTGCTCGCCTCCACCGGCGTCGGGAAGCGTTCTCGAATCCACGCTTCCCAGAGTGGCGTCTCGCGGGCGACCGTCGCGGTCGCCTGATCGCCGTAGAGGTAGAAATTTAGCGTGACCATGCTCTGGCCGCCGAAGTTGACGGTGCCGAGCGCGGCGGTGCCCGGCCCCGGCTTGTCGAGCCGCAGCAGCGCGTTGTATGGACTCTGGCTGACGTGCTCGACTACGCCGCTGAGAGCGGGGACGCCCGCCGGGGTGGTGCAACGCTGTCCGGCGCTCACGCCTTTCAGCCCCAATGCCGAAGTCAGCGATTCCCAGGCCTCCGCTTCGGTTCCCGCGGCGGGGGCCATCCACTGCATCATCGCGGAGCGTTGGCCGCGGAAGTGCGTGAGATAAATCCGCAGGATGCGGAAGAAGCCAGGCCAGCCGGATTCGGTGCCTTCCAGTTGGTTGTCCCAGTCGTCCGTCTCGGCGAAGAGGCTGTGCACAACGCGGACGACGCAAATGCCTCCGCCGCGCGCTTCGACGCTCCACTCGTCCGCGATCACCGGCGAGCCAGGAACCCAGCCAGGGGCCTCGGCGACAAACTTCCGCGGCGGATCCCAGACCGTCACCGGGGAACTGGACTCCATGCCCGGGCCGAAGTTCAACTTCACTGCAACGGGCTTCCCGTCGCGCTCCTCGAATTCAGTGGGCACGAACCACGACGAAATACCCGGCCCGGTGGCGATGGCCTGCCAGACTTCCTCCGGCGTGCCGGGGACCTCGACTTCGACCTGGACGTAATGGCGTCCGGAAGCTTCTTTCTTTACGCTCATGATGGCTCCTTGAAATCGGACTTGAAATGGGATTTTTGCGGCAGAGGGTGCGCCACGATCACTAGGCGATGCGCGCGGCCGCCCGGAGCGGATTCATCGTGGTACTTCGAAACCAGTTTCGTGATGGCTTCGGCGAGTTCGTTGCTGAAAGCTGCCCGGTCCGTCGCCGACCGGAAGCGAACCTCGGTATCCACCGCCAGGGTCGCGAGGCGTTTGCCCGTCTCTTTTGCACGACGAACAAGATCGCCGACCTCGCGGACGACGCGTGCGCCCAGGGCGATGAGATAGCTCGCGGACAGCCTATCGATTTCGCGATTCGGATCCGCGGCGACCGGCCCCAGGGCGCTCGGAGAAACGACGTAGGAAGCGGCCGTCGCCACGAGCAGCCGTTCCGTCAGCCCGCCCCACTTGCGTTCCTCGGCCAGCCGCACCAGCCCGTGCGCCTCCAGCGCGTGCAGGTAGTAGTTGACTTTCTGCCGAGTCAGGCCAACTCGCGTGGCCAACGTCGCTGCCGACGCGGGCACGGCTAGCTCGGAGAGAAGTCGCCCTCGCATGGGCTCCAAAGCCGCCGTCGCTGCCGCCGGATCATCAATGACTTGGAGGTCGAGCACGAGGAGACAGTAGCATTGACAATATTTCTTGTCAAGGAGGGCTCAAATTCTTTTTCTTACGAATTTGCAGATTCAATGAAGCCCTCGAACAGGTCGGCGCCCGACTTTCCGAGTTTCCCGTCTGGGCCGATTGTTAACCGTAGACTTTGTCGGTGCTCTGTCCGACTTCGATGATATAGCCGTCAGGATCGCGGATGTAGCAGCGTATCTCGCCGTACTTGGGGATCGGCGGCGTGATGAACTCGGCTCCTCGACTTTTCCATAATTCATAGCACGCTTGAATATCCGCAACGCGGAAATTCATAAAGCTGTTGATGTGATTCGGGTCGGGGACGCTGAGCGTTACCGTCGGCTTATCCGGGGTTGGCCCGCCGCCAACATTCAGAATCATCCAGATATTCGCCAGCTGAAGGTACGGAGGCGCGTTGCCGTCACCCATGGTCAGAATGCGAGCGCCGAAGACCTTTTCGTAGTAGCGAGCCGATCGCTCGAGGTCGGCGACGGTGAGAAAACACGCGACGCTGATCCCTTCTTTCGGGGGCATCTCATAGCTCTTTTGGTCGATTTGTACGTTACTCATTGACGACTCCAATGTCGATAAAGTGTACTCATCCGCTGGTTCTTTCGTATTCATACCCGCTGCCGATTATGCCTGACGAGGAAAAGCAAAACAATTGGACCAAAGTATCGGAGGGTGGCAAGCATTATGCCTTTTGTTAGAATCGTGCCGGTTGTTCCAGGTCCAGCCGCTCGCCATTATGACTTCGGCGAAGGGGCAACAACTAAAGAAGAAGATGATGCGCAACCTACTGAATCCCAAAAGCCATCTCGCCAGGAGCGATAGGGGAACTCGGCGAATAATATGGGCAGGTTGCTTGACGCTCCTTTCTCTGTGCGGTGCCGCCGCGGCTCGCGGGCAGGATCAGGCTACGCTGTACTTCTTTAATACCAGCGGGTGGAAGGCAATCCCTGAGAAGCTGACAGTGCTGGACAATGGTAAGAAGATAGCCGCGATGAACCGCGAACAGTACGTCGTTCTGTCCATAGCTCCGGGTCGTCATGTCTTGCGCCCTAAGGACGAAAGACCGCCGAGAGGATCTTCAAAACACGAAGTGGATCTCGATGCCGAGGCCGGCGTCACTTACTATGTTGCCGGAGGTTTCTCTCCGAAAATGCATTCTTTCACATGGACGTTCGCGGAAATTCCCAAATCTGAAGCTGATAAGTTCCTCGCTGAAATGAAACCTCAAGCGCAGAAGTGATCGTTTTTTTGCCGTTTTCCCCGGTTTTTCACTTAAACAGTTGGACCAAGGGCAACCCTCAATCATGCGCGAGGAAACATCCGACTCAGCGGTTGATGTAGGTTATGGCGGCGGGAATCCGAACCTCAACCACGATTGATTGGCTACCCAATGAGGGTATAGCTCCGTCATCTGATCGAACAGGTCTTGGCCGGACGTCGCGGTTTTCTGCAGGCGAATCGAAGTCTTCGAGGTAACGATTGGTGTCTGGGATCGTCGAGGGAGAGTCGGAGGTAAAAGGCAAAGCTAGGCCAGCCCCCGCATTTCCCACTCAAGCCAAAAGACGGCTTGAATGGGCCACCGGCCGTCCTTTACATACGCCTACCCAAGATGCGGTCGATCTGGCGAAGATGGTTCAAGTCGTGTGCCGCTTCCAGGCGGACGAACTCCTCGACGGTTTGCCGTCCGCGTACCTCGTGGACCCCGTAGCACTCGACCCACCGTGCGCGCGGGACCGACTGCAACAGTCGCAGGTTGCTCTCGCGCAGCGTCCGAAAGACCGCTGCCGAAAGGCTCGCATCTTGCTGCGCGTAACCCAGGCGCTCCGCCCATACGGCCTGATCCCACCACGTTAAGGCCACGCCCGGATTCGCCAGCATGTTTCGCAATCGCCACCCCATCGCCAGCTCCGCGTCCGCCAGGTGCGCTACGATCTCGGCGATTGACCACTTTTCAGGTGCGGGACGGCGGATCAACTCCTCGGGCGCGACATCGCTCAGACGCCGATCGAGCTGCGATGCGGTGGCTCGTTGGACACCGACGGGCTCCTCATCGCCAAGATAGCTTAGGACTCGAGTTCGGTATGCTTCGAACGTCTCTGCCATTGGTCCTCCTGGTAGACTGGCGGGCAGCCCACTTTAACGATCTTTGGGTGCACCATCCCCACTGAGGGTGCCCCGTCCTTGCGTTTTTTGCAAGGGTGGGCTGCGATGCTGCGTGTGCGATTTGAGTTTGTTGTGCACGTCACCAAACCCACTTGGCGGCGGCATCTCCGACTCCCGCCCCTTCGCAAAGAACGCGAAAGGACGGGGCACCCACTATGTTGGTAATGCCCGCAGGATCAAAGAAGCCTGGGCCACCCGCCTAAGTTGTTCGGAGCTTTGTCCGCAAAATAAGCCATCTCAATGGGCCATCAGACCGCCCATTCATCGAATCGGCGCATAATCTGTATGAGCTTGCATCCCATCAGAATGACAGAGCCCCACAATATGAAGGGAACGACATAGAGTAGGAGATGCTTGCGCGAACGGGCTAACTCAAACACTCCTACCTTCACCATGGCGTATGTATTCGCAGCGAGATAAGCAACCACCAAAGAGCTCACTACTAGGTTGTGCATCTTCTTAGTCCTCCTTTTACCGGCCTGCATCTCCGCGCCGATACTCATCGGTTGCTGTACAGGAGCGGCGGTAATCCTCTGAGGTGTGGCTCATGCTGTGCCATGGTCCACACCTTAGAGTTGAGACCATCCTCCGTCTACCGGAAGTTCGGCGCCGGTCGTGAAGGTCGCATCGAACGCGAGGAAGAGGACAGCCTTGGCGATCTCATCCGACTTCCCCCAGCGCTTCATGGGAACCATGTCGGTCATCTTCTCCCTAAGCTGGGCGGCTGCGTCCTTATCGGGGAACATCTTGCCCAAGATCGGCGTATCGATGGGGCCGGGCGTCACCGCGTTGACGCGAATCTCGCGAGGAAGCAACTCAGTGGCGAGCGTGCGAGCGAAGGATCGCAGCGCGGCCTTGGCGGCTCCGTATGCGGCGTTGCCGGGCATTCCCTTGACGTTGGCGATTGAGGTCGTGAAGACGATAGAGCCTCCCCGGTTGATCAGCGGCGTGAGCTTTTGCACCGCAAAAAGCGGTCCCTTGGCGTTTAAGTTGAACATCTCGTCGTAGACAGCCTCGGTGATGCTCCCAAGAGGCGCCCGGATGCTGAACCCGGCGTTGACGAAGAGCAGGTCGAAGGTGTCGAACTCGGCCTTCACCCGAGAGGCGAGGGCGTCGAGGTCCGTCAACGAGCGCGCGTCGCTCGAAACCGCAATGGCGTCCTTGCCAAGCTCTTTCTGCGCCGATTCCAGGCCGGCCTTCGATCGACCCGTCACCAGTACACGCGCACCCCCATCGAGGAGCAGCTTCGCCGTCGCGAGCCCCATGCCGCTCGTGCCGCCGATAATCACCACCTTTTTACCTTGGTACCGTTCCATGCGTATTCTCCTTGCGAGGTTAGAGTTACTTTGCTGATTTTGAACTGTTTGGTACGATAATAGACGCGGTGGCAGTGGTCAAGGACTTTTTGAACTATTTATTTCAAAATACCGTAAGACCCCGTGGACGAGCACGCAGCGCCGCAATCGCATGCTGATTCTGGTTACCGCAAACATTTCGCCGCGACCGGCGCTCTTTCAGGGCACCGCGCTTAAGGATGCTGGGGAAGAGAAATCGACGCCAGACACCTTGACGACGGCCTGCCACGCGGCTTCTTGTCTGGCGCGATCGTGGAGGTGTGGGTGACGCTGCGTCTCAATTGGGCCAGTGAACTTCCCTTGAGCCGAGGCGAAGAATTGCCCTGAGACGTCGGTTCCGAGCGCCTAATTTATGAAACGGTGAATTGCCTGGTTGGCGTTATCTTGAAATGAAGTATTTTTCAAATCAGTAAAAAAGGTGCTCTGGTCCACCATGTCCCCTGATAACTTTCCCTCTTTACTGGCATAAAAAACACCGCTTTTATACTGCTCATCCGAAATGGCATCTACAAAGCGTTTTGCACCTACGTCCAGCGTATGCACCATTCCGCCCATCAATGGGAACACAATAGGCATCATCACGAACTTCAACATAAACCGCATTGGCGGGGGAAGACTATCTGGCGCCTGAGTTCCTTTTGTATTTCCTGGGCTCACAACAACAAACTTGAGCTTAGGGTAGTTTCTTGCCATTGATAACGTCCACATGGTTTCCGCATACTTGACATATGCGTATGCTTGCAATGCATTGAACTTCTTACCAAAATATGATCCATCAAGTACAGCAGCAAACTCATCTACGGAAGAAGTCCTCATTGATACTGGTTTTACTCCGAGCATCTTTACGCCTGGAACAGCTTCCGCACTGACTGATAGAACTGTTTTCTTTAACTTGTCCCGTTTGATCAATTCCTCCACCAGAATTACATTGCCTAAAATATTCGTAGCAGCTAATTGATTCATACCGGAAGGCGTGGATTTCGCAGCCGTTTTCCCAACTACTCCACCTGCATTTAAAACGATTGCATCAATAGGTTCCTTGATTTGTTCTACCGCTTTTCTTACAGAATTTGCATCCGTTACATCCCCAATAACAATTTCAAAAATCTTCCCCCCCGTTTGCTCCTCAAGGTCTTTTTTTGCTGCCGCTGCTCTCGCTCGATTTCTGCAAAAAAGAATTACCTTTTTCGTTTCTTGTTTCAATGCTAACTGTCTGGCAGTCTCTTTCCCGAGCCCAGCATTTGCTCCGGTTATTAAGATACTTTCGTTAGCGATCGAATGTTCCATGGGCGTCTCCGTGGTAAAGGGTGAAGGCCGAGTCATGAGGCCCAGCGAGGGCAGGGTCAGCTTGCTATTTATGAACTGTTCGGTTATATATTGGTGGGATGGAAAGTGTCAAGGAGTTTTGAACTAAATGATTCAGAAGACCGCTAGACCGCGAGGTCGACCGCGCAGCTTCGACGAGACGGGGGCGCTGGAAAAGGCGACCCAAGTGTTCTGGTCGAAAGGCTACGACGGAGTGACGATTGACGATCTCGTCGCCGGGATGGGTGTGGGACGGCCGAGCCTGTATGCCGTCTTTGGGGATAAGCGGGCGATCTTCTTGCGCGTCCTTAGGGCGTACGCAGAACGGAAGGGCGCAGCAGCCGCGAAGGCACTCCTCTCGCCACAGAGTCTTCGCGACTCGATCGCGGACTTTCTGAGGTACGCCGTCGAAAGTGCGACCGAGAAAGGGTCCGCCCGGGGCTGCCTTATGGTGTGCGTCGCGCCGCTTGTGAACGACGCTGAGGTTCAGCGGTTCCTGCAGAGCGCGGTCGCCGGCGGCGCTGCGCTGGTGGAAGGTCGTTTCCGGGACGGGATCACCGCTGGAGAAATCCCGTCCGACTTTCCTGTGGCCGTGCGCGCGATCCAAGTCACTGATTTTGCTCGTGGCCTTACCATGCGTGCGCAGGTAGGCACGCCGCGCAAGACGCTCCTCAAAGATGCTGAAGAAGCGGCCGACTTGGTGCTCGTGCCGCGCCTGAAGGCCATCGGCAGGCAGAAGATATAACTTTCTCTCGCCGGCGCTTGAATAGGAGAAAAAACTGGGGACAGAGGGGACGCTCACTAATCTTCATTGTCGAAAAATGGAAAACGTCCCGCCTGTCCCCGGTTTCCCTCCGCTTCTTATGCCGCTGAAACCGACTTCTTCCTCGCGTCGAGTGCCGGTAGAAGAAGTTTCAGAAGCGCTTCATCGGAGAACGGGTTCTGGCCTGAGATCAGCTCGCGATCTTGAAGGACGTAGCTCGACCACGGAGCGAGCACGCTTACGTCACCGCCCGCCGTTTGCAGGGCGAAGTCCGGGTAGAAGAGAACCTTGCCACCAATCTCAAGCGGCTCCCGCTGCTGCTCTTCCGCTGTCGAAAAGATCGTCATCTTATATCCAGCATAGATCCAACCTTTAGCCTTTGCGTGCGCTCCGGCGGAATCGCCCGCCGCCAGCGCGGCGACAAACTCCTTCGAATTCGGAAGAGCCGAGAGCAGTGAAATCGGGCCATGGCAGAGCACTGCCGTGGGCTTGGATTTTTCATGAAAGTGTCTCATCACGGTGCCAGCGTCGGGATCATCGAGAAGATCCTCCATCGGCCCATGGCCGCCGGGGACGAAAACAGCGTCGTATTGATCCAGGCCCGATGCGATGACATCCGCGATGCGGACTTGGATCTCTGAGCCCCTTCAGGCCGTCGCGGAATAGCATATAGTCCTGAAGCTTGGCCGCATCGCCGCCGAAGAAATCGGGGACCTCGGAATGGACATCCACTTGGGGCGTGTTGCCTTTGGGGTTGGCGAAAGTGATTTCGTAGCCCTCCTTCATCAGGGCGCGAACCGGAACCGTCAGTTCGTTAAGGTAGTAGCCTGCGCCCTTGTAACCATCCGCCATCTTTCAAGGGCAAGCCGCGACCGCTCGAGACTAGCACTAAGACTTTTCCTTTTGTCGTCATTTCGTTCTCCTTTGAAATCAAGTGTGTTCCTAAGTTGCTCTGATTAGCGGCATATCAATTAAGCCAGAAGCGAGTCGGCGAGTCTATTGGACTTAAGTATTGATCAACACCGAAAGCCGGGATTGGAAATATGGCTGCTAGCGGTGGGGCCTGCCGATCTCTTCCAGCGTCCTGGCTGCAAACTCTAATCGGGTTCGGGCGTATATTTCCACTTGCCTTTCTCAAAGGTTGCGAAAACGAATGGGCCGAGTACCCCCCGCTGGAACTTCGCTGACAGGTGCTTCTTCGACTCGAAGTATCGATCCCTCTCCGTAAGTTTGGAAGAAAGCCCCTCGACGATCCGCTGTAGGTCAGCTTGATCAGGGATTTTGTCCTCGGCGGGGAGATTTGGTCCGATTGCCCGCATGAGCACCGAGGCTTTGCCCCGAAACGTGAAAGTGGCGGAAATCTCGTGGTATTTCAAGACCTTAATTTCGGGGCTTGGGCAATGAAAGCTCTCGGCTATCGCTTCCCCGATCCGCTCCATCACCGGCTCCGCTCGCAACTCATCCCGCCTGCGGCTAAGCGTTAGGGAAAGGTTGAGCATTTCGTAGATAGCTTCCCTTACATCTTCATCGGGTACGGATGAGGGAATGTGTCCATTTTGATGGATTATCTTGTTCCGCCATCCTATGCCCTTGAGCACTTTGTCCAACTGCTCCCTGTTTCGGTCACCCTGTAAGAGTAGCGGTTCTGTCAGTAGTCCAACCTTGCTGGTGAGACCTACGTTGTTCAGAACGCGGTTTATTTTCTCTTTGTCGAAGCGACGCTTCACTTCGAGGTAGAGGCGCACGCATTCGCTCAGTACAATTTCGAGACACACCGTCGCCTCAATGAGGGCCAACCTGGGATTGTTATCTCGTTCCAAGTGCTGAAGGGAGTTTGTCAGAAACTCCTGTTCGGGATTTGGCTTTAGTCCCTCGACCAAGGCTTGCTCAATATCCGGCCAGTGGCCCACACTAAGAGAGCCTCTTTCTACGTTCTGATCTAGGTCTGAGAGGCCGTAGAAAAGGTCGAAGGGCGATACCGGAGGTTTCGGTGCCACCTCTTTCCATTCTCCATGTATTCGAGCTTTCACTCCCCATGCCCGTAGGAGCGTCTCTGGCTTCTGCTCCGGCTTATATTCCCTTGCGGTTGTGACCCATCCGAAATTGCGAATAGCCGCGAGCGTCTTATTGACAATCGGCATTAGTAAGGTCATTAGCTCCGCAAAGTCCTTCGACTGAATCGACGCTAAAAGCCTGTGAGCCGCCGTGCTCTTCTGGCGAACATCTATTTGGCATTCATGAATGGTGGAGAAATAGGGCTCACTACCGTTATCTACCTTCAGAGGAGCCGCGCCTTTGAGAGTGATCTGCACCTGGCATTCACCGTGCTGAAATGTGAGGGCAGGTAAGGCAAGAAGTTCCGGCTGTGGAGAATTGAGAAAGAGATTTAGAGGAATGCTCAACCTGATCTGCATCATGAGGGCCGTTCTTAAACCCCAGAAAAATATTACACCCCAGAGGAGGAAACGAGGATAGGTTCCAGGCCCGGTCAAGCAGACGGGGATGACCCTCCATCATGCGAGGGGAAACGTTCGCATCACCGGTTGCTATGGCTTATGGCTGCGGGAATCCGAACATCAACCACGACTGATTGGCTACCCAATGCGGGTACAGCTCCGTCATCTGATCGAACAGCTCCTGGTCGGACTTCGCGGTTTTCTGCAGCCGGTCGAAGTCCTCGAGGTAACGCTTGGTGTCTTGGATCGTCGAGGGAGAGTCGGGCGCGCCAGGCTTCTTGTGACCGGCTACAACCATCGTCGGATTGAGCGCCGCTAACCGGTCCAGCGCCGCGATCCAATTCTTTCGGCTCTCCGGGGTGGTGTCGCCGACGTACATGCGGCATTGGTTGTACACAACATCGCCAGCGATGACTAGGCCGATCGATGGGACATACAGAGACGTTGAATCGGGACTATCGGTGCGGCCCTGCTTGATGATGCGCAATTCCTGGCCCTCGAGAGTGAACGTGTCGTTCGCATAGGGCTGAGGTGGAACCAACTTGGTGGCCACTTGTCCAGGAAAGAGCCGGCGGGCCAACCGCTCTACAACCGGAGTGAAAGACATCTGCATGGCGTTCACCGCTTCGGGCGTCGCTATGGCGCGAGCGCCCGGGAAACGGTCGAGCAGAATGCTCAGACCGTAGAAGTGATCGAAATGGGCGTGCGTTATATAGATGGTCTCCAGGTTGCGATTGTGCAGAGCGATCCAGGCGGCGAGAGCCTCGGCCTCAGCCACTGTCCCCATTGCGTCTACGAGTACCGCGTCGTACTCGCCGAAGATTAAAGTCGACGTGATCGGGTCAAAGCCGAACGGTTCGCCGAAGGGTTTTGGGCGCTCGCCGACCATAGTTTTTCCCGGGGCGGTAAAAATATTCACACTTAGTGTGTTCGACTGCGTGTTCGACGCTACAGGCGCGGTCACGCCCGGGGTCTCTTTCGGTCCATTTGTGCCGGCCATCTGGTATCCCTTTCGATTGCTTCCGAAATGCAGATTCTGATTGAACCCGCAGGATGGGGTTATCAAAACAGAAGGGTCGGCTTTGAGCAATTGGACGATGGTATCGGTTGCATGTTTGTGCAGGTGGTCCACGAAACGAACTGTAGTTCTTGGAGCAGTCGAGGGCGATCTGAGTGTATTGGCCGACCTCGATGAGGTAGGGATAAATTAGGGTGCGGGCGGAAACGTCTACCCTCAAAGGAAGCATTTGATTTGCAGGCGACCCTGTAACGGGCAGCTAGTGTAGGAGCGATTCCCAGTCGGCTGGCACTCTTCCTGCGGGCCCAGGAGCGGGCTGAGTTTTTGGATGCGAATGCGGCGGAAGCAGCTCCACACCTTTGATCATCGCCTGCTTCTCGTAATCGTAGAACCAGTCCTCACCCGGCTCGAAGCTGGCAATGATCGGATGGCCTGTTGCGGCCGCATGCTTGGAAGCATGCTGACTCGGAGAACTGTCACAACACCCGATGTGCCCACACTCCGCACACCGGCGGAGATGAAACCACCAGCTTTTGGGTGACGTGAGGCACTCCACACATCCGTCGCCACTTGGTTTTGAAGCGGGGTTGATTCCGCGCAGAGCCTTTTTCACTTCCGATTTTCCTTTCGTGTCCTCTGTTCGCAAAATAATGTTAAGCCACCAGCAAGATCTTTCCGATGCCACCCTTCTCGGCCGCTGCTTGAGCCTCGGCGGCTTCGCTGAGTGGCAGTTTCTGGCTGATCGGGATTACCAGCTTGCCATCTCGCACTGCTTCGGCCATGAACTCGAGCGTTTTCCTGTCGAATTTCGAGAATACGTGCACCACCTTTACAGATGGGTACTTCGGGGCGTTCTGCGGCACCTCGACAACCGATGCATACACTCCTCCCGGCTTGACCTTGGCGATCAGCTTCTCGGCGGTTCTTCCTCCGACCGCATCCGCCACCGCATCGAGCGGCGAAAGATTCGCGATCGTGGTGTCGTCGTCGGTTGCGATAGCTTGATCCGCGCCAATAGTCTTAGCTTCATCCATCTGCCTCTTCAAAACTCCCGCGATCACAGTCGCCCCGCGTACTTTCGCAGTGAATACCGCCGAACGACCGACATTTCCTACAGCACCTACGACGAGAACCGTCTGGCCCGCTTTGATCTCCGTCGCGGAAAGGAGTTGGTTGCCAGTTATCGTCACCAGCGGCAGCGCCGCCGCCTGGACCAAATCGAGTCCCTTGGGGACCTTCGCCAAGACTGCTGCTTTCACGACACAAAGTTCGGCGTAAGTATTGTCCGCCATGGCGAACACGTCGTCGCCGACGGAAAAGCCTTCCACCCCCGACCCGATCTTCGCCACGGTCCCCGCCATATCGACTCCTATGAGTCCCGGGAACTTGAGGGGATAAAAATCCTTCGTTAACCCGGCACGCCGCTTGTAGTCGATCGGATTGACGCTCGTGGCCGCGACCCGCACCAGTACTTCGCCGGGACCCGGAACCGGGTCAGGGTAGTCCTCGAACTTGAGTACCTCCGGACCGCCATATTGGTGGACAACAACTGCTTTCATGTTTCGCCTCCTCGTGTAAGCTACCTCTTTATCTATCTTTGTTTTCTACTCTTTTGAGGATGACTTCCCAGGTCGTGCCATGACGTTTCCGCTAGGTTGACGTCGTAGTAGTTCGCAGCTTTCTCGATGTTCGCGAACGCCAAAGCACGGTCGGCATCGGAGACGTCGATGACTTGATCGAACCGCGCGACCGCGTTACGCACATGTTGCGCGTCAGTTAGTGGTTCTTTACGCTGCTTCGGAAACGCGTAGACGCTGTCGGGTAGGTCGCTCTGTGTCGTCAGCTGTCCGTGTTTCTCGTGAGGGTTCCAAGTTGCTTCCGGCATGTCTTTGCCATCCTTTCTTTTAATCTTTTGATGCAGTTATTACACCCGAGGTGCGTCAGTGAATCAATTGGACGATAGTATCGGCGATACCACAGCGGTTACAGGCCTAACTCAGTCAATCCGGGATGCTCATCCGGGCGGCGACCCAGAGGCCAGTGAAAGAGCCGATCCTGCTCGGTGATGGAAAGATCGTTGATACTGGCGTGCCTATGTTTCATCGGCCCAGTGGCGTCGAACTCCCAGTTCTCGTTGCCGTAGGAGCGGTGCCATTGCCCGGCGGAGTCATGAGACTCATAGGCAAAGCGGACTGCAATTCTCTTCTCACCGAAAGCCCAGAGTTCCTTTATGAGCCGATACTCCAGCTCTTGCGCCCACTTCCTTGTGAGGAAGGCAATGATTTCGGTTCGACCTGTCAGGAATTCGGACCGGTTGCGCCAGCGGCTGTCGATTGTGTATCCGCGCGAGACTTGCTCAGGGTTGCGTGAGTTCCAGTTGTCTTCGGCTGCGCGCACCTTCAGGATCGCTGTCTCCCTGGTGAAGGGTGGTAAAAGGCTTATGGGCGTTTTCGGTTGGGCACTCATGATGGTTCCATTCGGCGGATTGCCCGCATGCCCGGCCCTCTTGAGACGATTTACAGGATAGCTTCGAGAGAAGCGGAGCGCAACTCGTGCAGGCGGGTTGCCAGAAATTGTAGACAGTCTTCCATCCCCTCGCCGGTCTTGGAAGAAAGTTTAAAGACCGGCATGCCAGGGCGTACCGCCTGGATGTTGGCGTAGGCTGTCTGCCAATCGAAATCGGCAGCGGCCGCCAGGTCGAGCTTGGTGACGACGGCAACATCGGCGCTGTTGAAAATCGTGGGATACTTTAGCGGTTTATCCTCACCCTCGGTTACGGAAATGAGTACGAGGCGGAGGTCTTCGCCCAAATCATACGAGGAAGGACAGACGAGATTGCCGACGTTTTCGATAAAGAGGAAATCGAGCTGGTCGAGATCCCATTTCTCGTCTTCGAGAGCGCTTTGTTCGAGAGCGCTTTGAACCATGGCGGCCTCGAGGTGACAGAGCGTGCCGGTGGTAATTTGCTTGACCGGGGCCTGGCTGCGGGCGAGGCGCACCGCATCATTCTCAGTGGCTAGGTCGCCTACCAGCGCGGCAACGCGGTAGTTGGAACGAAGCAGAGTTAGAGTTTTTTCAAGAAAAGCAGTCTTGCCCGAGCCGGGGCTCGAGACCAGACTTACGACGAACACGCCGGCGGCGTGAAAACGGTCGCGCAGAGCGCGAGCCACAACATCGTTCTGCTTGAGAACATTTCTGCGGACTTCGATCAAACGGGGTTCGGGGCGCATTCGTTTATCTCCAAGGCGACGACTTCGAGCTCTTTTCCTTGCACGATTTCAGAGCAGGGAGTTCCGCACGCTGGGCAACAAAACAACTGGATCGAGTCGAGAGGACGCTGAGCCTGGCAACTGGGACAGAAGATGATTACGGGGACTTCGTCGATGATGAGGCGAGAGCCCCGTAGGGGCGTGCCTTCGCAGGCCATTTCGTAGCAGGAGAGCAGAGCCTTTTTTACTACTCCTGACAGGGCGCCGAGCTTGAGGTGGACGGCGTCTACTTGCGCGCCGCGGCGTACGGCTTCTTCCTCGGCGAGTTCGACGATGCTCATCGCGATGGAAAGTTCATGCATGGCTGGGCTCGTGGATGTTTTCGTTTTGTTTGCCTGAGTCTTGTTTGTATCTCTCAATGTGCTGAAGGATATCGAATCGAGCAAACGCCGCGAGGGCGGCTTGACCCAAGCTGATCCCTCCGTCATTGGGCGGGACGGCATGGTTGGTCCACACCTGCAGGGAGTCGTTGGTCAGAAGATCTTTCAAGTCTTCCAGCAGCAGCTCGTTCTGGAAGACTCCTCCAGAGAGAACAACCGTATCCAACCCGTGAGCGTGAGCGATCGCGTTCACTGCATCGCATAGGCCCTGAGCTATTCCGAGCTGGAAGGATCGGGCGATCTCGCGAACATCACGACGGCGGAACCGGTCTTCTGCCACGGCGTGGAGCAGCGGCCGAAAATCGAGTTCGTCGCTCACATATGGGAAGGGATAGGGCTTGGGCTTCGTAACAGGCGCGCGACGGGCTAGTTGCTCGATCCAGATGGCGGCTTGGCCTTCGAAGGTGACCTCACGGGTAAAGCCGAGAAGAGCGGCGGCGGCATCGAACAGACGGCCTACAGAGGTCGTAGCAAACGTTCGCACGTTCTTGCGCAACAACTCCATAGCGCCACGATAGCGATCTGGAAAATTGAAAGGCTCGGCAAGCATGTCGGGCAACCCCATAATCGACAAAGCATTCACCTGGGCGAGGAACCCTGCCGCGGCCTGGACCGGGGAGTGCGCGGCAGCATCGCCGCCGACAAGGGCCGCGGGACGCAGGTGAGCCGCTCGGGCGAATCCATCATGCACACTGCCTACGAAGATCTCACCTCCCCAGATGGTTCCGTCGTCGCCGTATCCGGTACCGTCGAAGGTCACGCCGATTACTTGTCTCGTCCACTCTCCGCGTTCGGCCAGAACCGATGCTATGTGGGCGCGATGGTGCTGGACGGCGTGAGTTTGAGGAATTCCGAGGGCGGCGGCATGAGCCGTTGAGAAATATTCGGGATGAAGGTCGTGCACGAGGAGGAGTTCATCGCGGCGAACTTCGTACATAGAGAGCAGATCGTTGATGGTTTCGTGAAATGCGCGGAGCGACTGGTAATGGTCGAGGTCACCGATGTGCTGGCTGACAAAGGCCTGGCCGTCGACGACGAGGGTGATTGAATTCTTCAGGTCGGCGCCGAGCGCGAGGATGGGGCGCGTGGCGGGAAGCGACGCTACCGCGCCGGGAGCGTAACCGCGAGCGCGGCGCAGGACAACTGGGCCGAAAGCGCCGACGCGGGCCACGGAGTCATCAACTCGCCGCGCGATGGGGCGCTGGCCAATCAGAAAAGAGTCGGCGATTCCAGTGAGACGTTGCAGAGCATCGTCGTCCTCGTAAGCGATGGGCTCGCTGGAGCGATTGGCGCTCGTCATGACGAGGACCTCGGGAGCGCCGGCCGCGAACAGCAGGTGGTACAACGGCGTGTATGGGAGCATCACGCCGAGTTCGTTGTTTTCGGGAGCGACATCGGCGAGGTCCATTTTTCCTGGCGCGAGGACGATGGGGCGTGCGGTGGAGGTAAGTAGGGCTTCTGCTTCGGGAGAAAGCTCGACCAGGGTGCGGGCTGTGGCTATATCCTTCGCCATCAGAGCGAAGGGTTTTTCTTTGCGGTACTTGCGATCGCGTAGAGCCGCTACGGCAGCGGGATTGCGAGCGTCACATGCCAGGTGGTAGCCGCCGAGACCTTTCACAGCGAGGATGGCACCGATGTTAAGAAGCTCGGCGGCGCGGCGGATGTGGCCTTCTTTATTTCCTGTCTTAGTTTCTGCTTGCTCACTTGAGTCAAGCGGCGGATGAAGATAGTAACTGGGACCGCACGCTGGACAAGCCACGGGCTGCGCGTGAAAGCGGCGGTTGCCGGGGTCGGAATATTCCGCGGCGCAGTAGGGGTCGAGGGGCCACGGTTTCATGGTTGTGTTGGACCGATCGTAGGGCAAGCCGAGCACGACGGTGTAGCGGGGGCCGCAGTTGGTGCAGTTGATGTAGGGGTATAGATAGCGCGGATTGGTCGGGTCGAAAAGTTCCTCCAGACAGTCGTTGCAGACCGGAAGATCCGGTGAAATGCGAACCGTGGGGCGCGCGCGACGCTGGCTTTCGCGAATGGTGAATTCGTTGAAGCCGATGAGTAGCGTCGGCTTCACGTTGATTTCCGCGATGCTAGCCGCGGGCGGGGGTTGCGCTTTCAGGTCGCGAACAAAAGCTTCGAGGCCGGTCTCGGCGCCTTCGAGATGAATCTCTACGCCTTCTTCCGCGTTCAGTACCCATCCATTCAAGGTGTTGGCTTGCGCGAGGCGGAATACGAACGGGCGGAGTCCGACGCCTTGCACTACGCCTCGCAGTCGGATGGAATATGCGCTGGCCATTGTCACGCTAAGATATCGATTGTGTCATCTATGTTGCCCTATTCGTTAACTAAGCAGCCGTGGCCCTGCCAACCCACTTGGATTACCTTGCCATCCTCGACCAGGATGGGAACTGTGCGTTGGCCGCCGGAGATCTGGCGCATGCGTCCGCGGGCTGCAGGATCGGCTTCCACGTCGTACTCGACAAAGTCACTGCGCTTCCACTCCAGCCAGTCGCGCATTTCGCCGGTGTGGGGGCAACGCGCGGTACCGTAGAGTTCAAGCTTGGCCACGGTTTCGTGCCTCCTGGCCCAGTGCGTCGCGATTCAGCATCTGCAACGATTCGCGGATCACATGGTAGATGGAAGCCTGCACTTCCTGAATGCGGGGAATGTAGTCGCAGTTCACGACCACAGGGAAATCGGCTAGACGTTTGCGCTTGATCTCGCCGCCATCGTAGCCGAGCAGCGCCACGGTCAATATGTTCCGCTTGCGCGCTTCTTCGAGGGCCATGATGATATTGCGCGATCCGCCGCTAGTGGAGATGCCGATCGCAACATCTTCAGGGCGAGCTTGCGCGATCAACTGGCGAAGGAAAATCGCGTCGGTGCCGATGTCGTTGGCGACGGCAGTGATGTTTGCCGGCTCGAGGGAAAGCGAGACCGCGGGAATGGATTGATACCCGGGCGGCGGGAGCACGCAATCGATAGCAAAATCGTTGGCGTCCGTTGCCGAGCCTCCGTTGCCGAAGATAATCAGTTTGCCGCCGCGGCGCAGACGATCGTGGATTGCGAGCGTTGTATCGCCGATCTGCTCAGCCTCATCTTGCGCCAACTGCTCGCGCAGATTGGTGTCGTCGTGGGCCTTCATCAAGATGGAAGATGCGACTTCCGCAACCAGGTTGGTGGTTCCTTGCTTCTCGGTTCCTAGAAACGGATAAAGAAATCCCGAGGCGCCCACTTCGTGACCGAGTTCGCGGTGCTCGAAAAAGACGTGTACGGTCTCCCACAGCGTGTGATAGAGGACCTCGATGATTTCCTGGTGCATGAAAGGATCTTCCGTAGCTGCTTCGACGGCGTAGGAACCTTCCACGCCGGGCAGAGCGAAGGTCATCGCGTTTTTGAGGCGAGCTTCTTGCAGCGTCGCCCAAACTTCAGGATCGCCCTCGGGTGGGCCGAATCCCATGACGATGTCTTCGGGATGAAGTATGGCTTCAATCCATGGTCGGAAGAGAACCGAGAGATCGAGCGCGGGTAGGGCGCGCTTGCCCACGATGACGGGGTGAACGAACTCTACGGACACGTGCTGCGCGTCGGTGGCGTAGGGGCCGCGTCCGAAGGCGAGCAGACGGCCTCCACGGAGAAAGCGTTCGGACATTTCGCGGCAGGCTTCGGCGAGACGCGGTGCTTCGCGGGAGAAGAAGCTCTCGAATAGCTGGTTGCGCTCGAGCAGACGGTCTTCCACATGGCGTGCGACATGGCTCGCGAGTTTACATTCGGTTGCCATAGCGCGTGGCTCCGACGAATTTATCTTCAACAAATGCGCGGCAAAGGATCGCCGACCAGCATATCTACGATTCGGCTTCCCCCGTAAAGGGTCGTCACCAGCACCGTTCCGGCGGGCTGTTCGCGAACTTCGCCGATCACCTGCGCTTCGCTTCCGCCGGGCGCGAGGCACAATGCGTTGATCGCAGCGTCGACGTATTCCGGGGAGACGACCGCGAGGAACTGGCCCTCGTTCGCGATGTGGAGCGGATCAAGTCCGAGCAATTCGCAGGCGCCGCGCACGGTATCGCGCACGGGAATCTGATCCTCGAAAAGAACCATGCCCAGGCCGCAATCGCGAGCCAGTTCATTGAGAGATGTCGCGGCGCCGCCGCGCGTTGGATCGCGCATCCAGCGAATGCCGGGGCCGGCGGCGCGAATGAGGGCTTCCACCAGCGGGAGCACGGAGCGAGTGTCAGAACGAAGGTCGGCTTCGAGATCGAGTTCGCCGCGGGCCAGCAAGATGGTGATGCCGTGATCGCCGATGGGCCCGGAAAGCAGGATTCGATCGCCGACACGCACGGAACGGGGGTCGATGGTCACGCCTGGAAGCAGGCGGCCGATGCCGGTTGTGGTCACGTACATCTGATCAGCTTTGCCGTGCTCGACGACCTTGGTATCGCCCGCAGCTATACGGACGCCGGCCTCGCGGGCAGCTCTTGCCATGGCGCGAACTTCGGCCTCGAGAACCGGCGTGGGCAGTCCGGCTTCGAGGACATAGCTGACCACCAGGGCTTCGGCTTTTGCCCCCGAGACCGCCAGATCATTCACTGTGCCGTTTACCGCAAGTTCGCCGATAGAGCCGCCGGGAAAAGTTAGCGGACTGACCACGAAGCTATCGGTGGTGATGGCAACCTTTCTGCCGTTGATATCGACGTGCGCGGCGTCGCCGAGCGGGCCGGGAGCGGCACCGTAAAGGAGGGGAGCGAAAAGTCCTTCGACGAGCTTGCGGCTGGCCTTGCCTCCAGCTCCGTGCGCCATCTCGATCTGCGGATCGCGGAAGCGCGTGAGCGCGGGTTCGGCAGACATGGCGTCGAGAGCGGTCGATGCTTCTAAACTCAGGCGATCGAACTCAGACTTACCATCGCGGCCTTGCGGTGTTCGTAGTTGTAATACGCGGCGCATGATCCTTCCGTTGAGACCATGAGTGCGCCGATAGGATGCTCCGGCGTGCACTCGCGTCCAAAAAGCTTACACTGATGTGGCTTCAAGACGCCCTTCAGCACTTCTCCACACTGCGCGGCTTTGGGATCAGTGACGCGGATGCCAGGGACCTCAAAACGCTGCTCAGCGTCAAACTCGGCATACTTGTCGTTGATGCGCAGTGCGGACTGCGAGATGAAACCTAGACCGCGCCATTCGAAGTAAGGACGCAGCTGAAAAACTTCCGCCATAGCTTTGAGGGCGGCGCGATTGCCTTCCCAGGGGACGACGCGCTTATATTGATTTTCAACTCTGGCCTCGCCCGCTTTCAATTGACGCAGGAGCATCACGATGGATTGCAGCATGTCGAGAGGCTCGAAGCCGGAGACCACGATCGGCTTGCGCTCGTTGCGGGCGATCCACTCGTAAGGGCGGCAGCCGATGACGGTGGAAACGTGACCGGGCCCGATGAAGGCGTCGAGGCGCATGTCGGGGGAGTCGAGAATCGCGCGGATCGCCGGGATGATGGTGACGTGGTTGCAGAAAACCGAAAAGTTGCGAATGCCCTCAGCGCGGGCACGCATGATGATGAGCGCGGTCGAGGGCGCGGTCGTCTCAAAGCCGATGGCGAAAAACATTACGTGTTTTTCGGGATTGAGGCGGGCGAGCTTGAGCGCGTCGGAAGGCGAATAGACAATGCGAACGTCCATGCCGCGGGCCTTGTGTTCAAGCGGGCTGCCCTGAGTTCCCGGAACGCGCATCATATCGCCAAAGGCGGCGAAGATGACGTCCGGTTCGTGCGCGATGGCCAGACCGTCGTCGATTCTTCCCATGGGTAGTACGCAGACCGGGCAGCCGGGGCCGTGGATCAGTTCGATGTTTTCCGGAAGTATATCTTTCAGGCCGAAGCGGTAGATGGCGTGAGTGTGTCCGCCGCAGACTTCCATCATGCGATAGTGGCGTTCGGCGCCGGCGAGGCGGCGAATTTCATCGGCGGTCTTTGAAATCAGCTCGGGTTCGCGGAACTCGTCTACGAATCTCATGCCAATGCCTCTCTCGCGGACTGGATGCCCGCAGGGGTCAATTCACATCCTCCAGCCCGTATCCTTTAACTTCCTGCATGGCGCCGTCGATTTCTCCCAGCATCCTCAGGGTGTTCATCTGATCGGCCGCATCCTGCTCGCTGATCTTGCTCATGGCGAAACCGACATGCACCAGCACCCAGTCGCCGAGGACGGGCTTGTCGTCGTGCAACAGACCGAGATCGATTCTGCGACGCACGCCAACTATGTCGACCAGCGCGGAATCCTGGTTGTCGGAAGAAACCTCGACGATCTTTCCTGGTATGGCTAGGCACATTCGGCATCCTCTTCGGTAATCGGTCGTTGGTCGTTAGTCCTTTGTCGTTCAGTTCTGCTTTTTCGCGGTGATGTCAAACGACAGCTTAAGTTCATCCTTGAGTTTGATGGTTCCGCCTGCCGCGGAAACTGGCTTTATCTCGTAATCGCTTTGGCGGATTGAAAAATCCCCCGCGGCGCGGAGTTTATCACCGTTGAGCGAGAGGCGTGCGGAGACGGGCTGGGTGCGGGTTACGCCGTGCAGCGTCAATTCACCATTCAACGCCAGCCAATATTGGCCTTCGCCGGTTTTGCTGGCCGTTAGGCGAGAACACTCGTACACAATGTCGGGAAAGGAATCAGTCTCGAGAACGTCCTGGTGCATGGCACGGTTGATTTCAGCGCGATCTTTCTCGCTGACGTCATCGGTGTCATTCAACGACCCGGCATGGATCACCAGGCGAAGGGAACTCCGATCTACTGCCTCAGGATTCAGCGAGACTTCGCCCTCGAAATCCGGGATCCCAATGGTCGGGTTGTGGCCAAATACCGAAAGCAGGCCCGTGGCAAAAGCCTGAACGGTGAACTTACCTCCCTTGGCTTCAATGACGTAGCGAACCGTGGCAACCTCCGGTGTTCCTTTGAGTTCTACGGCGTAGTGCACTAGAAAGACCTCCTGGCAATTAGAATGCTCCAGTACATGAAATTCGATGCTCTCATTCCGACTTGCGAGCGACCACGTAAAAGGAAAACTTCAATTCGTCCTGTAGCTTCAGGCTGCCTCCGGCGATCGATGCGATGCGAATATTGTAGGCGCTTTGCCGCAGGGTAAAGTCGCCGTAGGAGCGGGCGCTGTCGACGCCGAAGGCCACTTGAGCGGAGAAAGTATGTTCGTTCGTGATGCCATGAAGCCTCAGCCTTCCTTGTACCTGGACGCGATATAGATCGTCCCTCAGCCTTTCAGCGTCGATCTTTGTGCTTTCGTAAACCACTTCTGGAAACTCCGCTGTTTCCAGCACTTCCTTGTTCATTACCCGATGAATCTCCCGGCGGTCAGTGTCCCGGAGCTCATCCAACACCTCCAGCGAAGCTGCGTTCACTCGAACCGTAAGGGAAGCACCCGCCAGCGTGCTGGAAGGCACCTCGATTTCACCTGTCCAATCGCGAATCGCGATTTTAGGGCTGTGGGCAATCGCCGCGATCAGACCGCTGGCAAAAGCCTGTACCGTAAACTGGCTGGCTCGAGTGTCAATCACATAACGACCACCGGCAGCACTCGTCGTCATCGAAGTCTTCCTCCGAGATGGTGATAACGAGCAGCTACTTTCCGCTCTTACCACTGCGAACGATGCGAACTGCTTTCGGCCAAACGTCCTACATCGACCGCAATTTCAAATAGCGGTCCAGGTCCGGCAGTGCGCCCTGGGCCAGATCGCCGAGGCCGAACTGGCCGAGATAGCGCTTCGCGATCGGATTGGAAAGAATCAGGCCCGCTCCGAAAACGATGAGTGCGACACCACTGAGCATGAACAGCGTGTCTTTGTCGCTGAAGCTTCCGTTACCATTTTCTTCGGTTGCCACGGCAATCTCCTTTTTGTTGCAGGATATTTACTGGGTTGAAGCCTGGTCCGCCTTGTGCTGAGCTTTGCTTTGAATTGTGTCGATCGTGATCTTGTCGATCAGCGATTTCACGAGTTTGACCGCGCCGTCGACGGCGGCTTCTACGGGCGCGCTCAATCCCATCTGACCTTCTTCGCCTCCGAGCGACTCGGGCTCGCAGCCGACGAGCAGAATATTTTTCAATTCGATGTTCATCGCACGAGCCATGCGCAGTACGCTCACCGGATTCATCGCATGGGCCTCAATCGCAGCCTGCGGGACTTCTCCGGCCTTAACGTCGGGATCGTCGAGCGCTTTTAAAGCTGGTTCGATGACATAAAGAGTGCCGGGAGCCTGGCCGTGCGGGCAAGCGTCCACGAGGATTGTGGTTTCGTAACCGTCTTGCAGCGCGTAGGCGAGGTCGAAGCCGCGGATGCCAAAGTCGGTGACGCGTACGCTTTGGGGGAGTTGCAGGCCGGCCATGCGCTTCACAACCTCTACACCGAAGGCGTCATCGCCGAGGAAGATGTTGCCGATGCCGGCGACGAGGATGGTTGGCTTCTGCGCGGCGGAGACCTGCGGGAACTCATCGGGCGAGAGCGGTTCAACTTCTTCTGCGTCGAAGAAGAAGCGATGGCCGGGCTGTCGAAGCAGGCCCATATCCTTGCCGGGATCGTCGTCGAGAACCACGCAGACGTGCTGTTTGCCCTCGTAATCCTGCTCGATGCATTCGACGGTCGCAATCTGGCCGGCGAGCGCGATATCCATCACGTCGCCGCCTTTGCGGGGACGCAGGCGCACGCGGCTTCCCGGCTTCACTTCGACTCCGGCGATATCCAGATGGTCGAGAGGAGTTTTTTCTTCGAGGAGTTGCCATTCCCACTCGTTCATTGGGTTTCCTCTAGGGTTGAACGAGCATCGACTGAACGAGCCTTGACCGAACGAGAATCGACTGGGCGCAGGTTGCGGAGGACGCCGTGGAGTTTCATGAATTGTTCGACCGGCATGGTTTCGGTGCGTTCGAGCATCTGGCGGGCGCGCTCATCGGACTGGCTCATCTCGCGCTTTTCGTCGTCGGTCAGCGTCATGATGCGCAGAGAGAGAATCTCGTCGATCTCAGTGCCGTCGAACAAGTCGCCGGCACTTTCGGGAGCGATCTGGGGATAGTCGTAGAGAATGATAGGCGAGGAGAGCAAGGTGTCGCATTGCCCCTCTTCGCCGACCAGGACGGGCCAGGCGCCTACGTTCTTACAGTTCGCCGCCGGCTCGTTAAGGTGGTCGGGAGGCGCGGTTAGAGAAATAAACTTTCCATCCTGCACGCCGAGAACGATATGGGTTGAAGCCATGGAACTCAGCAAAGTTAGGTCACGGCTGGAATCCTGGGCGTTTTCAAAAGGTGTGGTATTGCGGATCAACACACCGACCCTCCATACTCCGTCGGCAACTCGTTCACCTGCGACTTCGATGTTGCCGCGGATCGCCTTCCGTTCGCGCACGATGACGCCGGCGATTCGTCCATCGCCTTCGAGCAAATATTCGAAATGTTTCTCCGGCGAGAAACTGAAGGCATCGAGACGGGGTCTGCCGCTCAAAGCTTCCAGGTTGTACGATGGCAAACACAATTCCCGCTCGAGGGCTTCCTGCCATGGCTGGTAGATGCGGCCGTTCAGCGCAAGTCTTTCCACTGGTCGAAACTCAGGCGTCTCGCCGGGCCGCAACTCGCTGACGGGATTGTTGAGTGCACCGACCGAGCGCGCCACCAACTGAAGGAACCGCAGGCGGATTTCGACGGTGGTCAGCGAACCTGCCTCGACCAGGCATTCGGTCTGCATGGTCCAGGCCTCGCTGCCTTTCTGCGCTTCGCTGTAGGACTGCGGGCAGAGCACACCGAAATTCCAGCGCTGCTGATTTTTCACCGATGACGGGCGGTAGGGATAGAGCATGTATCCCTCGTAAAGCACCGCTTTCGCGATCTTGTCGACCGTCGCGAGGTTCATCACATGACCCTCTCCGGGATTTCTTCGATCGGGATAATGTCTTCGAGCACTTCTTCCCAGGTCGGAATTCCATGCCGGACTTTGTATTGCAGTAAGCGGTCGAAAACGTCCTTGTGCAGGCAGAGCCAGGCGCTGTTGGGATAGTAGGACTCCATCATGTCACGCCAGACTCTTACCGGGAGCTTGAAACGAGTTTCCTTGTCCCACGAGATGGGCGCGACTTGCAATCCGCCTTCCACGTTGGCGTAGAAAACCGTGCCGCTGAACTGAAGACAGATGGGGACCTCGCCGTCTGTCAGGCCGTCGAAGTATTTTGTGGCGGCAACATTAAAGTCGAAGGTGCAAGGCACGGGGACGTCAGTGACGGTCGTTCCCCTAAACGAAGGCACGACGATGCTGGCGTGGGTCCAGAGCAAATTCTTGAGCGTCTGGGCCCATCGGCTGGGGTCGTCGAAGAGATCGCGAAGGCGCGTCTGATCCTCAGGCGTGTATTTGCGGCGGGTGACTTCCAGTTGAATCTGACAGCGCAGCGCGACGGTGTGGATCGTCTCTCCTGGATTGGAATTCGTCAGGCGGAGCTTAAAGGCAAGCAGCGGCGAAGCTGCATTGGTGACCACCTCGACACGCTCAACCTGAAAACTCAAATCAGGCATGAGACTCCTCTTCTACACGCGAGGGTTGTTTGATCTCGACCGATCGCGCTTTCAAACTAGTGAAGAACTCGCCCAGTTCTTTCCACACTTCGGTGCCGCCGGAAAGACCTTTCCAATGCAAGCGGATCAGGCCCACCAGCTTGTAGCATTCGTCGATGGGAAGCAGGTAATACTCGGCGGCGGAATATCCACGGGAATAGCCGAGACGGTTGACCAGCAGGCCTTCCACATCGGATTCCATCTGGTTCAGGACCGGGTTGCGCTGCACGATGTCGTTCCAGGATTCGAGCGCGAGCAGCGATTCGGTCGCGCCGGCGGGGCTGGGATAGAGCGCGATAACGCGGTCCTCAAGACTGCTTCTGAAAAAGAAGGCCATGTTGATGGGGACCATTAAACCGTTCCACTCGGCGTCGGTGAGATTGAAGCCAGGGACTGATCGCACGCGTCGTGGCACGCGCTTAAACTTGACTCCCTGGCCGCTGAACAAAATGGCGCAGGCGTCGCAGGTGCAGAGGACTTTGCGCTGCGCCACTTCGATGATGTGGGGATGATCGGGCCGCAGGCCGACGCTGCACAGTTCGCAGCGCTCGAGCGGGCGCTCGCGGCGGGCCAGTTGACGCAGCGTTCCGAAGCCATCTGCCGTGAATTGTCCTGCACTCATGATCGCAAAATCCCCAACCCGTCTCAGTTCGCCTACAGCCGGCGGGACGCCGGCGCAACTTTTCTTTTCAATCCGTACCTTGCGGCGTTTGAACCAGTGGTGCGGCGCCGCTCATCAACTTGTCTAGCGCTACGAATCCGGAGGCTGGCTTCTCTTCAAAGCCGTCGATTACGAGCGAGTTCAGATCGGGCGCCGCATCGTACATGGCGCTTTCCAGAGTTGCTTGCAAAGTTTTCGCGGTTGAGCCGCAAGTATGCGAGCCGGTCTCGACATGCAGACGGATCGCGCCGTCGTTTACGCCCAGCAACTCGACTTCACATCCCTGTTTGCGTAACTGCGGCCGTACTCTGTCGACTGCCTTCACCACACGAGTTTCGAGATCCTCGGGATGAAGGCCGTAGAGAATCAGAACGCTGCTTACCAGCGAATCGCGACCCAGTCGGTCGATGATGTTCATTCCCGGCTCGCCGGCATCGGCGACGATGTCGAGAGCCTTCTCCAGGGCGGCACCGTGCAGGTCCATCAGCGACTGCACCAGGTTTTGGGTTGCGGCGCGGATTGCGGGATCGGCTATGGATTCGATTTCTTGAACGAGCCCGCCGATGCGCTGTACGTCTTCCCGAAAATCTCTGGTGTCGGCCACTGTGCTCCTTATCAGACTTAGTGACGTGAGCCTCTGAAAAATTTGGAGTGAGGACGTAGCAAGCTGCAACTACCGTCCTCACTCCTCAGTCGCGCATGCCAGGGTTCAGGGTTGAAGTCCAAACATTGGAGAATGGTGCGTCTCCAGGATTTTCCCATTGCCCAAATACATATGAACGCCGCACGGCAAGCAAGGATCAAAGCTGCGTACGGCCCGCATTATATCGATCCCTTTGAACTTATCGGGACCGTTTTCTTCGAAGATCGGCGTGTTCTGCACCGCGTCCTCATAGGGACCTGGAGTGCCATAAATGTCGCGCGGATTCGCATTCCAGGGCGTCGGAGGATACGGATGGTAGTTCGCGATCTTGCCTTCTTTGATCACGACGTGATGCGACAGCACGCCGCGAACCGCTTCGTGGAAGCCGCAACCAATAGCTTCCTCGGGCACCTTAAACTCCGTCCAGGTCTTGGTGTGGCCGGCGTGCAGTTCGGCCAGCGCCTTTTCCATAAAGTGCAACGCTGCGCAGGCAGCATACACCTGGAAGTAAGTGCGGGCGCGGTCGCGTTCGATGGCGTTGCTCCACTTCGGGATCTTCCACTCAAACTCGACTTCCGGCAGCGAAGTAGTCTTCGGCAGATACATCTTTACGCTGTGACCGGTGGCTTTGATGTAGCCGATGTCAACCAGGCCGGCCAGCGCCGTTGCCCAGAGGCGAGCGATCGGACCGCCTCCAGTGTCCATTGCGAGATGATCTCCCGTGCGCTTGTCGAACCAGCGCGGCGACATGACCCAGGTGTACTTGCCCCCGAAGTCGCGCTTTTGCGGGCGCGGAATCGTGGTCTGGTTCCAGGGATGGTTCTTGTCGACGGGATTGCCAAGGGGATCAGCCTTGACGAAGGTTTGAGAATTTTTCCACTCGTCGTAATAAGAGCTGCCGAGCAGAATGCGGATGTTCAGGTTGATATCCACCAGATCGGTAGTCACGAGCTTGCCGTCGACCACGATGCCGGGAGTGACGAACATGCCGCGACCCCAGTTCGTCATGTTCTTGTAGGTATAGTCGCAGACATCGGGATCGTTGAACGATCCCCAGCAGGCGAGCAGCACGCGGCGGCGGCCCACTTCTTCGTAGCCAGGAAGCGCTTCGTAGAAGAAGTCGAAGAGGTCATCGTGCAGAGGCAGGACCTTCTTCATGAATTCGACGTACTTCATCAGGCGGACCAGGTAATCGGTGAAGAGTTGGATGGTGGGCACGGTGCCGACGCCGCCGGGATACAGAGTGGAAGGATGCACGTGGCGGCCTTCCATCAGGCAGAACATCTCGCGCGTCATACGGCTCATAACCAGGGCTTCGCGATAGAAAGATCCAGTAAACGGATTCAGCGCGGTCATGATGTCGGAGATGTTCTTGAATCCGTGCAGGTTGGAGTGCGGGGCCGGAGTCGATTGTGCCTTGGCCCAGACTTTGGGGTTCGTCTCCTTGACCATTTGCTCACAGAAGTCCACGCCGACCAGATTGTCCTGGAAGATGTTGTGATCGAACATGTACTCGGCGGCCTCGCCGAGATTGACGATCCATTCGGCGATGGGAGGCGGTTTGATGCCGAAGGCCATATTCTGCGCATAGGTGGCGCAGGTAGCGTGGTTATCACCGCAGATTCCGCAGATGCGGCTGGTGATGAAGTGGGCGTCGCGCGGGTCTTTGCCCTTCATGAAGATGCTGTACCCGCGGAAAATGGACGAGGTGCTGTGACACTCGACCACATGGCGATTCTCGAAGTCGATTTTGGTGAAGATGCCGAGGCTGCCCACGATCCTGGTGATCGGGTCCCAGTTCATTTCCACCAGATTCTTCGACTTGCTGGGAACGTCCTTCGTTGGTGCGGTAATAGTGCTCATTCGATCGCTCCTTTTGTCGTCTCAGTGAATCTGCCGGTCCGCCGGTCTCTCGGTTTTCCTAATAAGATCGTGGGTGGTAGCCGGTGGTCAGTTCCGCGCGCGGATGCCGCCACTTGGGTTCTTTGTTGACGGTGGATTGGGTCAGGGACCGCAAGGCGCGAATGGCGCGCCCATAGGCGCCGACCGCGGCGCTGGATACTTTCCCGCCGGGAGGTTCGTCCATGAACGGCATGAATTTATCCGGGAAGCCGGGCATGGTGCATCCAATGCAGATGCCGCCTACGTTCGGGCAGCCGCCGATTCCGGCCATCCAGCCGCGCTTGGGCACGTTGCAATTCACTACCGGACCCCAGCATCCGAGCTTCACGATGCACTTGGGTGAGCCATAAACTTCGGCGAAGTCCCCCTGCTCGTAATAACCGGCGCGATCGCAGCCTTCGTGGACAGTTTTGCCGAATAGCCACGTGGGACGCAGTTGATCGTCGAGTGGAATCATCGGCGCGAGTCCGGCCACCTGGTAGAGCAGGTAGAGCACGGTCTCCATGAAGTTATCGGGCTGCACCGGGCATCCGGGAACGTTGACGATGGGCAGTCCGGCTTTGGAGCGCCAATCCCAACCGAGATAATCTGCGAGACCCATGGCTCCGGTGGGATTGCCTTCCATCGCGTGAATGCCGCCGTAGGTGGCACAGGTGCCGCAGGCTACGACTGCCAGTGCTTTGGGAGCGAGACGGTCGATCCACTCGTTGGTGGTGATCGGCTGATTGGTTTTTGGATCAGTTCCGAGCCCAGCCCAGTAGCCCTCCTTCTTGATCTTTTCGTTTGGGATGGAGCCTTCGACGACAAGCACGAAGGGTTCGAGTTGGCCCTTCTCGGCCATGTACCAGAATTTCAGGAAGTCGTCACCGTTTTCGTAAGCGAGGACGGGATTGTGGAGGTGCACCTTGGGAAGTCCGGGGATCGCTCCCAAGAGGACGTCCTCGATGCTAGGTTGAGTAGCTGCGGTGATTGAAACCGAGTCTCCATCACAGCCCAAACCGGCGGTGATCCAGAGTATGTGCACCTCGGCAACTGGGGATGGCTTTTGCGTGACCCGACCGTAGGGAACTGTTTCCGCTGCCATAACTGCGTTCTCCTTTCCCGCTTCGACTTAAGAACGGAGGCCTAATTGTTTGTTTACACACGGCGCTTACACCACACTATGGGCACGCGCTCAGTTTGGTTTTCTGTGCGCTTGGCGACCTTACTGCGTCGGAACCAGAAGTGTGCGCGGCTAGAATCAACAATTTAGGGGGTCACTCACAAGCGGGTGGGCCACTTTTTCAGTTCCGTGGTATTGCTATTTTTTGTATCGGGGATTCCCTGATGACGGGGAACTTAATGGAAGTCGGAAACTTCTACGTGGTTTTTTCGTTCATGCTCCACTGAATGGCGTGCTGCATGAGTTCGCGGGCGCTGCGGAGCGATAGCTTTTCCTTGATGTGGGCTTGGTAGGATTCGACGGTTTTTATGCTCAAGTGCAGTTCTTCGGCGATCTGCCGGGTTCCGTGGCCCTCGCCGATGAGGCGGAATACTTCGAGTTCGCGATCACTGAGATCGGCGATGGAGGAGTTTCGCAGAGTACCGGCACCGGTGATGTAGTGCTTGAGCATCTTGTTGGCGATGCGGTCGCTCACGTAGATCTCTCCGCTCAGAATGCGGCGCACGGCGACCAGCACTTTTTCCGTAGCTTCTTGCTTCATGATGTAGCCGTTGGCGCCGGCGCGGAGTGCGCGCTCGGCGTAGATCGATTCATCGTGCATGGAGAGGATCAACACTGGCAGCGTGGGATGAGTGGTGCGGATAGTCTTGAGCAGGTCCAAGCCATCGGGGCCGTTCAGCGAGATGTCGACGATCAGCACATCGGGCCGTGATGAGGACAGCACGTGCAGCGCACCCTGGGCCTCTTCAGCTTCGCCGCAAACCACGAGGTCGGGCTCGCGGTTGATAAGCAGCGCCAGACCCTGGCGCACGATGGGATGGTCATCGACCACAAGGATTCTCTTCTTGGTTATGGGGTTCTGCGAAATATGGTTCGGCGAAGTATGGCTCTGCGCGGGATGGCTCTGCGATTTGGAAATCACGCTCATGGTTTGCTCATTCCTTAATCCCCGGAGACGAGACCGGAAACAAACAGGTCACCATGGTGCCACCGGTGGGGATGCGTTGCACTTGTAGAGAACCCCCGACCATCCTGGCACGGTAGTTCATCAGATGAAGGCCCATTCCTTTGGTGCTGGGAGCCGTGCTGCCGATTCCGTAGCCGTCATCCTGGATGGTAAGGGCTGCCTGATTCTGGAGGACGGCGAGGCGAATGACGATCTGGCGAGCATGACCATGCTTGATCGCGTTGTTCACCGCCTCGCGAGCAATGTAGTAGAGATGCGTCGCTACTGTGTCGTCGTGGATGAGCACGGGAGTAAGACAGTGGAAGCGGCAGTTGACCGCGAATAAATCTTCCACTTCGCCGGCCCACTGCTGCAGGGCCGACATCAAGCCCTCGGCGTCGGACACAACGGGGAGCAATCCGCGCGCCAGTTCGCGGGTCTTGTGTATCGCCTCATTCACCAGGTTCACGATCTTCGCGGCGTCAGCGGCTTCGGGCAGATCCTTTTCCATCAACTTCTGTTCCTGCACCTTGCTCATGAAGGCGATGCCGGTGAGATGTTGGCCCAGACCGTCATGCAGGTCCTGGCCAATGCGGCGCTGTTCGCGCGCGCTGATCTCCAGAATTGTTCTCTCCAGGTGCTTGCGCTCAGTGATGTCGACGCCTGAGGAGATGACGTAAGAGGCGGTTTCGCCGGCGCCGGGGAGAACGGTGGTAGACCATGCAATGGTGCGCTGCTTGCCGCCGCGGGTCATCCACGAGGTCTCATATTCATGGGGGCGCTGGTCGAGTAGCGTCTGCTGGAACGAGGTTTTGAAACGCTCCGCTTCTTCGGGAACCAGGAACAAGTCCCAAATAATTTTCCCCTGAACCTCTGCGAAGGAGTATCCCATGATCTGTTCGCAGGCGCGGTTGAAGCGGATAATGCGGCCTTCGGGGTCGAGGACCAGGACCAGAGCACCCACGGTATCGAGAATGGCGGAGGCGACGTTGCGCTCCTCCTGCAACGCCTCCTCGGTCCGCTTCAGGTCGGTGATGTCAAAACCAACGCCGTGAATGAACCAGGGCTCGCCGTCCTCCTTGCGGATCATCTTGGCTTCGCAATGAAACCAGATCACACGGCCGTCACGTGCAACCACACGGTATGCGGAACGCAACGGATTGCCGGTCAGAAACATCTCGGCGGCTTCCGCGCTCCAGCGCTGTTTGTCGTCGGGATGAATGTGGCTATACCAGCGCACCGGATCTTCCAGCCACTCTTCCTGGGAAAAACCGAGCGCGGCTTCGATTTGCGGGCTGACATAGGCCTCGCCGATGCCACGATCGAGATAGGCCATGAACACGACGGCGGGAATCTGTTCCACCAGCGCGCGATAGCGAGCTTCCAGATTCGGAAGCTGTGCTTCGCTATCTGTGGACCATCCCTGGTCTGGCCTTTCCGGCGGATAGACGATGCGTTTTGCCTTGGTGGGAGAGTGGTATTGGCTGAAAACTCCGGCCAGGCCTTGAAGAATTTCCTCGGCCTGCGCGGGAGTCATGTCGGGCTCGGCAACGGTACAAGCATGATTGCCGGAGGCGTGATCGCCGGGAGGATGACCGTCGGAAGAACGACTGTCAGTCGCGTTGTTCGTTCGATCCGGCCATGAAAACGAAACCATCGCTACTCCAAACTACTTTGTCCGTTTGCGCCAGCTCGGTTCCTTATTCAACGAGGATTGCGTGAAGCGGCGCAAGGCGTGAATCGCGCGGCCATAAGTTTGCACCGCAGCCGAGGACAAGAGAGAACCCGGGGGCTGATTCATAAAAGGCATGAACTTATCAGGGAAGCCGGGCATGGTACATCCAATGCAGATGCCGCCGACGTTGGGACATCCGCCGATGCCGCCCATCCATCCCCGTTTCCCAACGTTACACTGCACCACTGGTCCCCAGCATCCCAGCTTCACAATGCAGAGGGGAGACCCGTATTCATCGGCGAACTGCGCCTGCTCGTAGAATCCGCCGCGGTCACAACCCTCGTGCACGGTGTTACCAAAAAGCCAGGTGGGACGCAGCGCTTCATCGAGCGGAATCATGGGTGCGCGGCCGGCTGCCATGTAAAGCAAATACAGCAACGTTTCCATGAAATTATCGGGCTGCACCGGGCAGCCGGGCACGCACACGATGGGAATCTGCGCTTTCGATTTCCACTTCCAGCCCAGGTAGTCGGGCAGCCCCATGCATCCTGTGGGATTGCCTTCCATGGCGTGAATGCCGCCGTAGGTGGCGCAGGTCCCCGCCGCCACGACCGCCCAGGCATGGGGAGCGAGACGGTCGATCCATTCACACGTAGTGATCGGCTGACCGGTCTTGGGGTCGGTGCCGAGAGATGCCCAGTAACCTTCTTCTTTATTGTGTTCGTTCGGAACGGACCCTTCGAGCACGAGAATAAAATTCTCGATCTTGCCTTCTGCCGCTTCATGGAAGGGCTTCAGAAAGTCGTCGCCGTTGGCGAGCGCCAGAAAGGGATTGTGCAGATTTACTTTGGGAGTCCAGGGTAGGGCGCCAAGAACAACTTCCTCGATGCTGGGCTGAGTGGCCGCGGTCATCGCAATGGTATCGCCGTCGCACCCGAGGCCTGCGGTGATCCAGAGCACATCGATCTCCTTGATCACGCCTTCCTTGATAGCCGCGCTCGACTTCTCACCGGACATCGTCACGGCGGCTATTCTATCAACGAATCAGGTTCGTGATCTGAGGTAAGACATGTCAGGGTAACTGCCAGACTACTTGGTTACGCCGAAAGCTTGCTTGAATACAGCGCCATGCCGACGACGGCGTCCATCCCGAGCGCGTCGAGGCGGTCGATTTCCTGCCGTGTCGTAATACCACCGGCGACTACCAATCGCCGCGATGTGGCTTCTCGGATCGCGCTCACCGTTTCCATGGGGATCCCGCCCATCAGCCCTTCGGTATCGATGTGGGTATAAAGAAAAGTTTCGCAGAATGGTTCGAGCGCCCGAATCATGTCGAACGCGGTGACGGCGGTTTGCCTGCGCCAGCCGTCGCTTGCAACCCGGCCACCCCGGGAATCGAGCGCGAAGACAAGAGCCGCCGTACCGAGCGAATCCGCCAGCGTAGCGGCGAAGTGCGTGTCGATCTTGGCGTCCTTTATTAAGGAGGAACCGAGAATCACCTTGCGCGCACCGGCTTGCAGAATCTCTCGCGCGGTATCGACGTTCCGAATGCCGCCGCCGACCTGGCAATTCAACCGCTGCACAATCTGATTCACAATTACCCTGTTGCTCCTGCCGCCCCGCGCCGCGTCGAGGTCGATCAACTGCACGATCGGATATTTGGAGAAGCGCTCGATCCAATAATCGAAGTTGTCGAACTCGAGCGCTTTTGTCTCGCCCTGCACCAGCTGCACAATCTTGCCGTCCATGAGGTCGATCGCGGGAATCAGCATGGCCACCTCACCGCTATGCCGGCATGGTGGAGTTCGCGCTTCAGTTCTGCGATGTTCTCGAGGCCGAAGTGAAAGATGGAAGCCGCCAGAGCCGCGTCGGCGCGGCCATCGCGAAACACATCAATAAAATCGCGCGACGATCCCGCGCCTCCTGAAGCGATCACCGGAATGGAAACCGCCTCGGCCACGGCGCGCACGAGTTCGCAGTCGAACCCGGATTGAGTTCCATCGCGATCCATCGAAGTCAGCAGGATCTCTCCCGCTCCGGAGGCGGCCGCTTGTTGGGCCCACTCAATCGCGTCGCGGCCCGCGGGTACGCGTCCTCCGGAGACGTACACTTCAAAACCTCCTCCGGTAGAGCGGTCAGTTTTTCTGGCATCGATCGCGACCACCACCGCCTGCGAGCCAAAGCGTCCGGCGATCCTGCCGATTAATGAGGGGTCGCGCACGGCGGCGGAGTTGATGGCAATCTTGTCCGCGCCCGCATCGAAAACCGCGGCTGCATCTTCGAGCTGGCGAATTCCTCCGCCCACGGTAAACGGAACGAATAAAGAGCGCGCTGTGACGCGGACAGCATCGAGTAGAGTATTGCGGCTTCCACTGGTTGCGGTTATATCGAGCAGGACGATTTCGTCGGCGCCGCTGCGGGCGTGGGCCGTGGCGCATTCCACCGGATCGCCGGCGTCGCGCAGATTCTTGAAGCGCACGCCCTTCACGACGCGGCCACCATCCATGTCGAGGCAGGCGATGATGCGCTTAGTCAACACTTCAGACCTCGCAGAAGTTCCTTAGAATGGCGAGCCCCACGTCGCCTGATTTCTCGGGATGAAACTGCACTCCAAAAATATTGTCGCGCTCGACGGCGCCGGCAAACTGTCGTCCATATTCAGTCACCGCGGTAGTCGCGTCGCTCAGCGGCGCATGGAAGGAGTGCGTGTAGTAAACAAACGAGTCCTGTGGGATGCCGCGCAGCAAGCGTGAGCCCTCTTGGACTGTTAAAGAATTCCAGCCGACATGGGGCGACTTTACTGACGACGGAAACTGCCGGCATCTGCCCGGAAAAATGTGTGCCCCTGCAATTTCGGAGCACTCCTCGCTACCTTCGAATAGCCACTGCATTCCCAGGCAAATTCCGAGAAGCGGCTTGCCCATGGCTGCGGCTCGGAGCAGGGCTTCGCTCAGACCCGTGTCGAATGCACGCAGGGAAGAAAAATGTCCGACACCGGGGAGTACGATCTTGTCCGCCGCCGCCAAAGTTTCGGACCAGTTCGTCACGACGATTTCAGCGCCGAGATAGTCGAAAGCCTTCTTCACGGAATTCAGATTGCCCGCGCCGTAATCTACGATGGCGATCATAGAAGACCCTTGGTGCTTGGAAGCATGCGGCCCAGGCGACGATCGCGGGAGCAAGCCACGCGCAGGGCTCGCGCGAAGGCTTTGAAGAGCGCCTCGATCTTGTGATGGCTGGATCGTCCGTAGAGCACGCGGACGTGGACGTTGGCGCGCGCGCCACGAGCGAAGCCCTCGAAGAAATCGGACACTAATTCCACCTGCAGGTCTCCCACCCGCACCGCGCGAACCTTAGTATCGACGACCGCAGCCGCGCGTCCGCCGAAATCGACTGCCGCTAAACCAAGCGTTTCATCCATGGGCATGACGAAATAACCGGCGCGTAGAATGCCCCGGCGATCTCCCAATGCCCGGTCGAAGACTTCGCCCAGAGCGATTCCAACATCTTCCACGGTGTGATGCTGATCCACATCCAGGTCGCCCACGGCGGCGAGCTTCAGATCGAATGCGCCGTGCCGCGCAAAAAGCTCCAGCATGTGATCAAGAAACCGGATTCCCGTCGAGACCTCATATTTCCCCCGACCTTCAAGCGTCAGCGCAATCCGGATCTCGGTTTCCGCGGTCTTGCGGTGCAGATTCGCTTTTCTCACGCCTTCACCTTATGGTGGTCTCCGAGTGTTGCGATCACATCGCGCAGCGCCGCAATCAGAGCCCGCGTGTGTTCCTGAGAGCCTACGGTCAGGCGGACGCAGCCTTCGCATCCGGGATCGGTGTTCCGGTCGCGTACGAGAATTCCGCGCGTGCGCAAACCCTGAACGAATTCTGCATGGTCGGGTCCGATGCGGACCAGCACAAAGTTGGCGCGGCTCGGCCAGTAGTGCAGTCCCAGACTTCTGAGTTCCTGCTCCAACAACCCGCGGCCGCGCTGCACCTCGGCAACATAGTTGTGCACGTACTCCTGATCTCGGAGCGCCTCCGGCAACACCGCCAGCGCTGCTGCGTTCACGTTGTAGGGCGACGCGACGCGGCGCACCATTTCTATCTGTTCAGGGACACCGGCGAGAATGCCGATGCGCAGGCCCGCCAGCCCGTAGGCCTTCGAAAACGTTCGCGTCACGAAAAGGTTGGCTGGCAACGGGCCGGAATCGAGGATCGTCTCTCCGTGAAACTCGAAATAGGCTTCGTCCACCAGGATTGCCGCATAGGGCGCGGTACGTGCGATCTGAAGCAGAACATCGCAGGCTACCGCCGTTCCCGTGGGATTATTCGGATTCGCCACCGCGATGAGCCGCGTGCGTGGGCTGATCCGCGAAAGCAGGTCTTCGGGAGGAAAGCGGAAGTTCTCGCCGGCAAGAACCTGCACCAGGCGCGCGCCTTCGGCCTGACCGAAGAGGGCATACATGGCAAACGTGGGCACGACGATGATCGCTTCGTCGCCGGGATCGAGATAAGTCGAGCACAGCAGATGAATGGCCTCATCTACTCCGTTGGTGAGGAGAACCTGGGCCGCATCGAGTCCGAGAAAAGTTGCAACCTCGCGTTCGACGGGCTCGCGCTCGGGATAGCGCGCCAGGGCTTCAGCGTCAAGCAGGCGCAAGCGTGCCAGCACGCGCGGAGAACATCCGATTGTGCTCTCATTGAAATCAAGACGCAGTCCCTGACGGCCCGCCAGCGGCGGGCGATAGGCGTGCAGGCTCTTCACGGCGGCACGGGCCTCAAGCATGCGAGCACCTCACGCTCAACGATTCTGCGTGCCCCCGCAAGCCCTCGGCTTCAGCGAGCGTAATGGCCGGTGGCCCGATTCGGCGCATACCTTCGCTGGATACTTCCTGGCAGGCAATCACTCGGACATAATCCAAAACGCTTAGGCCGCCGCGCACGCGTGCCATCGCTCCCGTAGGCAACACATGATTCGTACCCGAGATGTAATCGCCTGCGGCTTGAGGCGTGAATTCATTCAGAAAAATCGAGCCGGCATTTTGCACTGCCGGCGCAAGGGACGCCGGCAGAGTGAGATGCTCGGGAGCAATGCGGTTCGCGGTCTCGACCGCCTGATCAAGAGACGCAACCAAAAGGATGGCGCCACGACGGGAGAGCGACTTCGCGGCAATTGGATTTGTCCGCGTGCGCCGCTGCAATTCTGCCTGGACAGCCTTCGCCAATTTACGCGAACTCGTAATGAACACGCAGAGCGCGTCGGGATCATGCTCAGCCTGCGCCACCATATCGCACGCGATGAAAACGGGATCACCTTCTTCGCTGATGATCACCGCTTCGGTGGGACCCGCCAGAAACTCAATGGCGCAATCGAATGCAACCAGTCTCTTCGCAGCCGTCACGTAGCGGTTGCCGGGACCCACGATCTTGCTCACACGCGGAATGCTCTGTGTTCCATAGGCAAGAGCGGCGATCGCATGCGCTCCGCCGACCCGATAGAACTCGCGCACGCCGAGAAATGCAGCCGCAGCCAATGTTGCCTGCGCGGGTCGCGGCGACACCACCCGAATCTGCGGGACGCCCGCAACCTGCGCAGGAATCACTGTCATCAGCAAGGTCGAAGGCAACGGATAGCGGCCTCCCGGAACATAGCAGCCCACCGATTCAAGAGGACGCACGAATTGGCCCACGCAAACTCCGGGATGAATCTCGCGCCGCCACTCCTCCGGCTTCTGCCACTCGCAATAGCGGCGAATGTTTTCCGCGGCCTGGGTGATCGCGCTTTGTAACTCCGGCGGAGTTCGTTGCCAGGCCGCACGCAGTTCAGCCTCGGGCACGCGCAGAGCTTCATCTTTCCCCAGTCCGTCCCACTTCGACGCATAAAGGCGTAAAGATCGATCCCCGGTGCGCCGCACAGTGCTCACGATGCGCTTCACCACCCGCTCTACCTTGGCCAAATCGGTCGCACCGCGTTCCTCAAGCTCGCGCACAAACCTGTCTTTCTTAGGACCCACAAGAATCCGCATCACATCACCACCTTGTTCAGTGGATATTCGACGATCCCCTGGGCGTTCGCTTCTTTCAGTTTCGGAATCAGCGTCCACGCGGCCTGTTCTTCGATGATGGTGTTGACAGCAACCCACTCGCCATCGGCCAGGGGCGCGACGGTGGGATTTTTCAAAGCCGGCAGCAGAGCAAGAACGGCGGCTAAATCTGGTTTGCGCACATTCAGCATCAGGCCGACCCGGCCCTGCGCAGCCATAGCTCCGCAGAGCATTACAGAGAGATTTTCAATCTTGCGCCGCCGCAGGGGATCGGCCCAGGCCGCCTTGTTTGCGACCAGCTGCGGGTTCGACTCCAGAATGGTTTCGATGATTCTTAAATGATTGGAGCGCAGCGAACCGCCGGTCTCCGTGACTTCGACGATGGCGTCGGCCAGCAACGGCGGTTTCACTTCGGTCGCGCCCCAGGAGAATTCAACCCGCACCGCGACGTTACGGCTGGCAAAATAGTTCTTCGTGAAACTCACCAACTCGGTGGCAACGATGCGGCCTGCAAGATCTTCCGGTTTCTGAAAGCCCGAATCCTCGGGCACGGCCAGCACCCACTTCACCTTGCCCATGCTTTGTTTCGAATAGATCAGGTCGGTAACGCTGACCACCTCGAGGCCGCTTTCGAGCACCCAGTCCAGACCGGTCAGGCCGGCATCGAGTGCGCCGTGTTCGACATAGCGCGCCATCTCCTGCGCACGAATGAGCATGCATTCGATTTCAGGATCGTCGGTGGAGGCAAAGTAGGACCGCGCATTGGTATAGACACGCAGCCCGGCGCGTGTGAACAGGCTGAGCGTCGCTTCCTGCAAACTTCCTTTGGGAATGCCCAGACGAAGTTTCATCGTCGTTCCTCTTTTGCTGTCGACGCCGCCGCCAGTGGAGCCTCGACCACCGGCAGTTCCTTAGTGAAGCAGGATCGTGAACCCGTGTGGCAGACCTTGCCTTCGCCTGACACGCGGACGCGCAACAGGATCGTGTCGCGGTCGCAGTCTGTCCATGCTGCGATGACTTCCAGGCGATTGCCGGATGTTTCCCCTTTGGTCCACAACTTCTGCCGGGTGCGGCTGTAGAACGTGACGAAGCCCGTCCGCAAAGTCGCCTGCAAGGCTTCGCGGTTCATGAAGCCCAGCATGAGCAACTCCGAGGAGCCGGCATCCTGAATCACAGCGGGAACCAGGCCTTGCATTTTGTCGAAGTCGATCTCCACGGCAACTTCCTGTTGTTTCATCGTCTCGATCCACGCCCGTCTCAACAGTCCCAGCAGAAACAAAAATCCCGCTGATGCAAGGTTCGCGTCAGCGGGCTTGGATTTCGGATTATTGCTGTACGTTTCTTATCCGCCGTCCCCCGCCGACACGATGATCGCATCGTGATGATGGTGGCGGTGGTGGGTCAGGGAAATCATGACGCCTTTATGGTAGTACGTTAATTTCTGTCCGTCAATCGCGTTCCGTGGCTGGGACCTACTCCAGGCTTAAATCGATCTTGCCTTGCTTCGTAAAATGGATGTGCAGCATCTTTTCTTTCCCGCTGACAAACTCGCCAGCCACAGTACCGGACTGCTCGCCGTTCGCGCCACCCGAGTTCACCTGCACCCGGACAACATGATTTCCAGGCGAGATCTGCATGGCATGGAATTCATGGCCCTGCACCTGGTGAAACACGATCAAATGCTTCTTATCGACTCCTTCCAGCGTGTGCGTATAAGTCAAATTATCATCCACCCAGATCGACAAACTGGCATCCGCGAATTTGTGTTCCACCTCGATTTCCAGCAGGGACGGAGAGACTGGTGCGCTAGGCGCTGCGTCGGGGACCGCCGCTTTCGCAGTTGACGGACGAGGTCGGACCGCTGCCTTCCGCGGTTTATGCGCGGCCGGTGCCGCCTCGGTTTTGACGGGGGCAGCCTCTTCTGCGCGGGGTAACGGCTTCGTTTCCGTAGAGGGTAGCGGTTTGGTGATTGCTGTACTTGCCACACTCTGCGGCGGTGCCGTATGGGGCCAAAGAACAGTACTGATCCGCAGTCCAAAGACCACAAGTCCCAGCAGGAGCAAGGCGCCTGCGAAAGACTTCTTGCGCATATTCTCCAGCAGATTCTCTGCTGCCCGGCGCTCGATGGGCACAGAGCGAGTGCCTGAGGAAGATTTAGGAGCAAGCTTCAGCGGGGCCAGGGCTGCCGTTGTCAGGGCTTCATTCGCGGTTTGCGCGGTACCGGCAGGGTCCGAAGGCGACTGCTGCGCCTTAGTCCGCGGATCTCTTCCTTCCCGCAGCGCCTGAATATCCCCCGCCATTTCCATGCCGGTCTGATAGCGCTGGGCGGGATCTTTGGCCATGGCTCGCCTAATGATGTAGTCGAGTCCGGGCGGCAGGTCAGTATTAAGAACGGTTGCGGGCACGGGCTCGCGGTTGACCACCTTGAAGCCAACCGTAAGGGCGCTGTTGCCCTGGAACGGCCGGTAGCCGGTCAGGACGGTGTATAGGATCACGCCCAGTGAAAATAAATCCGACCGTCCATCCACGACATCGCCATTCAATTGTTCGGGTGACATGAAAGCGGGCGTGCCCAACACGCGTCCCGACAGAGTGTGGTTGGAGAGGTTTAGTTTGGCTATTCCGAAATCGGCGATCTTAGCGCGACCATCTTCCGTGATTAGAATATTGCCGGGCTTCAGATCGCGGTGAACCACACCTTGTGCGTGGGCACAATCGAGCGCTTCCGCCAGTTCGTGGGTTAGCCGCAATGCCGTCTCTACCGGCAACCTGTGATCGTCGTGCGCCAGCAGCTTGTCGAGGGATTGTCCTCCGACAAACTCCATCACGATGTAGGGAGCGCGCGTCTCCGGTTCCTCGCCCATGTCGAAGACGGTCACGATTCCAGGATGCGAGAGGCGGCCCGCAGCTTCGGCTTCGCGGAAGAAGCGCTCGCGATACTCCAGTTCCTCTTCCGGCGGTTGGCCGGCCATGGAAATGGTCTTCACCGCCACGACTCGGTTGATGTTAGGATCGTGCGCCCGGTAGACAACACCCATGGCTCCCCGTCCCAACTCGGTCAGGATCTGGTAGCGCCCGAAACGTGCCCCTTTAGGGTCGTCCATAGCTGCCATCTGAAGATTAGGGTAGCGATGCAACCTCGGAAGCTGCCGCTACTTTCCGCAAGTCGGCCCGCTGGTCATCCGACACCGTAGTCACCAGCACCGTGACTACGTGCTCGTTCAGCACATCCACAAGCTTCTTTGCCTGCGCGAGGGTGATTCCATTCAGCAGTTCGAAGCTGATTTGGCCGCCTCGCAGAGCCGCAATGGTGTCGTGGTGAGTGCGAACTTCGAGTGTGACCGGCCCGCTCTGCCCGCCGATGCTAAAGCTAACTCCTGCTTTTTCAAGCCTGATTGCTGACATGACTCGCACCTGAAGTGAAGACACAATCCCGCCGCGCCTCCGGTAGCAGGGACACGGCATCCATCTGTGATTTTGAACCCAACGGCCGATCGCTCCAAGTTACCAACGTTTTCGGGCTGAATTTCATCGTTACGGCGGCGGAGGTCAAGGGCAAGATCTCGGCCTCTTCAAGATTCCAAATGTTGGAATCGCACGTGAGGGGATAAACTGCTGCCATGCCTGATTCCATTCATCCATCGGTGCCGGTACCGATTCTCGAGACCGAGCGGCTTAAGCTCCGCGGCCACCAGCTTGACGATTTCAAACATTGCGCCGCGATGTGGGCGGATCCCGAGGTCACTCGCTTCGCAGGCGGCAAAGCCCTTACCGAAGAAGAATCCTGGAGGAGGTTGCTGGGTTACGTGGGCCATTGGTCTTTGCTTGGCTTCGGCTATTGGGTGGCGGAGGAGAAAGCCACGGGCAACTTTGTCGGAGAGATTGGATTCGCCGATTACAAGCGTGATCTGGAGCCGTCGCTGAAAGGCATCCCCGAAAGCGGGTGGGTGCTGGCCTCGCGAGCCCACGGCAGAGGCTACGCAACCGAAGCTGTACGCGCGGCTGTTGCCTGGGGCGATGTGCACTTTCAAATGGCGCGGACGGCCTGCATCATCTCCCCCGAGAATCTTGCTTCAATCCGGGTCGCGGTGAAATGTGGATATCAAGAATTCGCTCGCGCAACGTATAAGGGACGTCCGACAGCAATGTACGTTCGCGAACGAAGCGTGTAGCGCCGCCGTCCCGCCCGCGGCTGTCGAGGGGCGTCTCGCCCGCGACGCTGGGGGCAACGACGAAGAAAGTAATTTCCATCCCGTTACCGCAGCGCCCAGTGTTACGATATCCGGCTGCTTCAAGATTCGAGATATTGGAACCGCAAGATGACAAGAGCATCCCGCTCCGTGGCGTCACCCAAGGTCGTTTGCGTCGAAGACTTCCGGCCCATGGCACGCCAGAGGTTGCCGAAACCCGTGTTTGATTATCTGGACGGCGGCGCCGAAGGCGAAGTTACCCTTCGCGAAAATTGCCGGATATTTAACGACATTACTTTTCGGCCGCGCCATGCGGTCGCGGTGCCGCAGTGCGATTTGCGAACTCGCGTTCTGGGTTTCGATCTTGCTCTCCCGTTCTTGCTGGCGCCGGTCGGCTACAGCCGGATGATGCATCCTGGGGGCGAAGTTGCAGCAGCGCGGGCCGCGGGCAAGGCTGGGACCGGCTATATTCTCTCGACGATTTCCGGACACAAGCTCGAGGACGTAAGAGCAGGTTCCTCCGGACCCGTTTTTTATCAGCTCTATCTGATGGGCGGCCGCGGAGCAGCCGAGGCCACTATTGAGAGAGCGCGCGTGGCGGGATTTTCTGCGCTGGTTGTCACCATTGATACTCCGGTGTCTGGAATCCGCGAGCGCGATTACCGCAACGGATTGAAGGAGCTAATCAGCGGCGGAGTGTTCGAAAAAATCCCGTATCTTCCACAAATTCTTTCCCGTCCGGGCTGGCTCATCAGTTACTTAGCTGACGGCGGATTGCCCGGGCTTCCGAACGTGATCATTCCAGGCAAGGGGCAGATGCCGCTGGTTGATATCAATGCCGCTTTGGCGGAATCCACGCCAACCTGGGCAGACCTGCGCTGGATTAGAGAAATCTGGAAAGGTCCCATCGTCATCAAAGGTGTGCTGACCGCCGACGATGCGCGGCGCGCCGTGGATGAAGGAGTCGCGGCGATTTCGGTTTCAAACCATGGCGGCCGGCAGTTGGATGGAGTTCCAGCGGCGCTGCGAGCGCTGCCCGAGGTGGTGGAAGCCGTGCAGGGCCGCATCGAAGTGCTGATGGATGGAGGCGTTCGCCGCGGCACCGACATCGCCAAGGCCATCGCGATGGGAGCCCGCGCCGTGCTCTGCGGACGCGCCTACGCCTATGGCCTGGCCGCGGCGGGTGAAGCAGGTGTCGATCGCGCGATCGAGATCCTGCGGGCCGACCTCGAACGCACGCTGCGGCTGCTCGGCTGCCCGTCGATCGCGGCTCTGGATCGTTCTTACGTGAATGTGCCTAAGAGCTGGGACGTGAGCTGATTTTTCTTCTGGCACAAAAGTAGCAATTGACTGTTGGCAAGACAGTTGGCGATTTAGTGATTAGCTACCGCCATTATTGTTCATCGCTAATGGCTAACTGCTAGCTGCCCTGCTTTTTCGCCTGCCTTCTTAAGCTCGTCAACGGCAGAGGGTTTCGCATCCTCCTCATCGTTATTTTTGAACATGTATTGCACGATTAGTGAAATGCGCCGGTTGGAAGGGTCGAGTGGATCTTCGATTTTGCGGAGACGCTGATCGGCAAAGCCGCGCACCTGGCTGACCTGGTTGGGCTGGAGCCCGTTCGCCTCCATCAGGCGGCGGGCAGCGTTGGCGCGGTCGGTGGAAAGCTCCCAGTTGCTGTAGTTGCCAGAGGTGGAATAAGGCTTGGAGTCGGTATGCCCTTCGATCGAGACCTTGTTGGGCAGCTTGCCAATTTCCTCTGCCAGCGCGATCAACACCTCGCTGCCATCGGCATTCAGCTTGGGGCTGCCAATATCGAATAACGTTCCGGAAGCGGACTCCATCAGTTCAATCCGCAGGCCTTCGCTTGTGACCGTCATCTCGATGTGGTTCTTAAGTTTTTCGAAGTCGATCATCTCATGGATTTTTTGCTCGAGCTGGTCCTTGAGCTTGGGCATGTTGTCTTTGGTCAGCATGAGATTTTCGCCGGTGCCGGCCAGAGTCGATCCCTTCTTCGAAGCAGTGCCGTTCGGATCTCTAAAATATCCACCCACCGCCTCCTGAATGGGCTTGCTGGCGCTGAGCAGCCATAGAACGATGAACAGAGACATCATCGCGGTGACGAAATCAGCATAAGCGACCTTCCATGCGCCGCCGTGATGGCCGCCGTGGGCGCTTTTTTTCTTGAGAATGATGATGGGACGAGTCTTGTCCATTCTGATTTATCCGGCGGCCGTGGCGGCCGCCGCTTCGGGTGCGGCTGCGCTATCGTCTGCCGCGCCTTTGTTGCGGCAGGCTGTTTCCACTTCCTTGAATGATGGACGCACGTGACCCGGAATCGCGCGCCGCGCCACTTCCACCGCCATGATTGGAGCCGTGCCCTTCAGGAAAGACACGATCAGAACGCGCAGCACATAAAGATAGGCATGCTCGTCGTCTGCGAGCTTGACCATATTTGCCGCGATGGGACCCACCAACCCATAGCAGAGCAAAATGCCCAGGAACGTACCCACCAGCGCCGCCGCCACTTTTTTCCCGATCTCTTCCGGAGGGCCGCCCATCGCGCTCATGGTGATCACGATGCCCAACACCGCTGCCACAATGCCGAGACCTGGCAAGGAGTCAGCCACACTTGCAAGAGCCGCCGTAGGCTGCTCAGCGTCGCGATGCTGCACCTCCAGATCCAGATCCAGCATCTGGTCCAGATCGAAAGCGTCCACCCCGGTAATCGCCATGCGTAGCGAATCGCACACGAAGTCCCGAACGTGATGGTTCTTGAAAACGGCGGGCGCTTTGGCAAACAGCGGACTCTTGTCCGGTTCTTCCACGTCGCCCTCCAGTGCCATCAGCCCGTCTTTGCGAGCTTTGTTCAGCAACTCGTACATCATCTTCAGCGAAGAGATGTAAGCCTCCTTGGTGTATTTGGAACTGCCGAAGACGCCCCCCAGGCCGCCGGCAATCTGTTTGAGAATGTGCAGCGGGTTGGCGATGAGGATGGTGCCGATAGCCGCGCCGCCGATGGTAAGCAGCTCCGCCGGCTGAAGCAGCACGCGGAGATTTCCATGCTCCATCAGATAGCCGCCCACGACGCAGCCGAACACCACGACAATGCCAATGATTGCGAACATAATCAGATCGTCTCGTTTACATCCTCGACGTCGGACTAACACCGGACGCGGCGGAGGCGCGGACTGACAGCGCTTGATTCCCGCCGAGCGACTGCTGTGCTCGGTGCAGAATCGATTCGACGCTATCCCCGCTCACAACCGCAGCCCGGCCCATCGACACCGCCGCCGACAATTCCTCTCCCCACCATTCGATAGCGGCGCTGGCGGTCGTCCTGAGAATGCGCTCGCTGATGGCTTGCAACGCAGACTCGCCGCACCCGATCAAGATCACCAGAAACTGGTCTTCACTCCAGCGCCCTACAAAATCCGTGGGCCACACCGCATTTCTCAAGGTTCGAGCCAGCGCCTGCAAGATGGATTTATTCGCCTCTTGCCCGTACCGGGCCCGGAACATGTCCAGTTCATGGGCCTGCACACACACAATGCCAAAGGGGATTTCCAACTCGGCGAACGTCCTCAGCTTTTCCCGCAGATGCGAGTGCATCATCGCCCGATTCGGCAACCCCGTCGTGTCATCCAGACAGCCGTGTTCTTTCATGCTGCGGTCGTTCAAGTCAGGGCCAGCCACGGCAAATTCACCTTGAAAGGTTTGAATGATTCCGATGATCGAGCCGTACCGATCCCGCAGTGGGATTGCCCAGGCGCGCACCAGCGTGCGATGTCCTGATTTGTGGTGAAGAAGGCCCCTCGTTTCCACTGGCTTGCCGTCGTGCAGTGCCGCTGCGTTCGAGCACTTCTCGCCGCACATCTCACAACTGATTTCTTTGCAATGCAGGAAAATATTGTCGTTGCAGGAGTGCCCCAGCACATCGATCCGCGCATAGCCCGTGATTTGTTCCGCGCCGTCACTCCAGAAAACAATTTTTTTCTCCAGATCGAGTACGCTTACGCCGATTTGCAGGCCGTTGAGGACATCGCGGTAAGTCTCAGGATCCTGAAAGACTGACATATTGGTCGCGGAGCAATGCCGCTGATCTATCCATCGGCAAAATGCTTGCCAACTCTAGAGGGGCTGGCCCGCGGCAGAACCGGGAATCCTCCGCTAAAGCCAGCTCAAAGGCTTGCCCAGCCGTTGCATAGCAGGGATGGCACTTTAGGGCAGGGGGATGGCACGAGAGTGCCATTTGCAAATTTTGGCCCCGCCTTTATTTTCGCAGATGAGCAGTTCTGGGGGAGGGCTGCCCGGGCGCCTCGACCTCGAAAAGAGATCGAGGCGCTCATTATTTGGAGCCAGCCTTTGGCTTCAGCTGTCATGTCGTAGCATTTTTCCTCGAATCAGCAAACCGCTCGATTCTGTCAGCCGCCTCACGCGCTCCGCCAAATTCGCGCATGGATTCCGCGACCCGTCGCGCCGCCGCGCGATAGCCGGGTTCTTCCAGAACGCGGTGCACCTTGGCGCTGAATTCGGTTACTTCGATTTGCTTTTCACCACCGATCCCGTCGACGGGCATCACAATCTCGCCCGCGCCTAACGCCGCAAGCCGACGCGCGTTGCTCTCACGCTCCGTGATAGTCGGGATGATCACCGCCGGCGTTCCGGCAGATAATCCTGTCATCACCGAGCTGTGACCGCCATGATGCACCATCAGGTCCGAACGTTCGGCCATCGCCATCCCCGGCAGATAAGCGGCGTGATGAAAGTTGGATGGCAACCTGCCAACTTCGTTCGGCACCTCCTGGTGGCCGGTGGTCAGCACTACTTGCACGGGCGCATCACCCAAGGCCGTGATGGCCGCGCGAATCACCACGATCGAGTCAATGGGAGTCGAAACGCTGCCGCCATACCTTGGGTTACCGGAGTAGACCCATACCACAGGCTGGTCGCGGCCGAGCGCCGCAACCCAGTCGGGCAAAGTTGCATTGCCGCGCTGCCAGACGATGGGTCCAATGTAAGTGGCGCTCGCGCTGGCGGGCAGAGGATCGGTTTCCGGCGTGCCCACGATCAGGGAAAGATCGCCCCCCAGCAGATCGACTGAGCGCCCGACCGGCGCCACGCCGTTTTCCGCAGCCACTCTGTTGACTGCCGCGGCCGCGCTGGGTAATCCCGCCGGCCGCTCGCCTTTCCACCATACAAACCCATCGCTCTCCGGATGAAAGTTCCCCTGCAGCACGCTCACCAGCGGCACCCGCAGAATGCGCGCGGCAAGGCACGAGAACAGTCCGAACGAATCGACAACCACATCGGGATTGAAATCGCGGACCACATCGACGTGGAGCGCCGTAGACGCCCGCACAAATTCCTCACTTCCAAACGCGGCGCCAAACATGTGCTCCACATCCCAGGCCAAGCTCACCTGCGCGAAGTCGGTTGAGGAATCTGGCATAGCGCGCGATGGCATGGGAAGGTTTCTCAACCCCGCATCCTCGATCAGCTTCGCAGGCGCCGGCGCAGGATTGAACACGGCAACGTCGTGCCCGCGATCAGCCAGCGCTCGCGCGATAGGCGCAAGCCGAGTCGGCAAGCCCAGGTCATTCGCCGGCAGCATGGTAAACAGGAATTTTGACATGGAGGCTGTTGTATCAGGTCTCGGGTCTCAGGTGTAAGGCTTCCGCCGGAGACCGGCCCTGGCAGACCGAACACCGTCAGTTGGTCGAGATTGTGAAGTTGACGGTAATCTTAGCCTGAGTCTCAACCGCTTCGCCGCCCTCAAAGTGCGGCTTGAACTTCCACTGCCGGACTGCATCCTCGGCCGCCCCCGCAAGAATGTGCGGACCGCTCACCAGGCGCAGATTCTGGATGACTCCATCTTTGCCGATTAGAGCCAGCAGAATCACCGAGCCCTCGACCTTCATCTGCCGCGCCAGCAGCGGATAGTTGGGCCGCACCGGACGGGTCACGATCTCAGACGCGTCGGTCGACATCTCCACGCGCTCAGCGGCATTGCTCGTTACTTTCGCCGCCGTCGTCGTATCGCCGGCATTGCCAGCATCGGTGACCGGTTGCGCCGGCGCGCCTGGTTGCAGGCTTACGCGCACGGAACTGCTCCCCGGACGAATGGTGCGGTGCGTGTCCCCGGCCACAACCTCCATTTCCACGGGAGGCAATATCGTTCGCGTGGTCGTGACCGCTGGTGCCGGAGGACTTTGCGGCGCAGGGGCTTTGGTTGCGGCCGCCGATGAGGCCTGGTTGGTCAGAGTATGGCGCTTCAGCTTGGCCGCTGCCACAGGCTTGCCCGTCGCCACTGAAGGCCGTACCGGAGCAGCCTTGGCTGGGGGCGAACCTGCATTCTCCAGCGGCTGATCCGATTCCATTTCTTGCGCGTCTTCCTGAGAATCCGGAAACCAGAAATCGCGGTTTCGCCAAATCACAATGCCCAAGGCCAGTAGCAGCAGACACAGCGAGCCCAGCATCAATTTCCGTTGTTTGGGGTCGTAGGGCGCGCGCCTTCCAGGTTCTGCCATAGGGTCGCGATCCTCTTTCCCTACGATGGTGTTCATATCCCACATTGCCGGAAACCAGGTTGCTCCAGTGAGAGGATTGCGCTTCGGCCAGTATGCCTCGAAAGTTTTCCAAAGGCCAGCAAAACGCTCACGCCCGACTCTAAAGAGTTATGATTCTCCACAAAGGTCGGTCACGAAACTTCGGAGAGTCTCGCGAATCCCATGAATGCGGAATGTTAGCCAGGCTTGTGCCAATCTAAGAAAGCGAATTCGTGAAAAACGATAATCGCAAAAATGAACGATCACGAAACAAAAATGGACAAAAAGAAGTTCCGGCAGAACAGCCGCCGCGAATTGCTTAAGCTGACGCCCGTGCTAGCGCTGGGCGCATTCGCCATTCCCGGCCTGCAGGAAGGTTTGTTGAAGAAGGGATTAGGGTTCAGCGACTGGGCTTCGGCGCGCCTTTTCCGCTCCGCTCATCTGGCTCCGACCTTCGATGACGCCGATCTCACTCCGCCGGCGAAGTTTCCCATCAACGGCTATGACGTCGACGATCCCGGAGTAGATTTCGATAAGTGGACCCTGACCGTCACCGGAGCGGTGCAGAAGCCGGGGGACTACACGCTGGCGCAGGTGCAGGCCCTGCCGCGCTTCCGGCAGAACACGCGCCACATCTGCGTCGAAGGCTGGGATGTGATTGGGCGCTTTGGGGGTGCGCGGCTCTCCGATTTTCTGCAACTGGTGGGCGCTGATCCCACGGCGCGTTTTATCACGGTCGAATGCGCCGACGACTATTACGAATCGCTCGACCTGGCGACGGCGCTGCATCCGCAGACCTTGCTGTGCTACGAAATGTACGAGCAGCCGCTGACCAGGCAGCACGGCGCGCCGCTGCGTCTGCAGATTCCCACCAAGATCGGCTACAAGCAGGCCAAGTATTTAACGGATTTGAAAGTCTCGCACGTGCTGGACAAAGCCGGCTACTGGGAAGACCAGGGCTATTCGTGGTTTTACGGGCTGTAGCACGGTATCGAAACTGACATGAAACGGAAGATGATCTCAGCCGGTGTTTATGCGATTACAGCATTTGCTTTTTTTGGATATTTCGACGGCCTCTATGGCGGGGAACCCATCATCTATCACTTAAGACTCATACACATTGCAACCGGTGGCGCGATTCTGTTTGCAGTTGCATGCGTTTTGTCTCTGTTCAATCTGCGAGTCGGAAACGCGTGTGGGATTGTTGCCGCGATCTTGTCGTGGCCTTATTTTGCCATTGAACTCTATTGGATCCCTTGGAGTGACCTCGCGGGGCTTGCCAAGTACCGACCGGACACGCTGACAGCAATTTTTTGTCTGATTTGTTCGACTTACTATTCCATCAATCGATTGCGGTTGCTACTTGAAGGCCACAGCGCAAAACAGCCCTAGGAGAGATGCATGATCGGTGCAGTCATCGAGATCATTCAGCCGAAGGGAAAGAACGCCGAGGGCGAAGAAGAAGCGACCGTGGTCGTGGCGCGCGCAATCTACGAGCATCCCTTCATAGTCCGCGTCTGCCACTGGATCAATGCCGTCGCTCTCTTTGTGATGGTCGGCAGCGGCCTGCAGATTTTCCGCGCCTTCCCCAGCTTCGGCGCGAAGATTCCACAGAAAGACTTGCTGCACTGGCCGAAGGCGTTCGCGATCGGCGGCTGGCTCGGCGGAGCCTTGCAGTGGCATCTCACCTTCATGTGGATCTACATCGCGACTGGAGTTTTTTATCTGGCTTACCAAGTCTTCAGTGGCAACTACCGCCAGGTCTTGTTTACTCCACGGGACATTCCCGGCGTGTGGCCGATGGTCCGGCACTATTTTTTCTTCGGCCCGAAGCCGCCGGCTCGCGAAGCATACAACCCGCTGCAGAAGCAGGCCTACACTTCCGCGGTCGTGCTCGGCGTCCTTTCGGTCGTGACCGGTCTCGTTGTGTGGAAGCCGGTTCAGTTCTCCTGGCTGGGCTGGATGATGGGAGGATTTCACTACGCGCGCATCTGGCACTTCGCCATCATGTGGGCGATTCTGTTATTCGTGCTGGGACATCTCGTGATGGTGATGTTGCACGGCTGGAACAATTTTGTCTCCATGCTTACAGGATGGAAGAAAGATCCCGAGTATTGACGCAGGGCAAGAGGCCTAAACCACGAAGGGCACGAAGGTTCACGAAGGTTCACGAAGGTGAAGCCCGGCCGTCGACCTTAGTGAACCTTAGTGTCCTTAGTGGTTAATCGATTTATGGTCGTGACAGTCCACAATCCGAGCCAGGCGGACGGCGCGCGCGAGCACGATCTTATCTTGCAGGTGCAGCGCGGCGAGCGTGAATTGTTCTACGAACTGGTGCGGCCCTACGAACGCCGGGTCTACGCCGCCGCGCTCGCCATTCTGCGCAATGAGCAGGACGCCGAGGACGCCGTGCAGGAAGCGATGCTGAAGGCATTCGCCAAGATCCGGCAATTCCGCGCCGAGGCCCGCTTTAGCACCTGGCTGATCCAGATCACGGTGAACGAGGCCCTGATGCGGCGGCGAAGGGAGCGAACTGTGCATATGGAAGGCATTGACGATCATCGCGACGGCGAAAGTGAATATGCGCCGAGGGATTTCGCCGACTGGCGCGAGATTCCCTCGGAAGCGCTGGAGCGCAAGGAAGTGCGGCAGCGGCTGGCCGAAGCGCTGGCCACGCTCGACCGAAAATATCGCGAGGTCTTTGTGCTGCGCGATATGGAACATCTGAACATTCAGGAGACAGCCGAGGCCCTGGGCATCACGGTGGCTTCGGTGAAGACGCGGCTGTTGCGGGCGCGGCTGATGCTGCGCGATCTGCTGGCCGCCGGGTGGGAGCAGGGCTGGTTCAGCCGCCTCCCATTCGAGAAGGGAAACAAGCCATGGTAAAGAATATAACGAGTTGCGAAGAAGTCTGGCGCGAGGTTTCGAATTACGTTGACGGAGAAGTCGACGCGGCGCTGCGCTCTTCGATGGACGAGCACTTCCGTACCTGCAAGAGCTGCGCCTCGGTATTGGCGGGAACGCGCAATGTAGTCCAGCTTTATGGCGATGAGCGCATGCTGGAAGTGCCTGCCGGTTTCAGCCGGAGGTTAGAGAAACGCCTCACGCAAAATGCGGCGGTGAAGGGAAGGGTATGGTCGAGCTGGTCGGCGTGGCTGGTGCCGGTGGCGGCGATCGCTTTAATCGCGGGCGGATTGAAGTTGACGAACACGCTTACGTTCCGCAATTTCATCAAATCGCAACACGCGCTGCCCGCCAATAACATACCTCCCGACCTGCAGGTTGTGGTTTCGGATGGATCGAAGCTCTTTCACGTGGCGGGATGCCCTTTCATTCATGACAAGGCTACGCAGCGCACGTTGACAGCGAAAGAGGCGATGCGGGATGGTTATATTCCTTGCACGCGCTGCTTGCGGCAATATCTGAAGACTGGATTGGCTGGGGATGCTGGGGCAGAGGTTGCTGATAATGGGAGCGACGACGACGAGCAGGAGGAAGTGTTGAGTGCATCTGGACATTAGGCCGGCTACCGGAGCCGCGGGCGCGAAGCCCGCGGGAGAGCCGTCGAGACGGCGGCGCTACTCCCACCTTCATTCGCTGTAAGTGATTGATTCCCGGTGCGCGGTCTTTGGGGTCGCGCGGTATATTACTAAAAGTTATAAAACCTCCCCGCTAAGTCGCTGAATCTGCAAGGGCAATTTCCTTCCCGAAGTTAAATCGATTTATCTCGCCCGTGGCGCGATAGTTTTCTGCGGGAAGAACTCTGAATGGATTGTGCTCTCGAATGCGTCCTACGGGGCTGAAAATTGACTTGTGGGGCATTCGATACGGCGGTCGGAACGCGGGAAGCGGTTCGGGTTCTCCAATTGCCGCTTCGCCTTCCGCCAATTGCTAGCGGCTAATAGAAAACAAGCGGCGCGGACGCAGGGGCCCGCGCCTCGATTTCGAGATAACGATCTTGAGACGACGATGACGGGCTAATTCGGCTTGGTCGTGTCCTTCTTCATGGTGTCGTCTTTCTTCATGCTGTCGTCCTTCTTTGTCGTGTCTTTCTTCGTGGTCTTCGTCTTCTTGGCGGCCTTCGTGTCGGTTTTCTTCGCCGAATCGTCTTTCTTCATCGAGTCATCTTTTTTCATCGAGTCGTCTGCCTTCATGCTGTCCTGGGCGAACGTTGCCATCGGGGCCGCCAGGATACAAGCAAGCATCAAACTGCCGACAATCTTCTTCATGGTCTTCTCCTTGGAGTGAGTGTTGAGTTGTCCGGCAGGTCCGCACCTGCAGACGCAGATCAGATTCGCCGGCGCAGGGAAAGTTACATCAGGAGCGCGGAATGAATCAACCGCGAAGCGGGGGATCTTGGCGCTTGCCCGCAGCGGTAACGGCTCAGGCAAGAACCAGGGTCCCTCGCTTCGCTCGGGATGACAAGCACTTTTAGGGATGACAAGGCATTACCGCGACTTTCAGCAGGCCAGTTGATTGCGGGAGATCTTCAGTCCACTCAGATTGCCGAGCGCAGTCACGGCGACCGATTCGGTTTTGAAGAACTCCTGGGCCAGGCTTTGCAGATCTTCGGAAGTTACGGCTTCGATCTTCTGCACGAGTTCGTCGAGGTCCTGGAAGCGGTCGAAATACATTTCCTGGCGGGCCAGGTTTGACATTCGCGCCGTACTCGATTCGAGCGAGAGCATCAGGCTGCCTTTCATCTGGTCTTTAGAGCGGCGCAGCTCTTCCTCGGGAACGGGTTCATTCTTCAGGTTGCGGAATTCACTGACCACAGCCTGCACCACCTTGGTTGCCGATGCCAGCGAAGTGCCGGCGTAGACAGCCATGCATCCGGTATCGCGGTAGGGGTTGAGGTCGCTGTAGATCGAGTACGCGAGGCCCTGGCGCTCGCGGATGTTCTGGAACAGGCGCGAACTCATGCCTCCGCCGAGCAGGGTGTTGAGAATGTAGCCGGCGTAGCGCTTCTCATGCGCGATGGGATACGCGGGCACGCCGATGCAAAGCTGCACCTGCTCGAGAGCTTTCTTGTTACGCAGGACGATGCGAGGGACGATTTTGGGCGCGGCCGAATGGAAGCCGTTTTGCGCGGGCTTGAGGTGCTCGAAGTGCTTCACCACCAGATCGACGAACTGATCGTGGTTGAGATGTCCGGCGGCGGCCACGATAATATTGCCGGGCGCGAAGCTGTGGGCATACTTATCAAGCACAGCCTGGCGTTCGAATTTCTTTACTGTTTCTTTGGTTCCCAGGATCGGCTTGCCCAGCGGATGATCTTTCCAGAAGTTCTGGGTGAAGATTTCGTGTACGAGGTAGTCGGGATTATCCTCGTCCATCTTGATCTCTTCGAGGATCACGCCTCGTTCGCGGGCGATGTCTTCGTCGGTGAACGTGGGATGCAGGACCAGATCGCTTAGAATATCAAGCGCTACCGGTACGTGCTCATCGAGCACCTTGACGTTGAAGCAGATGCATTCTTTGGAGGTGAAGGCGTCCATGTTGCCGCCGATGGAATCGACCTGGCGGGCAATCTCCTCGGCAGTGCGGTGCTTGGTGCCTTTGAAGACCATGTGCTCGATGAAGTGGGAGATGCCGTTCGACTGCGGAGCCTCGTCGCGCGAACCGGTTTCGAGCCAAATGCCGATGGAAGCCGAGCGGATGTGTTCCATCTGCTCGGTGATGACGGTGAGCCCGTGGGGCAACACCTGGCGGCGAATATTGCGAACTTCTTTGACCATGACTTTTACGAAGGGTGGAACTTCCCGAGAAGGTACCCCACTATTCTTACACATTTGGCGGGTGGGGTGGGGTGTGCGAGAATAAGATGATTAGTGATTTAGAATCAGTATGTTGCGGGTAATCCACGTCTGTTCAAGGACGAAGCCGGTAGGTTCCCCTTCCTGCGAAGTCGAGGATCCTCAGGTCGCGTAGCACTTGGAGCTGTTGGCGTATTTTCGGACGCACATTTCGGTTGTCCGGGTGCGCAACCTGGAGTTCCGGCTCCAGTTGGTACAGCTCCTCCAAGGAGAAACCAGGCTTCCCGAGTCTACGGATGGCGTTGAGAACATCGACCGTCCAGCCTCTCAGGGATGGGGGCAGGCTGGCCAGCCCCCTCACTCGTTCAAACTCGTGTCGGACCCGCCTCCTCGATTCCGGCACACCTGCCGACACAATCGCGATCTTCCCGTCTGCGGGAATGCCACCGAGCAGGATGTTGCAGCCTACCCATCCCGCCCTGCGGGCTGTTGAGGTCAGAGGCTTGCGCTTTTCGATGACGCTCTCTGAGAAAAACATCCTCGGAACGAGCATTACATTCTGGATGAACCATTCGCTCGTGTATTGAAGGAGCAGGAGATGGGGAGCCCTGTCGGACCGGATTGCTCGTATCATTGCCTCGTATCCCGCGTCGACGACCTTCCTTGGGTTCCAGGCTCTTGAGCTCTTCAATTGAAAGACCTCTTCGCACTTCGGGCAGGCGAAGTCGAGGGCAGGCGTGTTCGCTCGTGATGGCAATATGCGGTTGGAGTCGCACGCGGGACAGTAGAGCTCGTGGCCGCACCAGTACTCGCTTAACACCCGTGCGATCTGTGGGCCGGCTTTGTAAGCGGCGGCGAGGTCAACGCTGCATTGCAAATTCATGAGCTAGAGGAGCGTCGATCTTATCGCTCCGATACGGTTGAATCTCTGCATTGCACTTGGGACACTTGTCATTGGACATGGAGGACCACGCGTCAGCCCATTGGGTGCCGTCATTAGGGCAACGGTAGTAATTTAGGTAACTGGTCTGCATTGGGGTTGCGATTAATGATGTCGGCTTGCTAAGGGCACGATTTCGCATCCCCAGATTCTACACTTGCTCGCCCTTGAATTCGTTGGCGAGGATCGTGACGGCGTGGTGGTAGTCTCGAATCTCGTACAATTGCTGTATGTCGCGAGGTATGTATCCTGCCAGACCAAGGGCGGCTCCGCGAGAAGTACGGATTTGGGAATTGACGTTCCCGAAACGGAATTTACTCTTACGCCATTCCGAAAGAAAGTGTCACGTCAAGCACCAGAGATGAGTGAGCCTTCGAAATCATCGCTGCTCGGTATGGACCGCGACGAGATCGCTGCGCTCGTGAGCGAGGCGGGTGAGCCTGGCTATCGCGCGAAGCAGATCACGGATGCGGTTTACCGGCAGCGGGTGGAAACTTTGGCGGAGATTTCTACTTTGCCGCAGGAGTTTCGGGAGCGGCTGTCTGAGAGCGGGGTTTCGGTTGGGGCGGCGCGGATTGAGAAGAAGTTTTCGTCTGTGGATGGGACGGTTCGGTATTTGATTGGGTTTGGGGATGGGCAGAGTGTTGAGACAGTTTGGATGCCGGAGGGGGATGGTGGGGAAGCTGGGGATGGGTCGGAGGCTGGAGCGGAGGCTGAAAGTTCCAGCTCAGGTACCTCGGGGGCTAAAGCCCGTTCCGAACAGGATGAGCCGATCGCAGCGCTGAAGCGCTGCGCCACCCAAAAGCCTGCCCGGTCGACGATTTGCATTTCCAGTCAGGTGGGGTGTGCTGTTGATTGCCAGTTTTGTTTGACGGCGCTGCTGGGGGTTAAACGCAACCTTACTGCTGGAGAGATTGTGGGGCAGGTTTGTGCTGTGCTGAAAGATCAGAAGGTGTCGCCGCCGGAGGATCGCATCAACCTGGTTTTCATGGGCATGGGCGAGCCGTTTCTGAATTACGACAACTTCATCAAAGCGTCGCGGCTGCTGGTTGAGGGCGTGGGCATTGCGGAGCGGCGGATGACCGTTTCTACGGCGGGGATTGTGCCGCGCATCCGTGAGTTTGGCGGGGAGACTGTCCGGCCGAAGCTGGCGATTTCTCTCAATGCTTCAAACGATACGCTGCGGACGCGGCTGATGCCGGTGAACAAGAAGTGGAGTTTGGAAATGCTGATGGCGGCGGCGCGGGATTTTCCGCTGCGCACGCGAGAGTGGATTACGTTTGAATATGTTTTGCTCGGTGGCGTGAATGACACACCGGAGAATGCTAAGGAAGTTGCTGAGTTGCTGCGCGGGCTGCGCTGCAAGGTGAACTTGATCGCGCTCAATCCGGGGCCGGGAATTGATTTTACTACTCCGGATGCGGCGCGGGTGGAGGCGTTTCAGAAGATTCTGCGGGATGCGGGGATTCCGGCGTTTGTGCGGCGTCCGCGCGGCCGGGACATCTACGCCGCCTGCGGCCAGCTCAAGCGTACGGTTGAGGTTGCCACATGACCGGAACTCCAGAGTCAGGCGATCTCTCTTTTTCCAGCAGCGGAGCGATGATCGGAATTTCGACGCGGATGGTGGTTCCGGTGTTGCGGTCCTGCCGCCAGAGAATCCGCCCCTGATGCTGCCGCAGGATGCCCTGACAGGCGCTGAGTCCGAGGCCGGAGAGAGTCTGGTCTTCTTCGTCTTCCTCTTTTTTGTTTTCCGCCAAGCCCCCTGCGACGATGGCGTCGGAGATGTTGATGATGGCGAGGCCGTCTTTGCATTCCGTGCTGATGGTCAGTGCACGGCTGTTGTGCTGGTTCGCCGCATAGAGCGCGTCATTGATGACTTGAACGCAGACCTGGAGCAACTGGTTGGAATCTCCCTGGACGATTAGCGGGTCGGGCGAAAATTCGGTGCGCACTTCGATGTTGAGAACCTGCCACTGAGGTTGCGAAAGTTTAACGGTGGTGCGCAGCAAAGTTTTGAGATCGACGGCGGCCATTGCCGCCGGGCCTTGCCGGGCGAAACTGAGCAGGCTGGCCACGAGAGACTTGGTACGCCGGACATGCTGGCCGATTTTTCCCGCGAGTTCGGACTGCTCCGGGTTCAGAGTCGTGGTCAGGAGTAGATCGGAATAACCCAGCATGGCGGTGATGGGATTGTTGAGTTCATGGGTGACGCCGCCCACGAGTTGACCGATCGAGGCCAGTTTTTCCGACTCCGTGATCTGCGTCTGCAAACGCTTCAGGTTGGCCAGGGACTCGCGCGAGTGCGTCAGCAGACGAAGCAACTCGCGGTCGAGCAGGCGTTGCCGCACAAATACCATCACACCCATCAGCAGAGCCACGGCCAGAGTCAGCACCAGGCGGAACGAACGGACAGGCTGGGGAAGCCCGGTATCGAGCAGAGCCCAGGCGGCAAAAAGCGGGAGCGAGAAGGCTGCGATCATGCCCAACCGCGCCAGCCATACGCCGTGAGCTGTGGAAGTGGAAGGGACGCCGGCTTGAGGTTCGCGCTCGCGCGTCCACAGACCGATGACGGTGATCCATGCCATCGAGACGCAGAGGGGAATGTCGTAGAGGCTTCCACTGTAATAGACATGCCGGCTGAGCGCCCAGTTGGCGACGTAAGAGCTGGCAGCGTAGGTAAAGCTGGCGCCGAAAAGGCTGGCGTAGAAAATTTTCCAGCCGTCTTTGCTGCCGATCCAGGCCAGGAACAAGGCGCCTAGAAAGGCCAGTTTCTCGATGAGATATAAAGAATTAAGATTGTCGCTGTAGGCGGGGACGTTAGCGATGATGTACTGCCAGGGGATTACGATGAGGACGTAGAGATAGGCCCACCAGGCCATCATCAAGGCAAAATCGAGGCGGCGCAGGCGGGCGGCATACTCATCCTGCGGAGCATGAGGCCGAAGCGCGAGAGCGGCCATGAAGGGCACGATGTGCAGGAAGAGAATGATGTCGGCGGCGCACAAGTCCGGAACATCGGTGCGCAGCCAGACTTCGTGGTAAGTCCAAAACATCTGGTAGGAAAACCAGAGCGCCATGCCGGTAGCGATAAGCGTCCAGAACAGACGCAAGCGTCCGCGTGAGCTCACCGCGTGGGGTATTACGGAAACCATCCCAGAAAAAAGCAGGAGGCACTGAATGACATCGCTGAGGGCTGTGAGACGAAAGGACTGCGGCAAGACTAGAGCAGCTAACACCAGAGTCGCCAGGCAGAGTGCGACTGCCGCGCTCCAGATTTTGGAATAGGTGCGCAAGAAAGGACGGTCCTCGGTGCCATTCTAGAATGGGATTAGAGCGGGGACCGGTTACGTTAGTAATCAGGGAAGTTGTAATCGGCTGATTGGCAAACGGGTAATTTAGTAATTGAGGGGTCGAGGGAAAAGTTTTACTTGCTCCCGATCTTTCTTATCAATAATATGCAAAGCGTTCCGGGGGACCTGATGAAATCGTTCTCCGGTTCGTTCCGCGGCGGGAAGTGACTCGACTTGTTCGCTGACTCTAATCATCGCTTTCTGGGCAGACTGCGGCCTCGCGCCGACCCCAGCGAGACCCGGCGCATCGAGCGCTGGCTGGCGACGGCACGCGTGTTCCTGGCTATATCGGCGCTGGCTGCGATCTACATGGATCCCACGCAGTTGGGACATGCTCCGGTGGCTTACGCTCTGCTGGGACTTTACCTCATCCATGGCGTGCTGGTGATGACGCTCTTGCGGCGGAGACGGCAGTCGACCGCGGCCTTTCGTATCCTGGTTCATGGCGGGGATATCGTCTTCCCGGCGTTCATCTCGGTATTTGCGCAAGGAGTGCAAAGCCCGTTTTTCCTCTTCTTCTTTTTCGTACTGGCGGCTTCCGCCTACCGGTGGGGACTGTGGGAGACCTTGGGCACGGCGGCGGCCGAGGTGGTTTTGCTGTGGATCGAGAGCTTCGTGCTGTTGCATGTGTGGGCGACGCATGGAGGAAGCCTGCCGTGGCGGTTTTTGTCGGGGACGAAAATCAACGTAACGGAATTCGAACCAAAGCGCCTCTTCATGCTGTCCGTTTACTTGATGGTGATGGGGTTGCTGTTGGGTTATCTGGCACGTCAGCAGAAGCGGCTGAGATCGGAAAAGGCGGCCGTGACCGCGATTCTAGCAAAGGTTCGAGTGGAGGCGGGGCTCACCGGAACTTTGCAGCAGATTTGCTATGAAATCCTGAGCCGCTGCGCCGGGTCGCGGATGCTGATCGCGTCGCAGGAGATACACAGCCACAGGATGTTCCTGGGCGAGGTGAGCAATGAGGATGGGGCTGCTCCCAATTTCGTATGGCTGGATTCGAGTCCGCGGGACGCGAAAACCTATCTGGAGGATTTTCCGGGAGAGGTGAGTTACGCGGAGAAAAAAGGGGAACGCTGGTCGGTGATCGCGCTGGATCGTGAGGGCATCCAGTTGACATCGGCATCGAGCGAGGCGGTGGCCCGACTTCGGGAGCGGCAGCCCTTCGAGTCGCTGATTACTGTTTCTTTCGTCTTCGGGGGCGAGTGGCGGGGGCAAGTGTTTGTGTTTAATCCTTCGCGGTATGGGGACACTCAGGAGGAGCTGCGCTTTCTGCTCGATTTATTCCATCAGGTGGGGCCGGCGGTGTACAACGTATACCTGCTGCACCGGCTACGGCGGCGGGCGGGAGCGGCGGAGCGCGCGCGCTTCGCCAGAGAGCTGCACGATGGAGCGGTGCAGTCGCTGATTGCGGTGGAGATGCAGGTGGATGTTTTGCGGCGTCAGGCGGAAACTACGCCGGCCGTGGTGAGCGGCGAACTGGGGCGCATCCAGGGTTTGCTGCGCGAGGAGGTCCTGAAGCTGCGCGAGTTGATGCAGCAGATGAAGGCGATCGACGTGGATGATCGAAAATTCCTGAGCGTGGTGACCGACACGGTGGAGCGATTCGAGCGGGAGACTGGAATTTCCACGCGCTTTGTCACCGACATTGAGAAACTGCAGATGCCGGGCAAGGTCTGCCGGGAGATGTTGCGCATCGTGCAGGAGGGACTGGTGAATGTGCGCAAGCACAGCAAGGCGCGACATGCGCTGGTGCGGCTGAGTGCGAGTGCCAGCCAGTGGAGCCTGACGTTGGAGGATGATGGCAATGGGTTCCCGTTTTCCGGGCGCGTAACGCAGGACGAACTGGACCGGATGGGTAAGGGGCCGATGATTATTAAAGAACGCGTCCGTTTAATTGAAGGCGCACTCACGGTAGAATCGAATCCCGGTCTGGGGACGCGACTGGAAGTCAAAGTTCCAAGGGATGGAGAAGTCTCCGATGAACTTTAAGAAGTCACAGCCGATTCGTATCGTGATTGCCGATGACCATCCAATTTTCCGGGATGGACTGCGCCGTCTTCTGGAAACCGAACCGGATTTGAAAGTGCTCGGCGAGGCCTCGGATGGAGCGGAAGCGGTGCGACTGGCGCGGCAGTTGAAGCCCGACATCCTTTTGCTGGACCTGTCGATGCCCAAGCATCCTGGCCTGGAAGCCTTGCGGGAGCTGGGCACGGGGGCGAATGCAACTCCGGTGCGCGTGATCCTGCTGACGGCGGCGGCGGAGAAGAGCCAGATTGTGGAAGCTTTGCAGTTGGGCGCGCGGGGAGTGGTGCTGAAGGATTCCGCGACTCAGTTGCTGTTGAAAGCCATCCACACGGTGATGTCGGGCGAGTACTGGGTGGGCCGCGAGAGCGTTTCGAACCTGGTGCAGTATCTGCGGACGCTGGTGCAATCTTCGAGCGATGAAGCGCGCCAGAAGAAGTTTGGCTTGACCCCGCGCGAGTTGGAGATTGTGGCCGCAGTGGTGGCGGGATACTCGAATAAAGAGATTGCGGAATACTTCAAGATCAGCGAAGACACGGTCAAACACCACCTGAGCAATATTTTCGACAAGCTGGGCGTTTCCACGCGCCTGGAGTTGGCGCTGTTTGCGGTAAACCAGTCCCTTCCGCTGAAAAGCATTGGCTGACCATCGCTTAACGTCTTGAGCCTAAGGTAACTCGCGATGGCACGAAAGAGCCATTGGCGCTGGTACTTGCCCCCCTTATCATCGTAAGAACAACCAGCATATTCACGACTACGGGACAAGACTGGTCCGATCACATTTGATGTGATCTTTACCCCGTGCTTGCGAGAGGGATGCGGTTAAGCTGTTAGGACGAAACTCAAGGAGAAAGCCCGTGGCAAACTTATTGCGAAAGCTTTGGAACGATGAGAGCGGTCAGGATATCGCCGAATACGCAGTGATGCTGGCTGTAATTCTGGTGATTGTCGTGGGAACGGTGCGGCTCATCGGCTCGAATGCGAACAATGTGTTCTCGAACGTTGCCAGCTCTATTCAGTAATTAGGTGTCCGGCCCTAGGCAAAGGTCGTCTTTGGCCAAGGTCTAGGACCCACACGGCAAGCCCCCGGCGAGATCCCAACCCACTTCTAGGCTGAGCGCCGCTCTCACTTCGGTGAGGGAGCGGTTTGCGCAACCTTGTCGCTGCCCGCGACTGGGAATCTGGTCAGGTAAGGGAAGAACGGCGTGATGGCGAAGGGAATGTTTTCCCGAGCTGAGGTTAAGGCGACTGGTTTCGCTTTTGCCAGTTCTACCTGGTCCGTCCAAGGATCAAGCCTGACGCGCCCTCCGAGGGGAAGAGCGGCAATTTGATCGGTACTATTGGGATTGAGCGTCGGCGCCGAAGAAAGCAATGCCGACATGCGGATACTCTTGCCTTCCGCAAAGCCGTTGCCCAGATGCGGGCGAATCAAGTTCGGCAGTTCAGGAGCATGTTCCTGCAAGGCCTTTAGAAAGAGCCCGGCGCTTCCCAGCTTGTCCTTGTAGGGAGAATTCTTCAGCAGCTCGATAGCTTTGGCATCCGCCGCGTCTTCCTGCGCCGGGGTGTGCTTGAAGTCCAGGCGCGCGAACGAATCTTCATCGGCGAAGAACATGCGGTCGTTGAATGCCAGCTTGGTGTCGAGCTGATGTCCCAGCACAATATGGCTGAGTTCGTCGGCCAGGACCATGGCGAGCGAGGCTTCGTCGGGCAAGACATCGAGCAGGCCGCGGCTGATCACGATGGTGTGCCCGATGGTGAATGATTCCAGGGGAGAAGTGAGAAGGACGCGGCAACGAATGTCTCCCTGCAAGTCGATGTTATTGGTTACCAGCAGGTTGTTGACCACGGTCTGCAGGACTTTATCCACTTCGCCGGGAGGCGCGACCAGGCCGATCTTGGTCAAGCGCTCGATGGCGTTGTCTTCAGCCTGGCGTTCCCACATACGCGCGGCGACCACGGGAGTGGCATCGGCGGTTACGTCACTCTGATCTTTTACCGAAGCGCCCGACTGAGGAGAATCCACGAGGATCTGGGTGAACTCCGAACTCTTGTTCAGGCCTTTCAAGTCGTATCCCCAAAGGCGGGTCTGCGCCCGGAAGTGCAAATTCTTCGTCATGTGGACTTTTTGATCTGTTTCCTCGCTGTAGATGTAGGCGGGGAGCCACATGCCGGGACGCAGGTTCAGCCGCCAGCTGTCGAAGTGCAGATAGTAACTGGTTTTGGGGTGAGGAAAATAAGTTCCGTTGAAGCGGACCACGTTGTAATCCTGGTCCTCGACCCAGATTCTTCCCATGAAGCGGCCCGAGCCGGCGTCCTGCCTGGGCTCGACATCGATTACCAGGCAGCGGACTTCTCCTAGAAACTCGCGCCGCACGAAATTAAATTTGTAATACCGTTTCTGGAAATCGGTATCGAGGACAACCATCTGGGCGAAGCCCAAAGGCAGGAAGCGCAGCGAGTAAAGCCCGGTGAGCCGGTTGACCATGCGGGAGCCGAAGCCGGGTTGGCCGACGAATGAAGTATCCGCGGGACCATCGCTCATATCGAGGCGTCCGAGAAAATACTGGTCTTTGACCGGGATAGGGTTGCCGTCTTTGTCGGTCTTGAGGTCCTGCAGATAAGTCTCGACGAGCGGCCGCATGTGGCGCATCTGGGCCAGGAAAAGATGCTCGCGTTCGACGACTCGATCAATCACGTCACCGAACGACAACGGAAGAGGAGACGACAAAGCCGCGGCGTCTTGTCCCGGTCCCGCGGGTGCTGGGTCGGTGGTTGCGGCCGCCGCTGGGGCGGAAGCGGAAGATGATGCGGGAGACGCAGTTGCCGGCGCGGAAGACGTTGGATCCTGCGACACCGCGGGTGACAACGAAACGAATAACAAGAGCAACGAGAGTGAACCTACCTGAAAAATGCGCATAAGACCTTTAGAGACCTTCTGGGAGCAACTCACGCCAACTGAAAAATAATATGCAAGACGACGGTGGAATCGGTCGGCTGACCGTCTTTCATCGCCGGCTTGAAGTGAATCTGTTCGGCGGCCTTAACGGCATTGTCATCGAGGCCGTGACCTAATCCGCGCACGATTCGCACCACGTGCAGGTTGCCCGATGCCTCCAGAACCACTTCCAGTAGAACTTCACCTTGAATCCGCAAACTGCGACCTTCTTGAGTATAGACGGGAGTGGGCTTGGAAAGAATTTCCGCGGGCACTGCCCTGGCCGTCTCCGCTGGATGAGAGCGCACAGTGGGCGCAGCGGGAACATCGGCGCTGGCAAAGCCAGCGGCTTGAACCGTGGTAGTCCGCGGGCGATTGTCTGGGAGGGCGGTGCCATTGCCGAAGCCAGAACTTACGACTACTCCCGGTACGCCTTTGGCGCCGCCGGTGCCGTTGCCAGAGCCGGCTCCGGAGGGTAGATCGAAGGAGCCGAGCGCAGCGATGTTGACGGCCTTGCCTTGACTTGCCTTCGCCGGAACTCCGTTAGGATCGCCGAAGCCTCCGGTCTGCACCTTCGAAGGCGCGAGCGCAACAGTGGGAGCCGCCGAACTGCCGGTGGAGAATACATTCGTCTTCACCGCTTGCTTGGGAACGACGGGGGCCACGTTGATGGGATCCAGTTTCTTGGCTTCGATCTTAACGGTGGGAACGGGAGCCTCTTCCACTTTCACTGGAGTTTTCGGCAGTGGGGCCGGGGCCCGCAGGGCGTTGATCGGCGGGTCCAGCTTTGCGACGAATGTGGGCTGCGGCAACTGGCGCACTGGTTGCGGTTCGTGGTTGACTGGAACCGGGGTGCTGACGAGTTCGATCGAACGGAGAGTGTGTTCCGGAGGCGAGACAACTGTGGGATACAGCAGGCGCACCCAGATGAGAAGCACGACGGCCAGCGCCTGCATGCCGGTGCCAAAAACGAATTCCGTCCAAGGGGTCCTCGTCTCCGGTAGCAGGGAGAAGAGATTCTCTTGGGAAGCAGGAGTGCTCATTTCCGCCTTTACCCGTTAGTTGCTGAAACACCCATTCGGGGTTGAAAGTTTCTGGGGCCGCTACAGATAATGTCAGGACCGCACAGGTCTCACGCAGTTACAGTCCACCATCAGTAGTCTACAATCAAAAAGCTGCACGGCAAAGGCCATTTCGACGCCAAGTTCGAAGTCTATGTAGTTGATCTTTCAAGTGGTTACAGAGGTCCGTACCGGGCTGCTGGCGCGGGTTTTGCAGGGGGAGACAAAAATTACACAGCTGGACAAAGTCTTTACTTCCCGGCTGGACTACGCGCAGGAACGCCGAATCCGTTGGAACGTCTGGTAACGATCAGCGCCGGAGAGGATCGAAAGCCTGCACTGGTTCAGCCAGCCTTTGTCGCTCGCGCGGCTTGGATTGGTGAATTTCATTTTGGATTCTGGCACGCGGTTGCGCTGCCGCATGACTCTGGGTCGCGCCGGAGTTAGGACGTATGAAAGGGCAGGTACGATGAAGCGTGTTTGGTTGCTGGTCTTGGGAGTCTTGGTGGCATTGGCGGTAGGATCGGCTGCGACAGCCGGTAACTTTCTTATTGTGGACGCGCCACGGCCCTCCGATGTCATCCTGGTGCTGGCAGGTGAAACGGACCGGCGTCCTAAGCGCGCCCTCGAACTCCTGGCGCAGGGGTATGGACGACGAGTGGTGCTGGATGTTCCGACCAAGGGAAGGCTCTTCGGGGTCACGGAGATTGAGGTGGCACAGAAGTACGTTGAGGATCTGCCGCAGGGGTCGCTGGTCAGCGTGTGTCCGATCGACGGACTCTCGACCAAAGAAGAATCGAAAGATGCGGAGAAATGCCTGGCGCGCGAAGACGCCAAGAGCGTGCTGATCGTGACCTCGGATTTCCACACGCGCCGTGCGTTGAACATCTACCGGAGAGAAGTTCCTGAATATCAGTACTCCGTTGCCGCGGCCCGGAATAATCGTGAATTTGGCGCGAGATGGTGGACGCACCGCCAATGGGCGAAAACCTTCGTCGATGAATGGCTCCGATTGATTTGGTGGAAGACGGTTGACGAATGGAAGTGAACGAAAGCTTTTTTCACCATGGAGACACAGAGAAAATCTCTAACTTGTTCTTGCTTTTTATTATTATTTTTTTCTGTGTCTCCGTGCCTCCGTGGTGAAGTCGGCTTGGTTTTGCTAAGAAGTTTTCCACAGAGGCGGCCTCGCTACAGCACAAATAACATTGACTGCCAAGAACATTGGAGGGTACGATGCCTGAAAGGTCACCAACTTAGTTAATAACGGAGCGTGGGATGGGCGTGTCTGCTTTCCGCAAGATGGTAAGTTGCGTGCTGCTTGTCATCGTGCCTGTCTCGCTGTTTGCGGCCGACTCCGGTGCGGCCATGCTGTACGCCAGTGGCGCTGCCTGGTTGAACGGCAGCCACGTGCCTAACTCCTCCGCGATTTTTGCCGGTGACCTGGTGCAAACCAGGTCTGACTCGGCGGCCAACATCCATGCGCCCGGCTCGAGCATTACCGTTCTGGGCGATTCTCTGGTGAAGTTTGAAGGCGCTTCGTTGAAGGTGGAACACGGAGGCGTGAGTGTTTCCACGTCGAAGGGATTAGCCACAACCGCCGGTGATGTGCGGGTGGCGCCAGTGACTAACGCGTGGACTGAATTCAATGTGACGGATACTGACGGCACGGTGCGAATCGTTGCCAGCAAGGGAGACCTCAACGTCACAGACGCCGACGGTAAAGTAACCCCGCTGCCGCAGGGACAGAGTACAACGCTGGACGAGCAATCGGACCAGAGTGGCAACAATAAGAAAAATAAGAAGCGCGCGACAGGCGCGGTTCCGGCGGCCGGCGGCGGGGCGCTGAACTCTCCCATTGCCATCGGCGCGGGAGCGGCGGCCATCGGCGGGGTCACCATATGGGTGCTGACGCGGAGTAGCAATCCCGTTAGTCCGGCGACGCCTTAGCTCTGATTTGGGTGTACAACAGTTTGGGCCGTCCGGCAATGCCGGGCGGCCTTGATGTTATTGCGGAGAGTGTTTTCGGGTAGATCGGAACTAATCTATGCGTGCTATCCGGAGCGAAGTCGAGGGGTCTTGGTGCTTGCCTGACCTGAGGACGTGGCGCCGCACGCAGACACCAAGATCCCTCGCTTCGCTCGGGATGACAATCCGCGATTGCCTAGAAATTTGTGGCGGGGCGCTGTAAGTCTTGAGGCGCGGCCAGAACTTCCTCGGGAGGCTTGCTTCGCGTGACGCGGCGTTTGCGTGCGGGCTGGGCGAATGGTTCTGATGCTGCGATTGTGCACAGCACATAGAACAACGCGGCGTTGGCCGGAATCTGCAGATTGAAGTCAACCGCGCTGTGGACGAGGATGCCGCTCAAGCCCAGCAGACAAGCTAGAGTTACGGCTCCGCTGATCTCATTTGTCCAGTTTCCTATCTTCTTGATGGCACTCTTGTAGAGCGTCAGCAGAAACCAGACCATCGTGGCGAATCCAAGCAAGCCCATTTCGACGAGCAGTTGCAGATAATCGTTGTGCGCTTGATTAATGGTGAAATTGGTGTAGAAGCTGCGGAACTGCGGATACACAACGGGAAATGTTCCCAGCCCCCAGCCCAGCACAGGCCTCTTGAGAAACATCTTAAGACCGTCGCGGTTGATATCGAAGCGATTGTCTTTGGAGAGTTCAGCGTGTGATGGCCCCAGCGTTGCGAAGCGTTTGCTGAGTTCGCCGCCGCCGACCCAGGTGAGCAATCCTACGACAACTACCAGAAATACGCCGATGCCGATAGCCGCACGTAAGCCGCTCTTCTGCTTGATAAGAAGAACTGCCAGAAAGAGCAGTTCAGCGACAATCGCGACCATGCCGCCGCGCGATCCCGAAAGAAAAATGGTGGCGACCATGATAGCGGCGACAGCCGCGGCGGCGGCACGGTTCTTGCTGGAGGCCAGGCCGCTGAGCGATAAAACGAGGGGAATGGGAACCAGCAACTCCATCAGACCGGCGTAATGGTTGTGGTTTACGTAAGGGCCGTAGACCGAGCCTCCACAGCAGGGCTGTCGAAGCCAGTAGAGTTTGCCGTTCGAGGAGATGCCATAGATTAACGAAAAACTGCCGAGGACTGCCCCATACAGCAAAAAAATAACCGCGAGACTGCGCGCCTGTGAGCCGCGAAGCAAGGCTTGCCCGGAGAGGAAGCAAAGAACGGCGTACGAGACGTAGAGAAGTGCAAGAGACGCCGAGTCGTGCGAATATGCACTCCTGCGGAAAACGAGCTGCAATACAACGAGCAGGCCGAATGCAGCCATGGGCAGGAACAGGGGATTCCACCTGATCTTGATTTCGCCTTCCAGAACCTGCTTGACGATCCACAAAAGGAACAAGGCTGCGGAGCCAGCCTCCATGAGGAACTTCGACCAGGGTTCGGTTGCGCCGAACGCGAGCGGCCCAAACAGGAGCAGGCCGAAGATCCCATACAGGAGAACGGCGCCGATTTGCGCCGAGCGGTCGCTGCGAGGGATTGGGATAGCTCTGGTCGGGCTCATGTGATTGGAATCTACTCACTTCGAGGGTCTACTGCCGCTTGAGCGAGAAATCGTCGACCCAGAGCTTACCACGGATCGGACTGCCCTCCGGCAGGCGCCGTACACGCAGCACCAGGAGTTTGCTATCGTCTGCGGTAGTGAACACCCCGGTGACGGGTTTCCAGTGTTCCCCAGCCTCCTTCAGTTCATCGCTCTCATAGAGCACGGCCTGGGTGACCACATCCTGAATCGTCAAATGTGGGCCTCCGGCGCCCTCGAAGGATCCATTCTTGTAAGACGCAGAGAACTCGTAGGTCGTGCTGGGTTGCACCGCGATGAATTGGAAAATCCCGGCATCCTTCACTCCGGGCCCGTCGAAGGTGATCATCAGCGAACGATTACCGCCGACGGGAAATTCGGTGGGATCCAAGGTGAGGGTAACGTTTGGCTGTTTCTGATAGCGCCAGTCGAAGCCTCCGTTGAGAATATCCAGACCGAAATCTCCGTTAACAATTAAGTTATTCCTTTTCAGCAAGTAGCCTGAAGAAAGATTGAAACGGGGGACGGTTTGCTGCCACACAACCCGTGCCTGATCTACAGCATTGTGGTCGAGCAAGTACTGAAAATATTCGTAGGCATAGCGCAGTTCGAAGGGCTGGGAAGTGGGCGAGGTCGCCATCAGTTTGTCCCACACCTTGGCGGTAGCAGCTGTCTCCAGGTTGGGGCCGGTGGTTGCGAGAGCAGGTGAGTCCGCAAATACTCTGGAGATCATCAAGACCGGCTTACTATCCGGGTCGGCCGCCGTGTTGGCGGTGGTGCCGTTAGGGTTCACGATTTCGATTGTGGTCGGGGTGCTGGCGGTGATCGTGGCTGTGCTGATGTTGTTTCCGCTCGCGCCAGCTCCATAGCCAGAAAGCGCAACTAGAGCGTCTACCCAGGCATTCGATCCCGCGTGGGGCTCCGGGTCTGTGAGGGTATACACCCAGTTCTTGCCGCCGTGATTCGAGGGTGGGACGCTCGTGCTGAGATCAATCCTCTTAGGAGTCATCAGCAGGTTTAGAAACGCAAGATAGGCCTCGGACCTTGGCGGAACGACGTCGCGCAAAAGCATGTCTACATCCGGGTTGATGCGCCAGCAGAATTGGATCGCGAGGCCGGCCATGATCGGGTCGCTCTCCAAAACCACGCGGAATTCCCGCAGGGCTTTTTCGTTCTCGCCTTGCACGAGGAAGTTGTTGGCGGCTTCCCATGCCACGTCAGGTGTGAATGGGTCGGCTTGGATAGCTTGCCTCAGCGCCCAGGTTTGATTCGAAGTTTCGTTCAACACCTGATAAGCGGAGGCGAGATGGAACCAGTATTGGGCCGAGTGGGGATTGAGCTGCACGGCGGCGCGGTAGGGCTCGATGGCTGCTGCCGGATCGCCAGCCTGCACGTAGTAGTCGCCTACGCTGTCGCGGTAGTCTGCATTGCCGGGGTCGAGACGAGCCGCTCGTTGCAGATTGGCGAGTTTCGGTATTTCTCCGATCGGTATCTCCCCAGTCGGTAGCGCCCCGAACAAGGAGGCGACAAACAGCCGCCCTGCCAAAAGCACATAGACCAGGCAAAGTACGGCCGCTGCACCAATGACAAGTCTTTTCCGCGCCGAAGAATTGAGAATTATTTCCATGCTCGTTCAGACGGGGAGCGCAATCACAATCTCTACCAGCATCGACTCAAGCCGCCGGCTTTCGCCGATGAAGCCAATCGAGCTTTGCTCGAACGGACAGTCGAGGGCGGCTGTCCCCACGTGAATATTTAGGCGCTATTGGGCGATGCCTCTGCGGTTTCTTCGGTGCCAGCGTCCTCGTCATCATCACCGTGGGAATCGTTGTCGCGATAGTAGCGGGAATATTTGCCCTGGTATTCGTAATAATAGTAGTAATCGGGCGAGCTTAGATCGACTGCGTTGAGCAGGACGCCGGATACCTTCGCATTGACTTGCATGAGGATGTCGCGGGAGCGGCGAAGCGCCTGCTTGGTGGTCTGTCCGGAGCGGATGACCAGCACGATCGCATCGGCGTTAGGCGAGAGCACCACCGCATCCGTAACGGAGAGAGTGGGAGGCGTGTCGATCACGATGAAATCGTACTGGCCCCGCAGGTACTCCAACATGTCGCGCATCTGAGTGGAGGCCAGCAGTTCGGCGGGATTCGGCGGCGGCGTGCCTGCGGGCAATACATCCAGGTTAGGCAGGGCGTCGGGTCGCGTGATCGTCCGTTCCAATGTAGTGCTTCCAGTCAGAACATTGCTTAGGCCGCTCCGCGGACCCATCCCCAGCGTCTTGTGGATGCTAGGCCGTCTCAGATCGGCATCAATCAGCAGCACTCGCCGGGTACCTTCGTGAGCCAGCACGTTGGCGCAACTAATGCTGGTAGTTGATTTTCCTTCCTGCGGGAGCGCGCTGGTGATCATGATCACTTTGGGCGGCGCTCCGAGGTTGGACAACAGCAGAGACGTACGCAGGGCGCGGTAAGATTCCGACATTCGATCGTGAGGCTTGTTTTGGGTGATCAACTCCACAGCTTCCTTGGAGGGCCCCTTGGAGGTTGCGATCACCAGGAGCTTCGCGTTTGCGCTTTCGCGCACCATCCGCGAACCCATGGGGATCATGCCAAGCGATGGCAGGCCGGAAATCATTTGCGCCTGTTCGGTGGTGCGCACGGTGCTGTCTAATCCTTCCAGCAGGAAGGCGAGCCCAATGCCAGAGGTCAAGCCCAGCATGAAGGCGAACGCCAGATTTCGCGGGATGTCGGGTTCGACGGGTGCAGTGGGGACGCGGGCTACATCCACAATGCGGGAGGTGTTTGATTTAAACGCAGCCGAAACGCCGGCCTCCTTCAGTTTCTCCAGCAGCCCCTCATAGAGCTGGCGGTTCGTGTCGAGGTCGCGTTTCAACAGACTGTACTCGATGGCGCTCTCGTTGAGTTTGTTCGCTTCCTGCTTCTGTTTTTCGAAGGCGTCGTGCAGCATGTTTTCCCGCTGCACGGCGGCCATATACTGTCCACGAATTTTGCCCGCGATCTTTCTAGTTTCCGACAGAATCTGCGCGTCGATCTCCTTGAGCTGAGTATTCAGCTGCGCCACCTTCGGGTACGACGGTCCAAACTGCGTGTTTAGTTCGGCGGCCTGGATCTTCACGTCGGCCTCTTTGGAGCGGAGAACTTCCAGCAGTCCCGAAGCGGACTGGGTCCCAGTTCCAGCCGCGTCGAGGACGCTGGCAGCGGAGGCGATGGTGTCGGCGTCTCCCGATTGCACGAGCCGATACACGGATTCCTTGTCCATGCGCTCGGACTCTGCGGCGGTCAGCGCTTTGTTCAGTTCGTCGAGTTTAGAGGTGGTGATGTTTTGCTTTTCGTCGATGCCCAGAATTTCGTGCTCTTTCTGGTAGCGCACGAGCTTTTCCTGGGAGGACTCGACCTTCATTTCCAAGTCTACTAGCTGGCCCTTAAGCCAGTCAGCGGTTTCCATTGTGGAGTTGAAGCGATCCTTGAAGCCATTCTCCGTATAGTCTTCCATCAGCTTATTCACTACGTTGGCAGCCAAATCTTTGTCGGGACTGCGGAAGCGCACTTCGACAATGTGAGTATTGGGGGCGAGCGTCACTTTCAGATTACCGCGGAAACTGGAGATCAACCCTGAGGTGCGGGCGGGGTCGGCTTGCAGGGGATCGGGAGCAAGATCGAGCGAAGAGGGCACAGCTGCCGTTCTCCCGCCGAAATCTGGCCGGCGGTCGAGACCTAAATCCCTGACTACTTGCAAGGCAAGGAGATCGCTCTGCAGGACTTTTACTTCGGTTTCCAGTTCGGTGGGGTCGAAATAGTCGACATTGAAGGTTGGAGAATTACTAAAATTGGCGAGGCCGGAATCTGGCTTGTTGATTTTGAGGCTGCCGCTCGCCTCATAGACCTTCGTCATCTTCAGGCTGGCGATGGCGACGATAGAGAAAATGGTGACGAGGCAGGCGAGAACCGTCCACTTGCGCTTGTGCAGAACCCGGATGTATTCGCCGAGGGCAGATTCGTGAGAAGGCAGTTCAGGGTAAACCCGTGGGCCGATCGACCTCCCAAAGTCCGCACCCGAAGGCTGCATTTCGCGAACGATTGGGTTATTGGCCTGCACCAGCGGTCCGGAATCCATGCACTCTCCTCAACAAATTTTCAAAACCCTTTCGGGCTGGACGCGTCTGGCTGCCCAGACATCGTCAAACAGAAATCCAGCGACTCGATGGCTGGTTCATCGCGCCGGAATTTTCGTACAAGGGTATGTAGCGGTTCGCGGATATTTTAGCATTGCGAACGGAGAAACCATGGACGAATCTGATTAGCAGCGCTTTTGGTGCAGTGTCGCAGTGGTGCGCAGATGCAAGAAACTCCGCTATACTACCTTGCAATCGTCCACCGCAGGTAGGAATGGAGCCGCATTTATTTTCGTTTCTTCACCCGAACAGTAAAAATATTGTCGATCGTATGAGGAAGGCTCGATGAACTGGCCGGAACAAGTCGTTTTAGTGACGGGCGGGACGGGCTCGTTCGGGAGGAAATTCGTCGAAATCATGCTGCGGGAATATCATCCCAAACGGCTGGTGATCCTCAGCCGCGATGAACTCAAGCAGCATGATATGCGCACTTCCGGCTTCGACCATCCCAGCCTTCGCTATTTTATCGGGGACGTGCGCGATCCAGGCCGGTTGCAGCGCGCTTTTTCGGGGGTCACGGTGGTGGTGCACGCCGCCGCGCTGAAGCAAGTTCCAGCCTGCGAATACAACCCGTTCGAGGCCATTCAGACCAACATCATAGGCGGACGCAACGTGATCGACGCGGCCATCGATCAAGGGGTGCAGCGAATCCTGGCTCTGAGCACCGATAAAGCAGTGAACCCGATCAATCTGTATGGTGCGACCAAGCTGTGCGCTGAAAAGATGTTCGTACAGGCTAACGCATATGCGGGCGCTCAGGAGACGCGTTTCAGTTGCGCGCGGTACGGCAACGTTGTGGGCAGCCGCGGCAGCGTAATCCCCGTATTCCTGGAGCAGCGCAAGCGCGGCCGCATCACGATTACCGATGCTCGTATGACCCGCTTCTGGCTTACTCTGGAGCAGGGTGTGCGTTTTGTGGTCCGCTCGATCGAGCAGATGCATGGCGGCGAAATCTTTGTGCCCAAGATTCCCAGCATGCGCCTCGCAGATCTGGCCGAGGCTGTCGCTCCGGGATGCGCCGTGGAGTACATCGGCATTCGGCCCGGGGAGAAGCTGCATGAAGTGCTGGTGTCGGAAGATGAGGCGCGCAACACGGTCGAACTGGATGAAATGTATATCATCCAGCCGGCGCATCCCTGGTGGAAGCGAGGAAACTGGGTCCACGCTCAGGAACTGCCGCCGGACTTCCGCTACACCAGCGACGCTAACGAAGAGTGGCTGAGCCACGAGCAACTTCGGGAATTGCTTGAGCCCCGAGCTGCGGCGCAAGCTCGGATCCCGGCGTAGAATCTCCGGTTTGAACCGGAAAGCATGAAAGTCAAAGTCATATTGCAGGCCCGTACTGCCAGCAATCGATTGCCTGGAAAAGCTCTGCTGCCAGTCGCCGGTTATCCCAGCGCGGTGCTTGCCGCTCTGCGTGCCGCGAATCGAGGTCACGAGCTTCTGGTGGCTACGTCGTCCGATCCCTCCGATGATGACTTGGCGCGTAGATTTCGCGACCACGGAATAGAGGTATTTCGCGGTCCGCTGGACGACGTTCTGGCGCGCTACTACCTGGCTACGTCAGACCTGCCGGAGGATTGCATCGTGATCCGGCTGACCGGCGACAATGCGCTTCCCGACGGCGGATTCGTGGAAGCGCTGGCATCCGCCTTCCTCCGGTCTCGGCTGGACTATTTATGCGTGAGCTGGCCGCAGAGCTGCTTGCCTTATGGCTTGTCCGGTGAAGCTTTCTTCGTCGAAGCGCTGCGAAAAGCCTACGCCGCTGCGACCGATGAGTACGACCGGGAACATGTAGGACCGTGGATGGCTAGAAATTGTCGTGGGGGAACTTACTCTCCTCGTGGTTTGGAACAATCTGGTTTGGAACAACCTGGCCCGGAACAATCTGGACTCGGGCAATCTGGACTCGATCAGTCCGACTACAGCCATTTGCGTTGCACCATCGATGACGAAGAGGATTACAGAAGAATTGTGCGCTTGTTTAGCGACGTGGCCGATCCTGTCGGCGCTGGCTGGTTGGAGCTGGCGCAAAAACTAAACACCCTTCCCGGCGAGCCAGCGTTTCGCGTGCCTTACAAGCTAATTAACAACCGGGCGCATGGCGCGCTGACACTTGGAACGGCGCAATTGGGAATGAAATATGGCGTTGTGAACCGGGCCGGGAGGCCGCGCCGGCCGGAGGCAACCGCAATGGTCCGGCACGCCATTGCTCATGGCGTGACTGCATTGGACACTGCCCGCGCCTACGGAGACTCGGAAGAAATCCTGGGCGAAGCGCTTTCTGGCGCCTGGGGCTCGCGCGTCGAGGTCATCACCAAGCTGGATACGCTGGCTTCGGTACCAGAAGACGCAACTGCCGACGAGGTACGCACTGCCGTCGAGCAAAGTGTGAGTGAATCGTGCACGGCGCTGGGCGTAAACCGGTTGGCAACGTTGCTCCTCCACCGCTGGCGTCATCGCGGTGCATGGCGGGGCGACTTATGGCGGCATCTGCTGGAACTCCGGGACAGCGGCAAGATCGCGAGACTAGGCGTCTCAATTTACGAGCCTTCGGAAGCGCTCGCTGCCTTGCAGGATCCGGATATTCAGCACCTCCAGGTTCCCATGAACATTCTCGATTCGCGCTGGAAGGCTCATGGAGTCGACCGCGAGCTTGCTCACCGCCGCGATGTGGTGGTGCACGCGCGCAGCATCTTTCTTCAGGGAATTTTGCTGCATCCCGCGGAGCGCTGGCCGGCCCCAGTTGGTTATGATGCGAAATCCTGCGTGCAACGATTGCAAACCCTGGCCAAGCGCTTTGATCGCAAGAACGTTGCCGATCTTTGCTTGTCCTATGTACGTTCGCAAAGTTGGATAACAAGCTTGGTCGTGGGATGCGAAACCATGGCTCAGCTGGAACAGAACCTTCGGCTGTTTATGTTGCCAAAGCTAACTTCCGAACAGTGCGATGAGCTCGAACGGTCTTTACCGGCTGCTCCCGAAGATCTGCTGAACCCGTCAAAATGGAATCTGGCCCATGCATAGTCCGCAGGCCGGTGCGCCGGATCTAGTATCGCAATTTCGCCTGGATGGTAGTGTGGCCTTTCTGTCGGGAGCGACAGGGCATCTGGGGAAATCGATGGCGAGAGCTCTTGCTGGTGCCGGCGCGCATGTCGTGCTCAATGCACGCCATCAAGAAGCTCTTGAGAATCTGGCCGGCGAATTAAGGAGTGGGGGAAGCCAAGTCTCAATCGCATGCTTCGACGTCACCGACGAACATGCTGTGAAGGTTCATCTTGGTGAAATCGGAGAGAAGCACGGCCGTTTGGATGTGCTCATAAGCAACGCCAGTTCCGGCCGGACAGGAACTCTCGACAGCGCGACGGCCGAGGACTTCGATCAAGCGTATCGCGTCAATGTTGTCGCCGCTTTTCAGCTTCTTCAATGCTCGCTCCCCCTGCTGAAAGAATCCGGCAGGAGCAGACAAGGCGGGGCCTCGGTCATCAATGTAGCTTCGATGTATGGGAGTGTGAGTCCTGATCCATCGATTTATGGAGCTAGTGGGGCGAACAACCCACCCTATTACGGATCGGCAAAGGCAGGATTGATTCAACTGACCCGTTATGCAGCGTGCCACCTGGCTTCTGATCGAATCCGCGTCAACTGCATCAGTCCAGGGCCGTTCCCCGCTGGTCAATTTCTGGAGCGCGATCCGGCGTTCGGTGATCGTCTTTCCGCCAAGGTTCCGATGCGACGAATCGGCGACCCGCGGGAGCTTCAAGGGCCATTACTCTTTCTCGCGTCGGACGCGTCTTCCTATGTCACAGGAGTGAATCTGGCAGTGGACGGTGGATGGACCGCATGGTAGATTCCCAGACTCGCAGAGCGCAATCATGAAGATTCTGGTCATTCATTCCGAAGACGATCCCGAAGACGGCCCGTGGAGAAATCGCGTTTGGGATCGAATCGTGGACCTTGGGATGGGGGGGAAGAATACCTACGCGCGTTGGAGCCGTCGGTTCCACTGTCCGGTGACAACTCTGGATTCCTTGCGGAATGGCTTCGATGATTTCCGGCGAGTGCGAGGTCTGCTGGATCGGGGATGCGGGCGACTGACGGACGAACACGGCCTCGACTGGTGGGAGATCATGTCGTTGCTCCTGCACGGCGAGTTGGAGACACTGATCCTGCTGCAGCGCTTTGTGACGACCCTGGAGTCCGGCGACGAAGTATATGTTTCGCGCCCCGGCCTTCATGCCAGTCTCTTGCAGTGCCTGCGGGCTGGGCGTGTAAATGTTTTTCCTTTGCGGCGTGGGGCTGAAAAGAGTGGGCTGAGGCATTACGTCCGCGTCTCCAATAAGCTTTCGGCGCCGCAGATCATCGACGTTTTCTGGGATAAGTATGACGCGGGATTCCAGTTCCGCGGACGCTTGGCACGGAAGCAACCGACTTCCACCCGGCCGGTAGTGTTACTTCCCACCGCCTATGTGAATGTGTCACGAACCGGGATTGCCTACGCCAAGACCTTTCCCGATGAAAACTTTCTCCTGGTGACCACGCGCCAGAGTGGGTGGGTGGAAGATCTCCCCAAAAATGTAGCGGGCGCGTGGCTATCTTCGTATGCGTCGGTGCGCGACCGCCGTGTCGAAAACGCAGATTTGGAGAACCGTCTGCGATTGCTGCTGAACGAATTGGAGGGAGTGAAGGAATTCGAGATCTTGAAGCGGCTGGGATACCTGGATAGTTTTCCGCGAAGGTTCCGGCGAGGCATCGAGGTTCGCGACGCGTGGCGAAATGTTCTCGATACCGAACCCGTGCAGGGTGTGCTTTGTGCGGACGACAGCAATCCTTATACACGAATCCCGCTGCTATTGGCGCGGGCTCGCGGGTTAACCAACGTGGCTTGCCATCACGGCGCGCTGGATGGCCGTTACGTGTTCAAGCACAGCTACGGGGATGTGATCTGGGCCAAGGGGAAGATGGAGGAGGATTATCTGGTGCGAAAGTGCGGCGTACCTCAGGAGAATGTCGAGATTGGGGCGCCTGCGCTGCCTGAGCAGTGGGAAAGGTTGGGAGGGACGAACCGTCAGGATTTTCGGCCCTATGTGCTCTTCCTGTCGGAAGCCACTGATGTGTCAGGCGGACGGCCGGAGGAATTCTACCGGGATATTTTGCCGCCGCTCGCAGACTTGGCGTTGGCCGCGGGGCGAGAGTTGATCGTGAAGTTACATCCGGCAGAAAGCAAGAATGAACGGTCGGCTACGCTGGCTAGGGTGCTTTCCGCCGAGCAGAGAATGATCGCACGCATTGTGAGCGGCCCTCTCACTGAAGATCTGCTGGCAAAGACGTGGTTCGGGATTACGATACTGTCTACCGTGGCAATGGAGTGCGCCGTTCGCGGGATTCCGTGCTTTCTTTGCAAGTGGTTGGAATTCTGGCCGTATGGTTATATCGAGCAATTCATTCGCTTCGGAGTAGGTACCGGCCTGAACGATCCGGGCGAGATCGAAAAAATTCCCCGGTATCTGCAACAACAGCATTTGCCCAGGAAGAGCGTGATGGAAAACTGTTGGCAACTGGCGGCCGCGGGACGCCTGCGGGAACTGTTGACAACTCCGCGGGAAGCATACATCTCCGCAGCGCGTTAATTCGAAGGAGTTCGATGTCGGGAAGTTTCGGAGTCAGGGCGTGAGCGGGAAATCGGGGCCGATCCTCGTTACTGGGGCCAGCGGATTGCTCGGCGCCAGTATTGTCTCGCTGGCGCAAGAGCAAGGGCGGGAAGTAGTCGGGCTCTATCATCGCAATCCTGTCCATATTGACGGAGTGAAATTTCTTGCCGCCGATCTGAATGATCAAGTGGATGCACTTCGAGTCTTCGAAGAAGTAGAACCATCGAGTGTGATTCATTGCGCGGCCGCTACCGGTGTTGACTGGTGCGAGGAACATCCCGCCGAAGCTCATCTATTCAACGCAAAGATGGCGGCTGTAATTGCCCGGATTACCGCGCGCAGCGGCGCTCGACTGCTCTATGTTTCCACGGATTCGGTGTTTGATGGCGGAAGCGGAAACTATACCGAGACGGATGCGCCTGCGCCGGTGAATGTCTACGCTCGGACGAAGCTGCAGGGCGAAAGGGAAGTGCTTTGCGAGAATCCGGCAGCCGCGATTGCGCGCGTCAATTTCTACGGATGGAGCGCGCAGAAAAAGCAGAGCCTGGCGGAATGGATTCTGAAGCGATTGACGACAGGGAACCCTGTGCATGGATTCTCCGATGTGGTTTTCTGCCCTGTGCTTACCAATGATCTGGCCGAGGTCCTGCTGGCGTTATTGGACCAGAATCTGCCGGGTCTTTACCATGTAGTCGGATCCGAAGCCGTGAGCAAGTATGAGTTCGCCCGGCGCGTTGCCTCGACCTTCGGTTTTGACCCAGGGCAGGTTGTTCCAATGCGTCTCGCCGATGCGGGCTTAAAAGCGCGTCGACCGCTAAATACGTCATTGAATACGGAAAAAATCTGTGCGGCTCTGGGCCGTGCCATGCCTGACCTCGACTCGGGACTTCGCCGGTTTGCCCAATTACGCGATAACGGTTACGTCGATCGCATCAGGCGGCGCTTGATCGGAGTTGGCGAATGACCGCTCTGAAGCTGGGAAACAAGAATGTGGGCGTTGAATATCCTACGTATTTTGTCGCGGATATTTCGGCGAATCACGACGGCGATCTGGAGCGTGCCAAACTCCTGATTCGGCTTGCTGCCGATGCGGGGGCTGATGCCGCCAAGTTTCAGAATTTTCGTGCCCCCGGAATTGTCAGCGAGCACGGCTTCAACACTCTGGGCGGCCAACTGTCTCACCAGGCAAAATGGAAGAAAGGTGTTTTCCAGGTCTACCAGGAAGCCAGTCTGCCATGGGAGTGGACGCCCGCATTGAAAGAGGAGTGTCAGGCTTGCGGAATCGAGTATTTTTCAGCGCCTTACGATCTCGAGGCAGTGGACATGCTCGACCCCTACGTCAACCTTTTCAAGATCGGTTCGGGGGATATTACCTGGCCCGAGATGCTGCGGAAGGTAGCTTCCAAGCAAAAGCCGGTGCTACTGGCCACGGGAGCTTCCGGGATGGAAGAAGTGCAGCGCGCGGTCGAAGAAATACTCAAGATCAATTCGCAGCTGGTTCTGATGCAATGCAATACAAACTACACAGCCAGCCTGGAGAACTTCCGGCACATCCATCTGCGCGTGCTGGAGACCTACCACGCTATGTTCCCGTCGGTTGTTCTGGGCCTTTCCGATCACACTCCAGGGCATGCTACGGTGCTGGGAGCGGTAGCGCTGGGCGCGCGCGTCATCGAGAAGCACTTTACCGACGATAACCGGCGTGAAGGTCCGGACCATCCCTTTTCGATGACGCCTTCCTCGTGGTCGGAAATGGTCGATCGAACGCGCGAACTCGAGGCCGCCCTGGGCTCGTCTCGCAAGTTCGTCGCGGAAAATGAGCAGTATACGGTGGTCGTGCAACGGCGTTGTCTGCGGGCGACCCAGCATTTGAGGGCTGGGACAATCTTGCGCGAAGACATGTTAGAGGCGTTGAGGCCGGCACCCAGAGATGCGATCATGCCATACGAACGGGTGCGGGTCGTAGGCAGGAAGTTGCTCCGGGACATGCCGCGAGGCGAACACTTGAAATGGGAGTGGTTGGCTGAGGCTGAGGTCGGCGAGTGAAGGTATTGTATTTTTCCGATAACACCTCCGGCCACAACCAGCGTTTTCTGGAAAAGCTTTCGCAGGCGGGAATCGAAGTCTGGTTTCTCGACCCAACCAGCACTTGTGTGCCCGAGGCGTGGCTGCCGCAAAGAGTGCACTGGGTACGAGCCAAACAGACGGTGCCGCGGAATTCGGATCCAGCGACATTCGCTGCTTTTCTCCCCGAATTCCAGCGGTTATTGGCGGAGATGAAGCCGGATCTGGTCCACGCTGGGCCCATCCAGAGTTGTGGTTACCTGACGGCGCTCTCGCGTTTTCATCCCTGGTTGCTTACTTCGTGGGGGTCGGATCTTCTATCTCGTGCGGAGCGCAGTGCGGAATGCATGCAGGCGACCCAGGCTGCCTTATCGAGCGCCGACGCCTTTTTTTGCGATTGCGACGCCGTTCGGGCCAGAGCAAAGCAATTGGAGAATATACCGGACTCGCGCATCGTGCAGTTTCCCTGGGGCATCAGCAACGGATTATTTGGACCGGTGGGCGAGATGCCCTCGAGAGCAGAGTACGAGCGCGAACCCGGGACGCACGTGTTCATCTCCACGCGCTCGTGGGAGCCGCTTTACGGAATCGACACTCTTCTGGAAGCATTTCGACTGGCCTACCGGCAAGACGCTTCGTTGCGCCTGCTCCTGCTGGGAAACGGATCGGAGGCCGGAACCGTGCGGCGGTTCGTCACCGTTCATGGGCTGAGCCATGTGATTCGGCCCCATGATCCCTATCCCAGAGAAGAGATGCCCAAGTGGTTTCGGGCGGCGGATACTTACATCAGTTGTACGCAATCGGATGGCACGTCGGTTTCTTTGCTGGAGGCAATGGCGAGCGGGTTGCCCCCGGTGGTAACCGACATTCCCTCCAACCGCGAGTGGATTGTCGAAGGGCATAATGGATGGCTGGCGGCGGCCAGCTCGGCTGAGGAATTTTCCGATAAGTTATTGCGTGCCGCCCGGCTGACTACGCGGGAACGAAGATTGTTCTCCCAACGAAATCAGCGCATCGTGGAGGAGCGGGCGGACTGGGACCGAAACTTCCCGAAACTTATCGAGATGTATGAGCGGCTTACCGGCATGTCAGTCAGTTCACGTTTGCTAGTGATCGACGGGAGTTGTTGACCCCGGAGTCGATTCGCGATGGTCAATACGCAGCCCGACACAAAACCCGATCCCAATATCCCTGTTTACAATGCGCCGGCGGTTGCGGAGTACTATGCGGAGCTGGACTATCTCACGCCCTGCGAGCGCTTGTTGTTTGAAACGTATCTCAGGGCAGGTATGGCGATCCTCGACCTCGGCGTCGGAGGAGGACGCACCACGGCCTATCTTTCGTCGATTGCGGGGCGCTATGTTGGAGTTGACTATGCTTCGGAGATGGTCGCGGCGTGCCGGAAAAAGTTTCCGCAGATCGAGTTTGAGACGGAGAACGCTTCCGATCTGTCGAGGTTCACGACGTCGAGCTTTGACGCGGTCGTGATGGCTTTTAACGGCATGGATTACGTGATTCCGGATGAGTCGCGCTTCCGTGCGCTGCGAGAAATTCGCCGCGTGCTCAAGCCTGGGGGCATTCTGATTTTTTCCTCTCATAATCCGCGGTCGATCTGGGTGCGTGCGGCGTGGAATCCGCAACGGTTGCGAGACGTGGCAGGCGCGATCGTCGGGATGGACTCCTTCTTCTTTCGGCCTTTCCTATTGTTTGTGACCGCTGCACGCGCGGTGCTTGCCTGGCTGCAAGCTGCGCATCGGTCGCTCGGACGGGCCGCGAACCGACTGCCAACACGAGCGTTCTGGCAAGGTCAGGGATATTGGCGGGATCCTGCGCATGGCGGCTTGAAGACTCATGGGGCAACTCCTGAGAAAGTTACGCACGAACTCGGCGAGTTTGGCTTCCGACTGCTGCGCGTCCATGGAGACGACTATCCGCGGGCCAGCGGTCGTTATGTTACAGATTGGTATTACTACGTGTTTTCGAAGGCCGTAGCGACTGGAGAGAAGTGAGTCTGCGCATTGTTCTGCACAGAGAAATTCCTGAAGACCCCAAACTGCATCGCCAGTGGAACGATGTGGCTCTGCGGATGGAGCGGCCCGAGGTGTTTTACACAGTTGAGTGGGCGCTGGCAGTGCAGTCGGCTTATCAGGCTTCTCTTAAGACGGCGCTGTTCCTGGGTTATGAGGGAGACGATCTAGTTGGGGTGGCGTCGTTCGCAACGGATCTGGCTGGGGAAAACGTGCGCTTTCTTGCTGCAACCACCGGAGACTATTGCGACTTTCTGACCTTACCGCAATACCGGACCGAGTTCGTCGATGCGGTGTTCGCGGAACTTGGCAAGACGAAAGCAAGCTTCCTGGCGCTGGCGAATCTGCCGGAGGATTCAGCCACGCCCGCCGCACTTCGGAATGCGGCGCGCAGGCACGGGTTTCACGTCCATATGCGACCGGCATACTTGTGCGCTCAGGTGGAGTTGGGTTCAGGAGAACGGCACAAAGGGTTGAAGAGCGCGCTTGCTGGTAAAAAGAAGCTTCGCCAATACCTGCGCGGGATGGAGCGCGAGGGGCCGGTTACATTTGCTCATCTGCAGTCGCTCTCCCAGATTCAGGCTGCCTTGCCCGATTTTGCCGACGCTCACGTGGCGCGCTTCCAGGCTACAGGACGCGTCAGCAGTCTATCCACTCCTGAGCGGCGTTTCTTCCTGGAAGAACTGGCGAGGCGTTTTGCTGGAGCTGGCGTCGTAACTCTTAGCACATTGATGATTGCGGGCCGCCCCGTTGCATGGAACTATGGGTTTCAATTCCGCGGGAGCTGGTTCTGGTATCAACCAACTTTCGACAGCCGCTGGGAAGAGCACTCCCCGGGCTACTGTCTGCTGTCGAGGATTGTGATCGAAGCCTGTGACATGGATGAAATGAAGGTGGTTGATTTGGGTCTGGGCGCGGAGGGATATAAAGAGCGATTTGGAAACAGCACGCGGCAGACGCTCTACATCACCGCGACGAAATCCTGGCGACGCCATCTGCTGGCGATCGCGAGATACCGTGTGGCCAGCGAGTTGAGACGGTCGCCGAAAATCGAATCCATAGTCCGCCGTATTCTTGGCAAATAACCGGCCGAGCGGAAGGCCACGCCGCGACGAAAAACATTTAGACTAATGCGTCGCAGTCATTGACTCGTCTTTCCTGAAGTATAGACTCACGCAACACGACTGAAGGAGACCATGCCCCCCGAGGCTTCAACTGGCGAAAGTGCGCGCCCTGCACTGGCTCCTCTGAGCTTCAAGACCGAAATGGGCCGCATTTCCCGTCAGTCGGGAGTTGTCTTCGCCGGGACTATTTTCACGGCTGTGTTGGGCTATGTCTTCAAAGTTTACCTTGCCCGTAAATTGGGCGCAGAGGCCCTTGGTATTTACGCTCTGGGCATGACGGTCGTGGGTTTCGTCGGCGTATTCGGCGGCTTGGGATTGACCTGGGCTGCGACACGATTCCCCGCGGCTTGCGTCAGCACAGGGCAACTGGAAGACCTGCGGGCTTTCATGGTATGGAGCGTCCTGATTCTGCTGGGCGTAAACGGAGTCCTTGCCGCGTGTGTTGTGTTGATGCGCCACTGGGTGTCTTTCGACCTCTATCACACCCCGGCCCTGGCGGGCTATCTCGGTCTCTTCGCTCTGACTCTGGTTCTGGGGGCGCTGACGACATTTTTCGGGCAACTCTTGACTGGCTATAAAGACGTAGCAAAGAGAACGATTATCTCGAATTTCGCCGGAGGCCTGCTGAGCGTAGGTTTTACCGTGGTCCTCCTCACCCTCGGGATGGGACTTTGGGGATACGTCTTTGCCCAGGTTGCCAGCGCAATCGTGGTGTTAGTGCTGTTGGTTTGGGCCACATACAAGCTCACCCCTCTACCCGCTCGATTTGCTCTGAAGGCGATCCGTTACCCGCCTAAAGCGATGTTTTCTTTTGCTGCGGCAGCCTTTGCCATGGACATCATGGGATTCTTATACGGCCAGACCGATAAGATCATTCTCGGGTTTTATCTGAATGCGCGGTCAGTGGGTGTTTATGCGGTTGCTGCAAGCATCGTTGCTTTTGTTCCGATCGCGCTTCAATCTGTAAATCAGATATTTTCCCCGACCATCGCCGATCTGCACGCCCGCGGCGAGACGGCACTTCTAAGCCGCCTGTTCCAAACCTTAACCAAATGGGTCACGGGGTTGACCCTGCCACTGGCGCTGGTGGTCATCATCTTCTCCCGAGTGCTGATGCGCATCTTCGGGCATGACTTCGAAGCAGGTTGGGTTATTCTCGTGATTGGGGCCGCTGGGCAACTGGTGAACTGCGCGACGGGTTCTGTTGGATACCTGCTCCTAATGTCGGGAAACGAGAGGAAGCTAGTCAGAATCCAGTCGATCATGGCCGTAGTGACCGTGACTCTTTGTCTGCTGTTTGTGCCCCGATGGGGCATCACAGGAGCCGCTCTGGCCGCGGCGATCGGTAATGCAGGCGCAAATGCCTGGTGCCTCCTGGAAGTCAAAAAGATCCTGGGATTGTTCCCCTACAATCGCAGCTACAAGATTCTCGCCTTACCCGCCGCCGTGACTCTAGCGGCTACAATTGGCCTCAGGATCGGATTGCGATCGGTAAGGGCGGACGTGGCGGTCGTGATTTTCACCACGGTGCTGGTCTACGCCATCTTCGTGAGCTTAGCTCTTTTATCTGGCCTTGATGCCGACGACCGGCTAATTGCAAACGCAATCTGGTCGAGAGTTCGCAATTTTTCCCCGGCTGCCGAAGCCGCCGACCTGTGACCGGGTAAAGATTTGAAGCATCCGCACCTGCATCTGCCCTGGATTTGGTTAACCGCAACGTTGAGGTTGAATGAACGACAAACAATCGCGCGCAGAGTTGCTGAAGATTGCCAACGGCCGGCTTCATCCATCCATTACAAATCCGAATTACCTTGTCCTTCGGCGTCGAAGAATGATACTTGCCAAGTGGTTGGAGAGTATTCCGGGGCAGCAACTCGTGGTCTTGGACATCGGCGGCCGGTATCAACCCTATCGTCCCTTGCTGGAGAACCGCATCCAGCGGTACTTCGCGCTGGACGTCTTAAGCACACCCTTGGTAGATGCCGTCGGGACTGGAGAACAACTTCCTTTCAAGAGTGATACGTTCGACCTGGTATTGGCTACGGGAGTTTTCGAATACTTTCCCGAACCTCGGGTTGCGGCTGCTGAAATCCATCGAATCCTCAAGCCCGGCGGATATCTCTTGATAAGCGTCGCGGCGGTTTCACCTCGTGCGGTGGATGAGGAACACTGGCATTACCTGCCCGCTGGTCTTAAGTTTGTTCTGAATCCATTCTCCAGAGTTGAAATCGTTCCCGAAGTTTCGAGCCTGGGAGGCGCCCTGCGGCTGAATGCCTGCTCTCTCAGTATCTTTGCAAAGTACGAATTCATACGGCAGATTCTGCACCACACGGTTGTGCCTGCACTCAATGTGGTTGGGTTAGGTTTGGAGGGAGCTAGGCTTTCCGATAACGACCAGGTTGCAGGCAACTATAGTGCGCTGGGTCAGAAATGACGAGGAAGCATCAGGCCGCTGTTTGAATTCCCAACCTCTTATCCCCACCGCTCGGAGATGCGTGTGCCGTTGAGGGTCGTGGCGCGGCAAGGGTCGATGCCAAGGAGATCCCCATGGCCAGATAGAACAACCCGAAATACCTTATCTCCACGAGCGGATACATGAGGAAGTGGCTGGCGTTGTAGACGAGGGCCACAATCGTCAGTCCCACGACCGCCCGCGGTGGCCGCCTCAGCAGCCCCACCACTCCCATGAGCGCGAAAGCGATGAAGTCGCCGTGGATAATCGCCGTCACACCTCCCCGGAGCGCCATCAAATAGTCGTGAAACCCGAAGTGGGCCGTCATTTCGCCGGGTGCGAGGGGAACACCGAGAAAAGCCCGATAATAAAGCATGCTCGGTCCGTAGTCGCCGGCGAAGTGATTGATCAGAAACACGGAGCCGACGGCCACCGCCGCGAGGACCGCCGCTTTGGCTTTGTCGATGGTGTGATCCAAAATTGAGAGATACGCTAGCACGGTCAACACCAGAAGCACGTTATCGGTACGAACGTAGACCGAGGCCAGGAGAATCGCCAGACCCGCAGTGACCCATTTCCTTTCCAGAATAAAGTACAGCGCCAAAAACGAAACCATGCAACACAAAGCATCGGGCTGCGGCCATCGCGCAAGGTCCCATATCCCGGGAGTGAGCATAAGCAACAATGAGAGGAGTTGAGCCCACGGCCCGGCCACATAGCGCGAAATCCACGTCAACGTAATCCATCCTATTGCCAGAAAAGACGCTACGGAGATCACAATCGGCGCCCGCAGCAGCCCTATGCCAAGTCTGTAATGCAGGATGTAGACCAGTTCATTGAAGGCTGGGCGCACGGCGAAACAGGGAAGAAATTCAGCAAAGTGGTAAGGATTCACCGCTCTTTCACGAAAAGATCGACCCTGTGCGCTTTCCCCCGGCTCGTTCCCCAAAAGGTGATCCAACGTTGGCTGTGGGACTCCCGCTCTGACCTCGCGATAGACCGTATCATGGATTTCGCGGATGCTGCCTCCGTGCATCGCCACCGCGTTGGCCATATACACGAAACCGTCCGATGTGTAGGCCGGATACTGGTAGCAGCGGAACGCAGCCAACGTGAGAAGAACCACAAACCCCAAAGTTGGCCACTGTGAAAATCGCAAAAGGTGTACCCTCCTTTATGGTCACGTGCAGGCAACCTTAACATTTCACAATCTGCTCTGTCGATGCCGCCGGCCCATGTCTGTTGTGGATTACGTCTCTGGAGGAGGAGCTTTCGGACCATGAGATCTCGGAGAATGAGATCAAGGAGTCGGCAATGAGCGAATCGCGTGTGATTCGCCTTCCTGAGGGTTTATGCGCTGCCGCCGAAACGAAGTTTGGCGGGACGTTCGGCAGCCTGGACGAACTCGTGGTCTTCTTGTTGCAAGAGTTGATCCGCAGGGACACCGCCGATCTCGATCGGGCCGATCAGGCCGTGGTGGAGGAACGGCTCAGAGATTTGGGATACATCTGAGCCGTTGCCAGCGTTAAGGGCGCTGCGCCGACCAGCGATGCCGTGGCTAAGTCCCCGACTCCAATAAAGGTCCCGCTACATCCGTGATTGCGAAGCGGCATAATAAGAGCTCATGCTGAACATCTTGCGGAGAGTGTGGCGGCGTGGGCGTTCTATTCTGCCCGTGGAGGGCTTCGTGTTCGGCCGTCCGCTGGTCGTGTTGCAAAGTGATGACTGGGGTAGAGTCGGCGTGCGGGATCGCGAAGGCTACGAGGAATTGCGAGATCTGGGTGTGAACCTCGGCGAACGCTCCTACGATTTCTATAGTCTCGAAACGGCCGAAGACGTGGAGTTGGTCATTTCGCTTTTGCAACGCCACCGGGATTCCACTGGCCGTCCGGCATGCCTGGGGATGAATTTTATCGTGGCGAACGTCGACTTCACAAAAGTGAGCGCAGGCAACTTCCGCGAAATCTATGTTCGCACCTTGAGCGAAGGACTTCCGGACGGGTGGAATCGTCCGGGTTTGTTCGAGGCCTACCGGGAGGGGATCTCCGCTGGGGTGCTGTCTCCAGCGCTGCACGGCACGACGCACTTTTGCCGGCTTGCAGTGGAAAGGCACTTGAATGACCCGGGGGAACGGGGGGCTCTGCTGCGAACTCTGTGGAAAACCGGTGTTCCTTATATTCACTGGCGCATGCCCTGGGTCGGATTTGAATATTGGGATTCAGAACCGTCAGGCGAAGAAGATTTCCTGACGTCGAGCGGTCAGCAAAGTCTGATTGATTCCGCGGTGGAGAGCTTTATTCGATTCTTCTCGAAGCCTCCGTGTTCGGCTTGCGCGCCCGGCTATCGCGCTAACCAAAACACCCATGAGGCGTGGGCGAAGCGAGGCATTCAGGTGGCACAGAACGGACCAGGAAGCGCGATGCCGCCGCACTTCGACGCATATGGCATTTTGCATCTATACCGCTCGATGGATTTCGAGCCCGCCACGGGGCAGGAGTTTTCCGTAGATGTATGTCTGCGAGCGGCCGAGGATTGCTTTGCCCGCGGCCTTCCCGCGATTGTTTCGGTTCATTCCATTAATTTCCATTCGACGATCAAGGACTTTCGTAGCCGGACGCTCGGGTTCCTCGACGAGTTTCTGACGGCGCTGGAAGCGAAGCATCCGGATCTCCTGTATGTCTCCGACGAGGACTTATACGACTTAGTGGATAAAGGGATATTTCAGTCGATGCAATCTGTGGTGCGGGTTCCGGTGACGAAACGGAAGTTCACAACGGGCGCAGTTGCCAGAGAGCGGAGAGCTTAGATGGGTGCCCGGAAATCCATTGTGCTCGTCACCGTCGACTGCCTGCGCGCGGATCATTGCGGTTTCATGGGCTACCAGCGGCCGGCCACGCCGTTCCTCGATGGTCTTGCTAGCGAAAGCTTCGTCTTCCCCGCCGCGATTGTGGCGGGCGTCCCCACGTACTATTCGTTTCCCGCGATCCTGGCGTCTCGTTATCCGTTAGCGCTGGGGCGCGAAGTGCTGGGACTTACGCCCGAAGAAACAAATCTGGCGTCGACACTTCGAGAGGAGGGATACGCGACGGCTTTTTTCGGCGCCGCGAACCCCTACCTCTCTTCGCGGTTTGGCTACGATTTCGGCTTCGATACGTTCAACGACTTCATGGATGGCGATCTCGCACCGCTCTCCAGTCCTGGCGAGACGGCGCAGAAACCTACCGGCTGGGCGGGAAATCTGAACCGAGCTTTGGAAAGCGTCAGCCATAAAATTCCGGGGATGGGCGCCGCTTATGAGGAACTCTACTTTCAATATTGCCAGCGCTGGGCCGCGCCCGCGCCGGAATCGCTGGATAATCTGCGTCGCTTCCCGGCGGCAGATGTGATCGTCGACCATGCGCAGACCTGGCTGTCCGCGGTGGGAAAGAGTCCTTTCTTTCTATGGCTTCACTTCATGGACCCGCATTCGCCCTACTATCCGACAGAAAAGGGTTTGAAAATTCTTGGAGAAAACCGGCTGACGGCTTCTCGGGCGCGTTATCTAAACGCCTACTGGAACCGATTTGATATTGGAACTAAACGCCTGCGCCACCGTCGCGACGAAGTGATCGCTCTGTACGATGCTGGGAGCTCTTGGGTGGATGCGCAAGTTTCGTGGCTGGTCAAAGTCCTGCGTCGATCGAAACTCTGGGAAGATTGCGTGTTTGCATTGACCGCGGATCACGGAGAACAATTTCTTGAGCACGATGGCCGGTACCATGCGCCCTCGCTGACGGAAGAGTTGATTCACGTTCCACTTCTCCTTCGCGTTCCCGGGGCGACGAAAAAGGCCGTCTGCAGCAACCCTTTCAGCCTGCTTCATCTTGCTCCAACGCTGCTGGCGGCGGCCGGGCTGCCTCCGCCGCTTGATTTTCAAGGGCGAAGTTACTGGAAACACATTCGAGAAGGAACTGCGTGGAGCGGGCCGGCGATTTCCGAGTGTATCGCCGGTTGCACGAATCCATTTAACCTTGATCAGCGCCGTGGCGCACGGCTGCTCGCCGTCCGCGAAACCCGATACAAGATGCTGTTCAATCTTGATAGCGGCCCTGAACAATTATTTGACCTCGACGCCGATCCGGGAGAAGAAACGCCTCTTCCGGCTAGGGCCGGAAAGCAGGAGCGGCGGCGATTGCTCGAGGCTGCACTCGCGCATCTGAGAAAGTCCAATACCCGGCAAGGTTCTCGGGCTTACCTGCGAGCGCGCTTGCGCGAGATCGGGCTCAATCTTACGAATGCCTCCGCAATCGCGAATACTCGCGCTGCCGGATAACGAAACGGGAGATGCCTCAGAAAACAGAAATGAACCCGGTCAACATACTGGTCGACTCTTTTGCGGACGAAGGCCTGACCAACGCGCAAATGATAAACGGGCGGGAGATCGTGAGCCGGTTGAATCCGGACCGCTTTTCCGTGACCATGTTTGTGCACGGGCCTCCCGCCGCCCAGATCAAGGACAGGCCTAATACACGATTGATCCAACTTCCAGACCGGTTGCAGACCGTTCCCTTGCTCGCTCAGTTTCTGTTCGGGAGACAGGATATTCTATTTTATTTGAAGGCTTCGCCGGCCAGCCAATGGTATCTGAAGCTGCGCTCGCTTCGAGGGAGCCATTGCGTGATCGCGGGTACAATCGAGTCGCAAACCGACTGGCAGGACGAGACGATTACACCGCAGACGATCCGGCTGATTGAGCAGACAATTCTGCGATGCGATTATCTCTTCAGCAACTCCGCCTTAGTGCAGCGGAGTCTGGAGAAGAACTACAACCTTCCGAGCGAGGTGGTTCCGACTGGTGTTGATACTGAGTTCTTCACACCAAATTGGGACAGGCCGGCGAATGCGAGACCGCGCGTGTTGTTTGTGGGAGCGCTGCGAGCGTTCAAGGGACCACAAGTTGTGCTCGACGCGGCGCAACGCAACCCACAGGCGGATTTTGTAGTCGTCGGAGACGGAGTCATGGCTCAAGACCTGCACGGCCGTGCGAAGAGCTTGGCAAACGTCGTAATGTGCGGCACGCTAGGGCGAGACGCGATTCGTGAGGAATATCGAGCGGCTGACATTTTCCTGTTTCCGTCCCGCTGGGAGGGGTCGCCCAGAGTTTTGCTAGAGGCGGCAGCGAGCGGCTTGCCTGTCATCGCGCGTAAGGATTACGAACCCGAATCGGTGAAGGACGGTAAGACCGGATTTCTGGCAGCTACAGAAGACGAACTGATCGCGCGTTTAGCGCAACTGCTCGCCAGTCCCGACTTGTGCCGCACCTTAGGAAAAGCGGCGCGTTGTCACGTATCTCGTTTCAGTTGGGACGTGATCACTCATCAGTGGGAGACCATCTTCATGCGCCTCGCGCAGATGCAAAGAGAACCGCGACGGGAGCCGGTTGCTTGATCCCCAAGCTGGTAATCGTTACCGAGATTATTGCCCCATACCGGATTCCTGTTTTCAACGCTCTGGCCATGAGGAAGGAAATCAATCTGCATGTTGTGTTCCTCTCCGAGAACGATGCCAGCCTCCGCCAATGGCGGATTTATAAAGACGAGATCAAGTTTCAGTTCGAAGTGCTTCCATCCTGGCGGCATCGCTTCGGCAAATACAACGTTCTGCTCAATCGCGGGATGCTTTCAGTTCTGAACAAGATCAGGCCTGATGTGGTGCTTTGTGGCGGATACAATTATCTGGCTTCGTGGGAGTCTGCGGGATGGGCGCGGGTTCATGGCTTGCCCTTGCTGCTTTGGTCAGAAAGCACCGCACTCGACACGCGACGTCGCTACCATCTCGTGGAATTCATGAAGCGACGCTTTCTAAGTCTGTGCCAGGCTTTCGTTGTGCCCGGAAGATCGGCGTTGCACTACTTGAAGGATCTTGCAATACCGGATGAGAGTATCTTTACGGCGCCAAACGCCGTCGATAGCCAGCTGTTTGCGGCATCGGCGGCAGACGCGAGCCGAGAGCCATGCCAGGTTCGCGACCGCCTCTCTCTGCCTTTGCGCTACTTCCTCTATGTTGGCCGGTTGGTGCGGGCCAAGGGAGTTTTCGATCTGGTGGAAGCTTATGCTCAACTGGACGATGAGATCCGCGCCAATATTGGGTTAGTATTTGTGGGAGATGGCGCGGACCGCTCTGCGCTGATAGAACAAGCTTCACGAATCACACCGGGGACGATCCAGTTTCCTGGTTTTGTACAGCGTGAAGGGTTGCCTGAGTTTTATGCTTTGGCCGACGCGTTGATCTTTCCAACACATAGCGATACCTGGGGGCTGGTGGTGAACGAAGCGATGTCGTGTGGCTTGCCGATAATCGCTACCAGCGTTGCCGGATGCGTGGCGGACCTGGTGCGGGATGGCTGGAACGGATTTGTGGTCCCGCCGCAAGATCCGTCTAAACTCGCAGGCGCCATTGCACGTTTAGCGGGCGACTCCAAGTTGCGAATCGAAATGGGTTACAGGAGCAGGGAACGAGTGCAAGCATACTCTCCTGCGGCTTGGGCTGAAGGACTGGTGAAGGTCGTGGAATCCGTATGCGCGGGGGAGTGATGAAGAGCAAGGCTCAGGTGATTCTTCTCCCTCTGGGAATGATTGCGGTTCTTGGGCTGTTTGTTCTGGTCGAGCGCCGCCCGGTCTTCTTCGCCAACACAAGGTACTTGGGAGCGATTCTGGCACTGCAGATCGCATTTGTAGGCCTAGCCCATTTTGATGAGGTGTTCTTTCCCCTTCTGATGGGAACGTTTCTTTGGGCAGGATCAGATCTGCCGTACAGTGGAACGGGTATGGCGTTACGCTGGCTTTTTCTGGCGGTGGGCGCGTTAGGCGGCTTCGTCATCTGGATCAAGAGTCCGCGACCACGGCATTTTGGCTCTTTCCATTTAGTGGCGGCTTTGTGCGTGCTGTCCGCGCTCGTCTCCGCCGTAGTTTCCGAGATACCGAGAACGGCTTTGCTTAAAGTAGCAAGTCTGTTCTTGCTGTTCCTGTATGCATCCTCGGGAGCCCGCGCGGCTATTGCCGGACGGGAGCACAAGTTTATGAGTGGGCTGGTGCTGGCATCCGAGATATTGGTTTATCTTTCGGCGGCTTGCTACATCAAGGGCTTCAGCATCTTCGGAAATCCAAACGCGCTGGGGGCGATCATTGGTGTTGCGGTCGTTCCGGTCTTGTTGTGGGCGGCGGTTGTGGCTGAAACTCGGATTCTGCGGCAGCGGCGGTTCTTCGCCTTGGCCTTGTGCGGCGGACTGCTTTACATAGCCAACTCCCGTGCCTCGACGTTGGCGGCAATGGTGGTCGTTCTGGTATTCACGGTAGGTGTGCGTCACCAGCGCTTGCTCTTGCAGTTTGCCTTCGTTTCTTTCTTTTTCCTTGCCGTTATGGCGGTGATTGTCCAAGTGAGTAATCCGTCCGGGGTGGACGATCGAGTTTCGGAGTTCACCGGAAGGGTTATCTACAAAGCGGGAGGCACTCACCCCGGCGCGTTCGGTTCCCGCCTTTCTCCCTGGGCTGACACGCTTTCCGTCATCAAACGCCGGCCTTGGTTTGGCAGTGGTTTTGGCACCAGTGAACTGGGCGATCTTCGGCCTGACCGGGGCGCCTCCTCGGTATACACGATAGAAGGGAGCAATCGTGAGCATGGCAACAGCTATTTGGCATTGGCCGAGTATATGGGGCTGCTCGGTATCGTGCCGTTTGCCATCTTGCTCTTTATGCTGATTCGCATGCTGGTTCGAATTTGCAGATGGATGCGTAGAACCGGGAATCCTTACCACTATTCCATTCCGCTCGCGCTGGTTGCGATCGCGGGTCTGGTGCACGCCTGCTTCGAAGACTGGATGTTTGCGGCGGGATCCTACCTTTGCTTGTTTTTTTGGGTCTCGGTCTTTCAGTTGATAGACATAGCTCCGGAACTCAAGGCCGAAGTGCGAAAGCCGGTGTCCCAACCCTTCCCCGCGTTTGGGCAATCGCAGGCGCTCCGCCGACCAACAGCGTAACCCGGATAACAAACGCTGATCTCCGGGCGGCGCTGCGCCTATTCAGAGCGGGAGTGCAGCCCAAAGACGCAACTACGTGCTTGACCCCACTGCACGGCTTCAGTTCACACTGCTTTCACGCGGTGTACTTCAGACGGTCCTGCGGAGTGGCGTGGGCTGGGCCCGCGTTCCCTGGGATTTCCTCCTGAAGGTCCCTTCTACCCGGCGTGGGCGGCGGCGCCAGGCGATGCCCGAGCCGGATCATCGGCCGCTCCACCAACTCGTAGCTCACCGCGGCCAGCATGAAAACTGCGACCAGATTCCACAGAGACCGCTGCAGAATCGACAACGGCCAGCGCGCCCCCGGAATCAAGAACAACTGCTGCCATAGATAGAGACTGTAAGAGAGCCGTCCCAGCCACTTCATTGCGGGATTTTCCAAAACCCTCCCCACGATTCCTGCAGGATGTAACACCGTGCCGGCGACCAGCATGGCCAGTAGCGCCGATTCCTGCAAGCCATAGTCGTGCCTCCGCGTAATCACCTGAGTAAGCACATAGGCAAGCACAAACGCCCACCAAATACTCGCGATGAAATGCCGCTCCAGCCAAGCGCGCCAGCGCGGTTCAGCGATTACGAGTGCCGCCAGACATCCGAGCAACAGAGCGTCCAGTCGCACATCTGTGCGCGAGGGGAATAGGAGTCCGGGCAGGTAGCGATTCACCAAGTGATAATGGAAATCCCACCACCTCCAAATCGCCACGGCAACCGCCAAACCTGCCGCAATATAGCGCGCCCACACTCTTCCGGAAAAGGCGAGCAGCGCGGGCCACAGGAGATAGAAGTGCTCCTCGACTGCAAGCGACCAGTAGTGGATCGTGTATCCGCCCCACCCGGCCCGAATCCATTCCGGAGGCAGGTAATTGCGGAAAAACAAGATGCAACTCCACCACTCCAGCGGCGTCACAATCAGCAAGCCGGAAATGCCCAATAGTGCCAGGACGCCGAGAAATGTAAAGGCTGCGGGAAGGATGCGGCACGCCCGGCGAAGGTAAAAACCCTTCAAACTGATGTGCCCAAATATCTGTTCTTCCTCCAACAGCCGCGAGCATATAAGAAACCCGCTGATGGCAAAAAACAGGCTGACTCCATTCGGTCCGGTCCGCAGAGATGAATACCACGCAGATCCACGAAAAAAACTCGCCGTCCCATGATCGAGCAGCACTCCGATAATGGCGATGGCCCGCCAGCCATCCAGTGTTGGCAGGTAGCCGCCGCGCCGTCGCGCCAGTCTGGTTTGTGGAATGAATCCCATCGGAGAGGTTGTGTCGCAATACTAAACCAGGCGTGCGCGCATGAGAAACTCAGGGCGGCAACATCGCGAACAGACTAGTTCCCTCGCAGAAATTGCCAAACCTTCTTCTTGAAGAGAGGGTCACGTAACCGTCGGAGGAGGAAGTATTCGTTGATCGGACGGTCGTCCCGAAGTGCCGGTACTGATGAGTCTTCGTCAATGATAGAGGACAGAGATCGTTCACGACTGAGAACCATTTCGAATTGCGCAGTAGGACTAGAGGCCGGTCCCCATTCCACCAGATTACGCGCAGCCTCCGGAGACAGGTGTTTAGCCAAGTCCGCAGCCGAAAGCGGAGGAATCAAATCCATGCTGGCAAGAAAATGCGTGCCTGCACCCTCAACCGAGGTGAATGCTCTCACATAGGGGAACGACTCGGCCAGGGCTCGCGCGACCGAGGCAGCAGTCGCGCCGTCGCCACCGGCCGGAAGCCACTGTTGCAGAATCCCGCCCTCGCGAAGATGCCGCTTCGCAACGGCATAGAACTCTTTTGAGTAAAGCAAACTGGAACCCGCTGCTTCCACCGGAGGAGGGGGATCGATGATGATTACATCATATTGCTCCGACGGGCCCTCAAGGTAGGAGCGTCCGTCATCAACCACAACCCGAGCCAGCGGAGGCTGGAGGATCTGGTCTGCGTCGGGATGAAAGAACGTGACCAACAGCGGCACGCTGGGCACCAATTCGACCACCGTCGAATGAATTCCCCAGGAAAGCATAGCCAGTTCGCTGGTCCCCATTCCAAAGCAGACCACCAGAGCGTTCTGCGGAGGTCGGTCCAGAAAGGCAAGCGGCAGGTGGGCCATCATCTTAGTGACCGGGCTCAGGCTCGTCATTCCGACGCCGTTAACCAGCAGTTTCCTGTGCATCCCAGAACCGGTGGCGACCACGGTAGCTGTGCTGTCTCGCAGGACCCGGCGTGGATGGAATTGCTGTTCATAACCCTTGGCCCAAACCGTTGAACCGATCGAAGCGATCACCAGGATCAGCGAAAAAGCCCATGACGCCCGCAGTCGGCCTCGGAACGACATCGAGGGAGCCAGTTGCATGCTCAAGCCGGCGATCAGCCAGGGCAAAGCCAGCAAACAGAGTGCGAGCCGTTCCCCGAGAACCGGCAGAAGCAGAAACCCAGCGACTAGAGGCCCCAGCACGCAACCCGCAATATTGATCGCATAAGCAGTTCCCGCCCGGTCAGGGTCGCCCGCGGAAAAGCGATCCAGAATCATGGGAGTGATGAATCCCGCCATCCCAGCGAAAGGCGCGATCCCCAAGATAACCCGCACGATGCCGGGCAGTGGGATTCTCGGATCGGCCGTTAGAAATGCAAAGAGCACCAGGACTCCAAATACCAGCCAGAGCAGGCCGTTTTCAAGCGCTCGCGTGCGGGGCATACGACGATAGACCCATGACCCAACGTATGTCCCCACAAGGTAGATGGCCAGAATTGCTGCGAAGGCGTAGACGAAGGTTCCCAGCGAAGGCGTGTAGATTCGCACCCACACAACTTCCGCCCCCATGCTGGTAAGTCCGGTCCCGAACAGTAGCCACAACAGCTTGGCGTCTCCTGAGGCCTCCACTTCAACATTTGAGGACAATTTTTCTTTCCCGACTCCGGCCTTGACTCCAGTCTTACTCTGACCGAGCGTCAGGCAAAACGCGCACGAGGCGAGCAGAAAATTGAGTCCGGCGCCCACCAGCAGAGTCCGCCGAAATCCGAATAGCTCGATCAACAGCAAGGGAACGGTCGCGCCCGTCACGGCTCCGAGCACGTTAGCCAGGTAGAGATAACTGAACGACCGCTGTTCGTCCAAGCCCGATCGCTGCCGGATCGCCGCCATCGCGAAAGGGAAGGTCGCTCCCATGCAGGCGCACCATGGCACCAGGGTTGCGGCAATCCAGACGCCCGCTGGCAAGTAATAAGAGAATGACGAAAACGACGCTTCGCGGATGACCTTCAGCAAAATCTCCCGTCCCCAAAACAGTTGTAGAGGCACGGTAATAGCCGAAATCCCGATCAACAATTCGGTCAACGCATAGAGCTGCAATGCGGAAAACCGAAAGCGCTCTCCATACCTCCGAACAATGTATCCCGCGCCGTACGAACCCAGTCCCAGCCCGATCATGAACGAAGACAGTACCAGCGACACGATGGCCGTCGTGACCCCAAACTGCGCCATCGCCGACCGCAGCCAAATGACCTCGTAGAGAATGCTGCAGAATCCCGAGCCCACAAACAGACCGAAGTACCATCTCATGCGCTGTTCCCATTGCCCCCGGTTGAAATTGGATTAATTCCTTGTACGACCAGCGTGGCGCGTACGGCAACCCCCCAAATCACTAAACGCCATGATGAGCTGGGGTCCAACCTCGCGGTGGTTAAATGAAGAAACATGCGCCTTCGGACGCCATGGGCGACGCGCTTGCGCTCCCGCCGCCGAGTGTCAGGGATAATGTTGGAACAGCTTGATTTCAAGGCGCCAGTCTGTACTTGAAAACGAGAACCGGAATTATAGCATCGGGGCGAATTGCCGATTGCTCCATCGCGGCGTTTCTGTTGTAGTAGACTTTCGCAAGAAGTGAATTCACTCCGGGTGGTAAAGCGGTGCCTGGAACTCCAAAACGAAATATTCAGTCGATGAAAAACGATTTGACGCCTCAGGAATCTTCCCGCCCGCGAGTCGACATCCTGGAATGCACGCTGCGAGACGGAAGCTACGCCGTCGATTTCAAATTCACCGAAAACGACACTGCGATCCTGGCGGGAGTTCTGGGGCGGCTTGGTTTTCGCTGGATTGAAGTGGGTCATGGCGTCGGGCTCGGAGCCATGAAGGCTGGCAAAGGCACGATGCCGACCTCCGACGAATGCCTGATCGAAGCAGCCAAGCGGGCCGCACCGAACGCCCAGATTGGTTGCTTCTTCATTCCCGGGATTGGGACTGCCGACCAACTGAAGTCGGCGCGCGCAGCGGGACTGGACTTTATCCGCATCGGCTACAACGCTCCAGAGATAGCAGACGCCTATCCCTACCTAACCTTAGCCAGAGAATTAGGACTGAAGCCCTGTCTCAACTTCATGAAGACCTACGGCATTTCGCCTGCTGCGTTTGGCGAGAAAGCCCGCGAGGGCGCGGCGGCGGGCGCGGAGGTTATTTACTGCGTCGACTCCGCGGGCAGCATGTTCCCGGAAGATGTGCGCAAGTACCTGAGCGCTGCGCACGAACGGAGCGAGTGCAAATTGGGTTTCCACGGGCATAGCAACCTGCAGTTCGCCGTCGCCAACAGCGTGGAAGCGGTTCGTTGCGGCGCCAGCTTCATCGATACCACACTTTTCGGATTGGGACGAAGCGCGGGCAACGTTCCCACCGAGATCGCAGTTGCCGTCTTCAATAATCTTGGGATCGAAACCGGCATCGATCTGTTCGAGGTCATGGATGCCGCGGAAGAATTTATGGGTCCGCTCATGTCACAGATGCAACTCTACGACATGATGTCGGTGGCCATGGGATGCAGCCAGTTTCACTCTTCGTTTCTTCCTGCGGTGGCTGCGGCGGCGCGCAAGCATGGAGTTGAGCTACGCAGGCTCGTAGTCGCCATGGGCAAGCTCGACCCGGTCAACCTCGATGAGGAGAATCTGAATCGCGTGGCCGCCGCTTTGCCGAAAGCCGCGGCAGAGAAACGTCGCGAGATGCTGACGTCGTTCGTGGTGCCCGGCATCTCCGCAAATAGCATCAGCAGTTCGCTCTCGGCGGTGCAGTCTCTAGTGGACGGAATGATCGTGACCTGCGCCAAACGCCGCGCCCGGCCCGTGCTCGAACTCGTCGCTTCCGAATCGCCTTCTGCCGATTTAGTGCTGGCTGACTTGGTGTTGGCAGAAGGCCCGGTTGTGCTGGGCAGGGTAGTCTACGGTTCATTCGAAGTGCTCGAGCAGGTCTTGCGGATCACGGGTAACAGCGTGCCACTTTATCTGAACGACAAAGATGGAGGAGCGTGGGCTACCGAGTGGCCTGCCTCCCTGAGAGAAATCGTCGGCGCGGAGAGAGTCCTGCCCGTGCGCTCGAAGCATCTGTTTGCGAGTTATATGGAAGATGTCATTCTGACCACGGCTCAGAGATATGGCGACTTTTGCTTGATGATCTACGGGAGCCCGAGTAGCGGCCTCTTGCAACATTGCTCGGAGACTTTCCACAACGTTGTAGTACACGGCAACTTGCTCGATGGAGCGCCAGGAAACTGCTGGCAGATTGCGGACTTTTCTGACCGCATGCATTTCGATTTGGGCATTGGCGTCGCGCTGCTTCTTTGTCCGCCGAGCGCCGCGGACGCGGCATCGATTGATCAATTGTTGTTGCCGGAAGGAATTGTGATTACCGCCGGCCACTTTCCACGTTTCGAAATGGATCTTCCCGGCCGCGCGACTCTCCGTCTCGATCCCAACCACGCCTATCGCGGTCAGATGGAGCGCTGGGTCGCCATCTCGAATCTCATGAAGACGGCTCAACCTACTCCCTTGGCGATGCAATGACGATCGGCCAAATGACGATGGGCCAAATGAAGATCCGCGAAACGGTCATGGATGTCGTGGCGCGCCGCAAAGACCAGGTCTTTCTGGTGGATGCAATCACCGGCGGTGAAACTACGTACGGCGAGTTTCACCGGCAAGCTTGCGCTCTGGCCGCTGAACTCCGTCGCCAGGGCCTACGTAAAGGCCACCGCGTCGCCGTGATGGTTCCGAACTGCTGTGAACTGGCGGTGCTTTATTTCGCCTGCATTTATCTCGGGGCAGTGATTGTTCCCATCAATCCAGCCCTGAGCGGAAGTGACGTCCAATTCATACTTGCGAGCTGTAAGCCGGCACTAATTGTCGCAACGGCGAATTGCGCCGACGCGACTAAGGGTCTTCACGCGAATGCGCTGCAGTTAGTGACGGAGCATGACGCGGCCAAAGACTCGAACGCGCCACCCGGCCAAATCAGGATAGACGTCCTCGATGAGGCGAGTTTTTTCGTGCCGCTCGAAACAGCCGATGGCGACGACTTGGTTGTAATCATGTACACGTCGGGCACTTCCGCAAAGCCCAAGGGGTTGGCGCACAAACTAGGACGCATGTTCCGCAACGCAAAAGCCTTCGCGAACGCACGGGGAATCAACCAGGATTCACGATTTTATCTGACGCTTTCCATGGCATACATGGGCGGTCTTTACAACCTGCTGGTTCTGCCGTTCTTGTGTGGGGCGAGCGTGGTGGTCGATCACGTCTTCGACGCGCGATCGAGTCTGCATTTCTGGGACAAGGCGAAAAACAACAACGTGAATACGCTTTGGCTCGCCCCCACCGTGTTATCAATTCTTCTGAGAATGGATCGCGGTCGCACTGGCGAGGAATTTTGCCGCAAGTCGGTGCGGCACACGTTCGTCGGCTTCGCTCCTCTTCCTTTAAAGCTCAAGGACGAGTTCGAAGCAAGGTATGGAGTGCGCTTGATCGAAAATTATGGTCTCTCGGAGACTTTGTTTGTTACCGCTCGCTCGCAAGGCTGTGTTTCGCGCGACAACCCTGGCGGGCACGGTTATGTCGGTGAAATGCTGCCAAGTGTACAACTCCGTGTCGTAAGCGATGAACAAGAACCCGCCGCGCCCGGCATGGATGGAGAAGTGCAGATCCTGACGCCCGATCTGATGGCCGGCTACCTTGACGCCGACGGGGAGTTGTTAGAAGTGGACGCCGCCGCGTGGTTTCCGACCGGTGACGTGGGCCATCTTGACGCTCAAGGCTCGCTTTTTATTACCGGCCGCAAGAAAGACCTCATCATCCGTGGTGGCGTGAACATCAGCCCCGCAGCAATCGAAGGAGCGCTGATGCATCTTGATGGCATCGCAGACGTTGCGGTAGTGAGTGTCCCTCACGAACTCTACGGCGAAGATATTGTGGCCGTGCTGAAACTTGAGGCAGGCGTGGAACTTGAGTCCGTGCTGGATCGGGTGGTCGCGCATGCGAGACGCAACTTGGCACAGCACCAGCAACCCGCCCGGTACATAGCAATCGATGAACTTCCGAGAACCGCGAATGGCAAAGTGCAGAAGGCCCGCCTGCGCGAGTTGGTGGCGGAGAAGTTGCAGGTAGGTTCGACCTCGAACCTCCGAACGCAGGTAACGGAGAGCGCGGGCGTTTCCCATTGAGGCTCCGTACTTCATACTCGTACTTCACAATAAAATATCCGCGCTGAATTCACGGAACCATAGAAACATGAAAATTATCGACCTTTCATTGCCCATCGAAGAAGGCATGATGACGTTTCCCACGCATTGGCATCCTGTGGTCGAGGTTACAATTCTCGGCCGTCATGGCATCGAAGGCCGGGAGACTCGCAAGCTTGTTCTGGGAACGCATATTGGAACTCACGCGGATGCGCCGCGTCACTTCATCCCGAACGGCACGACGATCGACGAAGTTCCGCTGGATGTGCTGATCGGCCCAGCCACAGTTGTGGACTTTACCGGATGCCGGCCGTTGCAAGAGATCGACGTCCCGGATCTTCAGCAAAGATTGGGCGGCGGAAAGGTGCCCGCGCGTCTGATTGTGCGCACCGGTTGGTCCGAGTATTTCGGCAACATGAAGTTCTATAACGAATATCCATATCTGTCCGAGAATGCTGCGCAGTGGTTGGTAAAAGAGGGCGTGCGCCTGATCGCGATGGACACGCCCTCGCCCGACAACCCGGCCCATTCGCGCGGCACGCCCAAGGACTCACCTAATCACAAAGTGCTGTTAGGCGCGGGGGTCGTGCTCGTGGAGTACGTCGCGAACCTCAAAGCCTTGACCGCATCGGAAGTGGAACTCATCGTGATGCCTCTGAAGTTAAAGGGATGCGACGGTTCGCCCGCGCGCTGTGTGGCCATCGAAAGGTAACGTGAGGCAAGAGTTGAAAGCACAGGTGCAGGGTTGGCTCACAAACTGGTTCGTGGCGAGAGCGAAAATCAGTAAGAGCGCCACAGAAAATGTGTGCGACACCGACTACTTCGAGGCCGGGTGGCTCACTTCCATGGAGGTGGTGGAATTCGTTACGGAGATCGAGCAGCGGTTTGGCATGCAGTTCTCCGACCGCGATTTGCAAGACCCACGCTTCGTGACTATCACAGGCCTGACCGAGTTGATCCTGGAGCGCTCGACCGAGACCAGTGAGAGCAGGTAACTTAGCATCCAGCCTAAAGTTCGTCCCTGGACCATAGTGGAGAAAGCCATACCAGCAAAGCTGCATGTCTTGACGCTCACTCCTTTTTATCCCTCCGAAGGGGACGAAGTGAGTGGCTGCTTCGTGGCTGAAACGCTGCGACAGCTCAAGGACTACGGCGTCGCGTCCTCGGTGATCGCAGTCGATTCGATCTATCACGCCAGGCGAAGGGCAAGCCAGGAGTCTCCCGCCGACTGGATTCGCTATCCGCAATTGCCCGGAAACTTCGGTCTGTCGAGCGCAGGCAAGTTCTTGGCAGGAGTTCTTTCTAGAAAAGTATGGGACCTGCATCGGCATTCGCCGATTCATCTGATCCATGTCCATGCTGCCCTGCCTTGCGGACACGCCGCGGCGTTGCTCTCGCAGCGTACGGGAATTCCCTTTGTTGTTACCATTCATGGTCTGGACGTCTTCAATAGCTGCTTTCAAAAAGGAATCGCGGCAGTATGGCGTCGCACAGCTTCCTTGAACGCATACGAGAGCGCGAGCAAAGTGATCTGTATCAGCGGCAGGGTGCAGCGATTGCTGACGGAAGAGATGGGCACGGCGGTGGCCTCTGAGGTTGTTTACAACGGCACGGATCCGAGCCAGTTTGCGCCCGGCCCCGCGCAAAACGGACCACCGACGATTCTGATCGTTGGGAATCTGTTGGCGGGGAAAGGGCATGAGCTCGTACTGAAGTCAGTCGCCCGATTGAAAGATGCGCATCCAAGCCTGCAATGCCGCATCATCGGAGAAGGTGCAGACCATGATCGCTTTGCAAGACTGGCCAGGGAGGCTGGTATCAGCGATCAGGTCCATTTTCTTGGGAGGCAAGGCCGCTCTGAAGTCGCCAAAGCCATGCGCGATTGCACCGTCTTTGCGCTGCCCAGCCGATACGAAGGGCTGGGATGTGTCTATCTGGAGGCGATGGCGAGTGGCAAGCCTGTGATCGCCTGCCGTGGCCAGGGCATCGATGAAATCATTCAGCACGGCAATAACGGATGGCTGATTCCCATCGATGGTCTGGAGGAACTCGTGCAAGGGTTGCAAGTCCTGCTGGTCAACGCAGAGGTGCGCGCGCGCATCGGCCAAGCCGCCAGGCAGACAATCCTCGATAAACTTACCCTGGCGCATCAGGCCGATAGCCTTATTAGGATTTACGAAGAAGCTGCGCGATAACATTGACGATGACCACGCCAAGAATAATTCCGCGGGAACGAACTCCGAGCGCCGAACTCGTTGCACTCTCCGAGAGCGACCTCGCCGAAGTGGCCCGCTTTACCGCGGCGCAGTCCGGCCGACCCGCGGAATCCGTAGAGGCGCATCTTCGCTGGTTCTTGCTCGAAAACCCAGCCCGCAGGCCGCAGGATCCTCTGGGGCTCAGTCTACGGTCCGAGGGTGAACTCGTAGGGTGCATTCTGTGCAGCCCGCAAGCCTTCCAATTTCAAGGAAAACGTATTCTTCTTATGGGTTCCAGTTCGTTCTATGTGGACGATCGTCATCGCGGTCACGGAGGCCGCATCTTTCTGCAGTATTGCCGACTCGGAAACCAGTGGCCTCTGTTTGGAACGTCGGCCAACGCGGAGGCCGCCGCTTTGTGGAAAGCCGCAGGAGCAGCCCCCATCCTGTACTCAGACGCCGAACTATTCGGTGTGCTGCGCTGGCCGCCGGTAGTTGAGGAGTTTACGCATCGATGGAATCCGAACCGCGCGCTCTCGCGTTTGGCCTCCAGTCCTATCTCTCACCTCGCAAAGCTAGTTCGGCCTTTAAATATTGAGTGCGACGGGTCCGAATCTCTTCAGCTGCTTACTTCGGCTGAGCAGGTAGTCGATTTTCCGATTCACGATTTCTCATCCAAACTGACTGCTGTGCGTGACTTACCCTATATCCGTTGGCGCTATTTTTCGGGTAGGGATGCGACGGTCGCGGTGTTTGTCTTTCGCAGTCGTCACACAGACCGCGAAATACTGGTAACGGTGAACCAGCGTACTCGCGGATATCGCAGGCAGATCAACACACTCAACGTGCTCGATGTGTATCCAGAAGTCCCTCCGGAGGAATGGTTGCGGTTGGTCGGGGCATTGATTGCCCGCTACCGAAAGACCGTAGACGCGGTGGTGCTGCGCAGCCAGGATCCCGATCGAAAAAAGTTATTTTGCGAAAAAGGTTTTCAGCCGCGCACGTTCGATGCGCCGAATGGATGGTTTCTTGATAAACGCAAACTGTTGCCAACTCATGATTGGTATCCCGTGCCGGCCGATGGCGATGGACTCATTTAGCAGTCAGCGAGCGTAATAATCCATCGCGTGAAGCAGCGCAACGAACTTCGTGCTTTGAAACAGGCGCAATGAACATCAGAACTCAAGCTCGGTCATTGCTGATTCACGCCACCACTTTCGCTCGGATGGACGAGTTAGCCTTCCGCATACAGAACCGTAACGGACGATCGCGAGGGTTGGTAATCGGGATGCACGAGACGCCGTCTTCTTTTGCGGCGCAGTTCCGCGAGCAACTTGAGTTGGCGTCCCGGCATTTCACGATCGCGAGCCTGGAGAGCTTTGCCACATTGTGGGATCGGGAGTCAGAGTCAGAATCCGTCGCCAAGCCACCGATTCTGTTTACTTTTGACGATGGAAGGGAGAGCAACTACATCGTCGCAGCCCCGTTGCTCGAATCTTTCGGCGGCCGGGGAGTGTTTTTTGTCGTGCCGGCTTTCGCGGAGTGTCCCGACGACGAGGCCCTCGCTTTCTACCGGTCGAGAATTAATCCAAACTCCAGACCCGGCGACGAGAGATGGGAGGACTGGAAGCCGATGAATCCCACCCAGATTGGGGAGTTGGCAACTAGAGGCCACGCCATCGGGAACCATACGCTTACGCATCAAAGGCTTGCAGGACTTTCGCCCGAAAGATTGCAGAGCGAGATCGGCAGCAGCGCACACAAGCTTGCCTCGTGGACGAAAAAACCGGTCGACGCATTCGCTTGGACGTTTGGCTGGGATGCGATCGACGCCAACGCCTGGGAAGTGATACGACGCCACCATCGTTTCTGTTTTGCGCCTTGTGCCGGAGCGATCGACAGCCGCAATGACAGCCCAGACCTGCTGTGGCGCCGGGAAGTTGAGGTTAAATATTCCGCCGCCGAATATCGCTTTCTGTATTCGGGGCTGGTGGACCCGTGGTGGAGTACTCGACGAAGCCGCCTCCGCAAGCTGCTGCAAGCATCGCGCGCCAAATAATGATTCACCTCTTTATTAACGCGCTCGCAGCCAGCGCCGGAGGCGGACTTACTTATGTCCGCAACGTGCTGCCGCGGATCGAGGCTCGCGATGACGTGCGCGCAACCGTCCTGCTGAGTGGAATTCTGCGCAGTGAGATTGCAGAATCCGTCCGCGTTACTCTTTTGCAGGCAGATTGTCCCACAGGTTCAGCAGGACGATTCTGGTACGAGCAGCGCAACCTGCCGGCGCTCATTCGCCGCGCTGGGGCTGATGCTCTACTCTCTACCGGAAATGTTGCGCTTCACGGCTCGCCGATACCGCAAATCCTTCTCAGCCGGAACGCTCTCTATACCTCCGCCGATTTTCTGCGCGACTTGCGGGACCGTGGCGACTACCGCTTGTGGCTTGACACCAAAGTGAAAGCAGCGCTCGCCCGGTGGTCCGTGCGCACCGCAGACTGCACAGTCGCCCCCAGCGCCGCTTTCGCGGACGAGTTGCGGCAATGGACGGGGATGGATGTAGTCTCGATCCATCACGGATTCGATCACGAAGCCTTCTTCCGCGAACAGAAACCGCTACTGCCAGACATTCAAGCTCGGATTGACGCGACCACAGGCTCGCTCCGGCTGCTGTTCGTCAGCCACTACAACTATTACCGAAACTTTGAAACGCTGATCCGGGCGCTCGCGATTGTGAAAGAGAAGCTGCACCCTCAGACCGTCCGGCTCATCCTGACCTGCAAACTTAACTCAAAGGAGAATCCCGGAGACTACAACGCAGACATAGCCGCAGAGCTGGTGCGGCAACTCCAGCTTCACGACGAGGTTGTTCAGTTGGGCGCGGTGCCTTACGCTTCATTGCATCACCTCTATCGAGCGTGCGATTTATATGTGACTCCCGCCTACGCCGAGACATTTGCACACCCCCTGGTCGAGGCGATGGCCAGCGGCCTTCCTGTAATCGCTTCGGATCTAGCGGTTCACCGGGAGATCTGCGGCGAAGCTGCGCGATATTTTCCGCGTTTTTCGCCAGAGGTCCTAGCGGACCTGATCATGCAGACTTCGGATTCGACCGAACAATTGGCCGCCATGCGTGAAATGGGACTGTCGCGGTCCAGAGACTTCAGTTGGGATAAGCACCTTGAGGAATTGCTGAGGTTGGCTCAAAGCTTTGGCTGAGAGACGCGCGCGCTGAGGAAGCACGAGTGAACGGAAATCTTAGTGTTGAAAGAATGTGTTGAAAGAATGTCTTGAAAGAATGCCGCGAAAGAATAGAGAGGTGCCTATGCGTGGTGCGCATTTTGTGAAGCAACTAAGAGCCGTGTCCCGGTGGAGACGCGTCACGGAACCCGCATCCGCGCTGCTGTTGTTCCTCGTGATTAGTCAGGCCGTTGTCAACGCGCAGGCGGGCTCCGTTGATGCAGGTCAACACGCAGCAAAATACGCGTCCGCCTACAACTGGATTCAATCTCCAACCTTACCGCCGGCGCTCATCGCGGGCCTCAACACGATCACGCTCCGGCCCTGTCCTCGCGGGCTAAGAGTAGCTGACCCGCCGGGATTGGTGAGCCGCGTTGCGCCGCACGAATACGTTTACATCACCGCCACGGGCAATCCGGAAGCTGCGCTCATCACTGGTGGAGGCGGGTACGCGGGAGAAGCATCCTGCACCATCGACGTAACTTTGAAGCACCCGCATCCCGCCGGCTATAGCGCAGGCTCCGCGACCGGCGGCATCAAGGAGGCCTCGGAAGATGCCATGTTTCTCGCCGAGCCGTACGGCGGAGGCATCCGCCGCCGGCAAGGCGGAACGGTCATCCTCGATACGCCCGGCTCACCCTATAAAATCCATGCGCCCATATATATAGAGGCTACGAACCAGGTGATCAGCGGGGCAGGCGGATCCATCGATTGCTACCTTCTCGATGAAGATTGCATGAAGGTCGGCGACAGCAACGCAAATCATTTCGGCAGCATTCAACTCGAGCACTTGCGATTTCATCCCAACCTGGTCGGAGGCATAAACAGTGCGCTCTATATCAATGCGAATGCCACGATTGTGCGCGATGTCACGCTGCTCTATTCCTCTACGCACGCGACTTTCGGCCATCTTCTAACGGTATGTGACGATCAAGCCTTCACTCTAGACGGACTGAACTACGGTGGTCTCGGAATTCGAAATGACGCGAAGTTCGTTGGGTCCGTAGTGTTCGCTCCCGGTCCGTTCAACAAATGCTCTGCTGTTGGCTGGCTCAAGAACATGCAGATAAGCGGACAAGGCGCCGGCAACGGCATCGACTGGCAGTCGGGAAATTCGCTGCATGTTTCCGACAGCGTGATCCAGGGTTTCTCGCAGTTCGGTATCCGCACCGGGACGATGCGAGGGGGCTACAGCCCAACCCAGATCGACAATGTCTACATGGAGCTGAACACTCCCATGAATCCTGCAGGGAACATTGGAGCGGCGGGAATCATCGTAGTCGGTTCCCGCTTGAGCGCGAAGACCGAGATGGTGGCTGTCGGTGGCCAACCGTCCTACGCCCATACGGGAAATACCCACTATGTGTATTGGATCGTCGCCAGGGATTCGGCTCACCAACCTTCAGTCCCACTGCAGTCTGGCTATGCGGACACCGATGGAAAAGGCAACATCACCGTCTCCTGGCCGAAAATAAGTGGAGAAAAGATCGGAGAAAACATTTCGTATGACGTCCTGCGTACGCAGGGTGTGGGGAATGCTCTCAAAGCTCCATACGGCAAGGGAGAATTTGCCGTCGCCATCAGTGTGCAGCAGTGTGCGGGCGATGTTTGTCAGGTAACAGATTCACAGGCGCCACTCAAAACCTACGAAGTGAGCAGGAATCCCTCCTTTCAGCCGATTCTCATGTTTTGGCCGGGCAGCTTGATTTTGTCTGGCCGGGCCTATGCTGACTTGGTCATCCCACCCGTCACGAATGTTTCTCCGATCATCAGCACGATGGCCAACGTTCCCAGCGTGTTTGCCGACCGTTGCCCAATGGGAACGCCGGGCGTCTATGCCGTTTGCTTCGCGGGAGAGTCAGCTGAGAACAATCAACCCAGAGTCGTAGGCACGCTGATGCAAAACGGCCCGTCGTCTGGCGGTCCAGATCCAAACGTGAAGGGCCGGCTCAACTTTCTGAATTCACCTGCGGGCGCTGTAGGACCTTCGCACATCATTACGCTGGTGGATTCCGATCCCGCGAAAACACTCGCCGATGCGCTTCATCGGCCTTCGAACGACGATAAGGATACTTATATCGGGCTCGATGTGCCTGCCGGAGGCGCCACCTTTTCGCAATCGCAGTTGGCCTTCGGGGCGCCGGTCTCGGTCTCGAATTACATTGGCAACAAAGGCGACGGCGCACGCTGGAAGGAGCGCCTTACGGCGAGCGAGAAGACCTTCGCCGTTCCCGTCAAGATTCAGAAGGGAAACACACTCACGGTGGGGGAGGGATCTCCCTTGAGTAGGATGAAGATTTACTCCACGCCAGCCATCGCTGCCGCAAACGTGGCCGCTCAGAGTTGCAGAGATGTAACCCAGTCCGCGCCGGGGTTGACCAAGTCTGATTTGATCACAGGAATCACGCCCCCCAAATCGTTAGGGAATCTTTCTCTGAATGCCTACGCAAGTGCGGCGGATACTCTTACGCTGCACTTCTGCAACCCGACCGCCTCCAGCGTGAGCGTTCCTTCCGGTGTGTATTCGTTCCTCGGCGTGCACTGAGCGAGAGCGGTTCTGCGCTGATCCCGAAGCTCGAAGGCATCGCGTAAGATGAAAGACGATCAGCGAAGCCCTGAGGAGCCTCCGTCCGGATGTGCGGAATTTTCGGCATCATTGGCCGTAACGCGCGTGTGTCCGCCGAGATGCTGGAGCGCGCCACTCGCTCTCTCTCGCATCGCGGGCCGGACGACAGCGGTACGGTCATTCTGCGTGACTCCGCGCGCGAAGCAGTTGAAATCGGCTTGGGAAATCGACGACTGGCAATCCTCGACCTCTCTCCTCACGGGCATCAGCCCATGAACGATCCTGCAACCGGCAACTGGATCGTCTACAACGGAGAGGTCTACAACTTCCGCGAGGTGCGCGCGAAACTCGAGCAAGCGGGCGTGCTCTTAAGCAGCAACTCTGACACCGAAGTGATCCTCAAAGCCTATGCGCACTGGGGTGAGAAGTGCCTGGAAGAGTTTCGTGGAATGTTTGCGTTTGGAATCTGGGATGCCGGGCGTCATCGCCTGTTCATTGCCCGCGATCCGATGGGAATTAAGCCGCTGTATTTTTACCACTCGGATCAGTACTTCATCTTTTCGTCGGAAGTCCGGACTCTGCTGGGAACTGGTCTGGTGCCGCGCGCGATAGATTCCGCAGGCTTGGTCAACTATCTGACCTTTGGGTCGCTCTACGATCCGAACACGTTAGTAGAAGGTGTCAATGCGCTTCCGCCGGGCTGCTATCTGACCTGGGAGGACGGTCAGCTCAAACAAGAGCCGTACTGGGATTTGGTGGGGCCGAACCTTTTTGAGTCGAACCGTGGGGAGGACGTTGGCGCTGGCGCGGAGAGGCGTGGCGAACTCGAAGCTCAGGTCACGGGGATGCTCGATGAGTCGGTGCGCATGCAACTGGTAAGCGATGTGCCGGTCGGAGTGTTCCTTTCCGGTGGCATCGACTCCGGCAGCCTGGTCGGCATCCTCAGTCGCACCGGCGTGCGCCCAAGCACATTTTCGATTGTCTTTCGCGAAGAGGACTATTCCGAAGCCGAGTACTCCCGCGCTGTTGCACAGCATTTCCGCACCGATCACCATGAGATCACAGTCACCCAATCAGACTTCTTTGCAGCGATCGACCCTGCTATTCATGCGATGGATTTGCCGACGATAGACGGGATCAATACGTACTTCGTGTCAGAGCGAACACGGGCCGCCGGTGTGAAAGTGGTTCTTTCCGGACTGGGTGGCGACGAGATCTTCGCTGGCTACTCCAGCTTTCGCACAGTGCCGCGGATGGAGCGTTTTGCCACTGCATGGGACCGCGTGCCGGGAGCGGTCCGCAATCCGCTAGCGAACATTTTTGCAGCCCTCGCGCCGTCCACCGACCAGAATCGCAAACTGACTGCTTTTGGTCGAGACGGAGCAGGGATCGTGCATCCCTATTTTCTGTCGCGCATGCTCTTCACGCCCGAACAACAGAACGCGTTGCTGTCCGAAACGAAAGTGAATCGAGCGGCTTTCGAGCGTGCCCAAAAACCAATGTCCGAGAGCCTGAGCCGCGCCCAGAGCCTGGACCCGGTCAACCGCGTTTCCTATCTCGAAGCGCGGTGTTATATGCTCAACACACTGTTGCGAGATTCCGACTTCATGAGCATGGCCCACGGGCTGGAGGTGCGAGTGCCATTGATCGACCATCGGCTGGCGCGACGTGTCCTTGCTCTGCCCGGATCGTGGAAGCTGAACCTGGGAACGCCGAAGCCTCTGCTGGTCAACGCTCTCGGCGGCCAACTTCCCGAGAAGATCGTCCATCGGCAGAAGCGAGGTTTCACTCTTCCATTCGAGCACTGGCTGCGCGATGAATTGCGTCCGGTCGTAGAAGAGAGTCTATTCAAGATTGGCGATGGCGTACTCGGGACGCTGATCAGCGAACGCGCGGTCCGCGACGTATGGGAAGATTTTCTCGAGCGCCGGACTTCCTGGTCCCGGCCGTGGTCGTTATACGTGTTGCAGCGCTGGTGCCAGCAGCATCTTTCGAATTGAGCGACTGCCGCGATCTCGCTTGCCGCGATCGAACGAAAAGAAGATGGAAAAGATCGAAGAAGCTCGGAAGATCGAAACCACCGTCTCCGCCGGCAAACTCCCGGTAAGCGTGATCATTGCGGCGCGCAACGAGGCGAAGAATCTTCCCCGATGTTTGCAGGCGCTCAGAGACGCCGGTGAAGTGTACTTGATCGACTCCCAGAGCAAGGACGAGACCGTCGAGGTCGCGCGAGCCCACGGCGCCCAGGTCGTCCAATTTCACTATCAGGGTGGATGGCCGAAGAAGCGGCAGTGGGCCATGAACACATTGCCGCTCGCTTACGACTGGATTCTATTGCTCGATGCCGACGAGGTCCTCACGCCTGAGCTCATTGAGGAAATAAGAGCGGCAATCCAGAATCCAGCGATCGATGGATATTTTGTTTTACTGCGCACGTGGTTTCTGGGCCGGGTTCTGCGCCACGGCGACGTCGGCTTGTGGAAGCTCTGTTTGTTTCGCCGAGGCAAAGGCCGCTACGAATGCCGCCTGAAAGACCAGGACGCCTCGATGGCCGATATGGAAGTGCACGAGCACATCGTCGTGGAAGGCGAAACGGCGAAGCTGCGCAATCCGCTGATTCATCACAATGTGGAATCGCTCTCGCGCTATATCCAGAAACATGATGAGTATTCCAACTGGGAGTCCCGCGTACTGCTGCAGCGTGGCGAGGACAAGGACACAGATAAAGACCTGCCGCCCTCGCTCATGGGCACACAAGCTCAACGGCGGCGCTGGTTGAAGCGCAAACTCTTTGCCGTGCCGGGTTCTCCCGTACTGCTTTTCATGTATCGTTATGTCTTGCGATTCGGATTCCTGGATGGCGTACCAGGCCTGATCTATTGCGGGTTTCAGGCGGTCCAGATCTTCCATACCAAGGCTAAGATCTACGAACTGAAGGCAAGAAAGACAGAAGTCAAGGGTTAACAGGAGCCACTTCAATAATGTGTGGGATCGCGGGACTCGCCAATTGTGGTGACAGGGAAGTGCTCGCCCGCATGACGCACGCCCAGGCGCACCGCGGTCCCGATGACTCCGGCCTGTGGGAGCGGAGATTTCCTGATAGTTCCTACATTGCCTTGGGTAGCCGCCGCCTTGCGATTCTTGATCTTTCGGCCGATGGGCATATGCCCATGTGCAACGAAGACCGCACCGTTTGGATCACCTACAACGGCGAAATCTACAACTTCGCCGAACTTCGCCGCGAGTTACAAAGCAAAGGCCACACTTTCGCTTCGAACACGGATACCGAAGTCGTGATTCACCTTTACGAACAGGAAGGCGAGAATTGCGTTCAGCGGCTCAATGGCATGTTTGCCTTTGCCATTTGCGATCTGCGTTCCGGCAGGCCTGAATTGTTTCTTGCGCGCGATCATTTTGGGGTAAAGCCCTTCTACTACGCTCAGCGCGGGAAAAAGCTGGCATTCGCCTCGGAAGTGAAAGCCTTGCTCCATGTGCCGCAGATCGCGGCCGAGATGGATATGGAGTCGTTGCATCAGTATCTGACTTTTCTCTGGGTTCCGGATCCCAAGACAATGTTCCAGGGAATTTACAAACTTCCTGCTGGACATTGCGCGACGTTTCGCGACGGAGAACTGAAGATCCGGCAGTATTGGGATTTGCGTTTCCCGCCAGCCGATGCGCGTTATCCGCGATCTGAAGCAGATCTGGCCGACGAGCTGCGCCAGCGCTTCCAGCATTCAGTTGAACAGCAGATGGTGAGTCATGTTCCAATCGGCGCATTCCTCAGCGCCGGTCTGGATTCTTCGAGCATCGTCGCCATGATGTGCCGCGCCACCAAACAGCCGGTCAGGACTTACACGATCACGTTCCCGCGAAAATATCGTGTCGGCGAAACCGCGCTGGATGATCCCGACGTGCCCGCGCGGCTGACGCGGCAGTTGGGCTGCGAGAACCAGCAGATTGTGGTTGAGCCGGACGTAGCCGAGTTGCTGCCTCGGCTCACCTGGCACATGGACGAACCCACCGCCGACCCCGCGATCATCACGGCATATCTAGTCTGTCGCGAGGCGCGCAAGCAGGCGACCGTGCTGCTTTCCGGCGTGGGCGGAGACGAACTGTTCGCCGGATATCGCAAACACGCTGCGCATCGTTGGGCACACGCCTATCACAAAATACCCGCAGGGCTGCGCTCAGGAATTGAATCCGGTGTAAACGCTTTTCCCAGCTTCCGCGGCACAGCTTTGAAAGGCAGCGTCCGCCTGGCCAAGAAAATGGCCCGAAGCGCCTCCCTCGCACCAGAAGACCAATTCATTCGCAACTGCACTTATCTAGATGCCGGCCAGAAGATGAGTTTGTACACAACCGGGGTCCAGGATCAGCTTCGTGCCTCCGACCCTGCGGTTCGCCATCATGCCAGCTTCGACGCGGTGCGCGACGCGGACTTCTTGAATCAGATGCTTTACCTCGATACAAAGATTTTCATGACTAGCCTGAATCTGAACTACAACGACAAGATGAGCATGGCATCGTCAGTTGAAGTGCGCGTTCCGTTTCTCGACCGTGAACTTGCCGAGTTTGCTGCCTGGAACGTTCCACCGCATCTCAAGCTCAAAGGTTTCTTGCGGCCTACGGCCAAGCATATCTTCCGCGAGGCGATGCAGGACGTTCTGCCTGCAGAAGTGCTGCGGCAGCCCAAGGCCGGCTTCGCCGCTCCGGTCGACTACTGGCTGGCGAACGATTTAAGAGAGATGGTGGATGATCTGCTCTCTGACACGAATATCCGACGGCGCGGTTTATTCCGCCCGGAAGCGGTGCGCAGCTTCGTCGAGGAACACCGCACTGGCGCGGAAGACTGGTCGATGCAAATCTGGCAATTCCTGACACTCGAACACTGGATGCGCATTTTCCTCGACGCTGGAGTCCAGCAGAGAACGGAAGAGTTCGGTCCAGCACGCGAGGCGGCCACAGCGTGAACCGTGCCGAGGACAATGCCGCGACCGGTCAAATCGCCAAGGCACTGACCGAAACAGCGGGCTTGCTGCGCGCGCCGCAGCGCGTGGTTCCGCTGATCCGGAAACTTGTGTCCGACACAATCCGCGTTACCTTCGAACAGCGCCATCTTTATTCATACGCGACAACGAAGCGGCCTAGTGGAGAGGTCTTGAACTCATTGTTGCGTTGGATTCTCGACGCGCAGCGCCCGGATGGCGGCATTCCAGCCTATTACAGCCTGCTCACGGGATATTCGGAATCCTACCCAGAAGTCACTGGCTACATCGTTCCAACGCTCTACGATTGTGCGCGTGCGACCCGTGATGACGGTGCCGTCATTGCGGCGGAACGCGCAACCCGATGGTTGCTTTCACTGCAAATGCCAACAGGTGCGTTTCCCGGTGGATTGCACGGCAAATCTGCTGGAGACGAAACGGAGCCGTCGGTGTTCAACACCGGGCAAATCCTCCAAGGCCTGGTGCGCGCTCACAAGGAGACGAACCGTTACGAGATTCTGCAAACGGCGATCGCCGCCGCCGATTGGCTGACCAAAATGCAACAGCCGAACGGATCGTGGTCCGGCCCCGCAGCGTATCAGAATGTGGCTCACACTTACTACAGCATGGTTGCCTGGGCGTTGGCTGAGTTGTCGGAGAGGACTGCGGCTTGTCATCCAGAGCACTCTTCAAACTACGGTCCGGCAGCAGAGAACAATTTAGACTGGGCGTTATCACACTTCCGGCCGACCGGTTGGATCGATGGCATCAACCTCCGCGGACATTCCAACTACTTGCACTTCATCGCCTACGCTCTTCAGGGTGTTCTCGAATGCGGCATTCTCCGCCGCCGGAGCGACGCCGTCGAGGCAGTTGCGAAATCGTCCTGGGTGCTGTTGCGGAGGTTTGAAACCAATAAATTCCTGCCGGGCGCTTACGATACGGATTTCAAGAATGGCCAAGACTTTACTTGTCTCACGGGAAACGCGCAGATGTCGTGCGTCTGGCTGCGCCTGTTTGAGGTAACCGGCGATCTGCGCTATCTCAATGCTGCGCTCAAGATGAACGAGATGCTGAAACAATTAATTCCCGCGCACACCCGGCGCGGTTTAGTCGGCGGGGTCAGCGGCTCGTATCCCATCTGGGGCCGCTATCAGCCGCTGCGCTATATCAGTTGGGGCTGCAAATTCTTTGCGGACGCTTTGCTCCAGGAACTGCATCTCACGCGGTCATTCGAGGCATCTGCATTCGAGGCGTTGCCATGCGCGTCGTAGTTTTGTGCTCCAGCGTCTACAGCGAAACCGCGTGCGCCATGGCAGTGCGGATGTCCAAGTCAGGTCAGATTCCCGTGGGCGCTCTAGCTCTTCCCACACTGCACCGCGGAACTCTGCTGCGCAAGCTGGGACAGTGGGGTGCGCGTGACGTCGTCCGCTACGCGCACGCCAAAGTAGTTCCACATCGCGGCAATGACAGCACACGCGCGACTAATCCCCACCTCCAACCTTTGCTCAACTATGAAGAAGGAATGTTCCGCAGTCTGCGAGAAGTGGCGTCGTACTACAGTTTTCCAGTTGCAGTCTGCAATGACCAGAATGCTCCGGACGCGATTGCGCGCCTCAGAGAGTGGTCGCCCGATCTGATTATTTTCACGGGCGGAAATATTTTGCGAAAGCAGTTGTTGGATTTGCCCCGTCTCGGAGTGCTCAATGCACACCTCGGATTGTTGCCGGAAGTTCGCGGCATGAGCAGTCCGGAATGGTCGTTGCTGAACCACATTCCAGTCGGAGTCACCATCCATTATGTGGATACGGGCATTGATACTGGGCCGGTTCTTCAACGAAGCGAATATCCGGACGCCACACGCTGCGAGTCCTTAACCGACTTGCGCAATCGGCTCATTGCGTTTGGCATCGAGAAGATCGCCGAGGTCGTCGACGGTCTCGCCCGGGGAACGATCTCCGCAACGCCGCAATCCCATCGCGATGAAGATCGCCAATTCTTCGTAATGCATGAGTGGCTGCAGGCGCGGGCCGCCGACCGCCTGACAAAAAGCCGCGCGGCGGTCGTAGCGGAGACCGCGAATGGGTAGGCCGAAGATCAAACCGAAGATCAAACCGGTGAGCAAACCGATAAGTAAGATCGGAACCATCTTGCAGGTAGGCCGCACGTTCGGCGTGCGGGACGGCATGCTGCGGCTGGAATATGAACTTGAGCGCGGCAGCGGCTTGATGTCGTGGAGAATGCGCTCCGTGCAGGGCTGGGATTCCTGGGACCTGAAGCGGATTGCGACTGGAGCCTCCGCGGTCGAGATGCGAGCGGCGCGCCGTGACGGCACGCGCCCATTCTTTTTCAAGAACGTGCAGACGGTCGGCGCGAAGATCAAGAAAATCATCGCGCGCGAAGGCCAAGAGTCTGTTCTCGCCGAGGCAGACCGCATTCTCACCGGCAACCTGCCGTTCTTCGGTCAGCTATCTTTTGACTGCGAATTCCCCCCTCGATGGTTTCAGAACCCCGTTACCGGAAAGAGTGTTTCTCCGCATCAACCCTGGACGCAGATGCGTTTTGCATCGCCCACCTACGGCGACCTGAAATTTATTCTTGAGCCCTCCAGGTTCTTGTTCGTCTACCCCCTGGTTCGGGCTTACGCTCTCAGCGGCGACGAGCGATTCCCGCAGGCTTTCTGGAACGCGATTGAGGACTGGGCCCATTGCAGCCCGCCGATGGCAGGTCCGCTCTGGATTTGCGGGCAAGAATGTTCATTACGCATTCTTGCGTGGTCGTTCGCGTTGCATGCCTTCATTCATTCTCCCGCTACAACCAGCGACCGCGTCGCTCTGCTTGTTTCCATGATCGCCGCTCACGCCTGGCGCACCGCGCAAACCCTCGGTTACGCCCGCTCTCAGCGCAGCAATCACTTGATCAGTGAAGGCGTCGGTCTTTGGACGGCAGGCACACTCTATCCAGAATTGAGAGAAGCGCAGCTTTGGCAAACTCTTGGCGCGCATCTGTTGCACGAGGCAGTTCTCGACCAGATCACAGGCGAAGGCGTTTCGCAGCAGCATTCCTTCAACTATCAGCGCATGATTCTGCATCTGCTCCTCTGGACGTTGCGTCTGGCTGAGATTCACAACGCCCCGCTCCACGAAGATGTTCGTGTGCGAACGCAAGCTGCGCTCGACTTCATGCACCCTTGGGTGGATCCAGTGAGCGGGCTTGCCCCGAACTACGGTTCCGACGATGGCAGCATGATCCTACCGCTCGCACTCGGGGCGTATCGCGACTATCGTCCGCTGCTGCAATTGGGTGCGGCTGTTCTAAATCGACCTGCGCTGAAATCTGGACCGTGGGATGAGGCCGCGCTGTGGTTCGGCGCAGAGCCAGCAGTCGTCGAACGAACTGCTCCAGCTTCATCCCTCTCCGCCGAAACCGGGTACTTCCGTTTAGGAGATGAAAATTCCTGGGCGCTGATTCGCGCTGGTCGATACACGCGTCGGCCATTTCACGCGGATCAATTGCATGTGGATTTGTGGTGGCAGGGAATCAACCTGGCGCGCGACCCCGGAACATATCTCTACAACGGGCCTCCGCCGTGGAATAATGGGCTGGCGGGAACTTCCGTCCATAACACCGTCATGGTCGATGGTCGCGACCAGATGCGCCGGGCTGGCCGCTTTCTTTGGGTCGACTGGGCGCAGGCGTCGGGGCGAGTGTATTCTTCGTCCGCTCAGGTTTGCGCTGATCGTTTTGAGGGCGAGCATGATGGTTACAAACGTCTTGGCGTCAAGCATCGCCGCACGCTTCACTGGCTGGCTGGCGCTGGCTGGTTAATCGTCGATGATATCGAGGGAAGCGGTGTGCATGATGCGCGCTTGCACTGGCTGATTGCGGACTTGCCGTACGAGGTTTCTGATTCGCCTTTTCAAGTTGTGTTTACATCGGGGCAGTCGCCGGTGCGCTGCAGTATTGTTTCCGGCTCATCGGGGAGTGGAGCGGTCGTACGGGCCGGAGCCCAAGTAGAGGGAACTTCGTCTCTCGTGGACATTCAGTTGCTAGGCTGGGAGTCGCCCACGTATGGCGATATTCAGCCAGCGGTTTCTCTGGTTTACGAGACTCGATCAGAATTGCCGGTGCGATTCGTGACCGCGATCTTCACCGACGAACGCTGCAAGCTTGAATCGAGAGACGAACAGTTAGTGGTTTTGCGTGGCGAATCCGAACTTGATCGAGTGAATCTCTCAGCAAGAATATGAAACAAGTTTTCCAGGACGCCCGCAGCGCTGAAATCACCGTGCTGGAGGTGCCTGCGCCGAAGCTGCTCGCGGGATGTGTACTGGTTCGCACCACTGCCTCCCTCGTCTCCGCCGGCACGGAGCGGGCCTCCTCCGAGTTCGCCAGCAAGAACCTGCTCCAAAAAGCGAGAATGCGCCCCGATCTCGTGCGCGAGGTTCTAAGCAAGATCAATCGTGACGGTCTGCTCGCAACAGTATCTACAGTCCGCAGCCGTCTCGATCAACCGAGTGCGTTGGGATACAGCAGTGCCGGCACTGTCATTGCCGCGGGCGAAGGCGTTACCGATTTCATCCCAGGAGATCGCGTGGCATGCGCGGGCGCCGGTCATGCGGTCCACGCCGAGTTTGCTTGCATTCCTCGTTTGCTCGCAGCGCGGATTCCTTCTGCAACTGTCAGCTTTGACGACGCGGCCTTCACCACGCTCGGCGCGGTCGCGCTTCATGGAGTGCGAAACGCTGACGTCAAGCTGGGCGACATTGTGGCCGTGATCGGCCTGGGCTTGCTCGGTCAATTGACAGTGCAGATTCTCAAAGCGGCTGGCTGCTGCGTGCTGGGCATGGACATCTCACCGGAACGCGTGCAACTAGCTCTGCGTATGGGTGCCGATGCAGTCAGCACCTCGCCTTCCGGTTTCCAGGATCTCTGCCTTCAACACTCGGCCCGCAACGGCGCGGATGCTGTAATCATCACGGCGCAAACTCCCAGCAACGATCCCGTAAATCTTGCCAGCGCGGTCGCGCGAAATCGCGCCGTCGTCGTCGCCGTGGGAACGGTTGCCATGGATATTCCGCGGAGATTTTTCTACGAGAAGGAACTCGACTTCCGCGTCTCCCGCTCCTACGGCCCCGGCCGCTACGATTCGGCGTATGAGCAGAAGGGAATCGACTATCCGATCGGCTATGTGCGCTGGACGGAAACCCGGAACATGGAAGCGTTTCTCAAGCTTCTCGCCGATCGCAAACTTGACTTGCAACCGCTGGTCACTCACCGCTTCCCGATCGCGCGGGCGCGCTCTGCCTACGAATTGATCACCGGCAAAACGCGAGAGCCATTCCTGGGTGTGATGATCACTTATCCGGATCATGCCGATGATGCGCGACAGCTAAAAGTGGCGTCTTCTGATCGGCCCATCGCGAGCGCACACTCGATTCGGATCGGTCTTCTAGGCGCGGGAAGTTTTGCCACCGGCACGCTGCTCCCGGCAATCAAACGAGTCCGCGGTGTTGACATGGTCGTTGCCTGCGCTGCGAACGGTTCGCACGCGCACCACGCGGCCGACAAATTTGGATTTAGTTCCTGCGCCACAGATGAGCAGGAAGTTCTTAACAATCCTGCAGTCAACACGGTAGTAATCGCTACGCGCCATAATCTTCATGTGGCGCAAGTGCTAGCAGCCCTCCGCTCCGGCAAGCATGTCTTCTGCGAAAAACCCCTCTGCCTCAATGAGACAGAACTCAGCAGCATTGTTGCGGCGTACCACGATCAAACGGATCGCGATCGAGCCAACAGTTGTCTTCTCATGGTCGGGTTCAATCGTCGCTTCGCCCCGCTAGCAGTACGACTCAAGAGCTTTCTGCGGGATGTGCGTGAACCTCTCGCGCTTCACTATCGCGTGAATGCAGGCTTCCTTCCCGCGGACCACTGGCTGAACGATCCGTTGCAGGGCGGAGGACGCATCATCAGCGAGGTCTGCCATTTTGTAGACTTCCTGTGCTTCCTCACGAACTCGTCTCCGGTGGAAGTTGAAACGCGCTGCTTGCCGAACCCAGGCCACTATAGCAACGACAATATTATATGTTCGTTGCGCTTCGCAGACGGCTCCCAGGGAACGATCAGCTACCTTGCGAATGGCGATAAATCATTTTCAAAAGAACGACTCGAAGTGTTCGGCGGCGGTAACGTAGCGGTGCTGGAAGACTTTCGACGGCTGGAACTCGTCCGCGGTGGACACAAGCGGGTCTCTCGCTCGCTCCTGCGCCCGGACAAGGGGCATCGGGGCGAGTGGGAAGCGTTCATCACCGCGATTCAAGCCGGCGCGGAATCGCCCATCCCGCTGCGCGATGTTGCGAGCACCATGCTGGCAACATTTGCTCTGGAAGAATCACGGTGTCTCGGGCAACCCGTCGCCCTGCCTGGTACCGTGCCCGTCGGAGCGCCAGCAGAAGGACGAGACCGCCGCGACGATCAACCACCGGACGCAAGCGGTCTCGATCGAGCTTCCTGAATACAGCTAGTCCTGAAACATTTGTTCGCCGTCTCATGAAAATTCTCTACGTCTCGCAATACTTTCCACCGGAGATGGGGGCGCCAGCCGCGCGCGCGGCAGAGCTGTCGCGGCATTGGGCTGCCGCAGGCCACGAAGTGACAGTGCTAACCGGCTTTCCCAATCATCCCACCGGCGTTGTGCCTGTCGAATATCGCGACAAGTTCCGCCGCAGGGTGGTTCGGGAGAAAACCGACGGAGTAAATGTCATTCGCACCTGGCTCCTTCCTTTTCCCAACCGAAGAATGCACGAGAGGATGTTGAACTACACTTCGTTTTGCGTGTCGGCGGCGAGCACAGGTCTTTTTCTGTCGCGCCCTGACGTTGTGATTGCGACCTCGCCGCAGTTGCTGGTCGCGCTCGCGGGCTGGTGGTTGGCTCGCTGCAAACGCGTCCCCTTCGTCTTCGAAGTGCGCGATCTCTGGCCGGAGTCGCTGGCCGCAGTCGGAATGGGCAGGAGCAATTCGCTGTTGCACCGGGCTCTAGCGAAGATCGCCGGTTTTCTGTACCGCCGTTCGGACCGGGTTGTAGTAGTCGCGCCCGCCTTTGAGGATTATCTGGTGGAACAATGGGGCGTGCCTCGGGAAAAGATTTTCGTGGTCGAGAATGGAGTGGAGACCAGACTGTTCGCTCCAGAACCATTTACGGGGGAAGCGCAAGCCGCGTTGAGAAGGGAACTGGGCGCGGAGGGAAAGGTTGTCGTCTCCTACATCGGCACCATGGGAATGGCGCACGGCCTCGAAACAATCATCGCCGCCGCCGCCCAGTTGCGACATGCGAATCCAGAAATTGTATTCCTGATGGTCGGCGAAGGCGCCGAAAAAGACCGCATCGCCGCGCTGGCGCGCGAGCGTGGTCTGACGAATCTTCGATTTGTCGACCAGCAGCCTCACGATAAAATTCCGGCCTACATCAGCGCCTCAGACGTATGCGTCGTTCTGCTCAAGAAAACCGATCTGTTCAAGACCGTAATTCCCACCAAGATGCTCGAATTCATGTCCTGTGCGCGCCCTGTCATCCTTGGCGTCGATGGCCAAGCCCGCGCGATTCTTGAGGAAGCCCGCGCCGGCCTCGTGATCGAACCAGAGAACGCCGCCGCTCTGGTAACAGCTATTCGTTATCTGGCTGCGAATCAGGAAGTCGCTCGCGACTTCGGACAAAACGGCAGGGAACACATCCTGCGAAGGTTTTCCCGCCAAGAGACTGCCGGAAAATACATTCGCGTGCTCGAGGACCTGTTGAAGTTGCCGGAACCGCACAGCACGGAAATTGCCGCGTAACGATTTGTCCGCGCGCCCGCGCGCGTGGTTTCAAACAGCCGGGACATCAAGGCGCTTGGGGGTTTTCGTAAAGCCGGAGTTCCCATGCATGGCGCGACTTGTGTGACCATACAACCTTCCAATGGTCGGCAACGACCCGGCGCATCGGTTGCTCCGCAGGCATGTCGTTGTATACAAACGCAGGAATCAAGACATATTTCACGTCGGCAGCAAGCGGAGCGTCAGAGCGAGTAGTCCAGGGCATCTCGCTTACGTCCCAGGCGAGCGGAGTGCCGTTCTCTCGATCATAAAAAGTTAGTGTAGGAGTTCCCGACACGACCGCTTTGGCTTTTTCGCGCAGCCGATTCTCGTTTTCTTTCAAAAAGGCTCGGTATCCGTCAGTTGCGAGGAACGGCATATAGCTCGAACTTCGCGAAAGCCATATCAGATTTAGCGCCGCTAACACCACGACTGCAACCGCACCGAAGCGAATTAGTCGGGGCTCGTCTCCGATCGCTTCATCGTATAGGGCGCCAGTCGCGAGGCACAGCACTCCAACGAACTGAAGAAGGTTTCGCGCTCCCGCCAGGTGCGCCGCCAAAGCCGTGCCCGCAAAAAACGTCACGCAAATCGCCAGGTAAGCATGCTTAGACGATAAGCGACCTCTCCGGAATACCTTTCCCAGTGCAATCAAAATTACAAAAATCGAGGATACGAGAATCGGCGCATCAAGACGCCCAAGCCAGTAGAGCGCTGCCCAGCGCGGTGTGACGTCGAAAATGCGGTCTCCGACCAGGGCGCGGCGATAGGCGTAGTGCAAGTACCATCGGAAATTGCTGATGATCGTGTGCTGGAGCACGCCCGGAGGCCACAAGACCAGAACAATGATGGAAGCAGTTGCAAGCACTACAGGAATCGACCATGAAGCTTTGAGGCCGGTTCGGTCCCACCCAATCCATCCTCTACCAGCCAGACTCACCGCCAACAACCAACAGAGAGCAGCGGGTATTACATAGGTCATCGAAAGCGCGCCGAAGCCCATGACTGCGCCGAGTGCGATGGCCGCCTTCATCGTTGGCCGGTCGCGCCACTGATACCCCAAGCCCACGATCGCGAGTGTACAGGCCAGCATCAGATGGTGAGGCCCGACAAGATTGGTTTCTTCGAGGCGGATTACGCTGAACAGCAACAAACCGGCGCCGGCAAGCGCCGCAGCCCGCGATGTTGCGAAGCTGCGCCTGAGCGTCCAATACAAGAATCCGATCGGGAGCGAGCCGACCAGCGCCTCGAAGAAGCGCACGCGATATTCGACAGGGGCCACGCTAGCGGGCAACACTTCTCGTCCCAGCTTGGCGAGGTAAATCGCCATCGGGCCGTGACCGTGACGGTTATAGTCAGATCCGCCCCAGAGAGCTCCCCAGGGATTGGCTGTGCTTGCGACGTAATCCGCTTCGTCCCAACTAAACTCCGGCGACGTGCACGACAGCATGAGAACTATGGATGTCAGGGTAACGATCGTGGCGACTGCCAGGGTTATGAGCCGCTCTGATGAGATCCGCTTACGACCGTCGGCGACCACTTCCGCGCCCGCACAATTCACGCCCCCACAAGTCATGTGCGCACAAGTATAGATGAATCGCACACGACGTTCTCTGAAAGCTCTTAATGGGTAGTGAGTCAGTTTGAATTTGTTTTGAAAGGGCGCGGCTTCAGCCGCGCCGGAAATGCCCGAGAGTCAATGGCGGCTTCAGCCGCTGAGGGGACGCGTTTTTCGGACTGACGCACTACCCCCTAATGTGCGGCGAGGATAGCCAATCCGGTTGCCGCGGCTACCGCCGAGTTATAAGCTGTTGTTGCCGCGACCCGAGCTCCGCTCAAAGGTATGAAAAGAATGTCGTCTGCTTGCAAAGTGATGTCGGGTGCCTTCGCTTCCAGCATCTTCTTCAGCGGAAGTCGCGTTTCGGTCATTCCGGTCGGGCCCTTGCGGATGATGCGGGTTCCACCCAGCTTCGCCGTGTGATTCGTCCCACCCGCGAGCGCAAGCGCCTGCAGCACGGTCAAATGGCCGTTATCCACGAGAAAACCAGCGGGATGCCCCACATCCCCGACCACGTAGACAATCGGCGCTCGGGGAACCGCTATCGTGTCCCCCGGCATAATGTCGATATTATCCTTCATACTGTCAGCCAGATTCCTCGGAAGGTTCACAGTAATGGGCGAGTCCTGACTGTGCTGCCGGATGATGCTTACTGTTCGTCCTGCCGAAGCCGAGAATCCTCCCGCAGCCGAGATCAGATCGTACAGCTTGCGGTTCCCAAGGGCCGGATAGATGCCCGGTTTCATTACATCGCCGATGATCGTGACTCCCTGGGAAGCGGATTCGTCGAGGAAGATGGTGACGTGAGCATTGCGAACAAACCCTCCGTCTTCCAGTCGCTTCTGAATCATCGACTGTGCCTCTTCCACCGTAAGGTCGCCCACATGCACATAGTCAATCAGCGGAAGATAAACGTCTCCTGAATTCCCAACTCTTGCCTTCGTCGTCAACTCCGGCACGTTGTAAACGCTGACCTCGATCAGATCGCCGGCGCCCAGCCTTAGCAACGATAGATCCCCATTGCCGGCCGCATTCGAATTTATCCCCGCACCGTTCGGCACAGTCTTAGCGGAGTCTGCCTTGTCGCGCCCGGTTCCCACCGCAGCTTGCGAGATGGACTCTGCTGCGGGAAGCGCCGGCACGTTATTTTCCACGGGAGAGGACGCCGCCGGCGCTTGCTGCGCCCAGCCCTTGGTCCCCAAGCCGCAGACTAAAACCAGCGAGAACGCGAGCACAGTGCCACTACGGGCAAGACCGAAGCTGCCGAACTCCATTAAAAGCCTCTGGGGTGGAAGAAGGATCGCGTAAAAAAGTTTAGCACAGCGCGCCTTACCTCAGTCGCATCGATTTGTGCCTGCATGTCCAAGAAATTTGTGTTTTCCACAGCTTTTCGCTTTAGGCCAATTGAAAGCCTCCGCTAAGGCTGCTAGATTCCCAGTAACCTTCAAACGCAGACGCATTAAGGACGGAACCCATTAACTCACTTCCAGCAGCGTTCCGCTGCTGCAATAATTTTCATTTGGACAGCTTGTTGCGCGCCGATGTTCGTGATTGATGGACCGAGGTGGCATTGTTGACGGTAGCTTTTTTCGCCATTTTCTTCCTGTCGCTGCTGTTCTCGTTCGTCCTCACTCGTTATGTGCGGGACTTCGCGACCCGTCGCGGGTGGGTCGCTGTCCCTTCTCAGGATCGTCATCTGCACGCAAGCCCTCTGCCGCGTCTGGGCGGAGTCGCCATTTTCATCTCCTTTTCGTTGAGCTTGGCGGCAGCCGCGGCCATGGCCCACTTCATCCCCCACCTGCATTCGGCCTTTTCGCTCAACACTCTCCTGACCATTCTGGCTCCTGCATGTTTGGTCTTCCTGCTGGGTGTTTACGACGATCTTTACACCGTCGGTCCCTACGTCAAGTTCGCGGTTCAGGCTCTTGCCGCCACCATGTTGTTCATGGGTGGACTTCGCATTCTCAATATCCCGGTGCTGTTCGGCGCCCATGAACTGCCTTGGTATGTGGGTCTGCTTTTCACGATTCTGTGGGTCCTGGCGATCACCAACGCCTTCAACCTGATTGACGGCCTCGACGGCCTCGCGGCCGGTTCCGCCTTGTTTTCCACGTTGGTGGTGTTCGTCGTAACGCTGCTGAACGGGCACTCCCTCGTTACCGTGATGACCATTGCGCTGGCCGGAGCAATCCTCGGCTTCTTGCGCTACAACTTCAATCCAGCGACCATCTTCCTCGGAGATTCAGGCAGTCTCTTCATCGGCTTCCTGCTGAGCGCCCTCGCTCTTGAAGGCGCGCAAAAGGCCCCCACCATAGTCGCAGTTGCCATTCCCGTGGTTTCTTTCGGCCTGCCGATTCTTGAAACCTCGCTCTCCATTCTCCGGCGCTTGATCAGCGGACGCCCGGTCTTCACCGCCGATCGTGAGCACATTCATCACAAACTGCTTCAGCATGGCCTCACTCACCGCCAGGTCGTGATTGTGCTTTACGCGGTTTCCGCCGTGTTCGCTCTTCTCAGTTTGTTTTTGTTGTGGCCCACTGGCAGTTCTCTGGGCCTGGTGCTGGCCGTGCTTGGCATCGGTATCTGGATCGGGGTCCAGCGCCTGGGCTACCTCGAGTTGGGTGAACTGGGTCGCGTTGCCCAGCGCACGTTCGAGCAGCGGCAAATTGTCATCAACAACCTCGCCATCCGGCGAGCCACCGAGGAACTCAAAGCGGTTCGCGACTACGACCAGATTCGCAATGTTCTTGAGGCCGCCTTCGGTTCTAACGACTTCGACGGCTTCGATCTGAAATTCAAGCTCTTTCCGGGCGAATCTCGTCCCGCTGATGCCGAGCCCATCTCGCAATCGCGGCGAGGCGAAGTGTCCTTTCGTTGGGGTAAAACCCGCGGAGCCAGCTCTCTCGAAGGTCTCGCGGTTTGGACCTTGTCGCTCGACCTGGTGAGTTCATCCAACCGCCGCCGCGGCGCGCTGGCAGTTCACCGGCTCTATTCGCAGCGCGATCTTCAGCTTGATATTAATCTGCTGACCACAGCTTTTCCTATCGCTCTCGCCGATGCTCTCGACCGCACTCTGGAACACGCGGTGCAAGTCATTCCACGCGCAAGTCAGGATGACCAGGGATTCGTGGCGGCCCAGGCAGGCTAAACAGGCAGCAGAGAAATCTTCTCAAAGCTGCGGGGTCAGGACGAGCACGACTTCACGAAGGGTAGAGATCAGGAAGGGTAGAGATCGGGAAGGGCACGACTTCAGTCGTGCCGCTAAGCCGGCCAGATCGACTCGGCTTCAGCCGCTGAGGCAAGCTCCTCCGGCTCGCGATTCCAAAAAAAACAGACGAAAGACGAACACAGTTAAACACACGCATGCGAATGCGTGACAAACTCTAAGAATGGTAGGGAGGGCTGACGGTTAAAGTTTCGCGCTGACGTAGGAGTTAATCTCGCAATTCAAGCAAACTTCCTCAAAAGCGGGTGCTGTCCACTGCATGTTAATCCCCCAATCGCTCAAGGCTTCCTGCCTGGAACGTTCCAGTGATTCTAACCCAGCACTATCCTTAAATCAAGAGCCCTCCAGAAAAAGATTCGCCAAACCGCCTGCCGGGCGCGGCATCTCGGGCCGACAAGCAGTTGCAATTTCTTGCACACTCGCAAACTTCCCGCGCACCCGCTCGCGACCGTGCACGAACCCCCTACTTTTCCACAGCAGGAACCACTGCGGCCACTGTCTAACCCGGCCATCCCTATTTACCTTGATTCTGCTCTCGAAGTGTTGATTTTAGTGTCGAGTGTTGGCGGGAAGGGCGATCATGTTTCGCAAGACAATTTATGGCACGACCTTCAAAGACGTTAATTTTGTTCCTCTTCAATCCGCTACGTTTTGCATCCAGTGCGAATTGATCAGCACCAACAGCAGGCCCTATTGTCTGGCCTGTGGCAACCCGTCGCTGCTCAGCCTTTCTCGGGTTCTGGGCGGAACCCTGCGCCAACAGCAGACGGCGCATCTCATCACCGATTCAGAACTGGATAGTCTCGTCCGCGACCTGCTGCGCACCGTGCCCGATCCCACCGTCATGGACGTCGCCGACCATCACGCTCGCGTACCCTCAACCGCTCTTCGCAGCCAACTTCGCGTCGCCAACGCCGCCCATCCCGTCTCCGGTATTCGAATCGTGCATCCCGGAGAAGAAATCGACATTCGCGCCGCTGAACTCGATCTCGAACCAGCCATCAGCGCCATCACCGAGCGCGCCCAGCATCTCACCGGCGCAACCGGAGCGGCGATTGCCTTGCGCGCCGGCGATGAGATTGTCTGCCGCGCCCGTGCGGGCCGCACCGCACCCGACCTCGGTGTCCGCTTGCAGACCGATGCCGGCATCTCCGCCGAAGCCGTGCGCAGCGGCGAAATCATGCTCTGCCATGACGCCGAGCGCAATCCGCGCGTGGATCTTGCAAGTTGCCGCCGCTTGGGAGTCCGCTCCATTCTGGTCTCGCCCCTGCGCTACTATCGCCGCACTCTCGGTGTGTTCGAAGTGCTTTCGTCGTCGCCCAGCGCCTTCGACGAACGCGACGTAGCCACCATGCAACTGCTTTCCAGCATGATGGTCGCCGCCATCTCCCGCATCTCCAGTCTGCACCAGTCCCGCCTATCGCGCCTGGCCGGCTAAGGCTGGTGTTTTAATCTAAAAAGATGTTCATGTGGGGACAGCCGCCCTCGGCTGTCCGTCAAGTGAAGTAGAAGCTTCCTCATAAATCGATTCGAAATAACGGCCTTGAAAGGGCGCGGCTTAAGCCGCGCCTCCCAGAGCTGGCGAAAAGGAGGGCTTCAGCCCCCGAGGAAATTGGCACTCACTCCCTCGGCTCATTAAAGACAGTTCGCTGGTCCGTGGCTGAATTCACCCATCTCCAGGCACTTCTTTCTGCTTACTTTTCCGTGAATTCGGGTTAAGATGTCCATCAAGGCTTCGAACCCCGGTTTCTCAATGTCGGCCACTGTTCAGGCTTCTCGACCCGCTGCCCTTAATCGCCGCCGTCGTGTGCGGCAAAAGGTGCATGCGCCCGCCTACGCCACTTTCACCGGGACTTCCAAAAGCGAGATGCTCGACCTCAACGAGATCCTCGACATCAGTGAGGCTGGCGTGTCCGTCCAGTGCGCATCGCCCCTGGAAATCGATCAGCAGGTGGAGTTGTGTCTCGATCTCGCGGAAGCCCGTGGACAGATTTTCACCACCGGCCGGGTGGTGTGGTCTGATGCAGCCGGACGCGCCGGCCTCGGTATTGCGACTCTGCCGGATTCCTCGCTGCATCGCTTGCGCGAATGGCTATTTCTGAACGCGATGGTTGCCGCCGCCAATGCCGCGTCTTCCCCTGTGCCACCGGAGCCTGAGTATTCTGTAATTCATTCCGTAGCTCGCTCAGCGCTCCGGCCGAGCTACACCGATGCGCTCAGTGCCGCCTCCGCGGTGCAGCGAGAAGCTGAGTCCCTCGGCACCGACCTCGAAGCGGTTCTGTCTCTGATCGCTTCCCGCTCTCAGTCCCTGCTTCGCGCCTCCGGCGCGGCGATTGCGCTCTCGGAAATGAATACCGTGACCACGCCCTCCGAAATAATGATCTGCCGCGCCAGCGCCGGCTCCAGCGCCCCGCCCGTGAGCGCGATCCTGCAAGTGGGTTCCGGTTTTTCCGGGGAATGCGTTCGCACCGGGACCATGTTGCGCTGCGATGACGCTGAGACCGACGACCGCGTGGATCGCCAAAGCTGTCGCGCTCTCGGCATTCGCTCCATGCTCGCTGCCCCTGTGCGCTTGAACGAAAAGGTGATCGGCCTGCTCGAAGTCTTCTCCGCCCAACCCAATTCGTTCGATCAGAACGATGGCGCTATCCTCCAACGTTTCGCCGAGACAATTCTTGCCGCACTCAAACGTGCTGCTCCGGCGCCCACTCCGCCAGCCCCGCCTCCGTCCGTTCCAATCCCTTTTACAGCTCCGCCGGGCAGCGTTCTCTTTGCCCACCCGCCCGAAGTAACCAAAGAAGAGAAGTCCGAAGACAGAGAAGAGCAGAAAGACACCTCCGCCGTGGAAGCCAAAATCGGCGGCATTCGCCTGCCTCGCACGTATCTCTACCTGCTTATTTTTGCCGCCGCCACCATCGCGCTGGCTCTCGGCTTCATTCTCGCTCCATCGATTCAGCCCTGGATTCAGGAAAAGCTCCAGTCACGCCAGCATAGAGGCGAGCAAACGGTTCTGGCGTCATCGCAACCGCCCGCCGAGGTTTCAAAACCAGACTCACCGAACCCGCCGATTGATACCCTCCCACAACTCCGCGAGCTGGCTGGACGAGGAGACCCTACCGCCGAAAATGCGCTCGGCCTTCTCTACGCCCAGGGCGATGAAAAACAGGGAATCAAGGCCGATGACACCCAAGCCGCCAACTGGTTCGCCAAAGCAGCTGAGCACGGCAGTGTCTCCGCCCAATACAAATTGGGATTGCTCTACTGGGGCGGGCACCACGGCTTGCCGAAGGATCCGAACAAAGCCTATTTCTGGACGGTCCTAGCCCGCGCTGGCGGCCAGGAAGGCAGCAAAGATCTAGCCAAAATCCTCGCCAACGGAATGACGCGCGCCCAGTCCGCCGCCATCGAACAGCAAGCCGAGATCTGGTACCAGCAGCACGAATCCCACACCAAGCCAAGTCCCGCCCACTAAAAGCAAAAAGAAAGTGGGGACAACGATGCTCATGTGGAGACAGCCGCCTCGGCTGTCAGGCAAGCGAAGTGAGCCCAAGTCTTAGTGAATGCTGGAAGCCTGAAGCCCGAAGCCCGAAGCCCCTCGCACTCCCGAGAGTAAAATAAAACCAGAGGTTCTCGTGCCCACTCTCCGCTCCCTTCTAGACGAGCGAGTCAGCGAAGCTGACCCCGCTCTCTACGAAAAGCTAGGCAACAATCGCCTGCGCTGCTTCGCCTGCGGACACTGCTGTCCCATCCCCGAAGGCCAGCCCGGAGTCTGCAAAGTCCGCTACAATCGCGGCGGCAAGCTCTACGTACCCTGGGGATACACCGCCGGAACCCAGTGCGACCCAGTCGAAAAGAAACCGTTCTTTCACGCCTATCCCGGTGCGCTAGCCTACAGCTTCGGCATGCTCGGTTGCGATCTGCACTGCGCCTATTGCCAGAACTGGGTGACGTCGCAGGCTCTGCGCGATCCCACTGCCATCTCGCCTCCGCTAAAAGCCTCACCTGAACTTCTGGTGCAAGACGCGGTCACCCAAGGCGCGAAAATTCTCGTGAGCACCTACAATGAGCCTCTAATCACCAGCGAATGGGCCGTAGCCGTATTCAAAGAAGCGAAAGCCGCAGGACTCATCACCGCCTTCGTCTCCAACGGCAACGGCACTCCGCAAGTCCTCGAATATCTCCGACCCTGGCTCGATCTCTACAAAGTCGATCTAAAAAGCTTCGACGACCGTCACTATCACGAACTAGGTGGCCGCATCGCCCCCATCCTCGACAGCATTCGCCGCATCCACCAGATGGGACTCTGGCTCGAGATTGTCACGCTCCTGATCCCCGGCTTCAACGACAGCGCCGACGAACTCCGCCGCCTCACCGAATTCCTCGCCGGCATCTCGCCTGATATCCCGTGGCACGTAACCGCTTTCCACAGCGACTATAAAATGACCAACCCACGCAACACGAACTCCGAAGACCTGCTGCAAGCCGCCGAGATCGGCCGCCAGTCCGGACTTCGCTACATCTACGCCGGCAATCTACCCGGCAGAGTCGGCGACTGGGAAAACACGCGCTGCCCCAACTGCAACGAAACTTTGATCGAGCGCTACGGCTATCGAATCAAGAACTACCACCTCACCCCCGACGGCCACTGTCCCAAGTGTGCAAGCCCAATCCCCGGCCGCTGGTCCACCCACTTCGAAGGCCAAATAGCCTCCCACCCGTTCCGGCCCCGCAAGACGAATCAGGATTTCATTCGCATTTCCTAAATATCAGGATTTCCACCTCGGTCTAAATGTGGGGACAGCCGCCCTCGGCTGTCCGTCGAGCGAAGCTCGACGGTTTGGCGGCCGGCAATCTCAAACAACGCCGAGATGTTTCTGGTTCTCTCCGCGAGATGTAGGTTAGAATCAGGGGCTTAAACGCAGTGCGTTCATGACAAAACTAAAAGCCCTCACTTCGTGTCTGGCACTGCTGCTGTTAACCGCCTGCTCCCCCCGCGACTACCTGACCCGCCGTCTAGCCGCCGACCTGATCAAGGGCTCCGACGCATTCCGCGCCCAGCAGCGTTTCGAGCTACACACCGGCGTAATCTCCAACCAGGACTATCTCTCCGCCGACTATCTAGTCCTGCAACATCACGGCTGGATTTCCGGCGTCAAGGCCAACTGCCCTAAAACTGTAGCAGCGCCGCCGTGTTGGGATGTGATGCTAACCCCATCAGGCGTGGACACGTTTCACGGTCTGATAGCTCCCGGCGAATCAGAAAAGCAATCTCTCACCATTCCTACCGCAAAGCGCGAACTCATTGCCATCACGGGCATAGCCCGCCAAGCCAACGTAGCCGACGTAGAATTTACCTGGCGATGGACTCCCCTGAACGAAGTCGGAGCGGCCCTCTATCCAACCACCGCCCACTACCGCTCCACCGCAAGATTTCGCGACTACGACGACGGCTGGCGCATAGCCCAAAGCGTTCCCCACCCAAACCAGCCTCTGGACGAAGCCCTAAAAAACGCCGACCCCACCCAGTAAGAAATCATTCCAGCAGAAACTGAGTGAACTGAAAAAGCCCCGAGGGTGCCCCATTCTAGTCGCGTTCTTTGCGACTAGGGCGGGGACTTTGACTTCCTATCCGCCTGTGGATTTCGCTCTGAAATAAAGGTTGCCGGTGAGCGTTCCGGAAAGGGAAGAATGCGCGTGTAGCATTCACCCCCCTCCCCCTCGGTCTGTTGGAATGATCGACTTAGCGCCAAAATGCGAAATAATCTTTGGGGTTCAATCAGTTACGGCCAAAATCTTGATGTCAAAGAACTTGCAGTCCGAATTCTCTACGAGAGCGACCCGAAACGGGACGATGCCGTCTCTGTGCACCGTCACCGCCTCGATAATGGTTGCGCGATCTTGAGAGCAGGCGCAAGGTCAGATGTCACGCGAGGATGTGGAAAACAGAAGAGACGAGTATTGGCATCTATTCATATCCTCGGATTGACACATAACACGTGTCCACATATACTGTGTAAATGAATGTCACGCTTTCCATCGATGAGCAGCTTGTGGCCCGCGCTCGAGAGAAGGCGCAAGCTCTCGGCAAGAGCCTCAACCAGCTAGTCCGGGACTACCTGCAAACGGTTGCCGGGGGAGACGATCCCGAGCGCAGCATTGAGGAGTTCAAGCGGCTCTCAGGTCAGGGTCACTCCCGTGGCTGGCGCTTCAATCGAGACGAGATTCATTCCCGAGACGATGCCCGCTCGTAGCTTTTTCGATACCAACGTCCTGGTCTACGCAGATGACAAGGCGGCGCCAGCGAAACAACGTCGGGCCATCGATCTCGTGGCGGAGCACCGCCGAACCAGGACTGGAGTCATCTCGTTGCAGGTTCTCCAGGAGTACTTCGTCACAGTCACGCGGAAATTACGAGTAGATGCGGCCATCGCCCGCCGCAAGGTCGAACTGCTCACCGAATTCGACGTCGCCGTTCCCGAGGTCGCGGACATTCTCGCCGCGATCGACCTACACCGGCTTCATGGGTTTTCCTTCTGGGACGCCCTGGTTCTCCGGGCAGCCAAGCAGGCTGGATGCAGCGTACTTTTCACGGAAGCCATGCAAGACGCGCGCGAGATCGACGGACTGCAGATCGTGAATCCGTTTCGATAGTTGTAGGAAAGCGGCCCCGAGACACCGGTGTACTCGGTACCAGGTACTTGGTACTATTTCCCGGCGCTAGCCACCTTGACGCCGCGCGACGCAACCGCATACCGCGCAATGCCCTTATAGAGCGCTTCAGCGATCTGTTCGCGGTAGCCGTCGCTGCGCAGCTTTTGCTCGTCGGTGGGACTGCTTACGAACGAAACTTCGGCCAGAATTCCCGGCATGGCGGTTTCCGTAAGCACGACGTAGGAGGCTTCCTTTACGCCACGATCGCGCAATCCGGGATTTTGCACCGACAAAGTCCCATAAAGCGACCGTTGCACGCTGGCCGCGAGCCGCCGCGACTGTTCAATTTTTTCGTGGAGTTCCGATGCCGAAAGCATCGCCGCACTCGCGTTCTTGCCGCGGTCGGTTTCGCGAGTCTCCAGATCTTTGGCGTTCGGCGCGGCGAAGAAGTTCGTGTAATAAGTTTCCACGCCGCGCGCCGAAGGCAAGTCGCTGTAATTAGCATGGACCGAGATAAACAAATCCGCCTGCGACTGGTTCGCCACGCCAGCGCGTTCGTCGAGCGGAATGTAGTTGTCATCTTTCCGCGTCAGAATCACGTCCGCGCCCAGCCGGCTTTCGAGCAGCTTGGCCAGCCGCTGGGCAATTTCAAGCACCAAATCTTTTTCCAGCAAGCCCTTCCGGCCGACAGTTCCCAAGTCCCAGCCGCCGTGACCCGCGTCCACCACGATGCGCATCTTCGGCACCCGCGCCCGCAGTTGCAAGTCTTCATGCGTGGGCGGAGGAACAATGATGGCCAACTTCGCTTTCTCGGTAGTAGCGGCGCCCGGGAAAAGATTCACCTCGGCCTTGGGCTCCGCGCCCAGCTCGCGCACCTGCACCACCAGACGATAGGGATTCGGCTCCAGGCTGACGGAAAAATCCGGTTTACCTTTCGTCTCCAGTACAACGCGCGTCACACCTGGAACCGGCTGCGACACGCGGACCCGCGTCAGCAGCGCGTCGCCGATGTCGATGGACTTCCCTTCAAGCTCAGGAGCCAGCGTGGTGTCGTGCAGATCAAAATAAATCCGATCGGGAGAAGTCAGGCGATGCGCCTCATACTGCACCTGGTCTTCGAGGTCGAGCACAACTGTGCTGGAATCAGCGGAAGACCAATGCCGGATTCCCGAGATGCGAGGGAGCTTCGCCCGCTCCTGCGGCGTGACGCTTCCACTGCCCACTACTGGCGATGAGTTTATTTGCCCGTCCGGGCTGGCGCTCAACGAGTTGATTGAAGGCGAGAAGGCTGAAGTTGAATTAACGGAAGTTGAGTTGGCTGAAGATGAGTTGGTTAAAGTTGAGCTGGCTGAAGATGAGTTAACCGAAGATGGACCGGCCGAAGATGCGGTTGAAGGCACAGGCGGTTTCGTCACGGCTGCAGGTCTTGTGATCTTCTGCTCAGGCTGCACCATCATTTTGCTGAGCTGCGCATTCTTCAGCTTCCACCATAGGCCAGCAGCCAGCAGCGCACAGACCACGACCAGCACCAACACCAGCACGATGCCCGGATGATGAGCTGAGGAATGCTCAGACGCTCGCGCTGATTCAGGCACAATCGCATGTTCGATTGTGTCTTCCGGCTCGCTGCTCAGCCCCGTTGCGGCCGAAGGCAAGATCGCCGGCTCGACGATTGTCGGCTGAATGATCGCCTGTTCAACGATCACTGGCTCAACGACCGGTGCAACAAGGACCGACGCAACAACGCTCGGCACAACAACGACTGGCGTGGAGTCCTGTGCAGAGGCTGCTTCGGCTTTGTCCTCAACTTGCGGTTCCGGCGGAACCGCGGCAGCGACCGCGTCCGAAGAAGCTTCTTCAAGCGGCAGAAGCGCTTGTATTGCAGTCACCGGAGCGGCTAATTCCTCCTCCGCAACTTGTGCCGATTCCGCGAAGCGTTCTTCATCCTCTGGTTTGAGAGCGGCGAGAATCAACTCTGCCAGCAGTCCCAGACTGCCGACGTCGCTGTCGTTGAATCCGAACGGTTCCCCGGAGAAAGCTTCTAGGAGTCCGATCACGCGACGCCGGCCGCACAGCGGAACTGCCACCATGGACCGCGCGCCCAGTTGCCGGCATACGTCAAGGTTTACGCGGCCGTCGGTCTCCGTATCGTTGCAGCGGATAATCTGCGCCGTGCGGAAACATGCTCCCGAGAAAGCCGAATCGCGCTGGATGCGCTGGCCGACATCCGGCTTGATCGTCCCCGCCGAAGCCCGCAAAACAATCTCGTTGTTCTCGGCAAGGGCGATTCCCAATCCATCCGCTCCGGTGATGGCGATCGCTCGTTCCGCCACTAGCTGCAGCACTTCGTCCAGAACGAATTGCTCTTGCGCCTCGAACTCAGTGGCGCGCGCAATCGTTTCAAATCCGTTGTGACGAGAGGCCAAGGCACGCCGCTGCCGCACCTGCTGATGCAGCGCCGAGAACGCCAGCAGCGCCTGCAAGGCATCGCGCCCCGACGGGCCTTGTTCTCGAGTCTCGCGAGAAGCCGCTTCACGGAACGACCCGCCATAGGCGACTCCTTGCCCGGACGCAAACGCGCTCCGGCTCACGGGCCACGAAGGCACCTGCGGCGCGGCGAGCCTGGCGTCAACTTCGACGGTCGGTTTGGTTGGAGTCGTTGCCATTAACTCTCTAGTCAGCTAATCTCGTACTCCGAGTGTGGCCACCTGACGGAGCCCCTGTCAATTGACTACTTTGCGTAGCTGAGCCGCCTTTCCCCTGCCTGCACAGATGCAGGTCACCTTGGCCCGGTTTTCTTGGGGGCTTAACAGTTAAGTTAACGGCGTTTCGCCCCAGTTGCAATGCTCAAGTACTGTCCTTTCGGCCATGGACTTTGGTAAGAGGGGCCAGATTTTCCAACCTACGGACAAGCTCAGGGTCGCTCTAGCCCTCACGAAACCAGCGTAGAATCCTGATGTTCAGGTATTGAGGTTTCAGAAATTCAACTGCAGCCGTGATCGAACCTGGTAACGTCGGAGTTCTTTCACCGTCTATAAGCATGTCTCTGTATTCAGGTTCCAAGGGAAGGGCCCATGCACTCAAGCCTGGCTAGAGCCGTTCGATCCCGTCTAAGGCCAGTCATCGGCCTCGTCTGCCTAGTCTCACTAGCAAGCGTTCAAGCGGCAGAGTCGCAGGCTCCGAAGGGCGATTCCACCGCCCTGGCGCAGCGCATCGCGAGGGTTGAGAACGACTTCCCCACCATTTCCCTGGGCGAAGATGAAACGCCGCTGCAGATCAATCTGAAGAAGCTGATGGAAGTCTACAAAGTCCCCGGGCTAAGTGTTGCGGTGATCGACAATTTCAAAATCGTATGGGCGAAAGGTTATGGTGTCACGGAGGCGGGCAGTGCCACGCCTGTAACGACCAAAACCCTTTTTCAGGCTGGTTCGATCAGCAAGCCTGTGGCCGCGACCGGCGCACTCTACCTGGTAGAGCACGGCAAACTCTCGCTTGATGAAGACGTTAATCAGAAACTGGTGAGCTGGAAGGTCCCGGAAAATGAATTTACCCGGGAGCAGAAGGTCACGCTCCGGCGCCTGATGAGCCATAGCGCCGGGCTGACCGTCCACGGCTTTCCTGGATATGCCGTGGATGAACCGATCCCGACGCTGGTTCAAATATTCAACGGCGAAAAACCGGCCAATACCGCTCCCATCCGTGTGGATATTGTCCCTGGCACAAAGTCCGTTTATTCCGGCGGCGGAATTACCATCGAGCAGCAACTAGTCATGGATGTAACCGGCGAACCCTTCCCGAAGTTTATGCGCGAGACTGTTCTCGACAAAATTGGAATGCGCGAGAGCACGTACGAACAGCCGCTTCCACCGGCCCGCGCGGCTCTGGCCGCGTCGGGAACCCACGCGGATGGGAAAGTCGTCCGCGGGAAATGGCACATCTATCCCGAGATGGCTGCTGCCGGCCTGTGGACTACGCCCTCCGACCTGGCACGGTTCGCCATTGAAATCGCGCTTTCCAAACAGGGTAAGGCAAATCACGTATTGTCTGAGACCATGACGCAGCAGATGCTGACGCCGCAGATTGAAAACGTGGGCCTCGGGTTCTTCCTGGGCGGCAAGAACAATCCCGGCCAGTTCGGACACAACGGCGCCGACGAGGGCTTTCAGGCCGTTCTCACCATGTTCAGCGACTCCGGGCATGGCGTAGTGGTGATGGCCAATTCCGACAACGGTGTCACCGTAGGAAACTATCTCATCAAGAGCGTTGCCCGGGAATATGCGTGGAACAACACTCCCGAGAAAGAACCCGCCGCGGACGTCCTGATGCTCATTGCCGACTTGCGAGGTACAGCGGCCGCGATGCAGAGGTATTCGGAGACCCAGAAGTCAGGTTCTTCGGAATATGAATTGGATGAAGGCACTCTAAATCAGCTGGGCTATCACCTGCTGCAATCCGGGCGGAACGAAGAAGCGATTCTGGTCTTCAAGCGCAATGTCGAGGACTATCCAAAGGCCTCGAACCCGTATGACAGTCTGGGGGAAGCTTATGCAGCGGCAGGGCAACGAGATCTCGCCATTCAGAACTACGAGAAGTCGATCGACCTGAATCCTAAGAATCAGCATGGGATCGACATATTGAAGAAGCTGAAAGAGCAGAAATAGCAGTATCGTCTTCCTCCGCGAACCAATCCAGTCACTCACAGCCCATGTCCGCCAGAAACTAGGATTTAACTGGGACCCTTTCCGAGCTTTATCCAGGGGAGAGTATGCAAGCAGCCTCTTCTTCCGCGCGGCAAGCGCGCACTCACTACCGTCACGAGTTGCGCACGTTGACCTACGTCACCCTGGACGATGGCAACGGTGGAATTATTCGCAACCTGAACCACGAGGGTGTAGCGGTGCAGGCCCTTGCCGCGCTGCGCCCGGAGCAGCGCGTGCGGCTTCGCTTTGAGTTGAAGTCCCCGCGTTTGCGCGTGGAAACAGCCGGCCAGGTCAGTTGGGCGAGCGCCACAGGACAGTGCGGCATTCGATTTGTGGACTTACCTCCGCGCACCCGTCATCAAATTAATGAGTGGATATTTTCCAACCTTCTGGATGCCATGGTCCGCGAGGCCGGCCATCCTCGCTCGATGTTTGGGGCTTCAGTCGTGTCGATTGTTCGCGAAGAAAATGTTCGGGAAGAAAACACCGGTCAAGAAAATGCTCGCGAAGAAAATGCTCCGGAGGAAAACGACGGCCTGACGCTCTCCACGGCGCCCCGCTCGGCGATTCTGCTGGAGCCGGGTGTTGCGCGTCAACCCGAGCCAACGGTTCTGCACGCATCTTCTCGGCACGCATCAGTTCTGCACCCAGCCGTTTTGGACCCATCTGTTCTGAGCTCATCCGTTTTGAACCGGCACAGCGAAGAAGATCTCGCGGACTATTTCGCCGATTCTACACGCGATCCGTATGCGCAAGTGAACTGGCTTTCCCGGCCACTCTCTGGGCGCACGCTTTGCTGGCTGGTGGATGGTTTGGTTGTGACCGCAGCTCTGCTCATGTTCGCCCTGATTTTTCTCTCCATCGCGAAAGAACTTCCGCCCTGGCCTCTGACTCTGGGAACTACGCTGGCGGCCGCGGTTTTCGTGGCTTTTGCCTACCGGGCCGTATTTGCAGTCTTTGGAGGACCAAGCCTGGGCGCGCGCCTGGCGCGAGCGGTAGCGAGTGTTGAAGAGGAAGAAGAAGGCGAAGACGGTGTGCGCATCCGGTAGACGGGTTCGAGTGAACCGACGGATTCCCTTAGGGCTAAAGCCCGCGTCAATTCGTTGGGGCTTTACGCGGCGCTGAAGCGCCGCTCTTCCACCTTGCCGCTAGTTCGCAAAATACTGCTGCGCCAGCCAAAGTCGCAAAGTGTGTTTCATCTCCGGAGTCATCTTCACAAAGCGGACGCCGACATTTCCCTGTTTGTCGGACCAGGCCACATCTACTTCTGCCTTGACTCCACACTTTGTTCCGGGCAGGTTGAAGGCCACACGCGACGCCTCACACACGTCGAATCCACCTTCGACGCGCACCTGCAGTCCGCCCTGGCTTAGATTGATGAGCTGACCTTTGGCGCGCTTCTGATGGCGGCCCGTCAGGGCGACAGGCGCATCGAGGCCGGCCCGGTGGTAACGCAAGCGTCCGTCAAGAATCATGTTGCGTGCGGCAGAAAGCGTGCGCACTGCTTCCTCCACGGAAATTGGCTTGTCGAAGGCGTACATCGCGCCGGTTCCCTCCATGTCGTGCTTTCCCTGGGAGCGGCCCATAATTACCAGCGGCACCGTGCTGGCGCGCGGAGCTTCCCTTTGCAGTTCGCGGAAGAACTGACCCGTGCCATTCAGGTCACAGTCGACGATCAGAGCGTCGACTTTTGATTTGGTGAGCCGCGCCAGGGCCCGTTGCGGTTCGCTCTCAATGGAAACATCCATGTGCAAGCCACCGAGAATGCATTCCAGAACACTGACTTCCTGCCAGTCACGCGAAACCACCATTGATGAGAGTGTCATGACCTCACTGTACCCACCGCTGTAATCCCGACGTAGATCACTAACGTAATGCGGGCTTCGGGCTCCGGCTTTCGGGCTTCGGGCTTCGACGTCGGGCATCCGACACTTGATCCGTGACCCGAGCGGTGCAGCCTTCGAAGCTCGAAGCTCGAAGCCCGAAGCCGCGTCTACGTTCGGGAACTCCGATACCAGTCGACCGTTCGCCGCAGGCCTTCTTCAAAATTGACTTTTGGTTTGTATCCTAGATGCTGTTCGGCTTCGGAAATGTCGGCCAGGGAGTGCTTTATGTCGCCACCGCGTTCAGCGCTATAGATTGGCGCATCGGAGAACGATGTAAGTTGCTGCAAGAGCCTGAAAGTTTCATTGAGCGTGACTCGCCGTCCTGTCGCCACATTGAATACTTTGCCCGCAACCTGCTGGGCAGGCGCTTTGCAGGCCAGCAGGTTGGCCTCGACGGCGTTGTCGATGTAGGTGAAGTCACGGCTCTGCTCGCCGTCTCCAAAAATCGTGGGCTGTTTTCCGGCAAGCATCTGGGTGATGAACTTTGCCAGCACACCGGAGTAAGGCGACGAGGGGTCTTGCCACGGACCAAAAATATTGAAATAGCGCAGCGCGGCCGTCTCCAGTCCGTAGCAGCGGTAGAACGACGTCATGTAGTGCTCGCTGGCGAGCTTGGCTACGGCATAGGGTGAAATCGGGTCGGGCGTCATGCGCTCGTTCTTGGGAAGCGTTGGCGTATCGCCGTAAACTGAAGACGATGCCGCATAGACGACGCGCTTTACCTTGGCATCGCGCGCCGCGACCAGCAGGTTGAGCGTGCCATCGACGTTTGCCCGGTTGCTGGCAATCGGATCCAGCACGGACTTGGGCACCGACGCAATCGCCGCCTGATGCAAGATATAGTCCACGCCAGTGCACGTCCGCTGCATGGCATCGGGATCGAGGAGATCCGCCTCGCGAAAATCGATCTGCCCGAGGATCTGCGCAATATTTTCCCGCTTGCCGGTTGAAAAATTGTCCACTCCGCGAACCATCTCGCCGCGCTGTAACAGTTCTCGCGCCAGCGACGATCCAATAAATCCGGCAATGCCGGTAACTAGGTAAACCGCCATAGACTTTCATCATAACAATCGCGAGATTATTTTGGGCAGGTGTCGTGACGAGGCTGGAAATACCAGGGTAACTGAGAACCTCTACTGGCGTTTTCGCAAGAGGCTGAGAAATTCTTCGCGGCCCATGACGTGGCGGCTTTCAAAGAAGTTCAGGATCGCTTGCAGAGTTGCGACTGGGTTGGTTACGCCTGGCACAGAATCTGATTGCGGTATCAAGGGAGCGCGCGTCACAACTCGCGTGCCTATCATCATCGACGACTTCGAGATCGAGCCAACCATGGCGCGCAATTGCTCGCGATTTCTTTCCGATATCTTGACGAAATGGATCCCCATCCCAAGGTTAGGGTAGGCGACGCGCACTTCTCCTGAGGCCTCGACGCGGAAGCCGTTAAGCTCGAGGGTCAGGCCGACCATAGTCCCTACGCGCGGCGGGGTCGCTGCCTCCACGTAGCAACCGTGCAGGCTGATATCGGCGAACGCTGCCCAGGTCGGTGCCGTGCCGTTTTCCTGTAAGCGGGCGCTGCCCTTGCACCTGTAGCGAGGGGCTTTGCGCTTGTCCGCGCTGCGGGCGCCTGGCTTATTCGTGGAAGGGCCATCTCCTGCTCGAAAGTCAGCGGGATGCGCGGCTTCAGGAGCAGGCGCCGTTGCCGCTCCGGTGGCCTGGGGCGAACTTGATTTCTTCAAGGCGGCCAGATAGTCCGCGCCGTCGCTGGTTTCATCGAACGCCATAAAAAGACTTTCTCTTGTACTCTACGGAGCTTTCGATGCGCAGACTTAGCGGAAGTGGAAGGGACGTGGGACGAAGGGAGATGGCTGGTTCCCTAACGGGAGAAGTTCAAGATTGGAACGCGGCCGCGGGGAATTTGGCCGCCGACTGCCGGATTTGTTTCCACACCTCGTCGCGCCCGACTCCGGTCTTGGACGAGAAGGGAATCACAGTCGCCGTTGGATAGGCCTCTGCCAGGCTCTTCAGCGCGTTGCGCAGTTGATTGTTCGAAAGCCGGTCGCTCTTGGTTGCGATCAGAAAAAAGTCGCGTCCTGAGCTATTAAGAAAATCCAAGAGTTGGCGATCACTCTCTTGCGGTGGAACGTTGACATCCACTAATGCGAGACATAAGGCCAGCGTGGGCCGGTCGTTTAAGTAAGGCTCGATGAACTTAGGCCACTCCTCGGAAATTTCGCGCGAGAGCTTGGCGTAGCCGTAGCCCGGCAGGTCGGCGAAGATGACCTCGGGACGCGGCCTTCCCGGCCACCGCACTTCGAAGAAGTTGATGCTGCGCGTGCGTCCTGGCGTGGAGCTGGTGCGGGCGATTTTGGAATCCAGCAGAGTATTGATCACGCTGGATTTGCCTACGTTCGAGCGGCCTAGGAAGGCGACTTCCGGCAAGGTGGGAGCAGGGAAGTGGTCCGCACCGGTAGCCGACGCGATAAATCGGGCGATAACCCTCATGCGCTAGTGTGCAATGCGGGTGCGGAGCTTGGCAAGCGGCGGAAGCGCGCCATGTTGTTCAGTCTCCCGCGAAAATGAAGTGCAAGGATTGCATGAAACTAAGCCGGCGGACAGGGATTGTCACTTCCTGAGGAAGAGAGGTGACCTGTGGGTCTGCCTGAATTTCGTGGTAATGAGTCGAGGACGCATCAACCGAGACGCCAGCCGGCAGCGGCGGTTGGAGGTAAAAATATGCTACTCCCTGCGAGTCCGTCTTCTGTTGCAACGTCTTCCGCCCGGGATATTGACCGAGTCTGAGGGTAATCGTGATGTGCTGCAGGGGCTTGCTCGTTCCGGCTTCGACCACACGGACAGTGATGTTGTGTTGAGGCGCGGTCGAAAATTGCGCACTCGCGAGAGGTGCAGCGATCGCAAATACAAAGGCGATATCTCGAAGGCCCATTAGCAGACCCAGATAGGTTCTCAGCGCCCGGTTTCCCGCCGAAACTGCTTGCTCAGCGTGAGCGCTTGGTGCTGGTAGGACGACCCTATGTTCGTGCCGTAGATCTTGTCAGGCCGGCGCAGCAGAGGCATATAGTTCAGCCGGCCGACGAGCTGGCCGTGTTCCATCAGGAAGGGAACTTCGTGGGCTCGAACTTCGAGCACAGCCGGGGTCCCCTTGATGTCGCCGGAGCCGTGCCCGAATCCGGGATCGAAGAAACCTGCGTAATGAATTCGGAATTCGCCGTCTGATGGATCGAAGGGCACCATCTCGGCTGCAAACTCGGGAGGAACGCTTACTCTCTCTTTGGACGCAAGAATATAGAAGTCGCCTGGTTCGAGAATCAGACTCTTGCTAGCGTTCTGATGACGAACTTCCCAGAACTCCTCCGTCGGATAAAAATTAATCTTGTCGAGTTCGATGGCCGGAGCGTAGCGCTTCGCCTTGTAGGCGATGATCTCGTCTTCGGTGCCTTCCAGGTTCACCGTAATTCTGAGGCCACGTTCAACCCGCGCCTTGCCGGGGCTGTCTTCGTCGTAGACAAGGGGCTCTTCGCGGTCGAGTCCTCGGATCGCGCTGTCGCTGGAGCGCGGGTTGCCCTGCACGAAGCGCAGCTGACTCAGTCTCATCCCCGCGCGAAGAGAAACGGTAAATGTGCGCGAGACAACTTCGGCATACAGTTTGCCTTTGTATCCCGCGGGCACGCGGTCGAACTCGGTGCCGTAGTCGGTGATCAGGCGGGTGAAGACGTCGAGGCGCCCAGTTGTGCTTTTGGGATTGGCCTTGCCGGAAATATTTTCCGGAAGGTTCAGCTCCTCGACCAGCGGAATGATGTAGACGCAATCTTTTTCGAAGACCGGCGCGCCGGTCAGATCGACCCGTGTCATGCGGAGTTCTTTGATCTTTGCCTCGACCGTGCTGTTCGGTCCGGGCAGAAAACTTGCGCGCACGCGATGCGCCATGTCGCCCAGGCGCAGGTCAAGACTTGCGGGCTGGATGTGGTCGGGATTGATTGCTGGTGTGGCGCTGATGTTTCCGCGCGCGATCAGGTTGCTGATGTCCTGCGAGGGCAGGATTCCGGTAGTACGGGTTTGAGTATTTTCGTTCGACGGCTCGGGCCCGTTCTCGAAGGCAATCTGGCTTTGATTGGATGTGGACATCTTGGAAGGTGATTTTACCTAAGGACGCCCGTCGGCGACTAGAGCCGGTTGTGAATTTGATTAAGCTGCGGCGCGGCTGAAGCCGCGCCCTTTCAAAGCTCTTACTGATGCGTCGCCGGGCTCTCGCCTGTGCTGGAAGTTAGTGGTGGCGTGATCGCGGGCGCAGTTTCTTCCTCGCTGAGCGCGGGTAGTGGAGATTCGAGCGCGATTTGCAACACCTGGTCCATAGTGTCGACGAAGTGCAGCTTCATGGCGTTGCGCAGGTTCTCAGGAACCTCGGCTAGATCTTTTTCGTTGTCGCGTGGCAGGATTACCTCGAAGAGTCCGGCGCGATGGGCGGCCAGCAGCTTTTCTTTTAGCCCGCCGATGGGCAGCACTTTGCCGCGCAGCGTGATTTCTCCGGTCATGGCGAGATCGCGCCGCACGGGAATTTTGCTGAGCGCGCTTGCGATTGCAGTGGCGATGGTAATGCCGGCAGACGGTCCGTCTTTCGGGATTGCGCCTTCGGGCACATGCACGTGCAGATCTAGCGTACGGTAGAAATCGCGAGTGAGGCCGAGACGGTGCGCGCGCGAGCGGATGTAGGACAGTGCGGCCTGCGCCGATTCCTGCATCACGTCGCCGAGCTTGCCGGTCAGCGTGAGCTTGCCCTTGCCATCGACCACAGTGGCTTCCGTGCTGAGAATGGAGCCGCCAACTTCAGTCCAGGCCAGGCCTGTGACCAATCCCACTTCGCTCTTCTCATGCGCCAAAGTATCGCGGAACTTGATCACGCCCAGGAAGTCAGTAACATTTTCTCCGGTCACCGCCGCGCTGTAGTTTTCGCCTTCCTTGACCACCTTGCGCGCAACCTTGCGGGAGACATTGCCGATTTCGCGCTCCAGATTGCGAACGCCGGCTTCGCGTGTGTAGGAGCGAATCAGGCCCATGATCGCCTCGTCGGTGAACTTGATGTTTTTGTCCGACAGGCCGGCCTGCGCCATCTGCTTCTTCACCAGAAACTGCTTGGCGATCTCAACTTTTTCCTGCTCGGTGTAGCCGTGCAGCCGCAGCACTTCCATGCGGTCCTGCAGAGCGGGAGGAATTGTGTGCATGACGTTCGCGGTAGCGATGAAGAATACCTGCGAGAGGTCATATTCGACATCGAGATAGTGATCGACGAACATGAAATTCTGCTCGGGATCGAGCACTTCGAGCAGGGCTGCGGAGGGGTCGCCGCGGAAATCCATCGACATCTTGTCGACTTCATCCAGCATGAAGACCGGGTTCTTGGTGCCCGCCTTCTTCATCATCTGAATGATCTGGCCCGGCAGCGCTCCAATGTAGGTGCGCCGGTGGCCGCGGATTTCGGCCTCATCACGCACTCCGCCGAGGGACATGCGGACGAACTTGCGTCCAGTGGCCTTGGCGATTGACATGCCCAAAGAAGTCTTGCCGACGCCCGGAGGGCCAACGAAGCACAGAATCGATCCCTTCGGATTCTTTACCAACTGCCGCACAGCGAGGAATTCGAGGATGCGTTCCTTGATCTTCTCCAGGCCGTAGTGATCTTCGTTGAGAACTTTTTCGGCGCGCGAGATGTTGCGGATTTCCTTGGAGCGCTTCTTCCACGGCACCGCCAGCAGCCAGTCGAGATAGTTGCGCGAAACCGTAGACTCGGCCGACATAGGCGGCATGGCTTCAAGCTTCTTGAGTTCCTGCAACGCCTTGTCCTTGACGTCTTTCGGCATGCCGGCGCTTTCGACCTTCTTCTTCAGTTCATCGAACTCGCTCTTTTCGCCGCGGCCCAATTCCTTCTGGATGGCCTTGATCTTCTCGTTGAGGTAATACTCTTTCTGCGCCTTCTCCATCTGGCGCTTCACGCGCGACTGGATGGTCCGATCGACGTTGAGTTTCTCGATCTCGACATCGAGCACGTCGGCGATGCGGTTCAGGCGCTCGGAGGGATCGAAGATTTCGAGCAGTTCCTGCTTCTCTTCGATGGAAAGCTGAAGGTTGGCGGCGATGATGTCGGTGAGTTTGGCCGGATCTTCCATACGGACGGCCGAGATCATGGTTTCGTAGTTCAGCGCCTGGCACAGCTTCACATACTGTTCAAACAGCGTGGTGACGCGCTGCATGCCGGCTTCAATCTGCGCGTTCATCTCGACGGGGTAGCGCGCTACGCGCACCGAGGCCTGCATATAACCATCCGCATCGGTGGCTTGCAGAAGGCGGCCGCGCTCAATGCCTTCGACCAGAACTTTTATATTGCCGTCGGGCAGCTTCAGGCTCTGCACGATGTTAACGATCGTGCCGACCTGGTAGATCTCATTCGATTTGGGTTCGTCGATGGAGGCATCATGCTGAGTGGCCAGAAAAATCTTCTTGTCCGCGGCCAGCGCCTCTTCGAGGGCGCGCACGCTCGACTCGCGGCCCACGACGAACGGCGTCATCATGAACGGGAAGATGACCACGTCCCGGATGGGCATCATGGGCAGTTTCTTGGTCTCGAATTTTTCCTTGGATGTGGTCACTCGATCTCCCCTGGGCTGACGGAGTACGCTTGATGGCGTGTTGCTTTGCCAAATAATTTGCGCCGACGGATTGTGCCGTTGGCTTCGAGCCGAATGACAGTCCCCAGCCCGAATTTACAGTTTACTCCTGTTTTCCTATCCCGCCTTCTCTAATGTGGCGACCGAAGCGCTGCGTTTTTCAACCATCTCCCTCGTGACCTCGAACTCCTTTAGTTTCTTCTGGCTGGGCAGATGGAACATGAGATCGAGCATAAGCTCTTCGAGAATCATGCGCAGGCCGCGGGCGCCGACTTTGCGAGCCATAGCCTGGCGGGCGATCGCGCGTAGAGCGTCGTCGCTGAACTTCAAGCGCACATTTTCGAACTCGAACAGGCGCTGATATTGCTTGACGATGGCATTCTTAGGGCGGGTAAGGATCTCGATGAGGGCAAACTCGTCCAGATCTTCCAGCATGCCGCAGACCGGCATGCGGCCAACGAATTCAGGGATCAATCCGAACTTGATCAAGTCTTCCGGCTGGATTTCGCTCAGCAATTCGAAGTTGCGCTTGCGCGCGACCACGGCGTCTTCCTTTTCCGCTTCTTCACCGCCGCGGAAGCCGAGCGACTTTTTCCCAACGCGCCGGCCTATGATCTTTTCGAGGCCCACGAACGCTCCGCCGCAGATGAAGAGGATGTTGGTGGTGTCGACAGGAGTGAATTCCTGGTGAGGATGCTTGCGTCCGCCCTGCGGTGGAACGTTGGCGATCGTCCCTTCGAGAATCTTCAGCAGCGCCTGTTGGACGCCTTCGCCGGAAACATCGCGAGTAATTGAGGGATTCTCGTCCTTCCGCCCGATCTTATCGATTTCATCAATGTAAATGATGCCGGTCTGGGCGCGGCTGACATCGCCTTCGGCAGCCTGCAGCAGTTTGAGGATGATGTTCTCGACATCCTCGCCCACATAGCCGGCTTCGGTGAGCGTGGTGGCATCGACGATGGCGAAGGGGACGTCGAGCATTCGGGCCAAGGTTTGCGCCAGCAGCGTCTTGCCCGTTCCCGTGGGACCGATGAGCAGGATGTTCGATTTGCTCAACTCGATGCCGTCACCGGCCGCCTTCTGCCGGTTCATAAAGATGCGCTTGTAGTGGTTGTAGACCGCGACCGCCAGCTTCTTCTTGGTCTGCTCCTGCCCGATAACGTATTCATCCAGGAAGGTCTTGACCTCCTGCGGCTTGGGCAGCTGATTGGGTGCGGCGTTTTGGGGAGCGGCCGTGCGGTCGTCTTCGAGGATCGAGTTGCAGACCGCCACGCACTCGTCACAAATATAGGCGCGGGGATAATCGCTGGGCGACGAGATGAGCTTGGCCACCGCATCCTGCGACTTGTGGCAGAACGAACAGCGCAAAATCTCGTCGGACCCCGACTTGGTTTTCACTCGGCTCTACTCCTTTACTATGGACCCCAGATTCAAGCGCGAAGGCCTATCCTACCGCTTTTACGGTCTTATAGATGATATCGTCTATGATTCCGTATTCCTTAGCCTGCTGCGCATTCATGATGAAGTCCCGCTCTACGTCTTTTTCCACTTTATCGAGCTTCTGCCCGCTGTGCTTGGAGAGTAACTGGTTGGTAATCTCCCGCATGCGCAGGATTTCGCGCGCGTGAATGTCGATATCGGTGGCCTGACCCGACAACCCTCCCATAGAAGGCTGATGGATTAGAATCCTCGAATTAGGCAGCGCCAGCCGCTTCTTGGGCGCTCCGGCAGCCAACAACAACGCCGCCATCGACGCCGCCTGGCCCACGCACAACGTCATCACATCGTTCTTCACGTACTGCATGGTGTCGTAGATCGCCATGCCGGCCGTGATCGAGCCTCCCGGAGAGTTGACGTAAAGCTGAATATCTTTCTCGGGATCTTCCTGGGCCAGAAACAGCATCTGGGCAATCACAAGGTTGGCGATGTTGTCGTCAATCGGCGTGCCTATGAAAATAATGTTATCGCGGAGCAGCCGGGAATAAATGTCGTAGGCGCGTTCGCCCCGCCCGGTCTGCTCAATCACCATCGGTACCAGCATCATCTGCGGATCTTTTTGATTCATGGTTAACCTGACCTGTTCATCCGAACCGGACCTGCCACACTCCGCCCCGAACTGCCTGGTCCATACTCGGGGAGGGTCGATAGTGGTCCACGTCTTTCTTCAGTTTACGCGGACTGGTGATAAAGAAAATCGAGGGTCTTCTCGCTGCGGATTCTTATCCGGATTCTATCGAGGCCCCCATCCTCTGTCAAACGAGCACGCACCGCTTCCGACGTCTGTTTTGACTGTCGAGCCAGCGCCTCCAACTCCTGGTTTACTTCTTCGTCGCTGACCTGGATTTTCTCGAGATCGGCGATGCGCTCCAGCAGCAGAGAAGACTTTACATCCTGCACAGCTTGCTCTCGCTGGCCCGACCGCAAACGAGGCAGGTCCATCTTTTTCAGGTCTTCCATCTTCATGCCCTGCGCGGCCAGAGCCCGCAGGCCACGCTCGAGGCGCATATCAATCTGGCGGTCGATCAAAGACTCGGGCACTTCAAAATCATTGCGTTTCACCAGCTCAGCAACCAGCTTGTCTTTTGCTTCGCGCTCGGCGGTGTGGCGCTTCTCGGCTTCCATGTTCTCGCGGATTTGTTTGCGAACCGCGTCCAGGCTGGTGAACTCGCCCAGTTCCTTGGCAAAGTTGTCGTTCAGTTCGGGCAGGCTTTTCTGCTTGATGGCGTTCACCTTGACTGTGTAGACAAAAGTCTTGCCTGCCAGGCGCTTGTCAGAAATGTCTTCGGGATAGCTCACATCGAAAGTTCGCTCGTCGCCGGCGGTTGCTCCGGTAAGGTTCTGGCTGAACTCGGGCACGGTGTTCTTGCCGCCGATCTCGATCAGCACGTCATCCATGTGAACTGGGTTGGCTTTAGCGTCGGCGACATCCTGGCCATCTTTGGGCTTTCCATCCATGGAAGCCTGGGCGAAGTCGCCCTCGGCCAGCGGACGTCCTTCGACCGTAGCGTAGGTCGCATGCTGTTCGCGCAGGCTGGTAAGCGCCTGCTCGACGTCTTCGTCTGTAACGGCAATTTCCGGATGGTCGGCGCGCAGATCTTTGTAGCCTTCGACCTGGATCTCCGGCAGCACTTCGAACGAGGCCTTGAACGTGAGCGGCCCGCCGTCGTGCATGTGCAGATCGGTGACGCGGGGCTGCGAGACTGGAATCAGACCTTGTTTTTCGGCTTCCCGGTGAAAGTATTTCGGAATCAAAGCCTCGGCCACATCGTTCTTCAGGCCATCGCCGAACCGTTGCTTGATAATGGAAGCCGGCACGTGCCCGGCGCGAAAGCCCGGCAACCGCGCACTCTTCTGATAGCGCTGGATCTGCAACTCGGTTTCGCGGGCAACCTCCGCGGCTGGAATCTCAACCGAAATCTCACGCTTGATGTCTTTATTAGTAGCTTCGGGCTTGACTGCGTCGGTGGTTTCTGTGGGGCTCACGTTTTACCTTTCACGACCGGCTGGACCAGAGAGGCTCCGTCGAGGAAACGAAACCAGCCCGAATTCATACGGCGTTAATTTGAGTGTAAAGACGGGAGGGGAGTAGCGTCAAACTGCGGGCTCACCTCGTGCTATGCTTGGCGGCCAAGGCGAAGAAACTTAGGCAATGCTTTCTCTCCTGAACAGAGTGGCCCGCGGAATTGAGGATGCTTGGACGGCGGGATTTTTCCAGCTTTTTATGGTTGCAATCCTCGCCTATTGGGTCGCAGGAGGCATCGTCAGCGATTTTGAAATCGCGAAGGAGCAAGCCGCCGTCGAAGAACGATTCAACCGGGAAAATGGAACACACATCCACGTCGGCGGAGAGAATCCTGAATTGCCGAAGGAGTTGTGGGACAGAGCGCCCGCCCTAATAGCCATCACCTTCATTGTTGTGTACGAAATTCGGCGCAGAATCAAGCACCGCAGGGACACCTCTCCGCGTTCGGTGAACGCGGAAGATCACGCTTCGATTGGGGTGGGAGCGACTCAGGTCCCGTCTTCCCCGCCATTCAGTCCCGGCGTGGGAACTTGGGCTGTGGCTATCTCGACTTTAATTGGACTGCCGCTTTTGTTCTGGCTCTTTTTCAGGCTGGCTTGGAAGCTTTACGCTTGGACCAATCCAAGGGCCGCTGATTATGTTTCCCGGCACCCTTTCAGTGCCTTCGAATCCGGGGCCGTTGCACTTGTCATCGGAGGCACATTTCTGGTTGCAATAGTTCGTCTCCAGATTTGGATGGGACAGAACAAACGACGCGAAGGAGTTGTCAAGACCGCGATAATCGTGCTGTTGATTGCCTTCATGGCCTGGGTCGGCATACGCCTTTACCCGGGCCTTTTCCCGGCCAAATAGAGGCCCTTGCCCTCAAACAGTCGCGCATCCCGGATGCCTGGTAGTCGCTGAATTTGCTGGCGACTTGCAATGCGTTTGGGCATCAAATGCGTTGAGGGAATCACCCTAATGCCAAAATGCCAGAAGTGCGGTGAAGAATCAATTCGCAAGCGGGTCGGCCTCGTTCTTAGAAGTGCTCCGCGAAAGAAAGTCTACTACTGCTATGGATGCGCCGACCGAGCCATAAATAGCGGCGAGGGAAATACTTTTCATATCGTTAACGTCTCCCGTCTAGGGCCGAACGTGAAACTGTCGCGGTCCCCGTTTTGACCGATTCTTACTTGACGCGCGGTGGGATAATTGAGTGCATGAATACTTTTGAATTGCTATTTTTCCCGAAGGGACCAGACGGGCCGTTCGCTCATATTCAGATCGGGTCGTCTACCGCATTCGATTATTCCGGAAAACGATACGAGGATGTGATCAGCTGCGATTGCACGAGCCCAGCCCAACTAGATGCCGAGATAGAAAGGCTACAGCGAGAATTGGAGGCGATCCGCAAGAAGGGAAAGGCGCGGTTCTCCAATGCCGCTTAACGCCGACGGAGTGGATATGCCCAAATGGAAAGCAGTGGAAGATACCGAGTACGGGAAGCAAATTCTCTTGGCGTTGACACTAGCACTGCGCGGCACGCCGATACCGGAGATTGCTGAGCAAACCGGGCTGCCGGAGTCCTCCCTATACGACATCAGAAAGCATGGAGCGTTTTCTCACAGAAAGTGTGAACGCAAAACGCAAGGTCCAGTTTGCGGCGATGTTATGGATTCCTTCGAGAAATCGGTAGCAACCAACCGCGATCTCTTACAGCGCATGGCTAAGTCGCAAATCTTCCCGGCTCGTGTGGGCCAGCCGCCCCCGGCTGTCCGGCGGCCCAGTCGTATCGGGCCGCAGCCTCACGAGCGCCGGCACAATGAGCGCTCTGCGCGCTAAGGCTGATACCCGCCCGCCATCCAATCCTGAAACAACTGAATGTTGGCTGCCGTCCATGGCGCTGCGGGCGGTGGAGGCATGAGTGGCTTCGTTGTGCCATTCAGGCGGTTGAGCACATTTTGCGCGTTGGCTGGCTGTGACATGTAACTGTATTCCGCCAACATGCAACCCGCACGGGCCATGTGCTTGATGTCGGTTGGCGTGAAGAGAGGGAGAATTTGAGAAGCGAAAGATACTGTTGCCATGGCATCCTCGGTTTCCGAATCGAATTCAAGAAATGAACCAGTAAGACCTCGCGAATTTGTTTTCAGGGAGCCTTCCGATAGCTGACGACTTGCAATCCACACTTCCAGCAGCTTGCCGGGATCGAGTTCGACTGCCAGTCCGGCTCCGGGAGGTTGGTTCGATCGACTTGCGTCATTTTGCAGCAGCGCGTAGTTTGCTCCGCCTACGGTGAAATCCTTCACCAGAACCGTGACGTGTCCATTTTTCACCGTGCCGGACCCGGACAACTCTGTGCCCTGGTCGAGTCGATTCGCGTTCCCCAGTTCGACCGGCTGCAACAGTGTTCCCCGGAAAATAAAGCTTCCATCGGGCTGGCGGTCGATGGAGGTCACGTGAATCCACAGGCGAACACCGGACTCCAACCGGAGTTGAGAAGGATGGCTTTCAGTGGTTGTCGCAACGCCTTTTGCCGCCGGGGATGGTTCTTGCCTCGCGCTGCTGGCTGCCGGAGTTGTCTGTTGTGCCTGCGAATTAGAAGACGGTACTACAGGGGACGTCGCCGCGAAGGGCGCTGGCAGAGAAGGTGGTGCGAGCACCGCGGCAGACGGCTTTGGCAGCGACGGCTTTGCCTGAGGCTTGCTTTTGTCGAGCAACGCCGCGACCGCTCCTCCCTTCGAGTCGTTCCGAAAGAGCAATCGTTCCGCCACGAATAACGCGACTGCCAGAACAACCACTAAGAAGATAAGCCCCAATATTTTATTTCTGGCGCTCAGTCTCATCCTCCGGTTCCCGCATCCTCATCGTGAAAGTAGACGTATAACAAGATGCGCGCTGGCGGGTCAAAAGGTGAGCGGAGCAAAATAAAAGCTGACCGGAAGCCTTCACGGCTCCGGTCAGCTTGAGACCAGATGATAGATCACAATGGGACTACTTGTTGTCTTCTCTTGCTTCGGCAACGTGCGCCTGGTGTCCGGCTTCGGCCACAGCCCTCATGAACGCGGCTGCGCTCGCGGGCGCTGGCACCTTGCCCGAAAGAATGTTGCGGAACATCATGTGATGGCCGTAAATCGCGCGTGTGGAGTCATTGTCCTGCTCGATTACCGCGCCTTCCAACGTCAGGCCAGCGAATACGCCTTTCGAACGCGAGTAGCTCAGCACTTCAGTGTTGAGCAGAATGTCAGTTCCGGCGGAAGTGTGACGGCCAACCGGTCCCGCTGCTACCGAACCTTCACCAGTCAGTGCGAACTTGCTCGAGAGCAGATGCTGCAAGCCACGGTCGTTCATGACCAGCATGACCAGATCCACGCCTTCGACGCCGATCTGCAATCCCCAGCTTCCGCCGCCGATGGAGACGAATGCGGGAGCGCTCCAGCCTTCCGGCGTGCGGCAGGTGGCCACGCCACGTCCATGCTTGCCGCCAAAGATGAAGCCGCCTTTGAGCAAGTTTGGCACTACGACGACGCACTTGGCGCCGCTTAACACTTCTTCTGGAATGCCCTTGTCGGGCGTTGACATGATCGATTGCATAACCTCTACGGATTTTTGCATGCGGTCAATAGTTTCTTCCCGGTCTGAGCCGGCAAATGCGTAAGTTCCAACCATGCCCATCAAGCTCATCAGCACAAGTGAAATTGTCTTTTTCATGAATTGTTCCTTTCGGAGTTTTGGAACTGTGAAACTAAGGGGGAGACAACTTCAGATGGCTGACTTAGTTCAGAAGACCTGAAAGAGAGAGCAGGATTGCTCGTCTCTACACCATGATCGCTTAGTCGGAAAAGAAATAGCTGGTCTGGATTGCTCACTTTCCTGTGGTCGCGCAGAGAGAACAACGTTCGTAAGTCCGGATTAATCTCCGTGATTGAGCAATCCAGCTCAGTATCAAAGCGCGGAGACGAGCACAATACTCGCAAGTCGCAATAGAAGGAGACTAATGTGCTTTGGACAATTTTCGTTGTACTTCTAGTTCTGTGGCTACTGGGTTTCAGCTTCCATGTGGCAGGAGGCCTGATTCATCTGCTGCTGGTGGTAGCGGTAGTGGTGCTGGTGATTAACCTTCTGAGTGGCCGCCGAACGGTCTGAGAGAGCAGGGTCCGCGCAGCATCTTCAGAACCGGACTGTTCCTGTCCGAATGCTTTTCCACTCTTTTGCTGAAAAAGGCGCGTCGTTCAGGACGGGCAATTCCTTAGCCTGCAAGGCGGCCCGCAAAGGGTGCGACTGGGCTGGACGGCGCAGATGTTCCGGCATTTGAGCCGGTGACTTCTCTTCACTAGCCTGAACCGGCTTCAGGCTTAGCACAAAGCGAACGGCTGCCCACAGATAGTGAGTTCCATCGGCCCTGGTTACGATGGCGTCGATCGAGCGAAGATCACCGTCGGGAAAATCCAGATTGTCGGCGAGCATCACAATAGGAATGGTCGGCCGGACCCGCTTGATCTCGTTCGCGACGACAATGCCATCCAACAGTCCGAGGTGGTAGTCGACCACAATCGCATCCACGGGCTGGGAAGCGAAGAGCCTCAGACCATCGCGACCCGTGGTCGCGGTCAGCAGTTCGTACCCGCGCTCCTGTAACAAACCCAGTTGGGCCGGGTCCCGATGTATGCAGAGAACGGTGGTGTTCGAAGCCATACTCAGGATGTATATAGGTAGAGCGCCGGCAATTCTGCTCACAATTGCTCATCGGCAGTTAGAAAGTGAAAATGGTGGCGGAGAAATTCAATCGTGCAGAACTACATTGAGGAGCGAACTGTGGACCTGCAGGGCGCCTTCGGTTCCACCGGCGTAGTGGATGAAACCTAATTTCCGAAACCGGTTCATGAAAAAGCTGACCCGCGAGCGGGTGGTTCCCACCATGTCGGCCAGGGTTTCCTGGCTGATCTTTGGGACAACGGTTTCAGGAATGCCTTCCTTGCCGAAACGAGCGAGCAAGAGAAGAACGCGGGCCAGTCGCTTCTCGCTGGAGTTGAAGAGCTGGTCGACGAGATCCTCTTCATAGCGGATATTGCGCGCCAACAAATAGGCTACGAACATCTCGGAAAACGCGGGCTCGCGGTGGAGAGCGCTCATCATCGTTTTCTTGTCGACTCTTAGGATCTCGCAATCTGTCATGGCCGCGGCGGAGCCCATACGCAGAAGCTGGCCCGCCAGGGAACCTTCTCCGAAAAAGTTGCCTTCATTCACGATCGCGATGGTCGCCTCCTTGCCGGCCTGGGAAACAACGGTGAGACGCACTTTGCCTTTTTGAACATAGAAGACGGCATCGGCATCGTCGCCTTGGGCGAAGATCAATTGTTTTTTCTGAACAGAGAGGATCTTCCTCCCATCGCCGATCGTCGCGAGGAAAGTGTCGGAGTCGAAGCCGCGGTTTTTCTTGGAGTCCGCAGAAGACTTCATAGCACTAAATTATAGGACTGAGGGGATTTCTAAAGTGAGCAATTCTGCACACTCTTCCAGAGATCCGGAGCGCGGAGGGGCTAACTCTCCGTGGCTTCCAGGCGGCGGTCTCGATGGGGCGCGCTGCGGGGCTGGCCTGTGCTGAGTTCACACTGCTCTCCAGGCTTAGCGCCGCAGGTTGGGCAACGAACGGCCAGAGCCTGATCCTTTTTGGCTTTCATAGCCGCATTTTGCACCGCCATAAAGGGATGTGCTGGTCAATTTTGACCAGTTTGCAGTTCGACTTTCGTTGAATACTAAAAAGAGACAAAACTTTAGTGCCATCTTCAGTGCTCGCTCTGCCCTCCGGTGAAAAAGGGCTTCTCTTAGCAATTTGTTCACACCAGAAACGGGGAAAATGGCGTTACCGACCGCAGTATTTCCGAATCGCGCTCTGGAGATCGTCAGTCCGCGCCTGCTGGCGCCAGAGGCTGCTTCGGTGCCCCGCGCACGATCACACGCGAAACCGTCGCTGCCCAGCCGAATCGCGGTGATCGGAAACCACCTTCCGCGGCAGTGTGGAATCGCCACGTTCACCACGGACTTGTGCGCAGCGATTGCAGCCGAATACGGGACCGCGAGACTGCTGGCGCTCCCGGTCAACGACACCGAGGAAGGGTATAACTATCCTGCGCGGGTACGATGGTCGCTCACTCAGGACGATGCGAAGTCCTATCAGGACGCGGCTGACTTTCTTAACTTCAACAATATCGACATGGTGTGCCTGCAGCACGAGTATGGAATCTTCGGCGGTCCGGCCGGGAGCCATATTCTGCATCTGCTGCGCCGCCTCAAGATGCCAGTGGTCACTACGCTGCACACGGTTCTGCGCCAGCCTAATCCTGACCAACTTATGGTGATGGAAGAGATAGCCGAGCTTTCGGATCGGCTCATCGTCATGAGCCAGCTCTCATCCCAGATATTGCAGGAAGCTTTCGGAATTCCTGGCAGCAAGATCGACATGGTTCCACACGGCGTTCCGGACTTGCCGTTCCTCGATCCAAATTTTTATAAAGACCGGTTCGGAGTGGAAGGGAAAGCGGTTCTGCTCACTTTCGGGCTGCTCTCGCCGAACAAGGGAATCGAGAATGTGATTCGGGCGCTGCCCCAGATTTTATCGAAGCACAAGAACGTTGTGTATCTGGTTGCGGGCGCGACCCATCCTCACATTCTCCGTCGCGACGGGGACCGGTACCGAGCCAGCTTGCAAGCTTTGGCGCAGGAAGTGGGAGTGGAATCGCAAGTGATCTTCCACAACCGCTTTGTCGCGCCGGAAGAGATGGTCGAATTCATTGGCGCCGCCGACATTTACATCACGCCATACCGGCATGAGGCCCAGGTAGTTTCCGGGACGCTCGCGTATGCTTTGGGAGCGGGCAAGGCGATCATTTCGACTCCGTATTGGTACGCGACAGAGTTGCTGGACGACAGCCGAGGCGCTCTGGTCCCCTTTGATAGACCCGACGCGATTGCGCAAAAGACAGTTGAACTCCTTGATACACCAGCCATCCGTCACGCCATGCGGAAACGAGCTTATCTGTTTGCGCGGGAGATGGTCTGGAAAAGAGTGGCGCAGGGATATATGGAGAGCTTTTCGCGAGTGCGCAGTGATCGCATGGAAAATCCACACGTTCAGTTCTCGGCCCGCGCCCTTCCCAAGTCTCTGAATCAACTGCCTGCATTGAAACTGGATCACCTGCATCGGCTGACCGATGACACGGGGATGCTCCAGCACGCGATCTTCACAGTTCCGAACCGCGGAGAGGGCTATACCACAGATGACAATGCACGCGCCCTCATTTTCGCAGTGTTGCTGGAGCAAATGGACAAAAAGCCGCCGGGGATGAACGGAGCTGCAACAGAGTCCGTGACAATGAAGTCCTCCTCGCTTTACCTGTCGTTCCTGGAGCATGCGTTTAATCCAGCGAAGGGCAGATTCAGAAACTTCCTGGGCTATGATCGCCGGTGGAACGAGGCTGAGGGCTCGGAAGATTGCCATGGGCGTGCGTTGTGGGGACTCGGAACTGTGCTGGGACGATCCCGAGATCAGGGATTAAGGTCCGCTGCCGGGCGTTTGTTCGAGTTCTCACTACCCGCAGTGATGGAATTCAGAAGCCCACGCGCGTGGGCATATGCGCTGCTCGGAATCCAGGAATATCTAAACTCATTTGCCGGAGACCGGGACGCGCAGAAAGTACGATCCGCACTCGCTGGGCGATTGCTCGAAATGTATGAGTCGGTCCGGCGGCCAAACTGGAAGTGGTGTGAAGACGTTGTGGCCTACGGGAACGCGCGGCTGCCGCAGGCGATGCTGCTTGTTGGTTCGGATTGCGGGGATGATCAGATGGTCTCCACCGGCCTGGAATCGCTGGAGTGGCTTATGGAAACTCAACGTTGCGAAACCAACGGCCACTTTGTACCCATCGGGTCGCAAGGGTTTTATCGTCTGGGTGGTGAAAAAGCCCGCTTCGATCAACAGCCGATTGAGGCTGCCGGAGCGGTTTCCGCGTGCCTGCAGGCGTACCGTGTAACCGGCGACAGCCGCTGGCGCAGCGAGGCCTGGTCGGCTTTCAACTGGTTTCTGGGCGACAACGACTTGCAGGTTCCTCTTTATGATTCTGTGAGTGGCGGCAGCCGGGACGGTCTTCATCCGGACCGCGCCAATGAAAACCAGGGCGCGGAGTCGACGCTGTCGTTTCTGATGGCACTTCTCGAAATGCGTTCGCTGCAAGAGCTTGAACAAAAGGAAATGTCCTCATGAGCGTTCCCGTATGAGCGTCCCCGTCCAAAACCCACTAATCGTTCCGAGTTCGCGATACGAGCCACTGCTGATTCGTCATCCCGCCAACCCGATCCTGACCAGCAAGGACTGGCCATATTCTATTAATAGCGTGTTCAATCCGGGAGCGACGCTGCTGGCCGATGGCACTACGTTACTGCTTTGCCGGGTGGAGGATCGCCGTGGATTGTCACATCTCTGCGCCGCGCGATCGGCGAACGGCGTCGATGGATGGCAAATTGACAGCGAACCGACATTGATGCCGAGCCCGAAGAATTTTCCTGAAGAAATTTGGGGCATCGAAGACCCGCGCATCACGTTCGTGCCGGAACTGCAACAGTATGCGGTTACCTATACCTCCTATTCACGCGGTGGTCCCGGAGTGTCGCTGGCCCTGACCAAAGATTTTCGAACCTTCGAACGCTACGGTGTGATCATGCCGCCGGATGACAAGGACTCGGCGCTTCTGCCTCGGAGGATCAACGGATACTGGGCGCTCATTCATCGGCCCGCAACCAACCTCGGTGCGCACATCTGGATTTCTTACTCCCCTGATCTTCGACATTGGGGCAGTCACCGGCTCATGCTCGAAGCGCGCCGCGGCGCCTGGTGGGACGCAAATAAAATTGGTTTATCGCCGCCGCCGATTGAGACTTCCAGAGGATGGCTCGTGCTTTATCACGGTGTACGGCATACGCCTTCGGGCTGTCTGTACCGATTGGGCGTGGCGCTCTTCGACCTGGAGAATCCGGAGAAATGTCTGTTACGCGGCGACTCGTGGATTTTTGGGCCGGAAGCGGAGTATGAGCGCCACGGCGACGTTGACGACGTTGTATTTCCCTGCGGATATACCATCGACGCTGATGGCGACACGCTCAATATCTATTACGGAGCGGCGGACAGCGCGATTGCCCTGGCGCGGGCCAGCGTGCGCTCTCTTCTAGTTTGGCTGGATGCGAATGCATGTTGCGAGCGCCGCCAGCGAGCGGAGGATCTATGACGCTAGATTTCGCACGGCGAGGATTTGTGAGGCGGCCTTAATTTTACATATGAGCTATCTTGCTCAGACGCGCAAGTGAACACCTGTCATTCTTTATTCTCCTGAGTGTGTCGAGGGAGCCGCGGATGCTGATTCGCAGCTCTCATTCTTAGGTCGCCAGGGGCCGGTCGAATCAAGACTCGGCGAAGCGACCACATCCAGCCAATCGGCATTCTTCATCCGCGTGTCCGCCCCGAACCTGCGGCGGACACGATTCGACCCTAAAAGCTTTCGACAATCAAAATCCAGGCAACTCCTCAAGCGGATGAGAGCGGTTGGCCTGCCAAAAGAAAGGTTAAAAGATCATGCCTTTAATTCAACTCCTGGAAGTTCTTATCGTGGTGGGTGTTCTTCTGTGGCTGGTGAATCGGTTCATTCCGATGCAGTCGTCCATCAAGTCGATTTTGAACGGCGTCGTGGTCATAGCCGTTGTGCTCTGGCTGCTCAATGTTTTTGGGCTGTTTCATTCCCTTTCTGGCATTCGTCTCGGAAAGGGATGAGATCGGCCACGCCAATCACAAAAATACGTTACGAAACGCCGACTCTGGCTGAAGCTAGACGGAGGCAGTTACCTGCCCCAAGGAGATATTCGTGAAGACAAAGTTGTTGTTCGTTGCAGCTGTCGCGCTGAGTCTGCCAGCAGTAGCTCAGACCAATTCTCAAACCACGGTGGAAGTCGAACATATGAGTTCGACGCCCACCTTCCGCATAGTTGTCGTCAGCCGCAGCGTGCAAGCTGTGAACTATCAGCACCGCAGTGGAAGCTCGAAGGTGGATTTTGCTGGCACCACCTTGATGCCGTCGGCCAATGGCTGGGCGAAAGTAAACAGCAAGCGGGGATCGATTGAGATCGAAGCGGAATTCGGCAACCTGCAAAGGCCGACGACCTTCGGCAATGAATATCTGACATACGTCCTGTGGGCGATTTCGCCTGAAGGCCGCGCGGTGAACCTGGGCGAAGTATTAGTTGGCGACAACGACCGCAGCAAAGTGCAAGTGAGCACGGACCTTCAGGCCTTCGCTCTGATCGTAACCGCGGAGCCTTATTATGCGGTTCGGCAGCCCAGCAATGCGGTTGTGCTCGAGAACGTGGTTCGCGAAGATACCAAGGGAACCAGCGAGGCCGTCAACGCAAAGTATGAGCTGATGGAGCGCGGCGGTTACATTCCCACCGGTTACAAGTTCGATCCGGTGGTTTTGAATGCCAAGTTGCCGCTCGAATTTTTCGAAGCGCGCAATGCTCTGCGCATCGCTCAATCTGAGGGAGCGGAGCAGTTTGCGCCGGATAGTTATGGGCATGCTGTCCAGTTGATGAACAACGCAGATGGCTATGCCATCAACAAACACATGGACCGGAAGCCGCTGATCGCGGTCTCGCGCGAAGCGGTGCAGACCGCGGAAGATGCACGTGCGATTGCGGTCAAGAAGGAAGACGATGTGCGCCTGGCGAACGAACGCCAGAATTCTGCGGACGCGCAGGCACTATCGCAACAGCAAGCCGACGACGCCCGCCGGCAGACGGACCAAGCGCAATCTGACACGGCGCGAGCCCAGGCAGCAAAGACTCAGGCGGAGTTTGATGCGGCAAAGGCGCGCTCTGACGCCGCTGATGCGCAAGTCGCGGCGGCGAAGGCGCAATCCGATATGGCAGCTAACCAGGCTTCCTCGGCTACGGCGCTCTCCGCGGCTCAGGCCGATGCCGAGCAATCCCGCCTGGCAGCACAGCAGGCACAATTGGCCGCGCAACAGGCAGACACCGACAAGGCTGCCATGCGCGCGAAGTTGTCGGAGCAGTTGAATTCGATTCTGCAGACTCGCGACAGCGCGCGGGGGCTCATCGTCAGCATGTCCGATGTTTTGTTTGACACCGGGAAATATTCGTTGAAGCCGGGTGCACGCGAGAAGCTGGCAAAAGTTGCCGGAATTCTTCTTGCCTATCCTGGGCTCAACATCGAAGTCGGCGGATACACCGATAACGTCGGCGGCGATTCCATGAATCAAACTCTGTCGGAGAATCGCGCCGGCTCGGTGCGCGATTATCTGGTGCAGGAAGGCGTAGCGACGAATGCAGTCAGCGCCAAAGGCTTCGGCAACACTTTGCCGGTAGCTTCGAACGACAACGCGGCTGGCCGGCAGCAGAACCGGAGAGTGGAACTTCTTGTTTCCGGGGATGCCATCGGCAGCCCGGTGAACGCAACTACAGGAAGTTTGCAGTAGCAAGTGCAGATAGATGATTCGAAGCGATAACGGAGGCAACACCCCATGAAACTGGTAGGAGTTCTCAGCACAGCAGTTCTATCCTTGGCGCTGGTAGCCGTAGTTCCAGCGTTCGCACAGGATCATGAGCAGGACGACCCTAAAGCCAGGCCTGCCCAGGACGAGAAAAAAGCGCAACCGGAAAAACCCGCTGCAAAGCCAGAGGAAAGGCCTGCAGCACAAGAGGAAAAGAACACCAAACCGGAAGAAAAGAGTATGCAGCAAGAGGAGAAGCCCAAGCCGGAAGAGAAGAGCGCGCAGCAAGGGGAAAAGAACGCCAAGCCGGCGGAGAAGAACGCACAGCAGGAACAGCATGCCGCGGGTAATGGTGGCGGCCGCATTCCCGCTGACCGCTACAAGGCCAGTTTTGGGCAGCAACACACGTTTCGCGTTTCCCAAGGCGATTACAGAAATCACCGCTTCGCTTACGGCGGGTATTCGTTCGGATTCGTTGACCCCTGGCCGAGCAACTGGCTGTACACGCAAAACGTCTACGTCATCGAGATAGACGGGATGTACTACCTGTGTAACCCGATGTACCCCGGTGTCAACCTTGCACTCAGCTTCACGCTTTAGCGGTCTTGGGCACACCATTCGGCGCGGGTCCTCCTGGACTCGCGCCATTTCTTGCTTCCACTGCGTACATCCCGCGCTTGACCTGGTTGGCGACGAAAAATATCCTTGTGGATTCGAGAAGCACGTTCTCTTCATGTGTCAATAACTGTGAGTAAATCTTTGAATATCAGTACTCCGTGTTGGCTGACCGTTCTCAACCGCGAGGTCATAGTCTGCATACGCTGCCCGCGGCTGGTCGCCTACCGCGAGCAGGTTGCTCGCGAGAAACGACGGGCTTACCGCGACTGTGACTACTGGGGCAAGCCCGTGCCTGGGTTCGGCGATCCCGAGGCGCGAGTGCTAATCATGGGACTGGCTCCGGGCGCTCACGGATCAAATCGTACTGGACGTCCTTTTACTGGCGATGCTTCCGGTAGGTTTATGTTTCCGGTGCTGTATGAAACCGGATTCGCCAGCCAACCCAACGCCACGGATCGCAACGACGGCCTCACGTTGAACGATCTGTACATCACCGCGGCGGTTCGCTGCGCCCCTCCGGACAACAAGCCGCTTCCTCAAGAGCTATTGAATTGTTCGTATTTTCTTGATCGTGAGCTTGCGGGATTAGAGAAGGTAAAGGTCGTGGTCGCGCTTGGCAAGATCGGCTTCGATGCTTATCTGAAGTACGTGAAACGCTTAGCCCACTCTTCCGCAAAGAACGCGGAAGAATGGGGCACCCACTTCAGTGGAAAGAATTACCTCTTCAAACATTATCTCTTCAAACATGGCGCCAGTTACCGGTTGCCGGACGGTAAGGTGTTACTGGCCTCTTACCATCCTTCGAATCAGAACACGCAGACGGGAAAGCTCACGCGCGAAATGTTTATGAAGATATTTAAGCAGGCGGCAACACTTGCCGATGAGTAAGTTGAGGCGCCGCCGGAGCTGGATCGTTGCACCCTGCCCCATCGCTTGGGGTCACAATCGACAAACCTGGGTCACGAGCCGGGGCGGCGCCGTTTTGTCAGATGGCGGTCGTGGTGTCGTGACGAGTTATGGTCGCGCGGCCGAACCTTCTGCGGCGGATTAGCGAGTAGCGATATGCGAAACCAGCCTTCAAAATGCCGCGCAAAGACGACACGTTGTTCGCGCCGCTGAAGATCCATGCTGTTCTATTCTCCTGGCAGAGATTGATCGCTGCCTGGCGAATGGCGGTCGCATAGTGGCCGCGTCCGCGATCTGCTGCGGGCGTCCAACAATCGAAGATCATGGATCCAGCGGGGGAAGATGTCTCGATTTTGTGGCCAATCTCCGCCAACGAGAAGCCGTCATAGGCGGTTATCCACAAGAAATGGATTGGACGGCCAGCGTCATCCTGTAAGAGAAAACCTGATGCGTCCGCCTTCGTCAAGCGATTGGCGCATCGCATCAGGTAGCGGAGCGTCTGTGAGTCGCCAGCGTTACTGATCGATGCTTCGACCAGATGCTCGCGCGTCAGAGGTAGGAGCTGAACGGCGTTATTTTCAGGTTGAAGATCGGGCAGTGGAAGATTGGGAGCTTCGAAGAGCAGCACTTCGTCTTGCGAGGCCAGAGGACTGACCGCCCGCCGGATCGAGCTGCGAGCGGTGGCAACGAATCCGGTGTCCCGAATGTGGCTTGCCGCGACCTCGTAAAAGGCTCTGGCCTCGCGGAGTTTGTTCCCGATTTGAGGAAAGCGATCGGCTGTCCGGGTCAGCGCCTGGCGCGCAAGACTGGCGACGTGCCGCTGGAAGCCACGAGACAGGTGAACATAGCGCGTCTGCCGGGTATTGTTGGCAAATCGCTCCTTGTAAGGCTCGTCTCCGAGACCGAGGTCGAGCCATTGGAGAGACGCGTCCCTCGCTCCTTCTTCCACCATCAGACGAAGCAGGCACGATCCGGGAGACACGTGCTCGTACTCCATCTGGAAAGTTGGCAGATACCAGAACCAGCTTCCGCCGAAGCGGAAGCCATAATTCCAGGCAACGGCGTGTCCATCGATCTCCAACTGACTGATTTTGAGCCAGCCGGAATGAGAGAGCAGATCGCTCAGTTGGTGCAGGAAGGTGCGGCGCTCGGGGCCAACCAGCGGGCTGACGCGGTTACTGGCGAGAAAACGTGAAATCTGCGCGGAGACGATCGACTCAAGGCTCACGCCGATCTGCTCTGGTTCTGTAACGTGAATGACCTTGACTTCGCCGAGATTGGTAAGTTTCTTGAGGGCACGTTTCTCCCTGCCCCGGGCGGCCAGGTTTCGGAGAAGGGTTTCGCGTTGCTCTTCGCCACCCAGTTGGATGACGCCGCAATTGTAGGCAGTGCGCGAGGTGACATAGAAGTTGCGCGATCCGGCGATGCTGGGAAGCTCTTGGAGGGTAGCGGAATTCGCTGGGACGTTGGCGAAAACCAGGTCACTGAGACCGAGCTTCTGGATTTCCGGCAGAAGCGCCAGCAGTACGGCTTTGCGATTCGCGGGAGTGCTGACGATGTCACAATAATCTGCCGTGCTGGAGGTCAGGAAAAAAGCGGCCCGGGGTGCGTTCGGGTCGATTGCAAGCGCCACCACGCCAGCGAGTTGGCCGGAATCGTACATAAGAAAAAGCAGAGGAGACAGACGCTCCTGAAACCCGCGGCTGGCGGCCAACGCCCACTGGTAGGTGAAAAACACCTCCGGGTTTTCCATGGCCAGCACCAGGGTGTTCCAAGCCTCAGAGAGATCGGGGTCTTCCGGAATTTCCTTCAGGACGGTTACTTGCACTGGTTCCCAGGTTCCCTAACGAGAGACACTTGCAGACTGGTGTAAGGATGCCGGATTCTCGCTGAAGACGCAACCGAAGAGCGATGCTATCTTCCGACGGCGCGCTGGAGGCGGGCATGAAGCCCGCTGAGATGCGCTGCGAACTCAGGAAGGGTCGTCGCCGCGGTGACGTGGGTTCGAGGAAGCGCAAACAAACTTGCCGGCCCAGTGCCCCAATGTTCCACGTTCAGAAATGCACATGCGAATCCGGCTTCCCGAGCCAGGCGCAGTTCTCGTTCTCCCATGGTGGAAGGGTTCCCGAACGGGTAAGCAAACGCCCAGACCGGGCGTCCCAGCGCGTGTTCGAGCTTGATCTTGCTTTCCTGAATCTCGCGGCGCGCTTCTTCGTCGCTGCACAAAGACAAAACCGGATGTGAAAGAGTGTGCGCTCCGATGCTCATGCCTGCCTCTGCTAGTTGCTTCAGTTCTGCAAGACGCAAGAGGCGCCATCGCTTTTCGGAACTAAGAGCCCGAACGGGTCCGCAGTGATTGCGCACTTTGCTCATCCAATCCGTTCTTGTTTTTGCGTCCAACCGCGAGGCGTGTCTTACTGCACTCCACCACCGGGAGTGAAAAGTTCCAGATGATTCGGATTCTATGTCTTCTTCCAGGGGAAGGCGCAGATGTGGCGGGAGCGGCCGGGCTCGCATCAAGTGGTAGAGCTCCTCGTACCAGAGCATTCCCGGTTCGTCGCTGCAGGAAGCCGCAGTCACCAAGAAAAGGCAGGCGACGCCCTCGCTCTGCAGCACCGGGAGCATGTCGGTCAGTGCATTAACCAGGCCGTCGTCACACGTCACCAGAACGGAGCGCGGAGGAAGCGGCTTGTTTTGCTCACCCCCTTTTTCAATCCAGGCTCGAAAGTCATCCGGGTGAATGACGCGATAGTGAGACTTCAGAAATTGGAGCTGTCTTCGAAAGACGTCGGGCTGTACAAGGTTTCCGTCGAGAAAAGGGTCGTCGCTGGAATGCTCTGCCGGAACGACGCCGTGGTAGTTCACGACCGAGTAGCCACCGGTTGGCGTAATGCGGTTAAGGCATCCGCTGTGATGCAGAGCCGGATATAGGGCGTGCTTCAAGAGTGAACTAACGAGCTGCATTCTTGAATTGGATTGTAGCAACTGACGAGATTCAGGTGTCGCTTGCATATTTTGAGTTGCGGAAGGCTCGTCTGATGCACGCTGCTCCGATGCGAGCGAATGTGACTCAGTAAGCCTTTCTTTTGGCGGGAATCAACGGGAACGATAACTAACCGAATACCTGCCTCGAAGGACGATTGTTTAGGTGGAAGGTCTGCCGTAGTCTCGACTTGAAAGTGAACAAAGTTAATTTTTCGATGAGTGGCGAACATCACCAAACTCGAAATGAGGAGATTGTTCCCCCTATGACCCTCCCTCGGCAGCAGGTCTTTACACGCGCGCAGAGCGTTGTCTCCCGTGTTGTCGACGGGAAGACTCTCATCGTGCCGGTGCGGGGCAAGGTCGGGGATCTGTCATCGATTTACAGTTTCAGCGGAACTGGGACTTTGATTTGGCAATTGTTGGAGGTGCCCAGAGCGCTGGGAGAGTTGGTCGACGCGGTGGAGCGGGAGTACGGAGTAAGGCAAGAGCTGGCGCAGAGAGATGTGAAGCAATTCCTTGACGACATGCTCTCTGTAGGGCTGGTCCAGATCGAGCAGAGAGTTGCTGTGACTGCGATCGAGATGACTGCGACGGGGCTGTGGGAGACGGCAGACTCTCGTTGATCGAAGCTTGCCGCGCTCGACGCAGCAAAGCTTAGAACCCAACCATTACTGGTTCCGGTTCCAGGCGAACGCCCCAGATTTCTTCCACGCGATGCTGTATCTGTTCCTTCAGAGCAAGGACCTCTGTGGCTGAAGCTCCGCCGCGATTGACGATTGCGAGCGCGTGGCGGCTGGAAATGCCAACACGCCCGAAGCCGAATCCTTTGGCGAATCCGGAGCGCTCGACGAGCCAGGCTGCCGAAACTTTCTTGCGGGTTTCGAGGGCGGGATAGCTGGGCACAGTCAATCCTCGTGCGGCGGCTCGTCGCTTCAGATCTTCGTGCTGTTCTTCTGATAGCACGGGATTCTTGAAGAAGGAGCCGGCGCTCTGGCAATCGGGATCTCCCGGCGTGATGAGCATGCCCTTGCGCGCGCGGATATGGCGCACCGCTTCTCGTGTTTCGGCGAGATCCGGGAGCGTTTCCCGGCCCTCGAAATGGCGCTTGAGATCGGCGTAGGCGATATGCGGGTTGCCGCCAGGCGTGAGCGCATAGGTGACACGGAGAACGATGAATCGTCCGCGCTCGGTGGTGTTGAAGATGCTAGCCCTGTAACTGAACTTGCAGGCTTCGGGGCAAAGTTCGCGCACCTGATTATCTCGTAAGTCGAGAACCTGAACGGAGGCGATGGTCTCGGCGACTTCCTGCCCGTAGGCGCCGACGTTCTGCACTGGGGTACCGCCCACACTGCCCGGAATGCCGCTCAGGCACTCGACGCCGGCGCAGTGAGCCATGACCGCCTGAGAGACGAACTTGTCCCAGGATTCGCCGGCGCCGGCATCGAAAAGAATCTTGCCGTCTTCATCGCGGCCGCTACGCTGGTCGATCCCTTGAATCGCAATCTGGAGCACTAAGCCCGGCCAACCGCTGTCGGCGATCACCAGGTTGCTGCCGCCGCCCAGGATGAACAGAGGCAGATTGTGTGAGCGCGCGAATGCAACTGCCTCCTGCACTTCTCCTGGGTTCGAGGCTTCGACAAAATACTTCGCTGGACCTCCGATTTTGATGGTGGTCAGCGGCGCGAGCGGAATGTTTTCGAACAGAAGCACAAATCTTTTTCAAATATACACACGGCTGGATGCGGGCGCACCGGCTTGCGGGTTACTGGAGTACACAGACCAAGACCTCGAGCCAAAGAACTAAAATTATTACAGGTCGTCATCCTGATTTCACCAGTCGGTGCCGCACTGGCCTTCGCGCTTTTTGCGCTGGTTGGAATATGGGGCGCCGCGATGCTTTGTTAGGGCAGGACGATATCCGGCAACTCGACGAGTGTGGCGATTTGCGCATCAGGCGTCTCCGGAATTTGCTCTGGCGCTTGGCCGAAGCGGTTGCACCACAGCGTGCGGAAGCCAAACGCTTTGGCAGAGTAGGCGTCCCAGCCATTGGAAGATAGAAAGCAGATGCGGGGCGTGACCACATTGAGCCGCTTGCACGCTAGCGCGTAGACCGAGGGGTGCGGCTTGTAGACACTTACCTCCTCCACCGACAAAATCACGTCGAAAAGGTCGGTGATGCCTGCGTTGGCCACCGCCGCTGCTAGCATGGCCGGGGTTCCGTTGGAGAGAATGGCAAGCTTCATACCAGCTCTTTTCAGGCGCTTCAATGTGTCGGGGACTTCCGGGTACGTATTCAGCACGAGATATAGATTCATGAGACGAGCGCGCATAGCCGGGTCGTCATCGAGTTTCAACGTTGACAAAGCGAAGTCGAGGGCATCGCCCGTTACGTGCCAGAAATCCGCGTGGTAGCCGCCAAGGCTGCGCAGCCAGGTGTATTGCAATTGCTTCGTTCGCCACAATTCGGCAAGGGGCTTCCACTTCTCACCCAGGGAGTCCTGGGCGGTGCGTGCCGCACTGTTGACATCGAACAGAGTACCGTAGGCGTCGAATACGCAGGCCTCAATGTTCTCGAGCTTTGGCGTCGCCATCGGATTCTTTATTCCAGCGAACCGGCCAGTTCTATTTTTTCAGGGTGCGAATATAGGCCACCAGCCCCTTAATCTCCTCTGGCTGCAAAGACCCAAACTTGGGCATCTTGTTCTTGCCGTTGGTGATGACATCGGCGAGTTCGGCGTCCGACATTGTTTGCACTTCCGCACTCGTGAGATCCTTCACGCCTATTTTCTTTCCCGCCGGCGACCCGGTGCCATCCGTAGCGTGGCAGGCAGCACACTTTGATTTGAAGGTCGCAGGCGCGTCCTGTGAGTGTGCGAATAACGTAAGGCTAAGAATGATGGACAGGGCGGTGGCGATCGTGAGCAATCTGTGGTGGATACTTTTCATCTTCAAGCTCCGTGGAAGATAAGTTCCTTCGGCGTGGCCGCTAGGCCACGGCAAGATAGACATAGCGCAGGATGAACAGCACGGTCAGAATCCAAACCAAGGTATTGATTTCGCGAATCTTTCCCGCTGCGACCTTCACGACCGTATAAGAAATCAGACCAAGGCTGAGGCCAGTAGCGATGCTGAACGTGAGTGGCGTGGCTAGAATAGTGATGAAAGCCGGCACGGCCTCGCTGAACTCTCGCCACTGGATTTGCGCAATCGATTCCGACATCAATACTCCGACCAAAATAAGAGCTGGAGCAGTAGCATAACCCGGGATCGCTGTGGCGAGCGGGGAGCAAAACGCCGCCAGCAAGAACAGTGCGGCGACAGCGATATTGCTCAGACCAGTTCGGGCGCCGGCCGCGACTCCTGCTGCGCTTTCGATGTAACTGGTGACCGTGGACGTGCCTGTCAGCGCTCCGAAGACGGTTCCCACGGCATCCGCTAACAATACCCGTCCGACGCGCGGGATCTTTCCGTCTTTGATGAAACCGCCTTGCTCGCACACTCCCACCAGCGTGCCGACGTTGTCGAAGAGATCGACGAAGAGGAACGCAAACGCAATTTCGAGCAAGCCGAGATGCTTCAAGCCGCGAAAATCCAGTTGCAGGAACGTAGACGACGGGTGCGGCATAGAGAAGATCGCCGTGGGCCAGGCCGTGATGCCGCGAAGGATCCCGAGAAGAGCGGTACCTAAGATGCCAAGCAAAATTGCGCCCAGAAACTTTCGCGACATCAGAACCAACGTCAGGCCAAGGCCGAAACAGGCCGTCTGCACTTCCTTGTCGGAAAAGCTGCCGAGGCCAACATAGGTAGCGGCATTGGCGACGACCAGCTTTGCATTGCGCAGGCCGACGAACGCGATGAACATTCCAATTCCCGCCGCCGTCGAATGTTTTAAGCAATCGGGCATCCCGTTCACAATCTGCTCGCGAACGCGCGTTACCGTGAGCACGAGGAACAGCATCCCGGAACAGAATACGACTGCGAGCGCCGTTCGCCATGGAACGTGCATGGCCATCACGACGGAGTAAGTGAAATACGCGTTCAGCGACATCCCCGGCGCCAGAGCGATGGGATAATTGGCGTAGAGTCCCATCACGAGTGTGGCGACTGCTGCGGAGACACACGTTGCAAAGACCACGCCCGCAGGGGGCATTCCGGCTTGCGCGAGAATCTGGGGATTCACCACGACGATGTAGGCCATGGTGACGAACGTGGTGAGTCCGCCAAGCATCTCCTGTTTCACAGAAGTGTGGTTCTCGGCGAGCTTGAAGTAGCGTTCGATCAAGTTCGTTTCTCAGTAGACGATCTTGTCAGTTTTCTCTTGCCAGGCTCGAAACGCGGCGAGCGCTTGCTCGCGCATCATTTGAATCATCGGGATGGCGCGCCCCGCAAGTGGCAGAAGTATCTCGCGATAGATCAGCGAATCGTCAAAGCCAACGCGGGATGCGTCCGCGGCGGCGTTGGCAAAATAAACGCGTGAGAGCCGGGCCCAATAGATGGCGCCGAGACACATGGGGCACGGTTCGCAGGAAGTGTAGATCTCGCAGTCCGGAAGTTCGAACGCTCCGAGCTTCGCGCAGGCCGCGCGGATGGTGAGGATTTCTGCGTGCGCCGTCGGGTCGTGGGTGGAGGTTACCTGGTTCGCGCCCTCGGCAATAATTTTGCCGTCTTTCACGACTACCGCGCCGAAGGGGCCGCCGCGTCCGGAGTGGACATTCTCAATCGAGAGCTGAATGGCGCGCGCCATGAAAATGTTGTCCATGTGGTTGCTTGTTATCGCGTGATCGGCGACAGTATGCCCACGCCTGCAATCCGCGAATCCGCGAGCACGTTCGTCGACATGGACTCTTTCGCAGCCGCTTCGCTGAAGAAGGGAGTATAAGCTGGGAGCCGGGAATTCGTAAAATGTTCTTTTGATCTTGTTATTGTGATCTTCGCGTTTCAAATTTCTGCTGAGAGAAGACTTTGGACTCGCAAGCTTTTCTATCGCGCCGGGTGGTGACGCCGGAGGGAATCCGTCCGGCGGCGATTCTTGTCGAAGGGGAGAAGATCCAGGCTGTTGTTTCCCTCGATCAAGTACCCAAGAATTTCGACATCCATGATTTCGGCGAAGCGGCCATTCTTCCGGGGCTGGTGGACTCCCATGTGCATATTAACGATCCGGGTCGCGCGGAATGGGAGGGCTTCGAAACGGCGACGCGTGCCGCCGCGGCCGGAGGTTACACGCTTCTCGTCGACATGCCTTTGAACTGTTTGCCGGCAACGACTACTGTGGCCGCTCTGGAGGCGAAGCGTGCGGCTGCCCATGGCCGATGCCGCGTGGACTGGGCGGCCTGGGGCGGAGTCGTCCATGACAATCAGAGCGACATCGAAGCTCTCGCCGCTGCGGGTGTGCCGGGCTTCAAATGCTTTCTGATTCATCCCGGCATTGACGGCTTCACGATGGTTACGGAGCAGCAACTTCGAGCGGCCCTGCCTCCTGTCGCACGAACGGGCCTGCCGCTGCTGGTGCACGCAGAACTGCCCGGACCGATTGATGCGGCTACAGAAAGTTTGGCCCACGCCGATTGGAAACTCTATTCGACCTATCTGCAATCGCGTCCCGAAGAAGCAGAACTGGCGGCGATCCGTCTGCTCTTATTGCTGTGCCGCGAGTACGGTTTTCGTCTGCACATTGTGCATCTCTCAGCCAGCGCAGCACTGCAAGAATTGAGCGACGCGCGTTCGGAAGGACTGCCGGTGAGCGTGGAAACCTGCCCGCACTATCTGCATCTCGCTGCAGATACCATCAAAGACGGAGCAACAATGTACAAGTGCGCGCCGCCGATTCGCAGCCGTGAAAATTGCGAACAACTCTGGCAAGGGCTGAGAGATGGCGTGATTGATCTTGTGGTCACGGACCATTCTCCATGCCCGCCGGTAATGAAGAAGCTGGGCGAGGGCGACTTCAAAACCGCATGGGGCGGCATATCGAGCTTCTCTGTGGCGCTTCCCGTAATGTGGACCGAGGCCAGCAATCGAGGATTCGCGCTGTCGGATATTGCGCGCTGGATGGCCGAAGCGCCAGCGCGGCTTGCGGGTTTACAGATGTGCAAAGGGCACATTGCGCCGGAGTTCGATGCCGACTTCGTGATTTTCGATCCGGAGGGCAGGTTTGTAGTAACGGAAGAGCGACTGCATTACCGGCATCTTCTTTCTCCATACATGGGAGAGGAACTTTGCGGTGTTGTGAAAGCTACTTACCTAAGGGGAAAGCCCGTTTTCGTCGATGGCGAATTTCCTGGAGAACCGATAGGCAGGGAGTTTCGAGTGAAGTGATCGGTCTGATGAGTTTTTAGAATCCTGGTTTTCGATTCCTGGTTGACCACGATTCCAGCCGATCGATACCTTGTCTGGCATACACTATCCCATCCGCGAGTAAAGCATGAATCAGGAGTACATCGTCGGCACATCGGTTGCGCGCAAGGAAGGCCGCGAGAAGGTGACCGGGCAAGCTCTGTATGTCGATGACATGCTTTTGCCAGATATGCTTTATGGTGCGACGGTTCGCAGCCGGATTCCCCGCGGCAAAATAAAAACGATCACGTTCGACTCCGGCATACCCTGGAACGAGTTTGTGATCGTGTCGGCGAAAGATATTCCCGGGAAAAACTGCATCGCGCTCATCGGAGACGATCAACCTTGTCTGGTGAGCGAATTCGTGAATCATCCCGAGGAACCTATTCTGTTGCTAGCCCACGCCGATCGCCACGCTCTCCGGAAAGCCGTTGAAGCGGTGTCGATTGAATACGATACTCTTCCAGCGATATTTACGATTGATGAAAGCGAGCGCCGCTCGGAAATCGTCTGGGGCGAAGACAACATTTTCAAAACCTATCGAATAGAAAAGGGCGATGTCGACGGCATCTGGTCGAAGGCCGACTACATTGTTGAAGGCGAATACTCGACCGGCGCGCAGGAACAACTCTATATAGAAAATAACGGAATGATCGCCGCATTCGATGCGCAACAGGGCATTACCGTATGGGGTTCTTTGCAGTGTCCTTACTACGTGCACAAGGCCTTGATGGCGCTGTGCAACTTGCCGGCGGAAAAAGTCCGCGTCGTGCAAATGGAAACCGGGGGCGCTTTCGGTGGCAAGGAAGAATATCCGTCAATGATCGCCGGGCACGCCGCACTGCTGGCGATCAAGTCTGGCAGACCGGTGAAGATTATCTATGACCGCGCGGAAGACATGGCCGCCACAACGAAACGGCATCCCTCACGCACTCGTCACCGTACGGCCGTGAGCAGAGACGGCAAGATTCTTGGTGGAGAAATCGAGTTCACAATTGATGGTGGGGCCTACGCTACGTTGTCGTCCGTAGTCCTTTCTCGCGGCGCGATTCATGCGGGCGGTCCCTATTACTGGCCGAACGTTCGAATCCGGGCAAAAGCAGTTGCGACCAATGCTCCGCCCCACGGAGCCTTTCGTGGTTTTGGCGCGCCCCAGAGCATTTTTGCGATGGAGCGGCACATGGACCGGATCGCGCAGGTGGTCGGGCTTTCGCCGGTCGAGATCCGGAAACGGAATTTTCTAAAGCCAGGCCAGGCGACTACGACGGAACAAGTCGTTCGCGAACCGATTGATCTCGGAAAACTCCTCGAACGGGCACTCAGCCTCTCCGAGTATTACGCGAAGAAAGAGCGTTTTTCGATCGAGAATCGGGCCGGGTCCACGAAGAAGGGGATGGGTATCGCGGCCTTCCTGCATGGGGCGGGATTCACCGGGTCGGGAGAACGCTACCTAAGCTCTGTCGTGGGAGTAGAGGGATGCAACGATGGACGCGTTCGCGTGCTCGTTTCGAGCACGGAGTTTGGCCAGGGGACAAAAACGGTTCTGTGTCAAATTGCGGCCGAAGCGCTGGGCCTGCGTTATGAAGATGTCACGATCGCACAGCCTGACACGGCGAAGGTGCCGAACAGCGGTCCCACGGTTGCATCGCGCACCGTGATGGTGGTGGGGAAGCTGGTGGAATCGGCGGCGCGAGGAATCCAGCAGACTTTGAAGTTGGCCGGCATGCTTGGCGAATCGTACTCAGCGGAGGAATTTCGCGCCGCATGCCGCAGCCATGTGGAGGCGCATGGCGAACTTCGTTCATGGGCACGGTATGATCCGCCTCCCGACATCTTCTGGGACGATCAAGCATATCGCGGAGAAGCCTACGCCGCATATTCGTGGGCGGTTTACATCGCCGAAGTCGCCGTCGACCTTACTACGTACAGTGTGTCGGTAAACGATTTTGTCGCGCTTCAGGAAGTTGGCAGAGTGCTGCACCCGGTTCTTGCCCGCGGGCAGATCGTGGGCGGGGTCGCCCAGGGCATCGGATTCGCCCTGTATGAAAAAGTGATCTGGCAGCAGGGACGCATGCAAAACAACCAGATGACAAATTACATCATGCCGACTTCGAGCGACCTGCCTCCCGTACGAGTGTTTTTCGAAGAGTTGGGCAATGTCCACGGCGCGTTTGGCGCGAAGGGAATTGGGGAGCTTCCGATGGATGGACCTGCGCCGGCGATTTTGAATGCGGTCGAAGATGCATTAGGAGTTCCTTTCGATTCCATTCCGCTGCTGCCAGAGGATATGTTCGACGCGATGGCCGCGGATTCGCCTGCGAGCGAATCCGATGTTGCGAGCGCAGTGCGATGATCAGTCCACCGGAGGACCGCGGCAAGGCCGAGATTTTACTCACGGTGAATGGCGAGCGAAAGAGTGTGCGTGCCTTCCCCATGGAGCGACTGTTGGACGTGCTGCGGCTACAACTCGGATTGACCGGCACAAAAGAAGGATGCGGTGAAGGAGAATGCGGTTCGTGTTCGGTTTTGATGGATGGCACGCTGGTGAACAGTTGCCTGGTTCCAGTCCTGCAAGCGGAAGGGGCGGCTATCGTCACCATCGAAGGACTCACAGCGGGGGCGCAACTGCGGACACTCCAAGAGGCTTTCCTGGAATGCGGCGGCGCGCAGTGCGGCATTTGCACGCCCGGAATGATTCTTGCGACATTTCATCTTTTGAGCAAGAATCCTGGGCCCACACTGGAAGAAATAAAGGAAGGGCTTTCCGGCAATCTGTGCCGCTGTACTGGCTACGTTCAGATTTTCGAAGCGGTAGCGAGCGCGGCGCAGCGCAGGACGACGGCATCGTCATGAGGTCCGAATGAGGTCCGATCCGAAAGACTACCAACTCGTTGATCCGGGCACCTTGCATGCCGCCGTTGGACTTCTCGCGCGAAGCCCCGGCGAGTGGCTCCCCATTGCAGGAGGCACCGACATCATGGTGCAGTATGCGGCGGGGAAGCTGCAGACTCGCAAGCTGGTTAGCATTTGGAATCTTCCTGAGCTGCGGAAGATTGAGGTGCTGACGAACGAAGTTCGCGTTGGCGCTGGGTGCACCTACTCCGATATTCGCGAACATGAAATCATTGAACGCGAATTTCCCATGCTGGCACGAGCCGCACGCTGGACTGGCGGTGTCGCCAACCAGAATCGAGGAACCATCGGGGGCAACATCGTGAATGCGTCCCCTGCCGCGGATTCACTTCCCGCGCTGCTGGCCTATGATGCGGAGCTGATTCTGGTATCGGTTCGGGGTGAGCGCCGGTTGCCCTATGCAGAGTTCCACACCGGTTATAAGAAAACGAAGCTCGCGCCAGACGAATTGATTCAGGCCATATGTCTTCCGAGAAGATATTCGGGATATGTTTGTCATGTGCGAAAAGTTGGAAGCCGCAACGCCCAGGCGATTTCGAAGGTGTGCATCGCCGCGCTGGGGCGGGTTGTGGGCCACACGGTCGAAGACATTCGCATCGCTATAGGGAGCGTGGCGCCGGTTCCACTTCGCCTGTGCGCAACGGAAGAGGTCGTAAGAGGGAAGGCCGTTGATGAATGGCTGGTGTCGTTGGCTAGGAAGGCGGCAGCGGCGGAGATCCAGCCCATCGATGACATTCGATCGACTGCACGATATCGCAAGGCAGTCGCGCGCAATCTTGTCGCCGAGTTCCTCAACCTGCTAAACACAGATGGAAAGAAGGCATGAGCGACGTTCTGGCGCGCTGGAATGCTGCCCCCCTAGAGACCGCAGAGAAACTAATATTGCCGTGTTGCGGCTCGATGGCATGGGCTCACGGGATGGCCGCTCGAAGACCGTTCGAAGACGGAGCTGCTTTGATGGCTGTGTCCGACGCGATGTGGCGCAGCCTCAACGAATCAGATTGGATGGAAGCCTTCGATAGCCATCCGCGGATTGGCGAATCGAGCGCGCCCGATCCCTCGGCTCAAAGGTCTTCCCCTTTGTCTTCATCTTGGTCGACGCAAGAACAAAAAGAAGTCGCGAATGCCGTCGATGCGGTTAAGATCGCTTTGGCGGAAGGGAATCGCGAATACGAACATAAGTTCGGACGTATCTTCATCGTGTGCGCCGCCGGAAAATCGGCAGCGGAACTTCTGGAGATTCTCCGACGCCGGTTGCATAACGACGCGCGAACCGAGCTTTACGAAGCTGCCGAGCAGCAGCGGCAGATTACGCAGATCCGGCTGAGAAAATGGCTTCACGGATGAAACGGATTTCGACTCATATTCTGGATCTAGCTCTCGGTAGGCCAGCGAGCGGCGTGCCGGTGAGGCTGGAGAAGCAAGAGCCCTCTGGATGGCGGCTGCTGGCATCGCAGCGCACGGGCAGCGACGGCCGGTGCTCCCAACTTTTCCCTGAAGGCGAAGATTTATCGGTTGGCTCCTACCGTCTAACTTTCGACACCGCGAGTTATTACGCAGCTCAGAAAGTTGACGCACTGTATCCGGTCGTGGAAATCACGTTTCGGGTGAAGGACGGCGAGACCCAATTGCACATACCACTGCTGCTCAGCCCAAATGGTTACACGACGTATCGAGGAAGCTGAGAGCAGGATCGTTCAGACGCCAAGGAGTTGGCACGTTGACTTCTGCAATCCGTGAATGGCTGAACCTAAGCGTTCGGTGGTTCCATGTTTTTGCCGCAATCATGTGGGTCGGCCAAACCTATTACTTTACGTGGCTGGACGGCCAATTCGGGCGATTGGAGAGGCAGGCGGCCAGAGACGGAACACCGCCGCAGATTTGGATGGTACACAGTGGGGGTTTTTACGCGGTAGCGAAGCAGAAGTCCCTGGGAGTCGCTCCGGAACAAGTCCGCTGGTTCCGGTGGGAAGCGCTGATGACCTGGTTGAGTGGTATGGCGCTGCTTTTTCTCATCTACTATTCCAGCGCGGGACTTATTGACGCGGACGTGGCGAATATTTCCCAGGCTGCCGGTATTGCCATCGGACTGGGTGTCCTGGTTGGCGGGTGGCTCATTTATGATTTGGCCGCTCGGTCACCTCTAGGCAAGTCCGAAGCCGCTTTTGCCGGTTTTTCTCTCCTCATGATTGGGGCAATCGCTTGGGGATTGATGCACGCGCTCAGCGGTCGCGCTGCTTACATCCACGTGGGTGCGATGTTAGGAACCATCATGACCGCGAACGTGTGGTTCCGCATTCTTCCTTCTCAACGCAAGATGATCGCTACGGCTGCGGCGGGTGCACAATTCGACGCGTCGCTCAGTGCTCAGGCGAAACTGCGCTCCAAACACAATACTTTCATGGCGGTTCCGGTTGTTTTTATCATGATCAGCAATCACTTCCCCGTGGCGACTTACGGAAATACATACGGCTGGGAGATCCTGATTGCACTGGTTGTCATCGGCTGGGCAGCGGCAAAGCTCATCCGCGAAGCGTGAGTGCTGAGTGATGACGACCAGCGAAATTCGCAAACGCGCGGAGGAAGTTGTTGCCCGGTGCCGAAGGCTGGCGTCTTTCTCGGAAGATCATGGGAGCACGCGACGGACATTCCTTTCCCCGCCGATGCGTGACTGCCACCGCGAAATCACTCGCTGGCTGGAGCCACTCGGCATGCGGGTTCGCGTGGATGCCGCGGGTAATTTGCGGGCATCGTATCCGGCAGTTGAATCGGATGCCCCAAGGCTGCTCGTGGGATCGCACCTCGATACGGTTCCGAACGCGGGGGCTTACGACGGTGTTCTCGGAGTGATGCTTGCTGTAAGTTTTCTGGAAGCTCTGCACCCGCGGAGGCTGCCATTTGGAATCGACATCGTCGGATTCTCTGAAGAAGAAGGAGTTCGCTTCGGTGTACCGTTCATCGGCAGCCGGGCTGTGGTGGGGCGACTCGATGAGGAACTGCTGAACGTGCAAGATGGTCAGGGGATTTCCGTGCGAAAGGCTATCGAGCAGGTTGGCTTGAATCCGGTGGAGATTCCTCGTGCTTGTTTGAGCCACGTTGGCGAGAAGACGGAATATTTCGGATACATTGAGTTTCACATCGAACAAGGACCGGTTCTGGAGGACCTCGGACAACCGCTCGCTGTCGTCGAGTCAGTTGCGGGGCAGAGCCGGTTGGAGTTCACATTTCTTGGCCGGAACAATCATGCTGGCACCACGCCGATGCATCTCCGATGCGACGCCCTTGCGGGAGCGGCAGAGTGGATCACCGCAGTCGAAAGCCTGGCGCGAAACACTGCGGGCTTGGTGGCGACTGTTGGAAAGATCGAAGCGAAGCCCGGAGCAACCAACGTCATTGCCGGGGAGACACAATTGACGCTCGATGTCCGCCAGGGTTTGAATGAAATTCGAATTCAAGCTGTGAAAAATCTGGTCGAGCAAGCCCAGGGAATCGCCGGGAGGCGGGGATTGACGCTGCGGTGGAAAACATTGCTGGAGCAGCCTGCGGTTCCGATGGATCCGTTTCTGGTTGCGGAAATCGAGCGCGCGATCAAAAAAACAGGGGTCGCACCACACCGCATGGTCAGCGGTGGTGGTCACGATGCTATGATCCTGGCCGAGAAGGTTCCCGCGGCAATGATTTTTCTGCGGACTCCTGGCGGCATCAGCCACGATCCTTCCGAATCAGTTGCCATTGAGGATGTAGAGAAGGCGATCGAGTGCGGCTTGCATTTGCTGGAGCAGCTTGCCGCTTTGCCCGCAACTACTTTATCGGAGCTTCGTCGTCGTTGAATGCGAAAGAGAATGCGAGAGAGGATCTGACGTGCATAATCTCGGCCATACGCGCAGTTCCCAACAGCGCAATCATTTGCTGTTGACTGCCGACACCTTTGTGCGCACCGGTCTGCCTGGGATGAAGTCTTGCTCGGCAATCGTGCATGTCGGTCCGGCAATGGGAGCAGGATTCACCGAATATACGGCCGAGTTCGAGGCGGGCGGGGAACTTGGCGGCACGAGCGCGCAGCGTTTTGTTTTTGTGATCGAGGGCGGCGTAAAAGTCGAAGTTGACGGGAAAGCGAGCAAGCTAGGTCCAGGTGGCTACGCTTATTTTCCCGAGGGCCTTTCTCATCGCGTGGTGGGGACGATGACGAGTCGCGTGGCTGTGATCGAGAAACCTTATCAGGCGCTCGATTCGGTCGAGGCTCCGAGCGTTATCGTGTCGAGTGAAGATGCAGTTGCGTCGCATCCCCTCGACGATGACCCCGGATTGCAGGTGAAATGTCTGCTTCCCGATGAGATGAAGTTCGACTTCGCCGTGAACACTATGGTGTACCAGCCGGGAGCAGCCCTGAGCATGGTCGAGATGCACGTGATGGAGCACGGACTCATGATGCTCGAGGGAGGCGGAATCTACCGGCTCGGCGATTCGTGGTATCCGGTAACGGCGGGAGACTTCATCTGGATGGCACCGTGGTGTCCGCAGTGGTTCGGAGCGATCGGCAAGGTGCCCGCGAAATATCTTATCTACAAAGATTTTCACCGCCATCCCTGGGCCAGCCCGCTGCCATGAATCTTGAGATCGATCGAGACCTCCTGCTCTCAGAAATCGAAGCACTCGCTTCATTCTCTGACGCCGAAGCTCCCGCCGTGACGCGAATTGTTTTCACGCCGACGGATCTGAAAGCTCGCTCATGGATGAAAGCACGTTGCGAGGAGGCCGGCCTTATGGTGCGGTATGACGCGATTGGAAATACTTTCGCTCGCTGGAACGGTTCGGACGCGTCGGCGGCGGTGGTCGGCACTGGCTCGCACATCGACGCCATTCCTAACGCGGGCAAGTACGACGGGGTGGTGGGCGTGTTAGGAGGTCTCGAGGCGATTCGAGCGTTGCGGCGTGGCGGATTTCGTCCGAAGCATTCGGTTGAATTGCTCATTTTCACTTCCGAGGAACCGACGCGCTTTGGCATCGGGTGTCTCGGAAGCAGGCTCCTGTCGGGCACGCTTTCTGCGGATGCGGCGAGAAAGCTGACGGACAAAGAGGGCACCGAACTCGACGACGTGCGCAGCGCGGCCGGTTTTGCAGGCGAGCTTGAAAAAGTGAAATTGCCCGGCAACTACTACAAGGCGTTCGCGGAGTTGCATATTGAACAAGGCCCGCTGCTGGAACGCGAGCATATACCGCTCGGCATTGTCGCAAAGATTGCGGCACCGGCGAGTCTCCGCATTGTGATCGAGGGCTCTGGGGGACACGCGGGCGGAGTGCTGATGCCCGACCGCCGCGATGCACTCTGCGCGGCGGCCGAGCTGATTCTGGCGATTGAGAATGCCGCCCGCGCGAGCGGTGCCATTGACACTGTCGCGACGGTAGGCATCTGCGATGTGTTTCCCAGCGCGGTGAATAGTATTCCCAGCCAGGTTCGTCTTAGCGTGGATATCCGCGATACCGATCTCACTCGCCGTGATGCCGTGATGCAAGCGTTGGAAGCCGCTGCTCGCGCGATCTCGGCAAAGCGGCAGGTTGCGATCCACACCGAGCTATTGAACGCGGATGCTCCGGGGGATTGTGCGCCGATCGTGATCGAGGCGCTTTCTCAAGCCTGCCGGAAGCACGGCCTGACTTTTCTTCCCATGGTGAGCCGCGCTTATCATGACTCGCTCTTCATCGGACGCATCGCTCCGGTCGGGATGTTATTTATTCCTTGCCGGAACGGATACAGTCATCGTCCCGACGAATTCGCATCTCCCGACGATATCGTCCGAGGCACGCTCGTGCTTGCGGAGACTTTGGCAACGTTGGCGGCTTGAGCTTTCTAGAAAAGCTCCAGCCGTCAATCCCCGATCCAACTATCAGGAGGAGTAAATCGAAAGGTTCGCGGACTTGCGAATCCTGGCATACCCCGGCTTGATGATCGAGTAGATGAAATCAATGCGCTGCTCATAAGGCAAGAAAGCGCTCTTCATCGCATTAATCGTGATCTTCTCGAAATCATCCAGCGACAAGCCGAACGTTCGGCAGCGGCTTCGAATTCCCGCGTCATGGTGGTTTGGCTCATCAAACGGTTGTCGGTGTTCAGCGTGACGCGGAATTTCTCCTGATAGAGAATTTTGAAAGGATGCTCGGCCAAGCTTGGCGTCGCGCCGGTGTGGACGTTGCTGAGCAGGCAAATCTCCAGCGGAATTCTTTTATCCAGTACGTACTGGGCGAGGTCGCCTAGCTTCACTGCCTTGCCGTCTACAACAGCTATGTCATCGATAAGCCGCGTTCCGTGCCCGATGCGGTGTGCCCCGCAATATTGAATCGCCTGCCAGATCGATTCCTTTCCGTATCCTTCCCCGGCGTGAATCGTGATGTTGAAATTCTCTCGTTGAATGTAATGAAAAGCATCGACGTGTTTCTTAGCGGGATAACCGCCTTCTTCTCCGGCAAGATCGAAGCCGACCACGCCGCGCGCGCGAAAATCTACGGCAAGCTCCGCCATCTCGAGTGATTCATGCCGATTACGCATCGCGCAGATGATTAACCCAGAGGAAATTCCAAAGTCTTTGCGGCCGCGTTCCAGTCCTTTCAACACGGCCGAGACTATTTGTTGGTGGGTCAATCCTTTCTGCGTGTGAAAGACTGGTGCAAACCGGGTTTCGAAGTAGACCACGCCGTCTCTGGCCAGATCCTCCGCTTGTTCGTAGGCCACGCGCTCCAGCGCTTCCCCGGTTTGCATGACCGCAATCGTGTGTGCGAAACCCTCGAGGTATTTGGCGAGGCTTCCCTGGTTCGCGCCGCGATGAAACCATTGACCCAGGGCTTGAGGATCTGCAGTCGGAAGCTCCGCGTAACCCGCATCCTTCGCCAACTCAATAACGGTTTGCGGCCGCAGCACACCATCCAGATGCTCGTGCAAAAGAACTTTGGGAAGGCTCCGCAATAATTCTGTATCAATTTTCATGGGATCTCGCCTCCTCCCAGCAGTGGAGTGTTCAGACCGTCCGCTCAACTTTTCAAGATCATATACCGTTCTGCGGACCCGATTCTCTCGTGTTGTACAATCCCACCTCAACTTGAGGAAGGATCTCTCCGCATGACGCAAACCGCTCCCGCATATTCTCCGACAACGGATTATGGTTTGCGTCGCGAGATTCTTTCTCCGATGGAGACGCTGGCCCAATCCGTCTCCACTATGGCTCCCACCACTTCGCCCGCGGCCACGATCCCATTGGTATGCGCTCTGGCCGGCAACGGCACATGGCTCGCCTATGTGCTCGCGACTGCGGCCGTGGTTCTGGTCGCACTTTGCATCGGTCGCTATGCCCGCATTTCAGCCTCTCCCGGCTCGCTGTATACCTACGCGTCGTTGACCCTGCCTCCGTGGCTCGGCGCGACCGTCGCATGGAGCCTTTTGCTGGCTTACGTTGCGACGGGATCGAGCGTAATTGGCGGTTTCTACCACTATGCGAACCTTCTGCTGCACGATGCCACCGGCCGTGGCTACTCCGCGGTTCTGTTGGCTCTACTGGTCGCCGGCATTTCGATGTGGATTGCTTATCGCGACGTGAAGATCTCCGCGCGGCTGATGCTGTGGATCGAAGCTATTTCGGTAACTGTGATTGTGGTCTTGGTGACTTTGTTGCTGGTGCGCCATGGCTGGCATTGGGATCAGGACCAACTTCATCTGCGTGCCATGACTGGCAGCGGATTGCGGCTCGGCCTGGTGCTGGCGCTGTTCAGTTTTGTTGGTTTCGAGAGCGCGACCGCTCTGGGTTCTGAAGCGCGCAACCCATTGCAGGCGATTCCACGCGCGGTTATCCAAAGTGCGATTCTCGCGGGGGCTTTCTTCACGATCTGTTCGTATGCGGAAGTGCTGGGCTTTCATGCTGCCGGGCAGGATCTAGGTACGAGCCAGGCCCCGATGCGTGTCCTGGCTCAAGTGGCCGGTAGCCGGGTGCTGGGATTGCTGATCGATATTGGAGCGCTGGTGAGCTTATTTGCCTGCACCTTGGGATGCATCACGGCGGCCGCTCGCGTGTTACTGCTGATGGCGCGCAACGGTCTTGCCCACGGTTCTCTGAGCGCAACGCATGCCCTGAACCAGACGCCCAGCCGCGCCGTCGTGCTCACCGGAATCGCGGCAGCGCTTCCCGTGGTTGTGCTCGCCGCCCGCGGAGCAAGCGGGTTGGATGTATACGGCTGGCTGGGATCGCTCGCGACCTATGGCTTTATCGTCGCGTATGCCTCGGTTTGCCTCGCGCTGCCAAGGTACTTGCGCAGCCATGGTGTTTACCGTCGCGGAGCACAGATTATTCCCTGGCTGGCGGGTACCGCTATGCTGCTGGCGCTGGTTGGCAACTTCTATCCGTTTCCTGAAGGGCCCTATGGAGTGCTGCCTTACGTTTATCTCGCTTACTTGACTGCAGGGCTAGCTTGGTTTTGGTTTCATCAGCGGAACAAAGCGCCGGAGCGTTAGGCCTCGATCTCGAGCCACGATGTGTTCCCGAACTAGAAATTCGTCCCGCGATAAGAAAATCTAATCTGTGGCAAAGAAATTTTTGCTGGATATAATGCTTTCGTTCCGCAGCCAACTCGCGTAGATTCTTGGATTCAATTATTTTAGCGTGCGGATGAACAGAGCAAACCAGCTCTGTGCCAACATCGGCGAACAATATAGTGGCGCGTCGATCGCTGGCGGGCTGTTCTGCACGGGTTTGCTTTGCAGAATTGCACGAGGTCACTCATGCCGAGGTCGCTCAAGCCCATGCTCATGCTAAAGAGAACTGCAGTCATCGCTCTCCTCGCCGCGTCGTCCTTGTGGTTGATTTCTACGTTCGCGCCCTACGCTTGGGCTCAACAAACCCTCGGCGGCATCACCGGCACAGTCACGGACAAAACTGGCAGCGTTCTGCCGGGAACCGATGTAACGATCGTGGGCGACCAGACAAAACTCACGCGCACGCAGAAGACGAATGCGAATGGCAGCTACGACTTCGTGAACCTGCCCATCGGAACCTATACGCTCTCCTTCACTCACGATGGTTTTGAAAGCGAAAAAATTCCTTCCATCACGGTGCAGGCCGACCGGACCGCCACGGTGAACGCCACCCTGCCAGTCGGCAAGGTAGGCACGGTCGTTGAAGTAGACGCGAGCCCCTTAATGAACGCCGTCGACACCACCAACGGCTACATCCTGGAAAAGGACCAGATCGACGCCGTGCCGTTGCCGACCGGCAGCTTCACGGGACTGGCAATTCTTTCCCCTGGTGTGAATGCCGAACTGCCCGGTGGCACGGGCGCTAATAGCGGCCTGGGCAATCAACCCATCTGGGCCAACGGCCAGCGCGACACCAGCAATAGTTTTCTGCTGAACGGCGTCGACGCCAGCAATCTGTTTAATGGCAAGAGCACCAGCCAGGTAGCCTCGGCCCGGATCGTGAACAATACCGGAGTGGCCGGAGTCGCCAGTACGAACGCCGCCCCCGTCCAGAGCACGGCTTCTGTGTACCTCTCGATTGGTCAAGCACTGCCAACGCCCGCCCCCGAGACCATTCAAGAGGTACGGGTAAACACCTCCATGTATGATGCCCAACAAGGCTCGACCAGCGGCGCGCACATTGACATGAGCACGGCTTCCGGGACCAACAAAATTCACGGCGAGGCCTACTGGCACCGGGGGACGGACTGGATAAATGCTGCGCCCTTCTTCAACAAGCAGGACCCGAACATTATTCTCGCCAACGACGAGGTGCCGCAGTTACATCGCGAAACCGAGGGCGGTACCCTCGGCGGCGCGCTGATCAAAGACAAACTGTTCGGATTCGTCAGCTACCAGCATCTGCACTCTTCTGATCAGGAAATCGGCATCTCGCGGCTGATGGTGCCCATCGATTTCAACCCTACGTACTTGTCAGCGTCAGGTTGTGGCTTCACCGATCGTCAGAGCGCTACATTTGCTGGTTGTTTGGCCACCATCGCCAACAATGATTTCGGCGCAGGAATCACAAACCCCGCCACCCAGGTGAACCCTGTTGCCCTGGCGCTATTTCAGTACCAGCTTCCCAACGGCCAGTATCTGATTCCTTATTCCAACGTCGGCGTAAACCCAACGCCGAATTTTCCCGAAAACGCCACCATCCCCGGCACGGCCTACTTCCACTCCGACCAGGTGGTGGCGAATCTGGATTGGAACAAAAGCTCCAAAGATACTCTTTCGGCCAAATACTATTACCAGCACGACCCGACCAGTGCGCCTTACGCCTATTCCAACGTTGCCGGATTCACCCAACATCTCGACTCTGGCAGTCAGGTGGCTTCGCTCACCAACACGCAAAACTTGCGGCCGAATTTGAGCATCGTGGAAGTGCTCGGCATCCTTCGCGAAAAGGTTTACAGCACCATCGAGCAGCCGTTCACGCCGCAACAGATGGGCGTCAACACCTTCGGCTCGACTGAATTCCCGGGAATCAGCGTCGTGAACATTCTTACCGGCTTTTCTCCCGTGCCCAACGACTTTCTGAACATCGGCCAGGGGGCAGCTTCCCAAGCCGCCTTTACCGGGGTGTTTCAGAATCGCATTATGCCATCCGCCAACGCCATCTGGATGAAGGGCAAGCACACCCTCACCTTTGGCGGCAACTATTCCTATACCCAGCTCAACACCCGTGACCTGAGAACGAACCAGGGCATCGTTGCTTTCGCGGATTTCGGCCAGCTGCTGCAAGGTTTGGTCACCACTAACGACGATTTCACCACTACCAAATTCCTTCAAGGCGATGCCAACCGCTACATGCGTGCCGGGCAAACCGGCGCTTATCTCCAGGACAAGTTTCAGTTCCGCTCCAACCTCAGCCTGACCGCAGGGGTGCGCTTCGACTGGGACGGCGGCTTCACCGAAAAATACGGCCGCATTTATAACTTCGACCCTTCGCGTTATTCCTATGACGACGCAACCGATACGCTAACCTCGAATGGCATAATCATCGCCGGCAACAACAAGCTGTTCCCAACGAAAGGCGTTAGCAATACCACGCTCACCGGACGGCAATGGGGATTTGCTCCGCGGCTGGGCGTCGCCTGGAGCCCGAAAAAATTCAATGACAAGCTCGTCGTCCGCGCCGGCACCGGGCTCTATTACGACCGGGGCGAACTCTTCTCCTACCTCTCGCCGGGATTCGCTGAGGGTGTGATCAATGGTGGACCATTTGGTGTGAACCAGACTCCGCCCTACGTGAACGCGCAGTCCTGCGGCAACGACCCCCTCGCTGCTCCTGCGATTACGTATTATCTGGGCTACATCCCTACCTGCCCCTTGGGTGTTCCCGGCGTTCCGAACTACTCGCTTTCCAGCCCGTGGGGGCCGACTATCGGTCCTGCTCCTACCGGCAATCCGATGGACATCAATAATTATCTCCCGAATACCGGAGTGCCCGGAGTTGGCATACAAGCCGGAATCCTTGAAGGGGAGCAGCTTTTCACCTTTGCCACGTATAACCGTTCCAACAAACTTCCCTATACCATCAACAACACGCTCGACATTCAATGGCAGCCGCGCAACGATCTTGCCATCGAGGTGGGTTACGTAGGCAACCTTGGACGGCACGGCGTAATCCCAATTCCATTCAATCAGCCGAACGTCGCCTCGCCTAGCAACATCATCCACCCCAATTCGCAGAACCCGCAGTCATACACCTACGGCTACACGGTTCAGACAGGATCTGCCTGCTCTCCCTTTTGTCCAATTAATTTACCCAACGGACAGCCCATGGTAGCCAACTACGAAGGGGGCAACGTTGACTTACGCGTTCCCTACCTCGGCTACTCGGCAGAAACGGAAAGCTATACAGCAGCAGGTGTATCGGCTTACAACGCCCTGCAGACTCATGTGGAAAAGCGGATGAGCCATGGACTGCAGTTGGGCTTCTCCTACACCTATTCCCACGCGCTGGACGAGCAAAGTGGCATGGGCCTGTTTTTCAACGGAAACAATCCGCTGAACCTTCGCTCGGCTTACGGTTCGTCTGACTTTGACCGCACTCACGTTTTCAATTTCAGCTACTCTTATGAATTGCCGAAGTTCTTCTCGGCGTCCACGCTAAAGGGCAAACTGGCAAACGGATGGGGCGTTCATGGGGTCGGCGTTTTCCAGAGCGGACAACCCTACAGCGTTATCGACTACACCGGCGCAGTGGGCAGCATCTTCTACAGCGTCTACGATGGCATCACCAACCCGATCGTGCCGCTGGCTCCTGGCTGTACCGCCAAGAGTGCGCGCACAGGCTATTCCGGCGCGAACGCCTACTTCAATCCCAACCAGACGGCCCTGAATGCTGCTTGCTTTACCTTACCCTTGCTCGCCGAGAATGCTCTCGGGGGGGCGATCCCTGCCGGCGATACTTTCGAAACCGACTTCACCACCGGGCAGCGCAACATCTTCCGGCAAAGCTGGCAACGGCGCGCCGACATTTCACTTGTGAAGGTTACCCCGCTTACCGAGCGAGTGATTCTGAAGTACAGCTTCGACGTTTTTAACGTAACTAACACCGCCAGTTTTGACGTTCCCATTGATGACGTCTCGCAGAACCAGTACTACGACCAATTCCCGGTGGTGGGAACGACACCGCTGCCCACGGGTTGCGGCACTTCAAATCCGACTTCTGGTTTCTACAACTGTCCCGCGTCCCTGGGCGCCGTGAATAAAACCATCGGCAGCCCACGACAGGTTCAGATGACGCTGCGGGTCCAGTTCTAAGGCGTGCCTTCAGCGCCGCATATAGCAGTGAAGGGGCAGCCCTAGCGGACGAGCCAGTCGGTGCCATCTCAACACGCGCCGATTACTCTTCGCCGATGTCCTCGTTCCAGACGTCAGGATTCAGGCGGATATACTCGTGCATCAGTGATGCGCACTCGGGCGAATCGAGATCGAAGACCTTTACCCCAGCCGAACGGAGCCACTCCAGCCCGCCCTGAAAATTTCGGCTCTCTCCCACCACTAGCGCGCCGAAGCCAAACTGCCGCACCAACCCGCTGCAATACCAGCAGGGCGCGAGCGTGGTAACCATCGTAAGGCGGCGATAGCTGCGCTGGCGCCCAGCGTTGCGGAAAGCATCGGTCTCGCCATGCAGGGATGGGTCCCCGTTTTGCACGCGGCGGTTGTGACCCGACCCAACCAGTTTGCCCGCGGCGTCAAAGATCGCTGCACCGACTGGGATACCTCCCTCGGCCAGCCCCTTGCGGGCTTCCGCCAACGCGACTTCCAGCATTG